>NZ_JAAMPR010000001.1:0-557500 GCF_018588185.1 Rhodococcus sp. WY5
AAGACGACAATCACCCGACGCGAGCACCGGTTGTTGCTCATGCCGACGGCGCGGTTGTCCAGTCGATGCTGCTCGACGGAGCAAGCCCGAACTCTTCGATCTTCGCGCGCAACTCTTCCGCGCCGTAGATATTGGGGAACCCACTGGTGAACATGGCGAGCGGGAGTACGACGAAACGGTTCTGCTTGACTGCGTCGAGATCGCGTAGGCCTTCTCGGCTCTTGATCGCGTCGATCTTGCCCTGTACTTCGTCGGCACTCTTCTTGTAGTCCATGATCACGATGATGTCGGGTTCTGACTTCGCGACGGTCTCCCAGCTCGCTTTGAACCAGGTATTGTCGACGTCGGCGAACACATTGGTTCCCCCGGCGACGTCGATGATTCCGTTGGGGGCTCCGTTGCCTCCGCTGGTGTACAGATCTTCTTCACCGCTGTCGTAGATCAGCACCTTCGGCTTGTCGGCGGCATCTGGCGCGGACTCCAGACGTGCCAAACGTGAATCCAATTCGGTCAATGCCTCGGCGGCGGTGTCCTCGGTTCCGAACAGCTTTCCGTAATTGGTCACGTCCGCACGAAGGGCATCCCACGGACCCATCGTGCCGAGCGCGGAATCCGCTGCGGCACTCTGCCGACAACTATCGGAGATCACATATGCATCGATGTTGTTGCTCTGCAGCGATTCCGGCGTCACACCGGAGGCGCCCTTGAACAAGCCACTGTAGGAGCCGACCACCAGGTCCGCCTGCTTACCCAGAATCGTCTCCATCGTGATCGTTCCGTCCAGGTGTGGGACGTCCGCAATTCC
The DNA here is from genome assembly GCF_018588185.1 of Rhodococcus sp. WY5. Classification (NCBI taxonomy): domain Bacteria; kingdom Bacillati; phylum Actinomycetota; class Actinomycetes; order Mycobacteriales; family Nocardiaceae; genus Rhodococcus; species Rhodococcus sp. WY5. Next base: position 806 of record NZ_JAAMPR010000001.1, read on the forward strand.
AGGGCCGAACATCGACTCCATGACCGCGTCGTTGTTCGTGTTCAACACGACGGCCGCGAGACGATCCAAACCGCCGACTCGAAGAATGGTGCCGATATTGGCCGCATTGCTTGTCGCAACGACGTTCTCGATCGGAAGCTGGAAAGTGCTTTCGGTCCCGCAGTTCTCCAATGTCACCGAAGTCTTGTCTGCAGCTTCGTCCACCGGTGCAGTTGCCGAGCAGCCGGCAACTGTCAACAACGCTGTCGCGGCTACAACCGCACCGAACGACGCGCGGGTCTTGACCTGTATCAAAGTGCACTCTCCGAAAATGATTGTTGTGGTTGAGAATTTCGTGATTCGAATACGAGGTGTGAACGGCCTGTCGCGGGGTTCACGAGTTCGAAAGTCTCGACGCCGAAAACAGTTGCCACCACCGAGGTGGTGAGTACGTCGGATGGATGTCCGAACGCCCTGGCCACTCCATCCGCGAGCACGAGCACCCGATCGCACACTGCCGCAGCCAAATCGAGGTCGTGCAGTGCCATGATCACCGTCCGGTCCAACGACCGGACCAGATCGAGCAGTTCGAGTTGATGCCGGATGTCGAGATGATTGGTCGGCTCGTCGAGGATGAGCACACCGGCGTCCTGCGCGAGACCTCGGGCGAGAAACACCCGCCGACGCTCACCGCCGGAAAGCGTGTCCATCGAAGAGAACCGGTGCTCGATCATTCCGACCTCGCCCAGAGCACGATCGACGACGGCATTCTCGTGCTTTCCACCGACGCTCCAGGGCTTTGCATGTGGTGTGCGGCCCAGACTCACGTACTCGTGAACCAACAAATCGGCGGGACTCTGCTCTTCCTGCGCCACAAAGGAAATGGCTTTGGCCCTCGACCGCGCGGACATCGCGTGCACGGACTCGCCGCCGACACGAATGTCACCGCCGGCGATCGGCCCGAGACCGGCGAGAGCACGCAAGAACGTCGACTTGCCCGAGCCGTTCGGACCAACCACGCCGACCACTGCGCCGGCGTCGGCCGCGATGTCGACGCCTTTGACGATGGTTCGACGGTCGATGCGGACAACGACTCCGGACGCGGTCAGCGCCAGGGCTCGGGCGCTCACGAACTGCCACCGAATCGGTAGCGCCGACGGCCGAGAAGCAGGAGAAACAGCGGTGCACCGATCACCCCGGTCACCACGCTCAGCGGGATCTCGGTCGGCCGCAACGAGGTCCGCGCCACGACGTCGACCCACACGAGGAACGACGCGCCGATCAGCGCTGCCGCCGGCAACACCACTCGATGTCTGGCTCCGACAAGCATGCGTGTGACGTGCGGTATGACCAAGCCTACGAAGGCAATCGCGCCGGACACCGCAACCATCGTGCCGACCAACGCTGCCAGCACGCCGAACAGCACGTTTCGCAGGGTTCGGATGGGAATACCGAGCGAAGCCGCGACGTCCGGTCCGGCCGCCAGCGCGTCCAGCCAACCGTGCAGCGCGAACACCGCTGCCGTCAACAGGAACACAACGATGACCGGCGCCCACAACTTGTCCCAGGATGCCCCGGCCAAACTTCCTAGGAGCCAGAACAATACGGACTGCGCGGCCTGGGAATCATTGGTACGCAGCACCAGAAAACTCGCGATCGCCGACAGGGCGGATGCGGTAACGGTGCCGGTCAGAACCAATCGCAGTGGAGTGATACCGCCTTGCAGCGTCGCGATGGTGAAGACGAGAATCGCAGCTCCCAACGCCCCGATCATCGCGCCGAAACTGAGCGCCCACACTCCCGCGCCGGCGAACAGTCCGGTGGTGATGACGGCGGTGGCACCGACACTCGCGCCGGACGACACTCCCAGCAGGTGGGGATCGGCGAGAGCGTTACGGACGAGGGTTTGCACCACCGCGCCGGCGACGGCAAGACCAGCGCCGACGGCCAGACCGAGCAGTACCCGAGGTGCTCTGATCCCCCACACGATCGCAAGTTCGGAACGCGTGACGGGTGGGCCTCCGAAGCGCGAGTGCACCACGTCCACCACAGTGGACACGGGGAGCATCTCGGATCCGAACGCCAACGCGCACACAGCAGAGAGCACGGTGACGACCAGCAGAGCGGGCAGCACGATACCCGGACCGAGTCGTCCTCGCGGTGCACCAGCCTTCGGCGCAGGCAGGTGGGTAGGTGGAGACAGAGCTCCGCCAACAGCATTCATGGTGTGACCGATCCATCCTCGTGGCATGACACAACGTCAACGAGGGTGGTATCTGGCTACGGTCGACGCAGGGACGACCTCACAGTGGCGGGACCGCGCCGGAATTGCACCGACTTCCCATTACCTCGATGATGACGTCAGAACCATAACGGACCGCGGTCACCATTCTCGACACCGGATCAAGGTTGCGACCCGATCATCGATCTCGCGTGCCGTACGACGGCTTCCGTTCGCACTCGAAGTTCTTCGGGTGAATCCGATTCCAGCACAACCCGATGCACCTGACTGTCCACGGCAGTCACGGTCAGCCGCGACGTCAACAACGCATCCTCCGCACTGAAACCGTGGCTCTGGAGGCGCTCCGAAAAGCCGAGTACCAGTTGACGATTCATTTCTTCGACCTGCTCGATGAGCTCACGCGTACGCGGAACCTGATCGTAGAGCAGGTGAAAGAACTCTCGCGGCTTACTGTTCACTTCGACCGCGCACTCCACCAACATCCTCACGGCCTCGTCCGGGGTGAGCTCACGCTCGACGATGTCGGCAAGGCAGAGCGCAAAACTCTCCCGCGCAGCACTCACGTGACGGTTCGCCAACTCCGAGAGGATCTCGTACTTGTCGCCGAAATACTGGTAGAGCGAGCCCACCGACACCCCTGCTTCGTCAGCGATCCGGTTGGTGGTCGCTGCCATGGCTTCCGAAGCGAAAACGCGAGTAGCTGCCTCCAGGATCGCGTCGTAGGTAGCCCTCGAGCGCTGCTGGGAGGGCCTTTTCCGCCGAGTCGACACGGTCCTCCGATGCGAGTTGTCAGCCGCGACGCCGATACCGAGAATTGTGTAGGTGACCAGCGCCGATTACTGGAAGTTTATGCCCGACCGGTACACCGACCACATGCCGGCGCCGACCCCGACGTGGTGGGAGTGGAACGGCAACACCGTCCACGTCGCACGGGCCGTGGTTCCAGACGCGCCGGTTCGTGTTCTCGGCATCCACGGCGCCGGCGGCTACTCGGGCGCGTTGTGGCCGTTCGCCGGGATCGGCGTGAAACTCGGAGCCGAAGTCCTCTTCCCTGACCTTCCGCTGTACGGCGACACCGTCGTAGCCGATCCCGCCGGCGTCCGGTACGAGCAGTGGGTCGATCTCCTCTGCGATCTCGTCCGGGCCGAGAAGGCAGCCGACGATCGGCCGCTGGTGTTGTTGGGCGCCAGCATCGGCGGTCTGCTGGCCTACGAGGTGGCCGCGCGGACCGGTCTGGCCGACGCCGTCGTCGCTACCTGTCTGCTCGATCCCTCGGATCCATCGGCCAGAGCTGCCGCGGCGCGGTTCGGCCCGATGGGTGTCTACGGCGCTCCCCTGATGCGGCGCACCGAACGACTGGTGGGCCGTATCCGCGTGCCCATCCGTTGGGTCGCCGACGTGGCGAACATGAGCAGCAATCGGGAGCTCGCAACGCTGTGCGCAACCGATCCGCGCGGTGGCGGTGTTCGGGTGCCACTCGGATTCCTCAGCAGCTACTTCTCGTTCGAGCACACCGCACCCGAAGCATTTCGGACGACGCCCGTTCTGCTCACCCACCCGGCCGACGACCGATGGACGCCACCCGAACTGAGCCTGCAGTTCCTCCGCCGCATCAACGCTCCCACCGAATTCGTGATGCTGGACGGGTGCGGGCACTTTCCCGTCGAAGAGCCGGGCCTGACGCAGTTCCACGACGCCGTCGCCACACTGCTGCACTCCGTCGCCGAGCGTCACCGCACGAAACCGTCGTCACCCGCCTAGCCTGAGAATCGTGAGCACCGAAACGGAAGCATCGGCCGACGAGAGCACCACGACGGTCGTACTGGCGTTTGCGGCGAACGCGCTGATCGCCGGTGCCAAGACGGCGGCCGCCATCGTCACCGGATCTGCATCGATGGTCGCAGAGGCCACCCACTCCTGGGCCGATACCGGCAACGAAGTGCTGCTGCTGATCGCGAACCGCCGCTCGAAAAGGGTTCCCGACCGAGACCAGCCACTCGGCTACGGCCGGGAGGCATACATCTGGTCGATGTTCGCCGCTCTCGGACTGTTTGCACTCGGCGCGGGTGTCTCGATCACTCATGGCATCCAGGAACTGTTCCATTCCGAACCGGCGTCCGACTTCGGTGTCGCCTACGCCGTCCTCGGCGTCTCGTTCATCCTCGAAGGCATCTCGTTCCGGCAGGCGTACAAACAACTCCGAAACGAAGCGTCCGCCGTGAACCGCGACGTCATGACCCAGGCACTCAACACATCCGACCCGACGACTCGGGCCGTGTTCGCCGAAGATGCTGCGGCACTTATCGGTTTGGTCATCGCGTTCGTCGGTGTTCTGTTGCACCAGGTCACCGGTTCACCCATCCCCGACGCCCTCGGCTCCATCTTCGTCGGCATTCTCCTCGGGGTCATCGCAATCATCCTGATAGATCGGAACCGCCGCTTCCTGGTCGGCGAAGAGGCCTCACCGACGCTGCGGGCAGCAGCCGTCGAAGCTCTCACCCAACTGCCCGAGATCAACCGAATCACGTTCCTGCGTATGGAATACCTCGGGCCGCGACAGGTCTACCTGGTGGCCAGCGTCGATCTGGTCGGTGACTACGCGGAATCCCGTGTGGCCCACACGTTGCGCGAACTCGAACGCTCACTCGAGCAGAGCCCACGTGTCGTGCGGGCGATCCTGACCCTCTCGACGCCTGAAGAACCGTCGATCGCAGTCTGAACTTTCGGCTGGGCGATAGGCTCTTTCGATGCGCGCACTGATCGTGATTCTGGCGGTTCTGGGATTTGTAGTCGGGGGAATTCCCCTGGTGGGCAGTCTGATCGACGTGATGACCAGCCCTGACGAGACCATCGTCTATCAGGGTTCCTACGTACCGTTCCGGGACGTGCAGATGGCTCGGGACTACGAGTCGACAATAGCCACCGCCTACGAACCCTTAGACGGACCGCGCTGGCTCGTCCTGGCCTGCTATCCCTTGATCGGAGCAGCATTGGGCGCTGCGACGGCCGTCGTACTGGGACGTCGCGGGTGGCACCTGACGCGAGCCTGAACAGACGCCGATGGCCACCCGCCGTCTACACGAGGGTGGCCATCGAAGAAGGAGTGCTTCAGATGTACATCGCCGGATCGATGTAGCTGTTCGGGTCCACCAGTTTTTCCTTGGTGGTCCGTGGCCGCGCCACCGCCGGGATACCCGTCGCGATGGATTCGGCCGGAACATCTCTGGTGACAACGGCATTGGCGCCGATAGCGCTACCTTCACCGATGACGACAGGTCCGAGGATCTTGGCACCAGCGCCGACGGTGACCCGGTCTCCCAGCGTCGGGTGACGTTTGACCTGTTCGAGCGAGCGACCACCGAGAGTGACGCCGTGATAGAGCATCACGTCGTTACCGACCTCGGCCGTCTCCCCGATCACGACGCCCATGCCGTGGTCGATGAAGAACCGCCGACCGATGGTGGCACCGGGATGAATCTCGATGCCGGTAACGAAGCGTGTCAGCTGCGAGAGCACTCGCGCCGGGCCGCGTAGTGCAGGGACAGCCCACATACGATGCGCAACCCGATGCGCCCAAATGGCATGCAGCCCTGAATAAACGAGCGCGTTCTCCACATTGCTGCGCGCGGCAGGATCCTGACCGCGCGCAGCCTGCAGGTCCTCGCGAATTGTCCCGAGGATACTCACAAGTCTCAGTCCCGGATGTGTTCGAACAGCGGGGTGGAGATGTAACGCTCGCCGAAGTCACACACGACAGCCACGATCAGCTTGCCGGCGTTTTCCGGACGCTTCGCCAACTCGAGTGCGGCCCAGACGATGGCACCGGACGAGATGCCGCCCAGGATGCCTTCCTGGGTGCCGAGTGCGCGAGCGACCTCGATGGAATCGGGGAACGAGACGTCGATGATCTCGTCGTAGATCTCGCGATCGAGGACGTCGGGCACGAAGTTCGCGCCGATTCCCTGGATCTTGTGGGGGCCGGGCTGGCCACCGTTGAGGATCGGCGAGTCGATGGGCTCGACGCCCACGATCTTGACCTCGGGCTTGTACTTGCGAAGGGTGCGTCCGACGCCGGTGATAGTGCCGCCGGTGCCGATGCCGGACACGAAGATGTCGACGGCGCCGTCGGTGTCGGCCCAGACCTCTTCGCCCGTCGTTGCCTCGTGGATGGCCGGGTTGGCCGGGTTCGCGAACTGGCTGGCCGAGACAGCGTTCTCGGTCTGCTCGACGATTTCCTTGGCCTTGGCGACCGCACCGGCCATGCCCTCGGATCCCGGGGTCAGCACGATCTCGGCGCCGTAAGCACGCAGCATCACGCGACGCTCGGTGGACATGGTCTCGGGCATGGTCAGGATGACCTTGTAGCCGCGAGCAGCACCGACCATGGCGAGTGCGATACCCGTGTTACCGCTGGTTCCCTCGACGATGGTGCCACCGGGCTTGAGTGCACCGGACTTCTCGGCGGCGTCGATAATCGCCACGCCGATCCGGTCCTTGACGCTGTTGGCCGGGTTGTAGAACTCGAGCTTGACGGCGACCTGTGCGTCCAGGCCCTCGGTCAGACGGTTGAGCCGCACGATCGGGGTGCGCCCGACCAATTCGGTCACGTTGTTGTAGATCCCGCTCATATCTGGTCCTCCTGAGGATCGAGTGTGTCGACCCGCTCGCTGATCACTGCTTTACGGCTGAACTGCATAACGGCTGAACTGCTTAACGGCTACAGGCAAGGGCATACAGACGACCGATGCCGCATCGGTTCATCAAATTGAACCAATGCGGCATCAGGCCACTACATACGGGGGCGGTTTATCAGGCCAACCGCTGCTTCAGAGCTTCGAACTCGTCGCGAATGCCGGTCGGCAGCTTCTCGCCGACGAAGTCGAACCACTCTTCGATGAGCGGGATCTCGGCCTTCCACTCGTCGATGTTGACCGCGAGAGCCTCGGTGATGTCGGCGTCCGACACGTCCAGGCCTTCGATGTCGAGTGCCGATCCGGTGGGAACGACGCCGATCGGGGTGTCGATACCGGCAGCCTTGTGCTCGATACGCTCGACGATCCACTTCAGGACGCGAGAGTTCTCGCCGAAGCCTGGCCACAGGAAGCGTCCGTCGTCGCCGCGGCGGAACCAGTTGACGTAGAAGACCTTGGGGAGCTTGGACGCGTCGGCGGACTTGCCGAGGTCGATCCAGTGCTGGAAGTAGTCACCGACGTTGTAGCCGAGGAACGGCAGCATTGCCATCGGATCGCGGCGAACCGTACCGACCTGGCCTTCGGCTGCTGCGGTCTGCTCGGAGCCGACCGTTGCACCCATGAAGACGCCGTGCTGCCAGTCGCGAGCCTCGGTGACCAGCGGAACCGTCGTCTTGCGGCGTCCGCCGAACAGGATTGCCGAGATCGGCACGCCCTTCGGGTCGTCCCACTCGGGAGCCATGATCGGGCACTGCGACATCGGGGTGCAGTAACGCGAGTTGGGATGAGCCGCATGGGTGCCCGACTCGGGCGTCCACTCGTTGCCCTTCCAGTCGATCAGGTGCTGCGGGTCGCCTTCGAGGCCCTCCCACCAGACGTCACCGTCGTCAGTCAGAGCGACGTTGGTGAAGACCGTGTTGCCCTGGTCGATGGTGCGCATGGCGTTGGGGTTCGAGGACCAGTTGGTGCCGGGAGCCACGCCGAAGAAACCGAATTCCGGGTTGACGGCGTACAGCTGTCCGTCCTCACCGAAACGCATCCAGGCGATGTCGTCACCGAGGGTCTCGGCGCGCCACCCGGGGATGGTCGGCTGGATCATCGCGAGGTTGGTCTTGCCACAAGCGGAGGGGAATGCCGCCGCGATGTAGTAGGCCTTGTCCTCGGGCGAGATGAGCTTGAGGATGAGCATGTGCTCGGCCAGCCAGCCCTCGTCGTGCGCCATTGCCGAGGCGATACGCAGCGAGTAGCACTTCTTGCCCAGGAGAGCGTTTCCGCCGTAGCCGGAACCGAAGCTCCAGATCTCACGATCCTCGGGGAAGTGGGTGATGTACTTGGTGTCGTTGCACGGCCACGCGACGTCTTCCTGGCCTTCGGCCAGCGGAGCGCCGAGCGAGTGCAGCGCCTTGACGAAGAATCCGTCGGTGCCGAGCTTGTCGAGAACCTTGCTGCCCATGCGGGTCATGACGCGCATGGATACGACGACGTACTCGGAATCGGTGAGCTCGACGCCCAGCTTCGGGTCCTCGGCGTCGAGGGGGCCCATGCAGAACGGCACGACGTACATGGTGCGTCCACGCATGCAACCGCGGTACAGGTCACCCATGAGGGTGCGCATCTCCGCCGGGTCCATCCAGTTGTTGGTGGGACCTGCGTCGATTTCTTCCTTCGAGCAGATGTACGTACGCGATTCGACTCGCGCGACATCGGACGGATCGGAGTTGCCGAGGAAAGAGTTCGGCTTCTTCTCGTCGTTGAGGCGGGTGAAGGTTCCTGCCTCGACCAACTTCGTTGTCAGTCGGTCCCATTCTTCGTCCGAGCCGTCTGCGAAGACGACGCGATCAGGCTGGGTGAGTTCGGCAACCTCTTGCACCCATGCAAGCAGTTCCTTGTGCTGCGTGGGGGGCGTGCCGTCAGTTCCATTGAGACCGGGAATGGTCGCTGAGGTCATCAAACTCTCCTGGGGTGAGCCGGAACCGGGTTCTCGTGACACCGGATGCGAACTGCAGCGCCCCGATACCAGTCGATCCCGGTGTCCCCCTCTCGACGGGGTCCAGCCGCGTCATCCACTCACGTGGATTTCACGGACGCCGGGTGTCCTATGTATTGAGGTTAACGCTGGCTGTTCACCTGCAGGTAATCGGGTGCGGTCAGAAATGTCACAGAAACGATTCAGTTGGTGTGTTCAGGTGCCTACCCGGCGCTCAGAGCACATAAACGGAAGCTTTTCAGAGCGCTCCGGCATCGATTTTCTGCCACACGAGGGCGCCTTCGTCGTCTCGACTGCATTCCCAGGCCGAGTAGTCGCCGTCCGAGTCGATCATCGTGAGGCGATCGGCGCTACCGTCGCGATCGAAATCGGACACGATCACGACGGCGTCGTCGGAGTGGACGACACGGCTGTCGACCGTTCCGTCACCGTCCAAGTCGAAGGCGTCGAAGTTCAGGTCGCCGGCATCGACCGGTCCCGACGCGGGCCCGAAGGTCTCGGGCTCGATACGCCCAGGATCGAGCGCTTCGGCTTCGTGCCCGTCGATGTGTCCGGCCGTGATCAGAAATGCTTCCATTACTCCCCCTACTGGATGGTGACCTACTGCTTCGGCAACCCCTACCGAAACCGTCCGCTCAGTATTACCAGACCCCGACGATCAGTCGTGGCCGAAATTGCCGCACTGTGGAGAACTCTGCACTCGCGAAATGATCAGTAGGCGGTGTTCAAAACGGCGAGGTCGCGCTCGCACGACGCGAGCTGACCCGATCTGGCCGCGGCGAGCTCACGAAGTTCACCGTCGATCTCCACGATTCGAGCCTGCGCCGACGCCAACTGCTCGCGACTCTCCGCCATGATCGCCGCTCCCAGATCCGCCTCGGCCTCGAGCAGCACGCTCTGCACTCGCTGCTCCCACTGAGCGCGAACCGCCGACATCGATTCGACGATCCACGACCTGGAGTGGGCACGATCGGCCGTCAGCCCGCGAGTTCGCGCCAACCACCACGCCGCGGCGCCACCCAGAATCAACGTCACGGGGATACTTGCGAACTCCAAGGCCGGAATCATTTCCAGCGGAGTCACTGCGATACGGCCGAGGCCGAGACCCGCGGACGCGCCGACAAGAATTGTCACCCGGTCCTCGTTTCCGCGCTGACGGCCCGGCAGGCCCTCCGGAATCTGCGGGGAAGGCATGTATCCGTTCGTCCCCGCAGATTCCACCGCTGCCGCCATCGCGGCGTCGAACACCCGGGTGTGGTGGTCGACCTCGTGCTGCAGTCGCGTCGGCACGCTGCCCAATTCGGCTCGCGAGGCCGTGTCGACCCAGGCACGTGCCCCGGCGACCGTCGCCCGGGTTGCCTCGGCGATTTGTTGTGACAGATCCCCGCGCGCTCGTTGCAGTCGGCTTCGCACCTGCACCAGGCGTTCGCCTCGCCGGCCGTCACGGTCTGCGAGCAGCTGCGATCGCTCTGCCCGCAGTTCGGCACCAGGAACACCGTCACGTAGATTCCGGATCTCCATCTCGATCATCCGGCGCGTCTGTGCGATGACTCCGGAATCCGAACCACCTGCTTCCCTCTCCCGTGCCGCCCGGCTCACGACTGCAACGAGTGACTGCTCCTGACCAGGCGCAATCGGGACCACGGGAGCCTGCGCAAAAGCGGTGCAGTGCGAAGCGAGAATCTCGGCATCACGCCGGCGCACCGCCTGCCAGTCTCGATAGACGTCGACGCGGGTCAGCGCCACCACCACCGGGGTTCCGCTCGCCGCAGCGTCGCCGAGGAGAAGGAGATCCTCGCGTCCGATCACACTGGCGGCGTCGACGACCAGAAGTACGACGTCGGCGTCCACCTCGCGTGTCACTGACGAACAATCATCCGAAGCATCGAACATCTGCGCGACGTCTTCCCGTCCACACCTTGGTGGACCGACAACGTAAATGCGAGTGCCACTGGATGTTTCGGCGGCGACCCGACGACCCGGATCGGATGCCGGATTCCATCGCTGCACCACGCGCAGCACCGAATCCGGAAGTACCGAAACGCTATTCATCGGTCACCGCCGGGGCAGAGCGATCGCCTCCGAGCTGCGCCCACCGACGCACATACCCGCGTCGAATCAGTGAGACCCGTTGTTGCGGACACTGTTCCGACTCGTTCATGAGCTCGCTCCACCACCGGCTGCACGTGCCCGCGTCGTCAGCAGTCCGAGGATCGGGAGGTTCGCCTTGACGCAGGGCTCGAATTTCGGGGCTCATCATCGCCGCCGCGGCGCCGAACAACACCGCGGAGTCCGAACTCAGATACAACTCGATCTCGTCCCTGCCCGCAGCGCTGCGCGAGGCAGATCGCCTCAGCGCCGGGCCGATCTGCTCGACCCGGCCCCACCACTGCGCCTCCAGAACAGGTCCGAGAGCCGCGAACAACTCTTCGACGCCGCGCCCGGTCAGTGTCTCCACCGGAACCGTGGGCACGCCGACGTTCTCCGAGATTTCCGCCGCCCGTCCCAGCGCCTCGTCCCAGCGCGGACCGAACAAGTCAGCCTTGTTCGCAGCGACGACCACACGATCGGAAACTCGAGCAATGGCTCGGCCGTCGACGTCGCGGACCGCGTCGACCACCACGTAGACAACGCAACGACGACCCAGATCGGGGTTCGACGTTCCAGGGACATCGAATGCCCTCGACTCGGTCACCACAACCGGTGCGCCGACAACTCTGCGCGAGAACCGGTCGTCGCGCCTCAGGATTCGCGCCAACGACGACCGCCCCACCCCGGCCCGTCCGGCGACCACCAGCTCGAGCGGCGCAGTCAGCGATCCGAGCACCGAGTGGACCGCCTCTGCGGCTCCCGAATCGATCGACGTCAGCCGATATGCCAGAGCGCGCAGCTGATCGATCGGCTCCGAGCAGGCGTCGTCGATCGATTCTGCGGGCAACATTCGTGACCACTCACGGCATGCAAATCCTGTGTTCATCCCCACCCCACGTCCCCATCGTGTCGGTGAGATTCTGTCAGGTTCTCGGCAAGGACGGCAGGTGACACCACCCTTTCGCCGACAGTCCGAAGTCGACGGTTTCAGGACTTTCCGTGGAAAGTCTCAACTCAAACTTCAGACCCGTCTGCGCTAAACGGGGGTCATGCGTGACAATGGGTTCGTGAACGAAGCCGATCAGCATGCACCGCAGACCCCTGACACGGGGCAGACGGACCACACCAAGGGGTCCCGTCTCCATCCGAGAGTGACCAGCTTTCGCTCTCGCCGGGGTGCGCTGACCGACGCACAGCAGCAGGCTTGGGACCGTCAGTGGCCGCTCATCGGCGCCGACGTCTCGGACACACCGCTCGACGCGAACGCCTGGTTCGGACGTGAAGCACCCCTGATCATCGAGATCGGTTCGGGTACCGGCACCGCGACGGCCGCAATGGCCAAGGCGGAACCGCACGTGAACCTGATCGCGATCGAGGTGTACCGCCCCGGGCTGGCGCAGCTTCTCCAGCAGGTCGAACGCGAAGAAATTCCCAACGTCCGCGTACTGCGCGGTGACGCGATGGACGTACTCGAGAACATGGTCGCCCCCGAATCGCTGACGGGCGTCCGGGTGTTCTTCCCGGATCCGTGGCCCAAAGCCCGACATCACAAGCGTCGCCTCCTGCAGGGGCCGACGTTCGCGCTGATCGCCAACCGTCTCAAGCCTGGCGGAGTGCTGCACGTGGCAACCGATCACGCCGAGTACGCCGAATGGATCGAAGAAGCCGGCAATGCCGAGCCGCTGCTGACCGCACTCGACTGGGAGTCTCCGATGACCCACGAGCGTCCGGTCACCAAGTTCGAGGACAAAGCCCATAAGGTCGGAAGTGCAATCACCGAGCTTATATGGGGGAAGATCAGAGCATGAGCGTCAGCGAACAGCTATCCGACGACGTGACGTCGTCGGAATCTCCTCTCGACTTCGGTCGTGACTCCCGCCACCCCAAGCGGGTGCTTCTGGTCTGGGACGCCCCTAACCTCGATATGGGCCTCGGCGCTATCCTCGGTGGCCGGCCTACCGCCGCCTACCGGCCACGATTCGACGCTTTGGGTCGTTGGCTGCTCTCTCGCACCGCCGAACTGTCCGCACAGAACAGCGGCACGCTCGAGCCTGAAGCGACCGTCTTCACCAACATCGCGTCCGGCAGCGCCGACGTCGTTCGTCCTTGGGTCGAAGCCTTGCGTAACGTGGGTTTCGCGGTGTTCGCCAAGCCGAAGGTCGATGAAGACAGCGATGTCGATTCGGACATGCTCGAGCACATCGCGCTCCGGTACGGCGAGGGCCTCGCCGGAATCATGGTCGCGTCCGCCGACGGCCAAGCGTTCCGCGAACCGCTCGAGGACATCGCAGCAACCGGCATCCCGGTCCAGGTTCTCGGGTTCCGTGAACACGCCAGCTGGGCTGTGTCGTCCGATATCTTGGACTTCGTCGATCTCGAGGACATCCCAGGTGTCTTCCGTGAGCCTCTGCCACGGGTAAGCCTGGACACCCTGCCCGACGAGGGCGCCTGGTTGCAGCCGTTCCGACCGCTTTCTGCCCTGCTCATCGGGCGAAAAAGTGTTGCCGAGTAGGAGTTGATCAGTGTTCGCCAGCTGGGGAAGCATCGTCTATCGAGCCCGCTTCACCGTCATCGCTGTCATGGTGGCGGGGCTCCTCGGGCTCGCTGCGTACGGCCTGAGCCTGCAGGATCATCTCAGCCAGAGCGGCTGGGACGATCCGGGGTCGGAATCGGTAGAGGCTGCCAAACTCGCTGACGGCACGTTCGGACGCAGCACGACGGGTGACGTCCTGGCGCTGTACACGGCGCCAGAGGGCAAGACCGTCGACGACCCCGAGTTCCAAGCGAAGGTCATCGACAATCTGCAGCGACTCGTCGCCGACAACCCCGACCAGATCATGAAGATCAACGGCTCGTACTTCAAGGTCGACAACGGTCTCTCGGTGGCGGCCCTGGCGGACAAGACCAAGCAACACGCGGTCACCAGCATCGCGATCGCCGGAGACAACGACACCGCTGTGTCCAACAACTTCCGCGACGTCGAGTCGCAGTTCTACATCGACGGCGTCGACGTGCAACTCGCCGGCCTGCAACCTGTCGCGAATTCGCTCAACGACACGATGGCCAACGACATCAAGCGCATGGAAATGCTCGCGATTCCTGCTGTCGGTGTCCTGCTGTTCTTCGTCTTCGGTGGCGTCGTCGCTGCTGCCCTCCCGTTGATCGTCGGCGGTCTGACCGTCATCGGCGCCAACGGCATCATTCGACTGATCACCAACTTCACCGAGGTCAACGCGTTTGTTGCGCCCGTGGTCTCTCTGGTCGGCCTGGGTCTGGCGATCGACTACGGACTGTTCATCGTCAGCCGTTTCCGAGAAGAGATAGCCGAGGGGTACGACACCCCGACCGCTGTACGCCGAACGGTCATGACGGCGGGTAGAACGGTCATGTTCTCGGCGACCATGGTTGCCGTCAGCCTCGGCGGTCTGCTGTTGTTCCCGCAGGGCTTCCTCAAATCGGTGGCTTACGGCGCCATTGCTGCCGTCATGCTTGCCGCGATCTCGTCCATCACGATTCTTCCCGCGATTCTCGGCATTCTCGGCAAGCGGATCGACGCGCTGACCTTCAAGAAGCTGCGCCAGACCAAGACCAACGAGGAAATCGAGAACGGTTTCTGGGGCAAGCTCACCCGCTGGGTCATGCAGCATCCGCTCAAGGTCGCGGTCCCGATCGTCGCGGCTCTACTGCTGATGATCATTCCGCTGACGGGCATCAAGTTCGGCGGTATCAACGAGACGTACCTGCCCCCGGACAGCCCCACGCGTGTCGCGCAGGCGCAGTTCGACGAACTCTTCCCCGGCAATCGCACCGAGCCCGTTCGACTCGTCATCGAGGGAGCCGACAACACCACCCTCGGTCAGATTTCCAAGACCGCAAATGCTGCGCCGGGTCTGGTCGAGAAGTTCACCCCGGAGGTTGCGACGAAGGACGGTGTCAACGTCCTCAAGGCCGGTCTGACGGAGCGGAACGAAGCACGTCCCACCATCGACTATCTGCGGTCCGCGGACTGGCCCGAGGGCACAACTGTGCTGGTCGGCGGTACTCCGGCCATCGAGCAGGACAGCGTCGACGCATTGCTCGATCGTCTGCCGCTGATGGTCGTATCCGTCATCCTGCTGACGACCTTGCTGATGTTCTTGACGTTCGGCTCGCTCGTCCTGCCCATCAAGGCCGCATTGATGAGCGCGCTCGGACTGGGTTCGACGCTCGGAATCTTGACCTGGATCTTCATCGACGGGCACGGTTCCGGTCTCTTGAACTTCACGCCGGGACCGATCATGTCTCCCGTCCTGGTGTTGATCATCGCGATCGTCTACGGCCTGTCGACCGACTACGAAGTGTTCCTGCTCTCCCGCATGGTCGAAGCGCGAGCGCAGGGCGCGAGTACTACCGAATCCATCCGTATCGGCACGGCACATACCGGCCGGATCATCACCGCTGCCGCACTGATTCTGATCGTGGTCACCGGCGCATTCGGCCTGTCCGATCTGGTGATGATGAAATACATCTCCTACGGCATGATCTCCGCGCTGATCATCGACGCGACTCTCATCCGAATGTTCCTGGTCCCCGCGACCATGAAACTGCTCGGCGACGACTGCTGGTGGGCTCCGGCCTGGATGAAGCGGATCCAGCAGAAGATCGGGCTGGGCGAGCCGATCCTCGACAACGAGCTGGTACTCGCGAACGTCCCGCAGATCGCGCCTGTCGGTGCGATCGCCGGACCGGGTCAGCCGCGCAAGATCGAAGCGGCCTCGCGGGTCATGCCGCCGCCTGCCCCGGCTGCACAGCCGGAAAGCGGACCTCGCGTTCCCGATCCTCTCACCGAGCCCATTCCGCTCAGCGAAATGGCGATCAAGGCACCCAACACGGAGGCTCCCGCCGCGGAGAAGCCGGCACCGCGACGTCGTCTCGATATCGGGAGTGCAGCCAGCGCCCCCCAGAACCTGATCGAGGCACCGGTACCCAATCCCTCGTACCGGCCGCAACCGAATGCCAGCGACAAGCGCAGAAACCCCACGCCCGCTGCGCCGGCCGAGCGTCCCATCGAGAGTTGGTTGTCGGACCTGCGGGCCCGGGAACAGACTCCCCCGGCCTCACGTCCACTGCCGGTGGTCCGGACGCCTTCGCGGACAAACGGTTCGGCGACCAACGGTGCTGCCAGCAGCAGTTCAGGCTCCAACGGCGCGAGCCGGAACGGCTCCGCAAACGGTGCTACCAACGGCTCTGCAACAAACGGTTCAGCCCCGACCTCGGTGGAGGCGACCCCCCAGTCGCCGCCTCCACCGACCGCTCCGGAGCGTCGTAACGGGGTTTTCACGGATTCGCCTTCGCCTACCAACGAGCCCCGAGTCTCGGACTCCACCCCTGACGGCGACGACAACGCCACCGGCAGGCACCGGCCTGACGACGCAGGCGCCATCAGCGTGAGCGAGCTCATCGCTCGCCAGGAGCGAAGCTGACCTGCTCCTGCTCCTGCTTGGCGAAGGCTCGTGCATAACGTGTCCCGACCAGCAGGAGCAGCAAGCCGACCACCAGGAAGGCAACGCTACGCACCAGCCCACTGAGTGTGGCCAGGTCGAAGAGGAACAGCTTTGCCACGGCCGCACTGGTGAGAGCAAGCCCGGCTCCGAGCAAGACGCGAGCGTGCTGGCGGTTGTTCAATCCGAGCACCAGCGCTGACGTGGCGGCAAGCATCCACACGATGGTTGCAACACTGTGCCCGGCAACGAATCCGGTTGCACTGTCGAAAATTTCGACGCCGGATGAGACGAGCGCGCACGTCACCGCGTAGAGGACACCGAACCCTGCGGCCGCCCATAGAACCGCCGCGTTGGAATCGGCAATCAACTTCAGTCGGTGAATCGCCCAGACCAGCATCACCACCGCGCCTATCGCCGTCAGGCTCGAGAGCGCCGTGATCGCACCGAGTTGCCTGGATGCGGCGCGAGCGGTCGTCAACGCTTCCGGCGGAACCGTCGTGAGGTATCCGATCGATCCGATTGCCGCAAAGGCGGTTCCGAGCGCGAAGACGAAGCGCGAACCCGCATACAGCGAGACTCCGAGGAAGATCATTCCGACCGTGAGGATCAGCGGTACGACCAGAGATTCAGTCGCCCCGGAGAAGCAGCAGAGCAACAATGCGAGGGCGCCGGTTGCGCCCAGTCCGAATCGCAGTTGCGTCGGCAAAGGCTTGGCCGCCGCTGCAGCCGAAAGAAGTAGTGCCGCAGCAATTCCGTACAGCACTGCGGATTCGGTGCGCCCGAGCACGGCTCCGACGCTCATCAGCGGAAGGGACGAGACGACAAAGGTAGCAGTGGACCACGCCCCTGCAATGCCGTCACGCGAGGGCGAACCCGTCCACTGCATAACCATCGCGCAGCCGGCCCCCACGATTGCAACCACGCCGGCACTGATCACCAATTGCACTGCACTGTTTCCGGATTCGTCGAAGATGAACTCCGACGCCATCGCTGCGAGCAGTGCGAGAACCACCGGTACGGTGCGCGCCATGCCCAGGTACTTCCAGTCACGACCGAGCTGGGCGGAGAATGTCGCCGATTGGATCGCGAAGAGGAAACCGATGAGGGTCAACGATATTCCCGACGTCAACACGGGAGCCAGCAGCGCTGCTCCCAGAACGATCATGAGCGCCAGCGATTCGGAATCCCACTTCACGGCGAGGGCAACGCCGGCGGCGGCGATTCCGAAGGCAATCACCATCGCGAGCGGTGTCGTCACCCAACCGTAGAGAACGGAGGCTGCGACGACATCGAGATACATCCCTGCAAAACCTGTGGCAGCCAGGGCAATTGCCCCCACTTTGCCCCCTGGCCGTCCGTGGACCCGCACCCCGGCAAACACCAAGGCGCCGGAAAGGAGCGCACCACCGAGCACCCGCAGCGGAGGTCCGAAGAATCCGGCCTGCGCTGCAAGTACCAGCAGCATCACGACGCCGATCAGTGTGACGGCAACACCGGCCGCGGCCAGGAGTCGACTGATGACACCGTCGCGTTGCCACCAGGGCTGGCGAGGTGCGGCAACCGGATACGTCGGCGGCTGCCACGCGGGCACGCTCTGCTGAGGACGCATTGGCGGCATCTGCGGCACCTGTGGCACCGGAGATGCGGGTGCCGGAACTACCGGCATGGGCGGGGTCGCAGTAGCCGAGGACAGCTGAGTCTGCAGGATCGACAGGTTCTGGCCCATGTGACGCAACTGCCGGCCGATGCTGTCGCACTCGGCCGAGAGGGCGGTCACCAGTCGCGGATCGACGGCGGAAGAGCTCGGTGTGGTCATGGCTTCGAGCTTGCTGCGTGGCCGAACCGATCAGATGAGTAGTACTACTCGATCAGCCTGGGGACTTCTCGTACTCAACTGAGGACACCTTCGACTGACAGCACCCTCGACTGACTGCATCATCGACTGACAGGGCACTAACGCCGAGGTGCCGCGTTCCGCAATCGTTCGGACAGAAGCCGACCCGAAGTGTGAAGCGGAGCGGGATCCTGACGCGCCCGAGCAAGGACCAGCGCGCCCTCGAGTGCGGACAGAGCGAGAATTGCCTCGGACTCGGCGTCTTCGCGGGACCAACCGTCTGCCTCGAGGCGCTGAGCCAGCAGTGCGAGCCACGAGTTGTACCCGTCCGCGCAAGCACCGCGGATGACCTCGGATTCGGTTGCGGCATCCAGTGTTGCCGTAGCCAGGGCGCATCCACGTTCGTAGTCCGAATCCGACAAACGCGCAGCCAATGCGGCGGCGAATGCCGAGATCGCGGTGGCTGCATCGGGTGAGCTCTCCAGCAGGTGCCGGATGAAATCGGCCATTGCCTCGCCACGTCGCCTCAGAGCCTCGCCTGCGAGTTCTTCCTTGCCGCCGGGAAAGTGAAAGTACAAGGAACCTTTGGTAGTCGCACTAGCCGAGAGAACTTCCGACACCCCCGTTCCGGCGTAGCCCTTCCGCTGCAACAAATCGGCAGCGGCATCGACCAACAAATCCCTCGTAGACATACGTTGAATATACCGATCAGTACACATATCGACAACACTTGAAGTGTATAAATTGTCAAAACCTTGCATCACTAGACCGATTGGTACATGATTCGGGAATCAACAAACCGGAGCGCGGCCAACGACGCTCACGACGACGAAGGACTGAATCGATGTCACCGAATTCCCCGAACAACACCACCACGACCGTCCTCGGACCGGACGAAGACCTCGCCGGGACCCTCGCGGCCACCGGCGTCCGGATGATGGTTCGTAACAAACAAACCGAGGGAGGTTTCTCTCTTGTACAACACCGCATCGCTCCGCATTCGATGACCTCACCGGTCCATCGCCACAGCCGGGAAGACGAGTACACGGTGGTTCAAAGTGGCCGCGTCGCAGCGATGGTCGGAGACGAGGTCGTCTACGCGGAGACCGGCGCCATGATCTTCAAACCGCGTGGCCAGTGGCACGCCGTGTGGAATCCCGACGACGCTCCAGCGCGGATTCTCGAAATCATCACGCCCGGAGGGATGGAAGACCTGTTCGAACTGATGCCGAAACTACTGGCCGAAGCAGGTTCCGCCGCGGAATCGGTTGCAGCGCGGGTAGAAGCAGACTTCGGGATCGAATTCGATCTCGTTGCCACCGCCGAGATCGCACAGACACACGGTGTGGGATTCGGCATCGAAAGTCACTGACCGACTGTCAGCACCTACCGATCGAAGGAAAATTCATGCTTGTACTCACCGGAGCAGAAGACCTCAGCGCCAACCTGAACCAAGAGCTGGGCGTCAGCGACTGGCACGATGTCACCCAGGAGTCCATCGACGAGTTCGCCCGGGTCACCGGCGACGATCAGTGGATTCACGTCGATGTGGATCGCGCGAAGGAGTCACCGTTCGGCGGAACCATCGCGCACGGCAACTACACGCTCTCACTCGGCCCCAAGTTCTCGTACGCAATGTTCTCGCTCGAAGGTTTTGCGTTTGCTCTCAACTGCGGATTCGACAAGGTCAGGTTGCCTGCTCCGCTTCCGGTCGGCTCTCGTGTCCGCATGCGCGCGACGTTGAGCAAAGTCGAACCGATCAACGGCGGTGTCCAGATCACGGTGACGCAGACGTTCGAACGAGAACACGGTGACAAGCCCGTGTGCGTCGCCGAGATGTTGACCCGCGCGTATCACTGAAAGGTCAGGAGCCGAACATCTTTCGGATCGTGGTACCGAAGGGATGCTTCGCGGTGACACTGCCGAATCGCACCTTGCCATGCACCACCAGATGCAGCGGGCCCATCTGTGGGCCGGACCGAACCTTGTTCGACGCGCTTCCCCCGACTGCCTCGACACCGTTCATGTCCACCGTCGCCTCTTCGGGAACGATCAGTGAAATCGAGCTGGCGTAGTCGTCGATCGAGATGTTCACGACCTGCGTCTGCATCACCGCACGCGTGAAATCGATAGTCACACTGGACATTCTGGTGTCGACCACGACAGCTGGTGGAACGATCCAGGCACCGTTCCGCGTCACCGTCGCCATTCGTCCACGGATCACGGCAGCATTTGCCGCTCCGTAAGTACCTACAACCGGAGCCCCGACGGGAGCGCGGTAAGGCGGGCTCGGGTGAACCGGCGGCGGTTGGGG
Organism: Rhodococcus sp. WY5; assembly: GCF_018588185.1. Lineage (NCBI taxonomy): Bacteria > Bacillati > Actinomycetota > Actinomycetes > Mycobacteriales > Nocardiaceae > Rhodococcus > Rhodococcus sp. WY5. Next base: position 21,427 of record NZ_JAAMPR010000001.1, read on the forward strand.
TTGGTACGTCGGCGCCGGGTAGGGCTGGCCTTGGTACATCGGCTGACCCGCATTGGGATACGCGGGTGGGTCGTAGTCGGAGATCAGTGTGATGCCCGGAAGATCGGCGAGAACCGAGTTGAGCTCACCTCGTGTCTTTGCGGCCAAGGCAGTGTCCATGCGCTCGGTGAACTCACCGAGCGAGAGCATCCCTTGACCGACAGCTTTCTGCAGCAGCTCGCCGACATGCTCTCGTTCGGCATCGGATACGCGTAGATTCCTGGCCTCCATGATTTCCAGGATAAACGTTATTCGAGACCTTGTTCTATCGCGTATCGCGTGAGCTCGACGCGATTGGCCAACTGAAGCTTCCGAAGCGTTGCCTGCACATGGTTTTCGACGGTCCGGTGGCTGAGCGAGAGCCTCGTGGCGATCTGTTTTGCGCTCAGCCCCTTGGCGACAAGACGGAGCACTTCGGTCTCACGGTCGGTGAGCCGAGGCAGCTCGGGTGCGCGATCGTCGGCCGGTGCCGTCGACATCCGGCGGTACTCACCGAGCACCAATCCGGCGAGGCCGGGGGTGAAGACGGCTTGTCCGTCGAAAGTCGCTCGCACGGCCTCGAGCAGTTCCGCCACCGAAGCACTCTTGACCAGGTAACCCGACGCTCCGGCTTTGACCGCGTCGAGGACGTCGTCACGTTCGGCAGAGGCCGAAAGCACCAGTACCTTGCTCTTCGGCGAAACCTCGAGAATTGCGGTGGTGGCGTCGGCACCGTTTCCGTCCGGCAGGTTCATGTCCATCAGAACCACCGCCGGTTGCACGGCGGCGGCCCGGCGGCGCGCACTCTCGACACCCTCCGCCGTGGCGCTCACGGTGAAGCCGGCAGCTTCGAGGTCCCGGGAGACACCGTCGCGCCACATCGGGTGATCGTCGACGACCATCACCGTCACCGGATTCTCGCCATGTTCGTCAGCCGCGCTCACTTTTCCCCTTCGGAACGTTGATCTCCCATTCGGTGCCCTCCCCCGGCCCGGTTTGCAGGACTGCAGTGCCGCCGAGCACCTGCACTCGGCCGAGAATGGACTTCGATACTCCCATGCGGCCTTCGGCTTCGGCCTGCGCCAAGCGACCCTCGGGGATTCCGACGCCGTCGTCGCGGATGCTGACGATCACCTCGTCCGGCAAATCTTCGAGCAATACGTATGCCTTCGCCGCGGGCCCGGCGTGCAGCCCGACATTGGACAGAGCATTGTCGACGATGGCTGCCAGTTCGATGGCTCGATCACGCTCGATCACGACGGGGTGCGCGGGCGTCGACACCGACACTGACGTGCTTGCCTGCGTGGTCAGCAGCGGACACAGATCCACTGTCTGTCCGCCGACGTCTGCCGCGGCGCCCGAAACCTGCTCGGAGATCAGCATTCTCAAGGCGACCTCCTGCTCACCGGCCAGAGCAGCCAGTTCAGCTGCCTCGCCGCCGAGTGCCGCACCTCGCCTGCGCACCATCGCCAGCACCTGCAGAACGCCGTCGTGTACTTCGCGTGCCAAACGCTCGCGCTCTTCGGTGGCCGCCGCCAGACGGACGGCTTGCTCGAGTTGTCGATGCGAGCGCCGAGCGGTGGTGGTGGCCAAGCCCAACGCCAGGCCGACCGATACGAGCACGGGAGCCGTCGCATCGCGCCAGAGGTCCAGGTTGACCTGGTCGCGGATGATCGCGCTGGCCGCCGAGATGACAACTCCGGACGCCATACCGAGCCACGGCCCGCCGAGAATTGCCGCGGAGATGACCGCGTTGGTGGCCCACAGCGTGGTGGGCAGCGTCTGGTGATTCTGATACCACTCGTGGTCGGAGACCAGCCTCGTCGACGCCATCAGCAAGATGACGACCACCTGATCGGCGATCACCACCTGATACCGCGGCAGCTTCTTCCCGAACAAAGCACCGGATGTCCCGAGCAACAGTGCCGACACCCCGGTCCACACGGCCATCAGAGCGACGAAGAACCAGCTGAGCCGAGAGTTGGTGTAGTCGGAGGCCGAGGCGAACTGGTAGCTGATCGCGTACACCAGCGTGACGAGCCGAAATGCCTGCGCCGCCCGCCACAGCGGGGCATCAGGGTCGGTGTCGACGCCCGACGCCTCGCGAACGGTCGGCTGATAGTGCAGCCGACGACGGCGGGTGGGCTCAGTCATCGGGAGGAGTGGGGTTCACGATGCGAGGCTCGGCGCGCGGCTCGTCGGGTTCGGCGGGGAACAGTGGGGTTTCCGGATCTTCGACGTGCAGTTCGGCGTACGCGATGTCCGGGTCGTCGGCGAGGAGGGAACGAATAGCGGTATTCAGGACCGCGACGATCGGGACAGCCAAGAGCCCGCCGACGATTCCAGCGAGAACGATGCCCGTTGTAATGGCGAGAACGACTGCCAGCGGATGCAGTCGAACAGCGCGACCCAACAACAGCGGTTGCATCACGTGCGCTTCGAGCTGCATGACGCCGATGATGATGCCGAGGACGATCAGCGCCGTCAGGAAACCCTTCGTGACCAGAGCGACAAGCACCGCGAGAAAACCGGTCAGAAATGCACCGACGATCGGAATGAACGCGCCGATGAACACCAACGACGCCAGCGGCAGGGCGAGCGGCACCCCGAGGATCGCCAGGCCGGCACCGATACCGATCGCGTCGGCGGCGGCAACCGCGACCGTGGCGCGCACGTAGCCGATCAGCGACCCGAAACCTGCAGAACCGGCGATCCGTACGCGACGACGCGCGTCGGTGGGAACGATCCGGGTGACGAACTGCCAGATCTGATCGCCGCCGTAGAGGAAGAAGATGAGAGTGAACAGCGTCAGCAATGCCCCGGTGAAGATCTCGCCGATTACTGTCGCCGTGGTCAAGGCGCCGCTGGTCAGGGACTCACGATTGGATTGCACCGACTTGACGACCGAATCACCTGCCTGGCGGATCTGATCCTCGCTGAAGTGCAGCGGACCGCTGGTGAGCCAGTTCTGAATTTGCGTGACGCTGGCCGTGAACTGGTCGGTGAGCTGGGGCAACCCGTCGATGAACTGCTCGACGACAAACGTCATGATTCCCGCGACCAGTCCGATCGAGGCAAGCAGAACGACGATGACGGCTGCCGAGCGGGGAACACCCCACACCTGTAGCCGATCGACAATCGGGATCAGCAGAGCTGATGCCAGCAGAGCCAGCCCCACCGGGATGAGCACGGTTTCGAGGCGGAGTACGACGTACCCGAGAACCAACAGTCCGGCGAAGATCACAATGAGGCGCCACGACCATTCCGCAGCGATGCGCACGCCGGGATGCACCGCCCGAGCGTCGGCGGAGATGGGTTTGTTCATCCTCGATGCTCGCTCCGCACGCCCCCTGTTTGCGTTCACATCGCGAGCCTAACCGGCCCGGCCGACACAGGTGAGCGGACGAATAATCGGACGCGCGTACCAACACTTCGACCTCTGCCAGCTAAATTGAACCCTGTGCGGGCCTCATACAGAGCAATAGCGGTGACCATCCGCAGCCGGTGGCCCCTCTATATGCTCTCCATGCTCGCAGCCAATCTGATCGGCGCGGTACTGGTCTTTGCCTTCGTCCGGTACGGCGTGCCGATCCAGGAGTCCGACGCGATAGTTGCCGACCGGGTCCGCAATTTTGCGATCTTCGGCGTGTACCTGGCATTCGCCGGCGCCGTCAGCCTTACGGCGGCGGCAATGATGTTGAAGTCGGTCATCCGTTGGCGGCTGCGCGGGGGTCCACCCACGAGGTCCGAGCAGATGGCGGCACTGCACGCGCCGCTTCGCCAGGCCATCGTCCACCTGGTGCTGTGGATTCTGGGCGGCATCATCTTCGTGTTCCTGACCATCACCGAGATGCCCGGACTCGCGATCGCCGTGATCGTGACGGTGTGTATGGCCGCGACCACGACCTTCGGGTTCACTTACATGCTCGGTGAGCGCATTTTGCGTCCGGTCGCCGCCCAGGCTTTGAGCGAGGGCGAATTCGATCGGACCATGGCGCCTGGCGTCGGAACCCGGCTGGCGATGACCTGGGGACTCGGCACGCTGATGCCCGTCGCAGGCATCATCTTGCTGTGCTCGACGCAGCTCACGACCGATCTCGAGTTCTCCCCCGACTCGCTCGCGTGGGCGATCCTGCTCATCTCGATCATGGCGATCGTGCAGGCCTTTGCGCTGTCGATGCTGACGGCTACCCAGATCTCCGATCCGATCCGCCAACTGCGACGCGCCATCGAGCGGGTGCAGCGCGGCGCCACCGACGTACGCGTCGAGGTGTTCGACGGCAGTGAGATCGGCCGGCTGCAGGTCGGCTTCAACCGCATGATGAAAGAGTCCGACGAACGTCGTCTGCTGCGTGAGCTGTTCGGTCAGCACGTCGGCGAGGACGTGGCCCGGCGCGCGTTGAAGTTCGGTACCGAGCTGGGCGGCGAAACTCGATTCGTGGCAGTTCTGTTCGTCGACATGGTCGGATCCACCGGTGCCGCGGCCGAGCGCCCGCCGGGTGAAGTGGTCGAACTGCTCAACGAGTTCTTCCGTGTGGTCGTCGACGTCATCGATCGTCACCATGGTTTTGTCAACAAGTTCATGGGTGATGCAGCGCTCGCCATCTTCGGTGCACCACTCGATCGACCCGACGCTCCGACGGCAGCCCTCGCTGCGGCTCGCGAGCTGCGGTTCAAGCTCAACGACATCACCGGCCTCGACGTCGGAATCGGTGTGAGCGCGGGGCTCGCGGTCGCCGGCAACATCGGTGCTGCCGAACGTTTCGAGTACACCGTGATCGGTGATCCGGTCAACGAAGCGTCACGGCTCACCGAGCTCGCGAAACTTCGGCCCAGCCGGGTGCTGGCGTCGACGAGCGCGTTGTACTTCGCCGACGAAGAGGAACAGGCCGAGTGGGAACTCGGCGAGCAAGTCCAACTGCGTGGGCGCCGACGACTGACGCATCTGGCGTGGCCCGAAAAGTATCCAGAGGTCGATCCGGATCAAATTGGTTAGGGTGAGTCGATGGCTCAGCCTGGAAACACCCCACGGCGACTGAGACGACCACGCTCGCCCGTGGCCGAGACCAGTCGGGTCAGAGGGCGCTTCTGGTGGCTGAAGTGGGTGCTCGGGATAGCACTCATCGCCCTCCTGATAGTCGAAGGCGCATATCTCTGGCCCAGGCTCAGTGAGGCCTGGCGGGTCCTGACCGAAATCCATTGGGGTTGGGTGGCCGCGTGCGTCGCGGCCCAACTCATTTCACTCAGCGGTTACGCGTCCGTTCAACAACGTCTGCTCAATGCCGCTGGTGTGGTTGCCGGTCACCTCAAGAACCTCTCGGTCATCTATGCCAGTACGGCAATGGCGCTGACGTTGCCTGCGGGCCAGGTCTTCTCCACTGCGTTCACGTACAAGCAGACTCGAAAGTGGGGCGCTACACCGGTTGTCGCATCCTGGCAGTTGGCGATGTGCGGTGTCATCGCCGCCGCGACTCTGGCACTACTCGGCGCTACCGGCGCGGCGGCGTTCGGCACCAAGGTCAGCCCGGTGACGCTGACGATTTCGCTCGTCGGCATGGCAGCACTGTTTCTGGCGTTGCGATACATAGCCCAGAATCCCGGCAGCATCGAGCGCATCGGGCACCGAGTTCTGGCGCTGTACAACCGTTCTCGCAAGAACCCGACCGGGCGCGGTATGCACCGTTGGTCCGAAATCCTCAAGCAACTGGATTCGGTCGAGCTCAGCCGCACCGACTCGGTCATCGCATTCGGGTGGTCGGCCATCCATCGTGTCGCCGATGTCGCTTGTTTGGGTTTCGCATGCTGGGCGGTGGGCGCGGAACCCTCCTTCGCGGGGCTCCTGATTGCCTTTACCGCCGCCAAAGCAGTCGGCAGCATTCCGCTGCTGCCCGGCGGGCTGGGCTACGTGGACACCGCACTGATCACCGCGCTGACGATCGCCGGTGCCAGTGGAGCGCAGGCAATTGCGGCATGGTTTGTATATCGGATGGTCAGCTTCGTCGGGGTCGCTGTCGCCGGTTGGATCGTCTTCTTGATCACTTTCCGTGCAACCCACCACGAAGACCTCGAGATGGACCTCGAGTTCGAACGCCGCGAACAGCCGGGCGTCTAGCGTCGCAACGCTGCCGCCATGTCGTCGAGGTGTGCCCGGCTGATCCGTACGGCTGCCTCCGCGTCGCCGGCTTCGATGGCGTCCACCAACATTCGATGCTCGTCCGCATCGGGCTGGCTGTGGGGATGCAGGTCCAGAACCGCGATCAACTCGATCAACGCAGCCCGCAGACGCGGTACAAAGGTCTCGAAGAGTTCCGACAGCACGGGATTGTGTGCCGCGTCCACCACTGCTCGGTGGACGGCGATGTCGGCGTCGACGAACGCTGCGTCGCCAGAGTGCGCTGCGGCAGTTCTACCGTCGAGCGCTTGCCGCAGAGCCGCGACGTCAACGGCATCGCGCCGCTGCGCGGCGAGGCGAGCTGCTTCGATCTCGACCGCGTTGCGCACCTCGACGACGTGAAGGATCGCCTCGGCTTCGAGCACTCGGGGCCACTGATCCGGAGGCGTCGTACTCCGTAGGAAGACCCCGGCGCCCTGCCGCGATTCGAGCATGCCGAGGCCCGCGAGAGTCCGCACTGCTTCCCTGATAGTGGACCGCCCGATACCCAACTGCGCAGCAAGAGTGGTTTCACCTGGAAGTTTGGCGCCGACTTCCCATTCACCGCTCACGATCCGCGCGCGTAGCAACTCCGCGGCCTGGTCGGTGAGCAGCCGACGCTCGACGATCGGGGACACGTGAACTCCTCAGGTTGTCTGATAAGTGCTTTCGTTCTAGTGTAGCCCGCATGGCTACAGGAGCACTCCTTCTCGACTGCCGCGGCGGGGCCTGAAAGACCGGCACCCCTCCGCGGGGTTTCGCCATGCCGGTCTCTCGACTCGACCGCAGGAGAAACCGAAGATGAGTACTACCCGAGCCAACCGCTGGAACAACCAGAAGCCGTCACCCATGCCGTCCGAGCGCTATCGCGCCGCGTGGGATCGCGTCGACATTCCGACTTTCGAGCGGACGTGGCCGTCCAATCGCACCACCGCGGCGCCCCTGTGGGTGCCCGTCGATCTGCGTGACGGCAACCAAGCCCTCGCAGAACCGATGGACCCCGAACGCAAGCGTCGAATGTTCGAACTGATGGTGGCAATCGGCTACAAGGAAATCGAGGCCGGCTACCCCTCCGCGAGTCAGACCGATTTCGATTTCGTTCGCAACCTGGTGCGCTTCGATCTCGTTCCCGACGACGTCACCATCGTCGTATTCACTGCCGCGCGTACGGATTTGATCGAACGGACATATCAATCGATCGAGGGGCTGCCTGACGCGGTCGTCCACATGTACACGGCGACTGCGCCGACGTGGAGAAACGTCGTTCTCGGCAAGGAGCGAGAAGAGTTGCACGACATGATTTTCCGCGCCGCGCAAGACGTTGCTCGTGGCGGCGAAGGCCACGACGGCTGGCGATTCGAGTTCTCACCCGAGGTCTTCAACCTCACCGAACCCGACTACATCCTGCAGGTCTGCAACAGTCTCACCGAACTCTGGGACGCCAGCCCCGATCGCCCGGTCATCCACAACCTCCCTGCCACAGTCGAAATCGCCACCCCCAACATCTATGCCGATCAGATCGAATACATGCACCAGAATCTGGCCCGACGCGATTCGGTGATCCTCTCGGTCCACCCGCACAACGACCGCGGCACCGGCGTTGCGTGCGCCGAACTGGCAGTGCTGGCCGGCGCGCAGCGCGTCGAGGGATGCCTGTTCGGCAACGGCGAGCGGACGGGCAACGTCGACCTGGTCACACTGGGGCTGAATCTGCATGCACAGGGCGTCGATCCGGAAATCGACTTCTCCGACATCGACAAGATCCGTCGAACGGTGGAGTACTGCAACAGAATTCCCGTCCACGAACGCCACCCGTACGGCGGCGATCTCGTGTACACGGCATTTTCCGGAACCCACCAGGACGCGATCAAGAAGGGCTTCGCGCATCACTACGAGAGCGCGGAGGCTGCCGGCGTCGATCCGGGATCGGCGCCGTGGGCGGTCCCTTACCTGCCGATCGACCCCGCCGACGTCGGCCGCGACTACCAGGCGGTCATTCGTGTGAACAGCCAGTCGGGCAAGGGCGGAATCGCATATCTGCTGCAGACCGAGTACGGGGTCGAACTCCCCCGGCGCCTGCAGATCGACTTCGCCTCGCGGGTGCAGCTCGAAACCGACGACTCGGGCACCGAAATGACTGCCGACCAACTGTGGAAACTGCTGCTGCGCGAGTACGGGTACAACGGAGGAGTGCGTCGGTACTCACTGGAACACACCGCCGACGGTGATCAGTTGTTCGTTGCCATCGATCGCAACGGGCGCGAGGTCACCGCCGCGGCCAGTGCGTCCGGGCCGGTCGAGGCATTGAGCAAAATCCTGACCGAACAGGGCTCGGCCGTCGAGGTTGTCTCGCTCACCCAGCATTCACTGCCCCGCAACCCGAATTCTTCCGGGAGTGCGAATTCGGCAGTCACCATTGCAGAGTGCGTGGTGAACGGTGAAGGACGCTGGGGCATTGCGGTGCATCAGTCGGTGACAGCGTCGGCGCTTCACGCGGTCTATGGCGCAAGCACAAACACTGTGATGCAACTCACATGATCTTGCGGAAGGATTTCCCGGGGTCCATAGTTGAAGCTACAAGAACTTGAACATTCAACTACTTATTCAGGAGCTTCCATGACCACCGCAACCTTGCCCGCATTGACCGCCGGAACCTGGGTCATCGACACCGTCCACTCCACTGTCGGATTCTCGGTTCGCCACCTCATGGTTTCCAAGGTTCGTGGAACGTTCGACGAGTTCTCCGGAACGATCACCGTTGCCGAAGACGGAACCCCCGCCGTCGAGGCCGAGATTTCCGTGGACTCCATCAACACCAAGAACGAGCAGCGCGACGGCCACATCAAGTCCGCTGACTTCTTCGACGTCGAGAAGTTCCCGAAGGCCACCTTCAAGTCCACCGCAGTGCGCTCCAAGGGCAGCGACTTCGTCCTCGCCGGCGACTTCACGCTCCACGGCGTCACCCGCGAGGTCGAGCTGAACCTCGAGTTCAACGGCGTCAACCCGGGCATGGGCCAGGGCCCCGTCGCCGGATTCGAGGCCACCACCGTCATCAACCGCAAGGACTTCGACATCTCCATCGAGATGCCCCTCGAAGGCGGCGGAGCAGTTGTCGGCGACAAGATCACGATCACCCTCGAGATCGAAGCCGGCCTCCAGGCCTAACAGCACTGTGCGCCTTTATTAACCGCCCGCGGTTAATAAAGGCGCACAGTCGTATGGTGTGAGCGTGAAGAAGTACGCACCATTCCTGCTGATCGACGCCATTCTTGTCATAATCTTCTGCGCGATAGGGCGCCGTACCCACGAAGAAGCCAATGCGCTCGCCGGTCTGGCGAAGACATCCTGGCCCTTCCTGACCGGCCTGGTGATCGGATGGGCTGCCACGTTCGCGCTCTACCGCGACAAGTTCAACGCCGTTCTCCTTGTTCCCACCGGCGTTGTCGTTTGGCTCGGCGCCGTCGTCTTCGGGATGATCCTGCGAGTGTTGAGTGGCCAGGGCACCCAGTTCAGCTTCATCGTCGTCGCGACGCTGGTCCTCGGCGCGTTCCTTCTCGGTTGGCGCGCACTCGCTCCGCTGGTAGTGAGAATCCGCACCAAGTCGTAACCAAACTCCACGGCTCGGAACCACCCGAAATGCCCGAGCACGTAGGACACTTTTCGGATGAGCAACACTACGGAGCCCGTCGAACGTAGCGAGAAGGAAGACCGGGGGTTCTTCGGCCAACCCTTTGCGCTGGCGAACCTGTTCGGCGTCGAGATGTGGGAGAGATTCTCCTTCTACGGGATGCAAGGCATCCTCATCTACTACCTGTACTACAGCGTCAGCGACGGCGGCCTCGGCATCAGCCAGGCGGCAGCGACCAGCATCGTCGGCGCGTACGGCGGCACCGTCTACCTGTCGACGATTCTCGGGGCGTGGGTGGCCGACCGACTGCTCGGCTCCGAGCGCACGCTCTTCTACAGTGCTTCGCTGGTGATGGCCGGCCACATCGCACTGTCGGTTCTTCCCGGCATGTGGGGTGTCGGCGTCGGCCTCGTCATGGTCGCCTTCGGCAGCGGCGGCTTGAAGGCCAATGCGACCTCTCTGGTCGGAGATCTCTATTCCGAACAGGATGTTCGCCGCGACGCCGGATTCTCCATCTTCTACATGGGCATCAACATCGGCGGTCTTGTCGGTCCGCTGCTCACCGGAGCCGTCCAGGACGCCTGGGGATTCCACGCCGGTTTTGCTCTCGCTGCCGTCGGCATGGCGCTCGGCCTGATCCAGTACACGCTGGGCCGCAAGCATCTTCACGGAATCGGTGCCGAACCAGGCAACCCGTTGCCGGCGGACAAGCGCGCACTCTACATCGGGATCGGCATTGCCGCGATCGTCGTCGTCGCGGTCGCCTCCGTCACCGGTTTGATCACGGCGGACAACATGTCCGACGTCGTTGTCGGACTCACGATCGTCGCGTCGGTCGGTTACTTCCTCCTCATGCTCACCAGCAAGAAGGTCACCAAGGTCGAACGCAGTCGAGTCTTTGCGTTCATCCCGATGTTCATCGCGAGCGCGGCCTTCTGGTCGCTGTTTCAGCAGCAGTTCACCACCGTGCCGGTGATCTCAGACAAGCTCCTGGACCGCAATCTCTTCGGTTGGGACTTCCCGCCGACGTGGGTACAGTCGATCAATCCGGTGTTCATCATCATCTTTGCCGGTGTGTTCGCAGCGATGTGGACCAAACTCGGTGACCGTCAGCCGTCGTCGCCGATCAAGTTCGCGCTCGGTACCGGCACGATGGGTCTGGCGTTCCTGGCGTTCATCCCGATCACCGGGGGCGGACCGAACAGTGCGCCGCTCCTCGGCCTTGCCGGTGTGCTTCTGCTCTTCACCTTCGCGGAACTCTTCCTGTCCCCCGTCGGCCTTTCCCTTGCAACCAAACTCGCGCCCGAGCATTTCCACACTCAGATGGTGGCGTTGTTCTTCTTGTCCGTTGCATTGGGTTCTTCGATGGCGGGAACCTTGGCCGGTTACTTCGACATCGACGACAGTCGCCCGTTCTTCCTGATCATCGGTTTCTCGTCGATCGGAATCGGAGTGATTCTTGCTCTTGCCTCGCCGTGGATCAAGAAGCTGATGCAGGGCGTGAAGTAGACGGGCTCACTTCACCCACAACCACAGAGCCAACACGAATCCCGCTATCGCTACTGCCACACGCAGTACCGATGGCGGGATTTTCTTGACGACGGGCGGGCCACACCAACCTCCGGCCAACGCGCCGAGCGCCATCGCCAACGCGGCCACCCAATGCACCTGTCCGGAGAATGCGAAGATGAGTGCAGCCACAAGATTGGCGATGCCGAGAAAGAAACTCTTCAGGATCGTTGCACGCCACACCGTTTCGGAAGTGAGGATGAGCGTCGCAGCCAGGAAGATGACTCCGGCACCGGCACCGAAATAGCCGCCGTATACCGCGACGGCGAACAGTGCTGCGGAGTAGATTCCGGGGCGGTCACCGCCGCCGGACAACTCACGAATCTTCGGTTGCAGCAGCAGCGCGAGCGAGGCGAACACGACCATCGCCGGCACAACGGATTCGAACGAACCTTCCGGTGCCAGCCACAGGATGAGGGCACCGATGATGCCACCGGCCGCCGAATAGAGAGACCAGCGAACAAGTTTCGGACCGGTATCGGCAACTTCACGGGACGAGTTCGCCAACGCTCCGACGCCGACGGCCACCAACGCGACGGTATTGGTCATGTTCGCGCTGACCGGTGAGAGCCCGACGCTCAGCAGCGCCGGATACGAAACGATCGATGCAAGACCGGTGACAAAACCGACTAGACCGCTGAAGAATCCCGCTACGACGAGGAAAAGGAAATCGAGCAGGTTCACGAACCAGGAATCTACTCGCGGTGCCCGGTACTACTTGTCGGCAGGCTTGCCGAGTTCCTGGAAGAGCTTGTCCGTCATCTGCATTGCTCGATCACCGCCGTCGGCGTCTGCGACGAACACCGCGAACGCGAAGTCTCCGCGTGATCCGTAGAACCAGCGATCGTCACCGCTCGCTGCACCGGCCGCCATCATGTCCGGGTACCCAGCCAGTCCGCCGGCGCCTCGCATGGCGTCACGCAGACGATTGTTGACGTCGCCGGGCAATGCCGTCGGCGTGACGTCGGCGGTAGCCGGTTGTCCGAAGACCATCATCGGCATCGGGGCACTGCCGCGGGCGATCGATGCCGCGAGCATCGCCATTCCGAACGGAGTTACCGTCGGTGCGCTCGCGTCGTTGGACGTCTTGTTGGCCATGACGTTGTTCATCGCCTGGTCCACGCCGGGGCGGTTCGCGGCAAGCACTGCTGTCTGCTGTTCGAGTCCCTGAATGTGGAAGCCGTTGCCGAGTCCGAGTTGCTGCCCGGTGTCGGCCAACTGTTCGGGTGACACAGATCCGGGGTCGACGCCGTTCTGCATCGACGATGCGAGACGGACCAGATCGAGGGCACCGCCGGCCGGGCGCAACCCGGTGAAGGCGATCGGGCCCTGTTCGATGGCCTGATTGTTCTGTGCTGCAGCCAGAATGGCGCCGTCCGACGGGCGGATCGCGACGATGGCCGCAGGAGTACCTGCACTGACGACAGCTTCGATCGCGGCGAGTTGAGCGTGCGAGTCGAGGGTCGCGGCGACGTCGGGCCCGGGAGGTCCCTGGAAGCCGGCTTGCTTGATCGGGAATCCGTTGGGCTCGACCAGATTGACCGCCCAGCCGGCGGTGGCGTCGCGATTGGCCTGCCACACGGTCCGCAGTGGGTCCAGCAACGGCGAGTTGATGCGACGGTCGGAGGCGATCAGCTTGGGTGTCTTGACCACGACGACACCGGGGATCGCAAAATCGCTTTCCAGGTAGGCGTAGTCGGGATCGCGGAGCAGTACGGCGGTGACGGGCTTGCCGGGGTTTGCGGCGAGGTCGGCCAACATCGACTCCGAAGTGACCAACGGTGCGACAGGTTCGAGCACCGTGGCGAGGCGACGAGTGGTGTCGACGGGGTCCGGCATGGTGGCCGGGTCAAGAGTGATCGCGTTGATGGTCTGCTCGTTCATGAGCAGGGTGCCGGTGCTGTCGACTACCTTCGGCGGCGCTGCGTCCGTGCGGGTGTACGAAACGGTGCGACCGTTGCCGAGGTCGGGGACGAGGACCGACGGGTCCCAGGACACACGCCAGCCGACCGACAGATCACGAACCTCACCCTGCGACTGGTAGCTCCAGTCCTTGCCTTCGCCGAAGTTCCAGGACGCGTCGAGTGTGAAGAGTCCGGAGTCGCTACCCAGATCCATGACCTGAGCGACGTCGAAGTCGGTGGACTTGGCGGCCAGTCCGTCGAACATCTGCTGGATCGACGGCCGCGCCGCGTTGGGGTACGACGTGAGCGCCGCGGCAGCTTCGGCGTCGTGGTTGTTGAGGGCGGTGACGAAGTCCTCCACCACCGAGGCGGCGTCGGATTTCTTCTCCCCACCGATGACACACGACGCGAGCGCCACTGTCAGAACGACAGCAGTTATCGACGCAACGACATATTTTCCACGACGGTTGTGCTGTCCTCCGGGCCCCATGCATGTAACTCTTTACTTCTGTCACACGAGTAACAAGCACGGGATGCCTACGAACGTGTCACGGTTGAGCTACGACGGTGTGATCCAACTGCAACGGAAAACAGGTTTCAGCGCAGAAAAGTGCCCGCTACCTGCACTGCAGGCGAAGAGCTGTCCGCACCCGCGATGAATACCGCAAATGCGAGGTCTCCCTTGATTCCGACAAACCACCCATGTGCCGGGCCACCCTCGGTTTCGGCCGTGCCGGTCTTGCCGAGAAGCCCCGCAATGTCCTGCAACGACGTCGCCGTACCGCCTGTGACGGTCTCGCGCATCATCACCCGCAACTGTTCGGTCACCTCCGCGGGAGCCGGTGCAACGGTCTGATCTGCCACGCCGGGCTGTCCCTTGACCAACATCGGCGCGGGTGTCGTTCCGTTGGCGATCGAGGCCGCCACGAGAGCCATCCCGAAGGGCGTGGCGGTCACCGTGCCCTGTCCGATCGCGGACTCGACGCGTTCGGCGGGGGTGTTCGCGTCAGGGACGTTGCCCGTCACCGTCGTGAGTCCGGGGGTGACGTAGTCGACGCCGAGCCCGAACTGCAGCGCCGCCTTGTGCAAAGCATCGGCGGGCAGACCGACGGCCATCCTCGCCATTGTGGTGTTGCACGACTTCGCGAACGCGGTGTGCAGCGGAACCGATCCGAGGTCGAACTCGTCGTCGTTGGGAATCTGACGGCCCTCGATGTTCTCGGTACCCGGGCACGGCAGAACGGTGTCCGGTGTAGCGACACCGGCTTGCAGGGCCGCGGACGTCGTCACGGTCTTGAACGTCGAACCCGGTGGGTACAGGCCGGTCAGAGCGATCGGGCCCTGTGCGTCGGCGGGGGCGTTCTGGGCCACCGCCAACACCGCTCCGGTCGACGGCTGCAGCGCAACGATCGCCGCCTGTTGTGTCACCCCGGCAAGCGCATTCTCGGCCGCGAGTTGCATCGGTCGGTCGATCGTTGTGGCGATGTTCGGAGCAACCGGCCCGTCTTGGCCGGCGACGGTGGTGACGGTTCCGTTCTGCTTCACCTGCTGTACCGCCCAGCCCGCGGACTTGTCCTGCCCCTCCTGCCACAGATCGGACAACCCACTGAAAGTCGGCGACGCCAGAGTTTTGTCCACCGAGAGCAACCGAGCCTGCGGCGCCAAGCTCACTCCGGGAATCGCCGCCAACCGCTCCTCGATCGGTGCAAGATCCTCGGCCCGCAAAGTGATTGCGGTGACCGGCTTCCCACTTGCCGACGCAAGATCGCCGCTCAGCGATGCCGCCGTGATCGTCGGTGCGATGGGCGCGAGAAGGGCCGCCACGGCTGCCGTGTCCACCGGGGGCACCGCGACGGAATCGAGATTGACCAGCGTCACCACCTGCTGCTCCATGATCGGCTGGCCCGCCGCGTCCAGCACCGACGGCGGAGCACCGGTGGTGGGTGTGTAGCGCAAGGTCGTCGAGGAGGTCAGGTCCGGAGCCAACAGCGCCGGGTCCCACTGAATCAGCCAGTTGTCCCCGCTTTTCGACGCGTTTCCCTGCGTCGAGTAGTTCCAGTCCTGACCTTCACCGAACTTCCACGCCGCATCGAGTGTGAACGTCCCCGCAGAATCACCGGACTCGGTGGCGTCGGAGACGGTGAATGTTCCCTCGTCCTTGCCCAGCCCGTCGATCAGAGCCGAAATCGCAGTCGACGCCGCCGCCGGATCGGTGGTCAGGGCTGCCGCCGCTTGCACGTCATCGGACGTGAGCGCGGAGGCGAACTCCTCTGCCACTGATTTCGGCTGGTCAGGGCCAGAACTGCAGGCAACTACCGATCCTGCGGCCAATACCCCCAGAGCCACGGCAGCCACGGGACGACGGAAAGTTCGGAAGCTCTGACGAGCGTGTGAAAGGCGCACGACTCCGATCATGCCCGAATTTGTGGCGCCAGTTCGACTATCGGTGTAATCATGTAATCAGTGCAATAAACGCACGCCACACTCCACCAGCTCTCCGAGGAGAACGCCATGAAGAACTCACAAAACTCCGGCGACCGCAGGTTCGGCCGTCCCGGAGGTTGGCAACAGGCGTCGGTTCCCGACGCGAGTGATGCGTCCGACTGGTTTGCCGGTCGACTTCCAGATGACTGGTTCACCGGAACGGCCGACGTCCAGGTCGACCGCGAAGAAATCGTCGTGATCGGTGAACTCCCGGCAGTCGACGGTGGCGAGGCCGCCGCGGACGGAAGGATCTCACGCTTTCGCGAAACCACGCGCGCCGACCGGATGCGCATCGCCGACGAGGCCGAGGCTCGCTACGGGCGCAAGGTCGCCTGGGGTGTACGTCTGGACGAAAAGACCGTCCTGTTCACACATCTCGCAGTTCCGGTGATGACACGACTACGTCAGCCCGAACGCAAGGTTCTCGACACTCTGGTGGACGCGGGTGTTGCTCGTTCGCGAGCGGACGCCCTCATGTGGACAGTCCGGTTGGCGGGCAAGCACAGCGAACAATGGCTCACCGAACTCCGCGAAGCGATGTCGAAGGTCGACGACCTCCGATCCGAGGGTCCGAAAATCTGAAGGCCCGAAAATCTGAGCACCGAACACCGACGAGACCGACAGCACAGAATAATTCGATTGCACGGGACCGTTCGAGTGTTCTAACCTGGAACACGAATCATTCCCGACAGAACAGGAAACGGGCCGTTGCTCCTCTAGAGGTTCATCACGCGAAGGCACTCGCACCCATCAGCACTTGCTGAGCCGGGCGCACAGTCCAAGCACCCTCTGGAGTACTCATGACCCAATCCCATCTTTCTCTGTCGCTCTCGGATCTCACCTTCATCTGGCCGGACGGCGAATCAGTCTTTTCCCACACCAATTTTGTATTCCCCAGTAGCCGTGTCGGTCTCGTGGGACTCAACGGATCGGGAAAGTCGACTCTGCTGCGATTGATCGCAGGAGAGCTCTCACCGGAATCCGGATCCGTGACCGCTTCCGGCGAGGTCGGCTACCTCCGTCAGGACATCACACTCGATCCGAGCGTTCGGGTGGATGACATCCTCGGTATCCACGAACTCCGAAACGCATTGCACCGCATCGAAACCGGCGACGGCTCCGAATCCGACTTTGCGCTCGTGGACAACAACTGGGATATCGAGGAGAGCGCTCTCTCCACCTTGCATCGACTCGGCCTCGAGAAGGTGGTTCCGGATACCGCAGCATTGAGCCGAACTGTCGGCACCCTCTCCGGCGGAGAGACCGTCCTACTCGGCCTGACCGCAACGCTGCTGAAGAATCCACAGGTACTGCTCCTGGACGAGCCGACCAACAACCTGGATCGCGACGCTCGATCACGAGTTCATGCTGCAGTCCAACAGTTTCCGGGAACCGTGCTGATCGTCAGCCACGACCGGGAACTGCTCGACACCGCGGAGTACACGATCGAACTACGTCGGGGGGATCTACGCGTGTTCGGCGGCAACTACTCGCACTACCAGGAGGTCGTGACCGCTGAGCAGGAAAACGCACTCGCCACCGTTCGCGACGCCAAGGCCGATCTGGCAAAGCAGAGCCGCGAGCTGATCGACGCTCGAACGAAACTGGACCGGCGTAAGCGTTATGGGCAGAAGATGTTCGAGAACAAGCGGATGCCGCCGATCATCGCGCAGACACGAAAACGTCAGGCCCAAGTTTCGGCGGGAAAGCTGGCCCTCAACCATATCGGGAAGGTGGACGAGGCCAAGTCTGTCCTGTCGGAGGCAGAGGAACTCCTTCGAGACGATCGCGAGATTCGTCTGGATCTGCCTGCTACAGAGGTTCATCCGGGGCAGCAGGTTGCGCGGCTCGACGAGGTGACGTTGCAGAGCGGCCAAGTGGTATCGCTCCAGATCACCGGGCCGGAGCGGATTGCGATAGTGGGACGCAACGGAATCGGCAAGACGACGTTGCTCGATGCACTCGCCGCGTCGACTCCGTTCGTAGCCTCTCGTGCGCTCCCCCAACGTCTCGACGTGTTCGACGAGGATCTCTCGGTGGCGGACAACGTCGCGTTGGCCGCGCCACACGCGACAGCCGAGGAAATTCGCGGGCAGTTGGCACGGTTCCTTTTCCGGGGAACGGATTCCGACGTATCGGCATCCGCACTCTCCGGCGGTGAACGATTGCGTGCGGCGTTAGCCACGATCCTGCTGGCCGAACCCGCGCCCCAGCTGCTTCTTCTCGACGAGCCGACCAACAACCTGGACCTACCGAGTCTCGCCCACCTCACGCAGGCACTTTCCGATTTTCGCGGCGCCATGGTGGTGGTGAGTCACGATCTGCCGTTCCTTCGCGGCATCGGCATAACGCGATGGATCAGCATGGACGAGACTGGTATTCGAGACATCGATCCCGAGTAGGCCGACGGTTGACGCTGTCGGTGCTCGACGGTCTGGCCTACCGTGGGGCGATGTGCCTTCACCTCGACGCAACCGCCGCGCTGTCGCTCGCAGGTTGGGTTCGCGAAGAACCCACTCGATCGGCCTCTGCCCCAGTTCCGCAACCACTGGTCGGCGGTTGTGACCAACTCGTAGTGTGGGCGAGTTCGTTCTCCGTACTTGCCAGCTCCGACGACCAGGTGTGGTTTCTCTCGGCGGAGAACTATGCCGGTGGCGTTGGCGTCAGCGATGAGGCGTTTCCCTGGAATGCGTTCCGGCACGAGAGCCTGGCGGTCGCTTCCGGGCCGGCGGAGCGCGCGGCGATCAACGCCTTCTGGTCCACTCACCTCCCGGTCCTGCTGTCGGTGCGCAATGGGTACGAGTACTTGGCGCTCGCACCCGACGGTCAGGTTGTCCGTGGAGGAGAGCCGGAGTTCGAGGAGGTCACCATCGTCGCCGCTGATTTCGAGGCTCTGATTCGGGGCATAGCCGCAGGCGTCAGCACTGCAGACCCCTCAACCGATGCATTGCTTGGAACAGTGGGTACTGCCCCGCCGGGCAGTGACCGGTAGCTCTGGGGGAGGCGAGTTGACGGCCCGACTGTTCGTGAGAGTCCACGCCATCCGTCGAATGGGTCCGGACGACTACTCGAGTTCACGTGCGTAGCAACTGGCACCCATACTGGACGGGTGTTGCACGACGTGAGAAATCCGGTGGACGGTGCGCGGATCACCTATCAGATCGTGGGCGATGGCCCACCCCTGTTGATGGTGCACGGCACAGCGTTGTCGCGCTCCATCTGGCGTGGCTTCGGGTACGTCAAGGCACTTCAGGAGCAATATCGTCTGATCCTCGTCGACATGCGGGGTCACGGACGCAGTGACAAACCACACGACTCCGATTCGTATGCAATGGATCTGGTGGTCGGCGATCTCCTGGAGATCCTCGACACGGAGTCTCCGTTCGAGCCGGCACACGTCCTCGGATACTCGTTCGGCGGACGTTCGGTGATGTCGCTGACAGTCGAGCACTCCGAACGGGTGCGATCGCTGACCGTCGGGGGCGGTAGCAGCCGACCGATGACGGGCGCGTTCGACGCATTGTTCTTCCCGGGTTGCATCGACGTACTCGAAAGCGGCGGTATCGAGGGATTTCTGACCGGTTGGGGCGTGAGGCGCGGCAAACCGGTGGATCCTCAGACTGCGACTGCCTTCCGAATCAATGATGCCATCGCGCTCGCTGCCTACATGCGCCGCGCGGAGAAGGAGCACGGCATCGACGACGCCGTGCTGCAACGGATCACCACACCGGCGTTGTTGTTCGTCGGATCGAGAGATCGCGAGCGCCTGCCGGATACCGAGCATCTCGCGTCGCTGATCCCGGACAGTGCCTTGACTGTGATCGAAGGGGCTGACCACGCAAGCGCAGTCGCAGACTCCGATGCTGTACTGCGTGCGCTCATTCCGTTCCTCAGCCGACAGTAGTCCGCCTTGAACCTCTCGCTACTGCGATGTGAGCACTCTCGACTCCAGCGCGGTCACCGGTGGTTGCCGCAAGTCCAAGCGCCTCAACAACTGGGCATTCGCGGCAACGACCACAGTGGATACCGACATCAGGATTGCTCCGACCTCCATCGGCAGCACGAACCCGACGGGCGCCAGTACTCCCGCAGCGAGGGGAACCGAGATCGCGTTGTATCCCGCTGCCCACCAAAGGTTCTGAACCATCTTCCGGTAGGTGGCGCGGGAGAGCTCGATGACCGAGCTCACCGAACGCGGATCATCGCTGGCCAGAACAACTCCCGCCGACGCGATCGCCACGTCGGTTCCGGCACCGATCGCGATGCCCACATCCGCCTGGGCGAGTGCCGGCGCATCGTTGACCCCGTCACCGACCATCGCCACGCGGTGGCCCGCAGCCTGAAGCCGAGATACCTGCGCTCCCTTGTCCTGCGGAAGCACTTCGGCGAAAACTTCGTCGATCCCGAGCCTGCGAGCCACCGAATGGGCCACGGCCTCCGCGTCTCCGGTGACCATGGCCACCCGCACACCGCGAGCATGGAGGGCGTCGACGGCCAATGCTGATTCCGGGCGAATCTCGTCGGCCAATGCCAATGCGCCGATTACCTTCTCGTCACGCACTACATGCAGGACGGTCGACCCGTCACTGAGCCACTCTTCGGTCCCCGGGATCGCGGTGGCCCCGACCGATCGCAGCATCCCCGGTCCGCCGACACCGACGCGTGCACCGGCGACGTCCGCAGCAACCCCGATCCCGTTGTGCGCCTGAAAGTCGGAACCCGAAGTGAATTCGAGCGACAACTCCCGCGCCGCCGCGACGACGGCGCGCCCGAGTGGATGTTCGCTGTCGAACTCGACGGCAGCCGCTGCGCTGAGAACGTCGTCATCGGAATACCCGTCGACACCGCGTACACCGACCACTGCGGGCTCCCCCTTGGTGAGAGTGCCGGTCTTGTCGAAGAGAACGGTGTCTACGTTACGCATCGCCTCGAGGGCCATGCGGTCGGTGATCAAGATCCCAGCCCGAGCCGCCCGTTCCGTCGCGATCGAGACGACCAGTGGAATCGCCAACCCGAGCGCGTGCGGGCAGGCGATCACCAGAACGGTGATCGTCCGGGTGACTGCGCTCTCCGGGGTGCCCCAGATACTCCAAGCGATCGCGGTCAGCACTGCCGCGCCCAGTGCGTACCAGAACAGCAGAGCAGCGGCCTTGTCCGCCAACACCTGCGCGCGACTCGACGAGTTCTGGGCTTGTTCGACCAGGCGCCGGATACCGGCGAGCGCGGTGTCTTCTCCCACGGCGGTGACTCGAAGCCGAAGTGCCGAGTCGGTGGCTACCGTGCCGGCCACCACCTGATCTCCGACAGTCCGGCGCACAGTCTTCGACTCGCCTGTAATCATGGATTCGTCCATGTCGGCGCTTCCCTCGACCACCGTTCCGTCCGAGGGAACACGGGCGCCGGGACGAACTATCACCAGGTCGCCGGTCGCCAGAGCTGCGGTGGGCACGGTTTCCACCGATTCCCCCACCACCCGTTCTGCCTCGTCGGGCAGCAAAGCGGCAAGTGAATCCAAGGCGCTCGATGTCTGACTGAGCGAACGCATCTCGATCCAGTGGCCCAACAACATGATCACGATCAGAAGCGCGAGCTCCCACCAGAAATCGAGAGTGTGATCCACCCAGTGCAGACTCGCAGCCCATGACGCGAAGAAGGCCACGGTGATCGCGAGCGCGATCAACAGCATCATTCCCGGCTGCCGAGAACGGATTTCGGCAACAGCGCCGGTGAGGAACGGCTTGCCACCCCAGAAGTACATCACCGTGCCGAGTACCGGTGAGATCCATTCCACCAGAGAGTTTTCCGGCAGTGTGTACCCGACCAGATCAGCGAACATCGCGTCTGCCGCAACGACCGGAACCGCGATGACCAGCATGACTGCAAACAACGTCCGGAACTGTGCGACGTGATCCCCGTGACCACCGTGTGCCCCATGCTCCATCTGGCCATGGCTCATCTCGCTATGGTCCATCTGGCCATGGTCCATCTGGCCATGGTCCATCTGACTGTGATCCATGTGGCGGTCATCCCCTCGCGTGTGATTGCAGCACAGCACCGGTCAAGCCATCAGCCTCGAACGTATGCCCAGGTAGCCACCCGAGCAAGGTCACGCGGCCAAGGCCTCCTGTTCAACTCCCCTTCAACATCGCTTCCATCTGAGTGATTTCCGCCTGCTGACCGGCAATGATCGCTTCTGCCATCTTCTCCGCCGACGGGTCGAGCCCGTTGTCGAGTTCGGTCTGGGACATGGTGATGGCACCCTTGTGGTGCTCGATCATCATCGTCAGCCACAACTTGTCGAACTCCGCGCCACTGGCATCGGTGAGGGCGGTCATGTCGTCGGCCGACATCATTCCCGGCATCTCGGCCATCCCGACGCCGTGTCCCGCGTGCGCCGACTCATCCATGCCCTCCATCGAACTCGACGAAGGCTCGGGGCGTCCCCACTCCGTCAACAATTCGGTCATCTGAGCCATCTCCGGGCCTTGCGCTGCCTCTATCTGCGCTGCAAGAGAGAGAAGTTCGGCATTGTCGGTTCGACCGTCGACCATCCTGGCCATGTCCAATGCCTGCGCGTGATGCGGGTACATCCCTTCGAGAAACTCGATGTCGGCGGCATTGACACCCGCAGGAATCTCCGACTGTGCTGCAACACTGGCTGTTTCGGAAGAATGGTTGATGCTCTCCCCGGAGTTGTCCGAGCATCCGGCAATCAACAGTGCTGCCGCTGCCACAACCGGAACGAACCGCGCGGCGCTCTTCCTGACCGTCAAAGACATGTTTTCACTCCCGAGAATTGATTCTGTTCGATATGCACTGCACCACAATTGATTTGACAAGAGTGCTGCACATGCACAGTTGCCACGTTACCGGCGAAAATCCACCGCGAAGCCCGATAACCGGTTCGAACAGGCTTCCTTCATCGAATCTTCACAGTCGAGTGGAAACCACCACGCGCCAGCAATGCAGACACGCAGTCGACTAACCTCGGTCTGATGAGCGCCGAACTACGACCTGGCGAGGAACCGGGGCGCGTTCTTGTCGTCGACGACGAGACTGCCCTCGCCAAGGTTGTCGCCAACTATCTGACACGCGAAGGATTCACCGTGCGCCTCGCCCACGACGGGCCGAGCGCAGTACGTTCGGTGCGCGAATTCGAGCCCGCGCTGATAGTGCTCGATCTAATGCTCCCGGGCTTCGACGGCATGGAAGTCTGCCGACGAATCCGTACCTTCTCCGATGCGTACATCCTGATGCTGTCCGCCCGCGGTGAAGAGTCGGACAAGGTGACGGGTCTGGCGGCCGGCGCAGACGACTACGTGGTCAAACCCTTCGGCCCCCGCGAACTGGTTGCGCGAGTGAAAGCACTGCTCAGACGGCCACGCGCGTCGAGTTTGCTGCCAAAAGTGCTGCCGACGCCTCCCGGTCTCGACATCGACGTCCTCGCCCGCACCGTGCATGTCGACAACCACCCTGTCGATCTCACTCCCACCGAGTTCGCGTTGCTCTCCGCGCTTGCATCCCGACCCGACGCTGCCTGGAGTCGGGCCGAGATCATCGCCTCGGTGTGGGGCTCGTCCTGGTTCGGGGACCAGCACATCGTCGACGTCCATGTGCGTGCATTACGCCGCAAACTCGGCGACGACGCGACCGATCCTCGGTTCATCAGAACCGTCAGGGGCGTCGGATACTCCCTGAGGTCGTCATGAACGCGGTCGTCATGAAGAAACTCGGGCTACGCGGAAAACTGCTGCTGGCGCAGCTTGTCGTCCTGTTCGTCTCCTGCCTCGCCATCGCCGCAGTCGCCATTGCCGTCGCTGCCCCGCTCTTTCACAACCACCTCATGATGGCCGGCATCGAAGACTCGAATGTCCGTACCCACACCGAAGAGGCATTCGCTCAGACCATGACCATTGCACTGTTGTGCGGGATCGCGGTCGCACTGGTGGGCGCAGGCATCGCCGCGGTCTACATCGTCCGACGCATCACGGCCCCGATCTCAACGCTGGCGGAGGCGGCGCAAAGCGTCGCAGACGGGAACTTCGACGTGACTATCGGCAGGTCCGACGTAGATGCCGATTTCACGCGTCTCGAAACTGCCTTTGCCGACATGGCGGCACGCCTTGATCATTCGGATCGGGTCCGCAAACGCCTGCTTGCCGATCTTGCCCACGAATTACGCACTCCGGTATCGACTTTGGCTGCGTACGTCGACGGCATCGAGGATGGCGTCCTCCCCACGGACAACTCTTCATGGTCGGTCATGCGCGATCAACTCGAAAGACTGCGTCGGCTCTCTTGCGATCTGGCGGACGTCTCCGCGGCCGACGAACACGCTCTCGAACTCGATCGCCGAGACGAGAAGATCGACGACATCGTTTGCAGCGCAACGGCAGCAGCGGCGCCACGTTTCGCCGATCGTGGAGTCGAATTGACGACCGCGCTACCTCCGCAACCGATCACGGCCGAGGTCGATCGCCAACGAATCGAACAGATCCTCGCCAATCTGCTCGAAAACGCGTTGCGGCACACTCCGAGCGGAGGTTCGGTGACGGTGACACTCGCACGGGAAGGTGACCACCTCTCGGTGTCCGTCACCGACACCGGTGACGGAATTCCCGCAGACCAACTCGAATCAGTCTTCGACCGTTTCCATCGCGGTGATCGATCCGACGGTTCCGGTTTGGGGCTCACGATTGCGCGCAGCCTCGCGCTCGCACACGGCGGCGATC
This sequence comes from Rhodococcus sp. WY5, assembly GCF_018588185.1. Classification (NCBI taxonomy): domain Bacteria; kingdom Bacillati; phylum Actinomycetota; class Actinomycetes; order Mycobacteriales; family Nocardiaceae; genus Rhodococcus; species Rhodococcus sp. WY5. The sequence continues at coordinate 45,913 of NZ_JAAMPR010000001.1, forward strand.
TGTCGGCGCTCCGAAACGAGCAACCTCTCGGCAGCACGCTGATCCTCACCTTGCCGACAGGTTTCAGGCTGCCGCTTTGAACGGATCGTGCTCGGCGATCAGCTTCTCGAGTCGAGCCTCGTCCACTCGAACCCTGACTGTGGATGCCTCCTGCTGATCACGAATCACCTTGGCCAACGTGAACGTACTGGTGACCAAGAACAGCAAGGACATTCCGAGAAATCCGCGTTGCCACGCATCGATCGGAAGATACGCAATTCCGAGGAGGGTGCCGACAAAACTGACGGCAAAGGCTATTCCGGCCTGAAGATAGAAGGCTGCAGTGGTCTTCGAGGGTGTTGTCGGTGTGCTCATGCTTCGAAGTCTGCTCGCCCATCCCGGCACTCGGATGCGTAGTCCTACTCGAGTGCGCACGGTACTTCCCCGGCAAAAATCAGATGCCGTCACCCATCCTGGTGGATAGTCTCGGTCCGGTATCCGGAGTTGTTCCAGAACAGTCAGACGGCAGGAGTGATCGATGACCCGCAGACATATCGCCATGGTGAGCATTCCGGCGCCGGGCCACGTCAATCCGAGCCTGGCGATCATCGCGCGTCTCGTCGCCGCCGGTCACCGCGTCACCTATGCCAACGACGAGTCGATGCGTGAGATCATCGAGGCGACCGGGGCCGAATTCGCACCGTACGTCTCCACGCTGCCCAGCCTCGTCCCTTCTCCCGACGGCGCCGAACCCGAGAAGAGCTGGGACGGGGATCTGATCGATCAGTTGACGATTTTCCAGGACGATTACGAGTCGATGCTGCCGCAGCTACGCCGAATCTACGAAGACGATCGCCCTGACCTCTTTCTCTACGACATCGCCGGCATTCCGGCACGAATACTGGCTCAGCAGTGGGGCGTTCCCATCATCCAGTTGTCGCCGACGTACGTTGCCTGGGACGGTTACGAAGCCGACGCCGCACCGATGTACGACGAAATTCGTTCCGATCCGAGAGGCGTCGCTCTGCTCGATCGGGAGACCCGGTTCTTCCGCGCCGAAGGCGTCGAGGTCGATCCGCGTGAGTTCACCGGACGCCCACCCCGTGCAATCGTGCTGATCGCAGAATCGATGCAGCCCAACGCCGAACGCGTGAACCGCGACGTCTACACGTTCGTCGGCCCCGCACTCGAACCGAGCAGTCAACCTTGGGTGAACCCGGATCCCGAACGCAAGCTCTTGTTGATCTCGCTGGGTTCAGCATTCACCGATCATCCGGATTTCTACCGCACCTGCGTCGAGGCTTTCGGCCAGATGGACGGCTGGCACGTCGTCCTCCAGATCGGAAAGCAGGTGCAGATCTCAGATCTCGGACCATTGCCCGACAACGTCGAAATACACCGTTGGGTACCGCAGTTCGCGATTCTGCAGCAGGCCGACGCGTTCGTGACCCACGCGGGTATGGGCGGATCCAGCGAGGGACTCGTGACCGGGACACCCATGATCGCAGTGCCGCAAGCCGTCGATCAGTTCGGCAACGCCGACTCGCTCGTCGACGCCGGTGTCGCAGTACGCGTCGACAGCGCTACCGTCACGGCAGTAGAGCTTCGTGAGGCGCTGACTCTGTTGAGCGCCGACGAGTTCCGCCGACGCAGCGCGGAGTTGGCAGAAGAACTCGCAGCGGCGGGCGGTGTGTCCCGTGCCGTCGAATTGATCGAAGCCGCTCTACCCGGCAGCGGGCCCAGATAATGTCTGCTACCAGTGCCAGGCGTCGCCGCCCACGTTCTTGATGGTTCGCTGCAGCACAGTGATGGTGGTGACAAACTCCTCTTCGGTGATTCCCTGCATCCGCTCTTCCTGCAGCATCTGCTGTACCCGCGCGGCGCGATCGAACTGCTCGGAGCCCGCATCAGTCGGGCGAAGGACAGACCCGTCTTCGCGCGCCCACCCCAGTTCGAGGGCAGAGTCGACGGCGTCATCGATCACGTCGGTGGATTCGTTCGGACCGATCGTCCGCAAGAGGACAGCGCGCTCCACCCCTTCAGGGTGCAGCGAAAGTTGGTGCAGGACCCACCACCCCGGCTGGGTGACGCCGATCGCTTCGAGTGCTCCGCGCGTGCGCGTGCGAATCGCTTCACCGGCTCGCGCGGTCCAGAATCCGATCGGCTGGTTGGCCGGTGGCTGCATCGCTTGTTTGTTCATGCACACGACGATAAAACCTCAACGGAAGTTCAGGTCAACCACCAGCGAGGTGAAGTTCTACATATGTTGCGTGATTGCTCGGCCGATAATGCGGGCGGCGTCGGGGAACTCACCCGGGTTCGGTCCGGCGTAGTTGAGCCGCAAGAACTTTCCAGTCGGTTCTGCCGGGAACCAATCGTCACCGGCCCCGACGATGACGCCGGCCGACCGGCAGTCCTGCACCACGCGTTCGACGTTCGTGGTGTCCGGGAGCCGAAGCCAGAGGTTGAGTCCGCCTTTCGGTACGGCGTCGAGGTGAGCGTCCGGCGCGTACTCGCGCAGACTCGACACGAGGAGGTCGCGTCTGGCCTCGAGTTGGTGACGAAGCCTGCGCAAGTGCGTTCGCCAGGCCGGTTGGGTCACGACGTCGAGCGCTACCGCTTGCAGCATCCCGCTGACGTACATCGAATCTGCCTGTGTATCAGCCAGAATCCGCTCGTACGCCGGACCCCGAGCGATCAATCCGGCAACTCGCACCGATGGGGACACGCTCTTGGTCAGCGCACGAAGGTAGACGACGTGACCGCTGTCGTCTCGTGCAGCGATGGGGCTGGGATCTGCGGTGATTCCGAAGTCGAGCGCCGAACTGTCCTCGATGAGGAATGCGCCGTGCCGACGGACGGTGTCGAGAACCTTGTCAGCCAACGACGGCGACCACAGCGCTCCCGTCGGACTCGCGAAGCTCGGTTGTGCGTAGAACGCACGGGCACCGGTCTGTTCGAATGCACGCGAAAGCTCTTCAGGATCAGGACCGTTGGCGCCGCTGGAAATCGGAATGACCGTGACTCCAGCCTGCGCGGCGGCCAGGATCGCTCCCCAGTAGGTCGGCGATTCCATGAGCAACGGACGCCCCTCCCCCACCAACGCGCGAAAGGACGTCGCAAGCCCACCCTGACTGCCGGGAAGTACAACCACGTCGTTCGGCCCCGGCGGAGTGATCCCGGCAGGAGTGGCGGAACCCAATTCGGAGGCAAACCAGGACTGCAGTTCCGGAAGCCCGGCAGCGAGGGGCCGATTGAACACGGCGTCGGTTCGCGTCGCCCTGGTGAAGGCTGCACGAACCAGACCTTCCGGCAACAGCTCTCGGGCCGGATAGCCGGAATGCAGCGCGATCACGTCGTTGGAGGTGGACTGCAGCGCCATGGGCAGCTGCAGACGATAGTTCGGCGATCCAAGCGCCGCTGTCTGCCACCCGTAGTCGTTGGGTCGCACGACGCGCGCCGCGCGCACGAAGGTCCCCACACCGGGACGAGCCTCCACAACCCCCTGAGATACCAGTGTTCGCAGCGCCTTCTGCACGGTGACCGGACTCGCCCCGTGCAGGCTGACGAGCGACCGAGTGGACGGAAGCTTCGCGCCTGGAGGAGCCGTCGCGATCCACTCACGCAAGGCTGCGACAATCCTCGAACTGCTATCATTGGACATGTCGAATCATAGTAGCGCTACTCCTCTTTCGCCGCTAGCGCTATCGCGAATCAATGTCCGTTTCCAGACCGAACCCTGAGGCGCCCTTCTCATCTGAAACACAACTCGCCCACCCGAACCGGAGAGGTACGTAACCGCGTGAACACACCCATCGATCAGGCCCGCAAGCTCGAGAATGTCAGGTACGACATCAGAGGGCGAATTCTCGACAAGACCGAAGAACTCGAGGATCAGGGACACACGATCCTGCGACTCAACGTCGGCAATCCGGCCCCCTTCGGGTTCGAAGCTCCGGACGAAATCATGATGGCCATGATCCGCAATCTCCCTACCGCGCAGGGATATTGCGATTCTCGCGGACTGTATTCGGCGCGCACTGCGGTGGTCCAGTACTACCAGACGCGGGGTATCACCGACGTCACCGTCGACGAGATCTATCTCGGAAACGGTGTGTCCGAACTGATCACCCTGACGATGCAGGCCCTCTGCAATCCAGAGGACGAGATCCTGATTCCCGCTCCCGACTATCCCTTGTGGACGGCTTCGGTTTCACTTGCCGGCGGCACGCCCGTCCACTACCTCACCGATGAAAGCCAAGGCTGGGCACCGGACTTCGACGATCTGGAAGCTCGGATCACGCCGCGCACCCGAGGGATTGTCGTCATCAATCCCAACAATCCGACGGGCGCCGTCTACTCGACGGAGGTGCTGCAACGCTTCGTGGATCTAGCGCGCAAACACGATCTGATGCTCTTCGCCGACGAGATCTACGAAAAGATCGTCTACGACGGCCGATCCATGACAAACCTTGCGACGATGACCGGGCGAGACGTTCTGTGTCTGACGTATTCGGGACTGTCCAAGGCCTACCGCGTGTGCGGATTCCGAGCCGGATGGCTGGCCATCACCGGACCACTCGAGCGGGCGTCGAGCTTCATCGAAGGCATCAAATTGCTGGCCAACATGCGAATGTGTGCCAACGTGCCGGCGCAGCACGCTATCCAGACTGCACTCGGCGGACGTCAGTCCATCGAGGACCTGTTGCTTCCACAAGGTCGGCTGACGGCCCAGCGCGATCTCGCACACACCACGCTCAACAGCATCGACGGGATCAGTTGTCAACAGGCCGACGGGGCGCTGTACCTGTTCCCCAAGCTCGACGTCGACAAGTTCGGCATCGTCGACGACGAGAGGTTCGTTCTCGATCTACTGGAATCGGAGAAGATTCTTGTCAGCCACGGTCGCGCGTTCAATTGGATCGAACCCGATCACTTCCGGTTGGTGACTCTCCCCAACACCGACGATCTCTCGACGGCACTCGAGCGACTCGGCAACTTCCTCAGTTCCTACAGCCAGTAGCCCTGGGTACCGGGCCCACATACGACTGAACGCCGACCGGATTTCCGGTCGGCGTTCAGTGGTGAAAATCAGCAGGCGATCAGGCAGTGACGATCGCGTCGAGGGCCGAGTAGAACAAGCCCAATCCGTCGTCACTGGGACCGGTGAGAGCCTCGGTGGCGTGCTCGGGGTGCGGCATCAAACCGACGACCCGGCCGTTGGCCGAGGAGATGCCGGCGATACGACGCTGCGAGCCGTTGGGGTTCTCCTCCGAGTAACGGAAGACGACGCGGCCTTCGCCCTCGAGTTCGTCGAGAACCTTCTCGGACGCCTGGAAGCGACCTTCACCCGACTTGAGGGGGATGAGGATCTGCGCGCCGGCCTCGTATCGCGAGGACCACGCCGTGTTGTTGGCTTCGACCGTCAACCACTCGTCGCGGCAGATGAAGTGCAGACCCTGGTTACGGGTCAGTGCACCGGGGAGCAAACCTGCTTCGCAGAGGATCTGGAAACCGTTGCAGATGCCCAGGACCGGCATGCCGCCCTTGGCTGCTTCCACAACCTTGCCCATCGCGGGAGCAAAACGTGCGATCGCGCCGCAACGAAGGTAATCGCCGTACGAGAATCCGCCGGGAACGATGACCGCGTCGACACCCTTGAGGTCTGCATCGCCGTGCCAGAGTTCGACAGCTTCACCGCCGGCCAGGTTCACTGCCCGCGCCGCGTCGATGTCGTCGAGCGTGCCGGGGAAAGTGATTACTCCGATACGTGCGCTCATGCCTCGACTCGCCTGACGGTCCAATCCTCGATCACCGTGTTGGCCAGCAGGCCTTCGGCGATCTTCTCGAGTTCGGCGTCTTCGACACTGCCGTCGATCTCCAACTCGAACCGCTTGCCCTGACGGACATCGGATACTCCTGCAAAGCCCAGGCGAGACAGTGCCCCGACAATTGCCTGTCCCTGGGGGTCGAGAATCTCGGCCTTGGGCATGACTTCGACGACGACACGGGCCACGTGCTGCTCCTCGGTACTAGTGCGCGAACCCGGAGTGAAACGCTCGGGTGATGGCCAGTTTACCGGGCGGACCCGAGATGGTTCGCATCGAGTGATCGGGGCGTGACGGCCACCACCTGTGAAACCCGCCTGCGAGTCCCTTCGGGGCGGCGCATACTCGAAATCATGCGACTGACACATTTTGGCCATTCCTGTGTGCTCGTGGAGTTGAACGGCTCGAAGATCCTCTTCGATCCCGGCAACTTCTCGCACGGATTCGAAGGCATCACCGGTCTCGACGCCATCCTCGTGACACATCAACACCCCGATCACGCAGACCCGGCGCGGCTGCCCGAACTGGCCGAAGCGAATCCTGACGCCGTGCTCTACAGCGATCCGCAGACGGCTGAAAAGCTCGGTGGGCGCTGGACCGGCGTCCGGCCGGGCGACCGGTTCAGCATCGGCGACGTCGAGGTGACCGGAACGGGCGGAGAGCACGCAATCATCCATCCGGACCTACCGATGATCGACAACACCGCGTTCCTCCTCGGTGACGCCACCAACCCGGCACGGTTCATGCATCCCGGCGATTCCCTCTACGTCCCCGAACAGAAGGTCGACGTTCTCGCCCTCCCCGCCGCCGCACCGTGGCTCAAGATCTCGGAGGCCATCGACTACCTCCGCGCGGTGGCGCCGCGCGTTGCGGTTCCCATTCATCAAGCGATCATCCGCGACGAGGCCGCAGGCATCTTCTACGGTCGCTACTCGGAAATGGCTGCCGACGGCACCGAGTTCCGAGTTCTCGGCGAGGAGTCGAGCGTCGAAGTCGCCTGATTCGGTTCTCACGCACTCACATCGACGATGATCCAGCCGGTGCTCGTGCCACCGGCTGCGTCGGTGAGTGTGTAGAGAATCCTGTCGGTGCCTGCCTTCGTTCCGGCTTCGAACACCACTTCGCCGTTTTCGAGCTTCACGGTGCCACCGAGAAGTGACGTCGCCCCGACGCCGGTCACTGTGATCGAATCTCCGTTGCTGTCATGATCATTCGCGACGGCGTCGACGGCGACTGTGCCGCCTGAGCGGACCCGCGCGGTGTCGAGTGCGGCGTACGGCGGGATCGGGCTTGCCGTGTACCGACCGACGTCGTCGAGTCGAGCCGAGGCAACCTCCGCCGCATCGACGATGGCAGCGAATTCGGTGCCGTCGAAGCGCGAGAGGTCGTTACCGTTCATGATGGTCGATCCCTCGGCGCCGCCGCCGTGGTAGTCGTCGGCATAGAAGTTGTGGCCCAACTCGTGGCGGAGAACGCGGCTGAAGTTGCCGTCGGACTCGGCACCGACATGCGCGTAGCTGTGGTCGAGTTCGAACTTCGAGTAGTAGGCATTTCCGCCACCGGATGCGCACACGACGGTCGCCTGATCGACACTCGACCCGACCTGATCGGACCACAGATCTTCCAACTGCTCGAGATTTTCACAACTGCTCGAGTACGGATCGCCGGCGGAATCTGCCCGCAGGACAACTCGACCGAGGACCGGCCGAATCCCGACGTCTCTGATCCAGATGGCAGCGGTGCGGGCCATTGATTCCTCGGCCCGATCCAGAGCGACGGCGGCACTGCCTGCGCCGTGCGCGGAGTACCACTCGCCACTGAGGTCCAGTCCGACCACGAACTGCTTGACCGTCTTGCCGACCCTTGCGGCCGAGGCCGGCGCAATGGCCGCGGTGGGCCACTTGGGTTTTGCGTCGATCGGCGCCGTGCTGCGACCGACCACCTCGGATCCGACGAACTCTATCGAAACACCACGATCGAAAATCACCTGCCCGCGCAGTGTTCCGGCGGAGTCGACGATGGCCGAGACGATTGCGTCCGGACGCCCTTCCACGCTGCCGATGTACGAACGGGGCGCCGGGATCACCGCGTCGGTCAGCTCTCCGTCGCTGTCTTGCACAGCCATCGAGAACTCGGATCCCCGCAGGTTCATCTTGTGAAGGCGCAGTGTGAGTTGCTCACCTTCATCGTCGACGGTTGCGGTGCGGACGCCATCGCTCGATCCGCTCGATCCGCTCGACCCGCCGTCGACACTGCCCGTCGGCAGCATGTGAACCGCGCCGGTCGGAGCGGCAGACGCGAGCGCCGGAACGAACGCAGCACAGACGACTGCGCCCACAGCCACGGCGACAAGACCCTCGGCCGACTTGGAGAACACTCTCGTGCGCATGGCGAGATCCCAATCCCATCTACTAGCGGCAGATTAACTGCACGCACTCTAGCAGTGGGAGAGTTGGCTGACCCAGCGCTCTAATTGATCGTCCGTTTTATGCGATTTTGACCCACTCTGCACTACTACCAGCAAGGAAGTAGAGAAACGCGAAGAGTCTGCCCGCTCGGACAACCCGGACAGACGACATGTTCTCGTAGCTATCAAATAGTTGCCAACTGCCGAATTCAGGCAGCGCCGAGCTCCTGAGACGGGGAGTTCCACCGATACACCTGCGAGTCGGCTTCGTGGAAGAGGGCAAGGTCGACGGCGTCGAGGACGGCCTGACGTGGGCCCTCGTTTCCCAACTGCTTGGCCGTGATCGACAATCTGACCAGTCCCCCACGTTTGGCGGCACGCCCGGCTCCGAGAACCAATGCGCGACACCACCACGGCTCGGCCTTGAAGCCTTCGCCGATCCCGAAAACCCTTCCCCGTTGCAAGGTTCCGCGGGTCAGATCATGTACTGCCCCGAGGCCTGCCATCGTGCGAAAGCCCGTCTCCGGCAACACCGACATGGCACCGGGCGATGCCACCCAGCGCGGCGGTGCGAACACCCGGGTCCGAAGGCCTGCATGCTCGAGAACGCGGTCCGCAGCGAGTAGTCGCAGTTTCGCTTCGTGCTTCGACAGAGTGGCGAACTCGGCTCGGCGACGCTTGGTCGCGGCCTGGTCGTAGCCGTGCAGAACGATGGCATCGCCGTGCTCGCGACGCTCACGCAGCCAAGCCGTCGTCACCGCGTCGTCGGCCAGTCGGTATTTGTCCTTCAGTCGCGGCGCCACCAGGAGCGACAAGCGGACACCTCGAGTGTCCATCTCGTCTGCGAATCCGGCAGCGAGATAACATGTCTCGTCTCTGATTCCGGATACCGACACGATCAGTTCTGCGGACATACTCCGATAGTGGCAGCTGTGGGTGAACAGCACACTGCCGCCGGATGATCATCCGGCGGCAGTTTTCAGCGCACCTACTGGTTCTTGGAAACCTCTAGTTCTTGGGAAGCGCAGCTTCGATCGCGGCGACAACCTCGGGTGCGTCAGGCTCGGTCCGCGGACGGAAGCGGTTGACGACGGTGCCGTCCGGTCCGATCAGGAACTTCTCGAAGTTCCACTGAATGTCTCCCGCAGCGCCTTCGGCGTCGGCCGCCTTGGTGAGCTCGGCGTACAGCGGATGCTGGTTTTCGCCGTTCACCTCGATCTTCTCGAGAAGCGGGAACGTGACGCCGTAGGTAGTGGAGCAGAACGTCTCGATCTCTTCGGCGGTACCCGGTTCCTGCCCCATGAACTGGTTGCACGGGATACCGATCACGGTCAGACCGCGATCGGCGTACTCGCTGGCCAGCTTCTCGAGCGCCGAGTACTGCGGGGTCAGTCCACACTTGGACGCGACGTTGACCACGAGGACGGCGCGGCCGTCGTATTCACCCAAATAGGTAGGCACGCCACCGAGGGTGTTGATCGCGATGTTCTGTACTGGAGTTGTCATAGGCTCCAACTTAGCGACTCTCTCACGCACTGCTCCTTCGCGCACTGCTAATTCGACGCTCCGAGAATGCGATCGAGGTCGTCCAGAACGGTGAGGCCGCCGAGCGGTCCGACGCCGGTGATCCAGTAGGACATGTCCACCAGATGCGGGTTCGGGAAGAATCCAGCGTTGTCGGCCACGGCCTTCGGCATCGTGCCGGCATCGGCCGGTTTCGCGGAGGTGACCAGGATGAGGTCGGCGTTGGCTCCGGAGACGAATTCCGGGGAGAGGTCGACCGAGATCGAGTTCTCCCAGTCGCGTGCGGGAATCGTGAGTCCAGCACATTCGAGAGTGCTTCCGGCAAACGACGTGGGTCCGTACAGCGTCAGAACGTCGTCGCGTGGGCGGATCAGCTGAGCGGTCTTGCCCTCGGTGCTGTGCTTGCTCGCCACTTCCTCGCAGCGTGCCGTGTAGTCACCGAGCAGTTCACCTGCCTGATCGGTCTTGTTCAACGCCTCTGCGACGAACTGGACGTTGTCCTGCCACGGATCGGTCTGAGTTGCCATGTAGACGGTCGGTGCGATGGCAGCGAGCTGCTCGTACAGATCACCGTGCCGCGATTCCGTTCCGATGATCAGGTCCGGGCTCAGTGCGACGATCTTCTCGAGGTTCGGTGCCGCGACGGTTCCGACCATCTCGATCTCCGCCGCCTTCTCACCGAGGTACGCCGGAACGCCGGTCGTCTCGCTGAGTACCGCGGTGCCCACGGGAATCACGCCCAGCGCTACCGACGTGTCGAGCTGAACCGGCTCGAGCACGACAACTCGCTGCGGATCCGTCGGTACGTCGGTAGTTCCACGGGCGTGGGTGACCGCGTGCACGGTGTCGGCAGACTGACTGCCGGTATCCGTCTTGTCGTCACTGCCACACGCCGTTGTCGTTGCCACTATGGCGGCGAGGACAAAACCACCCAGCATGTACTTCGTCCGCGAGTTACTGCGTTTCATTCACAAACTCCTGTTACCGACTGCTTCCGACCGTCACAGCCACGTGCATTCACCGCGGCTGAGCAAAGGATTCACCATCCAATAGTCTGGTGAGCCTAACCTACGAGACTGGAGCCTCATCATGTCTTCCCTCCCCTGCCACAGCGACGGTGTCCTGGGGAAAGGATCTATGCAGTGCCTTTCGGAATTTGTCGCCAATCCGCAAACCAGTCGACGCCCTCACGCCTGTACACGGCAGTCGTCGACCGCCGGCGAACCTATGGTCGGTCGCGCCGGAATGACACATCTGTGGGTATTGATCGAGCATCCCGGCCCCTGGCCGGCGTCCGCCCCTGACGACATTCTCCCCGTCGCGCTCACCGAAAAGATCTACGCAGCGCAGGGCCGTATCCGTGTCGTGGTGATCCGGCGGACCCGCAACCGCCGGGTGCTCACCCCGACGTGTGTACTCGCCTGGACGGACGGCACACGCCAATGGATGCGGGAAGGGGCGGTCGACCGATACGAGGACCTGTCGGTACTGCCGTTCGAATCGATGGCCACCGGTGCGGAACCCGACTTCGGCCGCTCCCGCACGGAACCACTCTTCGCAGTCTGCACGCATGGAAAGAAGGATGCGTGCTGCGCGGAACTCGGCCGCCCGGTCGTTTCGGCGCTGAACGCGGCACAGATCGCAGATGTGTGGGAATGCAGTCACATCGGCGGAGATCGTTTCGCGGCCAACATGATTGCGTGGCCTGCCGCAGTCTATTTCAGCCGACTGGACGGCAACTCCGCAATCGATGCTGCCGAGAAATACCTAGCCGGAGAATTGGAGCTGCTGCACCTGCGCGGCCGGGCGGCACTGTCACAGGCCGCTCAGGCAGCCGAACATGCTGTCCGACGCGCCACCGACATCGTCGCCACGGACGCACTCGAGAGCATCAGCGAGAGTATGGACGGAGAACACACGACTGTCGATCTTCGGTTGGAGGGGAGAGACTTTCGCGTCGTCGTTCGCTCCGGTCCTCCAGGGCTGCCGTTCCGACATGATTGTGGTGCCGGAGGGACCGTCGAATGGAGCGGATGGACCGTCGAGCACGTTCGCGAGCAACCCCACTGACCACTCGATTTCGACAAGAGTGCCCGGCAGGCCATCGAACCGAGATTTGCGCTGACTGACAACACTTCGAATCAGGTCGCGATGAAGGATCGACGCCCCTGGTGTTTACAGCTTGCATTCTTCCCATGACCACCGCACTGACGCCGAATGCCGTACCCCGGTCTGCTGATCCGATCAAAAGTGAGGTCGACTACGAAACACTGGCAGAGAAATTCCGTCCGATCTTCGCGGACATCGCACAAGGCGTCGTCGAACGCGAACGCGATCACGTGCTTCCCTTCCAACAGATCGACGCGCTCAAGAATGCAGGCTTCGGCGCCGTTCGGGTGCCGACAACACACGGTGGATCGGGTGCGAGCATCCCGCAATTGATCCGCTTACTAGTCGAGCTGTCGAGCGCCGATTCCAATATCACCCAGGCCCTGCGCGGACATTTCGCGTTTGTCGAAGACCGACTGGTCGCCGACCCCGGCCCGGAGCGTGACATCTGGCTCCGACGCTTCGCGGAGGGACAGTTGGTCGGCAACGCATGGACCGAAATCGGCGACGTTGCATTGGGCGAAGCCAACACCAAGGTCTCGCCCGCACCCGATGCCGACCATTTCCTGGCGAACGGGGCAAAGTTCTACAGCACGGGTTCCATCTTCGCCGACTGGATCGACCTGTACTCGCAGCGCACCGACACCGGCGCATTCGTGATCGCGGCGGTCGAGGCGAGACAACCCGGTGTCACACACAGTGACGATTGGAACGGGTTCGGTCAGCAGACGACTGGCTCCGGTTCATCCGTCTACGAGGACGCAATTGTACAGCCGGAGAACATCTTCGACTTCTCGACGCGATTCAAATACCAGACCGCGTTCTACCAATTGTTCCACCTCGCCACTCTCGCCGGCATCGCCAAGGCTGCGACGATCGAGATCTCTCGTCGAGTTGCCTCTCGTACTCGAACCTTCAGTCACGGCAACGCTCCGAGATACGCGCAGGATTCGCAGATCCAGCAAGTTGTCGGCGAGGTGTCCTCTGCTGCCTTTGCAGCCGAGGCCGTTGCACTGCACGCAGCACAGTCGTCCCAATGGGCTTACGAAGCCGCATTCTCCGGCTCGCCGGAGGAAGAGAAAGCCGCCAACATCGCAGCCGAAATCGATTCGGGGCGAGGGCAAGTCGCCTCGATCGGACTCGTCGTGCCGGCCACGGCCAAGATCTTCGACGCACTCGGTGCTTCCGGAGTCAGCCGCGACCTCGATCTCGATCGATTCTGGCGCAACGCCCGCACCGTCGCCAGCCACAATCCGGTCGTCTTCAAATCCAAAGTTGTCGGCGACTACGAAATCAACAGAACCGAACCGATTTACGTGTGGGCCATCGGGACCGCACCGACCGAAAAGGATGAACAGGCATGACCGTGACCAGTGAAACCGAAGTCTTCGTCGGCGTTCCCGAAACATCCGAGGGCTGGATCGACCGGGCTCGCGAGGTGAGCAACATCATTGCCGCCGACGCACTCGCCCGCGACCGAGCCGGCGAACCACCGTTCCGAGAAGTTCAGCTGCTCAAGGACAGTGGTCTTGTGACGCTCCTGGGCCCGGTCGAGTTCGGCGGCGGCGGGCAGCGATGGGAGACCGCCTACAAGGTGGTTCGGGAGATCGCCCGCGCCGACGGCTCCATCGGACAACTGCTCGGATACCACTACCTGTGGGCATGGGCAGCCAGATTGGTCGGAACCGATCCGCAGATCTCCGCTGTCGAGGAGCTGTACACGAGCAACCGATTCTTCTTCGGCGGCGCGGTCAACCCTCGAGACACCGACCTCACCGTCGCGGACCGCGGAGACACCCTGGTGTTCAACGGTGTGAAGTCGTTTTCCACCGGCGGCCGAGTCACCGACCTCACGGTGCTCGAAGGAATCATCGACGGAACTGCGACGCATGTGTTCGCAATCGTGCCGACTGCTCAGGACGGCATAGTCTTCCGCGGTGATTGGGACAATCTCGGGCAGCGCCTCACCGATTCCGGCAGTGTCGAGATCAACGACGTCGAGGTCGACTGGGCAAGTGCGGCAGGCTTTGTCGACAAGGAATTCCAACCTCTGGTCTACAACACCCTGAACTTCCCGGCGATCGAGATCGTGTTCGCCAACTTCTACCTCGGGATCGCTCGTGGCGCACTGGACACTGCCGCCGAGTACACCCGAACCCGTACGCGTCCATGGCCGTACGGCGGTGACAACCGCGAAATCGCAACCGACGAGTGGTACCTCCGTGAGGGCTACGGCGACTTGCAATCCAAGCTGTGGGCAGCGGAGGCCTTCGTGGATCAGGTCAGCCGTGAGGCCGACGCCGTGCTCCACGACGCTCGCGAAAACCTCACCGAGCAGGCTCGCGGCGACCTCGCCGTACGCATCGCGGCCGCAAAACTTCGCGCCGCCGACGTCTCCTTGGAGATCAGCAACAAGATCTTCGAGCTGACCGGTGCCCGAGCCACGTCCAACGACGTCGGCCTGGACATCTACTGGCGCAACATCCGGACGCATACCCTTCACGATCCGCTCGCGTACAAACGCCGTGAAGTCGGTAGTCGTTTTCTGACCGGCGAGATTCCCGAACCGACCTGGTACACCTAGCCACGAACAGAAAAAGACCGTCGCACGGTTGGTGCGGCGGTCTCTTTCATCGTTACGACCAGGATCACTGATCGTAGATCGGGTTCCGCGCCTGCAGCGCAGTCAAACGTTCAGCAGAGCGGACGTTTCTAGTGATGGCTCACGAACGACTGTTTGGTGCCGGTCGGAGCCGTTTCGAGCTTGTGCTGCTCTTCTTCGTCCTCGTCGTCGAGCATCGTGGCTTCGTTGAACGGAATCTTCCCGTCGAGTACCTCGACGACGCGTTCCTTGTCGATCGTCTTGGTCCAGGCGCCGACCAGGAGAGTCGCAACCGCATTGCCCGAGAAGTTGGTGATCGCTCGCGCTTCCGACATGAAGCGGTCGATTCCGACGATGAGTCCGACGCCGTCGAGAAGCTCGGGGCGATGGCTCTGCAGTCCGCCTGCCAGCGTGGCCAGACCGGCGCCGCTGACTCCGGCAGCGCCCTTGGAGGCGATGATCATGAACACCAGCAGCGAGAGCTGTTCACCGAAACCGAGTGGCTGTCCCATGGCGTCGGCGATGAAGATCGAGGCCATGGTCAGGTAGATCGCGGTGCCGTCGAGATTGAACGAGTAGCCCGTGGGAACGACGATGCCCACCGTGGTGCGCTCGACGCCTACGTGCTCCATCTTGGCGATCAGACGCGGCAGTGCCGATTCGGAGGACGACGTGGCGAAGATGAGCAGGTACTCACGGGCCAAGTACTTGACCAGCTTGAAGATGTTGAATCCGGTGACCGCGCGCAGCAGCGTTCCGAGAACACCGAAGACGAAGATCAGGCAGGTCAGGTAGAAGCCGATCATCAGCGTGCCGAGCTGGACGACGGCGTTCAAACCGGTCTGGCCGACGACGCTGGCGATGGCACCGAAAGCACCGATCGGGGCGAGCCAGAGGATCATCGTCAGGATCTTGAACACGAGCTTCTGGATGTATCCGACGGCCTTGAGGATCGGTTCACCCGACTTGCCGAGCGACTGGATCGCGAAGCCGACCAGAAGGGCGACGAACAGAGTCTGCAGCACGCTGCCGGCTGTGAGGGAGGACAGCATCGACGTCGGAATGATGGACGCGATGAAGTCCCAGGTACCGCCCGCGCTGTGGGCCTGATCTGCAAGCTTGGCCACGGAGGCCGCATTGGGCGTGATGTTCAGGCCACTGCCCGGGTTGAGCAGGTTGCCGACGCCCAGGCCGATCGCGAGTGCGATGGTGGACATCCCGATGAAGTAGGCGAGTGCGAGGCCGCCGACCTTGCCGACCTTGGCCGCCGCTCGAACCGAGCCGATGCCGAGCACGATGGTGCAGAAGATGACCGGGCTGATCATCATCTTGATCAGGCTGACGAACAACGTGCCGAGTACACCGACGGACTTACCGAACTCGGGTGCGAGCCAACCGACGAGGATGCCTCCGATGACCGCGACGATGACGCTCATGTAGAGCCAATGCGTCTTGTCGCGCTTTGCCTTGGTGCCCTCGGGCTGTGGGGAACCGTCTACTGTCCCTGTTGCCGTGCTGCTCATGGGGTGTCCTTTGGATCGGATATCTGTGAAGTGATCGGGATCACTTCGAGTCGTGGAGAATTCTTGTTGCAAACAGGTGGGCCCGGAAGTTTGTGTTCATTACGTTCAGGAGGCGCTCGATGGTCGAACGAAAGACCGGCCGACGTATGAGCGTCGCCAGGCAGATCCTGCTCCTGCAATTGGCGTTGTTGGCGCTGGTCATCGGTGTGGGGGCCGCGCTCGCAGTTGTCGACGAACGCCGAGACAGCGACGACGCGATCCGCAGGCAGGTGAGCTCGATAGCGCAGACTCTCGCCCTGTCGGATTCGACGGCGGCAGCCCTGACGAGTCCGGACCCGACCGCGATTCTGCAACCACAGACCGAGAAGATCCGACAGGCAACCGGCGTCGATTTCATCGTGGTGATGGCGCCTGATCGCACTCGGTTCACCCACACGAGCCCGGAGCTGATCGGTCAACTCTTCACCGGGAACATCGACCGCGCACTTGCCGGCGTGACCTTCACAGAGACGTACGCCGGGTCGCTGGGGCCGTCGATCCGCGCAGTCACTCCTGTCTACGATTCCGGCGGAACCTTGGTCGGTCTGGTTTCTGCCGGTGTCACCCGCGAGCAGATCACCAAGCAGTTCGCCCAAAGTGTTCCGGTCATCCTGTTCGTTGCCGGCGGCGGTCTTCTTGCCGCCCTCCTGAGTTCACTTCTGGTGAGTCGGCGTATCCGGCGACAGACCCTGGGGATGGCGCCGGATGAACTGCGCACCATGTACGAACACCACGACGCCGTCCTGCACAGCATCGGTGAGGGTCTGGTGGTGATCGGGCGAGGCCGAAGCAGAGATGCGCGAGTGGATATCGTCAACGACGAAGCGCGTCGCCTCCTCGATCTACCGGACGGGCCCGTGCCACTTTCGTCCATCCCCGAGACCATGCGAGTCGACGACGCCTCTCCCGCGAAGGATCAAGTGCACCTCACCGACAAGCGTGTGCTGGTGGTCAACCAACACCCGGTTGAGTGGGAGGGCAACAGAATTGGCACCGTGCTGACAATTCGCGATCACACCGAATTGCAGAACGTACTCGGGGAATTGGATTCGGTACGCAGTTTTGCCGAGTCGCTTCGATCGCAAGCCCACGAGAGTGCAAATCGTCTGCACACGATCATCACGATGGTCGAGTTGGGCCGGAACGAAGACGCAGTGGCCTTCGCCACCAATGAATTGCGAGTGTCCCAACAGTTGATAGATCGTCTGATGAATGCGGTCCACGAGCCGGCGCTCGCCGCACTGCTGCTCGGGAAAATGAGTGAAGCGGCCGAACGCGGGGTCGACCTGACCATCACCGAAGACACCGCGCTCGGTCCGGTTCCTTCGCTCAATGCACGCGAGTTGGTCACGCTGGTCGGCAATCTCGTGGACAATGCTATTGACGCATCGCGCGCGAGCGAGTCTCCGTGGGTGGAAGTGACGGTAATGGAAGAGGATTCGATGATGGTTGTTGCCGTCGCCGACAGCGGCCCGGGAATGACACCCGAAGCACTCGAAAAGGCCAAGGGCCGTGGCTACTCCACAAAATCCGGCTCTCGCGGACTCGGTCTCGCACTGGTCTCTCAAGTTGTGAAACGGCACGGCGGCACGCTCACCAGCGAGCCGGCGATGGGCTCCATGCTGGTTGTCCGTATCCCGCTGCGCGAGGTGGAAGCACCGCGATGATCCGTGTGCTGATAGTCGACGACGAACCGTTGATCGCCCAGGCGCACCGTTCGTACGTCGAGCGTGTGCCGGAATTCGTGGTCCACGGCGTGGTTCATTCCGGGAACGCCGCCGTGCGTGCAGTTACGGCGGCCAACGCCACCGACCAGCCCATCGACCTGGTCCTGCTCGACATCGGGTTGCCCGACGCCAGCGGTCTCGACGTGGCTTCCGCCCTGGGCGGTTTGCGGCCCAGTCCGGACATCATCGCGGTTACCTCGGCGCGCGATCTGGAGGTGGTCCGAAGCGCCGTGGCTCGCGGGATCGTCCTCTATCTTCTCAAGCCGTTCACTTTCGCAGCATTCCGCGACAAGCTCGAGCGCTACCTCGAATATCGTGCAGCGCTTCCCGCTGGAGAGTCTGCGGTCAGTCAACACGACATCGACCGCGCGATGTCTGCGCTACGAACGTCCGACGATCGAGCAGCGGCACCGAAAGGCTTTGCGTCTCAAACACTCGGACTCGTCGCAGCGTCTGTCCGGGATTCTGAGGGACCCGTGACCGCTGCAGAGGTGGCAGCATCGGTCGGCGTGTCCCGGGTGACAGCCTGGCGCTACCTGGAAAAGCTGGCAGACGACGGCATGCTCACCCGGGAGACCGAGTACGGGCGCGCTGGGCGCCCTCAAGTTCGTTACCGCAGAACCTGATTGACGCAGAACCAGATTGACACCGGAGCTAGTTCGCACCCACGGTGTCCAGCACCCAGGCGAACTCGAACGCGACCTCTTTCCACTTCTCGTACCGACCGCTGACACCGCCGTGTCCGGCGCTCATCTCGGTCTTGAGAAGTAGCGGAGCATCACCGGTCTTGGTGGCGCGCAGTTTTGCGACCCACTTGGCCGGCTCCACGTACAGAACACGGGTGTCGTTGATGCTCGTGATCGCAAGAATGGCGGGATAGTCCTTGGCTTCCACGTTCTCGTACGGGCTGTACGAGCGCATGTAGTCGTAGACGTCCTTGTTGTGCAGCGGATCTCCCCATTCGTCCCACTCGATGACCGTCAACGGCAGCGACGGATCGAGAATCGACGTCAACGGGTCGACAAACGGAACATTGGCGAGAATGCCGGCAAACAGTTCCGGAGCGATGTTGGCGACAGCGCCCATCAGCAATCCACCTGCACTACCGCCGTCGGCAACCATCCGGTCGGCCGACGTGACACCGGTGTCGATCAAATGCTTTGCGCAAGAGACAAAATCGGTGAAGGTGTTCTTCTTGGTGAGCGTCTTGCCGTTTTCGTACCAGTGACGACCCATCTCGCCGCCGCCGCGCACGTGTGCGACGACGAAGACGACACCGCGATCGAGCAACGACAAGCGGGCAACCGAGAACGACGGGTCGATGCTCGCCTCGTAGGAACCGTAGCCGTACAACAGCAGCGGCGCGGGACCTTCCGGCGCACCTACGCGCCTCACGATCGAGAGCGGAATGCGGGTTCCGTCGTCGGCTACTGCCCAGTCGCGACGCTGCTCGTAGTTACTCGCATCGAAGTCACCGAGAACAGGCTGCGACTTGCGCAGTGCCAGTTCACCACTGGCGACGTAGTAGTCGTACACCTGCCCGGGAGTGATGAACGACGTGAAGCCGAGCCGGATGGTGGGCTGCGCCCATTCCGGGTTGGACCCCATGCCGATGCTGAAGAGTTCTTCGTCGAAGTCGATCTCGTGGCGTTCGCCGTAGCCGTCATCCGTCAACGGCCACACGGCAACCCGAGTGAGCGCCTCGCGGCGGTAGCTCAGGACGAGGTGTCCGGCAAAGGCTTCGGCTTCTTCCAGCCGAACGTCGGCGCTGTGCTCGATCAGCATCGTCATGTTCGTCGGATCCGACACGGGAGCTTCCACCAACACGAAGTTCTCGGCCTTGATGCCGTCGACGACGTCGTTGTGGAGAATGAGGAAACGGTCCTCTCCCCCGATCACGGCGTGCTCGGCCCCGTACTCGACGCCCTCGCGACGTGGGATGATGACGCGGAATTCGCCTTCCGGGTTCGCCGATTCCAGCATCCAGCCTTCGCTGGTCACCTTGGAACCGACCCAGATCATCAGGTACTTCTCACTGCGGGTGGACCCCACCGAAACCCAGTACCGTTCGTCGGGCTCGTGGAACACCGAAACATCTTTACTCTGCGGCGTTCCCAGCTTGTGACGCCACACCGTGTCCGGACGCCAGGAGTCGTCGACCGTCATGTAGAAGACGTGACTGTGGTCGATCGCCCAGGTGGCGCCAGGCGCGGTATCGGGAATCTCGTCGGCGAGCATCTCACCGGTCTCGAGGTTCTTGAACCGCAAGGTGTACCGCTCGTCGCCGACGATGTCCACCGAGTACGCGAGCAACGTGCCGTCCTCGCTGATGGAGAACGCGCCGAGCGAAAAGAACTCGTGCCCTTCGGCTTCGACGTTACCGTCCATGAGGATCTGCTCGTCGGCCAGCTCGACGCCGGGCGTCAGGTCGGGCGGAGTCCAGTCGTCTTCACCGGCGATGGGGCACCGGCACTGGACGGTGTACGACTTGCCTTCCACGCTGCGCGAGTAGTACCACCACTTACCCATGCGCGTGGGCACCGACATGTCGGTTTCCTGCGTCCGCGACTTGATCTCCTGGAAGATCTTCTCGCGCAACGGCTCGAGCGCGGCCGTCTGCTCGTCGGTGTACGCGTTTTCGGCTTCGAGGTATGCGACTACCTCGGCGTTGTCCTTGTCCCGCAGCCACTCGTAGTCATCGACGAACGTGTGTCCGTGATGGGTACGTTCGGCGGGGACCTTCTTTGCGACCGGCGGGATCAGGCTCATGCGCTGGGACCGACCCAATCGTCGAAGGACAGACCGGAAATGCGCTCGTACGCCTCGATGTAGCGTGCCCGGGTCGCGTCGACGATCTCCTGCGGCAACGGCGGCGGTGTCGTGTCCGAGCTACGGTCCCAGCCGGATTCGGGGCTCGTGAGCCAGTCGCGCACGAACTGCTTGTCGAAACTGGGCTGCACCTTGCCCGCTTCGTAGCCTTCGAGAGGCCAGTAGCGCGACGAGTCGGGGGTGAGCACCTCGTCGGCGAGCACGAGGTTTCCAGCGGAGTCGAGACCGAATTCGAGCTTGGTGTCGGCAAGGATGATTCCGCGATCGGCTGCGAAGTTGGAGGCGCGGGCATAGACGTCGAGAGTGTCCTCGCGAAGCTGCACTGCCAGCTTCTGGCCGACCTTCTCCACTACCTGATCGAAGCTGATGTTCTCGTCGTGATCCCCGAGAGCCGCCTTGGACGCCGGGGTGAAGATCGGGTCGGGCAGACGCGACGCCTCGACGAGGCCCTCGGGCAACGCGACGCCGCACACTGCGCCGGTGTTGTTGTAGTCGACCAAGCCGGAGCCGGTGAGGAAGCCACGAACGACGCATTCGACGGGAACCATGTCGAGGGAGCGCACGACGAGAGCGCGGCCGAGTACCTCTTCCGGGATACGATCGTCGTCGGGCTCGCCGGCCAGGTGGTTGGTGCCACCGAGGACGTTGAAGAAGAACACGCTCATCGCGGTGAGCACGCGACCCTTGTCCGGGATCGGTGTGCTGAGCACGTGGTCGTAGGCCGAGATCCGATCACTCGCGACAAGCAGCAGATGCTCGTCGTCGATCGTGTAAAGGTCACGGACCTTGCCACCGGCCAGATGAGTGTAGGAATCAAGTGTAGGACGCACCCGGTCACCCTATCGGGCGTTCGCAGTTCGTACAGAACCCCGGTAGCCGGGACAGGTAAGCGTCCTCGCCGTTCGGAGAGCTGTCCGCCCTGCTCATCCGGATATGCAGGTGGCCCCTCGCCATCAGGCGAGAGGCCACCGTCACAGTCGATGAACTACTGGTTTGCGGGCAGCTTCGACAGGCCCTCGTCGATCGAATCCAGCGTCAGAAGGGCCGTCTGATAGGTCGCGGCCAGCGAATGCTGGACCTGGACGACGTTGCCGGCCTTCACTGCGGGCAATTCCTTCCACAGCTCGGAATTGACCAGC
Organism: Rhodococcus sp. WY5; assembly: GCF_018588185.1. Classification (NCBI taxonomy): domain Bacteria; kingdom Bacillati; phylum Actinomycetota; class Actinomycetes; order Mycobacteriales; family Nocardiaceae; genus Rhodococcus; species Rhodococcus sp. WY5. The sequence continues at coordinate 67,619 of NZ_JAAMPR010000001.1, forward strand.
TCCTGCAACTGCGGAGACATCGAGCCGTCGGCGTTGAGGCCGTAGACGATCACGTCGACATTTCCGAGATTTTCGCCGATCTTCTCGATGGATACCTGTTCGACGTGGATGTCGGCGGGGTCTGCGGGGGTGCCGGGGAACTGCAGTCCGAGTCCGTCGAAGAGATTGGTCGTGTACGAGGACGCGTACTCGCGTGAGAAGGTGCCGGCTTCCGGCTTGCAGACGTTGCACACGCCGCCGAAGGTCAGCGAGCCGAGCTTGTCCTTGTACTTCGCGGCCAGTTCGGCGGTTTTGGCGTCGTAGTCGTCCTTGAACTCGCCGTAGTTGCCGGAGACATTCGCGGCATCGGCGAACTGCTCGCCCAGCACTCGCCAATCAGCAGGAACCGTCGGTCCCAGGAAGACGACGGGAGCGGCCGCCTCGAGCTGCGCCATGTCCAGCTGGCTTTCGACTCGAGCGGGAACGCCCATGATGATCAGATCGGGCTCGGCAGCGACGATTCCCTCGTAGTTGAGCTGGGAGACGTTGCCGTCGGGCGCGACCTTCGGCAGAGCTTCGTAAGCGGCCTTGGTCTTGTCGTCCATGTTGCCGAGTTCACGGGTCCACTCACATACTGCTGCCAGGTTCGCTCCCGCCTGAATCAGCGGCAGAACTGCGTATCCGCAGGCCACGATCCGTTGCGGGTCGCTCGGGATCTCGATGGATCCGTTCTGTGCCTCGAAGACACGGGTCGGCGAGCTCGCGGCTGTCGTCGACGATTCGGACGACGCCTCCTCGGAGTTGCTGCAGCCGGCGACGCCGACCGCCAGCGCAGCTGCTGCGCCGATCACCACTGCGCGGCGAAACCGCGACAGACCTTGAACCCGCATGTTGAACTCCATCTGAACGCACCGGACTGCTCCGGAATTGATTTGGTGAGGCTAACCAATATCAGGGCACTGGACCTTTACACAAACAAAGGTCCCGAGGAATGAACTGCGCCTCCCGAGCCGCCCACGCTCACAGCAGCACGCCTCCCACTGAGAGGGAGCAAAGCAAGATTCCTCTCGAATCGGACACGCGAACTCGCTACCTTGCCTTCGCGATACCTCATCGACTCGCCACTCTCTCCGCTCGACGAAGGGCTCACACATGTCCCGATCCACCCGTACCTGCTCACTACGGTCTGCCGCGGCCATTGCGTTGACCAGTAGCTTTCTCATCACCGGTTTCGGCGCCTCGATCGCGCAGGCCGAACCTGGCCCCTCGGCTCCGCTGTTCGGCTCGCTGGATTTCGGATCCAGCAACTTCGGCAGTTCCGAGCAGACCCCAGATGCGCCGCGGCTGACCGGGATCGACAATTTCCGCGACGTCGCAGGCACCGGCGCCGGATACTCGGGAACTTTCGGCCTGCCCGTGAACAAGGGAGTCTTCTACCGCGCGAACGCGATCACGCCCAAGGGCGATGACATGAGCAATCTCGAAAAGCTGGGACTGACAAAGGTTTACGATCTGCGCACGGAACCCGAGATCGCCAGTAAGCCCGATGTCTTGCCCGACGGGGTTGCGTACGAGAACATTCCGATCCTGTCCGGGAACATCGCCGAGATGATCGCGAAGATCAAGTCCCCCGAGGACTCACGATCGATGATGCAGGACATGAACCGCGCCTTCGTCACCGGAGCGACGGAGCGAGCCGGGTTCGCGCAGTTGCTCACGGGTCTCGCGGAAACCGAAGGTGCACAGGTCTTCCACTGCACCGCAGGCAAAGACCGCACCGGCTGGACGTCGTTTCTGCTGCTGAGTATCGCCGGTGTCGACCGCTCGGTGATCATGAACGACTACTTGCTGACCAACGAGTACACAGCCGAAGGCATGAAGGCCACGCGCGCGGGCATCGCGGCGAGCCTGGGCGAACAGATGGCCGTCAACATGGAGCCTCTGTTGGGTGTCGAGGCAAGCTATCTCGATGCCGGTCTCGCCCAGTTGGACCAGACCTACGGGTCGGTCGATCGGTACCTGACCGAGGGCCTGGGTCTGAGCCCGGCGACTGTCATGACGCTCAAAGCCAAACTGCTGGGCTGAGTGGCACGGATGCCCCGGGTTCGACGAGGGATCGGACCCGGGGCACGTGTACTTCTCTGCCCGTGCCGCGGCGGATGCGCCGCAGCGTCCCGTGCGTCAGCGCGATACGGCGATCACGTTGTTTCGGTACGCCCAGATGACGATCTGCACACGGGTACGCACCTGCAGCTTCTTGCAGATGTTGCTGATGTGCGACTTCACCGTGCTCTGTTCGAGGCTGAGGGAATCTGCGATGTCGTTGTTTCCCAAGCCTTGTGACAGCAACTGCACCACATCCATCTCACGCGCACTGAGACCGTGATCCGATCCGGAGCGCGCCGTGGACATCGGTGCCGGCTTGCGCCTCGCGAACTCCACGATCAGTCTCGACGTCAATCTCGGCGAGAGCACCGAACCACCTTCGGCCACGGTCAACACTGCCGACGAGAGCTCTTCGGGATCGGCGTCTTTGAGCAAGAACCCTGCGGCACCGCTGTCGAGCGCCTCGAAAACGTACTCGTCGAGATCGAACGTGGTGATCACGATGACGCGGGTCCCGGGAAACTCGGCAAGGACCTCCCGGGTCGCAGTCAACCCGTCGCCGTGCGGCATTCGGATATCCATCAGCACGACGTCCGGACGCAGTGCACGCACCTGCTCGTACGCCTCGACTCCCGTCTTGGCATGCCCGACGACGCGAATCTCGGGGTGACCGGAGAGAAACAGCTCGAACCCCTGCCGTACCACCTGCTGGTCGTCTGCAATAAGGACATCGATCATGCGTTGATCCTCCCGTTCACCGGCACCAGTGCCTGCACAGCCCACTCACCTTCCGAATTCGGTCCGGCGTCCAGTTGACCACCCATGAGCGTCGCGCGTTCGCGCATTCCCACAATTCCGAGGTTTTGCCCGTCGGAGGCCGGGCGAGCATTCCCGAGAGTATTGACCACCCGTACCCTCACCGCACCGGCTTCTCGACTCAGACACACCTTGGACTCGCTACCCGGCGCATGGCGAAGGACGTTCGACAACGCCTCCTGCACGATGCGGTAACACGTCAACTGGACTCCGCTGTCCAGGTCGTCGAAGCGGCCGACCTTCTCCAACGAGATCGACGAGATGGTGCGCTTGCAGTCGTCCACCAACTCGTCGATGTCGGAGACCATGGGCGTCGGGAAATCGGGGTCTTCCTCACCCAGGCGAAGTATCCCCACGATCTGCCGCAAGCTGTTGAGGGCCCGCTGTCCCTGCTCGATGACGCCCCCCAGAAGGGCTTGTGCTTGTTCGGGATTGCTCGAGAAGAACTTGTCGGCGGCACGAGCCTGGATGATCATGCCGGTCATGTGGTGGGCAGCGACATCGTGCAGTTCACGTGCCATGTCCTGCCGTTCGGCGACAACGGCATTCGCAATCTTGCGTTCGCGGTCCCGGTGCAGATCCGCTACTGCCTGACTGTTCTCCACTGCTTGTTTTCGCAGGCGCGCGACGATCTTTCCCATGGCTGCGACGACCAGAAAACTCGTGACGGTGTTTGCCGCCGGTTCGAGGAACAAGTGAGGCAACTCCCCCACCTGAACCTCGGCGACCGTCAGCCCGTCCCGTTCGGTGAGATACATCGCCAAGATCACGTCCATCGCCATTCCGAGGACCAGCAGTCCGACCAGGCGCATGCCTGTCACTCGGATGGACACTGCCATGATCGCGAACCAGAAAAGCGGCGTGGCCCCCAGCGATCGACTGCCGAGGAAGAGCATCAATCCGCCGGATCCTGCCAACGTCAGGAGGTAGTACGCGATCGGGTACCGCCGGCGCGCACACGCCACAACGGTCAACACCGTCAGGAAACCCATGATGCCGACGACGGTTCCCGGATCGCTCAGCACTCGATTGCTCGTCTCGGGTTCAGTCTTGAGACTGGCGAGACCGAACACCCACGGCACACTCAGCAGGCCGACGATCACGGCCGCCGTGGCCGGGTTGTTCAGGTTGAAACGTCCCCACCCTCGCGATGCCAGGGCTTGCCCCGGGGCATTCTGACCAGCCGAGTCGAACATCCACTCCCCATTCCGCATCCGATGATTGACGTTCATGGTGGCATGCGCGCACCACTTGGTCCCACATTCGGCGAACGTGAAGGGAATGTTCGATTCCCGGCTCCTACCAAAGCACTAGTTGAAGGTGAAAGGCCTAGTACTTATGGCTCAGCTGAACTGCTCGACCAACCGGTTCACCATGTTGGTTGCGCTGTAGTAGTCGAGACGGAAGGTGTCCAGACCCACGGCATAGACGTGGTGATCACGAATTGCCGGATGCTGGGCCAACAGTGGAAGTGCCTCGACCGCCTTCACCGCACCGTCGTCGGCACTGACCAAGATCAGGGTGTTGCCCGCGATACCGTCGTAGAGGTTCTCCGCCGAGACCTGAATGATGTCCTTGCGCTTACCCATGGATTCACTGCTCTTCGCGGACTCGGGAATGTCGGCGACCGTGAAACCCATCGCCGTGAGCAACTTCGCCTGCCCCGACTCGTGCGTCCAGATATTGGCGCCGCTGCCGTCCTCGTAGTAGACCAGCGCAGTGGTCGGCTGCGGGGGAAGTGTGATCTTGGCCTTCGCGGCCTCTACTGCGCTGTCGAACTTCGCGACCGTGGCCGCCGCGTTGTCTTCGAGACCTGTCGCCTTACCCAGCACAGCGGCGACTTCCTGCCAACTACTTCCGCCGTAGTCCACCACGATTGTCGGCGCGATGGCCGTGAACTGTTCGTACAGATCGACGACGGAGTCACCTCCAGTTGCCGAGACGACGATCAGGTCCGGGTTCTGCGCCAGAACGGATTCCGCGTTCGCACCGCCCATCGGCAACACTGCAAGTCCGCGTTCTTCTGCTATGTCGCCCCACTGTGTGAACAACCCCTGCGCATCCGAGACGTCGGTGTTCGGTCCCGTCGATGCGGTAGCCACCACCGGAGCGTCGATCGACAACAGCGTGCCCGTCAGCGTCACACTGGTCGAGACGATCCTCTCCGGCTTCGACGTGATCTCCACCGGCCCCTTCGGCGTTTCCACGGTACGCGGCCAATTACCCTGCGATGCAGCTGAGTCAGCATCGGAATCGGCATCCGCAGAACTACAACCGACGAGGGCGAACCCTGCTACCAAGACTGCGGAGAGCACCTTCAGGGTGCGTGATTTTTTCATTGTGACGCCCACTGGCGGACCACTCCTCGAATTCAAAAGCCCATCAAATTAGGTTAGGCTGTGCTCATGCTAACTCAGGCGGTGACCGAATTGTCCGCTACCCTCGCAGCCTCGCCCGACATCGAGACGTCCTGGAATCGGATAGTGCAACAAGGAACGCCGATCATCGAAAGCATTGATACACAGACTGTTCGAGTTACGTTCCTCTGGCGTCAGCCCGAGGAGACCGAGGTCGAGCGCGTTTACCTGGATGCAAATTCGCTGACCGACCATCACGCAGAACAACTCAGCGTGATGCAGCGACTCGGCGACAGTCCGGTGTGGTTCTACACCGCCGAAGTCTCGAACACCTGGCGTAGTAGTTACAGCATCATCCCGGTACCGAAGTCCGTAGTCGACGAGTTCGACTATCCGGGAGCAGGCAAGGAAGACTCGACCCGCCGCACCCGCTGGTTGGGGTTGCTCGAGCACCGAATTGCCGACCCACTCAATCCGCTTTCCGCAGGTGTGGACACAAGGCGTTCCGTCGCCGAGATGCCCTTGGCGCCGGTCCAGTTCGGTTGGGATGCTCCAGTTTTCAGGAAGTCGGTACAGCTCACCTGGGCTAGTTCGACTTTGGACGTCGAGCGGCCGGTGTGGATCTACGAGACCGTGGACGACGGATTGACACCGCTCGAAGAACGGCCGCTCGTGATACTTCTCGACGGGCGCCACTGGGCCGAGGTCATGCCGGCAGGCGCCGCCTTCGATCGTGCGGTCCAGACCGGCAAACTGAAATCCTGCGTTCTGCTTGCCATCGATTCCGTTGACAATCAACGCCGTTCGCAGGAATTGCCGTGCAACCGCGACTACTGGAGTGCAGTCGTCGACGAACTGCTTCCGCAGGTGCGCGCCGTCACACCTTTCTCGTCTGATCGAACGCGAACGGTGGTCTCGGGGCAGAGCTTCGGCGGCCTGGCTTCGATGTTCGCAGCACTCGAATTCCCCGAACACTTCGCGCTGGTCGCCAGCGGGTCCGGTTCGTTCTGGTGGCCAACCGGCTTGAAGCGCGGGGAAGACGGCCCGCCGGGTGGAGACATAGCCGCACGGATCGAGCGCGACGGCGTACCGGACGGTTTACGCGTTGTCCTCGAAGTAGGTAAGCACGAGTCCGACATGGTCGGGCACAGCGCAGCGGTCGCACAGGCGCTGGAGGCCGCAGGAGCGCAAGTGTCGTGTCGGATCTTCGACGGCGGCCACGACTGGTTGTGCTGGCGCAGTGTCCTTCTGGACTCCGTTGTCGAACTGATCGGCAGTCCGTGAGACAGACCACGCTCTAGGCCGGCTCGATGTCACCAAGCTTCCAAGTCCGATCGAAATATGGTTCGAGCGGTCCGTAGAAGCGGAAGTACGAGAACCAGTGCTGACCCACAATGGTCTGAACCCAATTGGGTTCCTTCCCTACCGGAGTTGTAGGTCCGTAGTAGAGATCCACCGAACCGTCCTCGTTGACAACAAGATCGGGATCTCGCGAGCCACGGTCGCCTCGGCCCTGCTGGTTGTCGACAAGGCAGCGTGTGTCGACCGAGTAGACCGTCGCGGACCAGAACAACTTTGCCGGGACATCGGCGGGTACGTGGAGTGTGTAACTCTTTCCTCCGTCCAACCAGTGCCCCTCGGCGTCGGCGTAGCTACCCAGATATGCCTGCCCGAGTCCGGGCGTCGTACTCTTCATCGCCTCGGAGAAGGTGACCGCCTCGTAGAACCACGACGCGCGTTCGTAGAACTCGTCGTAGTTGTCCCCTCGCTGAGCTGAGTTGTCCAGGACAATCGCCAAGTCCCACTGGCGATCCGGCCAGTAGCGCGAACCGGGGAAGCGTTTGACGAACGCATTCGCCTGGGCGAACACCTCCCCCACTTCGACGGCCCGTCGCAAGATCTTTCTCACTCGATCATCCGGGGCGAAGGGCTTGCCCTTCTCAATCCCCAGCTGCCGAAGCCACGCCATCGGGAAGCGGTCGCGCTCTTCGACAGGTTCGTCCTGCACGATGTCGTGCAGGAGTTCCCAGTATCGAAGGTCTCGCGGCTGAATTCCGCTCCAGGGCTTGCCGTCCGGTGAGACCAGACGCGTCGGACTCGGATTCTCACGATCGGAGTACGGGTACACCCGGACGGCGTCGACCAACGTGTCCGAGCGCGCCGGGTCGGGATCGAGCGTGCGGAAGCCGAACATGATGTGCATCATCGGGGAGTGGACAACGGTGTAATCACCTGTGTCCTCGACACTCTGGCCTGGGCCGACTACCAGGGTCTTGCCACCCTTGCCTGCATCGGGGCCCATCTCACCGAGCACCGCGAATTCTCGTTGCCAGAAATCTGCGATGCCCCCGGCGGTCGGCCCTGGCGGCAATTCGATCACCAACGGCCCCGTTGCACCGAGATCGAAAAAGTTCAAGATGTACGGAGTCGTCGCGTTGGCGGTGATCAGGCCTAGTCGGTCACGATATGAGCGGTAGACGACGATATCGGAGGCAGTTGCTCCGAAGGTGTTGGTATGCACGTCCATCCACTGAGCCCAGGACACGATGGGTATGGCCCACAAGTACGCCTGCACTGCTGTTTGGAAGTCGAGCTCGTCGAAGACCGTTGCGATGGTTTCGCGAGCGGGAAGCTCTCCGTCCCTCGGGACAAGTCCGGAGGAATACGTCAGTTCGATGTCGGCCATACCCAGATGGTGCTGGGAGAAACCTCGGCGCGAATCACCCACACCGGGTGAACCTCTAGTTCAGTGCGCCTCGAATGACGGCAGCCGTGCTGTCGAGGATTGTCCGATTGGGCGTGCGAGGTAGGGCGCGCAGGCCGAAGCCGTCGCCGCGATTTCGCGGAATGACATGCAGATGAACATGGAAGACTTCCTGCCCCGCAACAGCTCCGTCGGAGAGGTGCAGATTCACTCCGTCGACAGGGAGAGATCCGGTACGCATCGCCGCGGCGATCTTCTGCGCGACGGCGAAGATCCTGGCACCGTCGTCGGGATCGAGCGTGGACAATCCACTGGCGTGGCGCTTCGGCACGACCAGGAGATGGCCGGATGTGAACGGCCGAATATCCATGAAGGCAAGGACATTCGCGTCGTCGTAGACGACGCTGGCCTCGGCCTCACCGGCGATGATGGAACAGAAGATGCAGTCCATGGTCTTCGACCCTGTGCGCCTTTTCGGTAGTGGTGACCACCGGAAAGGCGCACGGGGCGTAGCCCTTACAGAATCGGCGACGGCGCGTACGCCGCAGCTTCGGGGTTGGCGTCGACAAGTTTCTGCACCTCGGCGACAACGGCATCGACCTGAGCCGAAGCGGCACCGACAAAAGCAGCCTTGTCGGCCAGGGCCTCGTCGAGTGCAACGCGGTCGAGCGGCAAACGGTCGTCGGCGGCAAGGCGATCGAGCAGGTCGGGCTCCTTGCCCTCTTCACGCATCGCCAGCGCAACTGCGACGGCATTCTCCTTGATCGCCTCGTGTGCGGTCTCGCGTCCGACGCCGGCGCGGACGGCGGCCATGAGCACGCGCGTCGTGGCGAGGAACGGCAGATACCTGGTCAGTTCCTTCTCGATGACGGCCGGGTACGCGCCCATCTCGATCAGCACGGTCAGGAAGGTCTCGAACATGCCGTCGATCGCGAAGAACGCGTCCGGAAGCGCGACGCGGCGCACGACGGAGCAGAAGACGTCGCCCTCGTTCCACTGCGCACCCGCAAGCTCGGCTGCCATGGAGCCGTATCCGCGCAGGATCACCTGAAGTCCGTTGACTCGCTCGCACGAGCGGGTGTTCATCTTGTGCGGCATCGCCGAGCTGCCGACCTGGCCGGGCTGGAAGCCTTCGGTGACCAACTCGTGGCCGGCCATCAGGCGGATCGTGTGTGCAAACGACGACGGTCCCGCGCCGACCTGAACGAGCGCGGAGATGACGTCGTGGTCGAGGGAACGCGGGTACACCTGGCCGACGCTGGTCAACACGTGAGCGAATCCGAGGTGCTCCGCAACCTTCGCTTCGAGCTGCTCGAGTTTGGCCGCATCGCCGTCGAGGAGGTCGAGCATGTCCTGAGCGGTCCCCATCGGGCCCTTGATCCCACGAAGCGGGTACCGGTCGATCAGCTGGCGCAGACGCGTCAGTGCAACCAGCAGCTCGTCGGCGGCCGAAGCGAAACGCTTGCCCAAGGTCGTGGCCTGAGCTGCGACGTTGTGCGAGCGGCCGGCCATAACGATGGACGAGTACTCGGCAGCGCGCTCACCCAAGCGGGCGGCAACGGCGATGCCGTGGTTGTAGACATGTTCGAGAGAACGCACGATCTGCAGCTGCTCGACGTTCTCGGTGAGGTCGCGGCTGGTCATGCCCTTGTGGACCTGCTCGTGCCCGGCGAGTGCGTTGAATTCCTCGATGCGTGCCTTCACGTCGTGGCGGGTGACCCGCTCGCGGTCCGCGATGGACTCGAGGTCGACGTTGTCGATGACACGCTCGTAGTCGTCGATGGCGTCGGCCGGAATGTCGATGCCCAGCTCTGCCTGCGCACGCAACACCGCCACCCACAATTGACGCTCGAGCACGATCTTGTACTCGGGAGACCACAGAGCAACGAGCTCCGGGCTGGCGTAGCGGTTGGCAAGGACATTCGGGATGCGGCTCACGAGGCCTCAGTCTAACGGGGGCCAAGCAGTGCCGTTACCCCCGATAGAGACCGAGCTAGACCGGCGGCGCCATCACGTCGATCGATTCCAAGAGCATTCCCCTGGCCAACCCCCGTGGGTCCGGGTCGTACTCCCCCAGAGCCGTGATCATCGCACCGTCGACCATCGCGACAAGACGGCGCAATTGCCCCTCGGGAGCCGACCGGCCCGAGCGTCGAAGCGCATCGGTCAACAGGTCGTCGAGCTGGGCTCGTAGGCGCAACTGCACGTCACGAAGTGCGGGATGACGGGCACACGCGACGAATCGTTCGTAGCGCGAGATCAAACGCTCGCGGCTCTCCGGCCGCTTCTCTTCGTCTCCGAGCAGCAGCTCGACCAACAGTTCGACGGTTGATTCCGCGCCCCGCCGACGTTGGGTCACCGCAGCCACTCTGGCGCGCATCGCTTCCATGTCGGCGTTGCCGTTGAGCTCGACGGCACACGCGATCAGATCGTCGAGTGAGTCGAAGTAATAGGTCGTCGAAGCCAGTGGAAGGTCAGCTCTGGTTGCCACCGCTCGGTGACGAACGGCGTCGAACCCGCCCTCCAGCAAAAGTTCAGCAGCGGACGCCACCAGAGCTTGGCGACGTCGTTCGCCCTTGGGCGTAGCTGCAGAAGACACCACGACATCGTGCCAGCAGAGGGCACCTCCGCATGGCGAAACAGCTCGAAGACCCTGCTGTTTGTTACCCGAGCCACTTCTCGAGGCGGGCCAGTGCCTCCTGGATGTCTGCTGTCGCACCCGCGAACGAGAGTCTGACCATCCGGTTTCCGTGGACGGTGTCGAAATCGATTCCGGGTGCCAGCGCGACCCCGGTATCTGTCAGCAACCGGGCACACCACGCGGTGGCGCCCTCGTCGCCACACAGATGGCCGATGTCCGCGTAGACGTAGAACGCACCGTCGGCGGGAGCCAACTCGGTGATGCCCAGTTTCGGCAACCCGGTCAACAACAGTTCACGATTGACGGCGTACCGCTGAACGTGCCCGTCCAACTCGACCTTCGCCTCGTCCGAGAATGCCTCGACGGCGGCGTACTGAGAGATCGCGGGCGGACACACGGTCATGTTCGACGCGAGTCTCTGCAGCGGGCGCCGAAGATAGGTCGGCACCAACATCCACCCGAGTCGCCAACCCGTCATCGAGAAGTACTTGGACACCGAGCCGATCACGACGGATTCGCGTGAGGTCTCCCAGGCGCTCGACGTGTGCTGATCGCCGTATCCGATGCCGTGGTAGATCTCGTCCGAGATCAGAAGAGTTCCGTGCTGCTCGCACCACGTCGCCAATGCAGCGAGCTCCTCGGGCGAGATCACCGTGCCCGTGGGATTTGCCGGGCTCGCGACGATCAGACCGGCAGGCGGCGACGGCAAAGCCTCGAGCATTTCCACTGTCGGCTGGTATCGAGTTGCCGGCCCGCAGTCGAGTTCGACGACGTTGCAGCCGAGAGCGGCAAGGGTATTGCGGTACGCGGGATATCCGGGTCGAGCAACCACCACGGTGTCGCCCTCGTCGAACGCGGCCAGGAAGAGCAAGGTGAACGCCCCGGACGAACCGGTCGTCACCACCACGTCTTCGGCGTCGACGGCGATTCCCGATCGCTCGCTGTGGTAGCGCGCAATAGCCTCGCGTAGCTGCAGGATCCCGAAAGTCTCGGTATACCCGAGTAGTTCGGTGCCCAGAATCTCTCGCGTCGCACGTAGCACCGGTGCCGGCGCGGGCGTCGACGGTTGACCTGCCGCCAAGGTCAGGACGTCACCATGTGTCCGCTGACGTTCGGTCGCGGCCTTCCATACATCCATGACATGGAAGGTCTGGATATCTGATCGACGAGATTCTGAGCGCACACTCCGACGGTAGTCGAACCGTGGTGCGGCAAGAAACGACGACCACCCATTGTGACGATCCGACAGATTCAGGCGCTCAGCATGAGTCGATTCAACGAGACCTGGGCCACGTCCCTCGCGCAACATTGATCAACGACTTCCTTCGATCAAAAGGTGCATCAGATGAAAGCTCGCTCAGTGCCCACTGCGGCTCTGGTCACGATCGGCGTTCTCACGGTTGCCTCGTGCGGAAGCACCTCTGATCCTGGCGGCAATTCTTCCGGCGACTACGCGAAGGACGGCAGTTTCACCACGATCGTGAACACCGATCCCGGCAACCTTCATCCCCTGATCACCAATCTGACTGCCACGCAGGCGATCAACAGCTATACGAACGACTCGTTGTTGGCCATCGACCCCAAAACCCGCGCAGCGGGCTCGTATCTGGCCGAAAAATGGAGCGAGAACGGAACTTCGCTGAACTTCACCCTCAAAAAGGGGATCACGTGTGAAGACGGCACGACCTTCACTGCCCAGACAGCGGCAAACAACATCAACTGGGTCGTCGACACGACCAACGGCTCGCCGTGGTTGGGAGCATCCGTACCCGAAACTGCGGTAGCAACCGCTGATGGTGACGAGCTCACGATCAAGACAACGGAACCCGCGCCCTTCCTCCTCGAGCGCATCGGCGCTCTCAAGATGGCGTGCCAGGCAGCCCTCGACGACCCTGCCAGTGTTCGAGGCAGCAGCAACGGAACCGGACTGTTCAAGATCACCGAAGTAGTGGCCAACGATCACGTCACGCTCGAACGCCGCGACGGATACAACTGGGGGCCGAACGGCGAAACCACGTCGGACACGCTCGGAGTGCCCAAGACGGTCACGATCAAGGTCGTGACCGACGCCGCGACGACGGCGAATCTCGTCCTCACCGGAACGGTCAACGCGGCCCCGGTTGCCGGCGCGGATATCGAACGTGTGGAAGCTTCAGGCCTCGAGTCGATGACGTCCAACACCCTGAGCGGACAGTTCATCTTCAACCACAATGCGGCTCTCCCCACCAAGGACGAAGCCGTACGCACCGCACTCGTGCAAGCGATCGATCTCGACGATTACACGGACATCAACACCGGTGGCAAAGGCTCACGAGCTACGGCACTGGCAGTAGTCGATCCGCGGGCGTGTGACTTCGACAGCGTCACCGGTGTAGTTCCGAAGTTCGACATGGCCGCTGCGAAAAAGACTCTTGCGGACGCCGGTTGGAAACCCGGATCCGACGGTGTCCTGACCAAGGACGGTCAAGCGCTGCAATTGACGGTCATCTTTGCCAACTACCGCGACACCACCTCTGCAGCAGCAGAATACGCGATGAAGCAGTGGCAGGAGCTCGGCGCGAAGGTGGAGCTTCGTGGTGGTGACAACAACTTCATCATTTCCAACACATTCGCAGCGAAAGACCTTACGTCATGGTCGATCTCGATCGGACTGACCGTCCAGAGCGATACCCCCAGCATCTTCGTTCCGTACTTCGCCGGCCCCACCCCACCGTCGGGTGTCAACTTCGCATCGATCGACAATCAAAAGTACGCCGAACTGGCGGCGAAGGCCTCGGTTCTGCCCGGGCAGGAATCCTGCTCGGTGTGGAAGGAAGCGGAACAAGCACTGTTCACCTCATCCGACGTCATTCCGGTGTCCACGTCGCCGAACTTCATGTTCTTCAACGGCGCAACGGCCCTGTATGCACCAGTTGGCGGCACCCTGGCCGGCCCTGGCATTCGCGTTCTGAAATAAGCCGGAAGACAAAGCTTTACGTCTGCATCTATTTCTCCGATTCGAAGGATCTACATGACTGACCGTCCATTTGTTCTCGACGACCTCCACCGTGTGGTCACACCCACTGAGACCTCAATCTCTCCCGACGGCACCGTGGTCGTCTTCGTTCGCTCGGAAATTGTTGCCGGAAAGGCAACTACATCGCTCTGGGCGGTGTCCCGCGATTCCCGGGCTCGCCGCCTCACCGCAGGGCCCGCCGATTCTGCCCCTCGGTTCTCTCCGGACGGAACCTCGATTGCCTTCCTGCGTAAGGTCGGCGACTCCGCGCAGCTGCACCTGATCCCGCTCGCCGGTGGCGAGGCCGAAACTCTCACCACATCAGCATCACTCCCCCTCGGCGCCGGTGCAGCAGCCTGGAGCCCGGACGGAAATGCCATCGCGTTCGCCGCTGTGGTCTCACGCTCGGACTCCGCCGATCCGAATGCTCCCATCGTCACCGACCGACTCGGATACAAGGTGGACGGTGCCGGTTGGCTCGGCACCTTCCGTCGCCACCTTCACACCGTCGATCTGGAGACGAAGGCAGTTCGACGGCTCACCGACGGTGATTGGAATGCCGACGTTCCGTCCTGGTCGCCCGACGGCACGGCCCTTGCCTTCACCGCGAATCTCGAACCGGACAGCGATCTGAACCTCACGTTCAGCGCTTACCGCATCCTCGTCGACGATCTGTCGGTTCCCCCGCAGCGACTCGGTCATGCCACCGGAGTGCAGGGCTCCACACTGTGGCATCCGCAGGGAGATTCGGTCGTCGCCATCGGCACTCCCGAGGTCCGTGTCGGAACTGCAGACCTGATCCGGCTGTCCGTCCCCGGCCCAACCGAGACACCGGTCGACGTCACCCTCACAGCTCATCTCGATCGCAACGTGATGCCCGGTGCACCCGGTTACCCCGGCGGCACACCGGCACTGTCGAATACTCGCGACGAAATCGTGTTCTGCCTACGCGATCGTGGATGGACGCATCTGTACGCGGCCGACATCGAAACCGGCACCTCTCGATCCCTCGTCGCCAATCCCAACGAGGTCGTCTCGGCGCTCTCCGTTGCCCGTGACGCCCGCGTCGCCTCCGTCATCGTCACCACGCAGCAGTCCTTCGGCGAGGTCGCACTCGTCGATCTCGACAGCGGCGCGGTCACCACGCTGACGAAATTCACCGCAGAAGCACTCCCCGAGGTGACACTGTTTGCCGCCGAGGAACGCGAGTTCACCATCTCCGACGGCCGCACCGTGCATGGTTGGTTGCTGTCCGCTCCCGAAACCAGTGGTGCCGCACCCCTTCTGCTCGACATTCACGGCGGACCGCACAACGCGTGGACCGGCGTTGCAGATACCTATCACCCCGCCCACCAGGTTCTCGCCGCCCAGGGTTGGCGCATCCTGACCCTCAATCCACGTGGGTCGGACGGGTACGGCGCAGACTTCATGTACGCCGTCAACGGCGCCTGGGGTACCTCCGACCAAGCCGACTTCCTCGAGCCGATCGACGCGCTTGTCGCCGAGGGACTTGTCGACGGGGACCGTCTGGCGATCACCGGGTACAGCTACGGCGGATACAGTACGTGTCACCTGACGTCCGCGACGGATCGTTTTGCCGCTGCGGTTGCCGGCGGGCTGATCTGCGATTTCAACGCCATGGCCGGAGTCTGCGATTTCGGTCCGCACCTCGCGTCACTCGCCACCGGCACGACTGTTCCCGAGAACTCCGCGGGGCTCCTGGCAGCCTCACCGCTCGCCGCCGTGAAGAACGTGGTGACCCCGACGCTGATCCTGCACGGAAAGTCGGACGAGCGGTGCCCGCTGGGTCAAGCCGAGGCCTGGTTCGCCGCACTGCGCCAGCAGCACGTACCCACCCGTCTGGTGGCGTATCCCGGTGCAAGCCACGGGTTCCTCGTCAACGGCTCGATCTCGCACCGAATCGACTACAGCACACGACTCATCGAATGGGTCAAGCGATACACCTCCGCGAAGCTGCCCAAGACCGGCCTGGCCAACGCGTCTGCCGGAGCCGACGCGTGGAAGCGTTCGCTGGACGTACTGTGTGAGCGTTACGGCGTCACCGGTGCTCAATTCGGTATTCTCACACTCGATTCCAACGGCAAGGAAATCACCCGTACGACGGTGGCTTCCGGCGTGATCAATGCAGACACCGGGGTCGAGGTATCCACCGACTCCCTGTTCCAGATCGGATCCATCACCAAGGTATGGACCGCGATGCTGGTCATGCAGCTTGTCGACGAAGGCTTGCTCGACCTGGACGCGACCGTCCGGTCGATTCTGCCCGATTTCGCACTGCAGGACGAGGAAACAGCTGCCCGCATCACGGTTCGCGCACTTCTGAACCATCGCAACGGAATCGACGGTGACCTGTTCATCGACAAGGGTCGCGGCGACGACGTCGTCGAACGCTACGTCGAGGGCCTGCGTGACTTCCGTCAGGTTCATCCACTCGAGGACGGCTTCGCGTACTCGAACTCCGCGTACGTCCTTGCAGCTCGTATCGTCGAGGTTCTTCGCGGCGGCATCTGGGACGACATCCTCAAGGAGCGGATCATCGATCCGCTCGGCCTCGCGCACACACTCACGTTGACCGGAGATACACCGAGATACTCTGTGGCAGCGGGTCATACGGGGAACTCCGTCGTGATGCCCGTCTGGCCGATCACGCGCTCGATGGGGCCCGCGGGTTGCATCACTGCCAGCATCGGAGATCTACTCACGTTCGCGGAACTCGGTCTTCTCGAAGGACAGAGCGTCGACGGCGTACGGATCGTGTCGGAAAAGTCAGCCGCCGCGATGCGCACACCCGAAATCGACATCAGCGAACTGTTCCCGGACAAGTCGGGTTGGGGCTTGGGCTGGTTCCACGAAACCTGGTCGGGCGAAGAGATTTTCGGGCACGACGGCAGCACCATCGGCCAGCACGCGTATCTGCGCATCTTCCCCCGCCACAATGTCGCGATCGCACTGCTGACCAGCGGCGGCAAGGCCGACGGCCTCTACCGTGATCTCTTCACCGAAGCCGCGGCCGCGTTGGTCGGACTCGAACCTCCGCAAGCCCTCGCCCCGAACCCCGCGAGTGTGGAGTCGATTCCGGATTCGGTTCTGGGAAAGTACAGCTCGGGCGGAATAGCAATCGAGTTCCGTCGTGGAGAGTCCGCTGACGAGGCCGTGATCACCGTCATCGGCGACGTAATCCCGAATCCCGAGGAAGACGAGACAGCTCCGAAGAAGCCTGCAACGGTAGCCACTCTCGTACCGTCGCAGATCCCGGGGACCTGGACCACCCGTCAACCCGGGGCCGCGGGTTGGACGACGGTACGGCCGCACCGAGACGGAGTGTACGTCGGATTCCGCTTCCTACCACGGGTTAACGCGTGACGATGACCGATACACATACGATGACGGAAACACAGAACGCCGAAACACAGAACGCCAGCGAACTCGAGGAATCAAAGATGCAAGAACAGCTTCAAGAACTCGTCGATCAGTGGAGGGTCGAGGCAAACATCCCCGGCGTCTCGGTCGGCATCGTTCACGGCGACAAGGACATCGTCGTCACCAGTGGCATC
Source organism: Rhodococcus sp. WY5 (assembly GCF_018588185.1). Classification (NCBI taxonomy): domain Bacteria; kingdom Bacillati; phylum Actinomycetota; class Actinomycetes; order Mycobacteriales; family Nocardiaceae; genus Rhodococcus; species Rhodococcus sp. WY5. Next base: position 84,792 of record NZ_JAAMPR010000001.1, read on the forward strand.
GAGAGCGTCGAAACCCAACTCCCGGTCACCGACAAGACGATGTTCATGATCGGCTCCACCACAAAGGTGTTCGCCGCAACAGCCGCGATGGCACTCGTCGAGGACGGCCTACTCGATCTCGACACCCCGTTGGTCGAGTACGTCCCCGAACTGACCTTCGCCGACGAAACAGCCACGCGCACAGTCACGATGCGTCATCTCCTCACCCACACCGGCGGATTCACCGGCGACGCGGGCCTCTCGGCAGGCTGGGGCGAAGACGCCCTGGGACGCTCAGTTTCACGGCTGAACGAACTGCGACAAGAATTTCCCGTCGGAGAAGTCTTCTCCTACAGCAACTCCGGATTCGTTCTCGCCGGACATGTCGTGGCCAAGATCAGCGGACTGACCTTCGAAGAGCTGGTCAAGCAGCGCGTGCTCGACCCCCTCGAAATGAAGAACTCGGCCTTCCTGCCCTGGGACGTGATGACCCACCGGTTCGCACTCGGTCACTACATCCGCGACGGTGTGCCGTTCGTGTCCAACGAAACCGGGCTGGACCGCGGCATGATCCCTTGCGGCGGAATGTGGTCCTCGGTGCGAGACCAACTCGTCTGGGCACGTTACGCACTGTCTGGCGAACACCCCGGCGAAGGACAGCCGCTCGACGAGTCCACCCGGTTGTTGATGCAGAAGCCGCAGCGTCCCGCCGCGATGATGTTCGAAGAAGTCGGCCTGGGATGGCTGTTGACTCGATACGGAACCACACAGGTAGTCCGGCATGGCGGAAACGTGAGCAACCTCCAGGTCTCCGAGTTCATGACAGTGCCCGAGAAGAACTTCGCCGTCACCGTGCTGACCAACGCCCTCGGCGGCGGAATCGGCAAGAAGATCGTCGACTGGTGCATGGCCAACCTCACTGAACTACCCACGCCGGCATCCCTCGACGTGGTCGAGCCCGAACCCGCTGCCGTCGACGCAGTCCTGGGCAAGTATCAGGCCGGCTCACTGACGATGACCGTCGCCCCCGGTGACGAGGGAATCGGCATCCGGATGGGCAGCGCGCAGGATCTCGGTGAATACGAGGACATCGTCTGGCCGCCGGCAATCCCGATCGCCTTCCTCAACGACCGTGACTTCGCTGCGCGCGCCGACACCACCCGGGCGTTGGGACGCTTCGTCACCGACGACACCGGTCGCGCCGTGATGCTCGAATTCGGCGGCCGCACCGCCAAGCGAGTGGCCTGATCCTCTAGACGGGTGACGCGGTCCGAACAAGTGCGATCGAACTCGCCGATCTCACCGGACCGCGTCACCCGTTTGTGCGTCTGTGGGCTGCCGTTCATTGCTCGGTTCTGGCAGAACATCGACTTTGGTGCCAGTGAGAAAGGCGACCAGCGCGACGATCACGATCGTGAAGACAATGCTCACCACCGTCGGCCCGAATCCCAAGCCGCCCTCATCTCGGTCTTGGGTCAACAGGTCACCGATGGACGCTCCCAATGGACGAGTGACAACATAAGCGATCCAAAATGCAAGTACAGCATTGAGTTTCAGGCCGAAGTGCGCGGCGGCCACTACGGCGATCACGACGCCGAACAACACAGCAGACTTCGCATACCCCAGGTCCACCTGTTCGGCAATCAAGTCTCCTGCCGCCGTTCCCAGTGAAAATGTGAACAGGATGGCGAACCAGTAGAACGCTTCGCGCTTCGGCGTGCGAATACTGTGGATGGACAACGTCCGTTCACTGGCAAACCAGATCCCGAACGTAGCGGCCAGGGCAACCGCAAAGACTCCCGTACTCACTTCGAGCGGTACACCGAGATCGTCGGTCAGAATGTCGGTGATGAGCGTTCCGACTACGCTGATCAGAACTACCACCAGCCAATAAATCCACGGTACATACTGTTTCCGCGTGAACTGGATGATCAGCGCGACGACCAAGAACACCGAAGTCAACGCAGCGGTGCCGATCAGTCCGATACCTAGATCCGCGTCGAGTGAATCCGCGGCAGTCTCCCCCACCGTCGTGCCCAGAATCTTGATCAGCCAGAAGTACAGCGTGACCTCTGGGACCTTGCTCGCCATTTCACGCGTGAACGCCATGTCGGCCAGCGTGGCACCTGGTTGTTGAAGGGAAGCTGAGAACGTTCGCCGCGATTGCGCCGGAGAGTACAGACTGGACGCCATGGAGCATCTTGCCTCGTCGATTCTGCACCCGTCCCGGTGGAGCGTGCGCGCGCGGTCGACCGTGGCTTCGACACTCGTGATCGCCTTCTGCCTGGTGATCGCCGGGCTTGCACTGGTTTTCGTGCTGGCAAACTCCCTGCATCTGTCCGCGCTGAACAGCTCCGACGCTCGCGCCACGCAATTGGTCCAGCAGCTCAACGGAAAAAACCCGGCCGATCTCGACCCTTCGCTTCTGTCCACAGACAGTCAGATCGGAATCGTGCAGATCGTCGACGCCGATCACCGAATAGTCGCCCAATCACCTGGAACCGACAGCGACCTCCTGTCCGAACGTTTTCTCGGCCCTGACGAGTCGGACGCTCTCGGAAGGGTCAAGAAGTCCGACGACGAGGACTACTGGCTGATCGGGCGAGGCGCTCAGACGCCGACCGGACCAGTCACCGTCTTCGTCGGCGCCGACCGCGAACCGGTTGAAACCGTGGTGACGACCGTTGCCGTTCTGCTGGCCATAGTCGGACCTCTGGTCCTGGGGCTGGCAGCGTTTGCCACCTACCGCCTTGTCGGTTCGGCCCTCGCTCCCGTCGAACGCATCCGCGCTCGGGTAGCGTCGATTTCTAGTGGGCGTCAAGGTGAACGAGTGCCTGTACCGTCAGGGAACGACGAGATAGCCCGACTGGCAACAACAATGAACGACATGCTGGCGCGCCTCGACGAAGGTGCGCTGGCCCAGCAACGATTTGTCAGCGATGCCTCACACGAGTTACGCAGTCCGCTTTCCACGATCACGACGGCCCTCGAACTGGCACACCGACGCCCGGATCTCCTCGACGACGCGTTGATCGAAGACGCACTCCTTCCCGAGGCGCGCCGAATGCGGCAGTTGATCGAAGACCTGTTGACTCTCGCGCGCTCTGACGAAAGCGAACTCGAAAAGTTCGGCATCGTCGTCGACGTCGACCTCGATGACATCTTGTTCGCCGAGCAGAAAAGGATCGACGGTATCTCCGCAGTTACGGTCGCCGCTGCCGTGGCTCCGGTTCGGGTCTCCGGAGACCCGAGAGCATTGACGCGGATGGTGCGAAACCTCGTGGACAATGCAGTGCGGCATGCGGAGACCCTCGTGTATCTGGAGTGCTCCGAAGCCGGAAACGAAGCCCACATCGTGATCGAGGACGACGGGCCCGGAATCCCTGCAGCAGAACGCGAACGAATCTTCGGACGTTTCGTCCGCCTGGACCAGCCGCGGTCGAGGCAGGGAGGCGGGTCCGGACTTGGACTCGCCATCGCGTCGGAAATAGTTGCGGCGCACCACGGAACCATTTCCGTCAGCGAGAGGGCGGGCGGTGGAAGTCGATTCGAGGTGACGATTCCGGTACCGAACGACTGAAGATCAGGCAGTGCCGACAAAGCGGTACCCGACGCCTCGGACCGTTTCGATGCTCTGAGTTCCGAACGGGAGGTCGAGCTTCTTACGAAGGTAACCGATATACACCTCGACGATGTTCTCGTCACCTTCGTAGTTGGTGTCCCAGACAGAGCGAACGATCTCGGTCTTCGTGACCACCACACCATTGTTGCGCATCAAGAATTCGAGAACGCTGTACTCCCTTGGCGTCAGGGTCAATTCGATTCCCGCTCTGCTCACCTGATGTTTGGCCGGGTCGAGGGACAGGTCTCCAACGGAGAGTATCGCCGGACGTTGTGGAGCGCCGCGACGCACCAGTGCGCGCAGCCGAGCGAGAAGCACGACAAACGAGAATGGCTTGACCAGGTAGTCGTCGGCGCCGAGATCGAATGCATCAGCCAGGTCGTATTCGCCGTCCTTTGCCGAGAGCATGAGGATCGGCGTCCAGATCTCCCGGGCGCGTAGATCCCGCACGATGTCGTACCCGTGTTTGCCCGGCAACATGATGTCGAGAACGATCACGTCGAATTCGTCACTGCACGCAGTCGCGAATCCGTCGTCACCGTTGAGTTCGACCGCGGTCACGAATCCCTCGGCCACCAATCCCCGCCGGATCGTCTCGGCCAAGCGCACTTCGTCTTCGACCACCAGTACTCGCACCACCGGCCCCGTTTCGTCGCCACGCAGTTGTTCGGATGCACCCAGTAGAGCAGACGGTAGACCCAGAGCCGAGTTCCGTTCAGCGTTTCTTCAGCTTCGGCTCGTCACACTGCATTCATGCCTGCAACTGTGTCGACCGTGCGAAACGTGGTCACCGAAGTCCTGACCGAGAGCACCACCGCAGAGATCGCGGTTGCCGCAATCGTGGTGGCCGCAGCTCTGTTCGCGTTCGGTTCGATCTACCGAGCTTCCAGCGTTCGGTCTACAGCCCTTCGCACGTGCGGACTCGTGCTTGCACTGGTGACGCTGTCGATCCAGGTGTATGGAAGCGGGTGGTTGACGAGCTTCGACGGGCCGGTGACCGACTGGATGGTCGATCATCGGAGCGGCGCCCTGAACCAGATCGCGGTCGCCGTCACAGATCTCGGTAGCCCGGTCGCCACCGCGCTACTCGGGATCACCAGCGGAGTGCTCATCTCATGGCGAGCGCGTTCGGTCGTTCCGGGCTTGATCGTGATCGGAACCGTTGGCGGGGCGGCGGTCGCCAGCACGGTAATCAAAGCGCTCGTCGGTCGCGAACGTCCGCCGACCAACATCCAGGTTCTTCTCGAGACCGGCCACTCGTTCCCGTCTGGTCACGTCACCGGGACCGCTGCACTGTTCGGCATCGTCGTCCTCGTTCTGAGCGCGCACCGCACACCCGCCGTCAAGAGACTGCTGATGCTCCTCGCCGTGACAGTCACAATCGTCGTAGCCCTGACTCGCCTGTATTTGGGAGTTCACTGGCTCACCGACGTCATCGCCGGGGCCATTCTCGCGACGCTTGCAGTCACCGTGGGCGGAGCCGTCTTCCGGTTCGTCGAAGGCCGCTCCAAGACGACCGACCGCACTTCCTCTGCCTCTCGCGATCGGGCGCTCGTATGACGCTCGCACTCACCAGCGGAATTCTGAACCCCGATACCCTGCTCTCCACGTTCGGTCTGATCGGCTTGCTTGGGGCGGTATTCATCGAAACCGGTCTTCTGTTCGGGTTTTTTCTTCCCGGCGATTCGCTCTTGTTCACAGCTGGTGTCCTCGTCGCACAGGAGCAGCCATTCGTTCCACTATGGGTTCTCCTCGTGACTATCCCCATCGTCGCTGTGGTCGGCGACCAATGCGGCTACCTTGTCGGACGCGCAGCGGGTCCTGCGGTTTTCGATCGACCTGGAGCCAAGCGACTTGGTCCCGATCAACTTGCGCGGGCAGAAGCATTCTTCGAGAAGCACGGACCTCGTACCGTCGTCCTTGCGCGATTTGTTCCCGTCATCCGAACCATCACCCCAGTAATGGCGGGTACTTCACGGATGCCGTATCGAACCTTCCTGACATACAACGTCATCGGAGGACTCGCTTGGGGAGTTCTCGTTCCGGTACTCGGCTACATGCTCGGAGGAATCGAGTTCGTTCGCGCCCACATAGAAATCATCCTCATCGCTGTCGTCGTCGTCTCGATTCTGCCCATCGCTGTGAATTACTTGCGCTCACTGCGAGTACCGACCATCCAGGCTGAACAAATCGAGATTCCCGAGTAATTACTACCGCTGCAGTGTGCTCTGCAGAACCTTCAGCACTTCACGAGCCGCAGTCGGCCCGGTATTGAGGTAGAAGACGTCGTCGTCAACAGCGACGGCATGGTTGGCGACCACACCACGTAACTGCGCCCACAACGGCGCGTTCGTCAATGTCGCCGGGTCCCCGCCCTGCACGCCGTAGAAGATCCAGTCGGCGTCCGCCACATTCAACTCTTCTTCACTGATGTCTCGGGAAGTATCGTCGAACTGCTGCGACTGCGGACGGGTCAAGCCGGCATCCTCGGCGATACTGCCGGTGAACGAAGGAATACCGAAGATGCGCAGACGATTTCCGTTCTGGCGCGTGAACGACACCGTCGGCGGCGACGACAGGGAAGCACCGAGGGCCGCGGCATCGGTATTGAAGGTATCCAGCAGTGCCATCGCCTGCTGCGTCTTACCTACCCCGTCGGCAACCAGCAGGAAGTCCTGCTTCCAGTAGACGCCGGTTCCCTGTGTTGCCACCGTGGGCGCAATTGCCGAAAGCTGGTCGTACAGCGAATCAGCGTCCTTTCCTGCAACATTCATCAAGATCAGGTCAGGATCGAGCGTGACGATCGCTTCGAAATTCGGTGTGAAGCGTCCACCTGTGTCAACGACATCACTTAGCTGAGTACGGAATTCGGGGTACGCAGACAACAAGTACGGAGGCACCAGGTCCGCACCGTCACCACGCGTCGAACCTGCGGGCACGACACCGAGCGACAGGAGTGCATCTGCTTGCCCGGTCGAGATGACGACAACCTTTTCGGGCTGCGATTCGATCGTGGTGTCCCCTTTGAAGTGTGAGACGGTACGAGGGAACTCGCCGTCCGACTTTCCGCTCCCCATTCCAACCGGGACTTCTCGCGGAGCGACAAACGCAGAGTCCGCCGGAGCTGACGCACTGATCTCGGCATCTGTGGGCGACGCGTCCTCGCTCGAGCAGCCACTGAGAGCTGCCACCAATGTCAGTGCGCCGATCAGCATTACACTGCGTGACTTCTTTCGAAAATTCATGATCGTGTCCCGTACGTCGTGAAGCATGACAGCTTCATCTTCCGTCATGGTTAGGTGACCCTACCCTTTGAAGAACTGTAAACTATATCTGTGTCAGATACAGTTCCAGGGCGTGGATCACACGGGGTCGATCGCTACTCCGATCGCATGCCCACCGCGGAAGAAGCATCGAGATCACTCATCGCTGCGGCGTTCGAATTGCGTCGAGCGCTGCGGGAATACATGGATACGTCGGGTACCGACGCGACTCTGCCAGAGGCACAATCCGAAGTACTTCACGATGTCGCACACCATCCGGGCACTCGCATCGGGGCGGTCGCCGATCGTCTCTCCAGACGCCCGAACACCGTCAGCACGCTGGTGCGCACACTCTCCGACAAAGACCTGATCGAACGGCGACCCGATCCCACGGACGGCCGAGTGAGCACACTTTTCGTGAAGGACGAGCGAAGCGCGCGACGAGACCGTCGATCCGAACTACGCATCGGCGTTCTCGCCGAAGAATTGGCGTCCCTCGACGAGGGCGACCTCGACACATTGTCCGCTGCCATCGACATCTTCGACCGGGTCAATCGATCATTGCGAGATCACGCACCGCGGTGACGCTGCTCAGGTGACTTTCTCGCTTTTCTCGTAGACGTCGGCAAAACGCTTCATCTGCTCGGTGATGCCCGTCAGGCTGTACCCCGTACGAAGTTCGACCGACGCAACCTGACCCGAAACCACAGCCGGAAGCCTGGTGAAAGTCGGCGAATTGAGCTCCGGTGCATCCGACCAAGTCGGCGGAATCAGGAGGAGATCAGCCGGAAAGGCGCCTGGCTCTTCCCAACTCGCTGATGCCCAGAAACCGTCCTCGCTGTCGAGCTTGGCGAATTCGACGCCCATCGTTTCGAGAATACTTCCGAGCGGAGTCCATCCCGGCACCGCATAGTCAAGGCTCGACTCCAACGGAATCACATATGCAACAGAGATATTCGTTCGCGATGTGGCCAAGTCACGCACCCGGTCACCGAGCGCACTCAACTCTTCCCGTTTTGCCGCATAGACCGGCGAGGTGTCGGTGCCGCCGATACCCTGGACCAACGAACTGAAGCTGTCCAACGCCGCTTGCGCCCCGTCGGTGATCTTGACACCGGCAATGGGAGCAACCTCTTCGACGCGAACGATGTCGTCGCCCCAGATGCTGCCGAAGTTTCCACCGTTGTACGAACTCCAGATGTCGATGACCAGATCCGGGTTCACTGCCAGGAGTTTCTCGGCGCTGATGTCCGTATCGGTTTCGCTGACATGGGCAATTCCACTGAAGTCGAATGCATTCAACGTTGATTCGTCCAGCCTGGAAAAGCCGATGATGCCGACCGGCACGACGCCGTATTCGAGCAACACCGGCGCGGTGTCTGCCGTCGCCACGATGCGTTCGGGGATCTTGTCGAGCGAAATCTGCTGACCACGCGCATCGACATACGTCCACGCATCACCGTCGGACTTCGTGTCGGTCGTGGAGGTGCCACATGCTGCCAGCACCGTCGAAAGTGCCACCGCCACAGCCATGAAGATGGCCCTGCTACCGCGTTTCGAACGCGGCGCAACAAAATCGATCACTTCTGCCCCATGCTGTCGAGCGGGTCTCGGGAGAACCCCGAACCCGGAAAGTAAAGTAAGCCTCGCCTACATGGCTACGGTAGAACGGATCAGGAGATGACGCAATCGCGGAGTTTTGTCAAAGAATGTCGAAATCTGATCAACGGTCCGCAGTCTTTCGAAATGCCATCGGCGTGACACCGGTGGACTGCTTGAAGGCGGCGACAAAACTACTGGGCGTCGAGTATCCGACCTGTTCTGCCACATCGGCGACCGCAACATCTTGGCCGAGTAGGGACATCGCCACGTTCATCCGAAGCAGTACTCGCCACTGGCCGAAACTCACGCCGGTGTCCACCTTGAATCGACGAGCCAAAGTGCTGGTGCTGACGCCGATCTCGTTCGCCCAGTCCCCGAAACTGCGTGGATCCTCCGGATGGGACAACAGGTCGCGTGCAATCCGGCCGACCGGGCCCGAATCGGGGATCTTCATCGCTCCGCGCTCGTCGCCGGGAACAACGAGGTCGAAGAACACTCGCTCGGCGCGGCGCCTCGCGTCGTCCGACATCTCGCGAGCACTCAGATGCAGAAACAACTCGTAGAGTAGCGGCGTGCCGTGTACCGCAACCGGGTGATCACCGAGCGAAGGCCCCTGCCCTACAGCGCAATACACCGTCAGGAACTGCGCACCCGCGGCAACGCGCACCGAGTGTCGATGCAGTGCCGGTATCCACAGCCCTCGTCCCGGCAACAACGTCCACATCTGGGCGCCTGAGCGCACAACCACAATGCCGGAACGAGGGAACAGAATCTCGTTCGATCGGTGCGCGTGGGTTTCCCATGTCACCGGTTGATCAGCACTCGACGCACCACCCCACAGAACCAAATCTTCGGGCTCGTCGTCTAATTCGTGTTCGGATACCACCAGCTCGTCGCTCGACGGCACGCCCCACCGGAGCCAATCACCGTCGACCTCGGATTTTGTCCGCCTCACGTCTACATCCCTGGATCGACCGTCGTCTGTCCAGGTGACTGTAACCGCTGCCCACGCCGAGCAGGTGCGGCAGGAAGTTGATCCCACCGCACCTGACCCCGAGTCGCCGCCCTAGTTCATGTCGTTCGCAATGATGTTCTCGATATTCCGTTCGGCCAGAGCGGTGATGGTGACAAACGGATTGACTCCCACATTGCCCGGTACGAGGGATCCGTCCATGACGTACAGACCCGGGTACTCCGGGAGTCGACCGTAGCCGTCGGTCGCCTTGCCGAGCACACAACCGCCGAGGGGGTGGTACGTCAACTGATCGCCCCACGTCTGCGTCGGGCCGAAGAGGTCGGTCCGGTAGATCGTGCCTTCCTTCTTGTTGATCTTGTCGAAGAGCTTCTTCGCCATGTCGATCGACGGCTGGTTCTGCGAGCGCTGCCAGTTCAATCCGACTTTGCCTGTTGCCGAGTTGAATTGGAACTGAGCACGTTGCGGATTCTTGGCAATCGCCAAGTACAGGCTGACCCACAGTTCGGTACCGGCCGGGAAGGGTGCGATTTCCGCAAAGACGGGAGCGGATGTGTCGGCCCAGTTGTCGATACCCATCACGGGGATCGCCGACTGCTTCGCACCGGTGGCGTCCCACATGTGATTGGCGCGGCCCACCATCACGTTGCCGTTGTGACCCCATTCCTGTCCAACTGCACCCGGCAAATTCGCCAGCTGCCCTTGCGCTTTCATCGCGACCAGGAGCTTGCTGGTCCCGATACTGCCGGCCGCGAAGAAGACCTTGTCCGCCGTCACTGTCTTGGTGCCGACGGTATTGCCCTGCTCGTTGATCTGGTTCATCACCACTTGATAGCCACCGCCGGTCGCGGCCGGGGCAACCGAGGTCACGACGTGCAGAGCTGAAATGGTGAGCTTGCCGGTGGCCGATGCCGCAGCGAGGTACGTCTTGTCCAGAGATTTCTTTCCGGCATTGTTGCCGTAGATGACCTCACTGACCAGAGCGGACTTGGTGACCTGGCCGGCAGCTTCCTGCTTCATGTAGTTGAAGTCGTAGACATTCGGCACGAACGTTGTTGTGTAACCGGATCTCTCAGCGGTCTTTCGCCCCGTCCGCGCGAACTTGTAGTACTCGGTCGATTCGAACCAGGCCGGGTCGATGTTGTTGACTCCGAGCGCAGCGTTCGCGCGCGGGAAATACGTCGAGTACATCTCGTTGGAATCGACACCGGGCAGGATCTCTTCGAAATAGTTACGCTTGGGTGTGACGGCCATACCGCCGTTGACCAGCGACCCACCGCCGACCCCTCGGCCCTGGTAGACCTTGATCCCGCCGAAGTCCTCGGCGTCGAGAACACCGACGTAGCGGCTGATGTTCTTGTCCACCGAGCCGCCGGAGAAGTGTGAAACCGGTTGAACTGTACGGTCTCTGAGCCAGAAGGACCGACCGTCGGGCGAGAGCATCGGGCAGAAGATCTTGCCGTCGGACCCTGGTGTGGTCCACGACTTCCCCATCTCGACCATGTGCGTGTCGATACCGGCCTGTGTCAGGCGAAGTGCCGCAACGGCACCGCCGTATCCACTGCCGATCACGAGCGCGGGGACACGGTCTCCGTCGTTCAATGCTCGTCTGGGCGCAGCGGCCGCCGTGGTCCACGAGGACGAGAGTGCGGCGGCCCCCACAGCTAATCCTGTTGCTGCCAAGAAGTTTCTACGCGAGAGCGTGGAATTGGTACGTGCGTGCCGTTCGTTGGATCCAGCGCGAATGCTCAAGTGTGCCCTTCTCTTTCCGTGACCCCCGCGCTGAGATATACCGGGAGAAACCGAACGAGAAGTCCATACTCGTGGGTAACTTCGAGGAACCGTTGATTTTCCATGAAAAGGGCCGATGAACAGAAAGTTCACCGGCCCTCCGAAAGAACGAGTCAGGGAATTGAGATGCGACCTTCGACGGCGCCGAGCCCGATGTCCTTGCGGAAATGACCGCCGGGAAGCTTGACGTCGGCGATCTTTGCGTAGGCGTCGTCGCGAGCTTCGGTCAGATCCTTGCCCACTCCGACAACACTCAGCACACGCCCGCCTGCCGAGACGACGGCACCGTCTTCACGCTTCTTGGTACCGGCGTGCAGGACTCCGTCGGCGTCGGCTCCGGTGATCACGTCGCCGGTGCGTGGGGTTGCCGGGTAGTTCTCCGCGGCAATCACGACCGTGACAGCGGAACCGTCGCGCCACTGCAACGGACCGACCGAATCGAGTGTTCCGGTCGAGGCCGCATTGAGTAGACCGCCCAGCGGCGTTTCGAGGAGAGCAAGCACGGCCTGAGTTTCGGGGTCACCGAACCGGCAGTTGAATTCGACGACGGCCGGGCCGTCGACACCGATCGCCAGACCGGCGTAGAGAAGGCCGGAGAAACTGCTACCGCGCGCGACCAACTCGGTAGCGACAGGCTTGACCACGTCGTCGACGATCTGCGTGACCATCTCGTCGGGCAGCCACGGCAATGGGGTGTACGCGCCCATGCCGCCGGTGTTGGGTCCGGAGTCTCCGTCGCCGACTCGCTTGTGGTCCTGAGCCGGGAGCAGCGGGATCACAGTTTCGCCGTCGACGAGGCAGAAGAGCGAAACTTCCGGACCGTCGAGGAAGGACTCGAGGAGAACCGGGTGTCCGGTCTCGAGCAGTTCTGCGGCATGATCGCGCGCGGCGAGACGATCCGCCGTGACGACTACGCCCTTACCCGCGGCCAATCCGTCGTCCTTGACCACCCAGTTGGGACCGAAGCGGTCGAGTGCTTCGTCGAGCTTGGCCGGATTGTCGACGATCTCACTGTGAGCGGTCTTGACGCCGGCGACAGCCATCACGTCCTTGGCGAAAGCCTTCGATCCCTCGATGCGGGCGGCGTCGGCCGAAGGCCCGAAGCAGGCGATACCTGCTGCGCGCACCGCGTCTGCGACACCGAGGACCAGCGGAACCTCGGGTCCGATGACGACGAGGTCGGCTTCGACCTTCTGGGCCAGCGCGGTAACCGCGTCACCCGAAGCGACGTCGATGGGGTGCTGCTCGGCGATTTTTGCGATCCCGGCATTGCCAGGCGCGCAGATCAGGGCCGTGACACCTGGATCGCGAGCAAGAGAGAGAAGGAGGGCATGTTCACGGGCTCCGGAGCCGATTACTAGTACGCGCACGGGGAACAGACTACGGCCTGCGATAACAGCGCTCTCGGAGTGCCACTCACGGGGCCAAGGTCCCAGCGTTCGGCCTTTGTGCGAAATATCCGTTTCGAGATGAGATCATATGAATACCTGAATAGGTGAACAGATGTTTTCGGACACCTGTCCACCAAGGAAAGGACACCCGTGAAACTCCACAAACCAGGCGTTCTGACGCTCACCGCAACCGCCGCAATCGGCGCACTTCTGATCACGTCGTGCAGTAGCCCGACTGGCACCGACTCCTCGGGCAACAACGACGGCCTGGTCTTGGCCGACGGCTACGAGCTGGGCGGCTACAACCCGGTCGCAGGCTTCGGCGCTGCCGGTGAGGCCAAGATGTACGACGGCCTCGTCCGGCTCACCGGAGGGACCGGCATGCCGGGATTCGAGCCGTCTCTGGCCGCGGAGATGCCCACTGCCAATGCCGACGCGACAGTCTGGACGGTCAAGCTACGTGACGGCGTCACCTTTTCCGACGGGTCGACCTTCGACGCCGACGACGTGGTTGCCACGTACAAGGCGATCCTCGATCCGGCTTCCGCCTCCGAAGCGCGGTCGTCGTACGACATGATCAGCGACGTCGTGGCCGTCGACGACAGCACAGTCGAGTTTCGTCTCGCCTACTCGTATGCGCCCCTGCTGACGAAGATGCTGATCGGCATGGTCCCGTCGGAATCCCTCGCGACCCCCGGACTTGCCGCCGAATCGCCGTTGAACACCGCGCCTGTCGGTACGGGTCCGTACACACTCGTCGATCTCTCACCGGATCGAGCGGTCTTCGAGGCGAACGAGAACTACTGGGACGGTGCACCGGAGATCAAGAAGCTCACTCTCCTCTACGTTCCGGACGACAACACCCGCGCCCAACGTATGGTGTCGGGCGAGATCGACGGAACCAACCTCCCTCCACTGCTTGCCAATACGTTCTCGGGCAAAGACAACATGTCGGTGACTGCCCATCAGTCAGCGGACTGGCGCGGTCTCTCACTTCCGACGAACAATCCCGTGGCAGGCGACAAAGCCGTACGGATGGCGCTCAACCTCGCCGCCGATCGCCAGTCGATGATCGACAACGTCCTGGGCGGACACGGCCGCGTCGCCGCCACTCCGATCCCCGAGGTCTACGGCGATTCGTACAACCCGAACGCAACCTTCGCCTACGACCCGGCCGAGGCCGAGCGAATTCTCACCGAAGCGGGCTGGATCGAAGGTGCCGACGGAATCCGTTCGAAAGACGGTCAGCGGGCGCAGTTCACGATCATGTACAACTCCGTCGACACCGTTCGACGTGATCTCGCTCAGGCATTTGCCTCCGATGCTCTCGCTGTCGGCATCGAGGTGGATCTCGAAGCGCTCTCCTGGGACCGCATAGACCCTCGAATCAACCAGGATTCGACGCTTCTCGGTGGTGGAGACGAACCTTTCGATCCAGACACGCAGGCGTACGACGCGCTGAACTCGAAGTACATAGCGCCCGGGGTCGGCAGCATCTACGACAACGCCAGCGACTACTCCAATCCAGCAGTCGACGCAGGCCTGGAAGTAGGACGCCGCAGCCTGGATCAGGCAACGCGTGACGCCGCGTATCGCGACGTGCAGCAGGCGTACGTCGAGGATCCCGGATTTGTCATCCTCGTATTCCTCGACCATACGTACGTTTCGAAGGATTCCGACTGGCAGATGTCCGGACCTGTACTCGAGCCACACTCACACGGTGTGACCTGGGGCCCGTGGTGGTCACTGCAGACGTGGGCCAGAGGGCAATGACAGCGGTCGACGTTCGGGTAGACGCGCGGCAATCGCTCGACCACCGTGGCAACTCCCGCCGAAAGGCCATCCTCACGATGGTCGGTCGGCGGGCGTTGTTCATCGTGCCGGTGATCGCCGTGGTGTCCGCGGGACTCTTTGCCGCCGCCGCGATCTCACCGTTCGATCCACTTGTCGGCTACCTGGGCACGCGATACATGACGACCAGCGACGCGGACAAAGCGTTGATCGCCGATCAGATGGGTTTCGACAACCCCTGGTACAGCACGTACTGGAATTGGCTCCAGGGCGTGTTCACCGGTGATCTCGGGATCTCCAGATCGTTCAATCAGCCTGTTTCCCAAGTTATCTCCCAGCGTCTGCCATGGACCCTGCTGCTGGTCGGTATCTCACTCCTCATCGCGATTCTCGCCTCGCTGACACTCGGTGTTCTCGCCGGAATCCGCAGTGGAGGATTCTTGGACAAGACCGTGTCCGGGCTGAGCGTCGTGGTCCAAGGACTTCCGCCGTTTGTCTTGTCGCTGGGTGCCATCGCGCTCTTCGCGTTGACTCTCGGCTGGCTCCCGGTCGCCGGGTTGACCGACGGGGGTGCCGATCCCACACCGGGACAGGTGATCCGGCACTTGGTGCTACCGGTGACGGTCCTCTCCATCTCGCAGATGCCGTGGCTCCTACTCGCGGTCCGAGAATCCGTCGTGGGTTCGAAAAGTGAGGGATTTGTCGCGGGCGCCGTAGCACGCGGAATCCCGACGCCGACCATCACGAAACGCCACATACTGCCGACCTCACTGGCGCCTTTCGTGAACATCGTCGGCGTGCGACTGCCCGAGCTGATAGTCGGGGCAGTGCTGGTGGAAGAGGTCTTCAGTTGGCCAGGGATCGCCGGCGCCATCGTCTCGTCAGCCCGTGACCTCGACATGGCACTGCTCGCGTTCCTCACCGTCGGTACGACATTGACGGTCATGCTCGGCTCACTGATTGCCGACGTCCTCGTTGCAGTACTCGACCCGAGAGTGAGTACCGATGGCTGAACGACGCTTCAAGATCGCCGTCGGCGTGCTGATTCTCGTGGCGCTGTACGCGGCGTTGGTCCCATGGTTGGCCGACGTCGACGACCGAGTCACAGACTTCTCGGCGGCTCGCCTGGCTCCGTCGTTCGATCACCCGTTCGGAACTGACTCGGCGGGCCGAGATCTATTCGTGCGCATAGCTGCAGGCATCAGAACCTCACTTCTGATCGCACTCGCCTGCGCGCTGCTCGCCACGGTGATCGGCGTCGCCGTCGGCACTACGGCCGGACTGGTCGGCGGCTGGGTGGACAGGTTCGTCATGCGCGGCACCGATGCCGTCAACGCACTCCCCCACCTGTTGCTCGGCATCGTCATCGTCGCGATGTTCCGTGGAAGCATTGCCGCCATCGTGCTTTCGATCGCACTGACCCACTGGACCCAAGTGGCCCGGATCATCCGCTCCGAGATCTTGAGTCTGCGCGAGCGTCCCTACATCGACGCCGCCATTCTCGCGGGAGCCAGTCGACGTCACGTGATCATGCGCCACCTCGTGCCGGCGACGGCGCCACAGGCTTTGATCGCAGTCGTTCTCCTGCTGCCCCACGCCGTCTGGCACGAATCGACGTTGTCCTTCCTGGGATTCGGCCTTCCCCCGCACAAGCCCAGTCTCGGGACGCTTCTCGAAGAGGCACGCAGTTCTCTGCTCCTCGGCGGTTGGTGGACGCTGGCATTCCCCGCCGCAGTTCTCGTGATCGCCACCGTCGCAGTTGCCGTCGCCGGTTCGGCCCTGCGGTCGATGCTCACGCCCCCTCGACCTTCGGAGTTGCGACTGTGAACCACGGCCTGCGCATCGAATCTCTCACCGTCAGGATCCCTCTACTCGGAGGATCGGTAGTTCACGCTGCGAGCGACATCGACCTCGACGTTCCAGCCGGCACGGTGACCGCACTTGCCGGGGAATCGGGGTGTGGCAAGTCGATCATCGCCACCTCGGTCATGAACATGTTGCCGCCGAATGCTTCTCGAACCGGAACGGTCACCGTCGGAACACCGGACCTCGAGATCGACGTCTTCTCCGGCACCGCGTTCCGTGGGCGGCACGTGGCTCTCGTTCCACAATCCGCCGCAACACATCTCACCCCCGTCCGGACTGCGCGATCGCAACTACAGGAGACGATCGACGCACTCGGCAGCGATCACACTTGCGATGCCTTGGCACTTCGCGTCGGACTCGAACCGTCGGCCCTGGACTGCTACCCGCACGAACTGTCGGGCGGCATGGCGCAACGCGTGGCCATTGCCGGTGCGCTGGCCGGGAATCCGTCGGTGATCGTCGCAGACGAACCCACCGCCAACCTCGACCGCGAACTCACCGACCACGTCATGGGATTACTTCGAGAGTGCGCTGACTCCGGGGCGGCTGTCCTGCTCATCACCCATGACCTTGCATCACTCACCCGCAGCGATATCGCGGATCGACTTGCCGTCATGTACGCATCACGCATCATGGAAACCGGTCCGGCCGCGCTGGTGTTCCAAGATCCGCTTCACGATTACACCCGAGACCTTCTCGGCGCCTTACCTTCCAGAGGTTTGACTCCCATGCCGGGATCGCCACCGCAACTCACCGATCTCCCCGAGGAGTGCGTCTATCACCTACGACGCCCGGAGTCGAAACAATCCGGTGGCCCGACCGAACTCGTCACATTGGGTGACCGCACGTACCGAACGCTGCGGAAGGTGGGCTGACATGAGTCTGCAAGCTCTGGGAATCACCAGCGGTTACCGTCGCAACCGGCCAGTTCTCGAGAACGTCTCGCTCGAGATTCCGTCGGGAAAGCTGATCGGCCTGACCGGGCCTTCGGGCACCGGAAAATCAACACTTGCAAGGATTCTCGCTTCGCTGGATGCACCGTGGTCAGGCGAAGTGCGGATCGACGGATCACCCGTCGTGGGTACCAAATTCTCGGTACCCGCGGCACTACGCGGCACGGTGTCCATGCTGTTTCAGTCACCTCGCGCATCGACCGACCCTCGGCAGACGCTCGCCTCGATCATCGGCCAACCCGGTGACATTGCCAGTAGGTCAATCGATGTGGCCGCGCTGGCAGTAGAAGTGGGCCTCACTCCCGATCTCTTGTCGCGCAGACCACACCAGGTGAGCGACGGCCAACTACAGCGCGCATGCCTGGCGAGATCGCTGGCGCAACAACCGAAATACCTCATCTGTGACGAGGCGACGGCGATGCTCGACGCCGCCACGACGGCCGCGCTCATTCGGTTGATCGAGAGTCGCGCCGCCGAAACCGGCGTCGGCGTATTACTCATCAGCCATGATCGCGAATTACTCGGCGCCTGCTGCGACGTGGTCCACGACCTCGACAGTATCAGCGCTTAGCCCCTGCGAAATCAACTCTTGACTCGAACACGTGTTCGAGTATGATTTGGGGAGGGGATCGGGGGATTCAATGAGCGTCTTGTTGTCGGACGTGGTGTCTGGTTCTGCGGTGGGGTTACGCGGACGCCTGTGGCAGTTGACTGCTGCCGAGTTGCGCGCTGCTGCTGTCGAAGCGAGTGCGGAGATTCTGCGCCTCGAGGCGGTTCGTGTGGCCGTGGTGGACGAGTTGTCGTTGCGCCCGGATGATCAGGTGATTGCGAGCCGCGGGGTGGGTGCGTGGTTGGCGGGCAACACGATGCTGCAGGTTCGGGACGGGAAGAAGATCGCCGCGTTGGGTGCGGCTTTGCGGCCGCTTCCGGGTGTGGCTGCTCGGTTCGGTTGTGGGGACTGCTCCTTCGAGCATGCCGTGTTGATCGTGGCGTTCTGTGAATCACCACCGAAAGGCATGCCGGACGAAGCGCTCCCTCGTTGTATCGACCTACTGTTGGCGGCTGCGTCGGGAGTGGAAGCGACGACCACGAAAGTGCGGAACGTGATCGCGACCTTGGAGCGAATTTTCGAATCCGATGAGATTCCGCCCGCCGAGGATGTCGATCTCAACGAGTTGCGGATCGCGTCGACCTTGAACGGTCGAGTGGTGGTGCGTGGCGATTTCGATGCCCTCACCGGTGAAATGTTGCTCTCGGCGTTGTCGAATCTGACGATGCCGACCCCAGCACCGGATGGGACGCCGGATGCCCGGTCGGCGGCGAAACGCACCGCGGACGGGTTCACCGAACTGATCCGGCGTTACCTGGACTGCGCGAAAACCGGTACCGATGGTGGTCAGCGTCCGCATGTGAACGTGCACATCAATGCTCGGGATCTGGCGGAGCATCGGGACTGCGCCGCAACACCCTCCACTGCTGATGGTGAAGAGTCTCTGTCGGATCTTGATGTCGGGCACATGCCCTGGCTGGGACCGCTGTCGGTGTCGCAGACCAGTCTTCTCGGGTGTGATTGTTTCCTGTCCACGGTTCTGCTCGACGGTCACGGCGCACCGTTGGATGCGGTACCAGGGAAGAGGTTGGTCACCGCCGAACAACGCGTCGCCCTCATCGCCCGAGACAAAGGCTGCGCGTTCCCCGGCTGCACATGTGTACCGGCCTGGACTGATGCGCACCATATCCGGCACTGGGCCAACGGTGGCCCGACGGTGATGAACAACCTGGTCCTGCTGTGCCGTTCGCACCACCGGTTGATGCACCGAAAATCAGGGTTCGTCGGCAAATGGGAAATCCGAATAGGAGTCGACAACAAACCCTGGTTCATCCCGCCACCCTCGATCGACCCGCAGCAGCACCCGCGGCCGGCGAACACCACCTTCAAAACCTGAGGACGAACCTCAGGCATACAACTTCACGCCAGGTCCGCATCGGAGGAAGCACCTCCGATGCGGACCTGGCGTGCGTTCCTGTTGGTCAGCCTGCAACCGTCAAGTCGTAGAGGGTTACTCCGTCCACCGTTGTGGCGGTGAAGTTTTCGGTCACCCACGTCGAGATAGCGGTAGCGGTGCCTTCGGCGTTCATACCGCCACCCATCCCACCGCCAGCGATGAAGAAGTGAATCTTGCCCTCTGCCACGTACTGCTGGAACTGCGCGAGCGTCGGCGACGGATCGCTCCCGTTGAACCCTCCGATAGCCATGACCGGTGACTGCGTCGCAAGCTGATAACCCGATGCGCTGTTGGACCCGATTGCCGCGGCTACCCACGTGAACTGGTCGGAGTTCTCTTCGAGAGCGGACACAACAGCGGCTCCCGGCGTGCTGCCCTGCAGTAGACCACCGGCACCGCCTCCCATTGCGCCTCGCGTTCCGTCGGTGGTCGGCGTGGTACCACCCGGAACTGTTGCACCACCGGGCATCTGACCCATTCCTACAGGGGGCGTGCCCGGCATTCCGGTCCCAGCCCCGTCAGTCCGACGGTTACCGCCATCAGCCGTGCCACCGAATCCACCGAAGCCTCCGCGGCCACCGCCGGGCCCGCCCATTCCACCTTCGACGCTCGGTCCGGCCGAAACTATGGAACCGGTATGCGGAGTATTGATCGTGTCGATCGCGTATGCAGTCGGACCCGCCAGACCGGTGAAGATCGCTGCGAGAATCACTGCCACAGCCAATCGACCTCGCGTCACTGCCGGAATCAGCACTGCCACGGCACTGACGATGCCGACCACCAGAATGGTCCAGCGAAGCCACGGTACGAACGTAGGCGAGCGTCCGAGCAGTACCCACGCCATCGCGACGGTTGCGGCCAAGAACACCGCCAGAATGATGCGAACCCAGAGGACGTCACGATGACGCCACGCCACTACCGATCCTGAACCGATCAGCGCGGCGATCGCCGGCGCAAGCGCAACGGTGTAGTAGGCGTGGAAGATTCCCGCCATGAAACTGAAGGTCAGTCCGGTCACCAACAGCCACAGTCCCCAGACGATGAATGACGCGCGCTGTGTATCAGCGCGGGGTGCCCTGCCTCGCAGCACGATTCCAGCCACCAGAAGTATCAGCGCAGCAGGAATCAACCAGGCGATCTGTCCGCCCTGGGCCGATTCGAACAGTCGGGTAATACCGGTACTCCCCCACATACCACCGCCGGCCGCACCACCTGGTGCCATACCTCCCCCGGCCATACCACCTGCGGCCTCGCCCATACCTGGGAAACCGCCCGCAGCAGCGCCGGCCGCGGCATCACCAGCACCGCGCATTCCGCCGCCGCCGACGCTTCCGGTCTCGTTGCCGCTCAAGCGCCCGAGCCCGTTGTAGCCGAGCGTCAGTTCGAGAATCGAATTGTTCTGTGAACCACCGATCCACGGACGCGAGTCGGCCGGCCACAGTTCGACGATTGCCAACCACCATCCGGCGGAGACGATCAGTCCGCCCAGTGCCGCGAACAGTTGGAGTACGCGCTTACCCAGTTTCGGCGGTCCGGCGATCAGATAGGTGAGCGCCAGCGGTGGAACCACCAACATGACCTGTAATTGCTTTGTCAGGAAACCGAATCCGCAGAAGATACCGACCAACACGAGCCAGCGGGTGCGGCCGTCCTGCACGGCGCGCATCATCGCCCACACTGCTGCGATCATCAGGAGCACCAGCAGAGCATCCGGGTTGTTGAACCGGAACATCAGCGCCGCTACGGGTGTGAGCGCAAGTACCAGGCCTGCGAGGAGGCCGGCGGCCGCACCGAAATACCGTCGAACCGTTCCCCACAACAGTGCAACCGATCCGACCCCGAGGAGTGCCTGCGGCACCAACATCGCCCAGGAATTGAGTCCGAAGATGCGAACCGACAGCGACATCAACCACAGGGACATGGGCGGCTTGTCGACGGTGATCGAGTTTGCAGCGTCCGAGGAGCCGAAGAAGAAAGCCTTCCACGACACCGAACCTGCCTGTACCGCAGCGGCATAGAACGAGTTGGCCCATCCGGACGCGCCCAGGCCCCAGATGTAGGCAACTCCGGTGCCCACTAACAACACTCCCAGCGCCCACGGTTCCCAGCGCACCTGACGTTGCGGTTCCGGCGCTGGCAGCGGCGCGGCGAGTGTCCCTGCAGTGGCGGTCATCGATTGGCTCCTACGGATTGTGCGGTGCGAAACACCCAGCGCAGTGCGATGAATCGACTGACTGTGGCAACAAGATTGGCGATGACGAGTACGGCAAGCTCCACGTGCTTGGAAGCATCGGGCGCCATGACGTCGAGCACGAACAACGATCCGCTGGTGAGCAGTAGACCGAACCCGAACACGAGCAGGCCCTGCATCTGGTGACGAGCGGATCCTTCCGACCCTCGGATCCCGAAGGTGAAGGCCCGGTTGGCGGCGGTGTTGAATACCGCGGTCACCAGCAATGCGACGGCGTTGGCCCACTGCGCACCCATGATCGAGTGCAGAGCGAGGTAGAGCAGCGCGTACGCGAGCGTCGAAATGACTCCCACCACGGCAAAGCGTGAGAGCTGCCCGACCATTCCTCGTGGAACTCCGGGAACCAACGGTTCACGTCCGAAACTAGCCCTGAGCTCGGCCAATGGAAGGGAACCAGTAGACAGTGCTCGCCCGACACGGACCACACCTTTGAGGTCGGCAACTGCCGTGGCAATGATGTCCACCCGACTGTCCGGGTCGTCCACCCAGTCGACAGGGACCTCGTGAATCCGCATGCCCGCTCGCTCGGCCAGCACCAGCAATTCGGTATCGAAGAACCACCCGGTGTCCTCCACCAGCGGAAGTAGTTGCCGTGCAACATCGACGCGCATGGCTTTGAATCCGCACTGGGCGTCGGAGAAGCGAGCATGCAGTGCGCTTCGGAGGATGAGGTTGTAGCTACGTGAGATGAACTCACGCTTGGGGCCGCGCACCACGCGGGACGATCGTGCCAGCCGGGAACCGATGGCGATGTCCGAGTGTCCGGAGAGCAACGGAGCAATCAACGGCATCAGGGCGTTGAGGTCGGTCGAGAGGTCGACGTCCATGTACGCGACCACGTCGGCATCGGAGTCGCTCCATACCTGCCGCAGTGCTCGACCACGGCCCTTCGCATCCAGGTGGACGACCCGGACGTCGTCGAATTCTTCGGCGAGGGAACGTGCGAGTGGCAACGTGCCGTCGACACTGGCGTTGTCCGCGATGGTAATTCGTGCAGAGAATGGCACCTGCGTGCGTAAATGCCGGCGCAGGCGCCGCACGCACGTCTCGAGGCCTGCCTCTTCGTTGTATACCGGGACGACCACGTCCAGCACTACAGTCGTCGCGGAGACCTCCTCTGCGTCCGTGCTGCCCGCAGTCTGCATGGCTTCTGTCGTCATACGTCCTAGATTTGTCGGGCCGGCTCCGACGAACCTGCGTCCAGCCTGGGAGTTTCCTGGCAACCGGACGCGGGCTAATCTCGGGGTATGCCTTCAGTCTTCAGTGCCATCATCAACGGGGATCTACCAGGACGTTTCGTGTGGGAGGACGAGGACGTCGTCGCGTTCTTGACCATCGCGCCGGTAACGCAGGGCCACGTGCTTGTGGTTCCGCGAGCCGAGGTCGATCAGTGGCAGGACGTGGATCCTGAACTCTTTGCCAAGGTCAC
The DNA here is from genome assembly GCF_018588185.1 of Rhodococcus sp. WY5. NCBI lineage: Bacteria > Bacillati > Actinomycetota > Actinomycetes > Mycobacteriales > Nocardiaceae > Rhodococcus > Rhodococcus sp. WY5. The sequence goes on from NZ_JAAMPR010000001.1 coordinate 107,709, forward strand.
CGCTGTTGCCCGCAACCTCGGCCAAGCCGTGCGGAAGGCGTTCGACGCGCCTCGGTCGGGTCTCCTCATCGCAGGTCTGGAAGTTCCGCATCTTCACGTTCATGTTTTCCCCGCATACGACATGGGGAACTTCGACATCAGTGGCGCCGACACCTCGCCGTCACCCGAATCTCTCGACGAGGCACAGACCAAACTCAAGTCGGCGCTACGCGACCTCGGCTTCGAGGCAACTGTCTCGACTCGTTGATCGCATACCTTCGACCGAATTTCGCTGGCCGATAACTGGACTCCCCGCCGCAGCCTCCAACGGAGGTTGCGGCGGTCGCATTTGTCGCTCCTACCGACCGTGACCTGCGATTGCACACCGAACAGTCCGTTTCGCGCTGTCGCGCGAGCACGAGATTCGCTGCTACCGTGGGTCGCTGGTCCGGGACCTAGGGCCCTAAAACTGGTTCACGTGTTAACAGTCGGAGGACAAGGGAGCAATGCAGGAACGTGCCAAGATCAGTCGCCGACAGATTCTTCAAGGTGCTGCTGATCGGTTCGAAGTCACGGGGTACGGCAGCACGAGCATGAATGACATCGTGTCCGCGGCGCAGATGACCAAGGGCGCGGTCTATTTTCACTTCTCGTCCAAAGACGAACTGGCTCAGGCGGTGATCGAAGAACAGCACCAGATCTCGATCAGTGCCTTCACCGCAGTTGCAGCCACAGGCGCACCGGCACTGGAACAGCTCGTCATGGTGTGCCACGAGATGGGCCGCCAACTCGTCGCAGAGCCTATTGTTCGTGCGGGAATCCGACTTACCCTCGAGTTGGCCTCTGCCGACGGTTCGCAAGGCCCGTACGTCGCGTGGATCCGCGAGCTTCGAAAACTGGCCGAGGCCGCGAAGCTCGAAGGCGACATCCGCGACGATGTGGAGCCGGAATCGGTGGGTCGCGTGGTGATCTCGGCATTCACCGGCGTTCAACTGGTTTCGAACGTGCTCACCAGACGAAGCGATTTGAACGACCGTATCGACGAATTGTTCACCCTCCTGTTGGCAGGCGTGGTCTCCGACAAGCGACGCAGCGCCGTCGCCGAACTGGTCGGATGTCGCCTCGAAACTTATGCGTCCTGATCCGGAGAACACCCCGACGCCCGGATGATTCGGCGCATCAGCACCGAACCGTGCGCCAACCTTCGTCGATTCGTACAAGACCCCCCGTCGTCGACTCACTATCGTCAGATCCACGAATAACCCAGATACATGGATACCGACGAAAGGGCTTCTCGAATGACCGAAACCGCCACGTACGTTGAGAGCGCACAGCAGGAGATCGCTGCTGTACTCGCCGAAGCGAAGACCGATGCCTACGTCCACGAACGCGACATCGATTCCGGCGAAGAGTTCGGCTACGGCGCGGACGAAGGTGTCATCCTCGCCTCCGTTTTCAAGATTCCTGTTGTGCTTCAGTACGCCCGTGAAGTAGCGGCAGGCACCCTTGATCCGACCGAGCACGCCACGGTGACCGCCGAGTTCCGCTCCGGCGGCATCGGTATCGGCGGCTGCGCCGACGACGTGACTGCAAGCTGGCGAGACCTCGCTCTGCTCATGATGAGCTTCAGCGACAACGCCGCCACGGATTTCTTGTACGAACGTCTCGGACTCGACAACATCGTCGCAACGCTGCGCGGGCTCGGTTTGGAGAAGACCAACTTGGTCCGTGACTGCCGAGGCCTCTTCAAGACGGTCTACGACGACCTCGGCGTCGACAAGGGCACCTTGCTGGAAATGCCCCCCATCGAAATTCTTCGGACAATTTCCGTCATGGATCCCGCCCGCTCCAATTCCAGTACTCCTCGTGAGATCACAATGTTGCTGGCTGCAATCTGGAGGGACGAAGCCGGCCCCGCATCGGCTTGTGAAGAGGTCCGAACCATCATGAGCAAGCAGGTCTGGCCGCACCGCCTTTCGTCCGGTTTCCCCGACGAGGTCACTGTCGCCGCCAAGACCGGAACGCTGGGACTGGTACGAAACGAAGCCGGCGTCGTGGCGTACCCGGACGGCAAGCGTTACGCCGTCGGTGTCTTCACCAAGTCCCACGAGCTCACCCACCGCGCCCCGAAGATCGACGCCTCCATCGGAACCGTCGGCCGCATCGCTGTCGAAGCACTTCGCAACAACAGCTGATCCGAACCCACTGACAAAGAATGCGGGTCGCGCTGAGAAATCAGTGCGACCCGCATTTTTCGGCTTTCGAGCTAGCGTGGACCGCGCAGACGAAGATGCACCATCAACCGGAAGCGGACGTTGGGGTCGTCGAGATCCAACGCGGCCATACCCTTCAACTTGCTGAGGCGATACCGAAAGGTGTTGGGGTGCACGTGCAATGACGCCGCGGCGTCACCGACATCACCGAACGCGTTGAGCCACGCATCGAGAGTGTCCACGAACGAGGTCGCATGAGCGGCGTCGTGGCTGGCGATCGCCTCGATCGGTCCGAGGTCCGAGAACCCTTCGGCTGCAGCTTCCGACGCGATCTCCAACAGGATGGCATCGACGTGGACGCTACTGAAGGTGGCGACGCTGCCCGACGCTCGTCCCGCCAACAACACTTCGAGGGCATGTTCGGCGTCGCGCTTCGATCGGCTCAGCTGCGCCGGTCTGGTCACGACCCGGCCGATCCCGATGATCGTGTCGCCGGACGCTCCGGTGCGGTCCAGGAAGTCCGAGGCCACACGGAACGCCTGCAACTCGGCTTCGGCCGGGGAATGCCCTCGTACAGACAGCACCGCGTAGCCGGTTCCGTTGACCAAGGCTGCCGCCGACTGCGAGTGGACGGCGCCGAGGTGCATGGCCAGAGCGTCGGTCAGTCGCACCACGTGGGCGGCATCGTCCGGCTTCGACGATCCTTCGAAAGACCTACGACCCAAAGCCATCACGAGTGCGGGGCCGGTCCCGAGGCCGAGGCGATTCATCGCGTCGACCGCACCTGACCCACCGTCGAGAAGGGTTGCGATCAGGTCTGCGCGCAGTCGGCGCTCGGCGTCGGCGCCGCCGCGCAACCGCAACATCTGCAGCGCGATCAACCCGGCTGAATCGCGCAGAGCACGCATCCGGTCGTCGGACATCGGCTCACCGGTTGCCACCCACATGGAGCCGAGGAACTCGTCGCCGGCTCTGATGGACACGGCGATACGACCCATTTTGGTACCGAGGGTCTCGGCCGAGACCCACACCGGATCGTCGCTGCGATAGAGCCGGTCGAAGACCCCGGCCTCTTCGAGCACTCGAATGTACTGGTCAGGAACTTGCCGCTCCAGAACGGTCGCGATACGTGGACCGTCTCCTTCTTCCTGGCGGCCGGAGAAGGCGATGACCCGTGAGCTGCGGTCCTCGATCGTGATCGGCGCATCGAGAAGTGCGCTGACAGCGTTGGCGAAGGCGAACAGATCGCCGGCCGGGCCGCCTCCGCGTGAGTGGATGTGCCCGACTTCGTTTCGGGCCGAGAGCACCGAATGAAGCAGGCTTGTCAGCTGAACCCACGAGACGCCACGCGCCAAGGCCAACAGCACGACGCCCGAGGCGATGACGGATTCGCGGTCCGCATCGCTGACCTCGGTGGTCACTCGCGCGACCACCACGCGTACTCCGCGCTCGGCCAGGCCGGCCACGGACTCCGCGATACGTTCGCCTCCGGTGACGCCGACGAGCAGCACCATGGAGTCCGGTGTCGAGGGTGAGTCGTCGTCGGGGTCGTGAATGACCACCGAGGCGATCTCCTGGACCGCCTCCGGGTCGCCGACAACCGGATTCAGCACCGTAGTTCCCACGTCTTCGAGAAGCCGCACCAAACTGATGCGAGGTCGTACGGTGCCCACGTCTATCACTCCTTCGTCCGGTGAACGAAGTGTGTCATAGTGATTCGTCAAAGCCGATCCATGCCGATCCATTCGACCGACGTGGTAATTGCTTCGAGCAGGTCGGGGATCGGTTCGACGCCGATACCCGGTCCTTCCGGAACCTTCACGTAACCGTTGTCGAGTACGAACGGCTCGGTGATGTCTTCGGCGAAGTACCGGTCGGAAGCCGATGTATCGCCTGGTAGGACAAATCCGGGGAGCGCGGCAAGCGCGACGTTGGCGGCCCTGCCGATTCCGGTCTCGAGCATTCCGCCGCACCACACGGCAATTCCGTTGGCCTTGCAGACGTCGTGGATACGACGCGATTCCAGATAACCGCCCACACGTCCCGGTTTGATGTTCACCACGCTGCACGCACCGATTGCCAGCGCGTCGGCGGTGACCTTCGCGGAGGTGATCGACTCGTCGAGGCAGACCGGCGTCCGCATCATCTCGGCCAGCCTGGCGTGGCCACGCAGTTCCTCTTCGGGAAGCGGCTGCTCGATCAGCAGGAGGTCGAAGTCGTCGAGCCGCTGGAGATGGCGGGCGTCAGCCAGGGTGTACGCGGTGTTCGCGTCGACCTGGAGGAGCACGTCGTCGCCGAACCTCTCGCGGACTGCGCGAACCGGCTCGATGTCCCAGCCCGGTTCGATCTTCAGTTTGATGCGCAGGTATCCGGCATCGAGGAACCCGCCTACCTCCTCTAGCAGCTCATCGATCGAATTCTTGATACCCACCGAGACACCCGCGGGTACGCGATCGACTACTGCACCCAGGTACGAAGACATGCTCGTCCCGGCAGCCCGTAACTCGGCGTCGAGAAATGCGGTTTCCAATGCCGCTTTGGCCATGGGGTGCCCGGCGAACTGTTCCATCGTCGCGCTCAGTGCGTGCACGTCGGGATCGGTGAGTTCACCCAGAGACGGAATCAGGAACTTACGAAGGACTTCGGCGGCGCCGTCCGTATATTCGGAACAGTAGCGAGGCTCGGACATCGCCACGCACTCGCCCCAGCCCTCCGACTCCGAGGTGACGACCTTGACGAACAACACGTCCTTGGTGGTCTCGGTGCCGAACGAGGTACGGAACGGCGCTTTCAACGGCATTGCCGCCCGGCGTAATTCAACTCCTTCGATCTTCACGATGTAACCTCCGCTGTTGTCCTGCCTGCCTGTGTTCCCGGCGCACGGTCCAGCACGTACTTTCCGGTTCTGGTAACTGCGAGAACCACTCCGTTCTCGGCGAGCACACCACCGAGAGTCTCGCGGACTGCCAGGCGCCAGTCGTTCGCTGCCGTCGGGTCCGACTTACGCAGTGTGTACACGTCATTCGGTGTAGCCACCGTGACGAATCGATTCTTGGTCGACTTCAACACGGGCAGGCCGGCTTCGGAGACGGACAGCAGTTCGCTCGCCCCCAAGGACTCGGGAGTCGGGACTTCTCCCGAACCGGCGACGACGTCGGCAACCTTGCTACTACCGATTTCCCAGTCGATCAACAACCGGTCGCTGTCTGCGCCGCCGTTGAGGCTGTCGTTCATCGGCGCGTAGAAACGCGGCAGATACTGGATCGGGAACGCACCGAGTTTCGAGACGTTGAAGTAGGCATTGCGTGCGACGAGCGGGTCGAAAGTCCACCGCACGTGGAGAATTCCCCGTTCCAGTGCCCACGCACGCTGGAACAGTTTCAACGCGAGGCCGATGTGCCCGTTCTGCACGTTCGGGAGGATCCCCGTGATGTGCGAATGCAACGAACGGTGTTGCGGTTCCTCGAAGAATGCAACCGAGCCGCCGATCAGATCCCCGCCACGAAACGCGCCGGCGACGTAGTTACCGGAGTGTGCGAGCGCCTTCATCATGTCCCGATGGACGGGAGGGTTACCGCTCTCCGGCTGCCATACCTTCTCGAACAGACCGAATACCTGTTCCAACTCGGCATGCCCGGTGACGGTTTCGATAGTCACACATGCAAGCAGAGCGGCCTGCTCGGCCTGGCTGATTGCCTGCCGCATCCGTGAAGGCGATACACCTCCGAATGGTTGAACGGTCTTGCGTTGGACATTGTTCGGCGACGTCATCGTCACAGTCCTCCTTCCAGGATTCGAGTCACCAGACCGGCCAACAAGGTGGCGCGCGGGATCATCTGATCTATCTCTACGTGTTCTGTCGCTGCGTGGGCACCACCGCCGACGGCACCGAGGCCGTCCAACGTGGGAGTTCCGACTGCAGCGGTGAAATTTCCGTCCGACGCACCGCCGACTGCGCAGTCGCGAAGCATTCCCAACCCGCTCTCACTGCTGACCTGGTGAGCGAGAAAGTACAGCTTCTCCGAAGACGCTGATTCCAGTGGCCCACGGTTGGGTCCTCCGGATACCGAAATTCGGCTTTCGGCCAGCGCCGGTGTCAGTGCACGGATCGAACGGTCGATGCGTTCCTGTTCCTTCGCGGACCACATTCGAACGTCACACCACAGTTGTGCTTGCGCTGCAACGGTATTGGTGGTCGTGCCGCCACTGATCACGGACGGAACCACCGACGTTCCCGCCGCCGGGTCCGCGAGCTCCACCACGGCCTGAATCTGGTGTGCGAGCTCCACTACAGCGTTCACACCTCGTTCCGGTTCCAGTCCGGCGTGTGCAGCGCGTCCCTCGATGTCGACGCAGTACAGCGACATACCCTTGCGCGCGGTCTTCACTGCGCCGTCGGCTGCGGCTTCGAGGACCAGCACCGCGTCGACCTGACGTGCTTGCTCCTCGATCAGTGCGCGCGAGGTCGGGGAGCCGATTTCCTCGTCGGAATTGAGGAGCACGACCACCCCGTCGAGCGACGGAAGCGATGCGAGCGCATGGAACAGCTGGACGATGCCGGCCTTCATGTCGAAGACTCCGGGTCCGGTGGCGATGTTGTCGGTGACAGACCAGGGCAACTCCGCGAGCGTTCCGAGCGGCCAGACGGTGTCGAAATGGCCCAGGAGCATCACCTTCGGCTCCGCGCCGAACGACCAACGCAAGTGCTGACGCCCGTCGATGCGGATACGTTCGGGGGTGCTTCCGAGGTGGCGTTCGCCGATTTCGGCCACCACGTCCGCACATGCATCGACTGCGCCGAGATCGGAACTGGGCGACTCAGCGGTTACCAACGCCGCCAGGTCTGCCACCATTGATTTCTTGTCCACTCCGACGCTCTCCTGTCACCGACTTGCAACTTCGCAGTCAAGCTTGGTCGAAGCGACCCTGTCGGATCTTGTCCAAGACTCCTGTCCTTCGGGCTCGGATTCGTCGTGTGTCACGAACAGCTGGGTGCCATCAAGCAGGTGTGTCAGGTACCGATCTCTGTTCGGGCGGCAAACAGCTCGGGAAAGAAGCTCAACTCCAGCGCACGTTGCAGGAAGCCGGCACCACCACTCGAACCGCCGGTCCCCTTCTTCATGCCGATCACCCGCAGCACCGTCCGAAGGTGCCGGAACCGCCACAGCTGAAAGCTCTCCTCGAGGTCGACCAACTCCTCGAACGCCTCGTACGCCGTCCAGTGCTGTTCGACGTTCTCGTAGATTGCTTTGACCAGCGGAATCAGTTCGTCGTTTCGCACGTAGGGCGCGCTGACGTCTCGTTCGAGAGCCGACGCCGGAACGTCGTACCCCTGCCTGGACAGGTACCGCCAGAACTCGTCGTACAGTGTCGGCTCCCCGAGCAGGGTCTCCAACAATCGATGGGCGGACGGATCCGATTCGAACACCTTCAGCATGCCCGCGTTCTTGTTTCCGAGCACGAATTCCACGGCGCGGTACTGGTACGACTGGAACCCCGATGAGTTGCCGAGAACGCCCCTGAACTCCGCATACTCCGCCGGCGTCAGTGTCGCCAACACCGACCACTGCTCGGTCAAGGTGGCCTGAATATGTTTGACACGTGCGATCCGCTTGAACGCAACCCGAATATCGTCGGCAGCGATCGCTGCTCTGGCCGCCCGAATCTCGTGGAGAAACAGCTTGAGCCACAACTCGCTGGTCTGGTGCTGAATGATGAACAAGAGTTCGTCGTGGTGTTCCGGCTCGCTCACCGGGTGCTGCGAATCCAGGAGGGTGTCGAGTCCGAGGTAGGCCCCGTAACTCATCTTCTCGGAAAAATCGGTGACGACGTCGTCTTCGATCTTTCGTGTGCCGTCCGTTGCCGACATCTGCGGTCTCCTTGTCAGAATTTCGCCGGGGTCTGCGGAACGATCATGGCCACCAATGCGGCAGCGCTCGTCGCTCCGACCAGGACTCCGAATGCAGCCATGTACGAGAACTGGTCCACCATCCATCCCATCACGAGCGGGGTGATGAAACCGGCGAACTGACCACAACCGTTGATCAAACCCATTCCGGAACCGAGGAATTCGGCCGGAAGTGCCCGCAACGGCATCGCGAAGATCGACATCGAACACAGACCGCTGATGCCTAGAGCCAACGTCTCGTAGAACGTGAACATCGCGACGGTGTCAGCGGTGGTCATCAGGAACAACAGGACTGCCGACGTGGCCATACACGGAACCAGAAGGATCCTGGCCCGGTCGTGGAAGTACTTGTCCACCAACCGCCCGCCCACAATCGTGGCCAGCGCCGTGACGATGAAGGGGATTGCGGCAAAGATTCCCGTGTCGATCAGCGAGAGTCCCTTGTCGTTGAGCAGATAACTCGGCACCCAGGTCATCAGCCCGTACGCGGACATGTTGGCCAGGCAGAACAGAATCGCGAACTTCCACACCGACGCGGACTTGAACACGGCGGCGCGAGAGTGCTCGCTCGCCAGAGGTTGCAAGGCTGCCTCGGGATCTTCCGAGATTTCCGTGTCCAGCGGTGCGGGCAGCACCAACCACACCACCGTGCCGATCACTGCGCCGACGATCGCCACCAGCCAGAACGCGTCACGCCACCCCACGGCCATGAGGACCGGCGCGATGATCAGCGGTGCGATGCCGGGGCCGAGGTTGTTGGCGCCGAGCATGAAACCCATCGCGGTCGCCCTGGTTTTCGGACGGGTCCGCTCAGCCAAAGCCTTGAACGACGCCGCTGGAAAGAGCCCCTGGCTGATGCCGAACATCGCACGCATTACCATCAGCGAGACGAGACCCCACGCGAACCCTGTCAACGCTGTGAACACCGACCACAGGATCAAAGCAACGATCAACAGGGGCCTGGGTCCGAAGCGGTCGGCCAACATTCCGCCGGGGACCTGCCCGAGCATGTAGAAGATCGCGAATACCGAGACCACGCCACCCAACTGCGTACTGCTGAGCGAGAATTCGTCGCCGATCATCGGAAGCGCAAGCCCGATCATGACGCGATCCACCATGTCGATCAACCAGATGGTACTGAGCAGCCCCACCGTAACGGTGGTCGTGCGACGAATCGACTTGTTGTCCATCATTTTTCGAACCGAACCGTCGCTCACCCGCGACGGTGCTTCCACTGTGACGCGTTCCGCCTTCATCAAGCCTCCCGAATTGTCTTGTGCCGCATGGACTGGAACATTGAAAAGACTGATGAAGTGTGACAGCGAACACGTCTACCGCATTGGTCCGTTTCACCAATAGCCGAAGCAACGTTTGGTCGGTCGGAACATGTTCTGCCCCAGGAGATGACAAATGCCGCCGGCGCACACGGCGTCGGCGGCATTTCGCGATGGAGTCGCTACTTCATCACGTGCGATTGGCGACTGCCACGATCGTCGAGACGCCTGCGGCTGCAAGCCGGGCATTGACAGTGATCAGACCGAGAATGTCGTCGACGCTGCCGAGTGTGTGCGAAATCGTACGATCCGAAATCCGTCGCGAGCCGGGAACAGCCTCGGCGAGTTCAGCTCCCGTGGTGGTGGGGTGAACGATCTCGAGGGTCCATTCGTCACGCAGCTCGACCGGCTTCAGTGTGTCGGCCTTACGCACTGCGCGCTCGGCTCCTGCTCGGATCTGCTCGCACGCCAGCGACGGCGGCAGCGAATTGGTTGCCGACCATCCATGTGCCTTCTTGACCTCGACGGTCTCGGTTGTCGGCGATGCCGCGTCGACCAAGCCGCAGATGATGTCGTCACCCGTCACCAGGCCGACGGGAACGCCCTGGGTGGCAGCGTAGAGGGTGTTGACGTCGGTCTCCGAGACGGACTTGCCGTCGAGGCGGACGTCGGCGAACAAGCTCGAGAACGTGTGCGCCAGGACGCCGGGCCCACCGGCTGGTGCGTGATAGCCGACAAACAGAGCGACGTCGTGATCGGACGTCAGTCCCTCCGCCATGCACTGCATCTTCGGTGTTCCGAAGATCAGACGCGCCCGTGGATCCAGGTCGGCGTGAAGCAGATTGTCCATCGTTCCGTGGCTGTCGTTGACCAGGACGCTCGTCGCACCGGCGTCGAACGCACCGGCGATCGCGGCATTGGTCTCGGCGGTCATGAGCATCTGCGCACGGTGGTAGCCGCCACCGCCGCGGATCGTCTGATCGAGCGTCGCGATACCCGCGATACCCTCCATGTCCACCGAAATATAGACGTGCATTCCTGTCCTCCATCGATCTCAATCGGCTGAATTGATAACTTCGCTTTCACCTTCACACTCGAGCGCATCCGTTTCTTGTCCGCTCGAACGGTGAGTCGGCCTCCATTTGGGACGTTCACACCAGAATCCGATACCCGAGCCGTGAAACCATCGGGACATTCGCCGGGCCAGGCGGTTCGACCAACGACAGGAGTGCAGCGCTGATGCAGGTCCACGACATCGTGTTCACCGGCGGCCGTGTCGTCGATCCCGCATCGGGGACCGACGAGGTTCGGGGCATCGCGATCACCGACGGCAAGGTCTCGGCGTGGGGTCGCGACGCGATCGAAGCCCGGCAGACGATCGACGTGACCGGTCAGGTCATCTGCCCCGGATTCATCGACCTGCACAGCCACGGACAGGAAATCGCCGAGCAGCGACTTCAGGCATTGGACGGAGTCACGACGGCCCTCGAACTGGAAGCCGGCGTCATTCCTGTTGCAAAGGCATATGCCCGGGCCGGCGCCGAGGGCCGCCCGATCAACTACGGCTACGCGACGTCGTGGGCGCACGCCCGAATGATCGAACTCTCAGGGGCCGATCCCGACGGCGACATCAGAACGCTCCTGCACCATCTCGGTTCCCCGAGCTGGCGGGGCGAGCCCACCGCCTCCCAGCGCGCCCACATTCTCGAACTCCTCGAAAACGATCTGGCCGCAGGCGCTCTCGGCATCGGCGTGGTGGTCGGGTACGCGCCGAAATCCGATCCGGTGGAGTACCTACAGGTGGCGGATCTCGCGGCCCGAGCCGGCGTTCCCACCTATACCCATGCGCGCCCGCTCATCTCGGCCGATCCGTCGAGCCCGGTGGATGGTGCCGTCGAAATCGCCCGTGCAGCAGCCGAAACCGGCGCACACATGCACTACTGCCACGTCAACAGCACCTCGGGAATGCACGTCGACCACGCGCTGTCGGTGGTGGCGCAGGTTCAGGCAGCCGGATCGCGCGTCACGACGGAGGCGTATCCGTACGGTTCCGGGTCGACGGCCGTCGGAGCTGCGTTTCTCGATCCCGACAAGCTGCACCTGATGAATCTGACACCACGGTCGCTGACATTCGTACCCACCGGTGAACGTATCGCGGACCGCAAGCAGCTGGAACATCTTCGGGCCACCGACCCCGGTGGGTTGGTGCTGGTGGAGTTCCTCGACGAGAACGACACCGTGCAGCGCGAATTCCTCGAACGGGCGATGACTTTCGATCGCGCCGCCATCGCGAGCGACGCGATGCCACTGACCTGGCCCGGCCGTTCGCCTGCCGACTCATTGCAGTGGCCACTGCCGGAGAAGGCACTCGGCCACCCCCGCGGCGCAGGCACCTATGCACGTGCGATTCGTACGCTGTACCGCGAGCGTCGGCTGCTGTCGCTGTCGGAGATCATCGCGCGCTGCTCGTTGATCCCTGCGCAGATTCTGGAGGAGTCGGTTCCCTCGATGGCGACGAAAGGCCGGATCAGCCCCGGTAGCGACGCGGACATCCTCGTTTTCGACCCCGAGCGAATCACCGACAACGCCACGTACATCGACGGCACCCGCCCCTCCACCGGTATCAGCCGCGTGCTGGTCGGCGGAGTACCCGTCGTCGAAGACGGTGTCGTGGTCCAGGACGCGTTGCCTGGTCGCCCGGTACGCCGCTCGTAGCCGGATCTCATTCTGACCTGCATAGTTCTGACAGAAAGTCACCACACATGAACACATCGTCTGCAATCAACGGCACAATCGATGCCATGACGGATTTCGCGAACCCCCCGATCGGTTGGCAGCACAAGGCCTTCGGCACCGACCTCGAAGGTCGCGACGGTTCCGACCTCGAGCCGCTGGGGATCTCGGCACTCGACGGCAACCTCCTGCTACCCGTGATGACACTCAACCGTGCAGCGATCGCGCACAATGTCGACCTCATGGCGCAGTTCTGCTCCGACCACGATGTGGATCTGGCGCCTCACGCGAAGACCACGATGAGCCCCGAACTGGTTCGACGGCAACTCGACGCCGGGGCTTGGGCGATGACAGCCGCAACCGTTGCGCAGGCACGCATTCTGCGTGAGTTCGGTGTGGACACCATCATCATCGCCAGCCAGGTTCTCGATCCCGCCGGTATTCGGTGGATCTGCGACGCCCAGGCCACCGACCCCGATTTCTTCGTCACCACCCTCGTGGACTCGGTCGAGAGCGTCCGCCTGATGGAACAGTTGATCGCGAAAGTCTCACCGGCCAGCCGTATCCGGGTTCTCGTCGAACTCGGCTACGACAGCGGACGCGCGGGCGCTCGCACTGTCGAGCAAGCACTCGACGTCGCACGCGCAGCATCGCAGGCACCTTCGTTGATACTCACCGGAGTCGAGGGGTTCGAGGGCATGATGCCCGGAGCCTCGGTAGCAGCCCGCCGTATCTCCGTCGATTCGTATCTCAAATCCGCGCGGGTTTTCACGGAAATCTGTGTGGCCGAGAACCTGTTCGAGAACAACTCCGCGAAGGCTCCCCAGCCACTGGTCACTTTCGGCGGCAGTGCGTTTCACGATCTGGTTGTACGCGAGCTGGCCGGCCGATGGGCACTCGACAACGGTGTACGCATCGTGCTGCGCAGCGGTTGCTACATCACTCACGATCACGGTCTCTATGCCGAAACTTCGCCGTGGGCTGACGGTCCGCGAACTCTGCAGGGAGCCGCAGAGGTCTGGGGCGTAGTGCTCTCCATACCTGAACCCGGACGGGTGATCCTGGGCTTCGGCCGCCGCGATGTCGGTTCCGACGCAGGCTTTCCCATAGTCCTGTGGCGCCGACGCGACGGATCCAACCGATCAGCGCGAGAGCTGACGATCACCGCACTCAACGACCAGCACGCGTACGTCGACGTTCCGGATGACTTCGACGTGAAGGTCGGCGATCTGCTCGGTTGCGGAATCTCGCATCCCTGCACCACATTCGACAAGTGGTCACTGATTCCCGAGGTCGATTCGGATTACCGCGTCGTCGGCACGGTGCACACCTACTTCTGAGGGGACCGGTTGCGGCAATCCGGCGTCAGTCGTCCTTCGGGTCACGCGGCAATTCGACGCGGAACGTCGTCCCCTGCCCGAGGGAGGTCTCGACGCTGACGGTTCCGTCGTGCGCTGCAACCAAAGCCGAAACGATGGACAGGCCGAGACCGGCGCCCCCGGTCTCACGGGTGCGAGAGGTGTCGGCGCGGTAGAAACGCTCGAAGATCCGCGCGGCATCCTCGTCACTCAAACCCTGACCGGTATCCGAAACCTCGACCACCGCGGAGTTCTCGGTCGTACCGACACGAACGGTGACCTGCGCATCCGGCGGAGTGTGTTTGATCGCGTTGCCCACCAGATTGGCAACTACCTGACGCAGCCTGGCCTCGTCACCATGCACTTCGGGCAGGCCTGGGCCGCCGGCCATCTGAAGTTCGACAGTTCGATCCGGTGCGATCGCTCGTGCCGCCTGTACCGAATCCGCCGCAACTGCAAGCAGATCCACAGGCTTTTTCTCGAGTGGACGCTGTTCGTCGAGTCTTGCCAGCATGAGCAGATCTTCGACCAGAAGTCCCATCCTCGACGCCTCGCCCTCGATCCGGTTCATCAGCGTTTCCGTATCAGTCATGGCGCCTTGGCGATACAACTCGGCGAACCCACGAATAGTCGTCAAGGGTGTGCGCAACTCGTGGCTCGCGTCGCCGACAAACCTACGCATCTTCTCCTCGGAACGCCGTGCCGATTCCTCCGAAGCCTCGGTCGCGGCAAATGCGTGTTGAATCTGCGCGAGCATTCCGTTGAGCGCCACGGACAGTCGACCGACCTCGGTGCGGTCATCGCGCTCCGGAACACGTCGATGAAGGTCGCCGGCGGCAATGGCAGCGGCAGTCTCCTCCACCTCGACAAGCGGACGGAGGCTCCGACGAACCACGAAATACGCTGCGCCGCCGAGGATCAGCAGGACAACCAGGCCGATGCCGAGTTGCAGGCCGACCAAGTCGTCGACGGTCTGCTCGTTATCCGTCAGTCGCACACCGATAGTCGTGGTCGTGCCGTCGCGGACCGTCGTGAGAACCCGCCAGTTCACGTCCGAACCGTCGCTCGATCCGACGGTGATCGGGCCGTTGGTGGAATCTTTCGACAGGTCGGGTTCGGTCGTCGTCGACTTGTCGTTCAGGATGATCACCCGTCCGTCCGGGGTCACGGTCCGAACGAAGAAGGGGCTGGGTGGGCGGGTGCCCGGGCCGACGTCACTGGGCGGCTGCAGATCTCTGCTGTGCGGCTTTGCCCAACCGTCGACCGCTTCGTACAGCGTTTTGTCGGTTCGCTGGGTCAGTGAATTCTCGAGAGCAGAAGTGACCGCTACACCCGACGCCAACAGACCCAGCGCGGCCAACACCAGCAAGGCCGCAACCAGGGTGAAGCGCAGCGGCAGTGAATGGAGACGGAAACGACCCCGCTTCGGAAGCTGATCGTTTTCCGCGGCGGCGATCATTGCCGCGGTTCACGCATCACGTAGCCGACCCCACGCAATGTGTGAATCAGCGGTGTCTCCCCCGTGTCCACCTTGCGCCGCAGGTAGGAAACGTAGGACTCGACAACTCCGACCTCCCCACCGAAGTCGTAATTCCAGACGTGGTCGAGAATCCGCGGTTTGCTGAGAACCGTCCCGGCGTTGACCATGAAGTATCGGAGCAGTGTGAACTCGGTGGGCGAGAGTGCAACCAACTCGCCCTTCTTCCAGACCTCGCGGGTGTCGTCGTCGAGTTCGATGTCGGCGAACTTCACCCGCGGCGACTGCTCCGGCGCGACCCCGCGACCGGCGCGGCGCAGGATGACCCGCAACCGCGTCACGACTTCTTCGAGGCTGAACGGCTTGGTCACGTAGTCGTCCGCGCCGAGGGTCAGGCCGCTGATCTTGTCGTCGAGCGAATCCTTCGCCGTCAGAAACAGGACGGGCGCGTCCACACCGTCGGCGCGCAGGCGTCGAAGCAGACCGAAGCCGTCCATCCCGGGCATCATGACGTCGAGAACGATCGCGTCGGGACGGAATGTCCGTGCGACGTCCAGGCCTTGGGCGCCGCTCGAAGCAGTTGCCACCTCGAAACCCTGGAATCGGAGGCTCACGGAGAGCAACTCCACGATGGTGGGTTCGTCGTCGACAACGAGGATGCGGGCTTCGGGGGTCTTGTCGGTCACGAGAACCATCTTCTCCCCTGCCACTGGATTCCCGCTGTATGTTCCCTGGGAGCTTCCTGTGAACGGCCGGGTGCAGGTGAAAAGCTGACAGCAGGATCCCGGCAAGGATCCAGGCTTCGATCGGCTGGCAAGGCACACGTGACATCAGCGGATTCAGCTACTTCAACGCACGGTCGATGGAGACTGCATTCGCGGACGCTGCGGTGTGGGTCGCCGACGCAGTTCAGACAAATTTGGCCGGCTACGACTTCGTTCAGTGGCCGAGTCGAGGACGCCATCTGCTGGTTCCTCGACTTCGGGACGGGGAACCGGTGTGGATGGATCCGCACGGCGATGTGACGATAAGTCGTATCGGCGAGTTGTGCAAAAATTCGACGAATTATGCAGCAACGTAGCCCAGTTCAAATCGCTCAGCTCTACGGTCCTGTGGCGTCCGCGCTGGTCGGCGGTGTGGTGGCCGCGTACGCAGTGGCCGAGTCCCGAGTTGACGACTTCTCCTTCTCCGACGCCGGCGTTATCTCGGTGGTGATCACGCCGCAGTGGGCGGGAGCAACTGCCGCGGTGGTTGCGGCCGTCGGCGTAGCGCTACTGCATCGCTGGGGACGTGGCGGTCTCGCGAGTGTCTTCGCTGTAGTCGGCGCCCTCGCCATCGCGCTACCTGCATTCGTCCCCGTCTCCGCCCAGATTTCGGTGACTCTGAACGCAATCGGAGCAGGCGCTTTCCTCGCGGCAGCGGCATTTCCGACGAAGGGTCACCGCGGAGCACAAACCGCTCTCGGACTCGGCGTAACCACGACGACCCTGTACTTCGGCGCAGCGGACTTGTGGCGCGATCGCGTCCCCAGGTGGTCGCTCACACTTCCGGGCGATTCCTACCCCGTGCCGTCCACGGTTCCCGTCTGGATTCTGCTCGCCGCAACTCTTCTCGTGGGTGGAGTCGCCGCACTCTCACGACCGAATCAGGAGCCGGGCGACATCGACGCACGCCTGGTGAAGCTGGGAGTTGTTCTGCCCCTGGTATTCACGGCTCTCTATGTGTGGTTGGGCTCGACGACATCACCTGGGTCATGGGTGATCGCGGTGGTATTGGCGGTTGCCGTTACCGTCGCACTGGCTTGGCGGTTGCCGCCACACGACGGTCGTTTCGTACTCGTCGGAATGGCAGTCAGCGCGGTTTCGGTCAGCTCGATTTCCTTTCCATCCGACTGGACCTGGGCGATGCCCGCGGGAGCTGCTGCCCTGGCGTTGGGCGTCGTCGTCGACTGGAGAAGACCGATGCCGCAACTCGGGCTGGGACTCCTTGCCGTGACTGCACTCTCGGGATTGCTGGATGCCGCCCCGACCACGGTTGCCTACGTCCTCGTCCTCCCGCTTGCGCTGGGACTGGCCGTCACGTCATGCATGCCTGTTGCCGTCGGAGCAGTCTCGAGCGGGGCGATGTTGCCCGTCGCTTTCACGTTGTTCTCGGTTTCACCGACCTTCTTGGACCCGGGCTCGCGGGAATTCGGGTGGTCTACCGGTGTGCTCGTCGAACACGGACCGGCCGCCGTGAACACGCCGATTCCTCTGACTGTTCTCGCTGCGACGGCGACGATCGTGGTGGCCGTGTCGACCATCCATCTGAAGCGGGTTCGAACGGCGGTGGTGACCTAAATCGCCAGCTGATCGGGTCGGAACGCAGAATTCTGTTGCTATGGTTGGGTGGTCAACGACGACATCCGGACGAGCGCACCGTACCCGGCCAGCGAAAAGACGGTGCCTTGGGAGTTGTTCACCATGGCATGGATCGTGCTCGTCATTTCCGGACTTTTCGAAGCTGTCTGGGCTACCGCACTCGGTAAGTCCGACGGATTCAGCAAGATGTCGCCCACCATCGTCTTCGTCCTCGGCCTGATCGTCAGTATGGCCGGCCTCGCGTATGCAATGCGTACCCTTCCCATCGGGACTTCCTACGCGGTCTGGGTCGGCATCGGCGCCGCCCTGACTGTGGGATATGCGATGATCACCGGCGCGGAGTCCACGTCGATCGTCAAGATACTGCTGATCCTGGGCATCGTCGGCTGTGTCGTCGGTCTGAAGGTCCTTCACTGACCGGCGATCCTGGTGAGTGTTTGTGTGTTACCGGTTACAGTTAACGCATGAAACTGCTGGAGATGCTCACGCTTCCCCTACGCGCGGGCATTGCAGCCGCAGAGATCAGTTTGGGAATCGCCGAGCTGACGGTCACGACAGTTCGTATCGCCGTCGGTAATACCGGCGCCGTGACGGCGGGTGCTGCCGGCTTGGCAAGCCCCCGCGGACCCATGCAGATGATCCAGCAGTTGTCATCGCTCACCGCTGACGATCGGCCCATCGGGCAGGCCTTGGCCCCCGGTGGGCCACTCGATCGACTTCTCTCTCCCGGCGGCCCGGTCGACAAACTGACTGCACCCGACGGCACTCTCGAACGACTGCTCGCTCCCGGCGGACCACTCGAAAGACTTCTTGCCCCCGGCGGACCGCTGGATAGGGTGCTCGCCGAGAACGGCGCATTGGAACGCTTGCTCGCGCCGGACGGTCTCCTCGACCGAATGATGGCGGAGGACGGTCCGCTTGAACGCCTGACAGCGCAAGACGGTGCCGTCGAACGCCTGACTGCCAAGGACGGTGTCATCGATCGCGCACTGGCCGAGAACGGCATCCTCGAAACACTCCTGGCAGAGAACGGCGCCTTCGAACGGCTCATCGCCGAAGGCGGCCCGCTTGACCAGATCGTTGCACTGTCCGACACCTTGACTTCCCTCGCTCCCAACCTCGAGCGGATGAGCGCGAGCATCGAGGTCCTTCAGGAAACCGTCGGAATCCTCAGCGCTGCAGTCGGTCCACTCGGAGAACTTGCCGGCAAACTTCCCAATCGGTGGCTCAAGAGCAAGAGCGACCGCCCAGGGCCGGACCTTCCGATCGAATCGGCATAACAAACCGTTACTCGCCGATTACGCGGTCAGTTGTTGATCACGATGTTGAGGTTGATGATGATTCCGCCGAAAGTCAGGATCGTGTTGGCCAGGCCAACGGTCATTCCACTGTTCAGAGCCGCGATCAGTCCGTTCATCGTCGTATCCCCTTCACTGTCTACGGGTTACGCGTACAAGATTGTGCGCTGGCGCTGACAATAGGCCAAGTTCGTGACCTGCGCGCCATTGCGGAGAAAACTTGTACCCCGGTCGCAGTTTCCACGTTAACTGTTGCAGGACAACATAATTCCAAGATCGGCGCACTACCCGCTAACGGCCGAATCAAACATCACGATTGGGCATACGCAGACCACTTCACATAACCGTCCGCCCCATCAGACACTTGTCCACCGAAACAGAGTGCACAACAGTTAGTCCGGTGCAACAATGAGACGAATCGGACATGCCTGCGACGTGATGGGGAAGGGTGGTTGAGACAATGACGGCGCCGCGCATCGCCAGAGGACACCGCGGCCCCACCGGGGGCCGAAATTCCGCGTCGCAGGACAGCCTGGACGCCGCCTCGGACGCCCTGCAATCGCTGTACGCGCACCTCGATCCACATGCCCAGGCCGAGCAATTTCTCGAACAAGTCTGCAGGCATGCCGTCGATCTCATCGCCGACGCCGACATGGCCGGAATTACCATCGGCGGTTCGGACACGACATTCCGAACCGTAGCCGCCACCCACCAACTTGTTCGCACCGTCGACTCGATCCAATTCCGACTGGACTACGGACCGAGTGTGACGTCGTCACGCACGGGAACCGTTGTCCGCGCACATGCCAGCGAAGCCCACAGCCGGTGGCCTCAATTCGCAAGCGCGGCAAAGGCAGTCGGCGCCGTCAGCTTCTTGTCCATGCCACTGCCTGGCCGGGAACGCCCGCTCGGAACCCTCAATCTCTACAGCCACGACCTCCGAGGTTTCACCGGCGCCGACGTGGCATTGCTCCAACTGTTCGCCGTGACCTCGGCCTACGCGCTGCACAGCTCGCAGCGCCTCGACATCGCCAGAAAGCACGCAATGGACCTCGAGCGAGCACTCGAATCGCGAGGCGTCATCGAACAGGCCAAGGGCATCATCATGGGCACCCACCACGTCGACGCCGACCGAGCCTTCCGCATTCTCATCCAGGACTCGCAGCGCAGCAACGTCAAACTGCGAGTGATCGCCCAGCAGTACATCGACGGCGCGATCGACCCGCGCCAGGCTACGAACAAGCCCGAGACCAACTGAACCGGGCGCCTATCGGCACCTCAGCAAATACAGAGGCACCCACCACATTGGTGAGTGCCTCCTCTTTCGGAGCCTCCTGTCGGGATTGAACCGACGACCTTTCGCTTACAAGGCGAGTGCTCTACCACTGAGCTAAGGAGGCGAAGACCGACGCGTTGCCGCGACTGACTTTGCGGAGCCATCATATCCAAGCCGTCACGGTGGCCGCGCGCGGGTCACGTTAGATAGCGTGGGCCCCATGCGCAACTCCCACTCCGCCCCCTGATGGCGAAATTCACCGAAGTACTCACACGCCTGACGGGAAACCGGCAAGCCACCGTCGACACGGTCACGTCGGCTCCCGCACCGCTTCAACCGATCGACCTGACAGACGACGCCGTCGTCGCAGAGGTCCTGGACCTCGCGGTTCGGGTGGGCGAAGTCCTCCTCGCATCCGGAACCGCGGCCATGGACACCGCTGAGCAGGTGCAGTTCATCGCCGCCACGTACGGCCTTGCCCAGTGTGACGTCGACGTCACTTACAACTCGATTGTGCTCTCTGCCTATCGCGGCCCGACGCGACCGCCGGCGAGCACGATGCGCATCGTCCACTACCGCTCGATGGACTTCACGCGGCTGGCGGCCGTCGACCGTCTGACACGTCGTATCCGCCGTGAGGCGATCACACCGGACCAAGCGCACGACGCGCTCACAGCCATCACGACGGCGCCGCACCCGTACAACCGATGGACCGCGACCATGGCCTGGGCTGCGATGGCGGCTTCGGTCTCCGTCCTGCTCGGCGGCGGGTTCCTCGTTGCCACAGTCGCGTTTCTGACGACGATGGTCATCGATCGAGTCAACCGCGTACTGAACCGGTTCGGATTACCGTTCTTCTTCCAGCAGGTTGTCGGTGGTCTCATCGCGGCTGCGCCCGCCGCCACGCTCTATACATTTCAGGACCAGCTGGGGATCAGTATCCGGCCGTCGTTGGTCATCGCGGCCGGAGTGGTCGTTCTACTGTCCGGGCTGTCGTTGGTGGGCTCGGTCCAGGACGCGATCATGGGTGCACCCATTACAGCTGTCGCGCGATTCTTCGAAGTGGTGATGATGACGGGCGGCATCATCGCGGGCGTCGCAATCTCGTTGAGAATGACCGGGATGTTGGGTTCGACGCTTCCACCGATCAATGTGGAAGTCTCCACCATCACGCAGTTGCCGATCCTCATGCTCTCCGGTGCGTGTGCGTCGGTGTTCTACGCGCTCGCCTGCTACGCCGAGAGGCGTGCACTCACCGCGGCGTTCCTGGGCGGTGCGGCAGGCAGTGGTGTGTCGATCTTCGTGCAGACACTCGACGTCGGTCCCGTGATCGCCGCCGCAATCGCCGCAACCGTGGTCGGTCTTGCCGGTGGTCTGATGGCTCGCCGCGCACTGACGCCTCCGCTGGTTGTCGCGGTCGCAGGCATCACTCCGCTGCTCCCCGGTCTGTCGCTGTACCGAGGCCTGTACGCGCTGCTCAACGACCAGGTACTGATCGGATTGACTGCCTTGCTGTCGGCCTTCGGCATCGGCTGCGCCCTGGCCGCGGGCGTCACGCTCGGCGAATGGGGAGCGCGCACGCTGCGTCGTCCACGGATTCTGATGCGCGTGGACTCGCTACGTCGCCCGATGGTCCGCAAGCGCAGGCGTCGAGTTCCCGTCACCGAGAAGTAGGCGTCGTTCAAGCAGAAAGAGCTGGGCACCTGACGGTGCCCAGCTCTTTTCTGTTCACTCGGGGGGGTTCCGAGCGGTGAGAGAATCAGCTCTCGACTGCGTGCTTTCCACCGGCAGCCTGATCGGCTTCCATGGCCTCACGCAGGCTCTTCGGACGCATGTCGGTCCAGTTGGCCTCGACGTATTCGAGGCACGCCTTGCGGCTGTCTTCACCGAACACCACTCGCCAGCCGGCGGGGACCTCGGAAAACGTGGGCCACAGCGAGTGCTGGTCCTCGTCGTTCACCAGCACGTAGAAGCGGCCGTCTTCGTCATCGAAAGGGTTAGTGCTCATCTCGCCTCACTCGTTACGTACGTGTCTTGTGCGCCCAGACTAGCAAGCGCACCAGTTCGGTTCTGGTGGCTCAGCACCGACGCCAGAATCTCCCCCGCCCGCACTGCCACGTTCGACAGCAGCGACGACGTCAATCCGTGAGTCTGTTCTGTCCCACCCTGCAGATAGATACCGCCTGTCACGTCCTCCGTTACAGCCAGTCGATAATCCCGACTGACGTTACGCGGAACGGACGAATCCGGCACGAGTTCACCCAACAAATCGTCCAGAGGTGCCGGGGTGAAACCCGTGGCCAGAATGAGTGCGTCGCACGCCAGCGTGTCGGTCAAGCCGTCGAGATTGCTACGGACAGCCAGTTCGATGCCGGATTCGGTCTCCACGGCACTCGTGATCTCCGAGGCCCGACGCATGAACAGTCGCCGCGGCCCACGAACCATCTCCTGATACTCGGTGGCATACAGCTTGTTGATCAGTTCGATGTCGACGACCGAGTAATTGGTACTGCGGTGCAAATCGAGAAGTCGGCGTCGTTCCGCGGCGTCTGCACCGTGCAGCTGATCGACGGCTTCGGGATCGAAGATGCGGTTCGCGTACGGGCTGTCGTCTGCCGGGCTGTAGCCGTAGCGGGCAAAAACACTGTGAACTTCGGCGTTCGGGTAGTTCGCGTGCAGGTAGTCCACGATCTCCGCGGCACTCTGGCCGGCGCCGAGAACGACGAACCGGTTGTGTACGGGCTCCGGCATTGCTTCGAGATGGAAGAGGAACTGGTGATTGTGGAAGCACCGCGACGAAGGCGTCGCCCACTCCGGGATCCGCTCTTTCAGTCCGGCTCCGACAACGATGTTGCGCGCGATCACCGTTTCACCGTCGGCGGTGCGAACCGCAAAGCGATCGACAACGCCGTCGGAGTTCTTGATGCCCTCGACCCCGTCGACGGTTGTACCGAACTGCACGTCCGCGTCGACTCGTCGAGCTGCCCAGCACAGGTAGTCGTTGAATTCGTGGCGCGTGGGGAAGAAGGTCTGGTGGTTGACGAAGTCGACCAGTCGACCCTGCTCGAACAGATACGAGAAGAAGCTGTATCCGCTCTGTGGATTCCGGAACGTCACCAGGTCCTTCGGAAACGCGATCTGCATGGTGGCACCGTCGAGCAGCATCCCGGGATGCCACGCGAACTGAGACTGCTTTTCGAAGAACCGCGCGTTCACCCGATCAACGGCCGCACAATTTGCATTGTGTTCTTCGACAGCAATGGCCAACGCGAGGTTGGCCGGACCGAACCCGACGCCGACGATGTCGACAATGGCAGGTTCGGCGCTGGAGTCTCTTGGTGATTCACTCATTACAGGTAGTCCATCCCCGACGGAACGACCTGGTACGGCCGCCAATCGATGTCCCGAAGTAAGTAGCAAAGGCTACCCTTAATGAGGTGAGGGTATCAACACTGTGAGCCCCCGTATAGCGGTCGACCCCACGGAGCGATGCGACGTATGTCATAGTTTCGCCCCCTCGCTCGCGTCATCCCCTTCGGCGGCGACTGCAGCCTCGATCACGTCGACCAACTGACCTGCCCATACGCGGACTGCACCCGCATCGACGCGGTCGGCACGGAACCCGAGAGTTGCAAAGACAGGCCCATCGCCCACCGGCTCGTAAAAACTCAACGTCACATCCGCATGGGGCACTCCCACCGGAATCGGTACGAGAGAACCGAAGTCGCCGAGCCCGTCCAAATCCGCCTGCTGGTGATGGATCACCATCACCTGAGGTCTCATGGACGCCGGATTACCCAGCGCCTGCTCGACATACACATATGAGACGTCCTGATTGCTCAGCGCTTCCAGATTGTTTTCCCGGATGCGAGCCAGCAATTCTGCAAACGTCGGACTACCGGACGTATCCGTGCGCAGGAGAACAACATTGAAGAACGATCCGATCATCGGTTCGAGACGGGGATCCGACCTGCCCGCAACCAATGAACCGATGGGAAGATCAGTACCCGCGCCGGCCTTCGTGAGAACGCTGGCCAGTGCGGCCTGCAGGACCATGAACATACTCGTGCCGGTGCGCGCAGCCAGGGCGTCGATTCCGGCGTGCAGACCCGCGTCGATGTCGACGGCGATCACGTCACCTCGAGGCTCCGAGTCACCTTCCGGCAACGGAAGATTCACACTGGTCGGTATTCCGTCGAGCGCATCCCGCCAATATGCAAGTTGCTTCGACGCACGGCTGTCGACGTCTCGGGGGTCTCCCAACAGCTCGTCCGACCACACGGTGTAATCGGCGTACGTCAATGCAAGCTCGTCCCAAACCGGTTGATCTCCCTGCGACCGGGCTGCATAAGCAGAGACCAGATCTCCCAACAGCGGCACTACTGACCACTCGTCGACGGCGATGTAGTGCATGACGAGAAGCAGTGTCCTAGAGCCGTCTTCACCGAGCACCAGATGAACCCGCAACGGTGATTGCTCACGCAGATCCATCGGAAGTTGAGCCAGTTCGAACACCACTCGACCCACATCGCCGGCGCCGACATCGACCACATCGACAGTCGGACGCACCGATTCTCTTGCCACGACGATGCCGTCGACCTCGACGAAGGTGGTCCGCAGGGGTTCGTGCCGCGAAGTCACATCGTCCAAGGCGTGCCCGAGAATCTCCGGATCGATCTTCGATTTCAGGGTCAGCGCCAGAGCGTGGCTTGCTTGCGGTTGCGCGCCGGACGCGCGGAACAACTCCCATTGACGACGTTGCGGCGCAGACAGACCCATCGTCTCGGGACGTTTCGCCGCCGGCGCCAGGATCGGACGCCTACCTTCCGAACGCGCGACGACGGCCGCCAACTCCGCAACACTCGGCGCGTCGAATACGTCTCGAATACTGACGTCCACGCCGAACGCTTCCCGAATGCGACCGACCAGTTTCATCGAAGCCATCGAATGGCCGCCGAGTTCGAAGAAACTGTCGTGGACTCCGACGCTCGGTAGCTGCAGGATTTCCGCGAACGCAGCCGCAACCGTGGACTCCACTGCCGTGCGAGGAGCAACATCACCCGCCAGCTCCGACCAGTCCGGAGTGGGCAACGACTTGCGGTCGAGCTTTCCGTTGGGCGTCAACGGCAGCGGACCGTCAAGGGCGACAACCATGGTCGGAACCATGTAGTCGGGCAACGACAGTGCCGCGAGGTTCCGCACTGCCGTCGTGTCGACGACGACACCGGGTTCCGGTGACACGTAACCGACCAGGCGCGTGATTTCGCCCTGCCGATCCGCGACGACCGTTGCCTGCTTCACCGAAGGATGGGCACTGAGAGCTCCGATGATTTCGCCCAACTCGATTCGGAAACCGCGGATCTTGACCTGATCGTCGACGCGGCCGAGGAAGTCGATGTTCCCGTCAGAGCGCCACCGCGCGCGGTCCCCGGTGCGATACATGCGATCGCCCGCGGTGAAGGGATCGGCGATGAATCTCTGTGCCGTCAGATCGAATCGGCCCAGATAGCCTCTCGCCAGGCCGCGTCCCGCGATGTACAGCTCGCCGGATACTCCCGGCGGAACCGGACGCAGTTGATCGTCGAGCACGTACGCCTGTTCGTTGGGGTCAGGGATTCCGATGGGCACGGGACCGTTCCAACCGGGTTCTGCCTGCCACAGTGTGTTGTTCACCGTGGCTTCGGTGAGTCCGTACGCGGCAAGCAAATTCAGCCGCTCCGCCCATCGCCCGATCAGCTCCGGTGGCACCGTCTCGGTTCCGACCAACACGGTGCAGCCCTGCGGCACTTCACATCCTGCCGGCAGAGCGGCCAGCAACGAGGGAGGGATGATCGCGTGGGTGACACGATTGCTCGTCATGAAATCGGTCAGCGCCGGACCGGCAACTCGTGCATTCTGCGGCACGATCACCAGGGTGCTGCTCGTGCACAGTGCCATCGCCAGCTCGAATACCGCGACGTCGAAGCCGACCGAAGCGAACTGCATCACCACCGAACCCGGTACCAGTCGCATCCGAACCTCGGCTGTGGCAACAAGACTCGGAATACCGTCATGGGAGAGGACGGCTCCCTTCGGCTTGCCGGTCGATCCCGAGGTGTAGATGACATAGGCAGCGTGGCTGACGCCAACTGGTGGCCGGGGAGTTTCGACGATCACTGCCTCGTCCAGTTCCGCACGGATCAGCGGATCGTCCAGGAGGATTCGCTCGACGCCGACCACATCCTCGATCCGCGAGCTTTCCTCCGCAGTGGACAGAAGTACCGAGGCGCGGGAATCGGTGAGCATGTATGTGATGCGCTCGCTCGGGTGACTCAAATCCAGGGGTAGATACGCGGCCCCCAGCTTGAGCACGGCGAGGACCGACGCGACCATTTCCACCGAGCGCGGGACGGCAAGCCCCACCACGTCTTCGACCGACACTCCGCGGCGATACAGCACGCCGGCGATCCGATCACACTGCTCGGAGAGTTCGCGGTACGTGGCCTGCCCCGCCTCGTCGCGCACCGCAATCGCCTCGGGCGTAGCAACGACTCCACGCGCGAAAGCGTCGTAGAACGTCTCTTCCGGCACGTCGACGGCGGTGTCGTTGAACGAGGTGACAACTTGCTCGAGTTCGCCTGGCAAGAAGATGTCGATGTCGCCGATCTCGATGTCGGCCGATTCCACGACTGCCGCGATCACCGATTCCAATCGGCTCGAAATTCGCTGTGCTGTTTCGCGATCGAAGAGGTCGCTGCCGTATTCGAGTCGGACGTCGATGCAGCCTTCGTCGCCGAGGTACTCGGTGAAGTTGAACACCAGATCGAACTTGGCCGTGTACTCCTCGAGTTCGAACGAATCGCCGCCCATCTCCTCGCGGCTGTGATAGCCGACCATGACCTGGAACAGCGGATTACGTGCCAAAGTACGCGACGGATTGAGGCGCTCCACCACCGTTTCGAAGGGAACGTCGGCGTTGGCGAAGGCCTCGAGATCTCCCTCGCGAACGCGATCCACCAACTCCCGGAACGTCGGATTACCTGACGTATCCGTGCGCAGCACAATCGTATTGACGAAGAAGCCGACCAGTTCGTCGAGTCCCTGCTCACTACGTCCGGCGACGGGAGCGCCGAGGGGAAGGTCCTCACCCGCTCCAAGCGCAGTCAGCAACGCCGCCGACGCCGCGTGCAGAACCATGAACATCGAACTCCGGCTCTCGCGCGCCAGATCTCGCAGTGCAGCAGTTGTCTCCACGCCCAACCGTGTCACCACTGCACCACCGGAGAAACTCGGTCTGGCCGGTCGACTCCGGTCGGCGGGAAGCAGCAGTTCTTCGGGGGCTCCGTCCAAACTCTTCGCCCAGAAGTCCAACTGCGTGCTCAGGATGCTCGACGGATCGTCGGCGCTGCCGAGTAATTCCCGTTGCCACAGGGTGTAGTCCGCGTACTGAACCGGTAGCGGTTCGAAAATTGGATCTTCGCCCTGGATCCGAGAGGAGTAGGCCGACATCAGATCGCGCAGGAATGGCCGATCGGACCATTCGTCCGTTGTGATGTGATGCAGGACGATCACGACGATTACGGCACCGTCCACCTCGGCACCGTCTACTCGGATCAGACGGGCGCGAATCGGAATCTCGTCAGACAGGTCGAACGGACGACCCACTGCCACGGCAATTTCACCGGCGACACCGGATTCGTCTCGATGAACTGTCTCGACCGGAATCGTCGCCGATTCGAGAATTATCTGCTCCGGCGATCCGTCCACCAACCGGAACACCGTACGCAGGGATTCGTGTCGTTCCACGACGTCGCCGAGCGCCGCGGCGAAGACGTCCGCGTCCAGTGCGCCGTCCAAACGGAGCACGATCGGGAAATTGTAGGCCGCGGAGTTCTCCTCCATCTGTCCGATCAGCCACAATCGCTGTTGAGCGGCAGAAAGAGGAAGGTGGTCCGGCCGCGGCTTCGCTACCAGTACCGGTCGCGTCGCTCCCTGCTCGGCCACAATACGTTCCGCAAGTTCCGCCACCGTCGGCGCTTCGAAGAGATCACGCATGGTCAGACTGTTCGGAATGGCGATCCGAGCTCGACTGATCAGCTTGGTGGCCAGAAGCGAGTGCCCACCGAGGTCGAAGAAGTTGTCGTCGACCCCGATATCGCCCACATCGAGTACGTCGGAGAAGAGGTCGCAGAGGACCTCTTCCGTGTGGTTACGCGGTGCGATCGACTCCCCACTCCGCTCCCCCAGCACCGAATCAGCGGTGGGCAGTGCCTTGACGTCGAGCTTGCCGTTGACGGTCATCGGTAGCGTCTCCACCTCGATCACCACGGCCGGAACCATGTAGTCGGGTAGGAGAACTCGCGCCTGCGCGCGGTAGTCGTGCCCGGCGCCGAGTCGCACGGGCGTCACGTAGCCGACGAGCCTCTTGACTCCACCTGCCCCGACGTCGACCACCACTGCCGCTTGCCGCACATGTTCGTCGGATTCGAGAACGGAGACGATTTCGCTCGGCTCGATGCGGTGACCTCTGATCTTCACCTGATCGTCGGTGCGGCCGAGGAAGTCCAGGTTGCCGTCACCGCGTCGCCGCACGAGATCCCCGGTGCGGTACATACGTTCTCCGGTCCCAGCCGGATCTGCGACGAAGCGCTCGGACGTGAGCGCGAAGCGTCCGAGGTAGCCGCGAGCCAAACCGGCTCCGGCAATGTACAGTTCGCCGGCAACTCCATCGGGGACCGGACGCAGCCAGCCGTCGAGAATATGCGCGGCGGTGTTCCAGATCGGTTTGCCGACGGTCGGGGTGTCACTGTCGGACGTTCCGCCACCGAGCGTGTTGATCGTGTATTCCGTCGGACCGTAGAGGTTGTAGCCCACGGTTCCCTCGGTGTCGCGCAGCCTGTTCCACACCGAATCCGGAACGGCTTCACCGCCGAGCAGGACCAACGGCGGGCGGTGGTGTCCCACACCGTCGTCGAGAAGCCCGCTGTCGATCAGGTGCGTCGCGTAGGTCGGTGTCACGTTGACGACGTCGATGTCCAGTGCGTCGCAGTATGCAACGAGTGCCTCGGCATCACGACGCAGATCTTCGTCGCAAATGTGCACCTCGTGGCCTTCCACGAGCCACAGAAGTTCCTCCCACGACATGTCGAAGGCGAAGGACACGGTGTGCGCGATCCGCAGGCGCCGGCCCGCCGCGGCGATCACGGGTTCGAAAATCGCCTCGCGGTGGTTGAACTGCATGTTCGTCAAGCCGCGGTAACCGGTGACCACGCCCTTGGGCTTGCCGGTCGAACCGGAGGTGTAGATGACGTACGCGGGGTGGTCGAGTCGATGCGGTGCCCCCGGGGCGAATGCTCCGAGTTCCGACGCGGAGAGTGCCCGCGCCGAGATCGTCAGTCTCCTTGCTGCTGTATCAGGTTCGTCGATCACGATAGTGCGGACGTCCGCACCTTCGAACCTCGGTGAGGCCGAAACGGTTGTCAGCAACACGACAGGATCCGCGTCGTCGATCATCACGGCCAACCGTTCGGCCGGATGGTCGAGTTCGAGGGGTAGGTAGGCAGCACCCGTGCGCAATACCGCGAAGAGCGCGACGACCATGTCCACAGAACGTGGTAGGCCAAGAGCGACAATCTTTTCCGGGCCGGCGCCGCAATTGATCAGCAACCGCGCCATCCGGTTGATCTCGCCGTCGAGATCGGCGTAGGTCATCCGGCGCTTCCCGAACACGAGTGCCGTGTCGTTCGGTTGCGCCGACGCGACTTCTTCGAACAGGTCGGCAATGGTGCGCTCCGGCAACTCCCGGATCTGCGTCTGCTGCGCTACTGCGGGAACCGGAGACGCAACAACCGATCCCGCCATGTCCTGCGACCAACTCTGCAGCAGGTCGACGAAGTGACCCAGTAGGTCCTCGGCCCGGCGCGCGGTCACCAGATGCGGATGGAACTCGAACTTGACGTTGACGGTGGCACCCGGTGTGACCACGACGGTCAGCGGATAGTGCGTGTGATCGATACTGTCGCTTCCACTCACGTCGTGAGCGGCGTTGAGCGCGTGGACTTGCCTCTCGTCCACGAAGTTCTGCAGGACCATCAGCACGTCGAAGAGTTGACGATGCTCGGAAACACGCTGGATCGATGCTAAACCGAGGTAGTCGAAAGGCATCAGCGAAAGTCGATCCGCCTGTGTCCGACGAAGAAGTTCCTCGACGCTCTCGTTCGGATCCAGTTGCAGCCGAACGGGAACGGTGTTGAGGAACATGCCCACCACGGTGTCGATTCCCGGTACCTCCGGCGGCCTTCCGGCAACCGTGGAGCCGAAGACGACGTCCTGTCGACCGGTGGCCGACGCCAGCACGAGGGCCAGCGCTGCATTCAGTACCGTGTTGAACGTGACGCCGGACGCGGCAGCGCGCTCACGCAACGCACGCGAAAGCGTTTCCGACAGAACCGCATCGCGGCGATCCGGAAGCTGAACTTCGACGCCGGGCGCAGGCTCGGCAACAAGCGTCGGCTCCTCGAGTCCTGCGAGCGCTCCGCGCCACCCCTCGTCGGCGGCTGCACCGTCGCGATCGGCCAACCAGGCGAGGTATGTCTCGAACGACCCCTCGGGTTCGCCGAATGCGCTGTCGTCGCCGCCGGTATCGTAAAGCGCCAGAAGCTGACTGACGACAAGGCCGTTGGACCAGCCGTCCCACAGCAGGAACTGCCTGTTGATCACCAGACGATCCTGGCCGCCGGGCAGATGCAGCACACTCATACGCCACAGCGGCGGCGCGGTCAGGTCGAATGGCGTCACTCGGTCTTGGGCGGCGACGGCCTCGGCACGCTCACGAGCAACCGAGTCGTCGAGTTCACGGAGATCGTGGACGACGACCGGAACATCGAGTCCAGCGCTGAAGAACTGCACCGGCTCGTTCAGCCCTTCGCTCACGAAACCCGCTCGCAACGTGGGATTTCGTCGTTGAAGTGTCCGGGCGGCCGCAGCCAACCTGTCGACATCGAGGGTGTGCCCGAAGTCCATCGAGAACTGTGCCGTGTAGATGTCCCCACCACTGCTGCTGTCGCTGCTGCCCGCGTAGCCGGCTTGGAAGTACAGGCCTTCCTGCAACGGTGAGAGTGGGAGGATGCTGCTGACACCTGCCGGACTCGCATCGGCTATCGCGTCGATCTCGGTCTGACTCAGGTCGAGCAACGTCACATCGGACGGGGTCAGAATGGGAGGCCCGGCGTGACGCGCGGCCGCAGCCGCCAGATCGCCGAGGGCCGAAACCCAGCCGTCGGAGAGTGACTGCGCGTCGTCCTCGGACAAATCTTCACTTGCCCAGGCAAACTCGGCGCGGAGCCCCGAATCCACACTGACGACATTCACGATCAGTCGGTACGGGCCTCCCATGTCTGCGTCGGGATCGGTGGACAAGGCTTCGGATTCCGCTGCCAAGGACCATGCTGTCGATCCTGCTGTCGTCGTACGTCCGAGATAGTTGAACAGGATCTGAGATTCGGAGCGCCCCGCCAATGTCGATGCCGTGCGGGCATTCACGTATCGCAGCATCCCGTAGCCGATACCGCCGTGCGGAGCCGCCCGCAGGCTCTCCTTCACCTCGCGTAGCGTGTCCACCGGGTCGATTCCGCCGTGCAGTCGCATCGGGGCAATCGTGGTGAACCAGCCGACTGTTCGCGACAGATCGATGCCCGCCACCAACTCCTCGCGGCCGTGCCGTTCGAGATCGACCAGCAATTCGTGCTCACTGCGGCCGGTGGAGCGGCGCCAGCGATCGACGGACATCGTCAGCGCTGCCAACAGAACATCCGTTCCCTCGGCACCCACCATTGCCGCAACCGATCCAAGTGCTGCCTCGGAGATTGCTCCGTCCACCGTGACCGTGCGCCTCGAGCCTCCGGATACGACGGCATCGCCCGCGGCGTCGGGGATCAACTGCGCGCCCGGAGCGGTCACGGTCAGCCAGTGATCGAGTTCGGCGAATCGATGAGCACTGTATGCGTGTTCGGCCACCGTACGGGAGAAGGTACGGAGCGAAGTTCCGACGGCATCCAGTGCGGCGGGCTCTCCGGCTTCGACTGCCACCCAGGCCATCGCGAGATCCTCGAGCACGGTTCCCCAGGAAACCCCGTCCACGACCAGGTGGTGCGCGACTATCGCGAGTCTGCCCAGACTCTCAGCGCCGCAATCGAACCAGACCACCGAGACCATCCGCCCTGCAGACGGATCCAATCGACTGGTCGCAGTTTCAGAGTGCTCAGTGACGAGTCTTCGCAACTCGGAGTCATCCAGTCCCCGAGCATCAACGCGTTCGACCAGGTTCGCTGCCCGGACACTACCGGGTTCCTCGATCCGCGCCGACCACATCCCGCGGTCATGTCGGATCAAGGTTTGGCGAAGTCCGTCGTGGTGATCGAGCACGGCCTGCAATGCGCCGGTGATCGAACCGAGAGATGTTGCCGGAGAGTGGATCAGAACTGCCTGGTTGAAGCGGTCGGTACCACCCGTCCATTCGGACAAGCGGTGAACCACCGGCAGCGGAACCAGCTCACCCACGCCGATGTCGGCCGTGACGGTGGCATCCGAGGTGGCGACATCACCCACCGCTGCAGCGATCGCAGCGGGAGTGCGCAATTCGAAGATCTGACGCGGGGTCAGCACTACCGAATCACGACGAGCCAGGTTGACCAGTCGGATCGCCAGGATACTGTCGCCGCCGAGAGTGAAGAAATCGTCGCGCACCCCGACACGGGGCAGTCCGAGAACCGTCGCGAAATGCCCGGCGAGGAGGTCTGCAACGCCCGAGGAAACCACTCCCGTCAAGTCGCCCACCTGTGCCGCAAAATCCGGTGCAGGTAGTGCTTTTCGGTCGAGCTTGCCACTCGGGCTCAGCGGCAGCGACTCGAGCCGCACGAAGGCACTTGGCACCATGAACTCCGGTAGCACTGACAACAACTGAGCTCGAACCGCAACATCATCAGCATCTCCGACCAGGTAGGCGACCACCTGTGCGCGGTTGCTCGGACCGTCGGTTCGGACGATCACGGCACTTGCCGTGACTCCGGGGCACAGCGCCAATTGCGCTTCGATTTCGCCGAGTTCGATTCGGAATCCACGAACCTTCACCTGCTCGTCGGCACGGCCGAGGTACTCGAGAACGCCGTCGGCATTCCACCGCACGATGTCACCGGTCCGGTACATCCGCGAGCCGCCGTCGCTGTACGGATTCGCCACGAATCGTTCGGAGGTCAATCCCCCACGTCCGTGGTAACCACGCGCCAGTTGTGGCCCTGCCAGATAGAGCTCACCGGTGGCACCGGCCGGGACGTTCTGCAGGTAGGGATCGAGAACCAACAGGCCGGTGTTGGCGGCAGGTGCGCCGATCGGGACGCTGACGGCGTCTGCCGGAGTTTCCTGCACCGACGGCTGCCAACTGACGTCGACGGCGGCCTCGGTGGGGCCGTAGAGGTTGTCCACCAGAGTATTCGGCAGGATCTCGGAGACCTTGCGTGCAACGTGAGCGGGCAGTGCCTCACCGCTGCAGTTGACGATCTCGAGCGAAGAGCACAGTGCTGCTTTCGGCTCCGCGAGAAACACGTCGAGCATCGACGGAACAAAATGCACTCGGGTCACGGAATGTTCGACGATGACGTCGGCCAGATAGCCAGGGTCCTTGTGCCCGTCCGGCTCGGCCATCACGAGAGTTGCCCCCACCAGGAACGGCCAGAAGAATTCGGGAACGGAGACGTCGAAGCTCGACGGGGTCTTCTGCAGCATCCGGTCGGAGACGTCCATCGGACGTATCTGCTGTGCCCAGAGCAATCGGTTGACCACACCCTCGTGGTTGACCACAACGCCTTTGGGGCGACCGGTCGAACCCGAAGTGTAGATCATGTACGCGGCATCCGCGGGCGATCCTGGGACACTCAGCGGATCGGCGGGGAACTGCGCCGACTCCGATACCGTCACCCGCGGAACCGAACCCGAATCGAGTGAAGAGTCTTCCGACACCACGACGCACACAGGATCGGCGTCACCCAGCATGTACGTCAGCCGCTCCGCCGGGTAGCCGGTGTCGAGGGGAACGTATGCTCCCCCGGCCTTTCCGATGCCGAGTATCGCGACCATCAGATCAAGAGAGCGAGGCAAGGCCACCGCTACCAACGATTCGCGTCCGACGCCACGTTCGCGCAGCAGATGCGCAAAACGATCAGCGCGAGAGTGAAGTTCGGCGTAGGTCAACGACTCTTCACGGAAGATCACTGCGGTGGCTTCGGGCGTACGCCCGGCTTGATCCTTCAGCAGCTCGGTCAGCGTTGCGCGCGGCCGATCCAAGGCCGTGCCGACGCTCCCCGGCTGTGCGGGTGCCAGCGCGATCCGGCCGATGACCTGATCGAGATCGCGCGAGAGCTCGGTGAGTACGACTGCGAGAGTTTCGGCCAGCGACGCAGCGGCGTCGCCGTCCA
This sequence comes from Rhodococcus sp. WY5, assembly GCF_018588185.1. Classification (NCBI taxonomy): domain Bacteria; kingdom Bacillati; phylum Actinomycetota; class Actinomycetes; order Mycobacteriales; family Nocardiaceae; genus Rhodococcus; species Rhodococcus sp. WY5. Next base: position 142,032 of record NZ_JAAMPR010000001.1, read on the forward strand.
CCTGAGCAGCGTCGTACTTGAGCTCCAACGCCAATCGATCGCCGGGGACGACGATCAGGGTCAACGGGTAGGCCGGTCGCTCGTCGAATCGAATTCCCGTCAGTCGCACCGAGTTCGTCGGATCAGCGATTGCCGTGTCACCGAGTGGATAGTTCTCGAACACGACGAGTGATTCGAAGTCCTGCTCCAGTCCGCCGGTCCGTCGCAGTTCGGGTAACCCCAGGTACTGATGGTCGAGTAGTTCCGATTGTTCCCTCTGCCAACGGGAAAGCGCTTGCGCGGCTGTCTCTGCCGGATCGAACCGCAACCGAGCCGGCACGGTGTTGATGAACAAGCCCACCATGGACTCGATGCCGGGCAGGTCTCCACCGCGTCCCGATACGGTCGATCCGAACAGCACGTCTGTTCGGCCGGTCATTCGGCCGAGCACCAGCCCCCAGGCGCCGTGCACGAGCGTACTCAGCGTCAGGCCATGGGAGCGTCCGTTGATCGCCAGTGCGCGAGTATCACTGTCGGACAGCTCGACTCGGGTGGCACAGACGCCGCTGCTGCCCGCGCTCGGCGCGGGAAGTTCGACCGCGGGCCCGGGAGAGTTCAGCGCTTCTCTCCACACCGCTGCCGAGGCCTCGTGATCGTGGCGGGCCAACCATTCGAGATAGCTGCGGTACGGCGCCGGAGTCGGGAGCACCACGCCGGAGTCGCCAACGCTGTACGACGCCATCAGCTCCCGCAGCATCACCGGAACCGACCATCCGTCTGCGACCGCATGGTGAATCGACTGCAGCAGAAGGTACTTCTCCGAAGAGGCACGGACAAGCGTGTAACGGACGAGCGGCGGTTGCGCCAGGTCGAACCCGCGCGCGCGGTCGGCGGAAAGCAGTTCATCGACATCGGCGCCGGCCACCTCGACTACCGCCATCTCCACGACAGCGCTCGGGTGCACCACCTGCACGACCCGGCCGTCACCCAGGACCGAGAATCCGGTGCGCAGCGCCTCATGCCGATCGACGACGGATTGCAGCGCGCGGTGCAGCGCCGCACTGTCCACGGCTCCGGTCAGTTCCACAACCTGTTGCACGACATACTGATCGGCCCCCGGATCGGCAAACGCCGAATGGAAGTAGATCCCTTCCTGCAGCGGAGTGAGTGGGAGAATCTCTTCAGCCTTCGGTAACCCGTCCACGTCTGCCTGAGCGAGCGCCACCAGAGGGTAGTCCGAGGGTGTGGCTCCGCCGAAGGCTGCGAGCCCGGACACGGCCTCGAGCGAGTCCAGCCACAACCGCGCAAACTTGTCGATATCGCTACGCAGGAAGATGTTCGACGCCCAGGTCAGGGTGGCTCGCAGTCGTGGTCCACCGGCGGCGTCCTCGGCTACGACGTCGACAGACAACGCGTGTCCCAGCGGCATGGACGGATCGGCAGCACCGTCCATCGACACCGGGAACCAGTCCCCCTCCGCTGCAGCAGTACGTCCCAGGTAGTTGAGCACCACCTCCGGCGCTGCGACGCTACCCAACTGATCCGAGCTGCCCAGGTATCGCAATGCTCCGTACCCGAAGCCGGCGTTGGGGACGCGTCGAAGTTGCTCCTTGACGCTCTTGAGAACCCCCGCCAACTCGCCGCTCGCTTCGAGATCCGGAGCGGCTGTACCGATCTCGAGCGCCACCGGGAACACTGTGGTGAACCATCCGACGGTACGAGTCAGGTCGACGTGCGCAGCGCCGTCACCGCGAACGATGTCCTCGTCGCGTCCGTGCCCCTCCAGGTCGATCGTCACCGATCCGGCACCGCTCCAACGGGTCAGCGCCACGGCAAGTGCGGTGACCAGCACTTCGCTCACATCGGCTCCGAACGCCCGTGGGACACTGCCCAACAGCTGATCTGCAAGTTCTGGAGGTAGGGTGATCGACCGCGCTGCAGCGGTGCGCGCGAGGTCAACTGCCGGGTCGAGTGCCCGACGGCCGAGAGATGCCCGTTGTGCGGACGTCACCGAGTCCCAGAACTCGATTTCCGAGTCCAGTCGCCCGGCTCCGACCGCATCCGAGACGAGTTCGGCGTACCTTCGCACCGACGTGCCGACCGGAGCGAGTGCGGGTTCGTCGCCATTCATCGCTGCGATGCCGGCGCGCGCGAGGTCCTCGAGGATGATGCGCCACGAGACGCCGTCGACCACCGCGTGGTGGATGACCAGCAACAGCCGTCCGGGACCGGTCACAGGGCGGAACAGAACAGCGCTGACCATCGTGCCGTCGGCCGGATTCAGACGGCCGACAGCTCGCTCGGTCTCGGCGACGATCAGCGGTCCGCATTCTTCGAGCGGTGCCGGTAGTGCACGGGTCTCGAAGACCACAGCCACTTCGTTTGTCTCCGGGACGAGCAGTCTTCCTTCGGGCGTCAACGTCGCACGAAGTGCATCGTGGCGCGCCACCAGGGCGTTGAGCGCCGCCTGGACATGCTCGGACGTCAAGGCTGACGGCGTCTGAATCAGCGCTCGCTGGTGGAAGGTTCGTACTGCGTCCGACACTCCGAGAACCCTGGCGGCAATCGGCGTCGTAGCTACGTGGCCGATCGGTTGGTCCGCGTGGTCGACGATCTCAGCCACTCGGGAGGACTGGGCACGCGCCATAGCCTCGGCGGTGCGCAGTTGGAACACCTCGCGAGGACTGATCGACAAACCGGCAGCACGAGCCGCGGTCACGAGTGAGATCGCGACGATGCTGTCGCCGCCCAGTGCAAAGAAGTCGTCGGTAACGCCGACCGAATCGAGGCCGACTGCCGACGCGATCAACGTGCAGAACTGTTGTTCGACTTCGTTTCTCGCGGCGACGTGTGCACTCAGTTCGGCGAGATCGGGCTCGGGTAGCGCGCGACGGTCGAGTTTGCCGTTTGCCGTGAGCGGAAACTTGTCGAGGACGGTGACGGTGGTCGGGACCATGTAGTCGGGCAGCTTGCTCGCAGCCCACTCGCGAAGCTCACGTGAGTCGATCGCGAGGTTCGTCCCCGACGCTGCGCTCACGTAGGCGGCGAGATACTTTGCACCTGTTGGTGCTTGGCGCACCAGAACTGCCACGTGACGCACTGCGGGGTGCGAAATCACGGCGGCTTCGACATCCTCGAGTTCCAGGCGCATGCCGCGGATCTTCACCTGATTGTCCGTGCGTCCGAGGAAGTCGAGGGTGCCGTCGTCGGTCCATCTGGCCAAGTCACCGGTGCGATACATCCGGGATCCGGCCAGATCACCTGAGACGAAGGGATCCGCGACAAAGCGAGATGCGGTCAGCGCCGACGCGCCGACGTATCCGCGTCCCAGCAGGAAGCCCGCGGCGTAGAGTTCGCCGCCGGTGCCGATCGGAACCGGCTGCAGGTCGCCGTCCAACACGTACAGGCGAGTGTTGGGGTTCGGCCGCCCGATGGAGGTCGCGATTCGTTCCGCGTCCTCTCGGTAGATCACATGGGAGACACCGATGGTCGCTTCTGCCGGCCCGTAGCCGTGATACAGCGTCGTGGACAGTTGGGCACGGAACCGGTCGAAGAGTTCAGGCGTGAGAACCTCACCGCCGCACCACACGTGCTTCAACGAATCGAGCTGATCGGTCTCGTTCGCCAGGTCCAGCAGTATGTCGAGCATGGACGAGACCAGGTAGACGAAGGTGACCGATTCTCCGGCGATCAGGTCGAGCAGGTATTGCGGGTCGCGTTCCCCCTCGGGCTTCGCGATCACCAATCGACCGCCGGAGACGAGCGGGAGCAGGATCTCGTTGATCGAGATGTCGAACGAGAGTGGGGCTTTGAACAAGGAGGCATCGCCGGACCCGAACCCGAGAATCCGCTCCCGTTGCCACAGCAACCTTGCGCAGATTGCCTCGTGGCGGATCATGGCGCCCTTCGGACGTCCGGTCGAACCGGACGTGAAGATGACGTATGCGAGTTGGGCACCGTGAATACGAATGTCGGAGGTCATTGTCTCGGATAGGTCCGAGGGCCCGTCCTCGTACGCCCACGCGGAGAGATCGACCGGAACGGAGTCGTCTACACCGTCCGAGGTGAGCACCAGTGTGGCGCCCGCGTCGGCAAGTACCGATTCGCGGCGTTCGGCAGGCCATGACGGATCCAGTGGCACGAAGGCACCACCGGCACACATGACGGCCAACAACCCCACCACCATCTCGGCGGATCTCGGAAGCCCGATCGCCACAACGGTTTCGGTCGCGACACCGCGAGAGATCAAGTGCGCGGCGAGCTGTGATACCCGACTTTCGAGTTCGCCGTACGTCAGCCGGACGTCCCCGTCGACCACGGCGACAACGCCCCGATCGACAGAGAAGCTGCTGCGCAACAAATCCGGCACCGTCGTGATTGGCTGCGGCTCTGCGGTGTCGTTCCACCCGTGGAGCACGAGTTCTCTCTCCGCGAGCGACATGGGGTCGAGTGCCGAGATCGGAAGCTGCGGCTCGGCTACGAATCGATCGAGGAACTGTTCGATTCTCGCGGTGTGATCGGCCAACTCCCTGTCGAATCCGGCCGGGGCGCGGACGTCGATCTCGATCGGCTCCCCGTCCTGACCACCGCGCACACTCAGATCCAGGTCACTGACTCGACCGGTTACCGAATTACGCACGCGCACCGGGCATCCGCCGAAGGTGAGTGTGTGTTCGAACATCATCGAGTTGATGCCGGGGCCGAAGACCTGACGGTCGGGATCGATCGCCCGAATGTCGCGAGCAAGATCCTCACCCCGGTACCGCCCGTGCTTGAGAATCGAGACCAGGGCGGTGTCGAGACGAGTTGCCAACTGGCCGATGCTTTCCGAGCGTTCTACCCGAATACTCAGCGGCAAAATCGTCGACGCCATCGAAGGAGTGCGACGCATGTCGCGCCCCACCCGAGCGGCCATCGGTACCGAGACGACAACGTCGTGCTGTCCCGTGGTCCGCGCAATGTACGCGATCAGCGCGGCCATGGGGAGACGAGTTCGTCGAATCCCGGCGTCGGCCGCATAGCGATAGAGCTGTGCCGCGCGATCAGCGTCGAGCGTGAGCATCGCTGAGATCGGCGGCAGCGAATCATCCACCTGCCCATGCAGAATCCGCGTCGCTTCCGGTCCGGATTCAACGCGCTCGGCCCAGTACTGACGGTCGGTCTGGAATCGCGGAGAGTTCCGGTAATCCAGATCGGCTGCAACCACGGCGTCGAGTGACCACTGCGGCGCGGCAGTCCCGAGATTCGGATCGTCGTATCGCTCGGCGACGTCGGCGACGATGAGCGAGATGCCGTACCCGTCGACCACGCTGTGGTGATAGCGCTGATACCAGATGACTCGGTCGTCAGCGGTCAGCAGAAGCACCTGCCGGAACAGCAGATCGTCCGGACCGAAGACCCGAGCCATGTCGGTGTCCATCCACGACTGCGCAGTCGAATCGGGATCCGCCTCTGCCCGAAGGTCGAGAATTTCCACGTCCCAGCGCGCATCCGGAATCGGCACCTGGATCAGCTGGTTGTCGGCATCGACCTCGAAGTGCACGAACAGCGCTTCGACGCGTCCGACGCTGGCCTCGATCGCCGCTGCCGCGCGCTCGATGTCGATCGTGCCGTCGACCTCGACGACAAGTCCGATGTTGTAGACCGGACTGCTCGGATCGACGTTCTGAGCAACCCACACCTCACGCTGAGCGGCCGTCGCCGGGAGCGCTGCGTCCAGATCGGCACCGCCCGATACCGCCGGGTGAGCTACCTGAGAGTGGTCAGACATCAAGAATCCGATCATCGTCGTTCATGCTCATCGAACGACGAACACCCTCGCAAGTTTAGGGTAGGCTACCCAGGAACGTGAAGGTGCGCTCCCGCCCTTGTCAGACCTGTTCCCACGGACCGAATTCGAGCAAAACGTCAATTGCTGTCTTACCGTCTTGCGGCCGAACGACATGTTCGAGGGCATAGACCCTCGATCCCTCCGCAGCGCGAGCGAGATCGGAAATACCGGGCAGAATGGTCGGTTCGGGTGGACCGCCCACACCACGATGGAAGTTCTCGATGGAATGCCCCAAATAGAGGACCCGTCCGCCGGGCGTCAGCCACTCCCCGACGCGATTCAAGGTTGCGGCCAGATGGTCGACCTCGAGGTGAAGAAAGCTGACCAACACTAGGTCGACCAGCCCTTCCGGCTGCCACTCGGTCGCGTCGCCGACCTGCCAGTCGACAGCCTTGTCCCCGTCACTCGCCCGTGCCAGATCGATCGCCACCGACGAGTAGTCGACCGCAGTCACCGACCAACCTTGCCCAGCCATCCACCGCGCGTGACGGCCGTCGCCGCAGGCCAGATCGATCGCGGTGCCCGGTCTCAGATCGGAAATTCTTGTTGCGACGGTTCCCGCCGGGTCGACTCCCCATGGCTCCGTCACCGCTCGGTATCGCTCGTCCCAGTCGCGTGCGTCCATGATTGCTCTCCCATATCCGTTTCACCGTTTCAGATCGGACGGTGCCCCCAGCAGCATAGAGAACCCTCGAATGTGACAGATCGATACCCGTGGGGGTATACAGGTGACGGACAGGAATACCCCCACCCGTATCAGGAGTGAAGATGTCAGCGACCAGAACAGTCACCGCGGACCCACCCACCCGAGCCGACGGCATACTTGCGCGTCTCGGTCGATCGATGGCGACTCACACCCGCCTCGTCGTCGGCGTCTGGTTGATCGCGTTGATCGCACTCGGCGCCGCAGCACCCAGCGTCTTCACCTCCCTGGCCGGCGCGGGTTGGCAGGCAAACGGATCCGAATCCGTGCAAGTTCGCGAGTTGGCCGAGCAGCATTTCGGTGGAAATTCCTCCGCCGCAGTACAAGTGGTCGTTCACTCGGATTCTCTACCCATCACGGATCCGTCGATGCAGCAAACCCTGGCCGCGGCAACGGAAATCTTTTCCGCGGACCCTCGCTTCGGCGAAGTGATCGCCCCGCAGCCCGGTATGACCATCAGCCCGGACGGACATACCGGCATCATGGTCGCGGGCGCCAACGCGAGTACCGACGAGATGGTCAGCGCGGTAGACGAACTCGGCAAGAAGCTCACGGGCTTGTCCACCGACACGATCGAGGTGTACCCGACGGGTGCGTCGGCGTTGTGGAGCGATTTCAACAAGGCCAATCACGAAGCCATGATCAAAGCCGAAATGATGTCGTGGCCCGTCACTCTCGCGATCATGGTGTTGGCCTTCGGCTCCCTGGTTGCCGCGGGTCTACCACTACTGCTGACGCTTGCGGGCCTGGTCGCTTCGGCGGGCGGGCTTGTAATCCTCAACGAGATCACGCCGATTTCCGTGTGGGCCATGAACTTCGCGATGATGTTCGCTCTCGCGCTGGGCATCGACTACGCACTCTTCCTCGTCGCCAGGTTCCGGGATGCATTGCGAGCCGATCCGGATCCAAGGGCCGCCGTGGCTCAAACCATGGACACCGCCGGCAAGGCTGTGGTCCTTTCCGGCCTCACAGTTCTGGTCAGTTTGTCTGCGGTTCTCATCGTTCCAGCCCCGGCCGTACGCACGATGGCTGTCGGAATCATGCTCGCTGTGATCTTCGTTCTCGCCGCAACACTCACCCTGTTGCCTGCCGTGCTCGGCAGGATCGGCGCGAAGGTCAACGGCGGTTCTCTACCGTATGCAAAGCGCCAGCAGCACCGCTCCCCGATGTTCGCAGGTTGGGCATCATTGCTGCACAAGCACCCGTGGCCATTCGGCTTCGGCGCCTTACTCATCCTGATCGCACTCGTTGTTCCGGTCTTCGGACTGAAGGTGGCAATGCCCTCCATCGCCGTGGTTCCCGAGGACGACCCGGTTCGCCAGGGCTATGAACTGGTGCAGCAGCAATTCGGGGACGGCGCCCCGGGGATGTTGCAGATCGTCACGTCCGCCGACGATGCAGCCGACACCTCACGAATTGCCATGAGCGTTGACGGCGTGGCCATGGTCACCCCAGCGCAACAAGCTGCCGACGGGTCCGATCTTGTTATGCTGCAAGCAGTTCCCACCGTCGACCCGTCAGATCCTGCGATGGAAACCATCCTTGCCGACCTTCGGTCGCAACTGCCGGAATCGGCGCTCGTCGGCGGCGCTCCGGCCGAAAATCTCGACCTTCAGCAGGCACTCGACGACTACCTTCCCATCGTCGTGGTCGTGATTCTGACGCTCGGATTCCTGTTGCTGCTGATCGCCCTCCAGGCGCCTTTGATCGCCTTGATCGGCACGCTGGTCAGCCTGCTGTCCACTGGGGCCGCATTCGGAATCGCGAAGCTGATCTTCCAGGACGGTCACGGAGCAGGCCTGCTCGGCTTCGATCCCCAGGGGTTTCTCAACGGGTGGGGTCCGGTCTTCTTCTTCGCCATGATCTTTGCGATCGCGATGGACTACACCGTGTTCCTGCTTTCGAGTGCCAAGGAGCACTACGAACGCACAGGTGACCCCGAGATCGCACACATCGACGGCCTCGCGCATTCGGGTCGGGTCATTGCGGCGGCAGCAGCGGTGATGGTTGCGGTCTTCTTCACTTTTGCGCTCGCAGATCCGCTGCCGCCCAAGGAGATGGGCATCATCCTCGGCGTAGCTGTGCTCCTGGACGCAGTGCTCGTCCGCTTGGTGCTGCTGCCCGTTCTCCTACGCCTCACCGGCCGGGCAGCCTGGTGGGCGCCGGCATGGCTGCGTCGCGTCCTGCCGAACATCAGCTTCTCGCATGGCTGATCGTGTACCCGACATCACTGTCCTACTGATACCCCCAGGGGTATGATGGGGACAGGAGAAATCAAAGCCGGCGACAGTGACAGCCCACGACGAGGAGTGCGCAATGACAACACCCACAGAACCGATAGCGATCGCAACCAAGGTCACCGGAACCTTCGACGACGTCGTCACCCGCACGCGTGGCGCTCTCGCCGAGCAGGGCTTCGGCATCCTGACCGAGATCGACATGCAGGCAACACTCAAGGCGAAGCTGGACGAGGACATGGAAAAGTACCTGATCCTGGGTGCCTGTAACCCGCCGTTGGCCCATCGGGCAGTTTCGGTGGATCGTCAGATCGGCCTCCTGCTGCCGTGCAACGTCGTCGTCCGCGAAGATACGACTACCGAGAATTCGTTCTTCGTCGAAGCGATGAACCCTGCTCTCATGGTTCAGGTTTCCGGCGAACCCGGCCTCGAGTCCGTGGCAGCCGACGCAGCCGTCAAGTTGCGCGCGGCCGTCGACTCGCTGATCTGACACCGCAGTCGGATCAAACACTGAATCAAGCAGTGACATGCCCCCAGGGGTACCCTTGACCGCAGCACGAACACTCGAGAAGGGGCCACCATGACCGGCGACGAAGAGAGCATTGCGCTCGTATTGAACAGACTGCGTCGTGCCCACGGCCAACTTGCCGGGGTCATCTCGATGATCGAGAACGGCCGCGACTGCAAGGACGTCGTCACGCAACTCGCCGCCGTGTCCAAGGCGCTGGACCGAGCAGGGTTCAAGATCGTCGCTTCCGGGCTGCGTGAATGCCTGAGCGGTGACAGCGCGGAAGGTCAGGAACCGATGACCGAGGCCGAACTCGAGAAGCTGTTCCTGGCACTGGCCTGAAACATGAGAAGGGCCTGACCTGCAGTTAGCAGGTCAGGCCCTTTCTCGCGTGCGGAAAACTACTTCGCCAGGAAGTCGATCAGCACCTTGTTCACGGCCTCCGGACGCTCGAGGTAGCCGTAGTGCCCGGCGTCGGGAATCTCTTCGTACGACGCCGTCGCGATGCAGTCCGCCACCTCGCGGGAGAGGTAGGGCGGGATCATGCGGTCGTCGGCGAAAGCGACGGACAGGCACGGGCGCATGATCGACTTGTACGCACCCCGTCGATCGAAGGCGCGGTCCATACCGAGCTGTGCGCGAACACCCGGTGACGTTGCGCCGCCGGTGAACTCGAAGATATCCATCCAGTCGCGCGCCGAGTGATCGTCTGCCAGCGTGGCCGGCGAAAGGTTCATCACCGCGGTCACTGCGGCACGGTACTTGGCCGGCAGAGCGACTCCACTGTCGAACAACTGGCGCTCACCCTCGGTCAGGACCTGCTGGAAATGATCCATCCGGGCGTGACCGGCGAGGAACACTGCTTTGCGAACCAGATCGGGCCTGGCGAGCGTCAGTTCCTGCGCCACCCGGGCGCCCATCGAGGTTCCGATGACATGGGCCGGACCGCCACCGAGGTGCTCGATCAGTCCGGCGGTGTCTGCGACCATGTCGGGCATCGTGATGCCGCCGAGGCTCTCGCCGGACGGTGCGATTCCGCGGTTGTCGAAGGTGCATACTCGGTAGCCTGCGGCCACCAGTGCCGGAGTCTGGTGCAGATCCCAGACGCGGCCGGGGCTGCCGGTCCCCATGATGAGCACCACCAGATCTCCATCACCCTTGACCTGGTAATTGATGGGGATTCCGTTGATTGTGGCGACCGTCATGTCAGCCTTCCTCCTCGTACGTGTGATCAACAATTTTGGTTGGATAGCCTAAGCTGATGGGCGGTCGTGTGACCGCAACCCCAGCCCATGCTCGTCCAGGAGGACCCCCGTTGAGAGTCGCTACGCTCGGATACCAAACCTGGGGCCACCGTACCCTGCAGGCCTTGATCGACTCCGATCACGAGGTCGTGCTGGCAATCACACACCCGAAGAGCGAACACGTCTACGAACAGATGTGGGCGGACTCGGTTGCAGATCTGGCGGCCGAGAACGGTGTACCCGTTCACGTGGCGAACAAGCCTGACGACGCCTTCAAAGCCGCGCTGGCCGAAGCAGCTCCCGACATCATCGTCGCCAACAACTGGCGTACCTGGTTGCCTGCGGAGGTCTTCGACGCACCCAAGTACGGCACCCTCAACATCCACGATTCGCTGCTGCCCAAGTACACGGGATTCTCCCCGCTCATCTGGGCTCTGATCAACGGCGAAGAAGAAGTCGGGCTCACGGCGCACCTGATGGACGAGGAACTCGATGCGGGCGACATCGTGCTGCAGCGTTCGACGACGGTCGGCCCGACCGACACCGTCACCGATCTGTTCCACCGCACGATCGACATGATCGGCCCCATCACACTCGACGCCCTGGATCTGATCGCGTCCGGCCGTACCGACTGGACGCCACAGGACCGATCGCAGGCCACGTTCTTCCACAAGCGCGCACCGCAGGACAGCCACGTCGACTGGTCCTGGCCCGCCGAGGTCATCGAGCGTTTCGTCCGGGCACAGTCCGATCCGTACCCCAACGCTTTCGCCGAGTTCAAGGGCCAGCGCATCCGCATCCTGAAGGCGTCCGTCTCACGCGGGCACTACGGCGGAACCCCCGGCCGAGTGTTCATCCAGGAAGACGACGGCATGGTGATCGTCGCGGGCCCCGACGCGTGGTCGGGCAAGAACAAGGGACTGCGGATCGAGCGCGTCCGACTCGACGACGGCAGCGAGTACACCGCCGCCGAGTTCTTCCCCCACGGCGGCGGGTACCTCACCTGATCGCCGGATCAGACCCCCTCAGTACAAAATCCAGTACAAACCCCTCAGTCGCGACCTTCCCAGGCCGCCCACAGTTGTGCGTAACGCCCGCCCGCGGACACCAGTTCGCGGTGCGGGCCTTCTTCTACGATCTGTCCGTGTTCGAGCACGATCACTCGGTCGGCGCCCGCAGCCTGCGTAAGCCGGTGTGCGACAACCAGAGTGGTGCGGCCCTCCGTAGCGGCGTCGGCAGTCGCTTCCAGTTCCCGCGCTCCGGCGCTGCCCGCCTCCGCTGTTGCCTCGTCCAGTACGGCGACGGCGGGATCGGCCAACACCAGTCTCGCCAAAGCCAACTGCTGCGCCTGCGCCGCTGTCATCTCGTGTCCGCCTTCGCCGACGACGGTCAGCATTCCCTCGTCGAGAGCCTCCACCCACTCGTACGCGCCGACCGTCCGCAGTGCCGCGGCAACGTCCTCGTCCGAGGATTCGGGAGCCGCCAATCTCAGATCCTCGATCAGGGGTCCGGCAAAGACATGGACCTCCTGACTCACGATCGCGATGTGGCGTCGTAGGTCGTCGAGGTCGGCAAGCGGGACACCGCCGATCGACACCCGGCCCGACGTCGGAGTGATCGAACCGGCAGCAATCGCCGCGAGCGTCGTCTTTCCGGCTCCGGTCGAACCGACGAGCGCCACGCGCTCCCCCGCTCGCAGTGTGAGGCTCACTCCGTGGAGAACCTCATGACCACCGTCGTAGCTGTGCCGAATGTCATCCAGACGCAGCGAACCGTCGGCCGGAACGGAACCTGCATCCGTCGAAGGCTCCGTTTCCTCGATCTCGACGACGCCGACCAGTCGCGCGAGGCTGGCGCCGGCCGACTGCACTTCGTCGAAGGTGTAGAGCAGCGAGCCGATCGGGTTGAACAGGCGGTGGAACAGCAGGGCAGCAGTCGTCGTCTGGCCGACTGTCACGACGTCCTCACGGACCAGCAGGAATCCGACGACGAGAATCATGGACAGGCCCACGAATTCGGCGCGGTTACCTCGACCGGCGAACCTCGTGAACAGGCCGAACACTCCGACTGCCAGATCGCGCGCTTTTGCCGACGCCGCATCGATCTGCCCGAGGTGTTCCTTCTCGAGGCTGTACGCGCGGACCGTCTTCGCACCCTGGAGACTGCTGATCAGCGCTTGTGAACGAGCGCCCATCGCTACCCGCTCGGCTGCGTAAACAGGAGCCGAGCGTGGCAGGTACCACTTGAGCGCCAGCGCGTACATCGGCAGCGCGACCATTCCGGCCAGACCGAGTCGCCAGTCGAGTCCGAGCATGGTCACCATGCTCAGAGCCACGAGCAGAACCGCCGCGATCATGCCGGGAACCACGTCGGACACGGCCTTGGCGATCACCGACACGTCGTCGCCGACACGCGAGAGCAGATCGCCCTTACCGACCTTCTCGACGGTCTGGATCGGCAGTCGCAGTGCCCGGTCCACGGTCCGCTCTCGCAGATCCGCCAGGATCGTCTCACCGAGCCGCTTGATCAGATAGGCAGCCACACCGGTGAACACACCGCCCACGATTGCGGCAGCGGCGATGATCACGACCACCCCGACGATCGTCGACGTGGGCGCGTTGTCCCGGACCCGGTCGACCAGGACGCCGAAGACGTAAATCGGCACCAAGGCCATCGCCGACGCCGAAGCCGCGACGATCAGGACCAGCAGGCTCTGCATCCGGTGTTCGGTCAGCGCCGCCCGCAACCACTTCCAGGTCTGGCGACCACTCGCGATCGGCAACAACTCGCGCTCTGTCACCTTCTCTGCGTTCTCCCCGGCCGGCATTTCGGTTGTCGTGTCCGTGGCCGTCACCGCAGCACCGCTCCTCGGTAGTTCGCGTCGCCGCGAGAGAGTTCGGAATGTGTGCCGATCGAGGCGATCACTCCGTCGTTCAACACGATCACCCGATCCGTCACGGCCAGCAAGGCGGGGCTGCTGGTGATCAATACCGTCGTGTGGATGCCACCGGCACCCTCGTGCCGCAGTTCTGCGATTCCTTCGGCGATCGACGCCTCGGTAACCGCGTCCACCGCCGTCGTCGGATCGTGCAGGACCATCACGGGTGCCTGTGCCACCAAGGCGCGCGCGAGGGCGACGCGTTGCCGCTGGCCTCCCGACAAACTGGCGCCCCGATCGGTCACTTCGAGGTCGAGACCGTCCGGATGTGCGTCGACGACATCCGCCGCTGCCGACGCCACCAGAGCACTCTGGATGTCGAGAGCAGCGGCATCACCGGCGCCCGCGGTGACGTTCGACGCAAGCGACCCGGAGAACAGATCGGTGATGTGCGGCTCCACCAACACCGTCCGACGTGCCAATCGCAAGTCCATGTCGGACAGGCTGATTCCGCCAACCCTCACCACTCCGCGATACGCGTCCTGCGCCAGCTGACCGGACAGGACCGCGACAAGGGCGTCGGCGTCCTGCGGTTGGTAAGCCACGACGCCCAGCAGTTCTCCGGCAGGCAGATGCAGATCGATGCCCTTGAGCGATTTGTACTCGACTCCGTCGAGAGTCAGGTCGGTGCCTTCCAGTTCGGTCTGCGAACCCGCGCCACGCAGTGGCTCCGCGTCCAAGACCAGTGCCAGTCGATCCGACGACGCTCGCGCCACCGCGAAGTATCCGGGAATGGACGCAAGCAAGCCGAGCGGTTCGATGATGAACTGCGCAAGCCCCACCACGGTGATCAGTTCACCGACCGTGATCCGGCCCTGCAACGCGAAGTATCCCGCGAAGCCCGCAACACCGACCGCGAGCAACGCACTGACGGTCGCGGCAACGCCGGTGTAGATACCGGTCGCCTTGGCCGTGCCGATCGTCGATGCGAGCGCTTGACGGCTGACCGTGCGGTAGCGCGCCGACGCGGTCTTCTCGCCGCCGATACCGCGCAGCGGACGCAATCCGCTGACCAGATCCGTAGCCATCGCCGACGCCCGAGCGATCGACGCCTGCTGGCCGGTGGCCCTCGACGTGATGAGAGGCGCCGCCAATTGCAGCAGACCGAGAATGACCGGCGTTCCGATCAGAACGGCCAGCCCCAGCCAGAGGTCGATCCACACCAACGCCACCGCCGACGCCACCGCAGCTGTCAGGGCCGCAGCGGCGCGCGGGACGATGTCCGCGATCCACGAAGTCTGCTCGGCATCGGATGTCGAGACTGTCAGCAATTCACCCGAACGCAGATCGGTGCGCACCCCACGCGGATCGAGGACGCGGTGCGCCACCTCGAGCCGGAGGCGATGAGCCTCCTGCTGCATCGCGGTGACGATGAAGCGTGCGCCGAAGCGCCAGGCGGCCGTCAGAACGAGAAAGAGAGCCGCGAGACCGACGATGGAGACGATCAGGGCCGTGGTGTCCGAAGTCTCCACCGCACGGTCGATGATCACACCGATGGAGATCGGCACCGCCGTCTCGGTCAGTTGGTGCAGACAGACCAGAACCGTGCCGATGGCGAGCGGGCCACGGTTACGGACGAGGACACGTCGCAGAATCGCAGCACCGCTGTGATTGCCACTATCCGGCTCGTCCGAGTCGACGGTCACACTCGAGGGGGTCGAACTCATGGAACTCCAAGCATCGATGGAAGCGATAAAGTTGAGTACAGAGATAAGTAAGTCGACCCTAATACATGAGCAACTAGCGTCGACACGCCCAGTTCTCATAGAGTCGCGAGTAAGAACCATTGCTTGCGCCGTGCAGGCAAGCACGAGAGGAACATGATGGCTGAGAACACGACCGTCGAAACCGAGATCGCGGACGAGGACCTCGAGCCCGTAGCGGACGAAACTGCTCGTCAGGCACAGCGCGTCGTCGCTGCCTACGCGGAAGATGCCGACGAGTGCAGGATGCTGCTCTCGATGCTCGGTATCTCCCCCGCCGCCAAGCTCGACTGAATCTTTCCCTCACCGACCGAGAAGGAACCACGTGCCTGTCAGTCCGGATTCGACCAGTTCAACCCTTTCTGACAGCGCACCTGCTTCTTCGACCGGTGAAGCCGTGTCCGGGCAGGCTGAGTTCGTTGTCGTAGCGAACCGCCTGCCCGTCGACTTGGAACGGCTTCCCGACGGCACCACCCGCTGGAAGCGAAGCCCCGGCGGACTGGTCACCGCTCTCGAGCCGATCCTGCGCAGCAATCAAGGCGCGTGGGTGGGCTGGGCGGGGGTGGCGGACGCCGAGCTCGACCCCATCGTCGAAGACGGACTCGAGCTCTACCCCGTGCCGCTGAGCGCCGAGGAGATCAACGAGTACTACGAGGGATTCTCCAACGCCACCCTCTGGCCGCTCTATCACGACGTCATCGTCAAACCCGAGTACCACCGCGAATGGTGGAACGCCTACGTCGAGGTGAACCGGCGATTCGCCGAAGCCACCTCCAAGGCAGCGGCACAGGGCGCGACAGTCTGGATCCAGGACTACCAGCTGCAGTTGGTACCGAAGATGCTGCGGATGCTGCGCCCCGACCTGACCATCGGCTTCTTCCTGCACATTCCGTTTCCCCCGGTCGAGCTGTTCATGCAGATGCCGTGGCGCACCGAGATCGTCGAAGGCCTCCTCGGCGCCGACCTCATCGGCTTCCACCTTCCGGGTGGCGCACAGAACTTCCTGTACCTGGCCAGACGCCTTGCCGGGCAACAGACTTCACGTGGAACCGTCGGCGTCCGCTCCAAACTCGGTGTGGTGCAAGTAGGTTTCCGTAGCGTCCGCGTCGGCGCCTTCCCTATCTCCATCGACTCCGGCAAGCTCGACGAGCTCTCGCGCACCAAGGCAATTCGAGACCGCGCCAAGCAGATTCGCAAAGAACTCGGAAACCCCAAGCACATCATGCTGGGCGTCGACCGCCTCGACTACACCAAAGGCATCGACGTCAGGCTCGCTGCGCTCCACGAACTTCTCATGGAGAAGCGCATCGATCCCGCCGACACCGTCATGGTGCAGCTGGCGACCCCGAGCCGCGAACGCGTCGAAAGCTACGTACAGATGCGCGGAGACATCGAGCAGAAGGTCTCCCGGATCAACGGCGAGTTCAGCGAAGTCGGCCGCCCCGTCGTCCATTACATCCATCGGCCGATCCCACGCGACGAACTGGTCGCGTTCTTCGTCGCCGCCGATCTCATGCTCGTCACGCCGCTGCGTGACGGCATGAACCTCGTCGCGAAGGAATACGTCGCCTGCCGCAGTGATCTGGGTGGTGCATTGCTGCTCAGCGAATTCACCGGTGCCGCAGCAGAACTCCGCCAGGCATTCCTGTGCAATCCTCACGACCTCGACGACGTCAAGGATTCGATGGAGAAGGCCCTCAATCAACCGCGCGAGGACGGCCGGCGCCACATGCGTGCGCTACGTCGTCAGGTCCTGACGCACGACGTCGACCGCTGGGCGCGCTCGTTCCTCGACGCGCTCGCACACGGCGGTGCCGCAGGCCCGGCGCTGATCGCCCCGGCCGAAGCACAAGACCACTGAGGACAGTGCACAAAGGCTGGGGCCGCGGAGAGTGAATCTCCGCGGCCCCAGCCTCTTTCGTACCCGACTCCAGCCTTCGTGTGTTTGATCAGAAGGGTTGGACGTTGTTCACGAGCCAACGCCCGTCCTGCTTCTCCAGACTCATCTTCACGCGACTGCCACTGGCAACGGCTTCGGGCGATTCCGAAGACGTCGTGATCTGATTGAGGAACAGCATCGTCGTCGCGCTGTCTGCCTCGGCGTCGAGAACCGCGGCACCCTGGACGACTACCTGAACGGTCAGCGACTTTTCCTTGGCTCCCGGAATGATCACCGATTCGATCAGGTTGGTGAACGTGCCCTGGAAATCGCCCGTCAAACCGTCTGTGGCCGCGTGCAACTGCTGGTCGACGTTGTTGTAGTCGTACTGGAACATCGCTACCGCCTGATCGGAAGAGGCCTGTGCCACTTCGTCTCTGGTCTGATCGATCGCTGCGGTGTCACGCGTTCCGTCCGGACCGAAGTAGAGATACGCCGACACTGCCGCCAACGCGATGGCCACTGCACTGATGACGCACAGGATGATGGCGAGCGGTGAGGCGCGCTTCGGCTTCGGCGAAACTTGCTTGGACGTCTCGGGGTTCACTTCTGGGGTCATGGCACAAACTCCACATTCGAGGCAAGCAACTGCCCGTCGACGTCGCACATGGTGATTCGGAGTCGGTAGTTGCGTTCAGCGGGCGCTTCGTCGCCGTTCTTCTGCATCGCACGCACCGCGACCAATGAAGTCCCGCAATCGCCGTCGGATTTCTCGAACCCGGCTTCGAGCACCTCGCCGTCGGTCTGAACTCCGGCCTGCCCGAGGACGTTGACAAACGAATCCTTGCGTCCGTCGAACTGCGACTTGAACTCGTCGGTGGTGCCGGCGAGGAACTTGTCGAGGTCGGCAGCCGCTGTATCCGCGTGCAGTGTCGTCAGATTCAGTGCGGTGGTCCGGGCACCGGCCACGTAGCGGGCTCGGTCCTCGTCGGCATTGGACGCCTTGTTCCGGTCGACGAGAAGAAACACCGTCAGGGCCGCAAGAGCAACAGCGATCACCGAAGCAACGGCGATCCCGACTACCAGCCCGGCCTTGGGCTTCGAACGAACAGGGGTGTCCACAGCAGTTTCTGCGGGGGTTTCGGCGGTACCGGTCGGCTCAGCCTCGGTCGTGACCTGATCACCGCTGACGACCTTCTCAGGTGGAGTATCGGGCTTGCCCAAAGCAACTGGCGCCGCCGCCTTCTGCTCAGCTGGCTTCTGCTCGGCCGGCTTCTGCTCGGCCGCCTTCTGCTCGGCTGGCTTCTGTTCGGCCGACTTCTTTTCGGTGGGCACTACTACCGCGGCAGCGTCTGCATCCGCACCCGTGGGTCCGGCGCTGCGGGACGCGCGACGGCGCACCCGCTGCCCGGCCTGTGGATCTTCGTCTGTCATCAACCCTGCTGACCCTTCATGAACTGTTCGAGACTGACGTCGCCGCCACCGAGGTTCGGTTGCGAGTACGTCCTTCCGTCCGGCCCGATGTACGTGCCTGTAATCGGATCGTACCGACGAGCCGAGACCGAAGGCGTCGACGTGTACGAGCTCGGGGTCGCGGTAATCGGTTCCGGAGGCCCGGATTGCGGGTTCGTGCCCATCGGCACGTAGCCGGAACGGCACTGTTCGACCGTCGGCGCACGACGTCCCGGATACTCCTCGCAGGGAAGGTTTCTCGCGCCGCGCACGGCGATCGGCGAATCCTGGGCAACCTGGCAGAAGAGATCCGACGGCGTCTCGATCGGTGATTCGTCCTTCGGACTGCGCCACTGCTCTGCGGGCAGGAATCCTGTAGTGCACGGCGGCGGGTCGTTGACCTCCATGTGGAAGTCCACCAGTGCACCATCCGCAGCCGGGCCGGAGCCTGCCACCGTGACCAGCGCCGCGGCCAGCGGCGGGTAGATGACCAGAATCTGCTCGATCGCGTTGTTGTAGATCACGCCGACCTGTCCGACGGACACGAGGTTCGCCAGAAGAATCGGCAATGTCGGCTGCATGTCTTGCAGAAGAGCATTCGCCTCCGCCGCTGCCGCCGGCCCCTTCTGGATGACGGCACGCAGATCAGGGTCGCTGGCTCGGAGCTGATCGGTGAACGTCACCAGATTGCTTGTCCAGGAACGGATGGCGTCGCTGCTGACCACCTGGGTGTCCAGGAGTGGACCGGCCTGCTCGATCAGGGTCTTGGTCGCGTCGGAGTTGTTGTTCGCCTCCTCGACGAACAGCCGAGCCGAGTCGATCAGCTTCTGCAGATCCGGGCCGGCACCGTTGAACGCCTTGAAGGATTCGTCGATGACAGTCTTGAGCTTGGTGTCGGAAATGCTCTGCAGCAACAGATCTGCCTGATCGAGCATCGCGCCGACATCCTGCGGAATGCTGGTTCGGTCTTCGGGAATCACCGATCCGTTTTCCAGATGCCCGTCGACCACGATCGCTCCGGAGCTGTCGGTGTGCGGAATCAGATCGACGAACTGCTCGCCGATCGCCGACACACTCTTGACCGCAGCGTCGACGTCCGAGGGCACCTTGACGCCGCTCTCGAGGGACAGACGCGCATTCACGCCCGTTTCCGACAACTCCACCGCGTTCACGACGCCGATGGTCTGACCGCGGTAGGTGACATTCGAGTTCTTGTACAGCCCACCGGTGGCGGGCAATTCGACGGTGACGTCGTATCGGCCGATACCGACCATAGCGGGAACACGCACGTACTGAGTGGCCATCACTATCAAACCGACGACCGTCAAGACGGCGAAGATGATGAGCTGGATGCGGACGAACTTTGTGAGCATCATGGTGCCGGTGCCCCCTGAGGAAGTCCTGGAATGTTGATCGGCGGAAGTCCCGGAATCTGAATGGTATTCGGATCCGCTGCCGGGGCCTGCGCAGCGGGAGCCTGTCCGGCGGGAGCTTGGGCCGGCGGTGCGGCAGGCTTGAGCGGATCGCTCAACGGGTTGCCTGTCTGTCCGGCGAGCCCGGCCTGCTTACCCAACACACCTTCCGGGCCGGAGAGTGTTCCGGCCAACGGAGTTCCGGTGAGGAAGTTCGCGTCGAGTCGGGGCAGCGAGATGTCGATGGTCATCGCCAGGTTGGCATAGTCACCGCGGATGACGTTGTCGATTCCGTTCTGTGGGAACGGGAACGTCAAGAGGACTCCGAGAACCTGAGTGAGAGCGTTACCGGAATCCGCCAAGGCCTTCAGAGTCGGCGAAAGAGCCCGAACGTTGGTCGCGAAATCGTCGCCGCTCTCCTGGATGACACGGCTCGCCACCTCGCTGAGACCACCGAGGGAGGTCAACGCGTTGGTTATGTCCTGACGCTGAGCGACAAGAATCTCGAGTGCCGGCGGAATACCTTCGAGCGCTTTGTTCAAGGTGTCGTGCTGTGCCTGGACGGTCGAGGACAGTCGATCGAGTCCTTCCATCGCCGAAACGATGTCGCCTCGTTGCTTGTCCAGACTTCCGACCAGCTGATCGAGCTGAGGCAGGAGGTCTCGAACGGAATCTTCACGCCCACCGAGAGCGGCGTTGAGTTCCTTCGTGATGTCCTGAACCTGAGCGAGACCGCCGCCGTTCAGTACCACCGACAGCGACGACAGCGTCTGTTCCGTCGTCGGGTAAGCGCCCGCCCGCTCGATCGGAATCAGGTCACCGGCTTCGAGTCGGCCCTCGGGCTCTTCTCCAACCGGCGGCGCCAACTCGATGTGCTGAGAGCCGAGCAAGCTGGTCTGACCGATTTTTGCCGTCGCGTTGGCCGGCAACTGAACCTCGGGATTCAGCGACACCGTCACCAGAGCGTGCCAGCCTTGAACCTCGATGTTCGAAACGCTTCCCACTGCCACGTCATCCACCCGGACGGGCGAATTCTGCGACAGCGTAGTCACGTTCGGCATCTCGATCTGAACCTCGTATGCGCCTTCGCCCCGGCCTTGAGTGCCTGGCATCGGCACCGAGTTGAGACCGTTCCATTCACAACCGCTGGCGCCGAGAGCCACTGCCGTGGCCAACACCGCAACCGTGGTCTTGCGAGCTACCCGCATCAGTTCCCTCCGCCCATGTTGAAGAGTTCGGCGAGATCCTTGGGAACACTCGTCATGGGAGCACCCGACATCGGTCCTGCGACGGTTTCCGGCTGATTCTGACTTGCCGCTTCCAATCCCGGTTCGGTGTAGACGATCTGATCCGGGAAAGCCTGCACGCCCGCGACCGGGTTGAACAGGAATCCGGGGTAGTTGCCGATCATCGTGCTGAGCACCGGCCCGAGGTACTGCTTACACAGGTCGGCACTGTTCTGGGAGTTACCACTCTCGATACCTTCGATGGAACCACAGATCCACTGGATCGGATTCTTGAAGTTACTCAGTGCAATTGCGCCGGTCATACTGCCCTGAGCCGGCTTGTAGATCTGATAGAAGTTGGCAAGCGACGTCGGTCCGGAGTGCAGAACCTGCTCGATCTCCGGGCGCTTGTCCGTCAGTACCTGAGTGGCATCGGCGAGACGCGCAACCGATTCGCTCAGTCCCTCGCTGTTGTCCTTGACGAACCGCTGGACGTCGCCGACGGCCAGGTCGAGATCACTGAGGGCTGTACCCAACTCGTCGGAGCTGCTTGCGAGAACGCTTGTCACCGAAGCGAGGTGACCGCTGAACTGCACGATCTGCTCGTTGCTCGAGGACAACGCAGTGACAAACGCCTGCAGGTTCCGAATGGTGGAGAACAAATCGGTCCGGCCTTCGGACAGCGTGTGCATCGTGGCCGAGAGTTCGCGCAGCGTCGACCGAATCGACTCACCGTTACCGTCGAGGTTCGTTCCCACGGTGTCGATGAATCGACCGAGGGAACCCTGATCGTCCAGACCCTCCGGTCCGAGTGCGTCCGACAGTTTGGTCAGTTCGGTCTTGATCTCGTCCCACTCCACCGGAACGGCGGTGCGCTCGATCGGGATCTCGCCGCCGTTGGGCATCTGTTCCCCGCCGGAGTACACGGGGGTCAATTGCACGAAGCGTGCGGACACGAGGCTTTGAGCAACGATGAGCGCCTTGGCATCTGCCGGAACGTCGACGCTCGAATCGATCTTCATCTCGACGTAGGTGTCCCGATCACGCGGTTCGATCTTGGTCACCTTGCCGACGTTGACACCGAGCACTCGCACGACATCGCCCTCGTAGAGACCGGTGGTCGAGACGAAGTGCGCGGAGATCTTGGTCTTGCCCAGGCCTGGGATGAAGAGGTAGGCCGCACCGGCGACGAGCAGCGCGACCAGCACACCCGCTCCGATCAGCACCCACTTCTTGCGTGGGTTGGTGGAGCCCTGTGGATCCTGTGAAGTCATGGTCTCGGTCATTCTCCCGGCCCCCTGATCGTCGGTGGAATACCGGGGAAGAAGTCTTCCAGGTCGCCCGGAACCTGCTCGGGCGCGACGCTGGTGTCCACCAGGGTCTTCCACCAGTTGCTCGGCAGAATGTTGATGATGAAGGCGTCGAAGAACGGGCCGCTGGCCACGGTCTCACCGAGCGCGGTGATGTACGGTCCGAGTCCGTCGAGCGCTCCCGCGATGTTGTCCTTGTTCTGCTGGAGAACCTCGGCGACCGAATTCAGCTTCTCGAGGGTCGGCCCCATCTGAGCCTCGTTCTCCTGCACCAGCGCTGACAGTTGACGTGAGACTGCGCCGGTGTTGACGATCAGTTCGCTGATCGCGTCACGCCGCAAGCTCAGTTCGGCAAACAACTTGTTGCCGTCGACCAGCAACGAATCGATCTGACCGCTTCTGTCGGAAAGGATCTTGGTGACATCTTCGGCCCGCGAGAGCAATTGGAGCAGGCTCTCGTCGCGTGAGTTGATGCTCTGCGAAAGCCGCGTCATTCCGTCCAACGCGGTGCGCAGTTCGGGCGGAGTATCGGCCAGCGTGTCCGAGATCGCGTTGAGCGAATCGTTGATCTGTTCCGTGTCGAGTTCGGACACCGTTGTCCCGAGGTCACCCAGAGCGTCGTTGAGCGAGTACGGGGAGTTGGTGCGCTCGATAGGAATCGGCGTGTCCGTCCGCAACAGTCCGGATCCTTCCGGCCGTACCGCCAACGACTTTCGCCCGAGAACCGTGTTGGTCTTGATATCAGCCGCTGTCTGCTCGCCCAGGGCGACACCGTCCTGAACGGTGAAGGTGACCAACACCTTCTGGTCGTCGAGTTCGACGTCGCTGACCTTGCCGACCTTCACGCCGGCCATGGTCACGTCGTCGCCGGTGACCAGGCCGCCGGCATCTTGGAAGTACGCCGAGTAGCGAATGCCACCGTTGATGAACTGGAGTTGATCGTATTGAAGCGCGGCACCGACGGTTGCCACCGCCAGGACGAGACCGATGACACCGATCTGTACCGGATTACGTTCACGGGTTGGGGTCATGAGACTTTTGCGCACCTTCCCGTGTCCTGAACTGCCGTGGGCAAGATGATCGTCGTCCCGTCGGGTCCGGAGAACTTGAAAGTGTTGGCGCACAGATAGAACTGGAAGAACGCTCCGTACGTGCCCACTCGGATCAGCTTCCGGTAGTCGGACGGCAGACGATCGAGAGCGGTGTTGATGTCGTCCTTGCCCAGGTCCAGCTGCGTCATCGTTCGGTTGGTCTCCCCGATCAGCGTCTGGATGTCCGGACGTGTCGCCTGCAGCAACGACGCGAGATCTCCCGTGGCACCGGCGATCTCGGTGATCGAATTACCGATCGGGCCACTGTCCTTCGCCAATCCACTGACCAACTGCTGGAGCTGATCGATCGTGGTAGAGAACTGATCGCCCTTGTCGTTGATGGTGCCGAGTACGTCGTTGAGATTGGTGATGACGTCCCCGATCAGCTGGTCTCGGTCCGCCAACGTGCTGGTGAACGAACTGGTGTTTCCCAGCAACGAAACCAGCGTTCCGCCCTGGCCCTGGAGTACCTGCAGCAGGGCCCCGGAGAGGTCGTTGACCTGCTGCGGGTCGAGCGAACGAAGCAGCGGCTTGAATCCGCCGAGCAGCAGATCCAGATCGAGAGCGGGCGACGTCTGATCGACCGGAATGGATCCACCTGACGAAAGCGTCTCGGTGGAACCGGCGCCCTCGAGCAGTTCCATGTAGCGATCGCCCACCAGGTTCTCGTAGCGCACAGTCGCTTTGGTGCTCTTCATCAGCGAGTACTTGGTGTCGACGTCGAACTCGACCTCGGCCTGGTTGGAGTCACCGATGGACACTCCGGTGACCGACCCGACCGGAACACCGGCGATACGTACCTTGTCGCCGGACTTGAGTCCCGAGACGTCCGAGAAAGTGGCGTGAAATCCGTTGCTGCTGCTGAAGCGCACCTGACTGAAGACGATCGCCAGTCCGGCGAAGATGACCGCCATGACGACGGTGAAAATCAGCAGCTTGACCGTGGTCGGTCTCATCACTTCCCGTCTTCCTGCTCGTAGGAGTCACCGAAGAGATACTGGAAAATGGTCGGCACGGTAACGCGCAGTTCGGTGTTGGGAACGAAAGGCACGTTGCCGGTGTTGGTGACTGCGAACGGTGCATGCCCGTCGACCTTCGGATCGAATTCGGGCAGACCATAACAATTGGGTCCACCGGAGGCCGCGACCTTGGGGAGAGATTGCGGATTCTGGTACGCCTCGGCGCCGTACATGAAGCTCGCACTCAGCATCAGCGCCGCTTTGTCCCCGGTGCCTGCCAGTGGCTCGAACTTGATCCGACCGTCGTTCAACCCGACGATGAAGCACGTCAGACCCGACGAGTACTTGTCGAGCAGGGTCGTCGTCGCGGTCAGAGTGTCGAGGGCGGTGGTCAGGTTCTGCTCGTTGTCGGTCAACAACGCGTTGCCGGTGTCCGCGAGGCCGGTGACGTTGAGCAACAGCAAGTCGAGGTTTGCCTGCTCGGCCACGATCGATCCGCTTGTCGCGGTGGCATTGTCGAGGATGCGCATCAGATCCGGTGCCACGTCGGCGTACAGATTAGTGACATCGGCGGCGCCGACCAAGTCTTCCTGGAGCTGCGGCAGAACCGGATTCATCTTCTTCAGATAGTTGTCACCGAGCTCGAGAACCTCACCCAGCGACTCGCCGCGCCCGTTGAGTGCAGTGGAGATCGCGCCGAGTGTGGCGTTGAGCTTTTCCGGTTCGATCTTCGCGAGCACGTCCGAAAGATGTTCGAAGACACTGTTGAACTCGACGGTGACGCTGTCCGAAGCGATGACAGCACCCTCCTGGATCGGCTGGGTCGACGGATCGTCGGGAATCACGATGTTGACGTACTTCGCACCGAACACCGTGGTGGTCTTGATCTCCACCCGGGCGTTCGACGGAATCTTCGACATCTGGCCCGGATCCATCGCCAACTTCAGGTTTGCCTGGTCCCCAACGAGTGAGATCGACTCGACGCGGCCGACCTGCACTCCGCGCAACTTCACCTTCGCATTCGGTTCCATGACCAGGCCGGCACGCGTGGACGTCACGGTGATGGGCGTGCTCTTGGTGAACCCACCCGAGAACATGGTGAGAGCAACGGCGACGATCGCCACGAGTCCGAGGACCAGGCCGGCTGCGGCCAACTTCTTGTGCCATCTGGGTACGGTCATCGCTTGCCCGCCTATCCCGACAGGTTGAAGTTGCCGGACCCGCCGTAGATGGCGAGTGAGATGAGCAGGGTGACCGTGACGACCGCGATCAACGAGGCGCGCACTGCGTTACCCACCGCGACACCGACGCCGACCGGGCCACCGGTTGCGTTGAAGCCGTAGTAGGTGTGGATGAGCATGACGGCCAGCGCCATGACTATCGCCTGGGCGAACGACCACAGTATGTCCGTGGGTATCAGGAAGGTCGTGAAGTAGTGGTCGTACACGCCGCCGGACTGGTTGTAGAGGAACACCGTCGCAAAGCGGCTGGCGACGAACGACGCGATGACCGCCAGTGAGTACAGCGGGATGATCGCGATCATGCCGGCCATGACGCGGGTGCTGACCAGATACGGAATCGACGGGATCGCCATCGTCTCCAGCGCGTCGATCTCTTCGGAGACGCGCATCGCACCGAGCTGCGC
This sequence comes from Rhodococcus sp. WY5, assembly GCF_018588185.1. Classification (NCBI taxonomy): domain Bacteria; kingdom Bacillati; phylum Actinomycetota; class Actinomycetes; order Mycobacteriales; family Nocardiaceae; genus Rhodococcus; species Rhodococcus sp. WY5. The sequence continues at coordinate 168,148 of NZ_JAAMPR010000001.1, forward strand.
GGTGGAGCCGGCGCCGATGGTCGCGGCGAGGCCGATTCCGGCGATGACCGGCGCTGCGATGCGAACGTTGATGAAGGCGGCGAAGAAGCCCGTCAGTGCTTCGACGCCGATGTTGCCCAGCGAGCTGTAGCCCTGAACGGCGATGGTGCCACCGGTGAACAGTGTCAGGAATCCGACGATCACGACGGTGCCACCGATGACGGCGAGCGCACCGGTGCCCATGCTGATCTCGGCGATCAGTCGCAGAGTTTCACGTGGATAGCGCATCAGCGCCTTGGGAGCGTGACCGAGAGCCTTCGCGAAGAACAGCGCTTGATCACCGATGCTGTCGATACTGCGAGAGATCGAGCCGATCTGTCGACGTGTGCGCGGGAAGCGTCCCGCTGCGGCCAACGCCATCAGATCTCCTCCCGTCTGTCGTTTGTCGTTCTGTCCACTTCGATCTCTCCGACTGCCGTGGGCCTCATCCGGCCGTCAACTTGATACCGATGGTCGTGATGAGCACGTTGACGACGAAGAGCGCCATGAACGCGAACACGACGGTCTGGTTGACCGCGTCACCGACGCTCTTGGCGCCGCCTTTGACGTTGAGTCCGAGGTAGGCCGCAACCAGGCCGGCGATCATGCCGAACAGCCCTGCTTTGACCATGGAGAGCATGAGCTCACCGAATCCGGTGAGCAGTGTGATGCCGTTGACGAACGCGCCGGGGTTCACGTCCTGGATGAACACGGAGAAGACGAAACCGCCGAGGATGCCGATGGTGCAGACCAGTCCGTTGAGGAGCAGCGCCACTCCCGTCGACGCGAGCACCCGGGGAACGACCAACCGGTGGATCGGATTGATCCCGAGCACCTTCATGGCGTCGATCTCTTCGCGAATGGTTCTGGCCGAGAGGTCCGCGCAGATGGCGGTTGCGCCGGCGCCGGCGACGATCAGCACGGTGACGATGGGGCCGACCTGTGTGACGGTACCGAGCGCAGCGCCGGCACCGCTGAGGTCGGCTGCACCGATCTCGCGCAAGAGAATGTTGATGGTGAAGCTGACCAGCACAGTGAACGGGATTGCGACCAGCACCGTCGGCACCATCGAGACTCGGGCCACGAACCAGGCCTGATCGATGAACTCTTGCCGCTGGAAAGGGCGGGAGAAGACTGCCCTCAAGGTTTGGGCGGACATCTGAAAGAAGCCACCGACCGCTCGTAATGGCACCTCGACGAGGTCTACCATTCGCCCTCCTCGTCCTTGGTTGCCGCAGTACTGTCTGTTCTCATAGTCCAGCCCCCGACAGCTTGTGACTCAGGTCATATTAACTAGAACGTGTTCACCTGTCAAAAACAAGTGTCCAACTCTAAGGAGTAGCCTCACGGCGCCGATCCGAAACCGGAAGATCGGAGACATGGGAAGCATCCCTTTTCGATGCGATTTTCGCCGAAATATCCTGGAAATTAATACTTTTGAATGATCGGCGCCTTTCGGCGCCAGGTTCGAAATTCAGCCATGCGAGAGCCTTGACTGGGCACGCCGATCGAATATCGCATCGTTCGCAGGAATGCAAAATTGGAACACAGTCCAGTTTTTTCGAGACCGTTGGTCTCGTTACAGAACGCAGGCAAACTGCCGCGCCCACCGACTCGTGAACACGCTATTTCTACCAGGAAGTGGACACGTAGACCGTCTGAGTGTGAACAACGGTTCTACGTGTCGCGCACCCGAGAATCAGCGCCGTCGATCAGCCCAACGCGCGCAGGGCCGCCGATGCCGAGAACATCTTTGCCGGGTCACGGTCAGCGAAGTAGTCACCCATCACCGCGGACAGCGTTTCCGGCGACCAAGAATCTCCCTCGGCGTCGAACCGCTGCTCGACGACGGGCGCCGCCATCAGCGCAACCATCGGTCCGTACACCACGAATACCTGACCGTTGACGGCGTCGGCCGCCGGTGACGCCAGGTACGAGACGAGCGATGCCACATGCTCGGGCGAGAGCGGATCGATGCCGTCGGCCGGCGCGTCACCGAACACACCTTCGGTCATCGACGTCCGTGCCCGCGGGCAGATCGCGTTGGCCCGAACGCCGTAGCGCGAGAGCCCACGTGCGGCCGACAACGTCAGCGCCGTGATTCCGGCTTTTGCAGCGCCGTAGTTGGGCTGCCCTTCCGGTCCGAGAAGGCCCGCCTCCGAAGAAGTGTTGACGATGCGCCCGTACACCGGCGCCCCGGCTTCCTTGGATTTCGCCCGCCAGTAGGCAGCGGCGTTGCGGCACAGGAGGAAATGGCCGCGAAGATGAACTTCGAGTACCAGATCCCAGTCTTCGTCGGACATGTTGAACAGCATCCGGTCGCGTACGACGCCGGCATTGTTGACGACGATGTCGACACTGCCGAACTGCCCCTGCGCTGCTTCCATCAGTGCGTCGGCGGTAGAACGCTCACCGACGTTGCCTGCCACGAATTCGACTTTGGCGCCGAGACCGCGGATCTCCTCGAGCGTTGCTTCGACGGCCTCGTTCGGGGCCAGATCGTTGACGACCAACGACGCACCGGCCTTCGCCAGACCGATGGCCTCGAACTTTCCGAGCCCCGATCCGGCACCGGTCACGATGGCGACCTTGCCTTCGAGACTGGTTTCTGGGCTGTTCACAGCATTCATCGAAGCGCTCTCCCGGTTCTCTGCGGTCGTGTGTCGAGTTACCCGGCTCGATTGCCGTGACCCACGAGTTCGCAACTTTAGAACGTGTTCTTGTTTTGGGCAACCATCGTCACGGATGTTCGGTCAGTGCCGCGCGCGGGCACTGAGCGATCGCGGAACGGACATCCTCCCAGCGATCCTCCGGTGGGCGCACAGAACTGATCACGAGCTCCTCGTTGTCGTCGAGGTCGAAAATATCGGGCGCGATCCCGACGCACACACCGTTTGCCTCGCAACGGTCCAGATCAACCCTGACCTCCATGGCGATTCCTCTTCTCTACTCACAACTGCTCACACGAACACGGATACGAAACGAGTGCCGCAGGGCTGTGCCGCACACCGTTCCTGGCGATAACACTAGAACCTGTTTCAGTCGTGTGCAATGATTCGAAAAAGTACCGAGAACGGACGTCGAACGATCCGCCGGAGACGGCGAGGGCGCCCCTTGTCGCCGATGAACGCATCGATAGAACCTGTGTCAATCGAATGGTTGACGCTTTGATTCGTATCTCTATGGAGAGGTAACCATGCACATCACCTACACCCCTGAGCAGCAACAGCTCCAGGAGGAGTTGCGTGCCTACTTCGCACAACTGATGACTCCCGAGCGGCGTGAAGCGCTCGCCGCCACGACGGGTGAGTACGGCGAAGGCAATGTGTACCGCGAAGTCGTCGCGCAGATGGGCCAGGACGGCTGGCTCACGCTGGGTTGGCCGAAAGAGTACGGCGGACAGGAACGCTCCGCGATGGACCAGCTGATCTTCACCGACGAAGCTGCCATCGCCGGTGCGCCGGTGCCGTTCCTGACGATCAATTCGGTAGCGCCGACAATCATGCATTTCGGTACGGACGAGCAGAAGGCCTTCTTCCTGCCCAAGATCTCTCGCGGTGAGCTCCACTTCGCGATCGGCTACTCCGAGCCCGAGGCCGGCACCGACCTGGCCTCTCTGCGCACGTCGGCGGTCCGTGACGGTGACGATTACGTCATCAACGGGCAGAAGATGTGGACCAGCCTGATCCAGTACGCCGACTACGTGTGGTTGGCGTGCCGCACCGATCCGGAAGCCAAGAAGCACAAGGGAATCAGCATGCTGATCGTCCCCACCACGGCAGAAGGCTTCTCCTACACACCGGTTCACACCATGGCCGGCCCCGACACCAGCGCCACCTACTACCAGGACGTACGGGTCCCGGCGTCGTCGATCGTGGGTCAGGAACACGGCGGCTGGGCACTGATCACCAATCAGCTCAACCACGAGCGCGTTGCCCTCACCTCGGCCGGACCGATTCTGACCGCGCAGCGTGAGGTCCGTGAGTGGGCACAGAACACCAAGCTGCCCGACGGCCGACGCATGATCGACCAGGAATGGGTGCAGATCAATCTGGCTCGCGTGCATGCCAAAGCCGAGTACCTGAAGTTGATGAACTGGGAAATCGCCTCCGCAACCGATCACGCTCCCGGCCCCGAAGCTGCGTCCGCCAACAAGGTGTTCGGTACCGAATTCGCCACCGAGGCTTACCGCTTGCTGATGGAAATCCTCGGATCCTCCGCCACGATCAGGCAGAACTCCCCCGGAGCCCTTCTGCGCGGCCGCATCGAACGTATGCATCGTTCTTCGCTGATCCTGACGTTCGGCGGCGGTACCAACGAAGTGCAACGCGACATCATCGGAATGACAGCTCTGCGGCTTCCCGCATCGAAGCGATAAGGACCCACGATCATGGAATTCACCCTTACCGAGGCCCAGCAGGACCTGTCCGGCCTGACACGATCCGTAGTCACCGAACTGGTCACCAACGATCGCCTTCGTGAACTCGACGCCGCGGAAGACCGCTTCGACGCCATCTTGTGGAACGCTCTGGCCTCGGCCGGCGTCCTCGGTGCGGCCCTTCCGGAGTCGGTCGGCGGAGACGGATTCGGGGTCCTCGAGCAGTGCAGCATCCTGGCCGAACTCGGACGCGGTGTTTCAGCCGTTCCGTTCCTGACGTCCATCGTCGGATCCGCCGCAGCGATAGCGGAATTCGGCTCGGACAAGCAGCGAGACGAATGGGCGAGCGCCGCCGCCGCCGGCGAGAAGATACTCACCGCGGCCCTCGCCGAGGAATACAACGACGACCCGGCCCACCCCGTCACGCGTGCCGAGAAGACCGCCGAAGGTTGGCGCATCGACGGAGCCAAGATCACCGTCGACAGTGCACCGCTCGCAGATCTGTTCCTCGTCCCCGCCATCACCGAGGACGGCGTCGCGGTCTTCCTCGTCGAACCGTCGGACGCGGGCGTGAGCATTACCAGGCAATCGACCACAGATTTCTCGAGCGCGGGTCTCGTCGAATTCGATTCGGTGCAGATCCCGGCCGATCGTGTTCTCGGCTCGGTTGCCCAGGGATCGGACATCGCGGCGTGGATCGTCGAGCGAATTCAGCTCGGTTCGACCGCCTACCAGTACGGAGTGCTCGATCAAGCGTTGAAGCTGACCGCCGAATATGCCACCGAGCGTGTGCAGTTCGGTCGACCGATCGGTAGTTTCCAGGCCGTGGCCCAGCGCCTCGCAGACGGATACATCGACGTCAAGGGTGTCCGTCTGACTCTGTGGGCTGCCGCGTGGCGTCTGAGCGAAGGACTTCCTTCCGACGGCGCTGTACAGACGGCCAAGTTCTGGGCTGCAGATGCGGGACACCGTGTCGGGCACACTGCGGTTCACGTTCACGGCGGTGTCGGTCTGGACGAGGACCATCCGGTTCACCGCTACTTCCTCGCGGCCAAGCATCACGAGTTCCTGCTCGGCAACGCAACGGATCAGCTTCGCGCGCTCGGCAAGGTACTTGCCGCAGTCCCTGCCTGAGTGCGTCCCACCGAGTGGAAATCCATGACCTGGTCCGAGACGAATCGATGATGATGCAGCTATGAGTCAGAGCCCCACTGTTTCCGATCTACTCCTCGGAGTCAGCGAGATCGACGACCGCGGTCTCCGTTTCGAGGACCAGGTCATCACCTGGCGCGAGCACGTTCAAGGCTCGTTCGATCGAGCAGCGCTGCTGGACACGCTGCTCGATCGAACGCGCCCCAGGCATTTCGGACTTCTGATGGAGAACGTCCCCGAGTTCTCGTTGCTGCTCGGAGCGGCATCGTTCTCGGGTTCGGTCGCCGCCGGGCTGAACACGACTAGGCGCGGCCCGGCATTGGCGCGAGACATTGCGCTCTCCGACTGCCAGGTCATCTTCACCGAGAACAACCAGGCACATCTACTCGACGACATCGATCTCGGCGACGTCCGGGTGATCAACGTGGATTCTCCGGCCTGGGCGGAATTGTTGGCGCCCTTCGCCGATACGCCGGCCTACGCGTCGACGGCGCAGCCCGACGATCTGTTGATGCTCATCTTCACTTCCGGAACCAGCGGTGATCCCAAAGCGGTTCGGTGCACGCACCACAAGTTGGCCTCTCCCGGCGTCATGCTTGCCGATCGTTTCGGGCTCGGCGCCGACGACGTCGTCTACATGGCGATGCCCATGTTCCATTCCAACGCGATGATGGCGGCGTGGACGGTCGCGCTGCACGCTCGTGCGGGAATTGCCATGCGACGCAAGTTCTCCGCTTCGGGTTTTCTACCCGACGTTCACAAGTACGGAATCACGTACTCCAACTACGTCGGAAAGCCGTTGTCCTTCATCGCTTCCACCCCCGAGGTGCCGAACGAGCGGGACAACACCTTGAAGATCATGTACGGCAACGAGGGTTCGGCGCCCGCCGTCGCCACCTTCGTCCGGCGCTTCGACGCTCGCGTCATCGACGGGTTCGGTTCCACCGAGGGCGGCATTTCGATCTCCGCGGCACCGGTTCCCCGGCCCGGCGCCCTCGGACTGCTCCCGGACGGCGTCAAGATCCTCGATCCCGAGACCGGAGCGCCATGCCCGCCTGCAGTCTTCGATGCCGACGGCCGGATCACCAACGCCGACGAGGCAACTGGTGAACTGGTCAATGTCACCGGCCCAGGCACATTCGCCGGGTACTACAAGAACCCGGAAGCCGACGCCGAGCGAATGCGCAACGGCCAGTACTGGAGTGGCGATCTGGCGTACACCGACGTCGACGGTTACGTCTACTTCGCGGGACGCAGTTCCGGTTGGCTGCGAGTGGACGGCGAGAACATCGGTGCCGCACCCATCGAACGCTCCCTGGTCGGTTACCCGGGCTTCGCGCAGGTGTCCGTGTACGCAGTCCCCGACAGCGACGTCGGCGACCGCGTCATGGCGTCGGTGATTCCGGTCGGCGATGTCGACAACTTCGACCCGGCAGCCGTAGCCGAATACATCGATTCCCGGCCGGAACTCGGGCCGAAGCAGAAGCCGACCTTGATCCGAGTGTGCAGTGAGTTCCCGAGAACGGCGACGTTCAAGGTGGTCACTCGAACGCAGAGCGCCGAACGCTGGAACACCTCCGATCCGGTGTGGATCCGACGGCGTGGAGAATCCGACTTCCAATTACTCACTCCCGAAATGGCACTCGGCCTCGAGAAGACGCGAGAGCCCGTCTAGCCCGATATCTCAGTAGTGCTGAGCAAGCGGTTTGTGCGCCGACACCGTTTTGTAGAACTCGGTGAGCCGAAGCTGTGATGCCGCTGCATCGTCGATCACCACCGTCGCGTGTGGATGCAGTTGGAGGACCGATGCCGGGCACACCGCGGCCAGCGGCCCCTCGACGGCAGCGGCAATCGCAGCGGCCTTGTGCTCGCCGGTCGCGATCATCACCAGATGCTTTGCTTCGCAGATAGTTCCGAGGCCCTGGGTGATCACGTGCCGTGGTACGTCGTCCGGACTCTCGAAGAACCGGGCGTTGTCGGTTCGAGTCTGTTCCGTCAGCGTCTTGACCCTGGTCCTCGAATTCAGTGAGGACGTCGGTTCGTTGAAACCGATATGACCGTTGCCGCCGATGCCCAGAAGTTGAACGTCCACCGGACCATTCGACGCAATCGCCCGGTCGTAGGCCGCCGCGGCGGCAAATGGATCCGGCGCGGTTCCGTCGGGGCTGAATACCCTTGCCGCGTCCAGGTCCAGGTGACTCACCAGCTCGGTGCGGATCACCTGGGCATACGACTCCGGATGGCCTTCCGGCAGGCCGACGTATTCGTCCAACAGGAACGCCTGCACGCCGGCAAAACTCAACCCTTCCTCGCGGTGACGGCGCGCGAGTTCGCGGTACACCGAGAGCGGTGAAGATCCTGTCGCCAGGCCCAAAGTCCGTGCACCTGAATGCACCGCGTGTTCGAAGATGTCGGCAACAACGGTGCCGGCCGCCTCCGCACTGTCGACAATGACAATTTCCATCGGTTGATTCCTCAGCTTTCGGTGTAGTTCATGAGCCAGTTCCCAGCGGCCATGACGGCGCGCGTTTCGAGTTCTGGACCGGTGACGATCAGATCGGCCCGGCAACCCGGCACGAGATCGCCGACTATTCCGGCCAGCCCCATCAGCGCAGCAGGCGTTGCCGTCGCTGCGATGACAGCCGAAAGCAGATCGACGCCCGCGTGATTGACGGCTCTGCGGACAATGTCCATCAACCGACTCGTCCCGCCGGCAATGGCCGTGTCCCCCTGGCCGGCCAGCCGCGCCACGCCACCGACCACGTCGACGTCGAGAGGTCCGAGTGGGTAGCGCCCGTCGGGCATTCCCGCCGCAGCCATCGCGTCGGAGACCAACGCGATCTGATGCGGACCGACCAGATCGAACACCGTCGCCACCGTCTCGTCGGCGAGATGTACTCCGTCCCCGATCAACTCGACCGCCATCTGTCCTTTCGCGGCCGCGGCAAGACACGCCGCCACTGCGCCGGGAGCGCGATGATGCATCGGAGCCATACCGTTGAACAGGTGAGTGGCACTGAGCGGTGCATGCGCCGAGTGTGCGATCGAACGTGTCGCAATCGGGTTGGACGCATCGGTGTGTCCGATACTCACGACGGCCCGGTGACGCTCCAGCAATGAGGCAAGTTCGCCGAAGTGTGCTGTCTCCGGAGCGATCGTCATCGAGCGGATGTGCCCGCGGCCGGCTTCGAGCAGCGACTCGAGCAGAGCCGGGTCGCCGTCGAGAATGCTGTCGGGATCCTGGGCGCCACAACGGAGTACCGACAGGAATGGACCTTCCAGGTGAATTCCGGCCAGCGTGCCCTCGTCCACCAGTCCTGCCAGGAGCTCGATGCGACTGCGCAGGATCTGCGGCGGCGCGGAGACGAGCGAGCCGATCACCGAGGTCGTGCCGTTCGTCCGGTGGTGATCGGCAGCCACGGTGGATCCGAACTCGTCTGCCTCGGGGAAACCGAATCCGCCGGCGCCGTGGCAGTGAACGTCCACCAACCCCGGGATGATCGTTGTCCCCGCAGCTGCCCGTTCGGGTAACGGATCGGTTCGCTGCGACGCGGGCCCGGCCCACACCACACGATCACCGGAAATCTCGACGACACCGTCCGGAAGCAGTTGCCCACCGGTCACCAGTTGTCCACGAAGAATTTGTCCACGATGCATCACGACATCACCTGCGGTACAACGGGAACTTCGGTATCCGCGATCGACAACTCACGGAGCACGGCGTCCGCGAGCACGTAGTGCCCTTGTTCGTTCGGATGGAATGCGTCAGCCAGGAGAGCCGGCGGTGGGCCCTCGGGAGAATGGGCCGTCCACTGCGCGTAGTGGTCGACGAACACCACGCGCGTCGAGGCGGCAACCTGCCGCACGACCTCGACGTACTGAACCAATCCCGCTCTGGTGGGCGCATTCTCGACGTCGATCGGTGGCGGCGTCTGCAGGATCGGCACCGCACCGATCGCTCGTGTCCGGAAGATCGTGTCCAAGAGGTCGTCTCGAAACCGCTCCAGTCCTTCTTCGCCATCCAATGCGTCATTCGTACCGAGCATGATCAACACCACCGAGGGTTCGAACACCTCGATGCGGTGTGCGAAACCCGCACGCACATCGGAGGATCGATTGCCGCTCACCCCGGTGTTGACAAGGACGTGGTTGAACAAGGAAAGCTCACCACGGATGCGCTCGGCGCAGTGTTCGACGTAACTTCGATGACCGTCGGTGTGCGTCAATCCCTGAGTGATGCTGTCGCCGGTGAAGACCCACCGTATCGGCGTCGAGGAGTCTACGAGCAAAGTCTCCAGTCGAATCCGTTCAGCAGTCCTGGACTTCAAAGCCTTCGACGTCGGGGTCACACCCTCTGCCTTCCGGCGCCCGATACTGCGGCTGCAAATTTCGACGTGATGAACGCCGGATCCGTGATTGCGGTTCCGACAACCACCGAGTCTGCACCCAGGGCGATGGCGCGTGCCGCATCCTCCGGGCTGTGGTACCGCCCCTCGGCGATGAGGACTGCATCTGGAAGTGCCTGCCGCAGTTCCGAGATCAGCTCCAGGTCCGGGCCGGCCAGCCGTCGGCTGTTCTCGGTATATCCCGCCAGTGTGCTGGAGATGACGTCGGCGCCCGCCGCGGCGGCAGCGATGCCGTCCTCGAGTGTTCCACAGTCGGCCATGACGAGGCCGCCGCGATCATGGACCGCGTCGACGGTGTCGGCAAAGGTCAGCCCGTCCGGACGAGGCCGCAGCGTGGCGTCGGCAGCCACGATCTGCGCACCCGAATCCACGACTTCGAGGGCTGATTCCCTTGTCGGCGTGATGAACACGCCCTCCGAGCCGATCTTCGTCAAACCGATCACCGGTACCTTCACTGCCGACACGACTGCGGCGACATCCGGGGTTCCGCCCACACCGCCGCAGCGGATCGCCACTGCTCCGCCGTCGACCGCGGCGCGGGCCATCCTCTCGATGGTCCCGGTGTCGCGCAGGGCATGGCCGTGTCCGGCCTGACAGGACACGATCAGCTTCCCGCTGATGATCGTGAGCAATTCTTCCACAGTCACGGTGTTACCTCGATTCGTGTTGCGGCGGCCAGTAGCGCAGCGCCGACGAGCGGCGCATCGGTGCCCAAACGGGCAGGAAGAATGGCAGTTTCGGCAATGGGGCCCATCGCTTCCACCCGGAAAGCGGAGGTCAGCGGCGACAGGAGGTCGGCTCCGATCTGGGCTGCACCGCCGCCGATGACGATCACCTCGGGATCGAATGCGGTGGCGACGCCGGCCAGGACGCGGCCCAGCAGAGTACCGGCGTCGGAGACCACGGCACGGGCGATCGGATCGCCCGAGTGCATGAGCGCCACCACTGCCTGTAACGGTTGAGTGGGCACACCCGCCCGCGCTGCGTACTCGGCTGCCATCGCCGGGCCAGACGCGACTGCCTCGAGGTGATCGGTTCTGCCGCAACCGCAACCTATCGCCCCGGAAACCGGAACCAACAGATGCGCGAGTTCGCCGGCTGTTCCGTGGGCACCGTGGTACAGCTGACCGCCCACGGTCAACGCGCCACCGATTCCGGTACCGATCGAGACGAACAGTGCAGAGGTTCGACCGCGTCCGGCGCCGATCATGTTCTCGCCGTGGGCCATCGCGCGCACGTCGTTGTCCACCGTCACCGGTAGGCCTGAGTGTGCCTCGAGTTCTCCGCGAACCTCGGCGCCACTCCATCCGGACAGAATGTCGGAGGCGAACACGACGCGGCCACGCACCCGATCGATGATTCCCGGTGCACCGACTCCGATTCCGGCTACCGTGTGATTCGCCCTCAGACGGTCGATCAACGCGGTAGCGGTCCCGAGAACGGCTTCCCTACCCGCCGTCGGTGTTGCCGCACGAACGGTGTCGATCACGTCTCCGTCGGACGTCACCACCGCGGCAGCCACTTTGGTGCCGCCGATGTCGATACCGATCCATCGCTTCTGCCCAGATGTCATGTCAGAGGAGCCCGGCCTGTTCCAGAACGACCTTGATCGTTGCGGTCTCGGACTCGTCGAGCGAGAGCATCGGCGCGCACATCGTGTTGCCGGTGATGACGCCGCGCAGGGCCAGAGCCGTCTTGAACGCGCCCAGACCCGCGGCACCGGCACTGACGCGACCCGGTGTCGGCGCCTCGACGATGGAGAACAGATCGGTGAGTCGATCCTGCTCGGCCTTCGCTGCGGCCCAGTCTCCTGCCTGCGCAGCGCGCCACAGTCGTACGTAGCCGTGCGGGTCCACGTTGGCCAGGCCGGGCACTGCGCCCGAAGCACCCATCAGCAGGCATCCGTCGACGACTACCTCGTGCCCGGTGAAGACGGCGAAGTTTTCGAGCCCGGCCGACTGACGGAGCAACATACGGAAACTGACGTCGTCGCCGCTCGAATCCTTCACGCCGGCGATGACTCCCTCGCGACCGAGCTCGACCAGCATTGCCGGGCTGAGCTTGCTGTGGACACGAACCGGGACGTCGTAGGCGAACAACGGAAGATCCACTGCGGCGTGGATGGAGCGGAAATGCGTTGCCGTCTCGGCTGCATCGGTGATCGCGTAGAACGGCGCCGTCGCGACGATGGCATCCGCACCAGCCTCGCGCGCCTGCTCGGCGACGGCGATGACCCGGTTGGTGGTCATGTCGTTCACTCCGACGAGGACCGGTACCTGGCCGCCGACGTGACCGATGGCCGTCTGCACCACCTGGGCGCGCTGAGCGTCGGTGAGGTAACCGACCTCACCCGAGGAACCGAGGACGAACAAGCCGTCGACTCCGGCTTCGATCTGCAGTGAGAGCAGGCGTTCGAGCGACGTGGTGTCGACCTCGCCCTCGAGCGTCAGTGGTGTGACGATCGGCGGGACGATTCCGCTGAAGGTGGTGGTTTCCGTGCTCATGGGGTCTCCATATGTTGGTTGTCGGATTGAGTTGTGGGTGCGGCTGTCAGGGAGAAACGGAGACCGGCTGACCGCTCGAGGCGGACAGATAGGCAGCATCGATCACGCGCATCGACGCGCGGGCGTCTGCCACGGTGTAGTCGGGTTCGGTCCGTGTGGGAAGTCGATCGAGCACGTGAGAGAGAAAGCTCGACACCGCGTTGTCCGAACCGAAGCCGCCGATGGGTAGTGCGGTCACGTCTCCCGAGGCCGCGAAGTGGGTCACCGCGGGTTTGTCGTCGTCGGAACTCGCGTATCCGTGGGATCCGAGGACGCGAACCGTCGCGGTATTCGCGCCGAAACCCGGTGCTGCGGGGATTCTTCCGACGGTCACCGTCGCGGTGACGCCGTTTTCCAGGGCGAGCGAGATCAACGCCGTGTCTTCGACTCCGAACTGCTGGTGGCCCCCGCCGTAGAGTGTGCTCGTCTCGGCGTACACCTCGGTGACGTCCAGGCCGGTGAGGTATCGGAGGTAGTCGGCGGCGTAACCGGCGAAGTTCACTACTTCTCCCCCGCCGGAAAGCGCGGGATCCACCACCAGTTCGGGACGCTCGACAGACGTCGCGAAATGTGTTCCGCTTGCGAGGAACTCGATGTCGACGTGGCGCGGCAGTCCGAGATTTCCGGCGTCGATCCATCGGCGCAGTCGCCGGAGCGCAGGTGAATGAGTGCGGTTCACCACCGTGCAGATTCGCCCGTTCGACCGTGCGGCTTGCTGAACCGCCGCGGCCTCCGCCTCGTCGACGCCCACCGGCTTGTCCACCAGGACGTCGAGTCCGGCGTTCAATGCGGCAATCGCAAGCCGCGCATGCCTGGTCGGCTCACTGCAGATGATCGCCAGGTCAATCCGTTCGGGGTCGAGCAACTCGCCGAGTTCGTCGATCCACTCGATGTCTGCGGCCTTTGCCATCGCGATCCCGTCCTCACGAATCCAATCGGAGACCGAGGATTCGTCGGAGGCCCCGACCAGGCTCACTCGAGGATCGGATCGCAACAGGTCCGCATAGGAGCCGGCATGCCTGACGCCGCTGACAAATCCGACGCGGATCGAACCGGTGCCGGTCATTGGTTTTCTCCGATCGAGACAGCGCGGCCGGTGTCGAGCGATTGCTGGGCAGCGATGGCAGTCGCGAGAGCTGCACGCACCTGCCAGTTCTCGACTATCGGGCTCGCGGAACCGTCGAGAGTGGCGATCCAGTGACGCATCTGATGCGACATCGCGTCCTCGATCGACGACGGCGGCGCGTTGGTCGTGTCCGTCATCAGTCCCGGGTCGTCGCCGGTGTCGTGCGCGAGCGTGCCGGAAGTCCCCGACACCACGATCCGACGCACCATCTTTCCCGATTGTGGTAGCGCGTAGGCCAATTCGATCAGAGCCAGCGATCCGTCCTCGAAGCGAACGGTCAGATGGAAGCTGTCGTGCACGGGCATCCCCGCCGCGAAGGTGGGGAAACTACGAGCGAACACACGGGTCGGACGACGACCGATCAGCCACGTCACCAGATCGAGTGCGTGGGTTCCGTTGTGAACGGGGTGACCACCCGAACGTTCCTTGTCGTGTTGCCAGCCTCGCCAGCCCCCTGGCCAGACATGGCCGGAGTACCAACTGAGATGGATCAACCGGGGGTCGCCGATGGCACCTTGTGCAACCGAGTTTCCGATCGAGGTGATCGACGGCTGGAATCGTACGGTCTGTCCGACCATCAGTGAGGTGCCGCCACCTTCGGTGGCCTCGACCATGGCGTCGAAGTCCGCGACTGTCAGCGCGGCCGGCTTCTCCACGTGCACATGCTTTCCCGCGCGGCCCGCGGCTATCGTCACGGGTGCGTGGTCGGGAGTGGCCCCGACGACGTTGACCGCCTGCACGCTCGGGTCGGCGAGAATCTTCGCCAGATCGGTACTGGCCTTCGCGCCCGGCGCCAACGCCGCAACCGATGCGGCCCGGTCCAAGTCACTGCCGAATACGTAGGCGACTTCGACCGACGGGATGCGCGCCAAGGCGCTGACGTGGTCCCGCGCGATTCCGCCGCTACCGATGACGGCTACACGCACCGTCACTTGGCACTTCCCGAGAGCGCTGCCGGTTCGCCGCCACCGAGTCGCACCTGTTCGGCGACGACGAGTGCGCGTTCACGTGCGTACGTCAACGGCGAGTCGGGATCAGCCTTGCCGTCGAGAACTGCTGCCATCTCGTCGATTTCGGCACGAATCGCAGCCTGCATCCACAGCGAGGATCCTCCGTTACCCGAGTTGTACTTCTGCGTCCTGCTCGCAGCGTCGATCAACGATTGGTTCTCGGCGTCGATGTCGAAGATCGGCCACGACTCTTCGACCTGTCCCCCGCGCAGTCGGCTGACCCGGCCGGTGTGGAAGTCCGCGTGGACCGAACCTTCGGTGGCATCGACCGTCAGCTGCCACGACGAAGTGTGTGAACGCGTCGAGATGGTGTGTCTGCCGATCGCGCCGCCGGCGAACGACACCACTGTGTTGCGGAAGCCGTCGTCCGCGGTGGCGATGCTCGACACGGCAGTCACCTCGCCGCCGAGCCAGCACATCAGGTCCAGTTCGTGAATCTCGTGAGTCAGTTCTCCACCCGTTCGGCTCTTGTCGAGCTTCCACCACTGTGGATCTGCGCCGTCGGTGTCGATCCAGCGTGAGCGAGACGTTTCGATCGCAGCGACCTCGCCGAGCTCCCCCGACGCCAGCAGGTCCGCCAGACGTCGTACACCCGGCATCATCCGCATGATGTGCCCGACCATCAACGGCGAACCGCTCGCGTCAGCGCTCGCGATCATGTTCTGCGCATCGACCAGTTCGACGGCGAGTGGCTTCTCGACAAAAACTGCCTTGCCGTGTTCGAGCGCCGCGATGGCAGGTTCGGCGTGCGCGTGATTGGGCGTCGCGACGACAACGAGGGCCAACTCCGGGTGAGCGGCCACCGCGTCGTGATCGTCTGTCGGGGTTGCCGAGAACTCTGCGGCGACGTCCTTGGCCCGCTCGAAGTCACGGTCGCACAGCATCGTCAGTTCGAAACGTGGATGGGCAGCCAGCTCGCGAGCGAGGGAACTACCGAAGAATCCGCAACCGACCACACCGACTTTGTATCGGGTCATGAAGTCTCCAAAGATTGGATGAGGGATGTCCTATGTTATACGGCCAGCGTCATCGCTCGTCAATTCGACGCCGGTAACACAGTCTTCATCTATGCAGGTGAGCGCACTATTTTTGGCTCGAATCCGGCGAAACATCGAAGTTCGGCGCCGCCAGTTCCGAAGATTCTCTAGACGCTTTCTGATCCACAATGTAAGTTACGCAACATCGGACGTCGAACATAGGACATCCCCTATCCACTCCCTTGATGTCCCGCTCCCCGCCTTGGAGGCCGCCTTGAAGAACGAACGACCGCTGAGCTCCGCGTTCACCCGCCGAGACCTGTTCCGGTACACCGGGCTACTGGGAGCTGCAGCAGGTATCACCGCGACTCTCGCGGCCTGTGGCGGCGGGCCGTCGTCGACCTCGGTTGTCGGCGGTTCCGCGAGCACCGGCGATCTGACCACCGCCATCGGATACGGCAACGACCAGAGCTTCGACCCGATGCAGACTGCATCCGGTTTCCTCATGGCAGCGGTCAACCACGTCTACGAGGGACTGCTCGAAAACGATCCAGGCACCGGTGAGACGTATGCGGCGCTCGCACAGGCCGTCCCGACCGACGCCACTGCCTCGAGCTGGACCATGAAAATCCGCGAGGGAGCAACCTGGCACGACGGCACTCCGGTCACCTCGGACGACGTCGTCTTCACCTTCGATCGCATCCTCGATCCACAGCAGAACGTACTGATCCGCTCCTTCTTCTCCTCCTGGCTGCAGTCCGTCACCAAGGTCGACGACCAAACGGTGACCCTGAACTTCAACTACCCGTTCAGCGCTGCCGCACAGCGTCTCTCGATCGCCAAGATCATGCCCAAGCACGTCTTCGACGGCCACTGGGACGAGGCCAAGTCCGGAACGCTGGTCGTCGGTTCCGGTCCGTACAAGCTCAAGAGCCACACCCCCAAGAGCAACACAGCTTTCGAGGCCTTCGAGGCGTACAACGGGCCGCGTCCGGCCAACTTCGCGACCATGAACTGGCTCTCCATCGTCGACACCTCCTCACGCATCGCGCGCGTCTCGGGCAACAATGCCGGTGCACAACTCGCCGACAACATCCCCGTCGCCAACGTCCCCACTCTGACCTCCGGTGGGCGCACCGTCGAGGGCAACCCGGGCATGAACCTCATGTACCTGCTCTTCGACACGACTCAGGCACCGTTCGACGACGTTCGTGTTCGCCAGGCGATGTTCTATGCGATCAACACCCCGAAGATGATCGAGATCGCCCTCGGCGGCAAGGCAGCACCGGCCACGAGCTACCTGTACGAGCGCAACCCCGACTACGCGCGAGCGTCCACCGTCTACTCGTACGATCCGGACAAGGCCCGCTCGCTCCTCGCTGCCGCCGGTGTCAGTGGCCTCGACCTGACGCTGCTCTCCACCAACGTCAGCTGGTTGGCCGACTGCTTGCCGACCATCAAAGAGTCTTGGGACGCAGTCGGATTCAACACGACACTCGAACCGCAGGACACCAGCGCCATGGTGAGCAAGCTCAACAGCGGCCAGAAGTTCCAGATCGCCGCCGGTACGTCCAACCCGCAGGCATTCGGCAGCGACGTCGACCTTCTCGTCCGCTACACGTACAGCAAGGGCGGCTTGTGGACGAAGACCTACGCCAAGTGGGACGACACCCCCGAAGCGCAGAAGATCTACGCCACCATGGACGAAGCCACCCGCGAGACCGACCCGGCAAAGCGCAGCACCCTCGTGCAGTCGTACCTGAACCAGATCGCCGAAAATGCTGTCTACTACCCGGTTCTCCATCAGGAGCTCCTGACTGCGTGGGATCCGAAGAAGATCGCCGACGTCACTCCGCTGCCGTACCCCGGCGTCAACCTGCTTCAGGCGAAGCCGGCCTGATACCCGCCCGCTCGGCCGTTTCCCACAACTGAGAGATCCCCCGATGGCAAGAGTCCTCCCCATGCTGATCAGGCGATTACTGATACTGATCCCCCTGATCCTCGGCATCATCGCGTTCGTCTTCATCGTGATGCAGTTCGCGCCCACCGATCCCGCAACCGCGGCGTTCAACGGTGGCAACCCGACTGCGGAACAGTTGCAGCAGTTCAAGGAAGAGAACGGACTGCTCGATCCGCTTCCGCTGCAATACGTTCACTTCGTGACCGATCTGGTCAGCGGCAACATGGGTGACAGTCTGATTTCCGGTACCCCGGTGTTGGATTCGATCTCCACCGCTCTGCCACTGACCATTCAGCTCACGGTTCTCGGACTGGTGATCGCCATCGTGCTCTCGCTGATCTTCGGCGTCACCAGCGCACTGTTCCGCGATCGTTGGCCGGATCAGGTCATCCGAGTGATCTCCCTCGGCGGTGTGGCGGCACCGTCATTCTGGTTGGCACTGCTGATGATTCAGTACCTTGCTGTCCAACTCGGATGGTTCCCTACCGGTGGCTACGTCAATCCGAGCGACTCCGTCAGCGACTGGCTCTGGTACATGGCGCTCCCGGCGCTGTCCCTGTCACTGCCCGTCGCAGCACAACTCACGCGCATCATCCGCACGTCGATGGTCGAGGAGTTGGACAAGGACTACGTCCGGACCGCGATCGGCAGCGGCCTGCCCTATCACGTGGTGATCGGACGGAATGTGTTGCGTAACGCGCTGATCAACCCGCTCACCGTCCTGGGCCTCCGTGTCGGTTACCTCCTCGGTGGCGCTGTGGTCATCGAGCAGATCTTCGGCCTGCCCGGCATGGGTCAGCTCATGATCAACGGCGTCACCAACGGTGACCCCGCAGTCGTTCAGGGAGTTGTCATCGTCATCGCGGTCGGCTTCGTCGTCGTCAACCTCGCCGTCGACATCCTCTACCTGCTCGTCAATCCACGACTTCGGAGCGCAGCATGATGAGAAGAAAACTCACCGAGAAGCTTTCGCGACCCGGCATCACCTTTTCTCGCTTCCCCCTCTCTGCCTGGCTGTCGATGGCGGTTCTCGCGATCATCGTGCTCGCCTGCCTCTTCGCGCCGCTGATCACGCAGTACACCCCACTCGAACAGGCGGTAGGTACCGCGGGCCCCAGCGCCGACCACTGGTTCGGTCAGGACAGCCTCGGCCGAGATCTGTTCAGCCGCTTGCTCTACGGCGGACGCTGGTCGCTGACCATCGGTCTCGGTTCCACCTTCCTCGCACTGTGCGCCGGCGCTCTCATCGGATCGGTGGCCGCAACGAGCCGAAAAGGCGTCGACGAGACCATCATGCGAGTGCTCGACGTGGTCATGGCGTTCCCGGGCATTGCGCTCGCTGCCGTACTCGTCGCGGCCTTCGGTGGTTCGATCCCGGTTCTGATCGTCACTATCGCGTTCCTCTACACACCGATGGTGGCTCGCGTCGTTCGCGCGAATGTTCTCGCTCAGTACGGTGAGGACTACGTCGCGGCCGAAAAGGTCATCGGCGCAAGAACTTCACACATCGTCGTCAAGCACGTCGTAGCCAACTGTGCTGCGCCCGTTCTCGTCTTCTGCACTGTCATGGTCGCCGACGCCATCGTGCTCGAGGCCAGCCTGTCGTTCATCGGAGCAGGTGTGCGTCCCCCGGACCCGTCGTGGGGATCGGTGATCGCCGACGGCAAGAACATGGTCCTTCTCGGTGGTTGGTGGGCAACGGTGTTCCCCGGTCTGCTGATTCTTCTGACGGTGCTATCCCTCAACGTGCTCGCCGAGGGCCTGACGGACGCGATGGCCGATCCGAGTCTGAAGAAGACCAAGAAGACGCCCTCCGCACTCCAAGCAGCGCAGACCGCCGCAGCGGGGGAGACCTCCAACGAACTCATTCTGGAGGACGAAGCCGCATCGGTCGTCAACACTCCGGAGTTGATCGACGACTTCGCCGACCCGAGCGTCGTGAAAGATGTCCTGAAACCGGCCGCCGAGCCGACTCCTCTCGAAACTCACCTGAAGATCCTGGCCGAAACCGAGCGATCTCGGTCCGATCGTCTTGTGTACGAGGGCGATGCCGCACCACTCCTCGAGGTCCGCAATCTCACGATCCGGTTCCCGGAACGCTACGGAGACACGGCGATCGTCGACAACGTGAGCTTCACCGTCCGCCCGAACGAGACGATGGCGCTCGTCGGCGAGTCCGGTTGCGGAAAGTCGCTCACGTCGCTGGCGATCATGGGTCTGCTACCCAAGACGGCAGTGGTGACCGGCGAGATCCTGTTCGACGGAGTCAACGTCCTCGAGCTGAACAACCGGGAGCGAAACAAGCTACGCGGACACGACATGGCCATGATCTACCAGGATGCGCTGAGTTCACTGAACCCGGCGATGCTGATACGCGCGCAGTTCAAGCAGCTCACCAAGCGCGGCGGTACCCGCACAGCCGAGGAACTGCTCGAACTCGTCGGACTCGATCCGGTGCGCACTCTCGCCAGCTACCCACACGAGCTTTCCGGTGGTCAGCGCCAGCGCGTTCTGATCGCCATGTCGCTCACCCGCAGTCCACGGTTGATCGTCGCGGACGAGCCCACCACCGCCCTCGACGTCACCGTCCAGGCCCAGGTCGTGGACTTGCTCAACGATCTTCGGGAAAAGCTGGGATTTGCAATGGTCTTCGTCAGCCACGACCTGGCACTCGTAGCCTCCCTGGCCCACAAGATCACGGTGATGTACGCCGGTCAGGTCGTCGAGTCGGCGCCCACGAGTGATCTGCTCGTCGATCCCCGCCACGAATACACCCAGGGCCTTCTCGGTGCCGTTCTCTCTATCGAGGACGAAGCGCCGCGACTGCATCAGATTCAGGGAACTGTTCCCTCGCCCGGAAACTTCGCGGCGGGTGACCGTTTCGCCGAGCGTTCCACTCGCCCGGACTCCGACCCCCTCCGTAAGCCGGAGATGGTCCGGGTCGACGGGACCGAGCATTGGTTCGCCGACCAGTCCGCGACTCCCATACGTACAGAATCGGAATTGGAGAGCGTGCGATGACTACAGCTGAAGCACCCATCCTGGAACTGAAGAACATTCACGTCGTCCACAAGACCCGTTCGGGATCACTGTTCAAACCCGGCACGGTTCACGCGGTCAACGATGTCAGTATCGACGTACGACGAGGGATGACGATCGGCATCGTGGGCGAGTCGGGTTGTGGCAAGTCCACTCTGGCCAAAGTCATGGTCGGACTGCAGAAGCCGACGTCGGGCGACGTGGTCTTTCGCGGCCGAAGCGCTCTGACCCGGTCGGCCGGCGTGCGCAAGGAGTTCGGCCGGGCGATCTCGATCGTCTTCCAGGATCCGGCTACCGCGCTCAATCCCCGAATGACGGTGGCCGACATCCTCACCGATCCACTCGACGTCCACGGCATCGGCAACCGCGCGAGCCGAACCGCCCGAGTTCGCGAGCTGGTCGGTTTGGTCGGACTCCCCCAATCTGCGCTCGAAGTCATCCCGAGCCAGATCTCCGGCGGTCAGCGGCAACGTGTCGCGATCGCGCGTGCACTCGCGCTCGAACCTGACGTCATCGTGGCCGACGAGCCGACGTCGGCGCTCGACGTCTCGGTGCGAGCGCAGATCCTGAATCTGCTCAGCGACATCAAGGCTCGGTTGGGGCTCGGCATGGTGTTCATCTCGCACGACATACAGACGGTGCGGTACGTCTCCGACACCATCGTCGTCATGAACGCCGGGCGGATCGTCGAGCAGGGAACGGCCCAGGAAGTATTCGACAGCCCGTCCGATGCGTACACGGCCAAACTGCTGGGTGCGGCGCCCAGCCTCCTGCAACGCACCGTTGACGTGGGTTGACCAATGGAGCGGATGACCGGACATAGGATGAAGGACGTTCGTATCAGAAAAGGGGAATCGATGTCTGTCCGGAGTGGCACACAGGGCGCTCGTTTCAGCGCGCAAAACCGCATGCGCGCACTTCAGACGGACATCATGAACTTGATCCTCGAACGCAGGCTCTCCCCCGGCGACCCGATGCCCACCGAGGCCGAACTGTCCGAGGAATTGGGTATCGGCCGAAACACGCTCCGGGAGGCGCTCAAGGTTCTGCAGGCCTTGGGCGTCGTCGAGATCCGTCACGGCTTCGGAATGTTCGTCGCCCCTAGCAACTTCGACGCTCTCGCCGACGGCCTGACCTTCCGTGGCCGGTTGTCCTTGCAGGGCACCGGGCACGAGGCGATGGAACTGGTCGACATTCGTCAGGCACTCGAGACCGGACTGATCGGTGCGGCGATGGCCGAGATGACGTCGGCCGACCACGCCGACCTCGACGAACTCGTCACCGGCATGGAGGTCCGTGCCGCTGCCGGGAAGAACTTCTCCGACATCGATGCGACCTTCCACTCCCGCCTGTACTCCCCTCTCGACAACCAGGTCCTCGGTCAGTTGATGGACGTCTTCTGGCAGGTGTACAGCGAGATACAGCAGGCCATCGGGCATTCGGATACGCCACTGATCGACATCGCGTCGAAGCACCGTGCGATTCTCGATGCGATCCGTACGGGTGATGCAGTCGAGGCGGCGCACACTCTCGATGTGCACTTCGGTGGCCTGCGCGAGCGGATCGCCAGTCTCCATGCGTCCGAAGCGCAGTAATTTCGAAACACGTGATTTTGCTCCGCTGGCTCACCATCGCGCCCGTTCTTCCGGCAAAATTACGGGTATGAAGAACCCGAACCTGACGCCTTCGCGCGTTCTCGCAGTTGTCCTCGCTGCCGCCCTGGTCATTTTCGTGATGGCACGCCGCCGCGACGACGGCGCCCTCAGCCGCGGAGAATGGTTGTCGGACACCGTCGGACCGGACGACCTCGCCGGCTGAAACGACGTGTGCCCTCGGCCGAAACTCGGCCGAGGGCACACGCACGTGTCATCTACTACTTCATCGAATCCAGTCGGGTTCGCGCGTCCTCGAACCCGGATACCAGCTCTGCCATGACCTCGGCGACCGGGCGGATCTCGTTCATCCGTCCCACGATCTGACCGACGGGCATTGCCACAACTTCCGGGTTCTCCGATGCAGCGATTCTCTGATGAGCGTCGCTGACCAGAAGGTTCTGCAGCGGCATCGGCAAGGGCGCCGGTGCTCCCGGGTTCGACCAGGCTTCCGTCCACTTGGTCTTGAGCAACCGAGCGGGCTTACCCGAGTAGATGCGCGAACGAACGGTGTCGGCCGACGTCGCGCCCA
Organism: Rhodococcus sp. WY5; assembly: GCF_018588185.1. Lineage (NCBI taxonomy): Bacteria > Bacillati > Actinomycetota > Actinomycetes > Mycobacteriales > Nocardiaceae > Rhodococcus > Rhodococcus sp. WY5. The sequence continues at coordinate 190,941 of NZ_JAAMPR010000001.1, forward strand.
ACAGTGCACGCTGAATAGCGGACGGGCCCTCGCCCGATGCACTGCCGAGTTTGTATTCGGACGTGGTGAGCCAGTACGAGCCCATCCACACTCCGGACGCACCGAGTGCAAGTGCGGCAGCCACCTGACGGCCGCTGCCGATACCCCCGGCAGCCAGCACAGCAGCTGAATCACCCAGTGCATCAACGATTTCCGGAACGAGAACCATCGACGCAATTTCGCCGGTGTGACCGCCTGCCTCGTAGCCCTGCGCGATCACGATGTCGACACCGTTCTCGACGTGACGACGCGCATGCTCGACGGCGCCGGCCAGCGCTGCTACCGGTACGCCCTTCTCGTGCGCCTGATCGATGACGTCCTTCGGCGGTGATCCCAGCGCATTCGCAATCAACGCAATCCGGTGTCCCAGAGCAACATCGACGTGTGACCGCGCCACCGAGTGAAGCCATCCCAGTACGCCGGTCGCATGCTCGACGTCGTCGGAAAGCGGCGGCACACCGAGCTCGTCGAGCGTGCGGTTGACGAAGGCGCGGTGCTCCTCCGGAATCAGCTTGTCGAGATCGACGGCGCCGCCCTCGGTCGGCACCTTGGCCGGCATGACGATGTCGACGCCGTACGGCTTACCGTCGGTGTTCTCGTCCATCCACGTCAGTGCGGCTTCGAGCTCTTCCGGGTCGTTGAACCGGACGCAACCGAGCACGCCCAGACCTCCCGCGCGGCTGATCGCGGCCGCGACGTGCTCGGAAGGAGTGAATCCGAAAATCGGGTATTCGATGCCGAACTTGTCGGCGAGATCCGAACGCATCAGGCTTCCACGCTTTCGTTTGCGGACGCCACAGGAGCGCCGTTTCCGTTGTGATCATCGGCCTCGCGCGATTCCGTTTCGGCCTTCGCCCAGCGGTAGTCGGGCTTGCCTGCCGGGTTGCGCTTGATCTGGTCCACGAACCACACGCTGCGCGGAACCTTGTATCCGGCAATCTCTTTGCGTGCTGCGGTGGCGATGTCGTGCAGCGTCGGCGACGTGCCTTCGCGTACCTGGACCACTGCGGCAACGCGCTGACCGAAGCGCTCGTCGGGGATACCGACCACCAGGACGTCGAAGATGTCCGGGTGCGCCTTCAAAGCGCCCTCGACCTCTTCCGGGTACACCTTCTCGCCGCCGCTGTTGATCGACACCGAACCGCGGCCGAGCATCGTGACCGTGCCGTCGGCTTCGACCTGCGCATAGTCGCCGGGGATCGAGTAGCGAACGCCGTTGATGGTGCGGAAGGTTTCGGCCGTCTTGACCTCGTCCTTGTAGTAGCCGAGCGGGATGTTGCCCTTGCGAGCGAGCATGCCGCGCTTGCCCGATCCGGGTTCGACCTCGTTGCCGTCGTCGTCGAGAACCGTTGTGGAGGCGTCGATCTTGACCGTCGGACCGCCAGTGTGCTTCTGGCCCTTGCTCAGCACGGCGAGTCCACCGAAGCCGGTCTCGGATGCTCCGATGGAGTCCGTCAGCAGGCGGTTGGGCAACAGTTCGAGGAACTGCTCCTGGATACTCGGCGAGAAGAGTGCAGCACTGCTGGCCATCACGTAGAGCGTCGAAAGATCGTACGGCTCACCGGTCTCCGGGTTTCCGGCGATGAGTGCGTCGAGCATCGGACGGCCCATCGCGTCACCCGTGATGAAGATCAGGTTGACCTTGTGCTTGTCGATGTTCTGCCACACCTCGTGGGCGTCGAATTCCGGGTGCATCAAACAGGTTCCGCCGCCGAAGAGGCTGTGGAATACCGCCGACTGCGAACCGCCGTGAATCATCGGGGGGATCGGGTAGCGGATCATGCTCGGGTTGGCGGCGCCGACCTTCGCCATCTCGTACTCGTCCTCGACCGGAACTCCGGTGACGAAGTTGATGCCTCCGCCGAGAACACGCCACCAGTCCTCGTGACGCCACATGACGCCCTTGGGACTTCCGGTGGTGCCGCCGGTGTAGAGCATGAAGATGTCGTCGTTGCTGCGCTCTTCGAAATCACGCTCACCCGAACTCTGCGCGAGTGCGTCCTCGTAGCCGATGCCGAAAGCACTGAAGTCCAGATCGGTGCCGTCCTCGACCACGATGACGGACTTGACCTTGGGAGTGTTCGGCAGGACGTTCGCGACCTTGTCCGAGTAGCGGCGCTCGTGAATGAGCGCAACCATGTCGGAGTTGTCGAAGATGTACTGCAACTCGTTCTCGACGTACCGGTAGTTGATGTTGACCATCACGGCCCGGATCTTGAAAACCGCGACCATGGCCTCGATCGCCTCGATGACGTTCCGGCAGTAGATGCCGACCTTGTCACCCGGCTGAACGCCATGTTCACGCAGGTAGTGACCGAGGCGGTTTGCTCGGTCCTCCAACTGTGCATAAGTCATCTCGCGGTTGTCCGAGACCAGCGCAACGCGGTCCGGAACGAGGTCGATTGCGTGCTCTACGAAGTCTGCGATGTTAAGGGCCACGAGTTCAAAGTAGAACGTGTTACCGTTTCTGGCAAGACCCAATTTGAGAGCCAGCTCACAGACCCGCCAGGAGCCATCAGTGTCCACTTCGACGACCGAAAAATCAGACATTTCGGAAACCGCGCCGCATTGCCTCGTGGAGAAGCGTGGCCACGTTCTCATCGTGACCATGAATCGCCCCGAGCGTAAGAACGCCATCACCGGCGAGATGATGGCGATCATGGTCGACGCCTGGGATCAGGTCGACAACGACCCCGAAATTCGTGTCGCCATCCTCACCGGTGCGGGAGGCGACTTCTGCGCCGGCGCCGACCTCAAGAACATGTCCGCCAAGCCGCCGGGAGATTCCTTCGCGGGCGGTGGCGTCGACATGTCCAAGATCGAAGGCCTCCTCAAGGGCCGTCGGTTGACCAAGCCACTGATCGCCGCCGTCGAGGGTGCAGCTATCGCCGGCGGAACCGAAATCCTGCAGGGCACCGACATCCGCGTCGCGGGTGAGAGCGCCAAGTTCGGCGTCTCCGAAGCCAAGTGGGGGCTCTTCCCGCTCGGCGGTTCCGCAGTGCGTCTGGTGCGACAGATTCCGTACACGATCGCGGCGGACATCCTGCTCACAGGTCGTCACATCAAGGCTCCGGAGGCCAAGGAGATCGGGCTCATCGGCCACGTGGTCCCGGACGGCCAGGCCCTCGACAAGGCGCTGGAGCTCGCGGACCTGATCAGTGCCAACGGCCCCCTCGCCGTGCAGGCGATTCTCAAGACCATCCGCGACACCGAGGGCATGCACGAGGAAGAGGCCTTCCAGATCGACGCACAGCTGGGTATGAAGGTGTTCATGAGCGCCGACGCCAAGGAGGGCCCGCGGGCTTTCGGTGAGAAGCGGGCGCCCCAGTTCAAGGGTGTCTGACCCACCCCTTCCCTCCCTCTCGGTGCACCCTCTCGGTGCACCCGTGCCCTATCCCGTCCCACTCTGCACAGCACCGCTCCCCACACCACCGCTCTGCACACCACCGCTCTGCACACCACCCCCCCGATCGCGTGAACGTATCGCTCCCCTTCTCTGACAAGGGGAGCGATACGTTCACCCTCCGGGTCTGGCACTGATTGACACCCTCGGACGCGGCCGTGACGCGGCCAGCGCAAAATGCGCACGCAGGTCGCTTATCACGCGCTCGGGCTCTGCGCGCAACGCGCTCGGCACAGTCGGAAGCACGATGATGCCCGCGTTCTGCATACGAGTCCGACGCTCGACCGTCGCCCGGTAGTCCCCAGGTGACAGATGCCAGTCCAGTGAATCGATGTCCCACGCAAAAGCCACAGAATCGATCCACCCGTCGGGCATTGCAATGAATTTCCCGTTTGCGTCGCAGATCTCACGGTTGAATACCATTTCGGGCAGCCCGGTTCTCCTCCACAGCTCGCGGGCCTCTGCCTCCGGCACCGAATGCACGTTGGCATCCACCTCCCGCAAAACTTTACGGGGCAATGCGCTACCGCGAATACTTCCGGCTTCCAACTCTTTGGACAGATCACGAACCACAACGTCACCTCGTTGAACGACGTCTGCAATCAACGCGCGAGCACTATCCAAAGTCTTGCATCGCCGTGCAGCATCGAGTACCGCCCGAACCAGTGGCGCGCAATCAATTCCGCTGCGTGTCAGTGGCGTCGGCAGCCTTACAGTCCTTTCGACCACGACGAATCCGGTCGATTGCACCCTGCGATGCATGGGCATCAAGATTTGAACCTCGCCGGAGTGCGGACGATAGCCATGCTGCGCCATGGCGGCTTTTCCAGTGACCATCGATCCGCGGCCGCAGAACATCAATGCAGCGATCGTGCGCTGGCGCGGCGTCGGATAACCGTTCCCCAGCAGAACTATGCCGGGAAGCATTCGCTGCCAAGTACCGCCCGTGCGGCATCGCCCGGCAATCGCTGTGTCCGACACACCCAGTCTGGTCAGCTCTGCCACGCGAATTACGCCATCCGTGCTCGCAACGATCAGCAAACTCGGATCGTCTCCCCATTCGCCCCTTCTCATGGAGACATCATGGGCTTTCCCGGCCGCGCAGGCCCTTGCCAATCAGGCATTTACACCGACCTGTGGATAACCCTCCGCCCTGTGAACGTATCGCTCCCCCTGTCAGAGAAGGGCAGCGATACGTTCACGCGATGCGGTAGATGGCTGGCGACGGCACCAGCGCTCGAAAAAAGGGGGGTACCGCTCGAAAATGGGGGCGCCCGCTCAACCACCCACCGCGGCCGCGAGCTCTCGCACATGGTCGGCGTCGCGGCAGGTCACCAGCAGCATCGTGACTCCGGCTTCCTCCCAACGCTTCACGTCTGCGCGCACCTCGTCGACGTTGCCGATGATCATGGTCTCGGTGATCATCTCGTCGGGGACGACGGCAGCAGCTTCGTCCTTGCGGCCCGACATGAAGAGGCGACCGATCTCGTCGACCTCCTTCTCGTAGCCCATCCGCTTGTAGACCTGCGCGTGAAAGTTCAACTCCGGGGCGCCCATTCCGCCCACGTAGAGGGCGGTCATCGGCTTGAGAGCAGCGATGGCAGCGGCGCGATCGTCGGTCACGATGACCTGGCACGTGGCGGCCACCTCGAAGTCTTCGCGACTACGACGGGCCCCGGCGCGCGCGAACCCTTCGTCGAGCCACTTGTTGTACATCGGGGCCAGGCGCGGGGTGTAGTAGATCGCCAGCCAGCCGTCGGCGATTTCACCGGCGAGCGCGACGTTCTTCGGCCCTTCGGCGCCGAGCCAGATCGGGATGTCCGCACGCAGCGGGTGCGTAATGGGCTTGAGCGGCTTGCCAAGTCCCGAACTACCCGGTCCCGCATACGGCAGAGGGTAGTGGGGACCGGGGCTGGTGACGGGCGCTTCACGGGCGAGGACCTGGCGCACGATCGAGACGTATTCGCGGGTGCGCGCGAGCGGCTTCTCGAACGGCTGGCCGTACCAACCTTCGACGACCTGCGGTCCGGATACGCCGAGCCCGAGGATCGTTCGCCCACCGTTGAGGTGATCGAGAGTGAGCGCGTGCATGGCACAGCTGGTCGGTGTTCGCGCCGAAATCTGTACGACGGAGGTGCCGAGACGGACGTTCTCGGTGCGCGATCCCCACCAGGCGAGCGGGGTGAAAGCGTCCGAGCCCCACGACTCCGCCGCGAAGACCGCGTCGAATCCCGCGCCTTCCGCGGCCTCGATCAGTTCCGGGGCGTTTGCCGGCGGCTGTGCGCCCCAGTATCCGAGTTGCAACCCAAGCTTCATCGCAGGCCTCCACATTGCCGGTGATCAGAAGTGACTCTTGCCACAATCTCTAGAACCTGTTCTACTCGATCTTGTGACCATCGGAAAGAGCGGGGTGGCCGACAAGCCCCTGAGCGCACCATTGAATCTCCATTTCGACTACACCAGATCGACGGGACCGACCATCGGCGCGTTCGTGACTGCCCTGCGTGATCGCAAGGTGATCGGCGCACGCGGGTCGAACGGTCGTGTCTTCGTTCCGCCACCGGAATTCGATCCGGACACGGCCGAGCCACTGACCGACTTCGTCGGAGTCTCCGACGGCGGAACGGTCGTGAGTTGGACGTGGATGCCCGAACCCATCGAGGGTCAACCACTGACGAAGCCTTTCGCGTGGGCCCTGATCAAGCTCGACGGCGCGGACACGTCCATGCTCCACGCAGTCGACGTCGACTCCCCCGACGACATCAGCACCGGCCTGCGGGTTCGTGCTCGCTGGGCGTCGGAGCGGATCGGGCAGATCAAGGATATCGAGTGCTTCGAACCAGGTGAGAGCGAAAATGGAATCGCGACAGTCGATTCCAGCGCCGATCCTGTCACCATGATCACGACGCCTGTCGACCTGCACTTCATGCATTCCGCTTCGGCCGAGGAGAGTTTCTACCTCCGCGGTCTCGCAGAAGGCAAGCTCATCGGTGGTCGCAGCGGACCCGAAGACAAGATCTACATCCCACCGCGCGGCGCCAATCCCACCAACGGGAAGCCGACGAGCGAGCAGATCGAACTGCCGGACAAGGGAATTGTCACCACCTTCTGCATCGTCAACGTCCCGTTCCTCGGGCAGCGAATCAAACCGCCCTACGTGGCCGCCTACGTGCTTCTCGACGGGGCCGACATTCCGTTCCTGCACTTGATTCTCGAATGTGATGCCGCGGACGTACGGATGGGCATGCGCGTCGAAGCCAAGTGGAAGCCTCGCGAAGAGTGGGGTTACACCCTCGAGAACATCGAATACTTCCGGCCGACAGGTGAACCCGACGCCGAGTACTCCACCTTCCAACACCACCTGTGAGGCTCCTGAAATGACTTCTGCAGACATCGCAGTCGTGGGCTTTGCTCAGGCACCCCACGTCCGCGAAACCAACGGCACCACCAACGGCGTCGAGATGCTCGTCCCGTGCTTCCAGCAGCTCTACAGCGATCTGGGAATCACCAAGTCAGACATCGGCTTCTGGTGCTCCGGATCTTCCGACTACCTGGCCGGACGAGCGTTCTCCTTCATCTCGGCCATCGACTCCATCGGAGCGGTCCCGCCGATCAACGAATCTCACGTCGAGATGGACGCTGCGTGGGCCTTCTACGAAGCGTGGATCAAGATCTTGACCGGCGAGGTCGAGACCGCGCTGGTGTACGGCTTCGGCAAATCCTCCGCCGGGCACCTGCGCAAGATCCTGTCCATGCAGCTCGATCCGTACCTCGTCACTCCGCTGTGGCCCGATTCGGTCTCGATCGCAGGACTTCAAGCCCGGCTCGGACTCGACGCGGGTAAGTGGACACAAGAGGACATGGCGGAGGTTGCCGCTCGTAGCCGTCGTCACGCGCTGAGCAATCCGAAGGCTCAGCTCGCAGGTGAGGTCGACATCGAGGCCCTTCTCGCCAGCCCGTTCCTCGCGGATCCGTTGCGCGCACACGATTGTGCGCCCATCACCGACGGCGCGGCAGCAATCGTCCTGGCCTCGGGTAACCGCGCCCGCGATCTCTGCGAGCGGCCGGCGTGGATCACCGGACTCGAGCATCGCATCGACTCCCCCAACCTGGGTGCACGTGACCTGACCACCTCACCGTCCACTACGTCGGCAGCCAAGGCGGCAACGGGCGGCGAGGTCGGCAACATCGACGTCGCCGAACTGCACGCACCGTTCACTCACCAGGAATTGATCTTGAAGGAAGCGATCGGACTGACCGACGCCACCACGATCAATCCGTCCGGCGGTCCGCTCAGCGGCAACCCACTGTTCGCCGGTGGTCTGGAACGAATCGGCCACGCCGCCAAGGCAATCTTCGACGGCCAGGCGAATCGCGCTCTGGCCCATGCAACAAGCGGCCCTGTGCTGCAGCAGAATCTGGTAGCAGTCTTGGAGGGACGGAACTGATGGCCGGAACGCCTCAACTCGCGGCCGTGCTCGGCACCGGCCAAACTCACTACGTCGCAAAGCGTCACGATGTCTCGATGGCGGGCTTGGTTCGTGAAGCCATCGACGCCGCGATGCTCGACGCCAACGTCGGCTGGGACGACATCGACGCCGTCGTCATCGGAAAGGCCCCCGACTTGTTCGAGGGTTCGATGATGCCCGAACTCGCCATGTCGGATGCTCTGGGCGCAAACGGAAAGCCGTTGCTGCGTGTTCACACTGCCGGATCGGTGGGCGGTTCGACGGCTATCGTCGCCTCCAGCCTGGTCAAATCCGGTGTCCACAAGCGGGTTCTGACGGTTTCCTGGGAGAAGCAGTCCGAGTCGAACGCCATGTGGGCGCTGTCCGTACCGGTTCCGTTCAACATGCCCGTCGGCGCCGGTGCCGGTGGATACTTCGCGCCGCACGTCCGTTCGTACATTCGTCGATCGGGCGCACCGGAGCACATCGGCTACCTCGTCGCTGTGAAGGATCGACTCAACGGCAGCCTCAATCCGTATGCGCACTTGCGGCAGCCGGACATCACTCTCGAATCGGTACAGGCATCTCAGATGCTCTGGGATCCGATCCGCTACGACGAGACCTGCCCGTCCTCGGATGGCGCGTGCGCTCTTGTGATCGGCAACGAGGAAGCGGCCGCACAGGTCGAGGCCGAGGGTCGTTCGGTCGCGTGGATCCACGCGACGGCGATGCGCACCGAGCCGACCTTCTATGCCGGACGCGATCAGGTCAATCCGCAGGCCGGCCGTGACGCTGCAGCAGCACTGTGGAAGTCAGCGGGAATCACCGATCCGCTCAACGAGATCGACTGCGCCGAAATCTATGTCCCGTTCTCGTGGTTCGAGCCGATGTGGCTCGAGAACCTCGGCTTCGCGGAGGAAGGCCAGGGCTGGAAGCTCACCGAGGCGGGTGAAACCGCGATCGGCGGCAAGCTCCCGGTCAATGCCTCGGGCGGTGTTCTCTCCTCCAACCCGATCGGCGCCTCGGGCATGATCCGTTTTGCCGAGTCGGCGATGCAGGTCATGCACCGCGCCGGCGATCACCAGGTAGCCGATGCTCGCAAGGCTCTCGGCCATGCCTACGGCGGTGGCTCGCAGTACTTCTCGATGTGGGTCGTCGGCTCCGAACGTCCCACCACGTAAGCAGCAGCACACACGCCGATCAGGAAGAGGCCGAAGATGAAGTACACCGTCGGGGTTGCCATGAACCCCTTGGACCAGTTAGCCGGTATCGCCAAAACTGCCGAGGAATGCGGCTTTTCGTCGATCGCTCTCCCCGATTCACTGTTTTTCATGGAAACGCAGGCGGCGGATTACCCGTACACCCCGGACGGGTCTCGGATGTGGAATGCCGAGACCCCCTGGGTCGATCCGCTCATCGCCGCGGCTGCAATGGGCGCGGTGACCGAGAAGATCGAGTTCTACACCCAGGTGCTCAAGCTGGGTAGCCGCAATCCCGTCCTGCTCGCGCGGCAGGTCGGTTCCGTGGCCGCATTGACGAACAACCGTTTCGGCTTCGGCGTCGGAATCGGTTGGGCTCCGGAAGAGTTCGAGTGGTGCGGCGCTCCGTACAAGCGTCGGGGCGCACGTGTGGACGAGATGATCGACGTCCTCAAACTGATCCTCGGCGGCGGCATGGTCGAGTATCACGGTGAGTTCTTCGATTTCGATCGCCTGCAGATGAGCCCGGCCCCCACCAAGCCGGTTCCGTTCTACGTCGGCGGCCACACCGAGGTCGCACTCAAGCGTGCTGCGCGAGTCGGCGACGGTTGGACCTCGGCGATGATCAAGTTCGACGACCTGGTGGGTGTGATCGCACGACTACGCGAACTGCGCTCCGAGTACGGCCGCGAGAACGAGCCGTTCGAAATCCAGACGGTGTGCATCGACCGTTTCGGCAAGGACGGTTACGCAGAGCTCGAAGATGCCGGCGTCACGGACATCATCACCGTGCCTTGGGTTTTCGACGGAATCGGATTCGATGCCCCACTGGAGGCAAAGCAGGATTCGATGCGTAAGTTCGCCGAGCAGTACATCAACTGAGGAGCCGCGATGACCGACGAACACCCCGCCCGCGTCGCGGGTAACGCTTCGCGCGCCGCAGCGAGTGGCAAGAACAAGGAAGCCTGGCTGGACCTCTTCGCCGAGGACGGTTGGGTGGAAGATCCGGTCGGGCCTTCGGGCTTCGATCCCGAAGGCAAAGGCCATCACGGGCGCGAAGCGATCTCCAAGTTCTACGACATGACGATCGCGAACGCGGACAAGCTCGAATTTCTGATCGACGATTCCCTGGTGTGCGGCAACGAGAACGTCAACATCGGCAAGATCCGAACCACCATCGGCGGCTCGATCATCGACGCCGAGGGCGTGTTCGTCTACCGGGTGAACGACGACGGCAAGATCGCGTCGCTTCGAGCATTCTGGGAAGTGGACCGTGCGATGAAGACGGCACGCAAAGCCTGAGAACCCACAGTACGAGCGCGGCCCCGGTCATCGACCGGGGCCCGCGCTCGTCGTATTCGAATCAGCCTGTCGTACTTGCACCGAGAACCTCGAAATGGTTTCCTGGTTCCCAACGTCGCGTGTCGATGACGGACTGCGTCAGGCATGGAGGCGTCGTACCGCAAGGGGTCACTCATGACCATTTCGTTCAATCACACCATCATCGCCGCAAAAGACCGACAAGAGTCTGCGTGGTTCTTCACTCACATGTTCGGTCTTCCAGGCCCAGTCGAAGCCGGCTACTTTCTCGGCGTTGAACTCGAGCACGGCGTGACGTTGGACTTCGCACAGGTGGAAGAAGGCGCCGAGGTTGCGTCTCAGCACTATGCCTTCCTCGTCTCCGAGGATGACTTCGACGGCATCTACCAGCGGATACAGGCGTTGAAACTGGATCACTGGGCCGATCCGCGCCAGTCGAGTACCGGCTTCAACACCAACGACGGTGGGCGTGGGGTCTACTTCCTCGACCCGTCGGGACATTTCCTGGAAGCCATCACCAAACCGTACGGCGGCTGAATTGGAGATTGAACTACAAACGGCGGCGCCTACGGGAGATGAGGGATCCCGCAGACGCCGCCGCAGTTCCAGGTTGCCAACAAGTGGCTTCCCGGAACGTCTACTGTAGTTCTGCGTGTTCGAGAGTGCAGAGGCAACTCCCGAAAACCTACACAGAACCTACTCGCCGGTTACCAGGTCAGTATATGTCCGGATCAGTGTTTGACCGGGCAGCCCGATGTCTTGTAATCAACCTGAAACTCTTTGATGCCGTTGAGCCAGCCCGAGCGAAGGCGTCGGGGATCCCCGAGCCTGGTGATGTCGGGTAGGTGATCGGCGATCGCATTGAAGATCAGATCGATTTCCAGACGGGCCAAGTTGGCGCCGATGCAGTAGTGCGCACCGGTGCCGCCGAATCCGAGGTGCGGATTGGGGTCACGCATGATGTCGAACTTCGTCGGGTTCTCGAAGACGTCCTCGTCGAAGTTGGCCGACGCGTACATCATCACGACGCGATCGCCCTTCTTGATCTTCTGTCCGCCGAGTTCGGTGTCTTCGAGCGCGGTGCGCTGGAAGGAAGTCACCGGGGTCGCCCAACGAACGATCTCGTCGGCCGCCGTCTTGGGGCGTTCCTTCTTGTACAGCTCCCACTGGTCGGGATTGTCGAGGAAGGCAACCATGCCGTGTGTGATGGCATTGCGAGTGGTCTCGTTACCCGCGACCGCAAGCAGGATCACGAAGAAGCCGAATTCCTCTGGGGAGAGCTCATTTCCGTCGATGTCAGCTTCGATGAGCTTGGTGACGATGTCATCGGCGGGACACTTCTTGCGCTGATCCGCCATCTGGTACGCGTATCCCAGAATCTCCATCGAGGCTGCCTGCGGGTCGATGTCGAACTCGGGATCGTCGTACGACGTCATCTGGTTGGACCAGTCGAAGAGCTTCATTCGATCTTCCTGCGGCACACCGAGAAGCTCGGCGATTGCCTGCAGCGGAAGTTCGGACGCGACCTGAACCACGAAGTCACCGGCACCGCCGGCAGCCGCGGTCGTGACGATCTTTTCGGCACGCTCGGTCAGTTCCTCGCGCAGGCTGTTGATGGCGCGCGGGGTGAATCCACGAGATACCAGCTTGCGCAGCTTGGTGTGCTCCGGAGCGTCCTTGTTGATGAGAATGAATCGCTGCATCTCGACGTTCTCACGCGGGATGTCGTCGGCGAAGCGAGGAATCGCAGTGTTCTCGTGGGTCGAGAAGATGTCGCTTCGCTGCGAAACTTCCTTGACCTCTTCATGACGGGTGACCACCCAGAAGCCCTCGTCCTGGAATCCACCGATTTCCGGGGGCTGCGGATTCCACCACACGGGGGCCGTCTTCCGGAGTTCGGCGAACTCCTCGAACGGCATGCGTTCCGCGTAGATGTCGGGGTCCGTGAAGTCGATTCCCTCGGGGAATGCGGGCTGTGCCACTGATGTCTCCTGCCCTAAGCCTTTTCATCACAGGGGTGATGGGGATCCGTGATGTGTAACACGTTCTACTCTCATTGAAACACAAGCCTGCTTACTAGGAAAGGAAACGTCGGCAGGTCTTGCTTCCCGCAGAGAACCTGTTCTACTTTTTCATTACAAGGAAAGGAGCCCGCTGTGGGCACACCAGTAATCGTCGAGGCTGTCCGTACACCGATCGGCAAGCGCGGAGGTTGGCTCGCCGGTCTGCACGCCGCCGAGATCCTCGGAGCTGCACAAAAGGGAGTTCTCGACCGGTCGGGAATCGACCCGTTGCTGATCGAGCAGGTGATCGGCGGCTGCGTCACCCAGGCCGGCGCTCAGTCCAACAACATCACGCGCACGGCCTGGCTGCACGCCGGACTTCCGTGGCAGACCGGCGCAACCACCGTGGACTGCCAGTGCGGTTCGGCCCAGCAGGCGAACCATCTGATCGCCGGTCTGATCGCCACCGGCGCCATCGACGCCGGTATCGCCTGCGGCATCGAAGCCATGAGCCAGGTTCCCCTCGGCGCCAACGTCGGCGATCAGGCCGGACCGCGCCGACCCGCGACGTGGGACATCGACATGCCCAACCAGTTCGAAGCTGCAGAACGCATCGCGCGTCGACGCGGACTGACCCGCGACGACGTCGAAGCCCTCGGCGTCCGCTCGCAGGCGCTGGCCAAGCAGGCTTGGGAGGAAGGACGTTTCGACCGCGAGGTTCTCGAACTCTCGGCACCCCAGGTCGACAAGGAAGGAAACCTCACGGGCGAGACCAAGGTCGTCAATCGCGATCAGGGCCTGCGCGATACGACGGCGGAGTCCCTTGCCCGACTGAAGCCCGTCCTCGAAGGCGGGATTCACACGGCCGGAACGTCTTCCCAGATCTCCGACGGCGCGGCCGCAGTCCTGCTCATGGACGAGGACAAGGCTCGCGCGCTCGGATTGAAGCCGCGCGCCCGCATCATCGCCCAGGCGCTGGTCGGCTCGGAACCGGAATTCCACCTCGACGGACCGGTGCAGGCAACCAGCCGTGTCCTGGAGAAGAGCGGAATGAAGATCGGCGACCTCGATCTGTTCGAGATCAACGAAGCATTCGCATCCGTCGCACTGTCCTGGGCTCAGGTTCACGAACCTGACTTCGACAACGTCAATGTCAACGGCGGCGCGCTCGCTCTCGGCCATCCGGTCGGCAGCACGGGATCTCGCTTGATCACCACCGCACTGCACGAACTCGAGCGTCGCAACGGCTCGACTGCTCTGATCACGATGTGCGCCGGCGGCGCACTGGCCACCGGAACCATCATCGAGCGTATCTGAGATGACTACTCCCCCAGCCAAACCCAAGGGACTCGACGCTCCGGCGACGGTCAAGATCATCAAGTGGATGTCGAAGGCAAACGTCGCCATGTATCGCGCCACCGACGGGCGGCTGGGTAGCAAGTGGCGGGTCGGCAGCGCGTTCCCTCGCGGGCTGCCGATCTGCCTGCTGACCACCACCGGTCGCAAATCCGGCGAGGAGCGGATCAGCCCGCTGCTATTCCTCGAGGACGGCGAGAACGTGATTCTGGTGGCGTCGCAAGGCGGTCTTCCGAAGAACCCGATGTGGTACCTCAACATCAAGGCAGACCCGGTGGTGACGGTGCAGATCAAGTCTCGGATCCGCTCGATGAAAGCCCGCGTCGCGACCGAGGACGAGCGTGCTCGGCTGTGGCCGAAATTGACGGCGATGTATCCGGATTTCGACAACTATCAGGCCTGGACCGACCGGGTCATTCCCGTCATCGTGTGCGAGCCACTGAAGAATTAAACGGACTGTTTACAACAAAACGTTTACATCGACCAGGGTTCGTGCCACCCTGGGTTCATGACCGATGACCAGTTCAGACCGATCGATTCCGGCCGCGAACGCGCAAATCGCGAGTACGCCGGACTCTTTCGAATCAGCGAGCGCCACGGCGCGACCCCAAGCCAGCGCGCGCGGCAATCTCATCCGGAGATGCTCGAGCCCTACGGCGCGGTGCGCGTCGTGGCTCGTCTTGCGGGTGGCACCGACACACCGCAGCCGAACGAACCCGAGGTCGACGATGCCGACGTCATGGCCGCGTTGACTCTGATCCCCAAGGCCCGAGCCGAAATGGAACAGCTGGAAGCACTGTTCCTCGGGATTGCCCGCGAACGGGGCATGACCTGGCAGGACATCGCTTTCGGGCTGGGACTCGGAAGCACTCAAGCCGCCCGCCAGCGCTACGAACGGCTCGTTCGCCGCACCGGAGGCTGAACGCGTGCCATAACCGGCGAGTTGGAGCACTATTGACTCGTACGGTCCGCACGGCGTTTCGACAGAGCCTCGAACACAGCAAGGAGTCGCATATATGACGACGCATATTCAAGATCAAATCCTGGACCGACGCGAGATCACCTCAGCCCTCGTGCGTGCGCTGGAGCGTCGCCACGAGGTGCTGGACGCAGTGGTCGACAGCAAGGACCACCAGGAGGCACTGACCACCGTCGCGGAACTCCTCGGCACGTCGGAAGCAAATGCCGAAGCAGTTCTGAGCCTCAAGTTCAGCGCACTGACCAAGGCAGCGCGCGATCGCATCCAGGGCGAGCTGGAGAATCTCGACGCCACTCTCGAATGGACGACGCTCGATCGTCCCGCGAGCAGCGGGCAGAACTTCACCCTGCGTCCGTTCAGCGACAGCGCAGAAGACAAGGCACTGTTCACGATTCGCTCGGCCGAGCAGCTCGGCGAAGACGGCAAGCCGTGGAGCGAGGATCGGATCGAAGCCGAGCGCGTCGGCGGTCTCGGTCGGATCGACGACGAGAGCGCTGCCTGGTTCGTCGCCGAGGACGTCTCCGGTGACGGCCCGAAGAGCGTCGGCCTGGTATTCGGCGAACTCGACGGCCAAGAGGTGAACGTGGCGATCTGGATCGCGCCGGAATCTCGCAAGAAGGGCTACGGCACCGCCTGCGTGAAGCATTCGCGGCGCGAACTCGCAGCTGAGTTCCCCGGCACCGTGTTGGTGGTTCGGGCGCCCGCGTAGGCGGCACGCCGCCTGTGAGTGGTTGAGGAGTTCCTGCACTCCTTAACCACTCACGGGGCCGGAGGCCCTACGCCCCGTACACCGGCGTCGGAATCTCCGCCTTCTCCAACAGCGTTGCCACGACGGGCCCGATCTCCTTCGGGTCCCAGCGATCTCCCTTGTCCTCGCTCGGGCCGTGACGCCAGCCCTCCGCGACGGTGATCTTTCCGCCCTCTACCTCGAACACCCGGCCCGTGACGTCCTTGGACTCGGCGCTACCGAGCCAGACGACCAGCGGCGAGATGTTCTCGGGAGCCATGGCGTCGAAGCCCTCTTCCGGAGCTGCCATCGCTTCTGCCATCGCCCCGCCCGCGCCGACAGTCATGCGTGTGCGCGCAGCAGGCGCGATCGCGTTGACACTGACTCCGTAATTCTTGAGCTCGGCGGCGGCCTGGATGGTCATCTCGGCGATGCCGGCCTTGGCCGCGGCGTAGTTGCCCTGGCCGATCGAACCCTGCAGTCCTGCACCCGAACTGGTGTTGATGATGCGTGCGTCGACGGTCTTGCCTGCCTTGGCCTCGGCGCGCCAGTAGGCAGCAGCGTGACGGAGCGGCGCGAAGTGCCCCTTGAGGTGCACGCGGATCACCGCGTCCCACTCGCCCTCGCTCATACCGACCAGCATGCGGTCCCGCAGGAAGCCTGCGTTGTTCACGAGTACGTCCAGGCCACCGAAGGTGTCGATCGCGGTCTTGATCAGATTCTCGGCGCCCGCCCAGTCGGCGACGTCGTCTCCGTTGACCACTGCTTGGCCACCGGCGGCGATGATCTCCGCGACAACCTGCTCGGCCGGACTCTCACCGGTCGCGGAACCGTCGGCACCCGCACCGATGTCGTTGACGACAACCTTGGCGCCCTCGGCAGCAAATGCCAATGCATGCGCACGTCCGATACCGCGGCCAGCCCCGGTGATGATGACTACGCGTCCGTCGACCAATCCACTCATATTTGTCTCCTAATGCACTCTGCTCGGGCTTGTCGGCTCCGCTTGTGTGCTAACTTACCAAGCAATCGCTTGGTTTGGTACACAGACGTAAGGAATCCCGATATGGGCATCAGCACCTCCTCCGACGGAACCGGCATCACCACGGTCACCATCGACTACGCGCCGGTCAATGCAATCCCGTCCAAGGGATGGTTCGAGCTTGCCGACGCCATCCTCGACGCGGGCAAGGATCTCAACACTCACGTAGTGATCCTGCGAGCCGAGGGACGCGGATTCAACGCCGGCGTCGACATCAAGGAGATGCAGGCCACCGAGGGATTCGACGCGCTGGTCGCCGCCAACCGCGGTTGCGCCGCGGCCTTCGCGGCCGTCTACGACTGTGCTGTACCCGTCGTCGTGGCCGTCAACGGATTCTGTGTCGGCGGCGGCATCGGACTCGTCGGCAACGCGGACGTGATCGTCGCTTCCGACGACGCGATCTTCTCCCTCCCCGAGGTCGACCGCGGCGCACTCGGCGCTGCCACACACCTCTCGAGGCTGGTGCCACAGCACATGATGCGCACGCTCTACTACACCGCACAGAGCGTCGACGCACACACACTCAAGCAGTTCGGCAGCGTCTACGACGTGGTCCCGCGCGAGAAGCTCGACGAGTGCGCTCGCGAGATCGCCGCGAAGATCGCCGCCAAGGACACCCGCATCATCCGGTGCGCCAAGGAAGCCATCAACGGCATCGACCCGGTGGACGTCAAGGGCAGCTACCGCCTCGAGCAGGGCTACACCTTCGAACTCAACCTCCTCGGCGTGTCCGACGAACACCGCGACGAGTTCGTCGCCACCGGCAAGCCGCGCGAGAACGCAACCCAGAAGGAAGGCTGAGACAAACATGGCTAGCAAGCGTGACAAGACGAAGTCGCTCGACGAGGTAGTCGGCGAACTCCGCAGCGGAATGACGATCGGCTTGGGCGGCTGGGGATCTCGCCGCAAGCCGATGGCCTTCGTGCGTGCGATTCTGCGTTCGGACGTCAAAGACCTGACCGTGGTCACCTACGGCGGACCGGATCTCGGACTGCTGTGCTCGGCCGGCAAGGTCAAGAAGGCGTACTACGGTTTCGTGTCCCTCGACTCCGCGCCGTTCTACGACCCGTGTTTTGCCAAGGCACGCACCGCCGGTGAGATCGAAGTCCGCGAGATGGACGAGGGCATGGTCAAGTGCGGCCTCGAAGCAGCTGCCGCTCGCCTTCCCTTCCTCCCGATCCGCGCCGGCCTGGGTTCGGACGTCCGCAACTTCTGGGGCGACGAACTCAAGACCGTCACCTCCCCGTACCCCGAGGCCGACGGCCGCTCCGAGACCTTGATCGCGATGCCTGCGCTCAACCTCGATGCGTCGTTCGTTCACCTCAATCTCGGTGACAAGCACGGCAATGCCGCGTACAACGGCGTCGACCCGTACTTCGACGACCTGTACTGCATGGCCGCCGAAAAGCGATACGTCTCCGTCGAACGCATTGTCGAGACCGAGGAACTGGTCAAATCCGTTCCACTGCAGAACCTTCTGCTCAACCGCATGATGGTTGACGCCGTCGTCGAGGCACCCAATGGTGCGCACTTCACGTTGGCCGGCGAAAGCTACGGCCGCGACGAGAAGTTCCAGCGTCACTACGCCGAGTCCGCCAAGACCCCCGAGTCGTGGCAGGCGTTCGTCGACACCTTCCTCTCCGGCAGCGAAGAGGACTACCAAGCCGCAGTAAAGAAGTTTGCCGATTCATCAAAGGCAGGGGAGCAGGCAAAATGAGCGAATCCACCGTCACCCGCGCAGAGTACGTTGTTCTCGCTTGCGCTGAAATCTTCTCCGGTGCAGGCGAAATCATGGCCAGCCCGATGTCGACGTCGTCCACCATCGGCGCTCGCCTGGCTCGACTCACCACCGAACCCGACCTGCTGATTACCGATGGTGAAGCCCTCATTCTCGAGGACACTCCGGCCGTCGGAACAAAGGGCCCCGTCGAAGGATGGATGCCTTTCCGCAAGGTGTTCGACGTCGTCGCTTCCGGCCGCCGTCACGTAGTCATGGGCGCCAATCAGCTCGATCGCCACGGCAACCAGAACCTCTCCGCCTTCGGCCCGCTTCAGCAGCCGACGCGTCAGATGTTCGGTGTGCGCGGCGCCCCGGGTAACACCATCAACCACGCGACGAGCTACTTCGTCCCCAAGCACTCCAAGCGAGTGTTCGTCGACAAGGTCGACGTGGTGTGCGGTGTCGGCTACGACCAGATCGATCCCGAGAATCCGGCTTACAAGTACCTGAACATCCCCCGCGTCGTCACCAACCTCGGTGTCTTCGACTTCGGCGGACCAGGAAACACCTTCCGCGCGTTGAGCCTTCACCCCGGCGTCACCGCCGAAGAGGTAGCCGAGAACACCTCGTTCGAGGTTGCCGGACTCGCCGAGGCCGGTATCACCCGTGACCCCACCGTCGAAGAACTTCACCTCATCCGCGAAACCCTCGATCCGCGCAACCTCCGGGACCGTGAGGTCTCGGCATGACCCCCACCCTGAAGACCGCGCTGACCGAACTGGTCGGTGTCGAGTACCCGATCGTGCAGACGGGTATGGGCTGGGTTTCCGGTCCCGCTCTCACGTCGGCAACGGCTAACGCCGGTGGTCTCGGCATCCTGGCTTCGGCCACGATGACGTACGACGAGCTCGAGCACGCGATCAAGAAGACGAAGCAGCTCACGGACAAGCCGTTCGGCGTCAACATGCGTGCCGACGCCACTGACGCCCCGCAACGCGCGGATCTGCTGATCCGTGAAGGCGTCAAGGTCGCGTCGTTTGCGTTGGCTCCCAAGAAGGAACTGATCGCCAAGCTCAAGGACCACGGCATCGTCGTCGTGCCCTCGATCGGTGCCGCGAAGCACGCGGTCAAGGTTGCATCCTGGGGCGCGGACGCCGTCATCGTCCAGGGCGGCGAAGGTGGTGGCCATACCGGCGGTGTGGCCACGACATTGCTTCTCCCCTCGGTTCTCGACGCGGTCGATATTCCGGTCATCGCCGGTGGCGGATTCTTCGACGGCCGCGGGCTGGCTGCCGCACTGGCGTACGGCGCTGCCGGTGTCGCGATGGGAACGCGATTCCTTCTCACCAGCGACTCTTCGGTGCCCGATTCCGTCAAACAGGAGTATCTCAAGCGCGGACTGACGGATACGACTGTCTCCCGCAAGGTCGACGGCATGCCTCATCGTGTGCTCAACACCGACCTGGTCAACAGCCTCGAAGGTTCCAGCTATGCAACCGGTTTGATCGCCGCGGCCAAGAATGCCACGAAGTTCAAGGCCATGACGGGCATGAAGTGGTCGACCCTCGCCAAGGACGGTCTCGCAATGAAGCGGTCGGGTGACCGCACGCTGATGCAGATCATCATGGCAGCCAACACACCGATGTTGCTCAAGGCCGGACTGGTCGAGGGCAACACGGAAGCCGGTGTTCTTGCTTCGGGTCAGGTTGTCGGCATGATCAACGATCTGCCCAGCTGCAAGGAACTGATCGAAAGCATCATGGAAGGTGCCGCGGGGCGTATCGACGCGCTTGCGGCTCTTCGCTGACACAGCTCTATCCGAGTGCGTCTCCCCCACTGTGCTTTACGCGTAGTGGGGGGAGGCGCACTCTTTGCGTTTGTCGGACTATCCCGTCTTCTCCTGCTCGAACCCGTCGATCATTCCGAAATACTGCGAGATCGCTGCTGCCGCCATCTGTACGGGAGCGGCGTTCCTCTTGTCTATCGTGCCGCGAATCAAGGGCCCACAAATCGAGAGACCTACTGGCATGTGGTCGAGCACCCCGATTCGCGCGGCGATACAGCCCATCCCGGAATTGCAGATTCCGAACGCAACTGCGTGTTGGCGAACGTCATTGGCGTTGTGCGACGATGCCACCGATCTGTTGCCGGCGCTCAACAGTGACTTCCCGATGGTCGACGCTTGCGCTGGGATACGTGAGCCGACGCGAGTCTGAAGGTCGGGGACCATCAGGCTCCCGATCTTCTGGATGTAGCGCACATGGTTTCCCTCCAACACCCCGAGGTGCACGGCGTGTCCAGTCACGAAATGCAATTGCTGAAGTAGGGGCGTAACCACTCGATCCACTTTGTTTCGATACAGCGAGAGCGCGCCCAGATCTCCTAGCTTGTCGCCTATCTCGTACTCGAGTCCTTCGCGGCGTAGCCAGTTCATCCTCACGAGTTTCAGTAGCATCCGGTGCACGGACGATCGCGGAATCCCGGTTCGGCGCGCGACCTCCCCCAATGTCAGCCGAGGCGCGTCACGAAAGCAGTCCACCACCACCGACAGTCTGTCGAGAGTTGACATGGGGATGGACTCTTCGGTGATCGGTCCGACCAACATCGATGTCTCCGTTCCGGTGGCCCGCCGCTTCGGCAGCCAACATTCGTTCCGCCCATCTGAGCTTCCGTGGACACACGACGCCAGTACGTTTCCCACGCAGCGGGAGATGCATCTGCATGGGCTCTCACCAGCACCTATACCGATGATCGGTCATGTTCGTTGAGCCCGAATCCATCCCTCGTCACAGTGATGACCGGAGCCCATCAGATCATGCGGCGCCGAGCAGAACGCTTCAAAATCAGGAGGACACATGAATGCTTCATCCCCGTCGACAGGCGTGATCATCACCGGCGGCGCATCCGGAATCGGATTGGCCTCCGCCCGCGCGCTCGCGGCGATCCGACGCCCAGTCGCTCTCTGGGATATCGACGAGGCAAAAGCGGTCGATCAGGCAGCCGTGATCTCCTCCGAATTCGGCATCGACGCCATCGGAGTGGGAATCGATCTCACGAGAGCGGACGACTACGCGGCCGCATTGGCCACAACCCGTTCCTCACTTCCCTCCATCGGCGGACTTGTTCACTCCGCCGGGGTCGTCGATATCGGATCCCTCGAAGGAGTGACGCTCGACGTGTGGGAGACGGGTATCAACACCCATCTACGTCCGCTCATCCTGTTGGTTCAACAGTTGATGCCTGATTTCACGGCCAATCCCGGTTCGGCAATAGTCGGAATCGCTTCGATCAACGCAACTTTGGGCAATGCAATCAACCCTGTCTACTCCGCTGCAAAGGGTGGGATGTTGTCGATGGTCCGATCGCTGGCGGACCGACTGGGCCCGGACGGCATTCGGATCAACTGCGTCTCTCCCGGACAGATTCTGACCCCTCTGCTTCAGCCGACCGTAGACGCATTGGGTGACGGGGCATTCGAACGACGCATCCTCCTCGGCAGGCTCGGTCGCCCGGAGGAAATCGCACACGCTGTCCGCTTCCTGCTGTCCGACGAAGCAAGTTACATCACCGCAACGGAATTGGTTGTCGACGGCGGCAACGTCTCGTCGCAGCGTATGTGACTTGCCCAGAGATTTACCCCCCTTCGACTGTCGTACAACGTCGCTCGGTCCAGCCCACCGGGTGCACTCACGAAAGGAAGAACATGACAATTGCGGATGTCAATGAATCGGAAGAGGTTCGCATCATCGACCAGGGAGAACCTCCCACTCGATTTGCCCGCGGATGGCACTGCCTCGGCCTCGCCAAGGACTACAGCGACGGGAACCCGCATTCCGTCGAAGCTTTCGGTACCAAACTGGTCGTCTTCTCCGACTCGCATGGCGAACTGAAGATCCTCGACGCGTACTGCCGTCACATGGGCGGCGACCTGAGTCAGGGCACGGTCAAGGGCGATTCAGTCGCCTGCCCCTTCCACGACTGGCGTTGGGGCGGCAACGGCAAATGCACCGCGATCCCCTATGCACGCCGCGTTCCACCGCTTGCCAAAACTCGCGCCTGGACCACCCTCGAACAAGACGGACTGCTCTTCGTCTGGCATGACCCCGAAGGCAATCCGCCTCCGGCCGAAGTCGCCATACCGACAATCAAAACTCCGGACCACGAATGGACCGATTGGGTATGGAAGTCAATCGTCATCGACACCAACTGCCGAGAAATCGTCGACAACGTCGTTGACATGGCGCACTTCTTCTACGTGCACTTCTCGTTCCCCACCTATTTCAAGAACGTCTTCGAAGGACACGTCGCCATCCAGGAGCAGAGCGGCATCAACCGCGACGACATCGTGACCTGGACCGACCCCGACGTACCGAAGTTGGTGTCGAATCTTTCGACAGCGGCCTACCACGGACCGTCGTTCATGATCGACGACTTGCGCTACGTCTACGAGAACTTCACGACCGATTCGGTGCTGATCAACTGCCACTACCCGGTGAGCCCGAACAAATTCGTACTCATGTACGGCATTACCGTCCAGAAGTCCGCAGAGATGCCCGCCGAGTTCGCCGATCAACTTGTCGACGCAATGATCGGGTACATCGGCGTCGGATTCGAACAGGACATCGAGATCTGGAAGAACAAGACCCGTATCGACAATCCACTGCTCTGCACCGAGGACGGCCCGGTCTACCAACTACGCCGTTGGTACGAACAGTTCTACGTGGACGTCGCCGACATCACCCCGGACATGGTCGACCGATTCGAATTCGAGATGGACACAAGCAAACCCATCGAAGTGTGGAAGCAGGAAGTCGCTGACAACATCGCACGCAGGGCCGCCGCAGGAGTAGGGCAATGACCATGGAACCGCTGGACTGCGAGCGGTGCGGAACATACGTCCTCGTGGAGAAGAACAGCTGGCATCACACGTCGACCCAGTGGCGATCAGATTCGCGCACGGCATGTTTGGAGTACCGCGACGATGCTGAACCGCCGAGAATTCGATCCGGAAGTTGTTCCGCATTGAGAAATTCCATCAATCAGGCAGCTACCGACGGACGCATAACAGTTCCCGAATGACAATCGTCCTCGCGACCTGAAGGCTCACGTCATAGCGGCGGCCAACTGCTGAGACAACGTACCTTTGTTCTCCACCTCGACGGTGTCGCAGCCCTGCCAACGCGCAGTTCTCCGAAGGAGTTCCGCCAACCGCGGCGCAGTGTCGGCGTCCGCGGTGGGTTCGGCCCACGCCGCGCGGACAAGCAGTCGACGGTTCTGACGGTCGTTCTTCAGATCGACTCGGGCGCAGATCTTGTCGTCGATCAAGACCGGAAGCACGTAGTATCCGTGAACTCGCTTGTGCGCCGGAGTGTAGATCTCGATCCGGTAGTGAAAGTCGAAGAGCCGCAACGCTCGATCGCGTGCCCACACTACCGGGTCGAAGGGTGACAACAACGCTTCCGCACGGATGGACCTGGGACGCTTCGCTCGCGGATCGATCCACACCTCCCTTGCCTTGCCTCGACGCTCCCAGCCGTCGACGGACACCCGGCGCACACTGCCGGCATCTTCGAGTTCCTGCAATGCCGTTCGTGCTTCTGCGCTGGGCAGACGAAAGTAGTCGGCGATGTCGTCGAGGGTGCCGAGACCGTGTGCCTTCACACCCCGCAGCACCAGTTCGCGTATCGCCTCCGACCGCTCGACGTGTGCGTCGAGTATCTCGGGTGCAAGCATCTGCTCGGCCAGGCCGTAACGACGCTCGAAACCGGCGCGCCCCGCCGAGACCACCTCGCCCCAACGGAACAGCGTCTCCAGCCCGACCTTCACGTCGGACCACCCCCACCACGGACCGCGCCGTGTGTTCGCCTCGTGTTCGATCTCGCTCGCCGCCATCGGACCGTTGTCGCGCAACTCCTGCCGCAACCAATCGAGGAAGACACTCCGATCGGAAGCCCACCCGTCCTTGTCACTCAACGCTTTGGCGCGAAACTGGTCCATCCGCCAGCGGAACAACGGCCACATGTCCACCGGCAAGAACGTTGCTTCGTGACCCCAGTATTCGAGGTATCCCGAACCGGGGGTGAAGGCAAGCTGATCGAGTCTGGATTTGTCGTATGCGCCCAATCGCGCATAAACGGGTAGGTAGTGACTGCGTTCGAAGACATTGACCGAGTCGATCTGCAGCACCTGCAGCCGGTCCATCACGCCGACCAGATTGCGACGCGTCACCGTCCTGGGATGCGATTTGCCGAATCCCTGAGCGGCAAGCGCTATGCGACGGGCAGCTGCCAGTGACACGACTTCGCTCATAGTGGGCCAGACTACGCACACCCACCGACACGCTTCAGGCGGCCGAAGCCCGACGGCCGAACAGTACTGCCGACATGAACACCTGCAACATGGCCGCGTTCTCTGCGGCAGCGTCGAACTTCATCATGCGGCCGACATCCGGGACCAGGTTGAGCGCAGCGTGAACTACGAACTTCGCCTCTACTGCCGACAGCTCAGGACGAATCTCGCCGAGCACTCGCGCCCATTCGACCACGTAAAGCTTCTGGCGATTCTTCAGATCGCTTCGATGACTCGGCAGAAGGTTGTTCATCTCGGAGAAGTAGACCGACATCAATTCGTGCTGTGCAAACGACAACTCCACGTACATCGCCGACAGTGACCGGAGCACTTGTTCGTGCGAAGTCGCGGAGTCGAAGACCGCTGCCGTCGCCAAGTCCAAGCGATCTGCAGCTCGATAGAACACGGCGCCGAGAAGCTCTGCCTTGCTGGGAAAGTAGCGGTACATACCGGATGCGTTCAAGCCGGCGGCCGCGGCGATCTCTTCGATGCTGACGTCGTGATACCCGCGAGAGTCGAAGAGGCGCACGGCTTCCTGCAAGAGACGTTCACGTTTGTTCGTGGTCACGGTTCGTGGTAACGAGGACTGCTCCAAGCGGCTAGCGGTGATTGCACCCTCACCTTGATCTATCGCCAGACACGCGTCGAGCAGAACCTTCTCCATCGATCGCTGGGGCAGCAACAGGTTATGGACGGTGATGCTGCCGATGACGCTGAACATCGCTGCCACGACAAGGGTCTCGTCCCTCGCCGTCATCGCGGGTTCGGAACGCGAAAGATACCGGGCTACTCGGCGATTGACCGCACTGGCTTGCGCTCGAACGGATTTCCGATCATCGGCGTCGAGAAACCGGCTCTCCCAACGATAGATTCCGGCCGTACGCCGATTGCGGATCGTCGTTCGTATCACTGCAATCAGATCTTCGCGCAACCGCTGCGCATCGGTTGCCGCAGGCGCAACCGAAACGGCATCGAGGGCACTGGCGAGCGCTCCGGTCAACTCCAGTGCCGCGTGGCGGAACATCGCGTACTTGTTCGGAAAGTGCCGATAGAGCGCCGAACCCGAAATACCGACCGCCGACGCGATGTCGTCGACACTGACAGCAGGATATCCGCGCTCACTGAACGCGATTGCCGCTGCTGCCGCGATCTGCGCCTTGCGGTCCTTCGGTCGCCTCTTGACGGAGTCGGACCTCGGCTGCCGAACAATCCCATTCGACGTCTGCGCGTCGACGAACTGATCGTTCAGGCTCACCGTGTACCCCACTCTCCAGCCCTCACGCACGAAGCACTTCGATCCGCCTGCTCATCAGACGAGAATCAGCATAAGCATGATTTTGAAAACTCGTACACCGATTTCAGCACATCGCGCGTCTAGAGTTTCATACATGCAGGTAACGCTGCCTTTGATCAGAACACACCACTCGCCCTTCGCCACCTCCCCCGTTGCTTCCACCGAGAATCTTCGTTAACAAAACGTTGCCTGTGGCCACCAGCAGTGGGTAGGGTCACCGCTCGAAGCATCCAGCCCGCATCCACGAAGCAATCCGACTGACAGATTCGGAATATTCGTAAACATACACAGGATGTCGATATGAACAGTTCCGATATCTCCACGTCAATGAAGGAAACTCGGTCAACAGGGCTGACAGTTCGACGAGAATTTCGGTTCACATAATGCTTGCTTGGACACATATATGTGTGAGATGCTTCACAGGCAGTTCGCTCGACCGCCAGCGCTCGAACAGTTCGAACTCCGTGCCGAACACTGTTGATCTGCAAAGGAATTCAATTAGATGACGTACGAGCTGCCAGCCGCGAAGGGCCCGGTGCGAGACGTAGCGTTACAGGGGGGCTATCTGATCGGATTCTCGGTTCAGGCACTCTTCGGTCTGTTCACGGCAATCCTGCGCAGACGACTCTCGTTGCACGAGACGGTTACTCAGACCCTGTTCATCGGTCGCGTCAGCACCGGCCCGTCGCTGCTTCTCATGATTCCGATCGGTGTATTCATCGCCGTCTCGGTCGGTGAACTGGCCGGCCGGATCGGAGCCGGTGGATATTCCGGAGCTGTCGTAGCTTTCATCATCGTCGGTCAGGCCGCGGCGCTGGTGTGCGCGTTGATGATGGCCGGTGTCGCAGGATCGGCGATCTGCACGGATTTGGGTTCACGAAAGATCCGGGAAGAGATCGACGCGATGGAAGTGATGGGCATCGACGTGATCGAGCGCCTCGTCGCACCGAGATTGGTTGCGGCAGTGATCGTCTCCCTTGCACTGTGTTCGATGGTCACCTTCGGCGGTGTGATCGCGTGCTACCTGTACCACATCTACGTCCAGCATCTTCCGGCCGGAACGTTCATGGCAACGTTCAGTCAGTACGGGCGATCCTCCGACTTCGTCATGGCTTTGGTGAAGGCTGCGGTCTTCGGCATCGCTTCGACTTTGGTCGCCACCTTCAAAGGTCTACATGCAAAAGGTGGCCCACGCGGCGTTGCCGACGCAGTCAACGAAGCCGTCGTCATCGCGTTCGCGCTCGTCTTCATCGTGAACACAGTGTTGTCCGCGCTCTACACCGTAATCGTCCCGGCAGTCGGTGAATTCTGATGTCGCTCGTCGATCTCCGTGTTCGAGCACGTCAAGCGAGCAGACCCCTGCGAACCGCGGGCGACGGCCTCGTCTCCCTCGGTCAACACGTCACTTTTTACGTCCGCACTATCGCATCGATCCCCTTTGCGCTCACCAAGTACCGCAAGCATGTACTCGGTCAGATCAGCGAGGTCAGCTTCGGCACGAACTCCTTGTTGTCCGGCGGCGGCACCATCGGGATCGTCTTCGCGATGTCGCTGGCCGCGGCGATGATGTTGGGCGTCGAGACCCACCGGGGCCTCGAGCTTGTCGGGATGACCTCGCTCTCCGGCATGCTGTCCGCGGTTGCCAACACCCGTGAACTGGCCCCTGTTGTCGTCGCGATCGCGTTGGCCGCCAAGGTCGGAACGGGTTTCACCGCCCAGATCGGGGCCATGCGTATCTCCGACGAAATCGACGCGCTGGACTCGATGGCGATCCGATCGATCCCCTTCCTCGCGGGTACCCGGGTGATCGCTGCCATGATCTGTGTCATCCCGATCTACATGATCGGACTCCTGGCCAGTTACCTCTCGACCCGACTGGTCGTCGTGTTCTTCAACGGCGCATCGGCAGGTACTTACGACTACTTCTTCCATCTGGCGATCTCTCCGCAGGATCTCCTGTACTCGGGTCTCAAGGCCGTGGTGTTCGCCGCTGTTGTCGCGCTGGTTCACTGCGCGTACGGCTACTATGCCTCCGGTGGTCCGGCCGGCGTCGGGCAAGCGGCCGGGCGCGCGCTCCGGACTGCGATCCTCGCGATCGGAATCCTCGACGTACTGATGACTTTCGCGCTGTGGGGCCTCGTGCCCCAGATCCCGGGAATGGGGGTCTGAGCCGTGGACAGACTCACTACACGCACGAAGATCGTGTACGCCCTTCGCGGCGCGATCGCCATAGTCGTCACCGTCGCCGCCGCCGTGACAATGGTTCTACGCGGTTCGGGAAATCTCGAGCAGAGCACCGACATCTTCGTCGCTGTTCCAGCCACAGCCGGTCTCATCAGCGGTGAAGCTCCGGTTCGGTACCACGGCGTCAACGTCGGCCGAATCGGCGAAATCGAATCAGGTACCGCCGAATCCGTTGTGCAGTTGCAGATTCAGACCGATGACGCGTCGAAGATTCCCGCTGACGTGGTGGCTCGCGTTGTTCCACGCACGTTCTTCGGCGACATCTACATGCAGCTCGTGGACAGTCCGAATGAGCAGGGCCAGACGACTCTGGCGGACGGAGACGAGATCCACATGGACGACGGTCCCGAAGCCGTTGCGCTCTACGACGTGTACACCAAGTTGGTGGGCGTCCTCACTGCGATGCAGCCCGAGAAGTTGCAGACAGCCCTGACTGCGCTGGGCCAGGCGCTCGACGGAAAAGGAGCCGAGATCGGTACCACGATAGACAATCTCAGTGCCGCGTCCGGCGTACTGACACCCGCCGCACACCAATTCCTCGAATCGACACCCGAATTCAAGTCGGTCGTCGACGCGTTGGACCGTGCGACCCCCGACATTCTCGATACCTTGGCAGCCGCCACAACCGTCTCGAACGACATGGTCGCCAACAGAGCGAATCTCGAGTCCTCGATCGGCGCGGCCGCAGTCTTCGCCGCTACCGTCGACGATTTTGTCGGGGCGAACAACCGAAACATCATCACTGTGATCGATTCCGCCGGAAAGATACTCGCAACCACCGCGGCCAATCCCGGAGGACTGCGTTCCACCCTCGCCAATGCCAGTACGTTCGGCGCCGCGGGCGCTCGAGTCTTCGCCACCGGAAAGTTCGACATCACAGCAGTTGCCACGTTCGCCGAACCGCTCCCATACACGGGTGATGATTGCCCGCAGTACGGTGACTCGCGCGGAGCACAGTGTTCGGGCTCCAACCTGACGCCTGAACAACCCGTCAGTGCCCCGGTCGTGGGCGGCGTAGCCGAAGCGGCCCCCCTGCGGTACCTCGAAGATCAACTACTGGGCGGATCGCCGGAACCCTCGGATACCCCCAACCCGGCAACAACACTGATGTTGGGGCCGATGGTCAGAGGTAACGAGGTGACCGTCCCGTGAAGGTCCGTCCTGGCCAGGTAATTCGGTTGTCACTCTTCTGTCTCACCGGCGTCGCCTGCGCGTCGTTCGTGGCGAACACGTTGTCGGTCCCGGTTCGCGGAAGCACCGATTCGTACTCGTTCGAGTTCACCGACGTCGAAGGACTCAACCCGGGCAACCCGGTCACCATGTCGGGTGTGCGTATCGGCCGCGTGGACTCGGTTGCGTTCGCCGACAACGGAGGCGGGACGAGCAAGGCGATCGTCGACGTCGAAATCGAGTCGCGATATTCCCTCGAGTCGGATGTCCGTGCCGCCGTGCGCTACGGCGACATGCTCGGTGCTCGATATCTGGCACTGACGCAAGACGACAGCGCAACAACGGTATCCGCACGACAGCTCGAACCAGGTGACACGATACCGCTGGCGCAGACAACACCGCCGATCAACTTGACGGCCCTGATGAACGGGTTCAAACCGTTGTTCGCCGCGCTGCAGCCCGAGCAGGTCAACACGCTCACGCGAAGTTTTGTCGAAACCTTCAACGGCCAGGGCAAGGCAATGACCACCCTGCTCGACCAGATCGCGACCATGAGTTCCGGCCTGGTCGACCGTCAGGACGTCTTCGCGCAACTACTCACGAACATGAACACCCTTCTCACCTCCGTCGACGAGCGTCAACCCGAATTGGTCGGTCTGTTGGACGGTTTGAACGATCTGAGTACTTCCGTCGTCGGGCAGAACGATCAACTGGTCTCGCTCTTGGATCAGGGAAACCGCACTGTCTCGTCGTTGGCTCAGATCATGGCCGGGTCGAACGGCGCATTCGGTCAGACCGTGCAACAACTCGAAAGTGTCACCGGGAGTTGGATTGCGAGCACCGACGAGTTCAACAGACTTCTCGTCAACCTTCCCCAGTTCGCCGACGCCGCCAACCGGATCGGAAGTTACGGAAGTTTCATCAGCCTGTATCTGTGCAATTTCACTCTGAAGGCAGGCGACATGGAAGCCAACATCTTCGGTCCGACACACTCGCCGGTGTGCTCATGATGTTCCTGGTCAAGCTGATCGACGTGTTCGTCGGCATCATGCTCTTCCTGTTCAAAGGGGATCGCCGTCGCAGCGGTAGCGGCACCGCTCTCGCCCTGGGCAGTCTCGGAATCTTCGTTCTGGTGGTGGGACTCGGCGCCGCCTTGGGCATTCCGAAGCTCTGGTACAACGTACGCACGTCGGCATACACAGCCAAGTTAGCCAATGCCAGCGGGCTTTCCGACACCGATCCGGTTTACGTGGCCGGGGTTCCCGCGGGCCGAGTGGATTCGATCGACCTTGCCGGCGACCACGTCGTCGTCAACTTCCGCTTGGACAAGGACCAGCCTTTGGGAAACCAGAGCACGGCGACGGTCAGGCTCAAGACGGTCCTCGGCAAGCGCTACCTGGAGATCGTGCCGGCCGGAGTGGTCGACGACTCCGAGGCGCGGGTCATCCCGCTCTCCCGCACAACCGTGCCGTACAGCCTCGACGACGTCAGCAGTGATGCCACCACTGCGGCAACAGGCGTCGACCTACAGGCGATGGAGTCCATGATGAACACCCTTTCGCAGGTGATTCCCACTGATTCCGATCAGGTGGGCCGGGCTCTGGCCGGAATCAGCGGCGCCTCGGCGGCTTTCGCGCAGAACAGTGAACAGATCGACCAGATTCTCATCATGTCTCGTGAGCTGTCGGACATGGCTGCGGCACAAACCGATTCGATCGTCGGTACTGCGGCCAATGCTCAGACGATCGTTCGAACTCTTGCGATGCGCAAGGACGCACTGACTCAGCTGGTCGACAACCTGACAATCATCATCTCGAAGCTCTCCACCACTTTCGTCGATCGTCAGGACGAGTTCGGAGCCATGACCGACAACCTCGTCGCGGTCACCACCACGCTGAAGAACAACGCAGATCAGATCGACCTGCTGTTGACTCGTCTTCCTTCCGCGCTGCGTTCGGTCACCGATTCAACCGGCACCGGCAATTGGACCGACGTCAACGCGCCGGCGGCCGTGATCCCGGACAATCTGCTCTGCGCGCTCGGCATCATGGAGGGCTGCAAGTGAATACACGAAAAGCCGTCACGGCCATGCTGGTAGTGACCTTGGCGATCGCCCTGCCCGGTTGGTACATATTCGGACGAACAGATCAGTCCAAGACCGTCTACGCCGATTTCAGCTACGTCGGCGGAATCTACGAGGGAAGCAAGGTCACCGTCCTCGGAGTCGGCGTCGGGACGGTCACGTCGGTGGAACCTCGCGGAACTTCTGTTCGAGTAGCGATGTCGATGCCCGACTCCGTGGACCTGCCCGCCGACGCCTCGGCCTATGTCCTCAATCCATCGGTGATCAGCGATCGACACATCGAACTCGGCCCGGCGTACACCGGCGGAGAGACACTGAAAGACGGCGACCAGATTCCGATCGAACGTGCCCACTCCCCCATAGATTTCGACGGCTTGATGGGAAGCGTCAGCACTTTGGCCGACGCATTTGCCGGGGATGGGGGCAATCTCGGCGATCTCGTGAGCCGCGGCGCCGCCGGGTGGCAGGGCCAGGGCGATCAATTCAACACCGCAATTCGCAACCTCAGCACAGCAACCGGAGTTGTCGGCGCTCGGTCGGAAGACATCGGTGCCCTTGTCGACAATCTCAACACTTTGATGAATGCTCTGGACGCACGGCAGGTCAGCCTCGACGAACTTGTCGGCGACCTCGGCGTCCTGGGTGATCAATGGGCGAGCCAGAACATGGACATCTCACAGCCTCTGCAGGATCTGCAGGTGGTCTTCGACCAGTTGAACAGTTTCATGACAACTCACGGCGATGATGTCGGTGCCATAGCCGACAACGTGCGAGTTCTCGGTGACACTCTGGCTGCCAAAGAACCCGGCCTCGCCGAGTTCATGGACCTGGTGCCGTTGATGATGCAGAACCTCTCCCAGACAATCGGTCCTGATCAGCGCGGGCGCATTCGGCTCAACGTCTCGACTGCATTGACTCAGTTCGCGGTGGCGAAACCGCTGTGCGACACCTACAAGTTGCCGATCTGCACCGGAGCCGGGTTCACGAATCCGATTTCCTTCCCCCTCAGCACTTCTGATCCGCTCGGCATCGCCTCCGCGATTTCCGGCGGAGCCGTCCCCGGAGGTGGCAATTGACGCGGCAATCGGTTCGAATAATCGCCGGTATCGTGATCATCGGTGTGGGTTCTGCGGCCGTGCTCGCCTTCGGCGGCTGTAGCGCAGGCATTCAAGACCTACCCCTGGGTCGTTCGGCCGACGGTGACGCGTACAACGTGGCGCTGCAGCTGGCCGGCGCCGACGGCCTGGTGTTGGGAGCAGACGTCCGCAGCGGCCAGAAAGTCATCGGTCGAGTATCCGCGCTGTCAGCCGATGTCGTCGGAGCCGATGTGACTCTGAGTCTGGACGCCGCGACGCCATTGCCCGACAACGTCGAAGCTTCCGTCGAACTCCCGTCCGCACTTGGCAATCCGTTCATCAGACTCTTGGTGCCGGAAGTTCCGTCCGGCTCCACGCTCAGCGACGGAGACACAATTCCGGAGTCTCGCACCGAGATCGGTCCGCAGGTCGAAAGTGCGCTTGCCACCCTCGGCACGGTTCTGACCGGAAGCGGCATCGACCAACTCGATACCGTGGTGCGCGAGCTGAACACCGCGTTTTCCGGGCGCTCCGGTGAAGTTCGTTCTCTGACCGAGACCCTCACCTCGCTCATGGCAGAGGCAAGCAGTCACCGCAGCGAGTTCGACGAGGCCGTCGACCTCGCTGCCCGGGTCTCCTCCCAACTGGCCGGCCAACGCGTAGTTGTCGACAACTACCTCGATTCCGTTCCACAGGTGGTGTCGATTCTCGTGGGACAGAAGGATCAGATTGCGAGCCTGTTGAACTCGACCGTTCAGCTCGCCACCAACGCAAACACCATTCTCGACTCGTCTCCCAACGGCCTCGACGCGATGCTGCACGATGCGTCGACCGTTGTCGGGACTCTGGATTCGTTCAACTCGGAGATCGGCCAGACGCTGACGAACATGAACGGGTTGCTCGAAAACTTCACCGGTGCAGTGCAGGGTGACTACCTCGTTTTCGACGGCGCCCTGGATATTCCGGGAACGATCGACAAGCTCTGGAGCGGCGGTATGGCCGGTCAATCGATCGCACCAGCGGGAACTCTCACCGATCTACTTCAGGGAGGTCCGCGTTGAGTCGCCTTGCGCTTGTTCAACTTGTCCTGTTCGCTCTGATCGCTGCTGTGGTCATCCCTTTCGGGATCGTCTACGTGGTCGGCCCTCAGGGTTTCGGGGGTCAAATCCGGCTGCACGCCAACATGTCCGACGCCTTCGGACTGACCAAGGGCACGGTCGTCACGTATCGCGGCGTACAGGTGGGGAAAGTGAGTGAAGTCGAACTCGACGCAGGCACCCGCACGGCTCGGGTGGAACTCTCACTCAACGACAACACCGAGATACCTACCGACAGCGTCGCCAAGGTGACGATGGGGACCGCAGCCGGAATTCAGAATGTCGACATCTACCCCAACACAGACCACGGCCCGTATCTTAGGGACGGCGACGAGATCGCCATGCCCGCGGATCAGCAACCGGTCCAGATGAGCCAGTTGATGCTTCAGGCGTCCGGTGTCTTGGAAGGGATTGATCCACAAGCGATCAGCGACATCGGGACCGAGCTGGGGAATTCGTTCAACGGGCTCGGCCCGAGCTTGGCGACGATGATCGACAACGGTGGGACCATGTCGGCGCAGTTGAACGACCAGTCGGCCGAACTCGCTGCGCTGCTGTCGCGAACCTCCACGTTGGTGGAATCCATCGCGACACAATCGGATTCGTTCGTCCGGGGAATGGCAGCTGCCAAGAACTTCACCGAACAACTCGAATCCAACGCGCCGGTGCTGATCTACCTCACCGATCATTCGCCCGCCGCCCTGAACAGCGCTCAACAGTTGTTCGACAAGTACCACAACACTTTCGGAGCGGTCCTGGCCAATCTCGTCACTGTCGCACCGATCATCTCCGACCGCACAGAGGCCCTGGAAACCGGACTTGTCACGATTCCTGAAGGTCTCGCCAAACTGGCATCCATCGTCAAAGGCGATCGCGCCGACTTTGCCTTGGTTGCGACCCAGGGGCCGGTCTGCAACTACGACACCCCTCGGCGTGAGGTCGGCGATCTGTCTCCCACCAGTCCGAGTCTGGCGATGTACTGTCCCCCCGCCGACGACCTGGTCCAACGCGGAGCACAGAATGCTCCGCGTCCGAACGACCTCGGTTTGCAGAACTCGACCGTCCCGGGCACTCCGATCGGACCGCCCGTCGTCGCAGATCCGATTCTCGTCCCGACCGGAGTCGACGCCCTGAACTACTGGAGATTGATGTTGGAAGGACTGGGAAATGGCACACGGTGACAACGCACTACTCGACGAGACAGAAGCCGAGGTGGCCGAACATCCGACTTCTCCGTCGCTACTTCACCGCCTGAAGGAGCCACGCAACGCACTGATCTCACTAATGGCGGTAGCGCTGGTCGCAGCATTGGCGGTGCTCGGATTCCAGATGTACTCGGCGAATCAGGAAGACACGCTGCGGCAGGAGGCTTTGGACACCGCACGGGATTACTCAACCATCATGTCCTCCTTCGATTATCAGAACCTCGATGTCAACAAGGACACCATCGCCTCGATGTCGACCGACGAGTTTGCCGGCACCTACCGAACGATGGTGGATTCCCTGAGGGAAGTCGTTGCCGGGGGCCAAGGTCAGGCGAGCGCGACGGCGACAGACGTCGGCATCGGATCACTGGACGATTCGTCGGCCAAGGTGCTCGTGTTCGTCGACCAACAAGCCAAGAATGTCGCAGCGCCAGAGGGAAACACACAGAAGTACCGCATGGTCGTGTCCCTGGTCCGCTCGGGCGACCGGTGGCTCGTGAGCAACGTCGAGACCAAGTAACTCACCACACGCGGAGGAAGATCCATGCCCACTCACTACCTGGATTCGGAAAAGTCCGAGTCGTCGCTTCGCACCGATCAGACACGCATCACCATCACGGCCGAGCGTAGACGGTGGGCACATAAGCCCGCACACATCACCGACGCACTCGATTTCTGGTCGTTCGCCGGAGCCGCTGCCAACGTCATCCTGCAACTCGGTTGGCCCGAGGTGGCGTACGGCGTCATGGAGAGCAAGGTCGAATCGGGTGCTCTGACAGCGCATCCGTGGAAGCGTGCACGAACCACGACGCAGTACCTGACGGTCGCGATCCTGGGTGACGAGGAAGAGCGAAAGGCTTACCGCGAGGCCGTGAACTCGGTGCACCGACATGTGAAGTCGGATTCAAACAGCCCGGTCAAGTACAACGCCTTCAATCGCGAACTCCAATTATGGGTTGCTGCATGCCTGTTCATCGGTTTCGAGGACAGTCATCAGTTGCTGCACGGCAAGATGTCCGAAGAACAGGCGGAGTCGTTCTACAAGTCCGCGTCAACTTTGGGAACGACGCTGCAGGTCACCGAAGAGATGTGGCCGGCCACACGTGCCGACTTCGAGCGCTACTGGAACCTCGGTTGCGAACGCGTCGTCATCGACGAACGCACCAAGCAGTACCTGATCGACTTGGTCAACCTACAGATGATCGCGTGGCCTATACGCCTGGTGTTCCGAAACTTGTTGCGGTTCCTGACGGTCGGATTCCTTCCACCGATCTACCGCGACCAACTCGATCTCGAGTGGACCGAAGACGACCGCCGCCGGTTCGAACACCTCTTCATTTTCGTGTCGTTCGTCAACAGGTTCATCCCACGCTCCGTTCGTCAGGCCGGCAACACCATTCAGATGCGCGACATTCGCCGCCGGATCAAGGCGAGCAAGAATCTCGTCTGAGCCAGCGGCGTGTTATTCGTTGTCAATTCTGCTGCCCTACAGGTAAATCGGGCCGGTCGGTCGACAACAGATCACGGCTGGACATGGGTTCCAGCACGACTGAAAACCGGGTCGAAAAGCCGACAAACCGGGCTGATTGAGTGTCACATTCGCCGCATATCGACGCCGTCGAGGCACGTTTCAGGTGACTTACATCACATTTTATCTCGTTTATGTAACGCCGGGAGAGGTGGCGTATCGCCATGCGACCTGGGAAAACACTCTTTGATGCATTTCTGTTGCACAAACATGTGTCGACACGCCGACCCGTGACCAATCCGTAATCATCTCTTATGGTTGGTGACAGCCCGATCAACCGGGCATTACCGAATCGCCACCGCCCGTCCCACCCCGCGGTTCGGACTCGACAACATTCCTAGTGGTGGGAGCGGAGCTGAGACGGTCACCGTCCTCCGTCGGCGGGACTCGAGAGGATTTACCGAAAATGACCAAGACCACCGTTACCCGTGCACTTGCCTCTGTCGCCGCAGCCGGAGCCCTCGCAGCCGGAGCCCTCGGATTGAGCGCAGGCACCGCATCCGCAGCCACCCACGACTGGTCGGGTGTCGCAGAATGCGAATCTTCGGGCAACTGGGCCGCGAACACCGGAAACGGCTACTACGGCGGACTCCAGTTCAGCCAGAGCACGTGGGAGGCCTACGGCGGAGCGGGCAGCGCCGCCAACGCCAGCCAGGCAGAACAGGTCCGCGTTGCTGAAAACGTCCTTGCCGGTCAGGGCGCCGGCGCGTGGCCGGTGTGCGGACAGTACCTCCGCTGACCCCAGTTCGAGTAGTGCGTCACTGCCCGGTGTTCGTCGAGAATTCGACGGGCCCCGGGCAGCGTCGCACTAGCGACCTTCATGCCCCGCCTGATCCGGCCCCTCCGCCGCTGCTGTTGAAAGACATTACGGCGGTACGTGATCCGTCGGGATGACGCGGAGCGAGCGAGGTGTACTGACTCGCCTTCCGATCACGCATCAGCCCTCGGAGAGCCATCCACAATTTTTGGGCCGCCCTCGCCAACCGGTTGTGAGAACTGACCGGCGCAGCCGTAGAAGCGTACGGGATGGGGTCCTTACGCACGTAGTGCTCCATAACCCCAGCGTAGCCGTGTTTCGATGCCGAAATGTTCGTTTTCAATCGCTACCTCGCATCCCTCACGGCGACCGAACAAATCGATCCGGTGCACTCGATGGCCCATCCTTGACCAGGCGTGCAAACCGGTCGGGTAAATCGCGTGGCCGAACACTTCTCGACCACTGTGTGACAAGAGGCGGTCAACACTCCACCACTCGAAGTGCTCGACCAGCTCGGCGGCCAGCGCTTCGCGCCCCAACGACCCACAGGGCTCGAATGCGGTCGCCACCGGCACGAGGAAGTAGTCGTTGATCGCACCGCCCCAACCCGGCAATATCGCCGGGTCACGGATCTCCTCATGCCACACATGGGTGGCTGCGCCGTAGTCGCGCAAGCCGATCTCCTCGTCCAATTCGCGCGCGAGCGCCTCGGACGGGGTTTCGTCTCCTTCCAAGCCTCCGCCCGGAGGACACCAGACCGTCAGCCCTCCCCCGGGCGCGATGAATCGGTAAAGCAGAAGACGGGACTGGTCGTCAACGACCAACCCCCTGGCCGAATGCCTCAGACGCATGAGTGCCACTGTAAGCCAGCAGGTCAGGCCATAACGGCCAACTCCGGCAGTCCGGCAACCACAACCGCGAGGTTGTATCCCGACATCCGCAGTTCTCCGTTGTCTCCGGTCCTCGCGTACTCCGCATGCCCGAACGCCCGCTCGTGTTTCACTCCGTCCGGGGTGATCCCCTCGGCCGTGGACAACCGATGGAACTCGGTGCGCGTCGGATCGCCACCGAAACGGCCGAACCCCGCGATACTGTCGCCTTCCGCTTTCATGACGTAGACGTGCCGGTCGGCGATACCGAGGTCCGACTCCACCTTGGCTCGCACCCCGGGTGAACCGTAGAACACCACGTCGTCGACCGCTGCGCTTGCCCCGCGTTGCAGCGCAAGAGAAGTCGCGAGGGATCCGTAGGAGTGGCCCAACGCGGTGATATGGACTCCGTCGTTGACCGACGCGGCACGAAGACCGTGAAAGAAGCTACCCAATGCGTCGGCGGCTATGCCTGCTTTGGACGATCGACTGACGTCGAAGCTGGCCCGACCGATGTCGAACTTTCCCGGCCCGATCACCTGTGGCGCGTCGTATCCGATCCAGGCGATGGTGGCCACGCTTTCCTTTCGGCCGGCCAGTTCGAGTTGCCGCATCGCCGCGGCTCGTAATCGCGTTGCCTCTCCGACCATTCCGCGCATCGAGTCCTTGACGTTGGTGTTCAGTCCGGGAATCGTCACGGAGATGTGATCCGCTGTGTCCGGATCCCCGATCGCAATTGCAGCGAAGCCTCGTTCGCCCGAGCGCATGTCCATGAGCAGTAACCGTCGATCAGGTTCGGCGCGAAACAACTCGTCGAGCGCGTCCAGATCCTCGAGTTTGCGTTCGGCGTACCACTGGCCCGCCCCGGTGTTACTCAGTCTGCCGCCGAAGAACTCGCGGTGAAGTTCTTGCGATATTCGGACTGAATCATCTTGCAGCCGTGCTCGTTCCGATTGAATTCGATCGAGGTTGGCCGGGCTGCGAATCGCAGCAGGAATGCCGTCGAGGTTGGCGATCAGGCCTGGTGCATGACGCAACATCTGACGCTGCCGATCAGGGCTGAACGCTCGCCACTCCTCCCCCACACGCACAGCTTTGTCACGGAGGTCGGTGCCGACCTGAGACCGCAGAGACAACGCATGATGAAGATCCGCGCTGACCAGCAGTGCCTCACCGATCAGTTCTCGAACTGCGACCTCGAGCAACTGGGCGTGCACGTGGAGCGGGTGACCGTCGGCGATGGGCGCAACGGCAGAGACGGTTCCATCCTGACGAATATGCAAGTCGTCGGCGACGGCCTCTTTGCGCAGCGTATCCAGCCGTCGACGGATGTCGCGAACGCGGTGAGCGACCAGAACGCCTTCCAACCCAGCAGACAGTTGATCCAAGGCTTCGACGTCCCATACGTCGATATCTGTGAGATCCACTCGGGTCAGGACGAACGAGCAGCGATCCGAGCCTGTACTTCCGGGCGACGCAACGGAGGGACGGTCTGAGGTGGCTGTCTGCGAGGCGGCAACGCACTGAGCAGGCGCGTCGTCGTTTCGGTCACCTCACGCACCGCCTGTTCGAAGGCGTCTCGGTTCGCGTCGGACACCTTGGCTATTCCGCTCACCTTACGTACGTATTGGCGAGAGGCCGCTTCGATCTCCTCCGGCGTAGCAGCGGGCTCGAGTCCACGAAGTTCAGTGATGTTTCGGCACATAATTCGACGATAACCCTGCTCACCGACGCCGTCACGGTTCGATACATCAATGTATCCAAACTGCCACGCAGATCCGGGCATCACGGTAGTTTCAGTGAAATTCCCCCAGTGACTGGAAGTAGCCACTAACTCATGGACTCTGCACTCACCTCCGTCGGCCTACCCGCCGCACTCGCCATCATCATGTTCGGCCTCGGGCTTTCCTTGACGGTCGGAGATTTTGCCCGCGTGGCAAAAGCGCCGAAAGCCGTCTCGATTGCCCTGATCTGTCAGTTGTTGTTGCTCCCGGCCGCGGCCTTCGGTCTGGTCACGTTGTTCGACCTCGACCCACTGCTCGCTGTCGGCATGATGCTCCTCGCCGCATCACCGGGCGGCACCACGGCAAACCTGTTCAGCCATCTGTTCCGCGGCGATGTCGCTCTCAATGTGACACTCACTGCGGTCAATTCGGTGATAGCGGTGGTCACCCTTCCGCTCATCACCAACTTCGCGTTGGGCTACTTCGAACCCGAGGACGCGGACGGCACCCTCGGACTGCAGTTCACGAAGGTACTTCAGGTCTTTGCCGTCGTACTGATTCCTGTCGCCCTCGGAATGTGGGTTCGATTGCGCTCGAGCGCCTTTGCCGAGCGCATGGACAAGCCCGTCCGCATCGGATCCGCGGTGGTTCTGGCACTGGTGATCGTCGGAACGGTTGTTTCCGAGCGCGAGAACATCGCGGACTATCTCGTCGACATCGGCGTCGTCGCTGCCTTGTTCTGCCTACTGAGCCTCTCGATCGGTTACGTCGTTCCCCGGATATTCGGCATCGAGGATCGTCAGGCCATCGCCAGTTCCATGGAAATCGGCATCCACAACAGCACGTTGGCGATCACCATCGCCGTCAGTCTCCTCGACAACGTGCAATTGGCAGTGCCGGCCGCGGTGTACGGCGTTCTGATGTTCCCGCTCGCTGCAGCCTTCGGCGCCGCCATCACCCGAAAGTCACGGACCATGGCCGAAATCGACTAATATCAGGCGGTTTTCGATATAGGTGATCTGGTATCGCCAACCCTACGATCGATACGGACTCAGACCGAAGGGTATCGAAAAAATGCTGACCAACACACCTACCGTGCCGGACGAACGCGTCTGGCAAGAGCTAGTCGACGCACTTACCCGTCGCCAATTCGGCATCGGAGCCGGGATGGCAGCAGTCGCAACTATTCTGTCGTCCTGCAGTTCCAGCGACGGTTCAGGGGCCGATGATGACGCTCAAATGCGCACCGTCACCACGCCGTTGGGGACCTACGACATACCTACCAACCCCAAGCGGGTCTTGGCCGTCGACGCCCGAACCGACCTCGAGCTCGCCATTGCCCTGGAACTACCGGTGTTCGGATACAACATCTCGCCCGTCACCAAGTGGGTTCCCGCCGACGGCTCGGCCGAATACCTCAGCGACAAGCCCAATCTGGAGCAGATCCTCGGACTCGCACCCGATCTCATCATCTGCGTCAACGCCGACAACGAGTACTGGCCCGCTGCAAAG
The DNA here is from genome assembly GCF_018588185.1 of Rhodococcus sp. WY5. NCBI lineage: Bacteria > Bacillati > Actinomycetota > Actinomycetes > Mycobacteriales > Nocardiaceae > Rhodococcus > Rhodococcus sp. WY5. The sequence continues at coordinate 232,084 of NZ_JAAMPR010000001.1, forward strand.
CTCCAAGCCATCGCTCCTGTCCTGACGACCGAATCGAAGCAGACGTGGCGGGAGAACCTGACCCGGCTCTCCGATTGGCTGGGCCGAACACCCACCATGGATCGCCTGATCACCGACTATGACGCTCTGATCACCGACATTCGCACTCGACACGCTTCCGCGATCGCGGGCAAAACCGTCGCAAGCTTGTCCTACAGTCCGGACAAGGCCACGATCTACATCGACAGCCTGCCCGTGTCGGAGGAAACGGGAAAGAAGAATCGTCAACCCACCGACATGACGCTCGCCGATATCGGCGGAAGAACATTGAACACAACCGGTTTCGACAATCAGGGACGACTGAGCATCGAAGAGATGGATCGTCTGCAAGGCTGCGACGCGTTCATGGTTTCTGTCACAGACAGCAATGACACCACCTTCGAACAACTCTCGGACACCAAGTTGTGGCAAAGACTTCCGGCTGTGCAGGCCGGGAACGTCACCGTTCTGCAAGGAAGTACGTACTACGGGTCCATCTACACCAACATGTACGTCGCCAAGGGCTGGGACGATCTCTATTCGACGCTCGACTGATCAGACTTGTCCGTGGAAATGCCGGCCGCTCCCGCGCGGTCGGCATTTCACGTTTCGAGGTCGATGCCCAACGCTCCGGAGAGGGTCCGCAGACAGATCACTCTCAACTCTTCCTGCGGTATGGAAGGTTGATCGAGCCAGTCGAGGCAGACAGCTCGGACGAACGCGATCCATCCCCGAACTGCAACGGCAGCGAGCTGTCTTCTTTCGCCCTCGAATCCCAGTGCATCGAGGATTCGAATCTGCTGCTGTTCGAGTTCGCGCTCGACAATCGCCCGGATACCGGCCTCGGCCGAGAGCGTCCCGACGTTGATGGCGCGCACTCCCCTGCTGTGCGACTTCACGTACGCGAAGTAGGCGTCCAACCCGGCTGCCACCTGTTCGCGCACCGGTAGCGTCGCATCGGGTGCGGTCACCTCGAGCAGGTGCTGCGATTCGCGCTCGACGATTGCGGCGAAGAAGTCTCGCTTGGTCGGAAAATAGTGGTACATCAACCCGCGCGAGACGCCCGCAATCTCGGCGACCTCTTCGATCCACACATCCTCGTACGAGCGATCGGCAAAAAGTTGCGCGCCGATGTCGAGCAACTGCGTGCGCCGCTGCTCTCGGTCCAGGCGTTTTCGTGGTGCGACCATAGGCAAGTCAGATTACTACTTGACACCGATTCAGTAAGGCGTACTTTGCGTACTAGACATCAATTCAGTAAGCGATCTCACCCCGGGGGACACACAATGAGCGTCGACACCACTCCAGAGGCGACGACCGATGCTCGGATCCCGCATCCGGCGTGGCGCCTGCCGGTCCTCGGGGACGTTCTCGGGATCAATATCCGGACACCGCTGCAGAACTCCGTGAGCATCGGCCGCGAACTCGGCCCGATCTTCGAGAGAAATGTCCTGGGAAATCGCTTCGTCTTCGCCTCGGGCGCGGACATGGTGGCAGAACTGTCCGACGAGTCCCGGTTCGCGAAGCACCTTGCACCTGGAGTCAAAGCACTCCGCGGAATCGGCGGCGACGGCCTGTTCACGGCGTACAACCACGAACCCAACTGGGGCAAGGCGCACAATCTCCTGGCACCGGCGTTCAGCCAGACTGCGATGCGCTCGTACCACCGCACCATGCTCGACGTGGCCGGCGAGTTGGTCGACCATTGGGACAGTCGTGAAAGTGACTCCCCCATCGACGTCTCCGCAGACATGACCAAGCTGACGCTGGAGACCATCGGACGCACTGGATTCAGCTACTCGTTCGACTCCTTCGAACGTGAAGAACAGCATCCGTTCGTCAAGGCAATGGTCGGCGCACTCTCCCATTCGCAGCGCACGACGTTCCTGAAGTCGACCGCCCTCGGGCGAGTGCTCGCACGTCGCGCCGATCAACGTGACGAGGTCCGCAAGGCGTACATGGCCGAGGTTGTGGACGAAGTTATCCGTGCCCGGCGGACAAGTACCGAACCGGGGCCCGAAGATCTTCTCGAACTGATGCTGCGGGCGGCACGCGAGAACGATCCCAACCGTATCGACGAACTGAACATCCGCCATCAGGTCGTGACCTTCCTCGTCGCCGGACACGAAACGACTTCCGGCGCATTGTCGTTCGCGCTGTACTACCTGTCACGAAACCCTGACGTGCTGGCCAAGGCGCAAGCCGAGGTCGACAAGGTATGGGAGGGCGAGGAGCCCGCCTTCGAGAAGATCGCGAAACTTCGATACGTACGACGCGTCCTCGACGAATCATTGCGTCTGTGGCCGACCGCTCCCGCCTACGGGCGCGCGGCGCTCGAAGACACGACGCTCGTCGGCAAGTATCCGATGAAGAAGGGCGATTGGATGCTCGTGCTCATCCCGTCACTTCATCGTGATCCGGTGTGGGGCAACGATCCCGAGGCGTTCGATCCGGATCGCTTCCTGCCTGCCAACATCAAAGCCAGGCCGGCGCACGTGTACAAGCCGTTCGGAACAGGTGAACGCGCCTGCATCGGAAGACAATTCGCTATTCACGAAGCGGTCCTCGTGTTGGGCACCATCTTGCAGAAATACACGATCGAGGCCGATCCGGACTACGAGTTGAAGGTAGCCGAACGGCTCACCCTGATGCCCGAAGGCTTCAACTTGACGGTCCGCCGACGCTGACCTCGCAAAACTGCGTCGCGCAACTCGGTTGAACAGTCCCGAATGCGGTAATCCCTGAGGTGGCAGCAGCGAGCACCGGCGCACCCTGGGAGTTCACATGACAAAGAGGCCTGCAGTGGGAATCGTCTTACTCTCGGCGGCATTGGCCACGGGAGCTTGCTCGGCAAGCGTCGGGACGCCGCAAGTGGACAAGTCCGAAGTCGCAAGTCAGATCTCCACTCAACTAGCCGAGAAGATCGGCGAGCCACCCGACGACGTGACGTGTCCGGAGAACCTCGACGCCGAAGTCGGCGCATCGATCACGTGCATCCTGACCGAGCAGGGCACCGAATACGACGTCACAGCTACCGTGACCAGCGTTGACGGTGAAAGTGCGAACTTCGACATCAAGGTCGCGGATGTGCCGAACAACTAACTGCTGTGCGCCTTTATTAACCGCCGGGGGTTAATAAAGGCGCACAGCAAGGCGTCAGAGCCGCTCGATAATCGTCGCGTTCGCGGTGCCGCCACCTTCACAGATGGTCAGCAGGCCGTAACGACCGCCGGTGCGCTCGAGTTCGTTGAGCAGGGTTGCCATCAGCTTGGTGCCGGTCGCGCCGAGCGGGTGACCGAGTGCGATCGCGCCGCCGTTGACGTTGACCTTGGCCGGATCTGCGCCGATTTCCTTGATCCAGGCCAGGACGACCGGGGCAAAAGCTTCGTTGATCTCGACGATGTCGATGTCGTCGATGCTCAGGCCGGCCTTCGCGAGAGCATGCTTCGTGGCCGGGATCGGCGCACTGAGCATGAAGATCGGGTCGTCGCCGCGTGCGCTGAGGTGATGAATCCGGGCGCGGGGCTTGAGGTTGTACTTCTCCACCGCTTCCGCCGACGCCAGCAGCAGCGCACTCGCACCGTCGGAGATCTGGCTGGCCACTGCTGCGGTCATGCGTCCGTCTTCGACGAGAACCTTGAGCGTCGCCATCTTTTCGAGGCTGGTCTCGCGGGGTCCTTCGTCGACGGTCGCGTCGCCCATGGCGACGATCTCGTTGTCGAAACGACCCGCGGCGATTGCAGCCTTGGCGCGCTCATGGCTCTGCAGGGCCCACTTCTCGAGCTCTTCGCGGCTGATGTCCCACTTCTCGGCGATCATTTCGGCGCCCTTGAACTGCGAGACCTCTTGGTCACCGTAGCGCTCGGTCCAACCGACCGAACCCGAAGTCGGCGTGTCGAATCCGTACTGCTGACCGACGATCATCGCTGCCGAGATCGGAATCTGGCTCATGTTCTGAACGCCGCCGGCAACGATCAGATCCGCGGTGCCCGACAGGATGGCCTGAGCGCCGAAGTGCACTGCCTGCTGGCTCGAACCACACTGACGGTCGACGGTCACCCCGGGAACGTGCTCCGGGAATCCCGCTGCGAGCCAGGACATACGGGCGATGTTGCCGGCCTGGCCGCCGATGGCGTCGACGCAACCGAAGATCACGTCGTCGACGTCACTGGGGTCGATACCGGTGCGCTCGACCAGTGCCTTGACGACGTGCGCACCGAGATCGATGGGGTGCACGCCGGACAGCGCGCCGCCCCTCTTGCCGATCGGTGTGCGAATGGCGTCGACGATGTAAACCTCGGACATAGCGTTAGCTCCTAGTTTCGTTGTGCAGCAATAGTTCTTGAAGTTGATTCAGCAATAGCGTCTGAAGTTGTGGCCGGATCGGAGAGCCCGTCGAGCACGATCGCGAGATATTGAGCCGCGACGGCGTGCGCCGAGAGGGATCCACCCGGGCGGTACCAGCGAACCGCGACCCACACGGTGTCGCGCATGAAGCGGAAGACCAATTCGACGTCGATGTCGGAGCGGAAGGTCCCGTCCGCGACGCCGGCTTCGAGGACGCCGACCCACAGGTCCCGGAATTCGGTGTTGCGCTCGGCCAGGTAAGCGAAGCGCTCGTTCCCGACGAGGTGCTTGACCTCGTCCTGGTAGATCGCCACAGCCGAATGTGAGGCGTCGATGGCCTCGTACGACGTCACGACCAGTGCTTCGAGCGTCGCGCGACTGTCCAACCCCGCCGCGACGATCTCGCGGTATTTTCCGAAGAGTTCGTCGAGGAACTGGTGCAGGATCTCGTCGACCATCGACTCCTTGGAATCGAAATGGTGATACAGGCTGCCGGACAGGATCCCGGCGGCGTCGGCGATGTCGCGGACGGTCGTCGCGCGCACTCCGCGATCGGCGAAGAGCCCCGCCGCGATCTCGAGCAGCTCGTCGCGGCGCCCGGACTTGCCGTTTGATTCGTCGGAATTTCGAGGTGGCGTCATGTATTCAATCCTATCCAGGGCCTTCCCCTGTGCGCGGTCAGCGAGTCCAGGGACTCCTTAACCGCGCACGGGGACGCTAGGCCCTCTGCGAAGAAACGGAGACGATCTCGCCGGTCATGTAGGTGGAGTAATCGCTGGCGAGCATCGCGATGACCGTTGCGATCTCCCAGACCTCCGCGGCGCGGCCGTAGGCCTCACCGGAAGCCAACTGGTCGAGCAGTTCCTCACTGGTGACCTTCGCCAGGAACGCGTGACGCGCAATGGAAGGCGAGACCGCGTTGATACGGACTCCGTACTCCGCTGCTTCGATGGCGCTGCACCGAGTCAGCGCCATGACGCCGGCCTTGGCTGCGGCGTAGTGCGCCTGGGAATGCTGCGCGCGCCAACCGAGAACGGACGCGTTGTTCACCAGAACACCGCCGTGGGGAACGCTCTTGAAGTACCGCAGGGCTGCGCGCGTCGAACGGAAGGTGCTGTTGAGGGTGATGTCGAGAACGCGATCCCACTGATCGTCCGTCATGTCGACGACGGGAGTTTCGCCGCCAAGGCCCGCGTTGTTGACGACGATGTCGATACGTCCCAACTTCTCGGCCGCGCCGACGAACAACGCGTCGACCTGCTCGGTGCTCGATACATCGCAGATGATCGATTCGACCTGCTGACCGGGGAATTCGGCCTTCAGCTTCTCCACCGTCTCACCGAGTCGACGCTCGTGGAAGTCGGAGACGAGAACGTCGCCGCCCTCGAGAAGCACCCTGCGCGCAGTGGAGAAACCGATGCCGGTTCCGGCTGCGGCGGTGATGATCGCCTTCTTGCCCGCGAGCAGACCGTGGCCCGGGGTTTCCTCCGGCGCAACGGAAAGCGGGGACGCGGCTTTGGTGTCAGACATTAACGAGCCTCTCGAGGAAGACCGAGCACGCGCTCGGAAATGATGTTGCGCTGAATTTCGTTGGAGCCGCCGTAAATCGTGTCGGCGCGGGTGAAGAGGAAGAGGCGTTGCCATTCGTCGAGCTCGAGGTGCTCGGGATCGGTGATGTCCGAGGCATTGCCTTCGGAATCCGCCCACGGTGCAACCAACGACGACGCACCCTGCACGTCCATCGCCAGCTGTCCCAGATCACGATGCCAGTTGGCCCACAACAGTTTTGCGACGGACGCTTCTCCGCCACCGGTTCCGGCGTCGACCGCGTCGAGAGTGCGCATCGCGTGGGCGCGCATCACGCGCAGTCCGACCCACGCGCGGGCGATCTTTTCGCGAATGTGCGGATCCTGGTCACTGCCATTGGCTTTCGCCAGGTCGACGACGCCTTGGAGCTCGCGGGCAAATCCGATCTGCTGTCCGAGCGTGGATACACCGCGCTCGAAGGTGAGCAGCCCCATCGCGATCTTCCAGCCCTCGCCGGGTTCCCCGACCACCAGATCGGCATCGGTGACGGCGTCGTCGAAGAAGACCTCGTTGAACTCCGATGTGCCGGTGAGCTGCTGAATGGGCCGAACTGTCACACCGGGCTGATCCAACGGGACAAGCAGGAAGCTCAACCCCTGGTGACGCTTGGAGCCCACCTCGGTGCGGCAGACCACGAAGCACCACTGCGCGACGTGAGCCAGTGAGGTCCACACCTTCTGGCCGTTGATGATCCACTTGCCGTCTTCGAGGCGTGCGGTCGTGGAGACGTTCGCGAGGTCGGAACCGGCGCCGGGCTCGGAGTAGCCCTGCGACCACAGTTCACTGACCGTGTTGATGCCAGGAAGGAATCGGCGCTTCTGCTCGTCGGTGCCGTACGCGATCAGCGTCGGGCCGAGCAGCTCTTCACCGATGTGGCTGACGCGAGCGGGCGCACCGGCCTTCGCGTACTCCTGATGGAAGATGACCTGCTGGGAGATGCTTGCTCCCCGCCCGCCGAACTCCTTCGGCCACCCGAGGCACGTCCACCCCGACGCTGCGAGGTGCTTGTCCCACTCGAGTCGTTGCTCGAAGAACTCGTGCTCACTGCCGGGGCCGCCCTTACCCTTGAGCTGGGCGAATTTGCCCGTCAAGTTCTCGGCCAACCACTGCGCGACCGTGGCCGCAAACTCGTCGTCCGTCATCTGCCCGTCCGGGCTCTCGCTCTGGTCCACATATGTAAGATAACCTACCAAGCACTTGCTAGGTAGCGTGTCAGGTAGGAGTCCAGTGACCGAACAACCGAGAACCATCCCATCAGCCCTCATCCGGGCCGCCGAGGAGTTCGGTGAGCGCGCGGCTATCGCCGATGGCGACACCCGACTGACCTTCGCACAGCTACATCAGCGCGTCCGCGATTTCGCCGGCGCACTGATCAACCGTGGGGTGAAGGCAGGCGACCGCGTCGTCATCTGGGCGCCCAACACGTACCACTGGGTGATCGCCCTGCTCGGCGCTCAGTACGCCGGCGCAGCCATCATCCCGATCAACACGCGCTACACCGGCACCGAAGCACTCGACATCATCGAGCGCGTCGACGCAGCTGCCCTGGTGGTCGTCGGCACGTTCCTCAAGGCCGATCGGTACCAGCAGTTGCTCGACGCCAATCCGGACCTGAGGATCCCCACCGTCATCCAGGTACCGATCGACGGGGACGACGACCGTGACGGCGTCATCGAGTTCGAGGACTTCCTCGCGCTCGCCACCGACGCCGCCCGCACCGAAGCCGACGCGCGTGCTGCGAAGGTGCAGCCAGACGACGTCAGCGACATCCTCTTCACCTCCGGCACCACGGGACGCAGCAAGGGTGCGATCACCGCGCATCGTCAGTCCATCGCTGTCGCCAAGTCGTGGGGTGAATGCGCCGAGGTCACCGCCGACGACAACTTCCTCATCATCAGCCCGTTCTTCCACACCTTCGGATACAAGGCCGGAATCCTGGTCTGCCTGTTGAACGGTGCGACGATCGTGCCGGTGTCCGTCTTCAACATCGACGACACCCTCGCATTGGTCAGCAGCGAGAAGATCAGCATCCTGCCTGGCGCCCCGACGATCTACCAGACCATCCTCGATCATCCCCGCCGCAGCGAATACGACCTGTCCTCGCTCCGCATCGCGATCACGGGCGCAGCACCCGTGCCGGTTGCTCTCGTCGAGCGCATGCAAGCAGAGCTTTTCGACGCCGTCCTCACGGCATACGGTTTGACCGAGGCAGTGGTCGCGACCATGTGCCGCACCGACGACGACCCGGTCACCGTCTCCACCAGTTCCGGCCGCGCGACAGCCGATTTCGAGGTCAAGATCGGCGACCAGGGTGAGATCCTGCTTCGTGGACCGAACGTCATGCTCGGATACCTCGACGACCCCGAATCCACCGCCAAGGCAATCGACGCCGACGGCTGGCTGCACACCGGAGACGTCGGAACCCTCGACGAGCGTGGCTATCTCGACATCACCGACCGTCTGAAAGACATGTACGTCAGCGGCGGATTCAACGTCTACCCCGCCGAGATCGAGGGCATGTTGGCTCGCCTGCCCGGCGTCCACGAGTCTGCTGCCATCGGCATCCCCGATCACCGGATGGGAGAGGTGGGCCGCGTCTACATCGCCCAACTCGACGGTGCCGGCCTCACCGAAGAGTCGGTGATCGCCTTCCTCAAGGAGAAGATCGCAGGCTTCAAGGTGCCCCGCGAGGTGCGCTTCGTAGATCATCTGCCCCGTAACCCTTCGGGCAAGGTCCTCAAAACGGTTCTGCGCGAGGAACAATCATGACCGTTCCCTTCGAAGCCGACGTCGTGACCTACGAGGTTCGTGACTCGGTCGCCGTCGTGACCTTGAATCGACCCGACTACCGCAACGCCCAGAACTCGGTGGTCACGTACGCCCTCGACGCGGCATTCCAGCGCGCCGTCGAGGACGACGACGTGAAGGTGATCGTCCTGGCAGGCAACGGACCTCACTTCAGCGCCGGACACGATCTGGGAACTCCGGGACGCGACCATCACGTCGAGTACGAGAACAAGGCCACCATGTGGTGGGATCACGTCGACAAGCCAGGCGGTGACCAGCGTTTCGCCCGCGAGATGGAGGTCTACCTGGGCATGTGCCGCCGTTGGCGGGAGATCCCCAAGCCCACCATCGCGATGGTCCAAGGCGCCTGCATTGCCGGTGGGCTCATGCTCGCCTGGGTCTGCGACATGATCGTCGCGGCCGACGACGCCTTCTTCTCCGATCCCGTTGTCCGCATGGGCATCCCCGGCGTCGAATACTTCGCGCACCCGTGGATGGTCGGTTCACGATTCGCCAAGGAAATGCTCTTCACCGGCGATCGGTTCACCGCGCAACGTGCATACGAAATCGGCATGGTGAACCGCGTCGTCGCCCGCAAGCATCTCGAGAAGGAGACGTTCGAGCTCGCCGGACGTATCGCCGAGATGCCGCGCTTCGGACTGGCTTTGACCAAGAAGGCCGTCAATCAGTGCGAGGATCAGATGGGGATGCGCAACGGCATCGACTCCGTCTTCGGTCTGCATCACTTCGCTCACGCTCACAACGCCGAAGTCGGCAAAGACTCGCTTGGTGGTCTCGACGCCAAAGCTATGGCTGCCAGTGCTCGCGCACCGCAGGAAGGAACAAAATAGTGGATCTCGTATTCGACGACGCCACAACCGCATTCCGTGACGAGGTTCGCTCGTTCCTGGAAGCGAATGTGCCCGCGACTCCCCTGAAGTCGATGGATACCGCCGAAGGCTTCGAAGAGCACCGTCAGTGGGAGCACACACTCGCCGACGCCGGCTACGCCGTCGTCTCCTGGCCCAAGGAACTCGGCGGACGCGATGCGTCCCTGCTCGAATGGGTCATCTTCGAGGAGGAGTACTACCGCTCGGGCGCGCCCGGCCGCGTAAGCCAGAACGGTATCTTCTTGTTGGCTCCCACACTGTTCGAGCATGCAAATGCCGAGCAGTTGGCTCGCATCATGCCGCGCATGGCTCGTGCCGACGACATCTGGGCCCAGGCCTGGTCCGAGCCCGAGTCCGGTTCCGACCTCGCAAGCCTGCGTTCGAGTGCGAAGAAGGTCGACGGCGGCTGGCTGCTCAACGGTCAGAAGACGTGGAGCTCACGCGCGAGTTACGCCGACTGGGGCTTCGGCTTGTTCCGCTCCGATCCGGATGCGCAGCGCCACAAGGGCATCACGTATTTCATGTTCGACCTCCGGTCGAAGGGTGTCACCGTTCGCCCGATCGATCAGCTCGACGGTGAGCCCGGCTTCGCCGAGATCTTCCTCGAAGACGTCTTCGTTCCGGACGACCCGGCCAACCCAGGTGAGTCGGGTGTGATCGGCAACGTCAACGAAGGTTGGCGCGTCGCGATGAGCACCGCGAGCAACGAGCGCGGCCTCTCGCTGCGCAGCCCCGGCCGCTTCCTCGCCACCGTCGACCGCCTGCTCGAGCTGTACAAGTCCAGCGGACGCACCGACGACAGCGCTCTGCGCAACCAGGTCGCCGACGCCTGGATCGGCGCTCGCGCTTACCAACTCAACACCTTCGGCACCGTCACCCGTCTGGCCGACGGTGGACAGCTCGGCGCCGAGTCCTCGATCAACAAGGTCTTCTGGTCCGAGTGGGATATCGCCACCCACGAGACTGCTCTCGAACTTCAGGGCCCTGAAGCCGAGTTGGCCGACAACTGGATGGACGGATACCTGTTCTCCCTGTCCGGCCCGATCTACGCAGGCACCAACGAGATTCAGAAAAACGTCATCGCTGAGCGTCTGCTCGGCCTACCGAAGGCGGACCGATGAGATTCGCGCTCGACTCCTCCCACCAGGACTTCGCTGCAAGCATCGATGCACTGCTGACCAAGTCCGACATGCCCGCCGTCATCCGTTCGTGGAACGACGGTGACACCGAGCCGGGCAAGAAGCTCTGGCAGCGCCTCGCCGAGACCGGCGTCAACGGTCTCGTCATCTCCGAAGAGCACGACGGTCTCGGCGCCGACGCCGTCGACCTGGTCGTTGCGCTCGAACAGCTCGGTCGGCACGCAGTACCCGGACCGGTCGTCGAAACGATCGCCGTGGCGCCGACGCTCCTGGCTTCCGTTGCACCGGAACGTCTCTCTGCTCTCGCCGAGGGTTCGCTGGCAACCGTCGCAGCTCCCCCGCGCACACCGTTCGCGCTCGACGCCGATGCGGTGGATCTGGTTCTGCTAGCGCAGGACGGTGCCGTATCACTCGGCGTCCCTGGCGAAGCCAAGGCATCAGTGGATCTCTCCCGCAAGCTCTACGAGGTTTCCGCCGGCGAATCACTGGGCTCCGCCGACTTCTCGGCCGCCTTCGACATGGGCGCTCTTGCCACTGCCGCGCAGTTGCAGGGCCTGGGCCAGACACTGCTCGAGGTCACCACCGAATACGCGAAGCAGCGCAAGCAGTTCGGCAAGGTCATCGGACAGTTCCAGGCCATGAAGCACCACCTGGCCGAGGTTGCCGTCTCCCTCGAGATGGCTCGCCCCCTGCTGCACGGCGCCGCCCTGTCGGTTCGCGATCAGTCGGCCGACGCCTCGCGTGACATCTCTGCGGCCAAGGTCGCGTGCGGGGATGCTGCGTACAAGGCCGCTCGCGTCGGACTCCAGGTTCACGGCGCCATCGGCTACACGATGGAACACGATCTCTCCTTGTGGCTCACCAAGGTACGGGCGCTGCTCACCGCGTGGGGCACACCGTCCGAGCATCGCGCACGCGTCGTCGAAGCGCTGGTTGCATCATGAGCATCGACACCGAAGACCAGGCAGCATTGCGCGCATCGGTACGCGATCTCCTGAGCAAGCATTCCGACTCCGCTGCCGTCCGCGCCGCCATCACCACAGAGATCGGCTACGACGCCGCTTTGTGGAGCAAGCTGTGCGAGCAGATCGGCGTCGCCGCGTTGGCGATTCCGGAGGAGTTCGACGGCGTCGGAGCAGGTTTGGGCGAGGTACACGTGGTCCAGGAGGAATTGGGCCGCACGCTGACCCCGTCACCGATGCTGGGTTCGGCGATTCTTGCCGCACAGGCACTGCTGCTTTCCGGTGACGACGACGCATGCTCACGACTGCTGCCCGGTGTCGCGTCCGGCGAGAGCACGCTGGCCCTGTGCTGGGCAGGTGCCGCGGGTTGGAGCACCTTCGGCGTCGAGGCAACCGAAGACGCGTTGACCGGCACGGCGTCGTACGTCCTCGACGGACACGTCGCAGACACCCTGCTCGTTCTCACGGCCGACGGGTTCTACGAAGTGGATCCAGCGGCCGAAGGCGTCTCCCGCCGACGCGTCCCCACCATGGATCCGACGCGAACGCTGGCGGAGGTCACGTTCTCCGGTGTTCGTGGTCGGCCACTGGAGTGGTCCGAAGATCTGGTCGATCGGATCCGAACCGTCGTTCTGATCGCCTTGTCTGCTGAACAGGTCGGAGCGGCAGCAGCGATCGTCGAACAGACCGTGGAATACACCAAGTCGCGCAAGCAGTTCGGGCGCGCGATCGGTTCTTTCCAGGCCCTCAAACATCGGATGGCCGATATGTACACGTTGGTCGAGACGGCGAGGTCGATGACGTACGCCGCCGTGGCGACGCAGTCGGCGGACGACGCGGCAGTGGCGAAGGTCTACTGCTCGGAAGCCTTGCAGCAGATCACCTCCGAAGCGGTTCAGTTGCACGGCGGAATCGCAATCACCTGGGAGCACGACGCTCAGCTGTACTTCAAGCGTGCACACGGCAGCGCTCAGCTCTTCGGTCAGCCGAGCACCTACCTGCCGAGCCTCGCGCAGGCAGCGGGCCTCTAGGAGACGTCGGTGCTTGTTCGCTCGGGATTGCGAGCGAACAAGCACCACTGGTGCCCAGTCAGTGGAATGCCCAGCAGATTAATAGCTCTGGATCGCGCAGAATCGGTCACCAGACAGCTGTCCATCCCACAGACCGGAGTTTTCTCGTGAATCGATTCGACGACAAGCGCGTCCTCATCAGCGGCGCAGGATCCGGAATCGGCCAGGCCACCGTTGCCCGCATCCTGGCAGAAGGTGGCACCGTCGTCGCCGCCGACATTTCCGAGACCGGCCTCGAACAGACGCTGAACACCGCGAAGGACGCAGGACACTCCGATCGCCTGACCACGGTGAAGGTCGACATCTCCAGCGAAGAGTCTGTTCGCGAACAGGTCGGCGCTGCGATCAAGGCTCTGGGCGGGCTCGACGTGCTGGTCAATGCGGCGGGCATTCTGCGCTCCGCGCACACCCACGAGATGACACTCGATTTCTGGAACACCGTCATCGGGGTCAACCTCACCGGAACATTCCTCATGACGAGGGAGTCCCTGCCGGCACTGCTCGAAAGCGGAGCAGGCGTCGTGGTCAACTTCAGTTCCACATCGGCGACCTTCGCCCACCCGTATATGACGGCATATGCGGCGTCGAAGGGTGGAATCCAATCCTTCACGCACGCACTTGCTCTCGAGTACAGCAAGCAGGGTCTTCGCGCCGTGGCCGTCGCACCCGGCAGCATCGCGTCGGGCATGACGTCCGATCCCGGCTTCCCGGCCGACATCGACTTCACGCTGCTCGGCAAGCTGGCCCCGGCAATCGGTGAGGGTTTCGCTCCCCCGTCCGCGGTCGCCGGCGTGATCGCGATGCTCGCTTCCGAGGACGGCTCGTTTGTCACCGGAACGGAAATCCGCATCGACGGCGGCACGCATATGTGACCACTTGCTGTGCGCCTTTATTAACCGCCGGCGGTTAATAAAGGCGCACAGCAGCGAGGCGGCATACTTATCTCGTCGCCCGGAACCGGTCCGGCGGTACGACGTGCGGTGGGGAGCCAGCGGTGAGCGAGTCAACAGGCACTACGAACCTCGAGCCCGTGCTGATCAGTCCCGTCGTCTGCGGAAAGATCCGCACCTGGTCCGAGGACGAGACCCGCTTGTGGAGCGTCGACGATCCCGCGGCGCTCGGCGCACTGTTGGGACGCGGTCTCGTAGCCCGTACGACCCTGCCGGACAACAAGTTCCGAGAGGTTGCGTTTCTGGATACCCAGACCCAGGCCCTCACTGTGCAGCCGCGCTTCGCTTCCCCTGACAGCACTGCACTTGCCGCACCGTTCAAGCTCACCGAGGCGTCGGCCCCGACGTCCGACGCTTGGGAAGATCTCGAATCGGTACTCGCGTCGGTCGCGATCTCCGCTGCTGGACGTGGCGAATTCTGGCTCGCGGAACTCGGCGGGTGGGATGCTCCGCACGAGCCGAACTGCCTCTTCACGACCGTCGACGAATCGGGACTGGCCAACGCGGTCATGGAGGCCACCCCCGCGCCCGCCGGAACCGGCGTCTGGCCGGAGGTTCCGAGCGGACAAACCGGCGTTTCCGTTTCGGCACCAGCCTCACAGGACACCATCGAGGCTGCCGGAATCTTCGCGGTATCAGCGATCGAGACGTGGGGCGTCACACCGTGGGACATCAACCTCACTTTCGGCAAACTGGTCGATTTCGCCTGATCAGCGGCGCCGACACGCGGCGGTGAGTTGTACGTCTCCCCTCAGCCGACGGCTCACGGTTCGTCACAACACGCCCGATGGCGACGACATCGGGCCCCTCGGTGGGCATACTGAGGGAACTGGGGTTACTCCCGGTCACAAATACCCGTGGATCCGCGTCGGGGCGGGTGCGGTCCGACAACACGCGAGCAGCCACAGACACTGGCGGCTCCGAAAGGTTCAATCATGGCAACCGACCAATTACAGACGGTTGTATTGCACGGCGACCAGCTCAAGTACGTCGACCAAGGCAGTGGCCCCGTTGTGGTGCTCATTCACGGCCTACTGGGCGCGCACTCCAATTGGGAGCCGCAGATCGAGACGCTCGCGCGTCATTACCGCGTGATCGCCCCTGATCTCTTCGGACATGGTGCGTCGGACAAGCCTGCCGGCGACTATTCACTCAGTGCTCACGCCGCCACCGTTCGCGACCTCCTCGAAGCCCTCGATATTCCGTCGGCCACCCTCGTCGGTCACTCCCTCGGTGGTGGGATCGCGATGCAGACGCTGTACCTGTTCCCCGACCGGGTGGAGCGGCTGTGCCTGGTGGCCAGCGGCGGACTCGGCCCCGAGGTGAGCCCACTCCTGCGCGCGGCGACTCTGCCCGGCAGCGAACTGGTACTTCCCGTTCTCGCGTCCAGGACGCTGACCGACGTGACGGACAAAGCGCTCGGACTTTTCAACAAGATCGGCCTGTTCAAGCTCGGTGCCAGCGCGAGTGAGGCCCGTAAGAGCTTTGCTTCGGTATCGGACGCGTCGACACGTCAGGCATTTCTGGCGACCGCGCGATCGGTCATCAACTACAGCGGCCAAACCGTCAATGCCACTCCGCATTTCGCCAACTTCAAGAACCTGCAGGCACTACTGGTGTGGGGCGAGGAAGACACCATCATCCCCAACGCCCACACCGAGAATGCTCGCGCCGAACTACCGCTGGGGCGGGTGGAGATATTCGAGCGCGCCGGGCATTTCCCGCACCTTGACTATCCGGATCGCTTCGACCGTGTCTTCTCCGAATTCATGACGGACTGCGGAGTCGGTATCGGCACCGGACCCAAGGCCGTCAGCAGCTGAACTAGCTCCCCGCAACCAGCTCTTCGAGGTAGCTCGCCACCCCGTCCTCGTCGTTCGTGGGCAAAATTCGGTCGGCGAGCTCGATGACCTCGGCTCTGGCGTTGGCGGGCGCCAGAGCCGTTCCGGCCCAGGTCAGCATCGCAACGTCGTTGAAGGCGTCACCGGCCGCGGCAACTTCCGACGCGTCGATGCCGTCGATCGCGCACAACTGCGCGAGAGCGCTGGCCTTCGAGACGCCCGCTGCAGCCATTTCCATGTACGGAGCCCCGGAGTGGGTCAACTCCACACCCTCGATGCCCGCAGCGACCGCAGTTCGGTACAGGTCGGCGCTGGAAACCTCCGCATGCCGGGCCACGATCTTGACCATCGGCTCCACGTCCAGCGGCAGCGTATCGGCGAGCACCATCTCGTGCAGGTGCCGGTGATGGTCCGCGAACTCGCACAGAGCGGCATACTCCGGCTCGGCAAAGAACTGCGTGGGTCCGACGTTCGCGAACACGACGCCAGGAATCAGAGCACGAACCTGCTCCATAGCTGTTGCAGCCAAAGATGTTTCGATCGAAACGGTGTCGACGATCTCCGGAGTCCCGTCCGCCAGGTCGAGAATGACAGCTCCGTTGGCACACACAGCTTTACCGCGAAATCCGCACGAGCTCGCTAACGTGTGTACCGAATGCCTGGCCCGGGCCGTCGCCCACACAACTTCGATCCCCGCGAGCCGCGCGTTCTCCATGGCCTGCGCGGTGCGCGCCGAAATCGTTCGGTCGGAGCGCAGCAGGGTGCCGTCGAGGTCGGTTGCGAACATACGAATACGGGTCACCAGACAATGATGGCAGTCCGTTCGCAGCCCTCACCAACTACGTGACATGGGCCGTTGCTCTGTCAATTACTTGCTTGGGCCTCGAGAAGGTGCCGACGCATCTCACCGAAGACCACACCCAGCCGCTCGACATCTCGCGGGCTCAGCAGGTCGAACATGCTCTCCCGTACAGCGGCCACGTGCGCCGGGCTTGCCGACGCCAATTTCTCGGCACCCTGGTCGGTCAGCTCCGCATTAGCGCCCCTCTTGTCGTCGACACACTCGACCCGGCGCACCCACCCGGCACCGACCAATCGATTTACGGCCCTGGTCACACCACTTCGGGTAGCCATCACAGCGTCGGCGAGCTCACTCATGCGCAGTTGCCGGCCGGGCGCTTCGGCGAGAGCGACCAGCAGTTCGAAATCGGTGAAGGAAATGTCGGAGTCTCGCACCAACTGCTGATCGAGCACACGCTGCAGCAGTCGCGTCGAGTCCAGATACGCCCGCCAGGCCGATTGCTCCGAGTCGGTCAACCACCGCACTGATTCCATAACGCCAGCATATCCGAAGTAGTTGACAACAAAATCAAATGAGCTATTCTCGATGTAGTTGATCAGTCAACTACTTGTTCGAAGTGAAGATTCAACCGGGAGGCGGGCGCCATGAGCGACAACAACGCAGTGCAGTTCGAGGAACGCCGGGCCGAGATCAGGGATCGACATCTGCTCCCCGCCGACAAACGACCCGCATCGACCGCACGCGGCCTGCACCATACGGCCCTGATCAGCAGTGACGTCGAACGAACCGTGAAGTTCTACCAGGATCTCCTCGGATTCCCACTCACCGAGTTGATCGAGAACCGTGACTATCCCGGGTCGTCGCACTTCTTCTTCGACATCGGCAATGGCAACCTTCTGGCCTTCTTCGACTTCCCGGGTCTCGACGTGGGCCCGTACCAAGAAGTACTCGGCGGCCTCCACCACATCGCGATCAGCGTCGAACCTGCCAAGTGGGCGAAGCTACGTACCAGACTGACCGAGGCCGGCGTCGAACTGATCGAGCACAGTGAGGTTTCGCTGTACTTCCGCGATCCCGACGGCGCTCGACTCGAACTGATCGCAGACCCACTCGGTGAGATGTACGGCAATCACGTCCTCTGAAAACTTGCTCTCCCCCATACCATTCGGAAGGCACACCATGACCTCCACTCTGTCGCAGCCGAACCTCGATATCCGTCGATCCGGGGATCGCTTCAAGTCCAATGCCGGCTGGCTGGACTCCAAGCACTCGTTCTCGTTCAGCAATCACTACGACCCGAAGAACACTCACCACGGTCTTCTCCTGGTCAACAACGACGACATCGTCACGCCCGGAATGGGATTCGACACCCACCCGCACCAGGACATGGAGATCGTCACCTGGGTACTGAGAGGTTCTCTCGTACATCAGGATTCGATGGGGCATTCGGGCGTCATCTACCCCGGTCTCGCCCAGCGGATGAGCGCTGGAACGGGAATCCTGCATTCGGAGAAGAACGATTCGTGGCGACTCGGTGACGTGGCGGGTGCGCATTCCGACAAGCACAGCGACCCGGTTCACTTCATCCAGATGTGGGTCGTCCCCGACGAGGCCGGAATCACGCCCGGATACGAGCAGTTGGAGATCGACGCCGAATTGCTTGCCGGTGGACTGGTTCCCGTCGCGTCGGGCATGGACGCGTACGCCGATCACTCGGCAATCCGGATCAAGAACAAGTACGCCGCGATGCACGTTGCGCGTCTGCAACCCGGACAGCCCGTGACCCTGCCCGACGCACCGTTCCTGCACGTTTTTGTCGCCGACGGTCAGGCCGCCATGGAAGGCGTCGGAGTGCTCGAACAAGGTGACGCGGTACGCGTGTCCGGCGGCGGAGGTCAGCAGCTCAGCTCCGATACCGGGGCAGAGGTCATCGTCTGGGAAATGCACGCCACCGTTTCGCAGGGATGACATGAAGCCCTTCTCGTACGACGCTTCACCGGCTCGAATTGTCTTCGGCCAAGGGATGATCGATACGATCGCCGAAGAAGTGCGGCGGCTCGGCCGTAGCCGAGTGATGGTGCTGGCAAGTCGTCGACTCGACGCGGTTGCCGCCGCCGTGACCGAATCTCTCGGCGACATGGCGGTGGCCCGCTTCGACGGCGCTGTGATGCATACTCCGATCGAAGTCACGACAGCCGCGCTGAGACTTGCCGAGAACCATTACGTCGACACGGTCGTGGCGATCGGCGGCGGTTCGGCAACCGGGTTGTCCAAGGCATTGGCACTACGAGCGGGGTTCGATCAGATCGTCGTTCCGACAACGTACGCGGGATCAGAAGTCACTCCGGTGTTGGGTGAAACAGAGAACGGACGCAAGACAACTCGCTCCTCTCCCCACATCAGACCGGAAACCGTCATCTACGACGTCGACCTCACTCTCGATCTGCCGCTGGATACCACCGTCACCAGTGCCGTCAACGCGATGGCGCATGCGGTTGAAGCGTTGTACTCCACCGAGTCCAACCCGATCACGGACTTGATGGCGATCGAGGCGATCTCCGGGATCGCCCGTGCGCTGCCGAGCATTGTCGATGATCCGAAAAATCTGGAAGGTAGGGCCGAACTACTGCAAGCAGCCTGGTTGGCCGGAACCTGCTTGGGCACGGTCGGTATGGGGCTTCATCACAAGTTGTGCCACACCCTCGGTGGCAGCTTCGGTTTGCCGCATGCTCCCACCCACACCGTTGTCCTCCCCCACGCGATGGCATTCAACGCGCCTGCTGTCCCGGATGTGATGTCGCGAATAGCGACTGCTCTGGGCGCATCCGATGCCGCTACCGGCGTTTTCGACCTCGTCACCGCGTGCGGCGGACCGACCACTCTGCGAGAACTGGGAATGAGTCACGATCAAATCGAAAATGCAGTCGAACTCGCCACCTCCGCCGCGTATCCGAATCCGCGTGAGATCACCCCGCCGGGCCTGAGCGAACTCCTCGAGAACGCCTGGTCCGGGCGTCGACCCGCCATCAGGTGAGAACTAATCAGGCAGTACCGCCTCGAGGCCTGACGTGTTCGAAGATCAGAATCGTCTCGGTCGCAGCAACCGCTGGATGTGCCGAGAGATTGTTGACGACGAAGTCACGCAACTGCGCCGAATCCGTCGTTGCGACGTGCAGCATGTAGTCGTCGACACCGGCAACGAAGTACACGTTGAGCACGGAGTCCAGCTTGGCGAAATCGTCGCCGAGCCGGTTGAGGTGCGACCGTGCGTTGGCCTGCAGTCGAACTGCGATCATCGCCTGCAGATCCATTCCGAGAGCGGCGGGGTCGATGTCCGCGTGAAATCCCCTGATCACGCCGTTGTCCACCAAGGCGCGCACACGGCCGAGGCATGTCGACGGCGCAATTCCCGCGATCGCAGCCAGCGCATTGTTCGGAATCCTCGCGTCTTTCGCCAGCTCTTCGAGCAGAACCCGGTCGATCTCGTCCAACTTCATTGCTGCCCGAACATGCTTCGGCGAGGCGGCCGTCTGAATACCGATTTTTGAACTTTCGCGCACCATGAATACAGCCTAGAGAATTATCTTCACTTCTCTTCACTATCTGGCGACGAAACTTCATGCTTGCCACCTGCCATTCGAAGAAACAACAGACTCAGTTCGGAGCCGTGTCATGAAGGTCGGAATCCCCCGCGAGATCAAAAACCACGAGTACCGCGTGGCCATCAGCCCAGCAGGCGTCCACGAACTGGTCGGCCGAGGACACGAAGTCGTCATCGAAACGGGTGCAGGCGTCGGCTCCTCGTTCAGTGACGAGGATTTCAAGGCCGCGGGCGCGCAGATCCTCGGATCTGCCGATCAGGTCTGGACGGACGCAGATCTACTCCTGAAGGTCAAAGAACCTATTGCAGAAGAGTATTCGCGACTCCGTAAGGATCAGGTTCTCTTCACCTACCTGCACCTGGCGGCGTCGAAGGAATGCACCGACGCGCTCCTGACGTCGAAGACCACCTCCATCGCCTACGAAACAGTTGTCGGTTCCGACGGTTCACTGCCCCTCCTCGCCCCGATGAGTGAAGTAGCCGGACGCCTGGCACCGCAGGCGGGCGCCTATCACTTGATGCGTCACGGCGGCGGACGCGGAGTGCTGATGGGCGGCGTACCCGGAGTGCGCCCCGCCAAGGTCGTGGTGATCGGTGCGGGAGTCTCCGGTAAGAACGCCATCGCCGTGGCCTACGGCATGCAGGCCGACGTCACCGTTCTCGATCTGTCGATCGCTCGCCTGCGGGAAATCGACGAGCTGTACCACGGCCAGGTCAAGACCATCACGTCCAACAGCCTCGAACTCGAACAGGCTGTACTCGACGCCGACCTCGTCATCGGCGCGGTGCTGGTCCCCGGGGCGAAGGCGCCGACTCTCGTCTCCAACAGCCTGGTGGCGCGTATGAAGCCGGGTTCTGTCCTGGTCGACATCGCCATCGACCAGGGAGGCTGCTTCGAGGATTCACACGCGACCACGCACGCCGATCCGACGTACCAGGTTCACGGTTCGGTCTTCTACTGCGTTGCGAACATGCCCGGAGCCGTCCCCCGTACGTCCACCTACGCACTCACCAACGCGACGCTTCCGTACGTCGTCGCATTGGCAGACAAGGGGTGGAAGGACGCGGTCGCGACAGTTCCCGGCCTGGGGTCAGGTCTGAGCACACACGACGGCCTGCTCCTGTCCGACAGTGTTGCAGCGGCGCATGGGTACTCGGCTACCACTCTCTGACCCACGCAGCTCTGACCCAGGCAAGGACAGCTCGAGATCGCTAGCCTTGATCCATGAGCATTCCTGACATCACGCTGAATTCCGGAACCACGATCCCGCAACTCGGCCTCGGAGTCTGGCAGGCCACCAACGCCGAAACCGAGCATGCAGTACGGTTCGCACTCGACGAGGCCGGCTACCGGCACATCGACACCGCTGCCGCCTACGGAAACGAAGAGGGCGTCGGACGAGGTATCGCCAACTCGTCCGTCGCGCGAGAGGACATCTTCCTCACCACGAAGCTGTGGAATGCGGATCAGGGCTACGAGCCGGCGTTGAAGGCTTTCGACACCAGCATCGACAAGCTGGGCGTCGACTACGTCGATCTCTACCTCATCCACTGGCCTCTGCAGGACAACGACCGACTCCTCCGCACGTGGGACGCACTCGAAAAGATCGCGGAATCGGGCCGCGCCAAGGCAATCGGGGTGTGCAACTTCGAGCCGCATCATCTGCAGCTTCTCGTCGAACGCGGTGGATTGTTGCCCGCAGTCGATCAGGTGGAACTGCACCCGCATCTCACGCAGCACGCCATTCGCGACAAGGCCGCCGAGCACGGGATCAAGGTCGAATCGTGGAGCCCACTCGGCGGTACCAGTAACGCAGGTTGGGGTAAGGCGTCCAAGCCCAACACCCTGCTCACCGACCCGATCATCACACGAATCGGTGACCGCCACAGCAAGACTGCCGCGCAGGTCCTGATCCGTTGGCACCTTCAGAACGGCCTGATCGTCATCCCGAAATCCGTACACGATGCTCG
This sequence comes from Rhodococcus sp. WY5, assembly GCF_018588185.1. Classification (NCBI taxonomy): domain Bacteria; kingdom Bacillati; phylum Actinomycetota; class Actinomycetes; order Mycobacteriales; family Nocardiaceae; genus Rhodococcus; species Rhodococcus sp. WY5. The sequence goes on from NZ_JAAMPR010000001.1 coordinate 254,049, forward strand.
AATCGCTCAGAACATCGACGTATTCGACTTCGAACTCACCGATCTCGACCTGAGCGAAATCGACACTCTCGACGACGGCACCCGCGTCGGCGCGCATCCCGATGAACTCAACATCGGTGCACCGAACTGATCAAGCCGCTCGTTTGGTGGGGCGAAGCGCATCGAATCCGTTTCGCCTCACCATCGTTCCGAGGGTCTTCCACCACGGCCGAGCCGGATCCGGCTCGCTTCCGTCGCCCATCCGGTGCAGCTGATCGGTATGCCACTGCAGGTCGAGTGCACCGTCGAGCATCGAGATGTCGGCAACCTTCCCCAACAACTTCCGCGCTCCGAACTCAACAGTCGGCACGGTCAATCGTTCCCGATCCGATTCCAGGAGAACGGTTGCCGCGTCGGGGATCGTGATCGTCGGCCGGCCGAGGCCGATCACGTCGCACGCGCCGGAAGCCAGTGCCTCGACCATCGCCGATCGCGAGCGGAAGCCGCCGGTGACCGCCAAGGGAATGTCGCCGGCAATCGCTCGGACTGTCTCGGCGTACTCGAGGAAATATGCCTCTCGATCGCGAGTGCTCTGCTTCTGCGCTTTACCCATCATGGCCGGCGATTCATAACTGCCACCGCTGATCTCGATGAGATCCACCGACTCTTCGGTCAACGCGCGCACTACTTCTCGCGACTCGTCTTCCGAGAATCCACCTCGTTGGAAATCAGCCGAGTTGAGCTTGACCGAGACCGCGAATCCCGGAGCAACGGCAGAGCGTATGCGCCGAACGATCTCGATCAGAAAGCGTCGTCGACGCTCAGGATCTCCACCCCACTCGTCCGTCCGCTGATTGGACAAGGGCGAAAGGAACTGCGCAACAAGATAACCGTGCGCTGCGTGTATCTGCACGCCCCCGAAGCCGGAGGACTCGGCGACGCGAGCGGTTTCCGCGAACTTGTCGATGATCTCGTCGATCTCAGCGGTCGAGAGTTCTCGCGGCGTCGCCATTCCCGGAATCTTCAGCGCGATCGCGCTCGGGGCGACCGGTCTACCTCTGCTGGCAATCGGGTTGGATTGCCGCCCTGGGTGGTTCAGCTGCATCCAGATCTCGGCGCCGCCGTTCTTGGCGGTCTTGGCCCAGGCAGTCAGTGCTTCGGCATCACGATCGTCGTCGACGACGACATTGCCCGGTTCGGCGATCTGCGATCGATCGACCATGACATTGCCGGTAATCAGCAAACCGAACCCGCCACTGCCCCAACGACCGTACAGCGTTTCCAAGCGAGTGGACGGTCCATGAGTGCGGTCACCCAGAGCCTCGCTGAGCGCAGCTTTCATCGTGCGATTCCGCAGGATCTGCCCGCAGGGCAAAGTCAACGATTCTCCGAGCGTGGTCATGGATGCCTCTCGTATGAAGGGAAGAAAGTCAATGGCGTGGCGCAGAACCGAAGTGCCGCTTGGTATCGCGCACGAAGCTCGAGAAGATCAGCGAGTTGACCGGTAGCCCGCCGCGCACCGCGAGCGACAGCTTCGGACGCGGCGAGAATGCAAAATTCCACTGCAGTCTCGAACCCACTGCGAGCTCGTCGACGCGGTAGTCCTCCGCGAAGGATTGGAACAGCGGAACATTGGACTGTTCGACGTAAAACGAGTGCCGACGCGTTTCGTCGTCCCAGGTGATGAACTTTTCGCGCATCTGCATCGCACCGCCGCCCACCTCCGCGATTCGGCGCGTGCCGACGACGTAGGGGCGCGGCGAGGTATAGTGCACTTTGGTGAGCAGCCGGCACCACGACAAAGGCTCGTCCGCGGTCAGACCAGCCCAGACGTCATCCGGTTCGGCGGTGAGGTCGATCGAGTACGTGAAGATATGCGGTGCCGTGTCGAAGAAATCGACACCGACCGGTTCGAGGTCGAACCAATGTGTCATCGCCTACTCCTGCCCAATTAGCCGTTACATGAAGTTACGGATACTTGACGACCGAAGTCAACCCCCGAAGGCTCAGCCGGACCAAGCCTCAGAACGAGAGAGCCCCTGCAGTGAAGCGATGACCTGTTCGAGCGGCTCGATACTTCGAGTCGTCTGGCACACCGCCACCGCACCTTCGACCGACGTGATCGTCAGGTTTGCCATCGATTTTGCCTGCACTGCAGGATAACCCGCAGTTTCGAGTTGCGATTCGATCAACTTCTGCCATCCCAGCATGACCTCAGCCGACACTTCCGCGACTTCTGGCTCACTGGCACGCGCCAACCCGCCGGCAATCACCGGGCAGCCGATCGCGAAGTCCGAGCGTGTGAGATTGAGTCGCCAGATGTCTCCGACCGCTTCGATCACGTCGGCCGTGGAACCGGTAGCCGCAGCCGAGCTGATCCGTCTGGTGATGATCGCACCGGCCGCGCGCACGGCTTCGACCATCAACTCGGTCTTACCGCCAGGAAAGTGGTGGTAGATCGACCCACGGGGTGCGCCGCTGTGCTTGATGACGTCACTGAAGGACGTCGCGTCGACACCGTTGCGGCTGATCAGTTCAACCGCACTGCGAATCATGCGATCACGTGAGCTCAGCTCTGCCATGTCACAGATCCTTCGGCCGTCGGTACACCTGTCGACTCATACGCTACGTTATGTATGACGACCTACATAGTGATGGGATGAAACAATGAGTGACGAGACAACCGCGACCGTCGATCCGGCGCAGATGACAGGCCTCGAACTTCTCCGCTGGATGGGAACGCAGGTCAACGACCGACCCAGCATCGGACGCCTCCTCGGCATGGAGATGCGCGAGGTCAACGAGGGATCCGTCAGCTTCGCCCTGACCCCGCGCGCCGATTTCAGCAACCCGCTCGGCACTGTGCACGGCGGCATCTGCGCAACGCTGCTCGATTCGGTCATGGGCTGCGCGGTACACACGATGCTTCCCGCGGGCGTCGGCTACACGACCCTCGAACTCAAGCTCAACTACATCCGCACTGTGCCTCTCGACGGTGACGAGCTGACAGCCCACGGCAGTGTCATTCACGTGGGCGGGCGCACCGCGACCGCAGAGGGCAAGGTCCTCGACAAGAACGGCAAGTTGGTGGCGCATGGAACCACGACGTGCATGATTTTTCGCTGAGCCGACGAAGGATGGCGAGAATGTAGCTGAGCCGACGAAGAATGGCGAGAATGTAGCTGAGCCGACGAAGGATGGCGAGAATGTAGCTGCGCCCGACGTGAGCAGGGTGCGAGTGCCGATGTACGATCGGCTCGTGACCCTGCTCACTGCGCACCTCTGGTGGCCCGACCGCTGACGGTCAGCCGCAACTGCGTGCTGCCCGGACCGATATCGGGTGGTCCAGCAGGCTCCTCTCAGGATCCCCGATCCGGCAAATGCCGTACGCGTCGTCGCTACGACCGCCAAGATCAGGTACCGAATCCACGAAGGAGAGTTAGTTGACCACCACCCCACTCAACCGTTCGCTCGAGCCTTTGGGCGTCTCCATCCCGTCGAAAGTGCCGACGCACTGGTACAACCTGGCGGCTGACCTCCCCGAGCCTGTTCCCCCGCACCTGCATCCGGGCACTCGTGAGCCGCTCGGCCCCGAGGACTTGGCGCCGCTGTTCCCGATGAACCTCATCGCGCAGGAAGTCGCAACCGAGCGCTACATCGAGATCCCGGAGACGGTTCGCGAGATCTACGGCATGTGGAGGCCCTCTCCCCTGTTCCGCGCGCATCGACTCGAGCGCGCTCTCGGCACACCTGCCCGCATCTACTACAAGTACGAAGGCGTGAGCCCGGTCGGTTCACACAAGCCGAATACTGCTGTCGCGCAGGCTTACTACAACGCAATCGAGGGAACCACCAAGCTCACCACCGAAACCGGTGCGGGACAGTGGGGTGCGTCGCTGTCGTTCGCGGGCGCGCTGCTCGGACTCGACGTCGAGGTATGGCAGGTTCGCTCGTCCTTCGATTCGAAGCCGTACCGACGCATCCAGATGGAGGCGTACGGCGGAATCTGTCACCCGTCGCCTTCGGACCTGACGGAAGCCGGACGCGCACTGTTGAAGTCGCATCCCGACACCACCGGCTCGCTCGGTATGGCCATCAGTGAGGCCGTCGAGGTCGCTGCGCAGGATCCGAACACGCACTACTCACTCGGTAGCGTGCTGAACCACGTCATGCTGCACCAGACCGTGATCGGTCAGGAAGCAATGGTCCAGCTCGAAGAAGCCGGCGACGCCGTCCCCGACACCGTGTTCGGTTGCGCCGGCGGCGGTTCCAACCTCGCCGGACTCACCTTCCCGTTCCTGGGACGAAACCTTCGCGAAGGCACCAAGACTCGTCTGGTCGCCTGCGAGCCGTCGGCATGCCCGTCCCTCACCCAGGGCGAGTACCGCTACGACTTCGGTGACGTCGCCGGCCTGACGCCGCTGCTCAAGATGCACACTCTGGGTAAGGATTTCGTACCGCCGGCCATCCATGCCGGTGGCCTCCGCTACCACGGCATGTCGCCGATGGTCTCGCACGCGGTCAACCTCGGACTCATGGATGCAATTGCCGTCGATCAGGACGACGCACTCCAGGCAGGTCTGATTTTCGCCCGCGCCGAAGGAATCATCCCGGCTCCGGAATCAACCCACGCGGTTGCCGGCGCTATCGCTCACGCCCGTGCCGTCACCGAACCCGAGGTGATCGTGATCGGGCTGTCCGGCAACGGTCAGTTGGATCTTCCGGCGTACTCGCCGTACGTCTGACGCCGTCGGTGTGGTGGTCTCGTGCGTACGAGGCCACCACACTTCGTCACACCGAGCACGTGGGCTCGATCTCGCGATCGACATCGTGCCGGCCGTCCGCGAAACGAACCGATCAGTTTGATCGATCGGTTACGGTCTTTCGATGCAGCTTCGGTTGAAGGAACATTGGAAACTGGTCGCACTCGGACTGGCATTGCTCGTGGCGATCGCGTTCATCGTCGTATCGGTAATCTCCGACTCCAGTGATGCGGCATGGCCGAAGCAGAAGACAGGCGGTCCGATCGTCGAGCAAGGCGTTGTCGACGTAGACCTCTCCGATCCTCCGCAACAAGCCTGGGAACTCGATGTCCGAGCGCTCACGGACAACCCCGGGGACGTGCTGCTGTCGATGCCTTCCACGCTCGATGGCTACTACGGCTACGGCAACACGTACCAAGTCGGTGACGTGCTGGTGGCCGCGACTGCTTATCCGCTTCCCGAGACCGACGAGTCTTCGTCGAGTCAGGGAGTCGGTGCCGTCACACTCGTCGGGGTGAATCCCGACGACGGAAGTCCGCTGTGGAAAACGCGAATCGGCGGAGTCATCGGCCAGTGCAGTCAGCAGAACGAATCCACGATCATCGCGTGCTGGGGCGATCGACGGATGATCTTTGTCGATACCGCGACCGGAACTCTGATGTCCGACCTCGGAACCGACTTCGATCTCAATGGCGCCACCATCGCCGGAGACACCGTGTACACGTCCGGCGAAAGGATGGACGGAACGGTTCGAACACGAATTCTTGCCAGCGGCACCACAACCGATTTGACTGCCAACTTCGTGCGTACCTTCGAACCAAGTGAGAAGTTCGGAGCCGTCTACACGGTCCCTCACACCGACACTGTCATTGCGATGGAACAGGGCGACGGCGGGGACCCGCAGTACCGCTATCGAATCTACGATCTGCAGTCCGGCGCCGAGCGATTCCGATTCGAGGGCGATTCGCTTGTCCCTACCGGGAACGGATTGTTCCTCACCAGTGTCGGCGGCCGGTCGGGATATGCCGGAACCCAAAACCTCTTGGCTTCCGACGGATCCACGATTCGTGCGATACCGATTTCCTCGTACTCATCGTCGTCCTACCCGAGTAAGCCCTCGACGGCGGCGCCGATGTTTCTCGGCGACGGCGCCTACGATCCGGAGTCGGGTGACGAACTCTGGCGCAGTTCACAAATCGTCAACACCGCGACGGCCGGGACAGGAAGCACCATCGCCGCAGTGGTAGGAAAAACAATCCTCGTCACGTCGCCGGAGACCCGCACAATCTCGGGTCTCGACGTCGAGAGTGGCCGACAACTGTGGCAAACACCCTGGCAAGACGCGTACTGGGTTCGAAGCGGTGCGACTGATGGCGATCACTTCGTCTTCAGCGACTACACCGGCATGCATTCGATCAGGGCTCGCGACGGAAAGATGATGTGGTCGGTCCCCCTTCCGCCAGAGGTCGATCCGCGCGGAGTCGTCGTCTCGAATGCCGGCAAAAACGTGTCGTTCTCCTGGCAAAACCACTTCACCGTTTGGCGTTAGGCCGGCAACATCACCGATACCGTGTCGTACTGACCAGCCGGCTCAGCAGCAAGCAAATGGCTAGACGTGCAGCATCAATGGCCACAATCCAGTCTGGCGCGTTTGTTCAATTTCGGGGGAACGATCTCGAACAACTGCATGTATCTCCGCGACTCCCATTTCGGAAAGATCAGACCAGACCTGCAGTGAAGGGGTGCGTAAAAATCGCACCGACTCAGGTATCTGATCCAACCCAACCGTAAAGGGAGCCAACGGGATGGTCGCGAAATCCCCAATTTGCAGTCGGCAACAAATAGTCCAGTTTGCGCGCAAACATCTGCGTACCGGGGGACCGAACTCAGACCAAATTCGTCGTCATTTCGGTTTGCAAAAACGCGCGTTCTTCACGCAGCTCGACACCCATCTGGACGATTCTGCACTTTCAATGCCCGAAAAAGTTGCACTCCGCCGCATCTGCCGACAGGAGAATAGAAGGTGCCCTTTCAAACGTATGAACGTCTCAGCAGGTCAAGCCAACCCACCCCGGCCGATGTACGACGCGCTTCCTTTCCCACCCCAGAACCATCCCGCTTGACGATCGAAAGCCCCGAACTACGTTGAGCCGCTAGATTCTTCCGCAGTCCCCTCTTCTCGGTTGGGATCATCGGAGATCCAACAGCCGCGCGACTTTCAGACTCAAATGCAATGCCAACCGGTCGTCGCCGTTTGCCAAGTCTGCGCGTGTTATCTCCTGAATTCGCCGCAAACGATAGTACAAGCTCCCTCGATGCACACAGAGCGCCTCGGACGTTCGCTTTACGTCACCGGCATTGTCCAAAAAGCTCTCCAGCGTCGCGAGAAGAGCCTCACTTTTTGAGTCCTCATGGCTGAGCAAGGACTGCAAACCTGAGTGAATACTGTTCTCGAGTCGATCCTCCGACAGTTCGGCCAGAAGTCCGTAGACGCCGAGATCCCGATAATGCACAACATTTCCGAGCACCTTGACGACCTGGGCTACATCTGCGGAGCGTCTGGACTCTTCGTAGGATTCGCGCACGTCTGCAACCGAGGTTCGCGGTTCACCGATACCAACCCAACATTCGATGTTCTGGCGCCCACTTTCAGACAAGACTCGCTCCCGGGCTGCCACGATCAACGAGTCCAGATGGGTTTGAGTCGAGCGTTCGGCCACCGATACGATCAACAGACTGTGGTCGGGGCGGTCGAGTTGGATTGCACTGTTCCGCGGGAGCCTCCGACGAAGCTGATCGACGCCGACGGCAACACTCAGACGATCTCTTTCGGTCAATGTCGACTGGTCGCCAGGACGGAGCAACACAGTGACCACGACTGCTGGACCCGCAGCCAACAAGCCCTCCTCGGCCAACCTGTTTGCCGCGTCCTCGCGCAGCGACCGCTCGCCCGACAGGACGTCTCGAGTAAGTTCCCGCTCCCGACTTCGGGACAACTCGTCCAGCAACTGTTCGCGGTGGAGGATCATCGCTGCCGCATCAGCCGTGCGCCTCAAGACCTCGGCTTGATCCTCGTCAACTTCGCCCTCCGAAGTCAACAGCCAGACGAAGCCCAGCAGCGCATTGCGGTACCGGATCGGCATCCCGACCCGGCTAAGGGTCAGCCCTAGTTCTTCGTTGACGGGAACAGTGAAGAGATCGAGGGCTTCACGGCCTCCACTCGCGTAGATGAAGTCTACGATCTCGCGTGAAACATTCCGCTGTAGAACGGAATTCATTCTGACTGAATCGACGGCACTGTCATGCGAGTTGTACGCGAGCAGACGAATCTGTACATCATCGATCGCAACGGAACGGTCCAGTCGGCGCCCGGTAGTGTCCACCAAATGCTGTAGTTCTCCGACCATGGTCGAACTGTACGAGCCCCCTCTCCGGTTTGCAACATATGCCCAAATTTCTACGTAGAAAATTGAACACATGACAGTGATGCAACTAACTTTTGCGCCATAGGCTCGCTTCATGCCAAGCACTCGAGACCCGTGACGTCTTCACTCGGTCCACAAACCGGCAGAAGTGGCAGCGACGAGAGCTGTTGCAGCCGTGGGATTTGCATAGTGGGGCGCGAGGCCGGCCGGCACGATCTCCCTCAGACGAGGTCGCCTCCGACCCGAAATCGACAAACGACCTTCGTTCGCCAGTTCAACATCGAATCCCACCGACCTCTTTCAATGTCGAATACCTCGAATGACATCGGTGACCGTGATGTCGCAAAGCCGTTGCCATTCAGCATATCCCGAGAGGAATCATCATGACCGGCACAGCGAATGCTCCTGCAGGGCATCAAACCGAGACTCCACCTGGACGTCGATCGGCGCGCCGTAGGGCCCTGATCGCCGGGGCGACAGGCAACATCGTCGAATGGTTCGATTTCACGATCTACGGTTTCACTGCCGCAGTTCTCGCGACAGTGTTCTTCCCTCCGGAGTTCGGCAGTGGCGCACTGCTTGCCACCTTCGCTCTTTACGGAGTCGCCTTCTTGGCCAGACCTGCCGGCGGCATATTCTTCGGACGGCTTGGTGACCGCCTCGGCCGACGGAGGTCACTGTCCCTGGCAATTACGCTCATGGGCTGCTCGACGGCGGCAATCGGTCTCCTACCGACGTACGCTTCGATCGGTGTTGCCGCACCGCTGTTGCTGCTGCTGTGCCGATTGGTTCAAGGATTCTCGGCCGGGGGCGAATACACCGGAGCTGCCACCTTCGTCGTCGAGCATGCGCCGTCCCACCGCCGAGGCTTGTACGCAGGGATAATCAGCTCTTCGTCATTTGTCGGCAGCATCTTGGCCACGGTCACAGTCTTGTCATTCAGCTCGGTCGGCGCTGAGCACTTCGCCGACGGAGGATGGCGTTGGCCGTTCATCATCGGAGGCGTTGTCGCCATGGTGGGCCTGTTCATGAGGCTTGCCGTCGAGGAGACTCCGGCGTTCAAGGAAATGCAAGAAAACGATTCCCTTCCAAACCGCCCACTCGCAGATCTGTTCCGCAATCACTGGCGGACTCTGCTCACGTCCTTCGTGTACTTCGCCTCGCTCGGTGTCGTTACTCATATGCTGCTCGGCTACATGCCGACATTTCTGGTTCTCTCAGCCGATGTTCCGAGCACGGTTGCACTGCTGATGACAACCGGCGCTTTGGTTCTCGCAGTACCGCTGTTCATCTTCTTCGGCGCCACAGTCGACCGAATCGGCCGGAGGCCACTCGTCAGAATCGGCATGGTGATGTCAGTTTTCGTCTCGGTGCCCAGCTACATGCTCATCGGTACCGGAAACATTTTCGCGATTGCCGTTGCACTGGCTTCTCTGGTCCTCGCGCTTTCCTTACTCGCGTCCGCTTTGCTCGTAATTCTCGAAATGATGCCGACGCATGCGCGATTCACCGGCACGGCAATCCCCTACAACATCGCATATGCACTTTTTGCAGGGACCGCTCCTCTGGTGTGCGCAGCACTGGTCAACGCCACTGGAAGCGATCTGTCGCCTGCCTTCTATGCGACCGCCATCGCTTTGATCGCGCTTCCCATTCTGTGGCGAGGGATTCCGGAAACGAAAAACTGGTCTGCCACGCAGGGCAGCCCGACGAAACATTTCTGACAACGGACGCGCCACGGCTGTGATTTTTTGCGCAGCTGTCGATAGCGTTCCGATGGCCGCCACGAGAGAGTTGAGGACGACGAACACCTCTGGACTTTCAGGTGCCAAATTCATTAAGACAGAGCCGAATCCGAGAAGTCGGGATGAAGCTCTCCAGAGGAAGTCGACGGCGTCGGAATTACCAGAACCCAAGCTTGCCGGATCGAACAGCTGTGCTTTCGATCCGGCGAAGCCATCAGTAGAAAGAGAGGCCGAAAGTGCCTACCGACAAGACCGATGCAGTTGTGGTCGGAGCTGGAGTGATCGGCAGCTCCATCGCCTACGAACTGGCCGCTCGAGGCTACGAAGTCCTGGTCATCGACAAGTCTGGTGGTCCGGGCTACGGCTCGACCAGTGCATCCAGTGCGGTTATCCGGTTCAACTACTCCACATTCGACGGTATGGCTGCGGCTTGGGAGTCGCTGCATTGCTGGCAAAACTGGAACGAGCATCTCAACGCGACAGTCGACGGCGCGCTTGCGAAGTTTCGGCAATGCGGGATGGCACTGCTCGATGTCGACGTCGCGCCCCACGCGCGCACGATCGGATTATTCGAGAAGATAGGAATCGATTACCAGCTTTGGGACGCAACGACACTCGTCGAGAAGATTCCCGGTATCGACGCCGGCAAATACTATCCTCCGAAGCCAGTCGACTCGGAGTCCTTCTTCGCAGATGCCGAAACCACGCTCGGCGCGCTGTACACACCTCAGGCGGGGTTCGTCGACGACCCGCAACTGGCTGCCGCGAATCTTGCTGCGGCAGCACGTTCGCACGGTGCAGTTTTCGCATACAACACGCGTGTAGTGGCAGTCGAGCAGTTGCCTGACGGCATCTGGCAGCTAGGGCTCGACGACGGGGAAAGTGTGAAATCCAAGATTGTCGTCAATGCCGCCGGCCCCTGGTCAGGAGCGTTCAACAAGCTGTCGAACGTCGGGGCCGACTTCAAGGTTTCGGTTCGGCCCTTGCGCCAGGAAGTTCATCACGTCACCGCACCCACTGGCTACAACGACGACGAGATCCTCGGCCCGATGATCGCCGATTTGGATCTCGGAACCTACATGCGAGCCGAACCTGGAAACGGATTCCTTGTCGGCGGAACCGAACCGGATTGCGATCCGCTCGAGTGGATCGACGATCCTGATACCGCCAACCCGAATCGCACTGTTGCCCGGTTCGAAGCGCAGGTTTTCCGCGCCGCCAGGCGTTTCCCCACCCTGGAGGTCCCGTCACAACCGAAAGGTATTGCCGGCGTGTACGACGCAGCATCCGACTGGACCCCGATCTATGACAAGACAGACAGGCAAGGTTTCTACGTCGCCATGGGCACCAGCGGGAACCAATTCAAGAATGCCCCTATCGCTGGGCGCCTCATGTCCAGGATCATCGACCAGGTGGAAGCTGGACACGATCACGACGCTGATCCCCTGACCTATGTCGGGATGCACACCGGGCTCGAAATCGACCTCGGCGCATTCTCCCGCCTTCGGGCACCCAATGCCGAGTCGACCGGGACCGTCATGGGTTAGAAGTGTTGTCCGGCTTGGAGAATCGATAGCCGCGACAACTGAATAGACACGGCTGTGGGTGTCCACCACGTGGTGGACACCCACAGCCGACTTCTCCTTCAACGGCGTCTACGGAAAATCGCCCGTCGAACGTGTCAGCGTGCACATCGTCGCCGGGACGAACAGCTACCGTGCATGGCATTTTTTCAAGTAGCTCAGGAACGATGCCTGCAGCCCGGTTACGTGCGTCTCGTGCAACAACGCGGTCGAAACATCCTGCGACCGTCCCTTGCCATGCAACTGCTCCACGACGGCGAGAACGTTGCGTGACAGTCCGCGATAGATCGGAATGGGTCCAGTCAGTTCGGCTTCGTTCAGCGTGACGTGCAGCTGCGGAACAACTGAGCCCACGCCACGCTCGGGCAGTGCCTCGACCAGTGTGTGGATCTGGCTGTCGGCGTTCACAACTCCGGGACTACCCGCACCGAAGGTCGCGAATGGGGGCGCGTCGCGCAGCCATGCGTAGAGGGCGAAAAGGCCTCCGTACGAGTACCCGAAGAGTCCGTGCCCGGACTCGCTGACACGTAGCTCCGACGAGTACAGGCGAGGGTGGAGTTCGTTGGTCAGGAAGTCGAGGAAGACGTCCGCGTGGGTGTCTGCCAGCTCCTCGAGGTAGGCGTCCACATACTCCTGGGTCATTGCACCCGAGTCGCGAGCAGCGGCAAGAGTGGCCGTCATTTCGTCGCCTACCGGTTCCCCGGGCGGCACGAGATCGCGGTTGCGTAGTCGTGCCCAGTTGGCAGCTTCTTCACCGGCATAACCGACGCTGACCTGGATGTACGGGGCGATCGTCAGATACGGGTCTGCCTGCGTGACGATGAGCGGGGCGGTAAGACCTACAGCCCAGTTGCCGTCCATCACGTATATCAGCGGTAAGGGATCCGTGGAGTCCGCGTAGCCGGGGGGTGTGGTCACCCAGATGCCGTAGCTGTACCCCGACTTCGCCGTTATTTCGAAGTACTCCGTGTCTGCAAAACATCCGTGCAGCATTGCGCTCATCGAACCTCTCCCTTCACTACGTGGCCGGCCTTCACGACGAGAACAGCCATGTCCGGATCGGCGAACACCTTGGCGTCGTGGAGCGGGTCTTGCTGCCAGGCGACCATGTCCGCCTGCATTCCGACGCGGATCGTCCCGACGCTTTCCCCGATACCGAGGATGTCGGCGTTGACGCTGGTGGCCGATACGAGAGCATGCATCGGCGACTCCAACTCGGCCCGCAAGCGCAACTCCTCGCCTCGGCGCTGCTGGTGCGGCCCGATGAGGTCCGAGCCCAGGCCGATCCTCAGGCCTGCTGCGCGAGAGACCGCGAGCGCCGAGGCCATGCGTTGACGTACTCCGGCGGCGCGGTCTCGTATTGCCGGGTCCAGGTCCATGCTCTCGGTGTCCGTCAACTGCTCGACCACGGCGAAGGTAGGGACCAGAGCCACGTCATGCTCGCGCATCAGCTGGGCGGTCTCTTCGTCGATGTCGGTGCCGTGTTCCACGCACCGGACACCGGCTCGCACTGCGTTGCGAATGCCCGCATTGTTGTGCGCGTGCACCGTGACGTAGGTGCCCCGCGACGCTGCTTCTTCCACTGCCACGGAGATTTCCTCGACGGTGAACTGTGTGTCGGTGAGGCTGTCATGGCCTCCGACGACACCGCCGGTGACGCACAGTTTCAGAAATGTTGCGCCTCGGCGGAACGATTCGCGCACGTTGCGTCGTAGCTCGTCGGCATTACCCGACATCAAGGACAAGGCGCAGAGCCCGGGAATGTGGTGCATGTTCCACAGCTCGGTCGGCTCCCATGCGGCCCCGTAGTAGCCGTGTCCACCGGTCTGGCACTGCACAGGACCGCACGAGAGGACACGCGGACCACGCACCTTGCCGCTCGCAATAACGTCGACGACTCCGCCGTCGATGCCACCGACGTCTCGCACCGTGGTGAAGCCCGCGTCGAGGGCATCGCCCGCGGTGGCGAAGATGCCCGCAGCCAGTTCGGCTGCCGAGAGCTCAAACCCGAATTGCCTTCGGATCGGACTCGAAATACCCAGGTGCACATGAGCATCGATCAGCCCCGGAGTCAGAAGCATGCCGTCCAAGTCAACTGTCGTCGAACCCGACGGCGCCTGTCCGATCGCGGTGACAATGCCGCCACTCACGCACACGTCGACTTCGACCGGGTCGGTGCCCGATCCATCCGCGACCATGCCGCCGGCAAACCATACGTCAGTCAAAGGGACCTCCCGAGCATTGGAAACCACTCTCCTAAACACTGGTGAATTCGATATGCGGTACCGTACTCAACAGTGGTGAACCCGTCAATGGAGGTAGCGTGAGATCGCCGGTTGGGGAGGGTCGAGAGCGACTGTTGCAGGCACTGTTCGACGAGTTCGGTGAAACCGGCCCAAGCCCGAAGCTGTCGATGCGCCAAGTAGCGGAGCGGCTCGGAGTGCACCACACGCTGCTGACCTATCACTTCGGATCACGACCGGGGCTCCTCAGCGCCGTGCTGTCGGAAGCTCGCCGCCGTGACAACCTCGTCATCGCCGCGATGGGCAAGGATCTCGGGTTCGCGGCCCTGTGCAGGGCGATCTGGACCTTCTACTCGAACGCCGAGCACGAAGATCGAAGCCGCACCTTTTTTCACCTGGCCGGACTTGCGGTTTACGAGCACAAAGCATTTCAAGATTTCGCCGCCGACCTCGACGATTTGGCGCACCTCCTCGAAGCGGCGGCCCTCCGCGAAGGGTTCACAATGGTGGACGCAAAGCAGCAGAGCATCATCGCAACCGCATGTCTGCGAGGACTGTTGCTACAGAGGTTGCTCACCCCCGACGCCGAGGTCGACGCGGCAGCCGAGCGCTTCATCACCTCGTTGACAGCGTCCACCACGTAAACCCCTCATACACAACCGATCACCCCCGTTCGAGATCACCGGCGCGGGGGCGTTTTCCCTGGGCTCGGGCATGTTTCGGCGTGAGACGGTTCCCTGAGCCCCGGTTGAATGATGGTCGATCACCCTTTCGACATCTGTACGAGCGAAACGCCGAAAGATGCGACAAGTGAATGTATCCCGGCTCAGCAGACACACGACATCATCGACAAGTCCGATGATTCACATGAGTTTCGAAAGTCAGGATTGAATTGTGACCATTGCCTTCCGTGCCGCAGAGTTGAACAGCGCAAGTGGGATCTTCCAGCAAGCACTGCTCGGCCAACCCAGTGCAGAGCCACTCGGCGGAGACATCATCACTCGTGCAGATGTCGAGTTCACCAGTGACGACGGCCGCATTCAATCCGGAGTCTGGGAGAGCGAACCGGGAAAGTCGCGGTGGGAGTTCCTCACCCGCGGCGAGATCATCACCATCGTCTCCGGCGCCATGACCGTGGAGGAGGACGACGGCGATCCCGTACATCTCGTTGCCGGTACGAGTGCAATCTTCCCAATCGGATGGAAGGGTACGTGGACGGTCACCGAGACCGTACGCAAGGTGTTCGTCGTATACAACGTATGACCGAGAGAATCCGCAACATCCGACTTTCACGGCCCGTCGTACGGACGGATCTCACGACGCAGCCCACTTGCCCTGAGTACCTGTCGCTGCACTCCCGCCCTCACGGAATCCTCGGTGCCGATTACTCTCACATGGTTTCTGGCGCGAGTGATCGCCGTGTACAACAACTCCCGAGTCAGCAGTGACGACGCCTCGGCCGGCAACATCACCGATACGGTGTCGTACTGGCTGCCCTGGCTCCGGTGAATCGTCATCGCGTAAACCGTCTGCACCGACGAGAGTTGGCTCGGGTGAATCAGAAACGCATCACTGCCCCGCTGGAATGCGGCAATAGGCACGCCATCCTCACGCTGCACGATCACCCCGGCATCCCCGTTGTAGATCTTCGCCTCGTAGTCGTTGGCCGTCACCAACAGGGGTTGGCCCGGATACCACCGCGTCGGGTCAAGAAACTGCCCTGATGCCGTGCCGACCCACTCCATCGCCTGCTGCGCCCACCTCCCGACACCGTACGGTCCGTCACGGTGGGCGCACAGAAGGCGGTGCGATTCCAAGCCTTTCAGCGCGCCGATCGCATCACCCACCTCGGCCGACGCCGTCACCACCTCTGAACTCGCAACGATGTCGGCGCGCAATGCGTCAACATCCTCGGGCGAATGGAAGGAGACGGCTGGATCACCGCTGCGCAGGATACGCAGAACCTCAGCGGAATCTCCCGCTCGAACTGCCCTGGCCAACGACGCGATGGTTCCGTCGAAGCGGCGCCCGCGTGAGAGTTGAATGATCCCGCCCCGCAGACGATCCTGTTCATCCGCACTCAATGCCTCTTCGGAACCAGTGGCCGTGAGATCGTCACCCACCAACTGTGTCAGCGTCGGATTTCCACTGACCTTTACCGGGCGGGCGACAAGATCAGCAAGAACAGCGCCCGCGTCGACTGAGGTCAACTGATCGGGATCGCCGACGAGCAGTAGCCGGGCATCGGGGCGAACGGCTTCGAGCAGGCGCGCCATCAACGTGAGGGAGACCATCGACGTCTCGTCGACGACGACCACATCGTAGGGAAGTCTGTTGGTCGCATTGTATTTGAAACGACTCGAACTCCCCCGCTGCCAACCGAGTAGGCGGTGCAGGGTCATGGCCGCGAGTTCTTCGGGAAGGCCAAGGCTCGCGGTCTGCTCACGTACGGACTCCTGCAGCCGTGCTGCGGCTTTACCCGTCGGTGCGGCCAGACCGATGCGAGCATTCGAACCCAATTCCTCCGACAGGAGAGCGAGAATACGTGCGACCGTATGGGTTTTGCCGGTTCCGGGCCCACCGGCGATGACGGTGGTCCACTGTGTCGCGGCGAGAGCAGCTGCTATCCGTTGACGATCCGGCGCGATGGTCGGCCCGTTCTCGTCGACGAACAGCGAATCCAGCCGCGTTCGGACCGCTTTCAGGTCGGCGGGCGGCCACGTGGACGCCCGCTCGTCGAGCACTCGCCGAATCGTCTGCTCCTGCAGAAAATATCGATCGAGGTAGAGGAGTTCACCGTCGTCCGTGTCGACCAACCGGAGCGGTCTGAGAGGTCCGGCGTTTCCGCCGATCACCAGAGGGCTCAGCCGAAGGGCGGCAACGATCTCCGACGGTTCGGGCCACGGCAACGACGTGAGTTCCTCCTCCGTCGCATTGTCGACGCTCACATCACGCATCCGTTGCAGATCGAGGCACACCGAACCTGAGCGCACAGCGCGGACCGCCAACGCTGCGGCCAGCATCACCTCGTCCGACGTTTCACCGCCCAGGCTGCACACTCTCGTCGCGACATGAACATCGGCGGCAACCAGAACCCCGGCTTCGTTGAAGATTCGCACGATCCCTTTGGCGCGCTGCGCCAATTGCGCCTCGGTCATCGAATCTTCTCCCCTACTGTGTGGGACGCATCAAGACCGGCCAGCAGATCCGATAGTTCAACCGTCAGCTGAGCAGGCGGTTTCCATTCGAAGACACCGCATTCCGGCGGGCTGTCCGGGCCGAGCATCCCACGCACGAATTGATACTGCGCGCCCCCGAGATGACGGTGCGGATCGTAGTCGGGCAGGCGCCACCGCAGATACCGATGCAGTGCAACCGAATACAGCAGTGCCTGCAGCGGATAGTGCGAGCGCATCATCTCCGTCGCCATGAGTTCACGCGTGTAGTTGGCAGCCGTCAGATCGCCGCGACCGATCCGGTTGGTCTTGTAATCGACGATCACGAACGACGGGCCCGGGATCCGCAAGACTGCGTCGATACTGCCCGTCAGGAATCCGCGCATCGGTGACGTCTCGACACGGTCCAGATAGTCGGCGTACGACGCCAGAATGTCGTCGGAGGAAAGGTGGCGCCTCAACAGTTCCGATACTCCGCGGAGTGTGACACTCATCGACACCGGATCGTCGCCACCGGCCAGTGGGAGTTCGAAATCGAGTTCGGGAAGACGATCTTTCGGCGCGATCGTGGCCAAGGTTCCGAATCCCAAGGGAGTCTGCATCACCAGATACAGCGCATCCGCGAGTGCTTCGGAGTCGACCTCGGCCGCCCGTACCGAGACCGCCTCGGCGCAACGCCTCCCGAGTTCCGCTCTCAGATCTGCCACAGCCGTGTCCACCACCTCGAGCACCTCATGCACCAGCGTGCCGAATGCGGCGCCCGCGGGAAGTCCGTTCATGGGTGAAGGGAACGCCTCCAGGGGCGAGGGGGTAATGCTCCCGAGGTCTACGGAATCCTCTGGCTCGTCGTCTTTTTCGGGATCCTCGACCTCACTGCCCGTGGTCGTGACCGCGTGGTGCGCTCCGGCGGTGAGTGCCGAGTACGACGTACGACGCCACAGAGTGTCCAGGTCTCGATCGAAACGCGCCGCGGCCAGTTCGGTCACGTCCGCAGCCGCTCTGGACCAGTGGACGGGCGAGGGCGGATGGGGACCAACAGGTTCCACCGAGATCACGTCGGACGCTGCTGCCGGCCAGGTTGCGAGCCGTGCTGCGGTTGTACCGTCGTCGAGCACCTTCACTACCCGAGCAGGTTCGGCGATGCCGGGTGTACGTCCGAGCATCAACCGGTGCAGCGGCGAGCGGGAGGTCCCGTAGCTGGGTGCCCACCAGAGCACGAGTTGGCACTGCGCCCGGGTCAGCGCCACGTACAGCAGCCGCAGTTCTTCGCCCGCTTCTTCGGCCTCCGCAACAGTCTTTCTGGCGTTGTACCCCGGGCCTTCCTGCCCGCCGACGTCGAGGATGCGGCGTCCCTCCGGGTCGTGCAACAGCTGCGTCGGCGAGTTGAAGCCGCCAACGCTCTCCCAACTGAACGGGACGTAGACGATCGGGAACTCGAGCCCTTTGGTGGCATGCACCGTAGCGATTTGCACTGCGGCAGCGTCACTGTCGAGGCGGCGGCTTCGATCGGTGGCGCTCCCGGACGTCGGGTCCTTGATCCGATCGGAAAGCCAGCGAACCAGTGCGCTCAACCCGAACGCTTCCTCGGTCGCGACGCGACCGAGGAGTTGTGCGACGTGCCGCAGATCGGTGAAATCTCGTTCGCCGGACGGGGCCGCGAGTACACGCTTCTCCAGATTTGTTTCGGCAGAGATTCTTTCGAACACAGCCGCAAACCCGACGCGTGCGAACAGCCCGGAATAGGAGCGCAGTTGACCTGCAAGTTCTGCAACGACGTTGTCGCCGTCCTTGTCCAGTTCTTCGGAGGTGCGCCCGAAAATCGGCGAGAGGGCCGTCAACCGGACACGATCGGAGCGATGGGGCTGCTCGATCGCCTGCAACAGCCACAGCCACTGGGTCGCACTGGGTGTCGCGAAAACACTGGACCCTCCGGTCAATACGGAAGGTACACCGACGGCATCGAGAGCATCGCGGATCATCGCCACGTGCTTGTGGGTGCGCACCAACACCGCGACGTCTCCTGGTTCGACCGGGCGTGGATCACCGTCGACTGCCAAGCGGGCATCGCCGCCCAGGAGCGCGACCACGTCTGCTGCGACGTCGTCCGCGACGCGACTGCGAAGTCTGCCTACGGCCGGAAATCCCGAACGATTGAGCGGTCCGGCTCCGGTACGGGGCAGATGGCGTACACGCATCGGCACCGGGCCGAACAACCGAGACTTCTTGTGCGAAGCCTCCACTGAATGCGCGACGATGCCTTCGTTGCCGAGTGCGGCACCACCGTAGAGGTGTTCGAGTGCCGCCAACAACCCTGGGTCACTACGCCAATTGGTGGTCAACTCCTGGTGCGCATCCGCCTGATCGACCGCATCGAGATAACTCAGGACTTCTGCCCCGCGGAACGCATAGATGGCTTGTTTGGGATCACCGACCAGGACCAGGGTGGTGTGTCCGTGGAAGGCCAACCGCAGAATGTCCCACTGCAACGGATCGGTGTCCTGGAACTCGTCGATCAACACAACCTTGAACTTTTCGCGCACCCGACGACACGCGACGGGACCGTATTCCGGATCGGTCAATACACCGTGCAACAGCGTCAGCAGATCGTTGAAGTCGCGAATTCCTTTGGTCCGCTTACGTCGTTCGACCTCGAGGCGAGCAGCAGCCGCGAAGAGGACGCGCTGACCGGGTGCGGTCTCCTCCTCGCCGTCGGGTTCGAGAATTGCCTGACCATCGCCGACTGCGCTTCGGGCGATGGCCAGCGCGTCCTTCGTGGAGAACGGTGGAGACGAGTCCGTCCGGCTGTAGCGGCTGAGGTACAAATCCGAGACGACCTCACTGATCAGGTCGTCGACCGACTCCACAAAAGTTGTGTCCGGTTCACGTTCCCCGGCGATGCCCAGCCCGTCGAGCATCCTCTGACAGAAACTGTGGGTGGTCGTGATGGTGCCGGCGTCGAACTCCGCGAGAGCGCGCAGGAGTCGGCGACGCCGCACGCCGATCTCCTCGTCGTCAGCTGTGGCGAGGTACGCCACCAGATCATCATCCGACCGCCTCGCCGCCTCCGGGTCGACCAGAGCGGCGGACACTCCCGCGAACCGTTCTCTGGCACGCTCACGAAGTTCCTGAGTGGCGGCCCTACTGAATGTCACCAGCAGAACTTGCGATATGTCGGCGAGACCTTCGGCAACACAACGGGTCGCGAGTCCGACGATCGCGTAGGTCTTGCCAGTTCCGGCGCTCGCTTCCAACACCGTAGTGCCGGTCGGTAGTGGCCCCAATAGATCGAAGTCCACGGGTTACTCCGCTCTTTCGTTGGTCAGCAACGGATCCCACAGTCGTCGGGCGAGAACTCCGAATCGAGTCGGTTCCTCGGCCCAGACGAATTCGTCGTCCGACGGCGGATCCGCAGCCAACTCCGCCAGTGTTCGAGCTTCTCCGAAAACGTAAGCGTTGCTTGGATCGATCATCTCGCCGTACTGCCCGGTCCACTGGGTGTCCGCACCGTTTGTCGCATCGTCGACCGACTCGCCACCAAAGCGTCGGCGCGCATATTCGGCTGAAGTAGCGGCCCACATCGGCAACGGACGCTGCAGCCCCCGCTCGCGTAGGTCCACCAGTTGCTGCAGGATCTCGACCGCATTGCCTGGCGCATCGAGCACCGACCGTGCCGCTGCGATCTTTCCCCGACCCCGTCCGATCGAGACTGCATCGAGCGCACCGGGTCGTCCGTGCGCTTTCAAGGCGAGCAGGTTTATCCAGGCCGTCATCCGATGTTTAGGCGCCAGTGAGGAATACGACGCTCCCACCACTGAATTGCCGTGCACACCGGTTACCGTTCCGGTGAGACGACGCCCGTCACCGAGGTCGATGTCGACGTCGACGGCCTCGGAGTCGCCCTCGAGGTGTGGCAATGCAAGACCGGCAAGTTGGTCTACCACCCACTCGACGTTGCCCAGAACCGTGGCGCCCAGGTTGTAGGGCGGCAAAGTACCGCGGCGCCACTCGGCTGCACGGAAATCCGCCGAGCTGCGTCCAGCCAAGCGCGAGAGAAGCATTCGGTCACCCAGAGCCCAGGTGGACAGTGGATCGAGCTCGGTTGCCAGCGAATCCGCGATGTCGTCGTCGAGTTCCGGTACCCGGACGCCGAGGCGTTGGCGCAGAAAACCACGCGCGGGATGTACCAGGAAGTTCACCAAGTCGGCGATGTTAACTTCCTTCGGATGCACCTCGGGTAGCTCGGCCGACAAGACTGTCGGCAATTCGACCGGTGTTCCGGAGGCAGCCCTCGCACCGGCCAGCGCTGCCGTGTCGAAGCTGAACGGCTTGTTCGGCGCGAAGTTTCGATTGTCGAACGATTGCAACGGATGCCGTGTCAGCACCCCGTTCACAGCGTCCGGACCCACCGTCGCACTGAGTACGTCGAGAAGGCCACTGAGGGGGATCGCCGGTGGTCTGACGACACCGGTGACCGGATCGGCACCAGTATACAACAGAATCAGATGTTCGCCCGCAGACATCACGGCATCGAGAAGCAGTTGCCGGTCTTCACTGCGCAGATCGCGCTCCCCCACAACGGGATCACGTGACAAGATGTCGTCGCCGTCGACTCCACCGGTTCGAGGGAACACCTCGTCGTCGAGTCCGATCAGCACGACCACGCGATGCGGTACCGAACGCATCGGAACCATCGTGCACACCGTCAGTTCGCCGGTTCGGAAGTTGGCACGCGTCGGTCTGCCCGCGAGGCTGCGCGAGAGCATCGCGCGAACATCGGCCAGACGTAACACCGTCTCTCCGCCGAATTCCACAGCAGCTACCAGTTCGCGGTGGGCCTCCGCGCTCTGCCAGGAATCTGCGGGCGCTGTGTCGGTCAGCAGATCCAGGGCCCGCATCAGCACACGAAGCCATTCGGCCGGTGAATGTGGGCCGGCAAGATCGCGAAGCGAGACGGCCACGCGATCGACGAACTCTGCGAAACGTCCAGTCAGGTCGATGTCTGTGCCGTCCACGTCATCGAGTGGTAGCGCGAGATCCAGCCAGGCATTTTCCGATTCGTCCGCGCTGACCCCCAACAAGATTCGGTCCATGGCGGTGTTGAAGGTGTTCTGCGGAAATGCGTCGAGGCCGAACGTGGCACGCTGCCGACTACCGATTCCCCAGCGAGCACCCGCTTCCGTCGTCCATTCCCGCAGTCTTTCCAACTCGTCGTCGCCCCACGAAAAACGTGTGCGGACAGGCTCGGTCGCGGCCAGGTCGAGAACCTCACTGGCTGTGGCCCGGCCGTCGGCCAATTCGAGGAGAGAGCCGAGAACGGCCAGGACAGGATTGGTCTGACGTAATCCGCGGTCTGCCAGCCTTACTCGAAGAAGATGCCCGGGGTGGCCATGGACGCCTTGTCCGAATGCAGCACGAACCAAGGGTGCGTACGTTTCGACGTCCGGGCACATCACGAGTACGTCGCGTGGCTGCAATGTCGGGTCGTCCTCGAACAATCGGAGCAAGCATTCGCGGAGCACCTCGACCTGCCGTGCCGGCCCGTGGCAAGCGTGGACCTGAACTGTCCCATCCGGTTCCGCTGCAACGCTGGGAGCACGATCTGCGATGACATCGGCCTTGACCGTCGCCAGGAGGGATCTCGGGCCGGCTGGTTCGGGAAGATGCACCGACTCGAACTCGGCGGCACCGAGGCTGATCTGAAGTTCACGAACGTCGCGAGCAAGACTCGACAGCAACGGATTGGCGGATATCAGCGCTGACCCGTCTTCCGAACGTCGGATCGTGCTCTCACTTCGAGGCTGCATGCGCGAGCTCATCTTGGTCCACAGCGCGGGGCTGGGATGCGGGAGCCAGATGTGCACGTCCCGATTCGCACTGAGTGCGCTCAAGATCATTCGCTGATCGACCGGCAGCCGGGTCGGTCCGAAGACCGACAGGCGTTCCGGTAGGTCGACCAAGGCCGGGTCCTCGACCAGCGCGCGACTCACTTGCCCCAGTCGCTCTGCGGGCCCCGGAACGTCGATCTTGTCCGCGACGATGCACCACAGACGTGCCTGCCATTCGAAATCCTCCGACAGCGCCAATCCGTGTCCGTCGGTCAACCGCCCGGCGGCCCAGTCGATCAGCATCTGCGGGCGTTGCGCGGCATAACTGCGGAAGAGTTCGGTGACATGTGTGGCGGAGGCAAACCGTCGACCTTCACGATGGCCTTCGAGATGTTTCGCCAGGACTCCGCACCAGGGCTCGCCGAGGGACTCGTCGATCACATCGAGAACCGTCCACACCAATCGCGTCGGCGACCATGGGTCGTCGTCAGCCGTGATTCCACTGACCGCGGCCACGGACTCCGCGACCAGGCGCGCGGGTGAAGGAAACGCGATGTTCGCAGAAATTCCGTCCACTGCTGACGGTCCGGACGTGCCTAGCTGGGAGGACAGCCGCTGATTGAGCCAACGCTCGACGCCCTTGGCCGGCACCGCAACAGTTTCCCGGGCGAATGGATCCGACAGCGGTGTACGGAGGAGCGTGGCCAACGCCGAGACCAAGGTGTCCGAACGCTCGGCCCGGTACAACTTCAGCAATCTTCGCTCCCCTCACTCCGTCCAGACGTCCATCTCACCACGGCGCTGTGACAGGAGACGCCGAACCAGCCTCACGCAGCGGTGACGCGCAGGCAACATGACCGCAACCGGACGTTCGTACTGTGCGGGAATGACCAGTCCCGTCACCACACCTCGCCCCGCTGGAACCGGTCTCGACATCTCCGGCCTCGGCAAGACCTTCGAGATGGGTCGTCGGTCGGTGACCGCGCTGACCGACGTGTCCCTTCAAACCAGCGAAGGCTCTTTCCTGTCTCTGCTCGGGCCGTCCGGATGTGGGAAGTCCACCGTTCTCCGCATCCTTGCGGGCCTCGATAGTCCGACGTCGGGAACGGCCCTTGTCAACGGACAGTCGCCGGCCGAGTTACGCAAGCGCCGCGAACTCGGAATCGCCTTCCAGGATTCGGCTTTGCTGCCGTGGCGAACAGTGGCCTCCAACATCAAACTGCCCCTTCAGGTTGCCGGCATCGATCCCGACCCCGACCTGATAGCCGACCTGATCGCTCTCGTCGGCCTCGAAGGATTCGAGAAGGCCAAGCCCGCTCAATTATCCGGCGGTATGCGTCAGCGTGTGTCAATCGCGCGTTCGCTCGTGGTCAAGCCGAGTGTCCTGCTACTCGACGAACCCTTCGGCGCGCTGGACGACATGACCCGTCAACGGCTCAACATCGAATTGCTCAGGATCTGGACCGAGAAACCGGCGACCACGTTGATGGTGACTCACGGAATCGCCGAAGCCGTGTTCCTCTCCGACGTCGTTGCCGTCATGACGCCGCGGCCCGGACGGGTCCTCGAAGTCGTGCCGATCGACCTGCCGCGCCCGCGTACACCCGAGATGATGCGTACACCCGAGTTCCACGAGATCCACGACTACCTCTCCGGACTGCTCTTCGGAAAAGCTGGCGTCGCATGACAATTACCGATATCGAGAACGTCGCGACCGCGGCGGCGCAGCCATCTGTGCCGCGCCGGATCCGATTGAAGCGTCCGACGTGGTTCGGTGGTGCAGTCGGCATCTGTGGACTGATCGCTCTCTGGTGGATTCTGGCGGCAGCCGGTGTTGCGGGAGGCACGATTCCGACGCCGTGGGTGGTTGTCTCGACGATGTTCGACGACGGTTGGTCGCTGTACGGACCCAATTTCACCGTCACGGCTTCCGGTGCGCTGCAGGGCTTTCTCTGGGGAAACCTGCTGGCGATCACGCTTGCCGTGCTTGTCGTTCTCATTCCGCCCATCGAGGGATTGGCCACACAACTGGCGATCCTGAGCTACTGCACACCGCTGTTGGCGCTTGGCCCAATCATCCTGGTCGTCTTCGGCGGCCGGACCCCCACAATCTTTCTCGCCGCAATGTACTGCTTCTTCACCACGATGGTCGGCACACTCGCCGGCCTGAGATCGGCCGACAAGACGAGCCTCGATCTCGTCGCCGCCTACGGCGGTGGGCGTTGGCAGAAGTTCACCAAAGTTCAACTTGTGAGCGCACTTCCGAGCACCTTTGCTGCCCTCAAGATTGCTGCACCTTCGGCCGTACTGGGTGCAATTCTCGGCGAGTATCTCGGCGGGGTGGACAGCGGGATCGGCGTCGCACTAACGGCCGCTCAGACGTCGTACAACGTCCCGCGAACGTGGGGAATGGCTATCGCCGCCGCCTTGCTCGCCGGTCTGGGGTACGCCGTCGTCGCAGCGATCGCCCGGCTCGTCACGCCGTGGACCAGCGCTCCGGGAGCACAGAAATGACCGCGGTACGAGGAACATTGAGATTCCTCGCCCCGATTGCCATCGCCTCGGCGCTGTTGCTTGTCATCTGGGTGGTCTTCCTCAACGCCTTCCCCCAGGTCGGCCCGCGTGTGGGAAAGACGCCGGCCGACGTCTGGGAGTACCTGTTCTCCGGCCCAAAATCCGCCGACGCTCGTTCGGGCATCATCGACAACCTGTTCATCACTCTGCGCGACGCCGGTGTCGGCTTTGCCGTCGGAATGACTGCCGCGCTCGTGGTGGCATCGATCTTCGTCGTTTCCCGCACTGTCGAACAGACTTTCATGCCCGTTGCAATGCTTCTACGATCTGTTCCTCTCGTTGCGATGACCCCGATCATCGTCCTGATATTCGGCCGCGGAATCGTGGGTGTGACAGTCATGGTTGCGATAGTGGTGTTCTTCCCAGCCCTCGTCATGATCATGGTCGGTCTACGTGCCGCTCCGGCTCAGGCACAAGACCTCATCGCTGCCTACGGCGGGAGTCGTTGGACCGCATTGCGAATGGTGTCCGTGCCGTCCGCACTTCCGGCTGTGTTCGCCGCTGCACGAGTATCCGTACCCGGCGCCTTGATCGGAGCACTGATCGGCGAATGGCTCGGTAGCGGCCAAGGCTTGGGTTCGAGCATGATCAAAGCCATTCCGCGCTACCAGTACAACGAATTGTGGGCATCTATCGTGGTGATCACCGTGGTGTCGATCGTCCTCTACGCCGTGGTCGGGATCGTCGAAAGCATCGCTCTGTCTCGTTTCGGTCCTTCGGCGGGCAAGTCGTGACATCTGTTAACACGACCTCAACAAACTCTCTCTCCCAAGCAAACTGAACGAAACCGACTGGCCCTAGTGTTCCGATTCATGACGCCATTCAAGCCCGTCCGCCAGCTGGACCGCAGGGCCTTCTTCCGCTACTCCGCGCTGACCGGCATCGCAGTCGCCGGTAGTGCGTCATTGCTCGGGTGTAGCAGTGACTCCAGCAGTTCGAGTGGCGGAACCACGGACGACGGTTCCGAATTCGGAACAGTTGCAGTGCAGTTGTCCTGGATCAAGAACATCGAGTTCGCCGGTGAGTACTTCGCTCTCGACAAGGGGTACTACAAGGATGCAGGGTTCGGGAATGTAGACCTGGTGGCAGGTGGCGCAGCCGGCACCGGCGTCGAAGCCGGCCTGGACACCGGCAAGGTGTGGATCGGAATGTCCGCACCGCAGCTCACAGCCCCCGCCGTACTCGACGGACTGGAGGCAAAGATCGTCGGTGCGACATTCCAGAAGAATCCGTTTGCGATTGTCAGTTCCGCTGCGGCACCGATCAACTCACCACAGGACATGATCGGCAAGAAGATCGGCGTCCAGGATTCCAATCAGCTCGTCTTCGGAGCTCTCCTGGCAGCAAACGGCCTGACCGAAAGCCAGATGACGATCGTGCCCGCGCAGTTCGATCCGAGCCCCTTGGCGAACGGCGAGGTGGACGGCTGGGTCTCCTACGTGACCAACGAGCCGATCACACTGGCCGCCAAAGGTTTCCCCAACGCCCACTTCCTCTTCGCGGACTACAACCTGCCGTTGGTCGCCGAATCGTTCACGGTTCTCCAGTCCACCATCGACAACGAGAGGGACAAACTCAAGGCATTCCTGAAGGCCGAGATCCAAGGATGGAAGGATGCGGTCGCCGATCCGGCAGAGTCGGCACGGCTTGCCGTCGAGGTCTACGGCAAGGACCAGAACCTCGAACTCGAAGAGCAGATCAAGGAAGCCACCGCACAGAATGATCTGGTGGTGTCGGCAGATACCAAAGCCAACGGGTTGTTCACGATGACACCCCAACTGATCGAACAGAACATCGCGGCACTGTCGAAAGCGGGGCTGGAGATTACGGCGGAGCAACTGTTCGACATGTCGATCCTCGAAGAGGTGTACGCCGAGAATCCGGAGCTGATCTGACTGCCGAGCGTCAGCGAACCTCCCGCGCGAGTACGCCCGAGATGAATAGCTGTACAAGGACCTCGGCCTTGTACCGGTCATCGGACCCAGCACCGATACAAAGGTTCCCGATGCCTTTGAGCACGTTGTACGCATCGACCCGCGAAGCAGTGCCAACGGACTCGAGCGCTGCCGCGAGGAGGGAGTCACATACCGGAACGAGGCGGTCGACGAAGTAGATATGCAGAGCGTCGGACCCGGCGCTGTCTCCTTGCAGTGCACCGGCGAGCCCATGCTTGGTTACCAGGAACTCCACGAACAAAGCCACCCATGCCCGCAAAGCCGCCTCGGGCGTTGCACTCTCCGCGAGCATCTGTGGGCCCGCGTCCGCACACGCCTCGACTTGGTGTCGGTATACGGCTACCACCAACTCGGGACGCGTCGGGAAGTGGCGGTAGATCGTCCCCATGCCGACGCCGGCCTTCGCCGCAATCTCCCGCACCGGAGCGTCGACTCCGGACTCCACGAACACTGCTGCCGCCGCGTCGAGCAGCGCCTGCTCGCTTCGACGTGGGCGACCGACTTGCTTGGGAGACGCGACGCGCGACTGCTCGTCCTGGGCATCAGCCATGTGCACTCCTCGCTGACTCACAACATATGTTTGCATTACGGAACAACGCTCCGTAATGTTGCGGAGCGACGCTCCGATAAACAGTATCGCAGGGTGCAGCCTCAGCAAGGAACTTGCCATGACCTCATCAATGATCGACACTCTTAACGGCATCATCGGCGCCGGCACCCCGGTCGTCTCCGTTGCCCCCGTCGAGTTGTTCGCCCCCGATCGACCTGTCCCGCTGGAAGTACGTGTGTCTGCTCCGGCAGCAGGCACGAACCTCCCCGTTGTGGTGTTCTCCCACGGCAACGGCTGGAACCTCGATGGATACTCGCCACTCACGGCATTCTGGGCATCCCACGGATTCGTGGTGATCCAGCCGACACATTTGGACTCGCGCCGGAACGGTTTCGGGTTCGACCACCCGGTTTTCCCGACGATCTGGACCGAGAGAATCGCGGATCTCACACGCATCCTTGATCAGCTCGACACCATCGAATTTGCCGTGCCCGGGCTTGACGGCCGCATCGACCGCAGTCGAGTTGCCGCCACTGGTCACTCCTGGGGCGGGCAAACCGCTCAGTCACTCCTCGGAGCAAGGATCTTCGACGAGGCCGGCCAGGTCGGCCAGGACATGTCCGACAGTCGCGTCACCGCGGGAATCCTGTTCGCGGCAACCGGTCTCGGCGGCGAGAACCTGCATCCGTTCGCGCAGGCGAACTTCCCGTTCATGCGCCCCTCGTTCCAGGAACTGACGACGCCGACACTCGTCGTCGCGGGCGACCACGACCAGTCCAAGATGTCCAGCCGCGGACCTGACTGGTTCACCGACGCCTACACGCACAGCCCCGGAGCCACCGACCTCCTGACCTTCTACGGTGCCGAGCACGCACTCGGTGGAATCGTCGGATACGAAGTCGCCGAGACCACCGACGAGAACCCAGAGCGGGTCGCCGCCATCCAACGGATGAGTACTGCCTACCTTCGGACCGCGTTGCGCATCGATGAGACCAGCTGGCCAGCGGCCCGGGCCGCATTCAGCGACAACGCCGACCCGATCGGCCGAGTCGACACCAAGTAATGCGGCAGTGATCCAACTTATTGGCCGAAGTTGAACCTGAGATTCGCATTTATCAAGGTATTGAGCCGCTTTCGCATTCTGACAACCTCTGCCTCGGGCGGTATCGGATCGTCCAAGAAAAGCGTCCAACGCAGCATCGTGCTGTTTCCGACCGCCTCGATGTCGAATCGGATGACGGCGTCGGGTCGGTCCGGCCAGATCGACGACCAGATCACCAGCTCCGGTTCTTCAGCCCTGACGATCTCCGGTGCGATCTCGCTCTCGAGAAGTTCCAGCCAGTGCCGGGCGGGCTGGCGGTACGGATCGATCAATGCCTCGAACATGAAGCGCGCAGGCGGCGGCTGGCTCCGGCGCCTCGTCGCGACTTGCAGCATGGCACGAGCGTAACCGCCTCTCAAGGGCATACCTCTGCCTTCGCAGTGCTGGATCCACGAAAACCGGGATAAACCGGGCATCGACGGAGGACACTCAGGAGCACATCCGTCTGGGAGGGCCGCTCATGCGTAAACGCCATCAGGTTCTGTTTGCAGTGTCCGCAGCGATCGGACTGTCGCTGACGCCGATCAATGCGTCGGCAACACCGAGCACGGGAGTACACGGAGAAATCCTCGGGCAGGTGACTTTCGACGGCAAGGACTACATCCTGCGCCAGATCACCATCGACCCCGGCGGTTCCACCGGTTGGCACTTCCACGACGGGACGCTCTACGCGCTGATCGCGCAGGGCACGTTGAGCCACTACCGATCCGATTGCTCCGTCGACGGGATCTACAGCGCCGGAAATACTTTGATCGAACCGAGCGGTTCAGATCATGTGCACATCGGAAACAACTCGCAGACAACACCATTGGTACTCGAGGTCGTCTACGTCAATCCGGCGGGCAGCCCCCTCTCCGAAGATGCTGCGCCTCCCAACTGCCAACTACCCGGCTGACGGCGCCGAAGCGGTAAACCGCACCGGCATCGATTCGAGACCGGACACGAAGTTGGCGGCACGCCGCTGCAACGGCGCGTCGGTGGCAAGTGCCATTCCCGGCAGCCTGGCGAAGAGTTGCTCGAACATGATCCGTCCCTCGAGCCTGGCCAGCTGATTACCCAGACAGAAATGAGATCCGAAGCCGAAGGCCACGTGCGGATTCGGTGTGCGGCCGACATCGAACCGTTCGGCGTTCAGGAACACGGACTCGTCGAAATTTGCCGATTCGAAGAGCAGCAGCATCTTCTCACCTGCCTTCAGCTGCGCGCCGAAGAAATCGGTGTCACGGGTCAGGGTTCGAGCCATGTTCTTGATCGGCGAGGACCACCGCAGCATCTCCTCCATTGCCAAGGGAATGGCATCGGGATCGTCGACTAGCTCCCGGCGCTGGTCCGGATGGCGCAGTAGCTGTTCCATGCCGCCGCTGAGCACGTGCCGTGTGGTCTCGTCACCGCCGATCAGGATCAGCAGGGATTCGTTGACGATTTCCTGATCGGAGAGGGCTTCGCCGTCGACCGCACTGTGAATCAACGTGCTCACCAAATCGTCGGCCGGGTCGCTCCTCCGCTCGGCGATGGTTCGCATCATGTACGCGGTGAAATCGACGTACGCAACCATCATGGCCTGCAGTTGATCCTGGGAAGCGTTGCTTCCCAATGCCTTCACCAGATCGTCCGACCACCGCAGAAACAACGCGCGTTCCTCCGGACGGACACCCAACATGTCGCCGATGATGGCCATCGGCAGCGGTGCCGCCAGGTCTGCGACGAAGTCGGCTTCTCCTTTCTCACAGACGGCGTCGATCAGTTGATCGCAGATCTCCCGGATACGGCCGGCCTTGGCTTCGACCTTCTTACGTGTGAAACCCGCATTGACCAAGCGTCGACGTGTGAGGTGCTGCGGGTCGTCCATGTCGATCATCTGCGGCAATGGACCGGTTTCGGGGCGGATGCCACCGGCGTTGGAGAACAGTTCGGGATCCCGCTCGGCTGCGACGACGGCGTCGTAACTCGCGGCCGCGGTGATTCCGTTGGCGTCGTCTCGGTACACGGGCTCGTGATCACGCATCCAGGCGTATGCGTCGCGCACATTCCCGAGGTCTCCGCTGTAGAAGCGTCCGTCGATCAAATCGAAGGTCGGTCTGGTAGCCATCACTCCACCTCTCGCACAACCCTTGCCTCAATAAGTAGAACCTGTTCCTATATAGCGTGGGGCGTTTTCACCGAAGCCGGACCGGAAAACCTCCAGAAGCAGCACGCGAGCCCGGCGGAGCAACGACCAGGAGACACGCATGGACGACGACACCGCCTCAGCGGGCATACCCACTTTCACCGGCACATCGATACTGGTGACCGGCGGCGGTAGTGGCATCGGCCTGGGCATCGCTCGTTCGCTCGTTGCGTCCGGCGCTCACGTCACGATCTGCGGACGCAACAAGGAGAAACTCGATGCTGCCGCCGAATCGATCCGGCAGGCGACTGCCGCAGGATCGGTCAGCGTCTCCCCCGCCGACGTCACGATCGAGACAGACGTCGTCGCCGCTGTCGCCGCGGCGGTGTCCGTCACCGGAAAGCTCGACGGAGTCGTGGCCTGCGCCGGCGGGAACGAAACCATCGCACCGGTCACGCAACTCGACGTCGACGCCTGGCGCCGCACCGTCGACCTCAACGTCACGGGGACCATGCTGACGATCAAGCACGGCGCGCGGGCACTGGTGGCAGGAGGCGGTGGATCCATCGTCGCGATCTCGTCGATCGCCAGCAGCAACACACATCGCTGGTTCGGCGCGTACGGAGTCTCGAAATCCGGCGTCGACCACCTGGTGCAGTTGGCAGCAGACGAACTGGGCGCCAGCAACATTCGTGTCAACGCGATCCGCCCGGGGCTGACCCGAACGGATCTGGTCGCGCTCATCACCGACGGTGGCCCCATCCTGGACGACTACCTGGCCAACACGCCGCTCGAACGCGTCGGCGAGGTCGAGGACGTCGCCGGACTCGCTTCCTTCCTCCTCGGACCGCACTCCACCTGGATCACCGGGCAGATCATCAACGTCGACGGAGGCCAAATGCTGCGCCGCGGACCGGATTTCCGCTCGATGCTCGAACCCGTCTACGGCTCCGACGGACTCCGCGGGGTGGTGGCGCCATGAGCTACACGATTCTGGGCAAGAAGGTCGAGATGCCCGTCGAAGTTCGCACCGCGTCTGCCTTCATGGCGTTGTACTCGGTACCGAGCACAACCGCGCAGTCGATCATCGATTACACCGGCTTGACCGTGCTCCAGTACCGTCCCGGCCGGGCGCTGTGCGGCCTGGTTTTTGTCGACTACATCGACGGGGATCTGGGGCCGTACAACGAATTCGGAGTGACGTACATGGTGCGCAGCCACACTGCGCCTCCCGAAACCTCGGTGCTGGGAGATCTACGTTCGCTCGCTGCCGGAACTGCAGGGGCACTCATTCACGAGTTGCCGGTGGACGGCGAGTTCACCAAGGCCGCCGGCCGGGAAATCTGGGGATTCCCGAAGGTGCTCGCCGAGTTCGACACCGAGCACGTCGGCTCGGTAAAGCGCGGATCGGTCTCTCGCGACGGCAAACTCATCACACAGTTGAGTGTGAAATCCGGCGTCAGCGTGCCGGGCGGCGGAGCCAACATGTCGTTGGCCGCGTACTCACATCTCGACGGCGCCACCAGGTGCACGTCGTGGGACATGGCACCGACCGGCGTCAAATCGCGCCCTGGTGGAGCCGAGGTTCAACTGGGCAGTCACCCGATGGCGGCGGAGCTTCGGAAACTGGGACTCCCCCGCCGGGCCCTGATGACCACGACCATCAAGAGCCTGGCGATGACGTTCGGGGAGGCCACAACAATCTGAGTGTCGGCCGACGGCACCCCTTTCGGTCACGTGTGACTCGGGCTACACTCCTGGACGGTTGACCAACTCGCGTCAGACCGCTCGAAAGGACACTCGTGCAGATCACCCGACGCACCGTACTGGCAGGCGCTGCCGCCGCACCTGCGCTCGCCGCTCTGTCGACGAACCAGGCCGTCGCAGCTTCGCCGGCACGCACCGTTTCACCCGCACGCACCGACAAGTCGTCGGCGTCACTGCAGGTGGGCGTCGGAATTTCCGACGTGACCGGACCGGTCGCCGAAGTCGGCATGATGGGCTACTCGAGCTTCGATCAACGCGCCGAAGGCCTGCACCAGCGAATGCGCGCACGCGCCTTCATCTTCGAGTCCGGCGGGTCGCGGGTCGCCTACGTGTGCGTCGACAACTGCATGATCTTCCAGTCCGTTCACGACGAGGTCCTGCGCCGACTGGCCGGGAGGTTCGGTGACATCTACGCCGAGCGCAACGTCATGTTGACGGCCATCCATTCACACGCGGCATGTGGTGGGGCCTCGCACAACTACGCGTACAACCTCGCAGTTCTCGGCTTCGAACTGCAGGTGTTCGAAGCCGAGGTCAACGGCATGGTCGAGGCGATCAGCGCTGCGCACGAGAACCTGGCGCCAGGCACGGTCCGTTTCGGGCGGTCCGATCTCACCGATGCCAGCGTCAACCGATCGCGAGTGGCGTTCGATCTCAATCCCGAAGAGGACAAGGCCTACTACCCCGGTGGCAACGACCACCACATGCGTGTCATGCGGATCAGTCGGGGCAGCAAGGACATCGGGGCGATCAACTGGTTCGCCACCCACTGCGCCTCGCTCACGAACGAGAACCATCTCATCTCCGGGGACAACAAGGGCGCCGCGGCGTACTTCTGGGAGCACGACGACCAGGGCGTGCGCTACCTCGACGGCGACACCAGCTTCATTGCTGCGTTTCCGCAGACCAACAGCGGCGACATGTCACCGAACCTCTTCCTCGAGCCCGGACGCGGACCGACCGAAGACGAATTCGAGAACGCACGCATCATCGGGCTGCGCCAGGTAGCGGCAGCTCGAACTGCCTTCGACGCGGCGTCCGACACCGTCACCGGTGGCGTCGACAGTCGGATCATGTACCTGGACATGGCAAATCAGGTGGTGAGCGGAAGATTCACCCCCGACGGACGCGAGCACCGCACCGCTCCGGCCGCGATCGGCGCGGCAATGAGCGCCGGAAGCGTCGAGGACGGACCGGCAATCCCGATCTTCCCCGAGGGCACCCGAAACCCCATGATCGACGCCCTGGGCGGTATGGATGCTCCTGTGCCTCAATGGCTTCAGGATGCACAGGCGCCCAAACTCGTAGTCGTTCCGGTCGGCCTGCTGCCACCGGGAGGATGGGTGCCGAACGTACTCAAGATCCAGATCCTGCGGATCGGTCAGTTCTACATCGTCGGTGGCCC
This sequence comes from Rhodococcus sp. WY5, assembly GCF_018588185.1. Lineage (NCBI taxonomy): Bacteria > Bacillati > Actinomycetota > Actinomycetes > Mycobacteriales > Nocardiaceae > Rhodococcus > Rhodococcus sp. WY5. The sequence goes on from NZ_JAAMPR010000001.1 coordinate 288,248, forward strand.
TGCGGAATTCACCATCGTCTCCGGATTACGAGTGCGTCGAACCGTCGCCGAGGAGCTTGGGGTTCCCCTCGAGAACGTCATCTTCCAGGGATACGCGAACTCGTACTCGAGCTACTGCACCACACCACAGGAATACGATTCGCAGCAGTACGAGGGCGGTTCGACGATGTTCGGTCGTTACACACTGCCGGCCTATCAGCAGGGGTATGCCGCCCTTGCAGCCGCGATGCGCGACGGCACCGAACCTCCTCGCGGCCCCGCTCCGGCCGACCTGTCCGGGTTCCAACCCAGCTTCGGACCTGGCGTCGACTTCGACGAGCCCTTGCCGGGAACACAATTCGGCGACGCAACCGTCCAACCCGGCGACACCTCACCGGGTGGGCAGGTTGCCGTCGAGTTCGTCACCGGCCACCCCAAGAACGACACTCACCGAAACGGGACCTTCTACGAGATCCAGCGCAATACCGGCGGATCCTGGACACGGGTCGCCGACGACAACGACTGGTCCACCAAACTGCACTGGCGCCGGGTCGGGAGCAACGGTTCCGTCGTGCGCATCACGTGGGATGTTCCGGCCGATACTCCGGCGGGTACGTATCGAGTCCAACACTTCGGTGCGTCGAAGGCTCGGGGTAGCGGCGCGATCACGCCTTTCTCCGGGGTGACCGCCGAATTCCGCCTCACCTGACCCGCGTGAACGTATCGCTCCCCTTGTTGGACAAGGGGAGCGATACGTTCACGCGATGGGGTCAGAGCGCAATGGACAGGTTCAGGCGGCGGTCGGGTGCAGCGAGGTGGTCGGCGTCGACGGCTCTGACGCTGCCGGGCGGTCGATCTTCGCCGCGACGAGCAAGACCAGCAGACCGGCGACGGTGACCGCCGCCCCCATCCAGATCGGGGAGGTGAAGCCGAGTCCCGCGGCGATGGTGATTCCGCCCAGCCATGCCCCGAGTGCGTTGCCGACGTTGAAGGCGGCGATGTTGGCACCCGATGCCATGGTCGGTGCTGCCAACGCGTAGTTCATGATCCGCATCTGCAGACCGGGAACCGTCGCAAAACCGAAGGCGCCCATGAAGAACAGCGAGATCACAGTCATGACCTTGCTCTCCGCGGTGGCGGCGAACACGATCAGAACGACGGTCAGGATCGCGAGAATCCAGACCAGCGCCTTCGTGAGCGAACGGTCGGCCGCCTTGGCGCCGAGGAAGTTACCGACGAACAGGCCCGAGCCGAAGAGGATGAGCAGCCACGGAACGCTGGACGTCGCGAAGCCGGTGACCTCGGTGAGGGTGAAGGCGATGTAGGTGAAGGCTCCGAACATTCCGCCGTAGCCGAGGATGGTGATGGCGATCGAGAGCCATACCTGCTTGTTGCGGAATGCCCCCAACTCTCCGCGCAATCCGCCACCGGTCGTGCTGGCGGGCGTCGTCGGGACGAGTGCTGCAATTCCGATCAGGGCGATGACGCCGATGACGGTGATGGCCCAGAACGTCGAGCGCCATCCGAGTTGCTGGCCCAGCAGCGTGCCGAACGGAACGCCGAGAACGTTGGCGATGGTCAGGCCCGCGAACATCATCGCGATGGCGCCGGCGCGCTTGTTGGGCGCGACCATGTCGGCGGCAACCACCGAGCCGATTCCGAAGAACGCACCGTGGCACAGCGCCGCGACGATGCGTCCGCCCATCATGACCTCGTAGGAGGGAGCGAGCGCGGACATCAGGTTGCCGATGATGAACAGCACCATGAGCGAGAGAAGGACCTTCTTGCGCTCGAAGCGGGTGACGGCAGCGGTCAGGAGGATCGCGCCGATCGCCACCGACAGTGCGTAGCCCGAGATCAGGTAGCCCGCGACGGACTCGGTGACCTCGAAATCAGCCGAGACCTCGGGCAGGAGGCCCATGATGACAAATTCGGTGAGGCCGATCCCGAACCCGCCCATAGCGAGGGCAATGAGACCCAATGGCATCTCGATGTTCCTTTCACAGATTTACGCGTAAGCCGTTAGCGGGCGTGTGCATTAGTTGCAGGCGCGCTATAAATAGTTGCACGCGCGCGCTACATGCGCAAGCTGGTAACCTGGAGTCGCAGGAAACGGACAAGGAGAATCACATGGGGATCGCCGACGACGCCGTCGAAATCCGTTCGCAAGGGTGGCGCACGCTCGCAGCACTGCACGGCGCCCTCGACACCGAACTGGAACGCGCGCTCCAGCGTGAGCACAAACTGTCCGTCGTCGAATACACCGTGCTCGACGCACTGAGCCGCCAGGATGGCTGGCACATGCGGATGGCTCAGTTGGCTCGCGCTGCCGCACTGAGCAGCAGCGCCACGACGCGCTTGGTCAATCGACTCGAAGATCGAGGACTATTGACGCGCATCCTGTGCGCCGACGACCGTCGAGGCATCTACACCGAGCTGACGCCGGCCGGCCGCGAGCTTCTCGAAAGCGCACGGCCGACGCACGACGCCACCCTCGAAGCCGCACTCGACGAGGCATGCAAGACACCCGAACTCGCGCCACTGGTGCGCGCCCTCCACGAGCTTCCCGTCGGCTAGAAGTCTGCCGGAAGCAGGGCACGCTCTTTGATGCCCGAGACCACCTGAGCGACAAACACACTCGCATCGACGACCACCCGCCCACCACGCGCGGGGACCAGAACGTCGACGGTGCCGCCGTGCACCTCGTTGTCTCCGATCACCGCGATGTACGGGTCACGGTGAGTGCGTGCCTCGCGGATGCGACGTCCCAACGATCCGTCAGGCGCGATCGCCACTCGAACATCGCGAGCCTCGAGATCGGCCCGCAAACGCTCAGCCTCAACCTGGTGCCGGTCGCCGACGGGCAGAATCGAGACTTGGTTGGGTGCCAGCCACGGCGGCATCCGCCCTTCGAACCTTTCGATCAAAAGCGCAGTCATGCGTTCCATCGATCCGAGCAAGCCCCGATGGATCATGACGGGGCGAGCCTTGGATCCGTCCTCAGCGGTGTACTCGAGGTCGAACCGCTCCGGTTGATTGAAGTCGAGTTGCACGGTCGAGAGTGTTTCCTCGCGGCCGTGCGCGTCTCGCACCTGGACGTCGATCTTGGGACCGTAGAACGCTGCCTCCCCCTTCGCTTCCACGTACTCGATCGAGCGTGCATTCAGCGCCCCGCGAAGGTGATCCTCGGCGTCCGCCCACTGCTCGTCGGTGCCGAGGTACTGCCCCTCTCCCCCTCTGATCGAGAGGCGGTACTTCCGTTCGGCAATCCCCAGAGTCGAGTAGCAGCGCTCGATCGCGTCGAGCGCGACGATCACTTCCGCTTGCACTTGTTCGCGACTACAGAAGACATGTGCGTCGTCGAGATTGATCTGTCTGACTCGACTCAATCCGCTGAGAACTCCGGAGAGTTCGGTACGGAACATCGAGCCGAGTTCACGAACCGGGAAAGGTAGCTCGCGATAACTACGACCGCGAGCGGCGAATACCTGAGCGTGATGGGGACAGTTAGCCGGACGAAGGAGAAATGACTCTCCGCCTATCTTCATTTCGGGAAACATGTCGTCCGAGAACTTGGACCAATGCCCAGATCTCTCGTACAACTCTTTTTTCGCCATAATGGGGGTATAGACACCCCGGCATCCGGATCGCGCTGCTTGTTCGGCGGCGAGCTTTTCGAGTTCGTTCCTGATGATCGCGCCGTCCGGTAACCAGAGTGGGAGGCCGGCCCCGACGGTGGGGGTGGTGGCGAAAAACTCCAGGTCGCGCCCGAGTTCGCGGTGGTCAACGCTCATGAGAGGTCTCCAAATCGTTCAAGGGGAGACGCACACGGAGCGACGAAACAGGAAAGCCCCGGGGCGATAACTCCCGGGGCTGAAAGGGTTCGGTCAGCAGTTGCTAAACGATGCGCCGGAAGAGAACCGGCGTCGTCGTGTTGTGCGCAATACTGACCATGTACGTGAGGTTACATCAACTTCCTACCCACCTACAGCCCGAATTGTCGGGCCTCTATGCTGACGCAACTGGGAAGGCGCAGCAGTAGCCAACGAAACACCCACGAAGAGCGAAGTTTCGGCAATCATGTCCGAACGTGAGGTTCTCGGATATGAGGAGGATGTGCGACGGTGCCGGACCACTTGCTCGAACAGTTGATCACCATTCCTTTGTTCACCGGAATCATCGGGTACATCACCAATTGGTCGGGCGTCCTGATGCTGTTTGCGCCGATCAACTTCCACGGGATCAAAGTGCCCGGCCTCAAACTGCTCTTCCCGTTCCTCCCCCGACGCGTCCAGGTGATCCCCGCGATCACCAGCGACGGCAGATTCGGTTGGCAAGGCATCGTCCCCTCGCGGGCGGAGAAGATGGCGTCGATCGCCGTCGACAAATCCCTCGCGAAAGTCGGCAGCATCGCCGATTTCTATCGCGTCCTGGACCCGGACAGCATCGCCGAGCACTTGGTGAACATCTCCCGCAGTGAAGTGCGCGGCGTGGTCACCAGAATCATGACGGCCGAGAATCCTCAGCTCTGGCACAACCTTCCGACGTCGGTGAAGGAGGCCGTCTTCCGCAAGGTGGAGGACGATCTGCCGGCCAGCGTGCGCATGATCACCGACCGCATCGAAGAGGACATCGACGAGTTCATCGACGCGAAGCTGATGGTGATCCGCTACCTCTCCTCGCACCCCAAACTGCTCAATGACATCTTCCGCACGATGGGCAACAAAGAGCTCAGGTTCATGCAGAACTTCGGCTTCTACTTCGGGTTCCCGATGGGCTTCGTGCTCGTCGGAATCCTCCATCTGGTTCCGCAGTGGTGGGTGCTTCCCATCGGCGGTGTGATCATCGGATACATCGTGAACTACCTCGGCATCACGATGATCTTCGAGCCGATCACCCCCAGCCGTTGGGTGCCGTGGCGGCAGGGACTGTTCCTGAAACGCCGCACCGAGATCATCGCCGGGTACGCAAAAACCCTCGCCGATCACGTCGTGACGCTCGAGAACATCGGCACCGAACTCCTCGAAGGTCCCCGCTCGGACCGAACGCGGCGGATGCTCGATCAGGTACTGCGCGAATCCGTCGACGACGCAGCCGGCTGGGCAAAGTCGGTGGTCAAGATGACCGTTGGTTCGCAGAGCTACAAGCGTCTGCCCGGCCTGGCCACCACCGAAGTGCTCGACCTGTACCCAAGGGTCTTCGAGGACGCGGAGTTCGCCGAGAACCAGTCGGAGAAGATTCGTGTCTTCGTCACCGAACGCATGAGCATCCTTTCACCGGAAGATTTCAGCGAACTACTACGCTCAGCCGTCAAGCAGGACGAGTGGCTGTTGTTCGTACACGGGGCCGTGCTGGGCTCGTTTGCCGGTTTCCTACACCTCGCAATATTCGGAGTATGAGCATGAGTGAGCACGACCATCGCATGATCGTCGAAGCGGAATCGTACGACTGGGCTGCGGACATCACGCCGGTCGAATCCGTCGAAAAGCGTCTGATCCGTAGCCTTGTCGGGCTGACCGCCACGACGACGCTCACGTCGATCAAGCTGACGGGTTGGGCCTTCGGAACGGCGAAGGAGGCGACACGGCAAATCGTTCAGGCTGCCGCCGAAGCCGCGGCAGAGGCCGCTGAATCGGCCAATGTTCAATCCGAACGTCGGGCCGAGAACTCCAACGGAGACGGCTCGCGGACCGAGAACCTACGGGCGGCAATGGCAACTCGTACCAATCGCAAGCAGAGCGTCGAGGCCACTCTCGCGGCGCTGCGGGCACGCGGCGACAGGTTGCTGGACCGTTCCGCGGACGTGACCGATCGTGACGATCTGCACCCGGCCTACGACCGGATCCTCGACGAGATCGCACCCGACGAAGCTCGAATTCTTCGGTTGTTGGCCACCTCCGGTGCGCAACCGAGCGTGGACGTACGCACGGCGCGGCCGTTCGGTGTCGGCTCGGAGATGATCGACGAGGGTCTGTCGATGATCGGAGAACTGGCGGGCTGTCGACATCTGGACCGCATCAGCGCGTACCTGAACAACCTGCATCGGCTCGGTTTGGTGGCGTTCTCACGCGAGCCCGTCGAGGCCGACCGGTACCAGGTGGTCGAGGTGCAGCCATCGGTGATCGAGGCGGTCAAGCGCGCCGGCCGATCGAACAAGATAGTGCGTCGTAGCATCCTGTTGACGCCGTTCGGTGACGACTTCTGTCATACCTGTTTTTCGCTGTAGGGCCTCCGGCCCTGTGCGCCTTTTTGGTAGTTACCACTACCAAAAAGGCGCACAGGGGGCTTGCCCCCTACAGCCAGGTATCTTCTGTCGTGGTCGTCAGGAACGCTTCCAGATCGTCACGCCAGGTGGCCGGAACAGTCTTGTCCGGCTCGATGCCCGTGTACTGCCCGCGATAGAAGAGCAGCGGGCGTTCGGTCTTGATCTCACTCATCGACGAAACCCGACCGAAGACGACGTAGTGATCGCCGCCGTCGTGGACGGTTTCCACCGTGCAGTCGATGTGCGCAAGGGACTTGTCGATGATCGGCGAGCCCAACGGCGATGGTGTCCAATCGATGCCGGCGAACTTGTCCGGCTCACGCGACCCGAAACGAGCACACACCGCCTGTTGTTCCTCCGCCAACACGTTGACGGCGAACTTCCCGGTCCGCTCGATTGCCGCCCACGACCGAGAACCCTTGGTGGGGCAGAACAACACCAAAGGTGGGTCGAGTGACAGGGCAGCGAAAGACTGACACGCGAACCCGACCGGCTCACCGTCGTCGACTGTCGTGATGATGGTAATACCCGTGCAGAACTGCCCGAGAACCGTGCGGAACTGGCGTGGATCGATCGCCTGCTCCGCACTCACCGACGCATCGGGCGAACTCACGGCTTCATTCCCACCGTGAAGTCGTGACCCCACAGGCTCACGGCCGTGCTTTCCCTCGCGATCCAGTTTTCGTCCTCTACCTCTAGCCCCTCACAACCGAATTCGATGTCGAACCCGCCCGGAGTTTTCATGTAGAACGAGAGCATCTCGTCGTTGACGTGGCGACCGAGAGTCGCCGACATCTTGACCTTCTTGCGCAGTGCCCGGTCGAGGCACAGTCCGACGTCGTCGGAGTTCTCCACTTCGAGCATCAGGTGCACGATGCCCGTCGGGTTGGGCAACGGCAGGAACGCCAAGCTGTGGTGACGCGGGTTGCAGCCGAGGAACCTCAGCCACGCCGGCTCGCCGTCCGCGGGCCGGCCGACCATCTGCGGAGGCAGACGCATCGAATCGCGAAGCTTGAATCCGAGTACGTCGCGGTAGAACCGCAGCGAAGCATCGTCGTCATCGGTGGTGAGCACGACGTGGCCGAGGCCCTGCTCGCCCGTCACGAACCTGTGCCCGTACGGGCTCACGATCCGGCGGTGTTCGAGAGCAGCTCCGTGGAACACCTCGAGGGAGTTGCCCGAGGTGTCCTCGAACGCGATCATCTCGACGACGCGACGGTCCTTGAGCTGCTCCGCCGTGCCTTCCTTGAACGGAACACCGGCTGCCGACAACCTGTCACGGATATCCTGCAGCTCAGCGGCATTCGCGGTTTCCCAACCCGAGACGAGCAGACGGTCCGTGTCGTTCGGAACGATGACAAGACGCGCCGGGAAGTCGTCCATACGCAGATACAGCGATTCCGCGTCGACGCCCTTGCCCTCGATCATTCCGAGGATCTTGAGTCCGTATTCGCGCCACGCAGCCATGTCGGTGGCCCCGATGCGCATGTACGCCAGAGATCGAATACCCATCATTTACCTCCGTCGAGCAGGAAGTCGGTTGCGAGCCGGTTGAATTCGTCGAACTTCTCGAGCTGCGCCCAGTGACCGCAACCGCCGAAGACGTGGAGTTGCGCGCGCGGGATCATCTTGAGCGCAACCAGTGCGCCGTCGAGGGGGTTGACCCGATCCTCACGGCCCCAGATCAGCAACACACGCTGTCGAAGCTTGTACGCCTCGCGCCAGAGCATGCCGAGCTCGAAGTCACCGCTGGAGAAGGACTTACCCATCGCCTTGGCCGCAGCCAGCGACTCGGGAGTGCTGGCGGCAGCAAAACGTTCGTCGACGAGTTCCGGCGTGATCAGCTTCTGATCGAAGACCATGATCCGCAGGAACGCTTCGAGGTTCTCCCGTGTGGGCTGGTAGCTGAACTTCCCGAGGTTCTTGACGCCCTCGGTGGGGTCCGGCGCAAACAGGTTGACACTGAGACCGCCGGGGCCCATCAGAACGAGGCGACCCGCACGGTCCGGGTAGTCGAGCGCAAAGCGAACAGCAGCGCCACCACCGAGCGAATTACCCAGCAGGTCAACGCGACCGGTGATCTCGAGCGTATCCAGAAGATCATTGAGCGCCGACGCACTGTGCACGAAGTACTGCGGATGCTCCGTCGGCTTGTCGGACTGCCCGTAACCGGGCTGATCGACGGCGATGACGTGAAAGTTCTTCGCCAACACCGGAATGTTGCGGGCGAAGTTCGACCACGATGACGCGCCTGGGCCACCGCCGTGCAGCAGCACGATGGTCTTGTCGTTTCCGACGCCCGCCTCGTGGAAGTGCAGTTTCAGATCGGGGCGCACTTGCGCGAACCGCGAAGTGGACTCGTAGGTGAGAGCTTCTTCGGTGGTTGTCACTGAGCCTCCTCTAGACCATCGTGTCGGTGATCGGCAGACCGAATTCGCCGGTTCCGAACATGACGTATGCGCGTTCGGGATCGTTCGCGGCGTGGACGCGACCAGCGTGAGCGTCACGCCAGAAACGCTGAATCGGAGTGCCGTTCTGCAGCGCCGTGGCACCAGAGTTCTCGAAAAGCTTGTCGATCGAGGCGATCGCACGGCCAGTGGCGCGCACCTGGTCGCGTCGAGCGCGCAGCCGCAGTTCCATCGGAACCTCTTCGCCTGCAAGGATCAACGCGTACTCGTCGGCGACGTTGCCGGAGAGCTGACGCCACGCGGCGTCGATGTCGCTGGACGCCTCGGCGATGCGCACCTTGGCAAACGGATCGTCCTTCGACTTCTCGCCGGCGAAGGCAGCGCGCACACGCTTGCCCTGGTGCTCGACGTGCGCTTCGTAAGCTCCGTAAGCCATTCCGACGATCGGTGCCGAGATCGTCGTGGGGTGAATGGTTCCCCACGGCATCTTGTAGACCGGCGCGGTGTTGTTCTCGAGGCCCGGGGCGGTCAGTTCGCTCATCGCCCGGAAGCTCAGAACGCGATGCTTGGGAACAAAAACATCCTTGACCACAACGGTATTGGAGCCGGTTCCACGCAGACCGACCACATTCCACACGTCGTCGATCTGGTAGTCCTCGCGAGGAATCAGGTAGCTCACGAAATCGACTGCGCGGCCGTCCTTGAACACCGGACCACCGAGAACGGCCCAGCTGGCGTGGTCACAACCCGAAGACCACGCCCACGCACCGTTGACTTTGTATCCACCCTCGACTACTTCACCCATACCCATCGGGGCGTAAGAGGACGAGATGCGAACGTCAGTGTCGTTGCCCCACACGTCTTCCTGTGCCTGCTGAGAGAAGAGGGCGAGGTGCCAGTTGTGTACCCCGATGATCGAGGAGACCCACCCTGTGGAACCACACGCGCTGGCGATCTTCTTGACCGCGGAGTAGAACAGCACCGGATCGGCTTCGTATCCGCCCCACTGCTTCGGCTGCAGCAAGCGGAAGAAGCCTGTTTCCTGGAGAGCCTTGATGGACTCGTCGGGGATACGACGCAGATCCTCGGTCTCCTGTGCGCGCTCGCGCAGTGCCGGCAGTAGTGCGTCGAGCCTCTGCATCACCTCGTGGCTGTCATGGTTACCCACTTCGACGCTCCCGTCTTCCTCGATCGGTTGGTTCACTTACACTTGAGACTAGAACACGTTCTCTTTTCTGTCGAGACGCTGACAAAGGTCCCGTTTGTGGCCGCAATGCTGTAACAAGTGCCCCCAAAATCTGGCGGAACCGGATCGAGTTCTATAACGTGTTCTACTAACAGCTAGAAGGGATGTGAGGTCACAATGGCGCAGATTCGCGAGATCGACGTCGGAACGGTGCAAACTCGTTTCGCCCGCGGTTGGCACTGCCTGGGTCTACTGAAGACCTTCAAGGACGGCAAACCGCACGCGATCGAGGCTTTCGGTACGAAGCTCGTGGTGTTCGCCGACAGCAAGGGCGACATCAAAGTTCTCGACGGATACTGCCGTCATATGGGTGGTGACCTCACACAAGGCGAGGTCAAGGGCGATTCCATCGCCTGCCCCTTCCACGACTGGCGCTGGGGCGGCAACGGCAAGTGCACCGGCATTCCTTATGCCCGCCGCGTGCCTCCGCTCGCACGCACCCGCGCGTGGACGACCCTCGAGCAGAACGGTCAGCTCTTCGTCTGGAACGACCCCGAGGGCAATCCGCCGCCCGAAGAGATCGTGATTCCTCGTATCGAGGGCGCGTACAGCGACGAATGGACCGACTGGACCTGGAACTCCATGGTCATCGAGGGGTCCAACTGCCGCGAGATCATCGACAACGTGGTCGACATGGCGCACTTCTACTACATCCACTACGCCTTCCCGACGTACTTCAAGAACGTCTTCGAAGGTGAGATCGCCACTCAGTACCTCAACACCACGGGCCGTCCCGACATCGGAATGGCCTCCCAGTACGGCGGCGACACGCTGCTTCGCTCCGAAGCTGCGTATTACGGACCGTCGTACATGGTCAATCCCCTGTGGAACAGCTACAGCGGATACGAGGTCGAGAGTGTTCTGATCAACTGCCACTACCCGATCAGCCCGGACTCGTTCGTGCTGCAGTGGGGCGTGACGGTGAAGAAGCCGACGGGTGTCTCCGACGAGATGGCCGACAAGTTGGCCGGCAAGTTCACCGAGGGCATCAGCGAGGGATTCCTGCAGGACGTCGCGATCTGGAAGAACAAGACCAAGATCGAGAATCCCCTTCTCTGCGAAGAAGACGGCCCCGTCTACCAGCTACGACGCTGGTACGAGCAGTTCTACGTGGACAAGGCCGACGTCACCGAGAAGATGACGCAGCGCTTCGAGTTCGAGGTGGACACCACCAAGGCAAACGAAGCCTGGCACGCCGAGGTCGAGGAAAACCTCGCACGCCAGAAGGCCGAGAAGGAAGCTGCAGCAGAAGCGGCAAAGAAGGAAGCAGAGGTCTAGTCGTGAGCGCCTCGATCGGAACCGACGCACGGTGGGCTCGTTGGGCCAAGGCACCGGACTTTGCCGGGCAAACGGAACGGCTCGAGGCGATCGCGGCCCAGACGATCGAGGACAAGCACGAATACCTCGACTCGGGTCTGCAGGAAGTCGACTGCAAGGCATGCGGCGCGTGCGTACTGGTTCGCAAGAACACGTACAAACACACCAGCGTTCAGTGGACTTCCGACCCGGCGCTGCGTTGCCACACCTTCAAAGAGGCAATGGCTTCCGGGCAGTCGTCGGCATTGAAAGACGGATGCCCGAAACTGCACGACAGCATCGCCGACGCGGTTAGGGACGGCACCATCACGGTGCGTGATCCCGAGGTCAGCTGACCTGATTGTGTAGAACGAGGGCCGACCCACGGGTCGGCCCTCGTTTTACGTTCCAGCGCCCGCGCGTCCGTCAGGCAGGCGGTCGCACCTTTCGTGCAGCCACCGCGTAGACGTCGCTCGACGTGGTGAGAGAGTTCTTTCCGCTGGCCGCCGGCACTCCCCCGCGTAGATTCACGGCCCAGTTGAGCGCACCCAGCGGTCCACACCCGCTGGCTCCCGGCGCCGCAAACACCGCATCCGAATGTGGGACTGCCGGGAACACTGCACCGGGGAACTCACCGATAGCTTCCGACGGAGGGTTTCCGGTTGTGGTCAGGTGAAGGTTGATCGGATTCGAAACCGAACCGATGTAGCAATCGTCACCGAGCAAGGGATTAGACAGTTTCAATCGAACAGGCATGGTGAGTTCCTGCTCGAGAACCTTCAGATCCGGGACTCCCACCGATTCCACCGTCGCGCTGATCTGAGTCAGTCCCAGCGGAGTATCGATCCCGAGAGCACCTCCGGGTACCGAAATCGGATTGGAATAGACCCCGTTGGACCCGTCCTGCTTGGCGACGAACGTCTCGATGAAACTGTTGTCCGGCTGGGTCGCGTATTTCACTCCGCCCGCAACCTTGAGGCTTCCGTCCGGGATCGGCACCGAAAGTGCGCCCAATTTCATGGTCCCTCCGCGAACTACGACGCTGGCGCACGTCGTCACCTCGAGATCCTCGATCGGGCACGTGCCCCAACCGTCGAAGGTCAACGGATCAACCGCTGCCGCACCGGAGGAACCGAGCGATCCGCTGCCGGAAGACCCTGACGATGATTCGTCGGCAATTGCCACACCTGCACCGGCCATGACAAATGTTGCAACTAGCGCGACTGTCGACATCACTCGAGATTTGTTGCGGCTCTTCATCTTCGAATTCCTCCACCGTTGACGGAAATTCACGAGAGCCACCCCCTGCGGATCGCACCTCGATCTACGCCCGGCACGCTACCGAGAAGTGAGACGCGGATTCACACATAACGACGATATTTCCCACCAAAGAACTACGGCGATCACGCTCGATCGAACTTCCGTCCTAGCCCGGAAACCGTATCGATCCTGTCGGCTCAGTTCGGTTCGACTGTGCCCGAACCGATGACCTGATCGAGGAACGGCCCGAACATCTCCCCCAGGTTCTCGGCGATCTGATCGGGGGTACCGAAAGACAACGTCACGTGACTGATCGCCAGACGCACTATCGTGCTGCCGAACATCTCGGCATGGATGCGGTCGACGTTCGCCCAACTGGTCATGAAGATCTCGGCCAACCTCGCGCTCGCATGTTCGAGCAGCGGAGTCCCGTCAGTGGTGACCAAGCTCAGCAGGTCGTGCTGCGGCCGGGGACCGACAATGCTGACCACCATCGGATCCCGTGCACCGGCGTCGAAGAAGGCACGGAAGGCTGCCGAGACCGCGCCACGCGGATCCGAATGATGCAGCGTTACTTCGCGTTCCACCTCTTCGAGGAACTCGTCGACGAAACGGATGAGGTATCCGGACGCCAATCCCTGGCGGGACGTGAACTCCTTGTACAACGTCTGCCGGCTCATGCCCGCAGCTTCCGCGATATGCGCCATCGTGATGTCGTTCCACGATTTCTCGGTCAAGAGTTCGCGTGTGGCGTCGAGCGCTGACGCACGGAGGAGTTGACGAGCTGCCTCGTGGTACGGGACACGGGCACGAGCGGTGGACATATCGGGAAGATTTCCATCGCCCGTGCTCGGTGTCAAAACGGTGGACACGCAAGCCACAGAAGTCACGAGTGCACTCAGAGCACCGGTGAGGCGACAAGACCCGCCGCAAGTTCGGTCAGATCCCTGTTTGTATCGGCAAGTACGTCGGCGCTGATGTCCGGCGAGCGTTCGATAAGGGTTCGGACGGCGCGAATGTCCTTCGGCCGGCCCACGCTCACAGCACCGACGATATTTCCGTCGCGCATGCAGATCGCAGTGAAGTCATAGGAGTCCAAGTCTCCTCGAACAATCACGGTGTCGTCCGCGCCTGGCCAACCAGCTACTTGAAGGTTGCGGCCGAATTGGTTCGACCAACTCCAAGGGACGGATTCGAAGGGTTCTTCCTTCCCGACGATGGTCTTGGCAACTGCAACTGCGTGGTCCTGCGCGGTGTTCCAGTGCTCACCACGGTGCATGCCGCCGAGAAAACCGTTGGGCACGTTGGCCACATCGCCGATCGCGTACACATCAACGACGGAGGTCCGGAGGTATCCGTCTACCGAAATCCCGTTGTCCACCGCAATACCCGCCGCAGCAGCCACATCGGTATCGGGCAAGGATCCGATTGCGACGACGGCCAAGTCCGCTGTCCACTCGCGTCCGTCACGCGCACGTGCGGCGACGCCGTCGGCACCCGTCGTGAGCGTCTCGAGGTCAACTCCCGTCTGCAAGGCGACGCCCGCCGAGACGTGCAGCGCGGCGATCTTCTCCGCTATCGACGGTGGAAGCAGCCTGGACAGGGGCACCGGTTGCGCTTCGAGAACCTGCACACTGCAACCCAAGTCGCGTGCCGTTGACGCCACCTCCGATCCGATCAAGCCACCGCCGACCACCAATAGCGAGGATCCTTCGATCAGCTGGGATTGCAAGCGTCGCATGTCTGCGATATCTCGAAGATAGTGAACGCGCTCGGAATCTTCGTTCTCCAACCGTCGGGACCGTCCACCCGTGGCAAGAATCAGAACGTCGTAGTCGATGCTGTCACCGTCGGCTAAAAGTACTGTGCGGGAATCTGTGTCGATACTCGTGACAGTTGCGCCAATCCGAAGATCGATACCCTGCTCGTTCCAGAAAGTCGACGGCCGCAACCGAACCCGATCGAACGACGCTTTCCCGGACAGTAGCTCCTTCGACAGCGCCGGGCGGCGGTACGGCTCCTCAGGTTCGCTGCCGATCAGGATGATGCTGCCGCCGAACCCTTCCTTGCGCAGGGCCTGCGCGGCACCGGAACCGGCGATGCCCGTGCCCACGATCACGACGGTGCGTGTGTCGGGCTCACTGACCGCTGTCATCAGCGGTCCACCTCCACCATTTCGAAATCGACTTTGGCGGCACCACAATCAGGGCAGGACCAGTCTTCGGGAATCTCGTCCCAGCGAGTACCCGGCTCGATACCGTCGTCGGGCCAGCCGATCGCTTCGTCGTATTCGAACCCGCACTGGAGGCAGCGGAACAATTTGTAAGCAGTGGCAGTCTCGGACATCGGTTTTCCTTTCACCGGTGGGTATTTCGATCAGGATTGCGTGACGAGGGTGAAGTCGACCTTCTCGCGGACGCCGCAGTCGGGGCAGCACCAGTCGTCCGGAATACTCGACCACGGCGTGCCGGGCGGAAAGCCTTCTCGCGCAGCGCCTGTCGATTCGGTGTACGTGTAGTCGCAGATCGGGCAGATGTAGGCGTTCATGCGTTCACCCCGTAGGCTGCGAGGATCTTGGCCCGCTTCTTCGGCGCGATGTTGACCTGGGTGATGTCACCTCGGTAGTGCTCGAGAACGCGGTGGTCCATCACCTTGCGCCACAGGGGCGGAACTGTTGCGAGCATGATCATGCTGGCGTAGCCGCTCGGGAGCTGAGGGGCCTCTTCCATACTGCGAAGCGCTTGGTAGCGCCGTGTCGGATTCGCATGATGATCGCTGTGCCGCTGCAAGTGATAAAGGAAGACGTTGGTGCAGATGCGATCACTGTTCCAGCTGTGCGCCGGCGTGCATCGCTCGTACCGTCCGCTTGCGGTTTTCTGACGTAGGAGTCCGTAGTGCTCGAGGTAGTTGATCGCTTCGAGCAGCGAAAACCCGATGAACGCCTGGATCACGAGGTACGGCGCGATGCCGATCCCGAACACTGCAAACGCGACACCGAACAGAACAACCGACATGAGCCAGGCGTTGAGCACGTCGTTCTTGATGCTCCAGTGCGTGGTGCCCAAACGCTCGAAGCGGGTCTTCTCGAGATGCCACGCCGACTTCAATCCCCCGCCGACGCTGCGCGGCCAGAAACCGTAGAGGGTCTCACCGAAGCGCGAGGTCGCCGGATCTTCCGGAGTCGACACTCGCACATGGTGGCCACGGTTGTGCTCGAGGTAGAAGTGACCGTAAGCGCTCTGCGCGAGAACGATTTTGGACAACCAGCGCTCGACGCTCTCCTTCTTGTGCCCGAGTTCGTGGGCGGTGTTGATGCCGATTCCGGCCGTCACACCGATCGTCACTGCGAGTCCGATATTGGAGAGAACGCTCAAATCCCAACGCGCCCAGATGTAGCAGGACAGGAAGAAGGCCGTGTATTGCAGCGGCAGATAGGCGTAGGTGCACCACCGGTAGAAGCGGTCGTTCTCGAGTTCGTCGATCACCTCGTCGGGCGGATTCTTCCCGTCCTCACCCGCCAGGATGTCGATGACGGGAATGAGAGCAAAAGCGATCAGTGGGCCGGTCCACCAGAAGACATTCCATCCGGTGGCGGTAACAAGCCCCACGGCGATGAAAGTTGCCGATGACGGAATCAGCGCCAACAGCCACAAGTAGCGTTTCCGGTCTCTCCAAGTTGCGAGCCGACCATCTGGCTCGGTGTACACCAACGCCGCCATCGAATTCTCCAGTTCTCGTTCGGATCAGTGAGTGCGTCCTGCGCGGTAACCCGCGACACGAACAACATCTATGTATAGAGAGTGGACAAATGATGGCGTTTTGTCAACGATTTTTGAGGTAAAAGTTTTACAAACACGCAGATTTGTACATCACTAGGATGTGGCGGCAGATCAGCGTTCAAGGAATCGAGGGCGCAAAAGTGCGCCGAAAGGCGCTCGCGCCTCAGGCGGAACGTAGGCCGCCTCGCCATGCCGGGAATACAGGTGGTCGTCCTCGTATCGCGGATGCTCGATCGGCGACACAAGTACGTGGCCGGGGTTGCCCGGCCACCACTTCGGGGAAATCCGAGCGATTGCGTGGTCGGTTCGAGCAACCAGGTCGGTCGACGAGTTGTGCTCGTCGAACTCGCCCAGCGCGAAGCGACAGAACGGGCACCGGTACCCCGGCGGCTCATGATGCAACTCGCCTGCCTTCACGTCGCGATCTTCCCACGACCTCAACGTCTGCAACCCGTGCGGAAAGCCCCAAAATGCCCGATCTGCGCGAATTTCCCCAAAACAAAAGTTCGCTTACCCATACTGAAATGACCGACTGTCCCCGACGTGAGTGGGTCCTGATGGATACCGACGTATTGGTAGCGGGCGCCGGCCCGATCGGCTTGACCACCGCGATCGAGCTGCGCAGACGCGGCATCTCATGTCGAATAATCGACCCGCTCGACGAACCGCGGCAATACGCGAAAGCCGTCGGGATTCAGCCACGCACTCTCGAACTCTTCGAGAACATGGGGGTGCTCCGCCAGGCACTCGACGCCTCGACATTGATGCGCGGTCAGATCATGTACACGAACGGCGTCGAGGTCGGCCGCGTCGACCTCACCCTCCCCGAGGACGTTCCTTACTGGTTTCTCTGTCTGCCTCAGTACTCGACGGAGCGCATCCTCACCGAGCGCCTCACCGAGTTGGGAACAACCGTCGAACGCGGAGTCGGCCTCACTGCATTCGAACAGTCCGACGACGCCGTCACCTGCACCCTCAGCGACGGCAGTACCGTGACGGCTCAGTACCTGGTGGGTTCCGACGGCGCGCACAGCGTGGTCCGCAAAGGGCTGGGCCTGAGCTTCGACGGCGGCGCATTTGCCGAGAGCTACATGCTCGGTGACGTCGAAGTCGACTGGTCGATACCCAGCGGCTACTCCGTCCGCGCCAACCACACCAGCGACGACGGAACCACCGACGATCTACTCGTCTGCATCCCACTTCCCGGACACAAGCGGTACCGCATGTCGATGCTCGTTCCGGACGAGTTGATGCCGGACGAATCGTCGAACAAAGCCGCTGTACAACACGGTTTTTCAACCGGCAAGACACCTGAACTCCATCACATCCAGGCCGTGCTCGACAGACTCTCCCCAGAGCCGACAACCGCCTCGATGCTGCGATGGTCCTCGGTATTTCGCATCAGCCACCGCATCGTCGACGCTTACAGCCGCGGACGGGTTTTTGTCGCCGGCGACGCCGCGCATATTCATCCCCCGACTGGTGCTCAGGGTATGAACACCGGGATCCAAGATGCCCACAATCTCGCATGGAAGATAGCGCTCGCAGTCAAAGGTGTTGCAACAGCAGATCTTCTCGAGACCTACGACGTCGAAAGACGACCGGTTGGTGAAGAAGTCGTCGGGATGACCGTCCGAAATGCTCGAGAAGGAATCGGTTCGGGAGAGTCCTCGATCGACACGGCAATGCGGCGCCAGGCTCAATTGTTGATCGACTACTCGGAGAGTCCGCTGAACAGCGGGCGTGATTCTTCGAGTCCGCATGTCCAACCGGGCGAACGCGCACCCGATGCGCGCGGTTTGCGCCGAGACGGTGTTCAGTACCCAATTCGGTTGTTCGACTTGCTGTCAGGAGTCGACCACACGTTACTGCTGACTTCGGACGGATCCGCGGAGAGCATCAACAGCTTGGAGAAGGTCGCCGACGCCGCAATTCGATCAGCGCACGGCTTGCTGGACGTCTACGCGATAGTGCCACCGGGAACCGTGACCGTCGACTCGCTGGTGCCGATCATCGAGGACAACGCCTCGCAACTGTGCGCCGCGTATGGGGTCGAAGGTACGGCGGCGCTGGTCATTCGCCCCGACGGCTACCTCGGATTCCGTGGTCACCCGGAGAACGTTTCCGATTACTTCACGAAATTGTTTGCCGTCAATCAGGAATGAGCGAAGCGAACATCAACCGAATCTCGGGCGAGAGCTTCATCAACTCGACGTATCCACCCAACGGCCCGGCATCGAGGTAGGAGAACTCCATGCCGGCGCCCTCTACCCGACCTTGTTGCACCACCGACATTCCGCGACGCTCGGCCTCGAGCAACGTCGCCTCGTAATCGCCTGGAACCCAAGCCATGTGATGAACTCCGACGCCGTGAGTCTCCAGGAACTCCGTGTACAGGTTGCGTCCGGACACTGATTGGATCAACTCGAGCTGTTGGCTGCCCGCATATCCGATCGACACGTGAACGACATAGTCCGCGGGCTCACCTCGATACGTTGTGGTCTCGGGACCAAAGGCGATGTCTGGCATACGTAGCCATCGCTCCACTCCCCACTGCCGAGTGAACTCCTGTTCGGCGGCCTCGATGTCCTCGACCACCCAGCAGATTTGGAAGATCGGTCCCGAGACCAACGGGGTCATGCCATTTTTCCGTTGTCCACCGAGTAGACGGCCCCGTGTATCGCCGAGGCGTCGTCGGAGGCAACGAAAGCCACCATCTTCGCAACGTCCTCGGCTTCCATCAAGCCACGCGGCGAGGCAACCTTCATGACGAGGTCGAAGTCGACTCCGTCGGGGAAGGTGAATCCGGTGACTTGAGGAGTCATCATGCCGCCGGGGCAGATTGCGTTGACACGCAGAGACTTTCCGGTGAACTCCATCGCCATCGCTCGAGTCAGTCCGATGAGTCCGTGCTTGGCAGCGCAGTATCCAGCCGAGTACGCCTGCCCTTCCAGCCCCGCGATCGAGGAGACGTTGACGATGTTGCCGCCCCGCTCCAGCAAGTGCGGCAGTGCTGCTCGGGAAAGGAAGAACGGTCCGTTCAGATTGACCGCAAGGTCATGTGCCCATTCGGAATCCGCAATATTCGCCGTATGACGAAGCGAGTGCGATCCCGCCACGTTGACGAGGATGTCGATACCACCGAGTTCGTCGACACACGCTTGCACGGCCGCATCACACTGAGCGGAATCCGAGACGTCCGTCGCCGCGAAACGACGCTCTCCATCCGCGCCGACCACCTCGACCATCGACTGTCGCAGCTTTTCCTTGTCGCGGGCGATACCGAAAACCTGTGCGCCCCTGCGGTGGAGTATCTCGGCCACCGCGCGCCCCAACCCTGAGGACGCGCCGGTCACCAAGGCCACTTTTCCGGCCAGTACGTCTGCCATGGGCTAGGAAGCCGCTGCTTCGCGCTGGAGTTCCAGCGCAATGTCGATCAACTGATCTTCCTGTCCGCCGACCAACTTGCGCTTACCTGCGCGCACCAACAGTTCCGCGGACGACACTCCGTACCGCTCGGCCTGACGCTCGGCATGCTTGAGGAAGCTCGAGTACACGCCGGCATAGCCCATCATCAGTGCCTGACGATCGAGCAGGCACTCCTGCGGCATTGCCGGGCGCACAACGTCTTCGGCTGCATCGGCGATCGCGAAGAAGTCGATACCGGTCTTGACTCCGATCTTGTCGCAGACACCGACAAACGCCTCGACCGGGGCGTTGCCGGCGCCGGCACCGAACCGACGGGTACTACCGTCGATCTGCTTGGCTCCCGCACGAACTGCCGCAATGGAATTGGCGACGCCCAGGCCCAGGTTCTCATGTCCGTGGAAGCCGACCTGAGCGTCGTTGCCGAGTTCCTGAACCAGCGCCTCGACGCGATCGGATACCTGCTCGAGCACAAGTGCGCCGGCGGAGTCGACCACGTACACACACTGGCAACCCGCGTCGGCCATGATGCGAGCCTGCTTGGCCAGCTTCTCCGGCGGAATCGAGTGAGCCATCATGAGGAATCCGACTGTTTCGAGTCCACGCTCACGCGCGAGGCCGAAGTGCTGGATGGATACGTCTGCCTCGGTGCAGTGAGTTGCGATGCGGCAGATGGACGCACCGTTGTCCTGTGCGATGACGATGTCGTCCTTGATGCCCAATCCGGGCAGCATCAGGAAGGCGATCTTCGCGTTGGTCGCCGTCTCGACTGCAGCTTTGATCAGTTCCTGCTCGGGAGTCTTCGAGAAGCCGTAATTGAAGGAGGACCCGCCGAGGCCGTCGCCGTGAGTGACCTCGATGACCGGCACTCCGGCTCCGTCGAGGGCACCGACGATGGCTCGTACTTCGTCGACGGTGAACTGATGACGCTTGTGGTGGGAGCCGTCGCGCAGCGATGTGTCGGTGACGCGGATGTCCCAGCTCGAATCGAAATGAATCATGTCGCTCATGCCTTCACACTCAGAAGCTTCTGGGCGATTTCCTCGCCCACCTTGGTGGCTGCTGCCGTCATGATGTCGAGGTTGCCCGCGTACGGCGGCAGGAAATCGCCTGCGCCTTCGACCTCGACGAACGTGGTGACCGTTGCATAGCCACCGGAAACGACGCTCGGTTTGTCGAACTGCGGTTCGTTGAGCAACCGGTAGCCGGGCACGTACTGCTGGATGTCCTTGACGACGCGGTGAATGGAGTCGGTGATCGCGGCCTGATCGGCGTCTTCGGGGATAGCGCAGAAGATTGTGTCGCGCATGATCATCGGGGGGTCCGCGGGGTTGAGGATGATGATCGCCTTGCCGCGCTGTGCGCCGCCGATGGTCTCGATACCGCGGCTGGTGGTCTTGGTGAACTCATCGATGTTCGCGCGAGTTCCCGGGCCGGCGGACAATGATGCAACGGAGGCGACGATCTCGGCGTACGCCACGTCGACGACACGCGACACCGCGTAGACGATCGGAATGGTTGCCTGCCCACCGCAAGTGATCATGTTGACGTTGGGTGCGTCCAGGTGCTCACGCAGGTTCGCGGGCGGAACCACAGCCGGGCCGACCGCGGCCGGAGTCAGGTCGACGGCACGGATACCGGCGGCCTCGTAGCGTGGTGCTGCCTCGCGGTGCACGTATGCCGACGTCGCCTCGAAGACCAGGTCCGGTTTCTCCGCCTGGCTGAGCAACCAGTCGACGCCCTCGGCGGAGGTCTCGAGTCCCATCTTGCGGGCGCGCGCCAATCCTTCACTCTCGGGATCGATTCCGATCATCCATCGCGGTTCGAGCCACTCGGAACGCTGCAGTTTGTACAACAGATCGGTACTGATGTTTCCCGATCCGACGATCGCCACACTTGCCTTGGTCATGACTACTCCTACGTGAACTGAAGAGAGACGGAACCGAGGCCGCTGAACTCGGCTCGGAAGTTGTCGCCTGGATGAGCGTCGATCGCTCGCGTGCACGAACCCGGCAGAACGATGTCGCCGGCCTTGAGCCGAACTCCGAACGTGTCGACCTTCTGCGCCAACCACGCGACAGCGGTGACCGGGTTACCGAGAACCGCATCGCTGCGCCCCTCCGCAATCCGCTCCCCGTTGCAGGTCAGCACCGCGTCGATGGCCTTGATGTCGATGTCCGACGGGCGAACTCGTTCCTTGCCGAGGATGAACCCGGCGGAGGACGCGTTGTCCGCGATGGTGTCCGAGAGGCCGATCTTCCAGTCCTTGATCCGGCTGTCGATCAACTCGATGGACGGCGCATAGGCGACAGTAGCGTCGATGACGTCTTGTTCGGTGCACCCGGCGCCCGGCAGATCTGCTCCCAGAATGAAGGCGACCTCCACCTCGACGCGCGGGAAGCAGAAGCGCGACGTGTCGACCGGACGGTCCTCGAACTCTTCCATCTCGGCGAGCAGGTGACCGTAATCTGGCTCGTCGACGCCCATCATCTGCTGCATCGCCAGTGACGAGAGTCCGACCTTGTGTCCGACTACCTTTGCGCCACCGGCAACACGACGCCTGATGTTGATGAGCTGGATCTCGTAGGCGTCGACGACGTCGATGTCCGGATACGTGGCGATCAGCGGGCTGATCGGAGCGCGATCCCGTTCCGCCGAATCAAGATGGTCGGCAAGTTCGCCGCGGATCTGCGTCGAGAGCATCGTTCAGGCCTTTCCGACTGTAGAGAATGCGGCTGCGTGCTGACCGGCTCGTCGTCCGGAGAACACGCAGTCGGCGAGCGACAAGCCGCTCACATACGAGTTGGAACAGATACCGACCGCGGTACGGCCGGCGGCGTACAGACCAGGGATACCCTCCCCGGCCTCGTTTTTCACCATGCCGGACGATTCGTCGACCACCAATCCACCGAGCGTGAGCATCGGGCACGGATTCATCATGTTGGGCTTGATCGAGACGTCGTACATCGTGAACGGCGCAGACAGTATCGGCCTGACGAAGTCCGACGGTTTACCCATCGGATCAGGTTGTCCGGCAGCGGCAGCGGAGTTGTGCGCGTCGACGGTGGCTTGAAGGCCGGCGACGTCTATCCCCGCTTTGCGGGCGACCTCGGCAATGGTGTTGCCACGCACTGCAGTACGCATCATTCCGGTGGTCTGCACCCGCTGGAACCACATCGACTGGTCACCTATCTGCGATTTCGCTTCGCGAACGAGTTCGGAATCTGCCAGCAGCCAACCGATTCCGCTGCTCTTCTCCGCCATCGCCTGACCGAGAGCGGCACCGTAACGGGACTCGTCGACGATTCGCGCACCGGATTCACCCACCAAAATGGAACCGAGAAAAGCACTCGGCGGGACGATGAATCGCCAGGCGGACACATTGCCGAGCTTGTCGGTGGCTCCCCCGGCTTCGATACCGAGGTTGATGCCTTTGCCGTCGTCCCCGGACGTGCCGAGCGGGATACCGCCCTTGTAGGCGGGGGCATGGGTGCGCATCATCTCGCGATTGGACACGAAGCCGCCGGCGCTCAGGATCACGCCGCCGCGCGCCTGGATGCGAATCCGCTTGGCGTGCTTCTTCTCGATCTTCGCGATGAGTGCGTCGAGAATCGTGCGCAACTGCGGCGCGTAGACGCCGGGCTTGGAGGACAGGGAGCCGAGCGTCGCGTGACGGCGACGAACTCCGGCAGGTGCGTCACGCAGCGTCAGTGCTTCGACGCCGATCACCCGGCCGTCCTCGATGATCAGCCGGTCCGCTCGCGTCTGGCCGAGCAACTGGACGCCCTTCGCCTCCGCGGACTTCGCGAGCGGGCCGTACAGCATCTTTCCCGACGTGCCACGCCCCTTGGCGCGATGACCACGCGGAGCAGGTTTTGCGATGTCACGGAACCCGCCGGCCGATTCGCTACCCGACAAGTAGAGGTAGTGCTTGTTGCTCGGGTACGACGTCTTGTACGGACAGAGTGAGGCCTCGAACGGCACGCCGTGACTGCGCAGCCAGTCGATCGACGCCGGGCTCTCGTCGACGAACCGGCGCAGAGTCTGCGGCGTCACCGCGTCACCGACCTCGCGGTTCAGGTAGGCGAGCATGGCTTCGGGACTGTCCTCGACACCGGCTTCCTTTTGAATCACGGTGCCGCCGCCGGCGTAGTAGATTCCTCCGGAAATCGTGCTGGCACCACCACCGAGTGCTCGGTCGATTGCCAAAACCGACGAACCGGCCGCTACAGCTTCGAGCGCCGCACTGGCGCCCGCCACACCGAACCCGACCACAAGGACGTCAACCGAAGTATCCCAGGTCACACCGCACCATCCTCAATCTCACTGCAACGTGTTTCGTTATCAATGACAACGTCCGGAAATACTTCCTGGCAGAAAGCATGGACTGACACCCCCAACATTCTATAACGTGTTCTACATGAGCAAGCAGGAATACGACATCGTCGTCGTCGGCAGTGGTGCCGCAGGTATGACAGCGGCCTTGACCGCAGCCCACCAGGGCTTGAGTGTGGTCATCGTGGAGAAAGCCGCCCACTACGGCGGATCGACCGCCCGTTCCGGTGGTGGGGTCTGGATCCCCAACAACGAGGCACTTCAAGCGGACGGTGTCACCGATACACCGGAGGCCGCACGTTCCTACCTGCACAGCATCATCGGCGACGTTGTCGCTCCCGAACGCATCGACACCTATCTCGAGCGCGGTCCCGAGATGCTCTCGTTCGTGTTGAAGAACAGCCCGCTCGAGCTGCAGTGGGTTCCCGGCTACTCCGACTACTACCCGGAAGCACCCGGCGGACGCCTCGGTGGCCGCAGTGTCGAGCCCACCCCGTTCGACGGCAACAAGTTGGGCGCCGACCGCAAGAACCTCGAGCCCGACTACGTCAAGGCCCCCAAGAACTTCGTCATCACCCAGGCCGACTACAAGTGGCTCAACCTGCTGATGCGCAATCCTCGCGGACCCCTGCGCGCCATGAAGGTCGGCATGCGATTCCTCGCAGCGAAGGCCACCAAGAAGGATCTGCTGGTTCGCGGCCAGGCACTGGTCGCCGGTATTCGACTCGGACTTCAGTCCGCCGGAGTACCCATCCTGCTGAACACCCCGCTGACCTCCCTGTACACCGAAGACGGCGCAGTTCGCGGCGTCAACGTCATCGTCGACGGCGAGGAGCAGGTCATCCGCGCTCGCCACGGAGTCGTGTTGGGATCCGGCGGATTCGAGCACAACAAGGAAATGCGTGAGAAGTACCAGCGCGCACCTATCGGCACCGAATGGACCGTCGGCGCGAAGGCAAACACCGGCGACGGTATCCGCGCAGGCCAAGAAGTGGGCGCTGCAGTCGATTTCATGGACGACGCCTGGTGGGGCCCGTCCATTCCGCTGACCGGCGGACCGTGGTTCGCTCTCTCCGAGCGCACCCTCCCGGGCTGCATGATGGTCAACATGTCGGGCAAGCGCTTCGGCAACGAGGCGGCTCCGTACGTCGAGGCGACCCATGCGATGTACGGCGGTGAGTACGGTCAGGGCGAGGGCCCCGGCGAGAACATCCCGACGTGGATGATTCTCGATCAGCGCTACCGCAACCGTTACACGTTTGCCGGTATCACTCCCCGCTCCCCCTTCCCCGGCCGCTGGCTCAAGGCCGGCATCGTGGTCAAGGCGGGAACCATCGCCGAATTGGCCGAGAAGACAGGGCTTCCCGTCGCATCGCTGACCGAAACCGTCGACCGGTTCAACGGCTTCGCACGCAACGGCAAGGACGAGGACTTCGGACGCGGTGACAGTGGTTACGACGCGTACTACGGCGATCCCCGACTGAAGAACCCCAGCCTCGCCGAAATCAGCAAGGCTCCGTTCTACGCCATCAAGATGGTTCCGGGTGACCTCGGCACCAAGGGCGGAATCTGCACCGACGTCAACGGCCGAGCATTACGCGAAGACGGAAGCGTCATCGACGGCCTCTACGCGGCTGGCAACGCGAGCGCTCCGGTCATGGGCCACACCTACGCCGGACCAGGCGCGACCATCGGTCCCGCAATGACTTTCGGTTACTTGGCCGTACTCGACATCGTCGAGCGTGCGAAGAAGGCCGAGACAACCGAAGCACCTGCAGCTGAAAAGACGGCGGTCGACCATGCCAATTGATCCGAAGATCGCACTCGGCGCCGAGCTTGCGCCACAAGAGTTCTCGTGGACCCCGTCGGACGTGCAGCACTACCACTTGGCATTGGGGGCAGGTGCTCGTCCGCTTGATCCGAACGAGCTTCGATACCTCGACGACGAAAAGCCTCAGGTACTACCCACCTTTGCCACCGTCGCCGCCAACTTCCACGCCACCGAAGCACCGAAGGTGTCGTTCCCCGGCGTCGAAATCGATCTGGCGAAGGTAGTCCACGGAAGCCAGGAAGTGACTGTCCATCAGCCGATCCCGGCAAGTGGAAGTGGCCGCACCACAACTCGAATCGCCGAGATCTGGGACAAGGGCAAGGCCGCGGTGATCGTGCAGGAATCCGTCACGGTTGACGCCGAGGGCAACCCGCTGTGGACAGCTCGCTCGTCCATTTTCGCCCGCGGCGAGGGTGGTTTCGGGGGTGAACGTGGTCCGTCGGAGTCGATTACGCTTCCGGATCGCGAAGCAGATGAGACAGTGGTGACGCCTGTGCTTCCACAGCAGGCTTTGCTGTACCGGATGTGTGGTGATCGGAATCCGTTGCACTCGGATCCGCAATTCGCCTCCGCGGCAGGCTTTCCAGCGCCTATCCTGCATGGACTGTGTACTTACGGAATGGTCTGCAAGACCGCAGTGGATACCATGCTCGACGGCGACAGCAGTCGGGTAGCCGGATTTCGGGCCCGCTTTGCCGGGGTCGTATTTCCCGGCGAGAACTTGAGTATCCAGATCTGGAAAGACGATGGGCGACTCCTGATCTCAGCTTCTGTACTGGAGCGCGAAGCTCCTGCCCTGGCTGACGTAGTTCTCACTCTTGTCTGATACCAACCTGTCTGATACCCACCTGTTAGAACTCACCGTAGTTCTCGAACCCGATGGAGTAGCCCGAAGATGACGGCACAAGACGAAAAGTTCCGACTGTCCCGACGAGGTTTCATGGCCGCTGGAGCCGGCGCCGTGGCAGCGACCGCATTCGCCGGCTGGACGCCGGCCTACGCCGTCCCCGCCGGCTCTTCCGGCTCCGCGGGTGGTCCCGTGTCCACCCTCACACCGCCGCCTGCCTTCCCCGAAGGCATCGCGCTGTACCAGCAGGCATATCAGAACTGGTCCAAAGAGATCATGCTCGACGCGATCTGGACCTGTTCGCCCAAGACGCCCGAAGACGTAGTCCGCCTCGCGAACTGGGGCCATGCCAACGGCTACACCATTCGTCCCCGCGGTGCCATGCACGGCTGGACGCCGCTGACCATCGTCAACGGTGCGCCGGTCGACAAGGTCATCCTCGCCGACACCACGGTCCACCTCACCGGAGTCTCCGTCAACGCCGGTGGCAGCCCAGCCACCGTCACCGCAGGACCCGGCGCGACCCTCGACGCCATCACCACCGCACTGCAGGCACAGGGCCTCGGGTTCGCGAACCTGCCGGCGCCCGGTGTGTTGACCATCGCCGGCTGCCTCGCCGTCGACGCTCACGGCGCAGCGCTCCCCGCCGAAGGCGAAGCACACGTTCCCGGACAGACTTTCGGCTCACTCTCCAACCTCGTCACCTCCCTGACCGCAGTGGTCTGGAACGGCAGCGAGTACGCACTGAAGACGTACGCGCGTAGCGACGCGGCGATCAAGCCGCTGCTGACTCACCTCGGACGCACCTTCCTCACCTCCGTCACCTTGCAGGCCGCCCCCAACTACCGCATGCGCTGCGTCAGCCACACCGACATCGGTTGGCAGGAACTCTTCGGCGCCCGCGGAGCGTCCGGACGCACGTTCGAGAAGTTCGTCCGCGAAAACGGTCGCGCAGAAGCAATCTGGTACCCCTTCACCGAACGCCCGTGGATGAAGGTGTGGTCACTTGCCCCCACCAAGCCGCCGTTCTCGCGTGAGGTGACCGGACCGTACAACTACATCTTCTCCGACAACCTCCCGGAGCCGGTCACCGACATGATCGGCCAGATCAACTCCGGAAACCCGGGCATCGCACCGGCATTCGGGCAGATCATGTACGCCACCACCGTTGCCGGACTCGCCGCGACGTTCTCCAACGACCTGTGGGGATGGTCCAAGGACGTCCAGTTCTACATCCGGGCCACTACCCTGCGCCTGACCGAGGGCGGCGGAGCCGTCATCACCTCTCGCGCCAACATCGGCCAGGTCATCCACGACTTCACCCAGTGGTTCAACGGCCGCATGGAGTACTACCGCTCCATCGGACAGTTCCCCCTCAACGGCCCCGTCGAAATCCGTTGCTGCGGCCTCGATCAACCGTCCGAGGTCGAGGTCGACTCGGCAGGCGCCCCCACCATCTCGGCCATGCGCCCGCGCCCCGACCATCCGGAATGGGACACCGCCATCTGGCTCAACGTCCTCGGCGTCCCCGGAACCCCCGGAATGTTCGCGTTCTACCGCGAAATGGAACAGTGGATGCGTAATCACTACAACAACAACGACGCCACCTTCCGCCCCGAGTGGTCCAAGGGCTGGGCGTTCGGCCCCGACAAGCCGTACACCGACACCCCGATCATCACCCAGGGCCTCCCCCAGACCTACCGCGAGGGCGTTCCCTCGAGCGACAACTGGGACACCGCCAACGCCGCATTCAACGCGTTGGATCCGCACAAGGTCTTCAGCAACACCTTCCTGGACCAGTTGCTGCCTTGAGGTTCAAGTACTGAGCGCACACTCTGACAACTCGACGGTCGTCGCCACTCCCCTTACTTTCGGGAGTGCGGCGGCCGTCGTGCGTTGCAGTGAGCGGGATGAAGGAGTCCCCCCGCATCCCGACGAGGCAGCTGCCTCAATCGCGATCAGGATGGATCGCCTCGTGCATACTTTCCACTGCCCTGGCGTGAGTTGAGAGCTCGGACCGAGCCGACCGAATCGTGGCGCTGTCGCTGCGTGCCCCCGGCTCGGACGACGACGAGTCCTCTCCGGGGTTCGGCGCGCCACCAGCTGGATGCTCGGAGGAGCCGGTGCGCTCTTCCCTCTCCGCGCGGGCGCGCAACAACGACTCGGACTTCGGGGTACTTCGCATCGGAGCATTGTCCCAGATCCATCTCCTATGACTCACATTGAGCGCTCTCACCCCCGGCGACCAGGCCGTTCCTGAATATCAACACCTAGAATGTTCGCAACAAAATATCTACAGTGGTCAGGGTAGACATTCTCGCGAGGCTGTTGTATCTTTTTTCTCGTAGCAAGGAACGCGTCAAGAGATGCGGGAGAGATGAACTACCCGCAAGCAGTACCGCAGGGCAGGGACGTGCCGGGGCCGAATTCGTGTGTGAGTGTGTAGTCGGACCCGGCACCCCCCTTCAAAGCGGCTACCGGATGTCTTGTGCGAGTCCGGAAGTTCGAAAGAATGCAGTTATGTAAGTAAGTTCAACCCCATCCGGCCCCCGGCGCTCCTCGCGCCGGGGGCCCCGTCCGTTCAGCGAAAGAAGCGAGCCATTCCGGCAGATACACCACCGGGGGACCCCTCCGGCAGATTCGACGACGAGAACTATCCTGCGTACAGCATGGGACATGCGGCCGAGATCCTCGGTGTCAGGCAAGCTTTCCTTCGTAGCCTCGATGCCGCGAAACTGCTTACCCCACAACGCTCTGAGGGCGGACATCGCCGCTACTCCCGCTACCAGCTGCGCATCGCAGCCCGCGCGCACGAACTCGTAGCCAACGGCACGGCGCTCGACGCGGCTTGCCGCATCATCATCCTCGAAGACCAACTCACCGAAGCCCGTCGCATCAACGCCGAGCTTCAGCAAGCGCAGGACCTGCGAGAGGAACCGGACGCGGCACCCGAATGAGGACTGCACTGGAACAGCAGTTGCGCCTATACGGTCGATCTGACCCCTCCTCCTTCCAACTGCGGTAAATTCGGCCAATTGGGACATTGCTCGGCGTCGGTTGCTCGATTTCCACATCGAAGGGATCGCAGGCATGACTTCCTCCCACCACCGCGCTCGGGTGCGGCTGTCTGCTCTGTCGATCGCCTTGACCGTTGCCATTGCAACCGCTGCGTGCAGTTCCGACGATGACTCCGCAACAAACACGGGCAGCGCCTCTCCCAGCACCTCGAGCAGTCGGGAATCCACCGAGATCACGGACATCGTCCGCCGCCAAGTGGCCGACTTGGGCCTCAGTGCCGCTGTGTTCGGGGTGTGGCGAGGCGACGACGAGATTGCTCTCGGCGCCGTCGGAGAGTCCCCTGTCGGAGTTCTGGCGACAACCGACATGCAGTTGCGCGTCGGCCAACCGATGGAACCGATGCTCTCGACAGTCCTGCTGCAACTCGACGAAGAGGGAACGCTTCCCCTCGATCAACCGATCGCGAAGTGGGAACCGAACTTTCCACGCGCAGACACCATCACTCCGCGAATGCTGGCCAACAGCACGTCGGGCATCTCCGACTACGTGACCGATCCACAGTTCCTCAAACTCTTCACGGACAACCCGATGAAGGGCTGGACTTCTCGAGAGATCCTGGATCTTGCCAACTCCCGCTCGCCGTTGTTCGAACCCGGCACCAGTTGGGCGTACGCGCACAGCGACCTGACGCTGCTCGGCGACGTCATGGAGAAAGCGACCGGAAAACCGCTGGGCGAACTACTTCAGCAGCGCGTCTTCGATCTACTCGGGATGGACCACAGCAGCGTTGTACTCACGTCGCAGATGGACGAACCGATCCTGCACGGTTACACCAATGAACGTGGAGTATTCGAAGACTCCACTTTCTGGAATCCGACGGCGTTCCTGCACAGCGGAAACATGAACGCGCCTGTCGCCGACGTCGGAAAGTGGGTGCGCGCGCTGGGAACGGGAGAGTTACTCTCCGACAAGGCTTTCGAGCAGCAGATGGCGCCGACGACTGCGGGCTTGGGAAGTATGACGGCGGACAAGTTCTTTTCCTTCGGGACCGGGCACCTCGACGGCTGGCTGGTGATGAACCCGTCGTACGGCGGTTACAACGGTCTCGCGCTCTACTACCCCGATTCGAAGACGACGATCGTCGTCTACGCCACACTCGGGCCGACAACCAACGCGGACCTCAACAACGCCGTGTCGATGGGGAAGGAGATCGGAACCCTCCTCGAGCCGGATCACCCGCCGCAGGTACCGACGCCGTGACGCCCCACACACGCTGGTCGTAAACAGCGCCGGTCGGCAACTTCCTGTTTACGCACGGATTACCTCCAGGACTTATCGCCCCATCACCATTCTCTTCAGTACCGAACGAAACGCGTCGGACCGCGGGTTGTCTCGCCAGTGAACGAGAACGTAGATAGATGGGGACAGGCCCGATGAGGAAATACGCGATGTCAGTGGCATGCACGGTTGCAGTCACAGCGGGGGTGACTCTTGTGATGTCGGTACCTGCCGGAGCGGACCCGAATGACGGTGGGTCGTGCCCGGCCGGTGCGGTATTCGCGGTCGGCGGAACGTGGGATCCGACGGGACAAACGACGCAACCCGTCACCGACCGCTACGTCGCCCAGGGTTACGCCTCCAAGCCGGTGACCTACCCCGCCAGCTTCTGGCCGCTCGGCGAACAGACGTACGACCAGAGCGTTGCCGCCGGCGCCCAGACGCTTCGCACCGAAGTCAACGCTTTCCACGCTCAGTGCCCGGGCAGCGAGATCGTCGTCACCGGATACTCACAGGGAGCACGGATTGCCGGCGACGTTCTCGGTGACATCGCACGTGACGGATCCATTCCCCAATCGCAAGTCGAAGGCGTCCTCTACGCCGACCCTCGCAACTCGGCCGGGGGCATCGAAACCGTAGTGCCCAATGTCGTTCCGGGAGCGACGATGTCCGGAGCACGCGGCGGATTCGGAGACATCGCAGTGCAGGAAGTCTGCATCGAGGGTGACGGCATCTGCAACATGCCCAAGCCGCGTGATGCGCCCGAGGTGTTCGTGGATTCGGTCTTCGGCTACTTCACGAAGCACAACACCTACACGCCGATGATGTCCGAGCCCGCTCCGCCTGCTCCCCCGGCGCTGCCGCAGACACCGTCGGTGCCACTGCAACCGGCTGACGTCGCCACTGCGATCGTGACACGGGTCGTCGAGAACATCACTCCGTATCTGAGCGCTGCACTCGCCACCGTGCTGACGAAGTAACGCGACACCGCTTGTTCGGCTGACTGAAAGTCGACCGATTCGTACAAGTCGAGAGCAACCGCTATCAAGCACCATCGATCACATGCTCACCTTCATCGTCAGATACGGGTACGTCCCGTTCATGCTCTTGGGAATCAACGGAGCCGCAATCGCGCTCGCGGCATCCGGCGCGCCGAAATGGTCACTGGTGGCATTGATTCTCTTCGCAGTGGCCTGCTCTTTCGCGGCCGAACGGGCGCTTCCCTACGAATCTTCGTGGAATGCCCCGGGACCGGACAGGTTTCGCGACGCTGTCCATGCGTTTGTCAACGAATCCCTCATCTTGGTCAGCGTCGCGGTAATCCCGTTGATGGCCGCGGTGATTCCGTTCGACGGGCTGTGGCCGAGCGGTCTTCCGTTTGTCCTTCAGGTCGTCTTCGCAGTGTTGGTTGCCGATTTCGGCATCACCGTGGTGCATTTGATCAGCCACAAGGTTGGATGGTTGTGGCGTTTCCACGCGGTTCATCACAGCCTCGAACGGTTCTACGGTATGAACGGACTGATGAAGCACCCCGTGCATCAGACTTTCGAAACCGCCGGTGGCGTCCTGCCACTGATCCTCCTCGGGATGCCCGTTCCAGTTGCCTCGGCGCTCGCGGTTTGTGTCGCTGTCCAACTCCTGCTTCAGCATTCGAATGCCGACTACCGCATCGGCCCCCTGCGTCCGATACTCGCCCTCAACGCCGGCCACCGATTCCATCACCTGAAGTGGGCGGGAATCGGTGACGTCAATTTCGGTTTGTTCACTCTGATCTGGGATCACCTGTTCCGCACTTATTCTTTCGATCCGGAAAAGCGCTTCAGCAGTGACGATCTCGGAATGGCGGCCAAGCCCGACTACCCGGACGACTACCTCGGCCAGTTGGCCGAACCGTTCCGGAGACAGAACTGACGGACGAGGGGCGGAGATTCAGCCCGCGAGTACCCGTCGCATGACGGGCTTGGCTGCAAACGCACTGGCCAACACCAACGCGATCCCCACAGCCAGGGTGACGCCCAACTGAACCAGCGCCATCGGAGTGGTCAATACGGCTGCCCCTGCCAGTGGGAAGAGGAACAGCAGTGCAGCGCCGGCACCGGCCAGTGCCATCACCACCACGGGAGTGCGAACGTGCCGCATGCGGGCGCTGTCCATCACCTCGACAGGTGTACCGGCCAGAGTCAGACTCCGATACAGCTCACGGTTGTCGAGGATCCCGGATACCTGGGTGAGCGCAGACGAGATTGCCGCCAACGTGAATGTTGCTCCGAGAGTGAACAACACCCCGGTTCTCATGTCCGCGAACAGGAACTCCTGCCCTGGCTGCAAATCCTGCCCTTCCCCGTTGCCTATCGCGGCGAGGAGAGATGTGCCTGCGGCAACAAAGCTGGCCATCGTCACACCGCTGACCGTGCGCCACACAGCCTTCGGATTGTCCAAGACCCGACGCGCCGCAATCAGCGAAGCACCGTCTTTGGCGCATTTGAGCATGATCCGTCCAAGCAGCGAAATGACGAACGGACCGACCAACGCAACAACGCCGAAGCAGAGACCAAGGCCCACCAGGATTGCCGCGATGCTTGCCGCGGAGCCCCCGAATGCACTCCATCCCACAAGAACCCCCACCCCAGCCACCGCGAAGATCATCTTCGGTGCGGCGCTGGGATTGCCCGCCGTGACGCCCAACGGGCTCACGAACACCTGGCGCATCCCGAGCATCGACGTCAAAGCAGCCAGGATGGTCATTCCGAATACGATGCCCACCAGCGGAAGTGCGCCTACCCAAAGCTCACTCCACTCGAATGTCCGACCTTGAAATCTCAAGAGAGCTACGAGCGGCAACGCGAGGAGGTATCCCACCACACCGATCAACGCACCGGCCAAGCCCTGGATACCCGATTCCGCAGCGCACAGCGCAACGATCTGGCGAGGGGTGGATCCGATGAGTCGCAGCGAGGCAAGTCGTTCGTCGCGACGGCGCGCGCCCAAGCGGGCCGCCGCCAGGCCGAGAGTGACGGCTGGAACGATCATCAACACCGAAGCAACCCCTGCGAGTGCTAGGTACGCCTCGGCTTCGGGTTCGCTCGATCTGCCCGCAAATGCACCGTAGCCGCCGAGCACCGTCAGCAACAACGTCGTCGAGGCGGCAAAGGCCGTTACGGGAAGCGCGAAGGTACTCAGGGCCTTTCGGCCTTCACCTCGCACCGTCATCAATGCAACGCGCGCTGTGGCCTTCATGCCGCCACCTGTGTCCCGACGAGCGAACCGGCCTGCATCATCATCGTGCGATCACACCACCGAGCGACTTCGGCATCGTGAGTGACGACGACCAACGCAGAACCGATCTGTTGAGCCGAATCACGCAACACCCTCATCACTTCCCAACTCGTCTGCGCGTCGAGGGCACCGGTCGGCTCGTCTGCGAAGAGAACGGCGGGTTTGGTCACCAACGCTCGCGCAATCGCCACACGTTGCGACTGCCCACCCGACATCTGACCCGGGCGACGGTCCTGCAGCCCGTCCAGTCCCAATGGCGCAAAGAAGCCGTGCGCCGTCCGCTTGGCTTCGGCGATGGACAACCCGTTGAGCACCAAGGGCAAAGCGACGTTCTCGATCGCCGGAAGCTCCGGCAACAGTTGGCCCGATTGAAAAACGAATCCGTACGACTCGCGTCGGAGGCGGCTGCGGTCGTTCTCACCGAGGTTCTCGATATGCCTGCCGCTCAGCAGGATTGCTCCCGAGTCGGGCTTGACGATTCCTGACATGCAATGCAGCAGAGTCGACTTGCCCGACCCTGAAGGACCCATGATGGCCGTAGCAGTACCGGCGCGCACTTCCAGCGATACACCTCGGAGCACTGGAACGTCGCCGTACGACTTGCCCAGCGCGTGGACCGACAGGACTGCGGGTGCTTGTGCGTTGTTCATGATTCCACCTTCTCGTGAACCCCCTCGCCAGCACATCGGCCCAGCGCACGATCTTCGAACCGAGTGCGGTCCTACCGGAGGATGACCGGACCCCGAGCTCTGTCAGGGTCGTCACTATGATTTCCGACATGACCTGGTCCGGCGCCGTCCACATGGAGCCCGGAATTCTCATGTTCACCGGCGCAGTGGGATCCGCGCACATGCATTCGCATGCCGCTGTTCAGATCATGATCGTCGACGACGGGGACGTCACGGTCACGGACGGGGACGGCCACAGTGAAGTCGTGCGGTCCGTGGTCATTCCATCCGGGGCGGTCCACGCGTTATCCGCCTCCGAGGGTGCGCGGGGACGAGCGATCTACGTGGACTCCACCACGGGGATGGGCCGGCGCATCAGGCCGCCTGTATCCGAGCACGGTGGTGTGGCCGACTGGTCGGACCGTGGGCGGACCGCAGTAGCGATGACGGACCGTGGCGCTGATTCGGATCTGGAATACGCAGCGAGGCTGATCGATTCACTGTCCGAAAGTAGACAGCCGTCGAGCGTACGCGCTCTTCACCCTGCACTCGAGCATGCTCTGACGATACTGCCCGAGCGACTTTCGGGGCCGATAACGATGACGGACACCGCCGCGCTGGTCTCCATCTCGCCCGGCCGATTGGGAAGAATCTTCAACGATCAACTGCAGATGAGTTTTTCGACCTACATTCGTTGGTTGCGGCTACGACGCGCCATGGAAGTGATGAGCGGTGGCGCAAGCCTGACAACCAGTGCCCACGAGGCCGGCTTCACCGACAGCGCCCATCTCAACCGGATCTGCCACAGCATGTTCGGACTCACGCCCAGCGCCGCGACCGGCGATCTCACCTGGAATTGACGCTGCTCCTCAACTGATGCTGCCCACCGCCGACCTCGCCAGTAGCGACAGACGACTGTAGAGGCGCGCCAACCCCGGCACGTCCCGGAGGCTGCCTGCCACTTCTTCGACGTAAGCGTCGGCGTAGATCGTCAGCCGCGCATCGACGTCATAGAGAACATCGACGACATTCGCGAAACGGCGAAGGGCAAATTCCGACGCCTCGGCGAGCACCGGCACTCCGAAGATCACCCAGTCGTCGAAGCGGGCGGCGAGCGCGAGATAATCGGCAGCCGCGGTCGAACCAGCGCACAGCACCTCGAAATCGAACCAGACGACACCGTCTCGAATCGCCGAGCACTCCAATGTGCGTGTGCCTATCGTCAATTCGACACTTTCGCCCGAAGGCCGCGTAATTCCCGAGCCGACGAGGAATTCCCCTGTCGCAAAACGGTAGTCCCCGGCACCTGGCTGTCCCGCCGTCCGATAGTCGACGGAGCCACCCAACTCGATCACCTCGAGAGTCCGTTCGATCAACTCGATCGACGGAACGAACTGCTCGTGAAAAAGCGGATTGGGAAGAAGATCGGTCGGCGGAACATTGGACGTGACGACAACAGTCACGCCTTTCGCGACGATTGTGTCGAGAACCCTTGCCATGAACATGGCGTCGGCGACGTCGTCGATGTGGAACTCGTCGAAACAGAGCACGCGGATTCCATCGACGACGTGATCCAGTGCCACGCCCATCGAGCCGAGTTCATGCGCCCGAGAGTGCAGATCTGCAAAGAACCGATGAAAGTGAATGCGCCGCTTGCCGACCGGGAGCCTGTCGTAGAACTCGTCCATGAGCATCGTCTTCCCGCGGCCGACGCTACCCCAGAGATAGATCCCACCCCCGACCTCACCGCCCGAGATCCGGGCCTGCAGTGCGTCGAGGGCTTCGCGTGCCGCCAACTGCTCTTCGTCCAGTAGCATAAGACTCCTCTACGTCTGTAGAGTCGAGGCTAGTGATCGAAGGCAAATCGAGTCAATGTGACCCTCACGACGCACCATCTGCAACATTCAACTCCGGCAGCATGCAACATCGACAACAAGGAACGACATGAAGCCTGATCGCAGAGCCCTCATCGCGGCATCCGCCGTCACGATCATCGCCGAGCAGGGCCCGCGTGCACTCACCCATCGGGCGGTTGATCAGTCCCTGGAACTTCCTGCCGGTTCGACGTCGTACTATTTCCGCACTCGCGAGGCACTACTCGAAGCAACCGCATTGCACATCGTGCACCGGTCACGTTCGATATTCGACGAACTCCGCGAGAGGCCCAGCGATCCTGCTGCCCTGACGGCCGAGTATCTCGATGATCTTCTCTCGCACCGCAGACACGAATTGATCGCGAGATATGCACTGCTCTTGGAAACTCCCCGAGATTCGGCATTGCACCAACTCCTCGAAGACAGCCTGTTTTCACGGGAGAAGGCAAGGCCTGTCTTCGACATCGTTGGCGTTGACGATCCTGACGTCGCCGCCGCAAATTTTCTGAGCCTTCTGGAGGGCTTGATCTTCGACTACTGCCTCGGAGCGCGTAGCCGAGATCCCCGCTCCTCCGAAACCGTTCGGCAACTTCGGATCCCGATCGACATCTATCTGCGCGGAGTTGGTTCCGCCTGAAAGGTGTTGGTCAGCAGAGGCTTCCGGTGCATGGCCGTTGACCAGAGAACAGTGCCGCGACAAACGGGGTACTGTCTGGAACCGAAGCCGGAACGGTTCCCAGATGATCAGTGGGATAGGTATGGAATGCAAAGTCGACACCGTTGGCAGTAAGGTCGGCCGCGAACTTCAGTGTCAGCGGTGCCGGAACATCGATGTCCGACAACCCCTGACCGATGAAGAACGGGCGGTCGTATCCTGCGGTCGGCACAGTGAGCAGGTCACGCGCAGCCTCCATGAATACTGGATTGTCCAGCGACTTCGTCAGCACCTGCCCGAGCGTGACGGTGCCGTACTTCGTGCGCGCCTCGGTGTAGCACATGTTGTTCTCGACGTCGTCGAGGATGGTCTTGCCGAGCGGGGTCAGATACGAGTCGATGTCGATATCCGGCCGCGAAGCACGCAGTCCATCAAGAACGTTCGCGATGTAGACCGTCGAACCCTTGAGCGGAAGCGCCGGGAAAGCCGGACCACCGAGCGGTAGAAGATTCTCGATGTTCGAGGGGACACCAGTGGCGACAGCGCCGCGGTAGTCCAACTCCGGCGCGTAAGCAGTGGCAAGCGAAGCGGTGAACATAGTCGCCTGCCCGCCCTGCGACTGCCCCATCGCAACCCATGCGCTCGACAGGTCGTCGTCGACCGCACGAGCGGCACGCACCATGTCCACAACGCTGTGTGCAGCGGAACGACCGTCGAGATACGGGTGAACACCGGGTGTTCCGAGCCCCACGTAGTCGGTGGTCACGACCGCGTATCCCTGCTCCAGCCAGTGACCCAGATGCGTCGCGGTCCGTTCGAGTGGAACACTGCTGCTCGGCGCACACTGATCCGCGACACCCACCGTCCCGTGCGCGTAGGAGATGATCGGCCAACCACCCTCGGGCGGAGCTCCCTCTGGGCGATACACCACACCGGTACTCGTCATCGGCGCATCCTTCGGGCCCGTCGACCAGTACGTCACCTTCGTTGCGCTCACGGCACCCGGGATCACCCGGTCGGGACCGAGCAACTCCTGACTCACGACAGCACCCGGAGCATCGTTCGGTTCCGCTCCGGCCGGCGCCGCAACTGTCAACGCCACCAACGCACTCGCACTCAGTCCGACGAGCGTCCTACACAGTCGCTTACTCACGTACTTCTCCTACCGATTGCGGTGACGATGCATATGTGGTGATCGGCCCCACATCAGCTGATCGAGTTCAGACCATAGAACAGCCTTACCATTTGGTCAACCTAAATTCCCGCTCCGCATCGACCGTCGTGACACGCCTGCTCGGGTAGGGTGGCGGTGTTCGATACGTGCAGGTCCCCCGCGAGATCAGGAGGCCGAAAGGCTCTCTCATGTCAGCACCTGATCTCCCGACCTTCCCTGCTTCGCAGCAGAAGTCGGTGGCCGCGATCCTCCGAGCAGCAGGTTGCGTCTTCGCCGAAGACGAGGCTCGCCTACTTCTTCACACCGCACGCTCTCGCGATGAACTCGACGCGATGGTCGACCGACGAGTTGCCGGCGAACCACTCGAGCCCGTCCTCGGATGGGCCGAGTTCTGCGGCTTGCGCATTCACATCGACTCCGGAGTCTTCGTCCCACGCCGGCGCACCGAGTTCCTCGCCCGGCAGGCCTGCTCACTTGTCACCACAGGAAGCGTCGTCGTCGACATGTGTTGCGGCTCAGGAGCTGTCGGTGCTGTCCTGCAGTCGACGCTCGACGCCGTCGATTTGTACGCGGTAGACGTGGAACCGGCCGCAGTGCGGTGCGCTCGCCGAAACATCACACCGCCCGAGCGTGTACTCGAGGGCGATTTATTCGGACCACTGCCGACGAAATTACTCGGTCGCGTGGATGTCGTCGTCGCCAATGCACCTTACGTCCCCACCGAATCGATCAGGCTGATGCCGCCCGAAGCCCGTCTTCACGAACCGCTGGTCTCGTTGGACGGCGGTACCGACGGACTGGACCTGCAGCGTCGCATCATCGCGGACGCCGCGCCGTGGCTACGACCTGGTGGCTGTCTTCTCGTCGAGACGAGTACGGAGCAGGTCGAAATGACTGTTGAAACATTCACTCGGGGAGGGTTTCTCACTCGGGTAGCAACCTACAGCGAGACCGCGTCGACCGTGGTGATCGGTCAGCGTTGAAGGCGATCGGATCCTGGCGTGGACCACTCCCGAGCGCGGGCGGCAAAGCCGTCGACAAAAAGCCCGAACGCGCGATCGACGCGGGCCCGGTCCCCGGTGGCCAGAAGATCCATCGACAGACCCCGCATTTGCGAGAGCAACAGAGTAGCGACAGAGGCAACATCGTCCTCGGGGCAACCCGCTTGTCGTAGACCGGCTTCCAGTGCCTCGATCCAATCGCCCACAAAACGGTCCAGGAACCGCCCGTAGCGGTCGCGGTCGCCGAGCGCGAGGGCGTAGATCTCGACCATCACCCGGAACCGCGGCAGGACCTCCGGCGTCGTACGTTCGGTCCACCACGCAGTCAGCACTGTCGCCGGATCGACCCCCGGTTTCATCGGCACCGCAATCGGAATGGACTCACCACGCATGTTCTCGATGACCTCGGAGAGCAGATTCTCCTTGCTATCGAAATGGTTGAGCAACGACGCATGCGACACACCCACGGCCTTGGCGAGCTGCCTCACCGTCAATTCCCCGACACCGTTGTCGATGACGTAGCGGGTCAGCGCGTCGAGCAACTCCTCACGTCGCCCGGCGTATCTCAGGCTGCGTTTGTCGATGCGTTCGGGCTCCGGCACATATCCACCCTACCGGCCGGAATCACCAGGTCAGCGGCTGACTGCCTTCTGATACCGACGAATAGCGAACGGCACGAAGACGATCAGCAAACCGAAAGTCCACAACAACGACGCGATGACCGGATTCTGCAGCGGCCACGCATCCGGAACCGTCATCGCAGGATTGGTATTGCCGAACAATTCACGCACCGCCTGAGTAACCGCCGACACCGGATTCCATTCGGCGATCACTTTGAGCGGGCCGGGAAGATTGGTGGTCTCGACAAAAGTGTTCGCGATGAACGACAGCGGAAAGATGACGATGAAGCTCGCGTTGTTGAATACCTCCGGTGTCCGGATCCAAAGCCCGACAACAGCCATGACCCACGACAACGCGTACGCGAAGAACAGAAGCAGCGCATAACCCGCCACCGCTTCGAGGAAACTGGAGTGAATCCGCCACCCGACCAGAAGACCGGTCAACGACATGACCACCAAACTGATGACGTTGATCAACACGTCACTCGATGTTCGGCCGGTCAGCACGGCAGACGGAGCCATGGGCAGCGATCGAAATCTGTCGATGATTCCTTTCTGAATGTCTTCGACCATCCCCAAACCAGTCCAGGTAGCACCGAATATGACCGTCTGCGTGAAGATTCCGGCGATCAGGAATTCTCGATACGACGTGCCCGGGACCGAGATCGCACTGCCGAACACATACGCGAACAAGAGCACGAACATGATCGGCGACAAAGTGGTGAACACCAACAGGTCCGGAACGCGCTTGATCTTGATCAAGTTTCGCCTGGCGATGGTCAAACCGTCTTCGAGCGCCATCTGCACGGTCATTTCTGATCCTCCAGTTCAGCCTGGTGCCCGGTCAGTGTGAGGAAGACATCGTCGAGAGTGGGCCGGCGCAGGCCGACGTCGAATACGCGGATGCCTCGTGCCGACAGAAGATTCAGCGCCGCGACCAACGCGTCGGTGCCGTCGTCGACAGGAACGGTGACGCGACGGACATTCTCTTGAACCTGAATGTCCCCCACGGCAAGCGAGCGCAATTCCTCGCGGACGATGTCGAGATGCTCGACCTCGTGCACACTCAGTTCAATGCGCTCACCCCCGACCCGCGCCTTCAACTGATCTGCAGTACCGCGCGCGATGACCGAGCCGCGGTCGATGACGGCGATCTGGTCGGCCAACCTCTCGGCTTCCTCCATGTATTGCGTCGTGAGCAACAGCGTGGTCCCCTGAGCCACCAACCCTTCGATGACGTCCCAGAGACCGAGTCGCGCCCGAGGATCGAGGCCGGTGGTCGGCTCGTCGAGAAACAACACCTGTGGCCGAGCAACCAATGCGCCGGCGAGATCCAGACGTCGCCGCATTCCACCGGAATAGCCCTTGACCGGCCGATCTCCAGCCTCGACGAGATCGAACTGCTCGAGCAATTCACGCGCTCGGGCCTTACTGCTTCGGGCGCCGAGGTGATACAGCCGCCCGACCATGTCCAGATTCTCGTAGCCCGTCAGGTACTCGTCGACCGCGGCGTACTGACCCGAAGCACCGATCTTGGATCGCAACGCCCGCGCATCCTCGACCACGTCCAGCCCGGCAACCTTGGCGCGTCCACCGTCGGGAATGAGCAGCGTCGTGAATATCCTTACCGCAGTGGTTTTTCCGGCGCCGTTGGGGCCCAACAGAGCCATCACCGAACCCTCGCGCACTTCCAGGTCGATGCCGTCCAATGCCGTGACGTCGCCGTACTTCTTGACCAGCCCCTCGGCCACAATCGCTTCGGTCATGAGCCCTCCCGCATCGGTAATCCGTCGGTAGTCCGTTCCCCAGTGTGACCCAGGAGGCCGACACATTCCAGGAAATTTCGTCAGTTGCCCGGCTGCAATCACCTCCCTGGTTTCGCCGGTGCCTTTCGGCCACGAGGTACGGAACAGACCACACGTCCCAGTCCTGTCCAATACAGCCGATAAATTTCACCGACCTTTCGACGGATATATACAGGAAAGAAAAACCCGAAATTCTTGAACAAAGACCGCTTTCAGGTATTCATGATGAACGCGGCAGCGTTACACTCGTACAGCAAGTGACACTCGGGCCGGTGACAGTTGACTTATGGTGTCGAATCTCGAATTACAAATCAGACAGAGGCCGAAAAGAATTGAATCACCGATTCAGTGCACGCGGGGAAGACTCACACTTCGGGGGATCGAGAAAGGCTGACTGTGCCATGAGTATCAGAACTCGATACATCCGAACTCCGTGGATCCGAAAAACGGCGAAATATTCCTTCGAGACCATCTGCTTCACCCTGGCCGTGATTGTCGCGGCCGCACTGATCGCCGCGTACAACACACAACCACGCTCCGCGTCGACGTACACGCCGGCCTCGTTCTCGGCGAATCCTGAATCTGCAGCGCTGCCCTTCGACATTCCACCCAAGTCGGCACTGAACGGAAAGTTGGTTTTCGCTCACTACTTCCCGCCCTATCCGGTTTCGATCGACAATGCGAATCCGTCTGGCGATTACTATGCGACACAATATCTTACGGTCAACGGCGAGAACAACAAACACGTTCGCTACGGAGGATTCCTCCGCGATCGGCCGACACCGCGGCAACCCATCGCCGATACGCAGTGGCGCCAACGCGACCTCGAAAACGAAGTTCGTTCGGCAATCGCCGCGGGCATCGACGGATTCTCCGTCGACATCATCGCCAAGGCAACCGACACCAGTTGGTGGGGTTCCACCGTGCCCACCGCCCTGATCAAAGCGGCCGCAGCAGTCGATCCGAATTTCAAGATCATGCTCATGCCTGATATGAACGGCGCGTTCAAAAACATGACCGCAGCTCAAATGGCAGCAGAGATGAAACCGTATTCGACCATGGCATCATCGTTCAAATTGAACGACGGACGACTAGTGATCTCGCCATTTCTTGCCGAAAACAAGACTGCGGGCTGGTGGTCGGAGTTCATCACTATTATGAAAAATTCTTACGGAATAAATGTGGCATTTGTTCCGGTTTTCCTCGACGCAGCAGCCAACCGGAATTCTTTTGCATCGATCAGCTACGGGATGTCGAATTGGGGTAACCGCAATCCGGCAGGAAATCCGCTCTCGGGATCGAACCCGAACTCTCCGATGGGACTTGCCGCTGCCGCTCACTCCTTGGGAAAGATATGGATGCAACCAGTCGCCTTCCAAGATGTTCGTCCGAGTCAGTCGATCTACGACGAGGCACAGAATTCACAAAATCTGCAGAACATGTGGCAGATTGCGATTGCGTCCAACAGCGAATGGGTACAGCTCGTCACCTGGAACGACTACAGCGAGGGAACGTCGTTCGCACCCAGCGCCGGCCATGGGCGCGCGTTACTCGACATGAGTTCCTACGGGTTGTACAGCTTCCGCACCGGCGCCTCACCCGCGATTGTTCGCGACACCGCGTATCTCGTCTACCGCAATCAGTCGGTCTCCGCGGTCCCCGTCAATCGCTCTGCTGCCCCTATGACACTGCGCCAATGGTCATCCCCCGCTCGCGATACCGTCGAGGTTCTCACCTTCCTGACCGCTCCCGCAGTCGTCAAAGTGACTGTTGGAACCACGATCACCACCTGCAATGCCCCGGCCGGGATGAGCAGCTGCATCGCCCCGTTGAAAGTAGGTTCCATCAAGGCCTCTGTCGTTCGCGGCACTACCGAGGTGTCTCGGGTGAGTTCGCACGCGGCGGTAACGGCCACACCGTACAACCAGAATCTCGAGTACCTGGTCGATTCCAGTCGGAGATAACGGTGACGACGAAGATCGGTTTCGGCTGCAATTGGTAGCTCGGGCCGCGAGACCGCCCCCGTCCGCTCCACCTTCACTGCCAACGTCACCGCGGCGGCCAGTGCTGATACGCCCGCTCCGATCCAGTACAAAACCGCGAACGAATGCAGTGTCGGCACAGTGCTCGCACCGATCACCACCGTCGAACCGGCCAATACCGCAGCCGCAACAGCGCTTCCGGTGGAGGTACCGACCGAGCGGAGCAAGCTGTTGAATCCGTTGGCCGACGCAGTCTGACGGATCGGTGCCGATTCGGTGATCAGCGTCGGCATGGCTGCCAGGGAAAATGCAACACCGGCGGACACCACGGCAGCGCCGATCACGATATTGACCAGCGTCGGCGTCAACAGCACACGCAAGACGTATCCGATTGCGATGACGATCGCTCCTGAGGCCAACGTGGCCTTCGCTCCCCATCGCCTCGTCACCTTCGACGACACCGGCGCCAATCCGATCATCAGAACTCCGCCCGGCATCATCGCCAGTCCGGCTTCGGCGGCTGAGAGTCCGAGACCGTCCGCCGACGCGACGGGCGACTGAAGTTCCTGAGTTGCCGCCAACGCGCTGATGAACATGGCAAACCCGAGCAAGACTGCGCA
This sequence comes from Rhodococcus sp. WY5, assembly GCF_018588185.1. Taxonomy (NCBI): domain Bacteria; kingdom Bacillati; phylum Actinomycetota; class Actinomycetes; order Mycobacteriales; family Nocardiaceae; genus Rhodococcus; species Rhodococcus sp. WY5. The sequence goes on from NZ_JAAMPR010000001.1 coordinate 332,891, forward strand.
GACGTTCGAGACCAAAATCGGAGCACGAAGGGAAGTCCGCAGGTCGACCAGCGGTGCCGGCGTGTGCAATTCCCACGGAATCCATCCACAGAGCAAGACCACGCCGGACGCGATCAGAACCAGAACCTCGGGGCTTGCCCAGCCCCATTCGGTTCCTTTCGAAACGGCCAGCAGCAGTGCAGTCATAGCGAGTGTGAGGACCGTGGCCCCCAGAAAGTCGAAGCGTCCGCGACTCTTCACATCCGATTCCGGCACCACCAGAGGCAAGACGACTATCAGTACGACCCCGAATCCACCAGTGACCCAGAAAAGCGCGGGTAGTCCCCAGTGCGCCGAGATCACCCCAGCCATCGGCATTCCGAACATGCCGCCGATCCCCAACGTCGCACTCATGAGAGCTACTGCACCACTGAGCTTTTCCGGAGGAAGGACATCTCGCATGATGCTGATTCCGACGGGCAGAAGTGCCGTAGCGAACCCCTGCAACGAGCGCCCGAGGATCAGTAACCAGAAACTCTGGCTGAGCGCAGCAACCATGCAGCCGACGATCATCACGGCAAGGCAGACGAGCATCATCGCGCGCTTTCCGAACATGTCGGCGAGTCTGCCGATGAGAGGGGTCGCGACGGCACCGGTCAGCAATGTCGAGGTCACCAGCCACGAAGCGGTGGCCGACGATACTCCCGATGCCGTCGCGAACTCGGGCAGCACCGGCACCACCAAGGTCTGTTGCAGCGCGACCACCACGCCGCTCAGACTCAGGACGCCGACGACCCACCCGGTCCGCGCTTTCGCGCGAACGGTCTTGTCCGTCAAGCGTTCGAGCGAGCGGCGACTCCGGCGTCGACAGGAACCACGATGCCACTCATGTGGGCACTCGCGTCGGCGGCGAGGAACAGGACTACTCGCGTGATCTCGAAGGGATCCAGCCAACCGACCGGCTGCGCATGCAGAGTCGCGTACACGGGTTCGACGTCGTCTGCCGTCGGCGATTCGAGGTCAGGCCGCATCATCGCGTACATCATGTCGTTGTGAATCATCGGCGTCGAGATGTTGCCCGGTGCAATAGCATTCACGGTCACACCCGAGTTTGCCAGTTCGAGCGACACACTCTTCGTCAAACCGATGACGCCCCACTTGGAGGCGCCGTACGCAGCCATCTGGGTGCCACCGGAGCGACCCATCATCGAGGAAATCGTGATGATGCGACCGTAACCACGTTCCGCCATTCCACCTGACACGGCCGCAACGGTGTTGAACACACCGGTCAGGTTCGACGAGATGACTTCGTTCCACTGCGCCGACGTCATCGACGTGATCGGAGCGGGCACGGACACACCGGCATTCGCGACGGCGATGTCGACACGGCCGAACTCGGCTTCAGCGCGGGCAACGAGCGCGTCCATTGCGTCGCGATCAGCAGTGTCTGCCTTGACGGCAATGCACCGACGACCGGTGGCTTCCACCAAACGAACGGTTTCCTTCAGATCCTCCTCGTTTGCGAGGGGGTAGGCGACGACATCACTGTTCTCGCACCGGTCGCAGATCACGATGTCCGCGCCACGCTCCGCGAATGCGACAGCGTGGGCGCGCCCCTGACCGCGTGCGGCGCCGGTGATCAGTGCAACTTTTCCTTCGAAGCTGCCTTCGAGGCTGTTCATGCCGTCTCCTAGTTCGTCGTATGCAAGCGTGCGCTGTACTGCATGCGTACTCCGAACCCGCCCGAAAGAAACAGTCGATCCCGGACAGCGGGAATCCAGCCGGTTACTGGTAAACGGCGGTCTCGAATTCCAGGTATCCGTTGATGGATCCAGGGTCCGCGAACGGCAGAATCTGCGTTGCCCAGAACCCGCCGACGCCGGTCTGCCGGTCGATCCAGTAATAGAGGTTGGCAAGACCCGCCCAAGCCAGCGATCCGGCCGGCCTACCGGTGGGTGCCACCTCTTCATTTGTCATGAAGGAGTATGCCCATCCCTTGGGTACACCGGGGAAGAATTCCGCATCGTTGGACAGCGTCGGGAGAACTCCGGGCAACAACCCCACGTGCTGGCCTTCGAGCCCGTTCTGAACGGCTGCAGCTACCGTCTCCGGCGACAACACGCGACCGGATGTGCCCGCGCCGTCGTTGAGCCACATACGAATGAACTTCATGTAGTCGCCGACAGTGCCGTGCAAACCGTGACCACCCATGTGCACCTCGGGTTCGGCCGGAAGCTCGAATCCGATGAGCGGAGTGAGGCTTCCGTCGCTCTCACGCTGATGGATCGGCGCAAGTCGATCCTTCATCGACGGGCTCATCGTGAATGCCGTATCGGCCATCTCGAGAGGTTCGAAGATGCGCTCACGCATGACATCGCCGAGTCGATGACCTCGAATCGACTCGACGACCTGTCCGGCCCAGTCGATGTTGGTGCCGTACTCCCACTTCTCACCCGGGTCGAAGAGCAGCGGTGTCGTGAGCGCCGCTTTGCTACACGTGATCACGCTGGGCTGCCCATGTTCCTGCGAGAGCCGGTTGTACGACTCGTTGAAGAAGTCGTAGCCGAACCCTGCAGTGTGAAGGAGCAGCATGCGAGTGGTGATGTCACGCTTGGGTTCCCGAAGAACGGGGTTTCCGCCGGCGTCGAAACCGTCCAGGACCTTCAGCTCACCGATGTCGGGAACATAGGTCGCTGCAGGTGCATCGAGATCGAGCAACCCCTCCTCCACACATTGCAGGACAGCGGTACCGGTAATCGCCTTGGTGGTGGAGAAGAGCGCAAAGGTTGTATCGAGGGTCATCGGTTCGCCGTGACCGAGAGCCCGCTCACCGGCTGCACCCTCGTAGATGTTGCCTTCTCGATCCGTGATCATCGCGACGACACCCGGGACTCGGTCAGCCCGCTGAGTTGCTCGCGCCAGCACGTCGTCGAGGTGCTGCTTCGAAAGGGGCTTCCGCGCAATATCTTCGATCGTCACTGCATTTCTCCATCCGACTTGCAACTTGTCTTGTCGAACAGAATGTAACGGCGATCACACACCCGGCTCTGCCTCGAAACGGCAGGAAAACTGTCTCGTTTCGGCAGAACCGGGCAGAGTCTGGAGTCAGCTCTGGGGCGCTCCGATATTCACCAGCCAGGAAATACCGAATTTGTCTGTACAGGCGCCGAATTCGTCGCCCCACATCTGCTTCTCGAGCGGAACGCTGACCGTACCTGTTCCCGACAGTTGCTCCCAGTACCCGCGCAGCACATCGCCGTCGTCGCCGCTGAGGCTGACCGTGATGTTGTCGCCGGGGTTGTACGGCATGCCGGGCGGAGTGTCGGCACCCATCAGGGTGTATCCCTGATCGGTTTCGAGCATTCCGTGCATGATCTTGTCGCCGCCTTCACCGGGATTGCCGAACTCACCGAACGTGCTCAGCGCCAGCGTGCCACCGAAGATTTCTTTGTAGAACTCCAACGCCTCACGGGCATTGCCGTTGAAGCTGATGTACGGATTGAGTCGAGTTGCCATGACGTACTCCTAGCTCGTGGGATTGCTGTCACGTTCGATTTCAATCCTTGCAGAACGCTCCGACACGAAACAACGGATCACGGCAGTTCATCGAGTGCGTAAACCGATCGTCATGACCATTCAAACAACTGCCCTCAGAGTGGGTTCCGAGTCTCGGAAGGCAACTCTCCGAACCGTTTCCGGTAGGCGGCCGCAAACATGCCCAGATTGACGTAGCCCCAGGCGTTTGCGATCTCCGAAACGGTTCTCCCGTCGGAACGCAACAGTTCGCTGCGTACCCCCTCCAGCCGACGCGCGCGCAATCGTTGCCCCGGCGTGGTGTCTCGGTACCGTCGAAATCCCGCAGTGAGCGCCCGGACACTGACACCCACCGCAGCCGCGACCTCCGACGCCGTCGGCACCGAGCGAGCAAACGTATCGATGTACTCCTCTGCCGATCGCACGTAGGCCGGTTCGGCGGAGGCGACGTCGACGCCGAGTTGCAACCCGGCCTGCGTCGCCCACTCGTCGAGAAGCTGAGCCGCGATGAGTTCTTGAACCCTGGCACCCAGCCTTTCGCTCGACATCGCCTCAGGCGACTCTGCAATTGCGCGAACGACGTAGTCCATCAATGCCAGCCAACTCGAGCCCCGCCCGCCAATGGTGCACTTGTGCCGCCACAGACGGTCGTCGGGAAACGACCCGAACCATTGCATGGCGTGATCGGCGACAAGCTGATGCGGCACAGTGAGATTCAGCTGCAGATGATCTTCGTCGAATTCGACGAAGTAGTCGGTCCGGCTACAGTCGGCGACAAAGGTCTCCCCCACGGCAGTATTCACCGCAGTTCCTCCGCCGAGGGCATGTCGACCGTTGCCTCTGATAGTCGTCAGAACCAGAATGTTTCCGGCCTCAGGCGAACATTCACCGACGGAGACCGGAATCCCGTAACAGAATCTGGTGACGTCGATCTTGCCGACTGCCGCGGAGTACATGTCCGAAGCCGGCTTCAACCGACTTCCGATCGGCGTGACCGTATACGGCATGTAGATGTTGTCGGACCACTCCTTGATGCGGTCCCAGTCCCGAGAAAAGGCCTGGTGATGCTGCATAGTGGGCCGGCCGGCCGCGTCGATGAGCAAGGCATCCTCGAACATGGTTCGAGTATCGCACCAGGGCCCGGGAAGGTCACGCGAAGTGAGATGACGTGATCTCTGGCTGTACGGCGGCGGGTCGTGTTGCAGCAAAAAGCAGCGAATCCACCGCGGTCCCCCGGATCACCATGTGTGCCCTCATTCGCCCCTCCTCCTCCATTCCGATTTTGGTGAGCACCGACGCCGACGCCGAATTCTCCGGACGACACGTTGCCTGCACTCGCTGTGCTCCCAGGCGAGCGAAGGCGAGCGAAGGCGAGTCCCAGGACCGCACGCCCCGCCTCCGACGCATAGCCTCGCCCTTGGAACTTCGGGTTCACGACAAAACCGAGTTCCGCCCGCCGGTGCGCGGCGGATACTTCCCACACAGCTACCGAACCGATGACCGTTCCGTCAGCCTTCGACGTGATGGCCAGGGTGAACGTTCGACGTTCGACGAGCGCAGCTTCTAGTGCAGCGTCAGCCAGGAACGCCCTGGTCACCGCAGGGGTGTTCGGCCCCCAATCAACATATCTACAGACGGCAGGGTCGGATGCGTACTGATGGACGGCACCTTCATCCGCGGCAGTGAAATCTCGAAGAACAAGGCGTTCCGTAGTCAACGTGAACATCCAGCGATCCTAGAGCGAGCCCAAAAGCACCTCTTGACTCGAACGCATGTTCGAGTATGATTTGGGGAGGGGATCGGGGGATTCAATGAGCGTCTTGTTGTCGGATGTGGTGTCAGGTTCTGCGGTGGGGTTACGTGGACGCCTGTGGCAGTTGACTGCTGCCGAGTTGCGCGCTGCTGCGGTGTCGGCGAGCGCGGAGATTCTTCGTCTCGAAGCTGTGCGGGTGGCGGTGGTCGACGAACTCTCGATGCGCCCGGATGATCAGGTGATCGCCAGCCGCGGGGTCGGTTCGTGGTTGGCGGCCAACACGATGCTGCAGGTTCGGGACGGGAAGAAGATCGCCGCGCTGGGTGCCGCTTTGCGGCCGTTTCCGGCGGTCGCGGCTCGGTTCGATGGCGGGGATTGCTCGTTCGATCATGCCGTGTTGATCGTGGCGTTCTGTGAATCACCACCGAAAGGCATGCCGGAGGAAGCGCTCCCTCGCTGTATCGATTTGTTGTTGGCTGCCGCGTCCGGGGTGGAGGCGACGACCACGAAGGTGCGGAACGTGATCGCGACCTTGGAGCGGTTGTTCGAATCGGATGAGATTCCACCCGCCGAGGATGTCGATCTCAATGAGTTGCGGATCGCGTCGACATTGAACGGTCGGGTGGTGGTGCGCGGCGATTTCGACGCCCTCACCGGCGAAATGCTGCTCTCGGCGTTGTCGAATCTGACGATGCCCACCCCGGCACCGGACGGAACCCCCGACGCCCGGTCGGCGGCAAAACGCACCGCGGACGGGTTCACCGAACTGATCCGCCGCTACCTCGACTGCGCCAAAACCGGAACCGACGGCGGCCAACGCCCGCACGTGAACGTGCACATCAACGCCCGGGATCTCGCTGAGCATCGGGACTGCGCCGCAACACCCTCCACTGCTGATGGTGAAACGTCTGCGTCGGATCTCGATGTCGGGCACATGCCCTGGCTCGGACCACTGTCCGTATCGCAGACCAGACTCCTCGGGTGTGACTGCTTCCTCTCCACCGTCCTGCTCGACAATCACGGCGCGCCCTTGGATGCGAAACCAGGAAAGAGGTTGGTCAACGCCGAACAACGGACTGCGTTGATTGCCCGCGACAGAGGCTGCGCCTTCCCGGGCTGCACATGCGTGCCCGCCTGGACGGATGCGCACCATATCCGGCACTGGGCCAACGGTGGCCCGACGGTGATGAACAACCTGGTCCTGCTGTGCCGTTCACACCACCGACTGATGCACCGAAAATCAGGGTTCGTCGGGAAATGGGAAATCCGAATAGGAGTCGACAACAAACCCTGGTTCATCCCGCCGCCCTCGATCGACCCCGGGCAGCAACCCAGGCCGGCGAACACCACCTTCAAAACGTGAGAGGTCAAACCTCTTTGGCGACAACAGAACACGGACCGAGCACCGCATCGAAGGAGACCTCGATGCGGTGCCAACCGGCCGTGACGCTTGATGAAGCTGTGCCCACGATAATCAGCGAGTCAGCACAAGCCCCGATGTCGGAACGCCCGTTCCCGCAGTCACCAGTACATTCTCGACGGAGTCGACCTGGTTGACCGAAGTACCGCGGATCTGCCGAACACCCTCGGCGATACCGTTCATCCCGTGAATGTACGCCTCGCCGAGCTGTCCACCATGGGTGTTGATCGGAAGCTTGCCTCCGAGTTCGATTGCGCCACCGGCGATGAAGTCCTTGGCCTCTCCCCTACCGCAGAAACCGAGTTCCTCGAGCTGCATCAGAACATAGGGCGTGAAGTGGTCGTAGAAGATCGCCGTCTGCATGTCCGACGGGCGCAGCCCACTTTGTGACCAGAGCTGATCGCCGACAAGGCCCATCTCCGGTAGGCCGGTCAAACCGTCGCGGTAATAGCTGGTCATGATGTATTGATCTGCCCCGCTGCCCTGTGCGGCGGCAGCGATAACGGCAGGGGTGTTCTTCAGATCTTTGGCTCGTTCTGCCGAGGTGACGACGATGGCGATGCCGCCGTCGGATTCCTGGCAGCAATCGAGGAGATGCAAAGGTTCAGCGATGAATCGCGAGTTCTGATGGTCCTCGAGGGTAATCGGTTTTCCGTAGAAGAACGCCTTCGGATTGGTGGCTGCATGCTTACGGTCGGCGACGGCGATTCGACCGAAGTCCTCGCTGGACGCTCCGTATACGTGCATGTATCGCTGCGCGACCATCGCGACAAAGGATGCGGGAGTACCCAATCCGTGAGGATAGGAAAAGGCGTTGTCCGTTCCCGACGAATTGACCTGCGCCACAAGGCCGGAGTTCACCTGCCCGAAACGGGCACCCGATCGCTCGTTGAACGCGCGGTAAGCGACGACGACGTCTGCGACGCCGGTGGCAACAGCCATGGCGGCCTGCTGAATCGTCGCCGCAGCGGCACCGCCTCCGTAGTGAATGCGGCTGAAGAACTTGAGGTTCGGAATCCCCACCGAACGAGCCACTGCCACTTCGGTGTTGGTGTCCATGGTGAACGAGGTAAGACCGTCGACGTCGGCGGGTGTCAGACCGGCGTCGTCCAACGCGGCTTGAACAGCCTCGGCGGCCAGTCGCAGTTCACTGCGACCGGAGTCCTTCGAGAAATCCGTGGCTCCGATTCCGACGATCGCTGCCTTGCCGGACAATGCGCTCATTCAATGTCTCCGTTTTCAATGTCTCCATTCGAGCCCGACGCCGGAAATGCCAGTGTGACCTGTGCGGTGATGTGATCTCCCAGGCTGTTCTTGCCGACCACCGCGAGCGATACGAGATCCTCGTCGTAGGAGGTCACCGTTCCGGAGAGCGTCAAGGTGTCGTAGGCGTACCAGGGGACTCCGAGGCGGAGTTTGATCGACGTGAGTACAGCCCGCGGTCCTGCCCAATCGGTCACGAATCGCTGCACCAAGCCGGTGTCGGTGAGGATGTTGACGAAAATGTCTTTCGAGCCGCGTTTCTGTGCGAGATCGCGGTCGTGGTGAACATCTTGAAAATCGCGGGTAGCGAGCGCCGCCGAGACCACAAACGTCGGGTCGCCGTAAATCGAAAGCTGCGGAAGAACCTCTCCCACAGTGATATCCGTCGTCGAAGTCATCGTCACTCCTTCACCGCAGAAACCGCAGACACCGAAACCGGCTGCCAGGCGTACAGAGTCCAGGGAGTTCCCCCGGTCTCTTCGTCTCCGGGGAAGTCGAGGTAGATCGCCTCCACCTCCATCCCGATCGACACACTCGATGGATCGATACCGCGCAATTCGCCGAGCATCCGCACACCCTCGGGCAGTTCGACCAGGGCCACGACGAACGGCAACGACCGACCAGGAACCTTGGGGGCGTGGTGAACGACAAAGCTGAAGACCGTTCCCCGACCTGACGCGACCACGTAGTCGGTCTGCTCCGACTTGTCCTTCCAGATCGCGGGCACCGGCGGGTGCTGTACCGACCCGTCCGCACGCAGTTGAATACGTAACTCGTGTGCGGCGACACCGTCCCAGAAGAACTGCGTGTCGAGGGATGCTGTCGGACGCAGCATTCGAGATGCGTCCAGGTCCGCAGGCACGTCAGTGGAGGAACTCTCGCTGACTGGCGGCGCGAACTTCAAGATCCGGAACATCATCTCCGAGACCAGTTCTTCGCCGACCCGCCAGAAGCTGCGAGTAGTGAAGAACCATCCTTGACCAAGACCTGTTTTCTTGGGTCCCACAACGTCTTCCAACACCGAGGAGATGGTGACTTCTTCACCCGGCTTCAAGTAGCGGTGGTAGATCTGATCGCAGTTGGTCGCGACGACGGACGTGAATCCGGCCTCGTCGAGGATGTCCGTCATCCGGCCCAACGGATCGTCGGCTTCTCGAATTGCCCCCAGACCGCGCATCGTCCATACCTGCGCCATCGCCGGCGGCGCGACTATTCCGTCGTGTCCGGCGGCGCGGGCGGCCGATTCGTCGACGTAGATCGGGTTCTCGTCACCGATCGCCTCGACCCAGTTGCGGATCATCGGCAAGTTCACGGGGTCCCGGCCGGCGCGAGGAGCGCTTGGCCCGTCCTCTCGAACCCGCTCGGCAGCAGTGAGAATGGGATCTGACACGATTTGTTTCCTATCTCGGAACGCGGGGAAGCTTCAGGCCGGCGGTAGCGATCAATTCGCGCATCACCTCGTTGACTCCACCGCCGAAGGTGATCACCAGGTTGCGCTTGATCTGCATGTCCAGCCACTCCATGAGATCAGCTGTTTCGGGATCGATCGGATTTCCGTACCGTCCGACGATCTCTTCCGCGAGTCGACCGACTCGCTGGATGCGTTCGGTCGCAAATACTTTGGTTGCCGAAGCGTCGGCAATGTCCACCGACTCCGAATCACTCGATGCCACTTGCCAGTTGAGCAGTTCGTTGAGGCGATACGTCGCGTGAATCTCACCGAGCGCGCGTCGTACGTCAACGTGATCAAGCAGGTTTTCACGCTTGGCCCAATCGAAGACGTGGTCGTAAATCCCTGCGACACGACCTGCCGGACCGAGCATGACGCGCTCGTGGTTGAGCTGCGTCGTGATCAAGCGCCAGCCCTGATTCTCCTCACCCACAAGCATGTTCGCCGGAACGCGAACGTCCTCGTAGTAGGTGGCGTTGACGTGATGCGCACCGTCGCAGGTGATGATCGGGGTCCAGGTGTAGCCGGGATCTTTGGTGTCCATGATCAGGATGGAGATGCCGCGGTGCCGTGAATCGGCAGACCCTGTCCGCACGGCGAGCCACACGTAATCGGCGTCATGCCCGCCGGTGGTGAAAATTTTCTGGCCGTTGACGACGTACTCGTCACCATTTCGTGCCGCCGAAGTGCGCAGTGCTGCAAGGTCGGTGCCGGCTTCCGGTTCGGTGTAGCCGATCGCGAAGTGCACTTCACCGGCGAGGATCGCGGGCAGGAATTTCTGCTTCTGCTCCTCGCTGCCGTACTTCTGCAGGGTCGGACCGACGGTCTGCAACGTCACCGAAGGCAGTGGGACATCCGCCCGCACAGCCTCGTTGACAAAAATCTGCTGCTCGACTTCACCGAACCCACGTCCGCCGAACTCCACCGGCCAGCCGACGCCGAGCCAGCCGTCCTTGCCCATACGACGGATGACCTCGCGATAGGTAGGGCCATGCCGCTCCACGCGCATGATCTTGGCCTCTTCGGGCGAGATCAGCGTCGAGAAGTAGCGTCGAAGTTCAGCTTGCAATGCGCGCTGACTGTCGGTCAGATCGATGAACACCGGGCCCCCACGAGGTCGAGTCGCTGCGAAGCACCGCCGAGCAGGCGTGCCAGGTCTTTTGCAGTCGAGTAGTAACGATGAAGTGGATACGTGACGTCGACGCCCAGACCACCGTGCAGGTGGTGAAGCACCTGCATCGTGGCAGGCACTTCTTGGGCGATCCAGTACGCCATGACGTCGAGGTCCGACTGGGCGTCCAGGCCCTCCGACACGCGCCAGGACGCCGACAACGCCGCGACATGAAGGGTCCGGGAGGTGACGTACGCGTCGGCTATCTGTTGTGAGACTGCCTGGAACGTGGCGAGCGGCTTACCGAATTGCTCACGCGAGCCGACATGTGCCGCAGTGAGATCGACGGCGCCGGACACCAAACCGTCTGCAACGGCTCCGATGCTTGCCGTGGCGATCCGGTACAGCGTCTGGACGGCTTCCTCGCCGGCACCGAGAAGTTCACCGACTGCCTCGTCCATGGTGACTGCGAACTCCGGACTGCCGGACGCACTGGGAGTCGGCGTCAATGCGACGCCGGCGGCGGTCGGATCGACGAGAACGACTCCGGCGTCGGTGGGCACAAGGATTCTGTGTGCGCTCGCCGCGAAAGGCACGGCAAGCACCGTCCCGCTGACGCGATACCAGTCGCCCGACTGATGGGCGGTGGTCGACGGCTGTGCCGGGAACTGCTGACCCGGCTCACCGAGCGCCGCGGTGAACACCCGTCCGGCGCCGACTCCGGTGAGCAATTCGTCCTGTTGAGCGTCGGTCCCCAGAGCGACTATGGGGAGTACACCGAAGCCGAGGGTTGCGAGAGCCGGAATTGGAGCGGCGGCCCGGCCGACCTCGACGAGGAGGGAACCGACGTCGGCGACGGAGAGTCCCTCGCCGCCCAGACGCTCGGGCAGGGCCAGCGTGAGCAGGTCGGCATCGGCGAATGCCGCCCAGAGCGCGTCCGGCTCCAGTTCGCGGGCAAGGAGCGCGGTAGCCACCTCGGCTACCGCTTCCTGGGTTTCATCGGGAGTGAAGTCCACGCTGGCAATCCTGTCTCTGATGTAGAACGTGTTCTAGTTGTATCACCAACGTGGACATTTCTAAAGGTCTCTACTCACGCCGTCTAATCACGGGGCAGGCCCAGAATTCTCTCCGCGGCGACGGTCAACAGAATCTGCGTGGTTCCGCCGGCAATCGACAGGCAGCGCGTGTTGAGGAACTCACGCGAAAGCGGGCCCTCCACCCACCCGGCAGTACCACCCAATTCCATGGCGAACTCCGCGACATTCTGACGCTGGCGCACGCCCACCAGCTTGCGGACGCTCGAAGCCGGGCCCGGATCCTGACCATCCAATTGCCGCAGTGTCGTGCGCAATTCCAGCAGTGAGCCCACCATGGCGGTTCCGATCAGCCCACCGAGCTTGTCTGCAACCACAGGATCGGGGTCGCCGGCCAGCTCGAGCAATTCCTCCATCGCACCGCCGAGCGAAGAGCCACCGCTCATTGCGACCCGCTCGTTGGCGAGGGTCGTTCGGGCCAGTTTCCAGCCTCCGCCGAGCTGGCCGACGACGCACTCGTCCGGCACGAAGACGTCGTCGAGGAAGACTTCGTTGAACAGGGCATCGCCGGTGATCTCACGCAGCGGCGAGATCCGAATCCCGGCCGTCTTCATGTCGAGAAGGAAGTACGTGATGCCCTTGTGTTTGGGCACCTCGCGATCGGTCCTGGCGAGGCAGATGGCCCAGTCAGCTTCACGCGCAAGCGAAGTCCAGACTTTCTGGCCGTTCAGCTTCCAACCGCCGTCGACCTTTTCCGCGGTCGTGCGCAGTGCCGCAAGATCCGAACCTGCACCGGGTTCGCTGAAGAGCTGGCACCAGGTGATCTCGCCCTTGAGCGTCGGAGTCGCAAATCTTTCGATCTGCTCCGCACTGCCGTGCTCGAGGATGGTCGGCACTGCCCACCAGCCGATCACCAGATCGGGTCGGCCGATACCGACGGCCGCCAATTCTTCTTCGATCAGAATCTGTTGCGCGGCCTTGGCGCCCCGGCCGTACGGCTTGGGCCAGTGCGGTGCAAGGTAGCCCGATTCGGCCAACGCGTTGCGCTGCTCGGATTCGGGCAGCGCCACCAATTGCGCTACCTCTTCGCGAATTTCGGACCGGTCGGATTCGAGCTCACTCAAGTCGATCTGAAGGTGACGCCGTGCGCCGCCGATCGTCAATTCCGCGACGCGTGCGCGCCAATGAGACGATCCGCCCAGAATCTGCCGGAGCGACAGTGCTCGACGAAGGTAGAAGTGCGCCTCGTGCTCCCAGGTGAATCCGATGCCGCCGAGCACTTGAATGCAGTCCTTTGCCGTGTCGACAGCGGCATCCAGCGACACCGCGGCGGCCACTGCTGCGGCGATCGGAAGTTCGTCGCCCGACTCGGCAGCGACCGCACCATCCCAGGCGACGGCTCCGGCATTCTCTACGCGACACAGCATTTCGGCGCAGATGTGTTTGATCGCCTGGAACGAGCCGATGGGCTTTCCGAATTGTTCGCGAATCTTCGCGTACTCCACCGCAGTACGCAGGCTCCACGCCGCAATTCCGGCAGCTTCGGCAGCCCCAAGTACCGCCGCTAGGTCGGAAACCGATCCTGGCGCAATGTCATCGAGGATTCGGTCGGCATCGACCGTCACTCGATCGAAGGAGACTCGCGCCAGTGGTCGCGACTTGTCGATCGTGTCGACCGCTTCGTAGGTCACGCCTTCGCCGTCTCCGTCGACGAGAGCCCAGACGACACGCGAGCCTTCGTCTTCGGACACGACGCCCGCCGACACGAGTACCGATACGCCCGAATCGCCGCCCCAGGCGTAACCTCCTTCGCCATGAAGCTCGATGCCGCCGGACGCATTCGCCGTTGCCGCAACTGGACTTTCGTCCAATACGACGGCACACGGCAGCGCACCGTCGGCGAGCGTTTCGGACCATCGCTTGGCAGCGGGCGACGAACTACGCCCCACCACCAGAGCTGCGAGTGCAGTCGTGAGAACAGGACCCGGCACGAGTTCGATTGCCGCCTGCTCGAGCATTGCTGCGAGATCGACGATTTCGGCCCCGGCTCCGCCTACCGCTTCGGGAACGGCGACCGAAAATATCCCGAGAGACGCGAACTCGGACCATTTCTCCCGCCACGAAACTGCTGGTCCACGGCGTACCATGTCCATCGGCGTGGCCGAGCGAGCCCAGGCCTCTATCGATTCCTGGACCGCCCGCTGTTCATCGGTCGTGGCGATTGTCACAACTGGTTCCCGCCTCTCGATAAGTGACACAATTGTTTAGAACGTGTTCTAATATGACACCTGGCCAAGAGTCAAGGCGCGAAGGAATTTGTCGATGACCACAACATCCCGATCCCGCTCCAACGCGGTTGCTTCTGCAACGCTCGGGGACGACGATCTCAGCTCCAACGCGCAACGTGAACGCCGCAAGCGGATTCTCGACGCAACACTCGCCTTGGCGTCCAAGGGGGGCTACGAGGCTGTTCAGATGCGCGCCGTGGCCGAGCGTGCCGACGTCGCAGTCGGAACGCTCTATCGCTACTTCCCGTCCAAGGTTCACCTACTGGTGTCCGCCCTGGCACGCGAATTCGAGAAGATCGATTCCAAGGGCAAGATCCCGCCTGGAACCAGTCCGCTCGAGCGGATGCAGCTGATCCTCAGCCTCATCACCCGCGCGATGCAGCGCGATCCGCTCCTCACCGAAGCGATGACTCGCGCGTTCATGTTCGCCGACGCCTCCGCAGCGGCCGAGGTCGATCAGGTGGGCCAGTTGATGGACCGCCTCTTCGCACGAGCGATGACCGAAGAGGAGCCAACCGAAGAGCAGTTGGCGATCGCGCGCGTGATCTCCGATGTGTGGCTGTCCAATTTGGTGGCATGGCTCACGCGACGCTCTTCGGCTACCGATGTCGCCAATCGACTGGAATTGACGGTTGAACTGCTGCTCGGTGACGGAACTCGGAAACCCGAATAGACATCCTTTGTCGCATCTGTCATTTTTGCACTGATCGGCCGGAAACGTATCGAGCCAGGAGTCGCTGCATCACCTAGATTTGAAGAGGTGAGCGCACAAGATCTGTCCATCGAACTCCGCCGAGCGCTGTCAGGCGTGGCACGCACGCCGCGTCTGCTCGTAGCCTCCGACTACGACGGGACGATGGCACCCATCGTCGCCAACCCGGACAAGGCGTATCCCCGGGCGGAAACGGTGCGTGCGCTTCGCTCTCTCGCCAGCCTCGCGTCGACGACGGCTGCCGTGATCTCGGGCCGCGCCCTCAAGGATCTGGCTGCGCTGTCCCGACTTCCCGCCGAAGTGCAATTGGTCGGCAGCCACGGCTCCGAGTTCGACATCGGATTCGTTCACGCGATCGACGCCGACGCCAGGAAACTGCTCGACGAGATCGTCACCGAGTTGGGCCGAATCGCCGCCGACACCCCTGGGGCAACGGTGGAGAAGAAGCCCGCCAGCGTTGCACTGCACGTACGCAACACCAGTGCCGACGACGCCGAGAAGGCGCTCATCGCCGTCCGCACCGAATCGGCACTCTGGCCAGGCGTTCAGGTCACCGAGGGCAAATCGGTGGTCGAGTTGGCTGTCATCGCCACCGACAAGGGGCACGCACTCGACTTGATTCGCCATCAGGACGGCGCAACCGCTGCCGTCTTCATCGGCGACGACGTGACCGACGAAAAGGCGTTCAGCAGGCTTCAGGGGCCGGACATCGGAATCAAGGTCGGCAGCGGGGACACCGTCGCCGACTATCGCGTCGACAGCACCGAGGACGTCGCTGCTGCTCTGGCGTTCCTGCTCGACGAGCGTCGTACGTGGCTTTCCGGCGCCGACGCTCCGCCCATCGAGCGGCTCTCGATGCTCGCCAGTCCGCGCACCGTCGCTTTGGTGACCCCGGATGCGACGCTGACCTGGTTGTGTCACCCGGAACCGGATTCAGCGGCCGTCTTCGCACACCTTCTCGGCGGAACCGGGGCCGGCCACTTCTCGGTCGGGCCTCGACGCACAGCCTTGCCGCTGAGCCAGAAGTACATCGACAGCACGATGACAGTTCAGACCCGCTGGGCGAGCCTGTCCGTCACCGACTACCTCCCCCACGACGTCCCACAGGGACGAACCGACCTGACCCGCATCATTTCCGGTCAGGCCGACGCGATCGTCTCGTTTGCACCCCGTCCCGAGTTCGGCCAGGGTCAGGTCACGCTCGAGGTCGTCGACGAGGGCATTCGGGTCCTCGGCACCAACGAGCCGTACGTGCTCCGCTCCCCCGGTGTGCTGTGGAACATCGCCACCGACGGAAACCAGCAGACCGCCCACGCCATCGTCGAGCCGTCCAAGGGTGACGTCGTCCTCGAATTGCGCTGCGGAACAGAAGAAATCGGCCCGTCCGACGTTCCGGAGCTCGAGCGTCGAGCGACCTCGGAGGCCTACTGGTCCGATTGGGCCAAGACGCTCGAACTCCCGAAGCTGAAGCCGGACTTGATGAAACGCTCTGCACTGACCTTGCGCGGGCTGGTCCACGCCGATTCCGGTTCCATCATGGCTGCCGCGACGACGTCCCTGCCGGAAGAGATCGGCGGAGTCCGCAACTGGGACTACCGCTATTGCTGGTTGCGCGACGCCGCCCTCACCGCAACAGCTCTCGTGAGCGTCGGATCCACCGACGAGGCCGAGAACTACCTGGACTGGGTCCACCGCGTGCTCGAAACACTGCCGGGACCCGAGCGCCTGCACCCCCTCTACACGCTCCACGGGACTTCGCTACCGCCAGAGGCCGTCATCGATTCACTCCCCGGATACGCCGGCTCCCGGCCGGTCCGCGTCGGAAACGCCGCGAATCAGCAGGTTCAACTGGACGTGTTCGGCCCGATCGTCGAGCTCATCGTCGAACTGGCGAATGCACGCGAAAAGGCCGGTGATCCCGATCCTTTGAGCGACCGCGACTGGGAACTGGTGTGCGCCATGGTCGAAGCAGTGCAGCGGCGCTGGTTCGAACCCGATCACGGCATCTGGGAAATTCGCGACAACCCGCGCCACCACGTCTATTCCAAGGTTATGGGCTGGGTCACCGTCGACCGCGCCGTCGATCTTGCGACCCGCTTTTCTCGCGAGGCCCTGCCCGAGTGGGTGGAACTGCGTGACCAGATCGCCGACGAAGTACGACACAAGGGCTGGAAGGACGACGTCCAGTCGTACACCGCAGCCTACGACGGTACCGATCTCGACGCGGCGACTCTGCACATCGGGCTGTCGGGGCTGATCGATCCGACGGATCCGCGCTTTGCAGCGACCGTCGTAGCCACCGAGGCCGAACTACGCAGCGGCTCAACGGTATACCGCTACCATCACGACGACGGCCTGCCCGGCATCGAAGGTGGATTCCATCTCTGTGCCGCCTGGCTCGTCGAGGCATACCTACTGATCGGGCAACGCCTGCAAGCAGAGGCACTGTTCGACCAGTTGGTCGCGGCAGCGGGTCCCACCGGACTGCTCGCGGAGGAGTACGACCCCATCGCGGAACGCTCACTGGGCAACCACCCCCAGGCGTACAGCCATCTGGGCTTGTTGCGCTGCGCCCAACTCCTGGCGTGAGCGCTACCCCTTGATCCGACCTGATGTTCGCCCGGCCAGTAGTTCGGTGTCGAGCATCTCGACTATCGGAACGCCGGATCCGGACGGCGACATCAGGAGCGCACCGGCACGCCGGCCCTTCTCTTCCTGGGGCTGGCGCACCGTTGTCAGTGATTCGCGCAGCGCCTCGTCGACGCCGTCGAATCCGGTGATCGACAGTTGGCCAGGTACATCTATGCCCTGCCAGCGCGCCCAGTCCAAGGCGCCGAGAGCCAGCACGTCGGTGGTGCAGACCAGTGCGGTGATCTCGGGGTTGGTCGCGAGAGCTTCCGCCGCCGCCGAGTGCCCGGACTGCGATGTGTGGACGTACCGCTCGATCACGGTGAGTGAGAGTGGGTCCATGTCGGACGCCACCATCGCGTCGCGCACTCCTTCGATCCGCTCACGCTGGACGTGGAAGTGTGGGGACTTGAGTCGTTCCTGGCTGACGACGCCGTCCATCCGGTCGCGCCCCAGCCTCATGCAGAGCACGCCGATGTCGCGGTGGCCGAGCCCGATGAGGTAGTCGGCGACCTTGCGCATGGCAGCGCGGTCGTCGATGCCCACGAGGGATGCACCGGGAATCTCGCGGGGCTGGTCGCAGACGACGATCGGAATGTGACGCTCGAGCACGGCAGCGAGATACGGGTCGTCGTCGGCCACCGAGTAGACGACAAAGCCGTCGACGCCCGCCTGCTGGACCACGGCCGCAGCATCCACCTCGTCGCGCCCGGGCCCGGCCGGAATGAGCAGCAAGCCCTGGCCGGCGTCCTCACATGATTCCGAGAGACCGGCCAGGAAGCTCATGGCGGCCGGGTCGCGGAACGAATAACTGAGTGCTTCGGTGAGCAGGAGACCGACGGCGCCGGCTTTGCGAGTTCGCAAGGAGCGGGCGACCGGATCAGGTCCGGGGTATCCGCGTCGCTTGGCCGCTTGGAGCACTCGATCCCGCAGCTCGACGGAGAGCTGATCGGGTCGGTTGTACGCGTTCGAGACTGTAGTTCTCGACACATTGAGCTCGGCGGCAAGCGACGCCAAAGTG
Organism: Rhodococcus sp. WY5; assembly: GCF_018588185.1. Classification (NCBI taxonomy): domain Bacteria; kingdom Bacillati; phylum Actinomycetota; class Actinomycetes; order Mycobacteriales; family Nocardiaceae; genus Rhodococcus; species Rhodococcus sp. WY5. Next base: position 351,084 of record NZ_JAAMPR010000001.1, read on the forward strand.
GCTTGACGGCGTGGCTGACGGGACCGGGGCATAAACGGACGTTAGCCGTAGTGCCCGCAGACGGCGCGTTGGGGCTGAACCGAAGGTGAACTACCAGCGACTATGCGCTAATGTGTAACGGTAACGGTTTCCAATAGCATTTAGCCCAGCCTTTGTTCAGGAGAAAAGCACGTGCGTTCGTCGTCGAAATTCCGCACCGCCACCGCCCTCGCGGCCGTCTCGGTCGCCGCAGCATTCGCGCTCACCGCGTGCAGCTCAACCTCCTCGAAGGACGACGGCATCACCGTCGTCGCATCGACGAACGTGTGGGGCGACGTCGCGCAGGCCGTCGCCGGCGACAAGCTGACCGTGACGTCGATCATCAACGAGCCGTCCGCGGACCCGCACTCGTTCGAGGCGACTCCCGCCGATGCCGCCAAGATCACCGACGCATCGCTCGTCGTCTACAACGGTGGCGGCTACGACCAGTTCATCACCGACGTCCTCGACGCAGGCAAGGGCGAGCAGAAGACGGTCAACGCCTACAACCTGCTCGACGGCGGCATCCACGCCGGCGAAACCGCGGGCGAATCGCATGACGGTCACACCCACGGCGCAGTCAACGAACACGTCTGGTTCGACATCCCGACCGTCGACGCCGTCGCACATTCGGTGGCCGATCAGCTGAGCGCTCTCGATCCGGACAACGCGGCGACCTACGAGGACAACGCGAAGGCATACAGCCAGAAGCTCGCCGGCGTCACAGCGATCACCGATTCCATCGCCGCTGCCCACGCGGGCGCACCGGTGGCTCAGACCGAGCCGATCGCGCACTACCTCCTGGTCGCAGCTGAACTGAAGGACGCAACTCCCGAGGAGTTCACCAGCGCCATCGAAGACGGCAACGATCCGTCACCGGCCGCAATCGCCGCAACCCGCCAACTCCTCTCGGAGAAGCAGGCCCGCGCATTGGTCTACAACATCCAGACACAGGACAAAGTGACCCAGGATATGCGCACCACCGCCGAAACCGCCGGAGTGCCCGTCGTCGAGGTTACGGAGACTCTCCCCGAGGACCTGGACTACATTCAGTGGCAGACGCAGACCGCGGAGTCGCTCGCAAACGCCCTCTCTGCCCAGTAATTATTTGCCCCACCATTTCCGAGAAGAACCGATCGGCTTGTGACAGAAACTTCCGCGAATACTCCTGTGCCCCCTGGTAACACCGTGCCTTCTGGTAACATCGCGCCTTCAGCGGCCTCCGTGCCCGCTGTGACGCTGAAGGACGCTCGATTGTCCTTCGGCGCCCGCACATTGTGGGACGGGCTCGATCTCGAGGTACAGCCAGGTGAGTTCATCGCCGTACTCGGGCCGAACGGGTCGGGCAAGACCTCGCTCCTGAAGATTCTGCTGGGCCAACTACAACTCAGCGGCGGTAGTGCACAGATCGTCGGCACGCCGGCACGGGCCGGGAACTCACACGTCGGGTACATCCCGCAGCAGAAATCGATCGACGACGGCCTCCCGCTCCGCGGCCGCGACCTGGTCGGCCTCGGCGTCGACGGTCACCAGTGGGGTACGGGCCTACTGCGTCGGGGTCGTCGCCGCAAGATCGTCGACGACGCCATCGCACAGGTCAGCGCCCAGTCGTTCGCCGACGCTCCCATCGGTTCCATGTCCGGCGGTGAGCAGCAGCGACTGCGAATCGCACAGGCTTTGGTCGGCGACCCGCGGATCCTGTTGTGCGACGAGCCGCTGCTCAGCCTTGACCTCGCCAACCAGCACCTGGTCTCGACGCTGATCGACAAGCGGCGGCGCAGCCATGACACCGCGGTGCTGTTCGTGACGCACGAGATCAATCCGATCCTGCCGTTGGTGGATCGAGTGCTCTATCTGGTGGACGGTAAATTCCGGATCGGGACGCCGGCCGAAGTGATGACGTCCGAGGTTCTCTCGGATCTGTACAACACCGACGTCGAAGTGTTGCAGGTTCGTGGCCGCCTCGTCGTGATCGGCACCGGAGACGCCATCGACGCGCTCGGCAGCGCAGGCGGACTACGCCCGGGAGAAGGCGTTCACCATTCTGATGAGGATCACCACCAGTGAGTAACAAGTTCACCGACGCGATGTCGCGGATGTTCGACGTGTCCGCCACCGTCGACCTACTGCAGTACGACTTCGTCCAACAGGCGTTGATTGCCGGTGCCATCCTCGGATTGTTGGCCGGCATCATCGGGCCGCTGATCGTGAGCCGTCAGATGTCGTTCTCGGTGCACGGAACGAGTGAGCTGTCACTGACGGGCGCATCCGCCGCACTTCTCGTCGGTGTGGGCGTCGGCTTCGGTGCCATCGTCGGATCCGTGGTCGCGGCAGTGCTGTTCGGACTGCTCGGAGCCAAAGCGCGCGACCGAGATTCGGTGATCGGCGTGATCATGGCTTTCGGCCTCGGCCTGTCGGTGTTGTTCCTCTGGGCGTACGACGGTCGCACGGGAACCAGCTTCTCGTTGTTGGTCGGACAGATCGTGGCGCCGGGAAACAGCGGTCTCGAACTTCTGCTGCTGTGCGCGGTCATCGTGATCGGCACACTCGGATTCATCTACCGCCCTTTGCTGTTCGCAAGCACCGACCCCGAAGTTGCTGCAGCTCGCGGTGTTCCGGTCCGGGCACTGTCGATCGTGTTCGCAGTGTTGGTCGGCATCACCGCAGCACTCGGCGTACAGATCGTCGGTGCTCTGCTGGTGATGTCGCTGCTGATCACCCCCGCAGCGGCCGCCGCGTACGTCACGGCAAGCCCACTCAAGGCCACGATCCTCTCCGTCGTGTTCGCCGAACTGGCAGCCGTCGGCGGCATCCTTCTCTCGCTGGCCCCCGGCGTTCCCGTCTCGAGTTTCGTCACCTCGGTCTCGTTCGTGATCTACCTGATATGCCGACTCTTCGGATCCGCACGTCGCAAGAATGCCGGACGGATTCCGGCGCACGCCTGAACACCGAGAGCCCATACCTACCTAGAATCGAGGTATGGGCTACAGCGTTGATCTGAACAGCGACCTCGGCGAGGGCTTCGGAGCCTGGACCCTGGGCGACGACGACGCCATGCTCGAACTTGTCACCAGCGCGAACATCGCCTGCGGATTCCATGCCGGCGACCCGACAACGCTGTTGGCGACTTGCGAATCCGCCGCCGCCCGCGGCGTCCGGATCGGCGCGCAGGTGGGGTACCGAGACCTCGCCGGTTTCGGCAGACGCTTCATCGACGTCTCCCCGAAGGACCTCACCGCCGACGTCATTTATCAAGTGGGGGCACTCGACGGTTTGGCTCGTGTCGCCGGATCGCGGGTCACGTACGTCAAACCCCACGGCGCGCTCTACAACGCAATAGTCCATCACCGACGGCAGGCGCGGGCCGTGGTCGCCGCCGTCGTTGCCTACGACAGTTCGCTACCTGTTCTCGGACTACCAGGTTCGGTGTTCCTGGAAGAGGCGCGCGAAGCCGGTCTCGACGTGGTCGCCGAGGCTTTTGCCGATCGTGCGTACACGGCGGAAGGCACCTTGGTCCCCCGCACCGAGTCGGGCGCCGTTCTGCACGACCCGACGCTTGTTGCAGAACGGGTTCGGCGAATGGTCGTAGACGGCGAGTTGGACGCAGTCGACGGGAGCACGTTGAAAGTCGCTGCCGCATCGGTGTGCGTGCACGGTGACAGTCCGGCAGCCGTCGACATGGCCGTGGCAATCCGCGCTCTCCTCGAATCTTCCGATGTCGAGATCACGCCGTTCACATGATCGCGATCCTGCCCGCCGGTGAATCCGCAGTCCTCGTCGAGTACGACGAACTGCCGAGTGTGCTGGGCAACTTCAGGGCTCTCGACGCCAGTCGGATCCCCGGAGTGATCGACCTGATTCCCGCGGCGCGAACCATCTTGATCGAGTACGACAACACGATCACCGCGCACCAACTGGTGGAGAAATGGGTACGTGGGGCCGTACCGATCGAACTCACAGCAGACGAGAGCGGGTCTGCTGTCGAGATTCCGGTCCGCTACGACGGCCCCGATCTCGTAGAGGTGGGCAAGCTGACCGGCCTCGGGGTCGACGGTGTGATCGATGCTCACACGTCTGCGTCGTGGACCGTCGCGTTCATCGGTTTCGCCCCCGGCTTCGCGTATCTGACCAGCAACGAGAGAAAGCTCGAAGTTCCACGTCGATCGGACCCGCGCAGGCAGGTCCCGGCCGGTGCAGTCGGGTTGGCCGGACCGTTCTCGGGCGTCTACCCGCGTAGCTCCCCGGGCGGCTGGCAGTTGATCGGAACGACGGAACTGTCGGTGTGGGATGCCGAGCGCCGCCCGCCGGCGCTGCTTCTACCCGGCACCACAGTCACCTTTGTCCGTGCATGATTTTGGTGCAAGCATGATTTTGGTGTCTTCACCGCGCTGTTGCGGGACAATGGATTCATGGCCTGGCTCGAGGTTGCGCGTACCGGCCCGCTCGCCACAGTTCAGGACCGCGGGCGGAGAGGCTACGGCGCCCTCGGGGTCGGAAGATCCGGCGCCGTCGACATGATCTCGCACGACAGCGCCAACAGACTCGTAGGCAACACTTTTCGAGCAGCAACCATCGAAGTCACCGCTGGGGGTTTCGCTATGCGGGCCGTCGGTTCGATGACGGTGGCAGCGACAGGCGCGCGGGTGCCGCTGGCCGTCGACGGACGGCCGGCACCTGACTACGCGAGCATCCATCTGGGTAGTGGCAGCATTCTCGAATTGGGTTACAGCACAACCGGGTTGAGAACGTATATCTCTGCACGCGGTGGCGTCGACGTCCCGCAGGTACTCGGAAGCAGATCCACCGACACGCTCTCCGGACTCGGGCCGCCGCCGCTCGCCGCCGGCGATCTAGTCCTCCTCGGGGCCGAGGAAGGGACGTGGCCCACCGAAGAGTTGATTCCACCGCCCGCACCTGCACTCGGCGCGGTTCCGATCGAGATCACGCTCGGCCCCCGAAATTCCTGGTTCACCGCCGCATCCGTTCACGCGCTCCTTCACACCACGTGGAAAGTCACCGAACACACCAACCGAGTCGGGGTCCGGCTACAGGGCCAAGGGCCTTTGCATCGCTCACGCACCGGGGAATTGCCGAGCGAAGGCGTCGTGACGGGATCCATCCAGGTGCCGCCAGGCGGCCAGCCCGTCGTGTTCCTCGCCGACCATCCCGTGACCGGCGGATACCCGGTCATCGCCGTCGTTTCCGACGCCGGGATTGCGTCGCTGGCACAGCTGCGGCCCGGCAGCACCATTACCTTCAAGGCCACTACTCGGCCGTCGTAGCGCTGATAGTCTCAGCCGCGCCAGCAATGCTGCCGGCGGCGCTCGGCCGTCGCCAGAACCTGAAGGACTGTCACACTATGAGCCCTAAGAGCAGCACACTTGCTCTCGGAATAGCGTCACTGATCACTGCTGCACTCGTCTTGTCCGGATGCAGCAGTTCGGAAAGCGGCGACGCCGTCTCCAGTGATACCAACACCAGTGAGACCACTGCTTCCGAAAGTTCTGCATCCTCGCCGTCTGCCGCTGCCGCGACGCCGACTTTGCGGGACGGAACACCGTTCATCGGTGAGCGGACGACGATCGAAACCGGCGACGACCCCGAAGCGCCGAGCATCAGCGTCAGCCTCCCGCCGAGCTGGACTCACGGCGAGAACATCCCCGCCGGCGTTACGGACGCGTTGTCCAGCAACAGCCAGGAACCCAGCGGTTTCATGCCGAACACCACGGTGACGGTCGAAAATCAAGGCACCGCAACAAAAGACGAGGTTCTTGCCGCTGCGCGTGAAACGATCGCCACTCTCGACGGGTGGACCGAGGTGAAGTACACCGAGATCGACGTCGACGGACAGCAGGGTTTCCGCCTCTCCGGAACCTGGACCGCCCCAAACCTGGACGTTCCGCTCTACGCCGTCATGACGGTCGTCGCTTACCAAGCCGACGACAACTCGCCGGTCTACCTGGTCAGCTTTGCAAACCAGTTCACCGACACGACGAACATGCAGACCTCCAACCAGGTGGAAGAAATCAACACCTCGATCGAATTCGGCTGAGCACCTGATGGTTTGAATACCCGATCACCGAACAACCGCGGCGGGCCGAGACTACGCCAGTCTCGGCCCGCCGTTTCACAACTCTCGCCTAGCTCGAACCGAACAGGCCGCTGAGGGAACCGAGGCCACCACTCAACGAGCCGAGCGATCCGGTTCCGCCACCGGTTCCGGGGCCAGTGGGATCAACCGGATCAACGGGATCGACCGGGTCAACCGGATCGACCACATCCGCGGCGCGGACAGTGATGGACGGGCCCAAGTTGGCGAAATTCGCACTCGACTGGAATCCGTTGCCCATCACCGTGGCACCTACCGCCAATCCACTTCCGTACACGGTTCCCGGCGCACACGAAGCAGTGACCGTGTAGCTGGTCTTCATGGTCACCGGTTTGCTGCCGTTGTTGATCCAGCCGGCACTGGTCACCTCGAGCGTCGTGGCGGTCAGTTCCGGCGTTTCAGCGGTTTCGGTCATCGTCCCGCCAACGTGAAACTTCGTGACCTTCGCCGAGCCCGGGACAAAGGTCAAGCATGCGGCATGCGTCTCGGTGAACCTGCTGATATATCCGTCGATTCCGCCCTTCTTCGACACTGTCGTGTAGGTGATCGTGTCACCGACCTTCGGGGATGCATTGTCCACGGTCCGAGTAAATGTGTAGGCACCGGAAGTTGCTGTCTCGGCAGTCGCGACTCCCGCACCCAGCGCGCTTGCGCCCACAGCAAGAGCGATCACCCCCAAACCAACACCAACGGTGGACAGATTACGATTCCTGGATCCGAACTTTGCCACGAACAATCTCCACTCTGTGAGGTTCCAGGACAACTGAATTCGTTGATTACTGAAACTTGTTGCAACCCGACTCTCGAAGTACGATACAGTCGACCTGGACATTCGCCCAGCTTTTCGTCGAAATAAGCGACAATCAGTTAACGGCAGGCAATCGACACCGAAAAGGTCCTCTCAATTCGGACTTTTCCGTAAATTCTGCCGAACTGATACATAGGCAAGCGTCCGATAGGTTTCAATGGTTACCGCGGCGCAACCTTTGAAGAGTCATCCCATCGCCGTCAGCGTGAACCCCTCGAACGGAGAATTTCATGTCACGTTTTTCAATGCGCAAAACACTTACCGGAATCGCAATCGCTGCGCTTGCCACCAGCGGACTCGTGATGACCGCAGGCACCGCGAGCGCCGATGCCACCCACCCGTCCGCGGCAACGGTCAACTCCTCCAACGTCCGAATCACCAAGAGCATCGTGGGCGACGGCGAAGTTGCACCCGGCGGCAAAGTCACCGTGCGCACGGTCATCTCCACAACAGGCCACCCCGAGCGTTACGTCGACCAGTTCGTCGACCGCTACCCCGCCACGTTCAAGTACATCCAGGGCACGGCAACGGTCAACGCGTGGCACTTGATCGGCGGTCAGAAGACCGAATCCGTCACGCCTTCGGTTGACACTGCCGCCCGAACCGTGAATGTGCCCAGCACCGGCTGGCTGATCTCACCCACCGGAAGCAAGACCGTGACGATCGAGGCGCAGTACCTCGTCGCCGACGATGCACCGATCGGTTCGTACCAGGAAATGTCGAGCTCGATCGGTATCTCGACGTTCAATACCGAACAGAACATCAGCGGCGTCTACGCCAAGATCCGCGCCAAGAACCCCGGCGAGGCGGCCGCATCGGGCTCGGCAGATCTGGGCTTCGGCTCTTCTGACGGCGAGGGCGGAACCGGTTCGGCCGGATCCTCCATCCTCGACAACCCGGCCGGCTTCATCTCCGACATCATCAGCGGTGTCCTGGCCAACGGCAGCTGATTCACTCGCTCCGCCTGCTCCACCTGTAAACACTCCGTCGGGGAATGTGTTCGAGGGTGGCATCGAGTCTTCGGACTCGTTGCCACCCTCGATCTTTTGTGGCGATCACACTCCGTCGCGCCTGCATCAAAGAACCAAATAGGAAAGCATTACCTAAGTCATTCGCGGTATGATCCACCGATGAGTTCCACAGGATTTCCGTACTGGGCTGTGCCGGCAGGCCGGTACGTTCCGCTCCCCTTCTCGATGACGACGTCCACCATCGGGCGTGATCAGAAGCGCGCGTGGCGTGAGATCCGCCATCCCGAACACGAACTCCTCTGGGGCGCTTCCGGCGAGATGAGCGCGTACATCGACGACGTTCGTTGGCAGATACCACCGACGGTCGGCATGTGGATTCCGGCTGGAACTCCACGGCGCATCACGCTCGGCGCATCCACCGAGGCTCGTTTCACCTATTTCCGGCCCGAGTCGTTCCCCCACCCGTGGACAAAACCCGCGATCATCGGCATCGACGACGTCGTCAAGACGATGCTCATCCATCTGCACCAGCGAAATATGCCTACCGAGGCTCGCTTGCGCGCCGAATCCGTAGTCTTCGACACGCTCGCGCCCATCGAGGCGGCTGATGTCGCAGTACCGATGCCCGCCGATCCCCGGGCCCTCGCCGTCGCACGCCGCCTGATCGCCGACCCCGCCGATCAACGCGGGCTTGCCGATTGGGCCTACGTGGTAGGCGGAAGCCCCCGCACCCTGAGCCGCGTGTTCTCTCAAGGCACGGGGATGTCCTTCACCGAGTGGCGAATTCAAGTTCGCGTCCGCGCTGCGATGTCCTATCTCGCTGCGGGCGTTCCTGTTTCGACGGTAAGCCGTCGCGTCGGATACGAAACCCCCAGCGCCTTCACCAGCGTGTTCCGCAAGGTCACCGGACGCACACCGAAGAACTACTACTCGGACGCGTGCGACTTGTCAGCCTAACTGGTCAGAACCCGTTCATCTTCGAGACCAGTTCCGCGAAAGCATATTTGACGCTCAGCGACGTGGGTGACGCCAAGGCCATGACTCGCGCCAGACCGAGCTGCTGAATCAGCCTGCCGTCCTTGACTGCCGGCAGGTCGGCAAACAACTTGTCCCCCATCAATCCGGGGAGCCCCTGCCCACTCGCGTCGTTGAGCACGATCACGTCCGCGTCCAGTTCGTTGTACTGTTCGCGCGATGCAGTCACCGACCCCTGGGTGTCGCCGCACAGCTCTGCGCTTCCGGCCGACTGCTTCAGTCCGAGCTGGGACATCAGGATGACTCGGCCGTCGTCAGCGCAGTAATTGGTGAGGCCGTCGATGTTTCCCGAGAGGAAGGTCAAGGTTTTCCCGTTCAGATTCGGGGATCCGGCAGCCAGGTCGGCTATGGAATCGTCAGTTTCCTCGATCAGCTCGGCAGCCCGCTTCGGTTGGCCGAGTACTGATCCGATGGTCGACAACTGTTCCTGCCACGTGGTCGCCCATGCGGTCTCCTTGAACGGAATGGTGGGTGCGATCTGGGAAAGACGTGCATAGTCGTCTTCGGTGATTCCCGAGACCACTGCGATGATCACGTCCGGCTCCAACGCCAGGATCTGCTCGAACGGCACACCGGACGTGCTGTCGAGCAACGTGGGTTCGACATCGCCCAACAATTCTTCGTCCCACGGCAGGATGCCGTTCTCCAAGCCTGCCCCACTGAACGACTCCATGGCGACGGGTGTCTTGCCCAGTGCGAGGACCGAATCCTGGCTGTTCCAGCCGATCGTCACGATCCGCTGAGGTTCGGTCTCGATGGTGGTCGACCCGTACGCGTGATCAACGGTGACCGGCAGCGCGCCGGCCTCGGCCAACTGCGTCGTGCCCTCCGCCGCTGTTGACTCGGTGCTGCTCTGGCAGCCTGCGAGCAGGGCAATCGCGGCCAACGCAGCCACTATTCGGGTAGTGCTCTTCATCTTCTGTCAGCTCTCTTCGCAAACGTACTTTGTTTCGACCAGCCAGGTATATCGAGACCCGATCCCGGTAATGGGGTGTCGATACTCCATCTGTCCGCTGCCGCGTAGCCCTTGGCATCTGCGAGCACTTTCCGCACTCGCACCGGCTCTACCGTAGAACTGCACAACGAGTGTTCAGATCTGGGCGAGGAGTTTCACGAGTGTCAGCGCTGCCCGAAACTCGTTCCGGTCCGATGGAGATGATCCGAGTCGGATCATTCTCCTCCGGACGCGGCCCGCGACTGGTTGCAGCCGTCACCGGGCAGGCGTCGTATCAGGTAGCTCAAGCCCTCATCCCGGTGCTGATCGGCACCGTCGTCGACCGGGCAATCGGAAAGTCCGACAGCACAGCACTTCTCGTGTGGCTTGCGGTGCTGTGTGCTCTGTTCGTGGGACTCGCTCTGTCGTGGCGCATCGCAGTTCGCCTGAACACGCAGGTCTTCGTCTACGGCGAACACGACCTACGACTGAATGCTGCCAGACGAGTACTCGATGCCAGGGGGATGAAAGCTCAGCGTTCGACCGGTGAAGTTCTCACCATCTCTACCTCGGATGCCTCACACGTCTCGGGCTTCTCCTGGGTTGTCGCCGAACAGGGCTCGGCATTTGCGGGGCTCGCCGCGGCAGTGATTTCGCTTGCCTTCGTCTCGTGGCCGCTCGCACTGATCGTCGTACTCATCACCGCTGCGCAGCTCATATTCATCCACAAGATCAGCGGTCCGTTGGACGAGCGCGTGTATGCAGAGCAGAAGAAGGCAGCCGAGGCAGGCATGCTTGCAACGGATTTCACGCTGGGACTGCGGGTACTGAAGGGTTTCGGGGCTGAACCCACCGCCCTGTCGCGATACGTCAACGCGAGCCGGGAGTCGATGAAGGCAGCGATCCGGACGGTCAGAGCAATGTCCAGCCTGACCGCGCTCAATTCCGGGGTCTCCGCGTTGGTGCTGGCTTCGGTTGCGCTTGGAGCCGCGTGGATGGCGCATCAAGGCACGATCACCGTGGGCAACTTCGTCACCGTTGTCGGCTTGAGCAGAGTGATTGCCGGTCCGATGGAAACGCTGGGGTTCTTCGGTGCCGAACTCGCTGCCAAGCGAGGTTCCGCGCGCAGACTGTCCGAACTGTTGGCCGAGCCACACCTGATCGAATCGCTGGCCCCCACGGCCGCGACCGAACCTGCCAGAACTGAAGACGCCCTATTGATTTCGGCGGACAACGGAACCGTCGTCTCAGCTCGCCGCGGAGAAGTGGTGGGTGTGCGCGCTGACGATTCCGCCGACCGACTGGCACGACAACTCGCCTATCAGACCCCGCTCGCCCCCGACTCTTACTTCGTATTCGGCACCGATGCAACCGACCTCGGCCCGGACGGAGTTCGTGATCAGGTGTTCGTCTCCGCCCATGAAGGAACCGTGTTCACCGGCACCGTCTTCGACAATCTGGCTGCACCGAACGTCGACTCGTCGGCAATGACGTCATCTGCGCTCGACGACGTGTTGACGCATCTGCCCGACGGCCACCTCTCCGAGGTAGGCGAGCAAGGAAAGAAACTCTCCGGAGGTCAACGCCAACGCCTTCTCCTCGCCCGCGCTCTCCATCAACCCCAGCCGATCCTGGTCCTTCACGAACCCACCACTTCCGTGGACTCTGTCACCGAGCATCGAATTGCACACTCGCTGAGAAACTTCCCCGACAAGGTCATTCTGGTGATCACCTCGAGCCCGACCCTGCTCCATTCGTGTGACCGTGTCGTCACGATCGACCACGGCGTTCGGGAGGGAGAGTCGCTGTGACCGATACCCTTCCGGATGCATCTGCTGTTCCGGTTGTATCTGCCCTGCCGATCGCGTCGACCAAGCAGACCGTCCGCGCATTGATCGCACTGCTTCGGCCACGCAAGCGAGCGCTCGCACTCACGACCGTCGTACTTCTCTCTGCTACGGCCTGCGGCCTGTCCACCCCGGCACTGCTCGGACTCATGGTCGATGCGGTCACGGAGGGCAAACCGTTTGCCTCACTCCTGCGTATCACCGCGTTCATGCTCGGCGCAGCGGCAGCAGGGGTTGCGCTGACCTGGTGGAGCACACAGCTTCTGGCGAACGTCGCGCAGAACGTGCTGGCCGATCTTCGTGAGGACGTGTTCGCCGCCACCCTCGCGCAGCCGTCGTCACTGGTCGAGGATGCCGGAACCGGTGATCTGATTTCCCGGGTCTCGGGCGACGTCGAAGCGGTAAACACCGTCATCGCGCGAGTACTACCCGCCACCGTGTCTGCCCTGTTCATGATTTCACTGACGCTTGTCGGTGTGGGAGTGATCGATTGGCGCTTCACCGTGGCAATCGTTGCCGTTGCGCCGATTCACTATTTCGCTCTTCGTCATTTCCTCCGACGCTCCGGACCCGTCTACCGACGCTCTCGCGCTGCGCAGGCCAGGCGGGGACAACAGCTCATCGAAACTCTCGGAGGCGCAGGCACTGTCACTGCCCTGCGGCGAACAGACGAGCACATCGACCGAATCGCCGAGACCTCCGAGCATGCCATCAGCTTCGACATGCAGGCAGTTCGCCTGCGCACCAACTTCTTCGCCCAACTCAACGGCGCCGAACTGCTCGGACTGGCCGCCGTCCTGAGCGTCGGCTACTGGCTCGTGACCACAGGCTCGGTGTCCATCGGGGCCGCTACCGCCGCCGCCCTCTACTTCCACAGTCTGTTCAGCCCCATCGCGGTATTTCTCTCGAACATCGACGAATTGCAGGATGCGGGTGCCAGCCTGGCTCGCCTGATCGGAGTCACCGCGATGCCCGGGCGGCCCACGAGCATTCCTGCCTCGGCTCGGTCCGAACCCATCGGCGTCGAGGTGGACCGGGTTTCCTACTCGTACGACAACTCCACCCCGGTGATCGATTCGATCTCGATCTCGATCGCACCGGGGGAACGAATCGCCGTCGTCGGAAGCAGCGGCGCCGGAAAGACCACGCTCGCCAAACTGATTGCCGGCATTATTCCCGTCGGGGACGGGCGAATCACCGTCGACGGCACACTGATTGACGACCTGAGTGATGCCGAACTTCGGCACGAAGTCGTCCTCGTCAGCCAGGAAGTTCACGTGTTCGTCGGGACGATCGCCGACGATCTCCGGTTGTGTGCACCAGATTCGGACGATGCGAAGATCGCCGAAGCCGTCGACACGATGAAAGCTCAATGGATTCATGAACTTCCGGACGGACTCGAGACCAGGGTCGGGGCCGGTGGGTACCAGTTGACGGCGGCGCAGGCACAGCACATAGCCCTCGTCCGACTGGCTCTGCTCGATCCTCCCGTCGTCATCCTCGACGAGGCGACTGCCGAAGCCGGAACCACCGCAGCCGGTCTACTCGATCAGGCAGCCGAGCTCGCAGTCACCGGCAGGACCGCCGTGGTGATCGCACACCGGCTGAGCCAAGCAGTCCGCGCCGATCGCATACTCGTCATGAGCGGTGGCCGCGTAGTCGAGAGCGGGACACATGACGAACTGATCGGCGCGGACGGTTCCTACGCTGCACTGTGGGAAGCCTGGTCGGTGCGGAGCTAGAACCCCGCCAGACTCACCCGAAAGCCGTTACAACTCAGCTGCTACGACGCCTGCGGGCGATGTCCGCCAGGACGACTCCGGCGGCAACCGAGGCGTTGAGCGACTCGACCGGACCTGCCATCGGAATCGACAGGATCGCGTCGCAGTTCTCGCGGACGAGGCGCGAAAGGCCCTTGCCCTCGGAACCGACCACGATCACAACGGGACCGCTGCCGTCGAAATCGTCGAGAGTGGTGTCGCCCTCGGCGTCGAGACCGACGACCTGAACACCCTTCGATGCCCAGTCCTTGAGCGTGCGGGTGAGGTTGGTTGCCCGAGCAATCGGCAAACGAGCGGCAGCGCCGGCGCTGGTGCGCCAAGCGACAGCACTCACGCTCGCGCTACGACGCTCCGGAATCACGACGCCGTGTCCACCGAAAGCTGCGACCGAGCGCACGACGGCACCCAGGTTGCGGGGATCGGTGATGTTGTCCAGCGCGACGAGCAGCGGCGGCTCGGCATGCTTGCGTGCCTCCGAGAGAAGATCGTCCGGGTGCGCGTAGCGGTACGGCGGAACCTGCAGGGCGATGCCCTGGTGAAGACCGTTGGCGCTGAGGCGATCCAGATCGGTGCGGGGGACCTCGAGGATCGAGATGCCGGCATCCGCAGCGAGCTGAACGGATTCCTTCAGTCGATCGTCGCTCTCGGTGCCGACGGCGACCCACAGTGCAGTCGCCGGAACGCCGGCGCGTAGGCACTCGACCACCGGGTTGCGTCCGAGCACTGTCTCGGGACCGTCGAGAACCTTGCGGCCCGGACCCGGACGGCCACCGCGGCCCTGCTTCTCGTCGGCACGTGCGGCGCGCGCTGCACGCTTTGCCGCGGGATGCTTGGTGCGTGCCTCGGCGGGCGGCGTAGCGCCACGCCCTTCGAGACCGCGACGGTGCTTACCGCCGGAACCGGCAACCTGGCCCTTCTTGGTGCCGCCCTTCCGGACTGCGCCGCGCCTGCTCGAGTTTCCAGCCATTGTTACTGCCCTGCCTTAAGGGACCATTCGGGTCCGTCGGGAGTATCGGTTACTTCGATACCCGCCTTGATGAGGCGATCGCGAACCTCGTCCGCCACCGCCCAGTTCTTTTCCGTACGTGCCTGCTGCCGACGATCGAGATCGGCCCGCACCAACACGTCCAAAGCTTCCATTGCCGTCTCGGTGTCGCCACCGGACTGCGTCCAATGCTCGTCGAGTGGGTCGACGCCCAGGATCGCGAGCATGGCCCGCACCTGGCCGGCAGCCACCCGAGCCGCGTCGAGATCACCGGCAGCGAGCGCGGAATTACCCTCGCTCGCCTTGCCGTGAATCTCGGCCAACGCGATCGGCACCGACAAGTCGTTGTCGAGAGCCGCCGCGAAACCTTCGGTCCACGTACCGAGTTCGACGCCGCCCGCACGCTTGTGTGTGCGCAGGACGAACGACTCGAGCCCCTGGTAGGACTTCGCACTTTCGTCCAACGCCTCGTCCGAGTACTCGAGATTGGAACGGTAGTGCGCACTACCGAGGTAGTACCGAAGTTCTTGCGGACGAACCTTCTTGAGCACGTTCGGCACCGAGAGAACGTTGCCCAACGACTTGGACATCTTCTCGCCACTCATCGTGACCCAGCCGTTGTGCAACCAGTACTGAGCGAAATCGTCGCCGGCGCACTTGGCCTGCGCAATTTCGTTCTCGTGGTGCGGAAAGACGAGATCGCGTCCACCACAATGGATGTCGAATGCCGCCCCGAGATAGAACTCCGCCATGGCCGAGCACTCGAGGTGCCAGCCCGGACGGCCGGGTCCCCACGGTGTCGGCCACGAGGGCTCACCGGGCTTGACGGCCTTCCAGAGGGTGAAGTCGCGAGGATCGCGCTTGCCCTCGGCCGCACTCTCGCCCTGATGAACGTCGTCGAGTTTGTGGCCGGACAGTGCGCCGTACTCGGGGTAGCTCTGCACGTCGAAGTAGACGTCGCCGCCCGCCGCGTACGCGTGGCCGTTCTCGATCAGGCGTTCCATCATCTCGACCATCTGCGTCACGTGACCGGTGGCCCGCGGCTCGATGGACGGCGGCAGCACACCCAGTTGGTCGTAGGCCCACGTGAACGACCGCTCGAACGTCGCCGCCCACTCCCACCAAGGTCGACCGGCGCCGGCGGCCTTGTTGAGAATCTTGTCGTCGATGTCCGTCACGTTGCGCACGAAGGCAACGTCGTTGCCGTGCGCCAACAGCCAGCGTCGCAGCACGTCGAAAGCGACGCCGCTACGAACGTGTCCGATGTGAGGATCACCCTGAACTGTCGCCCCACACAGGTACACCGATGCATGTCCGGGGGCCAACGGAACAAAATCCCGAAGGGCCCGCGTACCGGTGTCGTATAGGCGCAGGGTCACGACCAGCGATCTTACCTGTCGTGTTCGGTTGTCATGACCAACGCGGTGGCCATGGCGGCGATCCCCTCGCCTCGACCGGTCAAGCCGAGGCCGTCCGTGGTGGTCGCGGACACAGAAACAGGCGCGCCCAGTATCTCGGAAAGCACCTTCTGCGCCTCGTCGCGACGCGGCCCGATCTTCGGACGGTTGCCGATGACCTGCACCGCGGCGTTGCCGACGGCGAACTGGTTCTCTTCGAGCAGTCGGCGAACCTCGGCAAGCATTCGAGCGCCGCTCACGCCGTCCCATTCGGGCCTGCCGGTGCCGAAAACCGAACCGAGGTCACCGAGGCCCGCCGCAGAGAGCAACGCGTCACACAGCGCGTGGACGGCGACGTCGCCGTCCGAATGGCCCGAGCACCCGTCTGCTTCCTCGAACAGCAACCCGGCCATCCAGCAAGGACGACCGACCTCGATGGGATGAACATCCGTGCCGAGACCGACGCGCATCTAATTTCCGTCCTGTGAATCCGCACTCAACGCTGTCTCCGAGCTCAGGAGCGCCCGTGCAAGGACCAGGTCGAGCGGAGTGGTGATCTTGAAGGCGAGGGCGTCGCCGGGAATCGTCTGCACCGAAACACCGAGACGCTCGACCAGAGCGGCGTCGTCGGTCGCGGCGACGTCACCGGCGTCGTACGCACTGCGCAGGACGTCGGTGGAGAATCCTTGGGGAGTTTGAACCGCACGCAACTCCGAACGCAGAGGCGTACCGGTGACTGCGCCGAGTACGTCGACCGACTTGATCGTGTCGGTAACCGGAAGTACCGGGATGACAGCGGAGCTGCCGGCTCGGAGAGTACCGACGACGCGCGCGATCAACGCCGGCGGTGTCAATGCCCGTGCGGCATCGTGCACGAGTACAAAATCTGCGTCGCCGGCAGCACTGAGGCCGGCTCGAACCGAATCGGTTCTTTCGGCACCACCACCGACGACGTCGACGTCCGCTGCACGACCGAGGTCGGCTACGACGGATTCGACCAGTTCAGGCGGCACAATGACAACAACGCGGTCGATCGCTCCGGATTTCCGGAGTCCATCGACCGCGCGTGCAAGCATGGTGCACCCACCGAGTTCGACAAATGCCTTGGGCAATTTCTCGCCCAATCGCACTCCCCGACCTGCGGCAGGTACCAGGGCTACTACTGCCACTGTCAGCTTTGTTGTGTTGCAGTCAGGACGCGGCCGCGAGGACCTCGTCGAGAATGGTCTCTGCCTTCTCGGTGTCAGTGCCCTCGGCGAGCGCGAGCTCTCCGACGAGAATCTGACGAGCCTTGGCGAGCATGCGCTTCTCACCAGCGGAAAGTCCGCGGTCCTGTTCACGACGCCACAGGTCACGAACAACTTCTGCAACCTTGTTCACGTCACCTGAGGCAAGCTTCTCGAGATTTGCCTTGTATCGACGAGACCAGTTGGTGGGCTCTTCGGTGTGCGGTGCTCGCAGAACCTGGAAAACCTTGTCGAGGCCTTCTTGGCCGACCACGTCACGAACTCCGACGTACTCTGCGTTGTCTGCAGGAACCCGTACTGTGAGATCGCCTTGAGCGACCTTCAGAACCAGGTACTCCTTCTGCTCACCCTTGATGGTGCGGGTTTCGATAGCTTCGATCAGCGCCGCACCGTGATGGGGGTATACGACGGTGTCTCCGACCTTGAAAATCATGTGTCCCGTGCCCCTTTCGATTCCACTAGTTTAACACGTGAAAGAACCGACCACTCATCAACTGTGCAGGTCAGGGGCATCCTTGCTCGAGCGTAGGGGTTGACAGGGCTTGTTGTACGTGCATTCAACTGGTCTGGAGCACCCCTGCGTAACGGACTGAAAGCCCACGCAGACAACCGTTGTGGCGACCCGACGGCCAGCCCGCGGGACCTTATCTACTACTCTGCCTAGTGGAGTGCGAACCTGACGCCGTGGAGGACAAATCGTGACTGCTATCCGTAAGCCGACTCGTCGAGTCGCTACCGCCATTGCACTGGCTGCAGGCGCAGCCATCGCGCTGTCCGCTTGCGGTTCCGGACAGGTGAGCCAGACCGCCGTCCAGCAGGCCGCCGTGAACGGCAACAGCGCCGACCTCGGTGAGATCGCACTGCGCAACGTGCACATCGCTTACCCCTCGTCCGAGGAGTACAGCATCGAGCCGGGCGGCAACGCCGTGCTCGCGTTCACCGTCGTGAACGACAGCGCCGAGACCACGGACAAGCTCGTCAGCATCACCACCGATTACGCAGCACGCGTCATCGCAGGTGAAGAGGTAGGTGGCTTGACGATCAAGCCGCAGACGTCGCTGCAGGCCGGTCAGTTGCCCGCAGGCGAAGGCGCCGCGACCGAGGCCGAGACCCAGATCAAGAACAACGAAGAGAACGACGACGCACCCGCTGCGCTCACTCTCGTCGTTCTGCAGGACATCAAGGCAGGCGTTCGCCCCGGCTTGACCGTCCCGATCACCTTCAAGTTCGAGAAGGCCGGATCGGTTACCGTCGACGTGCCTGTCGACGCAGGCCCGCAGCTCGAGCGCAACGAGTCGGACAAGTCACCCGACGTTGCAGAAGCTGGGCACTGAGCCTCGAATCACCAAGGCGCACAATGCGCCTCGCAGAACAACTTCAAAATCACACTAGAGGCGGGGTCCATGTCGGACCCCGCCTCTAGTCTGTCCCGGTGGCCAAAGTGAAATCGAACTACCGCTGCTCCGAATGCCAGTCGGTAGTGCCCAAGTGGGTCGGTAGATGTCCGGACTGCGATTCGTGGGGCTCGATGACCGAGGTCGCCGTAGTGGCACCCGTCGCCAGTCGCGCCGGCGCCTCACTCGCCAAAGCAGGATCAAGCGCCGTGCTGCCTACGACGCCGGCCACGCCGCTGACACAGATCGACAGCACCTCGACGCAGGCCAAACCCACGGGGATCGGTGAGTTGGACCGCGTCCTCGGCGGTGGCGTCGTACCGGGTTCGGTGGTGCTGCTCGCGGGCGAGCCCGGCGTCGGAAAATCGACGCTACTTCTCGAGGTCGTCTACCGCTGGGCGATGCGCAGCGCGGATGATCGAGCGTTGTACGTCACGGGCGAGGAGTCTGCCGGTCAGGTTCGACTTCGGGCAGATCGCACCAACTCTGTCCACGAACGGATGTATCTGGCGGCCGAATCCGATCTCGCGACCATCCTCGGCCACATCGAGCAGGTCAAACCGACACTGGTCATCGTCGACTCGGTGCAGACCATGCTTGCTGCCGACGTCGACGGGGTCGTCGGCGGCGTGACTCAGGTCAAGGCCGTCACCAGCGCCCTGACCTCCCTGGCCAAGGCCAGTGGAATCCCGGTGCTTCTGATCGGCCACGTCACCAAGGACGGCGCCGTCGCCGGTCCGCGCTCGCTCGAGCATCTCGTGGACGTGGTTCTGCACTTCGAAGGTGACAAGCACTCCACCCTGCGCATGGTCCGCGGCGTGAAGAACAGATTCGGTGCGGCCGACGAGGTCGGATGCTTCGAGCTGAGCGAGCAGGGCATCAACGAGATCAGCGATCCGTCCGGCCTGTTCCTGCATCACCGTGAAGAAGCTGTGGAAGGCACTGCCGTCACCGTGATGATGGACGGTAAGCGACCTCTACTCGGTGAAGTTCAGGCGCTCGTCGCCGCCACGCCGCTACCGACACCCCGCCGAGCCGTCAGCGGGCTCGACACCGCCCGTGTGGCCATGGTTCTGGCCGTGTTGGAACGCCGCGTCGGAGTGTCGATCTCGAAGGCCGACGTCTACGCCGCGACCGTCGGCGGTATGCGGATGACCGAGCCGGGTGCCGATCTGGCTCTCGCCATTGCGGTCGCTTCCGCCGTGAAAGCCAAACCCGTCCCCAAGGGGCTCGTCATCCTCGGCGAGGTCGGACTCGCCGGGGAGGTTCGACGGGTTGCCGGGGTGAACCGACGGCTGATCGAAGCTGCCCGACTGGGATTCACCAGCGCCATCGTGCCGGTCGATTCCGGCCCGAACATTCCCGGCATGCGCGTCAACGAAGTAGCGAATCTGGCCGAGGCACTGGCCTACGCCGGATTGATGGGCGGCAAACAAGCCCCGTCTCGCCCCAAGCTCACGCCGGTGAAGTGATCGTCGTTCGGCCGACTACCTCGTCAGACCGACGAGGTGCCGAACGGGGACGTCGGTTCGCCGTCCACGAACTCCTTGGTTTTGGCGAAGTGTTCCGAGGTGATGGTCAGGAACAGTCCCCGGGAGGTTCCCACCACCGTGTCCGGATCCGCTGTCGGACCTTCGACGATCACCGCTTCTGCACTGGTGTAGACCTTGCGGCGTACAACGCCGTCGATGCGAGCCCGGAATTCGAGCACCGATCCCAACGGGATCGGCCGGGCGAAGTCGATCTCGAGGTGCCCGGTCACCACCGGCGAGCCGAGAGCCATACATGCCATACCTTGAGCCTCGTCGAATGCCGTCGACAGAATGCCGCCGTGAATGACACCTGGACCGCCCTGATACTTCTTGGCGACCTCCAGACGACCGGTCACTTCCAGTCCGTTACCAGCCCTGAAACTCATCGCCATTCCCGCAGGCTGGTCGTCGCCGCAGCCGAAGCATTTCGACCAGTGCTGAGGCAGCTTCTCGCCGGCGGCCGGAAAGAATTCGACCGGCTCCGGGACAGTCAGGTCATCAGGCAGGGTCCAGGTACTACTCATGGATAGGTAATCTAAACGGGGATCCGTCCGGCGCAGGCATCGGACCCGACCGAAGTGACATCGACCTCAGCAGGGAGTTTCTCAATGATCAGTGCGATGGCGGACACACAGTCGTCGTCGGCATTGCGAGAGACCATCGCCAGGTTGGCGCCGGGTACCGCTTTGCGAGACGGGCTCGAACGAATTCTGCGCGGCCGTACCGGCGCGCTGATCGTCCTCGGATACGACGAGGAAATGGAAGCGCTGTGTGACGGCGGATTCAACCTCGACGTGGAGTTCGCACCGACCCGATTGCGCGAGCTGTCGAAGATGGACGGCGCGGTTGTCCTCTCGACGGACGGCACACGCATCGTGCGTGCCAACGTCCAGCTGGTTCCCGATCACAAGATTCCCACCGTCGAATCCGGCACGAGGCACCGCGCTGCCGAGCGCACGGCAATTCAGACCGGCTATCCCGTGGTCTCGGTCAGTCAGTCGATGTCGATCGTCAGTGTGTACGTCGGCGGCATCCGGCACGTCATCGACGGCTCGGCCACCATACTTTCGCGCGCCAACCAGGCCGTCGCGACGCTCGAACGATACAAAGCGCGACTCGACGAAGTGACACGGCAACTGTCGGTCGTCGAGATCGAGGATTTCGTGACTCTGCGCGACGCGTTGACCGTCGTACAGCGCTTGGAAATGGTTCGCCGCGTGTCGATCGAAATCGAACAGGATGTCCTCGAGCTCGGCACCGACGGTCGCCAGTTGGCACTGCAGCTCGAAGAACTGGTCGGCGACAACGACATTGCACGTCAACTCATCGTTCGGGACTATCTTGCCGGTCCCGAACCCATCGGCACCGCGGCGATGGACAACGTCCTCGTCGCACTCGATCGCGTCACCGACGCCGATCTACTCGATCTCACGACTCTTGCGCGTGTTCTCGGTTATCCAGGCACGATCGAAGCTCTCGACACTCCGATGACTCCTCGCGGATATCGCGTGCTGATGCGTGTACCTCGATTGCAGTTCCATCAGATCCACCGGTTGGTCGGATCCTTCGGCACTCTCCAGTCGCTGCTGGCCGCTACGGCTGCCGATCTGCAGTCGGTCGAGGGCATCGGCGGGCTGTGGGCTCGTCACATCCGTGAGGGACTTTCCCGGCTCGCGGAGACGTCGATCACCGGATCCTTCAACTAGCGGGCCTGTTCGGGCTTGCCCGCGCTCATGCGATGTTGAACGGCTCCGGGGAGCTTCGCAGTGCACCGAGCTGCCCGACAACCGTGTAAGCGCCTGCGCCCACCGGATTGCGCTCGGGGTTCTGCGCGGTCGCGCACTCGGGGGTCGACGTCGTGGCCGACCAGGCGACCTTGAACGCAGCTTGCTCGCCGGGCGCGAGATTGCGTACGTCGGCTGCGGGCTGTGGGTAGCAGTCGACGTTGGACCACAACCGGGTCTTGCCGTCGATGCTGTAGACGAGCACCTGCTGAAGGCCGCCCGCCAGATCTCGATCACAGGGTGCCGAACCGATGTTGGTGATGACGATCGTGAACGACGGCTCTTCGCCGGGAGCGAAGGTCGCCTTGTCTGCGGTGGCCTTGACTGCCAGCGACGAGTCGGCGCACTGACCGGCCGGGACCGGAGCCCCGGTGGTCGACGAAGAGGAGGAAGAAGACGAAGACGATCCCGAAGCCTGCGTGCCCGAGCCACCTGATCCACCGGCAGCGCCGCCACCCGAGCCACCGCCACCCTCCGGCGCGTTGGAACCGGAAGGGTTGGGGGTGAAGGAGACGTCCGTCGTCAGCGAGGAACTCGCAGCGGCCGAATCGGCCTCCGGGGTATCACTTCCACCGCCGAAGAGGGCGGACGCCGCCCAGATGATCAACGCCAGTGCAATGACGGCGGCACCAATGGCCAGCGCCCGGCGACGCCAGTAGATCTCGGGGGGCAGTGGTCCATTAGGTTCCAACACGGACTCAACGGTAGTTGGCGCAGGGTCCACTAACCGTCAGCTGAGGCGGCGTGTCGGTACCCATTGTCTGCTGCCAGGTACCACTGCCCCGGAAGATCTAACCCTCGACGGTCTCGACGCTCTCGCCGATGTCGCCGACCGCGCCCTGAACTCGCATGTGACCGTCGGACAACGTGTACGTGACGCCGACGATCGCGCACGCACCCTTGTCCACCTTGTCGGCGATGATCCGCGACCTCTGCATGATCAGCGAGCCGGTCTCCACGACGTGACGGCCTTCGAGTTCGTCCACGGTGGACAAGCCCTCGTTGCGGCCCATCAGGATGGACGGAGCAACACGCTCGACCACACTGCGGATGAATCCGTCGGGAACTGCGCCCTCGTCCAGGGCGTCGAGCGTTGCCTTCACGGCACCGCAACCGTCGTGCCCGAGGACGACGATGAGCGGCACGTTGAGCACGTGAACCGCGTACTCGATGGAACCGAGCACCGAATCGTCGAGCACGTGACCTGCAGTGCGCACGACGAACATGTCGCCGAGACCCTGGTCGAAGATGATCTCGGCGGCTACGCGCGAATCACCGCAACCGAACAGCACCGCTGTGGGGTGCTGCCCATCGACGAGTTTCGCGCGGTCCGCGATTCCCTGGCTGGGGTGAATGGACGCGTCGTTGACAAATCGCTCGTTGCCTTCGCGAAGGGACTTCCAAGCGGAAATGGGGCTTGATCGTGGCATTCACTCATTGTGCACCCGCCGCATTTCGGGCTCTCGCCGGGAAGGTTGCGTGGACGCAAACGAAAGTTCCGCGTCGACATTCGCGCCCGGTGATGAAGTGGCCGAAATGGAACTTACTTCAGAGTCAGTTTCCTGATACCGTCTCCGAACGTGACCTGGAGCACTTCGAGCTCCCGAGTGTGATCGAAGAAACCCGACCAGAACGATTCGGCCGGAGAGGGGGATGGCGTGAGCACCGAAGCTACGACGACCGGGAATGGAACAACCGGGGAAACAACTGCTGTCTCCCCCGCCAAGACGAACATGTTCTCGAACCTGCTCTCCGAGATCGGACTGCTCTTCACCTTCACCGTTCGCGTGTGCGTTGCGGCGTTCACATCTCTTCGACACAAGCGCCTCGCCTGGCGTGAGGCGCTCGACCAGATGTGGTTTCTCGCCCACGTCACCTCGGTCGCGTCCGCTCTGGTGATGATTCCCCTCGGTGTCGGGGTAGCACTGCAGATCGGTGCGCTCGCAGATCAAATCGGCGCGGGTGCGTACAGCGGTGCCGTCGTCGCGTTCCTCATCATCGGACAGGCCGGCCCCCTGGTGTGCGCCCTGATCATCGCCGGTGTCGGCGGTTCCGCAATCTGCGCAGATTTGGGAGCGCGAACGATACGCGAGGAAATCGATGCACTCGAAGTGCTCGGTCTACCCGTGCTCGAACGCCTGGTCGTACCCCGGATGATCGCCATTGCCGTCGTCTGCCTCCTACTGAACTCGATAGTTCTCGTAATCGGTTTGGGCGCAAGCCTCTTCGTTCACGTCCTGATACTCGACGGCAACGCACAGAGTTTCCTGCGCAATCTCGTTCAATTCAGTCAACCCAGCGACTTCGTCGTCTCCGGCATCAAAGCCGTTGCCTTTGCTCTCATCTCGGGAATCGTGGCCTGCTACAAGGGCCTGACCGTCAAGCGCGGAGCTCAAGGCGTCGGCGACGCAGTCAACGAGACCGTCGTGCTCTCGTTTGTCCTCGTGTTTGTCGCCAACCTCGCAATTACTCAGTTCTACCCACTGTTCGTCACGGTGAAAGGTGCCTATTGATGCACCTGCCCATCGCAATTCGTGCCAAGCGGGTCAGTTCGCGGACCGTCGACGGCCTGAGCCGACTCGGCGATCAGTTCACGTTCCACGCGCGTGTCATCACCTCGATTCCCGCAACCCTCAAGCGCTATTGGCGTGAAGTCGCCCGTCTCGTCGCCCAGGTGGCATTCGGTTCGGGCACCCTGCTCGCCGGAGGCGGCAGCGTCGTCGTGATCTTCGCGATCTCGTTCTTCGCCGGTTCCCAGATCGGACTCGAGGGCTACCGCGGACTCAACCTCGTCGGCCTCGCACCGCTGTCCGGCGTGATGTCCGCCATCGCGAATACTCGCGAGGTGGCACCACTCGTTGCCGCAATCACCCTGGCAGCCAAGGTCGGAACCGGATTCACCGCGCAGCTCGGAGCGATGCGGATCTCCGAGGAAATCGACGCGCTCGAAGTCATGGCGATTCCCTCGCTGCGGTACCTGGTCACCACCCGAATGATCGCGGCGCTCATCGCGGTGGTCCCGCTGTACCTGGTCGGCCTGTTTGCTTCGTACATGGCAACGGCGCTTGCGGTGATCCGGGTCAAAGGCCAGTCGGAGGGAACGTACGGCTACTACTTCAGTCTTTTCCTCTCTCCCAACGACATCTGGTTGTCCTTGATAAAAGTCATGGTGTTCGCGGTCGTAGTGACCCTCGTGCACTGCTACTACGGTTACACCGCGACGGGTGGACCCGAAGGCGTCGGACGAGCCGCCGGACGAGCGTTGCGCACCAGCATCGTCTTCCTTGCATTCACCGACGTCGCGATGACCATTGCGCTGTGGGGACTCAAACCTCACGTACCCGGGCTGACCGGATGATCGTCACGAATTCCAGCCGAATCACCCTGGCACTGCGGGGTTTACTCGCCGTGGTCATCCTGATCCTCGCCTACGTCTTCTTGTTCAGCAGAGGTACGGACTCCACCGGTTCCACACCGCAGGTCAGTGCTGTCGTCCCCGCCAGTGCCGGTGCGCTGCGAGTCGGTTCGTCGGTTCAGTACCGCGGCGTCGTCGTCGGCGCTGTGGCCGAGATCGAGCCGGGCACCACCGCTTCGACTGTCTCACTCGCGATCGACGAGGGAGCGTTCGAGGACATACCGTCGACAAGTCAGGTGCGACTGATGCCCCGCAACATCTTCGGTGACTTCTTCGTAGACCTGATTCAACCTGACGGACTCTCGCGTGGTCCTGCTCTCGTGCCGGGTACCGAGTTGGTATCCGATCAGTCCGAAGTCGCGGTCCAGCTCTACCAATCGATCTCACGGATCTACTCGCTCGTTTCTTCTCTCGACCCCGCCGACATCAACGTCGCACTCACGGCAGTCTCGGACGCGTTGAGCAGCAAGGGAAACCAGATCGGCGAATCGCTCGATTCAGTCCACCAAGCGTTGGTCGGTGCGCAGCCCGTCATCAACGGACTCGGTGACGACCTCGACGACATAGCCACCCTCGCCGACAGTCTCTCGACGAGTGCGCCGGACATGCTCGCCGCATTCGAGAACTCCATCACCACATCCAAGACCGTCGTCGAGAAATCCGACGGGTTGGCGGGGCTTCTGCGTGCCGGCACCAGCACGGGAGCTGCTGCCACGAGTCTGATCGGTGACAATCGCGACCGCATGATCACCTTGGTCGACGACGCCGATTCCCTCACCGGCGCAATCACTTCGCGGCCGGACCACATCACCACCTTCTACAACGGCCTGCGCAATCTCACGATCAAGCTCCCGCCCGCGTTGGCGAATGGTCCGTGGCTCAGCACCGATCTACGGCTGTCCGTCACAGATCTGTATCCGTACGGAAAGACCGACTGCCCAGAGTACGACGGAACCCGCGGACCCAACTGTCCTGCCGCCGCGACCGCGTTCGGCGGAACCGTCGGCCCGGTCGGCAGCCCTGCCGAACAGTCCATGATCTCGGCCCTTACCCAAGGCGGTACAGCTTTGGACACTCTCGTGACGGGGCCGGTATTTCGCGGCACGACGGTGGTGGGCGGATGAGCGTGAAGAAATCTCTGATCAGGTTCGGACTGTTTGCTGCACTGTCGATTCTCGCCACCGTGGTTGTGGTGAGCACCCTGATCAACCCAGTCTACGGGTCGAGTTCGCAGTACCGGGCCGTCTTCGTCAATGCCTCCGGCCTGGTCACCGGCAGCGATGTTCAGATCGCCGGGGTGCGAGTAGGGCGCGTCGACAGCGTCGAGCTGGTGAACAACCAAGCCGTCGTCGGCTTCGAACTCGAATCTGCACAACGTATTCCGTCCGACGGTCGCGCTGTGGTGAGGTACGCAGACCTGTTGGGAGCGCGAACAATTTCGATCGAACCCGGACAGGCCGAACGCGCAACAGGCAACTACCTCTCCCCCGGGGCCACAATTCCCGTGGAACAGACTCAGCCGGCGATCGACCTCACCGACATCCTCGGCGGATTCCGTCCCCTGTTCGACGCACTTGACCCCGCAGAAGTCAACGAACTTGCCGCACAGGTCGTCCAGGTATTCCAAGGACAAGGTTCCACCATCGAAAGCCTGCTGGAGCGCACTGTTGCCGTCACCGAGAACTTGACGTCCCGGGACGCGATCTTGGACCAACTACTGAACAACCTCGACCGGGTCCTTACCGTGACCACGACGAATCGACCCAACTTCGTCGAGATGATCAACACGCTCGACACACTGGTCGGCGGTTTGGCACAGGACCGCCAACAGATCTCGGCCGCAGTGGATTCCGCAGGCGCCCTGACTTCTTCACTTCAGGACTCGGTGACGCGCGTGGAACCGGACTTGGCTGGCGCGCTGACTTCGATCGATCAGTCGGCCAGCGTCGTCGTCGACAACCGTGAGTCGCTGGCGACCGGTATCACCGCTTTCGATCAACTGTTCACCCAGTTGGGGATCGCGATGAGCTACGGAAGCTGGGCGAACATCTACATCTGCAACTTCCGGCTCAGCGCGCTGGACCAATCGGTGACCCTCGGCGGCCCCGAGCGTTCGGCGGTGTGCCGATGAACTGGCTCACCGTCAAGAACCCGGTCCGCAACGGAATCATCTGCATCCTCGTCGGAGTCGGTGTGGTTCTGGCCGCACTCGTTGTCCCTCAACTGATCTTGAAGGTCAAGACCAACGAGTACCACGCCGTCTTTACCAACGCCACCGGGTTGACGCAGGACGATCCGGTCAACGTCGCGGGAGTCCCGAGCGGGGTGGTCACCTCGTTGGCGGTCAGCGGCAACTCGGTTGAAGTCACCTTCCGACTCGACGACGGCGTCACTCTCGGCGAAGACTCCCGTGCGGACATCAAGATCTCGACTCTGCTCGGCCGACGCTCGCTCGACGTCACTCCGAACGGATCGCGCTCGTTACCCACAGGTTCGACCATCCCCATCGAGAACACGAGCGTTCCGTTCACTCTCGACGATCTCGGTCGAGGAGCACAATCCACGTCGGAAAACCTTGATCTGCAACAACTGCGAAATATGCTGACCGTGGTGTCCGACAACTCACCGGACGATCCCGAACTCATTCGCCGCTCACTCGAGGGAATCGACGCACTCTCCGGAGTAGTCAACGACAACGACGTTGCGCTCCGTTCCCTTCTCACCGGAGCGCAGCAGACGACCGCAACACTGATCGAGCAGAAGGACACTCTGGAAACCCTTCTGGGGAATGCGGATCTGGTGATGTCCACGATCGCCGACCGGCGAGATGTGCTGAATGCGCTTGTACAAGACCTGAATCAGTTGAGCACCACACTTGCCCAGTTCCTGGGCGACAACCAGGCTTTGGTCGACTCGGTCATGGGAGACATCCACGTGGTGACGGGAGTTCTGTCCGAGAACGAACAATCACTGACCACACTGCTCGACAACTTCGCCCCCAGCGTCCGCTACGTCACCAACGCGACCGGTAACGGCAACTGGCTCGACCTCAACTCGCCCTCCACCCTCATCCCGGACAATTGGTTGTGCGTCGTCGGGCTCGTTCAGGGGTGTCGATGACCACGACCGTCAAGAAACTCGCCGTGCTGGCAGCGATTGTGATCTGCGCGATCGGTGCCGTCCTGTTCGTCACGCGTGACGAACACAGACTCACTCTCACCGCCGAATTCACCTCGACCGACGCTATCTTCACCGGGAACACAGTGACGATTCTGGGAGTTCCCAGCGGGAGGGTCGAGAGCGTCACGCCGGAAGGGTCCCGGGTACGAGTGGCGCTGAGCCTGCCATCCGGAACACGTATACCCGCCGACGCGCAGGCCTGGGTCCTGTCTCCCTCGGTCATCAGTGACCGCACGATCGAACTCGGGCCCGGCTACGAGGACGGTGAGTTCCTCACCGACGGCGCGGTGATCCCTCTCGAACGCACTCACTCCCCGCTGACGTGGGACCAACTCACCGCATCGGTGAACGAATTGACGGTGGCGCTCGGCCCTGGCGCCGACGGCGGCGGGATCGGTGACCTCATCGGAGAAGGCGCCCACGCGTTGGACGGCAACGGGCAAGCATTCAACGATGCCGTTCGGTCCATCTCACAGGCCAGTTCGGTACTGGCGGGTGCAAGTCCCGACATCTCCGAACTGGTGAAGAACCTGAACACCCTCGTGCAGTTGATCGCGGACAACCAGACCAAGGTCGACTCCCTGTCGAACTCGGTGACAGTCACCGCCCGCACGTTCAGCGCCCAGCGAGAAGACATCAGCGGGGCGCTCGATTCCCTGACCACGTTGCTCGGACAGGTCTCAGCGCTACTCGCCGAACACGGCGAGGCGGTCACCGCCGATCTGGGTACGCTCGCACAGTTGGCCGGTGCAGTCGCGACCAAACAGGATCAACTGCGCGAGATCATCGAAACGGCACCAACGGGATTCGAGAACGTCGCCAACCTCGTCACCGAAGAAGGCCGAGCCAGAGCACGATTGAACGTCGCCACCGATCTCTCACAGTTCGACACGACGCGAGAACTGTGCGAGAAGATGCCGATACCGCTGTGCACAGGGCCGGGAATCGTCAATCCCATCGAATTTCCTTCGGCAGGCAGCTCCGACCTGGCACGCATCCTCGGTGGGGGCAACTGATGGCGTCGAACAAGTCCGTAGTGAGCGTTGTCGTGGCACTTGTCATCGCGGCGCCATTGACCGGCTGCAGTCTCAACTTCCAGCACCTCCCCCTCGGACGCGGTCTGCCAGGAGAGTCGTACCCGCTGAACATGGAATTCGTCGACGCGTCGTTACTTCCCGTCGGCGGTGAGGTGCGGATCGGCCAGGCAGTGGTCGGCAGAGTCATGTCGATGAGCGCGCAAACCTTTGCAGCCGTGGTACATACCGAAATCGCGTCGGACATCGAACTACCTGTCGGCACCCGCGCTCGGATCGAACTGTCGACCCCGATCGGCGATGCGTTCGTCAACCTCGAAGTTCCGGTCGATCCAGCGGGCCCCATTCTCGAACCAGGTTCCACCATCGAGCGATCGGAGACCGTGCGCGGACCCGATGTCGCACAACTGCTCGGCGCCGTCGGAACTCTGTTGAACGGCAGTGGGTTGGCGCAGGTCAAGAACATCGTCAGTGAGGCTGATCAGATTCTCGACGGCAGGGAGGAGACGATCCGCGATCTGCTTGCACGCCTTGACACTTTTCTCGGAACACTTGACGACCGAAAGGAATCGATCAATTCGGCACTGGATTCACTGAACCGGCTCAGCGCTCTGATCGGAGACGAGAGCGCCACCATCGACGAAGGCTTGCGCACACTCACACCCGCATTGGGCGTGATCGCCGACCAACGACAACCGCTCCTCGATCTACTCGACGAAACCGATCGGCTCAGTACCGCAACCAATTCCGTACTCGACCAGTCGGCCGACCAGATTTCCGAGATCACCGGACGACTGTCACCCATCCTCGACCAGTTCTCGGCAATGGGGCCGACACTGGGTGAGACGATGGCCAACCTGGACAACGCAAGAGTGCTCCTCGAGCGTGCCAGCCCAGGCGATTACGTGAACATCGACCTCGACGTCGATGTCGAGGGCACCGTGACCGGAGTGCTCAACGAGATAATCCCGGGCGCCGCACCGCCACTGCCACCTCTGCCCGCCTCCGATCGGGAACTGCCGATCACGACACCCCTGCAAGGAGGAACGCGATGAAGAACCGAACCGTCTATTTCGAGATCGCCGCCTTTCTCCTCATCGCGGTGGTCAGCACGACGTACGTACTCCGGCAAGTCGGTGCCGGAGATCCGTTCACCGGAACCTTCTCGGTCATCGTCGAATTGGAGAACGCGGCCGGAATCGCTCCCGGTTCGGAAGTGGCCTATCGCGGAGTCACCGTCGGCGACGTCGAGTCGGTGGAGGTGGACTCTGCCCAGGACCTCGTCGTGATGACGTTGAGCATCGCCGCCGACAAACAGATCCCCAACGATTCGCATGTGGCCATCAGCCAGGACACCGCCGTTCCGGTATTGAAAGTTCAGTTGTCCTCGCAGACCGACGGCGGCCCGTATCTGGTTGAAGGTTCCGTCGTTCCGACTGAGCGCACTTCGATCCCGGTCGCGTTGGGAACCGTGATTGCGAATTTCAACGCTGCTGCCGACACCGTCGATCCGGCAGACCTGCGAACCCTCTCGCACGAACTCGGCGAGGGATTGAACGGATTGGGTCCGGATCTGCAGGCGCTCGTCGACAACTTCGACGTGCTCGCGCGCACTGTCCAATCCGATCAACCGCGTGTCAACACACTCGTCGAGAACTCGCGCTCACTGTTCACTGCGAACGAGGAAAATGTTGACGCTCTTCCCGAAGTTGCACTCACACTTCGCCAATTGACAGATCAGGTACGAAACTCCGATCCGCAACTGCGCACACTCCTCGATCGAAGCCCGAGTGTTCTCGACAATCAGATACTGCCTCTCATCGAACAGAGTCGTGAGCCGTTCAGTCTGCTGTTGGCCAATTCTCTCGTCTCCACTCAGATCGTCACTGCACGGATGCCCGCCGTCGATGCCTTGTTGGTGGTGGTGCCCAAAGGATTCGAGAAGTTCGGAAGTATCGTCAAAGACGGACGGGCACAGCTTGATCTGATCACAGCACTCGGACCGGTCTGTATCTACGACACGCCCCGGCGATCGGTACAGGACACCTCACCGACCACGCTCGACAAGAACCAACACTGCGCGGACCAGTCGGGCCGGATTCAGAATCGCGGATCGCAGAACGTCCCCACCGGAACTGGAACGATCGACGGGGTTGCTGAATACGATCCTGCCCTCGGAACGGTCGCAGCCGGTGACGGAACGTCGATTCGTCTGGGCCTCAACGGTGGTCAGAACACCGTTCTCGGTGACAACTCGTTTGCCGCACTACTAGTACAAGGAACGCAATGACCGAGACAACCGAACCCCAGACGCCCACAATCGTCGACAAGCCCAAGCGGCTTCGCAAGCAGACCGTAGCGATCGTTGCCGGCGCCCTGGTCGTGGTCGCGGCGCTCGGATGGGGCGCACTCGCGACCTGGCAGAAATCGGTCGACGAAAACGCGCGTATCAGCGCCCTGGACAGCGGACGGCAATTCGCCACTGATCTTGCGACGTACAACTTCCAGAACCTCGATCAGAATCTCTCCGTGGTCCGTGACAATTCTGTCGGCGAATTCGCCGGTCAGTACGCCCAGGTGGCAGCCAACCTTCAGAATATGATCGTGCAGTATCAGGCGACCTCGTCCGCTCAGATCATTTCAGCCGGGCTGG
The DNA here is from genome assembly GCF_018588185.1 of Rhodococcus sp. WY5. Lineage (NCBI taxonomy): Bacteria > Bacillati > Actinomycetota > Actinomycetes > Mycobacteriales > Nocardiaceae > Rhodococcus > Rhodococcus sp. WY5. Next base: position 383,208 of record NZ_JAAMPR010000001.1, read on the forward strand.
CGAGCAGTGATCGCGACAACGCCGAGGTTCTCGTGTTCCTCGATCAGACGATCACGAACACCAACTCCCCCGATCCGAGAATCGACCGCAACCGGATGCAACTTTCGCTGGTCCGCGAGGACGGCGAGTGGAAACTGAGCAACGTGCAGTTGTTGTGACTTCGTCGCGGCGTAGTATCTCCCCGAGCATTATCGAGCGATAGCTAGGGGACCACGTATGGCCACGAAAGATTCGGCGAAGGACGCCACAGCCAGTTGGCGACGGATCGAGCCGCTCGAGCTGACTCCTATCCTGGAAGCCGCCCTCGAAGGATTCTACGACAACGGGTTCCACGGTACTTCGATACGCGAGATCGCACGCCGCGTCGGCGTGACGATCCCCGCCCTCTACTACCACCACCAGAGCAAAGAAGGGATCCTCCTTGCTCTGCTGGAGATTTCGACCAGTGACGTCCTCGCTCGTGCCCACAGCGCGTACGCCGACGGCGGAGACGACCCTCGACAACAGCTCACCAACGTCGTCGAAGCGATCGTGCTTCGTATGACGACCCGCTCTCGGTTGGCAGCCCTCGAGGGGGAAGTGCGCTACCTCAGCCCCGAACACCGACAGCGATATCGTGTCGTACGCAAGGGCGTCGAAGAATTGGTGCTCGGCATAGTCACCGAGGGTTCGGAACGAGGTCTCTTCTCAGTAGCAGACGTGCCCGAGACCACCCGCGCACTTCTCGCGATGTGCCAGTCGATTCCGCGCTGGTATCACGCCGAGGGAGAACTCACCCCGGAAGAGGTAGCTCAGAAGTACGCCGTCATCGCACTGAATACGGTTGGATGCAAGCCCGGCCGCAAGCGTGCACGTTGATTCTCATACTGTCGAATATCGCGCCCGAAGTTCGCGCTTGAGGATCTTGCCCGTAGCACCCAACGGAAGTTCCGTGACTATCTCGATGGACTTGGGGCACTTGTAGCCGGCAAGTCGGCTTCGAACGAAACCTGAAATCGAGTCGGTATCGAGTTGATGCCCTGCAGCAGCAACTACGACGGCTTTGACCGCCTCGCCCCACAGTGGATCCTCCACTCCAATGACGGCAACTTGGGATACTCCCGGATAGTCGGCGATGACCGATTCGACTTCGATGGGATAGACGTTCTCTCCACCCGTGATGATCATGTCCTTCATCCGATCGGTGATGTAGACGTAGCCCTCGCTGTCGACCCGTCCCACGTCGCCGGTATGGAACCACCCGTCGGTATCTATCGCAGCGGCAGTCTCTTCCGGCCGTCGGTAGTAACCTTCGGTCGTTTGCGGAGACCTGACATAGATCTCGCCGGCCTCGCCGACCGCAACTTCCTCGCCTTCCGGTGACATCACCTTCAAGTCCACCCAGGGGTAGGGTTTTCCGACCGAGCGCAGCAGTCCGACCTTCTCGCCGTCCACCGCATGGTCACAAGAATCGAGTTGTGTTACTGCTCCATGCGTTTCGGTCAGCCCGTAGACCTGGAACAGGGGCTTGCGGAACGTCTCGAGAGCTCGCTTCAAGACCCATGGTGTGATCGGCGAGGAACCGTAAGCGATGGATCGGAGAGTTGCGAAATTGCGCTCTCGCGCGCCTGGTACGTCGACCAGCATCCCGATGACGGAAGGCACGAGAAAGGTATTGGTGATACTCATCCCTTCCAGTACTTCCAACAGACCGGCAGGTGTGAATTCTGGGAGAACGACGTTATGGGCGCCATTCGCAAGTCCCACGAGCGCCCAACCCAATCCACCGATGTGGAACAGGGGCATCGCACACAAGCTGACCGAGGATTCGTCGAATCCCCATGGCCCGCCGGTTCGCGTGCATGCCTCCAGGTTCCTGTTGGATGTGAGAACACCTTTGGGTTTTGCCGTCGTTCCGGATGTATACAGTTGCAGTACAACGTCGTCCAGGCTTCCGCGCCATCCCGGATCGACCGAACTTGCGCCTGCCGATCGCGCTTCGTAGTCGAACTCCTCGGAACCGTCGATCTTCACGACACGCAGCTTCGCCCCTTCCGATGCCTGCACCGCCGAGACCACACCCTCGAATTCACTGTGGAAGAACAACACACGAGCGTCCGCGTCGGCGAGCACCTCGGCAACCTCGGCTCCGGACAACCTCCAATTGATCGGGATTGCCACTGCCCCGATCTTCGCTGCCGCAAGTACGATCTCGACGACTTGAGTCGAGCCTCTGTCCACCACGGCCACCCTGGTTCCAGATCTACAACCCAGGTCGAGAAGAACGTTGGCCAGCCGACTGGTGCGGAGGTCGAGCTCGGCAAACGTCATCGACCCGTCTCGACCTGTCAACGCGAGGGCGTCTGGTCGTGCAGCAGCGTGGCGTCGAGACTCATCGGCAAGGCGATATTGCGAGCACATCGTGAAAAGCCCTTTCTGGATTGGACGTAACTTCCGGCCCGGGCGCGTGGACGACACCGGGCGCTATCAGAACCGACGAACTCTCGACGAGCTATTGCATCGCCTCGATGTGTTTCATCACGTCCGGGTACCGACGTAAGTGGGCACCGCCGTTGACATCGAGAACCTCGCCCGTGATCCACGAAGAAGCATCGGAAGCGAGGAAGAACACCGCTTCGGCAACGTCGCGTGGCAACCCATTACGTCCGAGCGGAGTGTTCTCGGTGAAGTCCGCCTGAATAGCCGGCACACCGGTGAGACCCTCGACAAGTGGCGTTTCGACAAGACCTGGCGAAACCGCGTTGACGCGTATCCCCCGGTCTCCGAGTTCGAGTGCCGCAACCTCGGTGAGCATGGCGAGGCCAGCTTTGGCGGAGCAGTATCCTGCAAAACCTGCAGCCGCCTGGCGTGCGTTCAATGAGGTAATGGAGACGATCGATCCACCGGCAGTCATGGCACGCGCCGCGTGCTTGATCACGAAGAAACCTCCGGTGAGACAGATGTCAACGGTTCGCCGCCAACTTTGCGCCTCCAAATCCGTTATGTAGCCCGGCAGATTCACCCCGGCACAATTGACCGCGATATCCAGCCGACCATGCTGCGCCTGGGCCCCCTCGAATATCACCTTGACCGATTCTTCGTCGACGACGTCGACCCGGACTGCTTCAGCTCGCCCACCGAGTTCTACGGCGCGTTTCCGCCCGCCTTCGATGTCGATGTCGCCTATCACGACGCTCACACCTTCGGCAGCCAGCAATTGCGCTGTTGCCCAACCGATACCGGATGCTCCGCCGATCACGACGGCTACTGCACCTTCCATTCGCCCCGGCATCAGCGAGGAATGTTCTCGTAGTACGGGACAACGATTTCGTCAGTACTTGTGACGTCACCGAGCATCATCGTCGTGATGGGGTGGACTACGTGCGGGTCCACCTCGACGTTGATACATGCGGGAACTCCCGCGTCGAACGCGCGTTTCATAGCGTCGGCGATGGAGGCGACATCCTTAACACGCTCACCGTATCCACCGAAGGCCTCGGCGACCTTCTCGTATGCGCTGTCTGCGAGTTCGGATACGACAATTCCTTCGTCCCCGTACACCGCTTCCTGGCCGTGGATCGACATTCCCCACACTGCATTGTTGAATATCACTGTCACAACAGGTATTCCATGACGGGCCATTGTGTCGAATTCCTGGATGTGGAATCCTGCCGCGCCGTCACCGGTAATGAGCACAACGGGTGATTCCGGTCGTGCCCGATGTGCGCCGATTGCGAAACCGGGCCCCACACCCAGGCATCCGAGGTAGCCGAGCCTCAAGACACCACCAACCTCTTCGGTGGTAGTGAAGAACTCGCCCCACGACGGCGCCTCGGCACCGTCCATCACGAAAGTAGTACCGGGCGGGCAGGCTTCGACGATCGCGCGCGCTGCAAAGTACGGATGCGCCTTACCGCTTTCCGTCGCTTCGTCCTCGAAACCATGCCGGTGCGCATGTTTCGCACTGGTGGCGGCATCGACCCAGGCACTCCAATCGGGCCATTGACGTTGATCAGCAGCAGTTTTCAAAGCGATGAGCGCTTCTCGACAGTCGGCAAGTATCGGAACGTCCACGTCCTGCATACGCCCGATTTCGGACGCGTCGACGTCGATCTGGACCAACCGCGCACCGGGGAACAAGCTGGTGCGTCCGCCGGTGAACATCCCGGCTCGGGCACCGACAACGAATACCACGTCGGGGGTCGGATACCCAAGGGCAGGTAACGAGCCGATCGCCAACAGTCCGCCGCCGGCCAGTCGATGGCTTGCGGGTACCGCTCCATCGGACTTCCCGGGGTAGAACACCGGCACGTCCACCGTTTCCGCGAACGCCACCAGCGCCGCGCTCGCATGGGAGAAAGTGACGCCACCTCCGATCACAATGGCGGGGTTCGTCGCTTCACCGAGCAGATCGAGAGCGGCCTCGACCGCTGCAGCAGTCGGACCCGACCTCGCACTCACGGTGTAGTTCACCGGAAATCTCACGGTGTCTTCGTCGGCTTCACCGAACATCACGTCGATCGGCACTTCGAGCAGCACCGGCCCCGGAATTCCGGTCGTCGCCTTACGAATTGCCAGAGCAACTATCTCGGGGACGCGTGCCGGATCGGTGATGCGGTATGCCCACTTGGTCACCGGAACAGCTGCGGCAATCTGATCGAAACCACCCTGAAGCGGATTCGTCTCGGTCTCACGCATCGGCGGAGCACCGACGACGAAGATAGTCGGCGTGCGATCGAGGAGTGCATTGGTCAGCGCGGTGTAGACATTCGTGAAGCCCGGGCCGGAGGTGACTACACAAACGCCGTAATTGCCCGTCACTCGCGCGTACGCATCCGCAGCGTGTCCCGCAGTGGCTTCGTGTCGGGTGTCGGTGAGCCGGATGCCGTGACGTCGACAGGCTACAAGGAAAGCATCCAAGTGCCCTCCGTGCAGGGTGAAGACCTCGGTTGTGCCCGCTTCAGCTAGTGCTCTGGCAAGTAATTCGCCACCGTTGACAATCATGTATTTCCTTCCGGAGTTTGCCGCTTGATTAACGATCGCTAAGTCATTCCACTGTATCGTGGGTCACAGTGCGACGCCAGAGTGGCATTATGCGAACACATGGCACGAAATTCCCCTCAAACCGATCGAATCGTCATGCTGACCGAACTGCTGGCATCCGACCCCACGGCGGGGCGGAGCCTCGCCGATATCGCACGACACCTCGGCGTCGCAAAGGCGACCTGCTACCCCATGGTCGTCGCTCTCGCCGAGGCCGGCTGGCTCGTCCGTCACCCGATCCGCAAGACCTACCAACTCGGCCCGGCGCTAGTCCCCATCGGCCAAGCCGCTTCCCGCGCAATCGATGTCGTCGATCTTTCACGCACCGTCATGCAAGAACTGGCCGACACATCCGAACTGGCCTGTCTCGGATTCATCCGATCCGGCGCCGACCTCGTTGTCGCCGAGGCAATTCAACCGATCTCCAAGCGCAGCGGAACTCTCGGCTTGCGCATCGGCGACAATGTGCTGATGGCACCTCCACTGGGTGCAGGCCTTGCCGCATGGTTCGACGAGAACGACCTCCACGAATGGTTTCTCCTCGGCAAGGAGGCATTGGACACGGAGGCCGCACTTCTACGGTCGGAGTACGAGCCAATCCTCACGGCCATTCGAGAGCGCGGGTTCGCCGTGGAATGCCTTCGCCAACAAGAACGTTCAATTTCCGACGCCGTCGCCGAGATGCGCGGCCCGGGAGTCGGCGGCCAGAGGGCAGCACTCGCACTGAGAGAAGCGCGACGTCTTCTGTCCGCGGATGTCGCGGTCGGAACACTCGACCTCGACGCCAATTATCAATTGCTGTCCGTCAATGCCGTCGCCTTCGCCCAGGACTCGACACCGGCGCTGATCCTCTGCTTGGTCGATGCCCCGTCCTCACTGACCGGGGAGCGGATCGCCGCACTGGGCAAACTTGTGCGTGAAGCCGCCGATCAGGTCACCACTCTCATGCACGGCCGGACACCTCGACCATTGACATCCACAGGCGGAGCAACATAGCTTGTGAGTCAAATGACTTATATAACGATCGCTAAGTCAATGAGTGTGGCGGTTTGCCTACGTCCACGTGAGCGCCCCGATCCCCGCACACCCACCCACCGCAAGGAGCCTGCATGATTCTCACTCACTCCGCCCTTTACATAGACGGAACCTGGCAATCACCGACGACTTCGGACGCCATCTCGGTGCACTCGGCCAGCACAGAAGAGAAGATCGGCAGCGTGCCGGGCAGCGCACCAAACGACGTCGATTCTGCCGTCGCGGCGGCGGGCCGGGCCTTCCGGACGTGGTCGCGACTCGAGCCTGCCGACCGAGCCGACGCCTTGGATCAATTTGCCGCAGCCTTGGGGCGTCGCGCCGACCTCACAGCCCGATTGGTCAGCCAGCAGAACGGAATGCCCGTATCGATCTCCACTGTCGCTGAAGGACAGGGACCTTCAGGGCTTTTGAGCTATTACGCCGCGCTTGCCCGCACGACCGAGCTCGAAGAACCCCGTCACGCGCTGGCCGGAACGGGAACCACCATCGTTCGGAAAGAACCGATCGGTGTTGTTGCCGCGATTGCACCGTGGAACTTCCCATCTCTTCTCGCAATGATGAAAATCGCCCCCGCGCTCGCATCGGGATGCACTGTCGTACTGAAGCCGTCACCCGAGACCTTGCTCGACGCGTTCGTCCTGGCGGAGGCCGCAATGGAGGCCGGTCTTCCTGCCGGTGTTCTCAACATCATCACCGGCGGACCCGAAATCGGCAAATACCTCGTCGCTCATCCGGGTGTACACAAGGTCGCGTTCACTGGCTCTACACCGGCAGGCCGACACATCGGAGCAACCTGCGGACAACTTCTGCGTCCGGTATCGCTCGAACTCGGCGGCAAGTCCGCCGCAGTCATTCTCGACGATGCGGACCTCGACGCGACGATGGCAGGTTTGGCGACGGCATCGTTGATCAACACCGGACAAACCTGCTACGCCTCGACAAGAATTCTCGCGCCCGTCGGACGCTACGAGGAAGTGCTCGATGCCGTCACCGCAATGGTCGAGTCGCTGCCGGTGGGCGACCCGTTGGATCCCACCACCTTCATCGGCCCTCTCGTGAGCGCCGGGCAGCGCGAACGTGTCGAGTCCTTCATCGCCGCAGGCACTGCGGAAGGCGCACGGATCACGACCGGCGGATCACGACCGCGCACACTCGAACGCGGATGGTTCCTGGAGCCAACCGTTTTCGGTAACGTCTCCGCAAACCACACGATTGCAACCGAAGAGATCTTCGGCCCCGTACTCTCTGTCATTCCATACACCGACGAGGCACAGGCCATCGCAATCGCCAACGATTCCGAGTACGGCCTCGGTGGAACCGTGTGGACTGCCGACTTCGACCGCGGGATGGAAATAGCCCGCTCAGTCGATACCGGTTCGTTCGGGATCAACGGCTACACACTCGATTTCGGGGCACCGTTCGGAGGCACCAAGGCGAGCGGCATCGGTCGCGAGCTTGGACCGGAAGGCCTGGCCGCATACTTCCAGACCAAATCGATCTTCACCACGGCCTGATTCGTCACCTGCGCCATGAGTGGCCGGAAATCGTCGAGCACATGATGATTGCACACTTACTTAACGATCGTTAAGCTAGGTTCAATGCAGTAACCGCTACAGAAGATCAAGGAAGTATCCAGTGGCCGTGCGATCCAGTGACCAGTACCGAAAAGGGCTCAGCGACGATCGCCGAGTCTTCTACCGAGGCAAGAAAATTTTCGATGTCTACGCCGAACCCGAACTGACTCTCGCAGTAGATCATTCGGCACTGTGCTACGACATCGCCGACGATCGACCCGACCTCGCGGTCACCGATGTCGACGGCGACCCAGTCAGCGCGTTCTACGTGGCGCCGACATCTGCGGACGATCTGATTCGTCGCGGCGCCCTGATCGAGGAAGTATCGCGGCGCGGCGGCGGAACCATCGTCCTCAAAGAGGTGGGCAGCGATGCGCTGTTCGCCCTTCTTCGTGCAACCAGCGGTGAAGGTCTCGAGAATGCGCGCGCTTTCTACAAGCGGGTCTGCGACGGCGATCTCGCACTCGCCGTCGCGCAAACCGACGTCAAGGGTGACCGGTCACTTGGACCGCGCCAACAGGCAGACCCAGACCTCTACCTGCACATCGTCGACGAGGACGCCGACTCCATCACCGTGCGCGGCGCGAAGTGCCACACTTCGTTCTCGGCGAACGCCGACGAGTTGATCGTGCTGCCCACCCGCGCGATGGGCCCCGAAGACGCCGACTACGCAGTGTCCTTCGCCATCCCGATCGACACACCAGGTCTCGAGCTGTACGTCTCTCCCTACGCAGCCGGAGAACGCAACTCCTTCGAATTTCCGATCTCCACGAAACACAAACTCCTCGAATCGCTCACCGTCTTCAACGATGTCCGAGTACCGAAAAATCGAGTCTTCCTCAACCGTCAACCCGAACTTGCCGGACCACTCGCGTTGGCGTTTGTCGATTACCACCGTTTCACCGCCATCAACTACAAGTTGCCCCTACTCGACATCATGGTCGGAGCAGCTTCACTGATCGCCGAGGCCAACGGCATCAACAAGGCAGGCCACGTGAAGGGCAAGATCACCGAACTGATCACCTGGAGCGAGACCGTGCGCGGACTGGCTCAACTCGCCGCCGTTCGATCAAAGCCAGGAGCACACGGTGTCAGGCAACCAGATCCGCTTGCCGTCAACATGGCCAAATACCACTTCGCACATGGATTCCACAACGCGGTCGCCATCCTCACCGATCTCTCAGGTGGCCTCCTCGCCACCGGCCCCGGCGGTGAAGACTGGGAGAATCCCGAAATTCGTGTAGTTCTCGAAAAATACTACGCTGCAGCAGTTCCTGCCGAAAAGCGTCTCCGTCTACTCAACTTCATTGCGGATCTGACCGCCCGCGACTACGGCGGATATCAGTCAGTCCTGGCCACGCACGCAGAAGGATCACTCGAGGCCGAGAAACTGCAGATCTCACGCTCCTTCGATCCGACGAGGGCACGCGAATACGTCAGTGACCTCGCCGGAATATCCCACCTCTGACCATTCGTCCCGAGAGAACAACAAGGATTTTCATGATCTCGACAGCATTCACGGAAACGTTCGGCGTTCGCCACCCCATCGTCCAAGGTGGAATGCAGTGGGTCGGCAGAGCAGAACTCGTCGCAGCCGTTGCCAATGCCGGCGCATTGGGATTCATCACTGCACTCACGCAGCCGACGCCGGCCGACCTGGCGAACGAAATCGCCCGATGCCGCGACCTGACCGACCAACCGTTCGGCGTCAACCTCACAATTCTGCCGTCGATCACGCCACCGCCGTACGACGAGTACCGCCAGGTGATCGTCGACTCAGGCGTGAAGATCGTCGAGACCGCAGGTTCCAATCCCGGTCCTCACCTGCCGATCTTCCATGACGCAGGAATCAAAGTGCTCCACAAGTGCACAACAGTCCGACATGCGGTCAAAGCACAGGATCTCGGTGTCGACGGAATCAGTATCGACGGATTCGAGTGCGCTGGCCATCCAGGGGAAGACGATGTCGCAGGATTGGTCTTGATTCCCGCTGCCGCAGAAAAGATTTCGATACCCATGATCGCTTCCGGCGGCTTCGCCGATGCACGTGGTCTGGTCGCCGCGCTGGCGCTCGGAGCAGACGGCATCAACATGGGTACGCGATTCATGTGCACCACCGAGTCTCCGATCCACCAGAACATCAAAGAAGCCATCGTCGCTGCAGACGAAACACAGACCGAACTGATCTTCCGACCACTCCGCAACACTGCACGCGTGGCAAGCAACATCGTCAGCCGAGAGGTTGTCGACATACTCTCCCGCGGCGGACAATTCGAGGATGTGCGCGACCTGGTAGCAGGAGCGCGTGGGCGAAGCGTATACGAAACCGGTAATCCCGACGCCGGTATCTGGACGGTCGGCACATCACAGGGGCTGATCCACGACATCCCCACCGTCGACGAGTTGGTCCAGCGCATGGTGTCCGAAGCAGAGGCCATCATCGGGGCACGCTTGCGTTCGATGACCGAACGCGTTTCCGTCTAGGACAGGAGAGCAACCCATGCGTCGAACACTGTTCACAGCCGACCACGAGGCCTACCGAGAGACTGTGCGCGAGTTCATTGCCCGCGAGATCACGCCTCACTACGACAGCTGGGAAGAAGCCAGGCTCGTCGACCGATCAGCGTGGCTCGCGGCCGGCAAGATGGGTATTGTCGGCCTGGCCGTCCCCGAACAATACGGAGGCTCGGGTGAACTCGACTACCGGTACCGGTACGTGGTCGCCGAAGAGATCGCCCGTACCGGCACCACCTCGTTCGGCGCCGGACTAGGCCTTCAGGATGACATCGTCATTCCGTACATCGCCGACCTCGGCACAGACGAGCAGAAAGCACGTTGGCTACCTGGTATGGCTGCCGGTGAACTCATCTGCGCCATCGCGATGACCGAACCGGGTACCGGCAGTGATCTGCAAGGCATCAAGACCTCCGCTGTTCGAGATGGCGACGACTGGATCTTGAACGGACAGAAGACGTTCATCACCAGCGGAATTCACGCCGACATCGTCATCGTTGCGGCCCGCACCGATCGCAAAGCGGGGTCGCGGGGATTCAGCCTCCTCGTGGTCGAACGCGGGATGGACGGATTCACCCGCGGTCGCAAACTCCACAAGGTGGGGTTGGCGGGTCAAGACACAGCCGAGTTGTCGTTCGACAACGTAAGAGTCCCGGCAAGCAACCTCCTGGGCGAGGAGGGCGGAGGCCTCATTCATCTCATGGAGCGTCTTCCCCGTGAGCGTCTGTCGATCGCCGCGAGCGCAATCAGTTCCGCGCGTGCGGCCTACGAATGGACCAAAGACTACGCGTTCGACCGCACCGCCTTCGGCAAGCCGATCGGCGACTTCCAGAACACTCGATTCGCCCTCGCCGAGATGCTGACCGAGATCGACGTGACACAGGCATACGTCGACAACGCAGTCCTGGCCATCAACGACGACCAACTGTCAGCAGTCGAAGCAGCACAGGCGAAGTGGTGGGCCAGCGAACTTCAGAAGCGCGTCGTGGATCGCTGCGTACAACTACACGGTGGATACGGCTACATGATGGAGTACCCGATCGCCCGGGCCTACGTAGACAGCCGAATCCAGACCATCTACGGCGGAACCACCGAAATCATGAAGGAGATAATCGGTCGCGACATCGCAAAGAGTTGATCAGCACCGAGAACGACCGTGGTCCCGAACATCCTGTGTTCGGGACCACGGTCGTTGTAAGCGCCGTTCTCGCTTCGTCTATCCGAAGACTGCTGCGCGCTTTTCCTGAAACGCCGCAACACCTTCGGCAAAATCACCACTACCCAACAGGTCGATCTGACCTACGCGCTCGCGTGTGAACGCATCACCGAGTTCGGTGAGCGTAGCGTCGTTGATCGCCTTCTTGGTAAACCGAAAAGCAGGGGACGACCCGGCGACCAATCGGTGGGTCAGGTCTGCCAATTCCACCGCGAAGGCGTCGTCCTCGCACACGTGTGAGACCAGGCCGCAGTCGAAAGCATCTCGAGCGGATAATCTTTCGGCCAGCAGCGCCATGCGCATCGCGCGCGCGCGACCGATCGACGCTGCCACCAGTGCGGTAGCTCCACCGTCCGGCATCAATCCCACCTTGGTGAACGCGAGCAGAAAGTAACTCGACTCCGCCGCGAGCACGAGGTCGCACGCCAAAGCCAGCGAAACACCCACACCTGCGGCAGGGCCTCGTACCGCAGCGACCACCGGAAACGGAAACTCTCGAATGGTCTGCACCAAGGCATTGGCGGCATCGATCGTGTCCGCCGACGGCGGACCGGACAACGTCACGTCCGCGAGGTCCGCGCCCGTGCAAAAGGCCTTGCCCTCTCCTTCGAGAACCGCCACCCGCACGTCCGAGGATTGTGCGTGCTCGACGAAGATCGTGGCAAGTCTCTCCAGGGTTTCGGTAGTCAACGCGTTCATTCGCGCTGGCCTGTTGACAACTATGCGGAGCACCCCGCCGTCTTGGCTCGCGTAGACATCCGGTCGCGTTTCGGTCATTGAAATTCCTTGTCAGTCAGACTCGATCGAGTTGTGCTACAAAAGTTGATCTTCGCGATCCATCGACGATGAGTAGGGGGCAACGTAAGAACGATCGAGAGAGGCTGTCGCGACATTCCTCACCTGTACTTCTTCCCTCAGCCGCCCAGCCAATCCTTCGTCACGACGGTGGTGTCGGCCCCGGGTGGCCGAGCACCTGACGGCTGCTCAGTCCTGGAACGGGAGAACCGCGGCGCGGGTGCCGCCTGCACTATTCCGTCGGCCTCGACAAGAGTTCCCCGCTGGGCAAGATGCGGGTGCAGCGCGGCTTCGGCGAGACTCAGGACAGGAGCAACACAAGCGTCCGTCGATTCGAACAACGCTGCCCAGGCGTCTCGCGTGCGCGACGAAAACGCCTCCGTGAACCGTTCTCGGATTGTGGGCCAACCCCTTCGATCCATCTGTTCAGGCAACGATTCCGGCGCGATATCCAGGCCTTGGAGGAGCGCCGCGTAGAACTGCGGTTCGAGGGCACCGACTGCTACGAACTTGCCGTCCGAACATTCGTAGGTGTCATAGAACGGCGTGGAACCGTCCAGGAGGTTGGTTGCACGTGAGTCACTCCACTGTCCGCTCCCTCGCAACGACCACATCATCTGCGCCAACACCGAAGTTCCGTCGACAATTGCGGCATCGACCACTTGTCCTTTGCCCGAACTCTCTCGCTCGTACAAGGCAGAGACGATTCCGAGGATCAAGAACATGGAGCCACCGCCGAAGTCCCCGACGAGGTTCAGCGGAACCGTGGGTTTCTCGGCCGGACCGATGGCGTGCAGGACTCCGGTCAGCGCCAGGTAAGTAATGTCATGCCCCGCCCGCTGCGCGAGTGGGCCGTCTTGGCCCCATCCGGTCATACGTGCGTAGATCAGCCGGCTGTTGAGTTCGGTGCACACGTCGGGACCGAAACCCAGCCGCTCGGTCACACCGGGCCGAAAACCTTCCAGGAGCACATCGGCTTTCGAGACGAGGGCTCTCACCAGCTCTCGGCCTGACTCGGTCTTGAGGTCGGCTTCCACCGACCGTCTCCCCCGCAAAAGTTGGTCCTGCTCCCGTGGCGAGATCTCGAGTCCACCAGACGGACGCTCGACTCGAACTACGTCCGCTCCGAGATCTGCAAGCATCATCGCAGCGTGTGGCCCCGGCCCCAACCCGGCGAGTTCCAGCACGCGAACACCGTGCATCGGGCCGCTCATCCGACGGATACCTCCCCTGAATAGTGTTCGCGCAGTTTCCCTTTGACCAGTTTTCCGGTCGGAGTTCGAGGTAGATCCGTACTGAACACGAGTCGCCTCGGCAACTTGTACTTGGCGATCTGTCCGCGCAAATGAGAAAGCAGTTCGTCGCGAAGCGCATCGCCGGCTTCGGCTTCGGGGACTGGCTCGACGACAGCCATCACTATCTCCCCCATCTCGTCGTCGGGCAACCCGATCACCGCCGCGTCCAATACCGAGGAATGCTCGATCAGCACGTTCTCGATCTCCTGCGGGTATATGTTCACACCACCCGAGATGATCATGAAGGACTTACGGTCGGTCAGAAACAGATAACCCTCCTCATCCATGAAGCCGACATCACCCGTAGTCGTCCAGGTCGGGTGGGCGGGATGCTGTGCTTCCTTGGTCTTTTCGGGCGCATTGTGATAATTGAAGGGCAATTCGTCACGTTCGAAGTACAGCGTACCCACCTCGCCGGAGGGTAGATCTTCGCCGTTCTCCCCACATACGTGGAGCACTCCCAGTGCGGCTCGCCCCACTGTGCCCGGCTTTCGCAGCCACTCGTCCGAGTGAACAATGGTCATGCCGTTGAGTTCCGTCGAGGAGTAATATTCGTCCAGAATCGTTCCCCACCAATCGATCATCTTTCGCTTCACATCGACAGGGCACGGTGCGGCTGCGTGGACGGCAAGTCGCAGAGACGATATGTCGTAACGGTCTCGGGTTTCCTGTGGCAGTTTGAGCATGCGCACGAACATTGTCGGCACCCACTGGCTGTACGTGACGCGATAATGCTCGATGTATTCCAGGGCCTTTTCCGGATCGAACCGATTCATCATCACTACGGTGCCACCCAGCGCCTGGACCGACGCGCACGTCCGGAGCGGAGCGGCATGATAGAGCGGCGCCGGGGACAGATAGATGTCGTCTTCGGTTACACCCCAAACACTTTGGTTCATTGTCGTCATCTGATCGCCGGGATCCTGTATCCGGCGATTCGGTAGAGCCGGTTTGATGCCCTTGGGACGGCCGGTTGTTCCCGACGAGTACAACATGTCGGCGCCGCGCGGTTGATCCGGGAGCGGTATGTCCGACTCCATGTCAGCCGCCTGGTCGAGGGAGTCGTATCCGTCTAGTTGACCGCCGAAGGAAAGCCTGGTCACCTGCCGGGGAACGAGTTCGGACAGCGTCTCTGCCAGCTCGCCCAGAGCAGCATCGACGATGACTACCTTTGCCTCGCAGTCCTCAACGATGTATGCACCTTCCGGAGCGGTCAGGTGCCAGTTGACCATCGTCAGGTAGACACCGGATCGCATAGCCGCCCAGTAGATGTCGAAGACCTGAACGTTATTGGTGGCGAGCACGGCCAGGTTGTCGCCTCGCCGCAACCCGAGTCCGTGGAGCACTCGCGCAATCCGAATCGAATTCGATTCCAATTGCGCGAACGTCACCGCTTCACCGGTCTCGGCAACGATTACCGCGGCCTTATCCGGGTTTGTCGCAACATACGCTCCGGGATACATGGTTTACTCCAAGGTTCGTTCGCTAAGGTCGTTTGTTCACAAAGTTGTTCGTGTAGAGATCATTCGAGAGACAGCGCGACTTTTCCTACCGCCGTACGCTCACGCAACGACTTCAATGCATCGGCGGCACGCGCCAAGGGGTAGAGGGTGGGCTCGGGCACCCTCAGAGCTCCCGACTCGAGCAGGGGGTAGAGCTCCTGCCATTGACGCGCCAGATACTTGGGATCAGTTTTCAGATATTCACCCCATCCTGCACCGGTAACCGAAATATTCTTCAGGAGAAGTCGATTGACTTTGACCGTGGGAATATCACCGCCGGTGAATCCCAAAACGACCAGGCGCCCGTTCGGCGCAAGGCTGCGCAGGCTGTCGGTGAAGCGGTCACCACCGACCGGATCGAGAATGATGTCGACACCGCGCCCATTCGTAATCCCTTGGACGCGTTCCTTCCACCCGTCGACCGACACGACGTGCGTTGCCCCGGACTCCGCGGCGATTTTCTCCTTCTCGCCTGTACTCACGACAGCGACGGTCTCCAGACCGAGCGCTGACGCGACATGCAACGCGGCCGTACCCAATCCACCGGCCGCGCCGTGAATCAGGACGGTCTCGCCGGCACGGTATCGCGCGCGTTCGTCGAGGGCGAAATGCGCAGTCAGATAATTCAGGAGAAATCCCGAGCCGGCCGAGAGCGAGACCGCATCAGGCAGAGCAAAGACATTGGACGGCGCGACCGCAACGGTCTGCTGCCACGCACCTTCCCCGGCCGTAAGCACGGCCACGCGCCGCCCGGGTGTGAAGCCGGACCCGGGTGGCGCGCTCCGAACGGTACCGGCGCCCTCAACCCCTAGCGCGCAGGGTAATTCGCGCACCGTTTGGTAGCTGCCCGTGGTCTGGAGAAGATCGGGGAAACTCACTCCGGCGGTGTGCAGATCAATTACCACCAGTGCCGGATCGACAGGTTCGTCGACATCGACCAACGACAGACCTCCGGGCCCCGTCGCCTCCACCAAGTGGACTGCTTTCATTCAAACTCCTCGGACTGGTCCCGGCGACTTCGTTGACAAACGGAATCCGCCGTAGCAACAGTTTAACGATCGTTAAGTAGGACTCTACGGCGACAGGCAGACCATGGCAATGGCGTCTGCCCGCGGGACGCCCCCGGGCCGTCGTCCTCGACGATGTTCGCGAAGCCACACTGGCAGGGAGCGGTTTTCGATCAGGTCGTCAGTACAGGTAATCCTCGCCGCTGGCGCGCACGGTTATGTCACTGATGCTGATACCCCATGGTTGATCAATGATGTGAACAACAGCGTCGGCCAGATCGTCGGGCTTGATCAGCCAGTATTCGATGGAGTCGACGTCCTTCTGCCCGGGGCTGAGGGTGCCGTCGGTTAGATGCCCGACGTTCTCCATGTAGGTTCCCGCACGTTGACCGGTGAGACCCAGGATCGCGTTCTCATTGACGATCCAGCTCGCCAAGTTTGTTCCTGTCACGCCTGTGGGCTTGACCGTCGTCACCTTGATCTTGCCCTTGGCTTCGATTCGCAGTGAATCCGAGATCGTGGTAACTGCAGCCTTGGTCGCGCTGTAGACGCCGGAACCGTCGATGCCTGCGTTTCCGAAGATCGACGAGATGTTGACGACTTGACCGCGTCCCTGCTCGATCATCTGGTCGTATACGGCGGAGATTCCGTTCACGACGCCCTTGATGTTGATGTCGATTGCCTTGTGCCACTTCTGCCACGCACGTTCGTGATCGGCGAAATACGCGAGAGGCATGACGCCTGCGTTGTTGACGAGTACGTCGAGCGCTCCGTACTCCGAAATGCCGTGCTGCGCCGCAGCGATGACCTGATCCATGTCGGTGACGTCGGCAATCTTGTAGGTACCGGTGAATCCCGCGGCCGCGATACCGTCGAATACAGTCTTCAGGCCCGCCTCGTTGATGTCCACGCCGACGACTTTGGCGCCCTGCGCTGCCACCTTCTCGGCGATGAGTTGACCGAACCCACCGCCTGCACCGGTGATGAGAATGACCTTGTCCTGCAAGTACTGAGACATAGCTGTTTCCTCTTGTTCTGGATCTCGGGTTCGTTGTGGGTCAGACGATGTCGATGGCATCGAGGACTGCGGCGACGGTCTTGCGGTCGCCGGAAACCTCGACGGCAGACCGCCATGCAGATCGGGTGGTCCCCCACCGCAGGAATTCGGTGGCCTGGGTGGTCGCGACGTTCTCCGGCACGTCGTCAGCTTCGGTGACGGTCACTCCCCCATCGACATGAGAGATGACGAAAGTGCGCTCGGTGGCGCCGTTGAGGCGCAGTGCCACAGGCGATGTCAAGGCGGCGGCGACAGCTTCGCCGCACATCTGCGGGAGCCCCGCAACCATCCAGTCGATCGCCGGATCGACAGCGGCCGCCACGTCGATCTCACCGTGAGGAAACGGTCCGAACGGCGACAGAAGATCCGACGTCAAATGGACGAGATGGTCGAACGACACTGCGTCACTGAGCTGATGAAGGCGATAAGTCCCGAGGTCGAGCATCTCGAGTGTGTTGTTGCGAAGCTCCTCTGTCTGCAGCGCGGCCAACGTCGCGAGTCCCGCTTCGGATTGTTCCCGGTAGTAGTCCAGGATCTGCTCGTGCGGTAGATCGGCACGCTCGCGGACGGCAGCATCGTTGAGCCGCTCGGACTTTCCACTGGGGTTCGGCGGGAACACCAGATCCGGATCGGCGATGAAGTTGAAGAAGAACGCCATGTGACCGATGAGATCGTGGACGCGCCAACCGTGGCACGCACTGTCTGCTTCCCACTCGGTCGTGCCGAACTGCTCGGCGATTTTCACTGTGTTTTCTGCCAGCGCACGAGCGCCGGCGAGTCCTGCGTCGGACATGGTGGCTCGATTCTTACGAGGATGCGAGGAAAATGGATTTGAGCTGCTGGTACGCCGCGAGCCCTTCGGGACCGAGTTCACGACCCAGGCCGCTGGCTTTGACTCCACCGAACGGTGAACCCCAGTCGAGGTTGAAGGTGTTGACACCGAACGAGCCGGTCTCGACACGTCGAGCAATTGCGATACCGCGTTCCTCGTCGGAGGTCCATACAGTCCCACCGAGGCCGTACTCGGAGTTGTTGGCAAGCGCGACAGCCTCATCGACGTCGTCGTATGAAATGACTGACAGCACCGGCCCGAATACTTCCTGCCGTGCGATGGTGCTGTCGTTGTCGACATCGGCGAACACCGTGGGCTGCACGAAGAATCCGGTGTCGAGGTCGGCGGGGCGTCCGCCACCCGTGGTGACAGTTCCGCCCTCCGAGCGTCCCTGGTCGATCAAGGACAGCACACGTTCCTGTTGCCTTGCGCTCACCATCGGGCCGACGAACGTCGACGGTTCCATCGGGTCGCCGACCTGCAGACCCTCGGCCATCGCGGTAATGGCGTCGACGTACGTCCGACTATGGCTGCGGGGAACCAAGATTCGAGTCGACATATAGCACGTCTGCCCACTGTTGAGCAGGGATGCAGTTGCCAGACCGGTTACCGTCTCCTCGACATCCGCGTCGTCGAGGACCAGGGCCGCCGACTTGCCACCCAACTCCAAGGTAACGGGGCGAAGCATACCGCCACACACCGTGCCGATGTGTCGACCGGCCGCAGTGGATCCGGTGAAGGCTACCTTGTCGATCCCGGGATGCGCCACGAGATACTGACCGATCTCCGGTCCGCCAGTCACGATGTTGATGACACCCGCGGGAAGTTCTGCCGCAATGGCGGCCTCGGCCAATATATAAGAGTCCAAGGTGGTTTCGGGAGAGGGCTTCAGCACGACGGTGCATCCCGCAGCAAGAGCCGGGGCGATCTTGAACATCGAAAGCACAGCCGGGAAGTTCCAGGGCGCGATGGCAGCAACGACACCGATCGGCTCGCGTCGCACGATTGTCGTACCCGGCATCGGTTGGCTGGCCCGTCGCTCTTCGGTAGGCATCGACTCGGCGAGGCCTGCGTAATAGCGCAAGAGCTGGACGGGTGCGGCCCCCTCGGCGAAACGGGCGAGCTCGATAGGCATGCCGTTCTGGTGAGTGACCGCCGACGCGCGGTCTTCGGATCGTTTCTCGAGTTCGTCGGCGAACCTGCGGATGACACGCGCACGTTCTGCGGCGGAAAGATCGGCCCAGTCATTCCGTCGCAACGCTTTTCGAGCCGCTGATACAGCTGCGTCGACATCCGTCGATACGGAGGCGGGGAACGAGCCTATCTGCTGCTCTGTGAAAGGTGATACGGCTCGGATGATTTCGGAAGTATCCGGTGCTCTCCACAGTCCATCGATGAACAGTGCAGTGCGGTCGGTGAGTGTTGTCATTTCTGGCTCCTCCAGGGATGGCGCTCGACGTTGAACCAGCCAACCTGTGTTGATCATCACTGCTCAGGCGACGAGAAAATTGACATCATGCGCCAATTTATTTACATTTCGACACATGGCAGATCTGATCAGTGCCTCGTCGCTGACGCGACTGCCCGAGTTGATCTCCGAACTCGGTGGAGATCCGTACGAATTCCTCGACCGCGTGGGCATCGATCCGGCCATCATCGGCGCGTACGACCACTTCTTGCCGTTCAGTGCCTTGTCCACGCTGCTCGGACTCTGTGCGGATGAATTGGAGTCGCCCGACTTCGCACTCAGGCTCGCAGGCAGACAGGACCCGGACATTCTCGGTCCGGTTGCCATCGCGGCCCGCAGTGCCGAGACAATCGGAGATGCGTTGCATGACGTCGCCCGGTACGCGCACGTGTACAGTCCGGCGTTGGCGGTCGATCTGACAGTCGGCGACACCGAGGTGTCCTACGGACTCGATACCGTGCTGCATCGACTTCCGTATCGGTCCCACGTCGTGGAACTGGCGATGGGCGTAACGCTTCAGACGTTCCGGATGATGGCCGGCCCGGATTTCCATCCGACGCACATCTCGTTTCAACATCCACGGATCTCCGAAATACGCAGGTACGTAGAGCATTTCGGTTGTTCCGTCGAGTTCAGCTCGGATCGGAATCTGTTGACCTTTCCGCGCGGAGTCATGCAGCGCCACCTGCCCCGGGTGGATCCGTTGGCCTACGACTTCGCCGTGCGTTTCATGGCGGGTCGAGATCCGGATGTCGCGTTCCACGACGCGGTGTCGGCTTTGATCGTGCGTTCCCTGCCTGCGGGTGCAGCCACACTGAAGCAAGTCGCGACATTGATGATGCTGCACCCGCGAACATTGCAGAGACGATTGGCGTTGGAAGGCAAGGCGTTCGAATCGCTCGTCGACGATTCACGACGCGAACTTGCTCTCGGTCTTCTCTCGAACAGAGACGTGTCCCTCTCCGAAGTGTCACGCCAACTCGGCTATTCCGAACCGAGCACCCTCACTCGAAGCTGTAGGCGTTGGTTCTCCACAACGCCCCTGGAGAAGCGGAGGGCACTTACCCGCCGCACTGGTTGACCGCATGAGCTACAACGCCGACGGTTCGAAGGTCGTAGCGGCTCACCACCGGGGGCGTGGGAGATGGGATGAGAACAGATCTGGCATTGCGTCACTGCAACGGTCGGGAAACACCGCCTCTCGCTTTTCCAGAAACGCCGCAACACCTTCACGAACGTCAGCCTGAGCACCGCGAGCATTAATTCCGATGCTCTCGACGCGATGCGCGACCATGGGATGTTCGACTCCCAGCATGCGCCAGATCATCTGACGCGACAGGGCAACCGATACCGGCGCGCTGTCACGGGTCAGGCTATGCGCGAGCGCCGTCGCCTCCCCTGGAAGATCTTCGCGCGAATGCAGTCGGTAGACCAACCCGGCCGAAAATGCTTCCGCAGCAGTGAAGATCCGTCCGGAGTAGATCCAGTCGAGGGCTCGCTGGAGCGGAACCAGTTTCGGCAGCAACCACGACGAACACGACTCGGGCACGAGTCCTCGCCGATTGAAGACGAAACCCATCCTGGCGTCGTCGGCGGCCAAGCGAAAGTCGGCCGCAAGAGTCATGGTGATACCCACGCCGACCGCCGGTCCGTTGATGGCCGCAATGATCGGCTTCAATGAATCGAACATTCGCAGGACGACGCGTCCGCCGCCGTCCCGACGTAGATCGTCACCGTCCCGACGTAGATCGTCACCGTCCCGACGTAGATCGTCACCGTCCGCGTCAGTTCCGTTCGACTCGGCGCTCCATTCGGAGAATGTCTCTGCCCCCGAGGACAGATCTGCCCCCGCGCAAAACGCGCGGCCCGCTCCCGTCAGGATCACCGCGCGCACAGCGTCGTTCGCGTCGGTGGAGTCGAACGCTTCGATGAGCTCGTTTTCCATCGTCGTGGTGAATGCGTTCAGCTTGTCCGGTCGATCGAGGGTGATCACGGCGATACCGTCTTCGATACTCATCGATATGTGTTCCACAGGTACCTCTTTCTCCGGGTGGCGATCAGCGAACGATAATCGGTATTCTGCCCATATCGGCAGTTCAAGACGGTTCCTTTCCATCAGGTGTGTCCCGCGACTGTTCGGCTCTAAGCTGGGCAAGACGCAGGCACCGAGGAAATGAGAAGGAAACCGAACAATGAGTGGGGCGAAGACAGTCGTTGTCCGGCAACTCATACTCGATTCCGCTGTCCGAAACATGAACGAGCGCGGCTATCACGGGACGTCCATGCGTGACATCTCCGCCGGCGCCGATCTCACTGTCGCGTCCATCTACCACCACTTCAAATCCAAGCAGGAAATCCTTCAGGAAATCATGATTCGGGCGCTCCACGACGCCATCAGCATGACCCGCAGTGCACTGCTGCGCTCCGGCGGCGACCCGAAAGACCAACTGCAAGCAATCGTCCGCGCTTGGGTCATGTTCCATACGACCAGGCGCGAAGACGCCCTCGTAGGAGCGACAGAATTGCGCAGCTTGGACGAATCGGGTCACCGTCTGGTCGTAACCCTGCGTGACGAGCAGGAAAGCATGTTTCGCGACGTAGTCGAACGCGGCATTGTAGAAGGTGCTTTCCACACTCCCTTTCCCCGAGATGCCGTGCGCGCCATCATCAACATGGGGCAGCAAGTCTGTGTGTGGTGGCGCGTCGACGGACCGATGAATGCGGAAGATATCGCGTCTCGGTACTGCGCATTGGCGACCGCGATGATCGAATCAAGCTGAGCTGGGCGACACCTCCGCCAAAGAAGATCTGAAGGGTCGCATTGGCTGAAGCCACTCAACGCCGTCGATGTGCGAGACCAGCGTGCCTCGACTTTCGTCCGCACCCCCGCCGCTCGAATCGGTATCTCCATTCCTGAGACCTGCATCACTGACTAATCATCATCTCAGGCGAACGATCGTTTGGCAACAGATTTCGAATCGCACCCTCCTTGCGGAGAAAGTCGCTGCAAAAGCGCACTTTTCCCGACTATTGACATTTAACGATCGCTAGGTCAATGATGACTCGCAGCCGAACGATCGTTTGGCAAATTCGGAACGAAGGAGTGCGGGCCACATGACCACCTCCGCGTTGCCACGAGATGACGCTGCACACGTCGCCGGCGGCCTCGACGTGGTCACCTTCGCCACCCGACCTTGCGAGCGCCTCCGGTACGGCAATGGCGGCGAGATATGACTTCTCGTATCGAAGAACCCACTCGCACTTGGATATTGCGTCACCACCTTTCGACCCAATACCCGGCTAGCACGATTCCGTCTGGTGCCGGCGCTCGGGACAAGCTCGTCGTCGGCCGCACACCGAACTTGCCGCAACTCACGTCCTGACCGAACTCAACTGAACGACCCCACAGAGAGCGAATCGCGATGACCAACAACACCGAATCTGCGGTGGAGCGCCCGGGCAGATCTCGGCGCGCGTCCTTTGCAGCCGCTATCTCCACTTCCCTGGAGTGGTACGACTTCTTCATCTACGCGACTGCCGCCGCGCTCGTGTTCAACTCGACGTTCTTCGCCACCGACAGCGAGGTGGTCGCTGCAATGAGTTCGTTTGCCACCGTCGCAGTCGGATTCATCGCCCGTCCTATCGGTGGTGTGCTCGCCGGTCATTTCGGTGACCGGTACGGCCGAAAGCCGGTGCTCGTTGCCGCCGTGGTCCTCATGGCGGTGGCAACCTCCTTGGTTGGTTTCGTCCCCAACACCAATGTCGTGTGGCTTGCCCCGGCCATCCTCGTGACGCTGCGAATCTGCCAGGGCTTGGCCGTGGGAGCACAGTGGGGCGGGGCCGTATTGCTGGCCACCGAGAACGCACCGGCGGACCGCCGCGGGCTCTTCGGCAGCTTCGCCCAACTCGGTGTTCCGATCGGTGTGGTGCTGGGCAATATCGTGTTCCTGGTCCTGACAGCAACTCTTGCGGCTGATTCGTTCCTCTCCTGGGGATGGAGGATCCCGTTCTGGATCAGCTTGGTCATGCTTCCAGTGGCATTCCTCATCCATCGCTATCTCGAAGAAACCCCCGAGTTCAAGGCACTCGCAGAAAAACTCGCCGAATCTCCGGTCGTTCGGAAGTCCCCCATTCTCGAAGTGCTCAAGAAGAATCCAGGCACAGTCCTCGCTGCAGCAGGCGCCAATGCCATCGGCGTGATCTTCTTCTACACGATGATCACCGGTTCGGTTCAGTTCGCGACCACCTACCTGGAAATACCGCGGTCGACGGTCCTCACCTACATCCTGATCGCATGTGCAATACAGATTCCCCTGGTTCCGCTGGCGGGATATCTGTCCGACCTCTACGGTCGCAAACTGGTCTTCGGCCTCGGCACCGCAGCCATGATGCTCTGGGGTATCCCGATGTGGCTGATGATCGGTGGATCCAGCCCGGACACGATCTGGCCGTTTGCCGTCGCGGTTATCGTCGGCGTAGTAGCAATGTCCCTCCAAACTGGCACGCAGGGAACACTATTCGCTGAACTGTTCCCACCGGAGATTCGATTCTCCGGCGCTTCACTCGGTTATCAGATCTCCGCAATCATCGGAGGTTTCGCGCCGATGATCATGGTGATGCTGATCAACGGAAATCCGGACAACGCATGGAAGGTCGGTTCCTTCCTCGCCGCTGCCGGTGCTATCGGATTGATCTGCCTCTACGTGATCATTCGCCGATACTCCGGAACCTCGCCGACCGTAGCAAGCACCCGTGTGGAGACCGCGAACGCTCAGTACGCATCATGATCAACCTGGGGTGAGTGGTCTCGATGCCACTCACCCCAGGTTTTCGGGTACGAGAAATCACTGTCGGCGACTGCCGATAAAGTGGCGTCCACAAGTCGACGTGTCCTTCGTCGACCAGGAGCACAGGTTCGAGGAGTGTGTCGGTAGCAGTGGCAGTGGAATCTTCGGTGCTGCTGAAGTGGTACTCCGAGACGGCTCGCGACCTGCCGTGGCGACGCGAGGGCGTCAGTGCCTGGCAGATCCTGATGAGCGAGATCATGCTCCAGCAGACGCCGGTGGTGCGCGTTGCGCCAATCTGGGAAGAGTGGGTCGAGCGCTGGCCGGTGCCGTCGGCGATGGCAGCGTCGAGCCAGGCAGAGGTGCTTCGCGCGTGGGGCAAACTCGGTTATCCACGACGCGCGCTGCGGTTACACGAATGCGCGGGCGTCCTGGCTGCCGAGCACGGTGACGTGGTCCCGGAAGACGTCGATACCTTGCTCTCGCTACCGGGAATCGGTTCGTACACCGCCCGCGCCGTCGCGTGTTTCGCCTACGGACAGCGAGTGCCTGTGGTGGACACAAACGTACGACGCGTAGTTGCGCGAGCCGTCCACGGCAATGCGGAACCCGGGAACCCGTCCAACACGCGAGACCTCGCCGACGTCGCGGCGCTGCTGCCGAGGACGCGTGCGCGCGCCGCCACCTACAGCGCAGCTCTCATGGAACTCGGTGCACTGATCTGCACGGCGCGGAACCCGAACTGCGAGAACTGCCCTTTGCCGAACTGCGCGTGGGTCGCTTCGGGCAAACCGGCACACACCGGACCACCCAAGAAGGTGCAGAAGTTCGCGGGCACAGATCGCCAGGTTCGTGGAAAATTGATGGCCGTTCTTCGCGAGAGTCACCGTCCGGTCGAGCGCGCGCAACTCGACATCGTCTGGCCGGCCGATCCGGGTCAGCGTGACCGTGCGTTGCATTCACTGCTGGTCGACGGACTGGTCGAGCAGACCGACGACGGCCTGTTTGCGCTGGCCGGAGAGGGTACGGCTTAGCCGACTCGCAGCGGGGTGCATTCTTCGGCTGTGGGTTCGTCGGTCTGGAGCGGTGCGACTTCCGGATCAGAACGCCGAAGTACTGCAGGAACGGCAGGCACCACTGGATCGCAAGGCGCAAGTGTCGGAATCTGTAGGGCAGCGCCGGGCGGGGGCCCGCTGGTGGAGGTCGCCGACTCGGCGCCGATGTTCGGGCTATCCGTGGACACCGCGCGCGACCCGTCTGGGGACAGCGCGATCAGCAACCCCGTCAACATGAGTAGAAGCGGCAGTACTATTGCCGCCGCCCACCGGACCCTGTTGACGGGCCGGACAGCCATGCCGCCACCGGACCGAACTTCGCTTCCGCGATCAGCCGCTACCAGCGCAGCCCCTATCGCCAGTTGGGTCCGCTCGCCGAGAAACAGGAAGCCGAGACCTGCCAGTTCAGCGGCTTCCGCGGACGGCTGCCGAGAGTCTTCCTTCACGAGCATCGCGACGAGCATCTTGGGCACAGGGTCTCGTTCGGCGACGAGGAGGTCCAATGTCGCAGCAAATGTCGAGCTGTCCGCAAGCAACTCGGCCGTGTCGTAACGATGCGCCGAGTCCACGACGCCTGCTCTCGGGTCGACGGCCGCGATCACGGTCTCACTGCCGTCCGGCCAGAACGCGAGAATCGGCGAAACACCAATGAGAGCGTCGACCGTCCGCAGGTAGGCAAGCCGTGCGTCGAGACCGTTGACCAACTCGATGTTCTCGAAAGGACTGGAGGACAACGAATCCGAGACAAGTTCGCGCACGTCCGCACGCTCGCACATCACTCCGACGACGGTGGGGCACAGATTCGAGCGCAGAGCTCGACCGGTGGCGACCTCGGCCGCGGAGGCGAGTGCGCGCGCCGACGCTTGCGGAGAGGGAACAGTCCCGTCTGCACCCCAGGGGTGACGGAACTCGTCGATCGAGCCAAGAAGGGGTGTGTCCGCATCTACGAGAGCTGTTGAAATTGACTGATTTTCGAATACAACGCCCAGGCTTTCACGCACTGGATCCTCCATTGACTGCTACTGACTGTTACGAGTGTTGCCATTCCTGCGAAGCAGTATCAGAACGTCAGGCCACCGACCGCCATTGCACCTGGTTCCAGCACCACATCCACCGGCGCTCGGCCGTCGACCGTGACGCGATACGTCCCCGGTAGCAGTCCGACAAACGAGAAGTGACCCTCGAACGGTTTCACCGTCCGCGCTGTCGCGTGCCCGCATTGATCGACGCCGTCGATCACCACCGCCTCCGAGATGCCCGATGTCACCAGACCTGAGATTCGTCCATCTGCCGAGACAGCAGCCCACTGGCTTCTCTGACCACCAACAGAAATCCCGTACGGATCACACACTCCCGGGGTGGTCGCCACCCGCACCGTGACATCGCCCGACCGCACGCGAACCGCCCCCCGATCTGCGGTGACCAGTGCAGCGATCGGTAGACCGTCGGCGTCTTCCCGCTTTCCCGCAGTCATCGTCGCCGTTCGGGTGAAGTACCGGTCCGCGTCCAGATTGCCTATCAGGCAACGTAATCCGACCTCGTCGACACCCGAGCCGTCTTCGCAGTAGTCAGGCACGGACGGCAGAACGAAACCTCGAGGCACCGGAAGTTGCACGACCACGTCGGCGAGCGGGTTGCCCCGGACACCGATGTCGATGACATACGTCACCGGATCACCCTCTCGGACAATGCCGTTGGACGGTCCCGAATCGAGCCCTGGACCGTCAGCGGGATCGAAGGGCGGTGCACCGTCAATCGCCGTCAGCTCGACGGTGAAGGGAGGCACGAACTCTCCCTCGGCCGCCAATCGAACATCCGACTGCATCGGCAGCAAGCCGAGCGCAGCAGCGCCGACCACCAGAGCTCCGGTCACGACAACTATGCCGATACCTCGCACTCCTCGGCGCCACGCTCTCGGCCGGAGTCCGACGACAACGGCCTTCGACCGCACCTCTGACAGACGAGTTCTCACGACGCTCCTTTCGATGTCTGACTCTCTCGGGCCTCCGACAGGCGCTCGCGGCCACATTTGGCGAATCCCGAGCTACGTTCAATAGAAGTCGCTCGAGGTACTCGAAAGCCAATGGTGACGGCGTGATTGTGTGGGTGAACTTCTCTCAGCCGGGGTGAATTCCCGGGTGAATTGCCCGGGATGGCACGCTCTGGATTCGCACCAGCTACGCTCCTCCCTGTAGATAGATGGATCGAGACAATCCGCCCAAACTCTTCAATCATTGCGGGGCGCGAAAGCAGAAAGGGTCCGCGCTGATGTTCGGGATGGACGGCCACGACTGGGCAGCTATTCCCGAAAGGCGCACCCTCGCGACGTCGATTCCCCGGCAAGCGCTCTTCGACAAACTTGACCGACGTGCCGCGCTGACAATCGTCCGTGCACCGAACGGCCACGGGAAATCGTCGTTGATCGCATCGTGGCTGCGCGCCCATTTGGCATCCGAACGAATACTCGTCTGGGTCTCGGCCCCACGGCCCTCGTCGACACTCGAAGATTTCTGGGCCGTTGTCCTCGATCGAATCCACGCTGCCGGAATCGCACTGCCCGACGTCGACGATCTCGCCGATCCTTTCACCGCTGTCGCCAAATCCCTGAACGCCCTCAGCCGCCCCGTGCTGCTCGTGCTGATCAGGCCGGATCTGATATCGGAACCAGAGTTGGACGATCAGTTGATCGAACTCCTCGCCCTCTGTCACAACCTGGACCTCGTGGTCACGCTCTCGGGCTTCGGCATGTTCTCCGAGCCGTACCTGCTCGACACGGACCACGAGGTGATAGGCGCGAGTGAGCTGTTGTTCACAAGAGCCGATACCGCCCATTTGCTCGCACAAGCTGACGTAAACACGACTGACGGTGATGCCGAACAAATCACATCCCTGACAGGTGGGCTGCCAGCGCTGGTTCGTGTCGCCGTTCCCGCCGTCCAGACATCGGGTAGCCGCAACCGCGAGCAGATGATCAGGAAGAACATCGCGCAGGCGATCGACGACTACGTGAACAAATCCGTTCTCATGACCGCTGATCATGTGGAACAACTCGAGTTCCTGCTCGCGACGGCCTTTGCGCGATCGATCACCGTCGACATCGCCGCCATGCTGTTCGAGTCCCAACACCCTGAGGATGGCGAGACCGTTCATCAGATTCGCGTGCGCCTGGCGATACTGGAGACAGCCGGGTTGTTGTCACGGGTCGAGACCGAAGCCGAAGAAACCTGGGAGCTGCCTCCCGCCATTCGTCGATCGATACTCGCGCACCGAAAGCGCGCTGGAGCCGATCCGGCGCAACGTCTTTCGTTCCTCGCACACAACCGACTCGACCACGGTCATCACGCGTCGGCGCTGGACTACGCGGTCGAGGCACAGAACTGGACCCTGGCAGTAGACATCGTCGAGCAACACTGGGTGACGATGATCGTCCACAATCTGGACTCGGTTCGCTCTGCTCTCCAACGGATTCCGGCGGAAGCAGCGGACAAACACTCTGCCGTGGAGGCAGGGCGCGCACTGTTCACGATGCATCCGAGCGAGCGCTCGACGGTAGTCGACTTGCTACCCGAATCGCCGGCAGAACTGTGGGCTCTCGGCGCTGAAGCCGGCGCGAAGGACGCCTTGAGCATTGCCTGCGTTCAATCGATCATGCTCAGGATGGCAGGCGAGTACGGGCTCGCAGCGGAAACCACCAGGCGCCTGTCTCATCTCAGTCGCAGTGCGCTGGAGAACAACCCGGAAGCGGTCAGCGCACAGCTCCCTCTCATGCGACTTCAATGGGCGATCAATTTTCAATTGAGCGGCAGGTTCACAGAATCCACGATCAAGGCTCGAATGGCGTACCACGGCGCCCTGTCTCATGGAGTCGACTTCATCGCTCGTAACTCTGCGGGAAGTGCCGCCCTGAATTGGGCGCTGGCTGGTGAGCCGCGGCAGGCCACACACTGGTCCGAACTCGAACAGAAGCATCCGGACCCCGGCGGTTGGCTCGAACCTGTGGTCAAGATCGCCGGCCTGACAGCACGGGCGCTCACTGCTCTCGACACACTCGACTTCGACGACGCACGTCTCGCATTGACCGAACTCGGTCTTCCGTCCGACACCGAGGAACTGTGGGCATTCGTCGTCTATGCGCATTGCCAATTCGCCTTGACCTCCGGCGACCACACTGCGGCACTACTGTTGCTCCACAATGCGATCGAAGCACATTCCAAGCAGTACACGGCTACATCTTTCGCGCTTCCTCTGTTGCAATCCGCAGAGATCGATCTCTTGCTCGCTCTCGGACAGGGGAACAATGCCGTAGCACTGGCCAAGGAGATCATCGATCCTGCCGCCAATCCGTGGACGCTCACGTCGGTGGCGCGTTTACGTCAGCGGATCGGCCAGAACGAGGCCGCGGTGGCGCTGTGTCACCAGTTCGACTGGTCTGGCGTATCCTATCCGCGGGCACAGATGGCATCGCTTCTGGTGCAAGCGGTTGCCCACTCCGAGCTGGGTGAGCCACGCCTCGCCTCTCAGGAGTGGTCCAGAGCGTGCAGCATCGCGGATCAGACCGGACTTCTACGTTCGTTCGCGACCATCGCATCGGCGGACGTCGAGAAACTCGAATCGATGGCCGAAACGAAATCGCGTGCACTCGCCGAGTTCTCGAAAAGGTCGCCTGCGGAATCATTTCCGGAATTCGTACATATCGTGGAGCTGACCGAACGCGAACAGAAAGTCCTCTCACTCCTGGCGCTCGGCATGGGGTCGGCTGCGATGGCCGACAAACTGTACGTGTCCGTCAACACCGTCAAGACTCAACTGCGCACTCTCTACAAGAAGCTCGACGTACACAATCGAAACGAAGCGATCACGAGGGCACGCCAACTGCGCTTGCTGTAGTCGGGGTCGGATCTGATTTCGGACTACATTCTGTAGGCATGAGCACCGATTCCTGCGTCTTCTGCAAGATCGTCGCGCTGACCGAGCCGGCGATTCTCGTTCACGAGAGCGAGACAACTCTCGCATTCCTCGATGCACGGCCGGTGAGTCGCGGACACACCCTGGTGGTCCCCAAGCGTCATGCAGAGAACCTCGATGCTCTCGAAAGTCACGAAGGCGCAGAGATGTTCCGCGTCGGCACGCTCATCGCCGGAGCTCTACGCCGCTGCGACATCGCCGCTGACGGAGTCAACTTTCTCGTCAACGACGGGCGTGCCGCGGGCCAAACCGTGTTCCACTCGCACCTGCACGTCGTCCCCCGCCATCGCGGCGACAAGGCGAAGTTCGCTGCTGGACTCCTCGCCAGGCGAGCCGTCGAGCTGGAGCAGGTGGGCGCGTCGATCCGAAGTCAGCTCACGGTCTGAAGGAATTCCGTCACCACTTCGCGATAGCGCTGCGGTTGATCGTCGTGGACCAGGTGGCCTGCATCGGCAATACGTACGTACCGAGTTCCCGGCCTCTCGGCCATCTCTCGCATCTGTCCCTCAGGGGTGATGGTGAACTCTCCCTCGATCAGCAAGGTCGGCACCTCGATCGCCTTCCACTGATCCCAGAAATGCCTCGTGCCCCACTCCTCCGAGATGTCGCGGAAGGTCGACACGTCGCCGTGCAGGTACCACCCGTCGTCGCGGCGGTCGAAAGAGTCGAGAAAGTACTGGCCGGCGACGGGGCCGAAGAATTCCTTCATCGCCTCCTCGGAAGCAAACGGCTGCGGCCACGCCGAGATCATCTGCGCCCAGTCCGCAGCGGTGCGTCCACGAAAGTCCGGGGCCATGTCTTCGAGGACCAGCGCACAAACCTTTTCGGGATGCGCGGCGGCGAAGCACCACGCATGCAGAGCCCCCATCGAATGACCGATCACGATCATCGGCTCCTCGATGGACGCAACCGCCGATGTCAGGTCCTCGACGAATGCCTCGGTAGTCAGTGCCGCTGGCGCCGGCCTGCCGTGACCGGCAGCGTCGAAGGTGTAGACGTGGCCGAACTCGCGGATCCACGGCACATGGCGACGCCACGTTCGGGAGCTGCCCATGAGGCCGTGCAACAACAGAATCGGTTGTCCCGTTCCACCTTCGTCATGCAACACGAGTGTCACGGTACGCGGTGAAGGTGCGCGGGTAATGTCGCTTGCATGGCAGTCGTGAAGATCAATGCAATCGAGGTCCCCGAGGGCGCCGGCCCCGAACTGGAGAAGCGCTTCGCAGCACGCGCTCACGCAGTCGAGAACTCCCCGGGCTTTCTCGGATTCCAACTCCTCCGCCCCACCGCCGGTGAGAGCCGCTACTTCGTGGTGACTCAGTGGGAGTCCGAGCAGGCGTTCGCCGATTGGCGTGACGGCCCCGCCCGTGAAGCCCATTCCGGCGAGCGCGCGAAGCCCGTCGCTTCGGGTGCGTCGTTGCTCGAATTCGAAGTTGTCCTGGACGTCGCCGCAAAGAGCTGATCTCGAGCGATTGTGCCTGCCTTGGCGGGCACAATCGACGGTCATCTCGGCTTCACGCGTTGACACGGTGCGGGCTGTAGTGCAAAAGTTCGCATGTAAACGCGATGGTCCGACAGGAATCCGGTGAAAGCCCGGAGCGGTCGCGCCACTGTAATTCGAGGTGAAGTGCCTTTTTCGGCACGACTATTTCGACAGCCAGACACTTCGGCCATCGCATGGACCTAGGGGACGCGAAAATCCCAGGAGGCTTCGATGGCTCTCGCCTATTCTCCCGATACGTCGATCGATTCGACTCGTCTTGCTTTCCTCGCCGCTGCAGTAGTTCTGTTCGCGATGCTGGCTCTCTACCTGGTCGGGTTCGACCAGGGCGCTATCTCTCGCACCGGCATGTACATGCATGAATTGATGCACGACGGTCGACACTTGATGGGCCTGCCGTGCCACTAGTCGACAATTTCACGAAGCTTCTCATTCGTGGTTTGTTGGCTGGTCTGATCGCAGGCATCCTTGCCGGCGGAGTTGCATTCGTGCTGGGTGAACCGCACGTCAACGCTGCCATTGCGATCGAAGAAGCCAACAGCGCCACCGGTGAGGTTTCCGGCGAAGCCGCTGGGCATTCGCACGGTGACGAAGAAGAACCACTGGTGAGCCGCGACGGGCAGCGCGCCGGGCTGTTCCTGGCCACGGCGCTTGCCGGACTGGCGCTCGGGGCGATCTTCTCGGTCGTTGCCAATTACGCTCGACGACTCACCGGAATGTCCGGGCCGTTGTTGGCGATCACCATCGCCGTCTGTGGTTGGCTGGCTATCGAGGCTGTCCCCTTTTTCAAGTACCCGGCCAATCCGCCGGCCGTCGGAGATCCCGACACCATCAACCAGCGCACACTGCTGTGGCTGGCCGCCGTGATTCTCGGGCTGCTGTCCGTCACCGCGGCAGCAGCGGCTGCAAAGGCAGTTTCCGGGCACGAGTTCCTCAGTGTGCGCATCGCTGCTCCGGTGGCTGCGTTCCTGGTGATCGTCGCGATCGGTTACGTCTCGCTTCCCGGCATCAACGAGGTGGGCGAGGACTTCCCGGCAACTCTGCTGTGGGAGTTCCGACTTTCCTCGCTCGCTACGCAGGCGACGCTCTGGCTCGTACTCGGGTTGGCATTCGCCTTCCTTACCGAGCGCGCGACCAAGAACACCGAAGTAGCAAAGAAGTACGCCCTTCGCTGAACCTGCTGTGCGCCTTTATTAACCTCCCGCGGTTAATAAAGGCGCACAGCAGTTCTTTTTCAGCTCAGATGATGCACTTCCTGCAGTCCGTACACCGGTGTCGGGATGCCCTCGTAACGCGCCTTCAATTGCAACGCCAAGTACAGCGAGTAGTGGCGCGACTGATGCAGATTGCCTCCGTGGAACCACAGCGCTTCCTGCTGCGTCGGCTTCCACATGTTGCGCTGCTCGCCTTCCCACGGTCCCGGGTCCTTGGTGGTGTTCGACCCCAGGCCCCACACCTTGCCGACCTTGTCGGCGGTGTCCTGACCGATCAGGTCCGCCACCCAGCCGTTCATCGAGCCGTAACCGGTCGCGTAGACCACCACGTCGGCAGGCAATTCCGTACCGTCTTCGAGGATCACGCTGTTCTCGGTCAGCTCACGAATGTTGCCGTGCGCGAGCTTGATGTCTCCATTGGCAACCAGTTCGGCAGCGCCGACATCGATGTAGTAGCCCGAGCCACGGCGTAGGTACTTCATGAACAGGCCCGAACCGTCGTCGCCCCAGTCGTGCTCGAAGCCCGCCTTCTCCAGGCGATCGTAGAAATCCTTGTCGCGCTCACGGATTGCGTCGTACACCGGGATCTGGAACTCGTGCATGATCCGGTACGGCAGCGAACCGAACGTGAGGTCCGCCTTGTGTGTCGTCATGCCGGCGGCCAGTGCCCGCTCCGAGTACAGATCGCCCAAGCCCAAATCCATCAGCGAATCCGACTTCACGATGTGCGTCGAGCTGCGCTGCACCATCGTGACGTCGATACCGTTCTCCCACAGTGCGCCGCAGATGTCGTGCGAGGAGTTGTTGGCCCCGATCACGACGACCTTCTTGCCCACGTACTGATCCGGGCCGGGGTGCTTGCTCGAGTGGTGCTGATCGCCGAGGAACTTGTCCTGCCCGGGGAACGTCGGAACATTGGCCTTGCCGGACATACCCGTCGCCATCACCAACTGCTTGGGACGCAACGTCAGCTTCTCGCCGTTGCGGTTGACCTCGACGGTCCATTCCTGGGCCTTCTCGTCGAACGACGCCGAGGTGCAGGTCGTGGAACTCCAGTACGGAACCTCCATGACCTTGGTGTACATCTCGAGCCAGTCGCCGATCTTGTCCTTGGGCGCGAACACCGGCCAGTTGTCGGGGAACGGCATGTAGGGCAGGTGGTCGTACCAAACCGGATCGTGCAGGCACAGGGACTTGTAGCGTCCGCGCCACTGATCGCCAGGTCGCTCGTGGCTGTCGATCACGATGGCCGGTACTCCGAGCTGACGCATCCGGGCGCCGAGCGCGATGCCGCCCTGGCCGCCGCCGACGATCACGACGTAAGGCTGTGTGGTGTAACCGAGTTCGCGGTCTTCGATCTCCTTCTGCTCGGCCCACGTGATGCGGTTCGGGTCTGCCCCATGCTTGGCGCCGCGCGGACGACGAGTGCCCTTACCTTCTTCGTACCCCTTCAACTCCTGCAGCGACGTCAGCAGGGTCCAACCTTCATCTCCCTTCAAACGAAGGTGTCCGTGCGCGCGACCGGTTGCAGTCTCGAACTCGATCCAGGCTGACGTGACGCCGTCGGCTTCGTCGGGTGTCTCGGTGGTCCGGAATCCCGAAGGATCGGTGTCGTCGAGTCGCGCGGAGAGCATGTCGGCGATCTGCTCGCGACCTTCGACGGTCTTGATGTTCCAGGTGAACGACACCAGGTCTCGCCAGAAGCTGTCGAGTGCAAATTTGCCTGCCACACGCTCGATGTCACGAGCCACGAGGGCCGACTCGAAATCCGCCAGCCAGGCGTCGACGCGCTCCTGAGGTGTCACCGCCGTCAACTTCACCTCGGGGGTGACTGCGGAATCGATGGTTTGCGTCATCACTTCTCCTTGTTTGTGAATGTGACACACAGCACATCCCATAAGTGGCCCCGGTCACAAGCGTTGCAGTCTGTTGCAATCAGTGGACGCGGTGCCGGCGTCCGATACCGGTTACCCGCACCGATGTGCGGGCAACCGACTCACCCCTCAGCAGGCTTGAATCTGCCGAGTCCCAGCGACTGAAATCCCACAACGTAGAACAACGTCCACAACACGGCCCAATCCACGAAACCCAGTGCATTGCCGTGTAATCCGTCGACAACTGCCGGCTCGTGAAGAATGTGCTCTGCTGCAAAGCGGTAATAGAACAAGAATGTGACCACCGCGAGCACAAACGTGAGCAGCGCGCGGATCGCCAGGTTGACCCCGTCCGCAAAGCCCGTGGGTTTGTTACCGAAGGCGTTGGCCCAGAAGATCATCCAGAATGCCCAGCACACACCGAGCTGCGCCGGGAACTGATGGACCACACCACCCAACTCGGCAACGGCATCGCTTCCCAAAAGTGCCTTCACCACTGGAAGCGCCACGAAGTACAAGCCGGTTCCCACGGCGAAGTTACCGATCGTGGCTGCGAGCGCCGTCTTTCCCCCACCGCCGAACAGTCGCCACGGCCAGTTGTCGAGCGTCTGGCCAGTCAGGATCACGACCACCACGACGCAGTAGAACCACCCGAGCACGGTGTCGACGGTCATCAACGGATCCGTGGCGGACAGCGACACGGACGGCAGACCGAACACGAAGTACAGCGCCAGCGTCGGGACGGCGACAAACGCGATCTCACAAACCCACCAACGGCTGCTTCATCCCCAGGGAAGTCCACGGCCAATGCTGCCAGTTCAGGACCACCATCACCCAGGTCCCGAAGCCGAAGAGTACGAACAGCGCACCCGCGAAATATCCGAGGCCGCCCTCACGATCGGCCGCGAAATCCGGGTACAAACTCCCCAAGCCGTTTGCCAGGAGCCACGTCACCACGACGGCGAAGACCGCGGTCGCGACCATGATCGCCAGGCCTTTCGCCGGCTGCGGGAGTCGGTCGAAGCCGGCGAACTCGCAATTGAAGCCGATGAACACCACAAAAAGGATTGCCCAGAAAAGCGCCGCGTTGAACGGCAGAGGATAGAAACTCCAGGGACTGGTGGTCGGATCGGCCAGAAGGTACCAACTCGCCACGGCCAGCACGAGAACGATCACGAGGTTCGCGATCCCGAACCCGATCCAGCGGCGTGACGGTTGTCGGCTCGGCGTGGCCGGTTCCGTGGGTGTGTCGACTGTAGCGGTCATGTGCCCTCTCCCAGATTGTCTCGCAAGATGATTCGCGAAGTGGTGGCGCAACTATGGAGCCGTCGCGCGGGGTACCGGGAGGGTTGCCGAGGGTTGCAACTGCTGTCCGATTTTCCGGAATTGCAACACGGTGCAACCCTTCCGCATTGTGGTCGCCGTCACATACAAATCACTCACCGGTTCACAACCGACTGGTTCACTGCTTACGAGGAGAATCTGCATGAGCATCACGGGCAAGGTAGTACTGGTCACCGGCGCCGGCCAAGGCATCGGACGCGGAATCGCTCTCCGCCTCGCCCACGACGGCGCCGACATCGCGTTAGTCGACCTCGACCAGACCAAGCTGGATGCGGTTGCCGACGAGATCAGACGGATCGGCCGTCGTGCAACGACGTTTGTCGCCGACGTCAGCGATCGAGCGCAGGTCAACGCAGCCGTCGAACATGCACACCAGGAATTGGGCGGATTCGACGTCATCGTCAACAACGCGGGAATCGCTCTCGTCGGCCCGATCTCCGACGCGACGCCGGAAGAGGTCTCCAAGATCTGGAGCGTCAACGTCGACGGTGTCCTGTGGGGAATTCAAGCTGCAGCAGCAAAGTTCCAAGCTCTGGGTCAGCGCGGAAAGATCATCAACGCGTCGTCCATCGCCGGCCACGACGGGTTTGCCATGTTAGGTGTTTACAGCGCAACAAAATTCGCGGTCAGGGCCCTCACTCAGGCTGCGGCCAAGGAATACGCGTCCGACGGAATCACCGTCAACGCGTACTGCCCCGGCGTCGTGGGCACCGACATGTGGGTGACGATCGACAAGAGGTTCGCCGAATTGACCGGTGCACCAGAGGGCGCCACCTACGAGAAGTTCGTCGGCGGAATTGCGCTGGGTCGAGCTGAAACCCCCGACGATGTCGCCGGTTTCGTCTCGTACCTTGCCGGGCCCGATTCCGACTACATGACCGGTCAGGCCGGTCTCATCGACGGCGGCCTCGTCTACCGCTGACCGCGGTGTCTTCACTGAAAGCGGTGTCTTCGCTGAAAACGGTCTCTTCGCTGAAAAAGCGGTTGCCCGAGCCCGCGATGCCGCCCGGCGAGGATCCTCGCGACTACGCGAGGACCCTCGCCGCGGTGTACGACGCGACGATGGCCGGAGACCGCGCACCGGCCCGCCCCAGGGACGTGGTCCGCCAATCGTGGCAACGCCTGCGCGAGTTAGGTATCGACCCCGAACACAACCGGGTCGAACCGTCCATGGACGTCGCCGAACTCGATCTCCGTCGTCGTGAGTCCGGACTGTACGACGTGCTCGACGACGTGACGCGTGGACTCGAATCGGTTACCGCGAGCGGTGAGAACATCATGGTCGTCGCAGATCTTCGCGGAACTGTTCTGTGGCGCAGCGGGTCCCATCGAGTACTGGACCAAGCTGCGCGTCTGGGATTTGTCGAGGGTGCGAACTGGGCCGAGGACAGCGTCGGCACCAACGCCATCGGAACGGCATTGGTGTCACGACAGGCGGTTCAGATCTTCTCGGCGGAACACTATGCGCGCAGCCATCATCCGTGGACCTGCGCGGGGGCACCCATCCGCGATCCGCGGGACGACCGTGTCATCGGCGTCGTCGACATCAGTGGTCCCGCCAAGACCGTCCACCCCACCACACTCGCTCTGGTCGACGCCGTCGCACGCCTCGCGCAATCACACCTGCGCGACAAGCATCGGGACAATCTCGATCAATTGCGTTCTGTTGCAGGGCCGATGCTTGCTCGTAGCGGATCACCGGCATTGGTGATCGATACTCATGGCTGGGTAGCGGCGGTCGATGCGCTACCTCATCGCTCGCGCGTGCTGCTCCCCGCGGCTTTGGCTCCCGGCAGGACGTGGTTCCCCGCTTTGGGTCTGTGCGAACTGGATCCACTTCCCGGCGGGTGGGTGGTCCGGCCGATCGCCACCGGCGAGAAAATCAGTGCGCCCACGGTGCATATCGATCTGCGCGATTCCGAGAACATGTCGGTGACCGTCACGTCGGGGTTGGGCGAATGGGCCTACTCCCCGACCCAGCGGCATGCGGAGATTCTGTTTCTCCTCGGATCCGAGAGGCGTGGACTGACCGCATCGCGGTTGGCGCAGGATCTTTTCGGTGACCCGGCCCGCACGGTGACCGCGCGGGCCGAGATGTCGCGTCTGCGCAAGAACCTTGCCGGAGTTGTTGCAGCGCAGCCGTACCGGTTCGTCGATGCAGCGCACGTCACGCTTTCCTGCCCCGACGACGGTGCACATCTGTTGCCGTTCTCGAACGCCCCGGCAGTTCGTGCCGCTCGCCTTACTCAGGCCGGTTCGGAGGCCTGAGTAAGCAACTGCAGAAACACCTCTTCGGGTTGAGCGCCGGATACTGCGACCGCACGGTTGGCGACGAAGAACGGAACGCCGCTGACCTGCAGTTGGCGGGCCATGGACAGATCTTCGCGAACAGCCTCGGCTGCGGCATCGGAGCCCAGTTGCTCGCGCACGACGTCGGCGTCGAGGCCGACGCTCACGGCCAGTTCGACCAGCACCTCACGGTCGTCGATCACCTTGCCGTCGCTGAAGTGCGCTTTGAACAGCGCTTCGAGGAGTTCGTTCTGCCGCTCACCCGCGAGATGCAGCAACCTGTGCGCATCAAAGGTGTTGGCGGCGATCACAGTGTCGAAGTCCAAGGTCAAGCCGACCTCGGCTGCCGTCGCGCTGACGTGGGCGAACATCTGACGTACCTGTTCAGGCGCCATCCCCTTCATCTCGACCAAGGCGTCGAGTTCGGTTCGTCCCTCTCCCACCGGGGTCTCCGGAGCGAGCTGGTACGAGCGCCAGATGACGTTGACGCGGTCCTTGTTCTCGAAACGATCCAGAGCCGAAAGGAACCTGGTCTTTCCGATGTAGCACCACGGACAAGCGACGTCAGACCACACTTCGATGGTCACGTCTTGGTCAATCACGATTTGATCAGTCACCGAAGGTGCAACAACGAACAGGGCCGGGATTAGTCCCGGCTCGCGTCACGAGGTCACAGAATCACGTGACCAGACCACACCGGAACGCGATCAACGACGCACTCACCCGGTTGGGCACACCCAGCTTGCCGAACAGCGAAGAGATATGCGTCTTGACGGTGGTCTCACCGAGGTACAGTCGCTCCGCGATGACGCTGTTGGCCGCGCCTGTCGCCAGGATTGTCAGCACTTCGCGCTCACGCTCGGTGAGCGAAGCGAGGGGAGTCAGGTCGGGTGCTTGCCGACGCGGCGCCGAGGCCACGATGGCACGTAGAGAATCGGAGCTGAACAACGAGTGGTCCGACGCCACCACCCGTACTGCCTGCTGGAACGCCTGTGGGGCCGCGTCCTTGCTCAGAAAGCTGTGCGCGCCCGCCTCGACCGCCTGCACGACCATGTCGTCGACGTCGAAGGCGGTCATCGCAATGACCTTCGGCGGATTGCTCATGGTCATCAACTCTCGGGTGGCCTCCAAGCCACCGACCCGTGCCATCTTCAGATCCATCAGCACCACGTGCGGACGAAACCGAGTGACTTTGGCTGCGACCTGATCGCCGTCCTCGGCCTCGGCAACCACCACGATGTCCGGCGCTGCTTCCAGGATGTCCTTCATTCCGCGCCGAACCCAGGCGTCGTTGTCGACGATCAAAACTGTGATGCGCGAGTCAGCGTCCATAGTGCGCTCAGATTACCCAGAGCCCCCGACAGTCGGAGGGTGGGAGGGTTACGACGACCAGGGCACCCAGCAACTGACGAGGAAATCGTCCCCCAGCGCGCCTGCCTCCACCTTGCCGCCGATTTCTCTTGCCTGTTCGGCCAACCCGCGTAAGCCGGACCGCGAACCGATCGACGTCATGGGTGCAAGCTCGCTCAGCTTGTTGCGTGCGAGGATACGAATTCCGTCGTGCGGCGACCCGGTCACCGAAATGACGAGCATCTGGTCGCTCGCGTACTTCTGGACGTTGGTCAACGATTCCTGAACGACGCGATAACAGACGTGCCCCGCCAGCATTCCGACATCACCCGGGAGCAACTCCGATTCGAGACGGCAGTGAATGCCCGCGGCGCGTGCACCGTTGACCAGATCGCCGATCGCGTCGATCCCCTGGTGCCCGCCGTGTTCGCGGCGATCACCGCTTCCCCTGAGCACTCCGACGATTCCCTTCAATTCGTCCAAAGCCTCGTGCGCGGTGGTTCTGATCATCGCAGCGGTGTTGACGACCTTCTCGGGATTGTCTGCCGCGCTGACCTGTAACCCACCGGCGAACAACGAAATCCGGCTCAGACTGGCCGCGATCGTGTCGTGCATGTCGCGCGCGATCCGCGTTCGTTCCTCGGTGCGAATCATCTCGTCGCGCATCACGTCTGTTTTCTCGGTGGCAAGATCCCGTACGTGCTCTGCCTCGACGAGTTCGGTTCTGGTCCGAATCAGGAGCGAGAGCGCCACGACGATGCCGACCATGACGGCTGCGACGAGCCACGGGATCCAGATGGCGACGTCGTATTGAACAACCGCCGAACCATCCTTGGGTTTCATCGTTCCCATCGTGAGAACGGAGTACTCACGATTGCGAAAAGCGTCGTAGGTCAACGAAATTCCGCACGCGACGAAGACAGCTGCCGCAGCGGCAGCAAGCCGAGGCCCACGCGCGATCCGAGCAACGGCGAACAATGCGATGAGCGCCGCCGTCGCATCGGTGGGGAAGAACAACGGGCCGACCAGCGTGATCGCCAGAACCACCCAGGGATACTGATGGCGCCACACAAGCGATATCCCACCGGCCACGCCCAGGACGAACCCGATACCGACCAATACCGGTGGCATATTTCCCGACGCGCCTGCGATGCCCACCGTCATGAAGGAACAGAAAAGGCTGAACGCGACAGCGGCGGTAGTCCATACGCGTCGTCGCACAACGGTTCCTTTGGTGGTGATCACCGAGCAAGCGTATCCACCGCCACCGACGCCTCGAATCAGCCGAACGGGTGGACGAACCGCCAGGCTCCGACCGAAAGGATGAGGCGGACCGATCTTTCGACCGAAGCGGTGAGCAGTCCTCACATCGTTGACTTGTGCCATACCAACTCTCGAAAGGCGCACATCATGCGATCACTCCGCACTCCCCTCGCCCTCCTCGCCGTCGGCGCAGCCCTGTTCGCAACCATCGCCTCGGGCGAGACCGACGAAGCGAAGAAGGTCGACGACAACGGTTCTTCCGCCGCACCTGCGGCCGCCTTCGGAATCGGTGACGTCGTCGAACTGGGCGACTGGCGCGTCCAGGTACACGGCGTCGTCGATCCCTACGTCTCGACCAATCAGTTCATCACCGCTGATCCCGGAAACCGCTACGTCGTGGTCGACACCGAGGTCACCAACAACAGTGACAAGCCGTCGACGGTCTCGTCGATGATGTGCTTCGAACTGCAGGACTCGGCAAACAAGTCGTACAACATCACGTTCACCGACAGCAGCACGTCGAGTGTCGACGGAGAGCTTGCGCCGGGCGCTGCCAAGCGAGGCGAATTGGCGTACGAGGTCCCCGAAGCCGCCACCGGTCTGCGCCTTCAGTTCAAGTGCGATCTGTTCTCGTCCGGCTCGGCAACCATCAACCTGTCGTGAATCGTCCGGGCGATCTGCTGCTGAATCCGTGGGCACTGGTCTCGGTGGCCGTCATCTTGATCAACGACCATGTACTCAAAGGGGCATTCGGGAACACGATGACGGGCAAGCTGTCCGACGTCGCCGGTGTGTTCCTGCTTCCCCTGCTTCTGCTCTCGGTTCTCGAGGTGCTCAGGCGAAGTCTGGTGGGGCGAGCAGCGATCGCCTGGTCCATCGCGGTCACGGGGATCGGCTTCGCCGCCGTGAAGGTGATACCGCCGATCGGCGACGCATACGAGTGGGTGATCGGGTTTCTCCGCCTGACCGCAGGAGGATTCCGCGGAGATCTCTTGCCGATCCTGGTCTATCGCGATCCCTCGGACCTGTGGGTGCTCCCGATCCTGTTCGCGAGCTACCTGGTCGTCACACACAACCGCACTCGGGCGCCGGAGGGGGCGCCCGAGCGCGAGATGATCAGTCCAGGGCCGCATCCAACGTGATGTCGACGCCGGTCAGTGCCTTGCTGACCGGGCATGTTTCCTTGGCCGCCTGGGCAACCTTGGCAAAACCGTCGGCGTCGAGGCCGTCGACCTCGGCGCGAACGGTGAGCTTGATTCCGGTGAGCTTGAATCCGACCGTGTCGGGGCCGAGTGACACGTCCGCGGTGATGTCGAGGCTCTGCGGGGTCCCGCCGGCCTCGGCGATCAGGGCCGACAATTGCATCGCATAGCAGGACGAATGCGCCGCGGCGATGAGTTCCTCGGGGCTGGTGGTTCCGCCGGCCTCCTCAGCTGCGCGCTTGGGGAACGACACGTCGAAGGTGGCGACGCCCGAGCTGGTGAGTTCCACCTGTCCCGATCCGGCCTCGAGGGTGCCGT
The DNA here is from genome assembly GCF_018588185.1 of Rhodococcus sp. WY5. Lineage (NCBI taxonomy): Bacteria > Bacillati > Actinomycetota > Actinomycetes > Mycobacteriales > Nocardiaceae > Rhodococcus > Rhodococcus sp. WY5. The sequence continues at coordinate 425,684 of NZ_JAAMPR010000001.1, forward strand.
TCCAGGCGGTGCGTGCGGTACGAGTTGGCATTGCTGTCCCTACTTCCGTCTTCACATGATTCGGTGAACGCCTTGCGATCACGAACCTACCCGCGATACGTGAAGTCACACCTACTGTTTCGGACGGGACTACCCGAGGAGCGTCGCGGACAGCAGTTTCTCGACGCGGGCCTGCGCGGAGTTCTCCGAGGAAAAGTGCACGATTCGGCCGATGTCGAAGACCAGTCCGAGCGCCGCGTGGACGAGAAACCGCGCTTGGACGATCGACAACTCCGGACGCGCCTCGACACACAAGTGCGCCCACTCCTCGACGTTCAAACGCTGAATGTTGCGCAACTCGGTCCGTGATCGATCCGGCAAGCTGCCGATCTCGGCAAAGTACACGGCCAACAGTTCGCTGGTTCCGAACGAAACCTCGACGTACATCTTCGCCAACGTCTCGACGGCCGCGAGAGGAGTCTCCGACTCAGCCAACGCCGAGCCCAACGTCATAGTCAGACGATCGGACGCCCGGTGGAAGGCCGCAGCAAGAAGGTCGGCCTTGCTCGCGAAGTGCCGATACACACTCGACGCGTTGATACCCGCCGCGGCACCGATCTCCTCGATGCTCACGTCGTGGTAGCCGCGCTGATAGAACAGCAACACTGCTTCCTGAAGCAGCACTTCACGTTTCGACGTCCGTACGAGGCCTGTTTTGCGTTCGGACGCCCCTGCCCTCGCGCCGTCCTCCTCGGCAGCGGGCAATTCGACGCCGATGACGGACCAGCATGCCGCAAGAATCAGCGCTTCGATCTGCTTGGCGGACAACGCGGATCGATGACCGGTGATACTGGCGATCACACTGAGCACGGCGGGCGCGATGAGTTCTACATCCGCCGGGTCGAGTTCCGGACGAACCGCTGCCAGCGGCTCGGCGATCCGAAGATTGAGCGTGCGCATTCCCACCCGCAATTGCTCACGATCCTCGTCGACCAGGTACCTGCCCTCCCATCGGTAGAGCCCTCCCCGACGCCGATTCTCGATCGTCGCGCGGATGACACCCACCATCGTGGAGTTCAACTGCTCGCGTGGATTTTCGTTTCCGTGCACAGCTGGATCGCTGGCATCCAACAACGCCTGCGTCAGGTTGTTCACGGTGTAGACGAACAGCGCGTATTTCGTGGGGAAATGACGATAGAGGGCCGGACCGGAAATTCCGACCTTCGCTGCGATCTCGTCGATACCCACCGCATGGTAGCCACGTTCGCTGAATGCTTCCGCAGCAGCGGCCGCGATTTGTGCCTTCCGATTCTTCGGACGCGTCCGTGGTGCAGGGTCGCTGCCACGCACGGAGACGCGTGTCTGTCCGGGCACCTGACCCTCCACTTCCGTTGCTTTCTCTTGCACTGCCTTCGTCCGCTGCACCGCACTTCCACGGGCGCGAGTCCGAACGGATCATGTTAACCGTCGCGAAGGTCGCAATTCGCGCCCGGTACTGCTTCACCCGAAACCCTACAACGCAGTTGTAGCGGCGGACGGATTCCGGAAAAAGAGTCTTGACACCCGCTCTCTCAGCGGTGTTATGTTAGTGACGATTCGCACAACCTCGCACGTAGTCCGCTGGCGGGCTCGTTCCCTGCGGCGTGAGGTCTTCTTCGCCTGCAAGAGGGTTCGATGCCGAATGACCGACCGTAAGAAAGTAGTTGTGAGCAAATGATTCGCACTCGCTTCACCGAAATGTTCGGCGTTGACCATCCCATCGTACAAGGGGGCATGATGTGGGTGGGACGAGCAGAACTTGTTGCGGCCACGGCAAATTCCGGCGCCCTCGGGTTCTTGACGGGCCTCACTCAACCCACACCGGAAGACCTCGTCAAGGAAATTGCTCGAACCCGCGATCTCACCGACAAGCCTTTCGGCGTCAATCTCACTATTCTGCCGTCGATCACGCCGCCGCCGTACGCCGAATACCGCCAGGCGATCATCGAATCCGGGATCAAGATCGTCGAAACCGCCGGTTCCAATCCGATCGATCATCTTCCGCATTTCAAGGACGCGGGCGTGAAGGTTATCCACAAGTGCACTGCAGTTCGACATGCGGTCAAAGCCGAGAGACTGGGCGTCGACGCCGTCAGCATCGACGGCTTCGAATGCGCCGGGCACCCAGGCGAGGACGACATACCAGGGCTCATTCTGATTCCGGCGGCCACGCAGCAACTCACGATTCCGGTGATCGCTTCAGGCGGAATCGCAGATTCACGTGGACTCGTCGCGGCGCTTGCGCTCGGAGCAGACGGCGTCAACATGGGAACTCGCTTCATGTGTACCGTGGAATCCCCTGTAGCACAATCGGTTAAAGAGCAGATTGTCGCAAACACCGAACGCGACACCAAGCTGATCTTCCGGACCCTTCACAACACAGCGCGCGTAGCCGCGAATGCGATCAGTGCCGAGGTCGTCGACATCGAAGCACGTGGCGACGCGCAGTTCAGCGACATTCAGCATCTGGTAGCCGGAGCCCGCGGACGCAAGGTCTTCGAGGACGGTGACCTCGATGCAGGCATCTGGTCCGCCGGACAGAGCCAAGGATTGATCAACGACATCCCGACCGTCGCCGACATGATCGACCGCATGGTCTCGGAGGCCGAACACCTCATCACCTCACGGCTTTCCGGATTCGTCACGGCTGTGAGCGCGGCATGACCGCCACCGCCGAGACGGGCTTTCGCTCCGAAATCACCGACGGTGTACTGCGATTGACCTTCGACCGCCCGAAGCGGATGAACGCGATCGATCTGCCCACGATGACTGCTTTCGCAGCTGCCGTCCACGACGGCGGCGCAGACCCGGCCGTTCGCACCATCGTCATCACCGGATCCGGTCGAGCGTTCTGCACCGGAGCCGACCTCGCCGCAGCGGCCGTCAACCCCGCAGACCCGAAAGTCGTCATGGATGCGGCGACTTCGCTGATTCGCGCCATCACCAGCGCCCCGGTCCCGGTGATCGCCGCGGTCAACGGCCCGGCCGCCGGCGTCGGAGTGTCCATCGCTCTCGCCGCGGACCTGACGTACGCCGCATCGAGCGCCTATTTCCTCCTCTCCTTCGTCAACATCGGCCTGATGCCCGACGGCGGCGCCAGTGCGTTGGTACCGGCAGCGATCGGACGCGCCCGAGCGGCCGAGATGGCATTGCTGGGCGAGCGAGTTTCCGCCGAGGACGCAGAGCGGTTCGGGCTCGTGTCCCGCACCGTCGCCGACGACGCGTTCGACGCACTCGTCGACTCCGTCGTCGATCGCACGTCGAAGGCTCCCCGACGCGCCCTCGAACTCACCAAGCGCGCGCTCAATGCGGCGACACTGGACCGCCTCGATGCTGCGCTGGAGCTCGAAAATACCGGCCAGGCAGAACTTCTCACTGGCGAGGACTTCAAAGAAGGCGCGATGGCGATGCTGCAGAAACGCGCGCCCCACTTCAAGTAATCACTGCGAATTTTCGTTAACAAAACCACTGTACGAATCGACGGCTCACTGTAGCCTGAGTCACACAATCACCCACGCATGAGAGGAACCCATCGATGGCCTCCACCGGTGCAGTCTCCGAGGCGCAGCGTTCACGCCGCACCAACTGGAACAATCAGATCGCCAGGCATGCGCAGATGATTCCCGATCGCACCGCACTGCGATTCCTGGGCGATTCCATCACCTGGAGCACCCTCGACGCACGCGTCGAGAAGCTGGCGGACGCTCTTGCCCGACGCGGCGTCAGCTTCGGCGACCGCGTGCTCATCCTGATGCTCAACCGCCCCGAATACCTCGAGGTCGTGCTCGCGACCAACGCACTGGGCGCCATCGCTGTTCCGGTGAACTTCCGTCTGACACCACCCGAGGTCGCTTATCTGGTAAACGACTCCGGCTCCAAAGTCATTGTCGCCGAAGGACCGTTGGCTCCGTTGGCCGGAGCTGCGCGAGCCGCGTCCGAGGGTATCGACATCTCCATCACCGTAGGCGCCCCCGCCGAGGGTGACAGCCTGAACTACGAGGACTTGATCAGCGAAGAGGGCGAGCCGCACGCGTTCGTCGACATCCCGGACGACACGCCTGCACTCATCATGTACACCTCGGGAACCACCGGTCGCCCCAAGGGCTCGGTGCTCTCCCACTCCAACCTGTCTTCGCAAGCATTGACCTGTATCAGGGCCTTCCACCTGTTCAATGCCGATTCCATCGGCTTCTGCGCGTCGCCCATGTTCCACATCGCAGCCCTCGGTTCCATAGCGCCGAGCCTGCAACTCGGCACGACCACGGTGATCCATCCGGTCGGCGCATTCGACCCTGGTCAACTACTCGACATTCTCGAAGCCGAGAAGGTCACCAGCTTGTTCCTCGTGCCCGTGCAATGGCAGGCCGTGTGCGCAGTACAGAAGGCGCAACCTCGAGCACTGTCGCTGAAGAACATCTCGTGGGGCGCCGCACCGTCGTCCGATACGATCCTGCGGGCAATGGCCGAAACCTTCCCGGACGCATTCAATGTCGCGGTCTTCGGTCAGACCGAGATGTCGCCCATCACTTGCGTTCTCGACGGCGAGGATGCGATTCGTAAGCTCGGATCCGTCGGTCGGGTCATCCCGACCATCTCGGCCAGGGTCGTCGACGAGAACATGGACGACGTGGCACCCGGTGAAATCGGTGAAATCGTCTACCGCGGGCCCACGATGATGAGCGAATACTGGAACAACCCCACCGCCACCGCTGACGCCTTCCACGGTGGATGGTTCCACTCCGGCGATCTCGTTCGAGTCGACGACGAAGGCTTCGTCTACGTCGTGGATCGCAAGAAGGACATGATCATCTCCGGCGGAGAGAACATCTACTGCGCGGAGGTGGAAAACGTTCTCTACGAACACGAATTGATCGTCGAAGCGGCCGTCGTCGGCCGCCCCGACGCCAAGTGGGGCGAGGTGCCCGTAGCGATCGTCGCGATGGCGCCAGGTTCAGCCGTGGACCTGACCATCGAGGAACTGAGCAGCTTCCTCAACGATCGTCTCGCGCGCTACAAGCACCCGAAGGACATCGTCGTCGTGGAAGCACTGCCGCGCAATGCAAGCGGCAAGGTCGTCAAGGGTGAACTGCGAGAGAAGGTTCGAGCGGTCGACGCAGTTTCCTGACTTCACACGCAAACGGGCGGCACCTCCAGCGAGGTGCCGCCCGTTTGTGTGGGCCCGTCAAGCACTCGGCGAATGCAACTTCCGATGCAGTTCTCGCACCAGCGGAACCAACTCCGGCACCGGGCCTTCGACCGGGACGTTCGGCGCAACCTCGTTGACGGACAGAGACTTCACCGGCGCCGGGGACACACCCCACTCCGCGAGCCAGTCGCCGAGTTGAGCCGAAGAGCAGATGTAGACGATACGTCCGAGGCCCACCCACGCGTGCGCGGCCGAACACATCGCGCAGTGCTCTCCCGAGGTGAACACCGTTGCCGTCGAACGCTCTTCCGGCGTCAGGTACTGAGCCGCCCACCGAGCCAGCTCGAACTCGGGGTGGCGAGTGTTGTCGCCGCCCGCGATCCGGTTTCGATCTTCCGCCAGAAATGTTCCGTCGGCCGCTGCCAGGACGGAACCGAAAGGTTCGTCGCCCGCATCCAATGCTTCCGTTGCCAATTCGACGCAACGACGCAGGTGACCCAGTTCGATGTCGTTCATGTGTACGCCCTCTCCCGTGATACACGAAACGGGCGGCACCGGTGAGGTGCCGCCCGTTCGTTACCTACTCTGCTGTACTACTCTGCTGCGCTTTCGCTTTCGCCGGCCTTGGTCAGCTCGATCGGCGGTGCGTCCGGCACGTCGATCGGCTTCTTGGTGGGCGTGAACGTGAACTTCGCGTCCTCACCCGAGCCTTCGCCGTCCCAGTTCTCGACGTCGACGAGCACGATGTGGCCGGGTCCGATCTCTCCGAAGAGGATCTTCTCGGACATCTGGTCCTCGATCTCGCGCTGGATGGTGCGACGCAGCGGTCGTGCACCCAGTACCGGATCGAATCCGCGCTTGGCCAGAAGCGACTTGGCCTTGTCGGTGACCTCCATGGCCATGTCCTTGTTCTTGAGTGCCGCCTCGACGCGAGCGAGCATCAGGTCGACCATCTGAACGATCTGCTCGTTCGTGAGCTGATGGAAGACGACGATGTCGTCGATACGGTTCAAGAACTCGGGACGGAAGTGCTTCTTCAGCTCGTCGTGAACCTTGAGCTTCATGCGCTCGTAGTTCGACTCCGTGCCCGTTCCCGAGCTGAAGCCCAGGCCGACTGCCTTGGAGATGTCAGACGTACCGAGGTTGGACGTGAAGATCAGCACCGTGTTCTTGAAGTCGACGGTACGTCCCTGACCGTCGGTGAGACGGCCGTCCTCGAGGACCTGCAGGAGGGTGTTGTAGATCTCCTGGTGTGCCTTCTCGATCTCGTCGAACAGGACAACGCTGAACGGCTTGCGGCGCACCTTCTCGGTGAGCTGGCCACCCTCTTCGTATCCGACGTACCCGGGAGGGGCACCGAACAGACGCGAAGCGGTGAAGCGGTCGTGGAACTCGCCCATGTCGATCTGGATCAAGGCGTCGTCGTCGCCGAACAGGAAGTTGGCGAGCGACTTCGCGAGCTCCGTCTTACCGACACCGGACGGGCCGGCGAAGATGAACGAGCCCGAGGGACGCTTGGGATCCTTCAGACCTGCACGCGTACGACGGATCGCCTTCGAGACGGACTTGACCGCCTCTTCCTGGCCGATGATCCGCTTGTGCAGTTCCTCTTCCATGCGGAGCAGACGAGTGGTCTCCTCCTCGGTGAGCTTGAAGACGGGGATACCGGTCCAGTTGCCCAGAACCTCGGCGATCTGCTCGTCGTCGACCTCGGCAATGACGTCCAGGTCGCCCGCACGCCACTGCTTCTCACGCTCAGCGCGCTGAGCAACGAGGGTCTTCTCCTTGTCACGCAGGTTCGCAGCCTTCTCGAAGTCCTGCGCGTCGATCGCGGACTCCTTCTCGCGACGCGCGTCGGCGATGCGATCGTCGAATTCGCGCAGGTCCGGCGGTGCAGTCATCCGACGGATGCGCATTCGCGCGCCCGCCTCGTCGATGAGGTCGATCGCCTTGTCCGGCAAGAAGCGGTCGTTGATGTAGCGGTCGGCCAGCGTCGCCGCTGCCACGAGAGCACCGTCCGTGATGGAGACACGGTGGTGAGCCTCGTAGCGGTCACGAAGACCCTTGAGGATCTCGATGGTGTGCTCGACGGTCGGCTCGCCCACCTGAACGGGCTGGAAACGACGCTCGAGGGCAGCATCCTTCTCGATGTACTTGCGGTACTCGTCGAGCGTGGTGGCACCGATGGTCTGCAGCTCACCGCGAGCAAGCTTGGGCTTGAGGATGGAGGCCGCGTCGATAGCGCCCTCGGCCGCGCCCGCACCCACGAGGGTGTGCAGCTCGTCGATGAACAGGATGATGTCGCCGCGGGTGTTGATCTCCTTGAGAACCTTCTTCAGGCGCTCTTCGAAGTCACCGCGGTAACGGCTGCCGGCCACGAGCGACCCGAGGTCGAGCGTGTACAGCTGCTTGTCCTTGAGGGTCTCGGGGACCTCACCGTTGACGATTGCCTGAGCCAGGCCCTCGACCACAGCGGTCTTACCGACACCGGGTTCACCGATGAGAACCGGGTTGTTCTTGGTACGACGCGAGAGAACCTGCATGACACGCTCGATTTCCTTCGAGCGGCCGATGACCGGGTCCAGCTTGCCTTCGAGGGCAGCTTGCGTCAGGTTGCGACCGAACTGGTCGAGCACGAGCGAGGTGGACGGCGTGCCGGCCTCTCCGCGGGTGCCACCGGTTTCGGTGGGCTCTTTGCCCTGGTAGCCCGACAGCAGCTGGATGACCTGCTGGCGGACGCGGTTGAGATCGGCACCGAGCTTGACCAGAACCTGGGCTGCTACGCCCTCACCCTCACGGATGAGACCGAGCAGGATGTGCTCCGTACCGATGTAGTTGTGTCCGAGCTGCAGCGCTTCGCGCAGACTCAGCTCGAGGACTTTCTTGGCGCGCGGTGTGAAGGGGATGTGACCGGACGGAGCCTGCTGGCCCTGGCCGATGATCTCCTCGACCTGGCTGCGGACTCCCTCGAGGGAGATACCCAACGACTCCAACGACTTGGCTGCGACACCTTCGCCCTCGTGAATGAGGCCGAGAAGGATGTGCTCCGTGCCGATGTAGTTGTGGTTGAGCATCCTGGCTTCTTCTTGAGCCAGGACAACAACGCGCCGCGCGCGATCGGTGAACCTCTCGAACATCGCTCTCCCTCACACTCTCCGGCGGGCAGGTTCGAGACCGGATGTCTCGTCCCTGGTCGCCGCGTTTCGCTCCGGCACTACAGACTGATCGCCTCGCCGGTCAGCGGACTGACGTCCACGAATCGACAAAGGTTGCACGACCCCACTTATTACTCTAGAGGGCGCGAAGTCCACCTGCTGCTCCTCCACCCGATTGGCGGCGGAAGCCGGACTGCTTACCGTTCACAACGTCGCAGCTGAGGGAATCGTTTCCCGGTTCCTGTACGCCTGAAGCGAACAGCGATTTTCGACGCCTGATCAGCCGAATATCGGGAGTACCCGAGCGCACGGCACCTCACGCGGATTCGACGGATCCAGCGCGTTGAGTGTCAGAGTCGCCGTTCGCTGCGACGCCACCAGCGCGATGTGATCCGACAGGTCCTGTTCGCAACCGTCCTGAACAACTATGTTCGACGCGTTCGACGCGGCCAGTATTCCGCTGCTGTACGGAACGACCACTTGATCGAACCGAGTCACGATGTTGGTGTACTCGACGTCATCGGAGTAGACGCCCGCGTCGCGCAGTTCGGTGACGAAGGTGGCGTTGTCGAAATCCGGTCCCCCGACGCCTTCCGGCGGCCCGACCTCCGAGCCGTCCCACAACGGAGCGATGGAGACGATCTTGGAAACCTTCGCGTCGCCGCCGAGAAACTTGGCGTAGTACGCACTGACCGTCGTCCCCTGAGAGTGTCCGATCAGGTCGACCTTCGAGGCACCCGTCGCAGAGAGAACGTCGTCGACGAAGTCCGACAGTTGCCCTGCGCTGTCTCCGAGTGGTGCGAGACCGCCGGCTGCGGAAATCGGCCACGGCTGGTCCGTTCGATTCCCGAAGGTGAGCGCAAAAACGCAGTATCCCTCATTGGCCAGTACGGGTGCGAGTACGCCCCAATTGGTCTGACGGTTGGCCGCCGTCCCGTGCACCAGGACGACCGGATCAGGATGAGCAGCGGAAGGCGCGCACGAGAAGTCGTTGGTGCCAGGGGCCGATCCGCCCGGGTTGGTCGCTTCGAGGGCGATTCCACTGAGGAAACCGGACGGAACGGGAAGAGGTTCGTTCGCCGACGCAAGAGACGGCGCGGACGCGGCCACGGCTCCCGCCACAGCGAGAGCGCCCACGCATGTTCGAATCCCCACCGAAGGCCTCCGCACAGTGATCAACCCACGACGGGCAATACCGAGTTGCAAGGTACCGGCCGCTGATGCGCGGGGTCGAGTGCATTGAGAGCAAAAGTCGCGGCGCGCAGCGATGCCGCGATGGCGAGGTGATCGGAGATGTCTTGCTCACAACCGTCCTGGACGACGATGTTGGTGGCGTTCGGCCCAGGCTCCAGCCCATTTGTATACGGCAGCACCAGTTCGTCGTAGCGGGTCGTGATGTTCGTGTAGTGAACACCCGGCGCGTAAACGCCTCCCGCACGGAGATTTTCGATGAACTCCGAGCCTGCCCCCATGTTCAGACATGCCTTGCAGATCGGGAATCCGGCCTGCGCTGCCTCGGATACCCCGAGTTCGCGAAGGCTACGGCCGACACTTGCCTGCTCGTTTCCGAGCGTTCCCTTCCACAGCGACGCCACCGAGACGATGTTGTCCACTTTGTCGGCACCACCGAGGAACTTCGCGTAGTACCCGTTGATGATGGTGCCCTGGGAATGTCCGATCAGATCTACCGATGTAGCACCCGTGGCATCAAGTACTTGATCGACGAAATTCGACAATTGTGCTGCGCTGGAAGGAATTTCCTGCATTCCACCGATCGCCGACAACGGCCACGGTTGCTCGGGGAAGTTGCCGTACGTCAGCGCGAAGACGCAGTAGCCCTCGTTGGCGAGCAACGGCGCATAGGTGGCCCAGTTGGTCTGCCTGTTTCCACCCGTTCCGTGAACGAGCACAACCGGATTGGGATGTTCGGCAGTCGGTTTACACGAAAAGTCATTGGATCCCGGAGCTGAACCGCCAGGATTTCCCAACTCCTGAGGAACACCGGCAAGGAAGGCATTGGGCACGGGCAACGGAGCCTGAGCCGAAGCCACTGAGGTGAACCCGACGAGCATCAGAGCGGCAAGAACCACGCCCCCGAACAACCTGTTTCTGTGCACGACCGACTCCTCTACGAGAGATGCGAACCGTGCAGACGCTAACAAACTAGAACGCGTTATCAATCCGTTTCGGCAAAATGCGCCCAAATCCATTCGCGATCCATTTCAGACGGCCTTTTCGTAGGCTCGGCGCACCTCGGTGGAAATACGACCGCGGGCCGAAATCTCGAAGCCGGCACCCTTGGCCCATTCGCGGATGGCGGCACTCTGATCGCGGTCGGCAACGGGACGGGATTTGGTCACCGCTCCGTTGACTGATTTGGCGGAATTCGACTTTCTCGCATGAGGAATCCACTTTTTCAGTGCATCGCGCAGTTCCGCGGCGTGGGCGGCGGTGAGATCGATTTCGTAAGCAACTCCGTCGACGGAAAACTCCACAGTTTCGTCCGCGGGCGATTTTTTGTCCAGATCGTCAACCATCGTGACAACAACCTTTTTCACCACGACCATTCCTCCCCAGATCCTTCGATAAGCAGCGACAATAGCACCTGGACAAACGTCCTGTCTTGGCTCGTCAGGATGATTGGGACTTCTCGCCGCCGGGTATGCCGGTCGACTTGTCTTGCGACAAAGACAGTGCCGATACACTCCTCGCGACGCATCGGGGGATGCATCCAGACGGGGGAATCATGACAGACGACGGCTCGAGAAAAGACCTCTACCGAGCGCAATCTTCGCCTCCAAGAACAGCACTCTCGCCAGTATCGCTTACGGCGGACCCACGAATTTCACCATCTCCGGACGCCCTGCGATCCGGTACGCCGCAACCGTCACAAATATCCCGGCGGACAACGAATGCTATCCGCCCTCAGCACAATTCGATGTCGTCACCACACCCGGATACTCCACAGCCGAGGTCATGGTCTCCCTTGTCCAGTCGGATCAGGGACTACCTGACGCACTCAACCAGGGCACGATCGACCAAATCATCGCAACAATTCGAGAGTCCGAAACTCGGGCGACCGCGCATGGATGAATCCTTTGCCGCAGGCGAATGTCGTTGGGAACTATCGAATACCTTGGGAGCGCCTCAACTGAAAAAGGTTCGGCCGCAACATGTGCGGCCGAACCTTGATCGAAGTAAAGCTAGCGAGCGGACGGACGAACGATCGGGAAGAGGATCGTCTCGCGAATACCGAGACCAGTCAAAGCCATCAGCAGTCGATCGATTCCCATGCCGGTGCCGGTGGTCGGCGGCATGCCCTGTTCCATCGCGGCGAGGAACTCCTCGTCCAGCACCATCGCTTCGTCGTCGCCTGCCGACGCGAGGCGCGCCTGGTCGACAAAGCGCTCACGCTGGATGACCGGGTCGACAAGTTCGGAGTAGCCGGTCGCCAACTCGAATCCGCGGATGTACAGGTCCCACTTCTCGGTGACACCCTTCTTGCTGCGGTGATCACGGGTCAGGGGCGACGTCTCGACCGGGAAGTCACGGACGAACGTCGGCACGTACAGCTGATCGCCGCACTGGTGTTCCCACAGCTCCTCGACGAGCTTGCCGTGGCCGTAGCCCTTGTCCTTGGGAACCTCGAGGCCGACCTTCTCCGCCAGAGCGAGAAGCTCGTCGACCGTTGTATCCGGCGTGACCTCGGTGCCGATGGCAGCCGACAGCGACGGGTACATCTCGAGAACCTGCCACTCGCCACTGACGTCGTACTCGGAACCGTCGGCGAGGGTGAGGACCTGCGTGCCGAATGCTTCCTGCGCAACTTCCTGGACGAGTTCACGAATCATCTTCGCGGAATCGTCGTACGTGCCGTAGGCCTCGTACGTCTCGAGCATCGCGAACTCGGGCGAGTGAGTGGAGTCGACGCCCTCGTTGCGGAAGTTGCGGTTGATCTCGAAGACCTTCTCGATACCGCCGACGACGCAACGCTTGAGGAACAGTTCCGGCGCGATACGCAGGTACAGGTCGATGTCGAGGGCGTTCGAGTGCGTGACGAACGGGCGAGCTGCCGCGCCGCCGTGCAGCGTCTGCAGCATCGGCGTCTCGACCTCGAGGAAGCCGCGGCTCTCGAGTGCATTGCGCAGCGCACGGACAACTGCGACGCGCTTGCGGGCGTTGTCCCGAGCCTCGGGGCGAACGATCAGATCCGCGTAGCGCTGACGCACCCGGGACTCTTCGCTCATCTCCTTGTGAGCGACCGGCAGGGGGCGCAGCGACTTGGATGCGATCTGCCAGGCATCGGCCATCACGCTGAGCTCGCCGCGACGGGAGCTGATGACCTCACCGTGGATGAAGACGAAGTCGCCGAGGTCGACGTCGGACTTCCAGGCAGCCAGTGCCTCTTCGCCGACGCCGGCGAGGCTGATCATGGCCTGCAGCTGGGTACCGTCGCCTTCCTGCAGAGTCGCGAAGCACAGCTTGCCGGTGTTGCGCATGAAGATGACGCGGCCGACGACGCCGACCAGCACGCCAGTCGCCGTGTCCGGCTCGAGTTCCGGGTACTCCGCGCGGATCTGCGCGAGCGTGTGGGTGCGATCGACCGAAACCGGGTACGCCTCCTGCCCCTGCGCGAGGATCCGTTCACGCTTCTCGCGCCGGATACGGAGCTGCTCGGGGGTGTCGTCGACTGGCTGGGCTTCTACATCACTCACGGGGTACAAGACTACTGGGCCGTGTCCACCGCGTTTGTTGCTGGTAGCACCGCGGCCACCGCGAGCACGATTCCCGACAGCAGGTACAGCCCGACCCGAACGTGATTCCACATAGTCCAACCCGCCTCGTACGACGCCCATGCGGCCGCGTCGGTAGTGCTGACCGAGGCAAACGCGTCGTTGCGAGGGACGTGGTAGATCGCGGTCACCGCGAAGGACGCGAGCACCCCGACGCAACCGACGACAGCAAGGACCCAGCCGTCCGGTCTGGAGATCGCTGCCCAGATTCCTGCGGCGATCGCGGTGAAGGCCGATCCGACCAGCGGCAGCATCAACGCACTACGCGGCGCTTCGACGTTGATCGCCTGCATCGACGTGATCGCGGTATGTGCATCGACCGACCGCAGAGCGGGCATCACGAAGGACGAGAAGGCAAACAACGCACCACCGGCGACGAGCGCGCCGAGCGCAGTCACCCCGAGCAGCAGCTCCAAGAAAATCTCGGATTTCTTCACGGCCAGACCCCCGTTCGGGCAGCCTCGGCGGCAAAAGTGGTGAAATCTCGAGCGGGTCGTTCCAGGACCTCTTCGACGACGCCGGTCACACTTTGATTTCGTCCGTCGAGAACCTCGGCAAACAGGTACCTGAGTAACTCCACGACGTCACTCGGGACGCCGACCTCCGCCATGCCGTCGGAAAACTGTTTGAGTCCAATTCTTTCGAATGTCACGAGACGACCCGACGCCGTCGAAATCGCATCCACCGCCGCCGCGAAAGTGAGCAACTCCGGACCTGTCACCTCGAGAACTCGGCCGAGGAGGTCGGTTCGAGTCAATGCGGCCACCGCCACGTCGGCGAGATCGTCGACGTCGATGAACGGCTCCCCCACCTCACCGACCGGAAGTGCCAGGTGGCCTTCCCGAATCGGATCGAGTAGGTACCCCTCACTGAAGTTCTGGGCAAACCAACTGGCCCGCACCACAGCCCATTCCAGACCGCTGTCGGCGAGAACCTGCTCGGCTTTCTGCGCCGCCGGTTCACCGCGCCCGGACAGGAGCACCATGCGACGAACCCCTTCGCGGTACGCAAGCTCCGCGAACTCCTCGATGTGGGTGCTCGATTCCGGAACAGCCAGATCTGGCGCATACGTCACATATGCCACGTCGACGCCGGACACTGCTGGCTGCCACGTCGTCTGATCGTTCCAGTCGAAACGCGCCCCGGATGTTCTCGATGCGATTCGGGTACGGATTCCCACCGCCGTCAGCCTCTGCGCAACGCGCGCACCGGTCTTACCGGTACCACCGATCACTACTGCCGATTGAATGTCGCTTGTTGTCGTCATGCACTCATTCGACCGCGGAGCATCAATACGATCCATAGCCGAAGGTCGCAGAAACATACGCCAGCGTCTACGGTCGAAGCATGGATGCATTGTCGATGATGCTGGCCGGATCGCGGGCGGAGGGCGCTTTTCTACTGCGCTCGCTGCTCGATCCACCGTGGTCATTACGTATCGAGGACCACGCACCGATCACCGTGCTGGTTCTGGTTCGAGGCAGCGCGGTCGTCGTCTCCGACACCGGACAGACAGAAGATCTCGAGGCCGGCGACGTTGCACTGTTGCGCGGCCCCGATCCGTATACGGTCGCCGATCACCCGGACACACCAGTCCACGTACTGATCGACGAAGCACAGAATTGCGCTGCGGTCGACGGCACAGCACTCGAGGACATGTCGGTTCTCGGCGTTCGCACCTGGGGCAACTCGACCAGTGGTCAGACCGTCATGCTCACGGGCACATACCGTTTGGACTCCTATGTCAGCCGTCAGATCCTCGACAGCCTGACACCCGTCGCGGTAGTGCGACGCAGCATCGAAACCGCGCCGATGACAAACCTTCTGGAACAACAGATCGCCGCCGACGGGCCCGGACAGGAAGTGTTGTTGGACAGGCTCCTGGACCTGGTCCTGATCTCAGCGGCCCGGACCTGGTTCGCCGAGAACCCGAATCGATCACCGCGATGGATCAAGGCCTACGAGGATCCCGTAATCGGGCATGCCTTGCGGCTCATACACAATCGGCCGGAACACCCCTGGACGGTCGCGAGCCTGGCCCAGGAGTCCGGCAGCTCGCGAGCGGCCTTCGCGCGCCGGTTCACCAGCCTCATGGGGCTCGGACCTGTCGGCTATCTGACCGACTGGCGACTGTCCGTGGCGGCGGATCTACTCGCAGACCCGGCACGAACGGTGTCGTCGATCGCGCGAGAAGTGGGCTACTCAAGCCCCTTCGCCCTCACAACCGCGTTCACCCGTCATCACGGAATGAGCCCGAAGATGTACCGCCAGACCCGCTGTGCGCCTTTATTAACCGCCCGCGGTTAATAAAGGCGCACAGCAAATACCTCAATGAGCCGAAACCGTTGCCAGCTCGCGGGAGCAATGACGAACTCCGCTCAGCGCACCGAGCAGGCCGGCGGCCTTGATCGCCTGGTACCCGCCCACGAGATCGGTGGCCTTGTGCAGACCCAACTGCTGCAACGACGCTGCGGCCAGGCTCGAGGTGTAGCCCTCGGAGCAGACGATCACCCACTCGACGTCGTGGTCGGTGGCCAACGCGAGGTGTGCGCTGCTGGTGGGGTCGAGGCGCCATTCGAGCACGTTCCGCTCGATCGCGAGTGCACCGGGAAGAGTTCCCTCGATGGCGCGCTGCGCCTGCGGGCGAATGTCGACGAAGATCGCGCCGCGGTGGAAGGCTTCGGTGAGCTGGAAGACGTACATACGATCGATCTGTGCGCGAGCGTCGTCGAGCATTTGGTCGATGGTCATTTGGTGCCCCCCTCGGGCAGGTCGGTCAGCTCGGTACGGGTGCGGCGAAGTGTCCGGTGATCCGTCACTTCGTAGAAGGACATTGCCGTCAGCGGCGGCGAGTAGGCGTGAACACTCAGAGTCGGTGCATCAGAGCTGATTTCGATCGGAGCACCGGGAGCATCCGTCGAACGCACGACATCGTGAACCCATCCGAGCGGGAACGAAGCCTGATCGCCGGCGTCGAGCTGGCGTTCCACCAGGGAGTCACCGGCCCAACGGAATTCGGTGAGCGAACCACTGAGGACGGTCAAGGCGCCGAACGAGCCTGCGTGGTCGTGCAATTCGGTGTTGCGTTCGGGCACCCAACTGATGAGCCACACATCGACGTCGTCGTCCGCGTGCAAGCGGGTGGACCAACGGTCGAGCGTCGGGAAGGTGTCGGGGATGAGGTGATCGAAACGGCCGTCGAGCACGCCGTTTGCTCCCTCGTCGGTCAGCCGCAGCAGATCGGCCGGGCGAAGGCGGGTGGGCAACGACGCACCACTCGGGCGGCGTCCGGACGCCCCACGATTAGCGCTACGACCTGCGGAAACAGCACGGTCAGCAGTAAGAGTCGGGGCCAAAACAGAGAGATCTGCAGAATATGTGGATAGCACGAGCTAGCTCCAAGGAATGTGAATTGGTCAAGGCAGCGGTCAGCCTCGACAACACTCCTGAGCACCCATGCAGCGATTCACGAGCACCATTGTGGCATAACTTTTGCAATCGCGAAACCGCTGGAACGAAACCATCGATCAGGCGACGGGTCGTCGACCGGATCCACGACGCGCCTGATTGCGCTCGAAGACCAACCTCAGCCCCTCGAGGGTGAGGTCCCGTTCGAGGTGATCGATGGTGTCGGACTCGGGAATGATCAGCGGTGCGCTGTCCCCGGTCGCGATCACGGAGACGTCGTCACCACCGAACTCCGGTAGTTCGTCGCGGACGCGGTTGACCAATCCGTCGACGAGGCCTGCAAAGCCGAATACCGCACCGGACTGCATGCATTCGACGGTATTCTTGCCGACAACCGAACGCGGGCGCACCAATTCGACCTTGCGCAGCGCAGCGGACTGCGACGCCAAGGCATCGGTCGAGATCTCGAGTCCGGGCGCGATGCAGCCACCCAGAAACTCACCCTTGGCGGAAACGACGTCGACACAGGTCGACGTACCGAAGTCCACGACAATGCACGGCCCCTCGTAAAGATGGTGAGCGGCAAGGCTGTTGACGATCCGGTCGGCTCCCACCTCTTTGGGGTTGTCCACCAGCAGTGGCACACCGGTGCGAATACCCGGTTCGACCACCACATGGGGAACGTGACCCCAGTACCGCTCGAGCATCACACGGATTTCACGCAAGACGGACGGCACTGTCGACAGCGCCGCAACGCCGGTGATCTGATCGACATGAGAACCCAACAGCCCACGGAAGGTCAACGCCAACTCGTCGGCAGTCATCCGAGGATCGGTTCGCATTCGCCAGTCCTGCAACAGCTTCGAATACTCACCAGTCCCGGAGAACAGACCGAGAACGATGTTGGTGTTCCGGACGTCGACCGTGAGCAGCATGGATTACACCAGGCTGGATTCGCGCGAGGCCTCGAGCGTCGACAGCATGCGTGGGGTGATCAGACCCGAACCCTCCGGCGCGTGAGCCGGGTCGGAACCGAGTTCGATCTGCTTGTTGTCGGCATCGACGAAGACTACGCGCGGGGAGTACTCCTTGACTTCCTGCTCGTTCATCACGCCGTAGGCGATGAGGATGACCAGGTCGCCTGGCTTGACCAGATGCGCTGCCGCACCGTTGATTCCGATGACACCAGTTCCGCGCTCGCCGGCAATGACGTACGTCTCGAGACGCGCACCGTTGTCGATGTCGACGATGCACACCTGTTCGCCTTCGAGGAGGTCTGCGGCGTCCATCAGATCCTGGTCGACGGTGACGGAGCCGACGTAATGCAGGTCGGCGTGAGTCACGGTGGCGCGGTGGATCTTCGACTTCATCATCGTGCGAAACATATCCAGGTCCTTACTCGTGAAAAGTGCTCAGTGAGACAGCAGGTCGTCGATGGCGTCGGCGGATGGGTCGGTGTCACGCTCGAGGAAGCCGGTTCCCACCGCGACACCGACGTTGTCGATCAAACGGGTGGTTCCGAGCTTGGCGGCCACCAACAGTCGGCCGTCACCTCGCTCGGGCGCGGGGCCCAGATCGACGCCCCGAACCTCGAGGTAGTCGACCTCGATTTCCGGAACAGCTGCCAGAACAGCGCGTGCGGTTTCCAGGATTGCTTCCGCTCCCCCAGCCGCCGCGTGTGCACCGGCGATCAGAGCGGCGGACAGCGCGACCGCTGCCGCGCGCTGGTTCTCGTCGAGGTAGCGATTGCGAGAGGACAACGCGAGACCGTCGAACTCGCGAACCGTCGGAACTCCGATGATCTGTACATCGAAGTTGAGATCCCACACCATCTGACGGATGAGCGTCAGCTGCTGGTAGTCCTTCTCACCGAAGTACGCGTGATTGGGTACCGCGATCTGCAGCAACTTCGCCACTACCGTCAGCATTCCCGCGAAGTGAGTGGGGCGCGCTCCGCCTTCGAGTTCGCTACCCAACGGGCCCGGCACGATGGTGGTGCGCTGGCCCCGCGGGTACATCGTCTTGGCGCTCGGCGCGAACACCAATTCGACGCCCTCGGCGCGCAACAGGTCGAGATCCGCATCGAGAGTGCGCGGGTACGCGTCCAGATCTTCGCCGGCACCGAACTGGAGCGGGTTCACGAAGATGGAAACGATCACGACGGCGCCGGTGACCTTGGCCTGACGAACCAGTTCGATGTGGCCGGCATGCAGCGCACCCATCGTCGGAACGAGCGCCACCTGACGCCCGACACCTCGCAGCGCCCGCGAGACGCGCCGAAGCTTGTCCGGATCGTGGTGCACCGTCAGTTCGCCGCGCTTGTATCCGCCCTGCAGATCACTCACGACGGTCACCTCCCGTTTCAGTCAAGATGTCGAACAATTCGGTGGGGGCGCCCACCCGCTGGGCCGATCGCAAGGACATCGCCCGATAGCCGGCAGCGAGCTCCGGATCCAGGTCTGTCAGTACGCGCAAATGTGTGTCGACGGCAGCAGCGTCGCCGCGTGCCACCGGGCCGGTCAACGCCGAGGGACCGCGTCGTAGCGCGTTGTCCAAGGCCGCCGACAGCAGCGGCTGCAGGACACGCTCGGCCACTCCACCCGGATCGCCGTCGACCAACTGCTGACCGAGCAGCTCGTCACCTTGCAACGACGCTCGCAGGGCCTCGACGGCGTCGACCACGAGCGTGACCAGGTGATTACTGCCGTGAGCCAGTGCGGCGTGGTAGAGCGCGCGGTTCTCCTCGCGCACTCGGACGGGCTCGCCGCCGATCTCGAGGACCAGTGACTGCGCGATCGCGTAACCGATGTCGTCGGCAGCGGTGATTCCGAAGCATGCCGACGACAGCCGTGCGGTGTCCTCGTCGTGACCGGTGAACGTCATAGCCGGATGGATAGCCAGGGGTAGTGCGCCCAGTTCAGTGAGTGGAGTCAGGATCGCGATCCCGTTGGCACCGGACGTATGGGCGACGAGCGTGCCCGGCTTGACGGCATGGGTGGCCGCCAGACCTCGAACAAGATCCGCAAGCTGATCGTCAGGAACGGCGAGAATCAGCAACTCGGAACGAGCTGCGACATCGGCAGCCGGAAGAATTTCGGTATCGGGAAGCCGCTTCACAGCGCGGGCAACCGAGGCGCTGGAGACGGCGGAGCAAGCGCTGACAACATGACCGGCTCGCTCCAATGCGGCACCGACAGCTGTTCCGACCCGGCCTGCTGAGACAATTCCTGCCGTCAATCGCGCAGGTGCAGGTCCATTAGTGATCCCGAAGGAAGTCACCGGATTCCTCTCGTTCGTTCCAGTCCCGCTCGGCGGGTACCAGACGTTCTGCGTCCGAGGATATCCTTCGCCCGAACCGTCATGCCATGGCCGGGCGAGTGATCTGCGACTCAGTCCTCTCGACGACGGCGTCGACCGGAGCCTTCGGACGGGTTGTTCGAACTCAGGTTTGCCATGATTTCGGCGACGGTCAATCCGTTGGAATGAGCACCACTGGCGGCATCTTCCGGGGCAGCACGGCGACGACGTCGCGGCTCCGCGTCAGGCTCCGCAGCGGATTCGGGTTCAGCTTCCGCGACAGCTTCGGGAACAACCGCGGGAACAACCTCGGGCACCTCTTCGGCGACAGCGTCTTCGATGACGGCATCTTCGATGTTCGGGGCCTGGGCGGGAGCCTTGACTTCAGGCTCGACCGGCGCGACCGGCTCCGAATCCTTCTTCACCGGAACGTCTTTCACCGTTCGTGTCGGCGAGGAACTCACCGGAGAACTCGGTGCTTGGTTCCCGCTCTGGGGCTTCTGCGTCTCTTGTGGCTTCTGCGTCTCTCGAGACTTCTGGGTCGGGATGACGCGCGGCGCCACGAAGCTGCTGTCACGCCACGACGTCTCCGCGAACACGACGGTTGTCTCAGCAGTCACCGGATCGTCGTTGGGCGAAGCCAAGCCGCCGACGTTCGGTGCCGGTTGGCTGGGCCCGCTCTGGCCGGCGCCGGGAACGTACAACCCCGACGGTGCCGGCTGGTACGCGCCGTACGAACTACCGCCAAGTTCCGGCACTCGCGTCGAATCGGTCTTGAGCGCGGTCTGTTCGGGCAGCAGCCCACCTTCGAACAGTGCTTCGAGGTTTCGGCGCAGCGCCACCAATTCGGCGCGCAACCCGGCCAGCTCCTCCGCGTCCGCGGTCACCTCACGTCGCACGCGACCTTCGACGCTCAGTTCGTACTCGCGTCGAGCAGAAATTTCACGTTCGAGCTGCAGTTCGTACACGGTCTGCAGATCGGCAACCTTGGCTTTGTCCAGTGCCGACTCACGCCGATACTTGGTCATGGCGATAGCGCCGAGGGTGGCTGCCCACAGAGCGACGACCAGACCCACCCGAAGAAGCTGAACGCTGTTGCTGAAAATCAGAAACAGCGAAGCAATGACAGCAAGTGCCAGAAGAGCAGCAATGATCATCTGGCTCGCGCTGCGCTTGCTTCGGCGCGCAGACTTCGATCGACCAGAATTTGTCATGGTTGCCAGGGTACTTGCCGAGACCGGGGTCGCCACGTACCTCGGTGGGTGATTTGCCGACCAGGCTGTCAGTGCGCAGGCTTGTCAGGTGTATCTTCCGGCGTCTTGCAACAATGTTCGAGCCACAGAGCTGCCGCTACCAGCGCAATTGCGGCGCCCAACCCCACCCACGCGCCCGGCGTGTCGGAGGCTGCAGCCTGCAGAACCGAGCGCTGTGGGATGAGATACACCAGCACTCCGACCCAGACACCGACGGTAGCTGAACCGACCAAAGCGGATGCTTTGGCCAATGCCAGCGCTCGGGCGGCGGTGATCGGATGAAGCTGTCTGAGCCCGTCGCCGACCTGCCGGTTCTTGACGCGTGAACGAATGACAAAAGCGAAGACGGCCTCGGCAACGGCGACGAAGTAGAGCGACGCTCCCGCATAAACAGGGATGGGCGGCATCGAACCGTAGAACACGCGAATCAGAATCCAGGTGGCCACGGCCGCCACTGCGGCGAGTACCGCGAGTTCACTGATCCGGGTCGGCTTCAAACCCTTGTCGTTTTCGGTCACCGCGCAAGCACCACATCGGTAGTGCGGACACCTTCGCGCTCAGTGCTATCGAGGCCGTCGAGAATTTGTGCCACCGGCAACTTCTGGCCGTCGACGATCAGCGTCGCGTCAGGCTCGACGTCCAGCCAGGGAACGAGAACGAATGCCCGAAGATGCGCGCGCGGATGCGGAAGTGTGAGCACGGGATCGGAACTGACGACGCCTTCGCAGTCGACTACGTCCACGTCCAGGCTCCGTGGCCCCCACCGCTGTTCGCGCACCCGGTCTGCGGCTTCCTCGAGAGCTTGCGAGCGGCGAAGCCATTCAGCGGCATCGGCTTCGGGATCGTCGACCACCACCACCGCGTTGTAGAAATCCTGCTGCTCGACGCCACCCCACGGCGCGGTCGAGTAGACCGGTGAGACAGCAACGACGGCGCTGCCCAACCCGTCGACAACGGACTGCAGGTGAGCAACGCTGTCGCCGATGTTGGAACCGATCGACAGAACAGCGCGCGTCATGCCGATCGGGTCCGATGTGCGACGACGGCGACGTCCGCAAAAACCAGCGGAATCGGTGCCGACGGTTTGTGGACAACAACCTCGACGCTCTCGACTCGCGAATCTTTCATGACGTCGTCGGCGATCTCAGCGGCGACGGTCTCGATGAGATCGCGCGACGGGCCGGCGACTATCGCTGCGGCGGCTTCCGCCAACTCGCCGTAGTGCAGGGTCTGCGTCAGGTCGTCCGACGCCGCGGCGGGAGCCAAGTCCATCCATACGGTGATGTCGATGAAGAAGTCCTGACCGTCACGCTTCTCGTGGTCGAACACTCCGTGATTGCCGCGAACCTTCAGTCCGCGCAATTCGATTCGGTCCCCCATGTCAGGCCCTTTCTCGTCCACGGTTCCAGGCGTCGACCACGGCAATGGCGTCGAGCGAAGCTTGTGCGTCGTGCACCCGAACTCCCCAGGCGCCTTCGCGCGCTGCAAGGGCGGAGACCACGGCCGTCGCAGTCTCGCGGCCACCAGGTGGACGCGGATTGCCGTCGGGATCGCTGAGCAGAGACCCCAGGAACCGCTTTCGGGAAGCGCCGACCAGTACCGGGAATCCGGTCGCGTTGAACTCGGGTAGTGCGCGCAACAGTGCCCAGTTGTGGTCGGCGTTCTTAGCGAACCCGAGGCCGGGGTCGAGGATGATCGACGACGAATCGACCCCTGCCTTCAACGCCAGATCGACCTGCGACAGCAGTTCGTCACGGACGTCGCGGACCACGTCGTCGTAGTGATCGGCGCTGCCACGATGGACGTAGTCACCGGCCGAGCGCCAATGCATGAGGATCCAGGGCACTCCGGCGTCGGCCACAACGGAGGCCATGTCGGGGTCTGCGCGACCACCCGATACGTCGTTGACGATGCCTGCGCCCGCTTCGATCGCGGCGGCGGCAACGGAAGCACGCATCGTGTCGACGCTGACGCGAATTCCGGCTGCCACCAGTTCTTCGATCACCGGGGCAATTCGGTCCGCCTCGAGTTTCGGATCCACGCGGGTGGCTCCGGGACGCGTCGACTCGCCGCCGACGTCGACGATGTCGACGCCGATGCGTTGCAGTTCGAGTCCGCGAGCGATCGCCGCGTCACGATCGAGAAATTGACCACCGTCGGAAAACGAATCGGCGGTGACGTTCAGAATCCCCATCACGACCATCCGGGCCGGATCGCTGCCTGCAACGGGAGCCGCGGACATCTTGCTCACTTACGCAGGATGAGGTCCAGCGCTTCGGACCGCGAGGCCGCGCTGGATTGCAGGAGCCCACGAACCGCAGACGTGGTCGTGCTGGCTCCGGGCTTGCGGATACCGCGCATCGCCATGCACAGATGCTCGGCTTCGATGACGACGATGGCTCCACGCGGGTCGAGCTTGCGCATCAATGCGTCCGCGATCTGACTGGTCAGGCGTTCTTGAACCTGCGGACGCTTGGCGTACAGGTCGACGACGCGCGCAAGCTTCGACAAACCGGTGACCTTGCCCGACTTTCCCGGGATGTAGCCAACGTGAGCAACACCGTGGAAGGACACCAGGTGGTGCTCGCACGTCGAGAACATCGGAATGTCTCGCACGAGCACCAATTCCTGGTGCCCCTCGTCGAAAGTTGTGTTCAACGCGTCGTCGGGCTCGGAGTACAAACCCGCGAAGATCTCCTTGTACGAGCGCGCCACCCGGGCCGGCGTATCGAGCAGGCCTGGGCGCTCGGGATCTTCACCGACCGCGATCAACAATTCCCGTACGGCAGCCTCTGCCCGCGCCTGATCGAACGGGCGGCCCGTTCCGAGCGACACCAGTTCACTGGCCACATCATTCACCGACAACCGAACTCTCCTCGAGAATTGTTCACAGGTCCCCCGCCGCAGAGCCTAGTGGCGCAAGGTCAGCGAGATCCGTCCGGTCCGTCCCAGCGAACGGTGCTCGGTCCCTCGTCCTCAGCCGAATGATGCGGCGGAGGAGTTTGCGGCTGTTCCGGTGCGGGGCTCTGCCACTGGTTTTCACCCGACGGGTTTCCCCGGTTCGGATCGGCGAATGGTCCACTGTCCGGGTACTGCACCGGGTAGTCGGGCTGCGCGGGGTAACGACGGCCGGGGTGCGGCTGCTCCGGGTACGCCTGCTGCCCCGGGTGCGGTTGACCGTACTGCCCCTGATCGGGCTGGGGCTGACCGTGTTGGGGCTGACCGTACTGGCCCTGCGACTGGTTCGGCGGGGTCGGATTCTGTCCACCGGTGTACCCACCCGACTGCTGTCCAGGGTACGTCGGCGACGGGTTCTCACGCGGAGGCCAACCCGGTGCCGACCATCCGGCGGGCGCTCCGTAGTCGGGCGTACCCGGTTGCGGAGTCTGCTGCGGAGCACTCGGCTGCGGGTACGAAGGCTGTGCGTAGCCGTTCGAGGGTCCCTGGTTGCCGTTGTTGGGGAGACCACCGTTGGGGACACCGCTGTTGGGGACACCGCTGTTGGGTGCGCCTGCCTTGACGAGAACAGGTGCGGCAGCGGGCTCCGGCCAGGTTTCGCCGCGCTCGATCGCGAGTTCGCGAGGAGTCTTCACCGGCGGACGATCCGAAGGCGTGCGCCCACCGAAATCGTTGAAAGCCGTGATCCGCGGACGCTTTTCGACGCCGGCAAGGATCTTCTCGAGGTCCTTGCGAGTCAACGTCTCACGCTCGAGCAGTTCGGTAGCGATGAGGTCGAGCGCATCGCGGTACTCGTTGAGGATTGCCCACGCTTCGGTGTGCGCTGCCTCGATGAGGTTGCGCACCTCTTCGTCGATTTCACGGGCGATCTCGTGTGAGTAGTCGGACTGAACGCCCATCGAACGGCCGAGGAACGGATCCCCGCCCTCCTGTCCGTAGCGAACCGCGCCGAGCTTGGCACTCATGCCGTATTCGGTGACCATCGCGCGGGCGATCTTGGTCGCCATGTCGATATCGGACGACGCTCCGGTGGTGGGCTCGTGGAACACCAACTCCTCGGCGGCGCGTCCACCCATTGCCATGACGAGACGAGCGATCATCTCCGAACGCGTCATCAAACCCTTGTCGTCCTCGGGCACGGTCATCGCGTGGCCACCCGTGCGACCGCGAGCGAGGATCGTGACCTTGTAGACCGGCTCGATGTCAGGCATTGCCCAAGCAGCCAGCGTGTGACCGCCCTCGTGGTACGCCGTGATCTTCTTCTCGTGCTCGCTGATGATGCGACTCTTACGCCGCGGTCCACCGACAACACGATCCACCGATTCCTCGAGCGAGGCTTCGGTGATGACGGTTCCGTTTTCGCGTGCGGTGAGCAGCGCAGCCTCGTTGATGACGTTGGCGAGATCGGCACCCGACATTCCGACGGTCCGCTTGGCGAGACCTTCGAGGTCGGCGTTGGGATCGATCGGCTTGCCCTGCGAGTGCACGCGCAGGATCGCGCGGCGACCGGCGAGGTCGGGGGCGCCGACCGGAATCTGGCGATCGAAGCGTCCCGGACGCAGCAGTGCGGGGTCGAGGATGTCGGGGCGGTTGGTTGCGGCGATCAAGATGATGCCGGTGCGATCACCGAAGCCGTCCATCTCGACGAGCAACTGGTTGAGTGTCTGCTCGCGCTCGTCGTGTCCGCCGCCCAGTCCTGCGCCGCGCTGACGACCGACGGCGTCGATCTCGTCGACGAAGATGATGCAGGGGCTGTTCTGCTTGGCCTGCTCGAACATGTCGCGAACACGCGAAGCACCGACACCGACGAACATCTCGACGAAGTCCGAGCCGGAGATGGTGAAGAACGGGACGCCGGCTTCGCCTGCGACAGCGCGAGCGAGCAGCGTCTTACCGGTTCCGGGAGGGCCGTACAGCAGCACACCGCGCGGAATCTTGGCGCCGAGCGCCTGGTAGCGAGCCGGGTTCTGCAGGAAGTCCTTGATCTCGTACAGCTCTTCGACAGCCTCGTCCGCACCGGCGACGTCGGCGAACGTGGTTTTCGGCATGTCCTTGGTGAGCTGCTTGGCCTTCGACTTACCGAATCCCATGACTCCGCCGCGACCACCGCCGCCCTGCATCCGGTTCATGACGAAGAAGAAGATGCCGAACAGAATGATCATCGGCAGCACGAACAGAAGGATCGACGTCAGCCAGCTCTCCTGAGTGACCGTCGTGTTGAACTTGTCCGCACCGGCGCCTTCGACCTTGTCGAAGATTTGCTCCGACGCACTCGCGGGGTACTTCGCCAGGATCTGCGTCTTACCGTCGGTGGCGTCGTTGCCGTTCTTGAGCCACAGACGAACCTGCTGCTCACGGTCGTCGATCTGCGCCGACTCAACGTTCTTGGCGTCGAGTTGGGAGATCGCGACCGAGGTGTCGACGGTCTTGAAGTCGCGGGTGTCGTTGCTGAAGTAGCTGAAGGCATAGATCACCAACAGCACGACGGCTACGAGTAGCACGTTACGGAACACAGTCTTACGGTTCATACAGGTCGGCCGATGTGGCCGGTCCTTTCGAGAGTGCGGGTCTGCCAGGTCGCCTTCCGGCTGCCAACCGGACACCTGCAGGTTACCGCGATCGGCCCCATCGATGCCCGCCAGCGGCCGTGCCGCTTGGTTGGAACGGTCGTCACTGTGTTCAACGTGCGCATTGCCGATCAGGTTCCCGGGCTACGTCGCAGCACAGTTTCCTGTGAGCGAACATGCTCATAGTGGTTATCGTGCGTTTTTCCGACGCTTGTCCGTCGTTATTCGTCAGGCCGTGTCGGAGAGGATTCCCGCAACAGCGTCAGCGGCGCCCGATTGGTCACCGTCGATGATGCGGTGAGCGAGATGATCGAGTCGCGCAGACAGTCGAGCCGAGGATTCGGGCACGTCCGCCTGCTGGGCGATGGTCTCGTCGAGGTCAGCCAGTAAGCCACCTCCGGCCAGGTGCCTGACGCAGCGCCATGTCTCGGCGAAGTTTCTCGCGGTCCCGTCGTCGGTCAACATCGCGACCCGAAGCGCAGCGTTGGGATTCGACGCCGCCGCCCGAGCCAGGCCGGCCATGATCGCCTCCCTGGCGGCAGTCAGTTCGTCGACGGTTCGGTCCTGTAGCCGCACTCCCGAATCCGCAGACCTACCCGCGTCGGGCGTCGGAGCTTCACGAATCACCGCTCCGTTACCGTGCTGAATTTCGACTCTGCCCCGAATCTCGAGGGCCACGAGCGCTTGAGCCAGCGACGCGCGACTCACGCCGAGTTCGGCAGCCAGGCTGCGTTCGGGAGGAAGCCGATCGCCGGGCGAAAGGCCTTGAGCCTCGATGAAATTCGAAATGTGCTCGGCCAACTGCTCGTACAGGCGCGGACGCTTCAATCGTCCGGGCAGGCCCGAGCGCGAGCCGGGCGATGACGTCGAATTCATGCCTCGGAGTGTACTTGACAAATGGAGCAGTGGCAGAGAGGCTAGGCCAATTCCAAGTGATGCAGACCACAAGCTGGTCGCGAACGGATTGAGAGTTCGATGGCAAATGTCATAGCCCTGTCAGTACTTGTCCTGGTGTTCGTCATATCCACCGTGAGGTCGGTGAACATGGGTGCGCTCGCCCTGGTGGCTGCCTTCGTCGTCGGAACACTGGTCTTCACCGTCGATACCAGCGAGATCCTCGACGGCTTCCCGGCCAGCCTCTTCGTCATCCTGGTCGGCGTCACCTACCTGTTCGCGCTGGCCAGAAACAACGGCACGGTCGACTGGATCATTCACGCGGCAGTCCGCGCGGTCAGAGGACGAGTGGCCCTCGTGCCGTGGGCGATGTTCGCGGTGTGCGCGGCCGTGACCGCCATGGGCGCGGTCAGTCCCGCTGCCGTCGCCATCATCGCGCCGGTGGCAATGGGCTTCGCCACCCGCTACCGGATCCACCCCATGCTGATGGGCTTCATGGTCGTCCAGGGCGCAACGGCGGGCAGCTTCTCCCCTATCGGGATCTTCGGTGTGATCACCAACGACGTCATGCGTCAGAACGGCCTCCCGTCGAGCCCGGCCTTGCTGTTCGTCTCGACCTTCGCGGCCGCGGCCGTTGTTGCTGCCATCGCGTACGTCTCGTTCGGCGGTCGCGCGTTGATTGCGCGCGGCGCCTCCGAACGCGTGCTCGTCAGCGCAGTCGGCAATGCGTCTGGCGGGAGCGACACCATCACCGGTTCGGGTTCCGGCGACAGCTCGAAGGGTGGCGGCAAGTCCTCGGGTGGGACCGCTCCGCACGAGGGAGCACTCAACCTCGAGCGCCGACTCACCTTGCTCGGACTGGCGTCGCTTGCACTCGGCGCCTTGGTCTTCGACCTTGACGTCGGCTTCACCGCACTGACTGTCGCGGTACTTCTCACCCTGATCTTCCCGGCCTCCGCCCGCGGCGCCGTCGACAAGATCAGCTGGGGCACCGTGCTCCTCATTGGCGGAATCGTCACGTACGTCGCTCTTCTGCAGAACCAGAACACCGTCCAGTGGCTCGGGGATTCTGTTGCACACGTGGGGATTCCACTTCTCGCAGCCTTCTTGATCTGCCTGATCGGCGCGATCGTGTCGGCGTTTGCATCCACCACGGGAATCCTCGGCGCACTCATCCCTTTGGCAATTCCATTCCTCATGACCGGTCAGGTCAATGCAACCGGTCTGGTCATCGCGCTGGCAATCTCCTCGTCTCTGGTCGATTGCAGTCCGTTCTCGACCAACGGCGCGCTGGTGGTCGCGAACGCCGCTCCGGAAGAACGCGACGTGGTGTTCGGGCTGACGATGCGGTGGGGCATGACCATCATGGTGGTGACGCCGATTCTCGCCTGGCTGCTGTTCGTTGTTCCGTGGTCCGTCTGAATCTTCGCTCAAAGAAAGGGAACTCGCGATGAACAGCGAATCCACACTTCTGCGCTCCCTCGACCCCCGCATCTTCGACGATCACGGAGCGGCGGTCAGTTTCGGCGAAGGCGCAACCCTCTCTCGCGCCGACTTGTTTGCCGCCGCCACCGCGGTCGCCGATCAAATCCATGGTGCACAGCGAGTGGCAGTACAAGCCGCCGCCGGCCTCGAGACAGTGGTCGCCGTCGCCGGCGCACTGATCGCCGGTGTTGCCGTGGTCCCGATCCCGCCCGACTCCGGCCCGCTCGAACGTCAGCACATCATCGCCGATTCCAAGGCCGAACTGATACTCGGAGAAGGGCCGACGGATTCGAGTATCCCGTTGATTCCCATCGATATTCACGCGCGATCCGCGACGTCCTATCCCGAACCGAGTGCGGCAGCTACTGCACTGATCATGTACACCTCGGGAACCACCGGAGCTCCGAAAGGCGTTGTCCTCTCGCGAGCATCGATCGCAGTGGATCTCGACGCGCTCGCTCATGTGTGGAATTGGACGCCAGAGGACACACTCGTCCAGGGACTGCCCCTCTTCCACGTCCACGGGTTGATTCTCGGCGTGTTGGGCGCCTTGCGCGTGGGTTCGCCGCTGATTCATACCGTCAGACCAACTCCGGATTCGTATGCCGCAGCGGGTGGCTCGTTGTACTTCGGTGTTCCGACCGTCTGGTCACGCGTGTGCGGTGAGCCCTCGGCGGCGGCAGCATTGCGATCCGCGCGCTTGCTCGTGTCCGGAAGTGCACCACTTCCGGTTCCATTGTTCGAGCGGATGAAATCGCTGACCGGGTTGGCTCCCGTCGAGCGCTACGGAATGAGTGAAACCCTCATCACCGTCAGCACGACGCACGACGGCGAACGTCGCCCGGGTTGGGTCGGGCACGCCGTTCCGGGAGTCAGGACGAGGTTGCGCGGCGAGAACGGCGAATTGTCGGCGCACGACGGAGAGCAGCTTGGGCAACTGGAAGTTGCGGGCGCCGTTCTCTTCGACGAGTACCTCGGGAACCCCTCGAAGACAGCGGAATCCATGACCGAAGACGGCTGGTTCCGCACCGGCGACATCGCGGTGATCGACGACAGCGGATTCCACCGCATCGTAGGTCGCGAGTCGGTCGACATGATCAAGTCCGGTGGATACCGCATCGGTGCAGGCGAGGTGGAACAGGCACTTCTGGCATACCCCGGCGTTCGCGAGGCCGCCGTCGTCGGTGTGCCGGACGACGATCTCGGCCAGCGCATAGTCGCATTCATCGTCGGGGACGTAGCCGACTGCGCTGTGGTTTCGGACTTCGTCGCCGAATCACTGTCGATCCACAAGCGCCCACGCCAGGTTTGTCTGGTGGACAGCTTGCCGCGCAACGCTATGGGCAAGGTCCAGAAGAAGCTGCTGACGCCCTGAGTCGGGTTTGCGCCTGAACCCCGCCTCAGGCGCGAGCAGGCTCAGCCGCCGTAGACCTCGGGGTCCAGGGTGCCGATGTACGGCAGATCGCGGTACCGCTCGGCGTAGTCGAGGCCGTAACCTACGACGAACTCGTTGGGGATGTCGAAGCCCACGTCGCGGACGTCGACGTCGATCTTGACCGCATCCGGCTTGCGGAGCAGGGTGACGACCTCGAGCGAAGCGGGATTACGTGTCTTGAGGTTGCGCATCAGCCACGACAGCGTGAGACCGGAGTCGATGATGTCCTCGACGATCAGCACGTGGCGACCGGCAATGTCCTTGTCGAGGTCCTTGAGGATGCGGACGACACCCGAAGACGAGGTCGAGGATCCGTAGGAGCTCACGGCCATGAATTCCATCTGCGACGGGATCGGCAGGGCGCGGGCGAAGTCGGTCATGAAGAAGACCGCTCCCTTGAGGACGCCGATCAGCAGGAGATCCCCTTCGGGGGCGCCTGCCGGGTAACGCTTGGCGATGTCCTCAGCCAGTTCCGCCGTTCGTGCACGGATCTGTTCTTCGGAGATCAGTACCGATGCGATGTCGCCCTCGTACACGCGTCAAACCCTTCGTCGGTCTTCGAATCCGAGGATCAGCCTGCCACGTCGCCGGGCCGCCACCAACCTCGCCTCCGGTGTTCCGCCGCCGATCGCGACGCCGCCTTGCCCCCGCCAGTCGGTCACCAGGGCATCGACTGCGCGTAACTGTTTGTCCGTCAATGCTTTTGCGCCGCCCTGCAGCAGCCAGGCGCGCAGAGCGCGTCGACGGATTGCGGTGGGCGCTTCGGCAAGTGTGTCCACTTCCACTTCCCCGTCGACGACAACCCGTAGGAGTAGGGCCTCGGCGTACTCGTCGAGCGCCTCACCGTCCTCACGCAACTGCGTCGCGGTTCGGGCCAATGCTTGGGGAACTCCCCCGCCGAGAATTTCTTCGAGCAGCGGCAACGCCTCGTGCCGCAGACGTACGCGAGTGAACTCGGGATTGTTGTTGTGCGGGTCCTCCCACGGCGTGATTTCCAGGTCGACGCAGGCCGCCCTGGTCACCGATCGCCGGATGCCGAGTAGCGGCCGTCCCCAGGGAGCGTCGAATGCCGTCATACCTTGAATCGATCGCCCACCGGACCCGCGGGAGAGTCCGAGAAGCACGGTCTCGGCCTGATCGTCGAGCGTGTGTCCGAGTAGAACCGGGAGGTCAGTTCTGGCGCCGCGCAGGGCGTTGTACCGAGCCTCACGCGCAGCGGCCTCGAGACTCCCACCATCGGCTACGTCGACGGTCAGGACCGTCGCGGTCCGGCAACCCAGCGCCAGCGCCTGGTCTGCGGCCGAGCGTGCGACGGCATCGGAACCGACTTGCAGGCGATGGTCCACGATCAACGCGTCGACCGAATCGGCTTCCGCCACCGCTGCTGCGGTCAACGCCAATGAATCGGCGCCCCCGGACAGGGCGACGACCACACGGCGCCGCGGCTCGAATGCGAGCGTCCACGCCCGCACGGCCTGTCGCAGCGCCAGGAGGGCAGGCGTCTCAGGCAGCAGCATCTAGCCGAGAACGCGCATTACCCACGCGTCGGGATTGTCGATCTCGTCGAGCAACGGCAAGGTCTCGGGCCCGGTCCAGATGGTGTTGAACTGCTCCATGCCGACCTTGAGAACCACCGCGTCGACGAAGGCCTTGCCGCGCACGTACTGCGCCATCTTGGCGTCCATGCCGAGAAGCATCTTGATGATCCGCTGCACGGGGTTGGACTTGCGCTGCCGACGCTTGTCGAAGGCCGTGCGGATCGTTGCCACCGACGGCACCACGGCGGGGCCGACGGCGTCCATCACGTGGTCTGCATGCCCTTCGAGGAGGGTGCCGAGTACGAGCATCCGATCCAGCGCGTCACGCTGAGGCTCCGCCTGCGAGGCGCGCAGCAGTCCGATGATGCCGCCCGCCGTCGCACCGTCACTGGAGTCGGGTTCCTTCCGCGAGCGCAGCTCTGCAGCAAGGCGCCCGACAACGTCGGTCATCGACTCGTCCACCGTCGCACCAAGCGTTTCGACGGATTCCTTCATGTACTCCGCTAGCCACGGCGAGGACGAGAACTGAACCCGGTGAGTGACCTCGTGCAGGCAGACCCACAACCGGAAGTCACTCGGATTCAGCCGAAGGGACCGTTCGACGGAGACGATGTTCGGTGTGACCAGAAGCAGGGTGCCGTGCTCGCCGGTGAACGGGTCGTACTGCCCGAGGATCGCCGAAGACAGGTACGCCAGCATGGCGCCGGCCTGCAGGCCCGCCGGCTTTCCGACGATGAGATTGCCACTGCCGTCTGGATCCGCGCCGGTGAGATGCGCCATCGACCGCGAGGCCGCCGTGATCCACCCGGCCCGGTCCAGCACGTCAGCGGCCGGGACCGGTAGACCGTCGGCCAGCCCGGTCACTTCACGAACCGGCAGTTCTGCGCGCTTGGACGCTTCGGCGAGTTCTGCGGTTGCCGTCTCGGCCGTGTAGCGAGACATCGCGGGGCCGCCGCGCGCCAGTTTTATCCCGGCTTTGGCGGCAAGACTCCAGTCGACGGCACCACCGAGCGGAGCCGAGGCTTCATCATCTTGTGGAGTCTTTTCGGCCACTATTGGCACCCGCAATTCCTCAATGCTCCGGCAATCGCGTCCAGGGCAGGACGGCTCACTTCTGGCGGCCGGTCATTGGACATCAGTGCGAAGGTGAGCACTCGCCCGTTCTGATCGACCACGAACCCTGACAACGCGCTGGCCGTCGAGAGAGTTCCCGTCTTGGCCCGCACCCAACCCGCACCGGTTCGGTTTCCGGACGCGTAGCGGTCGGACAAACTTCCTGTTCCGCCGGCCACCGGAAGGTAGTCCAGCAGCGGACGCAGTTTCGGATCACCGTCACCGGCCGCAGCCGTCATGACGCGATCGAGTACCTGAGCGGGAATGAGATCGTCGACGGACAGTCCGCTGGAATCGTGCAGCGATACACCGGTGTAGTCGAACCCGGCCGCCTGCAGGGTCTTGCCGGTCGCGTCGACTGCTCCGGTGAACGAGGCTTCTATTCCGGAGGCAATCGCGACCTCACGCCCGATGGTCTCTGCGAGCACGTTGTCGGAATGTTCCATCATCTGCAGCAGCCGGTCGCTCAGCGGCGCCGACTGCACGGTGGCGATCGGCTTGGCACCGGCAGGCGCCGCGCCGAGACTCACGTTGGCGGGATCGACACCGAGGGCCTGAGCGAGGACCTTGCCCGCGTCCAACGCGGGCGTTTCCGAACGCGGCGACTCGTCTTGAGTGCCGTCGTACCGACCACCTTCGATCATCACCGATTCGATCGGGGTGATGTAGCCGGCCGCGATGTCAGCGGGGAACCATCCGGTGGCCATGTTGTCGCCCTTGAACAAGCTCGAGTCGACCACGACGCTGGTCACCGGCGTACCGGCAGCCTTGATCTGGTCGACGAGATCCGCGATGTGAGCAGCATTGGCGTAATACCCGCTCTGCCCCTTCGGCGTCGCGGTCAGCGTCGGGTCACCACCGCCGACCAGAACGACCTGCCCGGGGCTCGTTCCGGGAACCACCGTCGTGGACAGCCGGTGGTCGAGCGGCAACTTCAGCAGTGCCGCCGATGCGGTGAGCACCTTCGTCGTGGACGCGGGCGTCATCGGCGTCGACGGGTCTGCGCTCCACAGAATGTTTCCGGTGAGCGCATCAGCGACAACTCCGGTGAACTTCCCCAGATCCGGGTTGGCCACAGCCGGGCCGATCGCCGCTGCGATTCCCGACGCGCTCGGGATCGGTGCGTCCGTCGGGACGGGCACCACCTGGGGTGACGGCGTCACGAGCGCAGGCTGAGGCGACGTAGTCACGGTCGTGCTGCCCGCGGTGTCGTTCGACGTACCGAGTTTCACGACGACAACTCCGGCGACGGCCAGTACAACCACTGCACCGACCGCCAGAAGGATGCGGAAGTTACGCCGTCGACTCTCTTCCAACGAGCCGATCTTCTTCTTTCCTTGGCCCGCCAACGCCCCTCCGTCTGTGCTCTGCCTACTGGGTGGTCAGGCAACCTTATCCTTGACCCGATATCCTTCCGACGAATCATTACCGACACGACAGCGAGGAATCGGCGTGGAGTTCGACGTCACCATCGAGATCCCCAAGGGTCAGCGCAACAAGTACGAGGTCGACCACGTAACCGGTCGCGTCAAACTCGATCGCTACCTCTACACAGCTTTCGGCTACCCGGCCGACTACGGCTTCATCGAAAACACCCTGGGTGAGGACGGCGATCCGCTCGACGCCATGGTCCTGCTCCCCGAGTCGGTCTTCCCCGGCGTCATCGTCGAGGCTCGCGCAGTCGCGATGTTCAAGATGGTCGACGAGGCCGGCGGAGACGACAAGGTCCTCTGCGTTCCGGCCGGTGACCCCCGCTGGGATCACATCCAGGATCTGGGTGACATCTCACAGTTCGAGCTCGATGCGATCAAGCACTTTTTCGTCCACTACAAGGACCTCGAGCCGAACAAGCACGTCGAGGCAGCCAACTGGGTCGGCCGCGCCGAGGCAGAGGCCGAGATCGAGGCTTCGATCAAGCGTCTCGCTGCCAACGGCGGTCACTGAGCTCGAGTTCTCAGGCCTAACGAAAATCCCCGCACATCGGAAGATGTGCGGGGATTTTTGTGCTGTTTTTACTCGCCCTTGCAGTTCCTACTCACCCTTGCAGTTCCTACTCACCCTGGAAGACTGGCGGGCGCTTCTGGAAGACGGCGGTGATGGCCTCGGTCAGATCCTGCGAAGGCAGGAACGCCGCGTTCCAGGCTGCGACGTAGCGAAGGCTGTCGTTCACGCTCGCGCTGCGGGTGTGATCGAGCACGTCCTTGATCCCGTGGACGACGAGCGGCGGGTTGAGCGCAATCTCCTTGGCGGTCGCGCGCGCCGCTGCCAGTACCGCGTCGGCATCTTCGAAAACGTCGTTGACGAGGCCGATCTTCTCGGCGCGCGCTGCGTCGATGTCCTTGCCGGTCAGAGCCAACTCACGCAGGTGTCCGTCGCCGATGATCGCGGGCAGACGCGCGAGGCTGCCCATGTCTGCGACGATCGCGACCTTGACCTCGCGGATGCTGAACTTGGCATCGGCACTTGCGTAGCGGATGTCCGCCGCCGTGATCAGGTCGACGCCGCCGCCGATGCACCAGCCCTGCACAGCTGCGACGACGGGCTTGCGGCAATCTGCCACGGCATTGATGCCCGACTGCATGCGCTTGATCATGTCGTGGAACTTGGTGCGCGGGCCTGCCTGAGCCTTGTCCGCGAGGACGGCACCGAATTCACCGCTCATCGCCGGCAGGTCCAGTCCGAACGAGAAGTGCTTGCCGGAACCGGCGATGACGATTGCACGCACCTCGGGGTCGGCGTCGAGGTCGGCGAAGATTTCGGGGAGTTCACTCCAGAAATCCGGCCCCATCGCGTTGCCCTTGCTCGGCCCGATCAGCGTCACCTGGGCGATGTTGTCTTCGCGCTCGACGGTGAACGCATTCCAGCTCTTCTGTTCAGTCATTACTCAAGAGTAACTAAAGGTCCGGCTCAGCCGAAGACCGCTGCCTTCATCCGAAAATTCCTGCCTCGTCAAGTACCAGTACGACGAGGGTGACGGCCATCAGGGCGAACATGATGAGCATCGCCATCCTGGCCGCCCGCTCACTGGTCGGTGGGAAAACGCGCTGCGCCGGATGCTCGGCCACGTACTCGGACAAGGACATGGTCCTGGCACGTGAGCGTGTCGGATTCTGTACCGCTGCTGTTGTAGCCATGTCGGTGATCCTTTCAACTACGCAATCTCAGTCAGGTACCCCAAAGGTGAAGTACCCGACTGAGTTCGACTTCTCCAATGTAGACCCGCAGATCGAAGAAGTCAGCGTGAGTTTGGTGCGAATTACCTGAGAGTTAGTCCACACAGGGGATGCCGCCATTCGCGTCGGCCCGGATGGGTGATCCCTGCGCTCCCGTATCGGGAACGGTGCCGGCGGATACCGACGAGTCCGACTGCGCCGGAGCGGCCGAGAACACGGTCTGCGCATTGTCCTCACCGATCAGTACAGACACTGATTCGGCCGCTGCCTGCTCGTTAGGCACTGCGGCCACGCCCAACTGCTCGGCCAGCGCCTCTGCGACGGCTTTGGCGCCGACTCCATAGCTGACCACCGACTTTGCCGTCGCAACTGCGGTGCTCACCTCTCCGACTTCGACTCCCGACGCTTTCGTCGCCGCTGCCAACGCGGCGCCCAACCCGTCCGTCGCGGTTCCGTTGCGGATGTCCACAACTTCGTTCCCGGTCGAGACAGCAGTGTCCATCGCAGGTGCAGATGCCGAGTCACCTCCCGCGAAGATCCGCGACACTTCACTACGCAGACGCGCCGGATCGACCATGTTGACGTCCTGGCCGTCGACGGTCTCGTATCCCTCGACGGGCAGGGTGTAGAAGTCGATGTTCCCACCTGCGAGAGCGCTTGCCTGAGAAGCGAATCGGACGGGATCCATGGCAGAATCGATCACCACATCCTTCTTCACCACGTCGGCCAGTGCCGTCATCTTCGGAATGTTTCCGATGACGCCGGAGCCCTTCAAGTTGGCGATCACCGCGCTGATGAAAGCCTGCTGCCGGTGGGTGCGATCCAAGTCCCCGTTGTCCAGGCCGTGGCGTTGACGGACAAACGAAAGTGCCTGTGACGCATCGAGAGTCTGAACTCCGGCCGGGAAGTTGGCGCCCGAGAAGTCATCCTGCACCGGATTGTTAAGGCACACCTGAACGGGGCCGATAGCCGAGACGACGTCGTAGAAGCCCATCAGGTTCACTTCGGCAAAGTGATCGATCGGAACCTTGAGCAGATTCTGCACGGTGGTCAGTGTCGACCGTCTTCCGACTTCACGCGCTTGTTGTTCTCGTGCAGCAGGATCCGTCACACCGTCCGCTATGAGTTTGGCGTCCGCATCAGCCTTCGCCATTCCGTAGGCTTCCTTGATCTTGGCCATTCCGTAGCCGGGTACCGCGACGTAGTCGTCGCGTGGGATCGCCACTGCACTGGCCTTGCCGCCATCGCCCGGAACATGGAGCAGGATAAGCGTGTTCGTGTTGTATCCACCCACATCACTGTCCCCCGCATGCAGCTTGTCGGTGACGAACTCAGCCGGCAGGTCGCTGCCGTCCATCGCTTTACGACTGTCGAGCCCGATCAACAAGATGTTGGTATCCCCGTCGAGCGAACTGCCGGCGTCGTCACCGAGGGCGGAGAGCGCGTCCGATCGGTACAGCCCCGACGTGAGATCCGACTGCACGTACCAGCCGATTCCGACGCCCACCAGAATCGTCGTCGACAGGGACGCCGCCGCCAGCTTGCGCCCCACCGAGAGCGTCGACCGCTGCGGTTGACGCCTACGCCTGTGCCTGGTTGCCGAGTGTCGAGGTCGCGGTTCCACGGCCGACACGCTATCCACCGTTCCTGAGTAGAACCTGTCGATACCGGACACGGCTGGTCTTTCGCTGAAAGAACGCTGAGAATGAAGTCCGAATTAGGCAAATCTGCTCTAGGCTCCGCCCTGTGGACCGCCGACGCTTCCTCAGTGCCCTCGCAGCAGCAACTCTGACCGGAACCGCCGCGGTGACCATGGGAACCGCTTGTTCGTCACGTTCGGTCGGCACGGCAATCGCCGCAGCCGACGAACCAACCGACCCCGTCCCTGTCCCGGATCTCCCGCCTGCCTTGTTGCCGCCTCCACCGCCGTCTGCCCGGGTGCCGCTGCCCGCCGGCGGATCGTTGACCGCGTTACCCGGCGGTGGGGATCTGTTTGCCCTGACGGTTGACGACGGAGCCAGCTCCGAAGTCGTGCGCCTCTACACACAGTTCGCAAAAGACACCGGCATCCGTTTGACGTACTTCGTCAACGGGCTATACAACTCGTGGACCGAAAACGCCGGACTTCTCAGACCGCTGGTCGAGAGCGGACAAATTCAGCTCGGCAATCACACCTACTCGCACCCGGATCTGACGTCCGTGTCGAAGCAGCAGATCGCAGACGAGCTGACGAAGAACGGCACGTTCCTGCGCAACACCTACGGCGTGGACGCGGCGCCGTACTTTCGGCCGCCGTACGGAAGGCACAACGCGACAGTCGATTCCGTGGCCGCGAGCGTCGGCTACACCGTGCCCACCCTCTGGTACGGATCACTGTCGGATTCTTCGTTGATCACCGAGGAGTACATCCTCCAAATGGCGAACCAGTACTTCAATCCGGGGGCCATCGTGATCGGGCACCTCAACTATCTGCCCGTGACCCACGTGTATCCGCAACTGGTGGACATCATCCGGAGCCGAAACCTGCGGACTGTCACGCTCAACGATGTTTATCTGAAGCCGTGACGCCGTGGTGACCGCAGCCGACAACGAGGTCCCGGCCGACAACACGGCTCCGTCTGTGAAACAACGCACCGAGGCCTGGCTGCTCGCGGACATCACCGAGGAACCAGCCGGACATCTGGGGCCACACCGGATGGCGCCGAAGAAGGAGAAGCGCCACCCGTGGTGGAAGGTGATGTGCCTGACGGGTGTCGATTACTTCTCCACTCTCGGTTACCAACCCGGTATCGCGGCACTGGCGGCCGGCACGTTGGCTCCCATCGCGACAGTCGTATTGATCCTGCTGACACTCTTCGGCGCTCTACCGGTCTACCGGCGAGTGGCTCGCGAGAGTCCGCACGGCGAGGGTTCGATCGCCATGCTCGAGAAGCTGCTGCCCAAGTGGCGCGGCAAGATCTTCGTTCTCGTGCTTCTCGGCTTCGCGGCCACCGATTTCCTCATCACTATGACGCTCTCGGCTGCCGATGCCACGGCGCACCTCGTCGAGAACCCTTTTGCTCCAACCTTTCTCTCCGGACACACCGTCGCCGTCACCCTGGTTCTGCTCGCGCTCCTCGCTGCGGTATTCCTCCGCGGATTCACCGAAGCGATCGGTATCGCGGTCGGATTGGTCGCCGTCTACCTCGCCTTGAACGTGGTGGTCATCTCCGTAGGTTTGTGGCACATCGCGACCGCGCCGTCGTTGGTCACCGACTGGACGCGCGCCATGACCACCGAGCACGGAAACCCGGCGATGATGATCCTGATCGCGCTGATCGTCTTCCCGAAGTTGGCGCTCGGCTTGTCCGGCTTCGAAACCGGGGTCGCGGTCATGCCGCAGATCAAGGGCGAGCCGCACGACACGGAACAGAATCCACGTGGCCGCATCAAAGGTGCGCGGCGCCTGCTCACCACGGCGGCGCTGATCATGAGCGGATTCCTGCTGACGTCGAGCCTGGTCACCACCATCCTGATCCCAGAAAACGAGTTCCAGCCCGGAGGCGCTGCCAACGGTCGCGCGCTTGCCTTCCTCGCGCACGACTATCTGGGTGAGATCTTCGGAACCGTCTACGATCTCAGCACGATCCTGATCCTTTGGTTTGCCGGTGCGTCGGCAATGGCAGGGTTGCTCAATCTTGTTCCGAGGTATCTCCCCCGCTACGGCATGGCGCCGTCGTGGGCCCGCGCCGTGCGTCCGCTGGTCCTCGTGTTCAGCGTCATCGCCATCACTGTCACGATCTACTTCGACGCCGGTGTCGACGCTCAGAGTTCCGCGTACGCAACCGGTGTCCTCGTGCTCATCTCGTCGGCGACCGTCGCCGTTGCACTGTCCGCTCGTAAGCACGGTCAGCGAAAGCTGTTCGTGGGGTTCAGTTTTGTCGCAGTTTTGTTCGTCTACACGACGATCGCGAACATCTTCGAACGTCCAGACGGTGTGAAAGTGGCGTCGTTCTTCATCGCCGCGATCATGGTGGTGTCCTTCCTTTCCCGGATCTCGCGAGCCTTCGAACTACGGGCAACCTCCGTCGAATTCGACGAGACCGCGCTGCAATTCATCGCCGAGGCAGCCGAGAAGGGTTACCTCGCGATGGTGGCGCACGACGTCGACCGTCTCGACGAGGACGAGTATCGGCAGAAGGAATCGCAGCAGCGCGCCGAAAGCAACATCCCGGAGGCGGAGTCGATCATCTTCATCGAAGTCAACGTCACAGACTCCTCCGAATTCAGCACCGACCTTCTCGTCCACGGCCGACAGCGCGGTGAGCACCGGATTCTCTGGGTCGACAGCCCGGCCGTCCCCAACACCATTGCGGCGGTTCTCCTGCGGACGAGAGACATCACCGGCGTGATTCCCGACGTCTACTTCGAGTGGACCGAGGGAAACCCGATCATGTACCTGCTCCGCTTCCTGTTCATCGGTGAGGGCGAAACCGCTCCCGTGACCCGTGAGGTCCTCCGCCGCGCCGAACCCGACCAGTCCCGCCGGCCAC
The DNA here is from genome assembly GCF_018588185.1 of Rhodococcus sp. WY5. Taxonomy (NCBI): domain Bacteria; kingdom Bacillati; phylum Actinomycetota; class Actinomycetes; order Mycobacteriales; family Nocardiaceae; genus Rhodococcus; species Rhodococcus sp. WY5. The sequence goes on from NZ_JAAMPR010000001.1 coordinate 466,449, forward strand.
ACGTCCACGTCGGTTGACGCCCACTCCCACTAACCGCTCACAAGCCCGCTCGCGATTGCTGTCGAACATCGCTGCATCCAGGGCTGTGGTGGCCGAGGTGGCGGGCGACCAATGCGGGCGCGATGGTGAGGGGCGTCGTTCGTCATGGCGACCTTCCATTCGTGTCTGGGGGGCCAATCTCGGTCCCCTTCATGGATTTCGCCTTCTGACAACGGAAATTGCACCGGCAAGAGGGACTGGCGTGCAACTGGTGAGCGAAAAGTCTGTCCGCACGCGCGAGTGCAGATTGAAAGGCCTTTCGACCCGCAGGTGGACGGGACGATGCGACGGAGATCGAGAATGACCGCGACATACAATCGCGATCAGAGCGAAGCTCCAGGCCGAGATTCCGGCGCCGCTGTGATGGAGGGGTCAGGATGTTCGGTTGGAAAAAGAAGCGCAACGATTCAAAGATGACGCTCGACGATGTGATGTCGAAGCTCAGGCCTGACCTGAGTCGGGAATCACTCGGCGTCGGACCCGACTTTCCGGGCGTCGCCCCGAACCCGCTCATGAGCAGTGATGCACGCAAGCGCAATGCGGAACTGCGGACGGGGGTGCTTGCGCTCGGCGTTCTCGTCGACTGGCGGGAGGTCAACAGCAATCCACGCGTGGTCCTGATGTTCGACGTGGAGACCTCCGACGGCATCTTGTTCCGCGGTATCGCAGACGAAGACCTCACGATCACCGAGCTGACACGACTCGCCCCAGGACAGACGTTGCCCGTGCGCTACCGGCCGGCCGTCATGGACCACTACGTCGCCCTTGCCCGGGACGCGGACGCCGCCCACGTTCAGCAGCTCTCCGACGAGATCGCGACCCGCAAGCGGACCTGACCCGAAGCCTTGGCCGGATCCTAGGTCGCCGGCACTCCGATGATGGCGTCGGCGGTCACACGCATGTCGATCACGACGAGACTGGTTGGTAGACGCATTCTCTCGGTTGAAAATAATATGTAGACCGGTCTATTGTTGGCTCATGGCATCCAAAGGAGACCTGACAAGGGCACGGCTCGCAGAATCCATGCTCGAGCTCATCCAGACCAGCGGCTACAGCGGCACGGGCCTGAACGCCGTGATCGAACACGCCGCAGCGCCGAAAGGGTCGATCTACTTCCACTTCCCCGACGGGAAGGAAGGCCTGGGCGTCGCAGCGATTGAGCTCGCCACGAAGGCATTCGGGACGCTGATTGCAGAGGCCGCGATTTCCCGGGTCGATGCGGCCGAGGCAGCACGCGCCGCGATCGAGGCCCTGACGACCATCGTCAGCGAGAGCAACTTCCGGCGGGGTTGCCCGGTCTCTGTCGTCACCCTGGAGATGGGCGCGGAGAACGAGCGTCTGCGGCAGGCGTGCGCCGCTGCCTTTGAGTCGTGGATCGCCCTGACAACCGCGTTTCTCGAGGCCAGCGGCGTTGTCCCCGACGAGGCCCGATCCCTGGCGACCGTTGTTGTGTCGACGATCGAGGGGGCGGTCATCGTCTCTCGCGCTACGCAAAACACGCAACCCCTGATTTCGGCCGCTGACATCGTTGCGGAGCTCATCAACCAGCGCTGCCAGACCGTTGGCGGAACGCGATGACTCCACGCGACGTCTCCCGTCACGCCCTGGTCTTCGGGGCCTCAGGTCTGGTCGGTCGGCACCTCGTCCTGACCCTCGCCGAGGCTGGTACGAACGTCACGGCGGCAGTTCGGACCGCCGAGTCCGGGGCCCGTGTCGAGCGATGGGTCAGAGAGCATGGCCTGACGCGGAGCATCAGCACGACGATCGTCGACTTCGACGCTCCTGAAATCGTCGCGGGTGGCCCATCGGCGTTCCCTTTCATCACAGAGATCCACAACTGCGCCGGGTCCTACCGATTCGGAATGACCGCCCAGGAGGCACGCAGCGCGAACGTCGGCATCGTCGAGAAGCTGATCGACTTCGCCAAGGACCTCCCCAACCTGCAGCGCGTGATCCACGTGTCGGGCTACCGCGTCGGCGGACAAGACCCCACAACGGTTCCATGGCCCGACGATCACCGCACCGCGGTTTACAAGGACCTTGGCGCCTACGAAGCGTCAAAAGTGGAATCCGACGCAATCTTCCAGGCCCGAGCCCTCAAGCACGGAGTTCCCTGGACCATTGTCAATCCGTCCAGCGTGATCGGCGACAGCGCCACCGGGGAATCCGACCAGCACATCGGGCTGGCCAGCACAGTCGAGCAGATTTGGAACGGCACCGCAGCAGCGTTGCCTGGAAACGAATCGACGTTTCTCCCGATCGTCACGGTCGACTATCTGGCGGCCTTCATGACGGCAGCTGCGGTCGATCCCGCTGCTGAGGGCATGGCCTACTGGGTTCTCCACGACGACACCCCACCGCTAGCGGACCTGCTCACACACGTCGGTCGGCATCTCGGTGCGAAGGTCCCGCGGGTCAGGATTCCGATCGGCGTCATCAAGCGGCTCCCGCAGCAGATCACCAAGGCCGATCCCGAGACCCTCACCTTCATGTCCGCCGACCGCTATCCGACAGAGTCGGCCGTCGAGTTCGCCGACAGACACGGGATCCTGATGCCCGACGTGCTGGTGTCCCTCGAACGGTGGGCCGACTACCTGGCAGCGCATCGGTTTGGTGCCGTCATGTCCGCCGACCGTCGATTCGTCGACGTCGGCGGCCTGAGGACATTTGAGCTCGGCGTACGAGGATCGAGTCGGGTGATTCTTCCCGGCATGCCCGTGAACGCGGACACGTGGGCAGAGGTAGCTGCCGGCATCGAGGGGCGGGTCGTCGACTTGCCCGGCCTCGGCCTCAGTAGCGGGGCCGGCGTTCAGGACTGGGATGAGTGGCTGCCGGCGGTAGTAGCTGGTGAACCTGCTGACCTCGTCGGCCACTCCATCGGTGCGGCTGCTGCAGTAGTTGCGGCTGACCGGTTCCCGGCGCAGGTGAAGTCCCTCACGTTGATCGCACCGTTCTTCCTCCAGGCCCCGATGGGTTCCTCGGCCAGACTGAAGCCGCTCGTACGCGCCTACTTGCGACACGCAGACCCGGCACGGCTCTCACGCAAACTGACCGGATCAGAAGCGAGCGCGGATTCTCTCGTTTCCAGTCTCAGTGACCTCGAGCGAAGCAGTTCCAAGAGCGTGGCCGAGCATCTCGCCCGTGCGGGATCGAAGCGGTGGCGTGCTGAACTCCAAGAAGCGCTTAGGCGATTCAGTGGCCAGGTCCGCATCATCACAGGAAGCAAAGACCCAATCGACCCGGCCGCGGTTGCGCAGCTCGAGTCACTTCCGAACATCAAGCTGATCTCGCTGCCGGGTGCCGGGCACCATCCGCAACTAACCCATACCGATGCTCTCGTCGATCTGCTCGAGGGATCGCTCGCGTGACATAGACGCCTGCGGTTTCAGCAGCTGACAGAGATACGGGCATCCAATCTGTAGCTGGCCAGTCTGTCGGTGACCATCACACTCAGCACAACTCCAGTCCTTTGAGCAGTCGACGTAAGAGCTTCATGGCTGCCGAAGTGTTCACCAGGGCGTCAGTAAAACTGCGTTCCGCTTGAGCTCGCATGGAGTCACCTAGGAGAGCGCTATCCGCCATTCCCACGGCAATGGAAGCCACCGAATCCCACCCCAGCAATCATCTGAAGCCTCCTCGAATGCGTTGTTGCTCCGGATCAGTGACAACCGGGGAGGTCGACGGGCCGTGCAGTATTCGAATCGCGCAGTGTTCCTTCACTTCAATTGCAACGGAGGGGAGCGTTGAGTGGCTCGAGGCCGCATCACCGGAACCCGATACGAGTAGCGAGGCAACATGATCGGCGGGGCCGGCGCTGCAGCTTCGAGGGTGCCCGCCGCGAGCCTGGTGAGCAACACCCCATCGCCGACGGCATCAACCTCGTCGGCATCAGGCGGGTCCTCGAACTCGAGGACAGCACCGCAGCACTACGCCGCGACAACGCGCAAACAACACTGAAATCCGCACAGCCAGAAGGACACACCGCACAGTAAGGACCACCGCCATGGAAAACGACCGCGTACCCGCAGCCGTCGACGCGACACCCGACGCCGACTACATCGAACAATCAATACCCGTCGTCCAGGACGAAAACCTCTGAGTGAGTCACGGCACCTCATGGAGAGTTCGCCGTTCACACACCAAACGGCGCAGATAAACCGTGGAAGATCGTGACGTCTACGAGCTACTTCCGAGGCCGCGAGCGCTTGCGTCGCCCCACAAAAAGAATCGCCGAGCTACTTGCGTTCGAATGGCGTAGCCGCGAGGACGGTTACGTGAAATTCCGGTTTCCCTGCCATCGCCGCCGCCATACGGACTCACATGTTCAACGTCCCCACATCACTACGCCCCTTCCGTCGAGCCGGCCACGCCCGAACTGCCTTCCGCCCGGAGAAAACCGCCAACGCTCCCGTCGCCAATGACAGCGAACTGCTCAAAGCCACGATCAGCGTCGGACTCGATCCGACCAAGTGACCACTCGAACCCCGCCACAACCTGACCGTCTGCCCCACAGCGTATTCGTGCGCGCTGGAGCACTCGACGAACGATTCGATGTGGTCCACCTCGTCCTGCGCCCATCCCACCGTATAGGTGCGCGGATGCACACAACGGCCCAGCGTGGCACCGTCCTCCACGTCCAGCACCCTCGCTTCGACAGCAGGACCCATACCACCGGAGATCGACTGCACAGCAATGCTGAACGTCACCACCGCGCAGATGAGTGCTGCCAGAGCAAGTATCGACAATGCGGCGACGATCCACATCCCCCTCCGCTCGCCCACCGTATCCACCCTCGACCTCATAGATTCTTGATATGACATCTACGGCCCGATACAAAATCGAGCCAACCGCGAACTCGCGCGGAGCCTCCACGACTGCCAGCGAACGAGACACACTCCCTGCCCATTGCAGGGGCCGACGCCGAGAGCCTCAAACGAGAGCCGACCCTGTCAAGCCGCTGGTCGCCTTTCGGAGACGGCGGGATCGCCAACCGATCTCCGTGAAGTTGCATCAGACGCAACGTTATTGGCCTCTTTTCGGGACAGATTGCTCGCCATCTCCTGTGGTCATCGGCGCCCGGTTGAGTCGGCTTCGTCAGCGAACCTTGTCGGGTGGAGACCGTGTCGGTCAGCTCGTTACGCCGCGTTAAGAACCTGAAAACTCGGGGAGCAAACCTTCCTTTCCCAGGTGAAGCAGTGAATTATCGATATGGTCGCGCATCTGGTTACCGCGCGGCATGTCGAGCGCGCCTGAAAGCACAACGGGCCGGGAGGTCACATGCTGCTACATCAATCGATCGGGTTGGAGCGCTTCAACGAACTACCGCGGCAGAAGGCGGTTCACGCATTGTTCGAGTGCTGCTGCTCGCTGACGTGGGCCGGGTGGGTCAGCGACGGACGTCCGTTCGCCGACCACGCGGAGATCCTCTCGCGCGCCGAGGACGCGATTCTCAACCTCTCGGACGTCGACGTCGAACGCGCCCTGCAGTGCCATCCACCGGTCGGCGTCCGTAGGAACAGCGTGCCGTCCCACCTCGAGCAATGCTCGATCTGGGTTCCGGACGACGCCGTCATGGCAACCATCTATCGCGCCGGCGAGGAGTACGAGCGGAACTTCGGCTTCCGGTATCTGTGGTGTTCGCACGGCCACGACGCCGACGACCTGCTCGAGAACATCGGCCAGCGCATGTCCAACGAACGGTCCGTCGAGCGCAAGGTCTGCGTCGACGAGCTCGCCAAGATCACGCGGACGAGGATCGAGCGCATGCTCGGGCCCGAGGACGGTTATCCCGAGTACTGAAAAGAAAAGCGGGTGCAGCGCTTTCGCGCCGCACCCGCTTTCATGCTCTGAATCGATCAGAGATCGAACTCGGCCGGAGAGATTCCGACTGCAAAACACATGTCGCGTACGACGCCGCGCTCGTGCTCGTCGAAGTTGCCGTCCGCGCCGCCGATGATGATGCCGATCTGGATGACCGCGCGGGCCTGATCCTGCTTCGACTTGAGCTTGGCGATGGTCGCGGTTGCCTCGACCTTGCCGAACTCGTAGTCCGAGGACAGCTTGCTGCAGTACCAGTCGAACTGCTCACGAAGCTCGTCCGGCGAGAAGACCGCGAGCGACTCGTTGCTCATGATCAGCGCGGCGGTCTTCTGACGCTCCGACGGATCGATCGAACCGTCTGCGGCGGCGATCAACGCGCACATTGCCATGCTCGCGTTCTTGAATTCCTTGTTCTGGAACTGGCTGGTCTTTGTCTTGAGCTGGCCGTTCATCTCCTGAGCCTTAGCCTTCAACTGATCCCAGAATGCCATGAGTCTCCTCGAGTATTGCCGCCACACACCGCGCGTGGTCGTACCACCACTCTGCCTGTGCGCTCGGCAATCCGCCATCGGCCACTAGGTGCGGTCGAACACTGCCAGAATTCGCGACTCGGAGATCGGGTCGAGCACGTCCGGGGTGAAGTGCCATTGCGTGCGGGTCCACGGATCGTGAACCTCCGTCTGCCCTGCTGCCGAAAGATGTTGGCACCCCTCGGACAGTGCGGCGACGGATTCTTCCGCGAAGTTCGACTCGTCCTCTCCGACAATCAGTATGGACAAACCGATTGCCGGCCCGCGTTCGGCGAGGAACATGATGGTCTGTGCGTCTTCGGCGGAGTATCCGTGCGGGAAATCGCTGAGGATCAACAGGCGCAGGGAACTCGGCCCGTCGGCGACGCCACTCATTCGCGCGAGTTCGCCCATGTCGACGGCCTCGGCCAGTGCCCGCAAGCGCGCCGAGATCTCGGTGTGAGCGGTGATGACCGGGCCCGCGAGCATCGGTGCCAGTCGGTCGGTCAGTGGCGTCAGCGAGCCGGTCAGATCGACGACGTCGAGTAGCGGCATCGGGCCGGCGGCCATGACACGCACGGTGACGGCACTGATCAGACCGAGCGCTGCTTTGCTCGACGTGCTGTCCACCCAGATCGGCCGGCGCAATGGCAACGGGACGCAGTACGGAACGGTGAGTGTGCCGCGGTCCGGAGCCGACAGCTCGCCAAGACGCATTCCGTCGCTGACGGCTGTGATCTGGGCCGGATCGGTTGTACCCGCCCACGACACCGACTTCCACGACGCCATCGACCGTGGGAGCACGCCGTCGATCACACCGAGTTCGTGCGCAAGCTGAGCGCTGTCGCGGGCGTGGTTGTCCCGTGCGAGTGAGACGAGGTCGTCGTGACGCTTCTGTGCGGCATCGCGCGCCGCCACTCCCGCTGCCGAGTTCCGCAACGACGGATCTGCGACGGCAGCGGTCAGATCCTCGTCCAAACGGGCAAGCGCGTACTCACTGCTGGAGACGAAGGAAGCGGCAGAACGCGAGGCGTCCTCGAAGATCATCCACGCACGCTCGAGGCCGCGGCCAACCTCCAACGGCTCCACGGCGGAGTCCCACGCGGGCGCGGCTGTCGGAGCGGGTTGCGCCGGCTCGTCGTCGACCTCGACGCCATGCACCGAGATCAGTTCCGCCAGACCACCCGCATAGCCCTGCCCGACGGCCCGGATCTTCCAGGCACCGGACTTTCGGTACAGCTCCCAGCAGATGACCGCTGTCTCGGTACCTGCGGTGGGGATCGCGAATTCGGCCAGGACCGAACCGGATTGATCGCTCAGGGTGGCGGAGAGCCCGGCCGTGCGAAAGGCTCCCGCGGCCGTCGCTGCCGGATCCACGCTCACGATGCACAACACCGCTGCCGCATCGGGGTGAAGTCGATCGAGCTCCACCCGGATGCCACTCTCGTCGAGTTGCACTCCAGCGGTGGACGGTTGGTTGTAGAACACGAAGTCCGCGGACGTCAATGCCCGCAGGTTCGCGTCCGCTACCAGCGCCGACACGTCGAACGGCGTCTGGCTCTCGGCTCGAAACGTCACCACGGGCGCCTGCAGCGGCGCGTTCTGTCCGGGAACAAAAGTCATACCCACAGCAGCGAACTATGCCATGACCGGGCTCTCTCGGTCAGCCTTGCACGTCCGCCACCACTAGATCGGCGACCGCGGTCATCCCAGCGTCCGTGAAGTGCAAGCGCTGCGCCGTCGACTCCGAGAACAGGCCTTCGAACCAACGCTGATCTGCACTCGCACATGCGTCGTGCCCGCCGGCGATGCTCGCCGCCGCAATGTCGACAGTGCGCACACCGTGGGCGTGGGCGACCTCGTCGAACTTCGTGTTGTAGCGAGCGAAGTAGTCCATGAACCAGGATGCGTCGGCGTCTGAGAACGGAATGTTCGGCCAGCATCCGCGAGAGGAGATCATGCCGCCCTCACCGATCAGGTAGATGCGAGCGTTAGGCGCGCGCTGCGTGACCGCAGTCAGGATGCGATCCAATTCTCCGGCAGCCCGGTCGATTCCGGATTGGGCTACGGAATTCGCGAGCGGGTCGTACCGGCATCCACGATCGGTTCCTGGCCCCGGAGCGACGCACAGGGGGCCGAGGAAGATGCTGTTGGAGTCGTTGCCGCCGATCGAGATGGTGATCAGGTCGGTGTCCGGGTGAACGGCATCGAGTTGGACAGGCCAGTAGTTCGGAATCAGCTGTGGAGTGTCGATGATGTTCTCGGCGCGTGCCGCGCTGCAAGAGACGTCGGTGAACTCCGCGACCTCGAGTGCCCGAGAGATCTTGCCCGCGAAGTTCTCGTACGAACGCGAACAGGCGTCGGGGTACATCGGTTCCAGCCTTGGACCGGAGGCACGGGAGTCACCGAGGGCGACGTACTTGATCCCGGTGCCGGATACTCCTGACCGAGTTTCCGACTGGGGCACCGAAGCCTGCGCGATCCCGGTGCTCACGAGCGCCAGCACAACGCCTGCGACGGCCGCCGCCCGACCGAGAAGTTTCCCTCGAATGATCATCTACTGTGCCAAGTCCTCTCGCGCACGGCCGCTCGACTGACGGCTCGACATGCCGCATGAGGTTAACGCACAGAGGGGGAAACGATGTCCGGTTCGACGGACGGCGATCGAAATCACCTACCGCCGAACCGGATTCATCTCGACTATGCAGTCTCGACTCAAGCAGTGAGGAAACGGCCCAGCTGCGGCGCAGCTTCTCCTGCGTGCTTGGCCTGGATACCTTCACCGATGGCCTGCAGCTTCCATTCACCGTTCACGCGGTACACCTTTGCCATCACCATTCCGGTGAAAGCCATGCCACCCTGGAGCGTGTATCGAGCGAGCTCGGAGTTGGTGGTGCTGTCCACGAGACGGCAGAACGCGTTGGAGACCTGCTCGAACGTGTGTCCGCGGTACGAGGTCACGGTGAAGATCACGGTGGTCACGTGAGCCGGGACCCGCTGCAGATCGACGAGCATGACCTCGTCGTCGCCGTCTCCGTCGCCGGTGAGGTTGTCACCCATGTGACGGACCGAGCCGTCCTTGGACGTCAGCTGACCGTAGTAGCAGACGTCGACGAGGTTGCCGTCGGCGTACAGGAGTGCCGAAGCGTCGAGGTCGACGTCGGCGGTACGGCTTCCGAACAGGCCGCTCTTCTTGATCGGATCCCAACCCAGACCCATCTGGATCATGGTGAGCGCGACGCCGCCCTCCTTGCGGAGTGTGACCTTCTGTCCCTTGGTCAGGCTGACGGGGCGTCCCTTGACCAGGCTCACCTCGGGCTGCTGCGCCGGCGGCTGGTTCTGCACGGGAGGCGCCGGGGGTGCCTGGTTGTACGTCGGCTGCTGGTTGTACGCAGGCTGCTGCGCCGGCGGGTAGGCCGGCGGCGTCGGTCCCTGGTTGTAGGCAGGCGGCTGGTTGTACGCGGGCGGGGCCGGCGGAACCGGCGGCGCGTTGTACGAAGGCTGCTGCTGCGGCGGCTGGTTGTACGCCGGCGGTGTAGGAGCGACGGACGAGGGCGGGGTGATCGGCGCCGGAGCCGCGACCGGAGTGGGCGGCGGCGGCGCGGGCGCATCGTCGACGGACACACCGTGATCGGTGACCAGCGCGGCAAATCCACCCGCGTACCCCTGGCCGACGGCGCGCACCTTCCATGCACCCTGGCGTCGGTACACCTCGAGCGCGATGACGATGGACTCGGTGGTGAGGCCGTCGATCACGTACTCGTACAACACGTTCCCGGCCGCGTCGGAGACCCGAGCGGTGGGTGCAGCAGTGCGCCCGAAGTTCGACGAAGCGTCGTCGAGCGTGATGACGGCGCGAACCTGCTCGATATCGGCGGGTACGCCGGCGAGTGAGACTCGGAGTGAGGCAATGCCACCCGGGTTGGGTACCAATTGCACGCCGGGTCCGGTCGGCTGGTTGAAGAAGACGAAGTCGGCGTCGGAACGAACTTTTCCGTTGCTCGTCACGAGGAGTGCAGACAGGTCAGCGGCCGCAGCCAGCTGAACCGAGACAACTACATCCGAGACGTCCAGCGGGCCGTTCTGCCCTTTGGCAAGCGATACAGACAACTAAATCCCCTTCATAGAGAGCGTGTATTACCCGAGCGCGGAAGAGAACCACCGCAAGATCTCCGCGCTCGCTGCGATACCGGACCTTTCTGTCACAGTAACGGTCGGCCGTTGCCAATTCAGTTCTTCCAGCTCACCGTGCCTGGGCCGGATCGCGAAATCGGAGTATTCGAGCATGTCCGCATCCAATGCGCCGTCACCAGCCGAGATCACGACGGCGGACTGATCCAGATCACCCGACTCGACCAGTCTGCGGCGCACCTCTGCCAGCGCTCGTGACTTCGAGACCGCGTCGGGCATCGTGTAGATCTTGCGGCCTTGACGCGAGACATTCCAGCCCCGCGTCACGCACCACCCATTCCATTCGGTTTCGAAATCACTCGGCATCACGGCCAGATCGACGACCAGGTATGGAAACAGGTCGTCGGCAACACGAATGGAGCTGACCCAACTCGAGTCGATCCGCGATTCCAGTTCCGCCTGAACCTGCGGCAACTCGGCGCCGGACTTACGGGTCGAACGGTCGATCTCGTTTCGCCAGTCGCGATCGGCCTCGCCGTCTACGAGGATGTTTCCGCCGTTGCTCGTGATCGCGTACTTCCACGGTCCGCCGGGAAGATCGATCCGCTGGAACTGCGCAATGGTCCTGGTCGTCGTCGGAATCACCGGAACCCGCGAGCTGAGCGCGGTCAGCAGTTCGATCGATTCGACGCTCATGTGCGAGAGCGGACCGCCGTTGTAGTACTCGACGCACAGCGGGCTCGGTGCCGAATCCAGGTCGGAGCCACTGGGATCGCCGCCGATCGCGGCCTGCGAATAGATCATCGTGCGGTCCAGATCCGTGGCGATCAGGACCTGGGACGCAGCGGTGTCCACACGGCTCACGTGATGTCCTTGATCAGGCCGACACACGAGTAGGCGAGATCCGGGACGACCTCGACCGGGACCCCACGGGCCTGTGCCAACAACCGGATGTGTGCGTGCTCCGGGGCTTCGAGTTCGCGCACCAGAACCTTCCAGGGAAGCCGGCGCAGCAGCACCCTGGTTGTTTCTCCGACACCGGGTTTGACGAAGTTGACCGTCGAGATCCCGTACTCGGCCTGCACCTTCTCCACCGACTCCCAACCGGCCCAGGTCGGCGTCCGATCGGAATCGAGCACTGCAGCAAGAGAATCCGCTGCGTCGCCGCGAACCGAATCGAACTCGGCCGAGACCACGTCGAGCAACCTGTTGGAAACGTCGACGTCGGCGAGGTCGGCGTAGAACTTGGCGCCGTGGAAATCGCCGGGCCCGATGAGGGTGTCGTTGAGGACAGTTCGTGAGACCAAGCCGGACACCGTCGAATTGAGGCACGCCGACGCGATCAGGAAGTCGTCACGGGTCCCGTACGTTCGCACGCAGTGTCCGGGGTCGGCGAGAACAGCCAGATCGGAGTCGAACTTCGCTCCGCCTGCCTCGTGGTACTCCGTCAACGCTGCGTCGAGTTCGCGGGCGATGGCGCCCTTGCCCGTCCAGCCGTCGACGAAGACGACGTTCTCCGAGTCGTGATGGTGCGCAAGATAATCGAGTGCGACGGAATCGATTCCTTTGCCACGGACGATGGACACCGCATAGTGCGGCAACGTCAACCCGCGGGTCTGCTGGGCCCAGCGCCGCATCAGAATCCCGATCGGTGTTCCGGCCCGGGCGAGTGAGACCAGCGTGATGTCACTCCCCCGCTCGGCCAAGACCAGGTCCATCACGGTCCCGACAGCGCGCGCCAACCGTGGAGCGCTCTCGGCGAGCACCGTCTCGAAAAGATCCCGGTATGCCTGATCGGGTTGGTACTCGATGGGGAGAGACTCGGCATAGTGCGCCTCACCCGACTGAATACGCTTCTCGCGCACGGATACATCCGCTTCGAGATCCACGTGCGAGAGATCCTTGAGCAGCCACTTCACTTCGCCCGGCGCGTACGAACCGAATTCGGGCCCGACCAATGGTTCGTTCATGACGAGCTCCCTGCTCTGGAATCTCGCAGCGCCGACGGATCGGCCCCGCGAACGGTGGCGATCAGGACGTCGGTGCCGGAGTTCCGCAACACCTCGACCACTCCGTCCATCGCCGTCAACCGATCGGTGTCGGCGGGCTCGTCGATGACCAGCAACGCAAGGGCGTCGACCGCCGCATCAGGCCACTGCGCGTTGTAGACGTATCGGGGTTCGTTCTCGCCCAGTTCGGGCGCCGGAAAGGTGAACCCGCGACGCAGCGGGTATCCCGGCACGTCAACGACGTAGGCGGGTGAACGCGTCGTGGTCTGGTAACGAACTGCTCGCCCAGAGCTTTCCAAGCCCGCAGCGATGCGCAGTGGCAGGTACATCAACTCCTCGTGACCGATCACGATCACAGCACGCGACGCGTCGATCGACGATTTGAGAATGAACACCGCTGCCTCGACGGCTGACTCGAATGCCGCGGTGTCGCCGTCGAGAAAGCCGTGCCTGCCACCGTCGGGGACATGTGCCGGCCACGGCAGATCCATCTGAGACAGCGTGCCGCGGCGATCACCGATCGGATTCAGATCCGGAGCATCCAGCGCCGTGACGCGCTCGGTCAGGCCGTCGGGCAGGACCGTCGAACCCGAAGCGAGAGAGACGTAGTCGATTCGTACATTCAACTCTGCCGCCGCGGCTTCGCCGGCGACTCGGTGTTCCTCGGTTCTCATGTCCACCAGCGAGGCCACGACGTAGCGGCTTCGCGGGCATTGCCCGTGCAGCGCCCGGATGGCATCGATCGCGGTGGCGCCGGTGGAGATCTCGTCGTCGACGAGGACCAGAGGCAGGTCGTTCTCGAACAGTTCGGCGGACGTCGGCTGCATCAGATGGCTCGTGGCGTGCGAGTGCCCCTCCTCGAACCCGGCGAGCGTCGTAGCACCTGGTACGTCGCGACGAGTCGAGTGCAGGTAGCAGTGAGCGCGCAGACGGGCCGCAACGCAATGACCCAAACCTGTTGCGGTTTCGGCAAACCCGAGCACGACGACGTCGACACCCTCACCGAGGGTTGTCCGCACCAGATCGCCGAGGTCGTCGGCAGCACCGATGACCACGGACGGCTCGGTGGGCACGTGCTTTCCCAGCACAGTGGACACCAGCAGATGAGCGCGACGCGGATTCCGCCGAAGTCCCGGGATCACCAGATCGGGCACCGAATGCCCGAGTGACGAATCACCGTGAACGAGGTCCAAGCCGAATTCTGCTGTAGCCCAGGGAACGTCCTTGGACTGGACAAGCTCTGTCATCGATCGACCAACGCCGTCAGCAACTCGACGAACGTGATTCCCTTGTTGGTCACACCGAACACGTGAGCTCGGAGCGCAGTCTGATGGGCCCAATTGCGGTGCGGCTTCATCTCGTTCATCTTGTTCCGGTAGCCGGACGCCTGAACTCCCCCGGCGTCGGCACCGAGAATGTCGAGGGCATCGTGATATTCCTCGTGCGTGACAGCGGACAGTGCATTGACCGCTGCGACGTGCGACGGGTGGATGACCGTCTTGCCCTGGATTCCGTTGGCTCGGTCCAGCGCGATCTCACGGAGCAGACCGTCGAGGTCGCGGCTGACGAGATGCTGACGGAACCGGACGGCGTCGTGTTCCTCGAACGGGGTGGCGCGCAGCATCGGCCGGAACATGCGTTCGTGATCGGCGAAGTACTCCCACACGGGCCCGGTGATGACAAAACCCGAACCGTCCGCGCGCCCGAGATAGTTGACGATGTCGGCGATGACGTCGACCACCACGCGCACGTCGTAGATGGTCAGATCGCGGTCACGACGGATGCCGAAGGTGCTGCACATGTCGGTGGCGCCGATGCGGACGGCAAGGATGCGATCGCGGTGCTGCCCGAGAATCCCACTGATGGTGCGCAATTCGAGATCACGCGTATCGCGGTGCACCAGCGCGGGTGATTCGAGTACCGGCATCGCGTAGAGATGCTTGCCCAGCAGTTCGGATGCGTCCGCGACGGCGTCGAGAAACACGGGGCCGGACTCGCTGCCGAACTTGGGGATTACGAACCCGGTGAGCGCGGCGCGCCCCTCGGTCAACGACGCGGCGACCTTGTGGATGTCCGCGACTTCACGGACCCGTACGAACAGCAGCATGCCGACGGCGTCGGTGGACGCGATCTTGTCGAGAGCTTCGACCGCGTTCGCTCGCGCCGATTCGACCTCGTGATCGGCGACGGCATCCTCGAGATCGAGCACCATCGAGCTGACGCCCTCGGACGCACGCTTGCACACGATGTCGGCCAACCCGGCCCGGGTGGCAGGAACGTAGAGAGTTGCACCCAGAGCAATCGCGAGCAGATCCCTCTCGTCGGAATCCGCGAACGATCGAGGCGCATGCAGGAACAGTTGCTCCCGCACGTCATCCTCGAGATGTTGAAAGTGCTGCATTTCTCTTCTCTCTGTAACCGCAATCAAGTCCATGAAACGACCCCCTGTGACAACGCGTCGGGCAACTCCGATCCCCCGATCGGCCCGACCATTCAGTTTTTGCCGGCTCGCGCCCGCATCTTCTCGACAACTTCGGTGATGAACGTCGATACCGAGTCCAGCTGTAATACATACGACCAGTAGTCCGGATGAGTTCCCGACAGTGACGCACTCGCTCGCTCGATCCTTGCCAGTTGAGCATCGAGTACGGAGCCCCACTCCGCCACCAACCCTTGGTTAACAGCGAACATCTGGGCGTCTTTCAGCCGGAAACGAACCTCACGTTCCTTTTGGCTCGGATCTGCCCGGACTGCACGCAGAGTAGCGAGACGGTCCGTCACGGCGTCGGCACACGCTTCGGCGTCGGCGAGGTGCACGCGGGCTTCGGCCATCAAAGCCAGTGCATGTTCGGGGTTTCCCGCAGCCAGTGACTGCTTCGCTTCCTTGAGATCGATGTCGGCCTGATCGATATGCGCTCGGCTGCGACTGCTGTTGTCGACGAGGTCAGCGGAACTCGCGGCGTTGAACTCGCGCAGCAATGCGGAGTACGCCGGATCCAGGCGGTCCACTCGAGTGCGCACTGCCGACAACCTGGTCGAGACCGAGGAAATCGTCATCTCGGCACGGTGCTGGGTCGACGGGGCTTCTGCCAATGCTTCCTCGAGCGCCGATACCGCTTCGCGGACACTCTCGGCCCGCGTGCGGACTGCGTCGGCGCGACCGGATGAGCGCGCATTGTCGAGCGCTGCAACCGCGTCGTCGAGGTGTTCGGAGGCCGTCACCACCGACGGGTACTCGCGATAGCGCTGATCGGTGGCAGCCAGTTTTTCCCGGACGGCGTTCGCCAGGGTTCGGGCCTGCTGGCCGAGGACGGGAATGGCGGACATCGTGACCGTCGCCTGCTCGAGGTGCGCACGATGCCCGTTGTAGAAGGCGTCGACGCCCTTTGCCGCCTCGACGAGTTCGGCTACCGACTTTTCGAACGCCGCCCGAGCACCGTTCGGGTTCTGGTGGAGTACCTGATCGTTGCCATAGCGCTCGGATGTGTCGAGGTAGTCCGACGCAGCCTGGAAGCACCGATCCCGAACGGGTTCCCACGCAGCGCGCAGCCCTCGCTCGGGGTACAGCTCGGCGGAAGCGTCGACTGCTGCCGACGCGATGGTCTGCCGCTTGTCCATGTCGAGGAACGCCGAAACCATGGCCGTCTGCGCCTCCCGCGCACGACTGACCGACTCCCCCACTCTTGCCCCCCGATTGAAGCGCTCCGACCATCTTCCCACCACGATTGAATCCTACGGGTCCAGCACTTCGCTTCTCGGTTCGTAATTCTGCTGTTACGGCGAACACACCGGAACTGCGGTTAGGGTGGTGGAGGTAAACACACTCCCAAGACGACTTCGCGTCGTAGTGGGCCTTGTCTCTCCTCTTGAAAGGACCCCTGAATGGGCGTCAGCTTGACCAAAGGCGGCAATGTCTCTCTCACGAAGGAGGCCCCGAACCTGACTGCAGTGGTCGTCGGCCTGGGCTGGGACGCGCGTTCCACCACCGGAGCTGCTTTCGACCTCGACGCCAGCGCAATCGGCGCAGGCTCGAACAAGAAGGTCCTCTCCGACCAGCACTTCATCTTCTTCAACAACCTCCGTTCGCCCGACGGCTCGATCGAGCACAAGGGTGACAACACGGACGGCGAAGGCGAAGGCGACGACGAGCAGATCGACGTGAACCTCGCAGCGGTTCCCGCCGAGGTCGAGAGCGTTGTCTTCCCCGTCTCGATCTACGACGCAGAAGCTCGCTCGCAGTCCTTCGGCCAGGTCCGCAACGCGTACATCCGCGTCGTCGACAAGTCGAACGGCAACGAGCTCGCTCGTTACGACCTCTCCGAGGACGCTTCCACCGAGACCGCCATGGTCTTCGGTGAGCTGTACCGCAACGGTGCAGAGTGGAAGTTCCGCGCAATCGGCCAGGGCTACGCGTCCGGCCTCGCGGGCATCGCGCGCGATTACGGCGTCAACGTCTGATCTTCGCTCTCGACGAGCTGACTCGGGGAAGGTTCCGCAGTAGTCTGTGGAACCCTCCCCGTTTTCACGTTCGGATGCGGTGAGAGACCGCTTGCAGTAACCACTCTGCATTGACCAACTAGAAAGGGCCACGCTCCGTGGTACTGCGAATATTCGGTTTATCCATCGCAATTTCGATCCTCGCGATGATCGTTGCGTTCATCTACGGCGGACCCGAGGCACTGTTCCTCGTCATCATCCTGTCGATTCTGGAAATCTCGCTTTCCTTCGACAACGCCGTCATCAACGCCACTGTTCTGCAAAGAATGAGTGAATTCTGGCAGAAGATCTTCCTCACCATCGGCGTCATCATCGCCGTCTTCGGTATGCGTCTGGTGTTCCCGCTCGTGATCGTCTGGGCTGCATCCGGTCTCGGACCCGTAGCTGCACTCGACCTCGCACTGAACCCGCCTGCGGACGACGCCGCGTACTTCGCCAACGGCGAGCCGAGCTACGAAACCATCCTCACCGACGCTCACCCGCAGATCGCTGCCTTCGGTGGCATGTTCCTGCTGATGCTCTTCCTCGGATTCATCTTCGAAGAGCGTGAGATCACCTGGCTGTCCTGGCTGGAGAAGCCGCTCGCTCGCATCGGCAAGCTCGATCAGCTCTCCGTCGTCGTGGCCGGCATCGTCCTGGTTCTCAGTGGTTCTTTCCTCGCTGCTGACGACAAGGTCTCCACCGTCATGATCTCGGGCGTTCTGGGCATGATCACCTACATCGCGGTCAACGGATTGGGTGAACTGTTCAATCTGCCGGAAGAAGGCGAAGAGGAAGAAACCGCCAAGTCCGGCGGCCCCACGCAGCTCGCGAAAGCGACCGGTAAGGCCGGCTTCTTCCTGTTCCTCTACCTCGAGGTCCTCGACGCGTCCTTCTCCTTCGACGGCGTCATCGGCGCATTCGCCATCACGGCAGACCCGATCATCATCGCCCTCGGCCTCGGCTTCGTCGGCGCGATGTTCGTCCGTTCCATCACGGTCTTCCTGGTCCGCAAGGGCACGCTCTCCGATTACGTCTACCTCGAGCACGGTGCGCACTGGGCCATCGGCGCTCTGGCCGTCATCTTGATGGTGTCCATCGGCGTTCACATCAACGAGATCATCACCGGCCTGGTCGGTGTCTTCTTGATCGGCGCTGCTTTCATCAGCAGCCTCATTCGCAACAAGCGAATCGCGAACGAAGATCCGAAGTTGGACGAGAACACTCCGGCAACTGTCTGACGTTCTTTTCACGAAACGCCCGCGACCAATTGGTTGCGGGCGTTTTGTTTGTTATGCCTGAATTGAAACTCTCTGCATTCCCAGCCGCGCGCCAATTGTTCAGCCGCGCGCCAAATTCAGCCTGCGGCTGAACAATTGCCCTGCGGGTGCGAAAAACCTATTCGTAAGGGAAACCATGAACGAGATAGTCATAGAGCGCGCAACGGACGAGGACGCCGCGGAAATCCTTGTTCTACAACGCTGTTGCTGGGTTTCGGAAGCAATCTCCAACAACAGCATGGACATACCCCCGCTCCACCAGGACCTACCCACGGTCCGAGCCTGGGTTCAGGAGTCGACTGTCTGGACCGCACGACGCGGCGGCCGGCTCGTCGGGGCCGTGCGAGGAACCGCGGACGGAACCGCATGGCAGATCGGTCGCCTCATGGTGGCACCGGACTTGGCGGGCAACGGCCTCGGCCGACGCCTCTTGCAGCACGTGGAACAGAACGCTCCGGAGCACATCACACGTTTCGAGCTGTTCACCGGAAGCAGGAGCCTGCGGAACATTCGCCCGTACACCCGAGCGGGCTACTCCCAATTGCCGCCGGACCCCAGCCACATCCCCGGAGTCGTCTACCTGTCCAAGCCAAACGCCATCAACTCCGACTGAACGGCGATACTGACTTCTGTGGTGAACATTCGCGTCGCAGCGCAGACAGACTTGCCGTTCTTACGTGAGCACGACTCGCACGTCGCTGCCGAGGAACTCGCGTCAGTGGTCCAACGCGGCCGGATACTCATCGCCGAGGACAACGGTAATCCAATCGGATGGCTGCGCTGGGGCTTGTTCTGGGACGAGATTCCGTTCATGAACATGCTGACCGTCCTGTCTTCGAACCGCGGCCAGGGCATCGGGCGCGCTTTGGTCACAGATTGGGAAAAACGCATGAGCCGCGCGGGACACTCGCAGGTCCTCACCTCCACACTCGCCGACGAATCAGCCCAGAACTTCTATCGCGCAATGGGATATACCGACGCGGGAGTTCTTTTACTCCCAGGCGAGTCCTCCGAAATCTTCCTACGTCGAGACCTCGATACGACGACCGATCTGACCGATCCCCACATTACCCACGAGTAATATATGGTGGTCGTCACACCACGATCTCAGGGTGGGGCGTGGCACACCAATGTGGAGGACGAGTATGTCGTCAAGGGTCTTATCTCGCGCAGTTGTCGGAGTACTCGCGCTTGCACTGACAGGCGTCGGCGCACCGGTAGCGCTCGCGCAGCCAGTCCTTGCCAAGTCCCCCGATGACGGTTTCTACAGCTACGACGGCGCGGCACCCCTCTCGTCGTACGCCCCGGGTGCGGTACTCGAGACTCGCACCGTGCCGTACACCGTGCTCAACATCCCGACCCCGATACAGGCAGTCCAGGTTCTCTACCGATCAACCGACGCCCTGGGACAGCCGTCCGCCAACGTCACCTCGATCCTGCGCCCGGCCAACGCCCAACCGAACAAAGTTGTTTCGTACCAGTCCTTTTACGATTCGCTGAACCCCGACGACAGCCCGTCGCGAGCCATCGCGGGTAACACCCCGATCGGCGACTGGACTCCCAGCGGACGCAACTTCAACATCGGCGGTACCTTCACGTCCATCGAGGCAGCCTTGTTCGGGCCGCTCTTCGCATTGGGCTACACGATCGTCGTCCCGGACACCGAGGGCCCGGATGCAAACTTCGCTGCCGGACCCGAATACGGGATGATGACGCTCGACGCTCTGCGTGCCGCCCGCGATGTCCCGGAAACCGGAATCACCGACGACGCAGAGATCGCGCTGATGGGTTACTCCGGCGGAGCGATCGCCACCAACTGGGCTTCGATACTCGCTCCCGCATATGCACCGGAGATCAACGACAACTTGATCGGTGCCGCGCAGGGAGGCGTGCTGGTCAATCCGGCCAACAACCTTCGCTACGCAAGCGGAAGCATCGGGTGGGGCGGCGTTGTCGGCATGGCAGTCGTCGGCGTTGCGCGTTCGTACGACATCGATTTCGGAAAGTATCTCAGTGACCGTGGACGCGACGTCATGGCTCGACTCGAAGACGCGTCCATCGGCAATGTGCTGGCACAGTATCCCGGACTGACCTGGCAGGATCTGGTCAAACCCGAGTACGCCGATCCCAATACGGTTCCCGAGTACGTCGATGTCGTGAACAAGATCAACATGGGCACCGCGGCGACACCGACCATTCCGATGTTCATCGCGCAGGCGGCCAACGGCACCATCGAGGGCACCCAACCCGGCGGCCCCGGTGTCGGAGCGGGAGACGGCGTGATGATCACGGGCGACGTCCGCACCCTCGCACGCAAGTACTGCGACGCCGGCCTGGCGATTCAGTACGACCAGTACGACACCATCAGCCACTTCCTCGGCGCCATGCTCTGGCTCCCCGGTGCGCTCGCCTGGGTCGACGACCGCTTGAACGGCAAGCCTGCACCGTCCAACTGCGCGAACATTGCACCGGGGAACTCACTTGCGCCGCAAGAACATGCGCGCTGACTGACAGCGACCCCGAATCTACTTCGACGGTTCCACCTCCCACCGAACGTGAGTCACCAACGGTTCAAGGCTAAGTCGGCTGACGGCGGATTCCAGGAGTCCGTCGTCACGCTCCGCGGCGGCCAGTTCGGCCACCACCCGCACGCGGTCGCTGTCCGGGATGTCGAAGGACTGCACTGACCGGAGCTGAAACTCGGGCCTCGAAATGGACTGCACGGTAAGACCTCTGATGTGAGCTTCGGCGTCGCCGTGACAGGTCACCTCGAAGGTGTAGTCCGCGGGTGGTTCTTCGCGTCCGGTTCGGGCAGGCTGGTGATCCATCATCCGACCCAACGGCCTCAACAGCGTGTTCGCCAACATGATTGCGCCGGCCCCGAACACCGCGACCCAGTACATTCCGCCGCCTGCCAGTGCGCCGACTGCGGCAGTGGCCCACAGAGTGGCGGCAGTGTTCAGGCCGGTGACCGACGCACCCTGCTTCATGATCACTCCAGCACCGAGGAAACCGATCCCCGAGACGATCTGCGCTGCGACGCGCGTCGGATCAGCGTCCGGCCCCTGAAACCCGTACGCGCCCATGATGACGAAGAGCGTCGCACCCAAGCTCACCAACGCGTTGGTTCGCAGACCCGCCATCCTTGCGCGCCATTGCCTTTCGATCCCGACGGCAGCGCCGAGGACGAGCCCGAGCGCTATCCGCACAAGGATGACGTGGATTTCCACGGTGAACTCCTAGAGCCAGGTCGCGAATCGACGGATGAACATTCCCTTGGCCACCTGCGTGACGACGCAGTATGCCGCGAGAGTGAGGACCAGCCACGGGAAGTAGTTCAACGGCAGTGAAACCAACCCGAGGGAATGACCCCAGGACGTGAACGGGAACACCAGCGCGAAGACGCAGGCAGCGCCCGTACTGAGCAGTACCGGCAGCGATGCACGCGACTGGATGAACGGGATCTTGCGAGTGCGGATCATGTGAACGATCAGCGTCTGCGAGATCAATGACTCGATGAACCAACCCGATTGGAACAGCGCTGCATGCTCGGGAGAGTTGGCGGCGAACACGAACCACATCAGCGCGAACGTCGAGATGTCGAAGATCGAACTGATCGGGCCGATGAACACCATGAACCGGCGAAGGCTCTTGGTCTCCCACTTGCGGGGCTTCGCGAGGAAGTCGTCGTCGACACGATCCCACGGGATCGTGAGCATCGAGAGATCGTAGATCAGGTTCTGCAACAACAGAACTACGGGAATCATGGGGATGAACGGCAGCAAGGCACTGGCGACGAGCACCGAGAAGACGTTCCCGAAGTTCGACGACGCAGTCATCTTGATGTACTTCTGGATGTTTCCGAAGGTACGACGCCCTTCGATGACTCCTTGTTCGAGTACACCGAGGTCCTTCTCCAGCAAGATGATGTCCGCGGATTCGCGGGCGATGTCCGCCGCTGTGTCAACGGAGATGCCGACGTCCGCAGCCCGCAGTGCGGGTGCGTCGTTGACACCGTCACCGAGGAAACCAACCGTGTGGCCGACCCGGCGCAGCGATTCGACAATGCGTGCCTTCTGCATCGGATCCGTCTTCGCGAATACGGTTGTCCGCTGCACCAACTCGTCGAGGGCGTCGTCGCTCAACGCTTCGATCTCGGCGCCGGAGACCACGGTCCCGACATCGATACCGACTTTGCCGCAGACGGTTTCGGCGACCAGTTCGTTGTCACCCGTCACTACCTTGACCGCGACTCCGTGGCTCGCGAGGGCTTCGATCGCCCCGGCCGCAGATTCCTTCGGCGGGTCGAGGAATGCCAGCAGACCGACCAGGGTCATGCCCTCTTCGTCGGCCGTCGAGTACTCGCGGCGCTGCTCTTCGACGACTGTCTTGGTTGCCACCGCAAGCACTCGCTTGCCTTGACCGTTCAGCTCCGCGACCAGACGGTCGACTCGGGCCAGCCATCCCGGTGTCAATTGGTGGGTCACCCCGTCCAGTTCCACCGATTCACAGACCGAAAGGAGCTCTTCCACTGCACCTTTGGTTACGATCAGATCGGCGTCTCCGTGGTCGACCACCACGGAGAGTCGACGGCGCTTGAAGTCGAAGGGAATCTCGTCCACCAACCCGTGCCGACGCGAGATCTCCTCGACCACTTCGGGACCGGCGGCCTCGATCACCGCGTCGTCGAGAAGACTGCGCAATCCGGTCTGATTCACGGAATTGACCGCCGCTAGCCGCAATACGTCCTCGGACTTACGTCCGGCAGTATCGAGATGCTCACCGAGAACGATGCGGTCCTCGGTGAGAGTTCCGGTCTTGTCCGTGCACAGAACGTCCATGGCACCGAAGTTCTGAATCGCGTTGATCTGCTTGACGATCACCTTCTTGCGCGACATGTGGAGCGCACCCTTGGCCAGGTTCGCCGTCACGATGAGCGGCAACATTTCCGGAGTCAACCCCACGGCGGTGGCGACGCCGAAGAGTAGTGCTTGGCTCCAGTCCTTGGTCAGTCCGTTGATGATGAACACCGCGGGAACCATGATCAGCATGAACTTGATCAGCAGATAGCTGACACTGCGCACCCCGACGTCGAAGCTGGTTTCGGGTCGCTTGGACGCCAATTGTGCTGTCATGGCACCGAAGTAAGTCCGCTTGCCGGTGTGCACCGCAACGGCGGTGCCACTGCCCGACACGACGGAAGTACCCATGAACCCGATGTTCTCGGCTTCGAGCAGCCGATCGACGTCGATCCCCGACGACGGGTCCGCCGACTTCTCGGCCGGCATCGATTCACCGCTGAGCATGGACTGATTGACCTGTAGATCCTTGGCCCGGATAATGCGGACATCGGCCGGGATCATGTCGCCGGCGGCAAGCTGGACTACATCCCCCGGCAGTAACTGCTCGATCGGAATCTCAGCCGTGACCACGGTGTTGTTGATCTTGCGGGTGGCCGCGACGGTCGTCGTAACCATCGCCTTGAGCGCCTCGGCGGCGCGACTCGAACGGTATTCCTGCCAGAACCTCAGTGAGACACTGACAAAGATCATCAACCCGAGAGTGATGATGCCCTCGTAGGAAGGACCGTCCTCGGGGTCCGCCCAGACCACGTCGGTCCCGACCATGATCAGGGCGAGGAATACCAGGATCAGGATGAACGGGTTCTTGAAGGCTCCCGCGAACTGCACGATTGCCGGCGCCGGGCGGTCGTGGCGGACATCGTTGCGCCCGTATTGCCGACGAAGATCGTCGATCTGATCGTCACGAAGGCCGTTGGCCGTCGTGGTCAGATCCGCGAGAACGGTGCGCGTGTCCGAGGCCGAGAAGTCGACCAATTCCTGTGCGCTTTCCTTTGCCAGGACTGTTGAATGTGTTTGTTGTGCAATGTTTCTCGTGGGCCGTGGCCGCAATGCGAGAACGGAAAATGACATGACGAATCTCCTCGGCTGCCCGAACACGCCGGACCATGCCAGTGCATGAGGGCAGCAGAATGCGCTGAGCGACAATGGAAGTCGTCAGCGGTCGCGGCAAAGCCGCGCAGATGAAGCCGAGGATGCAAAGAGTCAGTGACTGAAGAGCAAAAGACCGGGGTGAGCATCGTCGGCAAGAACAGAAGGATGGGTCGAATATCGACTCGGCGGGTCGTCCACGATGGTCACCTCCTGAAAGTTCGGGGCGTCCGATGACGCCACACAAGTACATGCGCACAGCACACGCCAGGAGAACCGAATATCGACGTACTCTCGCCTTCGCCGGAAGAAACCGGCATCAAGCTGCGAAAACACCTCCACGTCCGAGTTTTGGCACTGCACGACGTGTCCCGATCAAGACCGGGAAGCCACTTTGGATCACCCCTTAAGCCGGGGAGATCTGTCCTAACCTTGGGCGTCTCTCGACGTCGTGAGATCAGTGGCCTGTGTTCGTGCAGAAGCCTCACCTAACGAGGTACTGCACCCAGAGGGTAGTTCTCAAATCTGTTGCCTGTCAACCGAGCAACTCAGACGGCGGGCAATCCTGCCCGTGCGACGGCGCCGGCGAAGAGTGCCGTCACGGCGGCACCCATGACGCTCTGATCAACCTCTTCCGGATCCACGGAGTGTTCGAGAACGAGCCCGGATATCAACGCCATCAACGAGATTGCAGTGGTCCGCACATCGAAGGAATCGTCCACTCCCCATTCACGGGCACGTTCACCGATCAACTCCACGAGTTGACTGCGCAAGTGGCGACGCTCACGTAAGTACGCCTGAGCGATCTGCGGATCACGTCCGGCGAGCACTCCGAATTCGAGGACGAGCAGTGACCACCCCGGGTCGTCGACCATCCATGTTGCAATGGCCTCGCCACCTTTGCCCGCCGCGTCGGCCGGGTTCATCCCGGCGATCTCGGCAAGCACACGGCCGGCCAGTTCGAGAGACCGTTGCGCGAACAGTTCGGCGAACAGATCTTGTTTCGACTCGAAGTTGGAGTAGACAGCCCCCTTGGTGAAGCCCGCGCGGCGGGCAACTTCAGTGAGACGTGCAGCACTGAATCCGCGCTCCGCAAACTCTTCCGCCGCAGCGTCGAGCAGTCTTTGCCGCACCACGTCACGTCCGGGGCGGGTTACCGGCGTCCAGTCCGGTTGACGAGATTCAGTCACGATACCTAGAGTATTCAATACCTCGGGTATTGACAAGCTCTTTACTTTCGACAAGATCAGGACTCTTTCGTGACCACTACGCATCCGGCACACGACGCACCAGACAACAGCTCCACCCACGACGAACACCACCACGACAATCTGCTCGTGAAATACGGCGCGCCCAAGGTGATGGCCGCGCTGTTCGTCGGCGTGCTCCTGCTGCAGATGGGCTTCATCCTCAGCTACGTCGCCGCCTTCCATCAGCCGACTCCGCGAGACATCGAAATCGCGGTCATCGCCGATCAGGGCACACCGGACGGCATGGATCAGCAGATCGCCGACAAACTCAACGCCATCGACGGCAGCCCGCTCGACGCTCAGGTGGTCGACAGCACGGCGACCGCTCGCCGCATGATCAACGACCGCGAGATCCAGGGCGCGTTTGTCATCAACCCGGCCGGACCGGACACCCTGATCACCGCGAGCGCGGGAGGCAGCTCCATCGCGACGTCGCTCGAAGCGGTGTTCACGAAGGTCGAGGCGACACAGGACCGACAGTTCGTCGTCCGCGACGAGATCCCCGTCGGAGCCCACGACAACCGCGGCCTCTCCGGCTTCTACCTCTCGGTCGGCTGGGTCGTCGGCGGCTATCTCCTTGCGGCAGCCATCGGACTGTTCATCGGTGCGCCGAAGACTCTCCGCCAGGCAAGCGCACACACGGGCGTGATCGCGATCTACTCGATCATCTCGGGAGCCCTCGGCGCCCTCATCACCTCACACGTACTCGGAACTTTCGCGGGCCACTGGTTCCCGCTCTGGATCCTGGGAACAGCCGTGGTGTTCGGCACCGCCATGTTCACACTCGGATTGCGCGCCGCCATCGGCGTTCTGGCAGTCCCGCTGGCTATCGCCGTCTTCGTGATCCTCGGCAATCCCAGTGCGGGAGGCGCATTCGGCTCCAACGTGATTCCCTCGTTCTACGCCGCCATCGGCCGGTGGATCACACCCGGCGCCGGCACCGAAGGCGTCCGGAGCATCGTCTACTTCAACAACGTCGGCGTCGGCCAGCCTGCTCTGACGCTGTTCCTTTACGCGCTGATCGGTGCGGTCATGCTGTTCGGCTTCACGATCCGTCGTAACCGAAAGTCCACCGACACGACGCCGACTCCAGCTGTGGCGAACGCCGACTAGTCCTAGTCTGAACTCATGACGAGCCTCCTCCACCCCAACGCCTCGCACGTCGCCGAAACACTGATCTCGCGGGGTCACCACGGCGTCATCGTCACGCAGCCCGACGCCACGCACACCGCGGCCGAGGCAGCGGCGGCCGTCGGGGTGGAGGTAGGCGCGATCACCAAGTCACTGGTGTTCCTTCTCGACGACGATCCGGTCCTGCTGCTGGTCTCCGGCGCGCATCAGGTGAATCTGAAGGCCACCGGCGAACGCCTCGAAGGCAAGCTCACGCGGGCGCCGCTGGAGATGGCGAAGTCGGCGACGGGCCAGCCGATCGGTGGGGTCGCTCCGCTCGGGCATCCCACCAACCTGCCGACGTACATCGATACCGCCCTCGAGCAGTACCCCGAGTTGTGGGCAGCCGCCGGGCACCCCAACACGGTCTTTCGCACGACGTACTCCGAACTCCTCCGAATCACCGCCGGCCTCGCCGTCGACATGGACTGAAGCACTTCAGCCAGCCCGGTCCGAAACCACTCAGACGTGCGTCCACCTATAGTTGGACGCACCATGTGCACTGCAACCAGGACCCCGGCCGGCAACCACTGGCGTCGACGGCACGTAGATCTGTGCCGCACCGACGCATGTCTGTGTATGCCGAGCGCAGTCACCTCGACCACACCGCACACCTCGAGTTCCAGCCGGAGAGTTCCCGTTGTCTGACAAGCCGAATGCCGTTTCCAGCCACACCACCCCCGACGTCCCCGAAGTAGCGGCGACGCCCGAGTTGTCCACCGGCATCTGCGCCGGTGACTACCGCGCTGCGCTTCGCCGCCACCCCGCCGGTGTCACCGTCGTGACCCTCGATTCGGGTACCGGCCCGGTGGGTTTCACCGCCACCTCGTTCTCGTCCGTCTCCCTCGAGCCGCCGCTCGTCTCGTTCAACATCGCGGAGACGTCGTCGAGCATCAATGCACTCAAGGCAGCCGAGTCCTTGGTGATCCACCTTCTCGGCGAACATCAGCAGCATCTGGCCCAGCGCTTTGCGCGTAGTGCCGATCAGCGTTTTGCAGACGAGTCACTGTGGGCAGTGCTCGACACCGGGGAACCGGTGCTGCACGGCACCCCCAGCTGGATGCGCGTCAAGGTCGACCAGCTGATCCCTGTCGGCGACCACACGCTGGTCATCGGACTCGTCACGCGGGTTCACGCCGAAGAAGACGACGAATCCGCTGCCGCGCCGCTGCTCTACCACGAGGGCAAGTACTACCGCCCGACTCCGTTAGGTCAATAGACAACTGTGCGCCTTTATTAACCGCCCGCGGTTAATAAAGGCGCACAGCAAGTTAGAGCGCTACGTACTTGGTATCGAGATACTCGTCGATACCCTCGGTTCCGCCTTCACGGCCGAAGCCCGATTCCTTGACGCCACCGAACGGCGCCGCAGCATCGGAGATCGCGCCGCGGTTGACGCCCACCATGCCGGTGTCCAGCTTGGCCGAGACGCGCATCGCACGGTCGATGTCGCGGGTGTAGAAGTACGCCACGAGGCCGTATTCGGTGTTGTTCGCAGCCGCGATCGCTTCGTCTTCGGTGTCGAAACCGACCACTGCCGCAACGGGTCCGAAGATCTCTTCCTTCAGCAGGCGCGCGTCGGCGGGCACCTGATCCAGAACGGTCGGGGTGAAGAAGAAGCCGGCTCCTTCGGGTGCCGATCCACCGGTGCGAACGCGAGCGCCCTTGGACACCGCGTCGTCGACGAGTCCGGTGACGGTTGCGAGCTGCTTGGTGTTGATCAGCGGTCCGATGTTGGTGCCCTCGGCGTCACCGGCGCCCACCTTCAAGGCCGCAACCTTGGCGGTGAACTTGTCGGTGAACTCCTCGCGCACCGAGTTGGCGACGTAGATGCGGTTGGCCGCGGTGCAGGCCTCGCCGCCGTTACGCATCTTCGCGAGCATTGCGCCGTCGACAGCTGCGTCGATGTCGGCGTCGTCGAAGACGATGAACGGTGCATTGCCACCGAGTTCCATCGACGTGCGGAGCAGCTTGTCAGCAGCATTGCGCACCAACAACTTTCCGACGCCAGTGGAGCCGGTGAAGGTGACCTTACGCAGACGCGCATCTTCCATCAGCGGTCCACTGATGGAGGCCGCGTCGGACGTCGGGAGGATCGAGAGCACACCGTCGGGCAGACCGGCATCGGCGAACACCTGACCGAGGAGCTGCATGGTCAGCGGCGTGTCCTCGGCGGGCTTGACGATGATGGTGCAACCGGCAGCCAGCGCCGGTCCGATCTTGCGTGTGCCCATGGCGAGCGGGAAGTTCCACGGGGTGATCGCGAGGACCGGTCCGACGGCTTCCTTGGTGACCAGGATGCGACCGTTGCCGGCCGGAGCCTGCGTGTAACGTCCGCCGATGCGTACTGCTTCCTCGCTGAACCAGCGCAGGAATTCGCCGCCGTAGTTGACCTCACCGCGGCTCTCTGCCAACGACTTACCCATTTCCAGGGTCATCATCAGCGCGAAGTCCTCGGCGCGGGCGTGCAGCAATTCGAAGGCGGTGCGCAGAATCTCGCCGCGTACACGTGCCGGAGTGGCCGCCCAGTCTTCCTGCGCCGCAGCGGCGAGGTCGAGCGCACGGATACCGTCGGCAGCGGTGGCGTCGGCTACCTGGGCGAGTTCCTCACCCGTTGCCGGGTTGTAGACCGCAAAGGTCTTCTCGGCCGGGACGAGCTTGC
The DNA here is from genome assembly GCF_018588185.1 of Rhodococcus sp. WY5. Classification (NCBI taxonomy): domain Bacteria; kingdom Bacillati; phylum Actinomycetota; class Actinomycetes; order Mycobacteriales; family Nocardiaceae; genus Rhodococcus; species Rhodococcus sp. WY5. Next base: position 495,746 of record NZ_JAAMPR010000001.1, read on the forward strand.
CGCCGAGCCAGAGACCCTTGGGTACCGAGTCGAGAAGATCCGAGACGTTGGACATGTCAGTTCCCCTGTGCTGCAGTGCGAATAGCGGTCTCGAGGACGGTCAACGCGTCGTCGAGCAGCTCTTCGGAGATGACCAGCGGCGGGAGCAGACGGATGACGTTGCCGTAGGTACCGCAGGTGAGGATCACGACGCCGGCAGCGAGGCATTCGGCGGCGATCTTCTTGGTGATGTCGGCGTCCGGCTCCTGCCCACCGGGCTTGACCAGCTCGATGGCGAGCATCGCGCCGCGACCGCGAACGTCACCGATGACGTCGAGTTCCTTTGCCAGTGCGTTCATTCGGCCGACGACGGTCGACTCGATGGTGCGTGCGCGGCCACAGAGGTCGAGCTCACGCATCTGGTCGATGGACGCCAATGCAGCGGCGCAGGCGACGGGGTTACCGCCATAGGTGCCACCGAGGCCGCCGGGGTGGACAGCGTCGATGAGCTCGGCGCGGCCCGTGACAGCGGCGAGCGGCATGCCGCCGGCGATGCCCTTGGCGAGCGTGACCAGGTCGGGGACGATGCCCTCGTGATCGCTGGCGAACCAGGCGCCGGTACGAGCGAAGCCTGCCTGAACCTCGTCGGCGATGAAGACGACGCCGTTCTCCTTGGCCCACGCGACGAGCGTCGGGAGGAATCCTTCTGCGGGAACGATGAATCCGCCCTCGCCCTGAATGGGCTCGATGAGGATGGCGGCCGTGTTGGCAGCACCGACCTGCTTCTCGATCATCGTGATGGCGCGTTGTGCGGCCTGCTCACCGGTGATCTTGGAGCCGTCGACGTTGAGGCCCTCGCGGTACGGGTAGGACATCGGGACGCGGTAGACCTCGGGGGCGAACGGACCGAAACCGCTCTTGTACGGCATGGACTTCGAGGTCAGTGCCATCGTGAGGTTGGTGCGGCCGTGGTACGCGTGGTCGAAGACGACGACTGCGTCGCGACCGGTTGCGTGACGGGCGATCTTGACGGCGTTCTCGACGGCTTCTGCGCCGGAGTTGAACAGCACGGAACGCTTCTCGTGGTCACCGGGGGTGAGCTCGGCGAGACGCTCGGCGACCTCGACGTAGCCCTCGTACGGAGCGACCATGAAACAGGTGTGGGTGAAGTGCGCGACCTGATCCTGAACTGCGGACACGACGGCCGGGTTGGAGGCGCCGACGCTGGTCACCGCGATACCGGCACCGAGGTCGATCAGCGAGTTGCCGTCGACGTCGACGATGACTCCGCCGTCTGCGTCGGCGACGTAGACCGGGAGGGTGGATGCGACGCCGGCGCCGACGACCTTCTTACGGCGTTCGGCGAGCGCAGCCGAGCGCGGGCCCGGGAACTCCGTGACGATGCGACGCTCCTGCGGAAGCCGGTATTCGATTGCACTCATGTGACCACCCTCTCGGTTGTGTATTGCATTCGAGTATGCGACGCGCGAAGCGTCGCAAGCACTGCCGAAATGGATACCCGGAGCTCCAGGGCTACTCCATATCGGCAACGACAGCTAGCCTTGATCAGGTGACGGTTCCGATCTCGTGGCTCTTGCGCCAGAAACACCTCTCGCTGGCTCTGCTCACCGACCGAGCAGCTGCCACCCACCCCGTCACGTTTGCGCAGGCCACAGAGCTGACGGACCCCACCCCGTGGCTTTCCGGCGGCGAATTGGTGCTCACCACCGGGTTGGCACTGGTGGGCGCGGACGCCACCGACTACAGCGAGTACATCGACCGTCTGGCCGCCGCAGAAGTATCGGCTCTGGGTTTCGGGACCGGCCTTTCCCACGAGAGTGTGCCCACAGACCTGATTGCCGCCGCCCGCAGCCGCGGACTCCCCCTGCTGGAAGTGCCGTTCACGACCCCGTTCGCGGCAGTCACGCGCGCGGTGATGACCCGTCTGAGCCAGCAGGAATACGAATCGGTACTCCGCGCGGCAGAAGTACAGACGCGCATCACCCGCGTTGCACTGCGCGGTGGCGTGTCGGCGATCGTGCGTGAACTAGCCACGGCCACAAAAACTTCGGTGGCGTTTGTCGGTGATCGGATCACCGCGGTGCATCCGGCAAACCAGAAGTCGTTGATCACCGAGGTTCGCGCGGTCGCGGCCACCACCCGCGATCCCAACGCTCCGGCGTCGATCTCGCAGAGCACACCCGAACGGACGCTGACACTGTCCCCCGTCGGCGTCACCGACAGTTGGCACGGCTACCTCGCCATGGCGGGCGCCGGGCCCCTGAGCAATATCGACAGAGTGTTGCTCGGGCATGCGGTCTCGCTGCTCACTCTCGAACTCGAGAAACCGGTTCGACTACGGGCCGAGCGAACTCGACTCAACGCCATGGCTTTCGGGCTCTTACTCGACGGCCGAATCCCCGAGGACGGTGTGCCGTCGTACTTGGACGAAGCGAGCGACACGCACGGCAACGTCCGTGTCGTCCACGTTCGCGGATCCGGACTCGGCCCCGTTCTTCGCGAACTCGACAACGCTCTCGCGCGAGCAGGCCGGCCATTGTTCGCGCAATCCGAGGACGGTTCGCTGACCGTCCTCCTTCGCGGAACCGACACAATCGACACTGCCAAAACACTACTGGCGCAGCTCTCCCCCACCGAGGCGAAGACGGTGCGTGCCGGAATCAGCACCCCTCACCGTCTTCTCGACGCACCCCGCGCACTCGTCCAGGCCCGCGCCGCGGCCAACCTCACGACGGCTACGGCGCGCATTCTCGAGTTCGACGCTCTGAGTGGTTCGACGATTCTGGCATCCGAGTCTGCCCGTGAGGCATTGATCGCCATGGCTGCGGACACCATCCCGGTGTTGACGGAACACGACCAGGCACACGGAACCGCACTGGCCGCGTCTTTGCGCGCCTATCTCGAGGCAAACGGCCAATGGGAATCGGCCGCAGCCGAACTCGGTGTTCATCGGCACACCCTCCGAGGTCGCATCGCACGCATCGAGGAACTGCTGCAATGCGACCTCGGACAGGCCAGGGTCAGAGCCGAACTGCTGCTATCGCTACTCGCCTGGGAGGGCCGCTGAACCCTCCTCCGCGTGCACCGAAGCGAAGCTCGACGCACCGCGGACGAGTAGTTCGAGTTCGGCGTCGACCGTGCAGAGACGGGCGGTGTCCAGCGCTCCACTGCGGCTCACGCTCGACATCAAAGCCGTGAACCGTCGCACCGCTTGCGGATTGGCGGCGGTCCACAACTCGACGACCTCCGGAATACCTTCACCGAGCGCACCGGACACGAGGTCTGCGAAACGCGCCGTCAACCTGGCGTGGACGGCAGCGCTGCCCATGACCTCCCAATGCGAGGCACCGACGGCAACGTCGACGCCCCCGAGAACATCGCCCAGGTCGAGAGCGTCGGAGAGTTCCCGATAGATCGCGGCTGCGGCCGCGGCCGTCGTATTCTCCTGCAGTGCAATGTCTGCCAGGGCGAGTGCTCCGAAAGACGCCTCGATGCGCTCGCTTGCCGACAAACCGTCGGTGAGTTCCCGCACCGGGGCTGCCCACCGATCGATGTCGGCGCGCGGGTTCACGGTGAACCGGCCGGCAGCACCCGGGCGGCGCAACACCCAGCTCATTTCGGATTCCAACAGCTGCTGCAAGCGATCGAGAGCCTTCAGCTGTTCGGTGGCACTGAGATCGGAGTTCAGGATTTCACGTCGAAGGTCCTCCGTTCCAAGCACTTCGCTGACTACGGCGTAGGCCAGAGCCGCTTCCGGACTGCGAACTCCGAGGTGTTCCTCGAGCCGGAACAGCACGCCGGGGCCGACGCGGTTGACCAGTTCGTCGACCACCGAGGTGATGATGATGTCGCGGCCCAACCGATGTGCGCGGACTGCGTCCGGTGCGGCCTCGACGACGGAGAGCGGGAAGTACTGCGGGAGACGATCGGCGAAGATCTGATTGTCCGGGACCGTCGATGCGCCCAGTTCCGCAGTCAGTACGTTCTTCGACTGCGCCACCAGCACAGCAAGTTCCGGCCGCAGGAGACCCTGCCCGGCACGCGCCCTGACCGCCAGCGCCTTGGCGTCGGGCAGAGATTCTTCCAGTCGCTTCATGGCGCCCGCCGAGACGAGGTTCTCGATCAACCGTTCGTGCTGATCGAGTAGGGCGGGAGCGCGGTGCTCGGCCAGGCTGATCGCGAGGGTCTGATCTTCGCTGGCCTCGAGTACCGATGCGGCTACCTCGTCCTGGGCCGCCGCAAGTAGTTCATTGCGCGAGGTCGCGTCCAACTCTGCGAGTGCGATCTTGATGTTGACCTCACGGTCCGAGGTAGCCACGCCTGCCGCGTTGTCGATGAAGTCGGCGTTGATTCGTCCTCCGCCAGCGGCATATTCGATGCGGGCACGTTGGGTGAAACCCAGGTTGCCGCCCTCACCCACCACGGTTGCACGCAACTCGTCAGCGCTGACGCGAACTGCGTCGTTGGACGGATCGGCCGCGTCGACGTTGCTTTCGGTCGACGCTTTCACGTAGGTACCGACGCCGCCGTTCCACAACAGGTCCACCGGAGCACACAGGACCGCTCGGATCAGTTCCTGCGGGGTCAAGTTCTCCTCGGTGATTCCGAGGGCCGCACGCGCCTCGAGCGGAAGGCGGATCGACTTCGCGCTCCGCGGCCAGACGCCACCGCCCGGCGACATCACGGTGCGATCGAAGTCGTCCCAGGACGAGCGCGGCACGGTGAAGAGGCGAGCGCGTTCGGCAAAGCTCGTCTCGGTGTCGGGGTTCGGGTCGATGAAGATGTGGCGGTGATCGAATGCCGCGACCAAACGGATCTTGTGCGAGAGCAACATTCCGTTGCCGAACACGTCGCCGGACATGTCACCGATGCCCGCGACGGTGAACGGATCGGTGTCGACGTCGAGGTCACGCTCGGCGAAGTGGCGTCGTACCGCTACCCAGGCGCCGCGAGCGGTGATGCCCATCGCCTTGTGGTCGTATCCGGCCGAACCGCCGGAAGCAAAGGCGTCGCCGAGCCAGAAACCACGCTCGACGGCGATGCCGTTCGCGACGTCCGAGAACCGTGCGGTCCCCTTGTCTGCTGCCACGACGAGATAGGAGTCTTCACCGTCGTACTCGATTACTTCTGCCGGGTGTACCGCAGCGCCGTCGACGATGTTGTCCACCACGTCCAGCAAGCCGCGAATGAAGGTGCTGTACGACTCCTGCACCTGCGCCGGGGTTGGTGACGACGTGCCCCGAACCACGAACGCGCCCTTGGCACCCGAAGGAACGATCGGGGAATTCTTCACGCTCTGGGTCTTCATGAGGCTCAGGGCCTCGGTGCGGTAGTCCTCGTATCGATCCGACCAACGCAGGCCGCCACGGGCGACGGAGGAACTACGCAGATGAACGCCTTCGACATTGGGTGCGCTGACGTAGATCTCGCGGAAGGGAACGGTCTTCTGCGGGGTGGAGAGCAACTGCGAGTCGATCTTGAACGACGCGTACGGCAGCGGGTCGCCGGACTTTCCACGCAGGTACCAGTTGGTGCGCAGAGTCGCCTGCAGGAACGAACGAACGCCGCGCAAGACGCGATCCTCGTCGAGAGTGTCTGCACCGTCGACTGATTCGTCGATGGCCGCCGCCGCGGTGGCCACTGCTGTCTCCCGCAATCCTGCTACGGCGGGATCGAAACGCGCAGTGAAGAGTTCGATTGCCTGCCGTACGAAGAGTGGCTTCGCTGCCAACACTCCGACGATGTAGCTCTCGGACAACCCGATACGAGCCTGAGCGAGGAAACGGCACGCAGCGCGCAGCAACTCTGCGTCGCGCCACGTGATGTCTGCTCGTCCGATCAGACTGGAGAATGCGTCCATCCGGGTCTGTCCGGCGATGACGGCTTCGAAGGCGTCCGCCATCTTCTCCAGCGCACTGCCGTCGAAGGTGCTCGGCTCGAAGGTGAAGTAGTGCGCCGAACCCAGAACGGTCGGAAGGGGGCGGTGCGTCGAAACTCGGAGTCCGAGGGACTCGAAGTTCTCGCACAGATCGGAGAGGGAGGGCTCTCCGGACGGCCACAGCACCACACAGGTCAGATCGTCACTGCTCAGGGCATCGCTGTTCAAGTCGTCGCCCTGACGGAAGACGAGTCGCTGGCCCGCTGCTGCCAATTCGGCGACCAGTTCGAGCGCCGGGTCACCGGATCGATCACCGCCTGCCGGTCTCGATTCTGCAGCTGCGGTCTTGGTCGCCGATGATGTGCTCGCCATTGAACACCCTCCTGGAAATTATTGGATCCGAACACTTTCCAGTGTTGCGTGGATCACCGGAAAGAGGTCGTGCCCGATAGGAGTACCAACCCCCATCGGGCACGACATTTCGGCAGTTGCGGTGAGCTCAGTCGCCCAACCTGATCGGAGCAAGCTCCTCGAACACGTCGCCGGGTCCGGGATTCTCGGCAGGCGCAGCGCCGCCGAGATGGTTGACGACGCCCCATACCGCGTTGATCGCGGTCTGGATCGCGCCCTCAGCCCAGCCGGCGGTCCACGACACGTCGTCACCGGCGAGGAAGATTCCCCGATGACGCGGTTCGAGATCATTCTGCACGAAGTGGGAGAACAGGCGCTCCTGGTAGCGGTAGTGTCCCGGAAGGTTCGCCTTGAATGCGCCCATGAAGTCGCGCTCGGTTTCCCACGACAGCGTCACCGGGCTCGAGATGATGTGGCTGCGGAAGTCAACGCCGGGGTAGATCTCTTCGAGAGAGCGCAGCATGATGTTCATGCGCTCGGTGGCGTCGAGCGCCAGCAGCTTCAGCGAATCGTCCGACCAGGTGTACGACAAGCAGATCAGGCCTGGCTTGCCCTCGCCTTGATCCAGCAGGTAGGTGCCGCGACTCATACGGTCGGTCAGTGTCATCGACACCGAATCACGGCCGGTCACGGGGTCCTTGTCCTTCCAGAACGGGCGGTCGACGAGAACGAAGACCTTGGTCGAACCCATGTAGTGAGTTCGCTCGATCGCAGTCCAGTGGTCGATCGGGAACAGATCGTCGTCACACCTGATATTGTTCAGCAGCATCCAACTCTGCACTGTCACAACGGCACTCGCATACGTGCGAATGAAACCTTCGGAGTCCGTCACCGTGATGTTGCCGGGCTCGGTACGCCGGAGTTCGGTGACGCGGGGACGCGTCTCACCGTCGTTGAGCGAAGCGACCGTAGTACCGGCAGGCCAATGCGCCATGTGCGCCGGGGCGCGGTTCCACAACCGCATCGGCAGCTGCTGCGATCCACCGACGATGCCGCGGTGGTCGTCGTCGGCGGCCGTGATGACCACACGAAGGATTTCGAGGATCGAGTTGGGGTAGTCGGTATCCCAACCGCCCGTACCGAATCCGACCTGTCCGAACACTTCCCGCATGTGGAAGGACTTGAAGTGCTTCGACGCGGCGAGGAATCCGTAGAACGTCTGGTCGTCGTAGCGCACCACGAGGTCGTTCCAGATCCGCTTGATTTCTGCGGTGTCGCGGTCACGAATGGCCTGCTGCAACGGAATCAGATCGGCATGCTCTTCGAGAGTGCGCTGCCAGGCCTGCGCCACCTCGGTGTAGATCGGCGGCAGATCCTCGAGAGTGTGCGCGTAGTGGCTCTCGCCCTTGAGATCGATGACGGTGCTCGGCGTGACCTCGGCAAGGGGATTGGGGAACTCTTCGGTCTGCAGACCCAGTTCGTTCAGGTAGTGGAACAACGTTGTCGACGACGGTGGGAAACGCATTGCGCCCATCTCGGCGACAACCCCGGGGTGCCCGTCGAACTCGACCGACCGCATCCGGCCACCGATCTGATCAGCTTCGTAGACAATCGGTTTGAGACCGATCTTGAGCAACTCGTAGGCCGCGATCATGCCGGAGAGTCCGCCACCGATCACGGCAACTTCGGTACCCAGTGCCAGATCGGGCACCGAGCCGAGTCCCGCCGGACTGGAAACGTAGTCGTCGTACGGGAACGGAAAATCCGGTCCGAACATCGTGAGGGGCGGCTGCTTGCCGGGTTCCGAGGAACTGTCCGGAGCTACTGGGATGGTCATCTACGGTTCTCCTTGGAGACAGTCGTGACAGGAAGGTCTGGATACAGATCGAGGCGTCGATCGTCGAGATGTGTATTGAGAGTGCGCGATTGCGCGACGGTGGCGGCGGCGATGTCCGCGAAGAGCAATTCCTGGTCGCCGCCGGCCCTCGCCAACTCGGCACCGTCGGGCGCGATGGCGCACGAGAGACCGCAGTAGGTCAGCTCGGTTTCGGCACCGCAGCGATTAACGTAGGTGACGAACATCTGACTCTCGTATGCGCGGGCCGGAACCACTTGCTGCGCAATGTGTTCGTAAGGAGTCATCAAGCCTGTCGGCACGATGAGCCATTCTGTACCGGCGTCGGCGTGTGCCCGAACCGCTTCGGGAAACTCCACGTCGTAGCAGATCAACAATCCGCAGCGGATACCCTCGAAATCGAACCCGACCACCAAGGTCTCACCTGGCCGAAAGTGCTCACGGTCGAGCGTGCCGAACAGATGCGTCTTGCGGTAGTGCGCAAGCGAAGTGCCATCGCGGTCCACCACCTGCACGCTGTTGTAGACGTCTCCCCCGTCGAGTTCGGGGTAGCCGTAGACGACTGCGATGCCGGCACTTCGAGCAATCTCGGCGACGGAATCGAAGATAGGGCCGTCGGCCGGCTCCGCGCGTAGCGACACCAGTTCACCGATGTCGTAGCCGGTTGCGGACATCTCCGGCGTCAGCAGGATCTTCGCACCGGATGCCGCAGCCTCGCGGGCAGCAGTGTCGATTGCAGCGAGATTGAACTCCACCGACGCAAAGGTGTCCGGGGTGGTGAGCGGACCTTGGAACAGGCCAACTCGAACTGAATCGACATGCATGGTGCGCTCCTTCAGGAGTTCCGTGACGCCAATTTTCGACGGTGTGTGTGACGGGGACAACTACCAGCGTGACGGGTGCCGCCAATCATGTCAACTCTTGTTTCCTAAGAATCAACATTCACGGATTCGAGTCTCACGAAGACGACGCGCGGGGCCCTTCCGGCAATGCCGGATTCAAGACCCACAGAACCTTCGCCGGAACCGAGCCTTCGGCCTGAAAACTATGGTTGTGCGTCGGCGTGAATGTGAAGGAATCGCCCGCCGCAAGTACGACGTCTTCGGCATCGACGGCCTCACCGTTCGGATCCGTCCGACCGCCCTCGAACGAGACCCGCAAGCCGCCCTCGAGCACGTGCACGAAGTTCACGTCGATCGGCAGACTGTAGAACTCCCGACCACTTCCGCCGCCTGGTTCCAGCTCGCCGAGCAGCACCTGAATTCGACGCTCGTTGGTAGGCGTGAGCAGGTACTCCGTCATCTTTTCGCCACCGAAGCTGATTTGCGGCATGGCGTCGGCGCGGACCACTTCACCGGCGGACGCATTCTCGAACAGGGATCCGACGGGGATCTCGAGCACCGCGCACACCTTTATCAGGGTCGCCACCGACGCGTTGACGTGATCGCGCTCGAGTTTCGAGAGATACCCCTTGGTCACACCACAGGCCTCGGCCAGGTCGTCGAGGGTCAACCGCTTCGATTGACGTGCCGCCTTGAGCCTCGCCCCGATGCGCGGTCCGACCGGCTCGACCGCTTCCTTCGCCTTGGCCACTGAACCCACTCCTTCACGACCGCCGTGTCCCTTTCAGGAAACAGGGGTTGACAACCGAGCCTCTTGAAGAAACCATACTTGCTCAGAGAGCTACATCACTGAAGGGCGCCCGGTGTGCGCCGAATCGAGAGCAGGGACCTCTGCACATGGCTACCAACAACCCCGGATCGTTCATCGGACCCGTCGACGCCACGCGCGTCCCCCGCTACGCCGAGCCGACCACCTTTGCGCGTCTCCCGCGCCTGGACGAGGTCTCGCGCGCCGACGTGACGATCCTCGGCATCCCCTTCGATTCGGGTGTCAGCTACCGCCCCGGTGCCCGGTTCGGTCCGGGCCACATCCGCGCTGCGTCGAAGCTGCTGCGTCCGTACAACCCGGCGCTGAAGGTCTCGCCCTTCGCCAACCAGCAGGTAGCCGATTTCGGCGATATCGGCGTCAACCCCTTCGACATCCAGGAAGCTCTCACGACGGTTCAGTCCGCCGTTACCGACCTGCGCGCCGACGGGTCCTCCGTGCTCACGCTCGGCGGCGACCACACCATCGCACTGCCGATCCTGCGCTCACTGGCCCGCGATCACGGCCCGATCGCCGTCCTGCACTTCGACGCTCATCTCGACACCTGGGACACCTACTTCGGTCAGCCTTTCACCCACGGCACCCCCTTCCGCCGCGCCAGCGAAGAGGGCCTGATCGACATGGAGCGCTCGCAGCACATCGGCATCCGTGGACCGCTCTACAGCGAGAAAGACCTCGAAGACGACCGCGTCCTCGGTTTCCAGGTGATCCGCAGTGACGACTACGAGGTCGACGGCGTCGCCAGCATCGTCGAGCGCATGCGTAAGCGCCTCGACGGTGGCCCGGTGTACGTCTCCGTCGACATCGACGTACTCGATCCCGCCCACGCTCCGGGCACCGGAACACCCGAAGCGGGCGGCATGACCTCTCGCGAATTGTTGAACACACTGCGTGGGTTGGTGGGACTCAACGTGGTCGGCGCCGACATCGTCGAGGTAGCGCCGGCGTACGACCACGCCGAGATCACCGGTATCGCAGCGGCTCACGTCGCTTACGAGTTGCTGTCGGTACTCGCACTCAATCGCTGAAGCAGCACAACGGTATCCGTCGTGTGATGCATCTCGGGGTTCGCGGGAAGATCACGTTCCCGCGACTCCGAGACCAACACCTTCCAACCATCGGTGAACAGCGACTCCACGTATTCGGGTGTATGGAGCATGGCCCGATGGTGCTCGGTCGGCGACTCGTGAGGTGAGTGGCCCACGATCAGCAAATGCCCGCCGGGCGCGACCAGATCTCCGAGAGCACGGAACAATTCCCCGCGCGCGGGTTCGAGCATGTGGAAGAACTGCGCGGACACCAGATCGAACGAGCGCCCCTGCGGATCCCACTTCGTCAGGTCGGCTTCCAGCCATTCGATGTCGACGCCTTCGCCCTCGACGTGAGCCTGGGCGCGGCTGAGCGCAACCGACGAGATGTCGGTGCCGGTGACCTTCCACCCGCGACGCGCCAACCACAAAGCGTCGGCACCTTCGCCGCAACCGACGTCGAGTGCCGTGCCCGGTTCCAGGTCGGAGGCTTCGGCAATCAACTGTGGGTTGGGATTTCCGCTCCAGCGTGCGGGGCGTTCCTCGTACAGCGAGTTCCAGAACTGTGCGTCCGCCTTGGCGTACGGATTCTCGGTGGTTTCAGAGTTTTCGTGGTGATTGTGGCGTTCGTGGCTCATGCACCCAGGATGAACGACCTTCCACAACTCACGCAACCATCTTTGCTGAAACAGCAATTTCTTCATTTCGACGCCCTGCTAACGTCACGTCGTGGCCGGTGGATTTCCCGTGTTTCGTCTCTACTGCAACTCAGCAGGCCCATACGCTTTGTGTTGTGCGCATTTCCCCGAGTTCACCGGTTCGAACTCGGACGAAGAGTTCAGCGTCCGGCAGAGCTTCGACCGCGCAGTCGAGAAGATTCTGCGCGATGCATCCTTCGAACCGACTACCTTGACTTTGGTCGGCGAGCAGCAGGGCTATCCCGTCGGAGACCGACTGTTCGATACGACAGTTCCGCGTACCGGAACCGTCTCGTACGCGTTCCAAGAAGCCGGACCGCCGTGGATCGTTCTCGGCCTTGATGTTTCGGCGGACGAATTCTGGTCCGAAATCGACGACGACGCAGACCTCCACGGTCTCGGCCCCACCTCCCCGTTGAGGTCAGTTCCAGCAACCGTGCTCACGGAGACCGGGTGGCCACGACGAAGTGACCTCGACTCCCCGTGAACTGAACCAGAACTCCAACCTTCGTGAAATCGAACAAAAATCCGCCCGATTTTCGTGAGGATCGACCGAGATGCCCGTCACGGCCTGCGCCAAGATTTAGCGGTCACACTCGACTGCGCCCTCACGATTCACTCCCGGGCCCCGGCTCCTTCACGGAGGCACAATGAAACACCGCTCCTATTCGACGCTTGCCGCGACCGCAGGGCTCGCGCTCGTATTGTCGGCTTGCAGCTCGGGAGGCACGTCCTCGGGCTCCGGCGGCGGTGAGCCTCTGACTGACGGAACCTTCCGGTACGCGTTGCAAGGCGATCCGGGTGCACTCAACCCGATCATGTCCGGCTCTGCGGCAACCGCGGAAATTTCGAAGCTGGCGTACGACTCCCTGGTCTACCAGGATCCTGAAACCAGTGAATTCAAACCATGGTTGGCCGAGAAGTGGGAAGAAACGCCGACCTCCGCGTCCTTCACCATTCGTGAAGGCGTGACCTGTACCGACGGGTCGACGCTGACTGCACAGACCGTCGCGAACAACATCAACTTCGTAGCCGATCCAGCCAAGGGTTCACAACAACGCGGCACCACAGTTCCCATCGGCGCTTCGGCCACTGCCGATCTCGCCACCCGCACCATCACGGTAACCACTCCGGCGCCGACCCCGTTCCTCCTCCTCACCATCAGTCGCCTCCCGATCATGTGCGATGCCGGACTCGAAGATCCGACCGCCTCGAACAACAAGTCGCTGGGCTCCGGCATGTTCGAAGTCACCGAAGTCTCGGCCAATGACCACTACACGTTCGAGCGTCGTGACGGTTACAGCTGGGGGCCCGACGACACCACCTCCGACACACCGGGTGTCCCCAAGACAGTCATTGCTGTCATGGCACCCAATGTCAGCACCGCAGCAAACCAGCTTCTCTCAGGCGAACTGAGCGCATCTCCGATCGCCGGTCCGGACAAGGATCGCATCGATGCCGCCAATTTCGACTCGGTCCAGCGCCCACTTCCCGCCGGTCAGATGTACTTCAATCAGATTGCGGACAATCCGACCAGTGATCCCGCCGTTCGAAAAGCTCTCGTCCAGGCTGTCAATCTCGACGATCTCGCTGAAGTCATCACCGGCGGCCAGGGCACCCGTGCAACAAGTCTTGTCTCCGTCGAGCCCCGAGCCTGTGTGTACGACTCTGTCGCAGGCAACATTCCGGACTTCGACCTCAGCGCAGCAAAGGCAACACTGGACGCTGCAGGTTGGACCGCCGGCTCCGACGGCAAACGAAGCAAGGACGGAAAGCCGCTGACCCTCCGCCTCTTCTACGCTGCCGGCGAAGATGCGCGCAGCGCGGCAGCCGAGCTCACCCAGTCGGCATGGTCCGACCTCGGTGCGACCGTCGAGGTGACAGGAGCCGACCAGACCAAGGTTGTCGACGTCATGCTCAGTGGCAAGGACAACAACCAGTGGGACATCGCGTGGATCCAGATCAACAATTCGGTTCCCAGCGGGTTCGTCCCGTTCTTCTCCGGTCCTGCTCCGGCAGCAGGTAAGAACTTCTCTTCGATCAACAACCCCGCCTACGAAGCAGCCGTTGCCAAGGCCTCCGGTTTGACCGGCGAAGCAGCGTGCGCGGAGTGGGCAGACGCCGAATCACAGATCACCAAAACGGTGTCCGCAGTCCCCTTTGCAGATACGGTCTTGAGCTTCTACTTCAACAAGGCCGGACTCGCATTCGGTAAGACCTTCATCGGTTCTGCGTTGCGCCTCTACCAGTAGGCCGGTCGACCGAAGGCGGTGCGTCAACGAGATACGTCAGATCCTTGTGATCTGACGTATCTCGTTGCCACACCGATCGTCTCGTTGTCGAGTTCGACGTAGGTCAGCTGAGGAATGCTGGACGCAAGTTCAGTGAAAGCCCACATCGCAACGTTCTCGAATGACGGACTCGTCCAGAGCGTCCGTGTCGACAAACCATCCACGTTCTCCGAGTTGGTCGTCCTCGAACGAGAACGCCACTCGCATCGTCACGCGAAATCCCTCGGCAGGCATCAGCGGCGGCAAGTTCTTCGCGTCCCGCACCGGTGCCGGAAGCCCCTGCCTCACAGCGAATGTACGACGGATCTCGATACTGAACATGCGCACCAAGGTATCAATGTTCATCACAATTCTATGAGCGGACCAATCGCGCAATCGCGTCGTTCGCTTCTTTGATCTTCGCGTCCGCCTCGGGCCCACCGGCAACAGCGGCTTTGACGACGCAGTGGCCGATGTGGTCCTCGAGCAGGCCCATGGCCACCGCCTGGAGGCCCTTGGTCATCGCCGACACCTGCGTCAGGATGTCGATACAGTACTTGTCCTCGTCGACCATGCGCTGCAGGCCGCGAGCTTGACCTTCTATGCGACGCAGACGCGCCAGGTAGTCGCCCTTGGCGGTGATGTAGCCGTGCGAATCACTCGTGCAGCATGCATCGCCGGTCGCATCACTGCCTTGGGCACTGTTTGGAGCACTGCTTGGCGCACTGCCCACTTCTGTCGCTTCCGACATTCGATGTCCTCCTGTTCGTCAACGCGTGACTTCGCAACAATTCTCGTTACCGGGGCGATGTGCGGAGACTCTTCGACTTCCGTTGTCTTGCAGAGCAATCACTGCGCACATCGCCACGCATTTCGCTACTGCACGAACAGATGGATGCATGGCGATTGCCCATGCCCGTTTTCCCTTTGCTGCGAAACTCATTCGGTTTCAGTGCCCGTGGTGCGCGTGGCTCGAGTGTTCGGCCCCAGACGTGGTCGCATTGTCGGCCGTCAGCGTGAATTCCGCCGTACGCACCACTCCGCCGTGCTTGAAGTCCAAGAACAACCGGTAATCCTCGGCGCTCGGCATGTTGGCGTAGAAGGTGATTGCCGGTCCGGCCGGCGTGACACCGTCACCGGGGTAGCCGTCCGGATGGACATGGAGATAGGCGAGGTCGGAGGCACGCAACGCGACCAGATGCCCGTATGCGGCAAGGTAGGGCTGCAAGTCTGTGACCGGGATTCCGTCACGACTGACCGAGAGCGTGAGCTTCGATGTCTGGCCGGCATGGGCCGCGCCTTCGAGGGAGACGGTATAGCCGTCGACCGTCGTGGCGGCAGCAGCAGCGGGCAACGGCCGAGGATCGTAGGATCCGGCGACGCGCACATCCGCACTGAGCGTGATTCCGTCACCACCGTCCGGAGTGAAATCAGCGAATACTCGATAGCCTCCCGCATGATCGAAATCGACTGACACATGCCAGTTTCCGTTCTCGTCCAATTCGGGATGCACGTGCTGGAATCCGGTCAGGTCCAGACCGACCACGATCAGATGCAACTGCTTGTCGTGGGTGTCCGTGTACCGGATCAACGGAGTTCCAACCGGATCCAGGATCCGGAACTGCAAGGGGACATGGTTGCCGACGGCCGCCTCCGACGTTGCCAATTCCAGTGTGTAGCCGTTGTCGCTGAACATCTTGCCCTCCAAAGTTTGGGTCGGCAGCACTTTCGTTGCCGTCTGCGTCAGGTTCTGCACTCCTTGACATCGAACCTGTTGCAATTTGTACCATACCCCCCTAGGGTATGCAACGAACTACTCGAACACCCTGAATTCACTCGAAGGAGATCCGATGCGCATCTACGCAGAGCGCCGGCCGAATGAGTTCCAAGAGCAGCATTTCCCCGTGCACCCAACGAAGCGCTGCGCCGATGTCACCCAGGCCCGCTTACGACACCCCTTGACCACACAAGCATCACCTATACCCCGTACAGGTAAGGAACTCAGAATGTCCACACAACCGAAATCCACCCGTAAGTGGTGGGCGTTGGCGTTGATCGCCGCCGCTCAGTTCATGGTCATCATGGACACCTCCATCATCGGCGTCGCTCTCCCCCAGATGCAGAGCGATCTCGGCTTTTCCCAAGAAGGCCTGACCTGGGTCTTCAATGCGTACGTCATCGCGTTCGGCGGGCTACTCCTCCTCGGCGGCCGCCTGTCCGACCTGTTCGGCGCCCGCAGAGTGTTCTCCGCTGGTTGGCTGATCCTGCTGATCGGTTCCGTTGTCGCCGGTGCCGCCGGTAACGTCGCCGTCGAACTTGCGGGCCGTGCAGTCCAGGGCGCAGGCGCCGCACTCATCGCGCCGTCGGCGCTCACCTTGCTGATGATGCTGTTCGGCAGCACGCAGAAAGAGATGACCAAGGCGCTGTCCATCTACGGCGCTGCCGCCCCGGCCGGCGGTACGGCCGGCGTGTTCCTCGGCGGCGTCATCACCGAATACACCAGCTGGCCTTGGGTGTTCTACCTCAATATTCCCATCGCTGTCATCGCGCTGATCGCTACTCCCCTCCTGATGCCGAACGCACCGGCACGTACCGGGTCGATCGACTTCCTCGGCGCACTCGCTGTCACCGCAGGTCTTGCTGTCGGAGTCTTCGGCATCGTCAGAGCGCCTGATGTCGGATGGGGATCCGGGCAGACGTGGCTGGCGCTCGCCGTTTCGGCCGCTCTGTTGGGTGCATTCGTATTGATCCAGTCGAAGCGTCGGGAACCTCTGGTGCGTCTGGGAATCTTCAAGGCGCCCAACCTCGGTGCCGCGAACATCGCTCAGCTCGTGCTCGGCGCCGCCTGGATACCGATGTGGTTCTTCCTGAACCTGTACCTGCAGCAAGTGCTCGGATACAGCGCCTTCCCGGCCGGTGCGGCGCTGCTGCCGATGACGATCTTCGTCATGCTCGGCATGGTCGTCGTGGCACCACGGGCCATGGCACGCTTCGGTGCAAAAGCGATGATCGTGACCGGATTGCTGGTACTGGGAATCGGTTTGGGTTGGATGTCGTTGATCCGGCCCACCGGCAACTTCTGGGTCGACGTACTGCCGGCGTCGCTCGTGGCTGCGGCAGGTATGACGCTGGCGTTCATTCCCTCACTCGGTACGGCGATTTCGGCTGCACGCCCGGAAGAGGGCGGATTGGCTTCCGGCATCGTCAACGTCAGTTACCAGGTCGGCTCGGCTGTCGGCCTCGCGGTGATGACCGCGATCGCAGCAGTGTTCGGCGCTGATCAACTCGGCGACCTGACGGAGTTGACGAACGGTTTCTCCGCCGTGTTCCTCGGAGCAGCCGCCATCGCAGTGGTTGGCGCAGCAATCACCGCGATCGTGATGCGGTCGACCAAGGTCGACGATCCTCGAACCGTTCAATCCACCGTCAATTCTTGACCAACTCCGGTGGTGGGTTCGGCCGGCTGTCACCAGCCGAACCCACCACCGGCGGAACCACTTAGGACTCGTTATGTCGCGCCTTGCATCTCTCACGCCCACCACCGCTGTCTGTGCATCTAAAGACCTTCTCGCCGAACTCGTGAACCGTCACGGACAGGTCGGTGACATGGTCGCGGCGATGGCTCATTCGCCCGCCGTACTGGGTGGCTATCTGCAACTCAGCCGGGCAATGAAGCGAGCGAAACTCAGCCGCAAGATCACCGAGCGAATCTCTATCGCTGTGCAGGTCCAGCAAGGTTGCGCTGTTTGCCTCGAAGCCCACGTCGCCGCCGCGCACGCCAACGGCGTCGAGGCGGACGAGATCGAGCGTGCCCGCGCGGGCACCTCGGCCGATCCCGCCATCGCGGCAATGATCGACCTCGGGCTTCGCGTCTATCGGGAGCCTGCCTCGATTTCAGACGAACACATCACGGGCCTTCGAGCGCACGGCTACGGTGATCGCGAGATCGCCGACGTAGTCGGAATCGTCGCCCTCAATGTCCTGACCGGAGCTTTCAATCTTGTCGCGGGAGTGAAACCAGATGAACCGGATCGCTAACTCCGCACCGGAACGGAACAGCCTGCGTCTGTTCTTGATTCGCGACTATCGCCTGCTCTTCAGCGCCCAGATCATCGCGCTGTTCGGCACCGGGTTGGCGACGGTTGCCCTGGGTCTACTCGCCTACGAACTCGCCGGACCGAGCGCCGGAGCCGTGCTGGCCACCGCGCTGACGATCAAGATGTCCCTGTACGTCGTGATCGCTCCACTCGCGGCGGCGTACGTAGACCGGTTGCCGAGACGGGCTTTCCTCGTTGCCCTCGACGCCATTCGCGCAGCGGTCGTGATCGCATTGCCCTTCGTCAGCGAGATCTGGCACATCTACGTGCTGGTAGGTGTTCTCCAAGCTGCATCGGCAGCGTTCACTCCCACGTTCCAAGCGGTCATCCCTGACATCGTGACCGACGAGGCCGATTTCACCCGCGCACTGTCGGCTTCGCAGGTCGCTTACACGATGGAAAGCCTGCTCAGCCCTGTTCTTGCCGCAGTCGCACTGTCCTTCATGACATTCAACCTGTTGTTCGTCGCCACCTCCGTGGGCTTTGCGGTCTCGGCACTGCTCGTGCTGGCCACCCGAATCCCCAACGCTCGTCGGAGTACTCACCGCAAGGCGTGGGATCGGATCGCGTCGGGGGTGCGAATCTTCGTGACCACACCGCGACTGCGCGGCATCATGGCACTCAATCTCGTGGTGGCAGCAGCCGGATCGATCGTGGTGGTCAACACCGTCAACTACGTCCGCGACGAGCTCGGTGGAACCCAATCCGACGTGGCGTGGATGCTTGCCGCGTCAGGCACCGGCACGTTGGTGACCGCGCTGCTTCTTCCACGCGTTCTCGACAGAACCGCTGAACGCACTGTGATGACAGCAGGTTCCGTTGTCTTGGTCGTCAGTGCCAGCGCGGCAGCAGCCCTCGCCGTGGCGGGTGTATTCACGTGGATGCTCACTGCCGCAGTGTGGGCACTCGTCGGCGCCGGGATGGCCATGATCGTCACGCCGACCGGAAAAGTACTTCGGCGCTCCGTCGACCCCGCAAGTATTCCGGAGGTGTTCGCAGCCCAGTTCTCCCTGTCGCACCTTGCCTGGCTTGTCACCTATCCGATCGCCGGATGGGTTGGTTCGAGCGCGGGATTTGCGGTCACCTGGAGCATCCTTGCAGCGCTTGCCGCAGTGGGAACCGTTGCAGGATTAGCACTTTGGCCTCGGGAGACGGTTGCTGAATTGCCCGGACAGGCGACGTACGAAACCACCCGAGGCGAATGCACCTTGACGGCTACCCAGTGGCGTGCGCTCGCCCCGTCTGACGTCGACGGTCCGACTGAACCCCGAAGCGCTACAACGAAAGTGGTGGTGCAGCCATCGCCTGCACCACCACTTTTCGCTCAGCTCACGTCAGCATACTTCCTGGGATTTGCGTCGAACCGAGGACCACATCCCTTGCAGCAGAACCAGTACCGATTTCCTTCGAAGTCACGAAACAGGCCTTCCGCTTCGGCACGCACCTTCTCGATCACGCTGCCCGGCATGACCCGACATTCGACGAGTTCACTACTGCCAGCGGTGAGTAGGTCTTTCCCACCGGTCGGCATCGCCGAACCGACAGCGCCGACATCGCCTTTGGCGTCAGACTTCGGGGTGTTGCCACAGCCACAACTGCTCATTGGGATTCCTGTTCTTTTGCTGGACGGATGTGGCCCGGAAAGCGAGCCCGACACAATCAATATACCCCCTATAGGTATATTGGAGATAACTTGAAGGTCTGCGCGTACAGCATCTCAGCACATAAACCATTGCAGGAGAACGAATAATGCGTCCCCAGTCTCGGATCACCTACAGCATCATGACACACTCAACCTTATACCTACCGGGGGTATAGGGTAGGTCTGGCATCGACCATCCATGTCCGCGTGGTCGTCGACGAAGAGGAGCAATGAAGAACTTGAAAGCAATCGGCAGCAGCCGATTCGCCGTAGTTGGAGCTTTGCTGTTGGTCGGCATGCTTTGGGGAAGCTCGTTCCCCCTGGTTGCTGTGGCAGCACCAACTCTCGGCGCCGTCGGCACGACGCACGGCCGCTTCATTGTTGCAGCGTTGGTTCTCGCGCTGATAACTGCTTCCAGCAGATCGACCTGGCGCGCGGTCGGTCATCGGTTTCCTGCATTCCTACTGCTGGCTGCCCTCAACGTCGCTGGGCCCCTGACACTTGTCGCAACTGCGATCGTCGGCCTCAACTCGTCGACGGCGTCGATCCTGAATGCCACGACTCCGATGTTCACCGTATTCGTCGCCGCTTTCTGGCTTCGACAAAAGATCACCTGGCGAAAACTCTCGGGGGTCGCGATCGGCATCGTCGGCGTCTCGGTGCTTGTCGGCGGAATTCCGTCAACGATCGACAGTCGCGCAATGCTGGCCATTGGCGCATCTTTGACCGCGGCGCTGCTGTACGCAGTCGGAGGTGTCTACGCACGAAAGTCGTTCCAGGACACTCCACCCCTGACGCTGGCCCTCGGCCAGCAACTTGCCGCGGTCGCCCTCTTGGTGCCGGTGTCCGCCGTCGCTCCCCCTCCGGGGCCCATAACCGTCGGCCCACTCATCGCCGTGGTAGCCCTGGGGCTGGGGGCTACCGCCGGTGGCTACCTGGTCTACTTCTGGATAATTCGTCAGGCGGGTCCAGTCGCGGCATCGGCCGTCACGCTTCTCGTTCCGATTTCGGCATCAGCTATCGGAGTGCTGTGGTTGCACGAACCTGTCACCTTCGCGCTCGTCGGCGGGCTCGTCGTCATTCTTGCCGGAGTCGGCTTGCTCCTGGATCTTCCACCGACGCGAGATCCATCCCGCAGGGTTGCCCCGGGGTGGGCGGCTAGCGCGGACAAACGGCCGGTCAGCGGCTGATCGGAGCCGTCCAAAGTCCGACCAGCGCGTCGACGAGATCGGTCGTGAAGTCCTCCCATGACGTGACCGCGTCCGGCCCCTCTTCGGCAAGCGTGCGCTCACGTTCGGCGAACATGTGCACGATCGCATTGCGTCCGATGTCCGCGCGGGCGCGTCGAACACTCATCGGCATGTCGGCCAGACAGTCAGAGAGTCCCCGAAGCGTCTCCTGCAGGGTGGGCGAGGCCAGTACCTCGTCGTAGACGATTTTCCGCAGGACCGGGTCGGTGAGAATCTGCGCGCTGAACCGCGCATACCAGGTCGGGCCACCCATTTCGGCGTAGTGATCGGTCGACGCCCGAACCAGACACGAAATCCAGTCACGAACATTTGTGGACCCTTCGATCTCACGCAGCAGTTCGCCACGGTTCTTCTCGACCTGCTGGGAATGCTTGTTCACGATCGCGCGGACCAGATCGGTCTTGGTTCCGAAGTGATATCCGACGGCAGCATTGTTGCCCTGACCTGCCGCCTCGCTCACCTGACGGTTCGAAACCGCGAAGACTCCATGTTCTGCGAACAACTGCTCGGCGACGGCGAGAATGCGGTCTCGGGTTGCAGCAGAGCGCGCGGAATTTGCGGCGCCGCCGACATCGGCCGACGCGTCCTCAGTCCTCGTAGTCATGGACACCATCATCCTCGACCATCCGAAGCTGCTCGGCACCGGAGATATTCGTCACGATCGGAGACACAGCCTTCCGTTAAGTCAGTCACTTGATTTAACTTTAGTTCAAGCAACTGACTTAAACCATTATTCGTTCTTCCTCCGATGGAGTTACCGCAATGTCGTCAACCACTTCACCACCACCGACAACGCCGCCACAGACAACGAAGTCGCCAGCCACCACCGCAGTGGTGGCTGTTCTGGCGTTTTCCGGCATCGTCGTCTCGCTCATGCAGACGCTGGTGATCCCGATCATCCCGCATCTGCCCGAGTACCTGAACGCGCCGGCGTCCGATACCGCGTGGGCTGTGACCGCCACGCTGCTCGCAGCTGCCGTCGCCGTCCCGACCATGGGCCGCTTGGGCGACATGTTCGGCAAACGGCGTCTACTCCTGATCAGCATGGCGCTGTTGGTCACCGGTTCGGTGGTCGGAGCACTCAGTTCGAGCGTTATCCCCCTCGTTGCCGGCCGAATCCTGCAGGGCCTTGCTGCCGGCGTCATTCCGCTGGGCATCAGTGTGATGCGCGACGTGCTTCCGCCCAAGAAGCTCGCCGGCGCTGTTGCGATGATGAGCGCTTCACTGGGAGTCGGTGGCGCTCTAGGTCTTCCGATCGCGGCTTTGATCGCCGAGTACGCCGACTGGCACGTCCTGTTCTGGGCGTCAGCCGTGCTCGGCGCTCTTGCGGCCGTTCTTGTTGTCGTCCTGGTCCCCGAATCGACGGTTCGCACAGGTGGCACGTTCGACTTCGGCGGGGCAATCTCGCTCTCAGCCGCCCTCATCGCTCTACTACTGGCCATTTCCAAGGGTGGCGACTGGGGTTGGACGAGCACGCTCACGCTTTCCCTGTTCGGCGCCGCGATCCTGATATTCGGATTCTGGGCTTGGTGGGAACTACGCACCCCCAAGCCGCTGGTGGATCTACGCGTATCCATCCGCCGCCAGGTGCTCTTCACCAACCTCGCATCGATCGTGTTCGGATTCGCGATGTTCGCCGCCAGCATGGTCTTTCCCCAGGTAGTCCAGTTGCCTGAAGTCACTGGTTACGGCCTAGGCGGTTCGATGCTCACCGCGGGTCTGGTCATGGCTCCCTCCGGCATCATCATGATGCTGATCTCTCCGCTGTCCTCACGTATCACCAATTCGCACGGCCCCAAGGTGACGCTCATGCTCGGCGCCGTTGTCGTCGCAATCGGTTACGGCATCGGCATTTTCGCCATGCACTCGATTTGGGAACTGATCGTGATCGCCGTGATCATCGGCGCCGGTACCGGTATGGCTTACGGCGCGATGCCCGCTCTCATCATGGGGGCTGTTCCTCCGTCCGAGACCGGTGCAGCCAACAGCTTCAACACCCTGATGCGCTCCCTCGGTACATCATTCGCCAGCGCCATCGCGGGTGTCGTCATCGCCCAGATGACCATGTCCATCGGTGGGGCAACGCTGCCGTCGGAGAACGCTTTCCGCGTCGTCATGGCCCTCGCTGCCGGATCCGCCGTCGTCGCACTCGTCCTGGCCGGTTTCCTCCCTCGGTTCAACAGCTCCAACTCCCGCAAGGAGATTGGTAGCCAGCACACCGATACGTCCCCGACCCCCTCGAAGGAATCCGTTCCGACACACTGAGCCAGCGCGCAATACACACTGCGCTGTACACACAGCCCGGCCCCGGCGGAGTCCAACTCCGTCGGGGCCGACGCGTTTCACACATTTTGCTGTTGATACACCTGCGGACGACAGTTTCGTGACATGCTCCGTTGAGATGGGTGCTCGTTCGATACTCGGGGAAAGGATGCCGCGATCGCCGCTCCTCGTGCTGACGTAGCCCTTGCTGTCGCCGCCGCTGCCGTCCTGGGCATAGGCGTCGGTGTCCTTCTTGCCGATGTCGTCGCCGGCCTGGCTGCAGGTGCGGGTGCTGCGGTGGTATTTCGGTTTGCTCTTCGGATGATCAATACCCGAAAGTGAGCGTTTGCCGAGGGTCCTACTTCAGGACACGGATCGCCGAGCCCGGAAGGATTCCGCTCGATGGCGGATAGATCGACGTTGCCCCGTTGAAGAACATGTGAGCGGGAGTCGTGGATACCGGCAGCAGGTCGACGTCCTTGAACAATGCCCGCTCACTTTCCTCCCAGACCTTGCAGGACTCGTCACCGGGAAGAAGCGAAGCCTCAGTGGACAATTCGATGTACTTCTTGTTGTCGAGGGAAGCGAAGTTCACTCCTTCAGGTTTGGGCGGGCCGGTGAAGTACTTGGCAAAGATGCTCGGCGTATCACTCCCCAGCGTCAAACCGATGGAAACGTCCCACGACGACAGGTCGGTGGTGCTGAATGTGTTGGCGATGACAAAACTGTAGTCGCCGCCGGTCAGTTTCACTCTCGCGCCCAGTCCTTCCCACTGTGTTGCCACGTATTCCGCGGCGGCAGAGTTCGTATCGCGTGAGTTGTTGAAAATCACGTTGAGGGCAAGCGGTCGCCCGTCCTTCGTCAGGATGCCGTCGGGACCCGCCTTCCAACCTGCGTCGGACAGCGTTTTCTTTGCTGCGTCGACGTCGAACTCGGGAATCGTTCCTTCAACA
The DNA here is from genome assembly GCF_018588185.1 of Rhodococcus sp. WY5. Taxonomy (NCBI): domain Bacteria; kingdom Bacillati; phylum Actinomycetota; class Actinomycetes; order Mycobacteriales; family Nocardiaceae; genus Rhodococcus; species Rhodococcus sp. WY5. Next base: position 519,698 of record NZ_JAAMPR010000001.1, read on the forward strand.
CTGTTGTAGTCGCAGGCAAGGGGTTCCGAAACCGCGAGGGCACGTGCGCGGGTTCCTTTACCGCCGGTGGTGATCTCGGTGTAGTCGTCCAGGTCTACTGCCTGCACGAGGGCCTGCCGTACAGCACGGTCTGCCGTGGGTAGGGCCGCGAAATGATTGAAGATGAACTCGCCGGACAACGTGGTGTAAGTCTTCGAATCCAGACCCGCGGCCAAGACTCGTTCCTCGTCCGAACCGGTGACCGCTGCGGCATTCACTCCGCCGGTGAGAACAAGATTCGCCGTCGTACTGGGATCGGTGACAATCTTGATCGTCACTGTTTTCGGCACTCCGAGAGTGTCGGAAGTGGTCTCGCCGTTCGGACTCCAGGTGTAACCGTCGCGGCGTTCCATCGTGATGTGATCGTTCGGAACAACTTCGGTGACCTTGAACAGACCCGTTCCGTTACTACTCGAACGGATGCTGGCCGGATCTTCGAGCGTCGCAGCGCACGGAAGCCGCAACGCGCCGATTCGAGAGAGCAGGAAGGGCGCTGGCTCGGCGGTAGTCACCGTCAGTTCGTCACCGTCCGCTGAGGCCGAAGTCGACATCGGCACAGTGGATCCGCGTAGCGGTGAAGCGTTTTCAGGATCCATGACCCAGTTGATGTCATCGGCCGCGGTCTGTGCGGTGAAGGAAGTGCCGTCGGCACAAGTGATGCCCTTCTTGAGCACGAACTTCAGCGTGTTCCCTTCTTCACTCCAGCTCTCCGCCAGATAGGGACGCACAGTGCGTGTTTGCGCGTCGATGTCGATCAACGAATCGTACGAGTACGCGTTCACGATCTGAGTCGACGTAAGGTTGGTGATCAGAGGGTGCAGATTTCCGGGATCGGCGTTGATGACAGTCGTGAAACTGCCGTCCTTTGCATACTCACCGACTGAACCTTCGGGACTGGATGCGCCGCCACACCCGGCCAGGGTGAAAACGCCAACGCTGATAACTGCTGTCGCGGAGACAGAACGGGCTTTCATACGAGCCGCCATCTACTAGGAGTTGCCATGGCGACAATCGTGCGGGACTGACGTGGTCTGTATCTCGTTGAAGTTCCCCATACAGTCGGCCGTACTCTGTTCGATTGTCACTATCGACCGGGCAAGCGCAGACGCTAAGTACGACGCTGCCGTTGACGGTGATTCGCGACGTTGATTCGGTTGCCGCACAACGCCGGCATGCAGTAGCGGCGTCGCCCTCCACGGCTTGTATCGACGAACACCCCGTTGCACGTCGGCGAGGCGCATGGGCGGAATCGTTCGTACCCCAATGTGCGCAGAGTCCCCAGCAACGAGTAGCCGATCAACAGCGCAAGTTCGCCGGTGAGATTGATTCTGCTGTCCGGTACCGCATTCCATCGATAGTCGGACCGGGCATCAGGCACGAGTCGGACGTGATGCGGAACGGTCTGCAGGAGTCGATGAGTGCGATCAACGAGCTCATCAGAAGTCGGAGCATCGAGAATCGAACGAATCCCCTCTCTGAGTTCCTTGACCTCAGCAAGTTCACCGCTGGTAAGCCGACGTCCGTTGGTGAGCGCATCCGGCGAGAGTCCATGTTCGTCCAGTAGATCGTGAAGCGCCTGAGGGGCAGCCAACGCGTCACCTGCCTCCACCCACACGCGGGGCGAGGTATTGACCAAGTCGGTCGCAAACGACGCACCGGCGACGTAATCGTCTAAAACTACTTGCATCCCTTACCGTCCTGCCCTACCGTAATTGAATAACCTAACTTTACACCTTACGGAGGCGGCGGGATGGAACACTGCGCAGACCACAGGCTGCCCGAGATACTCCTCGACACCCACAACCGATTACGCCGCGCCGGCACCGTGGCGTCGGGGACACCCGTCGTTGCAGCCGATCTCTACTGGTCGATCGGAGCGCTCGCCCAATGCCTGACCGCGATGGACGAGGTCATTTCACAACTGGGAATCAACGCCCGAAAGCAGTTGCGAGCTGGAAAGTTCGATGTCCAGAGCGGACCGTTCGAAGGACAACCCGACGCTGCCCTGCTCACCGCAGTTCTTGCGCTCGCCCGAGCATCGAGCAGTTGCGAACCAGTTCAGACGGCAATCGGCAATGCCCAGATCGCGGTGAGCGATCTCGTCGTCTCAAGGCCCACCAGCGCCTGACACTCGGGCGGGCCACCCACCCCAGTAGAGACTGTATGGTTGGTTTTCGGCATCCGCCGAGAGCGTCGAACAGCAGGGACCGGGTTTTCACTGTGAGTACAGGGACATCAACGATCTACGAGGACAGGACCGTCCGGATCGACGATCAGGGCGTCACGATCCGCCACTACTACTTTCCGTTTGTCAGCAAGTTCGTCCTGTACTCGCAGATCGAATCCGTCGACCTCGGAGTCATGTCATGGCTGAGCGGACGCCTACGAATCTGGGGAACAACAGATTTCAGCTCGTGGTACAGCCTGGATCTTTCACGCCCGTGGAAGGAGACCGCGGTGGTACTCACTCTCGCCGGCCACGGATCGCCTTCGTTCAGCCCCAAGGACGCCGATCGCGTCGAGACCGAAATCCGCAGTCGCATCGAATCACACGCCGCGAACTGACTAGCGGAACTCGGATTCGACGGTGACGATCTCACTCCAGTCGGTTCGATCGAACAACCGCGCCAGCGCAGTGAACAGAACTTCCGGGTCGACGACGCTCTCGGGTGAGTGCACACCGATCCGATCCGAAATCGTTCCGTCGGCGAGCCGGGACACCACCTGAGCAAGGCCGAGCGCCAAGGGGATTCCGGTTGCACCGGCCATGTCCGACAGCAACTCCGACACCGGTGAATCGTCTGCAATCCGGGCCACGACGCGCATCTCTCGACCTTCGAGCGCCCCTGTCGCCGAGGCGAAGAACAACGGCAAGGATCCGTGGCCGGCGCGCGTGAGCATTCGAGGCGCAGCACGGATCATCCGTCCGAGCGAAGGCTTGCCCAATTCTTCAGCGGCCGAGTCGAGATCGATTCTCCCCTTGTCGATGTCGGCGCGGAGAACGTCGAGAAACGCCACGGTTTCCGGTGTGATGACCATCAGATTTGCCGAATGCCCCGCAGGATTGATGGTCCGATGAAACATCACCGGCTCCGGATGCCCGACCACGTAAGCGTTCCCCCGACGTCCGCCGGGCAGTTCGAGTGCGATGGAACGCAACGGTTCTTCGTTGACGATTCGCCCCGCACGAACCACCGGAACCTGGCCGCTGATCTGTTGCATCCAGTGAACGGCGGCTGCACTCAATGTGTCCACCGACTCGTCCTCGCCCTCGACATCAACCGGCCAGGCTGTATACAGATCGTCGACCACGTCCAATCGCGAGACTGCCATCGCGGCCAGGAGGTTACTCATCCCGGGACTTGCGCCCATGCCGACTACCGCACAGATTCCGGCTCCCCTCGCGGCACAGTCCAATTCCAGCATGTCGACGGCCGGCTCCCAGTCGTCGCAGATGTCGAGATAGTGAGTCCCGGTCTCGATCGCTGCCTGGAGAATGCCGACGCCGAAACGGAAGAACGGTCCGACCGTATTGACGACCACGTCTGCGCCGTCAAGCAATTCACGTAGCGTGCGACCGTCCGTGACGTCGATGCTGCGCGCCTCGACTTCCGCTGACGCCTGCGCCAGTTCAACTGAAAGACGCTTCGCAGCATCGATATCGCGATCCGCGACTACTACCTTGCCGATTCCCGGCAATGTTGCGGCCAGACGAACTGCTGCCGAGCCCATGGCACCGGCACCACCCAGTGCGACAACCGTGATTCCGTCAGCCATGAATTCCCTCCAAAAATGCAGTCTGATCCGCTAGACAGCCGGGAGCGAAGATCGAACGGGGAGCAAGGACGGCCACCAGAGCGGACCTCACTTCCGAGTCTTCGAGATCCTTGTCCACGATCGAATGCGTAGCGTCGGGGTACTTCTTGACCACCAATTGCCCTGGAGTGTCCAACAATTCGCGATACACCCTTTCGGTATCAGCCACGTCGACGTTGACGTCTTGTCCGCCGATGATCAAGAGCACCGGAACCTTCACGGTTTCGAGATCGGCTCGCGCATCCGAGAGGTAGTTCTTTCGGATGAAGTTCCACCGGTCTTCGGTGAGACCGTCGGCCTCGCCGGAGGCCACGAGATCGTCGAACGATGCATCACGGGCCAACTGATCCAAGTTCTTCGCACGATCGACCCGCGCTTTCTCGAACTCGTCGGCCGACGCATTTCTCTCGGAAAGTTCGGCTAGGGTATTGAATTCGCCTTGTTGGAGCCAGTTGATCGCGGGACCCACGGCAATGACGAACGCTACGTCCGGGTCGAGGTTCACCACCTTGGGCATCACCCACCCTGCCTGGCTTGCACCCCACAGACCGATCCGAGACGGATCGATATCCGAACGTCCCCGCGCCCACTCGATTGCCGCTTCCGTTTCTGCCGCGCGATCGTCCATGCTCTGGTCGAGCCAATTGCCCGGTGCCCCATTCACCCCCGGCTTGTCCCAGGAGAGTGACGCGTACCCCGCCTTTGCGAACGCCTCCCACACCGGTCGATAGAACGTCTCATGTGTTGCATCGACCGGGCCGTCTCCGTGGACGAAAACCACGAGCCCGAAGGGACCGTCACCGTGTTCGGGCAGTGCAAGGACTCCCTGGAGCGGCACCGATCCCCCGGTGATCGTCACTTTTTCCTCACGGATGTCATAGGTGTTCTGGTACAGCGTCCAGCCCACCAGAGTCGCGATCAGAACAACGACCACCGCCAGGGAAGTAACCATCCACCTGCGTAAACGAGGCTTACTCTTGCCCTCGCTCATCGATTCCGCTGCCATCTTCCCGCCCTAACGTACGAATTTGAAACGATCGTATTGCATTCGATAGTACAGTTGTGGGCGAAGATGTCGAGAAGCGAGGAAAGGACATGGCGATGACCGACAGGGACGTCGATGTACCCACGAGGATCTTGATCGAGGGACTACTGCGCACGGACGGAACTGTCGACGGGCACACCCTCTATGCCACCGCCGACGCCCTCGGCAAAACTGATCAACAGGTTCGGCTGTGCATCAAGCGGTTGGTCACCGAGGGGAAGTTCACTCAGGAAGGTCGCGGGCGGCAGGCCACGCTACGAGCAACGCCGAAAGCCCTGCGCGAGATGGAACCCGACGTCGAATTCGTTCGGCTGGCCTATCGACAAGACCGCGACACTGTGACGCCGTGGGACGGGTACTGGCACCTGGCCGGATTCGCAATTCCGGAGTCGTCACGGAAAGGGCGAGATGCGCTGCGCACCAGGGTCGTTTACCTCGGCGGCGCGCTCGTCCAGGGCGGTCTGTACGTCTCGCCGCACGCCTGGGAACCGTATATTCGCGATGCGGCCGCCGAACTCGACGTCGAACAGCACCTGTCTTCTCTCACCACTCGAGATCTGAAAGTGGGCACTCTCGAAGACCCCGTGAAGATTGCCGCGCAGTTGTGGCCACTGGACCAGATCGCTGACGGATACGAACGGCTACTCGACGTAGCGACCGCACGCCTGCACAAACTGCAGAACAGTCCGGGTACCGATGCTGTCACGATGACCATCGAACTCGCGGCGGAATTCACGCGAGCCATGGAACCGGATCCGCTGTTGCCGCCGGAACTACTGCCCACCAACTGGATCGGCACGAGGGCTCGGTCGATCACTGCGCAGTGCTGGACGCTTCTGGCACAGGTGGACGGTGCCGACGAATTACCGTCGCTGTTCCACCTGTACGCAGATGCAATCGGTGACGATCAGGACGCAAGCGTGCGCTGACGGGGCGGCAGTCCGAAACGCCCGAGAACCTCGTCGACTGCGGTGGACGGTGTGACAAGTCCGCGATCCTGAAGCCACGGAATGGTGCTGTCCACCAGATGCTCGAGCGTGCGAGGCAATGCGAGAGGCAGCAACGTAACGCCGTCGGCGACCTCCGCAGCTCGGATATCGGCGATCAAACTGCCGAGACCGGAAGGCGTTCCGACGTAATGAAGCGAAACGGGAACCCGCGGCGAGGTCAACGCGCTGTCCAACTGCGCAAGCTCCTTACGAGCGGAGCGAGCCTCCGGCGCGATCAGAATCTCGAGATCGACCAGCACTGCGACGCTGTCGGGATCGCGTCCTTCTTCGGCGACGGCAGCGCGTATCCGTGCGCGTTCGAGCTGTGCCTCACGCAGATCCGCAGCGCGAATCCGAACCACATTGGTAGGGAATGAAGCCAAATCGAGAGCCTTTTCACCCTCGGTGAGGTCCACCCAGTAGTCGCCGCCGATGATGGGCAGGTTGCCGGGTGCGCCCTCAGCGGCCGGATGGTGACCGGATCCGGTCAACTCGACCGCTACGTGCAGAGAATGCGAAGCGAGTGAAGACATGTGAGACCTCCGAAAATCAGAAAAGTATGGGATGAGCGAGACGAATCGTCAGCTCGAACACATTCCTGAAGAGGTGCGGCACAGATCGACATGGCGACGGCACCACTGACCGAGAGTGATGCTCACTCTCGAAGGGGTGGCGGGAAAATCCGCTGGTGCCATGGCTGCCATGCTAGTTGTCCGTTCGAGTTTTCGGGGACCGAGCTCAGCTCAGACGCACTCGGCTGCGCCGGCATTGTCGTCTGCGGCTCCGAGGAAGGGGCGGGTCTCGGGCACAGGGTTCCACGCACCTGCCGTCTTCGCGTACTTCCAATCACGCTGATTCGAAACCAGGATGTTCACGGCGTCGACCAACCGCGTCACGTCGTCCGAGCTGCTACCGAGGCCGAGGCTGGCGCGAACTGCACCGCCGGAGAGGCCGAGGCGCGCGAGAACCGGATGTGCGCAGAAGCGACCGTCGCGAACTCCGATGCCGTGCTCGGCGGAGAGGAATGCGGCGATCTCGCCCGCTTCGAATCCGTCGACGGTGAAGGTGACGATTCCGACGGCGTCGGGAGCGTCGTTCCACAGTCGCACGAGTGAGACGCCCTCGATGGCGGACAAGCCGTCAGTGAGCTGGGCGGTGAGCGCCTTCTCATGCTCGGCGATCACGTCGAAGTCCAGGGCGTGCAGGGTTTCGCAGGCGGTCGCGATGGCTGCCGCACCGAGCACGTTGGGGGAACCCGCCTCGTGGCGTGCGGGCGCGCAAGCCCACTCGGTGGATTCGATGGTCACCTCACGCACGGCGCCGCCGCCGGCGAGGTACGGCTGAGCTTCGTCGAGCCAGTCACGGCGGCCGACGAGAACGCCGGCGCCGAAGGGCGCGTACAGCTTGTGGCCCGAGAACGCTACGTAGTCGACGCCGCATTCCTGCAGGTCGATGCGACGGTGGGGAGCCAACTGAGCAGCGTCGACGAGGATACGTGCGCCGCAACGGTGAGCGATGTCAGCCAAACGTGCAATCGGCAGGATCTCACCGGTCACGTTGGAGGCCCCGGTGATTGCGAGCAGCGCGGCAGGCTTGGTGCACAGTTCACCGATCAGACGCTCGATCGTTTCTTCGATGGTGTCTGCGGCGGTGACGATACGAGCGTCGTTCCACGGCAACAGGTTTGCGTGATGCTCGACGTCGAGGACGACGGTGCTGCCGGGGACGCACTGCGCAAGCAGGTTCAGCGAATCGGTGGTGTTCCGGGTGAAGACGACAACCTGATCGTCGGCACAGTTCACGAAACGAACAACGGATTCACGAGCGTTCTCGTAGGTGAGCGTGGAGATCCGGGACGCGTAGCCGGCACCGCGGTGGACGCTGGCGTACGTGGGCAACAATTCGGCGATACGGTCGGTGACCTGGGCCAATGCCGGCGCGCTGGCCGCGTAGTCGAAGTTGGCGTAGGAGCATTCGCCGCCCTGAACCAATGGAACCTGCAGGTCGGCACCCGAAACCTTGGCAATCGCGGTGGTGTAGCAGGTGTCGGCACTCAATACAGCAGTCATCGAAGACAATCCTCACGTTCAAGGACTCGTTCGTCGGGAGATGGCCCCGGAAGAGTCCGCGCTTGCCGCATTCGTTTTCGAACGCAGCCGGGTCGTCACCCGGAGCACCCCACCGCGGAGGAGGGTTGCCGACCAGCAAGCCGGGGCTGAACACTGGTACTCGTGACCTGGCAACGAGGATGGCAGGAACCTCCCGCGCTTGTCAAGACGAAGCTGCGAAGACCGTCGTCACGGCGCGATCGTCCGGCAGGCGAGGTGGAGCGCAAGCCTGGTTTCCGGATCGGCCAGATCGACCGAGAGAAGGCGCTGAATTCTATCGATCCGACTCGATACCGTGTTGCGGTGCAAGCCCATTCGGGTTGCGGTGTGAGCCAGAGACGATTCTTCGTCGAGGTACGTCGACAGAGTCTCGAGCAACTCTCCATTGGAATCGCGTAGCGGTGCGAGCAATGCCGCAGCCGCAGGCTGGAAGGTGTCGGTTCGCGTCCACGCCAGCAGCAACTGCGCCAGCCCGAGGCGGTCCACGTGCAGGAATCGACCTGTTTGAGATCGGGAACCGGCGAGCCGAGCGGCATCCCCGGCCTCCGACAGGGACGAACCGATTCCAGCCGGACCGTCGTGTGCGCGTCCCACACCTACCCAGGTCTCCATCGTGGGTTCCAACCTGGCCTGAGCTGCACGGATGCACTCGGCGATCCTGGTGATCGCCTCCGGTCGCGGCTCACCTGGCAGAGTCGTCCACGCCGCCCAGCCGTCAGCCTGTTCCACGACATTGGCGTCGATTCCCTCGGCGGCGAGAGCATCTGCAACCTCGCTGCGTCTTGCCACCAGGTCGACCTCACCGACCGCCAGGACTTTGATGCCGATGTGCCATCCGTCCAGCATCCAACCCGCGTCGAGTGCGCGCCGGAGCAGTCCGGGTGTGGCGTCTGCTGACGTGTCGATCAGTTCACCGAGCAACGCGCTACGCCGGCGCGCTTCACGCTCGTCGACCATGCGCGCAACGGCCAGTCGGTGCCCGGCAGCCAACGAGGCCACGTCGAGAACCACTGAGAGAGAAGCCTCTTCGACGCTTTGACGCACCGGGAGCAGCACCGCCAGCCAGGGCTCTCGGGCTGCGCCGGACATCACCGGGCACGCAATCAGGACCCCGCCGGAGTCCAATTCGACCGTGGTGGGCGCCCCGCGACCCGACAACATACCGGCAGCTGCTCGATCAGCGTCTGACAACAGGTCGGCGCCGGTCATCGGACGTCCGGACGAGTCCAGGAGAAAGAATGAACGCTGAAAAGTGTTCAGTAGCACCGACAGAAAATTCTCGACGCTTCCTCCGGCTCGTTGGCCCGCGTGTGTCGCCCGCAGTACTGCGTCGGCCATCACCGCCCGCGAATTCGAGAGAAGATCACGAAGATCCACGCTGAACTGCCACGGGTCGGATACTCCGAGCACCACCAGTCCGAGCCGATCGGCAAGCAACGAGAGATTCGCATCCTCCGCCGCAGCGCTGTGCACAGCGACCACCTGGCAGCCGGTCGCCGCTGTGCGCCGAAGGAGAGCGTCGAATCTCCACTCCCCGATGTCGATTCGATCGAGAATCACCAGAACTGATCCTGAACTCGCCGCACCCGACACGGCCTCGGCCGACTGTGCCGATTCCCCGGTGAGTGCTCCCACTGTCGTCACGACGGGATCACCCTCCCCGGCAAGTCGATACAGCCCGACAAAGGCCGGGTTGTTCAGCAACGCCGAAACACTCGCGCTCATCGCGCCTCCATCAGCACTGCGTCGTGGTCGATCCCGAATGCCCGCGGGCCGACAACTTTCAATCTGCCCACTTCTTCCGCCCACCACTGTGGACCGGGAAGAACCAACACGGCCACATCGTGCCCCTGGTGCACGGATTCACACGAGACGAAGGCGCCGGTCCGCACGTCGAGCAACGTCACGATGTCCGGGCACGTTGCAATCATCTCGCCGTCCAACGCGACGGTCAGGAACTCACTCTCGAATTCGACTCGTATCACCGCAGAATCGTGTTCGAGAATCACGCTGCCCCGACGATCGCCGGTGTCCGGACGACTACGACGGACCGCACGCACCCGGCCAGTCCCCATTACCAGGGCCCCGGAGCTCTCCGCGATCTCCTGCCAACTGCCCAGGGCCCCGATGTGCTGACCCAGTTCGTATGCTCGGGAGAGAGTTCCCGGAATGCACGCCTCCTGCACCGTCCGCGCATCGATCGACGCGATCGCCAGAGCGCCCCAACCGCTGGTTCTCCCGATCAACGACCGCACTGCTACCTCGGCGCCGAGCACATCCACTCCGTCGACGACGGTAATGAGGCCGCCGGGCTGGGCGAGTGTGACCGGGCACAATTCCAACCCGGCTGCGGCGAGAGAGAAGTGATCGAGCCGCGGCATCGCTCGACCCAGCAGGTCCGCGTCGACCACGGGAATTCCCAACGCCAACGCCGCCGCAATGCCGGAGAGAGCGTTGAGTCCACCGCCTTCGAAAGTCATCACCGCGGTCGGACGCTTCCCGGTCCAGCGCGTCAAAGCTGCTGCAGTATCTGCAAACTCACGCCCGGAGGGCAATTGCTCCTCCAAGGCCAGGGCCGATCCGACGATTCCCACCGGCATCACCAATGCCTCCTCCGGCAACTGGTCCGGCGCGATGACCTCCACCGAAGTAGACGTCATCAGTGGACGCAGCAATTCCACGAACAAGCGTGGATCGCCGCCCCCGCCGCAGCCCAGGACCACCGCCCCCGCTGCGATCGCGTCGAGGTCGGCCTCCCGGACCGCGTGCAGCCTGCTCACGGCTCGCTATTCTGCCAGTACAGGTTGCTCGAGTGTCTCCACCGGCAGGAACGGGCGATCGAGCCCGAAGCTAGCCGGGCCGAAGACCGCCAGTGCCTCCGGGGTTCTCATGATGGGTGGGGTCGCGATCCCGATGACCGCAACGCGCTGCCCGTACCGCAAGCCCTCGGTGGTGATGGGTTCGGCGGTATCGGCCTCGACGATGCAGATCAGGTCTGGCACGATCGCCACCATCACTCCGGATTGGACGGCGATCAGATTTTCGTTCTGGAACTGAACTTCCAGCTCTTCGTCTCCGACGCCGGCGATCCGCACCGAACCGCGAGCGAACCCCTCATCGGTTCGCCTGTCGACATCGATCACCTTGCCGTGAAAGAGAACTCGCCCGTATCCGTAGAGCGTGTCGGCGAGACTGTCGACAAGCGCCTGCACCGGGTCCACCCGCTGCTCACGTGAAAGTCTGATGGACCGGCCGATGGTCATGGCCAACGACAGAGTCCGTGGGATCGCCGTCCGCTTCACATCTGCACCCGTCATCGAGTACTGCGCGATGTGCGCCATCCCACCGAACCTCGACGTCACCCCGCGGGCGAGGCCCTCCAATCTGCTGTTGTCACTTCCGGTGTCGAAGATCGCCACCTCGTCGTGCTCGTTCGCCATGGCGAGCGGACTCGCCGAAATCCCGTACACCGAGAAGGTTTCCATCTCGAGCTGAGGAAAGGCTCGTCCCATCCCGTCGGCGTCGACAACCGGCAGGCCGCGCCGCGCGGCCACCAGCAACGGAATCATCGAATTGATTCCGCCGCACTCCATCGGCATCGTGGCATCTGCAGTTCGACCCGTGTGCTTCTCCAACGTGATCAGCGCCAGCTCGGGTTCGGTTCCGCGCGGCATCTTCTCGACCACGACGGTCGGTGCACCCATCTGCGCGACGGGGATCACCCACGCGTCGTCGTCGAGCTCCTCCGGATCCAGAATCGTGATTTCACCGGCTTCCCCGAGCGCCTGCGTGACCAACATCTTGCCGACGAACGGATCTCCCCCGCCGCCGGTCCCCAACAAGGCTGCGCCCCTGGCGAGGTCGTCGAGGTCTGCCGTTCGTAGTGTCCAACTCATCGTGAGCCTTCCTGACCGGTGGAGACCAGACCACTGTGCAGTGCCAAGTCACCGACTGCCTTCACTCGAATACGTGTTGCGTTGCCCGGCAGATACGGAATCGGGACCTCGTCGAACTCCACGATCTGCACCGACTCGGGCCGTGCGCCTGCTGCGACTGCCCGATCGATCGCCTCCTGGCGAGCGTCGTCGGCAAGAATCTGCCTGCGCCCGTCCCGTACCGCTTCGACTCGATCTACCTCACCACTGACCTGCGCGATCGCAGCGCCGATCGCATTGGCAACGTCGAAGCGCTCAGGACGAATCACCGTTCCCAGGCCGGGAAGTTCGTGCTCCAGTAAAACCGATCCCCCGCCAACCGCCACAACGGGAAGTGGATCCGACGTGGTCCGCATCTGTTCCACGGCGTCGGCGACCCGGCGCGAGATCCGGTCGAGTGCCGTCGACACCAGGCCGCGGTCGAGGTGCGCCACCGCACTGCGATCTCCGACGTCGGCCAAGCCTGCCGCGACGGCTATGTCGGTGGCCGTCAACGTGTCACCGCCGAATACGAGTGCCCGTGAACCCAATTCGTATCCCACAGATTCGGGTCCGACTGTGAGTCCGTCTGCATCCACCAGCGAACCACCACCGATACCGATCGAGAAGACGTCCGGCATACGGAAATTGGTCCGTACCCCGGCGACCGTCACCTCCGTGGTGGCTTCTCGCGGGAAACCGTTGGTCAATACGCCCACGTCGGTAGTGGTACCTCCGATGTCGATCACCGCACAGCTGGCCAGACCGGACAGCACAGCGGCGCCTCGCATGGAGTTGGTCGGCCCCGAAGCGAAAGTCGCCACCGGATAACGCCTCGCGTACTCGATGTCCATCAAGGTTCCGTCGTTCTGGCTCAGGTACAGCGGCGCGACAATGCCGTGCTCGACCAAAGATCGGGCAAGACCGTCGACGATGTGATCGGCGAGCTCGCGCAGCGCAGCATTGATGATGGTCGCGTTCTCCCGCTGAAGTAGACCCACTCGACCGATCTCGTGCGAGAGCGAAATTGCGACGTCCGGGCCGAGTTCCTCACGCACGATCTCCGCGGCGGCCGCTTCGCATTCGAGATTGACCGGAGAGAACACCGAAGATATTGCGACCGAACGAGTACCGCTGCGAGCCATATCGGCGGCATGGCGGCGAATCTCGTCGGGGTCCAGCGACGAAATACGACGACCGTCGAACTCGTGCCCACCGTGAGCGAGGTAGCGCCTTCCTTGCACAGCGGAGACCAGGTCTCGCGGCCACCCCACCATCGGCGGAAGCGCCGCGGTCGCCGGAAGCCCCAATCGCAGAGCCGCTGTCGGTGCAAGTCCGCGTTGCTCGATGAGAGCGTTGAGAAAGTGCGTCGTGCCGATCATCACTGCTTGAACAGCGCTGGGAGAGAACGAGTACTGCTGCTGCAGCGCCGTCAGAGCTCCGCCGATTCCGCCGGTGATGTCCTTGCTGGTCGAGTGTTTGACATGCCCGATGACGGTGGTCCCGTCCATCAGGACCGCGTCGGTGTTCGTACCACCGACGTCGATTCCGATTCGCATCGCGAACTCCCTTCTACAGTGTGTGCCGTGCTAGTGCGTGAGCGCAGATTTCCCCGAAGTCTCTTGCGGCGCTTCGGTTGCGGTGCGTCCGACTCCGCGAATCAGGCCGAGTCGACCCGCGACGACGTAGAGAACGAAGGCCGAGGCCACCGCGTTGATCGACGGCAGGCCGAAGGTGCTGTAATGACCGATCAGCGCCGAGACGATCCAGATCACCAGCGTGGCCGGTACCCAAGTGGGTGCCGAGTTCGGGAGGGTACCCGCAGCTCGACTCTCCTCCAGATCCTTGCGCCATGTCTTGACGATGAAGTATTCCGCCACCATGATCCCGGCGATCGGCGGGAATCCGACGCCCAACAGGATCAGGAAGTCGGTGAACGAGTTCAGGATTCCGGCAGCCGCGAGGACCGAACCGGTGATGCCGACAACTGCTGTGACAACTGCGCGATTGATCCGTCGACCGAACACGACGTCGATGAAGTTCACGACGCCGAGCCCCGAGCTGTACAGGTTCCAGTCGTTGATCTTGAAGGTGCCGAGAACGATGATCAGAACGCCGACCCAACCGACCGACGAGAGAATGATCGTGGCGATGTCGGAACTGCGAACGGCATGGGCAAGAAGAACACCGGTCAGCCCGATCACGTATTCGCCCAACGTTATTCCGACGAGCGTCTGCTTCACGACATCGCCTGCCGTGCGGTTGAAGCGCGTCATGTCAGGTGTGATCACTGCTCCGGCAATGAAACCGCCTGCGACGATGGTAGTTCCGGCGAGGAAGCTGAGCTCCGGCCCGGCCGGCGCAGATGTCATCAGATCTGACAGCGAGTGATTACGCAGTTCGGCGATGACGGCCCAACCGACCAGGATCAGGAACAGCGGAACGGTGATGTTGGCGATCAGTTGCATGGATCCGAACCCGCGAAGGACTATCGCGGTGATCAGGAGACCGAAGGCCAAAGCCCACGCCCACAACGGCAGAAACGGCATGATTCCGTGCAAACCTGATGCAGAGACAGCAGATTGAATGCCGAACCAACCGATCAGGCTGACCCCGATCACCAAACCGATCACCGCGGAACCTGCGTGCCCGAATCCACACCAGCGTGCGACCACCGATGTGTTGAGCCCTTCACGAACCCCGATGATGCCGATGAAAATACAGACGACCTCGAGAATCACCGCCCCGACTGTCAATGCCCAGAAGGCATTCCAGAACGTCATTCCGTAGCCGAGCGTCGCACCGAGCAAGAACTGTGCGAGTGCCGATACCTGACCGAATCGCTGTACTGCCACCGAGAACCACGAATATCGTGCTTCGTCGGGAACGCGGGTGAGCGCGTAGTCGTCACCGTCGGACACTTCACCGCCGGCGGCGGTCGTTGACGTGTTTTTCATGACGGACTCCTCGAATAGTTGGGAAGTGTTCTCGGAGAAGACGGTACGAATGTGGCCAGGGTCACGCCTATGGGCGAATTGGCGTTTCTTCGTGTTACGACAATGCATTTCGCACAGTCGTCATTTCACACAGTCGCCAAATCGCACGGGTCTAACGCAACGCGTACCCGCCGTCGGGGTACAGCGTGGAACCCGTTGTGTACGTGTTGGTGAAGAGATAGAACACCGCTTGTGCAATCTCGTCTTCGTTCCCGACGCGGCCGAGCACGTTGTTCTCGGCACTCCAGGTGAACGCGGCCTCCCGAACCTCCGCCGGGCGCTGAGCCCACAGATGCCCGTCGATGGTTCCGGGAGCGACAGTGTTGACGCGGATCGGCGACAGTTCGACCGCCAGCCCCCGCCCGAGCCCCTCGATTGCCGCGTTGGCTGCAACGTATGCCGCGGCAGCTGCGGGTGGCCGCACACTGGCAGCGCCGGACATGAGGACCACCGATGCGGTGGGTGTCAGCTTGTCGAGCGCAGCGTGCACGACGCGGTACTGCCCCCAGAACTTGGAGGTGAACGGCGACGCCGCTTCCTCGACGCTCTGTTCACGGAACGAGCCGACCTGGTAATCGGCAGCCGTGGTGAAGAGCGCATCGACGCTGGGGATGTTGGTGAAGAACGCTTTCACCGAGTCGTCGTCGGAGGTGTCGACGGTGAACCAGTGCGCCGCCTCACCCAGCTGCGCGGCCGCTGCTTCGAGCTTGGATGCGGTTCGGCCGCCGAGAACTACCTGCGCACCGGCGTCGACGGCAAGCTGCGCCACTCGCAGCCCGATGCCTGTTCCGCCGCCGATCAGTACGACGGTCTTGCCTGAGAGAGGAGAAGGTGTCGTTGTCATGCAGCGACTGTAGGGCTCACCGAATTGTCCCGACATGTGCAGAACGCACAGATTTCACTACGGCACAGTGCTAAGTATCGAGACTTAGCTGTTAGAGGACACCGCCCCGGGGGATCTCGCTTGACGACGTTTGCTGCGTCGAAACTGCCTTCACATGTACTCCTCCTTCGAGTTCGCCTGTAACAAAACAACTCCCACGACCGAAAATGTCGGTGAACCACAACAGCGAAGGGAAGTAACGACTATGGGATCAGCAGACGTCATGGCCTGGCTCGCCGAGGGTTACCTCGCCGGCGATCCGATTCGCTATCCGCTCTACGTCGGATCGATGTTCCTCGCGATGCCGTTCCAACTGATCGGCGTAATTCTGGGTCACCCCTTCTGAATCGTCACATCAGGCCAGGGCGGACGACGTAGAACGGCCAGAGTTGCGATCACTGCGGCCGCCAACCCGATGAACTCCCCCATCAAAGCCGCCCTGGTGTGATCGACGGCCGGTGACCACGACGGCTCACCCTCGTGGATCGAGAACACTCCCACTGGCACCGGTATCGGGTCGCGGCGCCACCGCCGGTGTAGACGCGAAACCGTGATGATCGTCGATCCGTCGCTGGTCTGGTGCGGTTCTCCGAAGATCGTCGAGGTCCCTGATTCCCCTCGAAATCGCTCCACCGCATCACGAATCTCCATGATCTCCATCGTCGCATCGAAACCGCAGCACTGTGCGAGTATCGATCGATGGCCGAGTGGTGGAATCCGAGCAGGCGCGTCGAGCGATGGTGGCAGACGATTGGCCTCGTCCTGCTCGTAGTCGTAATCGGTCCGAGCACCATCCATACAGTGACCACGGAACCGACAACCGGTAATTGGGTTCGCCTGGCAATCTGGCTTTTCGCGACGGCCGGATTTGCCTACGGCACCGTCCAAGCCTGGCGAAACAGGAACAAACCTCAGTCGGTGTGGTGGGAAGGGACGACTGCCCCCACCGAAATACCCGCCGACGACGTCCGTAGCGCACTCGCGTCGACAGACGACCGCATTCCGGCAATCAAGGCACTACGCGAACTGCATCCGGGCTTGGGTCTGAAGGATGCGATGGATCTGATCGACGCTCAGCGGGGCGAACAGGGCCCGCATCACTGATAGTTGCGACCATCACAATCACAGTTAGGTATCGACACCTGACCGCCACGATCGGGCAAGCACACCAGGAGTTAACCACCTGACAGACAGGCTGTTTCGCCGAGTTTGACAAATGTGGTCAATCGGTGAGCGTCGACTCGACCGATTCAACTCACCGTACCAATCGAATTCGCCGTTCAGCATTCCACTCATGGCCCAATGCCACTATTACCCAACGATTTACAACCGGAACTACGGTATCCAGTGAGAACTTTCGCGACAGTGCAGCATCTTTCGTCCAGTTGAGTTGACCGAAACTTGACGTTACGTTGAATTTCAAAGCAATAGCCCGGTCTTGACCTGCGATGGTGTGAGCGCAACGCCCACCTACGCGTGACACGTGGCTGCCCGTATGGGCGCTGTGAATGCCTGAACGTTCGAGGAGTGGAATGACTGCGGTCAAAACTGCGTGGCGTGAACTACGGAAACCCGTGTTCATCCCCGCGTCGATAGTGATCTTTGCCCTGATCGCCTTTGCCGTGATCTATGCGGGAACCGCTGCGGATGCTTTCGAAACTCTCAACAACGTGATCAGCGACGGCGTCGGCTGGTGGTACATCCTCTCGGCTACCGGTTTCGTGATCTTTGCGCTGTACTGCGGAATCAGCCGCATCGGCAACATCCGATTGGGGCGCGACGACGAGCAACCCGAGTTCGGCATGCTCTCGTGGTTCGCGATGCTCTTCAGCGCCGGGATGGGCATCGGCCTCGTGTTCTACGGAGTGGCAGAACCCCTTTCGCACTATGTGAACCCTCCCGTCGCCGGGCAGATCGCGGGATCCACGGACGCCGCAGCCAATCAAGCGATGGAACTGACGCTGTTCCACTGGGGCCTTCATGCATGGGCGATCTACGTCGTCGTCGGCCTTGGTCTGGCGTACATGACCTACCGCAAGGGTCGTCCGCTCTCGATCCGTTGGTTGCTCGAGCCGCTCCTCGGACGGGCTCGCATCGAAGGAAAGATCGGCCACGCCATCGACGTCGTCGCCATCGTCGGCACGCTGTTCGGTGTCGCGACGTCGCTGGGCTTCGGTGTCCAGCAGATCTCGGCCGGCCTCGACTACCTCGGCTGGGTGGAGACCGACAACTGGTTGGTCATCACCATCATCGTCATCGTGACGGGCATGGCCACCTTCTCGGTCGTCTCCGGCGTCACCAAGGGCCTCAAGTGGCTCTCCAACATCAACATGATGCTCGCTGCCGCGCTGGCACTCTTCGTCCTGATTCTGGGACCGACGCTGTTCCTCATGCAGTCGTGGGTGCAGAACCTCGGCGGATACGTCCAGGCCTTGCCCGAACTGATGCTGCGTACGTCCCCGTTCGCCGAAGACGGCTGGCAGGGCGCATGGACCATCTTCTACTGGGGTTGGTGGATGAGCTGGGCACCGTTCGTCGGCATGTTCATCGCGCGCATCTCACGCGGCCGCACCATCCGCGAATTCGTCTTCGGTGTGCTGCTGGCCCCGACGCTGGTCGGTTCGTTGTGGTTCACGATCTTCGGTAACTCCGGCATTCTGCGTCAGCGCAACGAGGGCACGATGCTCGACGCATCCGGCGCAGTGGACACCAACACGTCGTTGTTCACGCTTCTCGACGGACTTCCGCTCGGAACGATTTCGAGTGTTCTCGCGATCGTCGTGATCGTGTTCTTCTTCGTCACGTCCGCGGACTCCGGCTCGATCGTCATCGACATCCTCGCGACCGGTGGCAGCTTGGAGACCTCCAAGATCACGCGTGTCTACTGGACGTTCCTCTCCGGTGCCGCGGCCGCAGTTCTCCTCATCGTGGGTGGCAGTGGATCGCTCACGGCGCTGCAAACCGTTGCCATCGCCACGGCGGTACCGTTCTCGGTCATCATGGTGCTGGCATGTCTGTCGATGCTGAAGGCGTTCCGATACGAGGTCGCTTCGGCACCACGCTACCTGCGGGTTTCTACAAATGCCTCGGCATCGACCGACGTTCCGCAACCCACCGAAAAGCGGCTCCGCGATCTGAAGATCTCGTCGACCTTCGCCGGGCTGACCCCGTCACAAAGCGGAATCATGACGGATCCCTCCGACGCCCACATGCTCGTCGCGGTCCACGAAGTTCCCGCCCATGCGGTCAACATCGACCCGGATACCGGCGCCGTCGACTTCTCCGAGGAATCGAAGGTCGTCGATCCGCTGGGCGGAGAGGTGTTCGACACACCCGAGTTCGCCGACTCGGCAGAAGGCCACGCGCAAGCTGCCAGTACGGACTGACCGGCACGTTCGGCATGTTGCATTAGGCATATCTGTTCACCAACTCGCAAACTTGTCATGAGACTTTCAACTCGACAGTTCGCAGGACTCTAAGTTTCGTGAGTAGAACAGGACCAACGGGTTTGCCACTCCAGTCGCAGTCGGAGACGGAACAATCTTTCGGGATTCCGTCCGTATTCCTACGGTCGGCGCATGCACCTGCGCCGCGCACGCTCATCGACATCGTGCGGGCCTCAGCCGAGGCCAACCCGGAAGCACCTGCCATCGACGACGGCGACACCACACTGTCGTACTCGGAGTTGCTCGACGAGATCGAGCTCGGTGCGCGCTGGCTCGGTGATGCCGGCGTCGGCGCAGGTGACCGCGTCGGAATCAGGATGCCGTCAGGTTCGCGTTCGCTGTACGTCGCGATCCTGTCGATCCTCGCGGCGGGCGCCGCCTACGTTCCCGTCGACGCCGACGATCCGGAAGAGCGCGCCGAGTTGGTGTTCGGCGAGGCGCAGGTAGCGGCGATCATCACCGGCGACGGAATCCAGCCGGGGACGGCGCCGAAGCGGCTCGAACATCCACCGGTTCGCGAACCCGAACCCGAGGACGACGCCTGGATCATCTTCACCTCAGGATCCACGGGCACCCCCAAGGGCGTCGCGGTCACTCACCTCAATGCCGCGGCGTTCGTCGACGCCGAGGCGCGCATGTTCCTCCAGGACGAGCCCATCGGGCCTGGTGACCGCGTCCTCGCGGGGCTGTCCGTGGCATTCGACGCGTCCTGCGAGGAGATGTGGCTCGCGTGGCGTCACGGCGCCTGCCTCGTCCCGGCGCCTCGTTCACTGGTTCGCAGCGGCATGGACCTCGGCCCGTGGCTGGTCTCGCGTGACGTCAGCATCGTCTCCACTGTGCCGACGCTTGCGTCTCTGTGGCCGGCCGAGGCCCTCGAAGCCGTTCGACTCCTGATCTTCGGCGGCGAAGCCTGCCCACCCGAACTGGCAGAGCGCCTGGCCGTCGAGGGCCGCGAGGTCTGGAACACTTACGGCCCCACCGAGGCAACCGTCGTCGCCTGCGGCGCACTGATGGACGGCAAGAGCCCCGTCAGCATCGGCCTCCCCCTCGACGGCTGGGACCTTGCCGTCGTCGACGCCCAGAGCAATCCCGTCGCGGTCGGTGAGGTGGGCGAGCTGGTGATCGGCGGCGTCGGCCTCGCCCGTTACCTCGATCCCGCGAAGGACGCCGAGAAGTACGCGTCGATGCCCTCGCTCGGGTGGGATCGCGCCTACCGAAGCGGCGACCTGGTCCGGCTCGAGACCACCGGCCTGATGTTCCAGGGCCGCGCGGACGATCAGGTCAAGCTCGGCGGCAGGCGCATCGAACTCGGTGAGGTCGACAACGCCTTGCAGAACCTGCCGGGTGTGAGCGGCGCTGCCGCAGCCGTGAAGAAGACGGCAGCCGGCAACCAGCTCCTCGTCGGATACATCGCCAGCACGGATCCCGACTTCGATCTCAAGGCCGCTCATGCGCTGCTCAGCGAGCAGCTACCAGCAGCCCTCGTGCCGCGTCTGGCGTTGATGGACGAACTTCCGACGCGTACGTCAGGCAAGGTCGACCGCAATGCGCTGCCGTGGCCGTTGCCCGGCGCCGGTGAAGATGCCGGGGCCGCGTTGGGCCTCGACGGCACCGCCGCCTGGGTTGCCGGTCTGTGGGGTTCGATCCTGGGCGCGCAGATCACCGGACTCGACGACGACTTCTTCGAAGTGGGCGGCGGATCCCTCTCTGCGGCTCAGCTGGTAACCGCCCTGCGCGAGCGGTTCCCCGAAGTGACCGTCGCACAGCTCTACGACCACCCACGGTTGGGATCGCTCGCCGAATATCTCGACGAATTGGCACCCACCGAAACTGTGGAGCCGCGCATCGTCGCTCCGACACCCTTGAAGACTCAGCTCGCGCAGATCGCCGTCACCGTTCCGCTCACGACGCTCACCGGACTGCAGTGGGTGACGTGGCTGGCGATCGCGAACAACGTCCTCGGCTGGTTCGTCGACGTCAGCTGGGCGCCCACGGTCTCGTGGTGGTGGATCCTGTTGGCGTTCATCGTGTTCATCACGCCGATCGGCCGTATGACCATCGCCGTCGTCGGGGCGCGCCTGCTCCTACGCAAGTTGGAGCCAGGAACGTACCCGCGAGGTGGTAGTGAACACCTGCGTCTGTGGATAGCGCTCCGACTCACCGAAGCCAGTGGCGCAGCCAACCTTTCGGGCGCACCGTGGATGCTCTACTACGCCCGCGCCCTCGGCGCCGACATCGGCAGCGGCGTCGATCTCCACACACTTCCTCCCATCACCGGCATGCTCGAACTCGGTGACGGCTGCTCCGTCGAACCCGAAGTCGACCTCTCCGGCCACTGGATCGACGGCGACGTCATTCACATCGGCGAGATCAAGATCGGTGACGGCGCCTCCGTCGGTTCACGCTCGACGCTTCTGCCCGGCGCGCGTATCGGTCGCGACGCCGTCGTCGAACCCGGATCTGCGGTGTTCGGCCGAGTGAAGGCAAACCAGCAGTGGGCCGGCTCCCCCGCCACCAAGGTCGGGAAAGCGAATCATCCTTGGCCTGCCGAACATCCGAAGCGTGCACCCGGCTGGGTGCCGGTATACGGTGTCACCTCGGTCTTCCTGGCCGGTATGCCGATCTTCGCGCTGATGGCCGGGATCGCATTGATCGGTTGGTGGATTCGCGACACCGACACGCTCGCGAGTGCAGTGCTCCAATCGCTGATCATGCTTCCCGTCGCGACCATCCTGAGTTTGCTCGTCTTCGCAGTCGTCACCCTTGTGGCCGTTCGTCTTCTCTCGATCGGGCTGACCCCCGGTTACCACCCTGTCCGCAGCCGCATCGGCTGGCAGGTGTGGGCGACCGAACGCCTGCTCGACTCGGCCAGAACCTTCCTCTTCCCGCTCTACGCGAGCCTGCTGACACCGGGATGGCTCCGCCTTCTCGGCGCCAAGATCGGCAAGAACGTCGAAGCCTCCACCGTGCTCCTCCTTCCCAAGTTCACGACGGTCGCCGACGGCGCATTCCTCGCTGACGACACCATGGTTGCGAGCTACGGCCTCGGCGGCGGCTGGATGCACATCGAACAGGCGAAGATCGGCAAGCGCGCGTTCCTCGGCAACTCCGGTATGACCGCCCCCGGTCGACGCGTCCCCAAGAACGGTCTGGTGGCGGTTCTGTCGGCTACCCCGTCCAAGGCCAAGTCCGGATCATCGTGGCTGGGTAGTCCACCGGTACGTCTGAGAAGGGCTGCCGGAGACACCGACGCCGCCCGCACGTTCAATCCGCCCATGCGCCTCAAGATCGCCCGCGGAGTGGTCGAAACCTGCCGACTGATCCCCGTCATGGTCACGTTCGGCATTGGTCTCGGTGTTCTGTTTGCACTCGAAGCACTGGTCGGCGCAGTCGGATTCTGGTTCGCGGCTCTGCTGAGCGGCGTAATTCTGCTCGTCGCCGGAGCAGTGGCGGGCGCGATCACCATCGCCGCCAAGTGGATCGTCGTCGGACGCATCGCCAAGGTCGAGCATCCGCTGTGGAGTTCGTTCGTCTGGCGAAACGAGGTAGCCGACGCCTTCGTCGAGACCGTCGCGGCGCCGTGGTTCGCTCGCGCGGCGACTGGTACGGCCGTACTGAACATCTTCTTGCGTGGACTCGGGGCCAAGATCGGTAAGGGCGTTTGGTGTGAGTCGTACTGGCTACCCGAGGCAGATCTTGTGACTTTGGGCGACGGAGCGACAGTGGAACGGGGGTGCGTCGTGCAAACTCATCTCTTCCATGATCGGATCATGTCCATGGACACCGTCACTTTGGGAGCAGGAGCAACGCTGGGACCGCACTGTGTCGCGCTACCCGCAGCCGGCATCGGCGCGGGAGCGACGGTAGGGCCTGCATCTCTGGTGATGCGAGGTGACACCGTTCCGCCCTCCACCCGCTGGCAGGGCAACCCGATTGCACCGTGGGTGGCGTCGTGAAGCCGAACCGAATGCTCGAGGAGCCGATCGATCCGTACCTGCCGCTCAACGGCAACCGCGGGTACCGCGTGTCCCGGTACGAACTGGAACTGACGTACAAGGTCTTCAGCAACCGTCTCGCCGGCAAAGCTGTCATCACCGCTGTCACCACCGAGAGCCGATCCAAGTTCAGCTTCGACCTCGCACAGAACCTGCAGGTGTCCAAGGTGTCCGTCAACGGTGCCCGCGGCACCAAGTACGCGCACTTGAACAACAAGCTGATCCTCACGCCGTCTACCAAGATCCCCGCGGGCGGTGCCCTGTCGGTCACCATCGCGTACAGCGGCAACCCCGAGCCGATCAAGAGCCTGTGGGGCGAAGTCGGCTGGGAGGAACTCGACGAAGGAACTTTGGTCGCAAGTCAGCCCAACGGCGCGGCGTCCTGGTTCCCGTGCGACGACCATCCGATTTCCAAAGCGTCGTACCGAATCTCGATCACCACCGATTCCCCGTTCTATGCCCTCGCCAACGGCAAGCTGATCCGCAAGCAGACCCGTGCGAGTCAGACGACGTGGGTCTACGAGCAGACCGAACCGATGGCAACCTACCTGGCAACCATTCAGATCGGTCAGTACGAGCACCGACAAGTGAGCGCCGGGCCGGTACCGGTCTTCGCCGTTCACCCACCTCGGCTGCGCGCAGCGTTCGACGTCGACTTCGGGCGCCAACCCCAGATGCTGGAGGTCTTCGGAAAGCTGTTCGGCCCGTATCCCTTTGCCGACTACACCGCTGTGGTCACCGACGACGAACTCGAAATCCCCATCGAAGCGCAGGGACTCTCGATCTTCGGAGCCAACCATTGCACAGGCAGGCGCGGTTCCGAACGTCTTGTCGCACACGAGCTTGCCCATCAATGGTTCGGCAACAGCCTCACTCTCGGGCAGTGGTGCGACATCTGGCTGCACGAAGGCTTTGCCTGTTACGCGGAGTGGATCTGGTCCGAGAATTCCGGTGGTCCGTCCTCGAACCAACTCGCGACAAACGCCTATCAAGGGCTCGGGCGTAAATCTCAGGACTTGATCGTCGCCAATCCCGGTCCTGCCCTGATGTTCGACGATCGAATCTACAAGCGGGGCGCATTGACTCTGCACGCCCTGCGCGGCGTTCTCGGAGACGAGAAGTTCTTCGAACTGATCCGTCAGTGGACCACGAAGCATCGGCACAGCACGGTCAGTACCGAGCAATTCACCGATCTCGCTTCACGTTTCACCGACACTCCATTGCGCCCACTGTGGGATGCATGGCTGAATCAGCGCTCTCTGCCTCGTCTCTGACGCTCTCTCACCGCGATATCACCACGCCGAAACATTCCGAATGCGCCGATTAGCTTTGTCTTACCTTTACTATAGAGGTGGGCCGAGGGACGACCCCGACAACACAATTCTCAGGGCACGCTTCCTCGACAGGTAGATCGGGGGATCGATGTTCGTTGTATTCACAATATGTTTCGTAATCGGGGTCGTCGCCCTGATCGGAGCCTTTGCCGTCGGCGAGGTTGCAGATCTGGGCGGCGGCCACGCAGACGGGCTGCCATTTCTGAGCCTGACAACCTTGGCCACAGCACTTTTCGGCTTCGGCGCCGGCGGCGTAGCTGCCACTCTCGCGGACGCTCCGACATTGGTAGCGGCGATTGCAGCACTCGCACTCGCCGCCGTTCTCGTTGTCGTCACGCGCGGCCTACTTCTCCCCTATCTCATTAAGCAACAAGATAATTCGCACATCGGACGAGCTTCGTACTCCGGGCTGTTGGGCACGGTCACCCTCACCATTGCAGCCGAAGGTTGGGGAGAAGTCTCGTTCGTCGACGCCGAAGGCAATCGCGTGCAGGCCAAGGCCGTCAGTGCACAGCCGATGGCGCTCACCACCGGCACCACCGTCTACATCGCCGATGTAGACGATCAATACCTTCACGTCGTCACGGTTGACGACGCGATCTAAGGACTCGATACATGCTGCCAATCATCATCATTGCGGTTGTAGTCGCAGTAATCATCTTCATCGTTCTCCCCGCGATCTACGTGAAGAACTACGTCAAGGTCCCGCCGAACGAAGTGGCGGTCTTCACCGGACGAGGCAAGCCGAAAGTCGTCCGCGGCGGAGCCCGGTTCAAGATTCCGGGAATCGAACGCGTCGACATCATGTCGCTCGAGCCGTTCAACGTCAGCATCAATCTCAAGAATGCGCTCTCCAACGACGGTGTTCCGGTCAACGTCGAGGCAGTCGGCCTGGTACGAATCGGTTCCGCCGACGAAGCGGTTCAGACAGCGGTGCAACGATTCCTGACCTCCGACCTGGACGAACTCCAGCAGCAGATCAACGAAATCCTCGCCGGCAGCCTGCGCGGAATCACCGCAACCATGACGGTCGAGGATCTGAACTCCAACCGCGATTCGCTCGCACGCAGCGTGGTCGAGGAGGCAGGCGGCGACCTCGCACGCATCGGCATGGAAGTCGATGTCATCAAGATCGCGGGAATCTCCGACTTCAACGGCTACCTCGAATCGCTCGGTCAGCGCCGCATCGCCGAGGTCAAACGTGATGCCGCGATCGGAACTGCTGAAGCAGAGCGTGATTCGCAGATCCAGTCGGCAAAGGCGCGACAGGCAGGCTCCGTCGCACAGGCCGAGGCCGACACTGCGATCGCGAGTGCAAATCAGAAGCGCGACGTCGAACTCGCTCGCCTTCGAGCACAGACCGAAGCCGAGAACGCCGAAGCCGACCAGGCCGGACCACTCGCGCAGGCAACGGCCGAGAAGGCCGTCGGCATCGCACGTGAGCAGGCCGAGGCGGCCCGCGTCGAAGCTCGCACCGAGGTCGAGCGTCGTCGCGCCCAGCAATCGGAAGCGGCATTGCAGGCAGATGTCATTGCACCGGCCGAGGCCGAACGCCAAGCCTCCATCGCACGCGCAGAGGGTGAGCGACAGGCCGCGATCCTCCGCGCCCAGGCACAGGCCGAGTCAGCAAGGCAGGCCGGCGGGGCTCAGGCCGATGCACGAAAGCTCGTCGCCGACGCTGTTCGCTCCGAGCAGCAGGCTGATGCCGACGGCCTTCGAGCACGTCTGGAAGCCGAAGCTGACGGCCGCAAGGTAGCGGCCGACGCCGTTCGCGCCGAACAGCAGGCCGAAGCGGATGGTTTGCGCGCCAAGCTCGAAGCCGAGGCTGCCGGTAAGCGTCAGATCGCCGAGGCGCTCAATTCCTACACCCCGCAGGCCGCGCAGTTGCTCACTCTGCCTGACGTTCTGGCAGCACTGGTCGACGCCACCGCAGCAGCAGCGAAGCCGGTCGGCGACATCGATCGGATCTCCATCGTCGGCGGCAGCGACGGGGCGCAGGGTTCGATCGGCTCGATCCTGGGCATCAGTCCCCAGGTGATTGCCGGTGTCATCGAAACTCTCGAAAGCTCAGGCGTCGATATCACCGGTTTGCTCAACGGCCTGAACAAGACCGCATCGGTTCCGGCCGGTTCGGTACACAATTCGGTCCACAGTTCGGAAAACGGTTCCGCAACTGTAGACGCGTGATTTCGCCCCGGTCCGCCGACTCTCGCAGGGGTCGGCGGACCGGCTTCACGCGCTCGGCAGGTGTGAACGCGACTTGAAGAGAATCAGAATCAAGCAGGCAGCGGCGGCGGCTGATCCGAACAGCAGAGTCACCGTGTAGCTCAGTGCCGGAATGCTTTCCGACAGCATCGCCAGCAACGCAGGCACCGCGAACCCGATGTAGGTGATCGAGTAGAACACCGCGGTCAATCCTGCCAGATCGTCCGGCCCCGCGATTCGCTGGATCTCCAGCAACCCGGACACCAGTGCCATGCCGTACCCGCAACCGAGGATCGCTGCAGCCACGATCGCGATCGCCACGGTCAGCGTCGACGCAACCAGAGCAGCACCGGCCATACCGACCACCAGAAACACCAGAGCCACAACGGCGCCACGAGCACTGCGGTCGGTGTCGATTTTGCGCCCCAACGACTGAATCGCGAATCCGCATGTCAGCGCGACCATGCACAGCAGAGCCGAAAAGGCCACGGGCGCATCGCCACTGTGCCCGGTCATGAGCGCCGGAATAACTGCATACGCGACACTGGCGGCACCGAACACCCACGGCGCCAACGGAACAACGACGTAGAGGAATCTGCGGTGACCTGCCGAGGGGATCTTGAGGTCGTCGATCAACCTGCGACGGTCGGATTTCGCCTGTGCCGGTCGTGTTTCGGGCGCACGCCACAGCGCCATGGCGGCGAGGACGGTGATCGCGATGTGCAGCACGTACGCCAACACACTCGGCATGGGCGCCCACTGCGCCAAGATTCCCGCAGCACCCGCTCCCAAGGCGAAGCCCGCGGTCAGACTCATCGCTGCTCGCCGAGCACCTGCGCCTTCCGACGCCGTCGGATCCCAAGGTTGCGTGGACAACTCCTTGACCCAGGAGCCGCCGACGGCCATACCGATCCCCAAGGCGATGCCACAGAGGATTCTTCCCAGGATGAGAGCAGCGGCGGAGTCCGCCCCGAAAGCGAGCAGCGTCGAACCGGCGATCGCGATGATCGGCGAGGGGAGCATGATCGGGCGTCGACCCAATCGATCGGACAGCGGGCCGCCGAGCAGCAGGGCCGGCACAATTCCGACGACGTAGGCGAAGAGGAAGAAATCGACCATCACCGGCGAATAGCCGTGGTCGAGTCGGTACATCACCAGCAGTGGGGTGAATTCGTTTCCGCCCCAGGCAGCGGCGAACATACTGGCGGCAACGGTCAGCCACAGCCACTTTCCGCCGGAGATGCGTTCACCCTCGAGACGAGTTTCGGCCGCGGTCCCAGCGCCGATCGTTTGGGTGCTCATCACAGAGTTCCTTCGAAGCCGAGGCCGTGGACCTGGCGCATGTGTGTGAGGACGGCAGTGTTGTATCCGTCGGCATCGCCTGTGTCGACGAGGTCGGTAAGCGCGGTGTGATCGGCAAGGATGCGCGAGAGTTGGCCGGGGTCGCGTGAGATCGACCGGGCTGTCATCCGTCGTTGCCTGTCGCGCAGACTCGCGTAGAACGAGTCGAGCAAAGGGTTCCCACCGGCGGCAACGATCATCTTGTGGAAGTCGGCATCGATTGCGCTGAACGCGGCCACGTCCCCGCGATCAGCAATCTCACGTTGCTCGATCAGATTCGCGCGCAACGCTGCGACAAGCGCTTCCCGTGCGTGCGGTCGGACCGACACCACTCGAACGCTCTGAGTCTCGACGAGCTGTCTGGCACTGACTACGTGTTCCGCTTCCCCATCCGCGACCGGGACGATCAGCGCCCCCTTCTTCGGATAGAGGCGCATCCAACCTTCCGACTCGAGACGCAGAAACGCCTCACGCACCGGCGTTCGGCTCACATTGGTCCGTGCAGCGATGTCACCCTCACTGATCAGCTCCCCGCCGGCGAGCTCGCCGGAAAGGATCAGCTCCTTGACTTCGCGGAAGACGGTTTCGGAAGCGGAATACAACATAGACACAAGATGTATTTATACTCCACGCTGGCGCAACGCAGACATCCGGGTCGCCGATCCGAACATCTCGGTCCGATGCGGCATCGATCCAGTTAGCATTGCAAGGTGCCAGACAGAAGAGGAATCAGTTCGCGATGAATGGCGCACGCTCCAGCCTTCGAG
Source organism: Rhodococcus sp. WY5 (assembly GCF_018588185.1). Lineage (NCBI taxonomy): Bacteria > Bacillati > Actinomycetota > Actinomycetes > Mycobacteriales > Nocardiaceae > Rhodococcus > Rhodococcus sp. WY5. The sequence continues at coordinate 548,576 of NZ_JAAMPR010000001.1, forward strand.
GACTGATGCACTCATGACATCGCAGATGAAGTCGATGAGGACGCTGACCCGCGAGTGGTTGATTCTTCCCGATCAATACGACCGCTTCACTCGCTATCTCCGCGACAACGGCCTCACGACCGCCACCCGGCTATTACTTGGCATCATTGTCATCGGACTGGGAGTGTGCGCACTACTGAACAGATTCAGCCCTGCCGGTCCGACAAGCACGATTGCGCTGTTCTTCAATACTGCTGTCGTGATCTCGTGCTTCGTAGTCGGAGTCTCATGGTGGGTCTTCGGCCCCACAAAGCGTCGCTCGTTCGGTTTCGTGGTCTTCTGCGACATCGCGGTCACGATCTCCGTCGTTGGAGATTCCTCCCAGCTCGCACGATTGCTCACCTGTGTCATTTTTGCTCTGGTCGGCATCTACATCGCCTACTTCCACAACCCGAAGTTGCAGATCGCGCACATAGCTTTCTCGCTTCTTGTGATCGCGGTGGCTGCGCAGCCAATTCTGTTCGGGCCGGATCGCGATCCAGCCCTTGGTGTTTCGAAAGTACTGGTCGTCATCACCGCGTTGGTGGTCTGCGCATTCATCTCGCAGATCGTGCTGACGATGCTCAGCATGGATGCTTCCAGTTCCGACCTCGATCCTCTCACCGGCCTCTTGAACCGTCGTGGCCTCGACCGCCACGTCGAGAAGGTACTCGAGGGGTTCCAGCGTCAAGAATCTGCGGCACTACTCGTGATCGCGATCGACATCGACCGGTTCAAGACGATCAACGACGTGCACGGCCACGACGTCGGCGATCGCATCATTCTCCGGGTATCGCAGCGGTTATCCGCCTGGGCACACGCCGATGCTGTCGTCGCGCGGGTCGGTGGCGACGAATTCATCCTCGTCCAAAGACTTTCCGTGCCAGCCATCGGACCGATGCTCAACTCGATCGGACCGGCAATGCACTCGAATACCGACGAGATACCGTCGACTTCGAGCATCGGAATCGCCGTGCGTACCCACAAATTCGTCGCCGGAGAAGACCGCGCAGCAGCGTTCACGGACATGCAGAAAGTCGCCGATTCGGCGATGTACGAAAGCAAGAGACTCGGCGGCGGACGCGTTCACACGATCGTCACCACCGCCGGCAGGTAGCAGTACGCACAATTTCAGTAGTAGACCGGCCCTGGCACTCCTCCACCCGCTGCCACTGCGTCACCGGTGATCGCGATGCTTCGCGGCGATGCCAGGAAGGTCACGACATCGGCTACCTCTTCGGCGTCGATGATCCGGTGTATCGAATTCGTCGCGATACCCCGCTCCACCTCCGCCTGCGAGCGGCCGGATTCTTCCGACTCGCGCGCAATCCGCGCGGTCAACCTCTCGGTCCGCGTCACGCCCGGATGGACGACGGTGACGTTGATTCCCTTGGGGCCCAGCTCGTCTGCAAGATTCTTGGTCAGCGCAGACACACTGACGTTGCGGATCGTGTGGGCGATCGAGGTTGCCTGTCTGGCACCCAAACCGCTGATGTTGATGATCCGACCCCAACCCTGATCGATCAGATACGGCGCTACAGCACGCGCAGTACGCAGGTAGCCGAGCACTTTCACTTCGACTTCGTCTCGCACGACGTCGTCTGTGGTCGCCTCGAAATCCGTCGGCTTTCCGGCGCTGAACGGAGTCGCTGCGGAGTTGACCAGAATGTCGACGCCGCCGAACTCCTTTACTACTTGCCGCACCGACGCCTGAACCGCGTCGTCGTCTCGCGTATCCGTCACGACTCCGATCGCACGAATTCCGAACTCCGAAACCAAATCTCGTGCAACGCTTACGACGGTTCGCTCAGTGCGCGCGAGTATCGCGATGTCGACCCCTTCAGCGGCCAGACCTCTGGCGATTGCCAGACCGATCCCCTTGCTACCACCGGCAACGATCGCACGCTTTCCAGACAAGTGAAGATCCATACCTGCGACACTATCCAACAGGCGGTCCCCGATCTCTACGAAGAGGGATCGGGGACCGTCGGAATCATTCCTGTGTCTCAGACCATCAGATCCGCGTACAGGTAGACGTTGTCGGCGTAGTTGCCCACACCGTCCTCGAATTGCAGTTCGCCGCCGCAGGTTACGACTGCCAACTTACGAGGGCCCTCCGGGCCGGCCAGCACGCTTTCTTCCACACCATCGGCCTTCGGGCGCGTCGTCACCGCAGTCACCTTCCACGACGTGCTCTTACCCGTCGCGTCGGATGTACGGATCACTTCACCCGGCTCGATCGTGCCCAGGTCGAACAGCGCGCCGTTACCCTGGCCGGTCAGATTGACGTGTCCGGCAATCAAGGTCGTGCCGGTGGCGGAATCGAGAGATGCACCGTCGAGCCAGATTCCGACGTTCTTGACGTTCTCCGGCGGAGTGAGAACTCCTTCCGGCACGGTGGCGTCCACGATCGGCGCCTGAACACCGACCGGGTCGAGCGAAAGGGTGTTGGGAGTCATCAACGCATCCGTAGGCGTTGCCGGATTCACGGAGTGCGACATGACAACTCCCGGACTCGGCGGGATCGCAGCATCGTCATCGGAGGATCGCAGGCCGACGAAGGCCATGGAAGCACCGGCGACCAACACCGCGATGAGAGCCAGAATGAACGCGACACGACGCCCTTTGCCTGGACTCGCGGGCTGATCGTGGTTGGGATCGTCGTATGGATTGGATGGATTGGGATCCGACTCGTACATGGTCATCGAACTGTCTCCTGCGGGATGAGGCGCCCCCGGCACCTCGTGCGAATTGACGCCCCCTGCGTCTGATCAATGTCGGCACCGATCACACGAAGCGTGATCGGTGCCGACGTCTACTACACGTGCCTGGTGTCAGGATCGCTTGCGGCGGAGAGCAACTGCTCCGGCAGCAGCCATTCCGACAAGCCCGAGCCCCGTCACTGCGACGGCGACGTCGCGGCCTGAATTCTGTTCAGCAGCACCACCGTCGATGGCAACCGGGCGGGGGCCAGTGGCCGGCTTCGGAGCCGACGGCGCCGGAGTTGCGGGAGTTGCAACCGGCTGCGACGGAACAGGTGCACCCGGAACTACAGGCACGACCGGCACAATCGGCACGATGGGCACGATCGGAACAATCGGCACGATCGGAACGACCGGGGTTGCAGGCGTCGTGGTGGCCGGTGTGGTCGTTGCCGGTGTCGTTGTTGCCGGCGTGCTCGTTGCCGGTGTCGTCGTGGGTGCTGCTGCATATCCGACGCTGGCAGATGCATTCATCGAAGCCGGCCGAACGGTGTCGAACGACGCGAAGATCTGGCACTGTGCGCCTGCCGTGTTCCAGTGCAGGTTCTCGACCGAATCCGGAATGACGCTTGCAGTCACCGAGTAGTCCCCGCCGGCCGCAGCGGTGAGGCAAAGATCAACAGCAGTCGGTGCGTCGCCGCGGCCGTCGACCGTCAGTTGATTTGCAGTCAACGTCGCCGTGGCGTTGTCACCACAGACGGTCAGTTCGGTGCCCGCCGAGGACTGAACAGTGATCGGCTTCCGGTACATATTCGTATTCAGGGTGAAAACGGCAGTCTCGCCGGCCTTCAGAGTCCCCGTCGCGGGTGTCTTGCGAACGAGGTCGAGCGTCTGCGTGACGTTCATGATCTCGACGATGCGAGCTCGCTCGTCGTCTCCGATGTTCCTGTCGCACAGGCTTTTGAAATCGGCCATCAGCGGATTGTCGTAGTCCGAGACACACCACACAAGCGTCTGCCGCGCCGAACGTGCATCCTCGCTGCCATTTCCCGAAACGACACCGTCGAGTTTGGCGGGATTCTGCAGCAACCAACTGATGACAGCGAGATCGTCGGCTGACAGATCGGGATTGCCCGAAGACGGCACCGTCGCACCCATCTCGTCGTTGTGCTTGTCAACCGGCAAACCGTTCTCGTCGACACCGGCACACGGATCGAGATCGAAGTCCGTGCAGTACATCCATTCCGACTTCGCAATTCCGTCGACGTCGCGGACACCGCAGACCGGAGCATCCACCGCGGCCGAGGTACCCCGATCGGTGGTGCCGTACATCGGCACGATGTTGCCGTCGTTGTAGTGATCCAGCCGAATGCCGGAGATGTCGAGCATCTGCTCCGAGGGCGTGTACTCGGTGCCCTCACACAACCCGGCGGTGAACGCCGGAGCGGCCGCGGTTCGCACCGGCATCGGCGCGGACACAGCTGGCGAAGCAAAAGCAACGCTACTACCGGCGACCGTTACGGCAATAGCTGCAGTTAGCGAGAGCCGGAGAACAAGCGGCCTACGCCGTGAACCAGACACAGTCATCAAAGCTTCCCTTTCAAGACATTTCGGTAGCGGGACGGTTGCCTGGATTCCCAATACCACGCCACCCAGCGCTCACTTCCGAGAGGATCAGCCGATCACTTTTGGCAATCAGCCAGTTACTGAATGGCAATGTAGTGCATGTTTCAAGAAAGATCACCCAATCGTCGAGCACCCAGGGCGCAGCTTGGACATTCGGATGACGAGTTAGCCATGAAGATGACTGAACCTTTGTCCAACCGCACAACAATCGCGATCCCCCCAAAATCTGCTCATCCAACCGCGACATTCCCGACATTTCGCCAACGCTAGCCAGTCGGTAACTTGGACATTCTGGGGAAACTCACAGGAAGGGGCGTTTTCAGCTCGCGCGCAAAAGAAGGGGCCCGCTATGCGGACCCCTTCGCCGGAAACTTCCGACCGAGACTGCTTTGTCGGGATTCGGGCAACTTGTAGATGCCCCAGAACAATCTCCACTCACATTATGTGATTTGCCTCACATTCAAAGAATCTGTTGGTTTTGTTCACACCCTGAACCAATCTTTTGGTCCTCTTTGCGTCGATTATCCAGATCTCCGACGGCGGAACCCTGCCCTGCCCTGCCGGAGAGCGGAGCACGAGCCTCGGATCAGTCTCGGACCGGAGGCGCCTTCCTCGTGGTAACCGCAATGCGATTCCACGCATTGATCGTCAAAATGACGCTGATGAGCTGAGCCAGTTCCACGTCCGAGAATTCGCCGGCAGCCTCGCTGTACACCTCGTCCGGAACGAAACCGTCGGTGAGGACTGTCACGGCCTCGGTCAAGGCGAGCGCGGCTCGTTCACGATCGGAGTACATCCCTCGCGCTTCTTCCCACGCGTTCAGTAGGTAGAGCTTCTGCTCCGTGACGCCGACCTTTCGGGCGTCGCGAGTGTGCATGTCCAGGCACCATGCGCAATGATTCAGCTGCGACGCACGCGTGAGGACCAGCTCGACGAGCGTCGGCTCCAGCCCCTTGCGTGCAGCGGCATCCAACGCAATCATCGCCTTGTAGACCTCGGGCGCCAGCTTTGCGATATCCAGTCTTTGTCCTGTTGCTGTAGTCATAACTCAAACGGTAATCCCGGAAAGACCCGGAAACATGGTTCAATCCGGTGGTGAATTCGTGGGCCAATCTTGGGTTCGATCTACATATCGAGCTGCCACAGGGAATCGGGGTTCGCGCTGCACTGCTTCAGACCCTTCGCGACGCGATCGACAGTGGACTGTTGAAGCCCGGCACCAGACTCCCACCTTCCCGCACCCTCGCGCTCGACCTCGGAGTTGCCCGAAACACCGTTGCGGACTGCTATGCCGAGCTCGCCGCAGCTGGGTGGCTTGTCACACGGCCTGGTTCCGGGACCCTGGTCGCCACGCTCGCCAGCACACACACCCGCGAGGTCGAGCCATCACCGACTCGACGACGCTGGACCTACAGCCTTCTCCCTGGATCGCCCGACGCGTCGGCGTTTCCCCGCACTGCATGGATTTCGTCCGCCAGACGTGCTTTGACCACCGCGCCGACCGACGCGTTCGCGACTACTGATCCCAGGGGCCGAGTCGAACTCCGAAACGCCCTCACCACATACCTGAGCCGCACCAGAGGCGTTCGCGTCGATCCGAACTGCATTGTGATCAGTGCCAGCTCGGGTCACGGGATCTCCCTCCTTGCCCGCGCACTCGGAGGAACAATTGCGGTCGACGCTTTCTGCCTTCACCTGCACCGGCAGTTGCTCGCCGACGAAGGGCTGCTGACAGTTCCCATATCGGTTGACCAATCAGGCACTTGCACAGACGAATTGGCGTCTACTTCTGCTGAGAGTGTTCTGCTGACGCCGACCCATCAGTTCCCTCTCGGCGGTCCCCTCACACCGGCGAGGCGCGCGACCGCTCTCGAATGGGCCACGACTACGGGTGGCGTCATCATCGAGGACGACTACGACGGCGAATTCCGTTACGACAGAAAACCTGTCGGTGCACTCCAAGGAATCGCACCGCAGCACGTTGCGTACCTGGGCACTGTCAGCAAGACACTGTCGCCGGCAATTCGCATCGGATGGATGGTGTTGCCGGACAGGCTGATCGAACCTGTCCTCGCAACAAAGGGACCCTACGAACGCTGGGTAAGTTCAACGGATCAATTGACCTTGGCGGACTTCATCGAATCCGGAAGATTCGACAGCCATATTCGAAAGATGCGCACCTCGTACCGACGACGACGCGATCAACTGGTTGCGACACTTGCGCAGCAAGTACCCCAGGTCAGGGTCGAGGGGATCTCCGCGGGACTTCACGCTGTGATCCGTCTGCCCTCCGGCACCGAACAATCTGTTCTTGCAGCGGCCCAGGCGCGCGACCTCGGGCTCGAAGGGCTGTCGGTCTTCCGACATCCCGACGTGTCGTCAGTCGGCGGTGACGGCATCGTCGTCGGCTACAGCACGCCGACGCAGTCGCAGTACTCGAGGACGCTGGATGTGCTCTGCGAGGTGCTGCAGGCGACTCTGCGATAACGCCTGTCGGATCTGCCCATCCGCTCACCTGCCCTGCCCTGCCCTGCCCTGCCCTGCCCTGCCCTGATGGTGTGAACGTACCGTTCCCCTCGCTGAAGAGGGTGAGAGTGTCGTTCACTCGATCCCGGACGGGGTGGTGAGCCCGCTGTGCTCCCGCCCCTGATGGTGTGAACGGTACGTTCGGTCGATCTGAGGCGACGGACGTGCCGTTCGCCCGAAGTCGGGGGGGTGTTTTGGGTACGAGAAAGCCCCCCAACCAGTACTGGTTGGGGGGATTCTCTAATGTGTGTTCGGCGGTGTCCTACTCTCCCACACCCTGTCGAGTGCAGTACCATCGGCGCTGAAGGGCTTAGCTTCCGGGTTCGGAATGGGACCGGGCGTTTCCCCTTCGCTATGACCGCCGTAACTCTATGAAACTGTCACAGTAACCTTCTTCTGATCACCTGGTTTCACCACCCGTCAACACCAGTTTCTGGTGTTGGGGGATGGAGAAAACAGGGTTTCTCATCAGTATCTGTGTGTTGTTTCAGATACCGCACAGTGGACGCGTAGCTTCTTTGTGGTAAGTCCTCGGCCTATTAGTACCAGTCACCTGCATGCATTACTGCACTTCCAGTTCTGGCCTATCAACCCGGTGGTCTGCCGGGGGCCTTACCCCCTCGAGGGGGTGAGAAACCTCATCTTGGAACAGGCTTCCCGCTTAGATGCTTTCAGCGGTTATCCCTTCCGAACGTAGCTAACCAGCGGTGCTCCTGGCGGAACAACTGGCACACCAGAGGTTCGTCCGTCCCGGTCCTCTCGTACTAGGGACAGCCTTCCTCAAGTTTCTAACGCGCGCGGCGGATAGAGACCGAACTGTCTCACGACGTTCTAAACCCAGCTCGCGTGCCGCTTTAATGGGCGAACAGCCCAACCCTTGGGACCTACTCCAGCCCCAGGATGCGACGAGCCGACATCGAGGTGCCAAACCATCCCGTCGATATGGACTCTTGGGGAAGATCAGCCTGTTATCCCCGGGGTACCTTTTATCCGTTGAGCGACACCGCTTCCACTTGCCGGTGCCGGATCACTAGTCCCGACTTTCGTCCCTGCTCGACCTGTCAGTCTCACAGTCAAGCTCCCTTGTGCACTTGCACTCGACACCTGATTGCCAACCAGGCTGAGGGAACCTTTGGGCGCCTCCGTTACATTTTGGGAGGCAACCGCCCCAGTTAAACTACCCACCAGGCACTGTCCCTGAACCAGATCATGGTCCGAGGTTAGAGGTTCAATTCGATCAGAGTGGTATTTCAACAACGACTCCACGATAACTGGCGTCACCGCTTCACAGTCTCCCACCTATCCTACACAAACCGAACCGAACACCAATACCAAGCTGTAGTGAAGGTCCCGGGGTCTTTTCGTCCTGCCGCGCGTAACGAGCATCTTTACTCGTAATGCAATTTCGCCGAGTCTACGGTTGAGACAGCTGAGAAGTCGTTACGCCATTCGTGCAGGTCGGAACTTACCCGACAAGGAATTTCGCTACCTTAGGATGGTTATAGTTACCACCGCCGTTTACTGGGGCTTAAATTCTCAGCTTCGCTCCCGAAGGAACTAACCGGTCCTCTTAACCTTCCAGCACCGGGCAGGCGTCAGTCCGTATACATCGTCTTACGACTTCGCACGGACCTGTGTTTTTAGTAAACAGTCGCTTCTCACTGGTCTCTGCGGCCCCACCCAGCTCAGACAGTAAATGTCGTCACCAGACAGGGCCCCCCTTCTCCCGAAGTTACGGGGGCATTTTGCCGAGTTCCTTAACCATAGTTATCTCGATCGCCTTAGTATTCTCTACCTGACCACCTGTGTCGGTTTGGGGTACGGGCCGTGTGAAAGCTCGCTAGAGGCTTTTCTCGGCAGCATAGGATCACTGAATTCGCCTCAATCGGCTACGCATCACGTCTCAGGCTATGTGCGACCCGGATTTGCCTAGGTCACGCCCTACACGCTTACACCAGTATTACCACTGACTGGCTCAGCTACCTTCCTGCGTCACCCCATCGCTTGGCTACTACCAGATCAGGTCCCATGCATCCACCAACTCGAGACCCGA
>NZ_JAAMPR010000001.1:562500-3205000 GCF_018588185.1 Rhodococcus sp. WY5
CCGTGATCGACGGAGGTACGGATGACAGGTAACCCGACGGTGATGTTGACGCCGGCCTCGATCCCGAGAACCTTGACCGGGCCGTGCCCCTGATCGTGGTACATCGCAACGATCAAGTCGTAGTCCCCACGTCCAGCGAGGAAGAATGCCGTGTCCGCCGGCAGTGGGCCGTGGACGTCGATTCCTTCTGCCTTCAAGAGTTCGACGGCGGGAATGATCTTCTGCTCTTCCTCTCCGTACCCGAAAAGCCCGTTCTCCCCCGCATGCGGGTTGATCCCGCACACGCCGATTTTCGGAGATGGATTGCCCGTGCGCACCAAAGCTTCGTGACCTCGACGAATGGTCCTCTCGACCAGGCCGGGCTCGATCCTGGCAACTGCATCGAGCAGTCCGATGTGAGTGGTCACGTGAATCACCTTGAGCTTGGGGGTCGACAACATCATCGACACCTCCTCGGTACCGGTCAGGTGCGCAAGCAATTCCGTGTGTCCGGGATAGATGTGTCCTGCCGCATGCAGCGCTTCCTTGTTCAGCGGCGCCGTGCAGATCGACTGGACTTCACCGTGTACGGCGAGTTCGCTTGCGACGCGGATATATTGATAGGCCGCATCCCCCGCGACTGCCGACAGTTCACCCCAGGCGAGATCCTCGGGTAGCAAGTCCAGGTCGATGACGTTGATCCGTCCATCGATGAATTCAGCATCCTTGATCTCCTCGATCGCGACCACGTCGACGTCGATTCCGAGCACCGTGGCAGCCGATCGCAAACGCTTCGCGTCGCCGACAACAACAGGGCGGCAACGCTTTCTCGTTTCGGCGTCGAGGAGTGCGGGGACGATCACTTCCGGTCCGACGCCGGCGCCGTCGCCCATCGTGACAGCAATCAGCGGCAGTGGAGTGGATTCGATTGACATGGGATTGACCTCGTTGTCTGAAGGAGTAACTGAAGGTGGACTGTCCGGAGCGGCGACCGGGGTGGGGTGCGCGAGAAACTTCGTTATGGAGAAAAGACTGTGTGCATTCCCGAAACTGCCTGGCCGCGTGACGATGTACCGTCCGGTGCGATCGACGGAAAGTACGGCGCCGTGTTCGATTTCGTAAATCGGTGACAGCGTGTCGATCCGCAGGCGGTCGAGAACGCTGCGCGCGGTTTCGCCACCGGTAAGTACCAGGTCGATCGGGTACTCGTCGTGGGAGAATCCTGCATCGACGGCAGCGATCAGATCGGCGAGAGCCGAAACGAGGTGGACGGATTCTGCAGGCACGACAGGTCCACTTACCGAAACCACGACGTTTCCGCGATCCAGTGCGTTCAGAATCGGAAGCGGATCGACCGAATGCGCCAGCAGCTCAGCACTGTTCACTTCGATATGATGCGCCCCTGAATCCCGAAGCAATGCCACTTGGTCCCCGGCAGACGCATCCGCCGTCCCCACGACGACCAAGGTAAATCGAGAATCACGAAGAGATGGGCACGCGACGGGTGACTGCACGGTTCTTCGTCGTGCCACTGCCATCGCGAGCGCCGAGGTTCCTACCAATCGAGAACCCCGAACCTCCTGTGCTGCAGCCACAATCAGTTCCAGATCACTCTCGGTCTCGACGTCGCAGATCGCCACCGACCCGGCTTCTGAGATCGACGCAAGAACCTGGATCAAACGACCGGAGCGAATGTCATCCAGCGATACGCCAGAAGTGATTGCCGACGGGCCGAGCGCCTCTGCAATCGACCGAGGAGTCGGCTTCGACTCCGCGCGCCACAGGTCGGTGGAGTGCAACGCAACCCCATCGACCAACACCACGCCGTCTTGCACCGTGCGCCCTTGTCTGGGCAGTCCGGCGGCGACGATGACCGGGGATCCGTCGCGGGAGAGTTCTCCAACCTCCGCTGCTATGTTGCCCCTGAGCAGGGAATCGATCTTCTTGACGATCTCGGAGCCGTCAGACGATTGCAGAACTGATCTCACGTCCCGAGAGGCTCTGGCGGGGTCGGATCGCCGTGAGTGCAGATCGAAAACCGTCACTCCTGATCCGTCAGGCGCATCTGGGCCGAGCCGAAGCGATATGCCCGAACTGCGGAGCAGAAATCCTGAGGCCGACTCCGCTGCTCCGGAAAGATCATCAGCGATGATTACCAGTGGTTTCATCGAATTCCTCGACCCCCTTTCGGTCTGAATCGAGTATGCACAGCATCGCAACCGATGCGCGAAGTACGCAATCGAAGTTACGGGACTTGCGCGAAGTGCGCAACAGTGCCATTGTGAGCTGAGTTACAAGCGAGAGCCCGACGCGATTGTTCACCAACAGTCCGCTCGGAGCGTCGCCCCCACGCTGCCCCGTCAGGATCGAAAGGTCACCGATGACCAATACTCGTTTGCGAACACCACAGCTCTCCCGGCGATCCTTTCTGCAGTTCACCGGGCTGATCGGTGGCGCAACGCTTCTGGGCACGACTGCCGCGTGCGCCGGCCCTACCGGGAAACCGACACAGGACACCCTGGTGCTCGGGCTCAACCGCTCGCTCGTCAGCCTCGACAACAAACTCAATCAATTCGACGCAGCAGTCACGGCTCAACGTGGCGTCAGACAAGGTCTCACCCGGATCGGCGACAATCTGACACCGCAACTCGTTCTCGCTGACAGGTTCGAATCGACCGGCCCGACCGAGTGGACGGTTCGACTCCGCGAGGGCATCCGTTACTCCGACGGCACACCTGTGCTGATCGACGACGTCACGACGGCAATGCAGATGTACCAGCAGGTCAGCGGATCGTTTGTCGCACCGCAGTTCCCCGAGTGGCCGACGGTCGTCCCCATCGACGATCGCACCTTCATCCTTCGGACGAATTCCCCGGTGCCGGTTCTGGACTCGCTCATGTCCAACATCTTGATCACCCCGGCCGCTGCCAACGAACCCAACGAACTGCAGAGCGGAATCGGGTCGGGACCGTTCGTCGTCAGCGAATCGAACCGGGGCACCGGCGATTACACACTTGTCGCCAATGACAACTACTGGGGCCCGGCCCCCGGCGTTCGTCGTGTTCAGGTCCGCTTCATTCCCGAAGAGGCCGGCCGCGTCGTCGCGCTTCGGAGCGGCGAGGTCGACGTCATCGACTCGATCAGTCCCGATTCCGCCGAACAACTCGCCGATCTGCCTGGTGTCCAGGTGGACACAGTACCGAGCACACGCATCAACCAACTGTTCTTCAACTTCCGCAAGCCCGCCGATCACCCACTGTCCAATCCGCGTGTCCGAGAAGCTCTCACGTATGCCATCGACGGTGAGTCACTCGCTCGGGACGTGCTGATCGGTTCCGCAGTCCCGGCCACCGGCCCCGCACCGTCGACCTTGGACGGAGCCGTGAAAACCGGTACTTACCAATATGATCCACGGAAAGCGCGGCAAATGCTCGAGGCCGAAGGTGCCGACGACCTCGAACTCACCTTCATCTGGGAAACCGGAGAGTTCACCAACGACGTCTCGGTGATGGAATCGGTACTCGAAATGATGAAGGCCGTGGGAGTACGCGTCAAACTCCAGCAGTTCGAACCGGGCGGTGACATCTCGTCCTGGCGCCAGGGCAAGACCGGCGACTGGGATGTGCTGGGCAACGGCTACGGCAACCAGACCGGACTTGCACTGACCACGTTGCAGGGGATGTACGCCGGCACAGCGGAGAAGGAAGCAACTCGCGACACCTATCACGGGTACGTCTTCCCCGAAATCACCGCGAAGATCCAAGCCGCATCCAGTGAACCAGACCCGACCAAGCGCGCCGCTCTACTCGACGCCGCACAACAAGACATCTGGAACACCTGGCCTTGCCTGTGGAGCTTCGTACCCAACGCACTCCTTGCGAAACGCACTCGTGTACAAAATGTTTCACTGACCCCAATCAACTCCTACGACCTCGGCGCCGTCCGATTGGAGGCCTGAGGCGATGACTCTCACCGCTCCGAAACCGCAAACCGCTCTCGGAATCTCTCCGCGTCGACGCACAAGGATCAGCCCGACCGTCAAATACGTGCTCAAACGTCTGGCACAGAGCGCCTTGACGATCTTCCTCACGCTCACAACAGTGTTCGTCCTGATCCGAATGGCACCCGGCGATCCTGCCTACGCCCTGGCCGGACCTCTGGCCAGCACCGAGGATCTCGCACAGATCCGTGCTGACATGGGCTTGGACAAGTCGGTGTTCTCCCAATACCTGATCTACCTGTGGGACCTCGTCCACCTGAATCTCGGCACGTCGTACTCGTTCCAGGCGCCGGCCATGGACGTTGTCCTCGGCCGACTCCCGTACACCATCACCCTTGCCGTCAGCTCCATTCTGTTGACCGCCGTGCTCTCGATTCCGCTGGGCGTGTGGATGGCCCGTCACGCGGACACCAGACGTGAACTCGGTGCGAACGTCGTAGCCGTCGGCGGGCAGTCCATGCCGGAGTTCTGGAGCGGCCTGATGCTGGTGACGATCTTCGCGGTCTTGATCCCAGTACTCCCGGCAGCCGGTTTCACCACATGGCCGTCGTTGATCCTGCCCACCGTCACCATCGCCATCCTTCAGATCGCGTTGATCTCCCGGATGGTTCGACGCGAAATGGTCTCGGCCTTCGCTTCTCCGTACATCACGGTCGCACGTTCTCGCGGAGTATCGGAACGCGAACTCACCTGGCGATATGCGATGCGTAATTCGGCGATTCCGATCGTCACCGCGCTGGGCACCAGATTCGCCGGAATGCTGAACGGCGTCGTGGTGGTCGAGGTCGTGTTCGCCTGGCCTGGTGTCGGCTCGCTGGTGGTCCGCGCACTCGAGACTCGCGACTACCCGCTCATCCAGGCCACCGTGCTTGTCACCGCGGTTCTCGCAGTGCTCGTGCAACTGGCAGTGGACCTCCTCTACCCCCTCCTGGATCCACGCGTGCGACTCGGAAAGGGCGCCAACTGATGACTACCGTCTTGGAACCTCCAACAACTCCGCGCGCCAGCGCGGTCACCGAGGCAGACTTCGCACGCGCCGGAGCCACGCGCCGTAAGCGAGACAGCCGAGTCAAGATCTGGGCCGGCTCGATCTGCGCGCTCCTGGTGATTCTTCCTGTTGCATTGGCCGGGCTGCTCCCCCTTGCAGATCCGAACCAGACCAACCTGAGCAGTCGACGGCTACCGCCCCTCACCGACGGCCATCTGTTCGGCACCGATCAGTTGGGACGAGATCTGCTCTCACGGATCCTGCACGGCGGCCAGGTGTCTCTGACGATCGGTATTCTCGCCGTGATCGTCTCCGGCGTCATCGGCATCGTCGCCGGATCCGCCGCGGGGTACTTCGGTGGTTGGGTCGACACCGTGATCTCCCGCCTACTCGAAGCACAGCTTTCTCTGCCTCTGCTGATGATGCTGCTTCTCGTTGTTGCGCTGTTCGGCCCGTCCATTCCCGTCATCACGTTTGTCATCGCGATCGCACAGTGGCCCGAAGTCGCACGGTTGACTCGCTCATTGGTACTCGTCGAACGCGAAAAGCCTTACGTAGCTGCAGCTCGAGTCCTCGGACTTACCCGCATGGCCATCCTGCTTCGTCACGTCATTCCCAACATCGTCAAGCAGGCATCGCTCGTCGTCCTGCTGCTGCTCGCGCAGGCCGTACTGCTGGAAAGTTCGTTGAGCTACCTCGGCGCCGGACCGCAACGTCCATTCGCTACCTGGGGACGAATCATCGCCGACGGCCAGGACTACATCACCACGTCATGGTGGATCGTCACGTTGACCGGTCTGATGATCGTGCTGCTGGTCGTCGGAGTGAACCTACTCGGCGATGGTCTGCGCGATCGTCCTGCAGGTTCGAAACGACTGGGCGCAAGCCTGTTCGGGCGTGGCAGCGCCCAGAAAGCGAAGGCGTGAGACATGGGAAATCTACTACGGGTCGACGATCTCCAGATCGAACTTGTCACGGCGAACGGCGTCATCCGAGCCGTCGACGGGGTGTCCTTCTGCATCGACGCCGGTGAAACCGTCACCATCATCGGTGAATCCGGCTCCGGAAAGTCGACGACAGCCATGGGGATTCTCGGACTGCTTCCGGACGATCTTGCGGTTCTTTCCGGGAAAGCCGTGTTCAAGGGTCAGGACATTCTCGGAAACACGAAGATCCTGAACGATATTCGCGGAAAACACATCGCGCTCATCCCCCAGGACCCGATGACGGCTCTGAGTCCCGTCCACACCATCGGCAGCCAACTTCGAGAAGCAGTGCGCCACAGCGGTGTGACCGCGAAGAAGCAACAAATCGAGCGGGCAGTGCAACTGCTCGAGCAGGTACGCATTCCGTATCCGGATCAGCAACTCGACAAGTACCCGCATCAACTGTCGGGTGGAATGTTGCAGCGCGTCCTGATCGCCGGCGCTCTTGCTGCCGGCCCCGAACTGATCGTGGCCGACGAACCCACCAGCGCACTGGACGTAACCGTTCAGGCCGGGATTCTGGATCTATTGCTCGAATTGCAGGAACGCACCGGGATCGGAATGCTGGTCATCACCCACGACCTCGGAGTCGCCCGACTCGTATCCGATCGCATCTACGTGATGAAGGACGGACGTTTTGTCGAGACCGGTAACGCCGACGTTCTCGTCGACTCACCGCAAAGCGCCTACACACAAAAGCTTCTCGACGCCATACCGCACCTGGGGCCTTGGGATGGCGACCCCGCCCGTTCAACACAGATCGGAGCCTCGGCATGAACCCCCACGAAACGCCACTTCTCGCCGTCGAAGATCTCGTTGTCGAGTATCCGGTTCCCGACGGAGTTTTCCGAGCCGTGGATGCTGTGAGCTTCTCGGTGGAAAAGGGCAAGACCCTGGCCATCGTCGGCGAATCCGGATGTGGCAAGTCGACAATCGCTCGATCTATCGTCCGACTCCTCACACCGACCAGTGGACGCATTCTCGTCGACGGCAATGACATCGCGCAGATGTCGGAGAAGTCACTGCGCCCCTACCGCTCTCGCGTTCAAATGGTGTTCCAAGATCCGTACGGATCGCTGGACCCCCATCTGACTGCCGAGGACATCATCGGAGAACCACTGCGCCTCAAAGGTGTTCGGAGCAAGTCTGAACGCGCCAAGGCAGCAGCAGAACTCGTCGATCGCGTTGGCCTTCCCAGCTCGGCATTACACCGGCGTCCGGCGGAGTTCTCAGGAGGCCAACGTCAGCGCATCGGAATTGCTCGTGCACTTGCCAGCGGACCCGAGATCCTGGTCTGCGACGAAGCGACCAGCGCTCTCGACGTGTCGGTGCAAGCGCAGGTACTCGAGCTCCTACGTGAAATTCAGGCCGATACCGGTCTGACGTACGTTTTCATCTCACACAACTTGGGCGTCGTCCGAGAAATCAGCGAAACCGTAGTCGTGATGTCGAAAGGAACCATCGTCGAATCCGGTTCCACAGAAACAGTTCTCGCCAGCCCCCGCGAGCCGTACACCCGCGCACTACGTGGCGCGGCCCTCGACCCCACAACGATGGTGGGGATCAAACCACGCCACGTAGTGGCCGCACTGTCCAAAAACTTGCTAGCCAAGCAGACCGAATCACGAGGAGTTGCCTGATGACCGCCCCACTCAAGCTTCCGAAACTGGTGCTCGGCACTATGACCTTCGGAGATACGGTCGACATATCGGGTGCCGGATCGGTGCTCGACGCAGCACTGGACGCCGGAATCTCACACATCGACACGGCGAACGGCTATGCGGGCGGCGAGTCCGAGCGCATGCTGGCAAAACTGCTCCACGGCCGACGCGATTCCGTCACTCTGGCCACCAAGGCGGGAATGCCACACCCCGATGCCGGTGACAACAGCCCACTCTCGGCAAAGGGACTCCGAGCAAGCATCGAAGGAAGTCTGCGCAGACTCGACTCGGACTACGTCGACCTGTTCTATCTCCATCAGCCGGACCGAACCGTCACGCTGACCGAAACTCTCACCACCGTCGCGGAACTGGTTGCCGAGGGCAAGATCCGCACACTCGGCGTATCCAACTTCGCAGCGTGGCAAATCAGTGAAATCAACTACACCGCAGACACAGTCGGAGCTCCCCGACCGATCGTCGCACAGCAGCTCTACAACTTGCTCGCACGTCGCATCGAAGAAGAATACGCAGAATTCGCGGACGTGACCGGACTGACCACCATGGTCTACAACCCACTCGGTGGGGGCCTGCTCACGGGGCGCCACACCTTCGAGGAAAGTCCCGCCGACGGCCGATTCGGCGACTCACGTCTTGCGTCGATGTACAAGGAGCGATACTGGAACACACAGATATTCGACGCGATCGCTCAACTGACGGCAATCGCAGAGCAGTCGGGCATCTCCCTGACCGAGCTTGCGTTGCGCTGGCTGGTCAGCAAGCCCGTCGCCGGATCGCTGCTCCTCGGAGGATCCAAAGTAACGCACCTCGAATCCAATATCGCGGCCATCGGGCGAGGTCCACTCGACGCCTCGACCGTCGAAGAGTGTGATCTCGTCGGTGCCGCCCTACGAGGCCCCATGCCCAACTACAACCGCTGAAACACCCGACCTTCATCAGGAAGAGTTCTTCACTATGTCAGCACAGGAATTCGCCGCACGCATCCGAGGACGCGAACGCATACTCGGATATTGGTCCGTCATCGACAGCCCGATCTCGACCGAATGGATCGCGCACGTCGGCTGGGACTACATTGCCCTCGACATGCAGCACGGCCTGATCGGCTATTCGGGGATGGTCGCCGGGCTCACCGCCATCGACTCGTCACCGTCCACCGTCGGGATGGTGCGCGTCGAGGCAAACAATCCGACGCCCATCGGCCGTGCACTCGACGCGGGCGCTGTGGGCGTCATCGTTCCGCTGATCAACAACGCCGAAGAGGCAGCGGCCGCCGTGGCAGCCGCCAAGTATCCGCCTTTCGGCATCCGCTCCTACGGACCCATGCGCTCGCAACTCCGTATCGGCCCCGTTCCCGCCGACGCGAACCGCGACACCGTTGTATTTGCGATGATCGAGACCCCACAGGGTCTGGCGAACGTCGAAGAGATCTGCGCAGTGCCCGGATTGGACGGCGTGTACGTCGGGCCGTCCGACCTACGAATCGCCGTCGGAGGTAAGCACTCCAACGATCCGGACGTCGCCGAGGAATTCGAATCAGCGCTCACCAGGGTGCGCGAAGCTGCCGCCGTCAGCGGAGTCGCTGCGGGAATCCACACACCTTCCGGTCAGGTTGCGGCACAACGGCTCGGGGAGGGCTACACGTTCGCGACCGTGGCCTCGGACCTGACACATCTGGCGAACATCTCGGCTCAGCATTTGGATGCCGCCAAGTCCTGATCCGGGTACAAAAATGGCGATGCTCCCGCACTTGGTACGGGAGCATCGCCATTCTCGAACAAACTATCTCTGAATCGCCTTGATCTCGAGGAACTCTTCGAGCCCGAACGTGCCGGCCTCGCGCCCGACGCCCGACTGCTTGTACCCACCGAACGGAGCATTCGTGTTGAAGGCGCCGCCGTTCACCTCGACCTGCCCGGCACGCAGTTGCCGTGCGACGCGATCCGCGCGATCGGGGTCACCTGACCAAACGCCACCGGCCAGTCCGTACTCGGTGCCGTTAGCGATCCGCACTGCGTCGGCCTCGTCTTTGTAGCCCATGATCGAGAGGACCGGTCCGAAGATCTCCTCGCGCGCAATGGTCATGTCTTCGGTCACGTTCGCGAACACCGTCGGACCGACGAAATATCCACTGGCCAGACCGGTTTCGCGACCGTCGACAACCGCGGTGGCACCTTCCGACACACCCTTCTCGATGTATCCGCGAACGCGTCCCAGCTGATTCGCGTTCACCAGAGGACCAAGCACCGAAGTCGGCTGAGTCGGATCACCTACCGGGAAATGAGCGGCGACCGCAGCAGCAATTGCCGCTGCCTCATCCACCTTCTCCGCGGGAACCAACATACGCGTCAGCGCCGAACAGGTCTGGCCCGAGTTGATGAAGCACTTTGCGACGCCGTCCGTGACAGCCTTTTCGAGATCGGCGTCGTCGAGAATGACGTTCGCCGACTTGCCACCCAGCTCGAGCGAGACCTTCTTGATGGTGTCCGCGGCGACGATGGCCACTCGCTTGCCTGCCCGAGTCGACCCGGTGAAGGAGACCATGTCGACTTCCGGGTGGCCGGCGATGGCTTCACCCACTACCGGGCCGTAGCCACTTACCAGGTTGAATACACCTGCAGGCAAACCAATTTCGTCGAAGATGTCAGCGAGAGCGTACGTGATGAGTGGCGCAACCTCGGTGGGCTTGAGAACCACGGTGCAGCCCGCCGCGAGCGCACCGCCAACCTTCAAGACAACTTGGTGGAGCGGGAAGTTCCAGGGAGTGATAGCGCCGACAACACCCGCAGGTTCGCGAACAATCAGCGAATTCCCGACCTCGTGAGCGTCGAAATCATAAGTGCGAGCCAATTCGGCAAATGCATTCAAATTCGCGAGCGGCATTCCGATTTGCACGGGCTTCGCGAATCCGATCGGCATGCCCATATCCTGCGAAACCAGCGCCGCAAGATCATCGGTACGTTCGGCAATAATCGCCGCGGCTTTGGAAAGATATTCGGCTCGCTCGCCGCCGGATAGTGCAGACCAAGCGGGGAAAGCCTTTCGTGCTGCCTTCGCGGCCGCATCGACATCTTCGACAGTGCCTTCGGCGACAGTTCCTATCAGCTCTTCGGTAGCCGGATTGAGAACGTCGATCCGACCGCTGCCAGTGGATTCGATCCAGGCGCCATCAACATAGATTTTGGTGCGGTCGAGAATATCGGTCATCGAAGCCTCCGTAGTCATCACGCGTGCACAGGTGAGGTGGGCCCGATCACACGGGGCACCTCTTCCGAGCCTAGCCACGCTCGACGGGTTCCGTGGCAGGTTGGTGTCGAGATTGACCTTCGACTGACGAGACCTGTGGTGAGCGCACGCTTTTCAGTGATGGTGTGAACGTACCGTTCCCCTCGCCTAAGAGGGTGAGAGTGCCGTTCACTCGATGCGGGGGTGCCGGCGGGGGTGCTCCCCCTTTGATCGTGCGAACGGTACGTTCGGTCGATCTGAGGCGACGGACGTGCCGTTCGCTCGAAGTGAGGGTGGGGGTGTTTTGGGTACGAGAAAGCCCCCCAACCAGTACTGGTTGGGGGGATTCTCTAATGTGTGTTCGGCGGTGTCCTACTCTCCCACACCCTGTCGAGTGCAGTACCATCGGCGCTGAAGGGCTTAGCTTCCGGGTTCGGAATGGGACCGGGCGTTTCCCCTTCGCTATGACCGCCGTAACTCTATGAAACTGTCACAGTAACCTTCTTCTGATCACCTGGTTTCACCACCCGTCAACACCAGTTTCTGGTGTTGGGGGATGGAGAAAACAGGGTTTCTCATCAGTATCTGTGTGTTGTTTCAGATACCGCACAGTGGACGCGTAGCTTCTTTGTGGTAAGTCCTCGGCCTATTAGTACCAGTCACCTGCATGCATTACTGCACTTCCAGTTCTGGCCTATCAACCCGGTGGTCTGCCGGGGGCCTTACCCCCTCGAGGGGGTGAGAAACCTCATCTTGGAACAGGCTTCCCGCTTAGATGCTTTCAGCGGTTATCCCTTCCGAACGTAGCTAACCAGCGGTGCTCCTGGCGGAACAACTGGCACACCAGAGGTTCGTCCGTCCCGGTCCTCTCGTACTAGGGACAGCCTTCCTCAAGTTTCTAACGCGCGCGGCGGATAGAGACCGAACTGTCTCACGACGTTCTAAACCCAGCTCGCGTGCCGCTTTAATGGGCGAACAGCCCAACCCTTGGGACCTACTCCAGCCCCAGGATGCGACGAGCCGACATCGAGGTGCCAAACCATCCCGTCGATATGGACTCTTGGGGAAGATCAGCCTGTTATCCCCGGGGTACCTTTTATCCGTTGAGCGACACCGCTTCCACTTGCCGGTGCCGGATCACTAGTCCCGACTTTCGTCCCTGCTCGACCTGTCAGTCTCACAGTCAAGCTCCCTTGTGCACTTGCACTCGACACCTGATTGCCAACCAGGCTGAGGGAACCTTTGGGCGCCTCCGTTACATTTTGGGAGGCAACCGCCCCAGTTAAACTACCCACCAGGCACTGTCCCTGAACCAGATCATGGTCCGAGGTTAGAGGTTCAATTCGATCAGAGTGGTATTTCAACAACGACTCCACGATAACTGGCGTCACCGCTTCACAGTCTCCCACCTATCCTACACAAACCGAACCGAACACCAATACCAAGCTGTAGTGAAGGTCCCGGGGTCTTTTCGTCCTGCCGCGCGTAACGAGCATCTTTACTCGTAATGCAATTTCGCCGAGTCTACGGTTGAGACAGCTGAGAAGTCGTTACGCCATTCGTGCAGGTCGGAACTTACCCGACAAGGAATTTCGCTACCTTAGGATGGTTATAGTTACCACCGCCGTTTACTGGGGCTTAAATTCTCAGCTTCGCTCCCGAAGGAACTAACCGGTCCTCTTAACCTTCCAGCACCGGGCAGGCGTCAGTCCGTATACATCGTCTTACGACTTCGCACGGACCTGTGTTTTTAGTAAACAGTCGCTTCTCACTGGTCTCTGCGGCCCCACCCAGCTCAGACAGTAAATGTCGTCACCAGACAGGGCCCCCCTTCTCCCGAAGTTACGGGGGCATTTTGCCGAGTTCCTTAACCATAGTTATCTCGATCGCCTTAGTATTCTCTACCTGACCACCTGTGTCGGTTTGGGGTACGGGCCGTGTGAAAGCTCGCTAGAGGCTTTTCTCGGCAGCATAGGATCACTGAATTCGCCTCAATCGGCTACGCATCACGTCTCAGGCTATGTGCGACCCGGATTTGCCTAGGTCACGCCCTACACGCTTACACCAGTATTACCACTGACTGGCTCAGCTACCTTCCTGCGTCACCCCATCGCTTGGCTACTACCAGATCAGGTCCCATGCATCCACCAACTCGAGACCCGAAGGTCTTCTCGTGGCTTCAGGATGGTTAGTATCACTGATTCACCATGGGCGCGTTCACACGGGTACGGGAATATCAACCCGTTGTCCATCGGCTACGCCTGTCGGCCTCGTCTTAGGTCCCGACTCACCCTGGGCGGATTAACCTGGCCCAGGAACCCTTGGTCATTCGGCGGACGAGTTTCTCACTCGTCTTTCGCTACTCATGCCTGCATTCTCACTCGTGTGGCCTCCACGGCTAGGTCACCCTGCCGCTTCCATGGCCACACGACGCTCCCCTACCCATCCACACACCTGCCCAACACTCCGCAGAGTGAAGGGGGGCTATTGCGTGAATGCCGCAGCTTCGGTGGTGTACTTGAGCCCCGCTACATTGTCGGCGCAGGATCACTTGACCAGTGAGCTATTACGCACTCTTTCAAGGGTGGCTGCTTCTAAGCCAACCTCCTGGTTGTCTTCGCGACCCCACATCCTTTTCCACTTAGTACACGCTTAGGGACCTTAGCTGGCGATCTGGGCTGTTTCCCTCTCGACTACGAACCTTATCGCCCGCAGTCTCACTGCCGCGCTCTCACTCACCGGCATTCGGAGTTTGGCTGATTTCGGTAAGCTTGTGGGCCCCCTAGACCATCCAGTAGCTCTACCTCCGGTGAGAAACACGCGACGCTGCACCTAAATGCATTTCGGGGAGAACCAGCTATCACGGAGTTTGATTGGCCTTTCACCCCTACCCACAACTCATCCCCTCAGTTTTCAACCTAAGTGGGTTCGGTCCTCCACGACGTCTTACCGTCGCTTCAACCTGGCCATGGGTAGATCACTCCGCTTCGGGTCTAGAGCATGCCACTGACTCGCCCTATTCGGACTCGCTTTCGCTACGGCTACCCCACACGGGTTAACCTCGCGACATGCCACTAACTCGCAGGCTCATTCTTCAAAAGGCACGCCATCACCCCCAGCAGTAAACTGCTCGAAGGCTCTGACGGATTGTAAGCGCACGGTTTCAGGTACTATTTCACTCCCCTCCCGGGGTACTTTTCACCTTTCCCTCACGGTACTAGTCCGCTATCGGTCACCAGGGAGTATTCAGGCTTATCGGGTGGTCCCGACAGATTCACACCAGATTTCACGGGCCCGGTGCTACTTGGGTTTCCATTACAACAGTCACAAAGTTTTCGTGTACGGGATTCTCACCCTCTACGACAGGCCGTTCCAGACCACTTCCACTAACCCTGTGATTTCTTACTGTTGGCCAACACGGCAGTATTGACAAAATGAACCCCACAACCCCACGAATGCAACACCTGCCGGCTATCACACACCCATGGTTTAGCCTCTTCCGCTTTCGCTCGCCACTACTCACGGAATCACGGTTGTTTTCTCTTCCTGTGGGTACTGAGATGTTTCACTTCCCCACGTTCCCTCCACACGCCCTATATATTCAGGCGCGGGTAACACGACATCACTCGTGCTGGGTTTCCCCATTCGGACATCCTCGGATCACAGCTCGGTTGACAGCTCCCCGAGGCTTATCGCAGCCTCCTACGTCCTTCATCGGCTCCTGGTGCCAAGGCATCCACCGTACGCTCTTCATTACTTACAACAAAGATGCTCGCGTCCACTGTGCAGTTCTCAAACAACACACAAACAACCACCTCACGCAGACACCAACAAGAAAAAAATCTTGCGGTATGACTGCAGCAGTCATTTGTCGTTACTTCCTAGAGAGGAAACACTCGCGTGTTCTCTCAGGACCCAACAGTATGTCGATATATTGTTCGTCGGTTTCCCACAGAGGAGAAACCGTACGACGATCAAGTTTGTCAGCGATCCACCCATGAGCAACCGCCGGACAACATCGTGTCCGAAACGGTCTCTGCCAACCAGTAATTCACCTGTGTGAACCCTGACATTGGAGAAGCTCCTTAGAAAGGAGGTGATCCAGCCGCACCTTCCGGTACGGCTACCTTGTTACGACTTCGTCCCAATCGCCGATCCCACCTTCGACGGCTCCCTCCCACAAGGGGTTAAGCCACCGGCTTCGGGTGTTACCGACTTTCATGACGTGACGGGCGGTGTGTACAAGGCCCGGGAACGTATTCACCGCAGCGTTGCTGATCTGCGATTACTAGCGACTCCGACTTCACGGGGTCGAGTTGCAGACCCCGATCCGAACTGAGACCAGCTTTAAGGGATTCGCTCCACCTCACGGTCTCGCAGCCCTCTGTACTGGCCATTGTAGCATGTGTGAAGCCCTGGACATAAGGGGCATGATGACTTGACGTCGTCCCCACCTTCCTCCGAGTTGACCCCGGCAGTCTCTTACGAGTCCCCACCATAACGTGCTGGCAACATAAGATAGGGGTTGCGCTCGTTGCGGGACTTAACCCAACATCTCACGACACGAGCTGACGACAGCCATGCACCACCTGTATACCGACCACAAGGGGGGCCACATCTCTGCAGCTTTCCGGTATATGTCAAACCCAGGTAAGGTTCTTCGCGTTGCATCGAATTAATCCACATGCTCCGCCGCTTGTGCGGGCCCCCGTCAATTCCTTTGAGTTTTAGCCTTGCGGCCGTACTCCCCAGGCGGGGCGCTTAATGCGTTAGCTACGGCACGGATTCCGTGGAAGGAACCCACACCTAGCGCCCACCGTTTACGGCGTGGACTACCAGGGTATCTAATCCTGTTCGCTACCCACGCTTTCGTTCCTCAGCGTCAGTTACTGCCCAGAGACCCGCCTTCGCCACCGGTGTTCCTCCTGATATCTGCGCATTTCACCGCTACACCAGGAATTCCAGTCTCCCCTGCAGTACTCAAGTCTGCCCGTATCGCCTGCAAGCCAGCAGTTGAGCTGCTGGTTTTCACAAACGACGCGACAAACCGCCTACGAACTCTTTACGCCCAGTAATTCCGGACAACGCTTGCACCCTACGTATTACCGCGGCTGCTGGCACGTAGTTAGCCGGTGCTTCTTCTGCAGGTACCGTCACTTGCGCTTCGTCCCTGCTGAAAGAGGTTTACAACCCGAAGGCCGTCATCCCTCACGCGGCGTCGCTGCATCAGGCTTTCGCCCATTGTGCAATATTCCCCACTGCTGCCTCCCGTAGGAGTCTGGGCCGTGTCTCAGTCCCAGTGTGGCCGGTCACCCTCTCAGGTCGGCTACCCGTCGTCGCCTTGGTAGGCCATTACCCCACCAACAAGCTGATAGGCCGCGGGCCCATCCTGCACCGATAAATCTTTCCACCACCCACCATGCGATAGGAGGTCATATCCGGTATTAGACCCAGTTTCCCAGGCTTATCCCGAAGTGCAGGGCAGATCACCCACGTGTTACTCACCCGTTCGCCGCTCGTGTACCCCGAAAGGCCTTACCGCTCGACTTGCATGTGTTAAGCACGCCGCCAGCGTTCGTCCTGAGCCAGGATCAAACTCTCCGTTGAAGACTCTAGATATCACCAACCCGAAGGCCGGCTAATCAGTCATAGACAAAAAGAGTCAAATCACTAGCAAAAAAACTCAACTAGCAAAAAAGTGTCGGCAACCATTCAGACGGAAGAATGAACAATCACCGACGAAAAATACTCACACCACACACAAACCAACCAAACCCCAAGAGGCGGTTGATCATTCGCGGATGTGAAGTACCAAAAAAAATTTGGCACTGACATTCATCGACACACTGTTGAGTTCTCAAAGAACACGCACACACCATCACCACGACCCTATGGCCGCCGCTCCGGGGCAACTTTTCCAGCCTATCCCAACCAAGTCACCGGCGCAAACCGGAACCCCGTGAGAAAAACTGGATTGTGTTCGCCAGGCACTTCGTACAACCTCGTGTCACTCACCCTCGCAGGTGGGAGTCGGTGTCCGTGTCGCTCTGACCTGGACAAAGTTACGCGAAGATCAACACAACACCAAATCGCCAGGTCAGAGCACTGCGGTCGGTTAACTTCACGGAACCCAGTACCTCTCGGCCAGTTCTTCGACGATCGGATCGCCTTCCTCGGCCTGCTCCAACGCTTCGAGATCATCGTTGATCGACACCAACCGCGGATCGTCACCCTCAGCTTCCTGAATCGGGTGCCGACCGTCCTCGGCGAGTTGCCTCAGCAACTTTTCCTTGACGCGGGCTTTCAACGAATCAGCCATACCGCCAGCATGTGCCGCGCGGGCCCAGTTGTCGAGGCCTACTCGTCGTCCTTCTTGCCGAAGACACGTCGTGCCGTCGGAATCAGGATGATCAGCGCGCCGAGCAGAACGATGAGCGAAAAAACCTGCAGTGCCATGTCGACCTCTTACCGTCACGCCGGCGCGAGCCAGCTCCCCCACGGGGTGTTTCGAACAACCGTAAATGCAACGAGAACTCCGAGCACCACGATCGTCACAGTCGGCCGAAGCACGATCATGCGATCCCGCGTGCCTTTCCAACGGCGCACTGTCCAACCGATCCACGCGATCACCAACACCGCGATAAACGGCACGATCAAGGCATTGCTGGACACTGCGGCGCCAATATCCAGATTAGTCAGGTCATTGACCGCACGAAGGCCACCACACGCCGGGCACCACAATCCCGTCAACGCGTACATCGGACAAACGCCGTAACTACCCGCGCTGTGGGGATCACGGAAGTGGAGTACCGCGGCGGCCGTCACGGCCACTGCAGCAACACCGACGGGTGCGGCCAGCGAGCGTCTTCGACTTGTGACCGCTTCCAACTCCATGGCACCCACTGTAAGAGACCCCGGCCGCGACTAGCGGGCGCGAACGACTACCGACCGGACCACCATGTCGTGCCAGCACTGGTGCTTCGAGTCCCAGAGCGGCCAGAGATAGTTGAGGAAGCATGCCCCACCCAGGATCGCCATCATGATCCAACGAAGCAGCGCCATCACCGGGCCGAGCGGTACACCGTCGGACTCCCGAATCACCGAAATTCCCAGCCACTTCTTGCCGAGCGTCTGTCCGGTGTTCCCTTGTCTGAAGACGAGGTTCCATACCTCGATCAAGAAGATCGCCAGTATGCCGACGACCATGACGATCACCCCGACCGGATTACCGCCTTCAGCGCTCACGCTGCCGTCGTCGTATGTGGTCACTTCGGATCCGGAGAACGCGATCACTGCTCCGATGCCCGCGAGGATGACGCCGGGGAGCGGAACGACAAAGCCGTCGAGGATTGACGCAAACACCCGAGAGATCCAGCTTGCGTACGGATAGGCGGGCGTCGGCGGCTGATAACCCTGCGGCGGCATCGGCGGCATCTGCCCGTACGGCGGCTGATTCTGCGATGGTTGGCCTGGTCCCCAGTTCTGATCCGACATCGAGGTCTCTCCTGTTCAGGCACGTGTTCGCCGAACTCAGGATAAACCGCACATACGCAAGAATTGGGAACTAACGACAAGAGCCCCACATCCGGATTTCCGGGTGTGGGGCTTTTGGCTGAGCTGCCTGAGAGAATCGAACTCTCGACCTTTTCATTACGAGTGAAATGCTCTACCGACTGAGCTAAGGCAGCGTGCCTTTCGGCGGTGGCGAGTCTATCTGGTCAACCCCCGGATCGCGAAAACGGGGGTCGGAAAGCGGCTCCGATGGAGGCAACCATCGCATCGAGCGCCCACTGCAACTTGACGTTGAAGTCGACGGCCTCGCGGCATTCGAGCACCGCTTCGATGCACTTGAGCAACCCCTCCGGGGACGTTCGTGCAGCCAACTCGGCGGCCTGCCGAGCCATGTCGGGATGGGTCGCCGTCGACGTCGACCCCAGCGAATAGGAAAGCGCGTCCCGGTACATGCCGGCCAGGTCGATCAGCGTCCGGTCGAGAAGATCGCGGCGGGCCCGGGTGTCGCGCGATTTCTGACGCGCTTCGAGGTCCTTGATCAGACCAGCCGATCCGCGCAGAGTCCCGGCTGTTCCCTTGCCGGTTCCACCACCACCCAAGGAAACCTTGAGCTCCTCGAGCTCCTGTTCCTTGAGTTCGGCGTAGAACGCCTTGGTGTCAGCCTCGATCGACTTCACCAAGTTCTCTGCGGCCTTGTACGCCGTCGAAGCCCCGATCGCGTCTGCGGCAAGTCGAAGCGAACGCTGACGCTCGTCGCGCGCGCTCTCGTCGGTGGCGAGACGCCGAGCCCGGCCGACATGTCCGCCGCTGATCGATGCGGCGATTCTCGCCCGTTCCGGATCCAGCCCGTCGCGGTCGATCAGCACCTGAGCGATCGATTCGACGGACGGCGTCACCAACGGCATGTGCCTACACCGCGATCGGAGGGTGACAGACATGTCTTCCGGATCGGTCGTCGGCGCGCAGAGCAGGATGACCGTGCGGTCCGGCGGCTCCTCGACAACCTTCAGGAGGGCGTTGGCTGCGCCTTCGGTCAAACGATCGGCATCCTCGACCACGATCACCTGCCACCGCCCCGTCGTCGGTCGACGCGAAGCGATGTTGACTATCTCGCGCATGCCTTTGACGCTGATGCTCAGGCCGTCGGGGATGATCCGTCGTACGTCACCATGGGTTCCACCCATCGTCGTCGAACACGCATGACACTCACCGCACCCTGGTGCACCGTCGGAGGTGCATTGCAGGGCAGCGGCGAAGCAGAGAGCAGCCACCGAACGACCAGAGCCGGGTGGCCCGGTGAAGAGCCACGCGTGGGTCATCTCCGAGCCGCTGGAATCGCCACGAGCCGACAGTGCAGCATCACGCAGGCTCTGCTCGACGTCGTGCTGACCCACCAGCCGACCGAACACACCTCGTTCGGCCACTTCAGTACTCATGCAAAAACCCTAACCGTCGGCACCGACGAAGCCTTACGAGTCCTTCTTCGCCGGAGCCTTCTTGGCGGCGGCCTTCTTTGCCGGGGCCTTCTTTGCGGCTGTTTTCTTGGCAGCGGCCTTCTTTGCCGGAGCCTTCTTGGCCGCTGCCTTCTTCTTGACCGGGCCGCGCGCACGACGATCAGCCAGCAACTCCGATGCACGAGCATCGGAAATGGATTCGACGTCGTCGTCCTTACGAAGGCTGGCGTTGGTCTCGCCGTCGGTGACGTACGGACCGAAACGGCCGTCCTTGATCACCATCGGCTTCTCGCTGACCGGATCGACGCCCAACTCACGCAGCGGAGGCGTTGCCGACGCCTGACGCCCACGACGCTTCGGCTCGGCGTAGATCTTGAGCGCCTCGTCGAGCGTGACGGTGAACATCTGCTCTTCGTTGGCGAGCGAGCGTGAGTCCGTGCCCTTCTTCAGGTACGGACCGTAACGGCCGTTCTGCGCGGTGATCTCTTCCTTCGATTCGGGGTCGACACCCACGACGCGCGGAAGCGACAGCAGACGCAGCGCATCTTCCAAGGTGATCGTCGCCAAATCCATGGACTTGAGCAGCGATCCCGTCCGCGGCTTGGGGCCCGCGACCTTCTTGGCAGCCTTCTTCGCGGGTGCCTTCTTGGCTGCGGCCTTCTTCACCGCAGTCTTGGTACTGCCCGAACTGATTTCTTCCGGCTCGGGAGCGGTGACGGGAACGATGTCCGGTTCCGGCTCGGCCGGCGGTTCGGGCAGGATCTCGGTCACGTAGGGACCGAAGCGGCCTTCCTTCGCGACGATCTCGTGGCCCGTCAGTGGGTCGACGCCCAGCTTGCGGCCCTCTTGAGGTGTCGAGAACAACTTCTCGGCGTACTCGGGAGTGAGCTCGTCCGGTGGCAGGTCATCGGGAAGATTTGCCCGCTGCGAGATCAGATCGCCTTCGGGATCGTCCGGGTTCTGAACCATGCGCTCGAGATACGGGCCGAACCGGCCGACGCGCACGTGAACCTCGCGACCCTCGGCGTCGTCGAAGAGACGGATGGAGTTGACCTCGCGAGCGTCGATCTCCTCGAGATTGACACCGACCATCTTCTTCAGCCCGCCCTCGCGGGCGACCGAACCTTCAGCGCCTGTCTCGCCGCCGAAGTAGAAGCTGCTCAGCCAGTTGCCACGCTGCTCACGGCCGCCGGCGATCGCGTCGAGATCGTCTTCCATTCCTGCCGTGAAATCGAAGTCGACCAGCCGGCCGAAATGCACCTCGAGCAGCCCGATGACGGCAAACGCCACCCAGGACGGAACCAGCGCGCTGCCACGCTTGTAGACGTATCCGCGATCGAGAATGGTCTTGATGATCGACGAGTAGGTCGAAGGACGGCCGATGCCGAGTTCTTCGAGCGTCTTGATCAGGCTGGCTTCTGTGTAGCGAGCGGGCGGGTTGGTGCTGTGTCCGTCCGGATCGAGCTTGGTGGCCGTGACTTCCTGACCCTTGACCAGCACCGGAAGCCTGGATTCGGCGTCGTCGGACTGACCGCCGGCCTCTTCGTCGACGCTCTCGACGTAAGCCTTGAGGAAGCCGGCGAACACGATGGTGCGACCCGAAGCGGAGAACGTGCAGTCCTCGCCGGTGCCTGCCGTGCCGGAGATGCGAAGCGTCAACGTCGTACCGCGGGCGTCGGCCATCTGCGAAGCGACGGTCCGCTGCCAGATCAGTTCGTACAGCTTGAACTCGTCGGAATCGAGCTTGGAGTGCAGCTGACCCGGGGTCTGGAACACGTCGCCGGCGGGGCGGATCGCCTCGTGGGCTTCCTGCGCGTTCTTGACCTTGCGGGTGTACTGACGCGGCGTCGGATGGACGTACTCCGGACCGTACAACTCGGTGGCCTGCGCACGAGCGGCAGCGATCGCCGACTCCGAGAGAGTCGTCGAGTCGGTACGCATGTAGGTGATGTAGCCGTTTTCGTACAGACGCTGTGCGATGCGCATTGCACGCTCGGACGTGAAACGAAGTTTGCGTCCGGCTTCCTGCTGGAGCGTCGACGTCATGAACGGCGGGTAAGGCTTGCGCGTGTACGGCTTGTCCTCGGCGGAGGAAACCGTGAGGTCGACGCCCTGCAACGCTTCCGCGAGACGACGCGCGTACGCCTCGTCGAGCACGGTGACCGCGCTGCCCTTGAGCTTTCCGTCAGCTCCGAAATCGCGACCGGAGGCGACACGCGAACCGTCGACGGAGACCAGGCGAGCACCGAAACTACGCGGGCTGGCCTCTGCACCGGCGTCGAGCGTCGCGGAAATGTCCCAGTACGACGCCGACTTGAACGCCATGCGCTCGCGTTCACGCTGGACGATGACGCGAGTGGCCACCGATTGGACGCGGCCGGCCGAGAGCTTCGGCATGACCTTCTTCCAGAGAACCGGGCTGACCTCGTAACCGTAGAGACGGTCGAGGATGCGGCGGGTTTCCTGAGCATCGACGAGGTCGGTGTCGAGTTCGCGGGTGTCTTCGGCGGCAGCACGGATTGCCGGCTCGGTGATCTCGTGGAAGACCATTCGACGAACCGGAATCTTGGGCTTGAGAGTCTCGAGGAGATGCCAGGCGATTGCCTCGCCCTCGCGGTCGGGGTCAGTTGCGAGGAAGAGCTCGTCGGCGTCCTTCAACAGAGACTTGAGTTCGGCGACCTTGCCCTTCTTTTCCGGGCTCACGACATAGAGCGGCTCGAAGTCGTGATCGACGTTGACGCCGAGACGGGCCCATGACTCGCCCTTGTACTTGGCCGGAACGTCTGCTGCGCCTCGTGGCAGGTCGCGAATGTGACCGACCGATGCCTCGACGACGTAGTCCTTACCGAGGTAGGGGGCGATTTTGCGCGCCTTGGTCGGTGACTCGACGATCACGAGGCGACGAGGGTTACCGGACGCTCCCTGACCGCTGCCGTTGTCCGCTTTAGCCACCTGCTGCCCGAGCCTTCCTTTGGACGTTCACTGCCGTCGGCAGATCTTCAGAACTAGACGTGTGGAGCAAGTTATACCCCGTGTCTCTCTTTACAGAGTGACATACCCGCAAGACATTCGTGCAGATCAGTACAGTATGGGCTCCGTCGGACACGCGGCATGAGCACTGTCAGACGTGTGGCCAGGCGACCGAGGTGTCGACGTGTCTCGGCGCCTCACCGAGGTATTCGACGAGCTTTGTCAGTCTCTTCTTTCCCGACACACGGAGCCCCGGACCCGGTGTCCGGTTACCCAGTTGAGTCGGCGCGATACCAACCCTCATCAAGGCCTGAGCCAGCGGTGCGTGTGTCTCCTTCGCATGGGGGTCGAGGCCGAACACGAATCGTTCACCGCCTTCTTCGAGTCGGCCGGCGGCGACGGCCCACACTCGGAGTTGGCGAGAATTAGGAACCCACCCGACCGGCACCGCCTTCACTGCTCCCTTGGTCCATTGCACGGACAGCGGAAGGAGTGCGGGCGTCGACTGAGTTCGGACCAATGGGCTGCCTTCTTCACTACGCGTCACCTCGGCCCCGAGTCCGCACTGCGCGATCAACTCGGCAACGGCCTGCGCTCTCCAGTCCCGATCCACGACGATCGAGATCCGGGCACGGTCCTCCGAGGTCACGACCTGACCCGGTCCGGCCAGCATTCCGGCGAGGTCCGTCACGGCAGGTGGAATCGACTCGGCAGAGAAAAAGGACAGTTGGCTCACAGAGTGAAACGTAAGCCACGAAGGTACTGACGGCATAGACGACCGGCCGTGGTCGGACAGCTGCGTGCATTACCTCGGACAGAGAAAGACTGGCTCAGCCCGAAAAGATTTGTCCCCCACCGCACGGATGCGATGGGGGACAAATACTGTCCGAACTAATCGCTCAGCGAGTGAGCGGAAAAATCAGACCGCGCGAACGCCGGTAGCCTGGGGACCCTTGGTGCCCTGGCCGACCTCGAACTCCACACGCTGGTTCTCCTCGAGGGTACGGAAGCCGTTGCCCTGAATTTCGGAGTAGTGAACGAAGACGTCTGCGGAACCGTCTTCGGGAGCGATGAAGCCGAAGCCCTTTTCAGCGTTGAACCACTTCACAGTGCCCTGTGCCATGCTTTTCCTTCTCTTTCTAACACCGGATTCGGTGAACAGCCCTTACAGTCCACCGGGCCGGTTCCGACCGCTGTACGTCTTTATTTCCCCCTCAGGAAAGGCAGAGCACCGCGCCCGCAACAACGATCCTGCGAGCGTGCACTTTCTCAAGCCTACGAACACAGAAGCTGCGACCGATTGTCAGTCAACCATGTTCTCCGCGTGCACAACAGTCGAAAAGGGAACTAAAAACGTTAAAAGTTCGCTACGAGAAAAACAGCCCACGATCGTGGTTTCCCGCGCGCGCGCCGAGCACCCGGTTCCACCAAGACCGCCGACCGTTGCGTATCATCAAAACTGCAGGTAGCGACAGTTTCCGATTGCCGCCACACCCCAACGCCGAGCCCGGAGAGTCACGTGAACGCACCTTCCCCGATCCCCGCCCCGGGAGGGAAGCCTGGCGAGACCTACGGGCAGATGCTGCTCGATCGGGTCGTCGCCGGGGTCAGTGGAAGCGAAAAACCACTGATGTTCACCGCGCAGTTACCTGCTCGCGTAGCCGAGTTCACCGAATGGCCGGAGTGGGTGCACCCCAGCGTCGTACGTGCGCTCGCCGAGCACAGCGTGCGGTCCCCGTGGATCCACCAGAGTGAGGCCGCCGACCTCGCTCACGAGGGAAAACACGTGGTCGTGGCCACCGGTACGGCGTCGGGTAAGTCACTGGCGTACCAACTCCCGGTGCTGACGGCCATGGCGACCGATCCGCTCGCAACTGCCCTGTACCTCTCCCCCACCAAAGCGCTGGGCTCGGATCAACTGCGAGCAGTGCTGTCCCTCACCGACTTCGACGTCGAACTTCGCAGCACGAACGCCAGTGCGTACGACGGCGACACCTCGCAGGAACTCCGCACTTGGGCACGTGAGAACTCACGCTGGCTCTTCACCAACCCCGACATGATCCACATTTCTCTGCTCAGAACCCATCAGCGATGGGCACACTTCTTCCGCAACCTGAAATACGTGATCATCGACGAATGCCACTCCTACAGGGGAGTCTTCGGATCCAACGTCGCGCTCGTGATCCGGCGATTACGCAGAATTGCAGCCCGTTACGGCGCCGAACCCACCTTCATTCTGGCCAGCGCGACCACAGCAGATCCCGGCGCGGCGGCCTCGCGGCTCATAGGCGCACACTGCACCGAGGTCACGGAAGACGGATCGCCGCACGGCCCACGCACCGTCGCACTGTGGGAACCACCGCTACTGGAGGCATTGACCGGCGAAAACGGTAGCCCGGTACGACGTCCCGCGGGCGCGGAAGCCGCGCGGATCATGGCCGACCTCATGATCGAAGGCGCCCGCACTCTCACCTTCGTCCGCTCCCGCCGCGGCGCCGAACTGACCGCGATGGCCACCAAACGTCTACTCGCCGAGGTGGACCCGGACCTCGCCGAGCGAGTCGCGTCGTATCGCGCCGGATATCTGGCCGAGGACCGACGCGAACTGGAAGCTGCACTCGCCGACGGCACACTGCTGGGCGCAGCCACCACCAACGCACTGGAGCTCGGCGTCGACATCGCAGGCCTCGACGCCGTTGTCGTGGCAGGCTTCCCGGGCACCGTCGCCTCGTTCTGGCAGCAAGCGGGTCGCTCCGGGCGACGCGGTGAGGGTTCACTCGTCGTGTTGATCGCCCGCGACGATCCACTCGACACCTACCTCGTTCACCATCCGTCAGCGGTACTCGACAAACCAGTCGAGGCGACGGTGACAGATCCCGGAAATCCGTACGTCCTGGGACCACAACTTCTCTGCGCTGCAATGGAACTCCCACTTTCCGATGCCGAGGTGGACGCGTTCGGGGCTCTCGAGGTTCTGACGAGACTGTCCGAGGAAGGCAAGATCCGGCGCCGAAAGCACGGATGGTTCGTCACCGCCGATTCGAACCCCCACGGCTCTTTGGACATTCGCGGCGGCATCGGAACTCAGGTGGCCATTGTCGACGGTGAATCCGGCCGGATGCTGGGCACTGTCGACGCGGGCCGCGCTCCGGCCACAGTTCATCCCGGCGCCGTGCACATCCATCAAGGCGAGACCTACGTCGTCGACGAACTGGACCTCGACGTCGGACTCGCACTGGTGCACACCGAGAATCCGGACTGGACCACCTCGGCTCGCGAGACCACCGAAATCACGATCACCGAACAACTCGAGCACAAGAACTACGGCGACATCGCCGTCGCTCTCGTCCAGGTCGAGGTGACACATCAAGTCGTCGGGTACCTACGACGGTTGACTTCGGGTGAAGTCCTCGACTCGATCGAACTCGACATGCCCGCACACACTTTGCCCACCAGGGCAGTGATGTACACGGTCACGCCGGAACTCCTCGAATCCATCGGGGTCCCGCCCGAACGGTTCCCCGGATCACTGCATGCCGCCGAACATGCCGCAATCGGCCTGCTGCCACTGGTGGCGATCTGCGACCGCGGAGACATCGGCGGAGTGTCCACCGCGATGCACGCGGACACCGGACTCCCGACCGTCTTCGTCTACGACGGTCATGCCGGCGGCGCCGGGTTCGCCGACCGAGGGCACAGCGAACTGTCCCGATGGCTCACCGCGACGCGCGACGCCATACTCTCCTGCGAATGCGCTCACGGTTGCCCGTCCTGCGTCTATTCACCCAAGTGCGGCAACGGAAACGACCCACTCGACAAAGACGGCGCGGTCAAGGTTCTGACCGCCGTCATCGACACCATCAGCTGACCGGACCCGCACGCGCGTAAGCCTGCGCATCCCCGATCCCGAAGCCCGACAACAACACCGGTGCGCGTATCTCGACCAATACATCCCAACCCTGCACCTCGCACTCCTCGAGCACCGTGCGCATCCGCTCCGCGATCACCGCGGACATCTCACACGCCGACTCGTCGCCGCCGTCCAAGGCGCCCGCACCGCCGAGAGCCGAAAGATCAGCGGCCGACTGAGCCGTGTGCCGAGCCACCACTGCGGAACCGACATGCAGCATCCCACCGGTCAACATCACGATCGCTGCCAGACCGCAGCACGCCAGAACCGTGGCAACACCTTCGTCGTCACGTAGGTTCACCCCTCCTCCACTTCCGACTCCACAGCTGCCACCGCCTCGGAAGAGATGTCGACCAACGGCAGCAACGCACTCTCGGCGCTGACAACGGCAACGGCAAAACCGTCCACGATCTCCACCGAGATCGACGCATCTTCGGGTGCGATCCGGCGGGCCGTGGCGACCGCAGACTCACGATCACCACGTGCCACCAACCGCGCGGCCTCACGAGCGGCGTCGACACACCGAACCTGCATCGACACCGCCAGGACTCCACCGACACACAGCACGACCACCGTGACGATCGAAGCCAGAGCAATCGCGGCCTCCACCGTCACGGCGCCGTCGTCGGCTTGCCGAATACCTCTCGTGGACAACATCACACAGCTGTCTTGAGCGCCTTGTCGATGATGCCTGTCAGCGCCGAGACAATGGAGTCGCCAGTGACAACCGTGTACAGGACGGCACCGAATGCGGCAGCCGCAATCGTGCCGATCGCATACTCCGCGGTGGACATGCCGTCGTCCTCGGCAACCAACAGCGCAAATCTGGCCGACACCGTCCTCAACGTCTTCGAAATCATTTCTCCCCCTTCAATCGAAACCTGTGGCAGCACTTCTGCCGCAGGAGCTTTCACTCGGATCCGGCTCACAGCAGGCCGTTACCGAGCACAGTCGTGGCAAGCCCGATCACCACCGGGACGATGCCCAAGGCGATGAACGCCGGCAGGAAACACAGCCCGAGTGGACCGCTGATCAGCACTCCCGCGCGTTCGGCTGCGGCAGCAGCAAGATCCTCGGCGTCACCTCGACTGCGCTCGGCGAGTTCGGCCATGGACGAGGACAGCGACGAACCCGAACGGGCGGAACGCCGAGCCATTCTGGCGAGCGCCTCGGTATCGGGATCGAGAGCGGCTTCGCTCCACGCGGCGTCGGGATCGGCACCGAGCGCCAGAAGGTCGGCGACGCGACGAAGCGAGTCGGCCATCGGTTTCGGTGCCGTCGACGCCATCGCTGTGATCGCGGCGGAGACGGGAAGCCCCGCTCGTAGGCAGGCCCCGAGAAGGTCGAGACTTGCGGCAACTGCGAGTGGATCCGGCTTGTCCGGGACTGGAACCGAATCTTCTGATGTTGTGTCCGCGAAGAGAATTTCTGCCGCCCTGGCCGAAGCACCGCGACGAGCGGGAATGATCGCGAACGCCAACGCCATCATCGCCACGGATGCCCAACTCACGACGTGACCTTCGCAGTTATCCGGTCGGTCCAGAGCAGACCAGCTGAGACACAAGCGGTTCCGATCACCAGGAGCACGCCGCCGAGCCCACCTCCGAACAGCACGCGCAGCGGCGAAGCACCCATCAATTGCCCGAGACCGATCCCCAACAGCGGGAGAAAGGCCAACACCGCAGCGGTCGCCCGAGCGCCCGCCAACCCGGCCTCGGTACGCTGACGAAAGCGTCTACGTCCCAACATGTCCGTCCGGACGGCGCCGAGTAGTTCCGCCAGTGCCAGCCCGTGTTGGTCGGCGACCCGCCAGACGGATCCGATGCGGGAGAACTCACGCTCGATGCACGAATCCGGTACCGCGAAGGCCGCTGCGGCAGAACCACCGAGACGCGCCCTGGCCCCAGCGGAACGGAATACGGCACTCACTTCTCCGGTACATTCCTCGCCTGCAACAGAACTGGCCGCTGCAGGATGCGCGCCGACGCTCAGCTCGGCGATCAGCACCTCCAGACCGAAGAGCAGCATCTTCTGTGAGAGATCCCGGGTTTCGGCTGCATTCGCGCGTCGGCCACGGAGGATCAGGGTCCCGGCGAGGACGACAGCCGCACACCCTGCCGGAAGACCTCCGAGGATCCACGCGGCCGAAATCGCGAGAAATGCGGCGACGAACTGCCACGGAATCTGCCGGGAGGACTTGCGGACGCTCGGGGTGTACGTAGCGAGCCGAGCACGTGAATCCCGCACCGGCGCAATCGAGACCGCCAACGCGAAGGCCAAGAGGGAAACCGTCACGTCCCGACCTCTCGATTGCGAAGCCGGAACATCCGCTCGAGCCGCTCACGACCCGAACCGCCGTCCGGCCACGCCTGCATGATTCGTACATACCCGTCCGCACCGCGGTCGATGACACCGATCTGTTCGAGACGCCTCGATCCGTCAGCCAATCTGTGCACGTGCAGGATCACTTGAACTGCCGCGGCAAGTTGACTGTGCAACGCGTGGCGATCCATCCCGCCGAGCGCCGCCAACGCCTCGAGTCTGGCCGGCACCTCTTCGGGAGAATTGGCGTGAACGGTGCCGGCGCCGCCGTCGTGGCCGGTGTTCATCGCCGTGAGCAGATCAGTCACCTCTGCGCCGCGGACCTCACCGACGACGATGCGATCGGGACGCATTCGTAGTGCCTGCCGAACCAGATCGCGCACCGTCACCTCTCCGACGCCCTCGACGTTGGGAGCTCTGGCGACGAGGCGGACGACGTGCGGATGCGGCGGCGCCAGTTCGGCCGCGTCCTCGACACAGACGATTCGCTCGCGCGGGTCGACCGCGCCGAGCATGGCGGACAACAACGTGGTCTTTCCCGCACCGGTCCCGCCGATCACCAGAAAAGCCAAGCGACAAGAAATGATGCGATTGAGGAGCTCCCGCGCGTCCGGTTCCACGGCGCCGTGGGCGGACAGGGCGTCGAGACCCTGGGTCGCGGGCCGCAACACTCGCAGTGACACGCAGGTTCCACCCTGGGCCACGGGTGCGAGTACGGCATGAAGTCGTACCCCGAAGTGCCCGTCGCCGACGCCCCGCAGGCGGCCGTCGACCCACGGTTGGGCGTCGTCGAGGCGTCGACCTGCCGACAGTGCCAACCGCTGCGCCAGTCGACGCACGGCTGCCTCGTCGGTGAACCGGACCCCCGACCTTTCGAGGCCGACCCCGCGGTCCACCCAGACCTGATCCGGCGCGGTCACCAGTACGTCGGCGACCCCGGGTTCGTGCAGTAGAGGTTCGAGCGGCCCCGCGCCTGTCAGTTCCGTCTGGAGCACCCTGACGACCTCCAACAGATCCGTGTCCGCCAGAACGCCGGAGGACTCGGCTCGCACGGCATCGGCAACGGTGGCCGCCGTCGGCTCGGCGACCGACGACGCCGTCAATCGCTCGCGAACTCGGTCGAGCAGTTCGGCCGTGACCAACGCACTCATGCCGCAGCCCTGCGCGGGCGTGTGCCGGATTCGACGGCGTCGAGTACCGCTGTTGCCGCCACACTCAACGGACAACCGCGGGTCAATTCGAGGCCACCACGCTCGAGCATCGGCGCCAGCGATCGGTGGCCGCGCATCACGGCCGTCAGGGGCAGGCCGAGCATGTCTGCCACATCGGCGCCGCGTAGGCCTCCCGGTGCCGGCCCACGCACGACGAGCCCGACGTTGGAGTTGTGTCGCACCACCCAGGCTCCGACCTTCTCGGCCGCGACGCATGCGGCCACGGTGGCCGGAACCACCACGAGCACCGAATCCGACATCTCCAACACGGCCTGACCTACCTCGCTGGGATGACGTGGCACGTCGCAGACCACGAGCCCGCCGGAACTGCGACCTGCGTCAAGCACGGCGCGAACGGCGGTCACTGTCGGACCGTCGATCTCCCGGCGA
This sequence comes from Rhodococcus sp. WY5, assembly GCF_018588185.1. NCBI lineage: Bacteria > Bacillati > Actinomycetota > Actinomycetes > Mycobacteriales > Nocardiaceae > Rhodococcus > Rhodococcus sp. WY5. Next base: position 593,124 of record NZ_JAAMPR010000001.1, read on the forward strand.
CTGCTCGCCAGAACCCTCAGAAACTTTCCCTTTGCCGGCAGTGCATCGCGCAGCGCCTCCGGGGACAACCGCCCGCACTCGACGGTCAGTGCACCCCAACGTAATCCGGGAGCAGTCTCGATACCCAACAGCACGTCGGCGCCGGAACCGAGTGCGTCGACGTCCACCAACAGCGTCGGGACGTGACGTGCCGCCGACGTCAACGCGACAGCCGCAGCAGTTGCCGAGGCTCCGCCGCCGCCACAACCACCCACCACGCTCACGACGGTGCCGTCACCACTGACGTCTACGTGATCGGCCAGAACTGCGACCAGCGCGTTCTCTTCCTCGGGCAAGGACAGAACGCTGTCGGCTCCGATCGCGGTGGCGCTCTTCCAATCGTCGACGGTCGGTGTGCCGTCGCATACGAGGAACACTCGCGTTCGTTTGGGGGAACGAGCCAGAGCATCTCGCGCCGCCGACGCGTCCAGTACCACCGCCGAGGCCCGGTTCCACTGTTGCCGGGACACGGGATGTTCGGCCTCGTCCAGCCGGCGGTCCACCGCGGCAGCGACGCGTCGCACGCTCGCGAGGATTTTCGCGTCGTCGACGAGAACCAGAATGGGAGCCCCGGTTTCCTGAGAGCTGATCGTCGTGTTCATGACTGCAGAGCCTGAACGAGCACCGGCACCGAAAACAGTGGGCCGAACAACCCTGTGGACAACTGGGAGGTTGGGGAGAAACAGGCCTGAGACAGAGGACGGCCCCCGCCAATGGGGGGAGGAGGCGGGGGCCGTCTGAGTTCAGCCCCGGGGGGTCGGGCTGAACTAGTTCGAACGAATCGAACAGCAACGATCTTACACCCGCCATCGGCGAGAAATGCAAGCCTGAGCTGCACTGAACTGCTGTTTTTCGCCGAAAGAGGACGCTTGCCGAAGAGCACACGAACCGCCTGTCGGACTATCCTCAATCCTGTGACCGACAAGCCTGCGAACGGACTGAATACCGGGCGGACAGCCGCTTTCTTCGATTTGGACAAAACGATCATCGCGAAGTCGAGCACCCTGGCGTTCAGCAAGCCATTCTTCGCACAGGGTCTGATCAATCGACGCTCGGTTCTCAAGAGCAGCTATGCGCAATTCCTGTTTCTACTGTCCGGCGCCGATCACGATCAGATGGAGCGCATGCGCGAGCATCTGACGGCGATGTGTGCGGGCTGGGACGTGGAACAGGTGAAGGCCGTCGTCGCGGAGACTCTGCACGACATCGTCGATCCACTCGTCTTCGCCGAGGCGGCCGATCTGATCGCAGATCACAAGCTGCGTGGACACGACGTCATCGTCGTGTCTGCTTCGGGTGAAGAGATCGTCGCACCGATCGCCCGCGCCCTCGGCGCCACCCATTCCGTCGCGACGTCGATGAGGGAGGAAGACGGCCACTACACCGGCGAGGTGGACTTCTACTGCTACGGCCCCGGCAAGGTCGAAGCCATGGAAAAACTCGCCGCGGAGTACGGTTACGACCTCGCCGCCAGTTACGCCTACTCCGACTCGGTGACGGATTTACCCATGCTCGAGGCTGTCGGACATCCGACCGCAGTCAACCCCGATCGAGCGTTGCGCAAGGAAGCAGCCGTAAACGGTTGGCCCATACTGACTTTCTCGAATCCGGTCTCACTTCGTGCCCGATTGTCGGCCCAGTCCACGACCACGGTGGCCACTACCGCTGCGGTGGGAATCGCAGCTCTGGTGGCCGGCGCCATGACCTTCGGGCTACTGCGCCGGAAACGCTGAAATCCAAGGCCCACAAACAAAAATTGGTACTTGCTGTGAGCCCGGACACAGGGTACAAAGGAGTTACGGAAGAACGGAAGGCCAGGAACGGCTCGGAAGAGAAGGACCGTTTCCCCAACCGAAATTCCTAGCACGGGCACTAGGGCACCCACGCGGAGCACAAGCCACTATAAGGGCAGAAGCGTTGTGGGCCTGCGAGATTCGTTCAATTTGAGCGAGGACCCCGCACAGGTTGCGGGGACGACCTCAGAAAGCGCGATCCCTCGCCGAGGCCACCCACACAACCCACCGAGCACGCTTGGTAACGAGTAGTCCGTGCTGACGGGCGGCGAAGTCGATTTATCGGCAGCGCCGCCCGTTCGTTATGTTCCGACAGGCGGAATTTGCCGGACTATCCGGTAGCGGCGTCGGCAATCGAAGTCGCCTCTCGCGCACCGGCTTCGAGAGCACCACAGCACAGAATCACCCAGCTGCCGACGCCCGCCGGATTTCCCGAAGCAAACCCTGCCGCGCCGTCCGTGTACGCCTGTGGCCGCCGAAGCCAACTGACCTCGGGTACCCCGAGATTGTGCGGATCCAGCCCCGACGAGACCGCAACCAGACGCGAGGCCGCGCGGGCGACGATGCCGTCAGCGGTGCCGAACGGGCTCAGCGCCAAGAGTTCTCCGTGAACGACGGCCGCCAGAACAGGTGCCGGTGCACTGGTTCCGCCTGTAACGAGTTGGGCGAGAGCGTCCAACCGCTCCCCCACTCCGCGATCCGACCGTGGCCGCCCCAGTTGATCCGCGTCCTCGACGAGATCCGCCGCGGCCAACAGGTGCAGCCGGGCCAGAGCCTGAAGTGGGGCGCGCTTCCACGTCGACTCCATGAGCGGAAGGCTGTCGCCGTCGAGAGCCTGAGCCACGCGCAGAGCACCCGCGAGAATCGGGTCACCGGCCATGCCCTCGGTCGGCAATTCGGTGGTGCCACCGGCGAGCGATGCGGAAGCGCGCGCGGCACGAACCGCGGCTTCGGCGGCAGTGGTGGGCCAACCGCGACGGTTGGTCTTGTGCCGATGAACCTCACCCAGAGCGTCGCGCGCATGATCGGCGGCGGCGCGTACGCCTGGAAGATCGACGAGGGGCTGCAAGGGGTCCGTCACGATCAACGACGGTACCCTTGCAGCCCCTCTGCGGACTTGCCTACCTACCTGTTGCGTCAGCTTCCCAGCTTGATGGACCCACCGGGAATCGCGTCGAGCAACTTGCGGGTGTAGTCCTGTTGCGGATTACCGAACACGTCGTCGATCGGTGCCGATTCGACGATCGAGCCACGCGACATCACCAACACGTTGTCCGCGATCTGACGAACCACGGCCAGGTCGTGCGTGATGAAGAGGTACGTCAACCCGAACTCTGCCTGCAGGTCGTTGAGCAGGGTCAAGATCTGATCCTGCACGAGCACGTCGAGAGCGGAGACCGCCTCGTCGCAGATCACGACCTCCGGTTGCAAGGCCAGTGCTCGCGCGATCGCGACGCGCTGACGCTGTCCACCGGAGAGTTCGTTCGGGAACCGACGCATGACCGACTGCGGTAGACCCACCTTGTCGAGAAGTTCGCGGACGCGAGCCTCACGCTCGGCTTTGGTCCCGACCTTGTGGGTACGCAGCGGCTCCTCGATCGTGCGGTAGATCGAGTACATCGGGTCGAGCGTGCCGTAAGGGTTCTGGAAGATCGGCTGCACTCGGCGACGGAATGCAAAGGTTTCCTTCGCACCGAGTTTCGCCACGTCCTGACCGTCGAAGACCACGTTGCCTGCGGTGGGCTCGAGCAGACCGAGGACCATCTGCGCGACCGTCGACTTACCGGAACCTGATTCCCCGACGATCGCCGTTGTGGTTCCGCGGCGGACCTTGAAGGACACGTCGTTCACGGCTGTGAAGTCGGTGGTCTTGCGGAAACCCTTGCGCAGCTTGAACACCTTGGTCAGATGATCGACGACAAGAACGTCGTCGGTCGCCTTGCCGAAGGACTCTGCCGTACTTTCCTCGGCCTTCACCGCTTCGGCGACCTCTTCCGCCTGTTCGCGAATCTCGGCGCGTGCCACCGACGAGCTGAGCCGCTTCGATGCCAACGACGGCGCAGCAGCGACCAGCTTCTGCGTGTACGGATGCTGCGGGCGCTTCAGAATCTCCAGTGCCGGACCGGATTCGACGATACGACCCTTGCTCATCACGATCAGATGCTCGGCACGCTCGGCGGCCAACCCCAGATCGTGGGTGATGAGCAGAACGGCGGTGCCGAGTTCCGTAGTCAGACCGTCGAGGTGGTCGAGGATCTGACGCTGGACGGTGACGTCGAGCGCCGACGTCGGCTCGTCCGCGATCAGGAGCTTCGGACGAGCGGACAACCCGATCGCGATGAGTGCGCGCTGACGCATACCGCCCGAGAACTCGTGCGGGTACTGCCCCAACCGGCTCTCGGCTTCGGCGAGTCCTGCCTCCTCGAGCAGTTCGGCGGCCCGAACCTTGGCTGCCTTGCCCTTGGCGATCCCGTTGGCGGCCAGAGCTTCCTCGATCTGGAAGCCCACTTTCCACACGGGATTCAGATTCGACATCGGGTCCTGCGGAACCAAACCGATCTGGCTGCCCCGGATGTGGACGAAGTCCTTCTCCGAAAGTTTCGAGATGTCCTTGCCGTCGAAGATGATCTCGCCTGCCGTCACCTTGCCGGTGCCGGGAAGCAGATTGATGATCGAGTGCGCGGTGGTGGATTTACCGGAACCCGATTCGCCCACGATGGCGACCGTCTGACCCGGATACACGGTCAGGCTGACGCCTCGAACTGCCGGGACCGGACCGGAATTGGACTGGAACGACACCTCGAGATCACGAATCTCGAGCAACGGAGTTTCCTCCGAGGTGAGAGTTTCCTTGGTGGTCATCGTGCTCACCGCTTCCGCGACTTGGGATCGAGGGCGTCGCGCAGAGCGTCACCCATCATGATGAATCCGAGGACGGTGATCGCCAAAGCCGTTGCCGGGTAGAACAGAATGGTCGATCCCTGACGCAGCGTCACCTGAGCGTTGCTGATGTCGCCGCCCCACGAAACCTCGGTGGACGGAAGTCCGATACCGAGGAAGGACAGCGTCGCCTCGGCGACGATGTACGTGCCGAGCGAGATGGTGGCCACCACGATGATGGGCGCCAACGAGTTCGGGATGACGTGGCGGATCAGTGTCTTGAGCTTCGAGACACCCAACGCTTCCGAAGCCATGACGTAGTCGTTGTTCTTCGCCGAGATCACCGCGCCTCGAGCAATTCGTGCCATCTGCGGCCAACCGAACAGTGCCAGGACGCCGACGACGGTCCAGATGGTGCGATCGGTGAACAGCTGCATCAGGACGATGGCAGCCAGGATCAGCGGGATGCCGAAGAAGATGTCGGCGACACGGGAGAGGATCGAATCGGTCCATCCGCCGTAGAAACCGGACAGCGCACCGAAGATCACGCCGATCACCAGCACCGACGCAGTGACACCGACGCCCACGAGTACGGATGCGCGAGCACCGTAGATGGTGCGCGAGTACACGTCACAGCCCTGGCGGTCGAAACCGAACCAGTGCCCTGAGGTCGGCCCCTGCATGCTGTAGGTCAGGTCGCAGAACCGCGGATCGGTGCTCGTGAACAAGCTCGGAAACGCTGCGATGACGATGACCGCGAGGATGATGATCGTCGAGATGATGAACAGGGGGCGCTTGCGTAGGTCGCGCCACGCATCGGTCCACATGCTGGTCGGCGCCTGATCGAGTTTGACGGCGTCCGTCTCCCCGGGTGCCGCAACTTCGGGCGGTGCCACGAAATGACTTTGCCGGACGGCGCGTCCGGTCTTCACGGTCTCAGACATAGCGGATCCTCGGATCGAGCGCGGCGTACAAGAGGTCGACGAGCAGATTTGCGATCAGGTAGATCACGATGAGAATGGTGACGAACGAAACCACCGTCGGCGCTTCACCTCTGGTCACGGCCTGGTAGATCGTGCCGCCGACGCCGTTGATGTTGAAGATGCCCTCGGTGACGATGGCGCCGCCCATCAACGTTGCGAGGTCGGCGCCCAGGAACGTGACCACGGGGATCAGCGAGTTGCGCAACACGTGCACGCGAACCACTCGTCCACGGGAAAGTCCCTTGGCGGTGGCAGTGCGCACGTAGTCGGCACTCAGGTTCTCCGCCACGGACGTTCGGGTCAGTCGCAGTACGTAGGCGAACGAGACCGAACCCAGAACCAGGGCGGGGAGCAGGAGATTGGTGAAGCTGGTGTTGCCACCGACCGTCGGCGGGACGATGCCCCATTTGACGCCGATGAAGAACTGAGCCAGGAAGCCGATCACGAAGATCGGGATGGCGATGAGAACGAGGCTGAACAGCAGGACGGTGCTGTCGAAGAATCCGCCCTTACGCAGGCCGGCGATGAGGCCGAAGCCGACACCGAAGACGGTCTCGACGATCAGTGCCATGAAGGCAAGTTTCATCGTGATCGGAAATGCCTGTGCCAGAACTTCACTGACAGGTCGTCCGGAGAACGATGTGCCGAAGTCCAGCGTGAAGATGCCCTTCAGGTACAGCAGGTACTGCTGATAGAAGGGGAGATCGAGGTGGTAGCGCTCCCGAAGCTGTGCTGCCACAGCCGGACTGAGCGCCTTGTCGCCCGCCAACGCGGCAATCGGATCACCGGGAAGCAGGAAGACCATGGCGTAGATCAGAAGAGTGGCCCCGAGAAAAACCGGGATCATTTGAAGCACTCGGCGACCGATGTACCAGAGCATCGGATCACCTCCTTGTCGATGATCGTGTACGTCAGCGGACAGTCCGGTGTGAACACGAGTTCGGGACGGCAGGCAGGGCGCCTGCCGCCCCGAACTCACGTTTCAGATGCGGATCGTTCTACGCGTCAGTTCTTTTCGATGTCTTCGTAGACCGGAACACCGTTCCAGCTGATGGTCACGTTGGAAACGTTCTCCGACCATCCACTGGCAGCGTTGCGGTACCACGTCGGAACTGCGGGCAGGTCCTTGAGCAGGACTTCCTGGGCCTGATCGAGCAGTTCCTGAGCCTTCGCCTGATCGGTCTGGCCGGCCGATTCGCGCAGGAGGCGGTCGAACTCGGGGTTGGAGTACTCACCGTCGTTGGAGCTGCCGCCGGTCTGGTAGTTCTGCGCCAGGAAGCCGTACTGCTGCGGGTAGTCGCCCTGCCAACCGGAGCGGAAAGAGCTCTGGATGGTGCGGTCGGTGGCTTCGGTGCGGATCTGAGCGAAGGTGGCGTACTGCTTGCCCTTTGCGTCGATACCGAGGGTGTTGCGGATGCTGTTCGCCGTGGCATCGACCCATTCCTGGTGTCCGCCGTCGGAGTTGTAGGCGATCTCGAAGCTGCCGGACCACGGTGCGATGGCGTCGGCCTTGGCCCAAGCAGCCTTGGCCGCCTCGGGATCGAACTTCACGTTGCTGTTACCGGTCAGCGAGTCGTTCCAGCCCTTGATTGCGGGGCTGGTGAAGTCGAGTGCAGGCGTCCTGGTCTTGTTGAAGATCTGCTGGGTGATCTGATCGCGGTTGATCGCCATCGAGATCGCCTGACGGCGGAGCATGCCCTCTTCGCCGCTGAAGTGCGGCAGGCGACCCGGGATCGTGAACGTCTCGATGGTTGCCGACGGCTGGTTGACGGTGCGTCCGGGCAGGTCCGACTCGAAGGTCGTGACGGCGCTCGGCGGAACCTGGTCGAGAACGTCGACGTTGTTGGCCAGGAGATCGGTGTACGCCGTGTCGAGGCTGTTGTACATGATGAAGTCGACGCCGGCGTTCTTCGGCTTACGGTTGCCGTTGTAGTCCGGGTTCACGACGGTGTCGATGCGGACGTTGTGCTGCCACGCGCCGGTTCCGTCGAGCTTGTACGGGCCGTTGCCGATCGGGTTCTCACCGAAGGCGGTCATGTCCTTGAACGCGACCTCGGGCAGCGGGTAGTACGCCGTGAAGCCGAGGCGATCGGGGAACGCCGACTCGGGCTGCTTGAGTTCGATGGTGAAGGTGGAGTCGTCCACAACCTTCAGACCCGACATGGTCTGTGCCGTCGGAACCTCGGCGGCAACTTCGTCGTAGCCCTTGATCGGATCGAAGAACGATGCCTGAAGCTGAGCGTTGGTGGAGAGGGCGCCGTAGTTCCACGCGTCGACGAACGACTTCGCGGTGACGGGGGTGCCGTCCGTGAAGGTCCAACCGTCCTTGAGCTTGACGGTGAAGTTCTGACCGTCGGTGCTCTCGATGGACTCGGCAACCTCGTTCTCCGTACCGCCGTCTGCGGTGTACGAAACGAGACCGGAGAACAGCGAGTCGAGGACGCGGCCGCCCATGTTCTCACTCGTGTTCGTGGGGATCAACGGGTTCTGAGGCTCGCCCGCCCAGGCGTTGACGACGCCACTGGACGATCCGCCCGACGAATCGCCGGACGAACATGCCGTGATCAGCACTGCCGTCATTCCGAGCGCGACCGCGCCCGTCGCTATGCGTGAGATACGCAAAGGAATTCCTTCCACATCTAAGTGACCCCGAGCATGCTCGCGGCCTGCCGACAGCCGTAACTGCCGGCGTCGTGTCGCCTACAACTGAAAGTGAACGTGACTTCGAGTTGTGGTCGAATAATGGTTTGACAATAGACACATCCGACGCGGGGCGCGCATCGCACCCATTGTCCGCAATTCCGAGGGAAATCTGTCCGCGCCCATTCACTCGTCGGCGGAAGCGACCACCCGTCGCATCAATTCGACCGATCGTCGCAGGACAACGGGTTGCAACGTGATGCAACGGTGCGTTTACGCGAGCTTGTGACTACCCTCACACGGAGTCAGAAAAGTGTCGATCAAAGTGGAAAGAAGGCCGTCAGCCATGACAAGCGCAGCCGAAACAGACGTCCCCCAGGCATATCCGCCGAGCGCAGAGTTCGCTGCGGCCGCCAACGCGGGACCGGAGTTGCAGGCTGCCGCAGATACCGACCGCCTCGCTTTCTGGGCGAATCAGGCTGAGCGCCTTCACTGGCACGAGAAATGGACCGACGTCCTCGACTGGACCGACGCCCCCGTCGCCAAGTGGTTCGTCGGCGGAAAACTCAACGTCGCCTACAACTGCGTCGACCGCCACGTCCTCGCCGGCAACGGCGACCGCGTCGCCATCCACTTCGAAGGCGAACCAGGCGATTCCCGCGACCTGACCTACAACGACCTCCTCGCCGAAGTCAGCCGCGCCGCAAACACTTTCACTGACCTCGGCCTCGTCGCCGGTGACCGCGTCGCGATCTACATGCCGATGATCCCCGAAGCGATCGTCACCATGCTCGCCTGCGCCCGCCTCGGCCTGACCCACTCGGTCGTCTTCGCCGGATTCTCCGCCACCGCCCTACGCTCGCGCATCGACGACGCCCAAGCCAAACTCGTCGTCACCGTCGACGGGCAGTGGCGACGCGGCGCAGCAGCACCCATCAAAACAGCGGTCGACGAATCCGTCGCCGGCGCCGAATCCGTCCAGAACGTGTTGGTGGTCAACCGGACCGGCATCGACGTCGACTGGACCGACGGCCGCGACCTGTGGTGGCACGAAACCGTCGCACAGGCCTCACCCGAGCACGAGGCGCAGGCCTTCGACGCCGAACATCCCCTGTTCATTCTCTACACCTCCGGCACCACCGGAAAGCCCAAGGGCATCATCCACACCTCCGGCGGCTACCTCACCCAGGCCTCGTACACCCACCACAACGTCTTCGATCACAAAGCGGGACAAGACGTCTACTGGTGCACCGCCGACATCGGCTGGGTCACCGGACACTCCTACATCGTCTACGGACCCCTCTCGAACGGCGTCACCCAGGTCGTCTACGAAGGCACCCCCAACTCCCCGAACGAGCACCGCCACTTCGACATCATCGAGAAGTACGGCGTCTCCATCTACTACACCGCACCCACCCTCGTGCGGACGTTCATGAAGTGGGGCCGCGAGATCCCCGACGCCCATGACCTGTCCTCGATCCGCCTCCTCGGATCTGTGGGCGAGCCCATCAACCCCGAAGCGTGGCGCTGGTTCCGAGAGGTCATCGGCGGCAACAAAGCCCCCATCGTCGACACCTGGTGGCAGACCGAGACCGGCGCGATCATGATCTCCCCACTCCCCGGTATCACCGCCACCAAACCCGGATCCGCCATGGCACCACTGCCCGGCATCTCCGCGAAGATCGTCGACGACGACGCCAAGCCCCTCGGCCCCGGCGGCAACGGCTACCTCGTCCTCGACGAGCCGTGGCCGGCGATGCTCCGCGGCATCTGGGGCGACATGGACCGCTACCGCGACACCTACTGGTCCCGCTACGCCGAAGAAGGCTGGTACTTCGCCGGTGACGGCGCCAAGTACGACGACGACGGCGCACTCTGGGTCCTCGGCCGCGTCGACGACGTCATGAACGTCTCCGGTCACCGCATCTCCACCTCCGAAGTGGAATCAGCACTGGTGAACCATCACGGAGTCGCCGAAGCCGCCGTCGTCGGTGCCGCCGACGAGACCACCGGACAGGGCATCGTCGCGTTCGTCATCCTCCGTGAAGGCGTCGAGAACACCGGCGACGTCCTCATCGCCGAACTCAAGGCTCAGGTCTCCACCGACATCAGCCCCATCGCCAAACCGCGTCAGATCACGATCGTGCCGGAACTGCCGAAGACCCGATCCGGCAAGATCATGCGCCGCCTCCTGCGCGACGTCGCCGAAGGCCGCGACCTCGGAGACACCTCGACCCTGGTCGACCCCAAGGTATTCGACGCCATCCGCGGCAAGTAGGGCCTTCGGCCCCTGTGCGCCTTTTTGGTAGTCCCCACTACCGGAAAGGCACACAGGGGCGAAGCCCCTCTCGCAACTTCACTTCCTCTTTCGACGTCAGCCAGGACTCCTCGGCTACGCGGATGTCTGCGGCAACCCTCTTGTGCAAGGACTTTCCGCGCGAGGAGAGAAACACGCGTACCTTCCGACGGTCGTCCTCACCGACCTCGCGGTAGATGAGCGCCAGCGAGACCAACTTGTCCGCAACTCGCGTCAGCGTCGGAGCCGGTGTTCCCGTTCGATCGCGCAGCTCAGCCATCGTCAGCCCCTCGGTCGACGCCAGGGCTTCGAGCGTCATCCAGTGATCAAGAGTGAGATTCTCTGCCGCCAGCGCCTTCTCCGCCGCTGCCGCGGCCATTCGAGCTGCTCGGACCAGCGCAGTCGTCAGCGACGCATCAAGAATTCCGGAGTCACTTTTTCCCACTGATCGCTCCCCCGCTGTTGCGCAGTTCACACTTCTCGGGCAATACTTTCAAATGAAATGATAGTAACCCAGGCCAGGCCGCTGACTCCCGATTCCGGCGGCGACGCATGAGCGCTACCGGCGCGCTCGAACGCGCGCGTAGCGCGGTGTGGCGCCTGGGCATGGTGGTTCCCCTTCAGGGGCCGGCCGGACTGTTCGGCCCCTCCTGCGAAGCAATCAGCGAGTTGGCCGCCCGCGACCTCAACAACTCCGGTGGCGTGCTGGGACGCGAAGTCCAGATCGAAGTGATCGACGGCGGCGCTTCGCCGAGCGTCGTCGCCGCCAGCGTGGGACAACTACTCGACGCAGGCGACATCGACGCCGTCAGCGGTTGGCACATCTCCTCTGTCCGCCACGCTCTTGCACCCGTGGTCGCGGACCGCATTCCGTACTCGTACACCTCGCTCTACGAGGGCGGCGAGGTCAGGTCCGGCATCTACTGCTCCGGCGAAACACCACGGCAGCAGATCGCGCCGGCGCTGAAGTGGCTGCGCGACAACGTCGGAGCGCGTAAGTGGTTTGTCGTCGGGGACGACTACATCTGGCCGCACAGCTCTCTCGGAGCCGTGAGGCAATTCGCCACCGAACTCGATCTCAGCCTTGTCGGCGGTTCGTTTGTCGACCTGGGGCGCGGCAACATGAAACAACTGGTCGAGACCGTCTCGAACTCCGGTTGCGACGGCGTGATCATGCTCCTCGTCGGCCAGGACGCCGTCGATTTCAACCGCGCCTTCGCCCGCCGCGGCCTCGACGAGTCGATGATCCGGTTCAGCCCGTTGATGGAAGAGAACATGCTGCTCGCGAGCGGGCCGAGGGCAACCCGCAACCTGTTTGCCTCCGCCGCGTACTTCCGTTCGATGGTCGACGGCAACTCCATGGATCTTCTCGGGCGCTACGTTGCACTGCACGGCGCGCACGCTCCGGCGCTGAACAATGCCGCCGAATCGTGTTACGAAGGGATACATACCCTTTCGGCCCTGGTGCGGCGCGCCGACAGCACTCATCCGCGTGACCTGGACGCCGTCGTCGAGGGTGCCGCGTACGACGGGCCTCGCGGAACCGTCGAGTTTCGTGATCGTGTTGCACGGCAGAAGATTCAGCTCGCCGTCGCCGACGGACTCGACTTCTCGATCATCGCAACGCTCTGAGATTTTCCCTGAGATCTCCCTCTTGACTTCTGTGGCGCGCATCACTTAGTTTCATTTGGAATCATTTCATTTGAAAGTAACCCGTTCCGCAGTAACCGTCCCGAAGTAACCGGAGGTGCCCGATGGGCAGTGTTGGTTTGCTTTACGTGGGAGCCGTCCTCTTCGTCAACGGACTGATGCTGCTCGGCACAGTTCCCGTTCGATCCGCCTCGGTCCTCAACCTCTTCGTCGGCGCACTTCAATGCGTCGTCCCCACCGTCATGTTGATTCAGGCTCAGGGAGATTCGAGTGCCGTCCTGGCGGCCTCAGGGCTCTATCTGTTCGGATTCACCTATCTCTACGTGGGCATCAGCAATCTCGCCGGCTTCGAGCCGGAAGGAATCGGGTGGTTCTCGCTGTTCGTCGCGTGCGCCGCGCTCGTGTACTCCTTCCTCTCTTTCACCGTGAGCAACGACCCCGTCTTCGGGGTCATCTGGCTCGCATGGGCAGCGCTGTGGACGCTGTTCTTCCTGGTACTCGGGCTCGGCCGCGAGAATCTCAGTCGCTTCACCGGCTGGGCAGCGGTCCTCCTGAGCCAGCCCACGTGCACGGTCCCCGCATTTCTGATCCTGACCGACAACTTCCACACCACACCCGCCGTCGCGGCCGGTTGGGCCGGAGCGCTTCTGGTTCTCCTGGGCCTGGCCAAGATCCTCGCTGCACCCAAAACCGCAGTACCCCAATCCCGTCCAGTCTTCAACTGATCGACACAACCAAGGAGTGAAAGACAATGCGACACGGTGACATCTCCTCGAGCAACGACACGGTCGGCGTAGCAGTGGTCAACTACAAGATGCCCCGCCTGCACGATCGCGCCGGCGTCCTCGAGAACGCGCGCAAGATCGCCGACATGATGATCGGCATGAAGACCGGCCTCCCCGGAATGGATCTGGTGGTCTTCCCCGAATACTCCACGCAGGGAATCATGTACAACGAAGAGGAGATGTACGCGACAGCAGCCACCATCCCGGGCGACGAGACCGCGATCTTCTCCGCAGCGTGCCGCGAAGCCGACACGTGGGGAATCTTCTCCATCACCGGCGAACAGCACGAAGACCACCCGAATAAGCCCCCGTACAACACGTTGATCCTCATCGACAACAAGGGCGAGATCGTTCAGAGGTACCGAAAGATCCTGCCCTGGTGCCCCATCGAAGGGTGGTACCCGGGAGACACGACGTATGTCACCGAAGGCCCGAAGGGGCTGAAGATCTCGCTCATCATCTGCGACGACGGCAACTACCCGGAGATCTGGCGCGACTGCGCGATGAAGGGTGCGGAACTGATCGTCCGTTGCCAGGGATACATGTACCCCGCCAAGGACCAGCAGGTAATGATGTCCAAGGCAATGGCCTGGGCCAACAATTGTTATGTGGCAGTTGCCAATGCGGCCGGATTCGACGGCGTCTACTCCTACTTCGGACACTCCGCGATCATCGGATTCGACGGCCGGACGCTGGGTGAAACCGGCGAAGAAGAATACGGAATCCAGTACGCGCAGCTTTCCGTCTCAGCCATTCGCGACGCACGCGAGAACGATCAGTCCCAGAACCACATCTTCAAACTCCTCCATCGCGGCTACTCCGGTGTCCACGCAGCAGGTGACGGAGACAAGGGCGTCGCGGACTGCCCGTTCGAGTTCTACAAGCTGTGGGTCACCGACGCCCAGAAGGCTCAGGAACGCGTCGAGGCCATCACCCGAGACACAGTGGGTGTAGCGGATTGTCGCGTCGGAAACCTGCCGGTCGAGAAGACAATCGAAGCGTAAGGATCTCACTGTGCCTTATATCACCGACATGCTCCATGACCGGAACAGTGCAGCAGCACCACCGCCGGCCGAGGAACGAACCGAACCCGTACCGGTCGGGGCCTTCGACGCTCGCAAGCTCTCGAAAGCCCTGAGTTCCAAGATCGTCGGACAACAGGCCGCCGTCGACGCAGTGGTTCGTGCGATTTCGATCGCGCATGTCGGTGCCACGGATCCGACGCGTCCGCTCGCAAACATCCTTCTCGTTGGCCCGACCGGCGTCGGAAAGACGGAATTGGTGCGGCGCGTGGCCGCAGAACTACGGTCAGGACCCGATGATCTGTGCCGCATCGACATGAATGCTCTTGCGCAAGAGCATTATGCGGCGTCATTCTCCGGGGCTCCACCTGGATATGCCGGTAGCAAGGAGTCCTTCACGCTGTTCGACAAGAACACCGTCGAGGGCGATCCGTACACCCCCGGAATCGTCCTGTTCGACGAAGTGGAGAAGGCCGACCCCACCGTGCTGCGTGCGCTCCTGCAGGTCCTCGACAACGGCGAACTCCGGTTGGCGAACGGTCAGCAGAAGATCTCGTTCCGCAACAGCTACGTGTTCCTGACCTCGAATCTCGGCTCTGCTGCGGTGGCAGAACGTCGGCGCTCTCACCTGCGGCAGCTCGCCGATCGCGTCCGGATCGATCGACCGCGCCATGGTCATCATCTGGTGCAACGCGCGTTGGAGAAGTTCTTCGACCCCGAATTCTTCAACCGCATCGACGAAACCGTGATCCTCGACGAGTTCGACGAACAGACCGCGGAACAAGTGACCCGTCTCGAGATCGAACTGATCACGACTCGGTTGGCCAGGAGAGGCATCGACGTCGAGGTGGAGGACTGCGCCGTCGCCCTGTTGCAACGGCGCGGGTTCGACCCGGTGTACGGAGCACGTGGCCTGCGCCGCACCATCCGGAACGTCTTGGCCGACCCGGTGGCCGCCGCCGTTCTCGACCTTCGGCCGGTCGGGACGCAACCACTCGCCTTGCAGGCGCGGGCAGTTGGTGATCAGATACAGGTAAAGAAAGTCCCATGAGTGCTCGCTCACGTTGCGGATCGAATCCGCAACGTGGGCGACACATTTCAAACATGTCCGCGTAACGCCACCTCCCTAGGTTGGGTGCCTGCACCACAAAGTGCACATGCACAGGCACCCAGGGGAAGTGACGTCATGACAGCAGTGAACGAGCAGGTGTCCGCCGGCGCACCGGACAGGGCAGATCTCGGTGAGAATGCCGCACTGAAGGAGACTCTGGAGGACTACACCCTCCGATTTGCGCCACGCAGCTACCGCAAATGGGGAACCGGCGTCGTCGCGACCTCCGCGCTCGGCGGAATCGCGTATCTCGCAGACTTCTCGATCGGCGCCAACATCGGCATCTCGTACGGCACCGGTAACGCATTGCTGGGCATCGCCGTGTTTGCCGTCGTCATCATGGCGACCGGCTTCCCACTTGCCTACTATGCCGCGCGATACAATATCGACCTCGATTTGATCACTCGCGGAAGCGGTTTCGGCTACTACGGCTCGGTGGTCACCAACGTCATCTTCGCGACGTTCACCTTCATCTTCTTCGCGCTCGAAGGTTCCATCATGGCCCAGGGTTTGAAACTGGGGCTCGGGATCCCACTCTCGATCGGCTACGCGGTCTCGACCCTGATGGTCATTCCACTGGTCATCTACGGAATGAAGGCTCTGGCAAAGCTCCAAGTGTGGACGACGCCTCTGTGGCTCGTCATGATGGTGCTGCCGTTCCTGTATCTGCTGTTCAAGCACCCTGATTCGGTGAGCGCGTTCTTCGCCTTCGGCGGTGAGGACGGCGCAAACGGCAAGGGCGTCAACTTCGGATCGGTGATGCTGGCCGCGGGTGTCTGCTTGTCGCTGATCGCACAGATCGCCGAGCAGATCGACTACCTACGCTTCATGCCGCCCAAGACGCCGGAAAACACCCGCCGTTGGTGGGCTGCAGTAATTCTCGCCGGCCCCGGCTGGGTGATCTTCGGCGCGTTCAAGCAGATCGTCGGACTGTTCCTCGCCGTGTACATCATCGCGAACGTCGTCGACGGATCCTCGATCGCCAACCAGCCCGTGCACCAGTTCCTCGAGATCTACCAGGACATGATGCCGCACTGGCTGGCCATGACGCTGGCCGTGATCCTCGTGGTCATCAGCCAGATCAAGATCAACGTCACCAACGCGTACTCCGGCTCACTGGCCTGGACCAACTCGTACACCCGCGTCACCAAGACCTACCCCGGACGCATGGTCTTCGTTCTGGTCAACCTGGCGATCGCACTGATCTTGATGGAAGCCAACATGTTCGACTTCCTCAACACGATCCTGGGCTTCTACGCCAACTGCGGTATCGCCTGGGTCGTGGTCGTCGCCTCGGACATCGCGATCAACAAGTACTGGTTGAAGCTCTCCCCGAAAGTCCCCGAGTTCCGACGCGGGATGCTCTACGACGTCAACCCCGTCGGCTTCGTGTCGATGCTGCTGGCCGCGGGAGTGTCGATCCTGGTGTTCTTCGGCGCTTTCGGTTCGACGATCAAACCGTTCTCCCCGATCGTCGCGATCGTCATCGCACTGGTGATGCCGCCGGTCCTGGCCGTCGCCACCAAGGGAAAGTACTACCTACGACGCACCGACGACGGCATCGATCTGCCGATGTTCGACGAGTACGGGAACCCCTCCGGTGAAACGCTTCTGTGCTGCGTCAGCGGAATCGAATTCGAGCGTCCCGACATGCTCGCGTCGAACGTGCCCGGCCCGAACGGCGAGAAGCAGTACATCAGCTCCCTGGCCTTGAGCACCGACAAGACCGGTGAGCACGTCCTGCCTGCTCAGCTTCCCTGACAACTGCTGTGCGCCTTTATTAACCGCCGGGGGTTAATAAAGGCGCACAGCAGGGTTATGCCCCTACATCGTCGAGCGACTCACCCTTCGTCTCACGCATGACCAGCAGCGCGACAAAAGTCAGCGTCGCCGCTACGAGAAGATAGATGCCGACCCAACCGACGCCGTAGTTCTTCGCGAGGTAGACGGCGATGAACGGCGCCACCGCTGCGCCCAGAATACTGGCCGTGTTGTACGCGATTCCCGAGCCCGTGTAGCGGACGTTGGTCGGGAAGAGTTCCGGGAGAACGGCACTCATTGGGCCGAAGGTCAGGCCCATGAGCAGCATGCCCACGATGAGGAACGCCAACATGCGACCGTCGTTCATTCCGTCCGGTTCGAGGAAGACACCGAAGGTCAAGCCGAACACCATGATCAGACCGGTGATGATCAGCAAGGTGATACGACGCCCGTAACGGTCGGCGAGCCAACCCGAGACCGGCACGGCGGCAGCGAAGAACACGACTGCGATCAACTGCAGGACAAGGAAATCGGTGTACTTGAAGCCCGCACCGGTTCCACCGTCGGCCGGCGTCTTGCCGGTTCCGTGGCTGAGAACCCAGGTGGTCATGATGTAGAACAGCGTGTACGTCGCGAGCATCACGAACGTACCGACGATCAGCTGACGCCAGCTGGTCTTGAATACCTCGGCGACCGGAGTCTTGACCTTCTCGCCGCGCTCGACTGCACGCGCGAACACCGGGGTTTCCTCGAGCTTGAGCCGGACGTACAGGCCGATCATCACCATGATTGCGCTGAGCAGGAACGGAATTCGCCATCCCCAGCTCAGGAAGGCGCCCTCGAGGTCCGGGCTGGAATTGTCGTGGTTCATGAACAACGTGATGATCAGGAACAGTCCGTTGGCCATGAAGAAGCCGATGGGCGCACCGAGTTGCGGCCACATCGCCGCCCAGGCCCGCTTGCCTTCCTTGGCTGTCTCGGTCGCGAGCAGCGCCGCACCCGACCATTCGCCGCCGAGCCCGAGACCCTGGCAGAAACGCATGAGCGCCAACAACGCCGGGGCCAGCAGTCCGATCTGGTGATAAGTGGGCAGCAGTCCGATGAGGAAGGTCGCGATGCCCATCGTCAGCAGCGAGCCGACCAGCGTTGCCTTGCGTCCGACGCGGTCACCGAAGTGTCCGAAGAGAATCGAACCGAGGGGACGGGCGACGAACGCGAGTCCGAACGTCGCCAACGACGCGAGAAGCGCGGTGGTGTCGTTGCCCTTCGGGAAGAACAGGTGCGGGAACACCGATACTGCCGCTGTTGCATAGATGTAGAAGTCGTAGAACTCGATGGACGTACCCACCATGCTGGCGACCACGATTCGGCTGCGCGGCACTCCGGCGACGGTATCTGCGTCGCCGCCCTCCGGCTTGGGTGGATTCTCACTGACTGACGTGCTCAAAACATGCTCCTGCGCCGTTATACGAAAGATGTCCAATTGGTGGGATAGTGTCCCAATCAGTAGGAATTGAACACCCGCGGGGTTTTCCGACGCAAATTCGGTTCGCGAATTCGGCTCAGCGGGCAATCCGCGATAAAATTCCGTAAAGGTGAGCCGGGAAGTCTGGTCGGCACGTGCATTCGATGCGTCACAACGTCGATCACGTTCATGTCTGTTGCATCCGAATTCGGTTGCACGAACAAAGGTCGTCCCCACGCGTGATCTCCACCCTGCGTTCCGAACTGTCCCGCTACCTCCGCACCGAAACGGTGGGCGGATCGATCCTCCTGATCGCTGCCGCCCTCGCTCTGATCTGGGTGAACTCTCCTTTCGGTGAGAGTTACATCGCACTACGTGACTTCCAGATCGGTCCGTCCGCACTCCATCTCGACCTCAGCTTGGGCACGTGGGCGCAGGACGGACTGCTTGCCGTCTTCTTCTTCGTCGCCGGCCTCGAACTCAAACGTGAACTGGTGGTCGGCGAACTCGCGGACCGCAAAGCCGCGATGCTCCCGATCATCGCGGCGTGCGGCGGCGTCCTGGTTCCCGCGATCATCGCGGCGTCCATCGGTTTCGGCACGCCCGGCATGGACAAGGGCTGGGCCATTCCCGTCGCGACGGACATCGCTTTTGCCCTCGGCGTGCTCGCGCTGACCGGCTCGAAGATCCCGGCGAGCGCCCGAGTTTTCCTGCTCAGCCTGGCCGTCGTCGACGATCTGCTCGCGATCATCCTCATCGCCGTACTGTTCACCGGTTCCCTCGCGATGTTGTGGCTGCTGACCGCGGCCGCAGCCCTGGCTGCCTACGCCTACGCCCAACACAAACGCATCACGACGCCGTTCCTCTACGTCCCGCTGGCACTACTGACCTGGTACGCGATGCACGAAGCGGGGATACACGCCACACTCGCGGGCGTCGCGCTCGGCTTACTCACCCGGGTGAGGCGCGATCCGGACGAGGAGTACGCGCCCGGTAGCCGTCTCGAGCACCGCATTCAGCCTTACTCCGCAGGCTTCTGTGTCCCCGTCTTCGCACTGTTCGCCTCCGGTGTTCCGATCAACGCGGCGGTACTCGGCGACATTTTCACCGACCCAGTAGGGCAATCGGTCGTCGTCGGTCTTCTGGTCGGCAAAACCGTCGGAATCTTCGGAATTTCCCTGCTCGCGATCAAATTGGGGATAGCAACCAAACCCAAGACACTGGAATTGAGAGACATGTTTGCCCTCTCAGTTCTCGGTGGCATCGGGTTCACCGTTAGCCTGCTTGTAGCAGACCTCGCATTGGACGGGGTCGGCGATGGCAGCGAGGCCGAGATAGCGAAGGCCGCAGTTCTCGTGACATCGTTGGTGGCATCGCTGATCGGATCAGCGCTGCTGTGGCGACGTGGACGAGTTCATGCGGCTCGAGACGACGCTTCCACCGCCATTGCCACGGACGCGAGAGAACTACCTGGAGAGGTCGACAAGTGAGCTTGACCAACGGAGAGAGCCAGCGCTTCACCGGAGATGGAGTACCGAACACGGTCTCTTCCATCCCTCTCACCGATGTGGACGCCCGCACGCCGGGCGAGGCCACCATCGGGGCCCTCGTCAAGGACGCGACCGCACAGGTCTCCACCCTCGTGCGCGCCGAGGTCGAACTTGCCAAGGCCGAGGTGACGGGCGAGGTCAAGAAGGGTCTGCAGGGCAGCGTCTTCTTCATCCTGGCCTTCACGGTTCTGCTGTTCAGCTCGTTCTTCTTCTTTTTCTTCCTGGCCGAGATGCTCGACACCTGGGTGCCGCGCTGGCTGGCGTTCCTCATCGTCTTCCTGATCATGGTGGTGACCACCGCGATTCTGGCGCTGCTCGGTTATCTGCGCGTGCGCAAGTTGAGGGCTCCGGAGAAGACGATCGAATCGCTCAAGCAGGCCAAGAACGTCATCCCCGGCAGCCATGACGACGCAAAGCCGTCGGTCGATTTCAACGCGCGCCGGTAGCGAGTCTGATCGAAAGTGGCAGCCCCAGATCCATCCACCGTCAGGTTCGACGGCCCCTGGATTCACCGGGACATTCACGCCAACGGCATCCGGTTTCACGTCGTCGAGGTAGGCGACGCGGAGCCGGATGCTCCGTTGGTGGTGCTTCTGCACGGATTCGCCGACTTCTGGTGGTCCTGGCGCCATCAATTGACGGCACTGTCCGAGCAGGGCTTCCGCGTCGTCGCGATGGACCTTCGTGGGTACGGCGACTCCGACAAGCCCCCTCGTGGCTACGACGGTTGGACGCTCGCCGGTGACGTAGCCGGCCTCATTCGTGCGATGGGTTACGGCAAGGCCACGCTGATCGGTCATGCCGACGGCGGGTTGGTGTGCTGGGCGACCGCGCTCCTGCATCCACGCCTGGTGCGGTCGATAGCGCTGATCTCGTCTCCACACCCGATGGCGCTCAAGAAAGCAGTCGTCCGCGACCCCTATCAGCGCCGCGCGCTTTTGCCCTCGTTCCTGGCCTATCAGGTACCGCTACGCCCGGAACGTCGGTTGACGGCCGACAACGGCGCCGAAGTGGAGCGTCTGGTTCGCTCGCGGTCGGGCCCCACCTGGCCGCAGCAACCCGAATTC
Source organism: Rhodococcus sp. WY5 (assembly GCF_018588185.1). NCBI lineage: Bacteria > Bacillati > Actinomycetota > Actinomycetes > Mycobacteriales > Nocardiaceae > Rhodococcus > Rhodococcus sp. WY5. The sequence continues at coordinate 614,166 of NZ_JAAMPR010000001.1, forward strand.
GCAGACGTCATGAGCAAGATGCGGTCCGCGATCCGGATCCCGGGCGTCGCGCATTCCACCTTGGAGTACCAGCGTTGGGCCTTCCGCAGCCAGCTCCGCCCCGAGGGCCGACGTTTCATGCGTTTGATGGATCAGGTTCTTCGCATTCCGATCGTCCAGATTCACGGCGAACTCGACCCGTACGTGCTCACCCGTACCGTGCGTCGCGACAAGCACTGGGCTCCCGGCGAGAAACTGCGCACCATTGCCGGAGTCGGTCATTACGCGCATCAGGAAGCCCCCGAGCGCGTCAATCGCGAACTCGGGGACTTCCTCCTTACGGAGAAGTGACCGCTACAGGATGCACGCGCCCGTCGGTACGGGCGTCGATGCCGAGGCAGCCGCGTTCAACTGGCGCGAGACTTCCTGCGCGGTGAGGACGAATCCGGTGTCACTGTCGTCGACGGCAGCACCGAACACGACGCCGAGGACCCGCCCCTGATCATCGACCATCGGTCCACCCGAGTTGCCCTGCCGGATGGATCCGCGCACGGTGTAGACCTCACGCTGGGTGGTTCCGGCCTTGTAGATGTCCGGCCCGTTCAGGTTCAGGACCTCACGAACGCGGGCTGCGCTGGCCGTGTACGGACCACCGCCGGGGTAACCGAGCACCAACGCGTTGTCACCGGTCCGAGCCTGCTCCGGAGCGAACGGCAGCACCGGCGCGTCCAATCCGGGAACCGCCAGAATCGCGATGTCCACGGCGGAGTCGAAGAGCACCACCTGCGCGGGCAGTGCGCCCTCCATGGTGTCCACGGTGATGCTCTCGGTTCCGGCAACCACGTGGGCGTTGGTCATGACGCGTTCGGGGGCGACGATGAATCCGGATCCCTCGAGCGCGCGCTGGCAACTCGGTGCGACGCCGTTGATGCGGAGAACACTCGGACGCAACTGCGCCGCCAACGGACTGGCGAGAACGCTCGCGTCGGGTGCTTCGACCTCGGTGATGGGCGTGCGCCCGAACGGGCCGATGACGTCAGGCAGGCCGGAGGTGTCGAGCAGCGCCGAGAACTCGGTCGGGATGCGGCGCAGCCACTGCGGCGCCACTTCGTCCACGCTGGCGAGAACGTCCGAACCACGAACAGCGGCGGCAATATTCGGCTGCGACGAGGAAGTGAGCGGAATCGCGAGCAACCACGCCGCGACCACGACAGCCACCGCCTGTAGACCCGCACCGATGACGCTGTCGACGGATCGCGCCGTCGGACTGTGCATTCCGCTGCGCGCCGCGCGTCCGAGCACCATGCCGGCGACCTCGCCGATGATGACCAACACGACGATCAGCGAGATGCCCGCGAGGATGCGCAGCTTGCCTTCGGTGACGTGCACGAGCAGGTGCGGCGCCAACAGAATCCCGGCGACGGCACCGAGGATCACGCCGACGAACGCCAGCGCCGACGCCACCGCGCCCTGACGCCATCCGGACGTGGCCGCGATGAGGGCGACCAGAACGATGGCGATGTCCACCCAACGAGAACCTGTCATCGCGGCACCGCCGAATCCTCGACACCTTCACCGAACTCGGACAGCGCTGTGTCCAGGTCTCTCACGTCCTCGTAATTCCACGGAATCTCCCAGCCCGACACCGTGAACAGCGCCGCGAGGATTCCTGCTGTGAACCCCCAGACCAGCATGCCGTCGGCGCGGAACGCCGGGCCCTGGTATCCGAGGGGATGTCGAACCTGAAACCGGTTGTCTGGGTCGAGCAACGTGCGCAGCGGCACCCGGGCCACCCGTCCGACCTCGCCCTCGTCCTGAATGCCCACCGTCGTCGGCTGCTCCCAGTAGCCGAGCACCGGCGTCACGTCGAAACCCGACGGCGGGATGAAGATCTCCGGCAGCACGGTGAGCGGCTGAACTCCGCTCGGATCGAGCCCGGTCTCCTCCTGCGCTTCACGCAGCGCGGTGCCGATGGGGCCGTCGTCGCCCGGATCGGCGGCACCGCCGGGGAATGCGACCTGTCCGCTGTGCTGACGCATCGTCGACGCCCGTTGGGTCAGCAGGACGTCTGCGCCCTCCGGCAAGCCGCCGACGGCGAGAGGGTCGGCCTCACGCGGTCCGCCGAAGAGCACGAGCACCGCGGCCGGACGCGTCACGGTGCCGCGCGGCGCGCGACGCTCGAGGACGGGGTTGATCCGATGGGGATCGGTGGGCTGGGTGCTGGCGACAGCGCGCAACCACTCGGGAACCGGTGTGCTCATACGACGACTCCCAGATATTGCGCCGCAGCGGCGGCGATCTCGTCCGCACTGCGGAAGGGTTGGGGCAAGACCTTGGCGACTGTTCCATCCGCGCGCACGAGCACCGACACCGGCAGCACCGGCGGTGCGCCCACTGCGATCCGTACCTTGCCGTCACCGTCCTGGACGCCGGGCAAACGCACCGAGTAGTCGATGAGTCGCGTCAAAGCGTTCTCCTGATTCGGATCCGAATGCACGGTCAGCACGTTGATGCTGCCGTCGGCGCGCTCCGCGAATTCCTGAAGGTACGGAAGCTCTTCGGCGCATGGCGCGCACCAGTACGCCCACAGATTGAGCAGAGTCGGCTTTCCGCCCACCGCTGCGGCAAGGTCGACGGGCGCTCCGTCGGAGACGCAGTCGAGGGTGATTCCGGCGAGAGCCGAGCCGGCAGGCGCTTCGCCGGTCGGAGTCGGGCAGGAGGCCAGAGCCGCCTGGCTACGGAGTTGATCGAGCGATTCCGACGACGGAGTGAACGTCGGCGGCTGATACGCGGACGAGGACGGGCCCGTCGAGGTGGGCGTCGTGTCGTCTCCTCCGCGCGGCCAGATCGCCACGACGAGAGCCGCGACGACCACGAGCGCAGCGAGAGACCATCTTCCGGCACTTGTCATCGGTGATCACAACCCTGCCAGGGCGAGCAGATGATCGGTCTCGGGGCCTTTCACCAGGGCCGCGGCCTCGGTTTTGTCGGTCGGGCCGAGACCGTACGACGGGCAGTCCTTGGCCAGAACACACACACCGCATGCGGGCTTGCGCGCGTGGCAGACCCGTCGGCCGTGAAAGATCACGCGATGCGAGAGCAGAGTCCATTCCTTACGTTCGATCAGTGCCCCGACGGCGTGTTCCACCTTGACGGCATCTTCTTCCTCGGTCCACTTCCACCGACGCACGAGCCGACCGAAGTGGGTGTCGACGGTGATTCCCGGAATGTCGAAGGCATTGCCCAGCACGACGTTCGCGGTCTTGCGTCCGATGCCTGGGAGTTTCACCAGATCTTCGAGCTTGTTCGGGACCTGCCCGTCGTGGCGTTCGAGTAGCGCCTGACCGAGTCCGATCAGCGACGTCGTCTTGTTCCGGTAGAAGCCGGTGGAGCGGATGTACTCCTCGAGTTCGGTCCGATCGGCTTCCGCGTATGCCTTTGCGTCGGGATAACGGGCGAAGAGTGCCGGCGTGACCATGTTGACGCGGACGTCGGTGCATTGCGCCGACAGGATTGTCGCCACTGCCAGTTCCAACGGAGTCGTGAAGTCGAGTTCGCAGTACACGTGTGGGAAAGCCACAGCGAGCTCACGATTCATCCGACGCGCCCGGCGTACCAATCCGAGGTGTGATTCTTCCTTCCGCGCACCCCCCGAACGCGGTTTCTTCCGCTGCTCTGAACTGCCTGTCGGGGTGGTCTGCACTCAGACAACTGTACGGATACGACATGAGTGGAGACTCCGTCGTGTCGATTCTGAGACCTTCGACGTGTTTACTTCCCCCTATGCAAGGACTCGCAGTAATTCTCTTTCCGCTACTGCTTATGCTCTTTGCCCTGGCGATGGAACGAGTCGAAGGGCGATTGCGTCGGCTCTCGGTCCAAGAGCATGAAGTAGAAGACTTCCTCGACCAGGCAAGTCACGACGACGTCGCCCGCCTGGCAAGCGATGGGTTTCCCCATGCGTTCGCCCGCTTCCACCGGAAGCGTAAGGGCCGTCAGTCGGAGGCTCCCGAGAGCGCCAGCCTGGGCGAAATCCGGACACAACGGGCAAGTTGACGGCCATACAAAGTAGTCACCGCAGCGGATTCCGGAAGAATTTTCGGCTCTTACGTGGCATCAATCACTCGTCGCGAGCTAACGGGACGTAGACTTCGATGCCGTACCTGTTGCATTGAACACAGATTGCATTGGACACAGTGTCTCACTCATGAGGGCTGAGCCTGTGTACGACGGTTTGTGCACAGCGAGGGTACAAAGATAGATAGCGCAAAAATGACACCACAAACGAACAAATCCCAACAAGGAGCGCACGTGGACGACGTCCTGGCAAGAGCCGGCATCTTCCAAGGAGTCGAGCCCTCAGCGGTAGCGGCGCTGACAAAGCAGCTGCAGCCCGTCGACTTCCCCCGTGGACATGTCATCTTCAACGAAGGTGAACCCGGTGACCGCCTGTACATCATCGTGTCCGGCAAGGTGAAGATCGGTCGACGCTCACCCGACGGTCGCGAGAATCTGCTGACGATCATGGGCCCGTCCGACATGTTCGGCGAACTGTCCATCTTCGACCCCGGCCCCCGCACCTCGACGGCTACGACCGTCACCGAGGTTCGCGCCGTGAGCATGGACCGCGACGCTCTCAAGGCATGGATCCAGCAGCGCCCCGAGATCGCCGAGCAGCTTCTGCGCGTTCTCGCCCGCCGTCTGCGTCGTACCAACAACACCCTGGCCGACCTGATCTTCACGGACGTTCCCGGCCGTGTCGCCAAGGCGCTCCTGCAGCTCGCGCAGCGCTTCGGCACTCAGGAAGGTGGCGCCCTGCGCGTCACTCACGACCTCACGCAGGAAGAGATCGCCCAGCTCGTCGGCGCTTCCCGCGAGACCGTCAACAAGGCGCTCGCCGATTTCGCACACCGCGGATGGCTTCGCCTCGAAGGCAAGAGCGTCCTGATCTCGGATTCCGAGCGCCTCGCTCGTCGCGCGCGCTAGCTCTTCCTGTTCGACTCTTTCGGCCGCTCCCGCTTCTGTGGGGGCGGCCGAAGTCGTTCACTGGACTCTTGTTGTACCTATCGGTAAAGTCTGTACCGATAGGTACATATCTGATCGAGAGGCCCCGCAATGACCGTCCGAGCACCGATTCCGCCCTTCACTCACGAAACTGCCGTCCAGAAGGTCCGCCTCGCCGAGGACGGATGGAACTCCCGCGACCCGCACAAGGTGTCACTGGCCTACACGCCGGACAGTTGGTGGCGTAATCGGTCGACGTTCGTGACCGGCCGATCCGAGATCGTCGAACTTCTGACCGAGAAGTGGACCCGCGAACTGGACTACCGGTTGATCAAAGAGTTGTGGGCACACAGCGACGACCGCATCGCAGTGCGATTCGCGTACGAGTGGCACGATCACGACGGGCAGTGGTTCCGCTCCTACGGCAACGAGAACTGGGAATTCGACGCCGACGGACTCATGCACCACCGTCATGCCAGCATCAACGACGTTCCCATCGAGGAGTCCGAGCGAAAGTTCTTCTGGGATCCGACCGGACCACGCCCGCACGATCATCCGGGCCTGAGCGAGTTGGGTCTGTGATGAAAGGATGAATCCATGGCCAGACAGGTAGCTGAACGCTCGGACACGATTCCCGCTCTCGCGAACGTGTTTCGAACCTACGGGTTCGACGGAGCAAGCCTGGCCGTCATCACCGAACACACCGGTTTGGGCAAAGGCAGTCTCTACAACTTCTTTCCGCGCGGGAAGGAAGAGATGGCCGAGGCGGTGCTCGACGAGGTCGACGGATGGTTTCGCAGCGAAGTCTTCGAACCTCTTCGAGCAGAATCGGTTCCACCGAGGCAGCGCATCCAGAGTATGTTCGCTACCGCGGGCGACTACTTTCGGTCAGGGCAACGCATTTGCCTGTTCGGCGCATTTGCACTCGGTGAAGAGCGAAACCGCTTCGGCGCCAGGGTGCGAACATACTTCGACGAATGGACAGCGGCTCTCGAGGCGGCACTCGTCGGTGCCGAAGATTCCATCGGACTCGCCGAAGAAGCCGTGGCCGGGATCCAAGGGGCGATCGTGATGTCCCGGGCCCTGGACGACGGTTCCGTATACAGCCGAGTGACGACGCGACTCGAAGATCGACTGGTACAGGCACTCACGCCGTAACGCATACCGCACGACCACAAAGGCATTTGTGCCGCGGCATCCACCTGGCATGCTCGAAAAAGCATGCACAAGAAGAAAGGAACCCATGCCCTCGTTCGAGACGGTGATCGCATCCACCCCTTCGGGGAAGGTCCGCGGCCGAAAGCGTGACGGTTCCTACTACTTCGGTGCGATCCCCTACGCCAGCGCACCGCGCTTCGAGAAGCCGCGACCGGTGGAACCGTTCTCCGACGTCTTCGACGCCACAGCGCTTGGAACGGTCTTCCCCCAACCACCTTCACGACTCGAACGCATCATGGGGCCACCGCTCCCCGAACCGGGGCACAGCGAGGACAGCTTCACCGTCACCGTCACAACCCCGTCGCTGACCGGTCATCGCCCGGTGATGGTGTGGCTTCACGGTGGCGGGTACTCCAGTGGCGGCGGCTCACTCCCCTGGTACGACGGCGGCGCTTTGTCAGCCGAGGGCGACGTCGTCGTGGTGTCGGTCAACTATCGCGTCGGCGTGCTCGGATACCTCCTCCTCGACGGCGTCAGCGAAGGCAATCTCGGGGTACACGATCAGATCGCGGCGCTCGAGTGGGTGCGCGAGAACATCGAGGCATTCGGCGGCGACCCAGACTCGGTCACCGTATTCGGGCAGTCGGCCGGCGCCCATTCCATTGTGAATCTGTTGAGCAGTAACAACTCTCGAACCCTGTTCCATCGAGCAATTCTGCAGAGCACCCCACGGCCGGACCTCAACTTCACGCAGGCTGCCGCGATCGAGAACGGGGAGACGTTTGCCCGACTGCTCGACGGAGATCCTCGGACCGCACCGCTCTCCCACATTCTCGACGCATTCCGCGGCACGGCTGTCGAGTTCAGCCGGCGGTCCCCCAATGTCGTGCAACCGCCCTTCGCGCCGATCTCCGAACTGGAACCGGTGATCCGAACTTTCGAAACAGCGCCTGACGTCATCGTGGGATACACCCGAGAGGAGGGATCTGCTTTCGTGCGCGACGTAGCGGGAGTACCCGATCCCGAACACGTCGCCGAAAAGGCACTGACACAGAACATGTTTGCCGAACCGGCAATGGAGCTGGCCGAGACCTTCACAGCGGCCGGCGCGTCGGTGTACACGTACCGCTTCGACTGGGCACCGACGGACGACGTCTTCGGAGCAACTCACTGCATAGAACTACCCTTCGTGTTGGGAACCGAGCAGTCCTGGCAGGGCTCACCGATGCTGGGCAGCAGCGACTGGCAGAGCATCGACGCACTGGGCCGTCGGATACGCCGGCACTGGACGTCGTTTGCGCACACGGGAAGTCCGGACAGCAGCGAAACCTGGGAGAAGTACACCTCGTCCCAATCGATCGGAATCACCTTCTCCTGAGCAACTTCGGGCGCCTACCCACCCGGAGAAATCCCGTCTAGGATTGCTCCATGGACATGCCCAAGCTCCTCGACGGGCGACTCAAACTCCGCCATCTCCTGCTCGTCGACGCATTGAGCCGTCAGGGCAGTGTGGTCGGCGCCGCTGCCGCACTTCACATCACGCAACCTGTCGCGACTCGGAGTCTGCACGACATCGAGTCCATTCTCGGCGTCTCGCTCTTCGACCGCGGCCCTCGCGGCATCACCCCGACCATTTTCGGCGAGGCCTTCACAACTCATGCACGGGCCGTGATCGCGCAGCTGACCGAAGCCGGGCGACACGTCGTCGAACTTGCCGACGCCAATCGCGGAACCGTCATCGTGGGAACACATCTCGCCGGATCCAACGTGCTGCTTCCCGGCGCTATCGCGCGCCTGAAGGTTCACCACCCGTTGCTCACCGTCGTCGTGCGCGAAGGTACGCCAGAGCAGTTGCTCACCGATCTGGAAGCGGGCCGAATCGACCTGATCGTCGGCCGGCTCACCTCACCTACCGATGACACCGCGACAAGACGGAACCTCTACGCCGAATCCGTCGAACTCGTCACCCGCGTAGATCACCCGCTCGCTCACCGCGAGGACGTCCAACTCGAAGAACTACGCGGCTTCCCCTGGATCCTTCCCGGGGTCGAGACAGTGCTCCGCCGCGAACTCGAGGAGTTCTTCGCCCGCAACGGCTTGCCGTTGCCCGAAAATCGGGTCGAGGCAACCTCTTTCCTCACCGTGCGTCAGCTACTGGTCGAGACCGACATGATCGCGGTACTACCGAGCCTCATCCCCCGCGACGATGCGCGCTTGACCACCCTGTCCATCACACTCGATCCGATCGGGCACAGCGTCGGCATCACCTCGTCGGCGACTCGCACGTCGAGTCCGTCCGCGCAGGCCCTGATCGCGACGCTGGAGTCCTTTGCAACTGAGCTCATGCGACCGTGAAACGCCGATCGGCCCGTTCCCTCCAGAGGGAACGGGCCGATGTCGGATCAACCAGGACTCAGGCGTTTTCGGAGACGCGAATCTCCTCGTGCTCCAAGCCCCGCGACGAATCGGGGACAATCTTGAACAGTGCGATGGCGCCGACCAGGCTGATCGTGCACACCCCGGCGAGATACCAGGTCACACCGACCGAAGATCCGGTGGCGTCGAGCAGAGCCGTGGCGATCATCGGTGCCAGTCCACCGCCGAGAATTGCACCGCTCTGGAGGATCAGAGACGAGCCGGAATAGCGGACCTTGGCCGGGAAGGTATCGGCGATGATGCTGCCCTGGACACAATGTGTGACCGGAACGATCAGGCCCATGCCCAGGAACGCGATGACGGCGACCATTTTGTTCTCGGTGTTGAGGAGCGGGAAGAACACGATGCACCACAACAGGATTGCGGCAGATCCGCCGATGAACATGTGCCGACGCCCGTACTTGTCGGCGATCTTTGTCCAGAACGGGATGGAAAGGAACCACAGGACTGCTGCCGCGGTCACGCTGAGCACCAGGAATTGCTTGTCGTAGCCCAGATGTTGAGTTCCGTACGACAGGGTGAACACCATGAAGGCGTACGCCACGGCGGAGTTCGCCAAGCACGCGGCAAGCGTGAGAGACAAACGGGGGAAGCCGACCTTGAGCGACTCACGCAGCGGGAAGCGGACTATTTCGCCCTTCTCCATGATCCCGGCGAATGACGGCGACTCGGTGACGCGCAGGCGAATCACCAGACCGATCGCCACCAGAACGAAGCTGAGCAGGAACGGGATTCGCCAACCCCACGAAGCGAATGCCGAGTCCGACATCACGGCGTTGGTCGTCAGGAAGATGCCGTTGGCGAGAACCAGTCCGGCGGGTGTGCCCATCTGAGGGAAACCTGCATAGAGATTCTTCTGCCCCGCCGGCGCGTGCTCCATCGACATAAGTGTCGCGCCGGCGCCTTCACCGCCCAGACCGATGCCCTGAACGACGCGCATCGCCACCAGGAGGACGGGCGCCCAGAAACCGATGGAGTCGTAGTTCGGGATGAGGCCGATGAGTGTGGACCCGATGCCCATCATCACCAATGAGACCACGAGCGTGGCCTTGCGCCCGATCCGGTCACCGAAGTGCCCGAACACGAGTCCACCCACCGGCCGTGCAATGAACCCGACGGCGAAGGTGCTGAAGGCAGCCAGCGTGCCGGCCGTGGGGCTCAGGCTCGGGAAGAATTGTTTGTTGAAGATCAACGCGGCGGCTGTGCCGTAGAGGAAGAAGTCGTACCATTCGAGAGTTGTGCCGGCCAGGGTTGCCATGGCAACTCGGCTACGGGCCGCTTTCTCCGGCAACGGCTTTCCGTCGCTCGTAGTGCTGTTGGATATCTTGTCTGACATCGCGGAACCTATCGATTGGATGGGGCAGGCGGACGATGAAGTCTGTAGTCACCGACCCCGTCTTCGGGATTGTCGGTATCACGAGCGTCGTCGATCGTTGTGTTTGGAATTGTGCTCGCTCGAGACATGACTCACAAATGCCGAATTCACCGTCCGCCATACCGGAAAAGGTATAGCCGGGGCCTCAGACGAGACCCAGGAAGCGTTCGGCATTCCCCCGCGAAATCAGTTGGCGCGCAGTATCGTCCAAGAACTCACTCTTGCGAACCACCTCACCGACCGGACGCTCCCCCAAGGGGTACGGGTAATCACTACCCACCATCACACGGTCCACCCCCACCGTGTCCACCAACAGTCGCAGCGCACGCTCGTCGAAGACGACGGAATCCACGTAGAACCTTCCCAGGTAGTGCGACGGCGGGAACTGCGACGTACCGATGATGTCGTTGCGGCCGTGCCAGGCGTTTTCCATCCGTCCCAACCAGAACGCGAAAGATCCACCACCGTGCGCAAATCCGATCTTGAGACGATCGTCGATCTTGTCGAACACCCCACCGAGAATCAGTGCGAGTATCGACAGGTGCGTTTCGGCCGGCATCGCAGTGAGCCACTGCGCCATCCAGCGATCGAGGCGCGGAGAGTTGGCCATGTCCCACGGGTGCACGAATACCGGCACGTCCAGCGACGCGCAGTGCTGCAGGAACGTCACCACGCCCTCGCTGTCGAGGTCCAGATCGCCGACATGATTGCCGATCTCGACACCGCGGTGCCCGTTCGCGATGCACCGCTCCAACTCACGGCACGCCGCGTCGGTGTCTTGCAGAGGCACCTGGCAGAAGGGAATCAACCGATCCTTCGCCGGCTCCACGATCTCGAGTGCGAGGTCGTTGAAGATCCGTGCAATGCGACTTGCCTGCTCACCGCTCCGGCCGTAGTTGAAGAACGCCGGAGTAGGTGAGACGACCTGCGTCTGCACGCCGTCGGCATCCATGTCCCGAAGCCGCACCTCGGCGTCCCAGGCATCGGACTGGATGCGACGGAACTCCTTGGTGCCCATCATGATCATTGCTTCGGTTTCCGACTCGACCTTCAGCCACGGCGCTTGCGGCCCCGCGTCTTCGGTCAGATCCGGCCACCCGTTGGGCACGTAGTGGGTGTGGATGTCGATCAGGTTGCTCATAGCTCAGCCCTTGCCGGGATGGAGCGTGCCGCACTTGTCACACGTGCGGGCTTCTTCGCTCTCGTAGAACTTGACGAACACCGGCGGAAGGTCGGCCACGATGTCGCGCACCTGAAGTTCGACCTCGTGAATCTTGTGATCACATTCGAGGCAGTACCACTGGAACTTCTCGAGCGTGCCTTCCTTGCGGACGCGTTCGATGACCAGGCCGATCGAGCCCGCGGTGGGACGCTGCGGCGAATGCGGAATGTCTCCTGGCAGCAACCAAGTTTCACCCTCGCGAATGTCGACGCGCTGAGGACCGTCTTCGGTCATGACATTGACGTGGATGTCGCCTTCGAGCTGGTAGAACCACTCCTCGTACGGATCGAGGTGGTAGTCGGTCCGCTGGTTGGGGCCGCCGACGACCTGCACGATGAAATCGTCTCCGAGCGCCATCGTCTGATTGTTGACGGGCGGCTGCAGGAGGTGGCGGTTGTCGTCGATCCACTTCTTGAAGTCGATGACGGGAGGAATCGTGGTCATGATGCATTCTCCGTATCTTCGGACGCCGAGCGTCGGGAGGCGGGCACGTACGCCACGCCGGAAATTTCGATGAGCAGGTGAGGGTGGGGCAGCTGGTGAACAGCCACAGTCGTTCTCGTCGGACCGTTTTCGTCGAACAGTTCGGCGTACACCTCGTTGTATCCGCCGAAGTCGTTCATCGACACCAGGTAGGAGGTGACCTGAACCAGATCACTCAGTTCTCCGCCCACTTCGGCGAGAATCGCCGTGATGTTCTCGATGACGGCACGCGTCTGCGCCCGAATGTCGAGCGCCGTGGTCCCCATCTCGTCGACCTCGACGCCGACAAACGTGTTGTCGGGTCGACGCGAACTGGTCCCGGAGACATAGACGAAATCGCCGACCACCTTGACGTGGGGGAACTTTCCGCGCGGCTTCGCCAGCTTCTCGATGACCTGCGCCCCACTCATCGCTTCACACCTTTCACCGTGACGGTTCCGAGTCCGTCGATCGTGCACTGTGCGACGCCCTCGTCGAGTCGCACAGCTGCTGTGGCGGCACCGGCCAGAATTACCTGCCCGGCGCGCAACGGGATTCGGCGTCGACGAGCGATGTCGAGCAGTGCATGCAGAGCTCGCACCGGATCGCCGAGAATGGCCGACGTGGAACCGACTACCGTCTCGCCGCCGACTTCCATACGTACGGAACGGTCTTCGACGTTCTGTAGCGGCAGCCACCTCCCGATCACGTACCCGGCAGCGCTGGTGTTGTCAGCGACGACGTCGGTGTAGGTGAAGCGGAAGTCGCGATAGCGCGAGTCGATGATCTCCATTGCGGGAGCCAGCGCGTCGACGCAGGTTTCGATGTCGACGTTCGGATCGTCGAGATCGACGTCCTTCGACAGGCGGTATGCCACTTCGGGTTCGATCTTGGGATGAATGAACGTCCTCAGGTCGACTTCGCCGCCGTTGCTCACGCACATCGCGTCGGTCAACTGACCGACGATCACTTCGGAGACACCCATCTGCGCCATCTTCGCTTGGCTTGTGAAACCGAGCTTGATACCCACAATCGATTCGCCACGGCTGGTCCGCCGTTCGAGGAGTTCGTTCTGGATCCGGTAGGCCTGGTCGATGTCGATGGTGTGTTCGTCGGCGAGGCTCGGGGTGTCGGTGCGAGTCTGCGCAGCGTCGTCGAGGCGACGCGCGAGCGCGGATACGGTGTCTTCGGGGGCTGTCATCACGCCTCGCTCATTTCTGGAAAACTTTTGCGGTTTCGATGTTCACAGTTGCACACATACATTCGTCGGTTCGGTGTAGAAGTGCAGCGAGGACTCGCCGCCCTCACGTCCGATGCCGGACAGGCCCATGCCGCCGAAGGGAGATCGCAGTTCGCGGGTGAACCACGTGTTGACCCAGGAGATTCCGACGTTCATCTTCTGCGCGACGCGGTGTCCGCGGCGCAGGTCGTTGGTCCACACGGAGGCAGCAAGGCCGTACTCGGTGTCGTTTGCGAGGGCGATTGCCTCGGCTTCGGTCTCGAACGGAATGAGTGCTGCGACGGGTCCGAAGATCTCCTCACGCACGACGCGATCCTTGTTGGTCAAGCCAGTCCACAGGGTGGGTTCGATCCAGGATCCGCCCGACAGTTCCTGTCCGAGGTCCGGAATACCGCCGCCGGTCAGCACTTTCGCGCCTTCCTGCTCGGCGATCTCGAAGTAGTCGAGTACCTTCTTCCGGTGTGCCTGCGAAATGAGCGGTCCGGTCGTCGTTGCATCGAGCGTCGGGTCGCCCAGACGCAGTCCTGCTGCCCGCTCGACGAGTCCACCGGCGATGTTTTCGAAAATGCTGCGGTGCACGTACACCCGCTCGGTGCACAGGCAGACCTGGCCGGTGTTGGTGAACACCGACTTGGTCAGACCCGTCAGAGCCTCGTCGATGTCGACGTCGTCGAACACGATCGCGGCGTTCTTGCCGCCGAGCTCGAACGAGACCGGACGGACCCGCGGGGCAACGGTTTTCATGACATGCGAACCCGTTGCCGAAGATCCGGTGAAGGTGACGCCGTCGATACCGGGGTGCGTGGTGAGGAACTCGCCGGCCGAGTTCGCACCGAATCCATGGACGACGTTGTAGACGCCGGCAGGCAGGCCGACCTCTTCGAGCACCTCGGCCAGCAACGACGCAGTCGCCGGGGTTTCCTCGGAAGGTTTGACCACCACGGAGTTTCCGCACGCGAGCGCGGGCGCAACCTTCCAGGTCAGGAGAAGCAGCGGCAGGTTCCACGGAACGATCACGGCGACGACGCCGAGCGGCTTGCGGATCGCGTAGTTCAGCGCCTGCTTGCCGCCCGCGAGGTCCGTGACAAACGATTCCTGTCCCGCCGCGGCGACGATGTCGGCGAAGGTGCGGAAGTTCGTCAGGGCGCGCGCGACGTCGAGTTCGCGTGCCTGCGTGATCGGCTTGCCGGTGTCCGCCATCTCTGCGGCGACGAACTCTTCGAATCGCTCCTCGATCCGGTCGGCGGCGCGTCGCAGCAGAGCCGTCCGCTCTCGAACCGGCGTATCGGCCCAACCGTTGTCCAGAGCACGTCTGGCAGAGGTCACGGCCCGATCGACCAGGGCCTTGTCGGCCTCGTGGACCCGGGCGAGAACACGGCCCGTTGCTGGGTCGACCTGATCGAAGCTCGACGACTCGTCGGGTTCGACATAGGAGCCGTCCACGTAATTGCGGATCCATCCGTCGCATTGTGAGGTCATGGACTAACTATTGGCCCGTGACCCATATCAAACAAATGCAAAAACTGCCGCCAGCTATACCTCGATCGGCATAGACGGCGGCAGTTCGGCCACACAACTCAGCTCTGCATGTCGGCGCCGAGCGCCTCAGCGTCGCAGATACGCCAACTGCACGTTGACGGATTTCTCCGCGACCGGCCACAACTTCGGGTCCACGTCGGAGTAGACGTGTTCGACTACGTCGCGCACCGAGGCCGACTCGCCCAACGTCGACAGAGCGGCCCGCACCTGATCCAGACGCTCCTCGCGGTGGGCGAGGTACTGCTGCGAAATCGCCTGCAGATCGGGTAGGTCCGGACCGTGCCCGGGAAGAACCGTCAGTCCTTCGCCGAGTGCGGCCAGCGATCGCAGCGAGGTGAGGTAGTCCCCCAGATCGCCGTCGGAGTCGTCGAGAACTGCCGTGCCGCGGCCCAGAATGGTGTCGCCCGTCAGCACGCTCGCATCGTTCTCGATGACTATCGACACCGAGTCCGCGGTATGGCCCGGCGTCGCGAGGATCCGCAACTTCAGGCCCGCTACCACGATCACTTCACCGTCGACAAGCGCCGAAGCGCCCCCGCGAAGAAAAGTTGGGTCGACGGAACGCACTGGAGCCGAAGTCAATTCGTGGAAACGGTCCACCCCGCCGGTGTGGTCGTAGTGCCGGTGCGTGATCAAGGTCAGCGCTACCGGACCGATACCAGCGACACGTTGCAGGTGTTCCTCGTCGTTGTCGCCTGGATCGACGACAACACACTCGACGCTGCCCGGAGCATGCAGAATCCAAGTGTTCGTACCGTCCAGCGTCATCATGCCCGGATTGTTCTCGAGCAAGACCGAAGCGATGTCGGTGACGCGGCGAAGCTGCGCGTAGGCGGGATGGACCGTCGACATCAGCGAACTTCGACGATCAGTTCCACCTCGACCGGAGAGCCGAGGGGAAGTTCTGCCACGCCGACTGCCGAACGGGCGTGAATACCGGCGTCGCCGAGCACCTCACCGAGGAATTCGGACGCGCCGTTGATCACGCCGGGCTGACCGGTGAATCCTTCGGCGGATGCCACGAAGCCGACAACCTTGACAACGCGAACGACGTTGTCGATGCCGACCAGGGCGTCGATGGCAGCGAGAGCGTTGAGCGCGCAGGTGCGAGCCGCGGCCTTGGCGTCCTCATCCGACACGCCCGCGCCGAGCTTGCCGGTCAGCGCCAGTTTTCCGTCGACGAACGGGAGCTGACCCGACGTGTACACGTGGTTGCCGCTGCGAACCGCGGGAACGTACGCAGCGACGGGTGCCGCGACGGCGGGAAGTGCAATGCCCAGTTCGGCGAGACGCTCCGACCAGGTCTGTGTTGCCTCTGCCATGTGATTCAGCCCTTCGGACGCTTCATGTACGCGACGTGCTGCTCGCCCGACGCGCTCGGCAGGACGGCGACGAGTTCCCAGCCGTCGACACCCCAGTTGTCGAGAATTGCCTTCGGATTGTGGACCAGCAACGGAGTCACGGTGTATTCCCAGGAAGTTATTTCGCTCATGCGGTGAGCCTATCCCGCGTACATCTTCGGCCCCAGACTTATAGGCTCGCGGTGTGGTTGCATCCCAAGATGAGCTGAGCAGGACCTGGCCCGAGTCTGCGACGAAGGCCCGCCTGCACTTTGTGTCAGGTAAAGGCGGAACCGGTAAGTCCACGGTTGCCGCCGCGTTGGCGCTCGCGTTGGCCGAAGGCGGCAAGCGCGTTCTCCTCGTGGAGGTCGAGGGCCGCCAGGGAATCGCGCAGCTCTTCGACGTACCACCGCTTCCACCGCAGGAGACCAAGGTCGCGGCCGCCGAAGGTGGCGGTGAAGTGATGGCTCTGGCCGTCGACATCGAGACCGCGTTCCTCGAATACCTCGAAATGTTCTACAACCTCGGCTTCGCCGGCCGGGCGATGCGTAAGTTCGGCGCCATCGAATTCGCCACCACAATCGCTCCAGGCCTTCGCGACGTTCTGCTCACCGGCAAGATCAAGGAGTGCGTCATCCGCACCGATCGAACCGGCAAACGCGTGTACGACGCCGTTGTCGTCGATGCTCCCCCGACCGGGCGGATCGGAAGCTTCCTCGACGTCACCAAGGCGATGGCCGACCTCGCCAAGGGCGGCCCGGTGCATTCGCAGAGTGAAGGCGTCGTTCGGCTGCTGCACTCGCCGGAGACCGTCGTACATCTTGTTGCGCTTCTCGAAGCGCTGCCCGTTCAGGAAACCGCCGACGCCGCCGCAGAACTGGCGCGTGACGACCTCAACCTCGGTGCCATCATCGTCAACCGCGCCAGCCCGAGGTTCTTGCCCGAAGACCAACTCTCCGGTGCTGCAGCCGGCAACATCGATGCAGCTTCGATCCGGTCGACGCTCTCCGATGTCGGCATCGATCTGTCCGACGACGACTTCGCCGGCCTGCTCACCGAGACGATCGAGCACGCGTCGGTGCTCGAAGCTCAAGAATCCAGTGCGGAGAAGCTCCGCGAGATCGACGGCGCGCGGGTGCAACTTCCCGCACTCGCCGACGGCGTCGATCTCGGTGGGCTCTACGAGCTGGCCGAATACCTCACGGAACAGGGCGTGTGATGACCGAGACCACCGAGAACGTGACGGTCGGCAGTTCCAGGACCGGCCGACGCGCAGCTCCTGCCCTCGATATTTCGGCGATCATCAAGGACCCGACGGCCCGGATCGTGGTGTGTTGCGGCGCAGGTGGCGTCGGCAAGACCACGACGGCTGCGTCGCTGGCGTTGCGGGCAGCCGAAGAGGGCCGACGCGTAGTCGTCCTCACCATCGATCCGGCCCGTCGCCTCGCACAGGCCTTGGGTGTGGCCGAACTCGACAACACTCCGCAGCCGGTGAAGCTGGGTCCCGAGGCCACGGGCGAACTCCACGCGATGATGCTGAACATGCGTCGGACTTTCGACGAGATGGTCATCGAGCATTCGAGCCCTGAGAAGGCCGAGCAGATCCTGGCGAATCCCTTTTACCAAACCGTTGCCACATCGTTCTCCGGAACGCAGGAGTACATGGCGATGGAGAAGTTGGGGCAGCTGGCGTCGAACGACGCGTGGGATCTGGTGATCGTCGATACCCCGCCGTCGCGCAATGCGCTCGACTTCCTCGACGCTCCACAGAGGCTCGGAACATTCCTCGACGGACGGATGATCCGGCTGCTCTCGGCACCCGGCCGTGGCCTGACCAGGCTCGTGGCCGGCGCGATGGGATTGGCCCTGAAGGGTGTCTCGACCATCGTGGGAAGCCAAATGCTTTCGGATGCATCGGCATTCGTGCAGTCGCTCGACTCGATGTTCGGCGGTTTCCGTGAACGCGCCACGAAGACCTACGAGTTGCTGCGTCAGCCGGGGACTCATTTCCTGGTGATCGCAGCGGCCGAGCCCGACGCTCTCCGTGAGGCGGCGTTCTTCGTCGATCGCCTTGCGGGTGACTCGATGCCGTTGGCCGGTCTGGTTCTCAACCGCACTCACCCGACGTTGACGGCTCTGCCTGCCGATCATGCGGTGACCGCCGCCGACAAACTGGAAGCGAAGGAAAATGCGACCGAGGCCGAGGCCCTCACCGCAGCCGTTCTCCGCATCCATGCCCATCGGGCAGTGATCGCGAAGCGAGAAATCGCCTTGCTGAGTCGATTCACCGCAGCTCACCCGAGGGTGCCGCTGATCGGTGTTCCGTCGCTACCGTTCGAGGTCTCGGACCTCGAGGCGCTGCGCGCGGTGGGAGATCAGCTCACTCGTAAGGGCTGATCCCCCGATCGACCTGGATCAGACTGCTGAGTGATGCTGGCGCTGGTCTTCGAAGAACTCGGACCAGGAGTCGACGTCGGGGTGCTGCTTGAGCAGTGCACGGCGCTGACGTTCGGTCATTCCGCCCCACACACCGAACTCGACACGGTTGTCGAGAGCATCTGCTCCGCACTGCATGAGGACCGGGCAGTGACGGCAGATGGTGGCTGCCTTGCGCTGTGCGGCGCCACGAACAAAAAGTTGGTCGGGATCGACCTCGCGGCATCGCGCCTGAGTTACCCAGGCAATTCGTGCCTCGGCCTGCTCGATGTCCAAACGGCTACTCGGGGTGGCTGTGTACATTCTGGGTCCCCTCTACAAAGTCTGACCGTCGCCATGAGGCGAGCAGCGCACCATCTCAGCCGTCTCGCGGTAGCACGTGAAAGCTGAGACACATTCGTGATCGAGTGTTACGTCGATCACACTGATCACAATTTAGGTAAAGAACGCCCCTAACGCAAGACGGTCGGGAGCATTTTTTGGTACGGCAGTACAAAGCGCGTGTTCAGGAGGTTTTGAACACCCGCAAAACACTGAAACCGGTTCCAATGGGTGGGCACACGTACTCTGTAGATCGTGTCGATTGCAAAAACAGTGGCGAAGCTCGCCGGAAGCTCCGCATTGGCGGGTGTCCTGGTCGCAGGGGTGATGTTCCCGGTGGCCGGCGGATTCGGATTCGCGTCCAATCGCGCTGCCGATACCGTCGACAACGTCTCGGCCGAACTGGTCGAAGGCACGGTCCCCGCGGTGTCCACCATGGTCGATGCGGCAGGCAATCCCATTGCCTGGCTGTACGACCAACGACGCTTCGAAGTCCCGAGCGAGAAGATCTCCAACAACATGAAGTTGGCGATCGTCTCCATCGAGGACCGCCGGTTCCCCGACCACAAGGGCGTCGACTGGCAGGGAACGCTGCGCGCCTTCCTCACCAACACGACGACCGGTGAAGTGCAGCAGGGCGCGTCGACACTCGATCAGCAGTATGTGAAGAACTACCAACTGTTGGTCGTGGCCAAGACGGATGCCGAGCGCCGCGCTGCCATCGAGACCACCCCGGCCCGAAAGATCCGCGAGATCCGGATGGCGCTGACGCTGGACAAGGAACTCACGAAAGACGAGATCCTCACCCGGTACCTCAACCTCGTACCGTTCGGCAACGGATCCTTCGGCATTCAGGACGCGGCTCAGACCTACTTCGGCGTCGACGCCGCAGATCTGACCGTTCCGCAGTCCGCGATGCTGGCCGGCATGGTTCAGTCCAGCTCCGCGCTGAACCCGTACACGAACGTCGAGGGCGTGACCGAGCGTCGTAACACCGTGCTCGACACCATGATCACGAACATTCCGGATCGTGCCGACGAGTTCCGTGCAGCCAAGGAAGAGCCCCTCGGCGTCCTCGAAACCCCCAACAACTTGCCGCGCGGCTGCATCGCTGCAGGCGATCGCGGATTCTTCTGTGATTACGCACTGAAGTACCTCTCGGATGCCGGAATCACCCGCGACCAGATCAACGAGGGTGGTTACCTCATCAAGACCACTCTCGATCCGCAGGTCCAGGCGTCCACCAAGGCCGGACTGAACGCGAACGCGAGCGCCAACCTCGACGGCATCGCGAACGTGATGAACGTGATCAGGCCGGGCCAGGATTCACACAAGGTCATCGCGATGGCCAGCAGTCGCACGTACGGACTCAATGCCGACGCCGACGAAACCGTCCAGGCGCAGCCGTACTCCCTTGCCGGTGACGGTGCGGGTTCCGTCTTCAAGATCTTCACGACCGCTGCGGCGATGGAGAAGGGCCTCGGCATCAACGCGACCCTCGACGTGCCCAAGCGCTTCGAAGCCAAGGGCATGGGTAGCGGTGGTGCGGCAGGCTGCCCGGTCTCGACGTACTGCGTGGAGAACGCCGGCAACTATCCGCCGACGCTGTCCGTGACCGACGCCCTGGCACAGTCCCCAAACACCGCTTTCGTCAAGCTCATCGAGGCGACCGGCGTCACGCCGACCGTCGACATGGCTGTCCGTCTCGGCATGCGCTCGTACGCCGATCCCAACACCTCGGGCTTCGACGAGCGCAGCATGGCCGACTTCCAGAAGGAACAGAACCTCGGTTCGTTCACCCTCGGCCCCACCTGGATCAACCCGCTCGAACTCTCCAACGTCGCGGCCACTCTCGCCTCGCACGGCAAGTGGTGCCCGCCGAGTCCCATCGATTCGGTCTTCGACCGCTACGGCAAGCCCGTGGCCGTCACCGAGCAGGGCTGTGAGCAGGTCGTCGAGCCCGGCTTGGCAGACACACTCGCCAACGCCATGAGCCGTGACGACGTCGGCGCCGGTACGTCTGCCGGTGCCGCGAGCAGCGCCGGATGGAGCCTGCCGATGTCGGGCAAGACGGGTACCACCGAGACCCACAAGTCCTCGGCGTTCCTCGGTTTCACCAACAACCTCGCTGCGGCCGTCTACATCTTCGGCGACTCCCCGACACCCGGCGAGATCTGCTCGAGCCCGCTACGCCCCTGCTACAGCGGCAACCTGTACGGCGGTACCGAACCGGCGAGATCCTGGTTCGCGGCAATGAACCCGGTCGCCAACAACTTCGGGCCCACCTCGCTGCCCCCGATCGACGAGAAGTACGCACGGGGATCACAGAACGGCCAGGTTCCCGAGGTTGTCGGCCTGAGCCAGTCGGCGGCGACGTCGAGGTTGCAGGCGTCCGGCTTCACGGTCAATTCCGTGACCACGGCATCCGGAGCACGGGCGGGAACGGTCACCGGAGTTTCGCCGTCCGGGTCCGCGATCCCGGGTTCGACCGTCACGATCTACATCAGTGACGGGTCCGTAAGGGCTCCGGCAGCACCCGCATCCCCGGCAGCTCCAGCAGCTCCGGCACCGGGCGCGACTCCCCCGGATGCGACTCCGCCGGGAGGCGAACCCGCACCGCCTGCGGGGACCCCACCGAACTGACGGCCCTGAAAACAAGAACGGCCGCGATCTCCGAGTGACTCGGAGTTCGCGGCCGTTTTCGGTTTCCGGTGGCGCGCTTCTACAGGCGGGACTTCACTGCTGCAGAGATACGTGCGCCATCGGCCTTGCCCTTGGCCAGCGCGCTGGCGGCCTTGATGACCTGGCCCATCTGACGCATACCCGGACGCTCACCGAGCTCCTCGGACACCTGAGCGAGGGCGGTGTCGACGACGTCGACGAGTTCGGCGTCGGTCAACGGCGTCGGCAGGTACTCGTCGATGATCTGAGCTTCGGCGCGCTCTTTCGCGGCAAGTTCACCGCGGCCGTTCTCGGTGTAGATCTCGGCCGATTCGCCGCGCTTCTTCGATTCCTTTGCAAGGACTTTGATGATTTCTTCGTCGGTGAGGACCCGTGCTTCCTTACCGGCAACCTCTTCGGTCTGGATGGCTGCCATGAGCATCCGAAGGGTGGCTGTACGTAGCGGATCCTTCGCCTTCATGGATGCAACCATGTCGGTTCGGAGGGTGGCTTTGAGCGATGGTGTCGTGTCGGACATGGTGGAAACGCTACGCGCTCGGCGTTTCGAGCGTGCCGATAGTTACCTCCGCCCGGACACAATTCTCTGTGGAATAGCTGTAAAAGGCAGCGAGAGCGACGCAGAAGAACGCCACACCCGTATCCTTGAGAGGTGTCTTCCCAGTTCCGCACCAATCTGACCCGCACCGCACTTGGTGCCGCGGGCGCCGCTGCACTAGGGATCGGGTACGCATCCGGCATCGAACGCAATGCATTTGCACTGCGTGAGGTGACGATGCCAGTCCTGGCGCCCGGTTCGTCGTCGCTGCGGGTCCTCCATCTCAGCGACCTGCACATGATGCCGAACCAACGGTTGAAACAGAATTGGTTGCGTGAACTCGAAGGCCTCGACCCCGACCTCGTGGTCAACACCGGCGACAACTTGTCGCATCAGCGCAGCGTCCCGGCAGTGGTCCAGGCGCTCGGCGATCTGTTGGCTCGGCCGGGTCTGTTCGTCTTCGGCAGCAACGACTACTTCGCTCCGAAACCGAAGAATCCACTGAGCTACATCTTCAACAAGGACAAGCGCATCACCGGCGATCCCCTCCCCTGGGGCGATCTGCGGGCCGCGTTCACCGAACGTGGATGGCTGGACATGACCCACGTGCGCCGCGAACTCGAAGTGGCCGGTATTCGCATTGCTGCCGCCGGCGTCGATGATCCGCACCTGAAGCGCGATCGCTACGACACCGTCGCCGGAACACCCAATCCCGTCGCCCAGCTCAAGCTCGGCCTGACGCACTCACCCGAACCTCGAGTTCTCGACCGGTTCGCCGACGACGGCTACGACCTGGTGCTCGCCGGCCACACGCACGGTGGTCAGCTGTGCCTTCCGTTCTACGGCGCGCTGGTCACCAACTGCCAGATCGACCGATCCCGGGTCAAGGGACCGTCGAAGTGGGGCGCGCACACCCAGCTGCACGTCTCAGCGGGCATCGGCACTTCGCCGTGGGCTCCGGCACGCTTCTGCTGCCGCCCCGAGGCAACTCTGCTGACTTTGGTTCCGGCGACCAGGCGCGAACCGGAGCATGTCTCCGCACACAGTTCCGCAGAGTCTCCAGCGTCGGTTCTACGCAACTGACCTGCGGATTTAATGTCAGTCGACTCGGTAATGTAAGCTAACCGAGGTTCGACACGGGGTGTGGCGCAGCTTGGTAGCGCGCTTCGTTCGGGACGAAGAGGTCGTGGGTTCAAATCCCGCCACCCCGACAGTGAAGAACAGAAATCGAGGCCCTTCCGCTTACGCGGGAGGGCCTCGATTTCGTTGACGATAAGGTGAAGCCGTGGCATCCGAACCAGACTTCGCGCACAACGACATGGCGAGCCGTAGCCGACGTGAGAAAGCTGTCGGTCTTGCCAAGTTCGCCTGGGATCGCGATATCAGTAGTGCAGAGTTGCTCGACATGCCCGACGATCGGCTGCGCAAGCTTGCGCGGGCGGCGGGCGCCAATCCGCCGAGCACGCGGGAGACCTGGACGATCGCGGCCGGACTGCTCGACGAGAAAGCCGTGTGGGCAGCAGCCAACCCAGACCGTCCCGAAGCTCGGCGTGAGCATCCGGACGAGAAGATCATGTGGGTGAAGAAGCCGATCGAGCCCTGGCTGTGACAGCCGAATTCAGCGCAGGTGTGACAGCCGAATTGAGTGCAGCTGTGACAGCCGAATTCAGCGGAGCTGTGAAGCGGTGATCGGGCAGGTCGATGAAGTAGTTGTGGATTGCTCCGCACCAGCCCAGTTGGCGACCTTCTGGGCCGGAATCCTCGGTGGGCAGCCGGTGGAGCGGAGCGCGGAGTGGGCGTTTGTCGACCCTCCAGGATGGACTCGCCTCACCTTCCAGCGTGTACCGGAATCCAAGCTGACGAAGAATCGTCTACACATCGACGTCAGTGTGGATGACGTCGTCGCTGCGACCGAAGCTGCCGAGCGCCTCGGCGCAACTCGGGTCGGTACTGTCCAGCAGGACCCGGCCGGCACCTTTCAGGTGCTACTGGATCCCGAGGGAAACGAGTGGTGCGTCGTCCGAAGTGCCGGAAGGTGAATTACGCTCCGGCTACGGTTTCGCGAGCCCAACGGTAGTCGGCCTTACCGCTGGGCGAGCGGAGGATGGTTGGTACGAGCACGATCGAGCGGGGGATCTTGTACCCGGCGACGTGGGTGCGGCAATGCTCCGACAATGATTCCGTCGCAACATCTTCGAATCCCGGTCGAACCTGCACCACCGCGGCGACCTTCTCACCGAATCGAGTGTCGGGCGCACCCGCCACCAAAGCGTCGAAAATTGCCGGGTGAGTTTTGAGTGCCTGCTCCACTTCTTCGGGGTAGACCTTCTCGCCGCCGGAGTTGATGCACATCGAACCGCGCCCGAGCAGCACGATGGTTCCGTCGGCTTCCATCGTGCCCATGTCCCCGAGTACCGCCAGACGCACCCCGTCGACGACAGGAAAAGTTGCAGCAGTCTTGGCAGGGTCGCCGAAGTAGGCAACGGGAACATGGCCGGCCCGGGCGATGAAACCGACTGTGTCCGAGCCTGGTTCGATGCGACGGAATTCGTCGTCGACAAGAATCATGTTGGGGTTGGATCGAATTCGCTTGGAACCGTCCTCACCGAATTCGACGACGCCGTCGTTGCCGGATTCCGAAGCACCGAATGCATCCTTGATCACCAACCCCGGTAGTCGGGTTGTCAGTTCTGCTTTCAGGTTCGGGGAGAACAACGCGCCACCCGACCCGATCAGTTGGAGAGTCGAAAGGTCGTAGCGCCCTTCGCTTGCGGTAATGGCGTCGGCGATCGGCCGAGCAATTGCGTCGCCGACGACGGTGATTCCGGTGATCTTCTCGGCCTCGACCAGTCGCAACACTTCCATCGGATCGAAGCTGCGGGTCAGCACTCGGGGAGCTCCCATGAGGAATGCCGTGAGCAGTGAATAGATTGCGGCTCCATGCATGAGCGGCGGGATGAGTAGCAGCACAGTTGGATTGGTGTTCGCTACAGCTGCATCCACAACCTCTTCGAGGCTACGACGCGGCGGCCCGCTGAGGTTCGCTCCGGACAGGGCGGCAAAGAAGAAGTCCTCGTGCCGCCACACCACACCCTTGGGCATTCCGGTTGTGCCGCCGGTGTAGATGATGAAATGGTCGTCGTTGCTGCGAGGGCCGAAGTCGCGGGTATCAGTCTGCGCGGCAAGGGCGTTCTCGTAGTCTTCGCCGACGATCAGCACGTGGGTGATCTCCGGACACTGCGGAACCACGGCCAATGCCGTCGGCGCGAATTCCTCTTCGACCAGCAGTGCCACCATTTGAGAGTTGGTGTAGATGTACAGGAGTTCTGCATCGGTATAGCGGAAGTTGACGTTGATCGGTACCGCTCTGATCTTCAAGCAAGCCAGGAGCGCTTCGACGTACTCGACGCAGTTACGCATGTGAATACCGACGTGCTGCCCAGGCTCGACGCCCACCGACTGCAGGTGATGAGCGAGTCGGTTCGATCGCAGTTCGAGTTCGGCGTAGCTCAATCGCACGTCTTCCAGAATCAAGGGAACTCGATCGGGGATCGCATCGGCAACGGCCTCGAACAGATCGGCAATGTTCAGGGTCATCGAAATCCTCACTACACGCGTCTTCGCTTACCAGTACAGGTCTTTCGCGAAGCTAACACGTTGGTCGCACCCTGTAGTCCGAATTGCGTAGCGGTCCCGCTGAGCGAGACCTGACGCGCCGCTCACCTGGCATCAACGGTGCGGATACCTCCCTGACCAAGCCCGATAGCCGAAAGGTAGGGTAGCCTAATGCACTCACGCACCACTCTCCGGAGCCGCACGTCGGTCCGGGTCGCCATGGTTGCCCTGGCGACTGTTTTTGCCGCTACGGCCTGCGGCTCTTCCGACGCCGGCGGCAACGCAAACGGCAACACCGATGTCGCGACCGGCGGCAAGCTGTTCAGCACCGCCGACACGGAAACCGCGAAGCTCGGCAGCGATGCCGCGCCAGGCGAGTTCCCTCGCACCATCACCCATGCCCTGGGCGAGACCACCCTCGAGGCCAAGCCGACCCGCGTCGTCGTCCTCGACAGCGGTGAACTCGACGAGGTTCTCTCGCTCGGGATCACCCCGGTCGGCATCGCCAGCCCGGAAAGCGCCGCCGGTCAGCCGTCGTACCTGGCGGACAAGTTGGTCGGTGTCCCCGACGTCGGCACGACCAACAACCTCAACCTCGAGGCGATCACCGCACTGCAGCCCGATCTGATCCTCGGCAGCAAGCTGCGCCAGGACAAGCTTTACCCGCAACTCGCGGCAATCGCTCCGACGGTCTTCAGCATCCGCCCCGGCTTTCCGTGGAAGGAGAACTTCCTCCTTGCCGGTGACGCACTCGGCGAGGAGACCAAGGCTGAGCAGGTTCTCAACGACTACCAAGAGCACGCCGACAAGGTACGTGAGTCGATCGACGGCTCCCCGACCGTTTCACTGGTTCGTTTCATGTCCGGGAAGCTGCGCCTGTACGGCAATTTGTCGTTCATCGGCGTCATCTTGAAGGACGTCGGCCTGCCCCGCCCGGCGATCCAGGACATCGACGAACTGGCCGTCGAGGTCAGCCCCGAAACGATCACCGAGGCGGAGGGTGACCGAATCTTCTACTCCAGCTACGGAAATCCCGCCGACACGGGCCAGACCACGGTTGTTGCCGGACCACTGTGGGCCAGCATGGGCGCAGTCAAGGAAGGACGCGCCACCGAGGTGAGCGACGAGACCTGGTTCCTGGGCCTCGGCCCGACAGGTGCCGGCCTGGTTCTCGACGACCTGCAGGCCAAGCTCGGCAAGTAGCCGTCACCGGCACAAAGAACGCCGCCCGACTCTCCGGAGTCGAGCGGCGTTCTTTGTTCAGCGGTTGTCCTGCTCGAGATGTTCGTTCATCGTCGAGTGAAGGTCGACGAGAAATTCCTCGAATCGACTGAGCAGTTCGGGCGGGTACTTCGCCATCATGGCGTCGAGTCGCACGGCAAGGGGCCCGAAGAACTCGTCCGCCAGGTCCTGCACATGCGCACTGCTGTGCAGCGTGACCACTCGCCGGTCGGCATTCTCTCGGGTCCGGACGATATGTCCCGCCTTCTCCAGGCGGTTGAGCAACGCGGTGGTTGCACCCGACGTCAGCGAGATCCGCTCTCCGAGGCGGGCGGGTGAGAGCGGCGTCCCCTTCTCCTCGGCAGCGGTGATTTCCATCAAGGCAGTCGCGTCGGTGGAATGCAGGCCGAGCCACGACGCGAATCGATGGCTGAATTCGGTGAACGTGCCACCGTACGCGCGGAATTCGTCCATCAGCCGCTCCCGCTCCACGGAGATGTCGCGCGGTGCCTCCACCTCGGTGATCCCACCTTTCCTGTGCCAGACGGCGGCCGGTCGAACCCAGCGCGCACGTTGACAACTTACCGCCTCAAATATACCTTCATAATGAAGTTACTTCACAATGGAGGTTTATTCGTGAACATCTCACCCACCACCCGCAAGTGGTTGGGCCTGATCGCCATTGCACTCGGTGTGGCACTGATCGTCGTCGACACCACGATCGTCAACGTCATAGTTCCCTCGATCATCGAAGATCTCGGGATCAATTCCGTTCAGGCTCAATGGATCCAAGAGTCCTACGCAATCGTGTTCGCGGCACTCCTGCTTCTGGTCGGCAGAGTTGCCGACCTGGTCGGCGCCCGTCGCATCTTCATCGCCGGTGTCGTCGTGTTCGGCGCAACGAGCCTGCTGGCCGGACTGGCGCCGAACGGCGGTCTGCTCATCCTGGCGCGCTTCCTGCAGGGCGCCGGCGCGGCCATGATCCTGCCCACGTCACTGTCGCTTCTGAACGCGATGTTCACCGGAAAGGCGCGCGGCCAGGCCTTCGCGGTCTGGGGCTCCACCATCGGCGCTGCATCCGCCCTCGGCCCATTGCTCGGCGGCTGGCTTGCCGAACATGCCTCATGGCGTTGGGCATTCGGGATCAACATTCCGCTTGCTGCGCTCATTCTCATCGGCGCAGTGCTGTTCATCGCACCCTCGACGCGCACCGCAGGGCGCGTCGACGCCACCGGAGCGGCACTGTCCATCGCCGGCCTGGGCCTGCTGGCCTTCGGACTCGTCGAGGGACGAACGTACGGGTGGCTGACCACGAAGGAACCCTTCGATCTGTTCGGTCTGTCATGGTCCAGCGGCCCGTCGCCGGTTCTGGTGGCGCTGGTTCTCGCCGTTCTGTCGCTCGGTGCGTTCGCCTACCGTCAAACCATGCTCACCCGCAGCGCCGATCCGTCGCGGGCACTGATGGACGTACGGTTGTTCTCCATCTCGTCGTTCCGCAACGGCAACATCGCGACGCTGATCATCGGACTCGGCGAGTTCGGAATCGTTGCGGTGCTTCCTCTCTGGCTCCAGTTCACGCTCGGATACAGCGCCCTCCAGGCAGGGCTCGCGCTGGTTCCCATTGCCATCGGCAGCTTTGTCGCCAGTGGTGCGAGCTTCGGGCTGGCATCGAAGGTCTCGCCGTTGGGCTTGGTCCGTATCGGCCTGGCTCTCGAAGCGCTCGGTCTCGCCGGTCTCGGATTCATCGCTGCGACAGACAGCCCCTGGTGGACTATCGCCGCAGTGCTGTTCTTCTACGGAATCGGCGTCGGTTTTGCGACTGCCCAGGTGACCAACGTCGTGCTCGAGGAGATTCCCGAGCAGAGCGCCGGTCAAGGCTCCGGCATTCAGAGCGCGTTCCGCCAACTCGGATCCGCACTGGGCATCGCTGTCCTCACCACGGTCTTCTTCAGCAGTCTCAATTCGACGCTGAACAACGACCTCACCGGATCCGGTATCGACCAAGCTCAGGCTGATCAGTTGACGCGGGCAGTCACCGACAGCGCAGGCGCCGCCATCGACTCGCTGGCCGGTTCACCGAACACTGCCTTCGTCGCCGACGCTGCCCAATCTGCGATGACTCACGGCATCACACTCGGCGGATACCTTGCGGCCGGATTTGTCGTGGTGGGCCTGATCGCCACGGCGCTCATCCCGAACAAGCCGGCCCCGTCAAACGAGGAGGAAACGAAAGCAGCAGCCGACGTCGCCTGACGGTCGGATCGGTGCAGTACGGTGCCGGTATGCGATTGCCCTGGTCACGGTCAGCACAGTCACGGTCAGCACAGTCACGGTCTGCACAGTCACGGTCAGCACCGGTGCTCAGTGAGGCCGACATCGTCGCCGTACGTGAGCAAGCACGCGAACTGGTAGTCCCAGGTTTCGCTACGTTCGACGAAATCTGCGAAGCCGCCCGAGACTGTGTCGAGGGCGGCTTCGAGAACGACGAACTCGGCAGACAGATCGACGCAGTAGTGCGTGAGGTCTGGGACCGAAGAGTCGAGGAGCAGACCCAGTGGACGGCTCCCGGAGACTTCGAGCGCCTCTCCGCAGCCTTCGCCGAACTCGAACGCAACGGCATCGTGGCCCGGATGAACTTCACCTGCTGCATGCAGTGCGGCACTACCGAAATCGACGACGAACGCACGCCGTCCGAACCCGACGAGAACGGGTATCCCTTTGCTCAGTGGGCGTACACGTTCTTCCACATGCAAGATGCGGAGCGTCTCGGCGACGAGCCGTCCGATCTCTACTTGTCCTACAGTGCGTTTCGTCCGGCCCACGATCTCGATCCCGCGCTGGTCGCCGCTGCCTTCGGCGGCGACGAAACCGCCAAGGCACATATGATTGCGCACACCGATCAGACCGTCGGGCGCCAGGTAGCCGACGCACTCCGAACTCAGGGACTGAGCGTCGATTGGAACGGTGACAACAATCAGCGTATCCGTGTCACCGACGTATGTTGGCGCAAACCGCTTCCGCAGTAGGAGATTCAGCTGGGTGGCAATACGCGGTCGAGGAACGTATTGCTGAAGACGCGGTGCGGGTCGTGTTCGTCGAGAGTGGCGAGAGCGAAGTCCCAATTCCCGTCGCCACCGGCACGAAAGGTGGCAGGCACTGTGCTGGTGAGGAATTCGTCGTCCTGGTACGCCGCCTGATCGGTGAATGCCCACCCCTTGGACCACTCCGGACGGAAGGTCGCGTAATCGCCGGAGTAGTTCGCGACCATCCACCGTTCCATTTCGCGAAGGAAGGCAGGCAATCCCGCGGTGCCGGGAATCGAGACTACGTTCATCCAGATCGCTGTGTCCCAGTCCTGACGATCCGCCCGCGGCCGCACCGCTGACAGGTCCGGCGCTCCGGCGCTGTCGACCAACACCTCGCCGTCATCGTCGACACCGCAGAGACGCACTTCGAACGGCATGTTGACGGGATACTGCCCCAGCGACGCGTAGTGCGTCATTCGTTCGTTCAGCCAACTCGTCATCTCGTGGACGACTCGGCCGATGTTGGACCGCTTGGTGATCACGGCCCCGCCCCCGGCTACGACGCGCAAGGTCGTGTGCCGGAGGTAGAACAGAACGTCTTTCGACCAACCCCAGAGATCGTCGGTGTCGGTCAGCACCAATCCTGCTGCTACAGCGCCGAACTGAGAGGCGCCGAACAGCGGCGTCGCAGCTTGGAGACCCTGTGCCACCATCCCCAACGGGGTGGTGACTTCTTCGGGAATCGCGTCGGAGAAGAAGTAGTTGTACGGCCCGCTCACCTCTCGGGACTCCGGCGGTTTGACCGGGGTCGGTGTCCAGACCTTGAGCCACGGTGTTTGCGTGAACGGGAACCAGATTGCTTCCACCCGTCCGGATTTCTCGACGAAACTCTCGTAGGTACGCCCTGGCGACCCGGGAGCAGCAAAGAGTTCTTGCCACGGAATGTCGGTGAAACTCTGGCACCGCAGCCGATAATTCTCCCCGGCTTGCAGCGTCACGGAGGTGACGAAGGTTCGACCCAGATGGGTCAGGAAGGCGGTGCTCTCGACGTCCGATCGGTGAAATGTCTTCAGTGCGTATCGATTGATGCCTTCGTCCCACGCCACCACCGTGATCTCGGTGATCAGGTTGCTCAGCGAACCATACGATTGACCAGGGGTGATCGTCTCCCCCACAGCCGGATAGGTTGCCCCGTGAGCACCGATCGCCAGCGCGCCGGCGATGGACAGCTCACCGATCGCCGGAGAGTTGGCCCAGCCGAGCCCTTCTCGCTCGAGCGCTGTCAGAATCGCTTCGATACTGGCGCCGGCGCCCGCCGTGACCGTTGCGGGCGTGCCGTGCTGCACCACAACCGAATTCAAGTTGGCCATCGTATCGACCAGCAGAACTCGATCCGAAGGCGCGCCGGGCACCACCGTCAACGGGCTCCACCCGTGCATCGTTCCCTTCGCACGCACTGTGTACCCGTTGTCGAACGCCCAGTTGGCGAGGGTGACGACGTCGTCGCTGTGACGTGCCGTGGCCGTCCACACGCTGTCGAGCATGATTTCTCGCGACCAGTTCGCGTACGCCTGCTGTGACAACGGAATGTCCGACGGAAATCCGGGCGGTGGCGCGATGGTCGATGCCGAACCCCAGGGAACTGCTCCAGCCGGCGCCCAGGAAATGCCCGCGAGAGCAGCTGCGCCGGCACTCGCTGCGAGAAATCCGCGCCGGCTCACACCGTCTTCGCTCGAGCTGTGCTCTGCCATGCGCTCTGCTTGATGCACCACTGCTCACTCCGTCAGCCGACTCGGTTCATGTCAGGGACGAACGTAGAACAAATATGATTACGATGCCAGTGGTTCCGTAATAAAAGTTTTCCGAAGCTCACTGCACCATCGGAGCGAAGACCGCGTAGATCGCTTCCGGGGCACCGTCGAACGCACTGATGATCAACCAGGCAGTCAGAACCGTCAACGCCGGCCCGATCAGGATCTTCTCGAGGTTCCCACCTGCACGGATGGACAGGAATGACGGCAGCCGTTGTTCCCACCATCGTTTGCCGCCGAGCGGAATCAGGGGCGCGAGAAACGGCACCCCTTCCTTGGTGATCGCATCGCCGAGACAGTGCGTGGCGCAGCCCAAGGCCACCGCAACACCTAGCCCCGTGGATCCAGCCTCACTCGGATACCACTGCCAGGTGAGGGCAGAGAGCACCAACGCAACGGCGGAGACCGCGAGCCAACCCTTCTCCTTGGCCAATTCACCCGCCAATCCACGGATGGCCAACCCGAGGCAGAAGAACAGGGTGATGATGATGGCTGGCTTCCCGAACTGAACAACCAGCGCCGAGACCCCGGCACCCAACCCGGCGGCGAACAGCGCGGTGTGCGTGAGCGTCCGATGCCCACCACGACGCTTGCCGTCCTTCTTGCCTTTGGTGATGCGGTAGAAGGTCACCGAAAGTGCGTCGATGCCTTTGGCCAGAGCCTTGCTGAGCGGACCGAATGATCGCGAAACCGTCGACTGACCGGTATCGAGGTCGGGAAGCAAGGCGGCTCCGGCGCACACCCCGGCAAAGGTCAAAGTTTCCGCAGTGGATGTGGGCCCTCCCCAGTCGAGAGGCAACAACTCCGCAACCACCAACCCCACAGCAGCACCGGACATCGCGTGGGTGGGGCCCATGACCATGAAACACAACACCTTTCGAAACGCGCCCCGCATCAGGCCGTACCGCACCTCTGCAAGACACCACACACATGACGCCGTCGGCGACGGCCCCGGCATGCTCGCCGAGACCGCCCCGAACGTAGCAAGTGCTACCGACAGGCTTGACCAACCTCCAGACCCAGTTGAGTACGGCCGTACCGTTCCAGGTCAAAGCGGTTCATGCGGAGCTTTTTTCGCTCGTCAGCCCGCGGCAACCGTGCATGACAGGGCAACGCCTTCCTCCAGCGGAGCGACACCGGCCATGTCGAGCACCTCTGCCGGAACACCTTCGGTGGTCGGAGCCCACTCGACGGTCGGCAACGCCGGCACCCCTTCACGCGCAACGAATGTCGCAGCTTCGCTCGGCACTTCGATAGTGACTGCGGCCGTACCGGCCTCCTCCGCGCGCACGACCTTCCCCTCGTCGATGAGCTTCTGCAGCTCCTCGTCGGAAATCGGCGCCGCGACACCACACGCTACTTCGGGAGCCACACCCAACTCGGACGGAGCGGTCGCGATCGACCGCACCGCCACCGGTGACCCGTCGGAAATCGGGTTGGAAGCCCAGGCGATTCCCGGCGCCACTGCCATACCGAGGACCGCCACGGACGCCACCACCACACCGGTCCGGCGGGCCCGCTTGCCGTTCACTTTCAATCGCGTCATCGTAGTTCTCCTTGATCGAACGTTCTCGAGTTCTCGGCGCGGTCGCATCCGAGAAACCCGAGGTTATGAAGCCAACACTGCAGATCTGTTGTCGGTTTCTTAGGAGTTGATGAGAATGCGACGGCCCTCGCTCCGAGCGAGGCCCCAGGCCTTGATCCGATGGCACCATGGCTGGGGTGAGTACACGCGAGCGCATCCTGATCGTTGACGACGACGCGAAGGTTCTGAATTCGCTCGAACGTGGACTCCGATTGTCGGGCTTCGACACGGCAACTGCCGTCGACGGACGATCGGCCTTGTCATCGGTGAACAAGCAATGCCCGGCCGCGCTCGTTCTCGACGTCAACATGCCCGGCCTCGACGGCGTCGGGGTGGTGACCGCCCTGCGCGCGATCGGCAACGAGGTTCCGATCTGCGTGCTCAGCGCCCGAAGTTCCGTGGGTGATCGCATCGCGGGGCTGGAGGCGGGCGCCGACGACTACCTCACCAAGCCCTTCGAGTTGGCCGAGCTCGTCGCCAGACTCCGCGCATTGCTTCGACGCACGACGCGAGCCACCCCGTCGGTCGACCATCCGATCACGGTGGGACCGCTGACGGTCGATCTCCGTGGCCATCGAGCGCACATCGACGGTAGACGAATCGAACTCACCAAAAGAGAATTCGACCTGTTGTCGGTACTCGCCGAGCACGCCGGTGTCGTACTCAGTCGCGCACAACTCCTGCGACTCGTCTGGGGTTACGACTTCGCTGCCGACACCAATGTCGTCGACGTCTTTGTCACCTATCTACGCAAGAAACTCGAAGTCGACGGGACTCCCCGCGTGATCCACACAGTGCGTGGGGTGGGCTTCGTCCTGAGGGCCGAACGATGAAGCGGCCGCTGTCACTTCAGACTCGCGTAGCCATCGCCTCGGGCCTGGCCGCCGGAATCGTGATTGCCGCGATCGGAATTGCGTTCGCGGTCTTTCTGCGTGTCAACGGATCCGAACAACTCGAACGCACTCTCGATTCCGTCACCCTGGGCGTCGCGGCGAGTGCGCCGAGCCCGCTATTCATCGAGACACCAACTGCAACAACAGAACCATCCGTGGTCAGCCCCGGATTCAACGCCGCGACCGTCAGCGCCTTGGCTACCACCGATGTTCGCAGTCGTGATGTTCTGGTGCCCGGCGACAGCGGCGCCGCACTGGCCGTCAGCATCCCCGAAGACCCGCTGACCCAGGCAATCCGTGAGCAGCAGTTCCAAGTGGCCGCTGCAGCAGTGGTCGCCATCCTTGCCGCGGCCGGGCTCGGTTGGTTCCTCACCGGCCGAGCCGTCCGGCCACTACAGCAATTGACCGAGACCACCAGTTCGATCGGCAACAACCTCGACGTCGACGGACTCTCGCGCCGGGCGCCGTCGGTACGTGGAACGCGAGAAGCCGAAGAACTGTCGGAGGCAATCCACAGCATGCTCAGTCGCATCGAAAGCGATCGAAGCCGCACCGAGGAGGCGTTGGAGTCGGCACGCGATTTCGCTCGCGTCTCCGCCCACGAACTGCGCACACCTCTCACGTCGATGCGTACCGATCTCGAAGTTCTCGCAACACTCGATCTCACGGAAAGCCAACGGCGCGAACTGTCCGGCGAATTGTTGGAAGCGCAGCGCCAGATCGAGCGCACCCTGACCGACCTCGAGACTCTAGCCCTGGGTGACGTGGCCGATCCCGAGGATTGTGCCGACGTCGATCTCGTCGAGGTTGCCGATCGCGCCGTCGCTGACGCCGGCCGTCTGCACCCGCAGGTCGACGTTCGTTTGAAAGCACCGGAAGAACTTTCGGTTCAGGCCTTTCCCGCGGGTATCCGTCTGGTGCTGACCAACGCCGTCACCAATTCCGTTCGGCACGGCAATGCCGACGAAGTCGAGATCACCGTCCGATCAGGGGCTGCGACGGGTTCGGCGACGGTATTCGTCGACGACAACGGCACCGTGATCGCGCCTTCGGAACGCGAAGCGATGTTCGAGAGATTCGTTCGTGGTACCGGTGCGGGCGACGACGGAAGCGGTTTGGGACTGGCCCTCGTCGCGCAGCAGGCGAGGCTGCACGGCGGTAGCGCGCGACTCGACAAGAGCCCACTCGGCGGAACTCGATTGATCTTCTCGATCAACCCAATTCGACGTGCAGAGCCTCGAGCAGCGGCTTGGCCGCCTCGTCGAAGAATCGGTCTTGGGTATCTCCACCGATCTGTACCAGTGCCACATCGGTGAATCCGGCGTCCGTGTATGCCTTGACCGCTTCGACGATCACATCGAGATCGGGACCACACGGAATGCTTTCAGCTACATCCTCTTTGCGCACGAACTGAGTCGCACCCGAGAAGCTCGCCGGCGTCGGCAGTTCGGAGTTCACGGACCACCCTCCGCCGAACCACCGGAACTGCTGATGAGCTCGTGCAATTGCCGTGTCGCGATCAGGGTCCCACGAGATCGGAATCTGACCGATGGTCCGGCCTGCGGGAGCCAATCCGTATGCTCGGCCGTGCACGTGCTTCCACAAGTGCACTAGCTCCGAATCCGGTTGCACGGCAATCAGATCGTCGGCCATCGGACCGAAACGCTCGACGGACTTGTCTCCGGACATGGCCAGCGCCAGCGGAACCGGGTTCTCGGGGAGATCCCAGATCCTGGCGGACTGGACGTCGAAGTACTCCCCCTTCCAGCTCACCAGATCTCCGGCGAGCAGTGCGCGAATGATGCTCACCGCCTCCTGCAGCATGTCCTGGCGGGTGTCGATGGACGGCCAACCCTCGCCGACCACATGCTCGTTCAGGCTCTCGCCACTTCCCAATCCCAGGGTGAAGCGTCCGTCCGCGAGGATCTGGATCGTCGCAGCTTTCTGAGCGACGACGGCGGGGTGGTACCTCACGGTCGGACAAGTCACGTACGTCATCAAACCGACTCGCTCGGTGGCGTGGGCGACTGCCCCCAACACCGACCAGGCGTAGGGCGCATGCCCCTGCTCGGTCAGCCACGGCGAGTAGTGATCACTCATCACTTCGAAGTCGAAGCCGACTTCTTCGGCCCGAACTGCATGGCGAACCAGTTCTTTCGGACCTGCCTGCTCCGTCATCAAGGTGTAGCCGAATCGTGCCATCACTGATCAACTCCCGGTATCTAGGCCTGAAACGAGTTCGGAAATCACACTGCCGTCGAGGTGGTCGAGGAGGTCGCGGGCGTCGTCGTACACGGCAGCCGCACCCGCACCTTCGAGTTCGTCGGTCGACATGCCGCCGCTGCGCACTCCCACAGCCACAACGCCCGCCCATGTCGCCGCCTTCATGTCCCAGACGGCATCCCCGACCATGACCGCATTGCCCGCGTCGACACCTGCCTTCGCGAGCGCGACCTCGATCAGGTCCGGATCAGGTTTGGCCTCGTCGACGGATTCCGAAGAGGTGGCGGCGTAGATCATTTCGTCGATGTCGAGCGTCCGGCGTAGCAACTTCAGTTCGTCGTCCGGCGCCGAGGTAGCGAGCACCACGTGCAGTCCGAGCGAGTGAACTCGGCGGATCAACTCGCGCGCTCCCGGCAGTACTCGGAGACGGTCGGCCGACTGCCGGTAGTACGTGGTGTGAAGTTCTTTGGCTCGCGGTCCGCACCCGTCGATGTCTTCGCCGAGCAAGGACTCCAGTAGTTGGTCTCCGTCCATGCCGATGCTGCGGTGTACCCGCCACGCGTCGACCGGGCGACCTACCTCGAAGAAAGCTCGCGACCACGCTTCTACGTGCAGATAGTTGGAATCGACGAGCGTTCCGTCGATGTCGAAGAGAACCGCACCTATTGCCATGGGAATTGACTGCCCAACACCTCGGTTCGCGAAACTTGTGCCCCGAGCATTCTCAGCTCGAGAAGCGGATCATGGAGAGTGCGAACAGCAGAAGTGCACGTCGAACAGGGGTGTCGTCATGGAGTCAGTCGTTGTATTCCTTCTCGCATGCTTCGTCTATTGGTTTGCGCTTCTGTAGTTGGGTAGACGGAAACGGACCGCTGCCGGGAAGTGATTTCCCTTGCAGCGGTCCGCATTCGGTAGACCTAGGCGATGCTCATGTCAGCGGGTCACTGACCTGCGCGTACACCTTCTTCGACGCGCTTGCCCAAATCTGCGTCGACGTTCTTCCAGTACTCGAAGACACGCAACAGAACTTCCTCACTGACGCCGGCAAGGGCGTGGCCGACGATGTTGCTCACCAGGCGCTCACGAGCTGCGTCGTCGAGAACTTCACGGACCAGCGTTCCGGCCTGCGTGAAGTCGCCGTCCTCGGCGTGCTCGATGTATCCGGCGCGCACTGCCTTGCCGTCGAACGCCCACAGTCCTTCGTCACCGGCAACCGACGGATCGGCATGCGGTCCGCCGTACGAGTTCGGTGCGTACACCGGCGTCGACGGGGAATTGAAGCTGTAACGCATGGCGCCCTCCTTGGAGTAGGAGTTCACCTCGTTCTTCGGGGCATTGACCGGCAGGTCGGCGTAGTTGGTGCCGATGCGGTAACGATGTGCGTCGGCGTAGGAGAAGACGCGGCCGAGAAGCATCTTGTCCGGGCTGAATCCGATGCCGGGCACCACGTTCGACGGCTCGAACGAAGCCTGCTCGATCTGCGCGAAGAAGTTCTCCGGGTTGCGGTTCAGCGTCCACTTGCCGACCTCGATCAGTGGGTAGTCCTTCTGGGACCAGACCTTGGTGAGGTCGAACGGGTTGAAGCGGTATCCTTCGGCCTCGTCGACCGGCATGATCTGAACCTTGAGTGTCCAACTCGGGAAATTACCGGCCTCGATGGCGTTGTACAGATCCGCGCGGTGGTAGTCGGGATCGCTACCGGCGAGGCTGTCTGCTTCGGCCTGCGTCAGGAACTCGATGCCCTGATCGGTCTTGAAGTGGTACTTCACCCAGAAGCGTTCACCCGCAGCGTTGACCCACTGGTAGGTGTGCGATCCGAAGCCGTCCATGTTGCGCCAGGTCTTCGGGATACCGCGGTCACCCATCAGCCAGGTCACCTGGTGAGCGGTCTCGGGACGCAGAGTCCAGAAGTCCCACTGCATGTCGTGGTCACGAAGACCGGAGCCGGGCAGTCGCTTCTGCGAACGAATGAAGTCGGGGAACTTGATGGCGTCCTTGATGAAGAACACCGGGGTGTTGTTGCCGACGAGGTCGTAGTTTCCCTCTTCGGTGTAGAACTTCATCGCGAAACCGCGCGGATCGCGCCAGGTGTCCGGGCTGCCCTGCTCACCGGCGACGGTGGAGAAGCGGACGAGTGACTCGGTCTTCTTACCCGGCTGCAGGAACGCGGCCTTGGTGTACTTGCTGACGTCGTGTGTGATGACGAGTTCACCGAAAGCGCCGCCGCCCTTGGCGTGGACGATGCGCTCCGGGACACGCTCGCGGTTGAACTGCGCGAGCTTCTCGATCAGGTAGTGGTCGTGAAGGAGCACCGGCCCCTGAATACCCGCGGTCAGCGATTCGTCATCACTTGCGACCGCGATACCGAAATTGTTGGTGGTGGGCTTGGTCATGGCGAAGCCTCCTAGCGTTGTGGGCTGGGCGTCAGAGGAGCGGGGCTGCATCCGAGTCGAACGCATGGGCTGCATGCGAGGTGGCTGACTCGGAGGTTCTGGACGCATCAATTCGATTCTGCGAGACCGCGTCCGACTCGGTGTCGGATTCGGCAGAATTCTTCAGGCAATCTTCGCAACGGCCCCAGAACACGACCTCGGCTTCGTCGATTTCGAAGCCGTGATTATCGGAAGGTTCGAGGCAGGGAGCTTGGCCGACAACACAATCGACGTCGACGACCTTGCCGCAGCCGCGACAGACGAGGTGATGGTGGTTGTCACCAGTCCTCGTCTCGAACCGTGCGGGCGAACCCGCCGGCTCGATGCGTCGCAGCAATCCTGCGTTCACGCATGCCTTCAGCACGTCGTAAACGGCCTGTGTGGATACCGATCCGAGCTGCTGCCGCACGAGTGCTGCAACAGAATCGGCGTCTGAATGCGGTTGGGCTGTAACCGCATCCAGCACGGCGAGGCGCGGAGCAGTGACCCTCAACCCGACGGCGCGCAATTGCGCTCGGGGGTCGAAGTCATGCTCTCCGTCTCGCATGTTTCCCAGTATGCCGCTTTTCTGGAATTAGTCAAGAAAAGGATTGCCTAAGTTGAATCGAGACCGGTGTCACATATCAAGGACGGGAACAAATCCGGGGAGACCGCCGTTGAACACCCTGTCGGCGTCCGAACAAGCCCCGGGCCCCACCCCTTTTGTCGCTGCGAGCGACCACCCGCCGAGAGGCGCCTGTGGGACGTCGACACCTGACTTTCACACCACACGACCAAGGCCGCCCGGTCACTGACGGGCGGCCTTGGTCGCTTTTCGCAGGTCAAACCCCCGTTACCGACGCCTGGCCGCTCCCGTAGTCATTTTTCCGCCCAGAATCACGACGCCGTGATGGGTGCCCGCAGCCAACCAGTCCGGCAGGGTCTGCCCCTCTGCCTCGACGCTCACGCGCGCGTATCGGAACGATCCCGTCAGCCTTGCCGACGCGATCGCCAGACCTCCACCGGACTCCGGCTGCGCAAATCCCAACGCCCCGGCAATCGGCAGACGCGGCCCGAGCATCCGCGTATCCGAACGCACCCGCCATCCGTCGCCGGTCGCAGTGAATTTCTGCTGCACGTCTCCGTCGAACTCGGCCAGAACCTTGGGTAGTTGCCAGTGGACTCGCCCACCGTGCACCGACGGTTCCGAATCCACCGCGATGAAAGGGACCGCCATCCGCGGCATAGGCCCGATCCGTTTCCCTGGCGCATGCAAGACCGGACTGGCGAGGATCTCGCGATACGGGCCGACCGGCGAATCGAGGTAGTCCACCATCATGGCCACCGTCATCGGAATCGTTCGACCATCCGGGCCGAGCTCCCGCGCCGCCGACGTACTGCGGTGCCACCACAGTGTCGCGCGAACGCGAGCCGGCCACGGCGGCGGATCACTCACCGGCCAGTCGACGCGGTCACTTGTCGATTCAGGCACGCTCCACATCGGACACCTTCTCAGCTCGAATGGTCAGGGGAAGCCGCAAAGCGCCTGGTGCATGCGTCGGCACCACCGGATCGGACGGCAAAGTCGGATCGATACGTACGTATGGCTCGCCGGTCTTCGGGCGGGAGTCCGCGCCACCCTTGTTCGGCCACATCGCGCACGCTCGTTCCGCCTGCGCAGTGATGGTCAGGGAAGGATTCACTCCGAGATTTGCGCTCACCACCGAACCGTCCATGACGTGCAGTCCCTCATGACCGTATGCACGCAGATACGGATCGACGACGCCACTCGACGCGCTGTCACCGATCGCGCAGCCACCCAGAAAGTGTGCCGTCATCGGGATGTTCACGATCTCGGCGATGGAACCACCCGGGTCGCCGTCGATCTTCTCGGCGACCTTGCGAATGGCTGTATGACCCTGCGGAATCCACTGAGGAGGTGGATCGCCCGGTCCCGGTCTACTGGTGAGGGAGCGCCCGAATCGTTTGGTGTTCTTGGAAAGTTCGAGGGAGTTGTCGTCGGTCTGCATCACCAGCGCGATGACGGTTCGCTCGGACCAGTTCCGTACCGACAACGATCGCAAGAACGCTCCTGGGTGCCGGGCCGCGACTGCCAGAGTCTTCAGCACCCGGGGAGTTCGCCCACCGCCGTCACTCAGGACGGTCTGCAGAAGTCCTATTGCATTGCTGCCCTTGCCGTATCGCACCGGCTCGATGTGCGTGTGATCATCCGGGTGAAAGGACGACGTGATGGCTACGCCCTGCGTGAAGTTCCGTCGACGCGACTTCGACGTTGCGGCCAGTACGGCTTCGGAATTGGTACGTACGACGGTGCCGAGAGTGTCCGACAGGCCCGGCAGGGCACCGGATTCCTTCATACCGAGCAGCAGTCTCGCCGTTCCGTACGTTCCGGCGGCAACCACCACCTGATCGGCGGTGAACCGAACTTCTCGCCGGCGGACGCCGTCCGTTCGCCTCGCGAGCAGGCGGTAACCACCGCTTGCCGCCGGCCGAAGGTCGGTGACGGTCGTGAGCGGATGAACCCTGGCGCCCGCTTGCTCGGCGAGATGGAGGTAGTTCTTGACCAGCGTGTTCTTCGCACCGACTCGGCAGCCGGTCATACATCCCCCGCATTCCGTGCAACCTGTGCGTTCGGGTCCTTTTCCGCCGAAGAACGGGTCCGGCACGGAAACTCCTGCCTCCCCGAAGAAAACACCGACGGGGGTGGACGTGAAGGTCTCCCCCACGCCCATCTCTTCGGCTACGTCCTTCATCACCGCATCGGCAGGAGTGAAGGACGGATTGGTGCGAACACCCAACATCCGTTTGGCCTGGTCGTAGTACGGCGCCAGTTCGTCGTGCCAGTCAGTGATGTGCGCCCACTGACGGTCTTCGAAGAACCGATTGGGTGGCTGATACAACGTGTTGGCGTAGTTCAACGACCCACCTCCGACGCCGGCCCCCGCCATCACGAGCACATCCGGAAGAAGATGGATGCGCTGAACCCCATAACATCCGATCCACGGCGCCCACAGGTACTTTCGAAGTCTCCAACTGGTTTCAGGCAACTCGTCGTCGGCAAACCGTCGACCGGCTTCGAGCACCCCGACGCGGTAGCCCTTCTCCGTCAGGCGAAGAGCGGCGACACTGCCACCGAATCCCGAACCGATAACCACCACGTCGTAGTGCGTCGCGGTCATGCCTCGACGCTTTCGATCTTGCGAGCGGAGTAGTTCTCCCGATCGAAATGCTCCAGCAGCGAACGGAATTTGAAAGTGAACGTCGGCCACTGCACCGAGTTGCGCCCCTCCGGATCGATGTACCAACTCGAGCATCCGCCCTTGTTCCACACCGTGTGCTGCAACTCGTGCTGAATTCCCTTGTTGTAGTGCACCTGCACCGTCTCGTTCACGTCGAGGGCATCGATCCGCTCTCGCTTCATGGTGTTCAAGGCGTCGTTGACGTACTCGGCCTGGGACTCGAGCATGTACACGATCGAACTGTGTCCGAGGTTGGTGTTCGGACCGTACATGAGGAACAGATTCGGGAACCCGCTGACCGCAGTACCCTTGTACGCGTTGGGACTACCGTTCCAATGTGCGGCCAGCGTCTCGCCACGTTTTCCGGTGATCAGATGCGCAACAGGCGGTTCCGTCGGCGTGAACCCCGTGGCGAAGATGATGGTGTCGACCTTGTGCTCGACTCCGCGTCCGTCGACCACTCCGTTTTCGGTGACCGAGACGAGCCCACTGTCGACCAGACTCACGTCCGCGCGGTCAAGGGTGCGCAACCAGTCGTTGGACAGAAGCATGCGCTTGCAACCGATCGTGAAATCGGGAGTCAGTTTCCGGCGCAACTCCGGATCTTTCACCTGTCTGCGCAGATGAAGGCGCGCGGCCGCCTCGAAGGCATGCAGCACCCACGTCGCGTGCGACATCGCGGCACCGAGTAGCTCGCGGAAGCCGTAAACCCACCCTCGAATCACCTTCTGTGTAACGGGAATCCGCGAGTACACGGCCTTCTGTGCAGCAGGCAGGGTGCGATCCATCCGCGGAATCACCCAAGCCGGAGTTCGCTGGAACACGGTGACATGGGCAGCAGGGTCGGCAATTTCGGGAACGAACTGAACCGCCGACGCTCCCGTTCCGATCACGGCTACGCGCTCACCACGCAGTTCGTGTTCGTGGTTCCACGTCGCCGAATGGAAAGTGGTCCCCGAGAATTGGTCGAGACCGGGGAAATCCGGGATCTTGGGCGTCGACAACGCTCCGGTCGCGGCGACCAGAGCTTTGGCCGTCAACGACCCTCGAGATGTCCGAATACGCCACAGCGCCGCATCCTCGTCCCACACAGCAGCTTCGAGTTCGCAGTTCAGGACTACGCGTTCCACGACGCCGGTGTCTGCGGCCACCTTCTTCAGATAGTTGTAGATCTCGGGTTGACGAGCAAAGGTATGACTCCAATCGGCGCTCGGCGCAAAAGAATACGAGTACAACGCCGTCGGCACGTCACAGGCACAGCCTGGATAGGTGTTGTCGCGCCAAGTGCCGCCGATGTCAGCTCCACGCTCGATCAACACGACGTCTGCAGCGCGGTTGTCGCGAAGCATTCTGGCGGCCAAGCCCATACCGGCAAATCCGGCACCGACGATCAGCGTTTCGACATGTTCGGGAAGCTTCACTTCTTCTCCACTCGGGATTGCCAGGCCGGCAACAGTCGCGCTCTGAGCGCGTCGTCGGCTTCGGATGTACGAAACAGGGCTGAGACGGCAAGCCCACGAACGAGTTCGATGGTGAGTTCGACCGACTCGGAATCGAACCGATCACCGAACAACTCGGCGCTGCCGAACTCGAGCGCCTCACTCACCTTGCGTTCGAGGGGCACCGTCGCCGCATGCAGAACGGGATCGGTCCGCGCCGCGACCCACAATTCGAGGGCGGCATAGAACAGCGGCCCGGAGAACGCGTCCGACAGGACCTCGAGGCCTCGACCACGATCCACTTCAGCGGTGAGGATTTCTTCCAGCCGCTTGTCGACCAGATACTCGACGGCCGCGACGACCAGCGATTCCTTGGTCGGAAAATGATGCAGTTGCGTACCCCGCGAGACGCCTGCGCGGCGGGCGATCTCTTGCGTGCTGGTCCGTGCGTAGCCCAGCTCGACCAACGATTCGACGGCGGCGTCGAGGAGGCGCCCACGCATCGCCGCTGTACGTTCGGCCTGGGTACGGCTTACTTTCGCATCGGAAGTGGTCTCGGTCACAAGATAACTGTAGAGCCGAAACGTAAAACAGTCCAGGCTGACTTCAAATCTTGACACGTAACATACCGGTCAGTCAGCTCTGCCTGATAACGTCCTCGCATCGAGCGGAGGGAAACAATCGCTATGCCAGAGCAAACAGCATTTCCACACCGCCGTGTCGGGTTGGTGGAAGACCACGAGTCGGTAGCAATCGGCGTGTCCGTGATGCTCGAGGACGAGCCGGACCTCGAATTGGTGTGCATCGCGACCACTGTGTCCGAGATGCTCGCTCAGAACGTCGCCTTGGATCTGGCAATCCTCGACCTCCGGCTGGCCGACGGTTCATCGCCCAAGAGCAATGTCGAGCAACTGCGGGCCGCCGGGCTCGAGACATTGATCTTCACCGGGGCGGAAAACCCGTACCTCGTTCGCTCGGCCGCCCGTGCCGGCGTACTGGGTGTTGTACGCAAGTCCGAACCGACTGCCGTCGTGGTTGATGCGATACGCGCCGCCGCGTCGGGAAGGCAGGTGGTGACGACAGAGTGGGCTGCCGCAATCGACGGGGATCCAGGTCTCGACGAAGTGGGTCTGAGCCCTCGACAACTCGAGGTCCTCGAACTTTACGCATCCGGAGAGAAG
Organism: Rhodococcus sp. WY5; assembly: GCF_018588185.1. NCBI lineage: Bacteria > Bacillati > Actinomycetota > Actinomycetes > Mycobacteriales > Nocardiaceae > Rhodococcus > Rhodococcus sp. WY5. The sequence goes on from NZ_JAAMPR010000001.1 coordinate 658,560, forward strand.
GCGGATCGAGTTGCGCGACTCACCGGTTTGGCGCCGCAGACGGTTAACGACTACCTCCAGCGCATCAGGCAGAAATATGCGGCTGTCGGACGACCCGCACCGACAAAAACGGATTTGTACAAACGCGCGGTCGAAGACGGGGTGTTACCAATTCCTGAACGGCCTACTTCCGGAAAAAAGCTGACTTTGACTAACAATGAGGTTCGGCAACAATAACTCTCTTAGCGCTGCCCCTGAAAATATGGGCAGAGGAATTGATGTCTGGGAAAAATTTCCCTCTTCGAATTACATTCATCTGACAAGAAGACGGCACTGTCGGGGGTCTGTCATTCCGCTACAGAGAAGTAAGGACGAAACTCATGACAGTCACTGTGGAAAACTGCATGGCACAGGATCCCGTAGGACCGCACCTTTCGGAGCGCGAAATCGAGGTTCTCAGGGAATGGCTACTGAGTGATTCGAAGTCACGCGTTGCTCAAAACCTCTACATCAGCGTGGGAACGGTGGGGACCCACCTGTCGCGGATTCGCGAGAAGTACGCCGACGTTGGAAGGAACGCACCGACGAAATGCGAATTACTCGTGCGAGCGATACAAGATCAGATAGTGACGATCGACGAACTCTGATCAGACTGCCTCACCCATCCTTGGCGAATGATTCAGCAGAGAGTCAATCAAGTACTACCGATTCCACCTTCACCGACAAGATCCTTCGTCTGTTCGGTAGATTCGTGTGCGCCGGCTACCTGTTCTACCTGCTCATCCTGATTCCGAATATCAGAGACGCAGCGGCAACCACCGCGGCCTGGTGGACACCTGTGGCCATCTTCGCGATATTCGGAACAGCCATGGTGTTGGGACTTTCGACGTTCCTGCCCCAGACAATCTGGATTCGTCGAGCTGCCGCAATTAATGCGATTGCCTATATTCTCGTTGCGTGCGCGTGGTGGCCTGCCTGGACCGGTGAACATGTCCAAGGCTTCGGGACGTGGCTCGCCAACATCCCTGGTGTCGCCGGGCTAGCAGCCGCAGCTGCATGGCAGCCTGCCTGGGCTCTGCTATACCTCGGGGTGGGAGTCACGCTCGTCCAACTGATCAATCACGCCATCCGCGAAGCACCCCTGTTCTATCTTCTGATTCCGGATCTCAGTGCTGCGCTGATGTTCTGCACAGTTTTTGTTGCAGCATCTGTTGTCGCACTTCGCACCGGGCAAACCCTTGACGCCACCATCGCGAGTACCCACGCTGCGGCCGCCGGAGCCGCGGCTGCAGCTGCAAAAGACGTCGAACGCGAACGCTTCAACGCCCTGATCCACGACACCGTGATGTCGACCTTGTTGGCTGCTGCACGAACGGACTCCGACTCCACCGTCGCCGGACAGTCACGGCGCACACTGGCCCGCCTGGACCATCTTCGTTCGGGAGTCGAGACCGCAGAGCGATTGGACCCGGATGCGGTTCTTGCTCAACTCCGTTCGGCAGCCTCGGAAGTCGATGAGAATGTCACCTTCACATCACACGTGGAGTCAAACGCCAACACTGCCGAGTTCCCGTCGGAACCGGTGAGTGCTCTCGCAGGAGCCTTGAGTGAAGCACTGCGTAACAGTAAGAAACACGCCGGGCCGGACGCACGTCGTTCGGTCGACGCAATTGTCGAAGAAACTCGAATGGAGGTGACGGTTTGTGACAACGGAATCGGTTTCGATCCTCGCACCGTACCGACGCATCGACTCGGCATCGCCGTGAGCATTCATGCCAGGGTACGCAGTATCTCCGGAGGGGCAGCAGACGTCGCGTCTTCTCCAGGAGCAGGAACCAAAGTCACTCTGTCCTGGCAACGAGCTGAGAAGGCTCCTCGATGAACTTCGATGCGGGAAACATCGCCGTAGGCAAAGACATCCGCGACCTACTCGGAATGCGTAGTAGATCCGCTCTCCTTCTCGTTGCCTGCTTCACCGTCACGTACTCGATTTCCGCCGCGTACGGGACAAGCGGAGTCAGGTCCTCGTGGCCGCTGGCAGTCGCGGTACTCGTTGGGTCAGCAGCTGCTTTCTCCATCGTCCTGACTGACGGGGACCCCATGCCCCTTCACCAGAGCATCCTGCTCAGTGCTACCGGCTTAGTCGCCTGCGGCGCGGTGTTCATGGTATTGCCGGTACCTGTGCATAATCCGGCCCAACTCTGGCCTTTCGGAATGTGTACTGTCGTCTTCACCTTCATGTGTGTGCGGGGAAGGACGGGCTACGCCTGGCTTGGCGTGATTCTTTTGATTGCCTCCTCGGTTGCCTGGGCGACTGTGACAGGTCAAGGACCGTTGTACGGCTTCGCCGAGTCCTTCGCCAACGTCGGACCAGTTCTAATGTCGACGGTCTTCGCACTTACGATTCGGCCACGAGCCAAGACGATCTTCGAACTACGCCAAGCGTCTACCGAACGCATCGCCGCAGGAGCAGCCACGTCGGCAGTCATCGAAGAAAGAGACGCCCAACTCGACAGACTCAACATACTGGCCCGGCCTCTGCTCGAGCGGATTGCTTCAGGCGTGCCAATGGATTCCACCGAGAAATTGGCATGTGAATTACTCGAAGCTCAACTACGTGACTCGCTCCGAGCGCCGGGATTTCAGAAGAATCACGTGATCGATGCTGTGCGTGCCGCTCGAAACCGCGGCGTCGAAGTAGTCTTGCTCGACGACCACGGAATGGATGGCGCGAACCCCGACGTGCGCGACCGAATCCACTCGAGCATCGTCCGGGAACTCACCGCGATCACGCGAGGAAAAGTGACCATACGGATCCTTCCACCTCGGCGTACCGCTATGGCCACGATGCTGGTCGACACTGAAGACGTTCGACGAATCGAGTTCGATCACAACGGAATGCAGCTGCTACGGCAGGGAGACCGGGAGGAACTCGGCACCTCGTCCATGTCCGTCGATCCGACTACAGACAGCGCCGTCGAACCCGAATAGCTTTCGAGGAGAGTGAGATTCACCGCGTCGATCACCAGGAGAAATGAATGATCTTCGAACTGCGTCCAGCGCATGTCGCACGTGCCCTCGCCGCACTGTGCGCCCTTCCGATTCTGTGGACCTTCGCAGTAGAGGGAATCACCACGACAACGGAATACGACTACAGCACGGGCGAAGTGTCCTCGTCGAGCGACCTGGGCTCTCAGATCGGAAGCGTCGCGATCTGGATCGTCCTCGCGATCGCATTTGCCGCCGGTGCATGGTATCTGGAGAAGCAGCGCATCGGTTGGCCGGCCGCGGCGCACGAGCAGCTGGTTAAACTGCAGCTGGCATCACCCAACCGAGAAAAGTAAAGGTCCCTACCGCTTCCGATCGCCGGCGCGGAGAAGATTACTGGGAACCGTATGGCCCACTATCTCCTCTGCAACGGCAGCGGCACGAATGCTCGCATCCAGGTCGATACCTGTCGCGATGCCCATGTCTTCGAGCATGTAGACCAGTTCCTCCGTCGCGATATTGCCACTGGCACCGGGAGCGAACGGACAACCACCGAGACCTCCGGTGGACGCGTCGAGGTTTCGAACACCGTGCTGCACAGCCGCAAACGCGCACGCAAGACCAGCGCCACGCGTGTTGTGGAAGTGCGCACCCAAGCCGAAGTCACCTACTCTTTCGCCCACAGCGTCGATCAATCGTCCGACACGTCCCGGCGTGGCAGTGCCGATGGTATCTGCGATCGAGAATTGATCAGCACCGAACTCCTTGGCCTGCTCCGCAATCCGCAGAACACGATCCGGGTCGGTTGGACCGTCGAACGGACAGTCCCAGGCTGTGGCCACGATGACCTCCACCCGTCCTCCGGCGTCGTGGACGATCCGGACGACCTCTCCGATACGTTCGGTCGCTTGCTCCGTCGTCGACCGAGTGTTGGCCTCGCTGTGGCCATTCGATGCCGACACAACATATTCGACGGTTTTCATTCCTGCCTCGACGGCCCGTTTCGCTCCACCGATTCCGGCGACCAATGCCGAGAACTCGATGCCGGGCCACTGGTGCAGTTCTGCGGCCAACAATTCCGCGTCGGCCAACGCCGGCACAGCGCGCGGTGAGACGAACGACGTCGCCTCGATACGCGAAACACCCGTCGCAGCCAGAGCGTCGACAAGACGAAGTTTCTCCGCCAGCGACACCGGGTCTTCGATCTGCAACCCGTCCCGTGGTCCGACTTCACGAATACTGACTGCTGGAATACCCACGCCAGGTACCGACATGTCAGATCACGCCCTTCATCTTCAGTTCTGCCTGCTCGCCGTCCGAGAGTCCGAGGAGCCCGCCCCACACCGAGGAGTTGTCGTGACCCGGCGCCGACGCTCCCGCGTTGCGCACGGATCCGGGTGTCTCACTGAAGGTAGGCACGACGCCCAAGCCGAGGACGTTTTCACCGATCCGCTCGTCGTAGTGGTCGACGAGCATCCCCCGCTCGATCAGCTGCGGATCCTTGACGACATCTTCAACCGTATTGATCGGCCCGGCAACAACTCCCACTTCGGTGAGGCGTTCCACCAGGCTGGTGGGATCTTGGAGCGCGACCCAGGCGCTGATCAGTTCGTCGAGCTCGTCCTGATGTTTGCCACGGGCAACATGATTGGAGAAGCGGTCGTCATGCGCTAGTTCCGGTCGCCCCATGATGGTGCACAGACGCACGAAGAGCGTATCCTGATTGGCTGCGATCACCACCCAGTTTCCTTCAGAGGTCTGATAGATGTTGGACGGCGCAATACCCTCCAATCTCGTTCCCGAGGGCTGCCGGATGATCCCGCCCCGATCGTAATCCGGGATCGTGGATTCCTGCACCGCCAGACAGGATTCCGTGAGGGCAACGTCGACCACCTGACCACGGCCGGTCCGCTCTCGTGAGAGCAACGCCGCCAGCACTCCCTGAACGGCGAACATCCCGCCGAGAGAATCTCCGAGCGAAAGGGCAATACGCGGAGGCGCCTGCCCTGGATAACCGTTCAGATGCCGAAATCCGCTGACCGCTTCGGCAACCGAGGCGTAGCCGGCGCTCTTGGCTTGCGGTCCGCTCTGCCCGTAACCGGATACCCTGGCCAACACCAACTTCGGATTGCGCGCACTGAGAACGTCGAATCCCAGGCCCCACTTCTCGAGGGTGCCCGGCCGGAAGTTCTCGACCACCACATCGGCATGTTCGATCAGATTCAGAAACAGGTCTCGTCCCGCGTCGACGCGAAGGTCCAACGTCACACACCGCTTGTTGCGGGCGTGAACCGTCCAGAAGAATCGATGACCGTCCTGCTCGGCCTGACCCCAGGTACGAAGCGGGTCCGGGCGGTCCGGCGATTCGATCTTGATCACGTCGGCGCCCATGTCGCCGAGCAGTTTCCCGGCGAAGGGCCCGGCGATCAAGGTTCCGAGTTCAATCACCCGATATCCGTCCAGGGGCCCGGTGGGCGCACCTTCCGACACAGCTGCCTCCTCTGGGAACTTTTCTCCCCTTGAAGGCTACGTCACCACCCGATATCGCAACATCATGTCGTGGTCTTCGTGATCGAGCATGTGGCAGTGCCAGACGTACCCCTGCAGGTCCCCCATACCGGCTTCTCCGTGTGCCGAGTGGTCTGCCATGGAACCTCTCGCGAAAGTTGCATCCGGATCGAAGCCCAACTCGTCGGCCGTCGGAAAGCGCACGATCACGCGGGTGATCGAGTTGGCATCCACGATGACAGTGTCCTTCTCCCCCGTTTCCCACACTTCGGGAGGCCGCAGCGAAGAGGTCACGAATTCCTCTGCCGACGGCGTCCACCGGACCCCCAAGTCAGGCACCGGATACCGCTGCATCAGTGCTGCAGTGTCGAGGCTTTGGCGTCCCACAACGCGGAACGCCACCAGGTGCAGATGAATCGGATGTGGTTCCGTGGTGATGTTGATCAGATTCCATTGCTCGATGGTTCCCTGACGCGGCAGTTCGATATCTGAATCAGTGAACCTCAAATTGTTGAGCGACATGGTGATCGACGGGTAATCCGAGGGACGCGACAGCTGCATGATCGTGAGATTTCGCACCATATCCGGGGACGCCGGTTCGGCAGCAACGGAATTCAGCTGCTGCGGGATCGAGCCGGTGAATCCCTTTGCGCTGCCCACGTCGAACCGACAGAAGACCGGCATCACCTGTGTGCCGCGTTGCGCCACCGCAAGGGGTACCGGTTCGTCGTTGCGCAATTCCACCGTCGTGCCCGGCTCGAGCATGCTGAAGTCGACCAGCAGATCAGCGCGTTCACCCGGACTCAGCCGGACGTGATCCGTCGGCGCCGGAGCGGCCAAAAAACCGCCTTCGGAACCGATCACCCAGAACCGCATACGATTTGCGAAGTGCAGATTCCACACCGAATAGGTTGCGGCATTGAGCAGTCGCAATCGATACAGGCCGCGGGCAACCTCCACTTTCGGCCACACGACGCCGTTCACCACGCCAACGTCACCGGGGGTCGCCGGATCCCAGGAACCTTGCGGAGTGAGCCACGTGGAACGGACACTCTGTTGACCGTCGGAGGTGAAGACCTTGTCCTGCAGAATCATCGGAAGCTCGAATTCGCCGGACGGCAAGCCGAGAGAATTCCCGGTGGTGCCTGTATCTGCGTCGTCACGGAGAAAATACATCCCGACCAGCCCGGCGTAGACGTTGAGGCGCGTCATTCCCATGGCGTGATCGTGATACCAAAGATTGCCGGCGGCACGACCATTCGTGTACTCGTGAACCAAACCTTCGCCCGGACGCTGAATCAGCTCCGGATGCCCGTCGAACTGCGGTGCAGTAACTCCTCCGTGCAGGTGAAGCGAGGTGGGGACCTGTGTGCGGTCGAGGTCGCTGACGCCGTGCAGACCCGGATCGACATCCGCGGCAAGCGGATACGCAGAAATGTCATTGGCATATCGGACTGTGACGAGCTGATCGACGTGAGCTTCGATGGTGGGGCCCAGATAATCCATTCCGCCGTAACCCAGCGACGGCGACGACGGTAGGTCCGGATGGAATCGGTGCATCGACGATGCCGCACGAAGCTCCAGGTTGCCACCCGAAATGCCCGGCAGGACAGGAAGGGTCTCCCGAAACGGTTCCAGACGGGGCGACGGAAGTTGGAACGGGCGCAGTGGATCGACATCAGGTGGTCGAGCCGTCGCTGATCCAGCCGACAACGCGCTCAGACCGGCCAGCAGGCCAAGCCCTTGAACAAACGATCGGCGACGGATCTTGTGTGACTCGTCCACTCACGGCCCCCTCACGCTGACGGCATCCGGAGCGGGTTACCCGTGTGCCCGCACGGTCAAACACCGACCACCTTCTCCAACCAAAGCTCGAAAATCGGCGACCTTACCCCACCGCACCGGTCGCCGTACTCGACGACCTCCTCCGTCCCGACGAAACACGTTTGCGGACAACGGATGCACTCTTGCAGCTTTGCGAGAAGCCGAAGATTCGAAAACGCTCTTGACTCGAACGCATGTTCGAGTATGATTTGGGGAGGGGATCGGGGGATTCAATGAGTGTCTTGTTGTCGGACGTGGTGTCTGGTTCTGCGGTGGGGTTACGCGGACGCCTGTGGCGGTTGACTGCTGCCGAGTTGCGTGAGGCTGCTGTCGAGGCGAGTGCGGAGATTCTGCGCCTGGAAGCCGTTCGAGTGGCAGTGGTCGACGAGTTGTCGTTGCGCCCGGATGATCAGGTGATCGCCAGCCGCGGAGTGGGTGCGTGGTTGGCGGCCAACACGATGCTGCAGGTTCGGGACGGGAAGAAGATCGCCGCTCTCGGTGCAGCGTTGCGGCCATTTCCGGCGGTGGCTGCTCGGTTCGATTGCGGGGATTGCTCGTTCGAGCATGCCGTGTTGATCGTGGCGTTCTGCGAATCACCACCGAAAGGCATGCCGGACGCCGCGCTCCCTCGCTGTATCGACCTACTGCTTGCGGCTGCGTCGGGCGTGGAAGCGACGACCACGAAAGTGCGGAACGTGATCGCGACCTTGGAGCGGTTGTTCGAGTCGGATGAAATTCCACCCGCCGAAGACGTCGACCGGAATGAGCTGCGGATCGCGTCGACATTGAACGGTCGAGTGGTGGTGCGCGGCGATTTCGATGCCCTGACCGGTGAAATGTTGTTGTCGGCGTTGTCGAATCTGACGATGCCCACCCCGGCACCCGATGGAACCCCGGATTCTCGGTCGGCAGCGAAACGAACTGCCGACGGGTTCACCGAACTGATCCGCCGCTATCTCGACTGCGCCAAAACAGGCACAGACGGTGGTCAACGCCCGCACGTGAACGTGCACATCAATGCTCGTGATTTGGCTGAGCATCGGGATTGCGCCGCGTCGCCTTCTGATGTGGACGACGAAGGCTCACCCGATCTGGACTTGTCGGATCTTGATGTCGGGCACATGCCCTGGCTCGGGCCACTGTCGGTGTCGCAGACCCGACTTCTCGGGTGTGATTGTTTCCTGTCGACCGTTCTGCTCGACGATCACGGCGCGCCCTTGGATGCGCAACCAGGGAAGAGGTTGGTCACCGCCGAACAACGCGTCGCCCTCATCGCCCGAGACAAAGGCTGCGCCTTCCCGGGCTGCACATGCGTGCCCGCCTGGACGGATGCGCACCATATCCGGCACTGGGCAAACGGTGGCCCGACGGTGATGAACAACCTGGTCCTGCTGTGCCGTTCACATCACCGGCTGATGCACCGCAAATCCGGGTTCGTCGGGAAATGGGAAATCCGAATAGGAGTCGACAACAAACCCTGGTTCATCCCGCCGCCCTCGATCGACCCCGGGCAGCAACCGCGCCCAGCGAACACCACATTCAAAACCTGAGAACGAACCTCAGGCACAACAGAACACGGCCGAGCACCGCATCGAAGGGATCCCCCCGATGCGGTGCCAACAGGCCGTGGCGAACCCGTCAGACGGCCTGCGCAACCTTGGCGGCTCGCGGGAATCGCTCCCGAATCTCCGCTGGCGTGACAACTCTCGGGTCCAGGGGTTGCTCGTCACGCAGGTGGCGCTCCAACACCTTGCCCGTCATCGGCGCAATGACTTTCAGAGCAGTGGTCATGTTCTTCGGTGAACTACCCAACCGGACTGCCGTTCGCACCGCGGGCGCAATTGCTCTGTCCAACAACGCTGGCTGATCGAACCCACCCATCGTTCGCATCCAGCCGGGCAAAGTCGCGATAGTGGCCGGCGCGACCAATCGGCTGAATGTCGCGAACTTCGTCTTCCCCTGCGCTCTCGGTGTTCTCAACAAGTAGTGCATCGCCCGGTTGGCACGCTCGGAGGTACACAATCTGGGCCTGACTTCAGCGAAGTACTCACGTACCTCGTCTCGGGAGCGTGGAACGTCGGAGGTCTTGCATGTCTGTAGTTCGGCAGCGATCACGCATTCTTCCCAGTACCGCTGCTCTTCGACAGCTGAAAGCGGGCCCGGCCCATACATCTCGTAGCACTTGAGCACCGAATGCCAACCCGTCACGTGGATCCAGAGTTGTGACGCCGGATTGTTTGCGCTGTAACGAGTTCCGGTGATCGGTTCGATGCCCGTAGCCTGAGCATGAACTGTCATGAGGTGGTCGGACAAGGCCAATGCCGTCCGCCCGTCGGCAGTGGCGACGGTCAGGAAGTACGCCAAGGTTCGGTCGAGTCGCCCGGCCGGATCGCTGTAAATCCCGCTCATGTCTGCCACTGCGGCAGCCAAGAAGGGGTCGAAGTGCTCGAGCACCACCGACCGCTGGAACCCGATCAGCGCTGTCGGCGCGGCCCAGATCTTCCAACTGGGTGATCCTGGGCCGAAGAAGCCGTAATCCTCACGCGGTCGATTCATCGTCAGTTCAGACATTTCATTCCTCCCCGTTCGTTGAGCCTGCACCGTTCATTTCGTAGGCACCAGACAATGCGACTACTTGCTGCCAGACGTACTCGAATCGCTCCGCCGCAAACGTGGGGCGCCGGATAGATGCCAGTGCCAACCGTTGCTGATCTTCACTGGCGCTGGGTTTTCCGTACAACTCCACCGCTGCAGCACTGAAGTCGCGGACCAGGACATCGAAGATCTGATCCAGCACCCCACCGTTCCGCTGCCCCTCGTCCAATCCCAAGATCTCGGCTTGTTCGAGGATCAACTGGCCGTAGACGACGAGGGTGAAGAGTTCGGTGATCGCCAGGCCGAAGTCCAAGTCGACCTGCTGCGCCGCATCCGGTGCAGCTTCGGCCAAAAGGGTCACGAGCGCTTCTGCCTGCTCCACGAACAACGCGACGTTGGGAACATCCGCGAACTTCGCGTACACCGCTCGCCAGTCGTCGAATCGAACCTTGGACAACCCCCGTGCCGGGCCCTGACGGAACAGGAACTCGTCGTCGGCTGCGTCGTTACGCGTCGGAATCGCCGGAAACGACTCGGGGGGCAAAGAGGTACGCCGGCATGAACTTGGCGATCAGGGCGAGATTGACGGCGACGGTCCCCTCGAGCTTGGGCAGCCCGTCGACATCCATCTTGGCCACCGCGAGGTAGCTGTCCTTCTCGAAGCCCTTTGCCGCAGCGATGTCGGAGAGCAGTCCGATCACCTTCTGTGCCTCGGTTGTCACCTTCATCTTGGTGACAGGATTGAACAAGAGGTAGCGGCGGTCCTCGGGCGATGCGGTGCGGAAGTAGTCCACCGCACGATCCGAGAAGAGCCTCATCGCCAGCAGGCGCGCGTACGCGTCGACGAATTCACGTCGTACGTGTGGGAACGCCGTGACGGGATTGCCGAACAGGATTCGATTGTGCGCGTGGGTAATCGTCTCGTACAAGGCATGAGTCGACATACCGATTCCGCCGAAACACAGGTTGAATTTTCCGATGTTCACGGTGTTGAGTGCGGCACTGAATGCTGCCTCGCCGGTATGCAGGATATCCTCTGCCGCAACGGGATAGTCGACGAGTGAGAACTCCGCTACGTACATCTGCGCCGGGACGATGTTCTTCACCACGGTGAATGCCGGATGGTCCGAGTCGGCGTAGAAGAAGACGTACTGATCAGTGCCCTCCACTCCGTCGACACGACCGAAGACAGAGACCGTGTTGGCGCAGTTGCCATTTCCGATGTAGTACTTCGAACCGCTGGCCAGGTACCCGCCGCTGCCGTTGGGCGTCAAGACCATGTCGGTGGAGTAGACGTCCGCGCCATGCTCTTTCTCGGACAGTCCGAATGCCGCAACGCCTCCGGAAGCCAAAGCGGAAGCTGCTCGCGCCCTTGCCGTCTCGTTGTCGCTCTGCCACACCGGCCCGAGACCGAGGATGGTCACCTGCCACGGGTACCAGTAGTTGAGTCCGTAGAAGCCGAGGATCTCGGACAGCGCGGCGATACGGCTGGTATCCCAGCGCTTGTCGGAGTCACCGCCGCTGTCGCGGGCGGGCGTCAGAAATGTGGCGAACAGACCTTCCTTCGCCGCGAAATCGAGGAAATCGGAGTAGAAGATCTTGTCGTGATAGTCGGCCAGGAGTCGGTTCTTTCCACGCGCCTCGAACCAGTCGACGGTCGCGCCCAGCAGTCTCCGCGTGGTCGCGTCGAACTCCGGCCGATCGTACGTGGAGGGATGGAGCAGCAGATCATTCGGCACTAAAGAGGTCGACGCTGTCATAGCGGTTGTTCTCCTCGATATCTCGGCAGAGGCGCCTCACTGAGCACCATTCGAATACAACGCCACCGTAACAATTGCAGACGATGAATACAACGGTTGCGTATTATTCACGAAGAAGTGGCAGGCAGATTAGGGTGAGAGCGGAGGTGATGCACACGATGACCAGGTCACAAGCTGACGCAACGGATACACCGCGGCGCAAGTACGCCCCTCGCATGGCGCCGGAGCAACGTCGCGAGCAGCTCCTCGACGCAGCATTCGAGGTCACCGGCCGCGTTGGCCTGCACAACCTCAGCATGGAATCCGTCGCTGCCGAAGCCGGTGTCGGCAAGCCCGTCCTCTACACGATTTTCGATACCAGGACCGATCTCGTCGCTGCACTGCTGCGCCGCGAGCACGAGCGAGCCATCGCTCAGGTGCTCGAAACCATGCCGACAGATCTGAGCGAACTCGGCCCAGCGGCGTCGTACACCGGGACCGTCGGCGCCTTCGTCGACGCCGTACTGGAGAACCCGACGCGCTGGCGCCTGATTCTGACGTCTGTCGAGAACGCCCCCAGCGAGTATCACGGCTTGTTGAAGCTCTCTCGCGGAGCTGTCTTCGCCCGCGCCGAAGAACTGGCCCGCGCCGGGATTGCCCTCGAGTCGAAGCTCGAAGGCCTTGATCCGGTTCTCCTCGCACACACCATGATGTCGTTCGCCGAAATGCTCGGACGACTGGCCGTCAGTGATCCCGAAACCTATACCCGAGAACGACTTTCCAGTTTTGCCGTGGCTCTCGCACAATCGGTCGGGCGTTAGCGGCCGACTGAAACCTGTCGGTCGGATCTGCTTCAATACACGCATGACATCACCATCGATCGAACCGCTACAGCTTTTCGAAACGTCTCCGGGCAACTGGTCACTGATGCTCACCGACCAGCATTTCGGCAAGGTGGCATCGATATTCGAGCAGGTAGAGGGTTTCGAAGGCTCCGGTTACGACTGGGCGTCGGTCGCCCACGCAGTGGTAGGCCGCGATGCACCGCATCTGGAGGGCCGCTTCGGCACCGATCCCGAAGCGGGCATGTTTGTTGCGTACGGCAGCGACAACGGAGCTCTCGGTGAGCTCGGAGCGCTACTCGCCAAAGCGTATTCGGATGCCGAGTACCTCGGTGGCCTGGTCGCCATTTCCGAACTCGACTAGAGCGCCTGTCGAAACGACACCGGCCCCACACCTAGGTGCGGGGCCGGTACCGAACGAAAGATCTAGCCGACCAACAGCTCGGCAATCTGAATCGTGTTGAGCGCGGCACCCTTACGCAGGTTGTCGCCCGAAACGAAGAGCGCGAGTCCGCGTCCCTCCGGGACACCCGGATCCTGACGGATACGACCGACCAGCGACGCGTTGCCACCGGCAGCGGCCAGCGGCGTCGGAACCTCGACCAGCTCGACGCCCGGAGCGTCGGCGAGGATCTCCTTGGCGCGAGCAACCGAGAGCGGGTTGGCGAACTCTGCGTTGATCGCGAGCGAGTGCCCGGTCACGACGGGAACGCGCACGCACGTACCCGAAACCAACAGATCGGGAAGTCCGAGGATCTTGCGGCTCTCGTTGCGGAGCTTCTGATCCTCGTCGGTCTCGCCGCTTCCGTCGTCGACCAGCGAACCTGCGAGAGGCAGGACGTTGAACGCGATGGGGGCGACGTAGTTGTTCGGGGCCGGGAAGTCGACGGCACTGCCGTCGTGAACCAGCTTCTCCGCGTCTCCGACTACGGCGCGCACCTGGCCGAGGAGTTCCTCGACGCCGGCGATGCCGCTACCGGACACGGCCTGGTAGCTGGAGACGATCAGACGCTGCAGACCGGCTTCGTCGTGCAGAACCTTCAGCACCGGCATCGCTGCCATGGTGGTGCAGTTGGGGTTCGCGATAATGCCCTTGACCAGGTTCTTCGTGTCCTGCGGGTTGACCTCGCTGACCACGAGGGGAACCTCGGGATCCTTGCGCCATGCCGAAGAGTTGTCGACAACGGTCGCGCCGGCAGCAGCGAAGCGCGGAGCCTGGGCGCGCGAGAGCGTCGCACCGGCTGAGAACAGGGCGATGTCGATGCCCTTCAGGTCCTCATCCGATGTGGCGGCCGCATCCTCGACGATGATCTCTTCGCCGCGGAAGGGCAGCTTCTTACCGGCGGAGCGTGCAGATGCGAAGAACCGCACCTTGTCCGCGGGAAAGTTCCGCTCTTCGAGCAAAGTGCGCATGACGATGCCGACCTGACCGGTCGCACCGACAACAGCGATAGTCGTCATGAGAAATTACCGTCCCGTTCCAGCGTGTACTACTGCTTCTTCTTCGCCACCGAGCCCGAAAGCGTCGTGGATGACACGTACAGCGTCGTCCAATTCGGTGTCCTTGACCAGCACTGAGATGCGGATCTCAGAGGTCGAGATGAGGTCGATGTTGATGTCTGCCTTGGCCAGCGCCTCGCAGAACGTAGCGGTGACGCCCGGGTGGCTCCGCATTCCGGCGCCGACCAGGGAAACCTTGCCGATGTGGTCGTCGAACAAGATCTGCGTGAAACCGATGTCTTCCTGACGCTTGGTCAGGATCTCGACGGCACGGGGGCCGTCGGCCGTCGGAAGCGTGAAGGTGATGTCCGTCTTGTTGGTCTCCACCTTGGAGATGTTCTGCAGCACCATGTCGATGTTGATCTCGGCATCGGAGACTGCGCGGAACACCTTGGCAGCGTGTCCCGGTGTGTCCGGCAATCCGACAACGGTGATCTTGGCTTCGCCGCGATCGTGCGCGACTCCGGTGATCAGGGCCTCTTCCACAGGAATGTCCTCCATCGATCCGGACACGATTGTTCCGGGCTTGGTGGTGTATGACGAACGGACGTGCACAGGCACGTTGTAACGACGGGCGTACTCGACGCACCGGAGCATGAGCACCTTCGCACCACACGCTGCGAGTTCGAGCATTTCCTCGAAGGAAACCGTCTCGAGGCGGTGAGCGTCGGGGACGATGCGCGGATCGGCGGAGAAAACGCCGTCGACGTCGGTGTAGATCTCGCAGACGTCAGCGTTGAGTGCAGCTGCCAACGCCACGGCAGTGGTGTCCGAGCCACCGCGTCCGAGCGTCGTGATGTCCTTGCTGTCCTGGCTGACGCCTTGGAATCCGGCGACCAGAACGATCGAGCCTTCGTCCAGCGCAGTGCGAACACGGCCCGGCGTGACGTCGATGATCTTGGCGTTTCCGTGGCTGCCGGTCGTGATGACTCCGGCTTGTGAGCCCGAGAACGAACGAGCTTCGGCGCCGAGGGAGTGAATTGCCATCGCTACCAAGGAGTTGGAGATGCGCTCACCCGAGGTCAGCAGCATGTCCATTTCACGGGCCGGCGGGGAAGGGCACACCTGCTGAGCCAGATCGAGCAGCTCATCGGTGGTATCGCCCATCGCTGACACCACGACGACGACATCATTGCCGGCCTTCTTGGTCTCGACGATCCGTTCAGCGACTCGTCGGATGCGCTCGGCGGTTGCCACCGAGGATCCGCCGTACTTCTGGACGACGAGAGCCACGCGTTTCTACCTCCAGGTCGAAATTGTTTACAGATACCAGAGGTCGAGCTTACCGAGGTGGTCCTGGGACTTCCCGATGCGTACTGCTGTTCGCCTCAGATCCGCGCGGGATCAGTTGCGAGATCCGCGCTCGCATCAACGTCGCAGAACGCGAGCCACCGGCAACGTAACCGACCACCGCGACGGCAACTCCGCAGGCGAGAAGCACGCGGATACTGCTGACCAGCGAAACTGCCAGCGCGTCGTACACCGCGACTGCCGCCTCGGATGACGGTATGTCTGAATTCTGTAAATAGACCCGCCGCACGACGGCCAGCGCCACCAACAGGGCGATCATCGCCACCGCCGTCGCCAGCCCGACCAGGGACAGTGCGCGCATTCGCCTCGGCGCAACTGCGACGGCCGCGATCGCACAGGCCAGCGACACCCACGGCAGCCAGGCCGCTGCCCGGTCGAGAGTGTTCGAGAGGTCCTGGGCCCGCACCAGCTCGTCGGATTGCAGGATCTCGAACTGCGGATCGAACGTCGGGAGACGATCGACGACGGTGAATCCGCGATCGCGGAGGTTCGTCCGCAGTTCTGTCATGATCGGCTCGAGGGACAAGGTGACTGTTCCGCTGTCGTCGGACCGAACGATGCCGTCGGTGGCTCTGCCGGTCACCATCGCAGCAAGTTGCGCGTGCGCCTGACGGTTGGCCGCGGTCCAGAGCGTCGCGAACTGGTCGCTGGAGACCAACGACTGAGCCGCCTCCCGAACAAGTTTCTCGGCTTGTCTCGTCACCACCTGCGGAAACCGGTCCAACCGCTGCGTCAGTTCCTCGGTCAGCCGATCAACGACAGCCGCTTGGACAGCAGGTTCGGAAGCCAACGGGGCAACCGTCTCGACGTAACTGTCGGTGTCGTTCACCTGGGTGTGGACGAACAGCGCGAGCACCGAGCCGGCAGCACCGAGACCAGCGAGAACGATCAGCAGTGAACAGACGATCCAGCGGATCGAGCGCATCACGTGTGCTTGGCGCGCGCCGGTCGAATCTTCGCGGTGATGTGGTGAATGCGGTGATCGTCAGCGGGTATCCGGAAGGTCTCGGTAACCCGAACGGTCATCAGGTTCCGCCCGAACAACCCGGCGTCGAGGAGGTAGTCAGCCGTCAGGTCGTCCCCGTCGACCGTCCACTCCACCTCACGAATTTCGCGGATCACGCGATACTGAGGACCTCCGGAAAGGCTGCGCCGCAAATGATTCCCCGAAAATCCGGTCTTGAGCCCGACCTCGTGGCGTACCGCGTCCGGAGCCAGCGGTACGGAACTGCCATCGTGACTGCGGAGCGCGTCGAGGTACGTGCTCGCCACGGCGATTCGGGGATCCATGGACGACAGTCCACCATTTTCGGGGCCGAAACGGCAGCACAATTCGGCGACAAATTGGACATGAGGGCGAACCCCACCGATTTCTCGCGAAATCCAGGAGTAGAGTGCTGTGCATGCAGCGCGCACTCCTTCTTGGTTGCCGCGACGGGGTCTGATCCAGACTGGCCTCCCGCCGCGGGGTTTTTGTGCGCCGGTCGACCAAGCCTTCCGGACTCATGGTCTTGACCAACAGGTCAACAGGCCGGGTCCACAATCCTGGAGATCACACCCATGTCCCCCGCTGACGCATTCACCACCGGCACTCGCACCATCACCCCGCCCACGAAGCCGGCACCGTCCGACCAGCCTGCGTGGAACACGCAGAAGAACTCGTCGATGCCGACGTTCCGCTACCGCCCGTTCGCCGAAGAGGTCGAGACGGTCACGCTGCCCGACCGCACCTGGCCGGACAAGATCATCGACCGAGCACCCCAGTGGTGTGCCGTTGACCTGCGCGACGGCAACCAGGCGCTGATCGATCCGATGAGCCCGGCGCGCAAGCGTCGTATGTTCGATCTCCTGGTTCGTATGGGCTACAAGGAGATCGAGGTCGGCTTCCCGTCCGCGAGCCAGACGGACTTCGATTTCGTTCGCGAGATCATCGAGGACGGCGCCATCCCGTCCGACGTCACCATCCAGGTGCTGACGCAGTCGCGTCCCGAGCTGATCAAGCGCACGTTCGAGGCCTGTGAAGGTGCCGAGAACGCGATCGTGCACTTCTACAACTCCACCTCGATTCTGCAGCGCCGCGTCGTGTTCCGCGCCGACAAGGACACGATCAAGAAGATCGCCACCGACGCCGCCGAACTGGTCCTCGCCGAGTCGAAGAAGTACCCGGACACGAACTGGCGCTGGGAATACTCGCCCGAGTCCTACACCGGCACCGAGCTCGAGTACGCCAAGGAAGTATGTGACGCCGTCACCGAAACCCTGGGTGCGACGCCGGCCAACCCGGTCATCCTGAACCTGCCCGCCACCGTCGAGATGGCTACACCCAACGTGTATGCCGACTCCATCGAGTGGATGCACCGCAACCTGGCCCGCCGCGATTCGGTCATCCTGTCGCTGCACCCCCACAACGACCGCGGCACGGGTGTCGCTGCAGCCGAGCTGGGCTACCAGGCCGGCGCGGACCGCATCGAAGGCTGCCTGTTCGGCAACGGTGAGCGCACCGGCAACGTCTGCCTGGTCACTCTCGCTCTGAACATGTTCACGCGCGGCGTCGACCCGCAGATCGATTTCTCGAACATCGACGAGATCCGTCGCACGGTCGAGTACTGCAACCAGCTTCCCGTCCACGAGCGTCATCCGTACGGCGGCGACCTGGTCTACACCGCGTTCTCCGGCAGCCACCAGGACGCGATCAACAAGGGCCTCGACGCCATGAAGGTCGACGCCGACAGCCAGAACTCCGACGTCGACGACATTCTCTGGCAGGTCCCCTACCTGCCGATCGACCCGAAGGACGTCGGCCGCAGCTACGAGGCCGTCATCCGTGTGAACTCGCAGTCCGGCAAGGGCGGCGTCGCATACATCATGAAGGCCGATCACGGTCTGGTGCTGCCGCGTCGTCTGCAGGTCGAGTTCTCGCAGTCGGTCCAGAAGATCACCGACGGCGAGGGCGGCGAGGTCTCGCCGAAGGAAATGTGGGATGTCTTCCACGAGGAGTACCTCGCTCCCATCACCCCGCTCGAGCGCATGAAGCAGAAGGTCACCGCGTCCGAGGAGGACGGCGGCACCGATGCGATCACCGCGATCGTCAAGGTGAACGGCAAGGAGCAGGAGATCTCGGGTACCGGCAACGGCCCACTCGCTGCCTTCGTCGACGCGCTGGGAAGCATCAACTTCGACGTTCGTGTCCTCGACTACTCCGAGCACGCGATGTCCGCCGGTGACGACGCCCAGGCCGCGGCCTACGTCGAGTGCGCCGTGACGGGCCCGGAGGGTCAGAGCACCGTCGTCTGGGGTGTGGGTATCGCCACGTCGATCACGACGGCCTCGCTGCGCGCTGTGGTCTCGGCAGTGAACCGCGCCAGCTGACACTCAGCTCCTGACTCGTGAACAATCCCTGGTCTCACCCGATTTTCGGGTGGGGCCAGGGTCGTTTTCAGAGCACTGAAGATTTTCGGTCGATGTTTTCGATTCGGCATGACATTGGTCCCGAAAGAGTCGGTTAGCGAAGTTAACAAAAAGAATTCACCCATCGAGGATGATGCAGACGCCACGTGCGCGTGAGATAGTCAGCTCAGACAAATCCGACTTGTGAAATGGAGCTCGACAATGGATTCCTTTTGGGACTTCCTCTGGCTGATCATCATCAGCTTCGCGTTCATCGCGTACTTGATCCTGCTCTTCTCGATCATCACCGACCTGTTCCGCGATCACAAGACCTCCGGCTGGGTGAAGGCAATCTGGATCGTCTTCCTGTTCTTCATTCCGCTGCTCACCTCGCTCGTCTACCTGATCGTTCGCAGTGACGGAATGGCACAGCGGTCCCTCGAGGCTGCGCAGCAGGTCAAGAACGCACAGGACAGCTACATCCGTGAGGTTGCCGGAAAGTCCCCGGCCGAATCCATCGCAGATGCAAAGGCACTTCTCGACGCCGGCACCATCAGTGAAGAAGAATTCGCAGCACTGAAGGCCAAGGCTCTCGCCTGATACCGGCCCTCACTAAGCGACCCTCACTAAACCGTGAGGATTGCACTACCGAAACGGGAGCGACACTAATCGTGTCGCTCCCGTTTTGTGTTCATTCACCAACAGCTGCTCATTCACCGACAGCCGTTCATTCACCAACGGCCCTTCATTCACCGACAGCCTTCATTCACCGACAGCACGCGCGACGTCACGAAAGGCGTCGAGCACGACTCCGATAGCCGGACTGCGGTTGGCGTGTAACCGAGTTGCCAATTCATAAACTCGTGCAGCGCGCACTCCCGCCACCGGTTTCCTCGACACTCCGGGATGCGTGATCGCGTATCGCGGCATCAAAGCCACGCCGTGGCCCGCCGCCACCAGTTCTTCGATGACGCGGAAATCGTTTATCCGATGAGCGACGCGAGGCTGGACGCCGGTTACCGACGCAACCGACAGCAGAACGTCGTCGACCGGAAACCCGCCGCGCACGCTTATCCAGTTCTCGTCGGCCAATTGTTCCAGCCGGACCGAATCCTGCTCGGCGAGTGGATGATCAGGCCGCAGCACCAGATCGATCGGTTCACGCATCAGCGGTTGCACGCTTACCCGGGGAAACGACGTCTCGGCTCCGCGTTCGTCACGGTGAGTGAGGATCACATCGTGATCGGCCAACAGCCCAGGGACGGCGGACGCCGGTTTGTCGACGTCGTAGGCGTCGATGTCCACGTCCGAGTTCTTCAGCGCCGTCAGGACACCGGGCAGCAGGAGCGCCGCGCCGGAGGGAAAGAACGCGACTCGCACCTTTCCCCGCGGCGAGCCTCGGTACGACGCCATCTCGTCCGCCGCCCGGTCTAGCGCCGCCACCACGTCGTCGGCGCGAAGCACCAGCGCTCGACCCGCGTCGGTGAGGCGCAGCGTGCGCCCGTCCGGTTCGAGGAGCGAGACCCCCGCTTCTCGTCCGAGGATCTTGAGTTGTTGCGAGACGGCGGACGGCGTCATCGAGAGGGCGAGAGCAGTAGCGCCGACGGTTCCTCGGTCGGCGAGCTCGCGGAGGATTCGCAAGCGCGTGGCATCCATACGGTGACGAATATCCATGTAGCAAAACTACATGGATAGTGCATCTATATTCGCTTGTTCTGATGCTTCGTAAGGCTCACGATTAACGCATGACTCCCCGCGACCGTCTCCTCGGCCTGACCGTGATCGTCTTGTGGGGTCTGAACTTCCTGGCCATTCGCGTCGGCCTGGATCATTTCCCGCCGTTCTTCTTCGCAGCGCTGCGGTTTCTGATCATCGCGATTCCGGTGGTCATCTTCGTGCCGCGTCCACAGGTGCCGCTCCGCTGGCTGCTGCTCTACGGATTCGGTTTCGGATTCGGCCAGTTCGTCTTCCTCTTCTGGGCGATGCATTCGGGGATGCCGACGGGCCTTGCATCACTTGTCCTGCAGTCGTCAGCACCGTTCACCGTCCTACTCGGCGCTTTCCTGCTCCGCGAGAAGCTCAGCGTCTGGCAAGTCTCCGGTATCGCCGTCGCCGTTGGCGGGATGTCCTTGATCGGCTGGGACCGCTCGCACCACGCGGCACTGCTGCCCGTCGTCCTCACACTCCTCGGCGGCCTGTCCTGGGCGTTCGGCAATCTCGGCAGCCGCTTGGCTGCGGCAAACACCGTCGGCGAGCCTGCACCGATGCGCTTGATGTTGTGGATGTGTGTCATCCCGCCGTTACCGATGCTCGCACTGTCAGCCGTGGTCGAAGGCCCCACAGTCGGCTGGCACGCACTCGGCACCGCATTCAGCGCCGACGCCTGGCCGTCGCTGGTCGGACTGGCCTACATCATTCTGCTCGGCACCATCGCCGGATCCGGGCTCTGGACGATGCTCATGGGCCGCTATCCCGCCGGCATGGTGGCGCCGCTCTCCTTGCTGGTGCCAGTCGTGGGAATCGGCGCGTCCTGGCTGTTCCTGCACGAGGATCCGAGCCCGTTGTCACTGGTCGGGGCGGTCATCGTGATCGCCGGAGCGAGCGCCGCACAGATGAGGCGTAAGCCCGCGAACACTGTTTTCTCGGACACACCTGCAGCCTCACCACCGGCGCGACTCGGCGTCTGACGACGCCCTGTGCCAAACTCGGGCCGTGGGAACTGGACTATCGATCACAGCGCGCGGAAAGCTCGCCATGCGAGCTGCCGCAGCAGCATCTTGGGCATCGCAGAAGGCCGGTCGCGGCAAGGGTTCGATGATCGGCGGGCTGATCGCCCTCAAGATCGACCCGACGCTCATGACTCAGCTCGGACGCGGCAAGCGCACCGTCGTGGTCACCGGCACCAACGGCAAGTCGACGACCACGCGTATGACCGCCGCAGCGCTCGCGACACTCGGTGACGTCGCCACGCAGGCCGACGGCGCCAACATGGATGCCGGGATCGTGGCCGCCCTGGCCGCGCGTACCGATGCGACGCTGGCGGCACTCGAGGTCGACGAACTGCACGTCCCCCACGTAGCCGACGCCGTGAACCCGGAAGTGATCGTGCTGCTCAACCTCAGCCGCGATCAACTCGACCGGGTCGGCGAGATCAACATGATCGAACGGAAACTGCGCGCGTGCGTCAACGCGCATCCGAATGCGGTGATCGTCGCCAACTGCGACGACGTACTGGTCACCTCCGTGGCATACGACGCCACCAACGTCGTGTGGGTTGCTGCCGGCGGCGGTTGGGCCGGCGATTCCGTCAGCTGCCCGCGCACCGGCGAACCCATCGTGTGGGAGGGAAAGCACTGGCGCAGTACCGGTTCCGACTTCGCGCGGCCCGAGCCGACCTGGTGGCTCGACGACGACAATCTCTACGGCCCCGACGGCCTGAAGATTCCGATGACGTTGACCCTCCCCGGAAAAGCCAACCGCGGCAACGCAGCTCAGGCCGTAGCGGCTGCAGCGGCTTTGGGTGCAGATCCGGTCGGGGCAGTTGCCGCCGCATCGACGGTTCAAGAAGTCGCAGGTCGATACAGCACCGTCGAGGTCGGACCGCACTCCGTTCACATGCTGCTCGCGAAGAATCCCGCCGGCTGGCAGGAAGCGCTGTCGATGATCGATCCCACGGTGGACGGTCTGGTCATCGCGGTGAACGGTCAGGTGCCGGACGGCGAGGACCTCTCCTGGCTGTGGGACGTGAAGTTCGAGCACTTCGAAGGTGTCAAGGTAGTGGCCGCCGGTGAACGCGGAACAGATCTGGCAGTTCGCCTCACGTACGCGGGCGTCGAGCACACTCTCGACCCGGACCCGTTGCGCGCCATCGCTTCCTGCCCTCCCGGACGTGTGGAGGTACTGGCGAACTACACGGCCTTCCGTGACCTCAACACTGCCATCGCGAAGGAGTCTCGCAATGTCTGACTCGACAGTTCGCATCGGTCTGGTACTCCCCGACGTCATGGGCACCTACGGCGACGGCGGCAATGCCCTGATCCTGCGTCAGCGTCTACGGATGCGCGGCTACGACGCCGAAATCGTGGACATCACCCTCAGCGATCCGGTCCCCGATTCGCTCGACGTGTACACGTTGGGTGGCGCCGAGGATTCCGCTCAGCGCCTCGCAACGCGTCACCTCGCGAAATACCCTGGTCTGCAACGCGCCGCAGAGCGTGGCGCACCGGTTCTGGCGATCTGCGCTGCCATTCAGGTGCTCGGCAACTGGTACGAAACCTCCAGCGGCGAACGCGTCGACGGTGTCTCGATGCTCGACGTCACAACCTCGCCGCAGGAGAAGCGTTCCATCGGCGAAGTCATCACGAAGCCGCTGATCGACGGACTCACCGCGCCCCTCTCAGGTTTCGAGAATCACCGCGGCGGAACAACTCTGGGTAGCTCAGCCTCTGGATTCGCACGTGTCACCCATGGTGTCGGAAACGGCGTCGGCGACGGATTCGAAGGCGTCGTGCAGGGTTCGGTGATCGGGACGTACATGCACGGACCCGCTTTGGCTCGCAACCCCGAACTCGCGGACCTCCTGCTCATGCGCGCCTTGGGTGTGAACGAGCTTGAACCCCTGCATCTGCCCGAGGTCGACAAGCTCCGCAAGGAGCGACTCGCGATTCGCTGACCCGGTTCAGGCGGTTTCGGATTTGCCCTCGGTCAGAATCAGTTCCACGGCCAACAGCGCGGCGCAGGCCAGTCCCGCGACCAGTTCGGGCACCGCGGTGTAGGTACCACCGAGCACGACGACTATCGCGACCGAGAACGGCACGAGGGTGCGTACCGAGGAGTCGTGTAGTCGAATGTGGATGAACCACAAGGCGGCAAGGATGACCGCGACCGGAACGGTGACGGCAGCACCCGTCACCAACGCGCTGCCGTCACCGTGATGAGTCCAGAAGTCGACGCGCGAGGCCAACCCCGCACCGATGGCGGCAGCGGCGGCGAAGATGAAGTAGTGACCGAACCCCCAGACGAAGGGTGAGACGTTGTCACCGCCGATCACTTCGCCTGCATTGCGTTGGAAGTACAACCACCACAGGCTGAAGACAATCAGAATGCCGCCGATCACGACGTAGGTGACCTGCGCTGCCGGATGCTCACCGTCGACCGCGTCCTGAATCGCGATGGTGGTCGAAAGGATCGTCTCGCCCAGAACGATGATGAAGAACAACGAGTACCGCTCCGCGATGTGATGCGGGTGCCACGGCGTCATGCCCGGCTTCTCCGACCAGATCGGTACCGCGAATTCGCACAGAACCAACACCAGGAACGTCGGGACGTAAACGGCGGACGGCACGAAGTAGAAACCGATCCAACCGATCTGGACCAACACTATTCCGAGAGCGTATCGACGCGCCGTGAGCGCATGTTCGGGGTCGTTCCGCGAGACCCTGAGCCATTGGATGACCAGGGCTATTCGCATGATGACGTAGCCGACGATGATCAGCAGGGCGTCGTCGTTGAAGAAGCGGACGATGCCGGCTGCAAGGACCAGCGATCCGAGGATCTGGAAGATGGTCAGCAGCCGGGCGATTCCGTCGTCGTTGTCGTACGCCGAGGTGAACCACGTGAAATTCAGCCACGTCCACCAGATCGCGAAGAAAGCCATCGCGAAGTGCCCGACGCCCGAAGCCGCATGCCCTTCGCTGATCGCGTGGTGCAGACCGGTGGCCGCTTGAGCGACCGCCACGACGAAGCAGAGGTCGGTGAGCAGTTCGAGCGGCGTCGCCACCCGGTGCGGCTCGTGCGGGTCCCGCGGAACCAACGGCCTGATGAACGAACTAGTGCGATTCACGAAGGGCAGAGTAGCGCGATGATTGCCGACGCGCTGCCCGTGACTGGAACCTGTCGTCTCAGATATTCACGCCGACGCCCCGATCTGGGCTCGGATCTCCAACTGATCGGCGAGTTCGGCGCCTATCGCCCCCGCGCTCCCCAAAGTGAAGGCGATCTGCCGTCCCCACAGGAAATAGCGGTGAATCGGATAGTCGACATCCGCGCCGATTCCGCCGTGCATGTGCTGGGTCGCGTGCACCACGCGCAAACCGCCGCGCGACGCCCACCATTTGGCGACCAGCGCAGCCGCTTCCGCTTCACTCTCGACTCCGCTGTCCATCAGCCAGGCAGCGCGGTGGGTGGTCAATCTTGTGCTCTCGGTGTCGAGGTACGCGTCGGCGGCCCGGACGGCAACTGCCTGGTTGGTCGAGAGTGGACGTCCGAATTGCACTCGCTCGGAGGTGTATTTCGCCGTCATCGCCAGCGCTTCCTCGCAGACGCCGGTAGCCAGGGCCGCCAGAGCGACCCGCGCACGTCGTAACGTCCAGTCTCGAACCACCGCGCCGTCCGCGGGAAGTGCGTCAGCTGCAGTAACCGCAACCCCGTCGAACTGCACAGCGCTGTTGCTCTCGCGGTTCGTCACCGCAAGCGGTGTACGCACCAGCGCATCCCGGTCCGTCGGCACGATCATGACGCTGACACTGCCGTCCGGCATCGTCACCGGAACCACCAGCGCGGCCGCGAACTCGGCGGCCGGTACGGAGTCGACGCGGCCTGACAGAACCCAACCGTCAGGCGCCGGCTCGGCGCGAACCGCCGTCTCGGCGTTGTAGCCGGTGTCGAAGGCGCCGGTGACGATCACCGAGCCGTCGAGCAGTCCCGGAAGCCACGACGCTTTCTGCTCCTCACTGCCGAACTCGGCAATCGGCAGCGCTGCCGTCGAAATCACCGACCAGAGCGGCACCTGGGCGACCCGGCGGCCTTGTTGTTCGAGCACCGCTGCCAGGCCTAGCATTCCGAGTCCCGCTCCCCCGACTTCCTCTGGCAGAGGAATTCCCAGAACGTCGGAGTCGGCGAGGAGCTTCCACAGTTCGGCGTCGAAACCGCCGGCGCCCTCCACTTCCCGCAGGCGGTCCACTCCGGACTTCGCCGAGAAGATCGATTCACTCAGATCCCGCACGGCGGACAAGTTGTCGTCGAATTCGAATTCCATGTCAGCTCTTTTCGTTCTGTGCAGCGGGCCGGCGACGCGCAGCAAGCGCCATGCCCAGACATTTTGCGGCGACAATTTCACGCATCACTTCGTTGGTACCACCGCCGAAGGTGTTGTTCTGGGCGCGTCGACCCAGGTTCTCGACCCGCCCTTCCAATACCGCTCCGGGTGTGCCGGGGCGCAGTAAGCCCTTGGCGCCCAGCACTTCCTGCAGCATGCCGTACGCACTGACGACGGCTTCGGTACCGAAGATCTTGGCCGCGGCCGAATCCCCGCCGCCCAAGGTGTTGGCGGCGACGTCCGCCACCAGTCGCAGGTTCATCAGGTCGGCAGCACTGAGCAGCGCGTAGACTTCCGCCAATTTCTCACGTACCCAACCGATGTCGTAGACGTGGCCGTCACCGGCGGGTTCGGTCTTTGCCCATTCGACCACCTCGGCAAAGAGCTCGTTGGCTATACCACCGCGTGCGGCCAGGGCAACACGTTCGTGGTTGAGCTGGTTGGTGATGAGCTTCCACCCTTGATTGAGCTCACCGACGACATTGGTGATCGGCACCCGAACATCTTCGTAATAGGTTGCCGAAGTGCTGATTCCGCCCACGGTGTGAATTTCGGTGACCGAGAACCCCGGCGAATTGGTCGGTACCAGGACCACGGAAATGCCCTGATGCGTAGGCGCGTCAGGATCAGTACGAACGGCAAGCCAGACCCAGTCGGCAAACACACCGGCGCTGGTGAAGATCTTGTTGCCGTTGATGACAAGCTCGTCACCCTCGATGCGGGCGCGTGTTTCGAGGGCCGCGAGATCGGTGCCCGCATTGGGTTCGGTGTAGCCGATGGCAAAGATCAACTCGCCCGCCAGGATCGGACGCAGGAAGAAGTCCTTCTGAGCTTGCGTCCCGTGCTTGATCAGAGCGGGTCCGACGGTGTTCAGCGTGACCAGCGACAGCGGCGCATTGGCGCGAATCACCTCGTCGTAGAACACGTACAGAGCTTCGGGGTTCTCACCCCGACCGCCGAATTCCTCCGGCCACCCCAAGCCCAGCCAACCGTCTTTACCCATTCGGCGCAGAATGCGATCGAAGACGGGGCCGCCTTCGGTCTGATCCACGAGAGCACGGCGGTCTTCGTCGTTGATGATCTCCGCGAAGTACGCCCGCAATTCCTTGCGCAGAGTCTTCGACTCCTCCGACAAATCCAAGTACATGGTGAAACTCCTAAGATCTACGAACGCGGCAGGCCGAGTACGCGCT
This sequence comes from Rhodococcus sp. WY5, assembly GCF_018588185.1. Taxonomy (NCBI): domain Bacteria; kingdom Bacillati; phylum Actinomycetota; class Actinomycetes; order Mycobacteriales; family Nocardiaceae; genus Rhodococcus; species Rhodococcus sp. WY5. Next base: position 685,522 of record NZ_JAAMPR010000001.1, read on the forward strand.
GCGCGATGACGTTGAGTTGAATTTCGACGGTTCCGCCGCCGAACAGAATCGAGGGAAGTCCGATGTGGTCTATCGCGTAATTCGCCGACGGGTCGACAACGGCGGCACGAGGTCCGAGCAGTCGCAACAGATCCCGCGAGCCCTCACGCTGCGCCAGGGCGTTGTACACCTTCGACACGCTGATCTCGGAGCCCGGTTCCTGACCCGCCAGTCGCGCCGACACCCCGCGTAGATTCATCGCGGACAGTGCCAACTCACGAGAGATACTGCGGCCGAGGCCCTCCACTGCGTCTTCGCGAGGGCAGTCGTGGCTCGCGTCGGCAATAACCTGACGGAACAGCCGACTCGAACCGTGGTGCAGCGTGCTGCCCATACTCAGGCGTTCGTTGGACAGCGTTGTCGCAGCAAGCTTCCACCCTTGCCCCGGCTCCGCCACCAGGCAGTCGTCCGGGACGAAGACGTCGTCGAGGAATACCTCGTTGAACTCCGACTTACCGGTGGCTTGTTTCAGCGGACGTACGTCGATACCTTTCGAGGTCATGTCGACCAGGAAGTACGACAGCCCACGATGTTTCGGAGCGTCGGCGTCCGAACGCGCCAGGCATACTCCCCAATCGGCCTCGTGCGCGCCCGAGTTCCACACTTTCTGACCCGACAGGACCCAGCCACCGTCGACCTTGCGCGCTTTCGTGCTCAGACCGGCCAGGTCTGATCCCGCGCCCGGCTCACTGAACAGCTGGCACCAGATGATGTCGGCGCGCAGCGAAGGCTCGACGAACCTGTCCTGCTGCTCGGCGTTGCCGTGTTCGAGAATCGTGGGCAGCACCCATTCCCCGATCACCGTGGACGGTTGAGCCCAACCTCGCATCGCGAATTCGTGTGCGATGACGGCCTGTTCTCTCGGTCCTGCTCCCAGCCCGTACGGCGCCCGATAGTGCGGGGCTACCAGTTTGGCGTCGGCAAATCGGGCGCGTCGAGCGCTCCCCTTGGCCGGCGCCCAACTGGCGCTGGTGGTTCCGTCGTCGGGCAGCAGCGCAACCTCGTCCAGAACCCTGCGAACCTGCTCTCGTAGTTCAGGCAGCATGTCCGGGTCGACAAAGGAGAAATCCCGTTCCGAATCGGCGGACCGGTCTCCCAACGTGTGTGCCCACTTCACCTCGGAACCCGCCACCGCAGCGATACTGATTGCCCGGCGCCAGTACAGATGCGCGTCATGCTCCCAAGTGAATCCGATTCCGCCGAGCAACGTGACACATTCGAGGGCGTTCTCGATGCCGACGGGCAAAGCGGCCAACGCAGCTTGAGCCGAGACAAGTCTGTGCTGATCCTCGCCGTGCTCTTCGGACCGAGCTGCGTCCCACGCTGCGGCACAGGCAATCTCGGAGCGGACCAGCATCATGGCCGCCTTGTGCTGAACTGCCTGGAAGCTTCCGACCGGACGGCCGAACTGCTGCCGGGACTTCACGTAGTCGACCGCGGTGCGTAGCGCCCACCCGGCGATACCGCTCGCCTCCGCAGCCAACACCGTGTTGACGATCAGTTCGACTCGGTGCGCCTGGAGACCCTCGACGATCAGCCCAGCGTCGACCTTGTGGTCGGTCAACGTCAGTGTCCCGATCGAGCGTGTCAGATCCACTCCGTCTTCGACCTCCACCGCAGCGGAAGACGACTGCTCGAGCCGGAACCACAACTCGCCGTCTTCGCTGTTCGCTTGCACGAGAACGACATCGGCTCCGGGCAGACCTAGAGCCGGGTCGGCAGAACCGCTCACGGTCCACCCTGCATCGCTGCGAGCCGCGCGCAATCCCACGCCGGTGCAGACTGCTCCGGTTGCGCCGGCAGCCAATTCGATCAACATTGATTCCGCAGCCGGGCCGGCAGCTGTTGCGAGGATCCCACTGGCGATGACCGTCGGAACGTACGGTCCCGGGTAAAGCGCATCACCCAATTGCTCGACTACCACCGCCAGTTCGGCAAGACCTGCCCCGTCACCGCCGTACTGCTCCGGCAGGTGCACTGCGTGCAGTCCCTGACGGACCAATCCATCCCACGAGTCCGGCCGATCACCGGCGGCGTACCGCTTGACGTTGCTGCGCGTGTCGGCGATTCCACCGAAGCGGTTCGCGAATGCGGCTACCGCTTCCGCCAGGTCACGGTGATCTTCGAGCAGGGGCAGTGCCATGGCAGGTTCCTCAATCTTCGGTTCTTGTCAGATGCGTTCGAGAATCAGGCAGGTTGTTGCGGCGGACGCGCAGATCGCGATCAGTGCGATGGACTTGTCCCGACGCTCCAGTTCGTCGATGACATTGGCCAACAGTCTGATTCCGGTTGCACCGGCCGGGTGGCCCAGCGCGATTGCACCACCGTTGACGTTCAGCAATTCGGGATCGACGCCGTGAACCTGCGCGAACGACATCGGTACCGAAGCAAATGCCTCGTTGACCTCGAACAGGTCGATGTCGTCGATCGTCAGACCGGTGCGGCCGAGCACGATGTTTGCCGCGTCCACGGGACCGTCGAGCATGAACTCGATGTCTCCGCCAATGACGCACTGCGCCAATATCTTTGCCCGCGGCCGCACCCCGAGCATCCTGGCTCGATCCTCGGACATCAGCAGAGCGGCACTCGCACCGTCCGAGACCTGCGAAGACGCTCCAGCGGTGTGCAATCCGCCCTCTTGAACGGTGCGCAGCTTTGCGAGCCCTTCGAGACTCGATTCGCGCAGACCCTGATCCCGATGAACCGGAACGTCAGAGCCCGGAGCGACCACATCGATGATGTGCGAGTCGAAGCGTCCTGCCTCCCATGCTGCTGCGGCTCGCTGCTGCGAGCGCAGCCCGAAGGAGTCGAGATCCTCGCGGCTGAAACCGCGCTTGACAGCAATCCGATCGGCCGCGGTGTACTGGTCGACGGTATCGAGTGACCACGACTCCGGACGTGGTGTTCCGAGGCCGGTACCCACCTTGTAGGTGAGTGGTGCCCGCGACATCAGTTCCACACCGCACGCCACACCCACGTCGACTGCACCGATGGCAATCTGCCCGGCAATCAACTGCACCGATTGCTGCGCGGTTCCGCACTGCGCGTCGATCGTGGTGCAGCCCGCTTCCAACGGAAGGCCCGCATGCATCCAGGACGTACGCACGATGTTTCCGAACTGCTCACCGAGAGGCGTCACACAGCCGCCGATGACCTGGTCGACCGCGCCAGGATCCACGCCCACCCGATCCAGCACGCCTTTCTGCGCATAACCCAACAGTTCCGCCGCGTGGACTCCGGACAGCCAACCCTCACGCTTGCCGAACGGCGTTCGTGCTGCGTCCACGATGACGGGCTTCATGCCAACTCCTCGGTTCGTAATGCCGGGTTCTCCGGTAATGCTGCGCCGTCCAGACCACGCACGGTCAGGGACCACTCGTCGATCAGGTCCAAGCTGACGCTCGAGCGCGCGGTGAACTCGGTGTCGCAATCACACAGCGCTGTGACCGCTTCCACCATTTCTTCCATAGATTCGACCTGATCCGGCCGGATAGTCTCACCGACCAGGACTCTGGCGCCCTCACTGAGCACCGCTGCCCGCGGTTGAACCGTGTTGACGCGAACCCCCTGGCCGTAGAGTTCCACGCCCATGCCGTTGCTCATCCTGTTGAGCGCTGCTTTGGACGCGCCGTACACGGTCATGGCAGTTCCCGGTTCGACCCACGTGAACGGCGGGCCATGCCACGGTTTGACGGTGCCACTGGACACGTTCACGATCCAGCCGTATCCGTTTGCCACCATCCCCGGCACCACGGCTTGCATCAGATCGAGCGGTGCATGGACATTTGCCTCGAACATCAACCGTCGCCGCCGCAGTGGGTAATCCGAGAGCGGCTGATAGATCGCCGCTGCCGCGTTGTTCACCAGGATGTCGATCGTCCCGCCAAGCTTCTCGATCGCCAGCGGCACAACGGTGTCGCGCTGCTGCTCGTCCGTCAGATCTGCGACAACTATCTCGACTTTGTTTCCGTACTTGGCAATTCGAGCCGCAGTCTCTTCGAGACTGCCCGGCAGGGTTGCGTGTGCACCGAGCGTCCGGGCCACGAGAGCGACGTCAGCGCCTTCCGCTGCCAGCCTCTCTGCGACGCCTGCACCGATTCCGCGGCTGGAACCGGTGACAAGCGCTCGGCGTCCTTCGAAGCGATCGGTCATGCTACTTCCACTTCGCGGCGAAGCGATTGATGCTCTCCGCAATCCGAGCAACTTCGTCGTCACGCAAACCGTGGCTCATGCCGAGTGTCATGCCGCGGGCAAAAACTGCGTCCGCTTCCGGCAAACCTTCGGCCGGCTGGCGAAATTCGATGTTGTTCATCATGGGGTGACGAGTGACGTTGCCGCTCCACACGGTTCGGGTGTCGATGCCGTCGGCCTCGATGGCTTCCTGCAGGTCGCTGCGCGTGAAGGGGGCGTTCTCGTTGATCATCACCGGGTAACACAGCCACGCCGTGTCGAGACCGTCGAGTTCTACCGGCGTCGTGAAGAATTCGGGGTGGGCGCCGTATGCCGTCGTGAAGGCCGCAAATGTGGCCTTACGCGTCTTGTAGTTCTGTTCCAGCTTGTCGAGCTGCACGACGCCGTAAGCTGCGCCGAGTTCGGAGGGCTCGAAGTTCCACGACATGAGCTCGAAGATGAAGTCGTTGTCGTAGTCGACGCCGTCGAGTTCTTCACGGAAGACTCGGCCGGACTTGGTACTGCCGAACAGGTTCGGCTCGCTACGACGGCCCCAGCGGCGAAGCAGCAAAGCCTTGTCACGGCTGGCTTCGTCGTCGACGCACACCATTCCACCGGTTCCCGCGCACGTGATGATGTGTGCCATCGAGAAACTGGTGACGACGATGTCCGCCCGAGACCCGGTGGGAGTACCGCGGAGCGTGGCGCCGATCGCGTCACACGAATCCTCGATCACCTTGAGTCCATGGCGATCAGCGATATCACGAATGACGTCCCAGTCCGGGCAGTTGCCGGCGAGGTTCGGCATCAGGATGGCACCGGTCTTCTCGGTGACCATTGCCTCGATCTTGGTGACGTCGACGTTGAACGTGTTGGGTTCCACGTCCACGAACACCGGCACCAGACCGGCACGCACGATCGGTGCGATATCGGTGGAGAACGTCAACGGCGACGTGATGATCTCGCTTCCCGCAGGCAGTCCGAGCAGCTCGACTGCCAAGTACAAACCCGAGGATCCCGAGTTGCACATGACGCCGAACTTCTTGCCGGCCAAGGCCGCGATACGTTCTTCCATCTCGAAGACGTTCTTGCCGATGCGCAATCCTTGATGCCCGCTGCGCAAGACGTCGACAACAGCCTGTATTTCTTCCTCGCCGTGGGTGGCCCTGGCGTAGGTGATCCGCTCGCTCATCTTGTTCCTGCTTTCTCGAATAGGCGGCAGATTCAGCGATCTGCCGAGAGGACGAGCGCACTGTGCGGGACGGGAGAGCCGCCGGTCACGAGCACGTTGTCCAGAGTCTTGGTCGGTTGATTGGTGGAGGTGCCGCGGATCAGGCGAACACCTTCGGCAATACCGTTGACGCCGTGGATGTATCCCTCACCGAGTTGACCGCCGTGGGTGTTGATCGGCAGGCGACCGTCCAGCTCGAGATTGCCGTCGGCGATGAAGTCTTTTGCCTCGCCCCGACCGCAGAATCCGTACTCCTCGAGTTGAAGCAGAACCATCGGGGTGAAAGCGTCGTAGAGAATTGCGGCATCGATGTCGTCCGGCCCGATACCGGCCTGGTCCCACAGTTGGCGCGCCACGAGTTCGACTTCCGGCATGCTGTCGATGTCGTCGCGGTAGTAGCTGCTCATCGAAATCTGTTGCGGACCTACACCTTGCGCAGCGCCACTGATGACCGCAGGTTTGTGCGGCAGGTCGCGGGCGCGCTCCGCACTGACGATCACCAGCGCCTGTCCGCCGTCACTTTCCTGGCAGCAGTCGAGCAAGCGGATGGGATCGGCGATCATGCGTGAGTTCTGATGGTCCTCGATAGTGATCGGGCGTTCGTAGAACCAGGCCTTGGGGTTGTTCGCCGCATGCTTGCGTGAGAGGACCGAGATCTGGCCGAAGTCGGCGCTTGTTGCCCCGTACTTGTGCATGTACAGCTTGGCGAGGAAGGCTTCCTGCTGCGCCGGGGTCAGAAGCCCGTACGGGTTGATCCAGTTCCGATACTCCTGGTCCGTCGACGCGTTGTACGCAAAAGGTGGCGGGCCGGCGCCGAATCGGTGACCTGATCTTTCGTTGAAGGCACGATAGACGACCACGACGTCTGCGACACCACTGGCGACGGCAAGCGCTGCTTGTTGAACCGGTGCGCAGGCACCGCCGCCACCGTGTGGAATACGACTGAAGAACGTCAGTTCCGGGATCCCGAGGGCGCGTGCGACCGCAATCTCGGGGTTGTTCTCCATGGTGAACAGCGCAAATCCGTTCACCTCTTCTGCCTCGATGTGAGCGTCGTCGAGCGCGGCGATCACGGATTCGCACGCCAACTGCCATTCACTGCGGCCGGAGTTCTTGGAGAACTCGGTGGCGCCGATTCCGGCGATGGCTGCTTGCCTCGAAAATCCTCGTGTCATGCGATTACCCTTTCCACCGGTTCGAGAGTCACGTCGGCCGTCACGTGTGTTCCGCGGGCGTTTTTCCCGAGAACCGTCACGGTGAGCGCCCGGCCGTCTGTGGCGGTGACCTTGCCGGTGAATGTCATGGTGTCTCCGGGGAAGTTCGGAACACCAAGCCGTAGTGATGTTTTGACGATCCGTGACGCCGGACCGGACCAGTCGGTGATGTAGCGGTCGATGAGCCCGTTGGTGGTGTTGATACTCATGAAGATGTCGGGAGTTCCGCGATCCTGTGCCTTGCCCGGATCGTGATGCACGTCCTCGAAATCCTGAGAAGAGATCGCGGTGGCGACGATCAGCGTTCGATCCAACGGCAATTCGAGGCTGGGGAGGACCGAACCCACTTCGCAGTCAATCAGTTTCGTCATTGCACCGAACCCCGTCGCCTCAGTTGCGGCAGCATCTCGCCGTGAGCGTGCTCGGAGAAGGTCACTTCGAGTTCCATGCCGAATTCGAGTTCCTCGTGATCGATCCCCGCGATGTCGGCAACCAGACGCGTGCCTTCTTCGAGATCGACGAGTCCGACGGCGAGTGGGTACTCGAAAGCAGGATCCTTCGGGTGATGGATGACCGTGAAGCTGTGCAACGTGCATCGCCGCGTGGATTCGACTGTGTCCCAACTGAACGAGCGACATTCCGGGCACGCGGGTGCGGGTGGGTGGCGCAGTGTCTTGCAATCCCCACACCGTTGGATCTCGAGGCGACCCTCTTTGGCCGCGGAGAAGAAGAAATCGTTGTCGTCGGTGACGGTCAGTCTCGGAACAGCGGTGTTGCGGGAGCCAGTCTCGCTCATGCGATTACCTCCTGGACTTCGAGTTGAGTATCTGTCTGGGCATCTGGTTTGAACCTGAGCAATCGAAAGCGCTCTTCGACCAACGTCTTTCCGTCCTGGTCGACGTACTCCTTGAACAGAGTGATGAAGCACCCGTGACCGAGGGCAGTCTGTTTGAACGGCGAGATCGCTTCGATGGTGAAATGCGCGGTGATGTGGTCTCCGGGGCTCAGCTCCGCGAAATACTCCTGCTCGACGTTGGTCGCGACAACGGAGGTGTATCCGGCCTCGTCCAACAGCGCCAGCAGTCGTGAATAGGCGAAGCCCTCGGAGACTCCGTCGGCACGAAGTTGCTGGACCTGCCGATAACGTCGGTAACCCGCCATCACCCAGGTCGAGATCATGGCGGGCGGACAGACGACGTCTCGACGGCCGGTACTGCGGGCGGCCTCGGCGTCGACGTAGATCGGGTTGCGGTCGTCGTGCGCCTCGACCCAGTTGCGGATCATCGCCTCGTTGACGGCGTAGCGGGCGACGCGGGGTGGTTCGGCCTCTGCGCCGATGAAATTCGGAAACTGCGTCTGCAGGCTCTGCACTGAAATCCTCCGTGAACGAAAGTTGAGCAAGCGCTTGATTCTGAAGCTAGCATAGGAATCCGGAAGTGGAAACACGCGATCTCACCGACGAATTGGTTCGAGCCGGAGCTATCGGGCAGGATTGCGCTACGTTCGACGCCGGCAGCCCGGCACCCCCGAAACCCTGCCCTGAGCAGGACCGACAACCAGTGGAGATTTCAGTGGCATCACCAGATCGTCGGGAGAAGATCCTGGAGAGCTCAGCCGAGCTGTTTGCCAGAAAGGGTGTCGCCACCACGACCGTTCGCGAGATCGGCGACGCCGCCGGTGTGTTCTCGGGCAGCCTCTACCACTACTTCAAGTCGAAGAATGCGATAGTTGCCGAGCTCATGCGCGGCTTCATCACCGACATTCAGCTCCGCTTCGATCAGGTGGAGAAGACGGCAAACGACCCCGAGGAAGTCCTGCGCGGCTTGATCCGCGAGACGCTGGTCGTCATCGAACTACACCCGCACCCGACGGCGATCTACCAGAACGATCGGGCTTATCTTCGCGACAACGATCTCCTGCAATCCGTCGACGGGCCTTCCCGCCAAGTCCGCGAGCATTGGATGAAAGCGATTGCCGAAGGCGTCGATCAGGGAATCTTCCGCAAGGACGTGGCACCGGAAATTTTCTATCGATCGGTACGAGACACCTTGTGGTCGACAACGCATTGGCCGGATCGCCAGAAGTACACCACCGACGAGTTCGCGGATCTGATGATCACGCTCTTCCTCTCGGGATTCAGGGTCGCCTGACCAGATCCGGCAAATCCAGATGTTTCGGGGTTCGTCCCTGCGGCAACAGGATCGACACCGCGAACACGACCACCGCGCAGCCCGCGCACACCAGGTAGGCGACGGAGAATCCGGTCCACGACGTGGAATGTTCCGAACCGCTGATCACGAATGCAGCGAGAATGGTTGCCACCGTCGCACTGCAGATCGTGCTTCCGGACGTCCGCAGAAGTGAGTTCACCCCGTTGGCAGCCGCCAGTCGCTGACGAGGTACGGCAACCAGAATCAGCAGCGAGAGCGTGCTGTACACGATGGCAGTCCCGACCGCTGTGATACCCAGTGCTGCAACCACTCCCCACAGCGGCTTACCGGCAACGGCGTGAATCCCGTACCCGCCGGCGAGGAACACGGCGCCGGTCAACATCGCGGTCCGTGAACCGAAGCGGTCGGTGATACGCACCGCAACCGGTGAGAACAGCACCATCGCGATACTCGCCGGAATCTGGCAGAGCGCTGCCGCGATGATCGACAGGCCGTACCCGGCACCCGGCCCCTTCATCCCCTGCAGCAGTTGTGTCGTGATCAGCGTGTTCCCGAAAAACGCGAACCCGACCAGCAGAGCCGCCAGATGCGGGATCAACACCGCACGTTTCACGAGAGCACGGACGTCGACCAGCGGATTGACGTTGCGCCGCTGTTGAATTACCCAGAGCGTGAACAGCACCGCCGACGCGGCCAGCATGGAGATCACCGCTCCACTGGTCCACCCCCAACTCGACCCCTGAGTGATCGGCACAAGCAGAGCAATCATCGCGGCGCTCAGACCAACCGCCCCGACGCCGTCGAATCTTCCCGACGGATTCGGCTCGGACTCTCGAATGAACAGCACCGCAGCAAGAGTCACGGACAGCCCGATGGCGGTGGTTACCCAGAACAGGACGTGCCAGTTCGAGTACTGCGCGATCATCGCGGAAAACGGTATGCCCAAAGCGGTTCCGACGCCGAGCGTCGAACTCATCGTGGCCACTGCGCCGTTGACCTTGTTGCGTGGCAATTCGTCACGGAGCATGGAGATTCCGATGGGGATGACTGCCGACCCGGCCCCCTGCAACGCTCTCGCGAAGATGAGGACAGCGATGTCCGACGACAGCGCACACAACATCGAGCCGAGAGTCATCATCGAGAAAGCAACCAGAAGCATCTTCTTCTTGCCGAACATGTCGGCGAGTCGACCGAAGATGGGAGTGACGACAGCGCCGACCAGCAGCGTGACGGTCACCAGCCAGGACACGGCCGTGCGTCCAGCGCCGGTGAAGTGCGGCAACTCCGGCAGCAGTGGAACGATGACCGTCTGCAGAACAGCCTGGAACACTGCGGCGGCGACAACGATGGGGAACAGGAAGCGGGAGCGCGGCTGCGCGAGTCCCGCGTCGGAGGTGGTGACTGCAGGCGTGCCCGGCGGACGGTCGAGCGTCGTCACCCCACACCGCCTGTTCTCACTAGGTAAATATCCGTTCACCTACATTAGGTGAACGGATATTTACCTAGCAAGAATTGTGACGCCGCTCACCCGTCGAGCAGCTTTTGCACCAGCGGTGCGTACAGCGCAACCACCTCGTCCTGGGTGCCGGTGGCATGGCCGGCCATCATCCGTCGGCGCATGATCGCCACTCCGACCACCATCGACATCGCCAGTTCCGCGCGCAATCTCGTGTCGGGGCCGGACAGGCGAGCGGCGAGGGTGTCGATCATCTGCGTCGAATAGTTCTCGCGCAGCTTGCGGTTGCTCTCTTCACTGACGCCGCTCATGAACAACAAGCTCATGGACAGCGGCTTGTACGACTCCAGCGGCTTGGTGAACAGCGAGACCATGCGCTCGCCGAGCGAATCGTTCGGGGCGTCGAAGACCGTGACCGCCGCTGCCCGGAAGTCGACCAACTCGTCGTACAACTGCTCTTTGGAACCGAAGTACTTGATGATCAGAGGCGCGCTGACGCCTGCGTCTTCGGCGATGTCCTTGAGCGTGATTTCGCGGTACGGCCGAGTCGCGAATGCTTTCCCGGCCGACGCGATGATCTGCGCACGCGTCTGCTCGGACGTACGACGCACCTGCTGACCTTGCTCCGTGCCGCTCATCAAGCGTTCCGCGACAATTCACGACGGCCGGACAATGCGCGACCCAGCGTCAACTCGTCTGCGAATTCGAGATCGCCACCCATCGGAAGACCCGAAGCCAACCGAGACACCGTGAGCCCCGGAATGTCTCGCATCATGCGAACGAGATAGGTAGCTGTCGCCTCACCCTCGGTGTTGGGGTCAGTGGCGATGATGACCTCGGACACGTCGACGCCGTCCTCCTGATTTGCGATGCGAGCCAACAACTCCCGGATACGCAACTGGTCAGGCCCGATCCCCGAGAGCGGATTGAGCGCACCGCCGAGCACGTGATAGCGACCCTTGAACTCACGGGTGCGCTCGACGGCCTGGACGTCCTTCGGTTCCTCCACGACGCAGATCACCGTGCGATCGCGACGTGCGTCGGCGCAGATGCGGCACTTCTCCTGATCGGAGACAGTTCCGCACACCGTGCAGAACTGAACGCCGTCACGGATGCGCTGCAATGCATTTTTCAAACGGTCGATCTCGGGAGGCTCCACGGAGAGCAGGTGAAAAGCGATGCGTTGAGCGCTCTTCGGCCCGACTCCGGGAAGCTTCCCGAGTTCGTCGATCAGATCCTGAACCGGACCTTCGTACACGCGTTCTCGTTTCTAGAAGCCGGGGAGACCGGGAAGGCCTCCGCCGAGTCCGCCGGCCAACGGGCCGAGCTTCTCAGCAGCGACTTCCTGTGCTTTGCGCGAAGCGTCCTCGATCGCGCCGATCACCAGATCCTGCAGCGTCTCGACATCTTCGGGGTCGACGACCTTGGGATCGATCTGCAGACCGACAACCTCGCCGGTGCCCTTGACCGTGGCGACAACCAGTCCTCCACCGGCCTGACCGGTCACTTCGGCCTGAGCCATTTCCTGCTGCGCCGCCATCAATTGCTGCTGCATCTGCTGAGCCTGAGCCAACAGAGCAGACATGTCGGGTGCTCCACCTGGTTGCACGAGCGGTCCTTTCTACAGAGTTATCCCCACCAGCGTAGTCGGTGCGCGCTACCGTGAGCGGGTGCGCCGGAACCAGTCAGACACCGTAAAACCGTCAAGAGGGTCAAACATGGCATCACGTGTGTTCCGCTCCACTGCCCTGATCGCCATGGTCGGGGCCGGGCTTCTGAGCGCTGCGTGCACGATTCCGACCGAGACTGCCGAGGCCACGACTTCGGTCGAGGTGTCTCCGCTGAGCACTGTCGCCGCTGACGTCCCCGCTGCGCTCACCGGCAAGGTCGTCTTCCTCGATCCCGGGCACAGCGGGGCGAACGACGACAGCATCAACACCCAGGTCCCCACGGGCCGCGGCGGCACCAAGAACTGCCAGACCACCGGCACCAACACCGATGCCGGGTTCCCCGAGCACACCTTCAACTGGGAAGTCGCGAGCCTGGTCAAGAGCGAACTCGAAGGCCAAGGCGCCACAGTGGTCCTGAGTCGACCCGATGACGTTAGCGTCGGATCATGCGTCGACGCACGTGCCGAAGCCGCCAATTCCTCCGGCGCCGACGTAGTGGTGAGCATTCACGCGGACGGCGCAGCGGCCGGGGCCGAGGGCTTCCACGTCTGCTACTCCGCGCCCCCGCTGAATACGGTGCAGGCCGGCCCGTCCGTCACCTTTGCCGAAACCATGCGCGACTCACTCGTCACAGCCGGACTCACCCCGTCGACCTACATCGGTGACGACGGGCTGGCACCACGCGCCGATCTGACGGGACTCAATCTGTCGCAGCGGCCGTCGATTCTGGTCGAACTCGGCAACATGCGAAATGCCGACGAGGCAGCGCGCATGACGAGCCCGGACGGTCAGCAGGAATATGCGTCCGCCGTCACCAGCGGAGTCACCGCCTTCCTCACAACCCCCTGACCTGTCTTCTGTGGAGAAATTCCACTTGTCCACAGGTATGTCGGCACCGCCGAGGTAGCCCGCTCACCTGGATACGGTTCTGCCATGGGGCCGATACTTCAGGTAAATTTCGCTGCTCTGCAGCAACTTTCAGCTGATCTGTCGCGAATTGCGGATCAGATCTCGGGGATCGATTCCGCCGGCCCGATTTTCGAAGCCGCGGCGGCCCTGAACTCGTCCGCCGTCGCGGCTGTGTCGACTGGGAATGCAGGCGTCATCGCCGACGCGTACCGGCACCTGGCTACGCAGTTGGGACTCATGGCGTCGGGAACCGCTGCCGCAGCACGTCTGTACGACGCTGCCGAGGGCGAAGTGGTGTCCGAACTGCGCGGAGCCTACTGATGCAGCCCACCGTCTCTCAGCTTCGAACGTGGTCACCGGAGAAATTGCGCACAAGCGCTTCGGAATTGATCGACATCGACCGGCAGATCGAAGTCCTCGGCAATGACGCCGGACGCAGCATCGACGCCGTCCGCGAATTCTGGCAGGGACAAGCGTCGAGCGCGGCGGCAGCGCAATGGTCTGGTATCTCGCTTTCCTCGTCGCGGCTGTCGGTTGCGGTTCGCGTAGTTGCGGATCTGTATGCCGGAGCGTCCAATACGATCGGTGCGGCGCGAAAATCAGTTCTGGACCTGGTCGAGGAGGCGACTCTCGAACACGGCTTGACGGTGTCAGACAGTGGAGCGGTATCGGCACCTGAGACGAAGCAGCCGTGGAATCTGGCCGACGCCATGCAAGATTCCGAAAACGACACGGCTGCACAGGTTTTTCAGCAGAAGATCTCCACTGCATTGACGGCACTCGACGACGAAGACAACCGGGCCGCGACTGCTCTGGGTGCGGCATTCCGAGAGATCGGATCACTCCTTGGCAATCAGCCTGATCGCCTCGACCGCACTGTCCTCGACATCCTCGACGGGAGGTCGACACTCCCCGGGACACCAACGGAGCTACACCGACTCTGGGAATCGCTCACGCCCAACGAGAAAGACGCGTTGGCGAGGTGGGATCCGTCCATCGGTAGCCGGGACGGCCTTCCCGCTCTGGACCGGGACTACTACAACCGGCGGTACCTCTCTGCGCTCGAGCAGTTACCGGATCGAACGGTAGCTGCCGGATACACGGCCGTGCGCGGCGAACTTCGACCGGACACGTTCCTTCTCTCGGTCACGGATGGGCATGCCGTCGTGGCAGTCGGTAATCCCGATGCCGCCGGCAACGTCGCAACACTGGTTCCCGGAACCGGCTCCGGGCTGTCGGGCGTCGGCGGAGACCTGCAACGAACCAAGGCCATGTACGACGCGGCGGTCAGGGCGGCGCCAACGGAAGCCGCATCAGTGATCCTGTGGTCCGGATACGACGCTCCCCCAGGCATTCCCGACGCAGCCTCGGATCGGTACGCCAACTCCGCAGCGCCGAGGCTCGACAGCTTCCAGGACGGGTTACGAGCCTCGCATGACGGCCCGCCTTCGCACAACGTGGTGATCGGTCATTCCTACGGCAGCACCGTCGTCGGTGCCGCGACTACCCGTGGCGCTTCTCTCGACGTCGATGAACTGGTTTTTGTCGCAAGCCCCGGCGTCGATGCCGAGCGCGTGAACGAACTGAGCCTGGACGGCGTCGACTCCGCCGAGATGGCTCACCATGTTCATTCGACGACGGCCTTCTGGGATCCGGTCCAATTGATCCCCAAGATCCTCGGAGTCCACGGGTTCGACCCGTCGGATCCGGAATTCGGCGCGCAGGTATTCACCGGATCTCCCGGGGAGCCTGGGTTCGGAGTTCACAGCGATTACTGGGAAAGCGGAAACCCCGCACTCACCGAATTCGGACGGATCATTACCGGCCCATGAAAGAAGGCGCCGTACCGGTGAAGGTACGACGCCATCTCAGTGATGCAGGATCGGTTAGACGAGTTCGCGCTTGAGGTTGTCCAGGACCTGGGCCTGGATGCGCTGCAGACCCTTCGGAGCGAACGTGCGCTCGAAGAAGCCGCCGATACCGGTGGCACCCTGCCACTGGGTGAGCGTCGTCACCGTCGTTCCGGTGCCGTTGGGGGCAACGGTCCAGGTGGTGACGAGGCTGGAGTTCGCGTCCTTCTCGGTGATGACGTTGCCGTCGACCGTCACTGTCGCCTTGACGTTGCGCGAGCGCTTTTCCGTCGCCTTGAGCGTCCACTGCGCGACGGTTCCGTCACCCTGGCCACCTTCGACGACCTTGTAGTCGAGGTACTGCTCGGACAGGATTCGCGGGCGAACCGTCTCGTAGTCCGAGAGCGCCGCGAGCACCTTGTCGGGTGCTGCTGTGACGACTGTCGAACTCATTGCATTGACCTGACCCATATGCCCTACGTCTCCTTGCTCGACCAACGCGGCTCGATACCGCGAATGACTACCCGAATCCGCACCTCGAACTGCGCAGATATTCCTTTCCATACTGCCTGCTGCGCCCGGGTATCTCGACCATCTACCCATTCCGTGTGAGCTGGTTCACCACTCGGAGCATTTACCGAGTTCGATTGCAACAACTCGATCAAATTCGGGCATTAATACCCCTCCGGATAGCTTGCACACGCAACTACCGATAGCGTCAGGGTGTGACTCTCTCGTTCAATGGGGTAGTTCAGAAGTTAGATCGAATCCGGACAAAGCAAGGCCCGGGTTCCGATGCTGCGCGTGAAATGGGGTTCGAGCAGCACAGAGAAGGCGTCGAACGCCTACTCGCGTCATACCGCGCCATTCCCGCCGATGCTTCTGTACGCCTGGCAAAGAAGACATCCAATCTGTTCCGCGCTCGCGCCAAGACGTCGGCCCCCGGCCTCGACGTCAGCGGTCTAGCAGGTGTCATCGCCGTCGATGCGCAGGCGCGCACAGCCGACGTCGCCGGCATGTGCACGTACGAGGACCTCGTCGACGCGACGCTGCCCTACGGGCTGGCGCCCCTGGTCGTGCCTCAACTCAAGACCATCACCCTGGGCGGTGCGGTGACCGGCCTGGGCATCGAGTCCACCTCGTTCCGTAACGGCCTGCCGCACGAGTCGGTACTCGAAATCGACGTACTGACCGGAAGCGGCGAGATCATCACCGCAACACCGGACGGCGAACACGCCGAACTGTTCTTCGGTTTCCCCAATTCCTACGGCACCCTTGGCTATTCGACGCGATTGAAGATCGCACTCGAACCCGTCAAGAAGTACGTCGCCTTGCGCCACGTGCGCTTCGATTCGTTGAAGAAACTCGAAGAAACGATGGATCGCATCGTCACCGAGCGCGAGTACGACGGGATCGCCGTCGACTATCTCGACGGGGTGGTCTTCACCGATTCCGAGAGCTACCTCACACTCGGCGCGCAAACCGACGAGGAAGGCCCGGTCAGCGATTACACCGACCAGGACATCTTCTACCGGTCGATCCAGCATTCGTCACTCACCCAGCCCAAGACGGATCGCTTGACCATTCGCGACTACCTGTGGCGCTGGGACACCGACTGGTTCTGGTGCTCACGAGCTTTCGGTGCACAGAACCCGAAGATCCGGCGCTTCTGGCCCAAGCAGTACCTGCGCAGCAGCTTCTACTGGAAGCTGATCGCCCTCGACCACAAGTACGACATCGGAGATCGCCTCGAAAAGCGCAAGGGCAAGCCCCCGCGCGAACGCGTCGTCCAGGACGTCGAGGTACCCATCGAACGAACCGCGGACTTCGTCTCGTGGTTCCTCGAGGAAATCCCGATCGAACCACTGTGGTTGTGCCCGTTGCGTCTTCGTGAGCCAAGCCCGGCCGCCGCTTCTGCATCACGGCCGTGGCCCCTCTACCCCCTCGAACCCAAGCGCACCTACGTCAACATCGGCTTCTGGTCTTCGGTGCCGATCGTTCCCGGTGAGCGCGAGGGGGCAGCAAATCGACTGATCGAAGAAAAGGTCAGCGATTTCGACGGACACAAATCGCTCTACTCCGACTCCTACTACTCGAAGGAAGACTTCGAGGAGCTGTACTACGGCGGCGACCGGTACATCGGACTCAAGGAACGCTACGACCCGAAATCCCGTTTATTGGATCTATTCTCTAAGGCGGTGCAACGTAAATGACCACGTTCAAAGACTCCAAAAGCCAGGACAAGCTCTCTATTGCCGAGATTCTCGAGACGCTTTCCGACGGCATGCTGCCGCTTCGATTCACCGCGTACGACGGCAGCACCGCCGGCCCCGAAGATGCCGACTACGGACTGCACCTCAAGTCGACTCGCGGAACCACTTATCTCGCAACAGCTCCCGGTGACCTCGGCATGGCCCGCGCGTACGTCTCCGGCGATCTCGAAGCCGAGGGCGTCCACCCCGGTGATCCGTACGAGATCCTGCGCATCATGGGTGACGAACTCCACCTCAAGCGCCCGTCCGCACTGACGCTCGCCAGCATCACGCGCTCCCTGGGCTGGGATCTGTTGCGGCCCATCGCCCCGCCGCCCCAGGAACATCTCCCTCGCTGGCGTCGCGTCGCAGAAGGACTGCGTCACTCCAAGACTCGTGACGCCGAAGTCATCCATCACCACTACGACGTCTCCAACACCTTCTACGAGTACGTCCTCGGCCCGTCCATGACGTACACCTGTGCCGCTTACGACAATGCGGAACAGACGCTCGAAGAAGCCCAGGAGAACAAGTACCGCCTGGTGTTCGAGAAGCTCGGACTCCAGAAGGGTGATCGACTTCTCGACATCGGCTGCGGCTGGGGCTCGATGGTCCGCTACGCGGCCAGACGCGGCGTCAAGGTGATCGGCGTGACTCTCTCTCGCGAGCAAGCGGATTGGGCACAGAAGGCCATCGAGGACGAGGGCCTCGCCGATCTCGCCCAGGTCCGTTTCTCCGACTACCGCGACGTGGCCGAGACCGGATTCGACGCAGTGTCCTCCATCGGCCTGACCGAGCACATCGGCGTCGGAAACTACCCGGCGTACTTCGAGTTTCTCAAGGGCAAGCTGCGTGAGGGTGGGCGTCTGCTCAACCACTGCATCACCCGTCCGGACAATCGAAGCAGCGCCAAGGCAGGCGGATTCATCGACCGGTACGTCTTCCCCGACGGGGAGCTCACCGGTTCGGGTCGCATCATCTCCGAGATCCAGAACGTCGGCCTCGAAGTGCGTCACGAAGAGAACCTTCGCGAGCATTACGCACTGACGCTCGCCGGATGGTGCCAGAATCTCGTCGACAACTGGGACGCGTGCGTCGCCGAGGTCGGCGAAGGAACCGCCCGCGTCTGGGGCCTGTACATGGCCGGCTCACGACTCGGGTTCGAGCGCAATGTCGTTCAGCTGCACCAGGTTCTGGCCGTGAAGCTCGGCCCCAAGGGTGAGGCGCATGTGCCGCTTCGCCCGTGGTGGAAGGCCTAGGGGCAAAGCCCCTGTGCGCCTTTTTGGTAGTCGGCACTACCAAAAAGGCGCACAGGTGCCGCAGGCACCCGACTGCGTCCTCACCCAGCCTCCCCGCCGCAAGACCGTCTCCACCTCGTGCGCAACCTGGCACGGGGTCTTCATCACCTCGTCGAATCCGTAGACCAACCGCGGACGACCTGCCAGCTCTGCCGCATTGTCACGGCGGCGATCACGAAATGCCACTTCTGCCATGGAATGCGCCCACCGACCGTCGAGACGCACGATCAGCGGCACACTGACTTCGCTGTAGTCGCAATCCTCGTACAGCGTGCGGCCGTCGACGCGGACCGGAGACTGGCGTCTGGCCGACGGCAACCCGTGCGCCTGCTCCACGTCGACCGCATAGTGGTATTCGAGCGTTGACTGCACCCCGTCTGCCAGGAGTCGTACCGCATCGGAAAGCGCACCCTTGAATCGATGTGGTGTTCGTTCGTCAATCCGACGACGCACATCGTTCAACGGAATTCGCGCATTTGTCACTGTGGTGATGAGTGAAACGTAGGCGCTTCGCGCTGTGGATTCGGCGGTCGCAAGATCAATCGCGGTATCCGCCCGCGACGTTCGAGGTATGACTGACGGCACGCCGATGTATCGGTGGGCTCGGGATCGGTGGACGACTACCCCGGGGTGAACCACGCCACCCACTCTGACAAGTGCACCCGACGTTCGCGCTGGAACTCGGCGGATTGTCGCGGACTGACAGCGAGCGGACTTGCCGTAGGGCACGGTGACATGGACTGGCTTGTCTGCGTCGATGCGACGCATCCCCCATTCCTCAGCTGCAGTGTCGTGGCTCAGAATCGCTTGCGGGCCACCATAAAGCCAAGCGGCGTTCAAGATCATTTCTCTGGTGAGCGGGCCAGCGGTCACTGCATACACGCCTTGTAGAACGCGCTGCCATTCGCCGCGGTCCAGAAAGTTCCGCAGCATCCCTCGGTTGTATCCGAATGACGAGAGTTGCTGTTGCCGTACCAGACCGGATTGCGCATCGAGAATCCGGAGAAACTCGCTTCCAACATGAGACGTAGTCATGGCACCAAGCGTCAGGCCGAACTCCGACAGGACTGACGTGAAATTCGCTGTCGGAGTTCGTCTGTGGATAACTCACCAGCTGGGGATAAACCCCTGTGCGCCTTTTTGGTAGCCGTAACTACCAAAAAGGCGCACGGGGGCTATGCCCCTAGCGAAGCCGGCGGGGTGAACCGCGGGCCGTACTGCGCAGCGAGTTCCTTTGCACGAGCGACGAAGCCGGCCGTGCCGCCCTCGTAACCGACGATGAACTGGTGAACGCCACCGGTCCAGGCCGGGAATCCGATGCCCATGATGGAGCCGATGTTGGCGTCCGCCGTGGTGATCAGGACGTTCTCGTCGAAGCACTTCTGCGTCTCGATCGCCTCGATGAACAGCATGCGGTCGATGAGGTCCTGGATCGGGGCGTCGGAGGTTCCGGAGTTGAAGTTCTCGCGGAGTCCGGACCACAGGCCGGTGCGCTTGCCCTCGGCGTAATCGTAGAAGCCGGCTCCACCGAGCTTGCCCTTACGATCGAACTTCTCGACGAGGGTGTTGATGACCTCGCCGGCCGGATCTGCCGGCAGTTCCTTGCCTTCGGCCTTGGCGGCGTCGGCAGATTCCTTGCGGATCTTCTGCATGAGGGTGAGGTTGAGCTCATCCGAAAGCTGAAGCGGCGCAGCCGGGTAACCGGCCTGCATACCGGCCTGCTCGATGGTGGCAGGCTCGACGCCCTCGGCGAGCATGCCGATGGCCTCGTTGATGAAGGTGCCGATGACACGCGAGGTGAAGAAGCCACGCGAGTCGTTGACCACGATCGGCGTCTTGCGGATCGCCTGGACGTAGTCGAACACGCGAGCCAGAGTCTCGTCGGAGGTCTTCTCACCGCGGATGATCTCCACCAGCGGCATCTTGTCGACGGGCGAGAAGAAGTGGATGCCGATGAAGTCTTCCTGACGCTTCACGCCGGTGGCGAGACCCGTGATGGGCAGCGTCGAGGTGTTCGAGCCCAGCAGTGCCTTGGGATCGACGATGTCCTCGATCTCCTGGAACACCTTGTGCTTGAGTTCCTGGCTCTCGAAAACTGCTTCGATGACGAAGTCGACGCCGGCGAAATCTGCCGGGTCAGCCGTCGGGGTGATCTTGGCGAGGAGTGCGTCGGACTTCTCCTGCGTGGTCTTGCCGCGCGAGAGCGCCTTGGCCTCAATGCCTTCGGAGTACGCCTTGCCCTTGTTCGCAGCCTCGATGGTGACGTCCTTGAGCACGACGTCGAAGCCTGCCTTGGCGGAGACGTACGCGATGCCCGCGCCCATCATGCCCGCGCCGAGGACACCGACCTTCTTGATGGTGGACTTCTCGATGCCTGCCGGACGTGAACCGCCGCCGTTGATCGACTGCAGGTCGAAGAAGAACGCCTGGATCATGTTCTTCGCGACGCGGCCGGTCACCAGCGAGGTGAAGTAGCGAGCCTCGATGAGCAGCGCGTTGTCGATGTCGACCTGCGAACCCTCGACGGCTGCGGCCATGATGGCGCGCGGAGCCGGCATCGGAGCGCCCTTGAGCTGCTTACGCAGGTTCGCGGGGAACGCCGGAAGGTTGGCAGCGAATGCCGGAGTGGACGGAGTTCCGCCAGGGATCTTGTAGCCCTTGACATCCCACGGCTGAACGCCGCCTTCGGGGTTGGCCTTGATCCATGCCTTCGCAGCCGGAACCAGCTCCTCTACCGAGCCGACGACCTCGTCGATGAGGCCGACTTCCTTGGCCTGAACGGGTCCACGCTGCTGCCCCTGGAGCAGGACGCCCATGAGCGCGTTCTGCAGGCCGAGCATCCGCACGGTACGCACGACGCCGCCGCCGCCGGGCAGCAGGCCGAGGGTGACCTCGGGCAGGCCGATCTTGACTCCCTTGACGTCTGCCGCGATGCGGTGGTGGGTCGCGAGAGCGATCTCGAGGCCGCCGCCGAGTGCCGCGCCGTTGATGGCGGCGACGACCGGCTTGCCGAGAGTTTCGAGGCGACGCAGGTCTGCCTTGATCTCGACGCTGTGGTTGTAGATCTCCTCGGCCTGCTCGGGGCCGACCTTGATCATGTTCTTGAGGTCGCCACCGGCGAAGAAGGTCTTCTTGCCGGAAGTGATGACGGCACCGGTGATGGAGTCCTTCTCGGCGACCAGACGGTCGACGGTGGCCTTCATCGACGCGATGTACGCGTCGTTCATGGTGTTTGCGCCCTGGTTGGGATCGTTGATGGTGAGCACGACGATGCCGTCGGCGTCCTGGTCCCAGTTGATGATGTTCTGATCAGTCACTTTGCTTGACTCCTGGTAAGCCTCGTTGGAAGGACGGACGCCGCGTCAGACGCGCTCGATGATGGTGGCAACGCCCATACCGCCGCCGATGCACAGGGTGATGAGGGCGCGCTTGCCGCCACGACGCTCGAGCTCGTCGACCATCGTTCCGGTGATCATCGCGCCGGTTGCACCGAGTGGGTGACCCATGGCGATCGCGCCACCGTTGACGTTGAGCTTCTCGTCCGGGATGTTCAGGTCCTTCTGGAACTTCAGGACGACGGAAGCGAATGCCTCGTTGATCTCGAAGAGGTCGATGTCGTCGACCGTCAGGCCGGCAGCTGCCAGAACCTTCTTCGACGCCGGCGTCGGGCCGGTGAGCATGATGGTGGAGTCGGCGCCGCTGGTGGCGGTGGCGACGACGCGAGCGCGCGGCGTCAGACCCATGTCCTTGCCGGCCTGCTCGCTACCGACGAGCACGAGGGCAGCGCCGTCGACGATCCCCGAGCTGTTGCCGCCGTGGTGAACGTGTTTGATCTTCTCGACCCAGTGGTACTTCTGCAGCGACACGGCGTCGAATCCGCCGATTTCACCGATCACACCGAACGCGGGAGCCAAGCCGGCGAGGTTCTCTGCCGTGGTGCCCGGACGCATGTGCTCGTCGTTGTCGAGGATGGTGATGCCGTTGATGTCCTTGACCGGCACTACCGACTTGGCGAAGTATCCGCCGGTCCACGCCTTGGCGGCGAGGTCCTGCGAGCGCACGGCGTATGCGTCGACGTCGTCACGCGAGAAGCCCTCGATGGTGGCGATGAGGTCTGCGCCGACGCCCTGCGGCACGAAGTAGTTGTCGTAGTTGGTGGCGGGGTCGAGTGCCCACGGTCCACCGTCGGATCCCATCGGAACGCGGGACATCGACTCGACGCCACCGGCGATCACCAGTTCGTCCCAGCCGGACCGAACCTTCTGAGCAGCCATGTTCACGGCCTCGAGGCCGGAAGCGCAAAAACGGTTGAGCTGAACGCCGCCGACGGTGTCGGGCAGTCCCGCATCGTTGACTGCAACGCGGGCGATGTCCATTCCCTGATCGCCAACGGGGGTGACGACGCCCAGGATGAGGTCGGAGATCCGGTCCTCGTCGAGGTCGGGAAAGCGCACGCGCAGTTCCTGGATCAGACCCGTGACCAGCGAGATCGGCTTGACCGAGTGCAACGACCCGGTCTTCTTGCCGCGGCCTCGCGGGGTACGGATGGCTTCATAAATGAATGCCTCTGTGGTCACTGTGAGGTGTTCCTTCCGTGTAATTCGTCGAACCGGTCTGCAGATCGTCCGCGCCACCTTCGGTGGTGGCGCATGGCCGAGGTACAGACCTCAGCCCTTTCACTGTAGAACGTGTTCCAAATTCATGGGAAGGACCGAAGCGATCCTGCTAGGTGACCGAGGTGATCAGGTGCGCGAACGCCTGCCCGCTTCGGTTCATTTCGGGTGCGCCCCCGGAAGCACTCACGGCACGATGCGATACGGCAACATCATGTCGTGATCTTCGTGATCGAGTAGATGGCAATGCCACACATATCCCTGGAGTCGACCAGAATCAGCCATATCGTGGCGCCCGCCGCCCGTCATCCCGCCGCCCGTCATCCCACCGCCCGTCATCCCACTGCCCGTCATCCCACCGCTCGGAAGACGATCGAACATCGCGTCGGGATCGAAACCCAGCTCATCCGCGGTGGGGAATCGCACGATGATCCGGGTGACGGTGCCGCCGTCCACCCTGACGGTGTCCTTCATTCCCGCTTCCCACGGCGCCGGCGCGATCATCGGCCCCGCCTCGAACCCTTCGGGCGACGGAGTCCACTTGTTGCCGATCACCGGCTGCGGATGTCGGATCAAGTACTCCAGCGTCCGCATCGGTGTTCTGCCGAGAATCCGGAAATTCACCAGGTGCAGGTGTATCGGATGCGGGTCCGGCGTGGTGTTGACGATGTTCCACTGCTCGACGGTGCCTTGCCGCGGCCTCTCGACGTCCGTGGTGCTGAACGTCAGGTTGTTCAACGTCATCTGAGCCGGTGGATTCCGCAGTTCCAGTTGCTGGCTCACCGTCACCGTGCGAATTACCGTCGGCTGCTCCAACGGGGCGAGAACGTCACGTTGCCGGCGCCCACCGCGCAGTTGCGACGGAACACCACCGGTGAATCCGCGCCTGGCGTCACCGCGGAACCGGCAGAACAGCGGCATAGTCACTTCACCGATGACAGCGGCGGGTAGCGGGGGCGCCTCGTCGTTGCGAAGCTCCACCGTCGATCCCTCCGACAGTCCGGTGAAATCGACGAGGAGGTCGTACCGCTCCCCCGGTGCGCAGCGGAAGGCATTGACCGCGACGGGCGCGTCGAGCATTCCGGCGTCGTTGCCGATGACCCAGAACGTCATCATGTTCGAGAAGTGAAGATTCCACACACTTGCCGACGACGCATTGACGATGCGGAGGCGGTAAAGGCCCCGAGCCACGGACAGTTCCGGCCACACCTTGCCGTTGACCAAGCCGACGTCGCCCACCGCGCCGCCTTCCCACGATCCTTCCGGGATCAAGATGGTGGATCGGCCGTTCTGGGCGCCTGTCGGCGTGAAGATCTTCTCCTGCAGGATCAACGGGATCTCGAATTCCTCGGCCGGCAACCCCAACGGATTTCCCAGTTCGCCGGTGTCGAATTCATCCCTGATCAGATAGTTGCCGATCAGACCGGCGTAGACGTTGAGCCGGGTGATGCCCATCGCGTGATCGTGATACCAGAGGTGGGCGGCTTCCTGACCGTGCAAAAAGTGATGCATCGCAGCCTGTCCCGGCATCACCAGCAGCTCCGGATGGCCGTCGCTCTCAGGTGAAGTGACTCCACCGTGCAAGTGCAACGACGTCGGCGGGTTAGCGCGAAAGTCTGCCTGCATTCCGTGCAACGTCATATCGATGTCCGCGGCCAACGGATGTCCGGTCAGATCGTTCTCGAACGTCAACATGATCGGCTCGCCGGAATGCGCCTCGACGGTAGGGCCCAGATAACCGCCACCGATCTCTCCGCTGCGGTACGACAGTGCTGGGGACGAGGGAAAATCCCGATGAAAGGCATGTTGCCCCACTTGCGCTGTCAGTGTGATCTCGTTTCCGGAAAGCGTTGACAACGAATGTAGTTCGTCACAGAACGGCTCGAACTCCGGCGAATGAAAAATCAACGGAGACTCGATATCCACACTCCCCGCCGGAGCAGCACCTGCCTTTGCACCCAAAGCAACAGCCGCTGTGCCGACTACCGACCCTTTCAGAACCGATCTTCTGGAGACCCCGATACCCATACATTCCCCTCCCCATCGAAACGGGTTGCGTTCTCCCGCAAGGAAAACGCAACCCGTCTCTCCACTTCGATCTCGGAAAATCCCCCGTCTACTTTCCGTCGATCGCCTCCAGCACCGAATCGATCAGCGACTGTGGAAGTTTCGACGGCGGAGAGATTTCCAGTTCTCCCGGAGCGCCCGGCATCGTCCAGACAGTTCTGTGCCGAGCGATCGCGAGCTTCTCCCGTGATCCGTCCTCATTGACCTTGAAGTACTCGAACTCGAGGTCGATCCCCCTCTCGTAGAGGGCAGACAGGGACATCGTGACCAGGACGTCGTCGAACGGCATGACCTCGCGCAGATGCTCAACCCTGGTGTGCACACAACGAAGTTCCCCGAGGGCGCCTCTGGCCGCCATGGCCTCACGCTGAGAACGGACCAGGAACTTGTCCCGAACCCTCGACTGCCAGATGTAATAGTTGCCGAAGTAGATGTTGCCCACGACGTTTCCGTCCTGCAACGTCGTCGAGAACACCTCGGATTCGAGCAGGTACGGATTGCGCGGCACCATCGGAGCCGAGCGGATCACGGAACCACGATCGACGTTCTTCGGTTCGGTGGGAACAGCGATGTTCTTCGTCCCCGTCGGAATCGTCATCGGCTCGATGAAATCGTGGAAGTACTGCGGCATCGGCCGTGCCGCCACCACACCGTGGGAGAGGATTTCCACCCACGTCGTCTGCATCGCACTCCACCCGATGTGAGTGCGCGTCTCGCCGTCGACCCGGCACCATTCGACATGCAGATTGGTGGTTGCCCGATCCGGACCGGTGAGCTCGGTGATCCAGATCGTCCCCTCGACAATGTCGTCGGTGTACAGGTTCGCATCGATGAACACCTCGGAGTTGTTGGTCACCATGCCCCAACGACCCGTCGCCATGTCCTCCACGATCTGCTTCGAGATCGGTCCGGTTCCCCTCTCTCGCAAAGCGCCCAACCACAGCGCGAAGCTCGCGAACCCCACTGATCCACCGACGTTGCACGCGTCCCGGAACCCGACGGGGAACCGGATCGTCACCGCCGGATAGCCGCTCCGGGCCACCACATGCACGTCGGAGCCGTAGGCCATCGGATCGAACTGCGCGAGAGACTTCGCCGACAACGGGCCGGAGTCGAACTGTGGTGCCGAGTCCTGCGCCGGTTCTTCCGCATCCTCCTCATGAGTCACAAACGCGAGAATCCGCTCCTCGTTGTCCGTCAACAGAGCTGGAAAAGTCAAAACCACCACGCTTCCGTCTGCGCCGCCGTGGAAGGTCACTGCGTCGTCCTCCCTGGCGCCCATCGCCAGAGAAACCGACCTCTGCCCCGTGGCCTTTCGGATCGCCTCGGCCGCCGCCCACAGCCTGGTTCCCGCACGATCGAGTGATTCGCCGCCCGCGATCAACTCGTCCAGCAGCGGAATCCGCGCCGAACCCAGAAGCGCCTTCCACTGCATGACGGTTCGGGCGCGAATCGGTTCGATGTCACATCCCTGAGGCCAGTCGCCGGCCGAACTGAGTGACTTACTGCCGTCGTGCGAGAGCGAGACATCCACAGAGGGCGGAATATCACCGACGACGACGGGCTTTCCGGTTTCCTGCCATTCGATGGCAAAGGCATTACTCATTTGATCACCACATCCTCATCGAGATGAATGTTCACGGCCGCCTCGGCGATCGGTTTCTCCTGCTCGTGGCGTTCCGACTTGGTCAACTCGTGAATCCCCGGGGTATGCGCGACCACAACCCGCGGGCTCTTCACTCCCAACGCCCGGCTGTGTTGCGCGAGCTTGTCGAGAATGATCTGTGCGTCGCGCGCAGTCGGATCCGCGATTTCCTCAGCCGTAGGACGGCTTTCGTCGTGGGAGAGAATCTGGGAGCGATATCCCTCGAGCTGCATCACCACTCGTCCGTCCTTCACCACCGCCACGTCGGCTTGCATGTGGGTCTCTGTCTGCACCTTGTCGTAGGCGTACGCGGTGAACGAACGAGCCTCGAATCGTCCGTCGTACATGTCGATTCGCGCAATGTTGACCGGAAGACAGATCTCCCGCGGAACCATGATCTGACCCGATTGGAGCAGGGAATCGAGGAAGTAGGGATCACCGAGGAGGTGCTGCTTACGGTCGGCTCGCGAAATAGCGCTGAAGAGAATGTGCTCGGAATCGAGGCTCGAGATCTCTTCGAGTCGGCGGAAATCGCCCTCCTGGAACAGCAACCACGAGTAGAGATCGTCCAACGGATCGATGTCGAGCACCGGTCGCGGCAACTCCTTCTCGAACTCCGGCAGTGTTTCGTCCAGCCCGAAGATGAAGTCGGCCGAGAAATGGGGCCGTCCGTACCCGGTCCGTTCGGTGCCGATCGTGACATGCACCCGCGTTCCTGCAGCATCACGATCCTGCTCCACGACGCTTGCCTTGATCTCGACTCTGGTGCCCTCGACCGTGTCGACGACGATCGGTCGATCCAGCTTGATGTCGTCGATGCGGACGCGGCCCAGAGTCACGCGTCCGGTGACATAGGCCGCCGCCTGCGACATCGCCTCGAGCCCGAACACCGTCGGAAGCAGCGCCGATCCCTTCCAGACATGATCGAGGACAAAGGGATCCGCCGAGGTGGACAACGTCGTCCGGGTCACCAGTTCTACCTGCGGCTCGATGGTCACCACTTGGTCGATGTACCGCGACACCGCCGGCAGAGCCGGTGCTGCCGGCGCCCAGGTGTCCAGACCGCCGAGTCGACTGGTCACGACGATACGACTCGCCTCGGGTCCGCTGTCGACCAGACGAAGGAAATGATCCACTCCCGCAGCCGTGGAAATCGGCATGACACCCATCTTCGCGAGGTGGTTGACACTGCCCATGCGGGCGCCCATGCCGGTCTCCCCCCACACGCTGTACGCGAGCGAGAACGTCCGAGTCTTCGGGTGCCCGGCGGCATACCGCATCACCATTTCGTCGAGAAGCTCGTTTCCGTATGCATACCAGCTGTTTCCGGGCATACCTGTGAATCCGATGATGGAGGAGAAGCCCACGAACAGCTTCAAGTCGCGATCAGCGAGCGCTTCGACGAAGTTGGCTGCGCCCAGGACTTTAGGTGCAACCTCCTTGAAAGCCGCAGCGCTGTCGACTCTCTCGAACCGCCGCGGAACATTCGCCCCCGCACCGTGGACAAACCCGGTGATCGGCCCAACCTCGACCTCGATCTGGGCGACGACGCCGGCCACCG
This sequence comes from Rhodococcus sp. WY5, assembly GCF_018588185.1. Classification (NCBI taxonomy): domain Bacteria; kingdom Bacillati; phylum Actinomycetota; class Actinomycetes; order Mycobacteriales; family Nocardiaceae; genus Rhodococcus; species Rhodococcus sp. WY5. Next base: position 713,668 of record NZ_JAAMPR010000001.1, read on the forward strand.
CCGCAGCATCCGTGACGTTGCAGCGATAGTAGTGAGCGCTCAAACCGGCAGACGTGAAGTCCGCAAGAGTGGAAGCGATTTCGTCACCCGCTTGTCGCTGAGAGCTTCCGATCAGCACTAGTTCGGCGCCTGTCTTTCGGCCGAGAGCCAGAGCGCATTGCGCCATGATGCCTTTCGCGCCACCGGTCACGACCACTACATCCGAACTTCCCAACCCGCTCTCGCGGACGGTGTAGTCGCTCGAGGCGAGAACCCGCGGTTGCAGTGCCGTGCGTCCCATCTCGGTGCCGTAAGTCGCGAACACATAGGATGCAACCGAATCCAACTCGGAGACGACGGTGGTTGCCACCACCGCGTCCGCAGTCGAGCCGTCGAATCCTATGACGCGGACATCCAGTTCGGGGCGCTCGTGATGCACCGAAGCGGCAAAAGCCGCCGCACTCGGTACCGGCGCCGGATTGCCCAACTCGACATCGGTGAACTGAATCACTGCCAATGTGGTTCGTGCGCCTCCACTTTGCTGCGCCGGAACCATCTTGTGCATGTGTTCGATCCCACGGCGCAAGCCGATTTCGGTGACGGAATCATCGGTCATGCGTGGCATTACGGCAACCACGTGCTGCGCATTCGCAGGAGCGCCGTCGGAGAATGTGCGAATGTCGACCTGAGCACCACGCCCTCGCAGTTCGGATTCCAACCTTCCGACCAAACCGGCGTCGTCACCGATGACGACAAACGTCGTGTCCGTGAGGTCTCGGACTCCGTGCAACGCTGTCTCGCTCCGAACCTTTTCCAGGGTGTAATCGCGAACCCAGGTGAAGCTGTCGGCTGATAGACCCTTTGCCTTCACCGGCAGCGCCCGCGCAACCGGCTGCTGCTGCCCCGACTTCTCTTTCGCGGATCGATCGAGCACTTCGATGAGTTCACCCAGGCTGACGTTGACGAGTTCGGCCGGATCCAGATCACCCTGAACACCCAATCGCGTTGCCACAGTTGCTATCGCATCGGCAGCCTTGATCGAGTCCATGTTCAGGTCGTCGAGCAGGTGGAGATCCACATCGAGAGACTCCACCGGAAATCCGGTGTCCTCCGCGATTACCTCGAGCAGTATTCGCGACACGTCCGACTGCACCGAACTCGCTGCTGGAACGGCAGAACCGGGATTCGGTGATGCCGCAAGGATCAGCGATGCTGCTTCTCCGATGGTGGCGTTGGCCAACTCGGCAGGGTCGAGGTCGACAACCTCGAACTGATGCGCAACCTTCGAAATAGCCTCTGCCGCACTGATCGAGTCGAGATTCAGATCATCGAGCAGACGCAGATCCGTCGTGATCGACTCGGCGGGGAATCCCGTCGTATCGGCGAGGATCCTGATCAGCTCACTTTCCACGGACCCAGCGCCCGCGTCAGCCGGCTCTTCGACTACCGGAGCCGAAACCGGCGAAGGAGCTTTCGCTGCCACGGATTCGTGGCCGTTGGTGACTGCCCGCGAAGTCGGAGCAGATGGAGAAGACGGAGAAGTCGCTCCACTGCCTACATCAGCACGAATCACGTCGACGAGGAAGGTCCCGCGTCGGCTCAGGTAATCGGCCAGCGCCGCAGCCGGATCCCCGCCGGACGTACCAAGTGCGAGCGGTTCGGGAGCAGAGGTTACCGTCAGCTTCGCCTCGGCCAGGTTCTCGATGAACACCTTCTGATCGGCAGGAACGAATTCGCGCACGAACCGGCCGTCGAAAAGTTCGTTCCATCGGACCTGAGCGCCGTGTACGTACATCGCGGCCAGTGCGACATTGAAGTCCTCGTCGCGTCCGGACTTGGACGCAACGGGGAAGCAGCGCACGCCGTCGGTCCCATTGATCGCCTTGGTGAGCCCGGTCAGCACACGGCCGGGACCGACCTCGACGAGCAGGTCCACGTCCTGCGAGATTCCACTTACCGTCTTGACCCAGTCGACCGGTGAGACAACCTGTTTGGTGACCAATTCGCGAAGTGCCAGTGGCGTCTGTACGCGTTTCCCTTCGACGCAGGAATACACGGGGCAAGTCAGCGAATCGACTTGCTCGTCAACGGGCGCAGTGGACATCAGCTCCCGCTCGGCCTCGTTCATCATCTCGGAGTGGAAAGCATTCGACACGGCAAGCGCCTGAGCCGACACTCCGCGCGTCTTCGCGATGGCAACCACATCGTCGACCGCGTCTTTGGTGCCCGAAACCACGGTCTGTGTAGGCGTATTCAGATTCGCGACGGTCGCGTAACCCTTTGTTTCCGCGATGATCGCCTCAGCCGTCGATCGGTCGCAGGTCAGGCTCGCCATCGCGCCGTTTCCACCACCACTGACAGCCATGGCCGCACCCTTCGCCGCAGCCAAGGTGATCAGCGTCTTCTGGTCGTAAGCTCCTGCCGCGTAGAGCGCGGTCAACTCGCCGAGACTGTGGCCGGCGACAGCACTGGGTGTGACACCCAATCGGCGGAGGTACTCGAACCAGAGCAGCGAAGCCAAAGCGACGGCAGGCTGGGTGAACTGCGTCTGGGCGAGATCCCGCTTCCACTTCGCCAATTCCGCAGCGTCAGCGCTCTTGACCGGGTTCCGCAGAATTCGAGGCGTGATCGCCTCCGCTCCAACTCCCTCCAACCAGCCGTCCGCCTCGGTCGCCAGTTCGCGTGCCCACTCGAAGCGCTCGATCAGCACGCGCGCCATCTCTAGTTGTTGGGATCCCTGTCCCGGGAACAGGAATCCGATGTCGTGGTGGACGGCGTTCGAGATCGAGATCTCGTTGCTCACGACCTTCACCTGACCGGATGCAGGAGCGGAGTTCTCGCAGATCACGGCAAGCTGACGCATGCGTTCGGCCAACTGCGCGGGACGTCCGGCCACCACTGCGGCACGGAAGGGCGCGGTCGGCGAGATCACTCGAGAGAGTTTCGCCGAAAAGTCCAGCAGCTCGGCAACACTCAACGGAACCGCCAGATCTGCAACATCCCGCGCTCGGGTCGCCAAGTCCACCGCGGAATCTGCAGAAAGTACGAAAACCTCGGTGTCCTGATACGACGCCATCATCGTGCGGACGTCTTGCGAGGGTGTCAGCTTGCTGGATGGTGCATCAGCCGATTCGATCGCGACGTGGCAGTTGATACCGCCGAAACCCATGGCTTGCGCACCGGCACGCATCTTCTCGGACGGATCTCTGATCTCACCGTTGACGAGCGGAAAGAGTGCCGGCGCTTCGGTTCCGAACGCCGGGTTCGGGTCGGTGCAACCGGCGAGCGGCGGAAGGATTCGTTGATTGACGGCCATGGTCGCCTTGATCAGCGCAAGGATGCCCGACGCCGCCTTCGTGTGCCCGATCAACGACTTCAGTGACGTCATGCCGATGCTACGAGCCTCGACGGGCCCGTCCGTCTGAGCGGCCTGCTGGACGCCGGCCAGTTCGACGGGGTCTCCGACGGGAGTACCAGTTCCGTGTCCTTCGACGAAGGCAACCTCGCTGGCCGCGAATCCCGCTCGCGAGTATGCGCGACGGATCATCTCGGCCTGAGTTTCGGCGCGGGGCTTGGTGATTCCACCCTTGCCATCGGTGGAGATGCCCCAGCCGCGAATCGTCGCGTACACGTAGTCGCCGTCCGCCCTGGCGTCCTCGAGTCGTTTCAAGGCCACGAATCCGCAACCTTCACCCGGGATGAATCCGCTTCGGCTTGCGTCGTACACGTTCATGTCGCCACGGGTCAGTGCACCCAAACGGGCGAATCCCACCAGTTCCAAAGGATCCAAGCTGACGTCGACTCCCCCTGCCAAGACGAAGTCGGCCGCGCCGGACGCCAGCTTTTCGGCTGCAGTCGCCACCGCGAGCATTCCGGACGCGCACGCACCGTCCACGACGTACCCGCCGCCGTTGAAGTCGAGATAATTGCAGATCCGGCCGGCAATCGTATTCGACAACATGCCGGCGAGAGTGTCTTCACTCGGCTCCACCAATGGGCCCTTGTAGACCTCTTCCATCGTCTCGGCGAGAGCATCGGCGACGGAACTGTCCAACTGGCGCGCTTCGGCTGCGACAGCGAGTGCGCGCTTGACGTAAGGCCAACGCAAACGCATCGACCACATCCGGGATTCTTCACCGGTGAGGGAGTTGCCGACGATTGCGGCGCTGCGTCCAGTGGGTACCGATCCTCGGCTGTAGCCCGCGTCGGTCAAAGCCCCGAGTGCTGTTTCCAGAGCCAACCAGTGTGTGAGATCTGTCGACTTGAAGGTCCGCTCCGGTATCCGGCGACCGACCCAGTCGAATTCGAAACCATCCATGAACGCGCCGCGATCGGCGTATGTCTTGTCGACGTCTTCAGGGCTCGCGCTCCAGTAGTCGTCGAGGGACATCCGTGACTCCGGAAACTTTCGGAATTGCATCCGACGCGCGAGGACGTTCTCCCAAAATCCTTGCAGATCATGCGCACCGGGGGACCACATGCTCATCCCGACTATCGCAATCGCAGGATTAGTTGAATCTTCAGTCATCTTACACTTCCTATTTTCGCGCGCATCCACGGGAGACTCAATCGACCGAAGACTAACCACGCCCTCATCGGTGTGTAAAACGCAGATTCACCTCAAGGCATAAACAAATAACGAAGGTCGTTCGGCGCAATGAACGTGTTTCAGCAATTTGACAGCAATCGAGAGTTAGCTGTTACTCGGAGTTACTTATTTGCTTCGCAACCGGTCATGCTCCTGCTTGGACATCCGTACCGGATCCCGGTTTCACGGCCGCCATTTACTCGAGATCGGCAAATATTCAGTTGAATATGCACCGAAATGCCGCAATGCCGAATATGTGGCCAATTCGCCGAATGTCCCAAATTGGTCGATCCCCGCAAAACAAACATCCGACAACTATCAATCTGAACATTCGTGACACACCGAAATTTAACAGCAGCACTCGAATGCCCATCAGACAACGAGAACTTCCAGATATTCTTCGGCGACCATCGTCCGAATCGACGTTTCGTTACACCGGAACTGAGCGAACGAATGTGCCAGCAAACCAGCCACATACAATTCAGCTTTGCGAGGCCGAACCGGCGCGCTTTCGAGACGCGCGCGCACAAAGGGAACGGCACTTATAACAATTCGATCACACAGTGGTGCAGCTGGATTCCGACAGCTGTTTCACGCACACGGACCGACTCGGCAACTCAGCTTTCGAGGCGGCGAGCTCCGAGGACGTCCTTGAGGAGTTCCTTTGCAACATCCTCGGGATCACGTCTGGCAGTCGGATCAGCGGGCTCAGCCGCCTCCGCAAACATCTCGTCCTCGTCCTCCGGCGTTGCAGGCGGAGGAGTTGCCTCGTAGTCGACCTCAGGAGCAGGGGCCGGTCCAGGGTCTTCCGGATAGTCGGGGGCCTCGGGCGGCGGAATGTCGTCCGAATCTCCGCGCTGGGGCTGCGGGGCCTTGGGCTGCTGCGCTGCGCGCTCCTGACTGGGCCGCGAGAAGCGGGGCGCAGCGGCAGGGCGGCTCGGAGCTTCTGTCGCCTTGGTTGCGCTCGATACTGTCGGCGCTGTGGGCGCACCTTCTTGATACTCGACTTGCCAAGTGCCACCGAACATTTCGGCAAGGACCTCGCAAATGACCGCCGCGTTGTGCGGTTGCGTCACACGAGCACCCAGGACCGGTGAGCCGTGAGCGATGACAACGACATGTCCACGCACGTCGTGAACCGTCGCAGCGGACAGCATGGCCGGAAGAACCTTGTTTCGTTCACCGACCTTGTTGCGCAAGGTGTTCCACGATTCACGGAGAGTCTCGACTGTGGGGCCTGCCGAGACCGGCGCAGCTTCGGCAACCGCCGGCTCGTCGAACTCGGGCTCGGGCTCGTAGTCGGGTTCCGGCTCGGCAAGCCCGATCAGCTCTTCCGCCTCGACAGAAGCAGTAACCGGTGGTTCAACCACAGGAGCTTCAACTATTGGAGCTTCGGCAACCGGAGCTTCAACCACCGGAGCTTCGGCAACCGGCGGTTCCACGATCTCGACAGTGGGAGTCTCGACGACGGGAACTGCCGCTACCGGAGGTTCGACGACAGGAGCCTCCACAACCGGCGGCGCCGCAGCTGGAGCAGGCGCGGCTGGTTCCGGCCGTGCCTCAGGCTCGGCCTTGCGTTGAGAGGGCCGTTGGAACTTGGAAGCAATCTCCGGTTCGAGCGGCGGCACGGTGGGTGCCGGCGTTGCTGCCGCGCGAGGAGCAGCCGCGACTCCGGCAGCCGGAATACCTTGTTCCAGGCGCTCCAGCCGCTGCAATACAGCTGACTCGGTGTCGGAGGCCGACGGCAGCAGCATTCGCGCGCACATCACTTCGAGCAGCAGCCGCGGCGCCGTCGCACCACGCATTTCGCTGAGTCCGGCATGGACAGTCTCGGCGAAGCGGGTGAGCGTGGCCGGGCCGACTCGTTGAATCTGCTCACGCATCGTGACCAGCTCCGCTTCCGGAGCGTCGACCAATCCTCGTTCGCTGGCGTCGGAAACAGCCTGCATCAAGATGAGATCACGCAGGCGCTCGAGAAGATCGAGCGCGAATCGGCGTGGATCGTGACCGGCGTCCATCACGCGATCGACAGTGCCGAACAACGCGGCCCCGTCACTGGCAGACAGGGCGTCTACTGCTTCGTCGATGAGCGCGACGTCGGTGACTCCGAGAAGAGAGAGCGCGCGCGGATACGTGACACCTTCTTCTCCTGCGCCCGCGAGCAGCTGATCGAGGACACTCAACGAGTCACGAGGGGAACCGCCGCCGGCCTTGATGACCAGTGGATACACCGCAGGCTCGACCGGTACGCCCTCCTGGGCGCAGATCTTTTCCAGGAGTCCGCGCATGGTCGACGGCGCCAACAGGCGGAACGGGTAATGGTGTGTACGCGAACGGATGGTCGGGAGAACCTTTTCCGGTTCCGTCGTCGCAAAGATGAAGATGAGGTGTTCCGGCGGCTCTTCGACGATCTTGAGCAGCGCATTGAAACCCGCCGCCGTCACCATGTGTGCCTCGTCGATGATGAAGACGCGGTAGCGAGATGCGGCGGGTGCGTGGAACGCCTTGTCCCGGAGTTCTCGGGTGTCGTCGACGCCACCGTGACTTGCGGCGTCGAGTTCCGTCACATCCAGGTTGCCTGTGCCGCCCGGGCCCAGCGAAACGCACGAGTCGCACACGTCGCACGGCGTCGACGTCGGTCCCTGCTCACAGTTCAGCGAACGCGCCAGGATTCGCGCCGACGACGTCTTTCCGCAGCCGCGCGGGCCGGAAAACAGGTAGGCATGGTTGATGCGTCCGGTGTCGAGGGCCGTGCTGAGCGGTGCGGTGACATGCTCCTGCCCCACCACCTCGGCGAAGGACGCGGGTCGATACTTCCGGTACAGGGCCACGCGCAAAGACTACCGGCGACCCACGACAGGTGGTCCGGTGCGGGTGCAACGCCGACTTCTCCCGAAACATGTTCGCAACACAATCGCAGTGCGGAGGAAACCGCACGCACCCATCGTGGGTTCCGTGCACGCGGGCTGGTCCGCGTGCGTGAGGAGAAAACTGTGCCCGCCACCATCGATGCCGGAGCAACTGCCTGGTTGCTCGTCAGTACTGCACTCGTACTTCTGATGACGCCAGGACTCGCACTGTTCTACGGCGGCATGGTCCGCTCGACGGGCGTACTCAACATGATCATGATGAGTTTCGTCTCGATCGCACTCGTCACGGTTGCGTGGTTGTTCGTGGGCTACAGCCTCGTGTTCGGCGACGATCACGGTGGCATCATCGGCGGACTCGAGCACATCGGCATGGCGGGCATCGACCCGTCGACGGTGCACGGGAATGTCCCGGAAGTGTTGTTCGCAACCTTCCAATTGACGTTCGCAATCCTTACTGCAGCGCTCATCAGTGGTGCGATCGCCGACCGCGCGAAGTTCTCCGCCTGGATGATCTTCGTCCCCATCTGGTCCTTGCTCGTCTATGTCCCCGTCGCTCACTGGGTGTGGAATCCGCAGGGATGGCTCGCACAGATGGGCGCACTCGACTACGCCGGTGGCCTCGTGGTCGAAATCGTGTCCGGAGCGTCGGGTCTGGCATTGGCACTGGTCCTCGGCCAGCGGATGGGTTTCAAGGCCGAGTCGATGCGTCCGCACAATCTGCCGTTCGTCCTGCTCGGCGTAGGCCTGCTCTGGTTCGGTTGGTTCGGATTCAACGCCGGCTCGGCCCTTGCGGCCGACGGTATGGCCTCGCAGATCTTCCTCAACACACTCGTCGCCGGTTGCACCGGACTACTCGGCTGGCTGTTCGTCGAGCAGAATCGTGACGGACACCCCACGACGTTCGGCGCAGCTTCGGGCGTCGTCGCCGGTCTGGTCGCGATCACCCCGTCGTGCGGAACGGTGAACATGTTCGGTGCGCTCGTCATCGGTCTGATCGCCGGCATCGTCTGCTCGTACGCCGTGGGATGGAAGCACAAGCTCGGCTACGACGACTCCCTCGACGTCGTCGGCGTGCACCTCGTCGGTGGAATCGTCGGCTCGTTGCTGATCGGACTCCTCGCGACGGCCGTGATGACGGGCGGTCCGGAAGGTCTGTTCTTCGGCGGTGGATTCGCGCAGTTGGGCAAGCAGTTCGTCGGCGTCGTCGTGGTCGCGCTCTATGCCTTCGGTGTGACCTACGGTCTCGGAAAGCTCATCGACAAGACCTTCGGCTTCCGCATTTCGCGTGAAGACGAGGCCCGCGGAATCGACGTTGCCCTGCACGCGGAGTCGGCCTACGAGCACGGAGTCCTCGGCCACGGTCCGATCGGCGGACAGAACCCGAGCCCGTTCCTCCAGCGTCAGCGGGAGGAACGGGAGAACCGCGAGCGGGACTGACCGCCCTCACCGGTTCGCGATTTCCTCCATCAGGATCGGAACGCCGACATTGCAGGAATGAATCCCGACGACGGTGGTCAGTTTCAGCACCTCGAGAATCTCCTTCGGGGTCACTCCCATGTCGAGCGCGGCGCGAATATGGCGTCGTACGCCGGGTGCGTACATGTGTGTGCTCGCCGCATCGACGGCTATGCACAGCAACTGGATCACCTGAGGTGACAGCACCCCGCTGTTCCAGGGCTGCATCGCTGTCTTCATGTACAGCTCGGTCCACTCGGGACCCAGCTCCGAAAGTCCGTCCCACAACGGATTCCAGCCACCCGAATCCTTCATGGCCTGGGTCACGGGAAAAGCTTCACTTGCTCGAACGTCAGTCATCGATCTCCTCAGACCATCGAAAATGCTTGATTCAGTTCACGTTTGAGAATCTTTCCGGTTGCCGTCATCGGCAGCGACGGCACGAACTCGATGCGACGCGGATATTTGTAGGCGGCCATCTGTTCCCGCGTCCATTCCACGAGATCCGATTCGGAGATCTCTTCACTCGGCTCTCGGATCACGAACGCGACAACTTCTTCGCCGAGGCTCGAATCCGGCACCCCGACGACGGCGACGAGTGAGACGGCTGGGTGAGTGAGCAGAACCTCTTCGATTTCGCGTGGGTAGACGTTGAATCCGCCCCGCACGATCATGTCCTTCGCGCGATCGACGATGTAGTAATTTCCGTCGGTATCGACCCGTGCCAAATCCCCGGTGCGAAACCATCCGTCGCGCATGACTTCCGCCGTCGCCTCGGGTCGGTTGAAATAGCCCTTCATGACGTTGTGCCCGCGAATGGCCAACTCACCCACTTCATCGGGGCCGGTGATCGTGTGCCAAGAGTCGTCGACAAGCCGCGCTTCGACGCCCCAGATCGGCACGCCGATCGAACCGGGCCGGGGGTCGCTCTCCGGGTCACTGAACAAGGCCAGCGGAGAGGTCTCGGACAACCCGTACCCTTCGAGGATCTGAACACCGAAGCGTTCCCTGAACTGTGTCAAGATTTCGACGGGAAGCGCTGCGCCACCGGAGATCGCGCACCGCATGTTCTGTGCAACGGTCTCGATATCCACCCCGGATTTCACTACCTCCTCCAGCACGCCGAGCAGTCCCCAATACATGGTCGGGACGCCCGCGAAGACCGAGATCTTTTCGCGTTCCATGATCTCGAGTGCCGCGGTCGCATCGAAGCGCGGCATCAACACCAAAGTGGCACCGACGCAGATTCCCGCATTCATGGTCACTGTCTGGCCGAACGAGTGGAACAACGGCAAAGTCAGGAGATAACGCTCATGCATGGACGGAACGCTCTCGAACAACCGGTTGGTCGACAGTGCATTCAAGACCATGTTGCAGTGAGTGAGTTCGGCACCCTTGGGCTTTCCGGTCGTGCCGCTGGTGTAGAGAATGACCGCGGTGTCCGTCGGTTCACGAACAACCGCGACTGCAGGCGTTTCCGTGCCGGACACGGATGCCAGTGCTTCGCCTAGAGTCTCGACTCCGAGGATCGACGACGGTGCACCCGACTCGGCGCTGATCACGATCAGGGCCGAACAGGTCTCGCTCTGCTCGAACCCGGCGATGGCGTACTCAGCGATCGGCAATTCGGGACTTCCCTCGAAACAGAAGTACAGCTTTGCTTCCGAATCAGCCAGGTGATAGGCGATTTCGCGCCCTTTGAGCAGAATGTTCAGAGGAACGACGACGCCGCCGGCCTTGAGAATGCCGTAGTAGACGATCGGGAACTCGAGAACGTTCGGGCAGGACAACGCCACCTTGTCACCTGGCTCGACACCCCGCGAGACGAGCAGATGGGCGATGCGATTCGCGTAGGCGTCGAACTGCGCATACGTCAGCCTCGCTTCCCCGAGAACCAGCGCATCCCGTTCCGGGTACCGCCGGGCCGAGTCTTCCAGCAGAGCAGCAAGATCAAGCACGACTGTGTTCCTCCTGCGCATCGGAATCCGTGGCATGAGACGAGGCAGCGCGCGACACCGACTCGAGCAGTTCCCGCACCAACGACTCCGCCCGCGGCCAATACCCGTATCCGGACGCCGGATTGAGGTGTCCGACCTCACCCAGATCCAGCAACCGACTCCCCCATCCTTCAGCCAAACCCACAACTCGGCGATACCCGGCGAGCGGATCGTTCCGACTCGCCGCGACCGTGCTCGGAAAAGGCAGACGCTGACGCGGTATCGGTAGCCACCCGTGTCGGTCGAGATCTTCGAGAGACGGATAAGACTCGGGCAGCGGAAGTTCGAGATCCGCCGGCGTGACCAGAAGTGCGCCCGCAACCTCTCGATGATGCGCCCTCGCCCAGTGAGCAACTGTCATGACTCCGGCGCTGTGCCCGACCAGGACCACCGGCCCGCAGACACTTGTCAGCACCTCGTTCAATGCCGCAACCCGCGCATCGCGGCTGAGCTTGTCGGTCTCGAGGGGAGGAACCGTCAGAACGTTGTCGAGCCTGCGCGCGAGGTGAGTCTGCCAATGATCTTCGACATGATCCCGCAGACCGGGAACCATTACTACCGTAGTTGATTCATCCATCAGGAACTCCGAACTTCTGCTACTTCAGTGGCGCCGGGTATCTCGGGCCGATTCTGCAACGTCGCCAACCGCCTCATCCCGGCGGGATAGGCACGCTTGCCGGCTACCAACGCGAGGGCCGCGACGACATAGACGAAGGGCGAAAGCTGTAGAGCGCCGAGAAGACCCAGGTGATCGGCGAGGATGCCGACAACGAAGGGACCGAGCGCCAGCCCGAGAAGGTTGTTGGCGACGGTGAGCGTTCCCATGGCCGACGCTCGAATCGAGTGATGGGTAAGGTTCGCGACCATCGCTGCCGTCGGCCCCGACGAACCGGCGGAGAAGAATGCACCGATACCGAGCAACACGAGTTGTGCTGTCCCCGTGGCCAACCGGAGCCCGATGCTCAGCGTCACCAACGAGATGGCGCAGTAGACGATGGCAGTGGTCCATTTTCGCGCCGAATCGTCGCGGCTGAATCTGTCTGTGATGAAACCGCAGACCACCATCCCGCTTCCGACAAGGAGGACGAATACGGAAGCCGTGACGCCGGCCTTGTCCGGGGCCAAATCGTAGTAGCGATTGAAAAAGCTCGGCAACCACGCCAGAAGTACAGCGGCGGTGAACATCTGGAGACCACCACCGATGTAGGCGAACAATACGGCCGGATTGGTGAACAACGATGACACCGGCGCGCGAAAGCCGTCGCGCCCGAGCGCTTCCCCGGCAGCATCCGGCGCGGCCTCGACGGCGTAGGCCGTGAGCTTCTTCTCGGTGACGAGGGCACGGAAGAGCGCAACCAGAATCAGACCGAAGATCGCCATGGCGGCAAAAGACCACCGCCAACTGAACTGAACTGCGATGAACCCACCGATTGCCACACCGATGACCGAACCGAACGATCCACCGGCCATGAACGCACCGGCAAGAGCTGCGTGCACACGGGGCGCAAACACACTGAGCACCACGGCGATACCCACGCTGCCGTACGCCGCTTCACCGACACCGACCAAGAACCGAGCACCCAGCATCTGTTCGTAGGTCTGAGCGATAGCGCACAGCAACGTCGCGACACTCCACAACACGGCCATCAGGATCAAGCTCTTGACGCGCCCCCAACGGTCCGCGAGCAGCGACAACGGGAACGTCAACAGCCCGACCATCAATGCCACCACGCTGCTCAGGGAGGCAAGGTGCGAATCGGACAGATCCCAGTCGGCTTTCAGGATCGGGAAGACCGCACTGAGTACCTGCCGCGACATGTAGTCCGAGAGAAGTAGACCGAAAGCCAGGGCAAAAACGATCCACGGGTATAACTTTCGTCGTCCGCCGATTCCGAGCGCGGTGTCCACACGTGGTGTGGCGGGAGCTTGCAGTCCCATGACTCTCCTAGGAGTACTCGAGGTAGATCGGGGGCTTCGGGGTGCGAACCGTCACGGTTCGCACCCCCGGAGCTGTTGTACGAGACGGGGTGGACTCAGGCGTGCTGCGTGAATCCCAGCTGGCCGATCCGGCGGTTGGGTGCATAACCCAACTTCGTCAACGTCTCGTCGGTGTCGACATACGTCTCACCGATCCGGTAGATGTCGCGAGCTTCCTTCGCGGTAGCCACCTCGCGGCCCAATTCGCCTGCAATGCGCACCAACTGCTCGATCTGCTGCACCGATGTCATCTTCTCGCCCTTGCGGCCCCAGATGGTGTCCTCGTTGCCGCAACGAGCGTGCAAGCCCATCGCGATCGCCATCGTGTTCACCGGCAGGACGCTACGCATCAGCGTTTCCAGGGTCAGGCACGCACCGTCGGGAACACGCTGGACGAAGTTCATCATGTTGTACGGGTTTGGGCCGTCGAAGCCGCCGCCGATTGCGACCCACGTGAGGTTGACCGGACCCGTGTAGATGCCGCGTCGGATCAACCGCTCCACCGTTTCGAGCTGCGGAATGCTCGACAACTGGAAATGCGGCTGGATTCCGGCGGCCTGCAGCCGGCGCAGGTGCTCTGCCACCCATTCCGGACCGGCGGGCACGGTCATCTCCCGATACGTATCGGCCAATTCCGGACGCTGCATCGACGTACCCGCGATGTCGTCGTCGGTCATCAGTTCCATGATGTTCATCTGGCTGGTGTTGATCGCGATCGTCACCTGATCAGGAGCGGGCTCCAATTCCGCAAGCATGTGACGCACGTCGTCGGACAACCACTTCGCATCGGCACCTTCCCCTTCCGGAGCGAACGAAATCGAACCGCCGACCTGCAGGATCATCTCGGGAACGGCCTCACGCAAGCGACCGAGAAGTTCGTTGAACTTCGACAGACGCTTCGAACCCTTGCCGTCGAGTTCACGCACGTGGATGTGGAGAACGGTGGCACCGGCGTTGAAGCAGTCGACGGCTTGCTGGACGTGCTCGTCCATCGACAGCGGTAGGTCTTCTGCAAAATCGTCCGGTTCCCACTCCGGTCCGTAGGGAGCAACGGTGATGACAAGCTTGTCCTGGGTTTCGGGGAACAGTGAATCGTCGTGGAAATGCATAGCGTGACTCCGATCGAGTGAATGAATTATCTTCGGGGCTGGGAAGAGAGATCAGAACGGTGCGTCGCCGATGATTCCGGCGCGCTCCATCTTTCGAACTGCGGGCCAGTAGTCCTGCACCGCGTAATGCTGTGTCGAACGGTTGTCCCAGATCGCGACGCTGTTCTCGGTCCAGCGCCACCGAACCTGATACTCGGGAATCTGGGCCTGACTGGCCAGGTAGGTGAGCAGGTTTCCGGCGCCGGGGGCGTAATCGATTCCGTAGCGGACATTCTCGGGCGTGTGATAGTTCACGAGGTGCGTGGCAAACGAGTTGACGAAAAGAATCTTCTCGCCGGTCTCCGGATGTGTTCGTACCACGGGATGTTCGGCGTCGGGAAAGCGTTCCCTCAGTTGGTGGCGCTGTTCGATCGGCATCCGAGCGCCGAAGGTCGACTCGATACTGTGCCTGGCACGCAGGTCCTTGATCTGCTCCTTGACCCGCGCCGGCAGATTCTCGTAGGCGAGTGCCATGTTCACCCAAATCGTGTCGCCGCCGACAGGAGGTGTTTCCACACAACGCAATACACATCCCATGGGCGGGTTGACGCGCCAGGTGGCGTCGCAGTGATACGCATTCTCGAAGTGCTCCGGCGGGCTGTCCAGGTCTTTGTAGATGCGGACCAGGCCCGGATGGTCGGGATCACTGCCCAGAGCTGGATGATCCTCCAGTTCACCGAATCGCTGGGCAAGTTCTACGTGCTCGGCTTTGGAGAAGTTCTGGTCGCGAAAAAACAGGACCTTGTGCTCGAGTAACAATGCCTTGATTTCGGCGAAGAGTGCATCGTCTCGCGCGACCTCTCCGAGATCCACCCCGGACAACTCTGCCCCGATCGAACAGGTCAATTTCTCGACGTGGATCGTGCTGGTCGACGGGAGCAGGTTTTCTGTCAGCGTTGCAGTATTGGTCATGACAATTCCTCTGGGAAGTGCTGTTTCGGTTCAGACGGAGAAGACGGAGGAACCGATACTGCGACCGGACTCCATGTCGTGGTGCGCGCGCACCGCATCTTCGAGGGGATATCGCTGGTTGATCTCGATCTTGATTCGCCCGGACTCGACGTGTGAGAACAGTTCGCCCGCCAATTCGGCACGTTCTGCGGGATCCGCGATGTAGTCAGCAAGTGCCGGACGGGTGACGAAGAGAGATCCCTTGACTGCCAACTGCATTGCCTGAATCGGCGGAGTCGGTCCGGACGCCGTTCCGAAGCACACCAGCAGCCCGCGCCTGGCAAGGCAATCGAGTGAGATGTCGAAGGTGGACTGCCCGATGCTGTCGTACACAACCGGCACGCCGACGCCCCCGGTGATCTCCTTGACACGCGCGACGACGTCCTCGCGGGTGTAGATGACGACTTCATCGCAACCGTGAGCTCGGGCAACGCTCGCCTTCTCGTCGCTCGACACCGTTCCGATCACTTTGATTCCCAACAGTTTTGCCCACTGGGTGAAGATCAGTCCAACCCCGCCCGCCGCAGCATGTAGCAACACGGTGTCTCCCGCTTTCAACGGGTAGATGCGACGCAGAAGGTAGGCGGCAGTCAGTCCTCGCATGGTCATGGCGGCCGCGGTGTCGAAGGCGATGCCGTCGGGTAGCGCGATCAGGTCGGACGACGCCATGATCCGCTCGGTGGCGTACGCACCCAGCGGACTGCCGGTGTAGGTCACACGGTCCCCCACTGCAAAATCGACTACTCCCTCGCCGATCTCTTCGACCACACCGGCGCCCTCGACGCCCATCCCGGCAGGCAATTGCGCAGGATAGAGGCCACTTCGAAAGTAGGTGTCGGCGAAGTTCAACCCCACCGCTTCATGACGAACCCGAACCTCTCCGGCGCCTGGTCGTCCTACCTCGATCTCTTCCCAACGCATGACGGACGGTGTGCCGATCTCGTGGAACCGAATGGCGTTTGCCATCAATGCTCTCCAATTCTGTGGGCGGGCTCGACTCGATTACGGTCGAGCTGTATTCGTACGCAACAACTTCCAGAAGTCGGTGCTCGGCTTCCTGGTCGTGCCGAACTGATGTGAACAAAACTATGTGAGATCCGGCTCACATGCTTAACTTGACGAGACACACAACACAACATTTCGGGACATCGAGTAAAGGGGGCCCCATGAAGCCACTCGCCCGCTACGCGTCACTGAACCGATACGTCGACCTGTGCCGAACAGTGGACGTGGACGCTGTGGCCCTCATGAGAAGTGTCGGCCTGAGCCCGGCAAGCCTGGCGAACCCCGACCAATGGGTACCGGCCGCCTCCATCGCATCGCTCCTGGAGCGATCGGCAGCGGAGTCCGGACACGAAGACTTCGGGCTTCTACTCGCCGGCCTGCGTCGACTGTCCAATCTCGGTCCCCTCAGCTTGGTCATCAGGGAAGAACCAGACGTCAGGAGCGCACTCGACGTGTTGATGCGATACGAGCACACGTACAACGAGTCATTACGCATTCGATTGAACGAGGTCAACGGACTCGCCACCCTGCGAATCTCGCTCGAGGTCGGCGAACCGGTCGACACCAGACAGAGCGTCGAACTCGCAGTCGGCGCGACACTGCAGATCCTGCGGAGTTTCCTAGGTTCTCGATGGCAACCGGTCAGCGTGGGATTCACGCACAATGCCCCGAAAGACACGAGCACGCATCGGCGAATCCTCGGCGAGACGGTGGAATTCGATCACGAGTTCACCGGTATCGTTTTCTTCGCCGCCGACCTGGATGCGGCTAACCAACTTTCCGACGAGTTACTCCGGCCGTACGCTCGCCAGTTCCTCGACTCGCTTCCCGCCTCGGAAACCTCCGATACCCTCAGCCGCACCAAGGAATTGATCGAAGTTCTGCTTCCGACCGGCCGCTGCTCTGTCGAGCAGGTGGCACGCAGTCTCGGATTCGACCGGCGGACACTGCACCGTCATCTCGCCGAATCCGGAGATACGTTCACGGCCGTTCTCAATTCGGTTCGAAGCTCCCTCGCGGAACGATTTGTCTCCAACCCTCGCTATTCGTTGACCGAAGTGGCTGTGCACCTCGGGTTTTCGACGCAGGGTAGTTTCTCGCGCTGGTTTCGCACTCAGTTCTCGATGAGCCCGAGCGCGTGGCGGACTCAGCGCTCGATCAGCTGACCAGCACGACTCCGACGTAGGCGATCGTTGCCACCCACACAGTGGAAATCGCGGCCAGCACGAATGGCCGGGCGCCAACTCCACGAATGACGCTCAACCGCACCCCCAGCCCGAGTGCGAACATCGCGGCCGCCAACAGCGCCGTCTGCACCGTCTTCGCCAGCCCCAGAAGCTCATCCGGCAAGATGCCCGTGGAGCGCAAGCCCATGCAGCAGATGAATGCCACGACGAACAACGGAATCAGCGGGGGACGCTTGGCGGCAGTGCTGTCGACCATCCTGCGTTGCCGGATACTCAGAAACGCCATGACCGGCGCCAACATCAACACGCGCGCAAGTTTCACCACGGTCGCGACACCCAACGCGGTGGCGCCGAGAGCGCTGCCGGCAGCCACCACTTGCGCCACTTCGTGGATCGACCCACCGGCCCACATGCCTGCACCGACCTCGTTCATACCGAAAGCGTTGGCCAACAGTGGGATTGTCGGAATCATCAGAGTTCCGAAGATCACCACCAACGCAACAGCGGTGAGCAACTCTTCCTCTCGCGCATTCACCACACCGTCCGCAGCAGCCACGGCGGCAGCGCCACAGATCGAGAAGCCGCAGGCAATCAGAATTCTCTGCGACCAACCCAATCCGAGAAGTTTTCCGGCATACATGGTCCCGGCGATACCGAGGAACACAATCGCAACCACAACGGCGATCACTCCCCAGCCCAAACCGACGATGTCGGAGAACATCAATTGCAGCCCGAGCAGAGCGATACCCACCCGAAGTAGCCGTTTCGCCGAGAATGCCAGGCCAGGTTGGAATTTCGCCGGCAAAGAGACGGTATTCGCCAACACCGCACCCGCCACGATCGCAATCAGCAACGGACTCACGGCGGAGGTGAACCGACCGGCTATCAGCGCGACCGTGGCCCCCAAGGCGCACAACGCAACTCCGGGCACCAATGCAGCCACACTGGACCACCGTCGTACTTCTGACGAAGGGGCGACTGCGGGTTTCTCGGCCACGGACTTCACATCACGGTTCACTCATCCAGCGTCCTTGAGCCACCATCGCTCCGGTAGGGCGATTTCTACCATCACGGCATATCAAATCGATATGAACGTGAAGTTCGGTATAGCCTGTTTGCATGACCAGACGGTGGCCCGACCTCACCACTCTCGAGCTACTCATCGGCATCGATGATCACGGAAGTCTCAGTGCGGCAAGCCGTTCAGCAAACATTGCGCAGCCGAATGCCAGCCGCGCCGTCAAAGCACTCGAGCGGCAGCTCGGGATGCCACTCATACACCGAAGGTCGACGGGGGCGGCTTTGACTCCGCAGGGGACCGTAATCGTCCACTGGGCGCGCCGCGTCCTCGCCAACTCGAGGCAGCTTCTCGACGTCGCCGAAGGGATGCGGACCGAACGATCCGCGGAATTGACCGTGTGTGCCAGCATGACCGTCGCCGAACATCTGATTCCGGCCTGGCTCGGTATCTTTCGGTCACTACATCCTGGTGTCACCGTCCACCTTCAGGTCTACAACTCGACCCGCGTCCTCGAGGCTGTCGAGGTGGGAATGTGCGACCTCGGATTCGTCGAGTCACCGACCGTTCCGAAGAGCCTGTCCAGCGTCACCGTCGCGCGTGACTCGCTGGTCGTGGTCGTTCATCCGGATCATCCATGGGCGCGTCGACGAAAGCCGCTGACCGTCGCCGAACTGGCAGCGACGCCGCTGCTGGTGCGCGAGCCCGGATCGGGAACCAGAACGACTCTCGACCTGGCGTTACACGAATACGAGCGCGGTGCACCGTTGTTGGAACTGGGTAGTTCGGCCGCGATTCGAACCAGCGTGCTCGGTGGCGTCGGCCCGGCGGTACTGAGCACGCTGGCCGTCGAGGACCAGGTGAAGCAGGGAGAACTTCGGGTCGTAGCCGTCGAAGGCTTGGAACTCGACCGATCCCTGCGTGCAGTGTGGCGCCCGCCGCGTCAGCTCGAGGGCCCCGCAGGCGACCTGATGAAAGTAGTGCGTGCCAGCGGGTCCCGGAAGTCCTGAAAGCGGCTTACTTCTTGTCGGCCTTCGCTGCTGCCTTTGCGGCCTTCTTGAACTCGCGGACCTCGAGCAAAGACTGTTCGTCGACCACGTCTGCAATCGAGCGCCTCGAACCTTCGAGCCCGTAGTCGCCGGCCGCTTGGCGCCAACCTTTCGGCTCGACGCCGATCTGTTTTCCGAGCAACGCCAGGAAGATCCGGGCTTTCTGATCCCCGTAACCGGGTAGGGCTTTGAGCCGCTTCAGCACTTCCTTGCCGTCGGGATTTCCCGAAGTCCAGATCGCCGCGGTGTCGCCGTCGTAGTTCTCGACGATGAACTGGCACATGAGCTGGATACGCTCACCCATCGACTTGGGGAATCGGTGCACAGCCGGAGGCTCGGCACAGACGGCGATGAACTCGTCGGTGTCCATGTCGGCGATACGCCTGACGTCGATACCGCTGAGCCGATCCGCCAGCTTCTTCGGACCGAGGAAGGCCGTTTCCATCGGAACCTGTTGATCGAGAAGCATTCCGATCAACAACGCCAACGGGTCCTCGGCGAGGAGAGCATCAGCTTCGGGGTCACCGACAAGGTTCAGTTGAAGTGCCATGAGTCCGATACTGCCACGTCAGACGGCAGTTGTGACCGGCGCCGACGCATCCGGGGCCGGAATCTTCCACTTCTTCCAGCCGAACAGAACCAACGTCGAGACCGCGGCAAGCGTGAAGACCCAGAGGTAGACGCCGACGGTCGGAATCCGCAGATACTCGGGCGGCACGAACATGAACAGGCCCATTCCGATGAAGCGATCCGTACCCGGAATGACCGACGGGTCCCACCAGGTGTGAGACCAGTTCAAGACCGGGAGCAGGAAAACGAACGGCGCCACCCACGCCCAGCGCTTCTTCGACACCATCGCGTAGTGCGCGGCGAGGACGACCAGCGGGACGAACCACACCCAGTGATGGCCCCACGAGAACGGCGAGACAGTGGTCGCAGTCAACCCCGTCATGGTGAGGCCGAGCAATTTCTGGCCGTGCCGGTGAGCAATCCACGCGGCACCGAGTCCGAGGCATACCGCCAGCGCACTGAAGACTAGAACCAGGACCCGCGACGGCGTCGGAGTGTGAGTGAGCTGAGCGATCAGACCGGACACGGACTGGTTGCTCGGAGCATCCGTCGGTCCGACGCGTTCGCTGTCGACAAGAGTGCCGGTCCAGTACTTGTACGCATCGTTGTAGATCACGACGAAGCCGATCGCAACGGTCGCAGCGAACGTCACGACGGCCGTCACCAACGCACGCCATTGACGAGTGATGAAAAGGTACGCCCAGAAGAAGGCCGGAGTGAGCTTCACGCCGGCGGCGATGCCTGCCCCGATTCCTCGGAGCCGACTCTTCTCGTCCCGACCGAGGTCCCACACGATCAAGAGCAGCAGGAAGATGTTGATCTGCCCGAGCCAGAGCGTCGTACGTATCGGTTCCATGAACAGAAAGATCGTCGTCGCCAACGCACTCACGGCGTACGCCTTCACGTCGAGCCGATAACCGAGGTACTTCCAGCACAACAAGATCACTGCGAACAACGCAGCGATGTTCAAACCCGTCCACACAACAATCGCCTGTTTGAACGAGAGCACCGCCCACACCGTGAACAGCAAAGCCGCAAACGGGGTGTACGTGAACATCATTCCGTCCAGGACTGGCCCGTCGTACAACGGAAGGCCCTGAACCACAACGCTGCCGCCGTGGCGGTAGACGTCGAGATCGAGGAAATTTTCGAAGATCCCCCAGTACCGCGTATTCATCGGCACGGCGAAAAGAACCATCAGCACGGACGCGACTGCCAGAACACCGAGTACAGAGAATCCGAGAACACCGACACGGAGGGTGCGTCGCGGTATGTCAGCTTCGATGACCGACTCTGATTTCGCGGTGTGCGCCTCGAAAGAAGGCCCATCCGAAGCGTTGATCGCGCCCGTCACTACAACCTCCGGGATTTACACCCTATGTCGGGAATTGATGCTCCGAACGGTACAAGACAAGACCGAAAAGTACCGACCGGGCACGCCGCTTCGAGAACTCAGATCTCGGAGAGACGCGATTCGGTAGCTGCGAGCAGAACACACGTAGCCACGCCGTCCATGGCAACTTCGAGTTCAGCCTTGGACGGGAAGCTCGGGGCCAACCGGATGTTCCGGTCATCCGGATCCGTGCTGTACGGGAAAGCCGACCCGGCAGCGGTGAGCGCGATACCCGCGTTCTTCGCCAGTTCGATGACCCGCTTGGCCGTGCCGTCGACCACGTCGAGGCTGATGAAGTATCCGCCCTTCGGCTCGGTCCAAGACGCGACCTTCGATGCACCGAGACGATCCTCGAGGATCCGCAGTACGAGCTCGAACTTGGGCGCGAGGAACGCGCGATGCTTCTCCATGTGCGCACGAACGCCGTCGGCATTGCCGAAGAAACGCAGGTGGCGAAGCTGATTGACCTTGTCCGGTCCGATGCTCTTCTTGCCCAGGAACTTCTGGTACCAGGCAAGGTTTTCCGCCGAGCTACCGAAGAAGCTCACACCAGCGCCGGCGAAAGTGATCTTGGACGTCGACGCGAACACGAGCGGACGGTTGGGGTGTCCGGCCTCCGCTGCCATCGAGAGAATGTCGTAGGAAGGCGCAGTCTCGCCGACAAGCGGATGTACGGCGTACGCGTTGTCCCAGTACAGGCGGAAGTCGGGCGCGGCCGTCGGCATCGACGCGAGCGTACGGACAATTTCTTCGGAGTACACGGCACCGGTGGGGTTCGCGTAAACCGGAACCGCCCACATGCCCTTGATCTGCGGATCTGACGCAACAAGTTCGGCGATCTTGACGACATCCGGGCCGTCGTGGTTCATCGGCACCGCGATCATCTCGATGCCGAGGGACTCGGTGATCGCGAAGTGGCGGTCGTAGCCCGGTGCCGGGCAGAGAAACTTGATCTTCTCTTCCTGTGCCCACGGCCGGGCCGAATCCGGTGTGCCATGAAGCAGTGAGAACACGACGTTGTCGTGCATGATCTCGAGGCTCGCGTTGTTTCCGGCGAGAAGGTTCGCAACGGGGATACCCAGCAGCTCGCCGAAGATGGCGCGCAGTTCCGGCAGACCGGTGAGTCCGCCGTAGTTACGGCAGTCGGTGCCGCTTCCGTCACGGAAATCACCGTCGCCGGGCAGCGTCAGCAGCTCTGCGGAAAGGTCGAGTTGTTCCGGGGAAGGCTTACCGCGGGTCAGATCGAGTGCGAGCTTCTGCGCCTGGAGCTGCGTGTACTTCGCGCTCTGGCTCTCATGCTCGGAGGTGAGTTCTTCATGGCTCATCAACCCGATCTGGGTTTGGATAGGCATCCGGAGCGGCCTTTCACCGACGAGGCGGGGTCGGGTATGTGAAAAAATAGAGGACCCCGCGCACCCGGCAGAGCCCGTTGACCCTTGCTGCCTTCCGGCCCTGGGGGAGTTCACAGGATGCGCGCCGCGCGGGATCCAATGAACAGTGTAGACGGCTTTCTCCGGCCGCTGCACACCACCTACCGGGGCCGAGATGCAAACCTCGAGTTCCACCGGTTCTTCGCAGGTCAGGTACCCGTTTAACGCTTCGCGCCCGCAATTGGGTATGCTGCTCCACGGAGGATTCGCCTAGTGGCCTATGGCGCTCGCCTGGAACGCGGGTTGGGTTAACGCCCTCAGGGGTTCAAATCCCCTATCCTCCGCCAAAGGAACCCCTGTGAACTGCTGAGAAGCGGTTCACAGGGGTTCTTTTCTGTCCTCATGCAACGAGTAATGCAACAGGGTCTCGGTTCAGCTCGATGTTCTGCGAGCTCAGACGGTCTGCCGACTCGTGGTGGTTTCGATCCCGCAGCGCGCCGAATCGGAATGCTGCTGCGTGATTTCGAGTGGCCCGCCGATGGCCCGAACCCGATTCGGGAAGCTATGGCCACATCTGCTCCTGCAGCCCGCGTTGGTCATGAAATGACACCCGCGCCGCAAGTCTTATTTATCCAGATCCCATTCTGGATAAGATAGGCATGGAAAGCAAGGCGGCAATATAGCGTGGATACAGGGAGAGACCAGATGGCGTACAGGACGTTGAAATCGATCTTTCACCAACGAGATCGTGCTGGTGCCGATGCTGAGGAGCGAGCGCGACGCGATTCTCCCGCCGCCGTCCACTGGGACCTACTGATCGGCGAACACTCGACGTTCGCACTGATGACACCCGAAGTCGCAGCGCTGATCGAACGGATCATGAGCTTCGAGCCGAAGATCCGGGCTGAGTGGAACGGGCTGCCGGCCCTCGCGCGCACCCACTACCTGCATCGCATGGTGATCGACGAGATCCAGGCAACGAACGAGATCGAACAGGTCCGCTCAACCCGGAAGGAGATCAGCGAGGCAATCGAGATGGTGTGGGCGGAGCAACCCCTCGCGAACAAGCGGTTCGCCGAGATGGCGCGGCTCTATCTCAATATCGGCAACGACCAGGCCGAGAGTCCGCAGACGCTCGACGACATCCGAGACGTCTACGACGCGGTAACTCGGGGCGAGATTCGCGACGAGGACGCCCCCGATGGGAAGCGGTTCCGGCAAGGGCCAGTATCGATCACGTCAGGAATCAAGGTCGTGCACACCGGTGTGGTACCCGAGTCAGCGATCGACGACGCGCTGACCCTCATGCTGAGCCAGGGGGGCGACGACTCGATTCCACGACTGATCAGGGCAGTGGTCGCGCACTTCATCTTCGAGTACACGCACCCGTTCTACGACGGCAACGGCCGAACCGGACGCTACCTTCTCGCGCTGGACCTTCGACAGGTGTTGGCTCCGTATGCGAGCCTGGCATTGTCGGCGACCGTCGCCGACAACAAGGATCGTTACTACAAAGCATTCTCTGACGCGGAGAATCCATTGAACCGCGGAGATCTGACGCCCTACCTGATCGATATGCTGGAGATCATCGCCGAGGCGCAACATCGACTGCTGCTCGACCTCTCCGAGAGGCGGCATAAGATCGACACACTCGAGGCGCGTATCCGCGTTCTGGTGGAGGATGAGGAATTTCCGCTGAACTTGGGACTCGATCGCGAGTCGACGCCGCCGGTTGATAGCAACCACATCGGCGCAGTCCTGTTCACCCTGGGTCAGGCCCACTGCTTCGAGGCGAACCGCGCCATCAAGTTGAACACCCTGGTCGAGGTGGTGGGTCGATCCAGCCAGTTCGCCCGCCCGCGACTTCAGCGCCTGGACGATGCCGGGATCATTGAGACGGTTACGAAGAGACCGCTGCGCTTCCGGCTCACGGCACGGGGGGTATCGCTCCTCGATCTGGATGGGGAGTGATTTTCGCCAGGTCGCAGATGGGCTAGGCGAGCTGGGCCGTCCACCCGATTTTCGACCTACTTCACGAGCGTGGTCCAGAATCACGTCTGCCGGATTGGTACCCCGCAATTGCGCGGGATACGACCTCGGAGCCGCTGGACTTCTTGCTGCCGAACCACGCAATTTCGTTTGACAGACTCACAAACCCGAGGACAGACTTTCCGTCCAACCCAACCATCGGGAGTACGCGTGATTGCCGGCCAGACCAATCTGCTCGCAGATTGCAGCAGTTGCTTCGGTCTGTGCTGCGTCGCACTCCCCTTTTCCAAGTCCTCCGACTTCGCGACCAACAAGAATGCCGGCGACCCCTGCAAGAACCTGCAGCAGGATTTCCGTTGCGGCATTCACACCGGATTGCGAAAGAAGGGCTTCACCGGTTGCACCGTCTACGACTGTTTCGGTGCGGGACAGAAGGTTTCACAGCAGACCTACGACGGCGTCAGCTGGCGTGATGCCCCGGAGACCGCGTCAGACATGTTCGAAACCTTCCCTGTCATACGCCAGTTGCACGAACTGCTCTGGTATCTCGCCGAAGCCCGCTCGCTGAAGCAAACCCACTCGATACGAAAGGAACTCGACGCTGCACTCGCAGAGACGGAAAGCCTGACCAACGGCACACCTTCGCAGATTCAAACCGTCGACGTCTCAGCACACCGAGCGGCAGTCAACACACTGCTCTTGCAGACGAGTAACCTTGTGCGCTCACCGATCTCAACCAAGAAGGGTCGAAAACTCGACCACCGCGGCGCAGACCTCATCGGCGCCAAATTTCGTGGTTCCGATCTACGTGGGGCCAACTTTCGCGGGAGTTACCTGATCGGTGCAGACCTCCGCGACTGCGAACTCGATCGAGCCGATCTGATCGGTGCAGACTTACGCGGCACCGACATTCGCGGCGCAAAACTCCGCGGCAGTATCTTTCTCACTCAGTTCCAGATCAACGCGGCGATCGGCGATTCGGCTACCACGCTGCCCGATTCACTGACCCGCCCCGGCCACTGGGCCTGAGCCAGACGACTGTTCGCGACTGTCAACTCCGTCGACGGAGAACGACCTTGTTAGCTTCCGGATCGACAGACACCCACGGCGGGTCACCGTCCGTTCCGTCCTCACGATGCATCAATGCGCTCTGACGCTGTTCGAATTCATGATGCTTGGACCCCTGAAACAGGGCAGCAACCTCTTCGAAGCCCGCGGCCGAGACCGGACGAGTCGTACGTCCCCGAGTCCACGGCAGTGCCCGGCCGCCGGTGAGCCGGTTCCAGAGAGTCTCGGCGAAAGCGAACAGGACCAGCAGCACGAGCAAGCCTGGCAGCGTCAACGCGAACAGAGTGCCCATGAAAGAAGTCTAGCGACGAACGCCCCCGGTTCCCTCAACTTTTGATCAGCCACCTTGTTGTGGCCATGCGGTGGATGATCTGCCAGAATGCAAGCTGTTACGACTAGTAACACCTTCGGGGGGAGGATTTCACGTGAGCTTGATACTTGCAGCTACCGACCGTTCGGAGCTTGCCCAGACACTCGGTACCGAATTAGTACATTTTGGTCATCAAACACAGCTCGTCCGCACCGGGCGCCGCCTACTCGACGACCTGGACACCGACAGTTTCGATATCGCCGTGATCGATCTCCTTCTGCCGGACATCGACGGCTACGAGATCGCACGGCAGATCCGCTTGCGCAGTTCGATGCCGATCATGATGCTGGTGGATACCTACGAGGACATCGACGAAGCACCACATCGCGCTGTCTCGGACTTTGTGCTGAACCCGATCGATTCTCACGCGCTCGATCTTCGGGTCACCGCAATCCTTCGTGAAACCGCACATCCCGCCCCCGGCAAACACCAACGTCACGGTGACCTGCTCCTCGATCGACGTGCGATGACGGCGACGATGGGCGGAAAGCTGCTGGTCCTCAGTCGGACCGAATGGCGGGTACTCCTGGAGCTGTCGACCGAGCCTGGGCGCGTGTACTCACGTGATCACCTGATCCGAAACGTGTGGGGTTCCGACCACGAAAGGACGCGTGTAGTCGACGCAACCATTCTCAGCCTGCGGTCCAAACTCGAATCCGATCCCGCGAAACCGAAGTACATCAAAACCATCAGGGGATTCGGATACCGCTTCGGCCCGGTCGACTGAAGTCGCCTTCGTGTCGGTGCCGCTCGATAAGCTCTTGTCATGGGTTGGTACACACCACAATCGGTCGCCCCGGATCTCTCCGACATCCTGGTGTGTGGCTGGACGGCGTGCGCAGAAGGAGAACACCTCCTCGTGCCCGATGCTTGCATGGACGTGCTGTGGATACGCGGCGTCGGCATACGCGTCTGTGGCCCCGAAACCGCTGCATGGTCATTCACTCTTCCGCCCGGAACACGCTCCGTGGGTGTTCGATTCCGCCCTGGATCGGCATCGCCGATGTTGCGAACCTCGGCGTCCGAGCTTCGGGATTCTCGCGCCGATCTCAGCGATGTAACCGACGCACGCACGGAACGAATACTGTTGAACCGCTTGGAAAATTCCGAAGACCACGAACAGGTCTCCATCCTCGAAAGCGCTGTTCGGAGTTGGGTAAGTTCGAGTTTCCGTCACGATCCGGTGATCAACCACGTTCGCACCGCACTGTCCGAACATTCGTGGAATGTCAGCTCTCTCGCCGACGCGGCGGCGCTGACTTCGCGCCAACTCCAACGTCGATGCAACGACGCCTTCGGATATGGCCCGGCAACGCTGCGCTCGATCCTGCGCCTCCAGCGCTTCATGGCGCTCGCTCGCAGTCGACCCGCGCTGGGACTCGCTGAATCCGCAGCGCACTGCGGATTCAGCGATCAGGCCCACTTGACCCGTGAATGCCGCCGAATCTCGTCGCTGACCCCGGCGGCTCTACTCCGCACCCAAGCCCCCGACTGGCACGGGTCGGATACCGTTGTCACGCTGGCGGAGGGAGACGCGGTCGCGTAATCCCGACCGCGCTCCCCCGCCGTCACTTCTGCCTGAAAAGCGTCCTTGCCGACCACAGCCCACCGAGGGAAAGAACTGCGACCGTCATGTAGTAGTAACTGGGGGCGTCGAGCGAGCCTGTTGTACTGATCAACCAGGTCAAGACCAACGGCGCGATTCCGCCGAGCAAAGTCACTCCGAGGTTGTACGACAATGACATGCCGGTAGCCCGGATCTCTGCCGGGAACAGCGAACTCATCAGGGCGGGCAAGGGACCGAAGGCAAACGCCATGATGACACCCAGGACCGAAACAACCAGGACGAGCGTCAGAGTCGACGGGTGATCGACCATCAATTTGAAGAGCGGCCAGGCCAAGACGATTGCCGCAACGGCGGCCCAGGTCATAACTCTCGCCGGTCCGACCCGGTCTGCAAGATGCCCGATCAACGGCACGGTGATCAAGGTGACCAGTCCGGCGACGATGCCGCCGAGATAGCCGGCAGAGGCGGAAACTCCGAGGTTCTTCACGGCAAACGTCGGCATGTACAAGATGAGGTAGATCGAGATAGTCGCGACGCCCACTACGGCGGCACCGGTCAGCACCCGGCCGAGATGCCTGGTCAGCGTCGTCTTCAGCGGAGCCTTTTCCGGAACGCTCGTCTTGAAATCGTCCGTTTCGTCAAGCTTGGCACGGATGTAGAGTCCGACCGGCCCGACGATGATGCCGAAGAAGAACGGAACGCGCCAGCCCCACGAGTAGAGCGCTTCATGCGAAAGGTGAGTGTTGAGCACGTATCCGAACAGCGATGCCAGGAAAACCGAGGCACCTTGGCTGGCAACTTGCCAGGAAGAGTAGAACGCCTTCTTGTGTGGCGCAGTCTCCACGAGGAAGGTTGTAGCAGTACCGAATTCACCGCCGGCGGAGAATCCTTGAATGAGACGTGAGACAAGGATGACGACGCCGGCCCACGGTCCGATCATCGAGGTCGTCGGCGCCACGGCCATGATGAGCGTGCCGATCATCATCAGCATCATCGTCAACGTCAAGGCGTTCTTGCGCCCGCGACGATCGGCGTAGCTACCGAGAACCATCCCGCCAAGCGGCCGGATGACGTACGAGATCGCGAACGTCGCGAACGTCAGTATCAAACCGAGCGTGTTGTCGCCGCCGGGAAAGAAATTATGGGCGATCACCACTGCGAATGATGCGTAGACGATGACGTCGAACCATTCGAGCGCAGCGCCGAGCGAACTGCTGATCACCGCCTTGCGAGCAGCGGCCAGGCGTTCCGGGGTGACTGTTCCGGAGGTTGGCGTAGTTGCCGTGGACATGGTTTTCCTTAGGGGGTCAGGGTGGGTCAGGCGCGGGCGTGAGCGATGACGTTCCGAACGAATTGCTCGCACTGTGCCAATTGGTCAAGTGTCACGTACTCGTCAGGTGCATGCGCCTGAGTGATGCTTCCCGGCCCACACACGACAGTGGGGATACCGATAGTCGCGAACATCCCGGCCTCGGTGGCGTACGCGACCTTTTCGTCCGATGCCCGACCACCCCATTGTTCGACCAGTGCGGCCGCCGAAGCATTCGCATCCGTCTCCAGGGGAGGGACCGAGGCCGACACGTGCATCGTCACGGAGGCTGACGGGTTTTCTTCCTGCATCAGGTTCTCGATCCGATTCGTCTCGGCGGCAAAGCGTTCGAGCAAATCTGCGGCGCCAGCTGAGCTGATGCTCCTGAATTCGAAAGTGATGGAGCAATCCTCGGGGACAGTGTTCACTGCGATCCCGCCGGATACGAGATTGACCGAACACGTCGTCCAGGCCACGTCGAATGCGTCGTCGTACGGGCCGGACGCACGGAGCTCGTCGGCCGCGCTTCTGACGAATCGAATCAACTCCGCGCCGTATTCGATCGCGTTGACTCCTTGCGGAGTAAGCGACGAGTGCGCCGAAACACCATGCAGATCAACACGTATGACGTTCATCGACTTGTGTGCGCGAATGACCCGCATCTCCGACGGCTCTCCGACGACGCACACATCAGGGCACAGGTTCCGGGAAACAACCTCCTCGACCAACCCGGCCGCACCGATGCAGCCGACTTCCTCGTCGTAGGAGAATGCAAAGTGAATAGGCTTCGCCAGCGGCCGCGCAACGATGTCGGGGATCGCAGCGACGACGATCCCGATGAACGACTTCATGTCGCACGTGCCACGTCCGTACAGGCTTCCGTCGCGAACGTCGGGCGTGAAAGGGTCGCTACTCCAGTCTTGATCGTCGACCGGCACCACGTCCGTATGGCCGGAGAACATCACACCGCCGGCAGTACTTCCGTCAGGAGGAGTGAACGTTGCCAACAAGTTGAGCTTCGTTCCCTCGTCATCGGCAACAAGTACCGGCTCGACCCCATGGCGACGTAGTTCCGCCGCAATGAGATCGATCAACGGTCGATTGCTCACGGCACTCGTCGTATCGATTCCGATGAGGCGTTGCACCCACTCGAGGCTTCTCTCGGTCGGAACAGCGGGCAACGTGGTCGATGACATCTGGTTTCTCCTTTCACAGCATGAACGCGGTGGGCACTCGCCACCGCGTTCTGCCCTTCGAGCATGAATGAAGTGATCCCAGACACAGTGAAGATGCACGATACTTGCACCATGATCGAAGAAACGCAGGATTCCGCCGTACTGGACGACGTCGACCTCGCCCTGATCAATTGCCTGCAACTCGACCCGCGAGCGTCGTGGCGCACGGTTGGCGACGCGCTCAAAGTGGATCCGGTTACCGTGGCTCGCCGCTGGCAGCGGTTACAGGATTCCGGCACCGCCTGGGTCTCTGCCAGGGCAACCGGCCATGGCCGTCCGGAATCGTGTCTGGCTTTTGTCGAAGTCGACTGCACGACTTCGAACGCGTTGACGATTGCAGAACGACTTGCCCGCTGGCCGCACGTGCTGAGCGTCGAACACACAAGCGGCCCAGGCGACTTGACACTTCTCGTCGAGGTCAGAGACATGGCTTTCCTGTCGCGCTTCCTGCTTCGGTCGCTCGCGTCGGTACCCGGGATCGTCAGTTCGCGTGCACACCTCGTCACCGAGGTCTTCGCGATCGGAGACGATTGGAAATTGCAGGTACTCGATGCCGCGCAGCGGGCGACGATGACAGACCGGCCTGTGCGATACAAATACGCGCCGACGGATCAGCGCCATCACGGGAAGACGTTCGACGCTGTCGACCGACAATTGATATTGAAGCTGGGCGAGGACGGTCGATCCTCGATTGCCGAGCTCACGGTCGGTACCGGCCTCAGCGAAAGTACGGTCAGGCGGCGACTTGCCGAATTGACGTCGCGCAACCAGATCGTGTTCCGCTGCGACGTGTCTCTGCCACTGTCCGGCTGGCCCCTCGTGACCTGGGTGTGGGGATATGTCGATCCCACGGACCGGTCGACGATTCGTGCCCTGGTGGAGCGAGTGCCGGGAACGCGGGTGTGCATGCGGATATCCGGTGGACGCGCCAACACACTGCTCGCGATCGCCGCACACTCCCTTCGCGAAACTCCCATTACCGAAGTACAACTCGCACAAGAGGCACCGGGCCTGGTGGTGCTGAACAGGTCAGTGGTGCTGCGATCGATGAAGAGGGTGGGCCGACTTCTCGACGACGAGGGCAAGAGTGCCGGGGTCGTACCGATGGACATCTGGGCGGAGGCCCCGGAGATCGAGTGAATGTCCGAAATAATCAATCATGACGCGCCGCGGTGGAGAAGGATTGCTGTCATGACTTCAACAGAGATCTCCCCCGCCCAGCGTTATCGGGATCTGGCCGCCGGATTCACGGCGCGGATCGATGCCGTACCCGCCGACCGCTGGGACGACGATTCCCCCTGCGAGGGCTGGACCGCCCGCGACGTGGTGAGACACGTACTCGACAGCGAACGAGACATGGTCAAGGTAGTCGGCCTGGAATTGGCACCCGGTCCGTCGGTCGACGACGACCCGTCGGCAGCCTGGGCGGCCGTCCGCGATTCGATGCAGGAAATTCTGGACGATCCGGCAAAGTCCACCCTGGAATACGACGGGCACTTCGGCAGGACCAACCTCGGGGCCACGGTCGAAGGGTTCTTGTGTTTCGATCTGGTCATCCACGGTTGGGACCTCGCGGCCGCAACCGGCACCGATACGACGATGCGAGACGCGGACGTGGAGTGGGTGTCGGAGATCGCCGCGGGCCTGGGCGAGTCGATCCGCATGAGCGGTGTGTGCGGCCCGGAAATACAGGTTCCGGACAACGCTGACAAAGCGACGAAACTCCTTGCCTTCCTCGGCCGGAAGGCGTGAAAAAGCACCCCTGACGTGGGCATTACTTCCATACGCATGTAATGTCGCGGTATGCCGGAACGCCGAAAATCCTCCACGAGTCCAGACCTGCTTGCGGCGGCATTGTTCGATGTCGCCGCGGAATCCGGACTGGAAAATGCCAGCGTTCGCGAGGTCGCAAAACGGGCGGGTGTCTCGATCGGCGCAGTGCAACATCATTTCTCGACCAAGGACGAGATGTTCGCATTCGCACTGCGAACACTCGTCGATCGATTGTTGACGCGACTGGCCGAATCGTCCGCCGACGCAGACCCGCATACCGCCCTGTTCCAGGCGCTCTCGCAACTCCTGCCCCTCGACGAGCAACGCACGCGTGAGGCGCATGTGCTCGCCGCGTTTGCCGTGCGCGCCGCAACCAGTGAGTCACTCTCCGAAATTCGCCGGACAACCCTGTTCACAATCCGCACCGGCATCTCGACAGTTCTGATCGGCATCGGAACTCCGGAAGCGGAAACCAGAGCGGCACTTCTGCTTTCAACCGTCAATGGATTGGCACTCGACGCACTCGGAAGCCCCGCCATGTATCCGCCGCAGTACCTCGATCACGCTTTGGAAACCCAGATCCGCCTCACCCTGCACGACGCCGAGAACCCGCTCGCCTCCGTCGGGCTCGCCAGCTGACGTGGAAGGAGCAGGACGCTTCGCGCCGAGCCCGTCCGGCGATCTCCATCTGGGAAACCTCCGAACCGCCCTCTTGGCTTGGCTTTTCGCCCGCACCAGCGGGCGCGACTTCCTCATTCGGGTAGAGGATCTCGACCGTGTCCGCCCCGGCGCGATGGAACGACAACTCGACGATCTGCGCAGGCTCGGCCTCACGTGGGACGGCCCAGTCGTATTGCAGTCACACCGTCTTCCCTTGTACCACAAGGCTATCGACCAATTGCGCGAGCGTGACCTGACCTATCCCTGCTTCTGCACACGCAAGGAGATCCTGCAGGCACCGTCAGCGCCCCATGCTCCAGACGGCGCCTACCCCGGCACGTGTCGGAACCTTTCGGAGGCCGAACGCGCCGAGAAATCGGCAAGTGGCCGATCTCCCGCGCTGAGGCTACGGGCCGGCATCGACTCGTTCACCGTCCATGACGAACTGTTCGGCGAGGTGACGGGACCAGTCGACGACGTCGTCCTGCTCCGCGGAGACGGGGTGCCCGCTTACAACCTTGCCGTTGTCGTCGACGACGGTGCACAGAACATCGACCAGGTGGTTCGCGGCGACGACCTCCTGACCTCGGCTCCACGTCAGGCATACCTTGCCCGGCTGCTCGACATCGAACCACCGTCGTACGCCCACGTTCCTCTTGCCTTGAACATTGAAGGCAAGCGACTCGCGAAGCGCGACGGCGCAGTGACTCTGGCAGATCAACTCGAGGCCGGACGCAGTGCCGAGCAGGTTCTGACGATGATCGCGTCGAGCATCGGTCTCGCCGAACCCGGCGAGGTTGTCACACCACCCCAATTGGCGGATCGATTCGACTCTCGCAAGATCCCCCGGACCCCGTGGATTTTCCCGGCGAAGTAAGTGACGTATCAATCGGTGCCTCGTCGGAACAAAACTACGATTGTCCGATATGACAAAGCCGTCCGCAATAGCTATTCGTTGGCAATTCTCGAATAGTGAAGTACGGTCGAGACTGGCGAAGGAAATTCAGGGCGAGTTGTTCCTGCAAAACCACGCCCGGGATCTGAACCTGGAATCCGACCACAGTACCCACTTGCAGCATCCACGCTGACACGCACGTGCGGCACGGGCGACTCAGGACGAAAAGGAATACGCATGGTCCGCGAGCTTCGCGAGGCACTCGACGACCATCAATTCGAGGTGTTGTATCAACCCCAGGTCAATCTGAACTCGTCAGCAATTATCAGCTATGAAGCTCTTTTGCGTTGGCGCCATCCGCTGCGAGGGTTGATCGAACCTCAAGATTTCATGCGCTCCGCCGAATCCTCTGGGCTCATCATTCCCATCGGGCTACAAGCTCTGGAAATGATTTGTGCCCAAACAGCGTCGTGGCCTGAGCACATGATGGTCGCGGTCAACTTTTCGCCTCGCCAACTCGCTACCCCGCACGCCGCTCACGAGATCCTCGGAGCGCTCGACAGTTCACAAACGCCACTGAGCAGAATAATCGTGGAAGTCACCGAACTCGGCGTCGTAGGCCGGCATGCCGCCGAGACTCTTCATGTCTTGCACAACGAGGGAATTCGAATCGCGCTGGATGATTTCGGGGCGGGCTTCGCGTCCTTCTCCGCATTGTCGGAATTGCCGCTCGACATTCTCAAGATCGACCAATCCTTGACCTGGGCCGTCAGCGCAGCGGGTCGTGCTGGAGACCGCGCCTTCATGGTCATGGAGTCCATCGCCGACATCGCTCGGAAGCTAGGGCTTGATTCGATCGCAGAGGGCGTCGAAACCGCGGAACACGCAGCCAACGTCTTGCGGGCCGGCTGCGACATGGGCCAGGGCTATTACTTCGGCAAGCCACTTCCTGCGTCGTCCGTCGTCACTCCCGTGTGAGCGCTCGCCACTTCAGCACGACGGCACTTCAGCACGACGACACTTCAGTACGACGACGATGCACTCGCTATGAGTGCGACTACGAGAATCACGGCAAAAATTGCCAAGAAGGCCGCGCCGACCGCAATTCCGGCTATCGCAAGCCCGCGCCCCTGTTGACCTGTCTGCTTGATCTGATTGAGCGCGACAATTCCCAGAATGATTCCGACGATTCCGCCGAGACTGTAGAAGCAACCACCCGCAAGCGATACAACCAGCGATGCAATTGCGAGACCATTGGTGCCGACCGGCTGCATCGGCGGTGCGTACCCACCCGCGAATTGATTCGGTTGACCGTACGGGTTCGGAGGTTGGCCGTACTGAGGCTGTCCGTATTGAGCCTGTCCGTATTGTCCGGGTTGCTGATATTGATTCTGCTGATATTGATTCTGCGGTCCGAAATTCTGCGGCGGCAGGTACGGGTTCGGTTCACCGATTCCGCCCGGCTGGGGGTTATTACCGGGCGGGTTGTACGACGGCGGTGGATAACCCGGGTACTGCTCGTTGGGAGTGGTATATCCGGGAACTTCAGGTGAAGACTGCGTTTCGGACGGGGACACGCCGTACCCCTCAGGAGGCAGGCTCGGAAATTCTCCGTACCCAGGTTTTGCCTGGTAATCGCTCGAAGAATCGTCGTTGTTGCCCCCGGAACTCGTCATACAACGCAGCCTAAACCACAGGTGACCTCCGAATCCAAGTGAGCAGATGTCATCCACATCGCTCTTTGATCCCAGTAGGGTCATATCCACTGTCACACTCGAGCGCGATATTTACGACTGAGGGGAACACATGACAACCGGTGGGTACGACCCCAACCAGAATCCAGAAGGCGGGAAGCAATTCCCACCCCAGGATCCATATGGCCAGCAGGGAACACCTCCTCCCGGAAGTTACCCACCACCCGCAGGCCCCCCGCAAGGAGGTAGCTACCCGCCGCCTCCACAGGGCGGAAACTTCCCGCCCCCTCAAGGTGGCAACTACCCGCCTCCCGGTGGATACCCGCCGCCGCCTCAGGGAGGAAACTTCCCGCCGCCTCCGCAGTTCAACGACCAAGGTGCGTACGGCGGAGGAAACCGGCTGCCTTCGGGTGCTCAGCCGGGCGATCTGTGGATTCGACTCGGTGCCCGCATCATCGACGGCATCATCGTCGGCGTCATCGCCGCGATTCTGGCTCTATTGGTCAGTGACTCCGACAGCTTGATTCTGGTCTCGGGACTGTTCTCGGGAATTCTGACCTTCGCTTACTTCATCGCAATGGAAGTAACGCAGGGTCGGACTTTGGGAAAGATGATTCTGGGCCTTTCAGTACACGGTCCGGGTGGCGCACCTCGCCCCTCCGTCCAGCAGTCTGCGATTCGCAACGCCTTCACGTTGCTCTCGATCATTCCGATCATCGGCGGAATCCTCGCGTTGGTCGCCTACATCGTCATCGCGGTCACGATCAACAACAGCCCCACCAAGCAGGGCAAGCATGACGAGCTCGCTGGTGGAACTCAGGTAGTCAAGGGTTAGGTGCGCATATGACAACCGGTGGGCACGACCCCAACCAGAATCCCGAGGACGGAAAGCAATTCCCGCCCCAGGATCCCTACGGCCAGCAGGGAACGCCTCCTCCTGGGAGCTATCCCCCGCCGGCGGGGCCTCCGCAGGGCGGAAGCTACCCGCCGCCCGGTGGATACCCCCCACCTCCTCAAGGTGGCAATTACCCGCCGCCAGGTGGATATCCGCCGCCGCCGCAGGGGGGAAGCTATCCCCCTCCCGGTGGCAACTACCCACCGCCCGGTGGATACCCGCCACCTCCCGGAGGCGGCAACTTCCCACCGCCGCCCGCCAATGACTACGGCGCAGGATTCGGTGGACCGCAGCTTTCCGTGGGCGCGGCAATTACCTACGGCTGGAACAAGTTCAAAGACAACGCATTGGTTTGGATCGGAATCTCGATCATCGCGTTCTTGATCGCCGGACTGATCCAGGGCGCTTTCAACGGTTTCGACTACACCAATACCGAATTCAGCGCGCTGTCGATCGTGGGTGGATTGGTCACCGCTATCGTCGGCTACATCATCCAAGCCGCATTCCTTCGTGGAGCGTTGAGCGAATTGGATGGAATCAAGCCGGCTTTCGGCACCTTCTTCCAATTCACCAACATCGGCGCAGTTGTTCTCGGCGGTTTCCTGGTAGCAGTGGCAACTTACGTCGGTTTGGCTCTCTGCATCATTCCCGGCATCATCGCGGCGTTCCTGCTCTACTACACGCTGACCTTCATCGTGGACAAGAACCAGGATGCGATTTCGGGAATCAAATCGAGTTACGCGTTGACCTCGTCGAACGTCGGAACGTTGGTCCTGCTGGCGCTCGCTCTGATCGGTATCAACATCATCGGCGCGCTGCTGTGTGGAATCGGTCTTCTGGTGACGGCGCCCGTCGCACTGATCGCCAGCACCTACGCATACCGCGTGCTGACCGGCGGTCATGTAGCTGCCTGATCAGTTCGTTTGCATCACCGAAGGCCCTGCGGTTCCACGTGAAACCGCAGGGCCTTCGGTGTGTTCTGCGCAACTGGACGGTCGCCAACTCGCATCCGAGCGCCTTGTGGTGCTTGGATGACGGACGTGACAGCTCAGGATCAGCAAGACGAATCGACCCACGAAACCAAATTTGCGCACGTCAGCCGGGGTTATTACCCGACGATCGTCGCGCTCTTCACCGCAACGCTGCTGATCTCGAACGTGGCGGCGACCAAGGGGGTCGCCTTCTTTGCGGATTCCGACTTCTCGCTCGGTCCCCTGCAGATTCTGCCCATCATCACCGATGGTGGATTCTTCTTGTTCCCGCTCGCCTACGTCCTCGGTGACGTGCTCAGCGAGGTCTACGGCTTCAAAGCGACCCGACGCGCGATCTACCTGGGCTTCGGCGCACTGATTCTCGCCGCTGCGTGCTTCTGGATTGCAGTGCAACTCCCGTCGGCAGAGTTCTACGAGAACCAGGCCGCCCTCGAAACCGTGGTCGGTGTCATTCCCCGGCTACTGGTCGCGGGCTTGGCCGCCTACCTCGTCGGACAGCTACTGAACTCACTGGTTCTGGTCATGATGAAAAAGCGCATGCAGGAGAAGCATCTGTGGGCGCGACTGATCGGCTCGACCGTCGTCGGCGAATTCGCCGATACCCTCATCTTCTGTTCCATCGCGGCCGGTGTCATCGGCATCAGCACATGGGAAGACTTCATCAACTACGTGCTGGTCGGCTTCCTGTGGAAGACGCTTGTCGAGGTTCTGGTCATGCCGATCACCTACCGCGTCATCGCATACGTGAAGAAGCGCGAACCGACCTACGCCTGAGGTGCAGGCGTCTTCGCCGCGTAGAACTTTCCGAGCATGTCTGCCTTGAAGTCGTGGAAGTACCCACCTTCGATGCTGGCTCGGATATCGTCGACCAACTTCACGGTGAATCGCTCGTTGTGGATGGTGCAAAGCGTCGACGCGAGCATTTCCTTCGCCTTGAAGAGGTGATGGATGTACGCGCGGGTGTAATTGGCGCACGTGTAGCAGTCGCACTCGTCGTCGATAGGCGTGAAGTCACGACGGAATCGGCTGGTGTTGATGTTGAACCTGCCGGAGCGGACGTAAATCGCAGCATTGCGAGCAACACGCGACGGGTTGACGCAGTCGAAAGTGTCCGCGCCGTTCTCGATTGCGACGAAGAAGTCGTCCGGTTCACTGATGCCGAGCATATGACGCGGCTTGTTCTCGGGTAGTTCCTCGTTACACCAACGCACGATCGTTCCGAGGTTCTGCTTCTCGAGGGCGCCGCCGATGCCGTAGCCGTCGAAGCCGTATCCGTTCTCGCCTTCGATCGACTCGAGTCCGCGGCAGGCTTGACGTCGCAGATCTTCGTACTGCGCGCCTTGGATCACGCCGAAGAGAGCCTGATAGGGCTTGTCAACGCGTTCGGCGGTGAGCTTCTCGTGTTCATTGATACAGCGGATCGCCCACGCCTGCGTGCGCTCGACCGATCGCTCCTGGTAGCCGCGGGTGTTGAGCAGCGTTGTGAGCTCGTCGAACGCGAACATGATGTCGGCGCCGAGCTGATGCTGGATCTGCATCGACACCTCGGGGGTGAAGCGATGCTTACTGCCGTCGAGGTGCGATTTGAACGTCACGCCCTCGTCGTCGACTGTCGCGAGACGCTCCTTGCCCTTCGCGATGACGTCGTCGGACTGCACGCCGACGGCCTCCATCGCGAGCACCTTCTTGAACCCGACGCCAAGAGACATCACCTGGAAGCCACCGCTGTCGGTGAAGGTGGGGCCGTCCCAGTTCATGAACTTGCCCAGCCCGCCGGCCTCGTCGACGATGTCGGGTCCCGGCTGCAAGTACAGGTGGTACGCATTGGCGAGCAACGACTGCGCACCGAGTTCCTTCATGGACTCGGGCAGCACGGCCTTGACCGTGGCCTTGGTTCCGACGGCCACGAACGACGGCGTCGCGATATCACCGTGCGGTGTGTGGATGGTGCCGGTGCGTCCGAGCCGGTCCTCGAGCCTGGTCCCAATGGTGAAAATCGACTCGGGACGCTTGTCGACGGAGGGCGCGGGCGGTGTCGGTACTGCAGAAGTCACGGGCTCAATCCTGTCACAGGAGCAAATATCGCCGTGATCACAGCGAAGAAAGTTCCTACGCGATCAGCATCCGACATTGGTCTACTGACCGAACCCGAGCGGTACCGCCGCGTGAGGGTCCCCACCATACTTCCCACTACACATCCCCCGGCTCGACCGGTTTACCCCGCCAACCCGCTGACAGGAGCTCACTTGACGAGACAGACCGGCCAGACCTACAACTTCGTCACCGTCGACGTCACAGACTCGATTGCCACCGTGACTATCGACAAACCTCCAGCCAACGCATTCAACCCCAGCATGATCGCCGAGCTTCTGGAGATACTGCCGGTACTCGCGTCGGACCAGACCGTCCGCGTCATTGTCGTGACGGGCACTGGACGGTTCTTCGTCGCCGGTGCGGACATCACCGTGATGCGCGAGCTGACGGAAGAAACTCAGCGCGCGATGCGCCCGTGGGTCGACGTACAGCGGATCCTCGAGTCGGCTCCCAAACCTGTCGTCGCGAAGATCAACGGGCACGCACTCGGCGGCGGAGCAGAACTGACGTTGGCCTGCGACTTCCGCATCATGGCGCAGTCGGCGACCATCGGCTTCCCCGAGATCGGACTTGGGCTTTTTCCGGGTGCCGGTGGCAGCCAGCGACTTCCACGCCTCATCGGGGCTCACCGAGCCAAAGTGCTCATGATCGAAGGCAAGCGCCTCAGCGCCGAGCATGCACTCGATATCGGCCTGGTCGACACCGTCGTTGCGGACGCCGACCTCGATGCGCATTGCGCTGACCTCGCACGCGAACTCGCGACGAAACCCACTGCCACCATCGGAATGATCAAACGCATTGTCGACGAGGGCATGTCGTTGCCGCTCGATCAAGCGCTGGATCTCGAATTCGAGGCAGTGCTCGACCTGATCAAGACGGACGACGCTGCTGAGGGACTTCAGTCATTCCTCGACAAGCGGTCCCCCACCTTCACGGGACGCTGACAGCTCCCATTTACCGAGAGGCCATCATGCTCAACAAATTTCAGAAGAAATGGGTGGGCGCAGTCGCTTCTCTCGCCGCCCTGACGATCGCCGTCAGCGGATGCACCCGCCCCGCTACCGACAACTCCGCCGAAAGTGGTGGCCTGGTACGGATCGCGGTAGGTGTAGACCCGTCGTACGCCCCGATTTTCCTCGCCGACCACGAGGGCATGTTCGAGGCCGCCGGCCTCGACGTCCAGGTCATCCAGACCGAAGGCGGGGCAGCAGGCGCCCAGAACGTCGTAGCCGGAACTTCGGAACTCTCCGGCAATGCCGACTCGACGGCACTGTCCGTCATGGCCGCCAATCCGAGCCTGCGGGCGCTGGGCGTATTTCAGGAATCCGACCGATACTTCCAGGTTGTACTGAGGAATGGCGTCGAGCCGAAGTCGATCAAGACCATGGGCGTCTTCCCCGGCATCGGCCTCTACTTCACGAACCAATACCTGGCCAGTCTCGGCATCGACCCCACGACGGTCACACTCGTGAGCACAAGCCCGCCCGAACAGCCTGCTTTGCTGGCGCGCGGTGACATCGACGGCTTCCTGTCCTTCGACCCCTGGGTGACGCAGAGTGTCAATACCGGCGGGCGCGTTGTTGCCACGACCGGCGACTTCGGCGCCAAGTACGCCCAATGGATCATCGCTTCGGACAACTGGTTGTCCGCGAACGAAGAAACCGCAGGCAAGGTGTTCAAGGTGATCTCGGAAGCGTCGGCAATCGTGAACTCGGATCCGGATCGGGCTGCAACCGCAATTGCCGCGTCTATCCAGATGGACCCGGCCGAGGCCGCAGACCGGGTGACCCAAATCGATTTCGGTGGACGCGGATTCACCGAGGACGACGTGGAGCGCGCAAACGAACTTGTTGCATTCTTCCGCGAGCAGGGCAAGATCTCCGCGGACATCGATCCGTCCGCTGTCCTCCTCTCGGGATGGTTCGAGCAGAACGCCGCCTGAGCGGAGAGTGAGAACGGGTCCGGTGGGCAGACCGAAATCATGTCGCCCACCGGCCCGCAGAACTACGTTCGACTCCAGTCGGTTCGGCGATATCTTTCGATTGAAACGGAGTAGTTGTGGTGCATCCCCCGGTACGGGTCGTAGAGATTTCCAGTCCGTTTGCGCGATTCGCCGGGCGCATCCTGGTCGGGCTGGGTTTCGAGGTCATTCTGGTAGAACCACCCACCGGTGACCCCAGTCGCACCGAGTCCCAGGGTGATTCGTACTTGCATTGGCATGCGGGCAAGAAGTCCGTTGTCCTCGATATCGACGACAGCAACGATCGCCTCGCTTTCGAAGCACTGCTGCGCAGTGCCGACGTCCTGCTCGACGGCAGCGCGACCGGCGCTCTACGCGACAACCGAGGATCTCTCGTTCACGTACGAGTGACACCCTTCGGCACAACCGGACCGCGAAGTGACTGGAAGGCAACAAATCTGACCGTCGCGGCACTCGGCGGGATGATGGCCCAGGTCGGCGATCCCGAGCACCCTCCACTGCTGCTCCCCGAACTCCAGGCTGAGCAGCTCGCCGGAATCAATGCCGCAATCGGCGTGCTTCTCGGACTGCGTTCGCGATCCAAGGGCCACAACCCGTTGCTGGAGATCAGCGCTCAGGAATGTGTTGCCGCCGCGCTGGAAGCGGGCACTCTTGCCTACATTCACGAGGACCGCGTACCACCGCGTCCGGGCCGGGTACATCCGCTCGTTCCGCACGGACTGTTCCAGGCCGCCGACGGTTATGTCGGTGGCGGCCTCGGCGGTAGCCCCCGCATGTGGGACGGCATGTTGGCCTGGCTGATCGACAACGATGCTCAGGACGATCTCGATCAACCGGAGTGGTCCGACGCGGTCTACCGAAAGACGCATCAGGAACACATTTTCGACGTTCTGTCCGCCTTCATCGCGAAGTGGCCGAAGGAAGAATTCGCGGTCAGCGCGCAGTCACGCAAGTTGCCGTGGGCAGCGGTCGACCGGCCCGAAGAACTGCTGCGTAACCCGCAACTCAACGACCGGGACTTCTTCACCGACGTGACCGGAGATCACGGTACCTACCGCGATCTCGGGTTCGGCTTCGCTTTCCCCGAAGGCCGGCGCATCGGAACGCTCGAGGCTGCCCGGTTGGGCCAGCATCAGGAACTCTTGAAGGCCACCTCGCCTGTGGCAGTGAACGAAACCCACGAGTTCAGCGGTGGCAGCACGCCCAGCCTCGAAGGTGTCCGCGTCCTGGATCTCACGTGGGTGTTGGCGGGCCCGTACGGCACCAGAATCCTTGCCGACCACGGTGCCGATGTCATCAAGGTCGAATCGATCGGACGCCCGGACCCGACTCGCTTTGCACCGTTCATGCATCTCTCGCGAGGACCGCACGACAATCCGAACACCAGCGGGTACTTCAACGACGTCAACCGCAACAAGCGCAGCATCACACTCGATACCCGATCCGCAGAGGGCCTTTCGGTACTGCGCGACCTGATCAGGAACTCCGACGTCGTGGTCGAGAATTTCAGCTCGTCGGTCATGGACAAGATGGGGCTCGGCTACGAACAACTCCGGGAGCTCAACCCGGACATCATCTACGTGTCGATGTCCGGGATGGGTCACACCGGTCCTCGCAAGGACTGGGTGTCGTATGCCGACATCGTTTCGGCAAGTACCGGTTTGACCGCACTGACCGGCTGGAACGCCGATGACGTTGTCGGAGTCATCTACGGCCATGGCGACATCGTCGCCGGACTGCAAGCCGGCGTCGCGATGCTGGCAGCCCTCGACTACCGCGACCGGACCGGCCGGGGACAGCACGTAGACCTGTCACAACTCGAAGCCATGGCAGCGCACATGGGTACCAGCGTTCTCCGAGCCGCCCGGTCACAGTCCCCCGATCCGATCGGCAACAGCCATCACGAACTGGCACCACACGGCGTGTACCCGTGCCTCGGCAGCGACCGGTGGTGCTCGATTGCCATTCGCGATACCACGGAATGGAATGCATTGTGCCGCATCATCGAAGCAGAGAAATGGATCGGCAATCCTGACTTCGCGAGTGCAGAAAGCCGCCAAGCCGATCACGAACGTATCGACGACGCCATCGCCGACTGGACCAGGACTCTGTCACCCGAAACCGTCATGGAACGCTTGCAATCGGCGGGTATCGCGGCCGGCACCGTCCAGGACGGACGCGACCTGGTCGAGAGCGATCCACATCTTCGGGCACGCAGTTTCTATTCGGCACAGGAACATCCCCTCGCCGGAACATTCCTCCACGAAGGCATCCCCGTTCGCCGGAACTCCGAACCCGGCTCGATCCGACGCGCTGCGCCGGTGCTGGGCGCGGACACCGACGACGTCCTCGAGTCGGTGCTCGGATACAGCGACGAACTGATCGCCGGACTTCGCGACCAGTCGATCCTGTCCTGACCGCACTCATATTCAGTACATCCATTCACAGATCGCTACTAGGAGACACAATGCGCGCGGCCCGACTCCATCAGTTCGGCACTTCACCGGTCATCGACGACATCGACATTCCCACACGTGAATCCGGTCAGACGCTCGTGCGCATCGACGCTGCCGCGCTCGGCCATCTCGACATCACCGTCGCGAGCGGAAACTTCGGAGTCAAGCCGAACCTGCCACATATCGGTGGAACAGACGGAGCGGCGACGGTAATCGAATCCGACACCTATGAGCCTGGCACCCGCCTTCTGGTCCGAGGCGGCGGAGTCGGCCTGTTCAAGAACGGTTGCTGGGCTGAGTATCTGGTAGCGGCAGACAAGGCGTTCACACCCTTTGATCCCGCACTGTCGCCGGCCGTCGCCGCAACCTTCTTCCTGCCCAGCACAACCGGCTATGTTGCCGTCAACGACATTGCAGCCGTCGCTCCCGGCGAACGAGTTGTTGTCGCCGGAGCATCCGGCGCTGTCGGATCGATGGCAGCACAGTTCGCTCTGCTTGCCGGAGCGTCCGAGGTAATCGGTGTTGTACCGCGCGAAGATCAGGCTGCCTTGCTTCCGGAGGGTGTGCGTCCCGTCGTCGGGCAAGGCGACGAACTTGCCGGAGTGGTGGGATCCGAGCCTTCCGTCGACGCCGTGATCGACACGCTTGGCGGCGACGGCTTGCCGCACCTT
Organism: Rhodococcus sp. WY5; assembly: GCF_018588185.1. Lineage (NCBI taxonomy): Bacteria > Bacillati > Actinomycetota > Actinomycetes > Mycobacteriales > Nocardiaceae > Rhodococcus > Rhodococcus sp. WY5. The sequence goes on from NZ_JAAMPR010000001.1 coordinate 757,874, forward strand.
CTGGCGAGTGTTGTCCCCGGTGGCCGGGCTGCCCTGATCGGATATACCTTGGGTAAGAGCCTCACCCTGGACTTACCGAACTGGTTGCTCAGCGATGTCCGGATCCTGCCCGTCAACATGATTCGCAAGACTGCCCGGCAAGCCGAACTGGCACCTGAAATGATCCGGCTGCTCATCGAAGGCAAGATTTCCGTTGCAGTGCAGGAGTTTCCGCTGGATGACATCGCAACGGCACTGCAGTTGATGGGTGAGGGCAAGGTTGCCGGCCGGGCCGTCGTCGTACCCTGAGGGATACAATTACCCATGCACCACGACGCACATGCCATTCCGCGCTCGCTTCCGGATTTGATCCGGAGGCGAGCTTTGGAGCGTCCGGAGCACCCGGCGCTCGTCGTCGACGGGATCACGGTCACCTACCGCGAATTGCGGGATCGTGCAGCGTCGATGGGGGCGGATCTCCGTAATCACGGTGTCGGCCGTGGGGAGCGCGTGGCGGCACTGTCCGGCAACAGGATCGAACTGGCAGACCTTGTTCTCGGATGCGCGTGGATCGGTGCGGTTGTCGTCCCACTCAATACGGCCCTCCGAGCCGACAGTGTTGCCGGCGCACTCGAACAGGCTGGTGTACAACGGATCCTGGTTTCACCCGAATACTCAGGCGCTGTAGCCGGATTCGACGGCACCGTGTGGGTCATGGGTGAACAGTGCGTCCCCACTGCCGGTTCGCATCCGGGCTGTGAGCCCGAGACCCTCGATCCGCTCGACCTGGCCGCGATACTCTTCACCTCCGGCACCACCGGTCTGCCCCGAGGCGTCCGATGCCCGCACGCGCAGTTCCTGCAGTGGGGCAAAGGCGTCGGCGCCTCACTCGGGCTCACCGGGGACGATGTGCTGTACAACTGCCTGCCGCTGTTTCACACCAATGCTCTCAATGCCTTTGTTCAGTCCCTTTGGGCCGGGTCTACTTTTTTCCTGGGACAACGCTTTTCGGTCCGCAATCATTGGCGCGAAGTTCGCGAGATCGGCGCAACTGTCGACTACCTGCTGGGTGCGATGGTGGCCATGTTGATGAACGCGGACCCATCGCCGCAAGACCGACAGCACAGCGTCCACGTGGCACTTGCCCCCGCAACGCCGGCTCATCTGATCGAACCGTTTGCCCAGAGATTCGGTGTAGAACTCGTGGACGGATTCGGAAGTACCGAAACCAATCTCGTGATCGGCACACTTCCGGGAGATCGGCGGGCCGGGTACATGGGGCGGGTGATGAGTGGCTACGACGCCGCAGTCGTCAACGACGGTACTGCGGCCGCAGACGGGGAGCCCGGCGAACTGGTGGTCCGCAGCACGATCCCCGGCGCCTGTTCACTGGGCTATCTGGGCGAGGAGATTCCGGCGACGGAGAGTTGGATACAGACCGGTGACAGGGTGATTCGGGAAGCAGACGGCTGGTTCCGATTTGTCGATCGCATCAAAGACGTGATTCGGCGCCGCGGTGAAAATATTTCCGGGGCCGAAGTGGAAACCGTTCTGGCGTTGCATCCGTCGGTCGGTCAGGTTGCCGTCTTCCCGGTACCGTCGGATCTGGCCGAGGACGACGTCATGGCAACTGTAATACTGCGCCCCGGAGTATCTTTCGACCCCATTTCGATTCTGGAGTTCTCCCAGCAACAGCTGCCGTACTTTGCACTTCCCCGGTACATCGACGTCGTGGACACGTTGCCACTCACCGAAACCGGCAAGGTACAGAAAGCAGTGCTACGTGAGAGGGGCGTCGGCCCACACACCTGGGACTGCGAGAAGAGCGTGTTCCGCGCCCGGCGATAGACCGCGCCTCGCTACTTGCCGCAACCGTTGAACGAACACATCACCGGACTGCAGATCGTGCGCAGAGCCAGCGGGTCGCTCGGCGAATGTGTGCACTTCATGGCATGAAGTTTTCGGGTGATTCCGGCGCCGGCAGTGCGCAGGGCCCCGGTGATGCGGCTGACGTTGAGGCGAGCCGTCGGCGCTGTCACAGACAACGCGCCGGCCAGAGTGCGCGGGCCGCTGAACACCGGCACTGCGACGCTCATGTACCCGAGCCGTGTCTCCTCGACCTCCACCGCGAGTTGTTCCTTACGCATCCGCTCGGTTTGCTGGCGCAGCACGCTGACGGACATCGTCGTTCGACTGGTCAAGGCGGTGAAACCCTGCTCGACTACCTCGTCGAAGACCGATTGCGGGGAGAAGGCAAGGATGATCTTGCCGGTGGCGGTGCAGTACAGCGGGAGCCGACCGGCCACCCGCGACTGCTGATTGAGCCCGCGGTGTCCGATGATCTTCTCGATGTAGAGGACGTCGATGCCGTCACGAACCGCAAAGTGAACCGTCTCCTGCGTCGCCAGCAGTAGGTCCTCCATGTACGGCAGCGCCGCGTCGCGCAGAATCCGCTGACGCGGCACCAATTGGCCCAGCTCGAACAATCGCAGGCCGAGCCGGTACTTGGTACCCGCGCGCTCGAGCAATCCCCACTCGACCAGCTCGCCGGCCAACCGGTGAACCGTCGCTTTCGCGACCCCACTGCGCCGGGTGAGCTCCGTCAGAGACAGGTCACTGTGGTCGGTGTCGAAAGCGTCCAAGATCATTCGAGCCTTGCCCAGGACCGAGGACAGTTCACCTGCAGGCTGCGATGCAGCGGTCGTTTCCGACGCGATGGGTAGTACGGATCCGAACCCGACGGATTGTTGTGGAGCGGCCATGAGTGTCCTCCTGAACGATCTGTGACAGCCTGCCGAGACCGAGTGCCACAACGACCGAGATCGGTCGGGGTCCTCGTTAGGTGCAGGTGCTTCGAGACTGACACTATGGTGACGACACGATGAGACGCACGCCACACGGTCCGCTCAGTGAACCCGTCCCGCAGAGTTTACACGGGGCGCCTACCTGCGTAATTCTCCAGAAACATGCGGACGGCGGATGCAATCTGCGGAGCGTGCTCCTCGACGAGTGCGACGGTCCCCGATTCGACGATCTCCGTTTCCACCACTGCCGCACCCGTCAGGTGTGCACGCAACGGCGCAATGTTAGGCATCGAGAAGGGATCCTTCTGCGCGCCGATCAGCAAAACCGGCGCAGTCACCGAACCGACTCTCGCCTCCATGACGTAGCGGGCGCAGGCTTTGTGCCCCTCCGCCGGATCTACCCGGTAGGCAAGCGCGTCTCGGATGAACCTGTCGAGCAGTGCGGTGCCTGGTTCGGGGTAGTAGGGGCGACGCATCTCCCACAGCCTGGTGAGATGGCTACCGTCTGCGGCCCGGTCGACGCAGTCGATCCCACCGGGTCCCGAGTGCCCCTCGCGGTAGTTGCGGTCGGTCCACGGGCACGACGAGAGCACGGCAGCGTGCACCCTCTCGGGGCGTGATGCCGCCATCTCGAGCGCCACTGCCGCACCGGTGTGGTGACCGATGACCGTGACTCGATCGACGCCCAGGGTGTCGAGCAATTCCCACGCGCCTCGCGCATAGGTCTCGATGGTCTGCGGGCCGGGCACCGGAGCACTGTTGCCGTACCCCGGCATGTCCATCGCGACAACGCGGAAGTCGTCGGCAAGGAGTGGAATGAACTCGCGGAACTCGTCCCACGACCGGGGCGCCTGATGAAGCAGGAGAATCGCCTCACCCGAACCTTGCTGCGCGTAATGCAATTGCCCGAAAGACGAATCAACGTATCCGAGTTGCAGGCCGCCAGCCATCAGAACGCCGCAACCATCGGGGTATCGACGCCGACGATGTCGATCTTTGCCGAACCACCCGGATTTCCGACGGGCTCGCTACGGGTAGGCAAGACCTCGAGGAAGAAGCGCTTGTTGTCTTCCTTGAAATCCGGGTCTGCTTTCCGGTCGACGGTGATCGCCTCCACCGGGCAGGCCAATTCGCAAGCGCCGCAATCGATGCATTCGTTCGGGTTGATGTAGAGCTTGCGATCACCCTCGTAGATGCAATCCACGGGGCATTCTTCCATGCACGATCGGTCCGTGTAGTCGATGCATGCTTCACCGATGACAAATGCCATTGCCTAGCTCTCCTGTTCGGTGGAGTGTCCAGGGAAGATTTCTGCTTCCGGATCCAGCACTGCCGCAGCGTTGTTCACCGCAGTCGCGGCCTCGCCGAAACCGACGGCGATCAAGCGGACCTTGCCGGGATAGTCCGTGATGTCCCCGGCGGCATACACACGCGGAACATTCGTCTCCATCCGTGTGTTCACCTCGATGTGGCGATTGTCGATCTCGATTCCCCACTCCATCATCGGACCGAGGTCGGCCGTGAATCCCAATGCAGCGATGACGGATTGAGCGGGCAGCGTGGACGTGCTCTTGTCTTGTTTGTGGGTGATGTCGACCTCGCCGATCCACCCGTTTCCACGTACCGCCGAGACATCGGCGTTGACGAGAACCTGGACACTGCTTTCCTGCACCTTGGCGACTGTGGATTTGTGCGCGCGGAAACGATCTCGCCGGTGAACCAGGGTGACGGACTTGGCAATCGGTTCCAGGTGAACGGCCCAGTCGAACGCGCTGTCGCCGCCACCGACGATGACAACGTCTTTCCCGGTGTGCGCCGACAAATCCGGGACGAAGTAACTCAGCCCCCGATCCATGAACTCCGAACCCTTCGCCAACGGACGCGGGGTGAAGGTTCCGATGCCGCCGGTGATGACAACCGCGCCGGCCACCACGACCTGGCCCCTGCTGGTGGTGATCCGCACCCGGCCGTCGTCGTCATGCGACAGCTCACGAGCCTGCATGCCCAGAAGGTACACCGGATCGAACGGGGCAGCCTGCGCCATCAAACCCTCGATGAGGTTGCGTCCCTTGACCGAAGGGAATCCCGCGATGTCGAGGATCGCCTTCTCCGGGTACATCGCACTGACCTGTCCCCCCGGTTCCGCAAGGGCATCGATCACGGCAACCGAGAGGCCGCGGAAGCCTGCGTAGTACGCGCCGTACAGCCCGGCGGGGCCGGCACCAATGATCAGAATATCGACGCCGATCTCGTTGTCGGTCGCCGTGGAAGACGTTTTGTTCACACTCGATACGGTATTGCGCCGACGGACTCACGCAAATGAAACCGGTCCGCTCAACAGACCTCGGTAACAGTTGCGGGACAGCACGAAAAGGGCCCGCCGACCTCTCGGTCGACGGGCCCAATGCTCGCAGGAATTCAGTGCGCGAAGAATTCAGTGCGCGAAGAATTCAGTGCGCGAAGAATTCAGTGCGCGAATACCTCGGGTTCGTCTGCTGCGATCTTCTGGATGATGGTCGAGTACGCAAACCACCCCACCTTCTCGGTGCCGACTGCTTCGTAGGTCTGCGCCGCGATCTTCTCGTGCAGGACAACCGGATCACCGGCGGCTCGCGCCGTCAACTCCGCCTGCATCGACCGCTCCATCGACACATACCACCACACTGCGCTCTCCACGGAAGTTCCGACGGTCAGATGACCGTGGTTGGTGAGGATCACAGCCTTGTTCGATCCGAGGGCATCCGCGATGCGAATCCCCTCCTCTTCGTCCAGCGCCACCCCGTGATACTCCTTGTAGATCGAGTGATCCTCGTGAAAGGCGCACGCGTCCTGAGTGATCGGCGTTAGGCGGGTGTGCAGCGAGGAGAACGCCTTACCGTTCAAACCGTGAGCGTGAACAGCTCCGATGACGTCGGGACGAGCCTCGTGAACCTTGCTGTGGATGACAAACGCTGCTCGGTTGAGCGGTCCGTCTCCGGAAATGACCGCGCCGTCCGACGCCACATGCAGCAATTCCTCCGGCTGAACCTGGGAGAAGTGCCGCCCGAACGGCGCAGTCCAGAAAGTCTCCGGATCTTCTGGGTCTCGGGCGGTGATATGTCCCGAGATTCCCTCGTCCAAACCGAATTTCGACAAAATCCGATACCCGCCGATGACAGCGGTCTTGCGACGACGCCGCTCACTCTCGATATCGGTGAACTCGGGCGGTCCCGGAATTCCGGCCTGCTCGGCAATGCTCAGCGGGTGATTCATGCTGCGCTCCTGACTATTTGACGCCGTAACGGGCGAGGTACCGCGAGGACAGAATGCGGAGAATCCGGTCGAAGATGAAGCCCATGATGCCCAGGACGATGATGCCGACGAACGTCCAGTCGATCCGGCCGTAGTTTCGAGCCTGCCAGATCATCGAACCGATACCCTGGTCGGCGGCGACGATCTCCGCCGACACGATGGTGAGGAAGCTGTTGCCCATCGCCAGGCGAGCGCCCGTGACGATGCCGGGGATCGACGACGGCAAGACCACCGTCTTCATGATCTGAAGTTTGTTGGCACCAAGATTTGCCGCTGCCTGCAGTTTGTTCTCGCTGATCGCTACAGTCGCGGCAATCGTGCTGACCGTGACGATGAATACCGAGGTGTAGAAGATCAGAACAACCTTCGACGTCTCACCGATGCCGAACCAGACGACGGCGAGAGTGACAAACGCAATAGGCGGAATGAACCGGAAGAACTCGATGTACGGATCGAGGAGCTGTCGCACGATGGAAATGCGGCCCATCAGAATTCCGACGGGAGCACCGATCACGACACCCAGGAACCAGCCGATGAGAATTCGCTGACCCGATGCGGTGATCGACGACCACAGAACGCCGCTCTCCCACAGTTCCTGTGCCGCCGACCATACTTCGGCCGGTGATGCAATGGTGGTCGGCCCGTACCACCACGCCAGGAACGACCAGATGCCCAAACCGATTGCCGCTGAGGCTGCATACATCAGCGTCGCTTTGACAATCTTGGATCGCCGCGCCGACGAACGCTTTTTTGTCTCCGCCACCTTCGCTGTTCTCACACCGGCTGAACCACCGGTCACTACAGCCGTCACAGCTCGTCCTCCTCAATGCCTTGGTTCCGCAGCGACGCAACCACTTCTGCCCGAATGTCGTCCCGCAGCTTCTCGTAGAGCTCGATCACCTCGGGATCGTTGCGGTCTCGCGGACGAGCCGCATTGACCTCGTAGACGCTCTTGATCCGGGCCCGCGGGCCGGCCGACATCACGATCACACGGTCAGCCAACGTCAGTGCCTCGTCGATATCGTGAGTCACGAATACCACGGTGCAGCGGGTGTGCCGCCAGATACGGTCGAGTTCGGTCTGCAGAACCTGACGAGTCTGAGCGTCCAACGCACCGAACGGCTCGTCCATGAGAACCAACGACGGCTGGTTGGCAAGAACTCGTGCGATCTGAACACGTTGCCGCATACCGCCGGACAGCTGCGAGGGGAACTTCGCACCCGCGTGGGGCAAGCCGACCATCGCGAGGTACTCGGCCGCGATACTCGCCTGCTCGCTGCGGTTCGCTCCACGCATCCTGGGGCCGTAGGCCACGTTCTGGCTCACGGTCATCCATTCGAACAACGCTTCGGAGCTCTGAAACACCATGCCGGCGTGGCGGTTACTGCCGGCGACGACATCTCCGTCGCACACGATCTCGCCGGCGCTGGGTTCCACGAAGCCGGCCATGGACGACAGCAGCGTCGACTTGCCGCAGCCACTCGGACCGAGCAGACAGACGAATTCACCTGGCTGCACGTGCATGTCGATTCCGGCGACGATCTCCGCCGCGCCGAAGCTGATTCCGAGGTCGACCACGTCGATGGCAACACCGGTGTTCTTCTTGCCGGGGCCGGCTGTCCCCGCGCTATTCGTCGAGCTGGTCGTTGAACCACTTGTTGCGATACTCACTGTGCACCATCCTTGTACCAATCCAGAAGCATTGCCGATTCGAGATCCGGCTGGTCGCTGAGAACACCGATCGACTTGTAGAAATCTACGATCGACTGAGCCGACTCGACATCCGCAGCTTCGAGATTCACCACGGCGAAGTCGATCTCGTCCACCGCGGCAATAGTCTGATCCTCGCTGACGTTCACAGCCGCCTTGGTCGCGGACGCTGCCACGCCCGGATCCGACTCGACCTTGCGCGTTGCCTCGTCGAGCACCTTCGCGACGGTTCGCGCTGTCTCTTCGTTGGCCGACAACCACGGAGCCGTCGTGATCGCCCAATGATGATAGAACCAGCCGTAGTCTCCGGTTACTGCCACCACGTGGCCGGTTCCCTGATCCAGGGCGGTGGCCGGCCACGGCTCCCACAGGACAAACCCGTCGATGTCGCCGCGACTGAGCAGTGCGGGCATGTCCGTCGGGGTCGCCGAGATCATCTCGACCGAACCGGGGGCAATGGAGTTGGCAGCGAGGTACTTGTCCGTCGAAATCTGGCTGAGACCCGGGACGATGCCCATCTTCTTGATCGCAGCCGGTGAGTCGACACCGTTACGCAGCACGACCTTGATGTAGTCACCCGACGCCTCGTACGAGTACATCGCGCGCAACGACGGATTCTGACGCAACTGGGCGATCGTTGTCGTATCGGAGCTACCGGCGATCTGGACCTGCCCGGTCGAGAGTGCGTCGACGGCCTCGCCACCACGACCGAACTGGACGAGTTCGACGTCCAAACCGGCAGCGTCGAACATGCCTTCCTGATCCGCTACGAAGAACGGAGCGTAGGAAGCATCGATTCCGACTGCGATACGCAGTGGTCCACTTCCGGCAGAATCAGCTGTGCTTTGCGTCGCCGGGCGGCTGCATGCGCCGGTTGCAACGGTCAGCAGCAGCGCAGCCGAAACAAGAGCAGTCCTTCCAAACTTTGACAGCGAGGCCATCTACTCACACCTTTGTTTGTGATCTGTGCCGCAGTTGCGGGTCGTGGAGAGCAAACCTAGCTGTGTGTACCTACACCCGAGAACCAACCGGGTCCACCGTGCGGACCGGGGACAGGAACTTACCTCGGCGAAACACTGCACCTGGAGGAACGTGCGGACCGAAATACTTCGGTAACACGGCCCTCGATCACAATGTCCACCGAATCACAATGTCCACCGAATTGTCTGCGAGCGCAGCGCACTGGCGACATTCTGCGCCGTCATCGAATAGATCGACGCACGCGCTCCGGCGCTGCCGCCGGCGACGTGCGGGCTCAGGAGGGTCGAATCGAATCCACGGAGCGGGCTCGAAATCGGTAGTGGTTCAACGTCGAACACATCGAGGGCAGCGCCGCCGACATGCCTGGAACGCAAGGCACGCGCCAATGCCGCGTCGTCGACGACAGCGCCGCGCGCCACATTGACCACGATCGCTCCGGTGGGCAACTGCGCAACTCGATGGGAATTGATCAGTCCCCGAGTTGATTCCGTAAGCGGGACGGCCAGCACCAGGACATCCGCGAGAGGCAGTAACTCGTCGAGTGACACAAACGTCGCAGCCACAGTGTCACGCGGTCTCGAACGCGCGGTGACGTAGACGTCGCAACCGAAGGCGGCAAACAATTCTGCACACCGGCGGCCGATCGAACCGACACCTACGACGCCGACCCGGCGCTGCGCCAGATCGCGGCAATCGCGCGTCAGGATGGATTCCTGTGGCCATCGACCATCGGTAACCGCGTTGTGCGCCCAGAACATGGAGCGGCACAACACACCTGCCGCCAGCACTGCCCACTCCGCAACCGAATTCGCGTTTGCACCGGGAGTATTCGCCACCGGAACTCCGGCGGCGCGCCAGGCTTCGGCATCGATGAAATTGGTTCCGGCACCAGGCTGTTGGACGAGGAGCACATTCCGGCCGAGCTCTGCTTCCTCCTTGCCCAGTGGCAGATCACCACTCCAGTCCCCCACCACGACGTCGCATGTCGGCAACTCCGCACGGAGCGCCCCCGTGGTGCGCTCAGGTAATCGAACTACCTCCGCCTCACCCCTGACGGCGTCACGGATTGCGGTACCGAGTCCGTTGTCGGCGTCGGCCGTCAGCAGAAGTACTTTCTTCACGAGAACTCCTTCGCTGTAAGACGATGACTGTACTTTCGAAAACGCGGAAGCCGGCCTCCCAATCGAGAGACCGGCTCCATTACGCAGCAGCATATTTGGCAGGAACTTCTCAGATAGCTGCCTTCGCGCTGGCTGATGCCTTTGCCAAGAACTCGAGGCTCAGCGGGTTGTACTTCGCTGCCTGCTCGTGCTGCGGCCAGTGACCGCACTCCGAGTAGAGTTCGAGCTGAGCGCCCGGAATATCCTCGGCCATCTTCTTCGCTTCCGGAACATCACCGAACGGATTTTCCTGACCCCAGACCACAAGAGTCGGCGCCTTGATGAGTGCCATTCGATCCGGGCGCAGCAGGTTCCGCTGGCGAACCTCCATCTCCTGCAAGGAAAGGAGGTTGTGGATGTTGGCGACAAAATCAGGCTGATGGTAGATCCGGTGACGAGCCTGAACCAATTCCTCGGTTGCATCGGCGGGATCATGCATGAGCAACTGCATACGTGCGCGGGTCAATTCGATGTCGTCGCTCTGGACGGCCTTCGCGGTCGACGTCTTGATGCGCTCCATGACTACCGGGTTCGCGACTGTTCCGCCTGCTGCCAGCAACTGCAGCGACAGAACACGTTCGGGCTGCTCGCTGGCCAGGTAGGCAGCGACCCAACCACCGAGGCTTTCACCCACCAAGTGCACACGGTCCAGCCCGACCGCGTCGAGGTAGTTCACCAAATGCTCGACGTAGCGCGGAATCTCGTACGGGTAGTCAGGCTTGCCGGTGTAACCATGGCCGAGCATGTCGATCGCGTGAACCCGGTAAGACTCGGCGTGCGGTGCAATATTGCGTGCAAATGCCTCGAGGTGTCCGCTGGTGCCGTGCAGGAAGATCACGGCCTCGCCACCGGATCCTGCCTGCAGAGAGCGCGTGGGCACATCGCCGGCGTCGACGGTCGTCAACTCGAAATCGAGCCCGGCAAGTTCGTTCCAGATTGTCATCAGAGAAACTTCCTTTACTGAAGGTACAGATTATGTTGTTGCGCTGTCTGTTCCAGCTGGATCGAGAATCGTGACACCCATACCGGTGAGCCACTCGGGAATCGCTTCGTAGGCAAGGCGTTCACCCGGAACGTAGTCGAGCATCGCGGCCATCATGAGCCAGGTCCGCAACTCCTGCGCACCGTTGCCCGCCTCGTCTTCGATCTGCTGCGTCGTGAACTCGGCAAGCTCACTTGCCTTGCCGCTGGCAAACAGATCAAGAATTCGGTCATCGAACTCCGGAGTGATCGCGGCATCGGCTGCGCGGATGATCTGGCGTCGCCGGACGTCGTAGTCGGACCAGTTCTCCCGGCCGTCCAGCCAGGCTTGAACCATGAAATCCTCGTCCTCACCGTGCGGATCCCGCCAGTCCGGCCAGGGCAGACGATGAGACAATCCACCGGACGCGATCACCACGACCCGGGTATCCGCCGGATACGACGCAACGGCATCCCGCAGGGCCTTCGCCACTTCCTCACATCGCTTGAACGTCGGGAGGGGCGGCGCGAATACGTTGACCACCAACGGAACTATCGGAACATCGATTCCGTCGAGAAGGTACTGAATCGCGTGAGACTGACCATGATCGATCTGCAATCGCGCCGAGTAGGCAAGATCGAACCGGCCACCTTCGATCAGCTCGTTTGCAAGGTGCCTGGCGAACTCCACGTCGACCCGTTGCGGCCCCTTGGGTGTTCCTGACTCGCCACTGGAAATGCACTCTCCGACGCCGAGAGTGAACGCCGGAATCAGATCCAGCCAGAAACCGCGAAAGTGGTTGGAGCCGAAAATCAAGACAACATCGGGTTTCGACGCCGCGATCTTCTCCCGGCTCAGATACAGCGCGTCCCGGAAGCGTTCGGCCTCCGCCTTGTGCGTCGTCTCTTCCCAATGGGTGTTCATCAAGGTGCTGTGGGAGGCACCGATACCCAGAACTATCTTCGCCATCAGTCGATTCCTACTTCCTCGAGCGAGCGGGTGACGGTGTCGAGGGCCACTCGGATCAGATACTTCGTAAATCTCTCCGCCGCAGCCAGGTCCACAGTGTTCATCCCCATCGCGAAGTCCACCTCGAACGGTGCGTCGACCACCTTGGGCATACCCACCCGAATCGTCGGGATGCCGCGGCTGCGCAGGATGTTTGCGTCGGTGGCTCCACTCGCGTCGAAGAAGTCCTGATGCGGCTCTCCTTCGGCAGCTTCCCACGCGTGGACTGCGGCGCGGCGCAACCACATTCGAGGGTCGGAACCCTCACCGGGGATGGCAAGAACCTGTTCGACGTCGATCTGCAGATCCAGCGATTGTGCGATCTCCGCAACGACGGCTTTGAGTTCGCGCTTGGCCGCGGTGGGCGTCGTCCGCGGGCTGAGCCGTAGATCAACGGTAAGGCGCACCTGCTCGGGGGTGAACGACGCTGTTCGCTCCCACCCGCCGCGGATGTTGGCAACGATCCCCTGAGGCGCAACCAAACCGTCCTGATGCGCCGCCGAGTACTTCGGGAACCATTCCTCCAACTTGGCGACCACCTCGCCGGCTGCGGTAATCGCGTTGCGGTACGGCAACCGGTGGCGCGAGCCGACGTAGGTGTGCAGACCGTGCACCGTGATCTCGAACCAGGCCAGTCCCACTTCTTCCCAGGAGACCGTCCAGCCGGGCTTGGCGATCAACGCGCAGTCCGCCCACACTCCCTGTTCCAGGAGGAACGAGCAGCCGACGCCCTGGCCGGTGTTGCGTCGGGGGTTTCCGACACCGGGGCGGGCATTGGTCGGCATACCACCGGCGCCGAATCCGAGCACCAGGTCACCGCGGAGCGGAATACCGGCTGCGGCAATTGCTTCGGCCGCCGCGACAATGCAGACGGCGTGGCCTTTGGGGTTCGACGCACCCAATCCGATCACGTAGTTCTCGTCGAACTGGGCGTGCGGCGTCAGATCCGCTCGCAGCTCATTTCCCACCCACGGCAGGTCTTCCGCCGGATCGCCGGTCGTGACGGTGTCGATCGGCGCATACAGCAACAGGTCCGGTCCGGACCCGTCACCGCGGAGCCTTCCCCACGAGTTCGCTTGCCGATCATCGAGATCCATTGTGTGGGCCTCGATGCCCGACGCTGCCAGGACCGCCGTGATGTGGCGGGCCAGCGGTGCTTCGTCACCCGTCGGACTGGGAATGTTGACCACCGAAGTGGCGAGATCCCGCAATCGCGCACGATCGACATGGGCGTAGGCTCGCTCGACCCATTCCCGGCGCTCGTCGCCTAGGCCTGCGAGAGCATCGGCCCTCGCAGTGGTCATGGATTGACCTGATGTACCTGAGTATTGCTGCGCTCGCCGGCCAGCTGCCACAGCTTGGGAACTGCCACTGCAACAGCGGCACCGATAGCGACAGCCGTCAGAATCTTGAACATGTATCTCTCCTATTCGCTGGTGCCGGTGGGAATCTGAGCGTCGGCGACAGGGGCCGAGCGGGGCGTTGGCGTCCGGCGCTCTCGGGTGGGCCTGACCGGCGCCTTGGGGGTGTGCTTGGCCGCGTCGGCGATCTTCTCGGCGTACTCTTCCTCTGCCAGATTTCGCCACGTCGTCAGCGACACGTCCGGTCGGTACAGCTTCTCCGGCGGTGCGTCGGTGACCTCGACCATCCACGCATCCTGACCCGAGAACTGACCGTGGAACAGCCAGCGGATCGCGCCGAGGTACTTGGCGTAGAAGCCCAATTTTGCTGCGCCGGAGACGAAGTTGACCATGAGGCCGACGTACTTGTGGTTGTCTTCGTCCACCGGGACGTAGAACTCGTAGTGAATGAACTTGGGGTACGCGATGCGCAGGACACCCGGCATGGACAGTGAAGCAAAACCGGGGAAGTTCTGAGCTGCGATCACAGGATTGACGTCCAGACCGGCGCCGACGTTTCCGATCTGCGAAATCTGGGTCTCGTCCGGCTTCTTCTTCCACCACCGCTTGTTCGTCCAGGTTCCCACGCCCGGGAATTCCGCCTCCCAGTACACCTCTTCCTGCACGCGGTAGATCCAGCGTCCCTCCGGAACGATGCTCGTGATGTTCCACGTCGGCATCGGCTTGAACAGACGCCACAATGCGGTGCGGTGCAGGTACTTCGCATGTCCCTCGTCGAAACCGTTCTCACATGCGAAGCGCCAGTTGCCTTCTCGGGGCTGAATCCGACCACCGACGATACCCTTGTTCTCCACCAGCTCACGCGGCAACTGGTCGTCGATGGACGGCGCCGGCTCGTTGGCGATCGGGATGTACACCCACACCAGACCGAGTCGCTCCTCGATCGCATAGGTCTGGACGTTCAGCTTGCCGCAGATCTTGGAATCCGGACCGTCGGTGATGACCGCGGCCAGCTTGCCGTCAGTGAGCCGGTACGTCCAGCCGTGGTACGGGCAGCTGACAGTTCCCGGGAACTGCTGATCGCCCTCGGACAACGGAACGCCGCGGTGCGGGCACCGATCGTGCAGGGCATATGCCTTGCCTGCGTCGCGGATGATCGCCAGCTTTTCACCACAGATGGTGAAGCTCTTGGGGTCTTTGGTGATGTGGTTCGACCACGTGACCGGGTACCAGTAACCGCGGTATCCGCTGCCGGCTGCGTTGTAACCCGGCCATGCCGTCCAATCCTGCCGACCGGCCGCTCGTGGCCGCTCGGGCAGCGCGAACGTGGCTTCCGACGCCTCGACACCAGTCATGTGAAGTCCTCTCGACACTGAACGTTTGAATGAAACAGATCTTGGGTGAGATTGCGGTCTACGCCAATGGATTCGGTTCGCTCAGCAGACCCGGACCACCACAGCGGTTCCGACGGCACACAGCACGCCATTGTCCGAATGCTCCCGCAATGCCAAAGTTAGTTGTTCACTGTCGATTTGGGACACTTCACCCGACACCTCGAGTGTGGTTCCGACGGGCGCGGGCGCACGATTCTGCCAGGAGACGGACACAACTCCTTCGTATCCACCGGCAAAGTGTGACGCGGCACGAAAGAACAGCGTGCCCTGCAACTGGGCCATGACCACCGGTGCGGACAACCCCTCCGTCTGCGCATAGGAGGCGTCGTAGTGAATACGGTGCGAATTGTGCGTCGACGCCCCGAATCGAAGGATCCGAACCGGATCGCAGACCAAGGTCACCGATTCGATCGGCGTGCCCACGACTACTGTTTCGGTCATCGGACGATGAACTTCTCGACGACCTCGGCGAATGCGCCGGACTGCGCACCCCGGTAAGTCTTGGTGACCGAGAGCAGCAGAAACTCGTCCGGAGCCCGGCCCTTGGTCGTCACGGTATCGAGTACTCGCCCTACGACGACAGCCTCACCCAGCGGGGCCGGTCGCAAGAAAGTCACACTCTGCCCGCCGGCCATCAAGCGCACGTCGATACCGTCTGTGCCCGGCACTTCGTCACGGAACATGCCGTCTGCTCGGTACTCTCGATCGGAGCCACCTTGCGGTCCTCGCAAAAGCGAAGGCAGATACATCGGATGGACGGCAAATGCCGGGTGCTCCGGGTCGAGAAACCGGGGGTCCGTCTCGGCGGTGGCAACCGCAAACGCAACCGACTCCGCCGGACGCACCGTTCCCAACTCTCGCGTTTCCCGCGTACCGATCATCGCCTCCGCGCGATCACGCGCGTGCTCGAGTTCTGTTCTCATGCCAGCACGCTAGGCATTCGGAAGTCTCACAGCCACGAACCGGGTTCGCCTGCCGGACCGCGATACTTCCCATACCGCTCACCTCGAGGTCAGGTATAGCCATGGCTGATCAACCGAAGAGCTTGTACGCCAAAGCAGATGGCGTCACATTCCATTACTACGACCTCGGCGAGGGCGACCCCACGATTTTCCTGCACGGAGGCGGCCCCGGCTGCACTGCGTGGTCCGACTTCGGGCCAGTGGCACCGCTCTTCGCCTCGGATCGACGAGCGATTCTCGTTGATCTGCTGCAATACGGTCGGTCCGACAAGTGCACCATCGCCGGCCCAATGTGGGACTTCCACGCCGCCAAGGTGGTTGCCCTGCTCGACGAACTCGGAATCGAACGCGCAGACTTCGTCTGCAACTCGTGGGGCGGCACCATAGCGCTCAATCTTGCGGCAAAGTACCCGGAACGCGTTCGCTCCCTGGTGATCACGGGCAGCATGCCCGTCTTCTACGGTCCACTCGCGCCGCTCCCCGAGGATGGCCGTCGTGGCCGCAACGCCCGCGACGTCTACTACGGCGGCACCGGCCCCACCCTCGAAAAACTCCGCACCTTGATCACCAGTCTCGAATGGTTCGACGGATCGAAGTTGCCCGCCGAAACCCTCCAGATGCGATACGAGCAAAGTCTCGACCCCGAAGAAATGGCCCTGGCTGCCTCGGCGGACTCACCTCGTGGCGATTGGCAGGATCTCACAGCTGAACTCGGCCAGATCCAGGCGCCGACGCTCTTCGCCTGGGGCATGCACGACGCATTCCTCACCCCGGACTACCCGCTCATGCTTGCGCGGATGATTCCCCATGGCCATCTCTACATCATGGACAAGGCGTCGCATCATCTTCAGGAAGAACGACCATACGACTACTACAGTGTAGTTTCGGGTTTCCTTGACCAACAGCACAACTGAACGAACGGTGATCGCCCCGACGGGCGGTGCACGGATCCGATTGGTACTGCTTCTCGGAATTCTCACCGCCCTCGGGCCGTTCACCGTCGACATGTATCTTCCTGCGCTGCCACAGATCACGCAGGAATTCGGCACGTCGGACACGATGGTTCAGCTGACCCTGACGGGCACACTGCTGGGTCTGGCTTTAGGCCAGTTGCTCATCGGCCCACTGTCCGACATCTACGGACGTCGACGTCCCCTGCTCGTGGGCACAGTAATTCACGTCGGCGCGTCGTTGGCCTGCTTCTTTGCTCCGTCCATCGAAGTCCTCACTGCGCTGCGAACCCTTCAAGGTTTCGGCGCCGCCGCGACAGGCGTGATCGCGATGGCAATCGTTCGTGATCTATTCACCGGACACGATGCGGCAGTTGTACTTTCGCGGCTGATGTTGGTCATGGGCGTAGCGCCCATCCTGGCCCCCTCCATCGGCGGGGCACTGATGTCCGTAACACAGTGGCGCGGAGTCTTTCTCGCTCTCTTCATCCTGGGCATCGCGATGATCGCACTCGCGGCAGTATCGCTGCCGGAAACACTTCCACCCGAGAATCGGTCGGGCAAGGGCATCGGCGCCATCGCGCGAAACTACATTGCGCTCGGCAAGGATGCCCACTTCATGGTGTTGGTGCTCGTGTGCGGTCTCGGCCGCGGCGTTTTGTGGTCGTACATCGCCGCGTCGTCCTACGTGATGCAGGAACAGTTCGGACTGAGCCCCACCGCATACGGATTTGCCTTTGCCGGCGGCGCCGTCGTTCTGATCGGTTCGTCCCAGCTCAACGTCGTGCTTCTCGGCCGGTGGTCGCCGAATTCCATCACGATCTGGGCAATGTGGGGCAGTAGTGCCGTCGGCGCTGCATTTGTTGTTGTTGCCGCCACCAACTCGTGGGGATTCGTCGGGTTTGCCGTCCCCATCCTGCTGATGCTCTGCGCAACGGGTTTTGTCATGCCCAACGCACCGGCGGTTGCACTGTCCCGTCACGGAGAAGCCGCAGGCTCAGCAGCCGCGCTGATCGGATTTGCGCAGTTCGGCGCTGCCGCTGTGGTTGCGCCCGTCGTCGGCCTTCTCGGCAACACCAGTCTTGCCGTGGCCATCTCCATGACCGGGGCTTCGGTTCTCGGCGTGATCGCGCTGCTCTGCGTGCGTCGATAAAACGGTTATGCCGAGCGTTCGAGAACCGATACCTTCCGGCTGATCCCTTCGGCCGCCGCGCGCAACGGTTCGGCAAAACGCTCGGTGTCCATTCGATACCGCGGACTCGACACACCGATCGCGGCAACTGCTTCACCAAGTCCACCGAAGATCGGGGCAGCGATACTCGATGTTCCCAGGCGAACCTCCTCGGTCTCGACCGCCAACTGCTGCGAACGAACAGCGTCGAGTTGCCTACGTAACCCGTCTTCCGAGTTCACCGTCCGATCGGTGAACTCGACAAATCCGTTGCCTGTCACCGCTCGAAAAACGGAATCCGGTGAGTACGCGAGTATCGCTTTGCCGGTTGCCGTGGCATACATCGGCAGCCGGCCAGCCACCCGCGACGGCAGGTCCACCCCGTGATGACCGGAGATCTTGTCGATGTACAGAACATCGAGGCCGTCGCGAATCGCGAGGTGAACCGTCTCCCGGGTCGCCGCGTGAAGATCCTGCACATACGTCAAGGACACCTCGCGCAGAATACGTTGACGAGGAACCAACTGCCCCAGTTCGAAGAGCCGTAACCCCAACCTGTACTTGGTTCCGACCCGTTCCAGTAGACCAAGAGACACCAGTTCACCGGCTATTCGATGCACCGTCGCCTTCGCAACGCCACTCCGATTCGCAAGTTCGGTCAGCGACAGCGCACCCGAATCCGCATCGAAGGAATCGAGTATCAGGCGCGCTTTCCCCAGCAACGAATGCATCGCCGAGCGCCTCCAGTACACAGAATGTGGTCCACCCAGCGGACCAAGTCTGCTCCAGTCTACTGAGGCATCAGATCTCCGCGCCCACGAATTGGCTGTTGTACAGACGGAAGTACGCGCCGCGGGATTCGAGCAGAGCCTCATGGCTCCCCTGCTCCACGATCCGGCCTTCCTCCATCACCACGATCAGGTTCGCATCACGAATTGTCGAAAGACGGTGCGCGATGACAAAGCTGGTTCGGTCGTTGCGCAGAACCGCGGTGGCGCTCTGGACCAGCAGTTCGGTGCGCGTGTCCACCGAACTGGTCGCCTCGTCGAGGATCAGGATGGACGGCTGCGAGATGAAGGCGCGGGCGATGGTGATGAGCTGCTTCTCGCCGGCACTGACGTTGCTGCCTTCCTCGTCGATGACCGTGTCGTAACCCTCAGGCAGAGAGTGCACGAACTTGTCGACGTAGCTCATCTCGGCCGCGCGACGAATCTCCTCGTCGGTGGCACCAGGCTTGCCGTAGGCGATGTTCTCGCGGATGGTTCCACCGAACAGCCATGCGTCCTGCAGAACCATGCCGATCCGTGAGCGCAGATCGTCTCGCGTCATGTCGGCGATGTCGATGCCGTCCAAAGTGATTCGGCCCGAATTGAGTTCGTAGAACCGCAGGATGAGGTTGACGAGGGTGGTCTTGCCGGCGCCGGTGGGTCCGACGATCGCAACCATCTGACCCGGCTCGGCAGTCAGGGACAGATCCTCGATCAGCGGCTGTTCCGGCTTGTAACTGAAGGTGACGTTTTCGAACTTGACGCGACCCTTGTCGACCGTGGGCGACTTCGCACTCTTCGGGTCCTCCGACTGCTCCTCTTGGTCGAGCAGCGCGAAGACCCGCTCGGCCGAAGCGACGCCGGACTGCAGCAGATTGGTCATCGACGCTATCTGCGTGAGCGGCTGGGTGAACTGCCGCGAGTACTGGATGAACGCTTGCACATCGCCGAGCGTCATCGTTCCGGATGCGACGCGCATGCCACCCACCACTGCGATGGCGACGTAGTTGAGGTTGCCGAGGAACATCACGGCCGGCATGACCAGACCGGAGATGAACTGCGCCTTGAAACTCGACTCGTACAGATCCTCGTTCTGCTTGCGGAAGCGCTCCTCGACCTCCTGCTGGCGACCGAACACCTTGACCAACTCGTGGCCGCTGAATGCTTCCTCGACCTGCGCGTTGATTCCGCCGGTGCTCTTCCACTGCGCCACGAAGTGCTTCTGTGAACGCTTCGCGATAAACGCCGTCACCATGATCGACAGCGGAACAGTTGCCACCGCGATCAAGGCGAGCAGCGGTGAGATCCACAGCATCATCACCAGAATGCCCAGGACGGTCATCACCGACATGACCAACTGGCTGAGCGTCTGCTGCAAGCTCTGCGCGACGTTGTCGATATCATTGGTCACGCGTGAGAGAACATCACCGCGGGCATGGGTATCGAAGTACCGCAAGGGAAGTCGGTGAATCTTCTGCTCGACGTCCTCACGCAGACGACGAACGGTTCGCTGGACCACGATGTTGAGCAGATACGCCTGCAGCCAACTGAACAGCGACGCGCAGACGAACAGCAGCAGCACGATCATCAAGACCTTGCCGACTGCGTCGAAATCGATTCCGGTTCCAGGCACAACTGCCATGCCGGACACCATGTCGGCGAGCTGACCCTGCCCCGAAGCGCGCAATCCTTCGACAGCCTGTTCCTTGGTCGTCCCCGGCTGGAGTTGCTTGCTGACGATGCCGTCGAAGATCAGGTTGGTGGCGTTTCCCAGGATCTTCGGCGCGATCGAGGAAAGTACGACGCTTGCGGTCACCAAAGCGAAGATCAGGACGACGATCGGCTTGTCGGGGCTCAAGCGACCGAGGAGACGTTTGAGCGAAGGGCCGAAGTTCATGGCCTTCTTTGTGGGATCGCCGCCGCCGGGCGGGCCGATGGGAGGCGAGGAAGTCGGTCGATTGCTCATGATGCGTCCTGTACGGCTAGCTGAGAGGCGACGATTTCGCCGTAGGTGGGACAACTGACCACGAGTTCGTCGTGCGTGCCGATCCCCACGATGGCGCCGTCGTCGAGCACGATGATCTGATCGGCTTCCACGATGGTGGAAATACGCTGCGCGACAACGACGATGCAGGCGTCTTGCGTGACCGGCCGGAGCGCCGCACGCAGCCTCGCATCAGTAGTGAGGTCGAGTGCCGAGAAGGAATCGTCGAACAGATAGATCTGTGGCTTACGCACCAACGCTCTGGCGATGGCGAGTCTCTGACGCTGACCGCCCGATACCGTCGTACCGCCTTGTGCCACCGGTGTGTCCAAGCCTTCGGGCATGGCGCGGACGAAGTCGGCAGCTTGGGCGATCTCGAGGCACTCCCACAGCCATTCGTCGGTAGCTTCGGGGTTTCCGTAGCGGAGATTGGTGGCGACAGTGCCCGAGAACAGATACGGCTTCTGCGGGACGAGACCGATCACCGAGCAGAGCAGTTCCGTGTCGATGTCGCGGACGTCGACTCCTCCCACCGATACCGATCCGGAGGTGGAGTCGATCAAACGCGGAATCAGGTTAAGCAGAGTGGTCTTTCCCGATCCGGTGCCGCCGATGATCGCCGTCGTCTTGCCGGGTTCGGCACGGAACGTGATGTCGCGCAATACAGGTTCCTCGGCTCCGGGGAACTGGAACTGAGCGCCACGAAGTTCGACGACTCCCGGGTCCTTCAGTTCTCGGACCGGGTTCTCGGGCGGAATCACCGACGAATCCGTGTCGAGCACCTCGGAGATACGTTCGGCGCACACCGACGCACGCGGCAGCATCACCGCCATGAAGGTGGCCATCATGACGGCCATCAGGATCTGCATGATGTAGCTGAGCATCGCGGTGAGCGAGCCGATCTGCATCGAGCCCTCGTTGATCTGATGGCCACCGAACCAGATGACCGCGACGCTGGTGACATTGCTGATCAGCATCACGAGCGGGAACATCAGTGCCATGAGGCGGCCGACGCCGAGTGCAGTCTCCGTCAGCTCACGGTTGGCATCGCCGAAACGCTCTACCTCGTACGGTTCCCGTACAAACGCTCGGACGACGCGGATGCCCGTGATCTGTTCGCGAAGAACACGGTTGACGGCGTCGAGGCGGCCCTGCATGACCCTGAATCCGGGGACCATCCGGGCAATCAGGAAACCCATCGAGACTACGAGAAGCGGGACGCTGATCCCCAGGATCCAGGACAGATTCAGGTCCTGACGCAGAGCCATGATGATGCCGCCGACGCACATGATCGGCGCCATGACGAGGATGGTGCAACTCATCACGACCATCATCTGCACTTGCTGGACGTCGTTGGTGTTGCGGGTGATCAGCGAAGGCGCACCGAAGTGCCCGACCTCTCGGGCCGAAAACGTCCCGACCTGATGCAGCACCGAAGCCCGGAGATCGCGTCCGACGCCCATGGCGACTCGCGCACCGAAGAAGACGGCACCCACCGAGCACAGGATCTGCGTGAGCGTGACCATCAGCATCATCCCGCCGGTGGAGAGGATGTAGCCGGTGTCGCCTTTCGTCACGCCGTTGTCGATGATGTCGGCGTTGAGACTCGGAAGGTAAAGGGCCGCCATAGTCGAAATAAACTGCAGGACGACAACGCCCGTGAGTTCACCCCGGTACGGCGTCAGATAAGTGCGCAGCAGCCTGATCAGCATAGTGAGCGAAGGTTACCAATCCTGGCCGACATGTGCCGCTGGATATTTCGATACACAAAAACTGCTGTGCGCCTTTATTAACCGCGGGGGGTTAATAAAGGCGCACAGCAGAGATCAAGCAGATGCGGACTGAAGCTCCGCTTCCTTTTCTTCACGGAGGGCCTTGCTGAGCTTCTCGCCCTCGATGTCGACGTTCGGCAGAATCTTGTCCAGCCACTTCGGCAACCACCACGCCTTGTCGCCGAGCAGTGCCATGACGGACGGGATGATCACCATGCGCACGATGAAGGCGTCGAAGAACACCGCCGCGGCAAGCGCGAAGCCGATCGACTTGATGAACGAGTTCGGTTCCGCGATGAAGGCACCGAACACGGAGATCATGATGACCGCAGCCGCACTGACGACCCGGGCGCCATGGTTGAAGCCGATGGTCACGGCCTCCTTCGCGCTCGCGCCGTGGACGTACTCCTCACGCATACGCGTCACGAGGAACACCTGGTAGTCCATCGCGAGTCCGAACACCACACCGATCAGGAAGATCGGCATGAAACTCACGAGTGGTTGCGGGTTCGAGATGATGCCCAACCAACCGTGCTGGAAGATCGCCACCGTCGCACCGAATGTCGCGAGCACGCTGAGCAGGAAGCCGAGCGTCGCCGTCAGCGGAACCAGGATCGAACGGAACACCAAGAGCAACAAGATGAATGCAAGGCCGACGACGACGGCCAGGTAGGGCACCAATGCATCCTTCAGCGTGTCCGAAACGTCGCCTTCGAGTGCGGTCTGACCGGTGATGCCGTAGCTGACGCCGATCGAATCGTTGAGTCCGCCTTCGGCTCCACGAAGGCTGGACACCAGATCCATCGTGGCGGGGTCGGTCGGACCACTCTTCGGAGTGATCAGTACCTGCGCGGTGTCGCCGGCCTCGTTGACCCCGACGACCTGTGCGTTCTGGACGTCATCGAAGCTCGAGATGGTCGAGACGACCTCCGCAAAGGCCTCCCCGGCGGGAACGCTGGCCCCCTTCGCGTCGACAACGGCGATGAGCGGTCCGTTGCGACCGTCACCGAAGCCCTCGTCGATCAGGTCGTATGCCTGACGCGCACTGGTCGCCGGGTCACCGGTGGCCTCCGACGGCAGTGCCAGGCTCAATCCCGTTGCGGGCAGAGCCAATGCGCCCAGAAGCACTACTCCACCGATCAGCGGCACGAGCGGACGACGGACGACGGCACTGATGAAGCGCAGAGCCAACTTCGGCTTGCCCGAATCTTCGTCTTCGGACTCCTCAGCGCGCTTGCTGAGGAAGGGAATCTTGCCGGCAAAAGCCTTGCGTCCGAACATACCCAGGATCGCAGGCAGCAAGGTCAAGGCGATCAGAACCGCGATCAGCACGGTAAAGGCCGCTGCCGCACCCATATCGGAGAGGAACGGGATGCCGACGACGCGCAATGCAACCAGCGCGATGATGACCGTCAAACCAGCGAATACCACTGCGGAACCGGCGGTTCCGACGGCGCGACCTGCTGCTTCGGCACGGTTGTCGGTAAGGGTGAGCTCATGCCTGAACCTGGACATGATGAACAGCGAGTAGTCGATCGCCACGGCCAGACCGATCATGATCGCCAACGTCGGAGTCATCGAACTGAGATCCATGAATCCGGTGGCAACCGTGATTCCGAGGCTGCCGATAGCGATACCGATGATCGCGGTGAGGAGCGGAAGCCCCGCGGCCACAAGCGAACCGAACGTGATGGCCAGAACGACTGCGGCAACGGCGATACCGATCAGCTCGGTGACACCACCGGGCATCTCCGCTTCCTGAGCAGCAGAACCACTGACCTGGACGTTGAGTCCCTCGGCCCGACCGACATCGGCTGCGGAGTTGATCGAATCACGCAACGCCTGATCGAGATCGGCGAAGTCACCGCTGAACGGAACCTCGACGTACCCGACTGTGCCGTCGGCACTGAGCGGCGACAACGCACGCGCGTCGTCCACGGCCTGTGTCTCGGAAGTTCCAGCCGCAGCAGCCTTTTCCTTGAACATCGCAACCATGGAGTCGTTGCCGGTAACCGGATTGACCAACGCCTTCGCGGCCTGTTCCGGAGTGGCAGTCGCCGGGTCCACCTTGGCAGAGTCGGCGACCTTGTCGATGCCACGAATACTCGCGAGCATCTCGTCCATGGCCTTGACGTTCGCCGGATCGGCCAGCGTCGTGCCTGCCGGAGCTTGCACTACGTATCGCGCGCTCAGCGAATCCATTGGATTGGGCGCGTCGGGAAAACGCTCCGCCATCAGGTCTTGCGCCTGCTGCGCCGGGGTTCCCGGAATGGAGAACGAATCCTTGGTGGGGCCGGACAGAGTCGCTGCCCCGACGCCCATCAGGACCAGGATTATCAGCCAAACGCTGAGGACCGCGCCTTTTCGCCGGTAGGCGAACTTGCCGATCCGATAAAGATAGGTGGCCACGACGGGCTCCTTGCTGTTTCGGTGCGTGTACGTGGACAGGTATTACGTGTGGGGCTCAGAGACGAGACATCTCAGGGACGCGACATCTCAGGGGTAGGCGGCGGCGCGGGCAGCCCGGCACGAATCTGCCGAAAAGCGTCGTGAACCAACTCTTCCGGACTGGAAGCCTCCGACTTTCCGCCAGTCCAGACGTCGATCACCGATTTCGCGGCTCCGCCCACCGCTCCCAGGAGGAGCGTCGGGTACAGGTCCTTCTCGGCGTCGGTACCGGTGCGTTCCGCCAATGCCTGAACGACTGCACGGTTGATCCGCTGATGCATGTCTGCGGCATCCCGGTAGAGCGCGGGACTCGAATCCGACAGCAGCCAGATACTTGCCTTCTCACTCCCACTCGGACCTGAGTCGTTCACGATTTCGACCACAAGTTCTTCGAGGACGTCGAGAATTGGTTCGTCCGCGGGCCGTGACGCAAGCGCCTCGATCCACAAAGTCACCGATTCCTCGAAACTGGCGAGCACTGCCTCCTCCTTGCTGGAGAAGTAGTTGTGGAACGTCCTCGTCGACACTCCGGCCTCGGAGGCGATTGCGTCAGCGGTGACGCATTCGATCCCCAGCGCACGAGCGAGCCGTGCTGCCGCGCCGCTGAGTGCGGCACGGGTTGCTGCCTTCTTGCGGTCACGAAGGCCTTGTTCGATGATCACCCCAACACGGTACCGAACTTGCAGAGCTCTGCAACTTTGCAGAGGTCTGCAATATTGTGCGATCGAACACACGGCACGGAAACTCGAGGCGTACCTCACACTCACGCACGGCAAATGCCTGAACAGCGCGACAGAGAGAGTTGCGAGCAACTCCGCCGCCTGACGCCGCCTGCCAAGTTGACGCGTGAATCAACATGGCCTGACATACTTTGCGGTGAATTAACCGTAATTTGCTCGGCGAAGGAATCTGATGGACCCGCTCCTGCACACCTGGCCGGTTTCGTCCACGGTGATGCTGTGGGGATCGAAGTCCGGACGAGGCTCCGTACTACGTCTCGTCCGTCTCACCATCGGGTTCTGCTCACTCAATTTCTCGATCGTGGCGTTCCTGTTTCTCCTCAGCGGAGAGGGCCCGGACGGACCGTTTGCGCGCAGTTGGCTCGTCGGCATTGCGGCCGTCAACCTGATCCCTACGATTCTCTGGTTTGTCGGCCGAATCAGAGGTTCACGCATGCTCAAGCTCTACGGACTGTGGGCGGATCTCGGAACTGCCTCGGTTCTCATCACCTTCACCAGCCATAACGCCGCCCTCTTCGGCGCGGCACTCTTTGTCGCCACCGGCGCCTACTTCACCTATTTTCTCGATTACCGCTGGTTGGCCTTCCATCTCGCCTTTGCCACGACATTTGTCATCGCCCTGACGGTGCTCGGCCTGACGAACGGCGACTACTCGACAACCAGCGTGATCGCACGCACGGACGTCGTCCTGTGTGCCGTGATCTTCATTCCGGCCACGATTCAGTTCACCTGGCGGCAATTACTCGCGCGCGCAACGGGATCCAAAGTGGATGCGCTTACCGGCCTGTTGAACCGACGAGGACTGTGGGACATGTCGGAGCGCATCTGGTCGGTCGCGTCGGCAAATCGTGCCGACATTGCTGTTGCCGTCGTCGACATCGACAAGTTCAAGGCGGTGAACGACACGTTCGGCCACGAAGTCGGTGACGCCGTCATCATCCGGACCGGAACGCGCCTGCAGGCGCATGTGAACGGTTTCGGTTACGCCGCGCGCACCGGCGGCGAGGAGTTCACCGTTGTGATGATCGGTACTCCGTACGGACTTCGCAAACGAATCGCGACGCTCCCCAAAGCCGTGGTGAACGCCTCCGACGACCCCCTGGCCACGGTCAGCGTCGGCGCAGCGACGCTACCTTTCATCCCACATCAGGAAGAGTTCGACTACAACGAGTTCTCCCGAGCAATCGTTGCGGCCGATCATCTGATGTACGACGCAAAATCCGCGGGAGGCAACACCGCGAACACTGCTCCTATGGCAGTTCCGCGTCGACGGGCACACTGAAACCGGGCTGTATCAGCGCCGATTCCACGCCTCGGGATCTGCCGTCAGTTCGTGAATGAACTCGGGCAACTCTCCACCTGCAACATCGGTGAGTGTGACATTTTCGAGCACAGCACGGAGGTTGACTCGCACTGCAATCCACACCTCCTTGAGGGGCGTTGCCGGTCCCCCGTAGTCGACGTCTTCCGGTCGCTGACCCCGAATCGAAGCCAGCGGTCCCTCGACAGCTCGTATGACGTCGGCAATCGTGATCTCGTCCGCGGACCGAGCGAGCCAGTATCCCCCGTCCGGGCCTCGACGGCTGTTGACCAAGCCGCCGCGCCGCAGGTCCGAGAGCACCGCTTCCAGGAACTTGTGGGGTATTACCTGGGATTTGGCGAGAAACTCGGCCTTGGCCGGGTCAGGACCAACTGCCGCGAGCTCGACCAGAGTCCGCACGGCGTAGTCCACCTTCGCGGTGATATGCACCGGCAATTCCTACCATCGTTCTATGAATAGTCGCAACAAACCTGCGAGTTCTTCGCCGCAAAGGGTTCCCTGACGTTACATTTTGATGCATGATGTAACGATCAGAGCTAGAGAACAGGACAAATCGCGTGTGGGAAACCCTTCTCGAATCATGGAAGTCACTGCTCGAACCGCTCCATGATCCCGTTACGCTCGCAATCCCCGCGTTTGTCATCTTCCTCGCAATCGAATGGTTCGCGGCCCGTGCGCTCGAAGATCATCCCGACGACGCCGACGGACGCGCACGGCCGGCACAGGGCGGCTACCGAAGCGCCGACGCCAGAACCAGCGTTCTACTCGGACTCGTGTCGATCGCAACGAGCACCTTCTGGAAAGTGCTGGCGCTGATCGGCTATTCCGCAATCTGGGTGTATCTCGCTCCGTGGCACCTCTCGCCGACTGCCTGGTACACCTGGGTGATCCTGCTGCTCGGAATCGACGTCCTCTATTACGCGTATCACCGCATCGCACACCGAGTTCGAGTCATCTGGGCCACACACCAGGCTCACCATTCGAGCGAGTACTTCAATTTCAGCACCGCACTGCGACAGAAGTGGAACAACAGCGGTGAGATCATCATGTGGTTGCCGTTGCCGTTCCTCGGGATCCCGCCGTGGATGGTGTTCGTCGGCTTCTCCGTCAGCCTCGTCTACCAGTTCTTCGTCCACACCGAACGTGTCGGAAAACTCTGGCGGCCCATCGAATTCATCTTCAACACGCCGTCACACCATCGCGTCCACCACGGCTCCGACGCCGAGTACCTCGACCGCAACTACGCCGGAATCCTCATCATCTGGGACCGGATGTTCGGAACCTTCGCAGCCGAAACCCACCGCCCCACCTACGGACTCACGACGCCGGTCGGAACGTACAACATCTGGAAGCTCCAAACGCGCGAATATGCTGCCATTGCTCGCGATTGGAAGGCGTCGACATCGTGGCGGCAGCGAGCCGGCTACGTGTTCGGCCCGCCCGGCTGGGCGCCGAAAGCCGAGGTCACTTCAGCAGAATCCACAGCCCCGTCGCACTGAGCAGGAGCAGAGCGACCGCGAGAGTTGCTCCCATACCCAAAGCGGGCGTTGCCTTTTCGGCCGAAAACTGGGCCAACCGCCTGGGCCGCGACCGACGTTCGTAGACCGTCACCGCGACGACGAGCACGGCAGCGACGGACGGGCCGATCAGGGCCACCGACCCGAACGGCGGCAACCATCTCAGACAGGCGGCAGACAAGCCGAGGATCGACAGACTCGTACGCACGAACGAGAGCGATGTGCGCTCGGACTGCAAGCCCTTGTCCGGAGGCTTGACACCTTCCGACGGTTCCAGCGCGGTCAATCAGTTCACGACCTCGACCACCAGGACGGTCGCGCAGATCACCAGCACGATGCCGACGACCGGCGCCATGAGCGGCACCGGCAACGAGCGCTCAGTTCGCAGTGCACGCTCGGCGCTGATCCAGTGGACAAAGGAAGTGATTGCGATCAGAGCACCGCCGACGAGCAACAACGCGGCCAAGCCGGATCGAACCGTCGGATTGAGAATGTCGCCGCCGAACGCTTCGAGTCCGACGCCCGACGCGACGAAGGCCGTTGCAGTGCGGATCCAAGCCAGATATGTCCGCTCATTGGCGAGCGTGAACCGTGGATCGGGGTCTTCGCCCGTTCGGAACGGTCTCCACCGGGGCATCACCTGTTCATTCCGTCCGGGCAGAGATCGCACACTGCCTTCGGAACGGACAAGAAGAAAGGAAGGTCATGTCCTTAATCTTCCCTGCCCGCCCCGAAGCAGTGCGAATCGGGTGGACGTAATTCAGCTCGCGGCGAGTGAGACCAGGAAGTCCACCGAACCGCTGCCGTCGACGGTGACGAAACCGAGGGACGGAGGCTCGACTCCGAAATCGGTCCAGGTGACCGGAATCGAGCCCGATGCGATCAGCGAATCACCCGAATGCAGCACGGTCATGTCGACCGACACCGGCTTGGACTGACCCTTGAGCGTCAGCGTTCCTGACACCGTGACCGTCGCCGTTGTTCCGTCCGTCGGTACAGCAGACAAGTCCACCGGCGAGTCGATCGTGAACGTCGCCGTCGGATACGTGCTGGTATCCATCACATTGCCCGTGAACTGGCCGTCGCGCCGATCCGAGTCGGTCTTGATGCTTGCCACCTGCACCGTTACTTCGCCGGAAGTGAGCTTTTCACCCTCGACAACCGCGTTTCCGCTCACCTCGCCAGTGGTTCCGACGACGGTCACACTCGATCCGTTGAGAATCTCGTGCACGGTGTACCCAGCTGCCGTCTGGTTGTCCCCCTGCCCGGCGACGACGGTCCATTGCCCGTCGATCGATCCGGACGCCGCCTCCGCGCCCTCAGTGGACACCACGGCCGCCGGTGCATCGTCTTCAGCGATGAACTTCCCGTACGCCCACGGCCCCACGAGCAGGGCGAGTACGACCACAACTACTGCTCCGCCGATCCACCAGATCTTTTTCATGGGCTCGACGATAGTTGCAGCTTCAACAGTTGTCAGGACTTACGACCTGGGAGAACCCTGTGAAAGTGCTCCACGAACACCGAAGGGTGAGCCGCGCCTACAGCCATTAGTAATCATTTGGTAAAGTCGACTGTGCATTCCGGCCCCCAGCCTGGAATGCCTGGGCCGTGCGCATCGAATCATGCATCGATCCCGATGCGCACGGTCTGCCCGAAACACGAATCACACCGATCGAGGGAGCTCGCGATGGCGGACCTGACGCTCCTGACCGACGACGAGTTACGCGAGCGTCGGATCGCCCTCAGTCGATCCCTCACTACCGCAGCAGATTTGATCCCCACCCCGCCACCCTCGTTCTTCGAGAAGCTGAAGCAGGACATCGATGCCGCCGCTGCAGAGTGGATCGCCCGCCGCTCCTGAACTTCGTCAACCTGGGAATGTCCACCGGAGGACGGCCCCTCCCCCATAAGACTGAGTGCGGCTTCCGGTCTCCTCCGAAGTCCAGCGCTGTCCTCGTCCGAATGACGGATTTCTGCTCAATCCGAACGATTGTTTCTCGATTGCGGAATAGGTTCACGACGACGGATCCGCCCGGCGGCCGATCAGGTCTGTGTGTCGAACCCTCTCAGCCTCGACATGCATGGACGCGGGCTTCGACCTGGCCGGTCGTCCGATGGTCCAGTCGGAGCGTGTCCGTCCCCGACAGTCGGCAGCATCCGGGACCCATCCACAAAAAAGCTCCCCACCTGCGTGAACAGGTGGGGAGCTTTGGCGGTGGCGGAGGGATTTGAACCCTCGGACGGGGGTTACCCGTCACACGCTTTCGAGGCGTGCTCCTTAGGCCGCTCGGACACGCCACCGCTGGTGACTTTACCGGATGGAGTGCCCGTGGCTGAAATCGCCAGGTGGAGCGGTATTACGTGAGCTTGTCCTTGATGCTGGAAGCGGCGTCCTTGACCTTCTCGCCTGCATCCTTGACGGCCGATTTCACCTGGTCGCCCTTGCCTTCGTTTTCGAGGTCCCGGTCACCGGTAGCGCTGCCAGCAGCTTCCTTGGCCTTGCCCCCGAGGTCTTCGGCCTTGTTCTGAGCCTTGTCTGCGATTCCCATGAGTACTCCTCTGTGAACGCGAACGAATCGCCTTCCGACGATCCGCCGATGCCCTGACGGCATCTGCCTCCACCATGCCCTCGATTGATGGATCCGGCTACCCGAGTGTGCGATCACTCTCGATGGGGAATACCGAATTCAGGCCCGCTGCTCGCGGAAGAAATCTTCCAAAAGCCCAGCGCATTCGTCCTCGAGGACCCCGCCGCGCACCTGCGGCCGATAGGTCAATCTTTTATCTCGAACTACGTCCCATAATGATCCGACGGCTCCGGTTTTCGGCTCCCACGCCCCGAAAACGACCCGAGAAACCCGGGCGAGGACCAGAGCGCCCGCACACATCGTGCATGGCTCGAGGGTCACGGCAAGCGTCGCACCTTCCAGGCGCCAGCCGTCACCGTAGGTTTTTGCGGCAGCACGCAACGCGAGGATTTCGGCGTGCGCGGTCGGATCGGACGACGCTTCCCTGGCATTGGAGGCCCGAGCAACTTCGACGCCGTCTGCGTCGAACACCACTGCCCCGACCGGGACGTCTGCGTCGGAGGCGGAACGTGCGGCCACGATGGCCGCACGGATCATGCGCTGATCGTCAGCGAGAGTCATCTAGCGCGGGAGCTTGTCGAGCGCTGCGCCGAACTCGGATGCGAACCCGAGTCGCTGCGCGATCATCCCCAACTGCTCGTCCGGATAGAGATCGGTCTCGGCCGCGATGACGGCGAGCACGGGTTCCGGCAGGCCCAGATCGGCCAGCACGGACAGATCGCCCTCTTCCCAGGGTTCGACATCGTCGAGGTCGTCCGGGTCGATGTCGGGGATCTCGATGTGCAAGGCGTCGAGGACGTCGGCTGCGATGTCGTAGTCGATGGCGGCGGTCGCGTCGGAAATCAGCAACTGCGTGCCCGACGGCGCCGGACGCAACACGATGAAGAACTCGTCGTCGACGTCGAGAAGACCGAAGACGGCACCCGAACTTCGCAGCTCACGCAGCTGCGTTTCGGCGGCCGAGAGCGAGGTCAACGCGTCGGGCGTCAGTGCCTTGACCGTCCAACGCCCCTCTTCACGGACCACCGCGACACCGAAGCCTTCAAGCTCCTCCGACTGGTTCGAAGAGGCGCTCTTGTTACCCGCGCGCTGTGCACCCATGGCGCAACGGTAGCCCGCCTGGTGCCAGTGAGTGAAGTCCGAGCATCGATGTGCCAACCTGAACTCGTGTCTGCGATCGATTCCGCCCCACCAGTCTGCGTTCTCGGCCTCGGATTGATCGGCGGTTCGCTACTTCGCGCCGCCGTCCGATCCGGCCGCCGGGCGTGGGGTTACAACCGTTCCAGCGAGTCCGCCGACGCGGCCCGAGCCGACGGTTTCGACGCCGACACCGATCTGGTTTCAGTGCTGCAGAGAGCAAGCGAAAGCGGCGCGATCATTGTGATCGCCGTGCCGATGCCTGCCGTCGACGCCACCTTGGAGGCAATCGCCGCGCATGCGCCCGACAATCCGATCACGGACGTCGTCAGCGTCAAGGGTGAAGTGAAGGCCGCGGTCGAACGAGCGGGCTTGAGCGCCAAGTTCGTGGGCGGTCATCCGATGGCGGGGACGTCAGCTTCGGGTTGGGCGGTCGGGGATGCCGATCTGTTCGTCGACGCGGTGTGGGTCGTTGCCACCGACGAGGGCGTCGACGCAGACGTGTGGTCGCAGGTCGCCGACCTTGCACTCGACTGCGGCTCGGTCGTCGTGCCGGCCGAATCTCTGGAACACGATCGAGCAGTCGCGCGAATCTCGCATCTGCCTCACCTGCTCGCGGAAACGCTTGCGATCACCGGAGCTGCCGGAGGCGAACTGGCTCTCGGGCTGGCTGCCGGATCATTTCGCGACGGCACTCGCGTGGCCGGGAGCGCTCCTGGCCTGGTGCGGGCGATGTGCGAGGGCAACCGCGACGCCCTGCTGGTCGCGCTGGACGAGGCGCTCGACCTTTTGCAGGGTGCACGTACCGATCTGCTCGACAACGGCTCGACGGCACGATTGGTGGACGCAGGGTTCGCGGCGCGCGGCGCCTACGAGTCGCACGAGCGGTGGGACATCGAAGACGTTCAGGCCGGAGAACCCGACTGGATCAACCGGATGCGAGACGCCGGTCGACGCGGCGGCGTCATCCGGCGATCCGCAACCTAGAACTACGAAACCTGGAGATACGAAACCTAGATACGAGTTGCCAGACCCGGGTAGTCGAGGACAAAGCCTTCGGCATCGACGGACAACGTCGAGCTGGACACCGGGGACAGCACACTGATTCCGTCGGCGCCGGAGCTGTAGGTGATGGTCGCACCCTCGACGCGCAGGTCGAGAAGGTTTACGTAGACGACCGGCACCTCGGCGTCTTCGATGTCGTTCTGCAAGCCGACGCGGCGGATGGGCAGCGTGTTGAAGAACGGGCTGAGGATCACGTCGACATCGAGTGCGCCATCGAACGCAGAGCGCTGGTGACTGGCGCCGTTCTCGACCATCCAGGTGCCTTCTTCGTCCCGGCTGATCGACATCTGACGCTCACCGGCGGCCAGGGCGGTCCGCACGGACAACCGGCGGGTGATGCCGGCCTCGTCGGTGACCAGGTCGTACGACGCGCTGAATGCCGGGTGCTCACTGCAGGCTCCACCGATGATCCGGCCGGAAGCCTTGATGCGATTTCCGTTCAGCTGCACACGAACAGACTCCATACGAGGAGCGTTGTGGGCCTGCCAGGTCAATACCGCGGGCCAGGACGCGTCACCGGAAGGTTGGATGCTCACCCGACCACGGTAATGGACGAACGGGCACGGAGCACCGCTGGTTCGGGTTATTGCTTCGATCAGGGACCTTTTCGGGACTTCGATCGGCCCCGAAGATCTCGATGTAAGGCGTTTCACAACGGTTCTTCCGTAAGGAGCACGCCGCGGACCGAATAGTTGGCAAACGGTGTCGGAGTTCTCGAGTACCGTGCTTCTAGGTCGGTTCGTGAGGAAGGGTGCTGTGACGTCGTCGCGGAGCATGGTGGGTTTGTTTGCCGGTATCGGTGGTCTCGAGTTGGGGCTCTCGGAACATGGGTGGAACACCGAACTGCTGTGTGAAATCGATCCGGGCGCGCAGGCAGTTCTCCGTTCGCGTTTCGCCGACGTGCCGTTGCACGGTGACGTCACCAAACTTCGCGCGCTGCCCAGTGACATCGAATTGGTGGCCGCCGGTTTCCCCTGCCAGGACCTCTCTCAGGCCGGCAAAACGGCAGGCATCACCGGCGCACGCTCAGGCCTGGTGGACGAGGTGTTCCGTCTGGTCAAGCGTAAGAGGGGCCCGCGCTGGCTGTTGATCGAGAACGTTCCGTTCATGCTCCAGCTCGGCAAGGGCGCCGCCATGCGGCACATCACCGACGCCCTCGAAGACCTCGGATACACCTGGGCGTACCGGGTGGTCGACGCCCGCGCCTTCGGACTCCCCCAGCGTCGCCAGCGAGTCATCATGCTTGCCTCGCGCACAGATGATCCCCGCGAAATCCTGTTCGGCCAGGACGCCGGCGAGCGCCTGGGTGGCGATCCCGCGGACTACCCCTGCGGCTTCTACTGGACCGAAGGCACTCGCGGTCTCGGATGGGCCGTCAATGCCGTGCCGACGCTCAAGGGCGGCTCGTCCGTCGGCATCCCCAGTCAGCCGGCAGTCCGGTTGCCGTCAGGTGAGATCGTCACTCCCGGTCTAGTCGATGCCGAGCGACTGCAGGGTTTCGATCCCGACTGGACGCTGCCGTCCGTCGAGGTTCCCGGCCTACGCCACAGCCATCGCTGGAAGCTCGTCGGCAATGCCGTGAGCGTGCGGATGGCGTCGTGGGTCGGTGGCCGGTTGAGCGATCCCATCGAATACGACGCCGCGGGCGAGACGCCACTCGAACCGGGCGACGCCTGGCCGAGTGCGGCCTGGGGCCGTAACCGCCAGGCCTTCCGCGTCCATACCTCGACCTGGCCGGTCCAGTACGACTACGAGGATCTGAGCGGCTTCCTCGAAGACACGCGGTTGCTGTCGGCTCGGGCCACCGCCGGCTTCCTCAAGCGCGCACGCATGGGTAATCTTCGGTTCATCCCCGGTTTCATCGAGGACGTCGAAAGCCATCTCGAGCGGATGGGCGGATACCCCGAGGCCGCAGCATGACGGACTCGCTGTTCCCCGAACCTGAAACGCTGTTTTCCGAACCGGAACACGAACCACTGTGGAGTGCACTGCAACTCGCGGGCGACAAGCCCCCGGCCGACGCCGATCGCGGCGAGAAGAAGAACTACGCCCAGCGACTGTCCAATCAACTGGCACAGACGGTGGCCGACGCTCTGCGTCCGCTGTATCCCAACATCACCCCGACGGCGTCCGGTGAAGGCCAGGAGGCAACAGTCGATGTCGCCAAGGGCCGAAAGCGCTTGGACGTCAAGGCACTCGACCCCACTCTCGGCCTGATCCTCTGCGTCTCCATCAAGACGTACAACTTCCAGGACTACAGTCCCCGCAGCGGCAAGCTGGGACGGTGGACCAAGAACATCGTCCGCAACGACCACGAATTGCGTGGCGAGGCAATGGTTCTGCATCAGCGTCAGCCGTACAGCGTGTTGGTCGCCGTCATGTTCGAGCCGTACGCCACGTGCGACGACGGCGACCCGACCAAGACCAGCGACACCGGCAAATCCTCTTTTGCACACCACGTCACGACGCTCTCGAAGCGCTCGGGCCGAGGCAAGCGCGCGGTGGTCGGCGTTCCGGGAAAGGCCTGGGTGGATCTCGGCGCCGAGGACACCCGCTACGACCTCTTCGAGAAGGTCTACATCGGACTCTACGAACCCGATGGCGCAGTTCGGTTCTTCGACGTCGACGAGCCGCCGCCGCGCAACGGACGCCCCACCGAAGCTCAGACGCTCTCGTTCACCGACTTCGTGACCGTCGTGCACGGTGAAGTGGAGCGTCGCAACAGGTTTGCGCCCACCTGGTCCGATCCCGAAGACAGCGAAGATTCCGACGGCTGAGGGAACCACGGTGCCTGCGACGGATCCTGCCACCAGCGCTCGGATGAGCGCTCAGCGTCGGCGCGACACCAAACCCGAAATCGCACTTCGACGCGAGCTGCATCGACGCGGACTCCGGTACTTCGTGGATCGGGCGCCTGTCAAAGGTGTTCGCCGACGGGCCGATCTGGTATTTCCACGCCGCAAAGTCGCGGTGTTCGTGGACGGATGCTTCTGGCACAGCTGCCCGCAGCATGCGACGTTGCCCAAGAACAACGCGCAGTGGTGGACGGACAAGTTGGCCGCCAACGTGGTTC
Organism: Rhodococcus sp. WY5; assembly: GCF_018588185.1. Taxonomy (NCBI): domain Bacteria; kingdom Bacillati; phylum Actinomycetota; class Actinomycetes; order Mycobacteriales; family Nocardiaceae; genus Rhodococcus; species Rhodococcus sp. WY5. The sequence continues at coordinate 794,021 of NZ_JAAMPR010000001.1, forward strand.
GAGACCGCGACACCGATGCACGTCTGGCAGAGCAGGGTTGGACCGTCATCCGCATCTGGGAGCACGAAGATCCGCTGGTAGCGGCCGAACGCGTCCAGAAAGCCCTGCTCGGTCCGTAAGCTCGATTTCGTGAAGGAACGCAACGTTGCGCGGTGGGGTTTGGTGGCTGCGCTGGCTCTGGGCGGAATCGTCTACTCGTCGTGGATTCTCGAATTCTTCCTGGACACCGGCCTCGACCCGGTGACATCGTTCCTCAGCGAACTCGATGCCGAGAACCAGAAATACCGCGATGTCTTCGGTAACGCCGATGTCCTGTCCGCAATCTTGATGTTGATCTCCGGAGCGCTGGGCCTGCTGATCACGCCCCGGCGAAGGCTCTACGTCACGGGCTGGATTGCGCTGGCAGTGTTCGGCATCGCGACCATCGCCGACGCGTCGTTCCCCCTCGAATGCTCGGGCGAGGGTTGCCCGTCGAGCGCACCCGACGGTCTACTTCCGCAGCTCCACCATGTTCACGCGTTGACGAGCAGCGTGGCGGTCTTCGCGATCTTCACCGCGATGATCGCATTCACCGTGGGAGCGTTCAGGTATCGCGAGCACCCTTCTTTGCGGACGACGGGTCTGACCATTCTGATCCTGACTTCCCTTGCGACGGTGTGGATGTTGACGACCAACAGCATCGAAGTCTCCGGCGGCGGTAATCTCGGACTGGGTATCGCTCAACGTGCGCAGGTGCTGGGAATGTCGTTGTGGTTGTGCACCCTGGCATTTGCGATGTCGAGGCCGCCATCCACCGGGCTCCCGGCGTCGCCGCGCTGACAGGTTTTCCGGCAAGCGATTCGGGCGATCCTGGAACTACAACTGAAAATGGCTGCCCCGAACTAGCGAAGGTGTGCCCATGTCTCTCGCGTCGTCGTTCTTCGCCCATCCGCACCAGGCGTTCACTGCTGGTTTCTATCGCAACGAGTCCTTCGACTTCGAGCTACGAGTCGTTCTCGGGCAAGCCACCTTCGGCGCGGCAGACACCGGCGAAGTGCTCTCGGCCATCGCTCACGTCGGCGAGAAGGACCTCGAAGGCTGGTACGAGGCCTGGTTCGACCTCGGTACACGGGTATTCGGGCAGGCCGTAGAGGCAGCCGAGGCCGGGCATTCGCGAAGCGCGTCCAACGCGTACCTGCGGGCGGCGTCGTACTTCGGTGTGGCGATCAACGCCGTCGACGGTCTCAGCGACGATTCGGTTCTGGTCCCCACTTTCAAACGTCACCGACAGGCGTGGGACCGCTTCGTCGACACCACCGCCCAGCCCGTCGAACGCGTCCGGATCCCTTACGAGGACACCTACCTGCCCGGGTACTTCTTCCGGCCGCCCGGGGACGTGCGACGGCCGACGTTGATCATGGTGAACGGTAGCGACGGCCCGATCAGCGGGCTGTGGGGCAGCGGCGGTGCCGGGGCGCTCGAGCGGGGCTACAACGTGTTGATGTTCGACGGTCCCGGTCAGCAGTCGATGCTCTTCGAGCGCAACATCCCGTTCCGTCACGACTGGGAAGCCGTCATCACGCCCGTCGTCGACTATCTCGTGGACCGGCCGGACGTCGATGCGTCGAAGCTGGCGATGTACGGGATCAGTCAGGGCGGGTACTGGGTGCCGCAGTCGTTGGCGTTCGAGCATCGGATCGCGGCAGCGATCGCCGATCCGGGGGTCGTGGACGTGGCCGCGTCGTGGCTCGCCCACATCCCCAAGAACATGCAGAAGCTACTCGACGAGGGGAAGTCGGAGGCCTTCGACCGCGACATGGCGATGGGGATGAAATTCTCGAAGGACAGCGCCCGAATCTGGCGTTTCCGAGCGCGTCCGTATCTCGCCGACGGCTACTACAACACTCTCGCCGAGGTTCGGAAGTACCACCTCGAACACGTCGCCGGCTCGATCTCCACTCCCCTGCTCATCACCGATCCGGAAGGCGAGCAATTCTGGCCCGGTCAATCCAAGCGGCTTGCCGCCCTATCCGGCGGACCGACGACGGTGGTTCCCTTCACCGCTGCCGAGGGCGCGAACTTCCACTGCCAGCCCATGGCGAGGCGTCTGACTGATCAGCGGATGTTCGACTGGCTCGACGAGCAGTTGGATCTCTGAATCAGGACACTTTCTCATTCTTCGTCAACCACTCTTTCGGAGGCGTCGGCCGGAGAAGGATCGGATAACTCGAAACACTGCCAAATGCAATCTATTCCGACGTGACATCCACTTTGAGCACAAAACACTGTGCAAATTAGCCACTTCGAAACCGACCGCGAATCAGGTCCATCGTGTAGGACAAAGCTGCGGTAACGGGGAGCCTGAATCAAAGCTTCAGCGAATGTACTTGTACCACTGCGGGCAGCCGTACTGCGTCAGGTGGGTGACCGCTAAGGCGGCCTTTTCGAAGTCAACGGGACGAAAATTCAACGTCTGACCTAGAACTGCATATTCGAAGCCGCGGTCACCACCCAACTCATCCCAGTCCGCGCACACCTCGTTGGCCCGTTCCTGCAGCCACTGAACACTTTCGTACGGCAAGGCATCTTGGTCGAACTGCTTGATCATCCTGCTCAAGGTGTCTTCGGGTGTCATGGTTGCGGTCGTCGCCCGAGGCGTGGATTCAACCACTTGCACCTTGGTGTCGCCGTATTCAGGACAGTACGACTTCGCTGCGGCTTTGATTATTACTGTGTTCTGGGCGGAACTGTAGACCCCGGCGCGATCGGACTGCTGCTGCAATATGGTCAGCGCATCTGCAATTGTCTGGCCACCCGAGACCGCTCGTTCGATCAGCTCGCACATACCTTTCCCAACATTGATCGCGACTTCCTCGCTGGCGAAAGGTACCTCAGCGACATAAACCTCACGCAGGTAGCTTTTGTCCGCAGACTCGGGTATCGCAGTGGGTGAGCTGCATCCCACGATAAGCCCAATGCTGCATAGGCCCCACGCGGCAACGATCTGAATTCTGCGTCCAAAACGTCGATGCGTTCGAACCGGTAGGGCATTGTTTGTCCACACATTTCGAAACATCGCAATGCAGACATCTCCCGTTACCTGCGCCGCCGATCCGATAACAGCCGACTGCTCTCCCTATTCCTTCTCGAAAAATTTCTTCTGGAAAAAGATCGTCGTCCCAATGCACCAACTGAAGGCACGAGCTTCCACTGTCAGCCCATGGCGAGGCGTCTGACTGATCAGCGGATGTTCGACTGGCTCGACGAGCAGTTGGATCTCTGAATCAGGACACTTTCTCCTTTTTCGTCAAGAGAGTGGCGAGCATCGGCAGCAATAGAACGGTGATCGCCCCGGCCGCGACAAGAATCGACGCGTTGTCCGAGGACATCTGATGCGCGTCGACGGCCGCGCCCGTGACCGCCACGATCATGGGCAGGCCGGTAGCCCCGTACAACGCGACTTGCGCACTTTCGCGCGTGGTGAAGGGCGGCTCCACCTTCTCGAACTTGGTCACGAAGAACACCGGCACGCCCCGGACTACAACGATCAGGATCAAAAACGCAATCAGTATGCCGGGACTGGCGGCGACCGCCGAGACGTCGATCGCCATGCCTGAAGTGATGAAGAAAATCGGGATGAGGAACCCGAAGGCGATCCCGTCGAGCTTGATCTCGAGGCGCTCGTCGCCCTCTGGCATCAATCGCCGCAGGATGAAGCCGGCGGCAAATGCACCGAGAATGACGTCGAGTGAGAACACGGCCGACAGCACTCCGAGGCTGACCAACAACAGAACGGTGAGGCGGACCGTCGTCTGCGCCGTCGTGTCCGCCCCTGCCCGCACCAGGCGGTGTGTCCACGAGCCTTCGTGAATCAGCTTGCCGGGCAGCACCGCAACGATGACAGCGATCAAGGCGAAGACGGCAAGAACGATCAGCGACAGTACGGCACCACGGGCACTCAGCAGCACCGCCATCGCGACGACCGGCCCGAGCTCGCCGACGGCCCCGTGGTTGAGGACGGTCTTACCCAAGCGTGTGTCGAGGAGTTTGTTGTCCTTGAGGATCGGCAGCAGCGTGCCCAGAGCGGTCGACGTCATCGCGATGGCAACAGCGGCTTCGGCGGAGATCACGTTCCTCATGCCAAGCAGCGCGACCACCGTGAACGCCAGCGCGAGGCAGAACAGCCACGTGTAGAGCGCTCGACGTCCGCCGCGCCCACTGAGTTCCTGTCGGTCGATCTCGTAGCCGGCGAGCAGGAACAGCATGCCGAGGCCGAGTTCGCGCAGGATGCCGATCGCTTCGCTGTCAGCTGCGATGTTGAGGGCGAACGGCCCGACCACTGCGCCCGCGACCAGTAGCAACACCACTTCGGGAACCAGTCGACGCGGGATCAGGCCCGCGACTATCGGCGCGATGGCCGCGATCAGCGCAATCCAGAACAGCGACGAGGCAATTGAAGGCACGGATCATTATCGGACATAGGTGACGGATCTGCGCTCAGTACAGGTACTTGCGGTACGCCTCCTGCCGAGCCGGCTCCAGATCCTCGACCAGCAGGCTGTGCTGCTCGGCCATCATGTCGCGCAGACTCGGCACCTCATCGGATGCCGGCCACGTCGACAGATCCCACAACTTCGCCCGCAGAATTGCTCTCGCGCAATGCAGATACGCCTCGTCGATCTGCACGATCACCGCAAGCTGTGCAGGCTTGCCGTTCATCGCCATCGAATCCAACAGATCAGGATCGGTGGACAGAGTCGCCGTGCCGTTGACGCGCACGATCTCGTCGTGCCCGGGCGCGAGAAAGAGGATCCCCACGTGAGGATTCTCGATCATGTTCCGGTACGAGTCAGCGCGCCGGTTGCCCGGACGATCCGGGAGCACGAGCGTCTTCTCGTCGGGAAACAGAACCTGACTGACCAGGTCTCCACGCGGCGAGCAGTCGCAATTTCCGGCCGCATCGGATGTCGCGAGCACAAAAAACCGTGCCTGCTCGATGAATTCACGGATCAACGGAGTCGTGTAAGCGGTCTGCTTCTCCATGATCGTCGGATGGGGCTGTCCGAGAATCGCATTGAGTTGTTCCACGGATTCGATCCGCCCGCCCGGGGCGTTCGACGCCGTCACGTCGACACGTCGTCGAGCACATGGTGGCGCCCGAGCGGCAACACCAACGGCTTACCCGACATGGGGTCGGGGATGATTCGGCTCTCGAGACCGAACACGGTGCGGACGTTGTCGCTCGTGAGCACCTCGGCAGGATCACCCGCCGCGTAGACCCGGCGATCGGCCATGGCGACGAGGTAGTCGCCGTAGCGGGCGGCGAGATTGAGATCGTGCAGAACCATGACAATCGTTGTACCCCGAGTCCGGTTCAGGTCGGTGAGCAGGTCCAAGACCTCAACCTGGTGGCTCACGTCCAAGAAGGTGGTCGGCTCGTCGAGTAGAAGCAGATCGGTTTGTTGGGCGAGCGCCATCGCAATCCACACACGTTGGCGCTGACCACCGGAAAGCTCGTCCACCGATCGTTCGGCCAATCCGGTTGTGTCCGTGGCCGCAAGCGCCTCGGCGACAGCTGCGTCATCCTCGCGGCTCCACCTCGACAGCACCCGCTGATGTGGATGACGACCACGGCCGACGAGATCGGCGACAACTATCCCTTCCGGTGCGATCGGTGACTGCGGCAGCAGACCGAGCGTGCGAGCGAGCTTCTTCGCAGGCAGGCGATGAACATCCTTGCCGTCCAACAGAACATGACCGCTTCGAGGACTGAGTAGCCGCGACATCGACCGCAGCAGTGTCGATTTGCCGCACGCGTTGGCGCCCACGATGGTCGTGATCTTTCCCGGCGGCACCGCGAGGTCGAGCGATTCGACGACGGTCCGTCCTCCGTAACCGAGTTCGAGGTTTTCGACAGTCAGAGAGTGGGATTCGGTCACAGCGAACCTCCCGTTCGGTTGGAGCGAATGATGAGGTAGACAAGATACGGCGCTCCCAGCGCACCGGTCACCACGCCAACGGGGTAGCGGGTGCCGAAGGCGTACTGTCCGCAGAAATCGGCGACGAGCACCAGCAGCGCTCCGACCAGCGCCGACGGAATCAAAAGTGATGTTCCCGGACCGACGATGCGGGCGGCGATGGGCCCTGACAGAAATGCGACGAAGGCGATGGGCCCCGCAGCGGCAGTGGCAAAGGCGATGAGTCCGACGGCCGCAATGATCGTCAGAATGCGCGTTCGTTCCACTCTGACGCCGAGCGCTTGTGCTGCGTCGTCACCGAGCTGGATGGTCGAAAGGTTGCGCGATTGGCTCAGCAGCACCGGCCCGAGCAAGACCAGCGCCAGGAGTACGGGAACCGTCGAACCCCAGTTGGCACCGTTGAGACTGCCGGTGAGCCAACGCATCGTCTCCTGCAGATCCCACGCGGCGGCGGTACTGAGAAGGTAGGCGGTGACGCTGTCGAGCATCGCGGCGATGCCGATACCGATCAGGATCAGCCGAGTGCCCGCTACACCGTCCCGGAAAGACAGAACGTAGATCAAGATTGCGACGCCCAGACCGACAGCGATAGCAAAAACCGATACCTGTGAACCGCCGAGTGAAAGCGAGATGATCGCGAAAGCCGCTGCAGCGCTTGCGCCGGAGCTGATTCCGATGATGTCGGGGCTCGCGAGCGGGTTGCGCAGCATCGTCTGGAACGTGATGCCGCCCAAGCCGAAACAGATTCCGGCGACCACAGCGAGGACAGCGCGAGGCAACCGGAGGCGGCCGACGGTGAACGAGGCACCAGGCACGTTCTCCCCCAGCACGACCCGAAGCACATCTGACGGCGGGTAGAAGGTTTTTCCCACCATCAGAGTGACCGCGAAGGATGCGACGGCGAGGACCGTCAGCACGGCAATCACGATGCGGCGGCGTCTACCTCGTCGGATACGGCTTGCTCCGACTGCGTCGACCTCGACTTCGGGAGTAACGAATGTAGTGGTCACAGCTCACGTATTTTCTGACGGCGGACTATGTAAATGAAGAAGGGCGCTCCGATGAGCGCGGTGATGATGCCGACGTCGATTTCGCTCGGCCGGGCGACAATTCGTCCGAGAATGTCGGCGGCGACGAGAAGGCCGGCACCTGTCAGCGCAGAAAACGGTAGTAGCCAACGGTTGTCAATCCCGATCAGCAACCGGCACAGATGCGGGACAACCAAACCGACGAAGCCGATCGGTCCGGCAATGGCAGTGGCTGCACCGCAGAGCAACACTGCACCGAGCGCTGCCACTGCACGAACCACCGCGACGCGTTCGCCGAGACCTGATGCAACCTCGTCGCCGAGCGCAAGAGAGTTGAGACTGCGCGCTGACAGCAGACAGATCACGAAGCCGACAATGAGGAAAGGCAGACCCTGCCGGATCACCTCGAAACTCGCGCCACCGACGCCGCCGATCTGCCACGAACGAATGTTGCCCGCAATATCGTTTCGCGGCAGCATGATCGCAGTGATGAACGAAGCAAACGCAGCCGATGTTGCGGCCCCGGCAAGAGCCAACTTGAGTGGCGTGGCTCCACCTCGCCCGAGTGACCCGACTACGTAGACGAACAATGCCGCCCCGGCTGCACCGAGTACGGCCACCCAGATCATGCTGGTCTGGGTCCACAGTCCGAACCACGCCATTCCGATCACCACGGCGAGCGAAGCGCCCATGTTGACGCCCAGGATTCCGGGATCCGCCAAAGGGTTTCGGGTGATCCCCTGCATCACTGCGCCGGCAAGACCGAGCGCAGCTCCCACGATTATCGCGAGCACCGTCCGCGGAATGCGCTTGGCAATCGCGCCCTGACCGATGTTGTCCGTTGAACCACTCAGTGCGGCAAAGATATCGGACCAGTCGACGTCACGAGAGCCGATGACGATCGAGGCGCACATGAGCACCGCGAGGACAACGAGAAGGGCGATCAGCCACAGCGAATTGCCGAACGTCGGGCGCCGCGTATCGCGAGCGCCCGACGTCGAATCCTGCGAGGTTACAGTCACTCCGACTTTCCAGCGGCCCCGGCGAGCAGATCGACGTAGTCGCCGAGTACCCACGAAATTGCGAGTGGAGTCGGGTTGGCCGCCGTTCCCATCGGCCCGGTCCCATTGAGGAACACGATCGAGTTATTGGCGACGGCAGGCATCTGCGAGAGCAATGGGTCAGCCTTGAGTGCGTCGACAAGTGCCTGGTCACCGTAGGTGACGATCAGTTCGACGTCGTCGAAGACGTCCACACGCTCCGCACTGACCTTCTTCGAGAACTCACCACCCGTCGAGGCGTCGGCAACGCTCTTCGGCGTCGAAAGTCCGAGGTCCTCGAAGAACGCGGCGCGCGTGTCGTTCGCCGTGTAGAAGCTGACCTGGCTCAGATCAGCGGTGTCGACGTGCGTCAGGAACATGGTTGCCTTGCCTGCAAGCTGCGGATGCGCGGCAACCTCGTCGGCGATCTCCTTCTCGATGGTGGAGATCAGTTCCTGCCCTTCGGATTCCATGCCGAGGCCCATGCTGTTGAACTTGATGACGTCACGCCACGACGTCGCCCACGGCCCCTCGGGATACGCCACAACCGGAGCGATCTCACTGAGAGTGTCGTAGTCCTCCTGCGTCAATCCGGAGTATGCGGCAAGAATGACGTCAGGGTTCGTATCGGAGACGGCTTCGAAGTCGATGCCGTCGGTCTCGTCGAAGAGCACCGGCGGCTTCGCGCCAAGGTCGTCGAGCTTTTCCTCGACCCACGGCAGCATTCCGTTGCCGTTGTCGTCACCGAAAGTCGCCGCTGCCATTCCGACGGGAACCACGCCGAGAGCAAGGGGCACTTCGTGATTGGCCCAGGCAACGGTGGCAACTCGCTCCGGCTTGGCGTCGATCGTCGTAGTTCCGAAAGCGTGCTCGATCGTGACAGGGAAGGAGCTGGATCCGCTTCCGGCGCTGCCGCCGTCGGCGGTCTCCGAGGAGTCGGAACTGCAAGCTGTCATGCCGAGGGCGACTGCGACCGCTGCTGCGGCCACCGCCAAGAAGCGTTTTGAACGCATGAAAACAGAACTCTCTCGAGAAGGGGTACGGCCCTCAACCCGGCTCAATCAAGCACTTAGGTGAGGTTTGCCTAAACCGTATACGGGAGGGCAATGTGGCGCAATCGCGTGTTTGGGACACCCCGTGTAGCAATCGAGACAAGGTGTGGTGGCCGATCAGCTAGCCCGGAACATCCCTGGTGTAGCGCCGGTAGTGCGCCGGAATGCCGCCCCGAATGCGCTGGTCGAGTGGTAGCCCACACGCTCGGCAACCTCTTGTAGATCCAAGCCGTGGGCAAGAAGGGTCACCGCTCGTTGGGCGCGCACAGCCGAGACCCACTGCCCGAAACTCATCCCGGTCTCCGACCGAAATACCCGGGTGATGGTTCGCGGGCTGACACCGAGGAGCCTTGCCCAGTCGGACAGCGTTCGCATGTCACTCGGATCGTCACCGATCGCATCGACGATGGGTTGCAGAAGTGGCGAGTCCGGCACCAGCACCAGCAACTCGTTCGGCGACGGTGCCAGCACGTCGATCACCATCTGCTCCGTGAGCGAGCGTGAAGAGGTTCCGAGTGAATCGTCTGCCAGTCGCTCGAGGAGGTTCCGCAGCAGCGGAGTGACCTCGATCGCCACCGGCACGTCGGACAGAGAAGGAACTGACGCGATGTCGAGCTGAGCGGCCCGATACCAGGTGCCGGCCGGCGCGATCGCCGAGTGCAGGACGCCGGCGGGCATCCACAGACCGACGGTCGGCGTAATGGTCCACGTGCGCGATCCCACCGTGGCGCTCGACGCTCCTCGCTCGTTCCACAACAATTCGTGGGTCGGGTGCGAGTGCGCCTCCCACCGGGTCTCGCGGGAGACAAGCTCGTCCATGCCCGCGATGACAAAGGGCACCTCGACCGCCCCGGCCGAGTAGACCGGGAGCGTCCGACTGTCGACGGTCTCCAACGGGTTCTCCTCGGTTCGCGTGGCTGCTCCGCAGAAAGCATAGGTCGCGGGGATCGGTTGTCGGTTCCCACGATCGCGAGGATCACCGCCCGAAATCGCCGAGGTGACCTCACACACATTCAAGAATTGCGTATGCACCACAACAAAAAGAAGGTCACAGACCTGAAGTCTGTGACCTTCTTTCTTGTGCGCCCGAAGGGATTCGAACCCCTAACCTCTTGATCCGTAGTCAAGTGCTCTATCCGTTGAGCTACGGGCGCATGTTCTGTTGTCTTGCTGGTCTTGCGTGTCTTACCGTCGTAATTTCTATCATTTCTAACCCGCCGGTCAAAATCACCGGCTTGGCGGAGGCGAGAGGATTTGAACCTCCGGTCCCTCGTAAAAGGGACAACTCATTAGCAGTGAGTCCCATTCGGCCGCTCTGGCACGCCTCCCTGGGGGTTCCGATCCTTTCGGACCGCCGGATCGAAAGATTACACACCCTTCGCCACCAAAGGCAAAACGTGTGGTCAGCGGGCTGTTTTGTGGACTTACCGCAGGTGGCTGTCGAACCAGTCGAAGATCCGGGTCTGAGCTTCGATGATCGAGGCCGAATCAGGGTCGTCGAGGTCAGCGTCCTCGGACAGCTGTGGCGGCTCGTCCGCCCGGTGAGCCAGTCCGGCGTAGCTGACCACCAGTGTCGCGACGTCGGCCTTCGCGGTCGCTTCCCGGAGCAGAGTCACGTGTTCGCGAGGCGTGCTGGGATCGTCCTCGCCGTACAGCGCCAGCCACGGCGCCTGCAGGGAAGTGGCCGCGTCGACAAGCGCCTGAGCATCCACCGACAAGGCTTCGACGATTCCCCGGGCGGCGACGCTCACCGCGGCGCCGACGGGACGGCTGGTGGCAACGAGCATCGCGGCGGTACCGGCGTCGTCGAATCCGAGCACCCCGATGGTGTCTGCGAGAACTTCGCGTCCGACGAGCCAATCGAGGGTCGCGTCGAAGTCGGCGAAGAGGTTGTCACCGAACACCTCACCCTGCATGTGTTCGGGTTCGCGGTGAAACAGGTGAGGTGCGACGCTCACCCACCCTTCGCCGGCAAGCGCGCACATCAGATTCAGCAGAGCCGGGCTGAACTTCCGGGCTTCATGCAGGACGACGATCCCGCCCCGCGTCGGGCCGTCCGGCTCCACCACGGTCAGCGGAACAGCCGTGGCGACCTCCCCTTCGGCTCCGCGCAGATACGCGGTGGCTCGGAAGATTTCCGACATCTTCTAACTCTGACACGCAGACGGCCGCTACGCACCAAATCGGTGCGCGCATAATCGACTCGTGACCGCACACATTCGCCCTGACCTCGCCTCCATCCCCGCCTACGTTCCCGGACGCAATTTTCCGGGTGCGATCAAGCTGGCGAGCAACGAAACGACAGTAGGGCCGTTGCCCGGTGTGCGTGACGCCGTCGCCGACGCGGTCGCCAATGCCAACCGCTACCCGGACAATGCTGCGGTTGCACTCATCGAGGCGCTGGCCAGCTTCCTGAAAGTCGAGCCGGCCAACGTCGCCGCTGGTTGCGGCTCCGTGACACTGTGCCAGGAACTCGTGCAGATCACGTGCGATCAGGGTGACGAGGTCATCTACGCGTGGCGTTCGTTCGAGGCGTACCCCGTGGTCACCCAGGTCGGCCATGCCGTCTCGGTCAAGGTTCCGCTGACCGAGGACTTCGGCCACGACCTCGACGCGATGCTGGCCGCGATCACGGATCGCACGCGGTTGATCTTCGTATGCAACCCCAACAACCCGACCGGCAATGCACTGTCGAAGGCAGAGCTCGAGAGCTTCCTCGACGCGGTCCCGGCGCACGTCGTCGTCGCACTCGACGAGGCGTACTTCGAATACTCACGCTCGGACGCCGACGGCATCGAGCTGTTCCGCAGCCGCCCCAACGTGGTTGTTCTGCGCACCTTCTCGAAGGCGTACGGCCTCGCGGGAATCCGCGTGGGTTACGCGGTCGCGGATCCGGAGATCATCGTGGCCCTCGGCAAGGTGCACACCCCGTTCACCGTGAGCGCTGTCGCGCAGGCCGCCGCAATCGCTTCCCTGGCTGCAGCAGACGAACTGCTTGCCCGCACCGAAGGTGTCATCGCCGAGCGGACACGAGTTCGAACCGCTCTGATCGAAGCCGGGTACACCGTCCCCGAGTCGTCGGCGAACTTCGTCTATCTCCCCCTCGGAGAGCTCTCTCCCGCTTTTGCCGAGGCGAGTACCGAAGCGGGCATTCTGATCCGCCAGTACGGCGTCGAGGGCGTCCGGATGACCATCGGCGATCCACACGAGAACGACGCATTCCTCGCTTTCGCGAACACCGACGTCGCGAAGCAGGCCGCGGGCATCGGCGTCACCGCGTGACACTCGATACATAACTGTTACGCCGAGGACTGGAATTCGTTTCGGCAGACGGGCACACTCAGGGAGGTTCGAGGCCGGTCCGAGCGAGGGAGCACGACGCATGACGCGACGCATGACACGAACGTGTGCCGTGCTCGCAACGACCCTTCTCGCCACCACCGCGACCTCCCTGAGCGGCGTCGCCAACGCAGAGTCCCAGGACACGGTGTCGGTACGTCTGTTGGCGTTCAACGATCTGCACGGCAGTCTCCGCCCGCCGGAAGGTGTTCGCAGCGAGATCAGGCAGGCCGACGGCTCGCTCACTCCCGCAGGTGGCGCGGCGTATCTCGCGGCCTACGTGACGCAACTTCGCAGCCAGGCCACCAACTCGCTGCTGTATTCGGTCGGTGACAACTGGGGATCGTCGGCGCTCGAGTCGGCGATGTTCAACGACGAACCGACGGTCGAACTCCTGAACCGGATGAAGATCGACGCTTCCGCGATCGGCAACCACGAACTGGACAAAGGGCTCGCCGAGTTCCGACGCATGCAGTCCGGCGGTTGCTCCGCCGTCGATGCGTGCACGTTCAGTCCGTCCTTCGGCGGCGCCAACTTCCCGCTGATGGCCGCGAACATGACGTACACCAACGGCACCCCGGCCACGCTGCCCTTCACCGTGAACATGGTCGACGGCATTCCGCTCGGAGTCATCGCGATTTCCCCCGCCAACACGTCGCAGATCGTGACACCGGGTGGGATCGCCGATCTGCAGTTCGGCGACGAGGTCGAAGCGATCAACCGCACCGCCGACGTCCTCGACTTCTTCGGCGTCAAAGCCATCACCGTCCTCCTGCACCGTGGGGACGAACCGGCCGTCGAAGGTGGGCCCAACGACTGCAACGTCGAGTCCGGGCCGGCCCGCGACATCGCCCTTCGTGCGTCACCGAAGGTGGACGTCATCTTCACCGCCGACAGCCACCAGCAGTACAACTGCGAATTCCCTGATCCCGCAGGCAATCCCAGAGTCGTGATGCAGGGCGCTTCGCACGGCCGGATCGTGTCCGTCGCAGACGTCACCATCGATCGCAACACCCGCGAGGTCGTTCGCGATCAGACGTCCGCGTTCAATCAGATAGTGACACACGATATTTCGCCGGATCCCGATATTCAGGCGCTCGCCGACCGAGCCTGGTCGGAGGCATCGGAAAGCGCTCAGCAACCGGTGGGGACCATCACCGCCGATCTGACACGGGACCGGGTACCCAGCGGCGAATCGACACTCGGCAACCTGGTCGCCGACGCTCAACTCGCCGCCGGATCGACACGAGGCGCTCAACTCGCGTTGACGAACCCCGGCGGCATGCGCGAGGACTTGGACTTCGGCACTTCCGGCCAGATCACCTACCGCCAGGCCTACGGTGTGCAACCCTTCGGCAACAGTCTCGAGGTGCTCTCCGTCACAGGAGCGGTGCTGAAGGACGCTCTCGAACAGCAATTCCAGATCGACCTCGACGGCACCGCTACCGAGCGCATCCTCTCCCCGTCCGCGGGCTTCACCTACGCCATGGACCGGCGAGCAGCGCCGGGCTCGCGAATCTCGGAAATGCGCTTGAACGGGCAGGACATCGCGCCCGACGCCGTCTACAGCGTCGTGGTGAACAAGTTCCTCGCCGAGGGCGGGGACGGTTTCACCGCACTGAAGAACTCCACCCAGATGACCGGCGCGGGCAACGACCTCGACGCCTTGACCGCCCTGTTCGCAGCCGGGTCACCGGTCTCGCCACCTGCCACCGACCGCATCCGCACCATCGGCTGACTAGGCATCCCCGCGCTCGATTGCCTAGTCTCGACGGGTGATCATCGCGACCCATAACGGCAAGTTCCATGCAGACGACGTCTTCGGCGTATCGCTGCTCAAGCAGCTGTACCCCGACGCCACCGTCGTTCGCAGCCGTGACGAGTCCGTCCTCGACAGCGCGGACATCGTGCTCGACGTCGGCGGTCGCTACAACCCGGCCGAGGGGCGCTTCGACCATCACCAGCGTGATGCCGGCGAGCGCAGCAACGGCATCCTGTACTCCGCCTTCGGTCTGCTCTGGCAGGAATACGGCCTGCAGTTCTGTGAAGGCGACGCCTCCGTGTTCCGCCGTATCGACAGCCGACTGGTCGAGGGCATCGACGCCGTCGACAACGGCCAAGAGATCTACACCCTCAACGACTACGGCACCAAGCCTTTTGATCTGTCGTCCGTGCTGGACCTTTTCAATCCGATCTCGTCCACCGACGAGGAGTTCGACACCCAGTTCGAGCTGGCCGTCGTTCTCGCAACCCAGGTCTTGATTCGCCTGCGCGCCAAGTACGCCGGCGACGCGGCCGCCGAGCGCGAGTTCACCGAGACCTACGAAAAAGCAACGGATCCGCGCTTCGTCGTGCTGGAACGCTTCGTTCCCCACGGCCGCGCCGCGTCGGCCCAGCCGGAGCTGCTGTTCACCATCTTCCCGAACACCAACGGCGGCTGGTCGATTCAGACGGTCAAGCCTGCTGACTCCAAGTTCGGTTCACGAAAGCTGTTGCCGGAGCCGTGGCGCGGCCTGAACGGCTCGGATCTTGCCGCCCAGACGGGCGTCGACAGTTCGGTCTTCTGCCACAAGGCCGGGTTCATCGCGGCTGCGCAGACCCGTGACGGCGCCCTCCAATTGCTCGAACTGGCACTGGCCGAGTAGTTCTCAGCTCACATTCCCAGCGCCGTCTTCACCGTCGGCCAGGAATCGTGAAGCGCGTCTTGCCAGTACGGCCACGAATGGGTGCCGTCGTTCCGATACGCGAACACTGCGGGAATCGACAACTCGCCCAACCTCGCTTCGAACAGTTGTGTGCACGTATTAGCGAGCGCCTCGAGCGGTCCGCCTTCGATGGCAGTCTGCAGTCCACTCGGGGTGAAGACGTTGTCGTATTCTCCGGGCGCACCTGTACCGGAGGACACGTAGATCGTCTTCCCTCGCAGCGTTTCCGCGTTGGTGGACGGGTCGTGCTTTTGCCAGTCGGGGTCCGACGCCGGACCCCACATGTTGGTGGCGTCGCCCGCCTTGCTGGCCACGGTGAGCCGCACGGAATCCTGCGAGGACGATTCGGAGTTGTCGAGACAGCCACTGTACGAGGCCAATCCGGTGTAGAGCTTCGGGTGATGTGTGATGAGGTTGGCCGCGCCGAGCGCACCCATGGACACCCCGCCGACCACGTTCGTCCCATTTCCGGAAAACGCAGAATCAATCAACGTCGGAAGTTCTTCTGCGAGAAACGATTCCCACTTGTTCACACCGAGGTTCGGATCGTCGTTCTTCCAGTTGGTGTAGAAACTGCCGGTGCCGCCCACGGGGAGAACGACGTTGACGTTCTTGTCGGCGAAAAACGTTTCGATGTCGGTCTTCTGGGTCCAGGTGCTCTCGGAGTATCCGGATTCCGAACCGGCACTGACGCCGTCGAGTAGGTAGAAGGACGGACGTGAACCGGCGCTCGACGCTGGATGCAGAACCTGCACTTGCACCTCGCGTCGCATGGCCGGCGACTCGACGAACACGGCACTGCGTGTGGGCGACAACTGCTCTATGCGATTGATGTGAGCCCCGGCCTGACCGGCCGAATCTCCTGGTGGGTTTTCAGGTGCCGGTTCGGCATACGCCACTCCGCCCACGACAAGCGCGAGCACGACCAACACAATCCCGACAAACCCAAATCTCCGCATCCGTCAAGCGCCCCCTGAGCATCGCACGACTATCGCTAACCCTCGATTGGACAGGACGAACGTCCCGGGGTCAACCCACTGGTTGGGATTTATTACTCGCGGGTATCCAATGGAGTTGGACAGTTCTCCACCGATGCACACACAGGTGTGGATAACTTCATTCACATCCACTTCCCAGTTGTGCATAACCTGTGGACAAAAGGATGAATTACAACAGAGTTATTCCTCCTACCTGCAACGATTCGTTTCCCCACAGTGTGCATAACTTTGTCGAACAGGGCTCGCGAGACGCCGGTTTCCGGGCGTGTCCATGCAGTTCACACCGCCGCGCCACTCTTTGTTCACAGGCACGACACCACCGGCCGACAATGCTCCCCACCCCGACTTCATACTTGTTGCATGCTGACCGCTCTGCTCGCCGCCACAGCTGTGCTCGCCCTACTGACTCTGGTCCCCGGGCCCGACATGGCCGTCGTGACGCAGGCTGCTCTCGGCGCGGGCAGATCTGCCGGTTTCCGGGTAGCGGCCGGCATCGTCTCGGGCCTTCTGGTGTGGGGTCTGTTGACCGTCCTCGGGCTGTCGGCGATCCTCGCCGCGTCGGCCGAGGCGTACACGGTGGTCAAGCTCGCCGGCGCGGCTTACCTGATCTATCTCGGTGTGCGAGCACTGTGGGAGAGCCGGACGTCGCGGATGCAACACAATGCCGACGCTCCACGATCGCAGAAGGCCGGGACATGGAAGTCGGGCTTCACCACCAACCTGCTCAACCCCAAGATCGCCGTCTTCTACACCGGACTGTTGCCGCAGTTGGTTCCGGCCGGGTGGCCGACGGGACCGTCGCTTGCGTTGCTGGTGCTCATCCACGCAGCCATCACCATCGTGTGGCTCAGTGGCTACGTGGTCCTTCTCTCGCGAGCGCGTAGCACCTTCGAGAAGCCCCGAGTGCGACAGGCACTCGAGCGCATAACCGGAACAGTTCTTCTAGGATTCGGAGCGAAGATCGCGCTCGAAGCGCGCTGAGACGGCAATCGGAAAAGAGTAGACAGTGGGCGCGTGGGGATCGGGACCGTTCGAGAACGACGGTGCAGGGGATTTGATCGCGTCCATCGGACACGGTGACTTCACCTTCGAATCGGTGAAGTGGGCATTCGAAGACGACTACCTCGAGGTCGACGGCGGTCAAATCGCCGTCGCCTTGCTCGAATTGGTACTGATCGTGCGTGCCGACCGCAAGCGTGACCCTGCCACCCAAGACCTCGATCTCGACTCCTTCACCTCGGCTCTGACCAGTGAACGGCTCACCTGGCTGATCGAAATGGTGGAGCGCACCATCGCATCGACCGATTCGGAACTGTTCGAATTGTGGGACGAGCAGGGACCGGAAGAGCTTGCGTCGTGGCGCGTTCCCGTCGTGGACGGTCTCGAGGATCTGCGCGTTCTGTCGGTCTGATTCCGTCGCCGCTCCATCACGTTTGCTTATCGGGCCACAACGGTTCGGTCTTGGTCAGATGCTCTGGTAGGACCCTATGGTCGAACGGATCACCGAGTGAGAACTGTGGCTCGTCGACGACGGGAATCCACGCTCACCCCGGACCCAGGAGCAGACCATCATGGCGACTTTCGTTCCGGCTGCGCGCGTCGACAGAATCAGGGAGTCGCCGAGTGTGGCTGCCGCACAACGAGTGCGCGAGCTGAAGGCCCAGGGCCGTGAAATACTCGACCTGACCGTCGGGGAGCCCGATTTCGACACACCCGACAACATCAAGTCTGCGGCGATCACTGCGATCAACACGGGTCAGACCAAGTACACCGCAGTCAACGGCATCCCGGCTCTACGCGAGGCAATCGCAGCACGCGCGGCTTCGCGAACCGGAATCCAGTACGCGGACAACCAGATCACCGTCGGCGGCGGCGCGAAACAGGTCATCTTCCTCGCTCTCATGGCGACGGTCGAAGCCGGCGTCGAGGTTATCGTTCCCGCCCCTTACTGGGTTTCGTACCCGGATATGGTCCTCGCTCACGACGGAACTCCGGTGATCGTTCAGTGCGAGGAGTCCGACAACTTTCTTCTCACAGCCGAAGCACTATCCGCTGCAATCACTTCGAACACCAAGTGGGTCATCCTCAATGCCCCGGGCAACCCCACCGGATCTGTGTACACCCGCGAGCAGCTGCAGGCCCTCGCCGAAGTGATCGAGGCCAATCCCCATGTCAGTGTGTTGGTCGACGAGATCTACGACGAGATCAACTTCGGCGACGCTCCGATCCCGAGTCTGCTGCAGGTCGCTCCGCACCTCCGTGATCAGGTACTGGTCACCAACGGAGTCTCCAAGTCTCATGCCATGACCGGGTGGCGACTCGGATACGGACTCGGAAATTCCGGATTGATCGGCGCCGTCAACAAACTGCAGGGTCAGAGTTCTTCCTGCCCGTCCTCGATCAGCCAGGCCGCAGCCGTGGAAGCCCTCACCGGCGACCAGAGTTTCCTCACCGAATCCGTACGAAGTTACCGACGACGACGCGACCTCTCGGCTCACCTCCTCAGTGTTGTCCCCGGGCTCGAGCCCGTCGTGCCGCAGGGTGCGTTCTACCTGTTCGTCAACTGTGCCGGCTTGATCGGCAAGCAGACCCCGGATGGCACCGTGATCGAGTCCGACCAGGATCTCGTCCTCTATCTCCTCGACGAGGCGTCGGTTGCCACCATTCAGGGTTCGGCTTACGGCGCATCGCCGTACTTCCGTATCTCCTTCGCCACCTCCGAGGCCGTCCTCGAAAAGGCCGCGGCACAGATCGCCGCGGCAGTCGAACGCCTTTCCTGATCTTTCATACTTTCTGGAGTACAAGATGATTCACGTCAAGACGAAAATTGATCGCGCGGACAAGGACCTGATTGCCGAACTGGGGACGTTCTCCGCGGCCACGATTCACGAGGCACAGGGACGTAAGGGGTCGCTGCATCCGGCGATCAAACCGATCGACCGCGACATGAAGTTCTGCGGCTCCGCCTTCACAGTCAAGTGCCATCCCCGTGACAACCTCATGCTGCAGGTTGCGATCAGCTACGCACAGCCGGGTGACGTCCTGATCGTCTCTTCAGGTGATCAAGCCGCCGGCCAGTTCGGCGATGTCCTCGCCAATGCCTGTGTTGCGCGCGGCATTACCGCACTGGTCACCGACGGCGGAGTGCGCGATACCCGGGAGATCCGCGAACTCGGATTCCCCGTCTTCTCCAAGCACGTGTACATCGAGGGAACCGTCAAGGAATCTCTCGGCCCGATCAACCATCCCCTGGTCTTCGGAGAACAGGTCATTTATCCCGGTGACGTCGTCAAGGGTGACTGCGACGGCGTTGTCGTGGTCCGCCGCGAGGAGGTTGCCGAGGCAATCGAACTTTCGCGTGCCCGTGACGAAGCCGAAGCCGGGTACATCGAGCGTTACAAGCGGGGCGAGACCCCACTCGAGGTGAGCAATCTGACTGCCCTGCTGGAAGCCAAGGGCCTGGTGGTCGAATAACCTGCTGTGCGCCTTTATTAACCGCCCGCGGTTAATAAAGGCGCACAGGGTCGAAGGACTCAGAACCGCAACAGCACCTTCCCCGACACCGAAGCATCCTTGGCGACTGCGAAAGCTTCCAGAGCTTCCTCGACCGGATATTCGTGTGTGAGAACAGCATCGACAGCAAGCGAACCGTCGGCGAGGGCGAGCAGCACCTCGTCGATTTCGTCGTTGAAGCGGAATGAGCCCACCAACTCCAACTCTCGCGTGATCGCCAGCGAAATGTGTACCGGTTGAGGTCCGGACGGAAGAAGCCCGAGCATGACCACCCGTCCACCGCGCGTCGCCCCGCGAATAGCGGATTCGAGCCCGCGATGATTGCCGGTGCACTCGACGACCACGTCGGCATCGGATGCGGCGACTGCCTCGGCGTCGGTGGCCTCGAGAACCCGATCCGCACCGAGCGTCGACGCGATCTGCAGCGGAACGTCGTGCACGTCGACCGCGGTGATCGACTGCGCGCCTGCTCGTCTGAGCACAGCCACGACCAGTGCGCCGATGGGTCCGCAGCCGACGACCAGCGCCTTCTTCCCGCGTACGTCTCCCGCTCGCGAAACAGCGTGCCAGGCAACGCTTGCCGGTTCGGCTACCGACGCAGTCCGCAGGTCCAACCCCTCGGGCAGTTCCCGGAGCATGCGTGTCGGGAGCACTGCGTATTTCACGAAGGCGCCCTCGGTATGTGGGTACTGCGCTGCACTTCCCAGGTATGTGCAGCAGGGCGAGAGGTTGGGCCGATCGCTCGGGAACCGAGGCGCGGTCCCACCGGGCGTTGCGGGGTGTACGGCCACGGAAGTTCCAACTGCCGGCCCCGTTCCGTCCGCCGCGGCCGTCACGACCGTGCCGACCACCTCGTGACCGAGCAGCATCGGTGCCTTCAGAATCGACTCCCCCGCCGCGCCGTGCGTCCAGTAGTGCAGATCTGATCCACACACACCGCCGTAAGCGATCTCGATCACTGCCTGCTCGGCGGTCGGCGCAGTCAACGCAACATGCTCGACCCGCAGGTCACCTGCCGCATGGGCCACCACTCCGAGCGTCGTTTCCGGTAGTACAAAACTCATGATGCGCTCTCTCAGTCGTTGCGACGGATGAAGTCGAGGCCACCGGGCACCTGGAAGGTGGGGAGCACCTCGATGAGACCAAGATTGACGTGACCAGGAGCGTCGATCGCGAACTCGATGGTATCCGCGATGTCCTTGGTAGTGATGGATTCGTAGCCTTCGTAGAAGGTCTCCCACGCTTCCTTCATGGCTTCGGGCGTGCCGCCGAGGTTGCGACCGAAGATCTCGGTCTCGACCCGGCCGGGGCAGATCTCGGTCACTCGAATCCGCTTGCCGATGCAGTCGTTTCGCAGCTGGCGCGAAATCTGGTGCACCGCAGCCTTGGTCGCGTGGTAGGCAGTGTGGCCGTAGAAGTTGTACAGGCCGGCGATGGAGCTGATGTTGACGACATGACCTAGATCGCGCTCCACCATTCCCGGCAGCAGAATGCGGCACAGGTGCAGCACTGCACGAAGATTCACGTCCACCATCGCGTCGACCGATGCTTCTTCGGCGTCGAGAATGTTTCCGGTTGCGGACACCCCCGCGTTGTTGACGAGGATGTCGATCTCCAGTCCGCCGACAGCTTCGGCGAGCGCGGCGGTGTCGGTGATGTCCACGGGCAGAGGGATCATTCCGGTGCGATCGGCAACCTCACCGAGCTTGTCGGCATTGCGGGCGACGCCGTAGACCGTCAGTCCGCGCTTGGTGAACATCTCGGTGACGGCGGCACCCATTCCGGTGTTGGCGCCGGTGACGAGAGCTGTGCGGTAATCGGAGAAAGGCATTGTGTGCTCCTACAGGAAGAAATTGGTATGACCCGGCGGCCGCCGCGGACTGCAGGCGGCCACCGGGCCGGATCAGGAGTGACTCACGCGAGACGTCACAGAGTGTCGCGTAGCGGAACGTGGGCGCGATCGGTGATGGTGCTGACCGCGATCAGCGTGCCGACTGCGGTGATGACCGCGTAGAAGGCGGGAACGTAGATACCGAATTCGGGGATCAACCAGGTCATCAACAACGGTGCGGTACCACCGAAGAGTGCGGACGAGATGTTGTAACCCAAACCGTAGGCGGAGTAGCGAACCCGCGTGGGGAACAGTTCGACGATCAGGATGTGGATGACGGCTGTGTGCCCGGCGAAGATCACTGCCATGAGGCAAGCACCGAGAACGGCGAGGCCGACGTTGCCGGTCACGATCATGGCATAGCAGGGGATCGCTCCGATCGCCATTGCCGCAGCTGCACCGGCGATGACCTTCTTGCGACCGATCCGGTCGGAGAGAGCACCCATGAACGGAATCGCGAAGCAGATCGCGACCAGGCTGGAGGCGGTGACGAGAAGCGCTGTCCCGGTCGAGAATCCGATCTGATCGCCTTTGAGGAACGTGGGCATGTACGAGAACAGAACGTAGTAGCCGGAACCATTCATCAAGGGGATGAACAGGGCGAGGATCATGGCGCGACGGTGTTCGGGAGTGGAGAATGCTTCCTTGAGCGGATTGCGCGACAAACCGCCGGATTCCTTGAGCCGCTCGAAGTTCGGGGTATCGGAGATCGCGCGGCGGATGTACCAGCCGATGATTCCCATCGGAATGGCCATGAGGAACGGGATGCGCCACGCCCACGATGCGAGTCCGCCGCCGTTGATCGCGTCGGCGTTGAGCCACGGCGACATGGCAAACGCGATCATCGTTCCGGTCAGCAGTGCGAGGAACGACGCGATCTGCGCGTAGCTCGTGATCAAGCCGCGCTTGCCTTCCGGGGCGTGTTCGGCGAGGAACGTCATGGCGCCGGCAGCTTCACCACCGACGGAGAATCCCTGCACGATCCGCAGAAAGATCAGCAGTGCCGGTGCCGCGATACCGATGGCCGCGTAGGTGGGCAGCAAGCCGATACCGGCGGTCGCCACGCTGATCAGCATGATGACGAACACCAACATCTTCTGTCGACCGATCCGGTCGCCGAGGATGCCGCAGACCACCGCGCCGAGGGGCCGAACGAAGAACGAGACCGCGTAGCCGGCGAACACCAGCATCAGCGCGTCGCTCGACTTCGATACGTCGAAGAACACGATGGCCAGTGCCGTCGCCATGAACGCGAAGACACCGTTGTCGTAGAGCTCGACGAAGATGCCGACGCAGCCCGCTGCGACGACTTTCCGGACCTTGCGCGGGTCGGCTACCTGGCCGTCTACCGCTTCGATGGTGTTGGTCATGCTGTCTCCAAAATAGACGCGCGGCGCGGAGCGCTCGCGGGGCGTGTGGTGCCGACGTGGCTCGGTACTCGGGCTTCCGAGGTGTGAAGAGGTATCCGGAGGGTGGTGAATACGTTCTCCACACGCCGCCTCAGCAAGGCGATGCGGTGCTGCTGTTCGCGGTGCTCTGCAACCGCCGTTGCGACGCTGCAGTTCCGGAATCGGACGCGGTGCCCGGGTCGGGCCTGTCCCAGCTGTGAGAGTGAAACGGTGGTGACGACTGCCAGCACCGGATAACCGGCGGTGACGCCTCTACCTCGATGCAGGACCAGAAGTTCGTTGCCAGCGGGTACTTCGACGGCACCGATGGGGACGCCGCGCGAGAGGACCTCGCCGGTGCCGGGGCGCTGTGGGAGCGGCTGCTCATCGGTAGATGCCAGCCGAAGCCCGATGTGATTGCTCTGATCGCCCACCACGAATTCGGTGCCGAACAGCGCGGCTGCACTCTCCCCGAAGTCGTCGATGTCGGGGCCGTCGGTCACCTCGAGCGTCCACACGTTGCCGAAGGACGGTCGGTCGGGCAACAACCGGAACAGCGGTAGCCGGAAGACCGGGTGGTCGATCGGCGGGCAGTCGGTGTCGACGACCAGCGTCTCCCCCGCGGTCAAGTGACGGCCGAATCCGAGGACCTGGTCGGGAGCGCAGCTGCCCAGGAGGTAGTCGGCCGTCAGCTCTCCGTGGACGGCGACGTAGACGCGCAATCCGTCGTGGATTCCGGTGACGGCAAGCCGCTGACCGGCTCGCCAGACGATCGGTTCCCACTGCGGTTGCCGATGTCCGTCCACCGTCACCGTTGCGGGTGCACCCGTGACGGCGATCAGCAGATCCGTGGACGCCGACGCTGAAAAGTCGAGGGCCGTCAACTCCAGTAGCGGGGCCTCGCGCCTACTACCCACCAACGCGTTGGCGATCTCCGCGCTGATCTGGTCGGCTGCGCCGCCCGTCGCCTGACCGAACTGTGACGCCGATCCACGCCCCAAATCCTGGACGGAGCTGATTCCGGGAGTCAGGACGGTGACGGTCTCAGCCATGGGGATCACCCCCTACGGGCAGGAGCGAGCGTCCGTCGAAGTCGTCCCAGCGATCGGCGTCGATCGCACGGAAGACGAACAGATCGCCCGGGCGGTAGGCAGAAATCTGCTCCGACGCCGGATCGACCAAGATGAGCGGGGTCCGGCCGATCACTGCCCAACCGCCGGGCGCAGGCCTGGCCGAAACGACTGCCTGACGTCCGGCCACCGCAACGGAACCGGCCGCGACGTGCGGTCGCGGGCTCGATCGGCGCGGGATGGGAAGGCCGAACGCCGGGCCGTCGAGCATCGGGGCGCCGCCGGGTGAGCCGTAGCAACGCATGACCAACGGGGCTGCGGAGTGAAGGCGCACCACTTCGGCTTCGGTGACGCCGAGAAACCGCGCTGTATCACCCAGGTCCGGGCCGTGTTCGCCCCCGTAGACGACGGGGATCTCGAACGTCCTAGGTTCACCTTCCAGTGGTCGGGGGATAGTCGTTGCTTCGCGAACCAGGCCGCGGACGGCGTCGTGGTCGGTGAGGAGGTTGTCGAACTCGACCAGCAGGGCGTCGTATGTCGGGATGACGCTGACGATGCCGTCGGCACCGAGATCGAAACGTGCAGCGATCGATCGAACGGTGTTCCAGTTCTGCTCGGCGGTCCCGCCGCTGACACTGACGCGAACGGCGGCGTCACCGCAGTCGGCGACGTAGGTCTTCACGCGGGACACCCGACATCACGGGCCCGCCGTGACGCCACGACCCGGGTCAGCGGCGCAATGGTGACACCGGCGGCCTCGAGCGCGGCGCGAATCGCCTTCGCGTTCGCGACGGCACCGGGGTTGTCACCGTGCACGAGGACCGTATCGGCGACAACCGGGATCAACGTGCCGTCCACAGCTTCGACGACTTCCTCGACCACCATCCGAACGGTCCGCTCGACCAGAACGTCGACGTCGTGAATCACCGCTCCCGGCTCGCTGCGGGGCACGAGAGTTCCGTCGGAGTTGTATGCGCGATCCGCGATTCCGACGATGCCGACGCTCAATCCGCGGGCAGTCGCCTCGTCGGCCAACGCCCCGTCCTGGGCGAGCACGATCAACGACGGATCGAAGGCCGCGACCGCATCGACGACGGCGCGCGCGTAATCCTGGCGTACGGCAACAAGATTCCCGAGCTTGCCGTGGGGAGCGATGTGCGACAACGACGTTCCGCTCGCGACCGCAAAGGCGTGAAGGGCGCCGAGTTGGAACAGCACGTCGGTTCGGACCTCGTTCTCACTGAGATCCATCGCGCGACGTCCGAATCCGGCGAGGTCCGGAAAACTCGGATGCGCGCCGATGCCGATACCGCGCGATACGCACCCCCGCACGGTCGCATCCATGGTTCGTGGATCGCCTGCATGGAATCCGCAAGCGATGTTGGCCGAAGTCAGCGTGTCGAGCAGAGCATCGTCGGCGCCCATGGTCCACGTGCCGAAACCTTCGCCGAGATCGGCGACAAGATCGATGCTGGTTGCCATTTCGGTCCTTCCGGTTCGTTTACTTGTTCGTACGGGCGCCGTTGCCCGTGGTTGGTCCGACTGTCGAAGTTCTGTGTGTCGACTTCGGTGTTTCTGGGACGCTACTCAGGAACGCCAAAGGGTTGTTAATACCGTTTCGCGTTGGGGTGATCGGAATTCGATATGTCCGTTGAGCTGGTAGTTTGCACAGCATGGACACGAGAAGGCTCTACTCGTTCGTACGAATTGTCGATGCCGGCAGCATCACCCGAGCCGCCGACATCCTGCACATCGCACAACCCGCCCTGAGCCAACAGATGACGTCGCTGGAAACGCAGTTCGGTCAGCAACTTCTGATCCGCAGCAAACAGGGTGTCGAGCCGACCGATGCGGGGCACGCACTCTATCGGCATGCTCAGGTGATTCTGCGTCAGGTGGAGAGTGCCCAGGCCGAGGTGTCCGTGGTCGGACGGGCGCTGGCGGGTGGCGTCTCGGTCGGCCTCGCCCCGTACAGCACCGCGACGGCAATCGCCTTGCCGCTCTTGGCCCGTGTGCGCGAGCAGCACCCGAATATCTTGTTGCACATCAACGAGAACTTCGGTGGCGTGCTCAGCGAAGCGATGATGACCGGTCGCATGGATCTGGCGTTGTTGTACGACGCCGGCCCGATCAAGGGTGTGACGTTCGAACGCTTGCTCACCGAGGAGCTGGTGGTGGTTGCGCCGTTCGGTACCGGACTGGCAGGCGAATCGGGATCCGACATCTCCCTGCCCGAGATCGCCGAACTGCCACTATTGCTTCCGGGTCGGATGCACACCATCCGCAAGGTGGTGCAGCAGGCTTTCGACCGTGCAGAGCAGCAACCGAACGTCGTGGCCGAAGTGGAATCGGTGATGACGCTGTCCGAGGCCGTACGCACCGGATTGGGCGCGACGGTTCTGCCGTGGTCGGTGGCCCGCAGGGTCATGGACGTCGAAGCGCTCGAGCTACGACGCATCGAGCCGGGCATCGAAGTGCATGTCTCCCTTGGCACCCCGGCCAATCAGCCCCTCTCCAAACCGGCCGAGGCGGTGCGCGATGTTCTGCGCACCGTCGTTGCCGATTACGTGAAGGGAACCAACGCGAGCGGTCAGTAGCCCGCCGACGGATCGATCACGGCGGCGAGGTCCTCACCTGCGGCGAATCGGGCGACGTTGGCTGCAACGTGATCTGCCAGGACGCGGGTGAGCGTCGTAGCCGGGTTGGCGACGTGTGGAGTGATGATCGCGTTGGGCAGCTTCCACAACCGATGCCCGTCCGGCAACGGCTCGGGATCGGTGACGTCCAGTGCCGCCCCGCCGATCGAACCGGCTTCCAGTGCGTCGACCAATGCGTCCGTGTCGACGAGGGTGCCACGCGCGATGTTCACGATCCAGCTCGACTCCGACATCTGGTCCAGTTCGGCCTTGCCGACCAGATGCCGCGTCGCGGATGTCGACGGTGCTGCGATCACGAAGTGATCTGCCTTGGACCAGATTTCGCCGGTGCGGTCGGCCGAGAGCGTTTCGGAAGCACCCTCGACAGGGGTCCCGGAGCGGGTGATCGCGATGACCTTGACTTTGGACGCGGCGAGGTACGGGATCAACGCACGGCCGATTCCGCCGCAACCGATGATCGCCACTGTCGAGCCCTGCAAAGTGCCCACCCGCGGGTCGAACTCTTCCTTGCGCCACGACTGCGCCGCCAATTGTTCGGGGAGAGAACGAACTCCGGCGAGGAGAAGCATCATCGCATGTTCGGCAACATTGCCCGCGTACGCTCCGGCAGCAGACGTCCAGACCCGCTTGTCGTCGATCACCCCGGCGTCGAACCAGGGCTCGATGCCGGCGAACGGCAACTGCACCCAGCGAACCGAATCGGGTAGCGACGACGGGAACGTCTCCGGCCCGTGTACCCACACGAGGCCCTCGGCGTCTGCCAGTGGAACGAGAACTCCACCGGCTCGGCGTATTCCGTCGGCGACGTGAGGATCCTCGACGGGACCGAGGTGGATACGAGGGGCGCTGGCGTCTGTCATGTGGGTGCTTTCTGTTCGAGTAGCGGACGATCTAACAGCGGACAATCAGACGACGGCCGTCATTCCGCCGTCGACGTAGAGGATCTGACCGTTGACGAAATCCGAAGCCGGGGAGGCCAAGAACAGTAGCGACCCGATCAGCTCCTCGGTACGGCCCCAACGTCCGGCGGGTGTCCGCTTGGCAAGCCACGCGGTGAACTCCGGATCGTTGACCAGCGCAGAGGTCAGTTCGGTGTCGAAGTATCCCGGTGCGATCGCGTTGATCTGCAAACCGAAGGGTGCCCAGTCGGCGCACATTCCGCGGGTGAGCATCTTGAGCCCGCCCTTGCTGGCCGCGTACGGTGCGATTCCCGCTCGGCCGAGTTCGCTCTGCACCGAGCAGATGTTGACGATCTTCCCGTGTCCGCGCTCGACCATGCCGCGGGCGAATTCACGTCCGACGTAGAACGCACTGGTCAGGTTGGTGTCCATGACACGCCGGAAGTCGTCGTCGCCGAACTCGAGAAGCGGGGCGCGGTGCTGCACGCCGGTGTTGTTGACAACGATCTCGACCGGGCCGACCTCCGCCTCGATGCGTGTCGCCGCATCCCGGACGGCGGCCGAATCGGTGACGTCGAACGCGTATGCGTGCACCGTTGCGCCGGTCGCGTCGCCGATGCGTCGACGCTCGGCTTCGAGCACGTCGGAATTTCGGCTGTTGAGCACCACCACCGCACCCGCCTCGGCGAGACCAGTCGCGAGGGCCGAGCCGATGCCTCGGCTCGAACCCGTCACCAGCGCGACCTTCCCGGAAATGTCGAACGGGCCGGGGCTTGCGGTGCTACTCACGCTGTGACGCTCCTCTGAGATGTATGGATGTAGTCGACTGCCTCGCCCACCAGTGTGCTCGGTTCGGAGACGACATTCAGCGTGATGCCGCGCTCGTCGTCTGTAAGCGGTTCGAGAGCCTCGAACTGGGAGATGAGCAGACTCTCCGGCATGAAGTGCCCGGCGCGGGAACGCATACGTGCGGAGATAGTCTCGAAATCACCGGCCAGGTGGACGAACTGCACGTCGAGACCGTCCGGGCGCAACCGGCCCCGATAGTCCTTTCGCAGAGCCGAACAGGCAACGACGCCTGTTCGTCCCGCATCGGCACGCTCGGAAAGCCAGGCCGCGATCGCGTCGAGCCACGGCACACGGTCTTCGTCGGTCAACGGTGTCCCCGAACGCATTTTGGCGACATTGGACTTGGGGTGCAGATCGTCACCGTCGACGAAGTCTGCCCCGAGAGACGTGGCGAGACCCACTGCCACGGTGCTTTTTCCAGCACCGGCCACACCCATCACAACTACCTGCACGGTCATGCTTCGACCATGCCCGACTACCGAAGGCCAGACAATACTCGAGTGATACCGGTTCGCGAGGGTGCCATAGCGGAACGATCTAGGAACTTCTGCCCGTTCGAGCCCTATCCGTTCGCCTTTGCGATCGAATCCTTGCCCTCGGCCGCTCCACCCTCGATGGTGTCGTGCTGGATGGGAACGAACTTCTTCTTCGGCAGCAGGAACAGCCACGTCGCGAAGACGAACGGGCCCGTTCCGGCCGGCAGGCTGATCGGAGCAAAGGCAGACACCAGCGTGCCGTGGATGACAACAGTCACCAGTACTCCGAAGACGGTGTAGACGAACACACGCCACGACGGGTTGTAGAACACCGATCCGAGAGCAATTGCCGTCAGCACCGAACTGAGCCCGTAGAGACCATTGCCGATGTCGACGGTGTTTGCGCCCAGCGCCAGTACCGAACCCATCGCTATCGCGGAACCGATGAGCGCGAACAACGCCGCCCAACGCGACGCGACCAGCAGCGCGATCACGAAGATAATGCCGGTGACGGTGTTGTTGATCAAAAAGATCTGGGAGACGTTGCGGAACAGCGTGTCCCACAGGAAGCTGAAAGTGATGTCGGCATGAACTGACGCCTCCCCGATGTGCTGGGGAAACTGGCCCGCGCTGAGGTCTGACGTTTCGATCCGCAGGAACTGGAACGCCGCAAGAAGGAAGAACCAGTTGACGAGGTTGAACGGAAAGGTCAGCGCCGGTACGCCCCACGTCTTGAAGACATTGGCAACGGCCAGGAACGCGATCGTCGACGCGGCAGCTCCCACCACGAGGTAGATCCACAGCATCACGCCGCCGGCAAGGAACGTCGGAAAGGCAGCTCCCACAAGAACTCCGTTGTATCCGTACAGGCCGATACGCATCGAATCGTCGTCGGAGTGCAGCATCATGCCGGTGACGGTGGATACCACCAGACCCACCACGGCACCGATCGCGACGGTGATCGTGTCCGCGGCTATCGCGCCCCAGAACATACCGACCAGAAACAGCAGGCCCGTCAGCGCATTGCCCTGGAACATCACCTGCCCGGAGCCTTTGAGATTCGTGTCGATGAATCTGAGCACGACGTTCTTGTCCGCGACGTCGTCCCACGGTTTGGTGATGGTGGTCATCGCGCGTTCCTCGATCCCTATCAGGCAATCCGCGTCATCCCCAGAGCGGGACGGGCGGAATGGTGGTGTCCAGAACTGCCTTTCGTACCAGAGACCAGAAATCACGGACCTTCGCCTTGACGGGTTCGCTCTCCGGACCGAGGACTTTGAAGATGAGACCGGCGTCGTTCGGTAGCCGGCTCGCCCCGGAGACGACCTTGCCGTCACGGCCCGGAACTATCTCCTCGAGAATGGCGTCTGCGTGCTCCTTCGGTGTCAGTAGGATGACATTGCCGAAGACGTCGTGGTCGCCCATGATTCCGCCGTATCGCACGGGGAAGCGTGCCGGTTCGATCACCAACTTCTCGGTGAAGAGATTCTTCCCGTCCGGGCGCTTCGCCTTGATCAAGGTGGAGTACAGGTCGTAGACGAACATCTCTCCGCCGTCGTGATACTTGCGACCCGGCATCACGATCTCCGAGAACAACAGCGTTGCAGTCGGATCCACCGTGATGTCGGTGCGCGCGTAGTACCTCGCGCTGCGGTGTGGGATCGTCACTCCCGGCATCAGTTCGAGATACGAATTCTCGGCCAGCACCACTTTCTGGAGTTGTGACGCGTGATTGGCATCCATCCGGTGGACTTTGGTAGCCGACTGGGTGGTCACGTGTGCAAGGGAACCTGGCTCCATTTCGATGGTCAGGAACAACCGATCACCTTGCAGCACACTGCCGGAGGTCGAGATCATGTAGACGCACGGCATGGTCGGCAACGCTTCGTCCCAGTACAGCGCCTGCTGAACCAGCAGCGGTGTCTTGCGGTACATGTCCCGCAGGATCGTCTTGTCGCCGCGGTCGACAAATCGCATCTCGAGAACCCCGGTCTTACCGACCTTGCCGGCCGGCGCCTGCTTCGGCTGGTCCTGGTACTGATCGAGTTCCGGGATGGTCGGGATCGGCCCCGGGAGCGACCGCGATGCTCCCGGGACGGGCGGTGCACTCACGGTACGCTCGCTCCCACTTCCTCTTCGTCGAAGAGGACTCCGTGCACGATGAGGTCCACCACTTCCTTGATGCCTTCCCCGGTCATGCAATTGGTGAAGACGAACGGCTTGTCGCCGCGCATTCCCTTGGAGTCGCGATCCATGACTCCGAGATCAGCGTTGACGTACGGTGCGAGATCGGTCTTGTTGATGACCAGGATGTCGGACTGCGAGATTCCCGGACCGTTCTTGCGCGGAATCTTGTCGCCTGCGGCCACATCGATGACATAGATGAAGAAGTCGACGAGAGCCGGACTGAACGTCAGTGTGAGGTTGTCGCCGCCACTTTCGATGAACACCACGTCGGTGTCGGGGAACGTCTTCTCCATGTCCTCGACCGCCGCGAGATTCATACTCGGGTCTTCGCGGACGGCGGTGTGGGGGCAGGCTCCCGTCTCTACGCCGACGATACGTTCCTCCACGAGAACACCTTTGAGAGCCTTGCGCACATGCTTGGCATCTTCGGTGGTGACCACGTCGTTGGTGATGATCAGAACGCTGGTGCCCCGCTTGATGAACTCCGGTGTGATCGCCTCGATGAGCGCGGTCTTACCCGAACCCACGGGTCCGCCGATTCCGATGCGCGTTGTCTTCTTCATTGTTCTCCTTCTAGTTCATGAACATTCGGACGTGCGCCTTGACGTGCACCGCAGCCAGAATGTCGATCATCGGGGCGAAATTGGACATGTCGTCGAGTCCGTAGTCACGCACTGCGGCGTACTCACGGCCGGCGCTCTGATTGACCTCGAACAGAATCTCTTGCGTCGCGAGGTGATCGACTCGGACGATACGAAGGGCAGCGCCGAGCAACGTCATCGCGACACCGTACTGATTGACCGTGAAAGCGTCCTCTTCCGGAGAACCCATCTCCGCGAAAGCAATTCCGAGGCCGACGGGGTAGGTACCCGGTGTCTCCCCCGATGCGATCGCGGCCAACCACTTGTTGAACAGGGTCTCACCGGCCAAGCGCCCGCCGAGTTCGGCCAACTTCTTACCCATGCGGGTACTCATCGTGCGTGCTTCTTCGTTGAGTTTGCGTTCGATCACTGCATGATCAGCGGCGAGGATCGCCGAGAAATCACCGGCTGCCGCACCCCGGTGCGCCGCGAGTACGGCGATACCGTCGCACGTCGCGCCCTGATGGGCGGCCGAGAGCACAAACTCCCGCAGCGACGGACCACCCGTGACAATTCCCTGCGCCACGGCCGATTCCAAACCGTTGGAGAACGAGAAGGAACCGACCGGGAACATGGAATCGGAAAACTGCATCATCCGCATCGCGCGGTTGATGCTGAGCCCGGATCCCTCAGACGAGAGGGTCATGGGTATGCCCCTCGCCCTCACGCGCGGCCGCACCGAACAAACGGCGTGCCTCGTGTGGAGCGATGTAGGGAATGACCTCGGCGCCCGGGATGAAGGTGTACTCGATGCCCTCGAAAGCATGTGTCCGCATCACCGAGCCCATGACCGCCTTGTCGACGGTCAACGGAACGTAGACCTTCATTCCCTTCACCACCGCAGGCCAGTGCTGGTTACCCACGGCATGTCCCAACTCCAGGCACGTCTGAATCATCTTCTCGGGCGTGACGTCGACCAGCGCGCTCAGGTCGATCTCCAAAACGTCCTTGAGGTTGATCCTGGCCACGACCACGGTGTTCGCCGGCTCGTCCCACAGCAGAATGTCGCCGTCCTGCAACTGAATACCCCGATCGAGCGAGACGGCCAATTCACGGCCACCGATCGTGGTGCGTCGTAACCGACTCTTCTGCGCTTCCCACTGATCGAGCGACAAGACGTCGACTACCGCATTATCGAGTCGACCGGCCCACTCCTCGTCGGTCTCCTTCCCGAGCAGCGCGTCGACTCGCGTCGGCTTTCCGCTCGGCGCGGTCATCTCGCCGTGCGTGTGTGGCGTCGCATCGGCGCCGTGCGTGTGTGTGATTGTTCCCGACACTGGAGACCCCTAACTGAAGAAGTAAAGTTGGTTCAAGCGAATGGATTCGGCAGGTTCGACGTATGCGTGGACGCCGTCCGCAGTCACCGCGAAGGTCTCCGGGTCCACCTTGATTTCCGGAGTGGCCGAGTTGCGAACCAGATCACGCTTGGTGACTGTTCTGGTCCCCTCGACAGCAACAACTTGACGTTCGAGACCGAGCCGATCCTTGATACCGTCGTCGAGTGCCGCTCGCGAGACGAACGAGACCGAACTCTGCGGCAACGCCTTGCCGAATCCACCGAACATCGGCCGGTAGATCACCGGTTGTGGTGTCGGGAGCGACGCATTCGGATCTCCCATGGCGTGCCAGCTGATCAGACCGTTCTTGATGATCGTCTTCGGCTTCGCGCCGAAGAATGCGGGCTCCCAGAGAACAAGATCCGCCATCTTCCCGACACCGATCGACCCGACCACATGCGAAAGACCGAACGTCAACGCTGGATTGATCGTGACCTTCGCGACGTAGCGCAACACGCGGAAGTTGTCGTGTGTCGGT
Organism: Rhodococcus sp. WY5; assembly: GCF_018588185.1. Lineage (NCBI taxonomy): Bacteria > Bacillati > Actinomycetota > Actinomycetes > Mycobacteriales > Nocardiaceae > Rhodococcus > Rhodococcus sp. WY5. Next base: position 827,526 of record NZ_JAAMPR010000001.1, read on the forward strand.
GAATCCTCTGGCAGCTTTCCGCGGGACCGCTTCATGCAGTCCGCTGTTTGGATCGCGCGAAGCCAGTTTTCTCCGACGCGGCCCATCGCCTGCGAGTCACTCGAGAACATCGAGATGACGCCCATGTCCTGCAGTACGTTCTCGGCACCGATCGTCTCCGCGCGAACGCGAGACTCGGCAAACGAAACATCCGAGGGCACTTTGGGATTGAGGTTGTGACAGACCATGATCATGTCGAAGAGCTCGGCCTGAGTGTTGATGCCGTACGGCAACGTCGGATTGGTCGACGCCGGAAGTACGTTGTCCTCGCCCGTCACCCGCAGAATGTCGGGTGCGTGACCACCACCCGCACCCTCGCTGTGATAGGTGTGAATGGTACGGCCTTCGAAGGCCGCGATGGTGTCCTCGACGTATCCGGCCTCATTGAGGGTATCCGTGTGAATGGCGACCTGAACGTCCATTTCGTCTGCCACCCGAAGAGACTCACGAATTGTGGCCGGTGTCGCGCCCCAGTCCTCGTGGACCTTCAGACCGGCCGCACCGGCCTTGATCTGTTCGACCAGCGACTGATGCCCGGACGAGTTCCCCTTGCCCAACATGCAGACGTTGACCGGCAAACCCTCGTTGGCCTTGAGCATCATCTCCATGTTCCAGATACCGGAAGTGATGGTGGTGCCGTTGGTTCCGTCGGTCGGGCCGATGCCGCCACCGATCAGCGTCGTCACTCCCCCACTGAGCGCGTGGTACGCCTGCTGTGGTGACACGAGGTGCACGTGCGGATCGATGCCGGCCGCAGTGAGGATCATCTGCTCACCGGAAATCGCGTCGGTCGCCGGACCGGTGGTCAGCCCCGGGGTGACGCCTTCCATCGTGCTGGAGTTTCCCGCCTTGCCCCAGCCGACGATCTTGCCGTCTTTGATTCCCACGTCTGCCTTGACGACGCCGATGGTTGCATCGACGATGACCACGTTGGTGATCACGAGGTCGAGGGCACCGTCGATGCTGCACGACTCCGGATCCTGGCCCATGCCGTCGCGCAGCGTCTTGCCGCCGCCGTAGATCGACTCGTCGCCGATCGTTCGAAGATCTTCCTCGACCTCGATGTACAGGTCGGTGTTGCCGAGCCTGATCTGGTCACCCGTGGTGACCCCGAACAGACCTGAATACTCTTGTCTCGAAATGCTTGTCATGGGTGTTGCTCTCCTTCGTCCGCCGTGAACGAGAATCAGTCGGTTTGAGGTTCGGACAGGAAGCCGAGTTCTTCGGCACGCTGGACGGCTCCGGGGAGCCTCGGCCGGTAGGCGGCGTGGGTCGGCGCCCAACCGTCGACAAGTCCGTTGAAGCCTTGCACTCGTTGCTTGCCGCCGAACGGCACCAACGTCACTTCCTTCTCGTCGCCCGGCTCGAACCTGACCGCCGTGCCCGCGGGAATGTCGAGGCGCCAGCCGAAGGACTGTTCACGATCGAAGGACAACGCGCGATTGACTTCCATGAAGTGGTAGTGCGAACCCACCTGGATGGGACGGTCACCGGTGTTTCGGACTCGCAACTTCAAACGTGGACGGCCCTCGTTGAGTTCGATCGGCTCGTCCCGCAACACGTATCCGCCGACCGGTACTTTCTTCTCGCCGCCGGAATCCTTCTTCGTCGATTTGCTTGCCATCTTGGAGTGCTCCTGACATCTCGGTCGGGCTACTGGATCGGAGAGTGCACGGTGACGAGCCGGCTACCGTCGAGGAACACCGCCTCGACCTGCACACGTGGAATCATCTCCGCCACACCGTCCATCACGTCGTCGACCGTCAAGGCGTGCGATGCGTCGGCCATGACCTCCTCGAGAGTCTTGCCCTCCCGAGCTCCCTCCAGGGCGGCTGCAGTGATAACTGCGACGGACTCCGGGTGATTGAGTTTGAGCCCCTTTGCCTTTCGCCTCAGTGCGACATCCGCCAACATGAGGATTGTCAGCTTGTCGAGTTCTCGCGGTGTCAGATGCATTCTGAACGCTCCTTGTCGATCATGCGGTAACTCCCTGTCGTCGAATACATGTCAGCTCCCCTGTTCCGTCGCTTCGGTGAGAGGTTCGGCCGCTTGCTGGACGAAACCGCTCCTCCTGCCGCCCGAGTACTCGTTGATCGCGTCCAGAACCGCCTGTGCATGTTCCGAGGCGACCAGCACCTCGACACGCAACCGCTCGGTGAACACGACGTCGTTGCGTTGTCCGCGGAACTTGAGCGAGGCCGAGTCACTCGCGGAGACATGCGCTTCCGATACGACTATCGACTCCGCTCCGGCGGCCAGCAGCGCCTCCCGTAGCTTCTCGGACTCGATGGTCTGCAATACCGCGGTGATGAGTTCGTGCTTCGGGGCGCCGAGGTTCGGAACAAGTTTTGCCCCCTCGACCAGGACCCCCGAGTCGAACCCGCTGGTCTGCGGCGCACCACCCGCGTCCACGAATGCGGCGTTGTAGCGGTATGCGTCCATGCCTTGCTGACGACGGTCGATGTCCACCTGGTCTTTCGGGGCCAGCTTGAGACCGATGGTCTTCTCGATGCCCGTGGCGATCAGCCAGGTCACCACGAACGAGAAAGCGATGACGACGATCAACGCCAGCGCCTGCTCGCCGAGTAGTCCTGCCCCGCCGCCGAAGAAGAGTCCGTCGCGGCCGATCGAATTGATGGCTTTTTCGCCGAACAAACCGAGAAGGAGTGAACCGAGGATGCCGCCGATGAAGTGGACCGCGATGACGTCGAGCGCGTCGTCGAACTTGAAGATCGACTTGAGCGCGAGCGCGAAGTGGCAGACCAGTCCGGCAAGCGCGCCGATCGCCAACGCGGAGAAGGTGCTGACGAAGCCGGCGCAAGGGGTGACGGTCGCGAGACCGGCTACCGCGCCGGTGATTCCGCCGATCGCCGTGGCCTTGCCCTCGGTGTACCTTTCGATGACGAGCCAGACGACCATACCGCCCGCTGCGGCGATGTGAGTGTTCATCAAGGCTTGTGCCGCAACACCATCGGCAGCCAATCCGTCGCCTGCGTTGAATCCGAACCAGCCGAACCACAGGATGCCTGCGCCGATCAACGCCAGAGGCACCGAGTGCGGGACTGCCTCGGCGTTGGGCCATCCCGGACGTTTACCGACCACCAGCAAGATTGCCAGGGCGGCGGCGCCGGCGGATGCGTGGACGACAATTCCGCCGGCCCAGTCCTGAGCTCCGCGGAGCGCCAACCAGCCTTCGGGATTGAAGAGCCAGTGTGCAATCGGGGGGTAGACGATGATCGACCACAGCACGAGCAGAACGGCCCAGCCCAAGGGCTTGAGCCGGTTTGCGGTCGCACCGGTGATCAGCGCGGGCGTGATGATCGCGAACATCATCTGATAGACCACGAACGCCAGAGTCGGTACCGCGACTGCACCTTCGATCAGGTGGAAGCCCGGGGCGGCGGCTGTGTGTATGTCCTGCAAGCCGAACAATTTGAGGTCACCGAGGAAGCCGGAACCCCAGTCTCCACTGAACGCGAAGCTGTATCCGAACACGACCCAGGTAATCGAGACGAGTCCGAGTGGGACGAGGTTCTGCTGCAACATGACGAGTGCACTGCTACCACGCACCAGACCGGCGTAGAAGAAGGCGAGTCCGGGAACCATGAAGAGAACCAGACCCGCGGAGATCAGCACCCACGCCGTGTCCCCACTGTCTATCACTGCTTCGGCTAACACCATTTCCATCGACATCGACGACCTCCGAGCATTATTCGGACCTGAACAAAGTCATTGGTTAGAGCAGCAATTCGCGATGTTCCGGTTCGCTGCGACAGTTACGCTACGCCCCATAGTTGCACCTTCTCAGCAAAATCGGGGGAACATCCGGTTTTCACGTTTAGTAGAGCATTGTTCTGGGAAAAGATGGGACTTTGCCTAAACATTGCGGACGCTCCACAACCTACAATTGCGGGACTAATTCTCGTCGAAAGTGGTTTAAATCTTGCAAAATGGGGAACGTAGCCGCAGGTGAGCGCCACTTTCTGAGCAGAAATGCCGTTTCCAGCTCGGGACTTAGCTCCCTAACCACGACAGCTGCGAGCGCCTTATTTGATTACCAACGTCGGTTACCCGCCTATCCAATCGGGTAGGTAATTTCACCGAACATCTTCTCACCTGTTCAGATGATTAACCTTCACCGCACTGAGGGCAATCCTGTCGTTAATATGTTCTTCATCCGTACTGGATATTTTGACCGGAAAGTCGAAGATCACCTTTCGATAACCTTTAAAGGTGAAATAATTTTCGCTGTAACTATTTTGTTATGCAGAACCTAGAGGGGAGGATTGATCCCACCAGGCGAGCACTCGGATGCCGGACAAAGTCAGCCACTTCGACGGCTCCCCCGCCTTTGTGTCGACCTCGAACCACACCCGCCCCGGTTGGCGACCGGCCTGGAGCCACGTCCCATCCGAGGCTCGAGCGGCCCGGATCATCTCGATCGCGTCCGCCATTCGCGGATCAGGCTCATTTCCATCCGACAACGACGCTTCGCGGAAGTAGTCGGCTGCGTTGAGCACGTTGTAACGCCACCGGAACGGGTACGCGAACCGGCCGATCCAGTCCCCCACCGGTTCCACGGTCGAGAGTCTCCGGAACAGACCGCGCTGCAGCAAGAATTCCTCACCGGATCGTCGAGCCGCGCGCGTCTCAATTGTTCCCCCGGTCGCGATCTCGTACGCGAGAAGCCCTTTGAGTGAATTGAGGGTCGAATGGAACGACGATCGGGTCGAACCTTCGATCCACTCGCAGTTCCAACCACCATCCGGAAGTTGATGCCGCACAAACCAATCAGCCAGTTCATCAACGCGCATGTCGAGCCACACACCGTTTGCCACCGTCCAGGCGTTGATGCAGCAATCGACCTCACCGTCCCAGTACGGCCGGCCCTCGTACTCCCAGCGACAGTTCTCCGCGAGCAGTTCTGCGGTACGACGCTCCCGCAGAACACTGGCGTCGAGGCCCCACTCCCGCAATGAGTTGAGCGTCCAGGTTGTTGCCGTCCAGGGTTGCGAACTTTGTTCTGCTGCTTCGGGTCCCGCAAAGTCGAATTCAGCCGGGAAGTACGCCCCACCCGCCCATTGGCCGTCTCGGTCCTGCAATGAAAGCAGGCGTGCACCAAATCCTTCGGTGGCGATCGACGCGCGCGTCGCCGCCCACACAGTGGGCGCTTCGTTCACCAGGTCGCGCTCCACCTGCCACCGAATCGCTGGATCCGAATCGAGGAGCCACGCGAGCAAGTCGATTCGGGATGCCATCTGGCAATACTATCGAAAGGCGAAGCAGGCCATCCGGTTAACACATTTCTCGCCGTCTGATGCAATGGTGAATTCCAGACCCGTTGCGGGGCCTACACCGGGTAACCCAACGCCGCCCGCACCGCCACGAGGTCGGCGGCAGCGACCTCCATTGGCTTGTCCCCCAACCGAATCAACGTGCCAATGGGCAGCTCCTCTACCACCGCAGATTGGGGGAGTTTGCTGCGATCGAACGTAACTCCTGAATGGAAGTATGTTTCCCATCCCACCTCCACCTCACCTTTCGACCGATTCTGAAGGTGCCGGTAGTCGCCGATGCTCCACCGAGCCCGATCCGGATCCCAATGCTTGACGATCACTCTCACGATCGCGTCTCCGATATCCGGGTCGAGCAACCGCCGGGTACTGTCGGTGAGCTGCTTCTCCGTCGGCAACGACACCCGGACACTGTTGGGAGCACTGGTTTCCAGCCCGCCGACCCAGGCACCGACCCGGCGCGCGGTCCCGTCCTCGGGCGACAAGTCGATGTCGTAACCCGGTCCCGGGGTGTCCGAATACCCCATCTCCTTCGAGCGGGAATGCTCGAAGATTCGCACCAACCCGTCCACACTGAGATCTGCTGGCACCTTGTCGAACTCGGCAGTCGACACCCACGGCAACGCCAACCCCGGGTCGACCGCTTCCAGATCATCGAGGAAAGCCCGCATCGTCTGCGCCACCTCCTGACTCGACTGCACCCGCGTGCCCCAATATCCGGCTACCGTCGGCCGCCGCCCGAACATGCTCATCGCCCCGTCCTTTCCGACCAATGCGCAATCGTCTCCAATTCAACTACGTGTCGCGACGTGAGCAGCGCTCGGCGGTCACGCGGCATCTTAGACCGGGTAACCCAGTGCTTCCCGCACGGCCAGGATGTCGTCGAAGTTGACGTCTAACGGTTTCTCGCCCAACCGAATCAGCGTTCCGTTGGGGAGTTCCTCCAGTACGGCGACGACGGGCAGTTTGCTGTGATCGAGATCGATCCCGGACTGGATGTATGTCTCCCACCCGACTTCGATTTCGCTGACCTCATTTCCCTGCGCATTGCGGTACTCCCGCGTCCCCCACCGCGCAGACTCCGGCGACCAATGCTCGATGATCGCTTTCATGATCGCGTCCCCGACGCCTGCGGTTAGCAACCGCGACGCCTCCCCGATTGCTTGTTTCTCCGGAGGGAGGGTGACGTTGACGAGATTCGGAACCCTCGGAACATTCCGGCCGAGAGAGAATTGGATTCTCAAGAACTGATATCTGTCCGGGTGCAACAAACTCACGATGTAGCCGAGGTCGAAGGCCGCAACGGATTGCCCTTCGACATCCTTCGCTGCCCGGAAGATTTTCGCTAGGCCTTCCACGCTTAGATCGGTCGACTCGGAGGCAGTCTCGGGCGAAAACACCCAAGCTTGTCCAAGTGCTGGATCAATGTTCCTCAGACTATGAAGAAACGAGAACACCTCCGCTGCAATGTCTTCTACCGGTTGCGTCCGAGGGCCCCAATACCCGATCACTGTCGCGCCACGATCCGAATTCATCGACCTTTCCTTTCCAGCCACTCTGCGATCGTCATAGTCGTTCTCGGCAAATCATTGTCATTGAACAGTTGTGGTCCGGGTTGCTGCGGAGCGCCGGGAGCATCCGGATTCACCGGCACCTGACCGACATCAGGCAGAGTCGGCACACTCGGTTCCTCGGCACGACCTGGCGAGGGAGCCTCCGGGGTGGAGTTCTCGGGTCTCGGGTTCGACCCCGGATCGCCAATCCCACCGGGCGAGAATGATTCCCACTCGCCACGATCGGGAACGCCGGGAAAGTGGGTTGCGAGGGTTCCGGAATCGCGGGATCCGGGCGTGCAGGTTTCATTCACGGACGGAACAGAGGGTTGATCATGCTCGGCAGGTTGAACTGTGCCGTCGATGGCGGGTATGCCGCGCGGTGGCACTCCACCCGGAGCGTCGATCAGCTGGTGCGTAGCCGGATCGGGATCGCGGCGCGGTAATTGCGGGCAGGCTGGTCGGTCCGCGCCATCCCTACCTGCAGGCAGCCCCGAGTGCGCCCAACGTAGGGCTCACAGCCGTCTGAAACCTTTGGGTAGAGGAATCTCCGGTCGTTCGGTCGGCAGTCCTGCTGCTGCGCGGATGCTTCGGATGTCCTCGACGGTTAACGGCGTGGACAGATTCTTCTGGATGACGATTGTGCCGTCCTGGTAGGGAAACGCCTCCACGCTGGGCGGGAGCTGCGTTTCCTTGATCGGCAACTCAGGACCGAAGTAGGTGCAACTGCCCACGATCGCGTCACCCGGTACGTTGAACTGAGGCGATGATTCGGTTCGGCGGTAGAGCACGGTGACACGCGAGTCCCAGATGTCGGCTAGTCCCTGTACGAGCTTCAATGCCAGCGAAATCAGTGATTCGTCGGCAAAGGCACATGCGAATGCGCCGGACCCTGAGGTGCCCCCGAAACTGACAACGACTTTGACGTCTCCAGCGGGTGAATACAGGGTCATATGTCGTCCCAATGAGAGGGGATACATACCGCCGGTGGCATCGGGGGATCGTCTGCGCTCGATCAATGCGGCTTCGATCGATTTTTCCGTCGGAGGTACAAGGATCTGACGGAGATTCGACGCCAAGGCCTGCTCGACTCCGGCGCCGTCGGGGAGTGCATCGCCTACTGTTTGGTACAAGTCGACGTCGAAGACAGGATCGATGTCGCGAAGCAATCGTAGCGAACGTGCAACGAGCGCGGCCGTGACGGCCTCGCTTTCAGGCGAACCCTTTCGTGGAATGACCTTCACTGTCAAGCCCGCCGTAGGATTGCGGCGCAGTGATGACGTAGGCACCTTCACTCCCCTCCAAATACGATGATGTTGATGTTCTCCATCCCGATGACCTCGTCGAACGCATCCTCCATTATCTGAGCAGCTTGTTCTTAAGAACACCATCACCTGCGGACGTGAGCTTGGCCGTAACTTCTGGTGTCACAGCCGGCGCGAGCCTTTCGGTAGGCGAACCTCCGGTCGTTCGGTCAGCAGGCCGACTGCTGCACGGATGCTTCGGCTTCCGTCGGCAACCAACGGGGCGCGTGGATCACGCTGGATGACGATCGTTCCTTTCTTGTACGGAAAAGCTTCGACAGTGGGTGGGATCTGCGTTTCGTTGATCGGCATCTCAGGGCCGAAGTAGGTGCAACGTGCCCACCGTTGCGTCGCCGGGCACGTTGTACTGAGGTGTGAGCTCCGCATCCCGGTAGAGCACGGCCGTGGGAGCGTCCCAGATATCGGCCATGCCCTGGACGAGTTTCAATGACAGTGAGATCAGAGATTCATCGGCGAAGCCCCCTGGGTACGGCCAGATGAAGGTGCAAAGTAAGGAACCTGCTCCTGCCGTACCCCCGAATCCGATGAGAATTTCGATGTTTCCGTTGTCGGTGAACAACCTGAGTTGATGCCCGAATGAGAGTGGGTAAATCCCGCCTGCGGCATCAGGAGACTTTCTGCTCTCGATCATTGCGGCCTCGAGGGAGTCCTCTGCCTGAAGCGTGAGGATCCGTCCACCATTCGATGCCAGAGCCTGCTCGACCGTAACGCCGTCGGGAAGGTCATTCCTCACGGCGCGGTACATGTCGACGTCAAAGACTGGGTCAAGCTCTCGAAGGAACTGCAGTGACCGCGCTGCCAGCGCCGCGGTGACCGATTCGGCTTCCGGCGGTCCCTTTCGCGCCATGACTTTCAAGGTCAACCCGGAGGTCGGATCACGACGTAAAGATAAGGCAGACAACGTCACTCCTGTTCGAAGACGATCGACCAATTGGAACAGGCTCTGGCGCTACACCGGGTAACCCATCGCCGCCCGCACCGCCACGATGTCGGCGGCAGCGACCTCCATTGGCTTGTCCCCCAACCGAACCAACGTGCCAATGGGCAGTTCCTCCACCACCGCAGATTGGGGGAGTTTGCTGCGATCGAACGTAACTCCTGAATGGAAGTATGTTTCCCATCCCACCTCCACCTCACCTTTCGACCGATTCTGAAGGTGCCGGTAGTCGCCGATGCTCCACCGAGCCCGAACTGCCCACGATCGCGTCGCCGGGTACGTTGCGCTGAGGCCATGATTCGGTCCGGTGGTAGAGCACGGTGACACGAGAGGCCCAGATATCGGCCTGCCCCCGTACGACCCTTAACGCCAGCGCAATCAGCGATTCGTCGGCAATGGTGCAGGAAAACGAGTCGATGCGTGAGGTACCCCCGAAACCGATCATGACCTCGAGATCCCTTTTGGTCAGACAAATTGATCATCTGCTCTTTGGAGACTGGATCCGAGGCACGTGCCACGTGGGGCAAGACCGCACACAAATTGCTTAGACTGTCTCCAGTCTGGCTATCCAAGGCGCAGGCTCTAGGCACCGAGTCCGACGTTGGTCCAGATATCAAGGTAAGTGGAGTAATCGACCAGTTCAGGGGGTTCCGTCAATGACCACACAACACCCCTTGTCGATTCCTCACCAAAGTACAAGCAAAGATAACCGCCGCCGCCCGATCTGAATGTCGCGATGCAACGAGCCGGATCTGGGTACTCTTCAGGGGACAGCCCGTCCAGAATAGACCATTCAAAGCTGTCAATTCGAAACATATCTTCAAGAGGCAGTGGCCCGACAGTCTTACCGGCAATATAGTACCAACCGTTGTGCAAATTTGAATAGAAATTCTTTAGACTGGAGGGGAATTTACTCCAATACCCTGAAAGTTCATCACCATCCACTACCGGTGGCGTACCCAAATAGTAGAGATCGGTCCCGTCTGCCATTTTAATTTTATATAGAAGAAAGAACCTATTTTCAGACCTGAGCAACCGCACATCAGATAGACTATCTTTAATGTTTCTGTAAGTGTCGCCCAATATCGGTCGCCCAAATACGTCCCATTGGTCCAATATCCCAGAAATTCGAGCTGCAACGTCACCATTTAGTGCATCCAACCAATAATTCGGAAGCGCCATACGTTCAAGTGGTGTCAAGTCGTCAATCTCCGCAAGCACGGGCGAGTCGACACACCGCGAAATCTTGACCAGATCCACTACTGAACTCCATTCAATATATTAGATATCATTAACTATCCAGACGAGGCGGATGCTCGAAAAATGGGATGAGCTGCAGGGACTAGGGGAAGAGGACTACCGCTCGCGATGGCGCTGACAGCTACTGAATTGGGCTGCGCGAAGAGCAGCTTCGAGCCATCGATCATCCTGGTTACTGTACAGCTTGCGCAAACCGGGCAGGTGTACGCCGCCATGTGGAAAGTACTGTTTCCCACGGCATCTCACTACAAGCTGTTCGGGTACGCGCGAGGGTGGTATCAAGGACAAAGCGCTCTACGCGCCGGCTCAGGTGTTGACCTGATTTCCGTCAGAATCGGTATCTCGTGCTTGGCGGTCAGTGTCTTTGTAGTGCAATTTGTCGTACCTGTTTACCGGAGGTGCATCCTTCTGCTCGCGGTAGAGCGCCCGTGTCAGCCAAGCACCGAAAACATCGTTGAATCCGGTGGGATGCCTTCGCGTGAGGAAGGGGGTCCACCACCACGCCACGAACACAGCAGCGAAACCGCACAAGAGGACAGGTCCGAGAATCGACCGCTGTGGAGCGGTGAGCCAAGCGAAAACGATGGTAAGGATCGACGAACTCCAGTAAATCGTTCTCGCATGACTGCGGTACATCACGTAGGGCGTAGATACGATCAACGCCACAGCCCCTGCAGCAATCGCACAAATCGCATAAAAGGTGGTCATGGTGCCGGTTCCGCTTGAGGAACGGTGTGTCGTCGGTATATGGAACTCTTCGGGAGAAAACGCAAAACGAGGACCGCCGCAGTGCCCGCGACAGCGCCGATCCGGGTGGTCGAATTGTCAGTCACGAGGAACACCATCCCACTCGCAGCCGTCAACGAAACGGCCAAGGTTATCGCGCCCCGCATCGGATTGCCTGCTGCGGCATCAAGCGCCGACAGCACCCCCGAGGCTAGGCAGAATGCAATGGCAGCGATCAGCAGGTAATGCACGGTCTCAGTCCCTTCTCTTGGAGCGATCGATCATTGTCTAAGGCTTCAATCAAATGATCGGCCTGCCCGGGTACCCAAGTATGCCCCGAGTAGCGATCCTCCGATTGCACCGATTCCGCCCCCGACTGCGGCACCTATCGGGCCGCCGAGAAACCCGCCGAGTGCGGCGCCACCTTTGCCGCCTGCCCATCCCAATGCGATTGCGCCACCGGAATTTCCCACAGTTTCGCCACGTGGCGCGCCTTCGCGCCACTTGATGACACCCGAGGCAACCTCAACTGCCACCGATAATCTGCTTAAAACAGTACCCACTGCCGCCGACCGAGCGGCCTGCGCAGCGCTCGGGAGCGAACCAGCATGATGCACACCGGTGTTCGCAAGGGCGCCCGCAGATTGCAAGCCCGAGGCGGGGCCACCGAGCGCGGTGCTGCCTTTACTCAAGACAGTTGCGATCTCGGAATCTGTATAGCCGCGGTCTCGCATCTGATCCACCTGCCATTGCAGGTCGTCAAGTTGTTGCTGTGCGGTCAGAGGGACGTTGCCAGTGAAGTCAGCAGGTACGTCGCCATGGGCGAGCGCCCGTTGGTTCGCGGCCCTCTGCGCGGGGCCGATCAAACCGTTGTTGGGATCAGAGTCAAAGATCCCGAATGGTAATTCCATTGGAGGATCTGGCTGCGTCTGCGTTTCCATGTCGAGGTTGTCGAGTGGGTTCCACGGAGGCTCGCTCGCTGTACCCCCGGGTGTATCGGTGCCCGAGTCGGTCGGCGATCCGATATCGAACGGCAGTGGTGTTGTCGGTGCCGGCTGCGTCGGGGCGTCCATGTCGAGGTTGTCGAGTGGGTTCCACGGAGGCTCGCTCGTATCGGTGCCCGAGTCGGTCGGCGATCCGATATCGAACGGCAGAGGCGTTGTCGGTGCCGGCTGCGTCGGCGGATCCATGTCGAGATTGCCCAGTGGGTCGATCCCGCCGACGTCGTTGTAGGGGGAGTCTGTCGGGACGTTGACCATGACCGGTCCGCCGGACTGGTTGACGACCTCACCGCCGCCTTGAAGGGGTGTAGCGGTGACGTCTCGTCCGGTGACCGGGTCGCTGCCGCCGTAGGGGCCGTCAGCAGTGACCGGGTAGATGACGCCCGGGGTCGGGATAACGACTTGGTAGAGCTTGCCGTCACGGATCTCGTAGTAGGTGGGAACCGGATCGCCGTTGACGTCGTACGCCCACGCAGCGGCAACGGTGCCCTGCAAGTCTCCGTTCGCGTCGTAGACACCGACGGACCCGTCGTCGTTGATGCTCATGTGTCCGCCGGGTGGTAGGTCGACCACCATTTCAGCTTCATGCGAGGAGGTTTCGTCGTGAATGAGGAAGATGGTGCGTTGTCCGCCACCTGGGTCGGGGATGACCACGACGTCCTGACCGCCGACGAAATACGGCATGAACGGTTTCGCGACCGTACCGACTACCTGGGAGAGAACCGACTCCCACGGACGCGCGCTCACACGCGCACTGAACGGTCCCGGCCGCCCCCTCACTCTCATACCCGCAGCGGTGAACGCCGCGGCCCCGACGAGGACCAGTTCGAGATACCGGTCACGGCCCGAGTCCTCCCCGGCGGTGGAAACATCTGCTGCCGGGCCCGGAACCGTTTGGGCCGGTGCGATATTCGAATCCGAATCCGCGGGGATCGGTCCGGGACCACGATCGGTGGTGGTTCCCTCACCCGGGGTGGGTGTGGGTGAGGGAACCGCTGATGCCGATGCATTGGGGAATGCACCGACACCAGTTTCCGAGGCCGGGGACTCGGAAGTAATGGGCGGAACCTCGATCGTCGGCACAGGGACGATGGGGGTGCCGTTGTAGGTGGGAAAGTTCGTCGGAGCATTCGCGCCGACATTCGGGCCACCGCCTGGAGCCTGCGCACCGGGGAGCCCGACCGTGGTCGTCGGCGCAACTGTCGCCGTCGTGGACGGCGCACTCAGGCACGGGTTGATGATCTCTGGCGGGATGGGTGCACCAGGTGGCAGCGACGCAATGAGATTCAGGTAGATCTGATGATCACGTGCCCGCACCGCCGCGCAGTCTTCTTCCGGCGTCGCGTTCGCCGGAGCGGCGGAGAGTGCGATTCCCGCACCGATCACTCCGGCCGCTCCGGTCAACAGCGCCCCGGCGGCAAGCACTCCCGCGAGAGTCCGGCGAAGTCGTCTACCGGACTTCACCGGTGCGCACCACGATTGTCACTCTTCTTCGTTCGGAGTAGCGCGATGAGTTTGTCTGCGCCCCACCAGAACAACCGTCCGGAGATCGACATCCACAAGAAGAATGCCAGGTAAACCAGGATCGTCCCGTAGTCGTTCGCCCAGCCGGCGAGCTTCCCGATCACCGCGAATGCCGCGATCAGCAACCCCAGTCCGACTGCGGTGGCGATCACAGCCTTGGAAAGTGGACTGAGTTCGCTGTCCGGATCCCAGTCATCAACGTCTGCAACGTCTTTACTATCGACGGCAGTGGATTCCGACTGGACACTGCGGCGTTCGGCGTTGTTGACGGTCATGGCTGGAACTCCAAATAGGAAGGGAGAGCGGGGACAACGGGTCGCCGACGTTCGGCCTGGTATCAGTTCCAGTACTGCTCCGTCAGCACTATGTGCCCCTCACTGGCGGGGTGATTCGGGTCGGAGACAAAGACATTGGCATGCCCACCACGCGCGGCTGCTTCACCGAGCACAGCTCCTTCGAGGGCGTCGACCTTGCCATCGGTAACAGTTATCGCGGAACCAGGCGCCAACCAGACCCCCCTCAGCGAACCTGGAACGATGTTCGCAATCGCATCAGGAATCGGGCTCGCCGCCAATGCCGCGGTTTCCGCATTCGAGAGCGACAGACCGATCCGGCCATGTTCCGGTTCGACGATCGGAGTTGCGGCAGATGCCACGCCGGCGCCGAGAACACCGATCAGGGCGATACCTGCGGTGAGAGTTCCGGCAGTGGCCAAGGTACGAATCTTCATGATTTCTCCTTTGTGGGCGTGATGAGTAACCACCCCTGGACGGGGCGGATCGGGAATAGTCGCCAGCAGCGCTGACGACGGCTGCGTGGGTTAGAGCCAGGTGGGATCGGAGTACACGAACAACGTGTTGTCGGACGTCGCCGTCGACACCGAGAGTTGTGCGTACGAGCGGATCGTCACCGGCCCCATGCACGCATCAACCTTCACGTGCACGTTCTCTGCCGTGATCGACGCCTTCGACGACTCGAGATCCTTCTTCCCCAACGGAATCGTCGTGATCGTGCCCGGCGCAATCGTCGACTGAATACTCGGATTCACCGACGCATTCACACCCACGTTCGCCGACGGGACACCCGAAATACTCACACCGACAGACGGGCCGAGCGAAAAGCCAAGCCCCAAGCCAAGTCCGGAGGAAACATCGATCTGGCAGCCGATCTGCAATCCCTGCTCGACATAACCGGTCTTCACCGCCGAATCGCCCGCACCACCGATCGTGCCGGTCACCTTCGCCGACACGAACCCCTCACGAGTGAACGCCGTCGTCGCCAGATTCGGCACCGGATTCGCCGACAGTTTCGTGGCGGCAAGATCCAACGACCAGCCGTCATCGGTGACCGTACTCGCGAATTTGTCCGCCAACGCCGTCGGCGTTGCCGATGCGCTCCCTGCGAAGACCACACCCGACGACAGCGCGGCAACCGCACACGCCGCGAGCCCTACCGCGGCCCTCGATCGACGGTGGGATACGCCGTTTTGCGATTCGATCGACATGAACTGCTCCTCCACGTGACACAGCAACCAGAGCGGTAGCCGACAACTAACTGAATTAGTTACCGGACGGTACCAATCGTCCTGTTTGCCCGCCAGCGCGCCATCTCCCCCATCTTGGATTTAGGGTGAACTTTCGGTAACAGATATATATCGACAGGCTTATCAGCAGCGAAAAGGACCTAGGTCCTACTATGAGCAAGGTCACCGTTTACGGACGAGAAGATCCCTCAGAAACAGTGCGGCAAATCGAATTGAATCCGCATTTCACGGGCCTCAGAGCAGTTGGAGACCTAAAGTGCGGGCATCAAGCCAGTGCGCGTACTTGAATATGAAACCAACAGGCATTACTTGGCAATCAATCGTGAAGTACGGCGCCCGAGCGGGGCCTGGGAGCGCAACTCTGCACAGCTCACGCGGAGATACTCACTTCGTGGTCGGCGCGAACTCGTCGGACCCACTGGCATCGCATCGTTAGCTTGTCAATCACTGATTAGCGCAGGCGACGCACACAAGTAGTACGCAAGTACGAGAAAAGGCTCTGACCAAGACCGGAGTCCTTGATCAGAGCCTTACCAACTCGGGGTCGAAAGTTATGCCGGTTCTCTCATGATGCCGAGATGCCGTGCAGTCCCGGACACCCCAGGAACCTCTTGCACAGGAGACCAGGTGTTCAGCCCGTCCGTGCTGTCGGAGTAGAGATACTTACCTTCGGTATAGGCGTCAAGATAGATCCGCCAGTCGCCGCTCGGCAACTGAACCACAGCCGGACCTTCGACAAGCGAACCCCAATTCCCTGGCGGGACAAACGAATAAGGTCCCGTCACCGAAGGAGCGACCGCATGCTCGACGACCTTCTTCGTCTCGTTCTTGGTGAACGCATGATAGGTCGATCCAACTTTGACCACGGTGGTGTCGATGTGGTCCGCACCGATCCCGGCGAGCGGAACAGGCGGGCTCCACAACCGGAGCGACGGTTCCAACGCCGTCATCAGATACGGCACAAATCCTCCACCGGTCGACATCGACAGGATGACGTTGACGCGATCGCCGTCCACAAACCATTCAGGCGCCCAGGCCTTGGTGACGAATGGTGACAGCGACGGTCCGTCGCTGAAACCAGCCGAACCCGAGAAGCCCGGGGGGCTCGCAGAACCGGTGCCATCTCCCGTACCAGGCATCAAGGCGCAGCAAAACGGAACCGGATAGTTCCCCAGCGGCGTCCAGTTGATGCGGTCGCTGCTGCGTGCAAACCCGATGTTCGCCCCACCACCCGTCGTGTAGGTGAGGTAGTACAACCCGTCCGTGTTCCGGAAGATGCTCGGATCACGCACGAGCCCAGATGGCGGCCTGTACGCCGACTGCTGGACGAGTTGAAAGCCGGTGCCGTCAGCCGACTCGTAGACATCCATGTCACGGTCGCTGGCATTGCTGAACGCCACCATTGTGTATTTCCAGTCAGGCGGCGGCGCGGCGCTGCTGGCAGGGGCTGCGACCAGCAACCCCGCGACGACGAGGATCACCAGCGATACAACCGAAAGGCCGGTCCGTTTTGTCGGAATCACCGATGAAGTATGTACGACAGCCGGCCCACCATGGGTAACTTCGGTCGGAGGCAGAGCAGGATCGTTACCTAAGTCGATTCGTCTTGTAGTGACGGCGGGACGGCGGCAGGTCGGCCGTTAGCATCACGCCATGGAACTTGGGGTGCATTTCGCGCTGTCAGACAGCGTGGCAGCGGAACTTCTGGACGCGCGCGGCGACGACGACAAACTCGGCGCTGTGGTCGAGGACATCGAGGAGACGGGCCGATCCGAATTCTCGTGCGACACGGACAAGGCGTGGGATCCGATCCTGTGCGCCCTCTCCAGCACGGGGTACGAGCGCGTGTCCGAGAACTGGCCGGCCTACGGCGTGATCTTGGGGGACGAAGACCTCAACACCGACACCGACGACCAACTCGTCACCTACCTGGCACCCGATCGGGTCGCCGAAGTCTCCTCGTACCTGGCGGAAATCACCGAATCCGAGTTCGGCGTGCGCTACGACGCGATGCCGCTCGACGACCGCAACCCGGAGTACGGCTCCGACGAGCGCGGGTACGCCTGGGGCTGGCTTCAGGAAGTGGCGAACTTTTTCCAGCGCGCGGCCCGAGAGCGTCGCCACGTGGTATTCACCGTGCGGTTCTGACAGTCGAGAGCCCACTGCCGAAGCAGCGCGCCCTCGAAGAATGAAAGACCGCTTGACAGTGGCGCTCAACTGCGGAGGACCCTCTGCGCGGGTTCTTGCTCTGACAATTCCTGTGCCGCAGCGTTTCTGGGTGACCGAGTGCGTGTCCTTGTCGCAGCCAGACCGAGCAGTAACGGAAACGTAACGACAGCCCGCGCGCTTCTCTGGCATTCACGATCTCGACCAGCAGTTTCACTGAAACAGTTTATTCTTCAACGGATTTCCAGTAGTGAGCTGCATCTCAAATCGACCCAGTGGATTGCTCATTGTTTGCGACATGTCGTTGACTGTTACCGGAAGAATCAGACAAAGTGGCCTGTGGAGGCGCAACTCGAGTGGGCCACCGACGAGGGAGAAGCCGAATGACGCACCTACGCACGATGATTACCGCGGCCGCATTGATACCTGCCGGTATCGCAGCCATCGCACTCAGCGGCGCGGGCGCAGCATCAGCTGTTACTCCGATCGCCGACAACGGGCGCATCGGCGTGCAGCTGAACCAGGGTGAGACGGCATTGTTCGGCCAGCTCAATGCCGGCGCTGCGATCGAAAGCATCACTAACTCCACCCAGATCGGCGTGCGCCTCGCACCAGGATCGCGCTTCGAGAGCGGCCCCAACGTCGTCTGGGGACGTCTCGACCAGTTCGCCAACGAAGCAGCCTCCCGTGGTGGAGAAATTTCTCTCGGCGTACTCAACCCGGCGAGGGGTTCACAGCAGTTCTTCTTCATTCAGAACTGGTAATACCCTCCGCCGTCGAATTGATGCTTCGCTCTTCCTGTGGCGGGGCGGAGTATTTTTCGTTTCCCGTGGCCACGTTCGTCGCCGAGTGTTGAACAGGCGACGTTATCCCGGACGACTTTTGTGAGGACTGCAAACGGGCACCGATGCGTGCGGGAATTCCCTGTACCGCTGCGTAATAACGCATCCACAACCGACCCCTGAGGCGAACGAATGAGGTGGACTCGGCGCACCTCTGTTATTGAAAATGAAAATCATTTTGACGGAGGCAAGTGGATGGCATTCAAACTTAACTGTCCAGACGAGACGGATGCTCGAAAAGTGGGATGAGCTGCAGACTTAGGCGGCGTTGCCGTGCCGGTCGCTCTGCTCCATTACGTCCAGTTCGTCTGAGACGACGTCACGAGCGCTTTCGAATACTGAAAGTAACTTCTTCTGTTCCGAAGACAAGGTGACACGCCAGGCAGGCATACGGACGCCTGCGCTGCTGTACAGGTAGTCGGTTTTACCTGGAATCATCAGAATGTGGTCGTGTTCACTGGGATGCGGTAGGCGAGGTAGTCGTGATCGGTGATCAGGGCAAATGGATGGCCGCCCTCGAAGGCGAAGACGTCTGAACCGTCAGCCTGCGAATCCTAATCTGCTCCCGCATCACAATAAGCAACTGCTGGCCAGTGTCACTTGACATGACACTGGTCGCGCAAGTGAGTCAAAGCCTGCCTTGATTAGTCGCCCCTGGACCGAGAAAAGAGACTACGGAAGCAAGTCCAAGAATTCTTGAATAACTTCTCGCACCTCCGACTCATTTTTGCTCGAATTCGAAGGATCATCCTGGTTAATTGCATTCATTATTTCAATTTGACCCCAGGCCCCCCTCAGGGTTTCGGAATCTGATGCACGCTCCGATTCGCGTTCTCTGACGTACCTCTCGAATATTTCAACTAGCGCATGCAAGGATATTTTTCCGTCACAATAATCACGATTAACCTGCTCAGCTTCCAGGAGGTAAATTGATTGATCCGTCATGTTTTTCACTTTCCCGATAAATTGCCAAATGAGGTGGTCACAACTCTGCCCGTTTCATTGATGATAACTGATAGGTTGTTTATCGAATCATAGATCACGGTCGTGTTTCCTCTGCTCGGGGTCGCCAACCCTTCACGAATGGCCTGTTCAACCAGGGATGGAAGTATGCCGCGCTCTTGCATTCGGTCGAACGCATGCCCCGTATATTCACGACCGTTGACTATTCCAGGACGATTGGTTCCGGGCTTTACATTTATTTCGCGATCTCCGCGCCCACCCACAGGCGTCGAGGCCGGTCTGTCTCCGACGGGAATAGTCGGATCGCTAGGGGCTCTATTCCCGGCCTCACCGGCGGTGGCGGCTGCCCTGCGACCTGCGGCTTCGGCGTCTGCGGCGGTTCCGCCGCGCCGCAGAACAGCCTCCACCGCTTCTTGCACGGCAGCTCCGCCGACTCTGCCTCCTGTGCCTACGATCGGAATGAGGGAGACGATATTTGCTGCTGCGGCAGCGATCTCAGCCGGAGAATGCTCGGGTGAAGGCTGTGCTCGTTGGCCGCGATTGAAGCCGAACGGATCGACGGCGGCATCGTGCACGGGGGACTACGAGGAAGTTTCGTCACGCGTCTCCGAGCGTTCCGACGCTATCGACTGTTGTGTCGACGGCACTTTCCCCGACACCCCACGCGGTGTCCCATACTTTTTGCGGGAAAGATCGGTCGTCGGGCTCGTTCGGATCTGGCGGGATCGGCACATTGCCGGTGAAACCGGCAGGCACGTCCCCGTGCGCTTCGGCAAGCTGGTTCGCAGCTTGTTGACGTGGACTGACAGTGGGTTTGGGGCCCGGACTGGTCACCAAACTTGGACCATCCGCCCATTGGTGACAGTCGAGCAAACGTGCAAACAAGGCACGATCCGGAGCATTTCAGCAGATTGAATGCAACGTGGTCTCTGGCGATATGGCCACGCAAACTTATTGAACGGTCAACAGTTAATTGGTGGCGCGCAGCTCATCCGGACACCAAGCGCAAGGAGGCCGCGTAAACCACGAGCCCATCTAGCCAAGGAGGGAATCGAATTGACCACCAGCCGCACGATGCGATCACCTGGAACTCTCGTCGCCGAGCGCCGCAATGGCTGATCGTTCACCACAGCACAACGAGAACCGGCAGATTGCCGCAACATCGGACGTAGCACCGAAGTGGCGAAGCCATTGCTTCACCCGGCGACCCCAGGGCGGCAAAGATTGCTACACATCCGACTCCTCGACGCTCCTGCGCTTCGTAGGGCACGAAAAAACCCAGCCCACGCTTTCGCGCGGGCTGGGTTTGAACAACGAACATTTGGCGGAAGCGGAGGGATTTGAACCCCCGGTGGGTTTAACGCCACGCTCGCTTTCAAGGCGAGTGCATTCGGCCGCTCTGCCACGCTTCCGTGGGCGATCCTATCGGGTGTTCCCACGGACCGCGAAAACGGCTCCGGAGTCAGCGCTCGCCGATGGCTTTGTCGACCTTCTCGAAGACGTCTGCCAGCACGTCCAGTTCCTGGGGAGTCAGCAGATCGACCAGATTGTTCCGCACGCCGGCCACGTGAGTAGGTGCCGCCTCGGCGAGGCGACGCCTACCCTCTTCCGTGATCCGCGCGAGCACGCCGCGCCCGTCTTCGACGCAGGTGTCGCGCACGACGATGCCCTGAGATTCCATCCGCCTGATCTGGTGCGTCAGGCGGCTCCGCGAAGACAGCACGCCGTCTGCCAGGTCACTCATCCGCAACGACCCGTCAGCTGACTCCGAGAGCATGACCAAAATGCGGTAATCGGCCAACGACAGGTCGTGTGAATCCTGCAGTTCGCGGTTGAGAACCTCCATGAGGCGCTGATTACCGTCCATGTAGCCGCGCCATGCACGCATCTCGCATGGCGTCAGCCACGGTGTCTCACCGTGCGCCGCCTGCGATGTCTCCTCGGTTGTCGCTTCAGCTGTCACAGGTTCCAAGTTTAGACCTGTGTCCGCCCGTCACAGTAAGACTCACCCTAAAGTCACGAATTGGACATCAGGATCGAACGGTCGACTTCGGCGACCGATGCCAGCCCCGCCAGTCCCATGGTGAGATCCAGGTCGGCCAAGAGACTCAGGAGCGCATGACGCACTCCGTCCGCTCCGGCCAATCCCAACCCGTACACCCACGGCCGCCCGTACAGCACTGCGTCGGCACCCAAGGCCAGAGCCTTGATTACGTCTGCGCCACAACGAATTCCGGAGTCCATCAGGATGTCCACCTCATGCCCCACCGCATCAGCGACGGGACCGAGAGCGTCGAGTGCCGAAATCGACCCGTCGACCTGACGCCCACCATGGTTGCTCACCACAATGCCGTTGGCGCCGGCCGCGACGGCCTCACGTGCGTCGTCGGGATGGACAATTCCCTTCACTGCGATCGGAAGTGTCGTCCACTGGCGAAGTTTCGCGATATCCGCGATCCGCACCGCATGGTTACCGAACAACGACACCCACGTGAGAACCGCGATCTGCAGCGCTTCTGCGCTCTCCTCGGGCGGCGTCGCCAGTTTGGCGCGGAACACCGGATCCGACAGATAGTTGGCAATACCCTTCGCCTGCAGGAACGGAAGGTGGCCGAGCTCGAGATCCCTTGGACGCCAACCCATACCGGGAGTGTCGGCAGTCAGGACGATAGCCTTCGCGCCCGCCGTCTCCGCTCGGCGGACAAACGACTCCGCAAGTTCGTCGTCGGCCGGCCAGTACAGCTGGTACCACCAGTTCTCGCCGGAGGCCGCCGCTACGTCTTCGATGGTCGAGGATGCCGCCGTCGAGAGAATCGATCCGATCCCCAACTCGGCAGTGACCGAACCGACCGCAACCTCGGCGTCGTCGTGGACCAAGCCGAGCACGCCCACCGGAGCCGTCAGGATCGGTGCAGCCAACCGCGTCCCCAACACCTCGACGCTCAGATCACGCGCGTCGGGCGCCGCAGTCCCCCGCAACATCCGCGGCACGATCGCATGCTTGTCGAACGCCCGCAGATTCGACACCGCGGTTCGTTCGGTCGACGCGCTACCGGCGATGTACCCGAAGGCCTCCGGTGAGAGTTGCTCGCGCGCGGCATCTTCCAAGCCTGCCGCAGTCATCGGCAAAGCCGGCTTCGCGCCGCTCAGTCCCGTCAGATAAATCTCGTTCTGCATGTTCCCGAAGTAAGTCACGTCCGCGACGGTAGCGGCAAAACACCCGTCAGCGGGGAGATTCGCTAGCGTCGTATCCATGTACGCCATAACGATCGATCAGCCCGGCGGTCCCGAGGTCATGAAATGGGCGCAGCAGCCCGATCCTGAACTACCTCGCGGGCACGTACTCGTCGAGGTCGCCGCGACCGCAGTCAACCGCGCCGACCTGCTCCAACGTCAAGGCTTCTACCCGCCGCCGCCCGGCGCGAGTGACATTCTCGGCCTCGAATGCTCGGGTGTGATCACCGAACTCGGCGAAGACGTCACCGGCTGGTCCGTCGGCGACGAAGTCTGCGCACTGCTGGCCGGCGGTGGCTACGCCGAGAAGGTTGCGGTCCCGGCAACACAACTTCTCCCCGTTCCCGCTGGCGTCGATCTCCGTGTCGCAGCGTCCCTGCCGGAAGTTGCGTGCACGGTGTGGTCCAACGTCGTAATGCGCGGAGGTCTACGACGCGGACAGGTCCTCCTCGTCCATGGCGGTGGCGGCGGAATCGGCACCCACGCCATCCAGGTCGGCAAAGCCCTCGGCGCCCGCGTCGCAGTTACCGCGGGTTCGGAGGACAAATTGAACCGCTGCCGCGAATTGGGCGCGGATATTCTCATCAACTATCGCGACAGCGACTTCGTAGCATCACTCGCCGAAGCCACCGACAACCACGGCGCCGACGTGGTTCTGGACAACATGGGAGCGTCGTACCTCGGGCGCAACGTCGACGCACTCGCCATGGACGGCCACGTCGTGATCATCGGAATGCAGGGTGGCCGCAAGGGCGAAGTCGACATCGCCAAGCTGATGGGAAAGCGCGGAAACATCACGTCGACGGGCCTGCGTGGGCGTCCGCTCACCGGCCCCGGCGGTAAAGCGGACATCGTCGCCGACGTCCGCGCGAAGTTGTGGCCGTTGATCGCAGACGGATCGGTTCAACCGATCGTGTCGACCGAACTTCCGATCACCGAGGCGCCATTAGCCCATCAGTTGCTGGATTCGCCGGAAACCGTAGGCAAGGTCATCCTCACCGTGAAGTGAGCCGAGCGGGATCGATCAGCCCAGGGCGCCGAGTTCGGCGACCAGCTGATTGATCTCGTACCGCGTCGTGTACGGCGCAAGGCCGACGGTGACCGCGCCGCCTTCGTCGTTGACACCGAGGGCGTCGAGCAGCCTGGAACCGCCGTGCGTACCGCTGACCGTCGCGATGCGCTTGTCGGCCAGATGCGCGGCGACCTTGTCTGCCGCCATGCCCTCGAGCGTGAAGCTGAGCGTCGGCACCCGCGTGGGTGCGCCGCCGATCACCATCACGTTGGGTAGGGCTGCGAGAGAACGCATGAGGTGATCGAACAGACCGTCCTGGTAGTCCTGCAGCGAGCTGATCGAGGTTTCGAGGCGCTCACGCCTGGTTCCCGTTGCCGATTCGTCCAAGCCCGCCAGGAAATCGATCGACGACGTGAGACCGGACAGCAGCGCGAACTGATGACCGCCCACCTCGAGTCGCTCGGCGCCACGCGCGTACGGGTTGAGCGACACGGCCGGAATTCGGTCGAGCAGTCCGGGATCGCGGAAGACGAGTGCGCCCACCTGCGGACCGCCCCACGACGGCGCGCTGACGGCAACGATGTCCGCCCCGAGATCAGCCATGTCCACATGCGCATATGGCGCTGCACCGACGGCGTCGACCACCATCAGTCCGCCGAATTCGTGCAGACGATCAGCTGCGGCGCGGACGTTCGGAGCCGAACCGACGACCGGTGATGCGGCCGTCAAGGCCACCAATCGAGTGGTCGAGGTGATGAGA
Source organism: Rhodococcus sp. WY5 (assembly GCF_018588185.1). NCBI lineage: Bacteria > Bacillati > Actinomycetota > Actinomycetes > Mycobacteriales > Nocardiaceae > Rhodococcus > Rhodococcus sp. WY5. The sequence goes on from NZ_JAAMPR010000001.1 coordinate 851,705, forward strand.
TCGTTGAACTGCCAACTCGGGAGCTCACACGTTTCGATTTCGACCTCTGCCCATCGCACCTGAGCGCCGTAGCGACTGGCCACACGAAGCCAGGGCGCGACGTTCGCCTCTTCGTCGAGGCGCGAGAGTACGAGACCGGTTCCGAGGCCCAACCGCGAACTGAGCGACTCGGCGAGCCAAGCCAACAACACCGCTCGGTCTGATCCGAGAACGACTCCCGCAGGATCTCCGCCGACCAGATCGGCGACCGCGGTGCGCGCACTCTCGAGAATGGCAGCACTACGACGGTTCGAGACGTGGCGACCGGAGGAAGAAGATGCAGAGGCACGGAACGCGGTGGAGACCGTCCGCGAGACGGCGTCCGGGATCTGCATTCCGGCCTGCGGATCGAGGTGGATCCAGCCGTCACCGAGTGAGGGAATCAACCCCCGTACGCGGGCAACGTCGTAAGCCATGCTCGACACTCTAGGTGCAGACGCCCGCTTAGTCGAAGGCAGTCACCCAATTACCCGTCAGTACAGTTATTCGATAGCTAACTTTTTGGGGGTTACGCGGCGTTTGTCGCCCACACACGACAAGATGGAAGCATGACGAACCCCGACAAAGAGCAGGTACTCGTTATCGGACCCGACGGTCGACCCGTCGCGATGCCGGCGGCCGAGGCAGAGGCCTCCACCTCCGGCACCACCGAAGGCGCGGAATCCGAAGCCGAGTCCGTCGCCGAGATGGTCGAGCAGCCGGCGAAGGTCATGCGAATCGGCACGATGATCAAACAACTCTTGGAAGAAGTGCGCGCCGCGCCGCTCGACGACGCCAGCCGCAAGCGCCTCAAGGACATCCACACCTCGTCCATCCGAGAACTGGAACAAGGCCTGGCACCCGAACTCCGTGAAGAACTCGAGCGACTGAGCCTCCCGTTCACCGACGACTCCATTCCCTCCGACGCCGAACTGCGAATCGCGCAGGCCCAACTCGTCGGCTGGCTCGAAGGACTGTTCCACGGAATTCAAACCGCACTGTTCGCGCAGCAGATGGCAGCGCGCGCTCAGCTCGAACAAATGCGTCAGGGCGCACTGCCTCCCGGCATGAGCATCGGGGCTCCGCATTCGCCTGCACATCCGGACCAACAGAGCCCAGGAACCGGCCAGTATCTGTAACTCGGACCACCGCTAGGTCCGAGGGAAATCCGGCGCCGACGCCAGGCCGGTAGGCTCGACCTCCGTGTCAGCATCCGCAATCGAATCCGAGACGCCGGACGCACCTGCGCCCGTGTCCGACTCCCAGACGTTCCGTCGTGCGTTCAAAGACCTTCGCGACGGTCTGAATCAGCGTGAGTTGTGGCTCAGCCTCGGCTGGCAGGACATCAAACAGCGCTACCGCCGGTCGGTGATCGGACCGTTCTGGATCACGATCGCCACCGGCGTTCAGGCCGCCGCGATGGGTCTTCTGTACTCCGCGTTGCTGAACATTCCGCTCAAGGAGTTCCTGCCGTACGTCACGGTCGGGCTGATCGTGTGGAACCTGATCAGTGCAAGCATTCTCGAAGGTTCCGAGGTCTTCATCGCCAACGAGGGCCTGATCAAGCAGTTGCCGTCGGCGTTGAGTGTGCACGTATATCGCCTGGTTTGGCGTCAGGTGCTGTTCTTCGCGCACAACTTCGCGATCTACATAGTTCTTCTGTTCGCGTTCAGTATCTGGCAGAACATGAGCTGGACGGCGCTCGCGGCAATACCGGCATTCGTGCTGATCGTCGCGAACACGCTGTGGGTCTCGATCGTCTTCGGTATCTTCTCCACCCGGTACCGCGACATCGCCCCCATCCTCGGCAGCCTCACCCTGCTGCTGTTCGTGCTGACGCCGATCATGTGGACGACGCAGGCTCTCAAGGATCAAAGTCCAGAAGCCGCAGGGCGCGTGCGACTCGCCGAGCTCAACCCGCTGTACCACTACCTCGAGATCATCCGAGCACCACTCATCGGGGCCGACCAGCAGGCATACCACTGGTACATCGTCATCGCCTTCACCGTCGTCGGCTGGGCCGTCGCGATTCTGGCACTCCGCAAGTACCGGGCACGCGTGCCCTACTGGGTCTAGAGGAAACACATGAGTCAGCCAGTCAGCATCCACACGCAGAACGCGTGCGTCGACTTCCCGATCTTCGACGCGAAATCCCGCTCGCTCAAGAAGGCCTTCCTCGGCAAGGCCGGAGGATCCATCGGCCGCAACGACTCCGATGTCGTCGTCGTCGAAGCGCTCCGCGACATCACGATGACGCTCAAGGAAGGCGACCGCATCGGGCTCGTCGGCCACAACGGCGCCGGCAAATCCACCCTGCTGCGCCTGCTCTCCGGAATCTACGAACCGACCCGGGGATCCGCCAGCATTCGCGGACGCGTCGCACCCGTCTTCGACCTCGGTGTCGGCATGGACCCGGAAATCTCCGGGTACGAGAACATCATCATCCGCGGCCTGTTCCTTGGTCAGACCCGCAAGCAGATGCTCGCGAAGATGGACGAGATCGCCGAATTCACCGAACTCGGTGAATACCTCTCCATGCCACTGCGTACCTACTCCACCGGTATGCGCGTTCGCGTTGCCATGGGCGTCGTGACCAGTATCGATCCCGAGATCTTGCTTCTCGACGAGGGCATCGGTGCCGTCGACGCGGAATTCATGAAGAAGGCCCGCATCCGGCTGCAGAAGCTGGTGGAACGCTCCGGCATCCTGGTATTCGCCAGCCACTCCAACGAATTCCTCGCTCAGCTGTGCAACAGTGCGATGTGGATCGACCACGGCCAGATCCGCATGCAAGGCGACATCGAAGACGTCGTACGCGCCTACGAAGGTGACGACGCCGCCGAACATGTGCGCCACGTGATCAAGGAAATGGAACGGGAGAACACCCCGTGAGCGCACCCGAGAAAATCATCGGGGTCGTCGTCACTCACAAGCGTCGTGAACTGCTGGCCGAATCCTTGAAGGTTCTCAGCACCCAGTCGCGTCCGCTCGATCATCTGGTTGTCGTCGACAATGCCGACGAAGCCGATGTGAAAGAGCTCGTCGACAACGCTCCACTGCCGACCAGTTACATCGGTTCTCAGCACAACCTCGGCGGTGCCGGAGGATTTGCTCTTGGCATTCTCTACGCGCTTTCACTCGGCGCCGACCGCGTCTGGCTCGCCGACGACGACGGCCGCCCGGAGGGGCCTGAGGTCCTGGAAACACTGCTCGACTGTGCAATTCGGAACGACCTGGCCGAGGTCTCCCCCGTCGTCTGCGACATCGACGACCCCGACCGCCTCGCCTTCCCACTTCGCCGCGGTACGTCGTGGCGCCGGTTGCGTTCCGAACTCGGCGACGAGGATCTCCTGCCCGGTATCGCGTCCCTCTTCAACGGCGCACTGTTCACCGCCGACGCGATCGATGCCGTCGGAGTTCCGGATCTACGCCTGTTCGTCCGCGGCGACGAGGTTGAGGTACACCGTCGCCTCGTGCGCTCCGGCCTGAAGTTCGGTACCTGCCTGCAAACTGCCTACGTCCACCCCAACGGCGCGGACGAGTTCAAGCCGATCCTCGGCGGACGCATGCACACGCAGTACCCCGACAACGACACGAAGCGCTACTTCACGTACCGCAACCGTGGATACATCCTCTCCCAACCGGGAATGCGGAAACTGCTTCCGCAGGAATGGGTTCGGTTCGGCTGGTACTTCCTGATCACACGCCGCGATCCGGCCGGACTGCGCGAGTGGATGCGATTGCGCAAGCTCGGCCGGGAAGAGAAGTTCGAACGTCCGAGTTAAGTCGGCCGCCCCGAGTTAAATCAGTTGCACAGTCGCGACCGCGGCTGAGACGATTCTGATCCGACGCATGGTGCGTCCTGAGATTTTCGAGGAGTGAGTATTGATGACTGTCGTGTTCCGCAGTTTCAGCACCGTCAACATTCACACTTCTTCGTACTCGAGGACACACTCACCATGTCGGAAAACAGCACGCCCCTGACCGAATACGGTTGGAACGCAACACTCTCGAACACATTCACTGCCCTGGCCCCACCGGACTCCGCACCCGGGCGCGTTCTTCGCGTCGACCGAGGGCGGTGTGACGTGGCCGTCGCCGAAGGCACAGTTCGCGCACTGAGCGGCAGCGATCCACTCTGTACGGGTGACTGGGTCGCCGTGGCCGAGTTACGGGACTCACGCGAACCCGAGATGCACACGGTCACTTCGATACTCCCTCGATCAAGCAGCATCGTTCGATCCTCGGCATCCGGAAAATCAGAAGGCCAGATTCTGGCTGCGAACGTAGACACAGTCGTCATCGCCACGGCTTCGGACGGCGACGTCGATCTCGGGCGCATCGAGCGGCTACTCGCACTCACGTGGGAGAGCGGCGCAACCCCTGTCGTCGCACTCACCAAATCCGATGCAGCTCACTATATCTCCGACACTCTCACCCAAGTCTGCGCCATCGCGCCCGGCGCAACCGTGCTTGCTGTGAGTGCCGAGACCAACGAAGGAATGGATGTACTCGATGCAGTTCTGGACGGCACCGTGGCGATACTCGGTCCATCAGGCGCCGGTAAGTCGACGCTCGCGAACGCCCTCCTCGCGGACACCACAGACGCCGATCGACTCGAGACCGGTCGCGTTCGGACCGGTGACGGAAAGGGACGCCACACCACCGTCACCAGAGAGTTGATCTCATTCTCCGGCGGTCGGACACTGATCGACACACCCGGCCTGCGAGGGGTCGGCATGTGGAACGCGGCGGAGGGGATCGACAAGACGTTCCCCGAGATCGAGGAGCTGATTGCAGAGTGCCGGTTCTCCGATTGCGCACACAACTCCGAGCCGGGATGCGCAGTCCTGAGCGCACTCGGGCGTGGCGATATCGATGAGCGGAGGCTCGCGAGCTACCGGAAACTACAGCGAGAGAATGCATGGAACGCCGCGCGAAGCGATGCTCGTCTGCAGGCAGAGAGGACGCGGGAGATCAAGGTGATCTCCCGACAACTCAAGAGTCACTACCGCGGTCGGGACCGGTAGCGAACAAAGCCTGGCAGCATGGGAGTGATCCCGACGAGAGGTTGCCATGTTCGAGCAGTTCCGTTCCAGCGCCAGAACCAAGCTTCAGCGTGCGGTATCCGAGGTGGTCGAGGCCGCCGACCGGCGCAACGCAGATCGCACGCAACAGATCCTCGATGCGCTGGCACTCTCACGTGACGAACTGGCCGGGGCCCGCGGTGACATCGCGGGCCTCCGGTCCAGGATCGACGAGCTGGAATTTCGCCAGCGTCGGGATCTGGCCTACGCCGTGGATCTGGAAGCGACAGCGTCGACTGCCGAGTTCATCCTCGAACACCTTCGCGTCGCGGAGACATTCGGCCACCCGCACGACACGCTTCGCCATGCACTGGGATTGATCGAAATACCCGGCATGGCACTCGAATTCGGCGTTGCCAGCGGAACCACACTCAGGATCATCGCGGAGGCATTCACCGAACGCGAGGGAACCGTCGCGGGTTTCGACGTGTTCTCCGGCCTTCCGGAGACCTGGCGCACCGGGTTCCCGGTCGGCGAGTTCGCACAGGAATCCATCCCCGAAGTGCCTGGAGCGCAACTTGTTCCGGGCCTCTTCGAGGACACCTTGCCCTCGTTCCTGAACGACGAACCCGGCCCCGTTGCGTTCCTGCACCTCGACGCCGACCTTTACTCGTCCACCAAGACCGTGCTCGATCTGCTCGGCGACCGACTGGTCCCCGGGTCGATCGTCGTCTTCGACGAATTCTTCAACTATCCCGGGTGGCAGCAGCACGAGTACCGGGCGTGGACGGAGTTCGTCACACGCACCGGCATCTCGTTCGAATACCTCGGGTACACCGTCGACAACGAGCAGGTCATCGCCAAGATAGTGCGCTGAGGCTCACTTTTCGTACAGACGGGCCCAGTTCTCGCGGCTGGTGAGCTGCGGGAACTCGCGAGCGAATGCTTCAGCCACACTTGGCGCTTCGGCGAGGAACCGCTTCATGACGCCGGCGAGGCGGCCGCTCATCTCGGCGGCCTTCTCGCTGTCGAAGCGGCGTTCACGCACGCCTCCCTGCGAAGCATCGGTGACGAAGACGTGATCGAAACGTCCGACGTGCCACCACTGCGCGTCCTCGTACGAAATCGCCACCGGACCTCGCTCGAGGTGATTGCGAGCCTGCATCACAGCGCGTTTCGCCAGAACGAGGTCCGTCCACAAACCGGGTTTCGGGCTGGGCGCAACGCGGCGGATCGGCAGCCTGCCCGGCAGCTCCGACGCCGGGCGGGTCACAGTCTCGGGGAAGCGCTTACGTTCCTGGTTGATCGCGGCAAGCGCCTTCTGCCCACCGTCCGCCAAACCTTCCGGCCCCTCGAGGAATCCCTCGATCGCCCGGAGTTGCGTGTGTGCAAGGCCGTACTGCAAACCCACGATCGAATGCGAAATGTCGCGGGAGAGCTGCTTCGCGAGGGTTTTGGGTGCAAACCCTGGGTCAAGCGCAGCGGTGATCAGTCCGTTGCGCGTACTGAAGTAGTGCGCGAAACCGTCGACGTCCTTCCAATAGAAGTCCGCATGCCAGACAGCAGCCGACGGCAACGTGATGGTGGGAATCCCGGCCCGCCCGGCCCGCAAGCTGTACTCGACGTCGTCCCACTGGAAGAAGACCGGCAGTGGCAAGCCGATCCGCTCGATGGCTTCAGCAGGGATCAGGCAAGACCACCAGCCGTTGTATTCGGCATCCACGCGGCGTTCCGGCAGCTTCTCGAGCACACTCCGGTTGCGAACACCGTGCTCATCGGTCGGTACACCACGCTGCAGGGTGCCCAGATCGACGCGTTCACCCGAAGCCAACAGGAAGTCGGGGTTGAACAGAAAGAGCATCTGGGCGCCGATCAAAGCCGGCTCCGTCGTCATGTTCGCGAACGCACTCAGTCGAAGAACCGATTCGGGCTCGCACAGAATGTCATCGTCCATCAAGATCACGTCGGCGTGCGGTCCGGCCGCCGAAGCTTCGTACAAGCCCCGCGTGAACCCGCCCGCACCACCTAGGTTTGCCTGCCGCAGATACTGCAACCGCGAACCGAACTTCTTCGACACTTCCTGGAACAGCTCACGGCTCTCTACCGGATCCGTTCCCTGATCGACGACGTACAGAGCGTCGAGCAACGCGAGTACACGCTCGTCGGACGCGAGGGCCTCGACCGTGCGCGCACAGTCGTCCGCACGATTGAACGTGCAGATCGCCACGGCTACCGGGCGAATCGACTCCGGCGAGACGACGGTCCATTCCACATCGTCGACCACTGCGCCGCCACCCTGCGCTTCGAACTGCAACCACAGTGCCCCGCCGTCGACGAAAGTATCGAGCGGGGCGGTCATGGACACTCGCTCGTCGCCGGTCACGACGACGTTCGTCACGATACGACGGTGGCCACCGATGTCCGAGGCCTGGATCTGGATGCGGCAAGCGGTATCGGCCACGACATGTGCAGTGACGGTGACCTCGGTGACATTGGTCCAGCGCTGCCAGTAGCTGGCCGGAAAACGACCGAAGAAGGTATTGGTGTGCGCGACCGCGCCCGGCTGAAGCCGCAACTCGAACCGCGATCGCGTCGACATACCGACCTTGGTCACCGCATACAGTTCGTCACTGGCGACGGGCGAAGTTCCGGTGAACAACGTCCGCTGCGCCAGCAGTCGATCCGACGTCGCGCTGCGTTCGATCAACTCGACTCCGGAATCGGACTGGTCATCGGTCGTGTTCACGGTATCCACGCCCCGCAGGGTATCGCGAATCCGCACCTCGGCGCCCCGGGCACCGAGTCACACCAGGTCTACCCGTGATTACTCACTGCAGCGGCGGAGCGCAGCTCGGTCTTTCGCCGACGAAGCGACAACAGACCCTTCGCCATCTGGACCACGTCCTTGGGCGAGATACGGCTCGCGTGCGCCAGATGATCGTCGCTGAGTCGGATCGGGACCTCGACCGGGCGCACCCCAGCCAATTCGAGCGCGTAGTCCAATTCGGTGGTGAAAAGGAAGCCACGCTCGGTCAACGAGGGTGCGATTCGACGTAGCAAGACACCGTCGACGATGAAAGTTCCCTGGGGATCGCCCGTGCGGGTACCCAGCACCACCCGTCGCAGCGTCGCGAATCCACCCGTCATCACCGAACGCAGCAAGCCACGTTCCACCTCTGAGTCCGAATGAGCCTTTGAACCGATGACCACCGGCGGGACGGACCCTAGATCCGCCATCACGCGGTCGGCGCCTTCGATGTCACCGAAACCGAACGGAAGGTCGTCCGCGGTGAGCAACACGCGTCGTCCACGCGAAGCAAGCGTCCCGGCGCGAAGCGCTGCGCCCATCCCTTTGTCGCTGCTCATCGGCAGGAAGGTCACTCCAGGCCAAGACCAGGAAGCTGCCAGAGCAGCACACACGTCGGCAGTGTTGTCCGTCGAACCGTTCTCCACGACGATGATCTCGACCTGACCGGCGCTCTCGGCCGGGCGGCTGGTGAAGTACTCGGCGAATTGACGCACCGTCGACTCCAGCACCTCGCCTGAGTTGTATGCGGGGATGATCACCGAGAGTTCCGGCGTAGCTGGTTCCCCACGAACGGGTTCCGTTCGCGATGTCGCCACGTCCCGATCTCCTTACTTCCCCGACTGCAGTTCGAACTCGTCGGAATACTACGCTCCGAGAAACAAGGCGCAGCCCAGGCTCCGAGAAAAAGAGCACGACCCAGGCTCCGAACAACAGCCATCGACTCGAAGACGAAAGCACATCGTGAAATCTGACTTACCGCTCGCACAACGCGTGGTGCCGCCAATTCTTCTCGCCGCCCTGGTGTCGATCGTCGCCGCCATCCCACTGATCTCCAATCGGTGGTTCTACTACTGGGACGACAGCGCAGCAGCTTTCACGCCTGGTTGGCACACGATCGGCCAGCGAATCCTGTCCGGGTCATGGCCGACGCTCATTCCCGAATTGTGGGCCGGCGGCAATGTCACAGCCGAAGCCCTTTACGGGACATACAATCCCGTGATCCTTCTGGATTCGGTTGCCATTGCACTCATTCCGAACCTGGGAATCGGAATCACCCTGGTCAAGATGCAATTCATGGCGATTCTCGCGGTAGGCGTTTATCTGGTGGCCCGCCAGTACGGCGCCAATCGGTCGATGGCTTTCATCGCCGGATTTGCCATGCCGTTCGCCGGATACACGCTCTATTTCGACGCCTCCAGTTGGGCGTCCGGGCTGATCGCCTTCGCCTGGATCCCCCACGTCTGGTGGTCTACCCGCGCCAGCGCCCTCGGCCGAGTGAACCCCCTGGTACCGATCGTTTTCGGCTATCTTGCGATGACCACCGGAAACCCGTACGGCGCTGTCGGTGTCGCGGTCGTCTACCTCGCTGTCATAGCGGAATGCATCGCAATCAAACGCGCAGGCAGCATCAAATCACTGATGATCAGCGCGGCAGCGATCATCATGATGTCGCTGATCGTGTATCTACCGTTGCTCTTCACCACCGGCGTGTCGGTGCGTACTCAGTCCGGAATCGCGAACGACGGTTCGCTTCGACCCGATCTCGGTGACCTGCTCAACCTCTCCGGCCCGTCGAACCAGCCGTACGTCACCGCTTTCGCTTCGCCTGCCATGACGATTCCGCTGGTGTACCTGGCTTGGTTCCTCATACCGCTCGCACCGTGGATTCAGTGGAAGTCACTGAAGAAGTTGGGCCGCCACAGCGTCTCGCTGTTCGTCTTCGGCGGAATTTACGTCGTACTACTTCTCGGACCGTCGAATCTGTGGCTTTTCCGTTGGCCCGCGCGACTGCTCGAGTACGGTCAACTGCCCGCCATCGTGGTCACGGCGGTCGCCCTCTCTGCCGGACTGCATCGTGATCGAATCCGGACAAGATCAATCATCACCGCGGGATTGTTGGCACTTCAGTTCTATCTTGCCTGGTCGAATGTCCCGGAAGACATCGGTATTCACTCGGCATCACTGATAATCACCGTGGTTCTCACCGTCTTCGCGTTGGTCGTGGCCTACCGAAAGCCCCGCTACCTCGCCGGTGCACTCGCTGTCGGCATCGTCGTCGTGCTCAGTGCTCAGACCAATTTCTGGTTCACCGGAAACTACAACGTGACACCGTGGAAGTTCCCCAGGCAGGTGGCATTCCTGGAGTCCAAGTTCGAGGACCGTTACCAGGGAACCACTTTCGCGATTGCCGACCCCGTCAACATCCCGCCGGACAACGAAACCGGGCAGTGGGGTGACCTCCTGTTCGGCAACGCCTGGCAGCCTGCCGGAGTCAATGCCGTCAACAGCTACGCCGGAATCAGCTACAACGATTTCGTTCAAGCACTGTGCTTGAACTACTACGGCGGTGTCCAGTGTCCGGACGGCGTCGACCGACTGCTCGCTGAGTCGCCGGGAACGGGTGTGTCCTGGCTCGACGCGATGCGAGTCGACACGGTCGTCGTTCAGAATTCCGGACCGTACGGCGGAAAACGCGCCCTCGACGCCCTACCGGAGGGCGAGTGGACCGTATCGCCGGATCGGGTGGTCACGGTCGGCCATCGCACCACCGAGCATCAGTGGCCCGACGGTCGCGTATCGGCAACGACGCCTGGTCTCGACGTGCGTGGCGATGCCGCCACTACGGACACCAGGGAAACCGTCGAATACACCGGATCAGGCACGGTCACATTCGCCCTGCTGGCCTGGCCGGGTTGGAGCGCGACCGTAGATGGTCAGACGGTCGAGACGAAGGCCAGCCCCGGCGGGTTGTTGCAGGTCGATCTACCGCCGAGTGCCACGTCCGGATCCGCCCTCACCATCGAATTCAGTCCACCCGGAAGCACTTTCGGCTGGACTGTCGCCGGCGTCGGATTGCTCCTGGCACTGTCTCAAGGAGCGTGGGCCTTCCGACGCCGACGCAGCGGTCAGGACGACAACGCTGCAGCCAACGCAGATTCCGTCACCTCGTGAACCGCGCGGTGAGCGGGCAGAATCGACGCTCGCTCACCGTCTGCGTCACCGGTGCCCTGCACCAATCCGAGGAAATGCGTCAGCTGCGCGGCAAGCGGTTCCTCGCTGTAGCGGATCGTCGGAATTTCGATGACCGTCTGCTGCTGGTAGCCGTCCCGATCGGTGGGCATGTTGTCGTCGATGTGCCGGTAGATCGTGATGTCGCGACGCAAGAGATCGATCTCGATGAGTCGATCGGCCTCGAGCAACGACAGCTGGCGAATCTTGCGCTGACTGATCCGGCTCGCGGAAATCGTTGCAACAGCACCTGATCCGAAGCGCAATACGGCGTCGGCGCAATCTTCCGACCGGTTCTGCACGGATGTCGGGTGGAAGTAGCCGAACTCCCCTTTTGCCAAACTGGGTTCCGAGCCGGCAAATCCGATGGCAAGGTCGATATCGTGAATCAGCAGGTCCGTCGCGACACCCGTCGGAATGCGGGAAACGAACGGCGAGTGGCGGATACCGTTCACCTGCCACACATCGCCGGAGAACTCACGGGCGGTGCGGACAGCGGGATTGAACCGTTCGAGCAGTCCACACATCAGGGGAACACCGGACGCGCGCGAACGATCGACCAGGTCGACGCTCTGCTCGTACGTCGCAGCCAACGGCTTCTCCACCAGGACAGGCTTCCCCAGATCGAGAACCCGCCCGGCCAACTCGTAGTGCGCCGGCGTAGCAGCGGCGATCACGACGGCGTCGATACCGTCGAGCGAGTCGAAATCGGCGGCCCAACGCGTATCGAACCGCGCAGCGACAGCTTTGCCCTGCTCCTCGCGCGGCTCGATCAGCAGATCCAACTCGCACAGCGGCGACTGCGCGATGACCCGCGCATGCAGCGAGCCCATCTGACCGGATCCGACAAGAGCGATACGTGGCTTGCTAGCAGTCATTTTTCAGGCCTCCATGGCGCCGCGAACCGCGGCAACGATCTGATCGACGTCGCCGGCGGACAACGCAGCGTGGACGGGGATGCTCAGGCACCGCGACGCAACCGAAGTGGCCACCGGCGTCTCGTCGATGACGACGCGCGGATGTTCGCGGTAGCACTCGTAGTCGTAGACGGCCTTCGGGTAGTAGATGCCGCTACCGATGTCCTTCGCGGCCAGACGCTCACTCAACTGGTCGCGAGTGATCGGTGCGTCTTCCGCCAGCAGCAAGGTGAACTGATGCCAGACATGTCCACGACCGGACAGTTCGCTCGGCAGGATCAGTCCTTCGACGTCCTTCAGGCCGACACGCAAGGCCTCCGCATTCCGGCGGCGCGCCTCGACCTGCTGCATGTACGTCGCCATCTGGGGCAGAGCCAAGCTCGCCTGGAGGTCAGTCATCCGGTAGTTCTGGCCGACCATCTCGTACTGGTAGCGCGCCCGCATGCCCTGGTTGCGCAGGACCCGAAGTCGATCGGCGATCGCGTCGTCGTCGGTCGTGATCATTCCGCCCTCGGCGGTCGTGAGGTTCTTCGTTGCATAGAACGAGAAGCAACCCACACCGAAACTGCCGGCGCCTCGCCCGTCGTACGTCGCTCCGTGGGCCTGAGCGGCGTCCTCGACGACAGTCAGACCGTTTTTCGATGCCAGCGGCATCAATGCGCCCATGTCCGCCGACTGTCCGTACAGATGAACCGGCATCAGCACCTTCGTGCGGTCACCGATTCGATCGGCAGCGACTGCCGGGTCGATGTTGAAATCGGACTCGGAGATATCGGCGAACCGCGCCGTCGCGCCTGCCTCGAGAATCGCATTGAGCGTGGCCACGAACGTGAACGGCGTGGTCAAAACCTCGTCACCTGGCTGAAGATCCTGGACCTGGAGAGCCGCGATCAACGCCGTAGTGCCGTTGTTCACCGCCACCGCGTGTCGCGTGCCCACCAGCGCCGCGAACTCGTCCTCGAGCCGCTTCACCTTGGGTCCCTGCGCGACGATTCCCGATCGCAGAGTGTCCAGCACCTCGCGCTCGACTTCTTCCCCGAACGAGATACTGGATATCGCGATCACTGAGTTACCTCCGATAGATTCATCCGACCGTCGTCGGAACGAAATACCCCGACAACCCAGGAAGCGTATCGAAACACGATTCGATACTTCGAGAGGATTCCGGAACCTGCATGTCTGAACGAGCCGACTGCCACATCCATCCGACCGCCGTGATCGGCGCCGACGTACTGATCGGGGCGGGAGTCACGATCGGACCGAACGCGGTACTCACGGGCCCACTCGAGATCGGCGACGACTGCTGGATCGGCTCGGGAGCGGTCTTGGGAGCTCCCCCCGAGATCCTCGGCGCGTTACATCCGACGTCCTGGTCCGTCAGCGCCGGTCTGGGAATTCGAATCGGTGCTCGAACGACGATTCGCGAATTGAGCACAGTCCATCAGGGAAGCGAACGCCGCACCGAAATCGGCGAAGACTGCTTCGTGATGAACAGAGTGGGAATCGAGCACGACGTGCAGATCGGTGACCGCTGCGTCGTGTCCTCCGGTACGACGCTTGCCGGGCACGTCAGCGTCGGAGACGGCGTCAACCTGGGCATGCACACTGTCGCGCACCAACGACGCGTCGTCGGCTCCGGATCCATGATCGGCATGGGAACCGTCGTGGTCAAGGACGTCCCGCCCTTCTCCAAGGCCTTCGGCAACCCGGTGTCGTTGCACGGTGTCAACCGGGTCGGAATGAGCCGATCGGGTATCTCGGACGCGGACATTTCCGCAATCGAAGACCTCTACGCCGCCGGCAGCTTCGGCACGTCACCGGCCATTCCGGACTCGCTGTCGGAGGCCTTCACCTGGTGGCGGGAACGCGCCGACAAACCGCTCGTGGTTTAGCGAGACAAATCCTGGTTGGTATCGTCTGCGAAATGACGAACGGGCGGGATGCAGGCGCGTGAGTACCTCTCCCGAATCTGAACAACCGGTCGAAGACGTCGAACCGGCCGCAGAGCCGAACGCTCTACGCGGCCTTCTCGTCAACGGATTCAAGGTCCTCGTCACCCTCGCGATCGTCGTCGCGATCATCTTCGCGGTGAAGTCCCAATGGTCCGAGGTCAAGAACACGATCACCGAGCTGAACTGGTGGACGCTTGCCGCCTCGTCGGTGTTCATCTTCCTCGGTATGGGTGCCGCAGTGCGGGCCTGGCAACACGCACTCGGCGCCCTCGAACAACCGATTCCGGCCTTCGACGCCGCTCGCGCTTATCTGGTCGGCCAACTCGGCAAGTACCTTCCCGGCAGTGTCTGGGCCTTCGTTCTGCAAACGGAACTCGTGAGGCGCGCCGGTGTGTCCCGTGCCGCAGGCTTTGTCGCAGTGCTGGTCACGGTGGGGTTGAGCACAACTTCGGCGCTGGTCGTCGGCCTCTTCGGTCTACCTGCCCTGTTCGAGGTCAGCACGGCGGCAGCGGTCGGCGTGATCATCCTCGTACCGATCGCATTGGTCTGCGCCTACCCGCCGGTGCTCACACGCCTGGTGAACCTCGCGCTGAAACTGCTCCGCCGCACGCCGCTGCACAAGCCGCTCACGATGCACAAGATTGCGCTCGCGTTGGGCTGGTGCGCAGCAAGCTGGGTGCTCTACGGCATCCAGTTGTGGCTGCTCGCGTCCAGTTCGGCCGGCTTCGAAATCCGTGGGCTCGTCCAGTGCATCGGCGCTCTCGCCCTCGGTATGTGCGCGGGGGTCCTCGTCTTTGTCGTCCCGTCCGGAATCGGTGTCCGCGAAGCCGTCATCGTCGCAGCGCTTTCACCGTTCATGGATGCCGGCGTCGCGCTCGGCCTCGCACTGGCGTCGAGGCTGCTGTTCACCCTCTGTGAGGTCTTTGCCGGCGTCGTGGCTGCACTGTCGGGATCACGAGGCCTGCGCAATGCACTCGTGCACGAGCGCTCGCGGGTGCCGGACCCCACCAAAGCCTGACGTTCGGTCAGATCACTTTCTCGGCCGCGGAATACTGCGTCTCGACGCCGGCCTTCTGCGGACGCCACCACTGCTCGTTGTCGCGATACCACTCGACGGTGGCTTCCAGTCCGCTTCGGAAATCGCGGTACTGCGGCTTCCACCCGAGCTCCTGCTGCAGTCGCGTCGAATCGATCGCATACCGCAGATCGTGACCAGGGCGGTCGGTGACGAAGTCGAAATCGTCCGGCTTGCGTCCGAAAATTTCGAGCAGAGCCGCAATCACCGTCCGGTTGTCGGTTTCACCGTCGGCGCCGATCAGATAAGTCTCGCCGGACTTTCCGCGGTCCAGAATGTCCCAGACGGCGCGGTTGTGGTCCTCGACGTGAATCCAGTCGCGGACGTTGCGGCCTTCCCCGTACAACCGTGGACGCACTCCGTCGAGCAGATTGGTGATCTGGCGTGGGATGAACTTCTCCACATGCTGGTACGGGCCGTAATTGTTGGAGCAGTTCGAGATGGTCGCCGCGATCCCGAAGGAGCGCACCCAGGCGCGCACGAACAGATCACTCGACGCCTTGGACGCGGAGTACGGGCTCGACGGGTTGTACGGTGTCGTCTCCGTGAACTTCGCCGGATCATCCAGTTCGAGGTCGCCGTACACCTCGTCGGTCGAAATGTGGTGATAACGGACCCCGTGCGAACGCACTGCCTGCAGGAGCGAGAAGGTTCCCATGACGTTGGTGCGCAAAAACGGTTCGGGGTCGGCGATGGAATTGTCGTTGTGGCTTTCGGCCGCGAAGTGCACGACTGCGTCGGAGCGCAAGACAAGATCGTCGACCAGCGACTCGTCGGCCACGTCGCCGTGGACAAACGTGATCCGGTCCTCGACGGACGCCAGGGACTGGCGATTTCCGGCGTAGGTCAGAGCGTCGAGAACCGTGACTTCCACGTCGGGACGCGTCGCCACCGTCTGATGAACGAAATTGGCACCGATGAAGCCGGCACCCCCGGTGACCAGTAGTCGCACGTCATCTCCTCAGGCTCATCGGACGAACCCCACTTTAGCGGCCGGGCGTGTCATGTCCGTTTGCGTCGGCAGGCAGGAGTGCAGGACACTGCACGCATGCGCGGAATCATTCTGGCCGGTGGCACCGGGTCGCGGTTGCACCCGATCACCCTCGGAGTGAGCAAGCAACTCTTGCCCGTCTACGACAAGCCGATGATCTACTACCCGCTCTCCACTCTCATGCTCGCCGACATTCGCGACATCTTGATCATCACGACCCCACACGACGCCGAACAATTCCGCCGGGTTCTCGGCGACGGCTCACAATTCGGCGTCAACCTCACCTATGCAGTGCAACACGAACCGAACGGCCTCGCAACGGCATTCACCCTCGGCGCAGAGCACATCGGATCCGACTCCGTGGCGCTCGTCCTCGGCGACAACATCTTCTACGGCCCCGGCCTCGGAACCCAACTCAGGCGTTTCTCCGACATCGACGGCGGAGCCGTATTCGCTTACTGGGTCTCGAATCCGACCGCCTACGGCGTCGTCGAATTCGACGACTCGGGTCGCGCCGTGTCCATCGAGGAAAAGCCGACGTCACCGAAATCCAATTACGCAGTCCCCGGCCTCTATTTCTACGACAGCGACGTCGTGGACATCGCACGCACTCTGAAGCCCTCTGCGCGTGGCGAATACGAAATCAGCGACATCAATCAGCACTATCTCGAAGCTGGCAAACTTTCTGTCGATGTCCTCCCCCGCGGAACCGCGTGGCTCGACACCGGCACACCCGATTCCCTGCTCGAGGCAGCGAACTACGTGCGGACCATCGAACACCGCCAAGGCCTCAAGATCGGTTCCCCTGAAGAGGTTGCGTGGCGTCAAGGATTCATCAGCTCCGACCAATTACGCACTCAGGCAGAAGCATTGGGCAAATCCGGGTACGGCAACTACCTACTCGAGCTGCTCGAGCACGGCAAGGAATGGTGACGTGGAAATCCGTCCACTGAAGATCGCCGGAGCTTGGGAAATTACACCGAAGCAGTTCGGCGACAACCGCGGTGTCTTTCTCGAATGGTTCAAAAGCTCCGCCTTCACCGCCGCGACGGGCCGCACTCTCGACCTCGCGCAGGCCAACTGCTCGGTCTCCGAAGCCGGTAGCCTCCGCGGGATCCACTTCACCGACAATCCGCCCGGACAGGCGAAGTACATCACCTGCGTGAAAGGTGCCTTCCTCGACGTTGTCGTAGACCTGCGCGTCGGATCACCGACCTTCGGCGAGTGGGATGCGGTGGTGATCGACGACGTCGATCGACGAGCGGTGTTCCTGGAGGAAGGCCTCGGCCACGCGATCCTTTCACTCGAAGACGGATCGACAGTGATGTACCTGTGCAGCATCGAATACTCGCCCCACCTGGACCGCGACCTCGATCCCTTCGATCCGGAACTCGAGATCGAATGGCCGAGAACAGACCGTAAGGGCAACCCTCTGACCTACGAGCTCTCCGCAAAGGACGCTGCCGCGCCGTCCCTGGCGACGCTCCGCGCGGACGGCATGTTGCCCGGTTTTGTGGCCGAAGATTCGCCGAATCGGTAATCTTCACCTTTCACGACTCGATGGCATGACACCGGCGGGACGGACGGCTGGATGACCAAACGTGCGAGCAGACGCGGCCTGTGGACGGCCGTCGTTCTCGCAGCCGGCCTCGGTGGTCTCGCGCTGGTCGCACCGCCCCTGACTCCGGGAACGATCGAGTCCGCACCGGTCACCGTCATCACGACCACCCCACCCGCGCCGGTTGTTCCGCTCACCCCGGAGGAGCTCTCGGCCCGGGTGGTCCCCACCATCGTCACCATCACGGCGCCGGCCGGATTCACCACCACTGCTGGGACCGGGATCGTGCTCTCCCCTGACGGAGTGGTGCTCACGAATCACCACGTCATCAGCGGAGCTTCGGACGTCACTGCCGTCAGCATGTCCAACGGACTGATCTACGACGCCGAGATCCTCGGGTACGACAGCGTCAGCGACCTTGCTGTCCTTCGACTCGCGGGCGCTGACGATCTGCCGGTGGCTGTGGTCGGCAAATCAGCAGAAGCCACTCGTGGGGATGCCGTCACCGCAATCGGAAATGCGGAAGGCGGCGGAGTACCCGTCCCTGCTCCCGGCGTCATCACCAACCTCGGTGTCACCGTCAACACCCGCAACGTGTCCGACGGATCGCGAAACCAGTTGAAGGGCCTCATCGAGGTCGACGCGGACATCCGGCCTGGCGATTCCGGTGGCCCCCTGGTCAACGCCATTGGCGAGCTGATCGGCGTCAGCAGCGCGGGCAACGCCGTCACCGACCGCACCGAAACCTCACCGGCGCCTCAGTCCTACGCGATACCGATCGACACCGCACTACCGATCGTCGAGCAGGTACTCGGTGGCCGCTCCTCCGAGAACGTGCGTGTGGGACCGACACCCGTACTCGGTGTCGCGGTGAAGGATCACGCGGACATGCCGGCCGGCGCCGAAGTTGTTGCCGTGAGCTTCGATTCGCCGGCCGAGCGGGTGGGGCTGACCAAAGGTGCGGTCATCACCGAGTTCGGTGGCAGCCGGATCGCGTCGTCCGCTGATCTCAACGCGGCGATGAGCTCGCGCCGCCCCGGCGACACCGTCGCGGTGACGTGGGTGGACGCAACCGGGCAACCCGGGACCGGGTCGATGGTCCTCGACGAGGGGCCACCTCGCTAGTCGTACAGGGCGCCAGCCGTGAAAGCATCGTGGCATGACCACGGTTCTCCTGCTCACCTGTGACGGCGCCGCCCGCGAGGCGGATGTCGAAAGCAAACTCGTCATGGATGCTCTCACCTCCTACGGCATCGCGTCGACGATGGCGCCGTGGTCGAGCCCGTCCCTCCTCGATATCGACGCCGACCTGGTTCTGATCCGGTCGACCTGGGACTACACCCAGCGCCTCGACGAATTTCTTGCCGTTCTCGATCAGCTGACCGCTCCGATCGCCAATCCACTCTCGATCGTGAAGTGGAACGCACACAAGGGATACCTCACCGAACTTGCCGCGGCCGGCGTACCTATCGTCCCCACCGCTGTGATCGCTGCCGGACAGAGCGAAACACTCACCCTCCCTTCGTTCGAGGGTGCCGACGTCATCGTCAAGCCGGCAGTGTCCGCCGGCGCTGTCGGAGTGGGAAAGTTTGCCTCGGGGTCCGCGCAGGCCCACGCTCACCTCAGCTCGATCCTCGAGAGTGGCAACGACGCGTTGGTCCAGCCATTCGTCTCGGACGTCGTCGACGGTGAGCGCTCGATCATCCACATCGGCGGACGCTACTCGCACGCTGTCCGGAAGATCCCGGCCGCCAACGACTTCCGCGTGCAGGAATTTCACGGCGGAACCAACCACCTCCACGAACCGTCCGCCGCCGAACTCGCGGTGGCCGACGCAGCACTGGCCGCGACCCCATGCGGCCCCGGCGAATTGCTTTATGCGCGTGTGGACGTCGTGGGTCCGGTGGATCAGCCACTGCTCATGGAAGTGGAACTGATCGAGCCAGAACTCTTTCTGCCATTCGCCCCTGGATCTGCCGACGCCCTCGCACGGGCAGTTGTCGCGTCACTAGGTCGGTGACGCGCCACGGAGTGCCTTCTTGTCGATCTTCCCCAAAGCAGTGAGCGGCAGCGCTTCCAGAATCGAAATCTCCTTGGGCGCCCAGATCGGACCCTTGTGCGATCTCACGTGCGCGATGAGTTGATCGGGTGTGACCGACCATCCCGTCTTCAGTACGACTGCGGCGGTAACAGCTTCTCCCCATTGAGAATCGGGGACACCGAATACCGCACATGCTGCCACCGCGGGATGATGTCCGAGTGAGTCCTCGACTTCGCGCGGGTAGACGTTGAATCCACCACTGATGATCGTGTCTTTGATGCGGTCGACGATCGAGATGAGCCCACTTTCGTCGATTCGAGCAACGTCGCCAGTGTGCAACCACCCATTCGCGAGCGCTGCAGCGGTTTGTTCAGGTTTGTTCCAATAGCCGTCCATCACGAGCGGACCTCGCACACAAAGCTCGCCGGGTACGCCCGTCGCCGTCTCGTTTCCCTGCTCGTCAAGCAACACCACTTCGACACCTGGCATCGCGCGCCCACAACTCCCCAAAACTGCGGGATCGTCCGTGTGCTCACGTGTATCGAGTACCGTCAACGCATTCGGGGCTTCGGCCTGACCGTAATGCTGGCTCAGGATCGGCCCGAACACCGCCCCTGCCTGCTCGAGCCTGGTGGGGTCGATGGGTGCAGCACCGTAAAGCATCCAGTTCAGCCCAGACAGATTCGCATCCGACAGGCGTGGATGGTCGAGTAAGGCATAGAGCATCGTGGGAACCACGAATGTAGCTGTGACTCCGCCATTTTCGATGGCGTCGACAACTCTGTCCGGGTCGAACGACCTGTGCAACTCGAAGCTTGCACCTCGCAGCAGACCGGGTGCGACGAGCAGACCGGCAGCATGAGACATCGGCGTAGTGAGCAGCATGGTGGTTTCAGCCGGCCACTCCCACGTGGTGCAGGCCCAGGCATTGGCGACCAAGGATCGGTCCCTGAGCATGACGCCTTTCGGCTCACCGGTGGTTCCACCGGTGTAGAAGAGATACAAAGCTCGACCCTGACCGCCTAAGCCTGAACCTATTCCCGCCGTACCCAATTCACACGCTGATTCGAGGGCTGACAGTGACATCACTCGAGTCTGTGCCGCTTCGGCGCGTACCTGGAACTGTCCGTCGGCAACCAACAGGAGATCGGTACCACTGTCTTTCAGCACCATCCTGTCGTTCTCTTCGGTCGCGAGCGGATGGAGTGCCGTGTAGCGCACGCCCGCCAGACACGCCGCGGCCATGACCGTGAATGCTTCAGGACACGGCCCCGCAAGCAGGGCGACCCCGGCTCCGTCCGGCAGAGCGAAGCTACTGAGGACACCTGCAATCCGCTCGATCTGTTCCGCAGTCTGCCAATATGTCAGCTCGGCCCGATCACCGTTCCGATCCGTGAATCGAAACGCGATGTGGTCTGGTCGGCGTCGCAGCGCCGACAGAATCAGATCCGCATATCCCGCTTGCACCTGCAAGCCTGGCGCCATCGGTTCATCGTTCATGATGTCCGCGTTCATCGTGGCCCTCCCAAGATCGTGACCGCGGCGACGGCTTCCTCGATGCCGTAGAGACCTCCGCCGTTCTCTGCGACCGCGATTCGAGCACCCGGAACTTGTCGCCGCCCTGCTTGTCCACGCAACTGCGTGACAAGTTCGAAGACCTGCGCCAGTCCCGTTGCCGAGACCGGATGACCACGGGACTCGAGCCCACCTGACGGATTGACCGGACGCACGCCTCCCAACGAACTCGCACCGGACGCCGACCACGCGCCGCCCTCACCGATCGGGCAGAACCCCAGATTCTCGACCTGCTGCACTTCACCGAAGGCCGTGGCGTCGTGGACCTCTGCCACATCCACATCGCCTGGCCCGACTCCGGCTTCCTCGTATGCGCTCATTGCTGCACGGCGACCGATGTGACTCTCCACGTCATCTGCGGTCCGATCCGTGCCTGACACCAAGCTGCAACCGAGTACCTGCGCCGCCCGCCGAGAGGAATCGTGCCTTCGAGCAAAGTCCGCACTGGTCACAATGACCGCCGCTGCACCGTCACTGACGGGCGAGCACATCGGAACTGTCAGAGGCCACGCGACTCGCCTTGCGGCAAGCACCTCTTCGACGCTGAAGAGTTTGCGAAAGTGCGACCGCGGATTGTGCACGGAATGCGCATGATTTTTGGCTGATACGGACGCGAGCTCGAACTCGGTGGTTCCGAATCTCTCCATGTGCGCCCGGGCAAGAGAAGCGTAGATCTCCATGAACACCGACCGCTCACCCTGCGATCCGAGTGCATCCGGCAGCGGAGCGGACAGCGAAGCAAGGCCCGCGAGCGTCTCGTCGCGATGCGCAACGTCGAGTGCACCGTCGAACACCTCCAGACTTCGAGCCGGATCCGAGCACACCAGCTTGTCCACCCCGACCGCCAACGCGACCTCGGACAGACCGGCGCGAACGTGGGCGATCGCCAGCCAGAGTGCAGTCGCGCCGCCGGCGCAGGCATTTTCGACATTGACGACCGGGACTCCCCCGAAACCGTATGGCCTCAAGGCAATCTGGCCTGGGATCATGTGCTGCCGGTCGATCGCCTTCTGGCTGACTGTCGCGTAGAAGACCGCACCGACGTCACCGCGGGTCAGGCCCGCGTCTTCGACGGCATCGATCGCCGCACGCCCCGCCAATTCCGAGGCCGCGGTATCCGCGTGCCGCCCGAAGAGAGTCGCGCCGACACCGAGAACCATGACTTCGCCGCTCACGCCACCACTCGATTCCTCAATACACCGAGGCCGGTGACCTCGAGTTCGACTACGTCTCCCGGTTCCAGGAACCGCCCGTGCTCCAAGCCGCATCCACTCGGCACGGTGCCGGAACAGAAGACTTCACCCGGGTACAGCCGCGTGGAAGTCGAAGCGAACGAAATCACGTCCTCGAAACGATGGTCCATGTCGGCGCTGGTTCCTCGGCTCACCTCGTCTCCGTTGATTCTCGCGGTCATCTCGAGTTGGTAGGGGTCACCGACTTCGTCGGCCGTCACGATCCAGGGCCCGAGGACATTCGCGTTCGAAAAGTCCTTGCTCTTACTGAGACCGAGTCCGGTGGAGATCTCCTCGAGCTGAGTATCGCGGGCGCTGAAATCGTTGAAGATGGTGTAACCGAAGATATGCGCAGGGGCATCCGCGCGTGAGATGTCGGTTCCACCGCGCCCCAGCACACAGGCGAATTCGAGTTCGTAATCGCGCAGGCTCGAGTACTCGGGCCACACGACGTCAGATTTGTGTCCGGTCACCGCCAATCGGTTCGCTATGTAATACAGCGGGCGCTCCAACTGGATCTTCGGCAGTTCGACGTCCTCGAGTGCGACCCCTTGAATTCGGGCGCGAGCGTTGCGGAAGTGATCCATGAAGCAGCCGAAGTCTCGGATCTGGACCGGCTGAGGAAGCGGCGACATCCAGCGCACATCACCTGCGTCGACGATTGCACTTGCCGGCGGCTCGTCTGCGAGCCGATCCAGCGTCTCCCGTGCCGCCGGACCACCTTCGATGATGGTTTGCATGGTTTCCAGTTCTGGAGCCGGTTTTCCCGTCACATCATGATGAGCTCGCTCGAGTAACAACAGTTGCTCGCCGCTGCCCGTCACCAGAGCCGTCTGCTGAGTCTTTTCGTATTCGACGGTCGCAAGTTTCACTGTGAGTCAATACCTTTCACTGAATTGTTCGTTAGGTGAGGCAGGAATTTTGCTCAGACGAACGCGACCACACGAGCCGGGGCAGCGCTGGCTCGCGCAAGCTTGATCGGGAAAAACGCCACGTGAAATCCCGAGGGCGGAAGCGCGGCGAGGTTCGCCAGTTGCTGAACGATGAATACTTCACGTTCGCGTCCGGCCCGGTGCCCGTCCCAGAGAACCGAGTTGTCCCCGGTGTCACGAAATTTCTGCGCCATGACTGCAAAGCTCAAGTCCCAGCCGGCAGCGTCGGTGCCCAGCACCTTCGCGCCTTGCTCGGCGAGAAACAGCGTGCCTTCGCGACTCATCCCTGGATACTGAAAGAACCCTGGATCAGCCAAGGTGAAGCTCTCTTGTCCGGTACGGAGCAACACGGCACCACCCTGGGGAACGGACGCACCGTTTTCCGCCAGGGCAGCTTTCAGCGCGTCCACCGAGATCGGCTGATTCGCCTCGCACCGGCCGCGCAGGTCGAGCACCACTGTCTCGCAGAACAATTCATCCAACGCGATGTCTGTGATCGTGCGAGAAGGCTTACCCTCCGAGGTTGATCCGTAGTGCAACGGCGCGTCGACGTGTGTGCCCAGATGGCTGTTGAACTCACTCAACATCTCCGATCCCCACCCCTCACCGTCCGGAAGATCATGAACTCCGCACTGCAGTGCTGCCGCGAACTCGTCGCGTCCGGCACCTGCGGGGTGCGAGTAGGTCACCGAGGGGGCAACGACGGAAGCCAGTGCCTTCAAACCCTCGGGGAGCAATTCCCGATCGGCCGGATCGAGAGTTCTAGTCAGATCGATGAGTTCCATGTCCGCCCATTCCGTTAAGTTATTGGACGCTCAGCATAGAACTGGACGATCAACATAGGCAAGAGGGTGTCGCGAGAGGAATACGGCCGGCCGATGGCCGGCCTCGTAGCATGAGTGCGGTGCGCAGGTCTCGGCCCCGACGGGCGCGTCGACGTCACCGCGTGCCGGAATTGGCTGCACTCGAGAACGAAAGAAGGCAGGAACACCGAATGGCGTCGACACGCAAGCAGGAGATTTCCGAGGAAACCAGACGGCGACTGGTGAAAGCCGCGGCCGAACTGGCTGCCGAAGGCGGGTCGACCGCGATGTCCGTACAAGCCGTGGCAGAAAGATCCGGTATCAGCAGAGGGTCCGTGGCCTGGCACTTCGGATCGAAGGACGGGCTTCTACGAGCCGTCGTCGAGGACGCATTCCGGTGGGGCATGGAAAAGCTACGCGCAGAGTTGGCATCATCCTCGGCGACTGGAATCGAAGCATTGATCGAAGCCAACTTCGTACTGATGTCATACCCCGAGGCACGAATTTTCTCGACCATCTTGATCGAAGCCGTGATTCCCGGGTCCACCATCCGCGAGACCTACGCAGAGCAGTACGTCGCAATGCGAACGCTGTACGCGGACTACCTGCGTTCGATCGACACCCCGGTCACCAATCCGGAGTTGGTTGCCGTCACCCTTCTGGCCGGCACTCTCGGGATCAACCTCCAACATCGCCTCGATCCCGACAACGTCGATCGACGTTCAGCAGTAACCGAGCTCGAATCGATCTATGCCCGCGCGATGGCACCTACCACAACGTCAGGACACGAGAATCCCTAACCGGACCGGAAGTTCAACTTCCCGAACAACTTTCGCCCGCGACCTGGGGCGGGACCGCATCCAGCCTGGCGCGAATGAACCTGGCAACGTCACGTAGCGCAGCCCGGCTCTCCGGCAAGCCAGGCCAGACGGCGGGAAACGCGTGAACCTGGCCGTTCCAGATCTGCAGCGAGCACGGCACCCCCGCGGCGGCGAGCCGTTGCGCCATCACCTCCGAATCGACTCTGAGCACCTCGGATTCGGCGGCGATCAGCAACGACGGCGGCAGAGCGGCCAGATCGCCGTCGACGGGTGAGTTCGTCTGTCCGCCAAGCTTTCCGATCGCCATCAATGCCGACACCGGGGCGATCACGTCGCGTCGAGCGTTGGCGTGGACTGATTTGGTGGTGCAATCGAGATCGAGGAGAGGTGAGAGCCCGACAAGACCGGCCGGAACCTCGAGCCCCGCGGAAACAGCTGCAAGTGCCGTCGCGAAGACCAGAAAGCCTCCGGCCGAATCGCCAACGAAGACAACCTTTTCCGGCAAGGCTCCCTGTTCGAGGAGCCACCGGTATGCATCGAGACAGTCGTCGACGGACCCGCTGATGCTCGTGCTCGGCAACTGTCGATATGCGATGTGCAGGACCGGAAGGCCGGTTCGCTTGGCGATGCTTGCAACGACCGGCCGATGCGTGTTGAGCCCGCAGCACATGAACCCGCCGCCGTGCAGGTAGAGAACAACACCGTCGCGCAGATCAGCCGTCGAGCCTGCCGTCCGCACGAGTTCACCGTCGAAACCTGGAAAGCGAATCGCTTCCCGATCGATCCCGGACGGAATGCGTACACCCGCGGCCGAGTCCAGCACTGCGGCGCGGCGCATGGCGCCAGGCGTCAGCGGCGCGATCCCGACCACGGGCCGAAGCATCCATCGACACGCGTTGTAGAGGACCTGCGATTCGATACTCGGCCTGCCGTATCGAGTTCCGGTCCTTCGACTGACTGTCGGCAACAGAGACATCTGTCCAGATTAGAAGCGATCAGGCACCGAAGAGGTCGACTTCGTCGAGATCGTCGACGATCGTGACCTTTCGTTTCCGCCCGCCGATGACCTTGCCCAGACCGCGCAGTCCACCGGACTGAGCTTTCGGGGCGGGTTCGATGCGCTGCGGCGCAACTCTCGTCCGCGCTGCGCGCTGAACAGGCTTGGGGGCGGGGGCTGCTGCAGGTGCCGCGGGTTCGGGAACCTCGGCTGGAACCACCGCTTCCGGCTCCACGAAGCCCTGAGCAACCGGGGCCTTGGGCGCGACCTCAGCGGCTTCCTCGACCTCCGCCACCTGCTCCACCTGCACCGGTCCGTCGATCACCGGGATGTCCGACGCCCAGCGAACCCGATACTCGAGGCCGCGCGACGCCAGTTCACGTGCGAGATCGCCATGCCAGACCCCGTCTTCGCCGTCGCCGTATACCCGTGCGTCGGAACTGACCCAGATCACGTCGACGCCCGGGTTCCGGTCGGCGAGATCGAGCACGGTCAGCCAGTTCAGCGTCGCCGGATATCCGTCTCGCTTCTTCTTGTCGGTATAGGGCCGACGCAGCGAGATCGCCCTCTCGGCCACCTCGAGATGCGACACGTCGACTGGATCGACCACTTCGACGCCGATCGCCACGAGGTCTTCGATCACGCCGTCGACGTAGCCGTCGGCCTTGTCGTGAGCCGCGTCGACAAATCTCGTGAGGTCACGCCGCAACCCCAGTCGGTCGTACATGCGCGCCTGGACGCTCAGAGCCGCGATCATCTCCGCCGATTCCTCGCGGTAGCGGCTTGCAACCTCGAGGACGACCAATCGCGGCACGACGACGCGGTGTCCGAGCGCGCGAGCGTCGGCGACGGCAGTGTCGAACCGTGCACCCCTGGTCAGGGCCGAAGAATCGAGAACGATGATCATGGGCTCGATTCTCTCTCGAGAAACCGGACGAATGCGCTAATCCACCCCGAACCGTTACTTGATCTTGAAGATCACTGCCCGCTGAACGATGAAGTTGATGACCGTCGCGGTGCCCTGCGCGATGACGAAGGCCAGCGGTGTCCGCCACCAATGCTCGTCGAAGACATGGACCATCAGTTCGTTGAGTCCGACCTGAACCGCAAAAGTGACCGCGTACAGCGCGACTACAGCGATGAAGCGGGCGCGAGAAGGCTCGGCCTTGAACGTCCACCGACGATTGATGAGGTACGCCGTCGTGGTGCCCGCAACGAAGCTCAGCGATTTTGCGGCGACGCGCGGCAACCCCAACGCGAGGAGCAGCACATACAGCCCGTAGTCCACGACCGCCGACAGCCCACCCGTCGCGACGAACCGGACGATCTGCGTTTTCAGGTCCAACGCGTCGTCGGCGATGTCCGTCGTGACAGGAATCTCGACGGGCAGCGGGACGTGGGGTTCGTGCTGGTGACTTGCAGGTGTTTCGGGCACGACGACGAGAGTAACCACTCGAGTCGGAGCCGTCGGCACTACTCCCAGGTAACCTCTACCTTGATGTCCACGACAGCAGAAGAGACGCCGCAGCCGGCTCTCCACACCCAAGCCCGCACCCTCACCGGTTGGGGACGCACCGCCGCCACCACTGCACAGGTGCTGTCCACCCCCGACGTGGAAGTGATCGCCAACGCGGTCGCCCAGGTTGCGGAACAGAACGATTCCAAGCCCTCGCATCTGCGACGCGGCGTCATCGCGCGCGGCCTCGGCCGCTCGTACGGTGACCCAGCGCAGAACGCCGGCGGCCTGGTCATCGACATGAATGCACTCAGCCGCATTCACCGCATCGATCGCGACACCGCTCTGGTGGACGTCGACGCCGGCGTGAATCTGGATCAGCTGATGAAGGCTGCTCTGCCGTTCGGCCTGTGGGTTCCGGTCCTGCCGGGTACTCGTCAGGTCACGATCGGCGGCGCCATCGGCTCGGATATCCACGGCAAGAACCACCACAGCGCGGGCAGCTTCGGCAACCACGTCGTGTCGTTGGATCTGCTGACGGCCGACGGCAAGGTTCGCACGCTCACCCCCAAGGGCGGGCGCAACGACCCGAAGGCCGCACTGTTCTGGGCCACGATCGGCGGCATGGGCCTGACGGGCATCATCTTGCGGGCAACCATCAAGATGACACCGACCGAGACGGCGTACTTCATCGCCGACGGCGACGTCACCAACAGCCTCGACGAGACCATCGCGCTGCACAGCGACGGCAGCGAGGCCAACTACGAGTATTCGAGCGCCTGGTTCGACGCGATTTCCGCGCCCCCGAAGCTCGGTCGTGCGGCAGTCTCGCGCGGATCTCTGGCGAAGCTCGACCAGCTTCCGGCCAAGCTGCAGAAGAACCCGCTCGCCTTCGACGCACCGCAGTTGCTGACGTTCCCCGACGTCTTCCCGAACGGGCTGGCCAACAAGTTCAACTTCACCGCGATCGGTGAGGTCTGGTTCCGCAAGTCCGGCAAGTATCGCGGCAAGGTCCAGAATCTGACGCAGTTCTACCACCCGCTCGACATGTTCGGTGAGTGGAACCGCGCGTACGGATCCAACGGATTCCTGCAGTACCAGTTCGTGGTTCCGCCGGAGGCCGTCGACGAGTTCAAGAAGATCATCGTCGACATCCAGCGCAGCGGGCACTACTCGTTCCTCAACGTGTTCAAGCTCTTCGGCGAAGGCAATCAGGCGCCGCTGAGCTTCCCGATCCCGGGCTGGAACATCTGCGTCGACTTCCGCATCAAGCCGGGCCTGAACGAGTTCGTCACCGAACTCGACAAGCGTGTCCTCGAATTCGGCGGACGCCTGTACACGGCCAAGGACTCGCGGACGTCCGCGGAAACCTTCCACGCCATGTACCCGCGCATCGACGAGTGGATCGCGACGCGCCGCAAGTACGACCCCACAGGCGTTTTCGCCTCCGATATGTCCAGAAGGCTGGAACTGTGATCAACGCTGTAGGTAACCCGCAAACCGTTTTGCTTCTCGGTGGAACCTCCGAGATCGGCCTCGCCATCTGTGAGGAATACCTGAAGAAGGCGCCGCTCCGCGTCGTTCTGGCGGCACTCCCTGGCGATCCGGGACGCGAAGCTGCGGTCAAGCAGCTCGAAGCGAAGGGTGCCACCTCGGTGGAGCTCATCGATTTCGACGCCGTTGATTTCGAATCGCACCCGAAGGTGATCGACCAGGCGTTCTCGAACGGTGACGTCGACGTCGCCATCGTCGCCTTCGCACTGGACGGTGACTCCGAAGAGCTGTGGCAGAACCAGCGCAAGGCCGTTCTGGTGGCAAACGTCAACTACACCGCTTCCGTCTCGGTCGGTGTTCTTCTCGGCGAGAAGATGAAGGCTCAGGGCTTCGGCAAGATCATCGCGATGTCGTCGGTTGCCGGCGAGCGCGTCAAGCGTGCCAACTTCGTCTACGGATCCACCAAGGCGGGCCTCGACGGTTTCTACCTCGGACTCGGCGAGGCTCTCGCGGAATTCGGACCGCAGGTCACCGTCGTTCGCCCCGGCATGGTGCGCACGCAGTTCAGTGCCCACGTCAAGGAAGCTCCGCTGACGGTCAACAAGGACATCGTCGCGAAGCTCGCTGTTGCCGCCTCGGACAAGGGCAAGGAAATCGTCTGGACTCCCGGCCCGTGGCGCTTCGTCATGATGGGTCTTCGCCACGTGCCGCGCCCGATCTTCCGGAAGTTGCCGGTTTAAGCTCCTCCCGTGCCAGAAACAACAACTGCTCCGAGTACAGACCTTTCGACCCCGTCGCCGTGGCGTAATGCCGCGGCGACGGTGGTGGAAATGGCCCTCGGAGCGCTGGTCGCCGCTGTTGTAGCCGCTGTCGGGCTCTTTGCTTTCGGCCGAGTGCAGTGGCCGGCGTTCACCTCTTCCAATGTCACGCAGGCAGTCACGACGGTGCTGCAGGTGCTCTGCATCGCAGTGGTCGGTGTTGCGGTTCTGATGTTCCGCGCCCGCAAGGCCGAGCGGGTCGCAAAACTCCTCTCGTGGGCCGGGCTCTCCGGCTTCGTCACCACGACGCTCGGACTTCCCCTGGCCGCGACGAGTCTGTATCTGCACGGCGTCTCGGTCGATCAGCAGTTCCGGACCGAGTACCTGACCCGGCTGACGGATTCTGCTGCGCTGCAGGACATGACGTACGTGGATCTGCCGCCGTTCTACCCGGCCGGCTGGTTCTGGATCGGTGGACGCGTCGCGAACCTGCTGGGAATGGACGGCTGGGAAGCCTTCAAGCCTTATGCGATCGGCTCGTTGGCTGTCGTCGCCGTCGTTGCACTCGTGTTGTGGACCAAGCTGATTCGACGCGATTGGGCCGTCGTCGCGGCATTGGCCGTCACTGCCGTCGTGTTGGCGTACAACTCCCCCGAGGCGTACGGCGCCGTCATCAACCTCCTGATCCCGCCGGTGCTGATCCTCGCGTGGGGCGCATTGGACCGGCCGGGGGCATCTCGATTTGCCGGAGCCGGCGCAATACTCGGGACGGGCCTGTTCCTCGGTCTCGCCGCAACGGTCTACACGCTCTATCTCGGATTCGCCGCGTTCGCAGTGACTCTGATGGCCTTGGTTGCCGCAGTACTTGCCGCACGCGCCCAGAACACGTGGAAAGCCGCACTGGGACCCCTCGTCAGGCTCGCCGTGATCGCGGTGATCTCCGGCCTGGTGGCTCTGACCGTCTGGACGCCGTACCTGCTGAAGGCACTCTCCGGTGCCACCGCAGAGTCCGGCACCGCAATGCACTACCTCCCCGATTCCGGTGCGGTGCTGCCCTTCCCGATGCTGAGCTTCACCCTTGTCGGTGGACTGTGCCTACTCGGCACGATCTGGCTGATTTCGCGGTTCCTGTTCTCCCGCCGCGCCCGAGCACTCGGTATCGGCGTCATCGCCGTGTACCTGTGGGCACTGTTGTCCATGACGTTCACCGTTGCCGGCAGTACGCTCCTCGGTTTCCGACTGGAGCCGGTACTGATCGGACTCCTTGCCGCCGCCGGTGTGTTCGGTTTCTTCGAGTTCGCCGGTTGGATCGTGCTGGGCACCAGCGAAAATCCTCGCGTCAAAGCGGTACTGGTTGCACTCGGTGTCATCGGAGCCATCGCTTTCGCGCAGAACATCCCGCAGGTGCTGGCGCCGGATATCGCTGTGGCATACAGCGATACCGACGGTAACGGCGAGCGCGGCGACAAGCGGCCCCCGGGTGCCGAAGCCAATTACGCCGACATCGACCGGATCATTCGCGAGCAGTTGGGACGCGAACCCCATGACACGGTGGTCCTCACTGCCGACATCGGCTTCCTGAGCTTCTACCCGTACTTCGGCTTTCAAGGACTGACGTCGCACTACGCGAACCCGCTCGCCGATTTCCGTGCGCGCGCTGCGCTGATCGAGCAGTGGTCGGAGCTGAAGACGCCTGACGAACTGGTAGCTGCGCTGGACTCGGCGCCGTGGCGCAGCCCCGACGCCTTCGTCTTCCGCCAGGGCGCCGACGGGTACACGCTGCGGTTGGCAGAGGACGTCTACCCCAACGACCCGAACGTCCGCCGCTACACGGTCACGTTCCCCAAGGAACTGTTCGACGATCCTCGTTTCACCGTGACCGAGCAGGGGCCGTTTGTGGTCGTTACCCGCTCTGACGCAATCTAACCAGGAGATACGTCACAAAAGGCTTACCGTCGGGGTCGTTGACGCGACCCCGACGCACCCCTAACTTCATACCGTGCCCCGAACCGATGCCCGAGCGGCGATGATCGATGCAGCCGAGCGTCTGGTTGCCGAGCGAGGTCTGGCCGCTCTGACTCTTCGTGATGTTCAGACCGAAGCCGGGCAGGCCAACAAATCGGCTGCGCAGTATCACTTCGGGTCACGTGAAGGTTTGCTGGCGGCCGTCGTCGAGTCCAGAATGCGACCTGCCGGTGAGCGTCGTCGTGAGTTGCTCGACGCGATCGATCTCGACGCGAATCCACCGATGATGCGTGCCCTCATCGAGGCTCTCGTCCTGCCGTTGGCGGAACAGACCATCTACCGCGAGGGCACGTTGTACGCACGGTTCCTGGTGCAGTCGATCTTCGACCCGGCGATGTCGTCGACTATCCGTGACCACATGCAGGCCGAGAGTTTCCGCGAAGTTCAGCGGCGGATAGTCGCTGCGTCCTCGTTACCGGCAGAGATCGCCGAACTTCGGGCGGGAACTCTGACCGTGCTCACCGTCGTCACTTTTGCCACGTGGGAAGGCCGCGTCGACAGCCGCGAACGTGCTCACGTGATCGTTGCCGACCTGATCGAAAGTTGCCTCGGAGCACTCTCGGCCCCGGCTGCGCAAATCTGACACGCGGTCCGGCGAGTTTGTTTCCGAAACTGCCGGGGTACTCAGCCCCTCCAAGCGCAGTCGAGCAAACGGCCGCATCAACCACCGGCGGGGTAGGTGATGACAGTGAGCGAACTCGTTGCGCAAAGCCGCGAGCTTGTACCGCATCGTGCAGTTCTCGATTCCGCAGAGCATGTTCTGGTCATTGCGCGCGGCAAACCGTTCGGGCGCGAACAGGCTTTCCATGAAGTGTTGAGCGTCGCGATTCGCAATCGCATCGAAGTACTCACTCTGGCAAGGGCTCTCATCGACGTGTCCGAGTCCCGCGACTACCGCGCGATCCCGACCGACACCGCGCACACCGTTGCGGTGCTCGAATGGGGCGAGCTACTCGAGATCCCCACCGAACACCACCAGAAGTCCAGGGCCGAGTCATCCGAGGACGTCGATGAATCGAGTGAACCCGACGATCCGATCGAACCCGAATATCTGGTCGAGACCGACGTGGGCGGACGGGTCGTCTTCGTCGCCCTCGCGTTCACGATCGGCGGGATAGTCGGATTCTTCGCGCACGACTGGGCACTTCTGCTTCTGATCACCGCCGTGTACCTCGTGTGGATCGCGGCACGGTTGGTCGCGAAACTCGTCAGTGTTTCCCGTAGTGCCCACTGGGCGGACGCTTCGCCGATTCGTGGCGCCGATTCGACCACACGGAACGCGGAAAACTCCCACCATCACGCTGTTGCAGCGTGACGGCGGGAGCATCCGCTTTCGCTAAAGCCTCTGCGGTACACCGTAAGTGACGACGGTATCGCCATTCGACGTGACAGCCTTCGCGTACGGCCTGATGGTCACCGGACCGATTGCTCCCTGTACGTAACCGTGAACTCCGGACAGACGGACAGCGGCTTCGGGACCGTCGAACTCCTGATCTTCGAGCAGCGCGACGTCGGTGATACCGCCCGGCGCCAGGTCGACGTCCAGTTCCTGCGACGGAATGATGTCACCACCGATGACGAACCCATTGGAAATATCCAGGCCCAGTTCGAAATCCGGAACCAGACCGATCCCGAGGTTCGTTCCACTCTCGACTGCCCAGTCGAGACCAGGACTGTTGAGAACGACCGTCGCGCCGGTCAGCGCGATCGGGTAACCGATCTGATAACCGATCGTCAGCTTCGTTCCGGTGAAGCTTGCCGCGTCCGGCCCGTCGATCTTCACGCCGGCAACCCCGTCGTGGAAGAACTCGACACTCAGCGGTGAGCTGTCGAGAGGCGGAAAGACGTGGATAGCGGTATCAGCCTGGAAGACTTCTATCCGATTCCCTTTGACGTCGGTGATCGAACTGGTGTTGTCAACGCCTGCCGACGCCGTCCCACCCCCCAGGACAACGGCCAACAAGGCCACTGCTCCTACTGCGCTACTACGAACTGCTGTCTTCGACATGCACAAGCACCATCCCATCCGGTATAGGCCCCGGACGTAGGTTCCAACTCTTCGTCGAGGATGGGATTCGTCGGGGCTGCCTGAACAAACGCGAGCAAGATCCTTGTTGCGATACCCCGGTCACGAACCCGTCAAACGGTGCACGAAAACATTACTTTCCGGACAAGTCGGGCGGACCGGTTTGTCCCGCTGACTGCGCCCGCTCGCGGACGCGAACCGTTTTGTTCGTTACTCTGACTGTGGAAGTTATCGAATCGAGACCTAAGTAGGCCACCCCGAACTTCTGAGATCGCCACTTCAGGGATGGGCGCCAGAACCGAAAGGCACCGACTGCATGACCGAGACCTTGCCCGACGTCCAACTGCTCGAAGAAGCACGTCCAGGGCGAGTCCGTTCAGCAGTGCGGCGCTCGGTCGTCCAGCGCGGTCGTCTGGTCGACCTCGCGATCATGGCGACGTTCACCGTCGCGGCGATCTACGTGATGTCCAACCTGTGGAGCGATCTGCAGTCCGGCTATCTGTTCAACGCGGGCCGCGACCAGGCCATGTGGGAATGGTTCTTCGCCGATACCGCTCACGCCCTCGCCCAGTTCCGCAGCCCACTGTTCAGTGACCTGCAGAATTATCCACTCGGCGTGAACCTGATGGCCAATACCGCGATGTTCGGCATCAGTATCCCGTTGGCCCCGATCACGCTGATCTTCGGACCGACCGCCACGTATGCGATCGGGCTGACCGCCGGCCTCGGCGGCACCGCCATCGCTTGGTACTGGGCATTCTCGCGGCACGTACTGACCGGAGTCTCCGTCCGCTCCAAGGTCGCCGCCGCCGTCGGAGCGGGGTTCTGCGGATTCGCGCCCGCCATGATCTCGCATGCCAACGGCCACCCGAACTTCGTCGCGTTCTTCGTACTTCCGTTCATATTCTTGCAGGTCGTGCGCATTTCGAACGGCAAGCGTCCGGTTCGCGACGGTGTCGTCCTCGGCCTACTCGTCGCCTGGCAGATCTTCCTCGGTGAAGAACCGCTCCTCATCTTCACGATGTCAGCCATGGTGTTCGGCGCCGCCTATGCACTGCCCGGCCTGGCCAAGTCGCGCCAGGCGATCAAGCGCGCGATGCCCGGCCTCGTGATCGGCGGCGCGGTCACACTCCTGATCACTGCGGTGCCGCTGTGGTCGCAGTTCTTCGGCCCAGCGAGCTACGACGGCGTCTCACACGGTCAGGCAGGCAACGACACCGCTGCACTCACCACGTTCCCGACCGAATCGGTTGCGGGCGACCCCGAGGGCGCGGAGTTCCGAATGAACCCGACCGAGGAGAACGCGTACTTCGGATGGCCGCTGGTGCTCCTGCTTCTCGGTGCAACGGTGTGGCTGTGGCGCATCCGCCTGACCCGCGCGGCTGCCGCCGTGATCGTGGTCATGGGTGTGCTCTCACTCGGTTCCGAACTGACCATCGACGGTGACAAGACCGGCATCACTCTGCCGTGGAAACTCCTCGCCGACCTGCCGTTGTTCGAATCGGTGCTCGAATCCCGATTCGCGATGGGCGCGATTCCGGCGATCGGGCTGCTGCTCACCCTCGGCACCTACCGCGCTTTTGTCGAACTTCGTGGACCGCGCCGCACGGCAGCCGGTGTCTGGCTGGTGGCTCTCGCCGTCGCGATGATTCCCCTGATCCCGACCCCCATCGACGCCGATCAGCGATCTGCGACGCCCGAATTCATCACCAGCGGCTCGTGGGAGAACTACGTCAGCGACGGCACCCTGGTGACGGTTCCCGTCGCGAGCGCCGAAGACGCCCGCGCACTGAGCTGGCAGGTCGACGCCGACTTCGGCTTCCCCATCGCCGGCGGGTACTTCGTCGGCCCGGATTCGAAGACCCGCGCCGGAATCTACGGCGCCGAGTCCCGGCCCACCTCGACCCTGCTGGTCAATGCCAAACAAACCGGCAAGGTCCCGTTGATCGACGTGGGCACCAGAGCGAACGCACTGACCGACCTGCGGTACTGGCACGCCGACGTACTGGTGCTTCCCCGATTCTCCGGCGACGACGCCCTGCGCCACACGGTCGACGAGCTGGTCGGCTTCGACGCCAAGCGCGTCGACGACGTGTGGGTGTGGGACGTACGAGACCTCGTGAGCGGCAAGACCTCCAACCAGAGCTGAGCGGGTTGATCAGCGGGTCATGATCACCGGACCGTCTTCGGTGATCGCGACCGTGTGCTCACTGTGCGCAGCCCGGGCGCCCGAAACGGTGCGAAGGGTCCACCCGTCGGCGTCGTGCCGGTAGTCGTCGGTTCCGTCGGCGATGAGCATCGGTTCGATGGCGATGACCAGGCCGGGACGCAGCCGGAAGCCTTTGCCTGCTCGACCTTCGTTGGGCACGTCCGGGCCTTCGTGCATCTCGCGGCCGATGCCGTGCCCACCGTGATCGGCCAGCATGCCGTACCCGCGGCCACGCGCGTACTGTCCGATCGCGGCACCGATGTCGCCCAATCGGTTTCCGGGCTGGGCAGCGGCAATGCCACGGGCAAGTGCCTCATCGGTCGCGTCGATCAGTGCCTGATCCTCACTACTCCCCCGCCCGACAGTGAAGCTGATGGCGGAGTCGCCGCACCAGCCGTCGAGTCTCGCGCCGCAGTCGATGCTGACCAGGTCACCGTCGCGAAGCCGGTACTCATTCGGGATACCGTGCACCACAGCATCGTTCACACTCGCACAGATGGCGCCTGGGAACGGCGTCGATGCCGTTGCCGGCCGGTAGTTCAAGAACAGCGCCGAGGCGCCGGCCGCCGAAATAACCTCCGCGGCAACGGCGTCCAATTCGAGCAACGTCACCCCGACGCTTGCCGCCTCACGCGCTGCAGCCAGAGCCTGCGCCGTGATTCTCCCAGCCGCCGCCATCGCGTCGATTTCCCCTGCGGTCTTGATTTCGACCATTTCGAACACCTTCCTTGTCGAATAACTATACCGGTATTACTATAAGCACATGGTGCGCGTGCCGCTGACGGCGGAAGAACTCGAACGAGGACTACGACTGGGTGAACTCCTGCGATCGGCGCGGGGGGACCGAAGCATGGTTCAGGTAGCGCTCGACGCCGGCATCTCGGTCGAAACTCTGCGCAAGATCGAAACCGGCCGCATCGCGACACCCGCCTTCTTCACCATCAGCGCGGTCGCGGAAGTGTTGGGTATTTCACTCGACACCATCGCCCGAACACTTGAAACACCACAATCCGAACAGGAAGTTGCATCCTGAGTAGTTCTCTCAGGATGTGCGGGCCCGCACTCGCCTAACATCGTTCCTTGTGCCGTCTGAAGTAGTAGTGCCCCCGAAACCCGTGCCCACTGGCCCCGAAGCTCCCCGAGAATCGGATTCCCAGAGAGTCCGGACGGCACGACTCATCGCGATAGTCACCGGCCTTCTTGGCCTGCTTCTTGCACTCGCGACGCCCTTCCTGCCCGTCAAGCAGGAAGCCGCGAGCATCGACTGGCCGCAGGGTGGGACCGTCAACAGCGTTTCGTCGCCGCTGATCTCCTACTCGCCCACATCGCTCGACATCAGCATTCCCTGTTCCACCCTCGGCCAGTTGGGCGGCAGCGGCGGCACACTGCTCTCGACCATGCCGAACGGGGCGCCGGACCGAAACGCCCGCGGCCTCACCGTCCGCACCACTGCCGACCGCCTCGAAGCACTCACCCGTGATTCGGTGCTGATCTCGACCCCGCTCGATCAACTGAACGGGTGCACGGCGATCACCATCACGACCAACTCCGAGCAGACCGTCGCGGCGGTCACCGGAATCGACGGCGTCGGCACCACCCTGACCGGTGACTACCGCCCACAGGTGGTCGGCATCTTCACCGACCTGCAGGGCGCAGCGCCCGCCGGACTGTCCGCCCACATGGACGTCGACTCCCGGTTCTCGTCCAGCCCCACACTTCTCAAACTGTTCGCGATGATCGTCGCGGCACTCTCGACCATCGTCTCGCTGTACGCACTGCACCGGATCGACGGCGTCGACGGCCGTCGTGCGCGGCGGTTCCTGCCGGCGCGATGGTGGAAGTTCACCGGCATCGACGCCCTGGTTATCGGCACGCTGGCGCTGTGGCATGTGTTCGGCGCCAACACTTCCGACGACGGTTACCTGCTCGGCATGGCCCGAGTCTCGGAGCACTCCGGGTACATGGCCAATTACTTCCGCTGGTTCGGAGTCCCCGAAGCGCCGTTCGGTTGGTACTACGACGTGCTGGCACTGTTCGCTAAGGTCAGCACCGCGAGCATGTGGATGCGCCTGCCCGCGTTGATCGCCGGCATTCTGTGTTGGATGGTGATCAGCCGCGAGGTGATACCGCGACTCGGTGTCGCGGTGCGCCGCAACAAGGTTGCCATCTGGACGGGCGGGCTCGTGTTCCTGGCCTTCTGGTTGCCGTACAACAACGGCCTGCGCCCCGAGCCCATCATCGCCCTCGGCGCTCTGCTCACGTGGTGCTCCATCGAACGCGCCATCGCTACCGGACGTCTGTTGCCCGCCGCGATGGCCGTGCTGATCGCCGCATTCTCGCTGGCCGCCGGACCTTCCGGGCTGATCGCCATCGGCGCGTTGATCGCCGGCGCCCGGCCGATCCTGCAGATCCTGATCGCCCGCGGCAAACGCGTCGGCTTCCTGTCCCAGATCATGCCGATTCTCGCCGCCGGAACCGTGGTGCTCGTCGCGGTCTTCGCAGATCAAACCCTCGCGACAGTTCTCGAATCGACCAGAGTGCGAACGGCCGTCGGGCCGAACGTTCCGTGGTTCGAGGAACGGTTGCGTTGGGACGCACTGATGACCATCTCCCCCGACGGCTCACTGGCCCGCCGCTTCGGCATGTTCGTCATGATCGTCGGACTCGTCTTCTGCGTCATGATGATCCTGCGCAAGGGCCGGATCCCGGGCACCGCTATCGGGCCCTCCCGCCGAATCCTCGGCATCGTGTTCGCGTCGCTGCTCCTGATGCAGTTCACCCCCACCAAGTGGACTCACCACTTCGGTGTGTACGCCGGTCTGGCCGCCACGGTGGCCGTCCTCGCCGCCGTCGGTGTGAGTGCGTCGAGCATGCGTTCCAAACGAAACCGCGCGCTGTTCGCCGCGGGCATCCTGTTCATCCTCGCTGTGGCGTTCACGAGCTCCAACGGCTGGTGGTACGTCTCGAGTTACGGCGTCCCGTGGTGGGACAAGCCGCCGTCAATCGCCGGCAAGGGATTCTCGACGGCCTTCCTCGGCCTCACGATTCTCGCGCTGCTGCTGGCCGCATGGTACCACGTCATGGAGCCGCGCCGGCGAAACGGCACAGAGGACAGCGTCAAGAAGACCAGGCGACTTCGCCTTCTCGCCCCGTCACCGTTGACCATCGCGGCCGGAGCGGTCGTGCTGTTCGAGGTGCTGTCCCTGCTCAAGGGCGCGGTCGCGCAGTACCCCGCGTATTCGATCGGCAAGTCCAACATCGAATCCGTCTTCGGCGGAAGCTGCGGTCTCGCGGGTGAGGTACTCGTCGAGTCCGATCCGAACGCCGGCGTTCTGCAATTGACGGATCGGCCCACCGATCTCGCCGGCGCGGGTGCATTCGGTGCGAGCGAATCAACCGGGTTCTCGCCGGACGGGGTTGCAGGCGACCTCACGGCCGACGCAGAAGACTCGACGGCAGGCAGTGCAAACAGCCTCGACACCTCGACCTCGCAGTCCGGCACCACCACGCCGGGAACCGGATCCGGCACCGCCGGTGGCTCGCAGTCGACGGCCGGCGTCAACGGCAGCAACGTCGCGCTCCCGTTCGGGCTCGACCCCGCAAAAACCCCGGTGCTCGGTAGTTACGGAGCACCTCAGAACGCGTCACTGACCACCGGTTGGTACTCACTGCCCGAGCGCAACGACGCCGCGCCGCTCCTCACCGTCGCGGCCGCCGGACGAATCCGCTACGTCAACTCCGACGGCATCGTCACCCCCGGCGCAGTGCTGCAGGTCGAGTACGGCAAGAAGCAGGCCGACGGAAGCGTCGACGCGCTGGGACGAGTCGATCCGATCGACATCGGCCCGTCGCCGTCGTGGCGCAACCTGCGCGTTCCGATGGATCAGCTGCCCGCCGACGCCGACACCGTGCGTCTGGTGGCCAGTGACACCGACATCAGCGCCGACCAGTGGCTGGCGGTCACACCGCCACGAGTGCCGATCATGCGCACGCTGCAGGACGTCGTCGGATCCACCGATCCCGTGCTGATGGACTGGGCTGTCGGTCTGGCCTTCCCGTGCCAACGTCCGGTGGATCACCTGTACGGCGTCGCCGAGATCCCCGACTGGCGCATCCTGCCCGACCGCATCGGCGCGGAGTCCACCAACGCCTGGCAGGACCACTACGGCGGCGGACCGCTCGGCTGGACTACCGAACTGCTCTCGGCCAGGGCATTGCCGACCTATCTGGACAACGACTGGGATCGTGACTGGGGATCGCTCGAGCAGTACACACCGCTCGATTCGGACGCGGTTCCCGCGCAAATGAACGTCACCACCGAGACCCGATCGGGCACCTGGACACCGGGCCCGATTCGTTACCAGTCGTAACTGTTACGCGTGGACCTACCAACCACCCAGGCACGGTAGGTCCACGCTCAGCCCTGACATACCATCGGTAGCCGTGCCCGACGCCGTGACAGCTTCACCTCAGACTTCGAGTTCGCCGCCTCCTGCTGGTCAGGATGCCCGCGAGCGTTTCCATCGCACGCGATGGGTCGCGATCATCGCCGGCTTGCTCGGCTTCGTGCTCGCACTGGCAACTCCGCTGCTTCCCGTCGTGCAGACGACGGCTTCGGTCAACTGGCCGCAGAACGGCGTGATCGGCGACGTCGAGGCACCGCTGATGGCGCAGGTTCCCATCGACGTCAACGCGTCGATCCCCTGCACCGCGGTCAGCTCGCTGCCCGAGGGCGGCGGCATCTTGCTGTCGACGGCACCTGCTCAGGGCGACGGCGCCGCGCTCTCGTCGATGTTCGTCCGCGTGTCCGCTACCAGCGTCGACGTGCTCGATCGCAACGTCGTCGTCGCTTCGGCGGCACGCGAGGACGTCGAGTCCAGTCGCTGTGGCGCCATCGCGTTCAGCTCTGACGTCAACCGAACCACGGCAGAGTTCGTCGGACTGACCTATCCCGACGGCAACCCGATTCGTGGCCAACTCGACGGTGACTTCCGCCCGCAGGTGGTCGGCGTCTTCAGCGACCTGCCCGACGGCGCTGCCCCCGAGGGCCTCGGCTTCTCGATGACGATCGACTCACGTTTCTCGTCGAGCCCGAGCGTCTTGAAGCTGGTCGCGATGATCGTGGCCGTCCTCTCGACCATCGTGGCGCTGGTCGCCCTGGCTCGCCTCGACGGCACCGACGGCCGCAAGCACCGACGCTTCCTGCCCGCACGCTGGTGGAAGTTCTCCGGTATCGACGGAGTGGTGGTCGGCACGCTCGTCGTGTGGCACTTCATCGGCGCGAACACCGCCGACGACGGTTACCTCCTGACCATGGCTCGAGTCTCACCGGACGCGGGATACATGGCCAACTACTTCCGTTGGTTCGGCGTTCCCGAGGCCCCGTTCGGTTGGTATTACGAAGTGCTGGCCGTGATGGCGAAGATCTCGACCGCGAGCCCGTTCATGCGTCTGCCCGCTCTGCTCGCCGGAATCCTGTGCTGGATGGTCATCAGCCGCGAGGTCGTCCCGCGTCTCGGCCGGGCGGTTCGCCGGAGCAACGTCGCCCTCTGGACCGGCGGGCTGGTGTTCCTGTCCTTCTGGCTGGCGTACAACAACGGTCTTCGCCCCGAACCCATCGTGGCTCTCGGCGCACTGCTCACCTGGTGCTCCATCGAGCGCGCCATCGCCACCGGACGTCTGCTGCCCGCGGCCACGGCAATCTTGATCGGCGCCTTCACTCTTGCCGCCGCACCCACCGGATTGATGTGTATCGCAGCCCTTCTCGCCGGTGTACGCCCGTTGGTGCGTATCGTCGTCAAGCGTCACCGACTGGTCGGCACCCTGCCGCTTCTCGCTCCGATCGCCGCTGCCGGAACCATTGTGCTGGTGGTCATCTTCGCCGACCAGACCTTTGCCGGCGTCATGGAAGCCACGCGCGTCCGAACGATCATCGGCCCCAATCTCGAGTGGTACCAGGACTTCCT
The DNA here is from genome assembly GCF_018588185.1 of Rhodococcus sp. WY5. Taxonomy (NCBI): domain Bacteria; kingdom Bacillati; phylum Actinomycetota; class Actinomycetes; order Mycobacteriales; family Nocardiaceae; genus Rhodococcus; species Rhodococcus sp. WY5. Next base: position 893,615 of record NZ_JAAMPR010000001.1, read on the forward strand.
GCGCTACTACTACCTCTTCGTCCAGACGGTCGACGGCTCGGTTGCCCGACGCTTCGCGTTCTTGACGATGATCCTGTGCCTCTTCACGACGCTCTTCGTGTTGTTGCGCCGCGGCCGCGTCCCCGGCGCGGCTACCGGTCCGTCGTGGCGCCTGGTCGGCGTCGTCTTCGGCACGATGTTCCTGATGATGTTCAACCCCACCAAGTGGACTCACCACTTCGGTGCGTACGCGGGCATCGCCGGTTCTCTCGCCGCGCTGACCGCCGTGGCCGTGTCCGCGTCCGCCCTGCGCTCGCGTCGTAACCGATCGGTGTTCGTGGCCGGACTGCTCCTGATGCTCGCGTTGACGTTCGCCGGCATCAACGGCTACTGGTACGTCTCGAGTTACGGCGTGCCGTGGTTCGACAAGACCATCTCCTACGACGGCCGTGAATCCAACACCCTGTTCCTCGCGCTCTTTGCTCTCGCCTTGGCCTTTGCCGCCTGGCAGTACCTGCGTGAGGGATTCGCAGCCCCGCCCGAGAAGCCGAACACGGCCAAGGGCAGACGAATTCGCAAGTTCGCGGCCGCTCCCCTCACCGTGATTGCCGGTCTGATGGTCCTGTTCGAGGTGCTCTCGCTACTCAAGGGTGCAGTGTCGCAGTACCCGGCGTACTCGCTGGGCCGAAGCAACATCGAGGCACTCGCGGGCAAGACCTGCGGCATGGCCGAGGACGTTCTGGTCGAGACCGACGTCAATTCCGGGAATCTGCGGCCTCTGACCGCTCCCGGATTCAACGCCGAGGATCCGTTGTCCGGAGTTGATTCGAAGGGCTTCTCCCCCAATGGGGTTCCCAGCGATCTGACTGCGGATTACATCGAAGTCAAGCAGGGCATGGGTAATACCGACAGCCAGAGCGTCGGTCCCACCTTCGCCACCGGTTCCGGCGCCGGAACCAGCGGCGGCACCGGCAACGTCGGCGTCAACGGCAGCACGGCCAAGCTCCCCTTCGGCCTCGATCCGTCGAAGACACCGGTCATGGGCAGCTACCAGCCCGGCGTGCAGGAACCTGCTTCCCTCATCTCGAGTTGGTACGGATTGCCCACTCGCAGTGAAGAATCACCGCTGGTGGTCATGTCCGTCGCCGGGCGTGTGTGGTCCGTCGACAACACCGGTGCGATCACGTACGGCCAGTCACTGCTGGTCGAGTACGGCAGGACTCAGCCCGACGGAACCGTGCAGGTTCAGGGTTCGTACATGCCGCGAGACATCGGACCCGCGCCGTCGTGGCGCAACGTCCGTATCCCGATCGACGAACTCGCGCCGGACGCCGACGCCGTTCGGGTGGTCGCGTTCGATCCCAATCTCACGGGCGATCAGTGGATGGCATTCACGCCGCCGCGCGTGCCCAAGCTCGAGTCCCTGAACTCGTACATCGGCAACGAGCAGCCGGTGCTTCTGGACTGGGCTGTCGGCCTTCAGTTCCCGTGCCAACGTCCGTTCACACATCAGAACGGCGTGGCCGAGATGCCGAACTTCCGCATCCTCCCGGACCGTCCTCTTGCGGTCAGTTCCACCGACACCTGGCAGTCCGCGGACAACGGTGGCCCGCTCGGATTCACCGAGGTTCTTGCCGGTGCGACGACGGTTCCTACGTACCTGAAGGACGACTGGGCGCGGGACTGGGGATCACTCGAGCGGTACGACCGGTACTTCCCGAATGCTGTTCCGGCAGAGGTGGAGACGGGCACCGCAACCCGCTCGGGCATGTGGATGCCCGGCGAGATGCGAGTGCACTAGCCTGCGCTACCTACTCGGGTGACTGCTCGGGTGCGACGTACGGAGACGGCCGAGACCGCTCCGACAACGACGACGCACCCGAGTAGTTGCCCAACGCCTGGTCGTTCGCCGAGCAGCACGACCGCCAGCAATACGGCAAGTACCGGTTGCATGAGCAGGAGCGTCGCGCCCACCTCGGCGGGAAGCCGAGGGAGCGAGTGCCCCATCAGCATCCAGCCGAACACCTGGCCGACCAGTGCCAGTGCCGCGAGCCAGCCGAAGGCTTCCCAGCCCGGAACGAAATCGATCCGGCCCCACAGTGATCCGATGACGGACCCGGCGATGCCCGCGGACGTCGTCGAGATCAACACCTGGCTCGCTGCCCGATCCGCCTCGCCCGTCCGGCCGACCACGAAGATGTAGCCGCCGTAGGCGATTCCGGAGACGAGCGAGAGCGCCGTTCCCCACAGCAAGTCGTCGCCGGTTCCCCCACCCCCGAACACGCCGCCCGCCAAGGCGATTCCCGTGAACATGAACGGCAGGGCGAAGACGAACCGCATCGGCACCCGATGGCCGAACACCAACCAGGACAGTGCGGGCACCACGACCACCTGCACGTTCACGACGACGCTCGCCATCCCCGCGCCGATCATCAGAATCGACTGCGACCACAACGCGAAATCCAGTCCGAGCAACAGACCGCCGAGCACCTGCAGAACGACTGCCCGCCGGCTCGGCTTGCCCACCCGGCGGTACTCCCGCCACGCCAACCACAACAGCGGCGGCAAGGCCAGAAAGCAACGGAAGAAAACGGCGGTCGAGGGCCCGACATCAGCCAACTTGATGAGGAGCGAACTGATCGAGATCGCAGCTGCGCCTCCGACGACGAGCAATCGAGGGTCGATGCGCCCCCGAGGAGTTCGGGTGGGTGTCGGTGTCTGCGCGGTCGCGGAGGTCAGTGTGGTCACTCGACAATGTTCCTGCCGCTAACTATTCAGCACAAGCAAATTTTCAGACCGTATATTCGGTAGCATTGCTACTGTGTTGAATCTCGAAAGACTTCGCGCCCTGCACGCCGTCGCCGAGAACGGATCAGTGGCGGCTGCCGCCCGCACCTTGCATGTCACACCCTCCGGGATTTCGCAGCAGTTGAACAAGCTCGAGCGAGAGGTCGGTGTTCCGCTCCTCGAACCGCAGGGCCGCGGTGTGCGACTCACAGAAGCGGGCCGAATCCTCGCGCGCCGAACCGCAGAGGTTCTCTCGACGCTCGCCCAGGCCGAGGCGGAAATCGCGTCGCTGCAGAGCGAGGTGACGGGCCGCGTACGTATCGGCGCCCTGGTCTCCCCCAGCAGGACGGTGCTGCCGCGAGCCATCGCCGAAATCAGGCATGCGCACCCGCAGCTCGAAATCACCTTCAACGAAGGCGAATCCGAAGAACTGCTCCCAGCACTGATTCGCCGCGACCTCGACGTCGTGGTGGTCGACAGTTGGAGCACTCTGCCCGTCGAACTTCCCGACGGACTCTCCTTCACGCCCGTGTACGACGACGTGGCGCTGCTCGCTCTCCCGGCGTCACATCCGCTGGCGGGGAACAAGGTCGTCGCGCTCAGCGAGCTGTCCGAGCATGCCTGGGCGACGTGGACCCGGGGAACGGACTTTCACACCTTCACCGTCCGGACCCTGCGCGCGCAGGGGTTCGACCCACGAATCGAGTACGAGGTCGCCGAGTTTCCCACCCAGGTCGAATTCGTCGCTCAGGGCCTCGCCGTCGCATTGATTCCACGTCTGGCGAGAGTTGTACCGCCGGAAGGTGTTCGAATGCTCGACACGGTTCCGCCGCTCGGCCGAGACATTTACCTCGCCTGGCGGACAGACAGCGAAAGGCCGGCCGTCCTGGCGGCGATAGAAGCGCTACGCCGCCAGTTCGACGCCCTCGGTGACAAAAAGAACTAGAGCGGCATCAAGTTGTGCTTGCGCGGGTTCTTGAAGATCGTCTTGTCCTTGAGCAACTTCAGAGCCTTACGGATCTCGAGACGCGTCTGCGAAGGCTCGATCACCGCATCGATGTATCCGCGCTCGGCCGCGATGTACGGCGTCGCGACGAACTCGTTGTAGAAGTTGATCAGCTGAGCACGCACCGCGGGTGCATTCTCGCCGGCCTCGGCGAGCTGACGCCGCCCCATGATGTTGACGGCACCCTCGGCGCCCATCACGGCGATACGAGCGGTCGGCCACGCGAGGTTGATGTCGGCACCGAGCTGCTTGCAGCCCATGACGGCATAACCGCCGCCGTACGCCTTACGAACCACCACAGTCACCTTCGGCACAGTGGCTTCGATGTACGAGAACAGGAAACGCCCGCCGCGCTTGATGACGCCGACCTTTTCCTGATCGACGCCGGGAAGGAAGCCCGGTGTGTCGACGACGAAGACGAGCGGGATGTTGAAAGCGTCGCACAGACGCACGAAGTGAGCGGCCTTGTCGGAGCTGTCCGCGTCGAGGGCGCCACTGAGGTACGTGGGCTGGTTGGCCACGACACCGACGGGCAGGCCGTCGACGCGGGAGAATCCGGTGATCACGTTGTGCGCGACCTGGGCTCCGATTTCGTGGAAAGTGCCGTCGTCGAAGATCCGCAGAATGATGTCGTGCATGTCGTAGCCGGCGTTGTCGGCATCCGGCATGAACGCATTGAGTTCGAGATCCGACTCGGTGATCTCGGGTTCGAGGCCCGGGTTGATCAGCGGCGCCTTCTCCTGGCACGACGACGGCATGAAGCTCAGGTACTCACGCACCCAGTCGAAGGCAGCCTTCTCGTCGGGAGCGACGTGATGGATGTTTCCGTACTCCGCCTGCTTGCGGGCTCCACCCAAGTCCTCGAGGCTGACCTCTTCGCCGGTGACCGACTTGATGACGTCGGGTCCGGTGACGAACATGTACGACTCTTCGGTCGCGACCACGACGTCCGTGTTGATCGGGGCGTACACGGCACCGCCGGCGCATTTACCGAGGATGACCGAGATCTGCGGGCACAGGCCGGACAACGGCTCCTGACGTGAACCCATGTTGGCGTACCAGGCCAACGAGGAAACGGCGTCCTGGATGCGAGCTCCACCGGAATCATTGATACCGACGACCGGGCAGCCCACCTTCAGCGCAAAATCGTTGACAGCTGCGACCTTACGGCCGAACATCTCTCCGGCGGCACCGCCGAACACCGTCTGATCGTGCGCGAACACGGCTACCGGACGCCCGTCGACGGTTCCGTGACCGGTCATGACGCCGTCGCTGTACGGGTTGCCCTCGCCCGCCATCTTCACCAGGGCACCGATCTCGATGAAGCTACCGGGGTCGAGCAACATGTCGATGCGCTGGCGCGGCGTGCTGTGCCCTGCTGCATCGCGCTTGGCAATGGCCCGAGCCGAGCCGGGTTCCTTTGCCTTCTCCAACTTTTCGCGGAGTTCAGCGAGCTTCTCCGCGGTGGTTGTCGTCACTTCTGAACTCCGGTTTCCGCTGCTTTGGTCTGAGCTGTCTCGATCTGGGCCAGCTTGGTGGTGAGGTCTGCCGCAACCTTCGCGATGTACGGCTCGTCGACGATCTGCAGGTGGTCCCCGCCGATGTAGACGACCTCGAGGTTCTTCACGTAGTCACCCCAGCCACCATCCGCCTTGCGGGTCTTGAATGCAGGCTCGAGCGTCATCAGCTCGTCGTGGTACTTGTCAGCCATGTAGAGCACGACGTCGCCGTCGTAACTGCTGAACTCGGCCGTCTGGATGGCGCGATTGTCCAACCACGACGTCCGCTGATGCTCGATGATGCCGCCGGGAATCTTGGCGCCGCTCATCTTGATCATGTCCATCAAGATCTGGATCTGATCCTCGTCGGCTTCGGTGGAAGCCAGAACGTCAAGCGGCAGCGGCACATCCAGGTTGTAGGTGCGCTTGGCGAACTTGCCGTAGCGCTCCCAACGCTTGCGTCGTTCCGCCTCGGTGTCCGGCACGACCTCGCCGGCCATGACGGTGTCGAGCAGCCCGACCACACGCACGTCGGCGCCCTGCTCGCGCAGCAACTTCGCGACCGCATACGACATCACGCCACCGAACGACCAGCCACACAGCACGTACGGCCCGTCGCCCTGGATCTCACGCAGCAGCGGAACGTAAGCAGCAGCGCGGGTTTCGATCGAGCCCTCGACCCGCTCGAATCCGTACATCGGCGTGCCGGCGGGCAGGCGCTTGAGCAGAGGCTCGTACGTCACCGTCGAACCACCGGCAGCATGGAAGACGAATACCGGTACGGCAGTGGAACCTTCGGGGCGGGCACGCAGAGTACGCACGAGTCCGTCGATCTTGCCGTCGTCCTCGAGGTACTGGCGAACGACGTCCGCAAGCTCTTCGATGGTGGTGGAGTCGAGAACGTCATCGAGAGTGATCTCGCCGCCGGCACGCTCGGAAAGCCGAGCAGCAAGCTTCTCGGCGAGCTCGTCACCGACGATCGGCAGATCGTTGAAGATGCCCTTGGCCGACTTCCCGGTGACAACCGCCCACGTCGCAAACGTCAAGCGCTCGGCCGCATCTCGCGGCGGAACGTCCGAGCCTGCGTCGTCGGCAGTTCCGGCACGCGAAGGATCAGCGGGCGCGGCAGCCGCCGCAACGGGAGCAGTCGCCGGCAGTTCCACTGCCACCTCGGCGGGAGCAGCGTCCTCGTCAGCAGCGTCGGCCGCCAACTTCTCCGCGGCCTGCTTGTCGGCCATCGCCTGAACCTCTTCGCGATTGTCGATCGCGTAGCGCAGGTACTTGTTGACCTCGTTGAGGCTCGCGTCCTTGACTGCCTGGAGCTGGAGCTGCGGAATGTCGAACTCGTACTCGACGCGGTTCTTGATACGCATCGCCATGAGCGAGTCGAGACCCAGTTCGATGAGCGGAACCTCGGCCGGCAGATCCTCCGGCGAGTACCCCATCGACTCGGCAACCACGATCTTGAGGCGGTCGTCGAGGCTCTGCGAACCGTTCGGATCCCACTTGTCTCCGGCGTCTTCGACGACCTCGGCCAGGGATTCCATCGGCGCACTGGTCTTGACCGGCGCGCTGACGACCAGCTCGGGCAGCGGCTCACCCGACGTGACGACGGCGTCGAAGAGCAGACGGAACGTAGCACCCTCACGAGCGTGCACCTGCACCGACGCTCCACCCGGATGCGGGTTGAGTGTCGTCGTCAGGGTCGCAGCGCCGGCCAGCTCACCATGGGGAACGGCAGCGGTGAGAGCGACATCCGAGAGCACCTGTCCGGCAGCAGCGCTCACGAGCACAGCCAGATCGGTGACGACGGATGCATCGACCTCCCACACGTGGCGGCCGTCGGGCAGAGCGACGTGCGAACCGGGTACGCGAGCCGAACCGCCGGCACTGACGCGAATGTCGAGCCAATACGGCTTACGCAGGAATGCGGTACGCGGAACCGAAGCGAAATCGCCTGCGGGAAGCAGAGACTCGAGGTTCACGGCATGGCCGTGCACGTACAGCTGTGCGAGAGCGGCAAGAACACCCGCGGACTCGTCTTCCTTACGCTTGAGCGTCTGGATGAGCTCCATGTCGTGCAGGCCCGAATCGAAAGCAGTAGCCGCCACCGACATCAACGTCACCGGATTGGGTGCAAGTTCGACAAAAGTGGTGTGGCCGTGGGCAACTGCACCGCGTACCGCGTTGGTGAAGTACACGCTGTGGCGAAGACCCTTGACCCAGTACGCCTCTTGATGGATCGGCTCGTGACCGGGGCGGTAGAAGGTGTCCTTGTCGACGGACGAGTAGACGCCGAGCTTCAACGTGGTCGGCTCGATACCGGCCAACTCGGCGGCAAGCTCACCGAGCAGCGGATCTACCTGCGAAGTATGGCTGGCGCCCTTGGTCTGCAGGACACGCGCCATCTTGCCGTCGGCCTCGGCGGCCGCGACGATCGCCTCGATGTCCGGCTGTGGTCCACCGATCACCGTGTGCGTCGGAGCTGCGTAAACACAGACCTCGAGCTTGGGGTACGTGGGCAGTAGCGCCTCGATCTCGGATGCGCTGTACTCGAGCAAAGCCATCAGACGGATGTCGTCACCGACGAGTGCGCCCTCGGCCTCACCCATCAGCCGTGAACGTGAACAGATCACGCGCACAGCGTCTTCCAGGTTCAGACCACCGGACACGTACGCGGCAGCGGCCTCACCCATCGAGTGCGGAACCACGGCTTCGGCCTCGGCGCCGTGGTGACGCAGCAACGCGGCCAGACCGACCTGGATGGTGAAGATTCCCACCTGGGCTGTCTCGACGTTGTACTCGATCGAATCGTCGAGGAACATCTCGACCATCGAGTAACCGGCCTCGTCCTGGATCAGCGCGTCGACCTCGTCGACGGCTGCCTTGAAGGCCGAGTTCTCCGTGTAGAGCTGCTTGGCCATCTTGCGGTGCTGCGAGCCGAAGCCCGAGAACACCCACACCGCGCCCTTGGGCGACGGCGAGTCGGCGGAGAAGACTCCTTGAGCAGGCTTGCCCGCGGCGACGGCGCGCAGCGAGCTGATGGCCTCGGAGCGCGTCTTCGCCAGAACAGCGGCGCGCGAGCGTCCGTGGTTGCGACGCGCGAGTGTGCGGGCGACGTCGGCGAGGGGCGTCTTGCTTCCCTCTTCGGTTTCGAGCCAGTCGGCCAGGTCAGCGGCTGCGCGGCGACGACGCGACGGCAGCGCACCGGAAACGGCCAGCACAACGGTGCTCTCGTTCTCTGCTGCCGGTTCGTCGACCACCGGGGCATCCACAACCGGTTCATCGACTACTGCGTCGGCGGGCACGTATTCCTTGACCACGACGTGCGCGTTGGTTCCACCGAAACCGAAACCGGAGACACCGGCGACAGCCTTGCCGGTGTAGCGCGGCCAGTCGGTGGCCTCGGGCGTCACCTGCAGGTGCGACTTCTCGAAGTCGATGTGCGGGTTCGGGCCCAGGTAGTTGATCGTCGCGGGAATCTTGTTTTCCTGCATCGCCAGAACGACCTTGATCAGGCCGGCGGCACCTGCAGCTGCTTCCAGGTGCCCGAAGTTGGTCTTCGCGCTACCGAGCAGTGCCGGCTTGTCTTCGTCACGACCACGACCGACGACACGACTGAGCGCGTCGGCCTCGATGGGATCACCGAGATCGGTACCCGTTCCGTGCGCCTCGATGTAGTCGACGGTGGTCGGCAAGATTCCGGCGTCGCGGTACGCGAAACGCAACACGTCGGCCTGGGCATCGGGATTGGGGGCGAGCAGACCGTTGGAACGGCCGTCCTGGTTGACCGCGGATCCGGCGATCACCGCGAGGATGGAATCTCCGTCACGCTCGGCGTCTTCGAGGCGCTTGAGCACGACGAGTCCGCCGCCCTCACTGCGAACGATTCCCTGAGCCTGAGCGGAGAAGGCACGCAGTTTTCCGTCGGGAGCGAGCATCCCGGTCTGATCGAAACCGAGGGTTCCGGGAGGGGCCAGCAGCATGTTGACGCCACCGGCCAGCGCGATGTTGGAGTCACCGCTGCGCAGCGAGCGCACAGCCTCGTGAACGGCAACCAGCGAAGACGAACACGCGGTGTCCAGAGCGATGGACGGTCCACGGAAGTCGAAGAAGTACGAGACCCGGTTCGCCACGATGGCCGTCGACGTTCCGGTCAACGCGTACGGATGCGCCGTCGTCGGATCACTGACCGCGAGCAGCTGGTAGTCGTTGGCGGAACTGCCGATGAAAACACCGACCTGCTTGCCCTTGAGCCCACTGGCCGGAATGCGAGCGTGCTCGAGTGCTTCCCACGCGAGTTCGAGTGCGAGGCGCTGCTGCGGATCGACGTTGACGACCTCGAGCGGAGACATCGCGAAGAACTCGGCGTCGAAACCCTTGACGTCGTCGAGGTACCCGCCCTTGGTGTTCGCGTTCTCGACCGCGGCCTTGATGGCGGGATCCGACATGAACTCGGCCCAGCGGTCCTCGGGGAGGTCGCTGATGCCGTCGCGTCCGGCCGCCAGCATTTCCCACATGTCCGAAGGCGTGTGCCCGGCACCGGGGAATCGTGTGGACAGTCCGACGATGGCGATGTCGTGAGCGTCCGTCGTGCCGCCTGAGACGTAATACGAGGCGTCGACGGTCTCCTCCGGCGCCTCGGGCTCACCTTCGATGATCCGAGTAGCCAGCGAAGCGATGGTGGGGTGTTGATAGGCAACCGTGGCGGTCAGCGTGACGCCGAGCAGATCCTCGATGTCTCCGCTCAGAGCAACTGCGTCCCGCGAGGCGAGCCCGAACTCTTCCATCGGGCGATCGTCCGTGATCGAACCCGCCGGCTGACCGGTCGCGTTGGCGATCCAATTGCGAAGCCACTCACGCAGCTGCGCGACACTCATCTCGCTCACAACGTCTTTGCTCTGCGCACCATCTTGTTCAACCATCAACTCACCAAGCCACCGATCATGAAGGGACTGCTCCTCAAACGCTATCGGGGAATGCGGTCTGCTGATAGCCGCCTCGCAACGTTCCCTCGATATAGCTCGCCTTACACGCGCGGCGAGCGATCTTGCCGCTGGACGTACGCGGAATCGAACCCGCGGGGACGAGCAGGATGTCTCGGGCCGTAACACCGTGACGGGAAGAAATCGCCGCACGCACGGTGTCCGCGATCGGCTGCGGATCGGCCTTGCCTGCGCCGGGAGCACGCTCGGCCACGATGACCAACTGCTCCGAGGAATCGTCGTCGTCGAACTTCAGACCCGAGTGCGTGTTGGAGAACACGACGGACGGCAGCTGGTTGGCCGGTACGGCAAACGCAGCGATGAAGCCGGGGCGCAGAGCCGGGCTGGCTTCCTGAGCCGAAGCCTCGAGGTCCTGCGGGTAATGATTGCGACCGTCGACGATCACGAGGTCCTTGACGCGACCGGTGATGTACAGCTCGCCGTCGACGTAGACGCCGAAGTCGCCGGTACGCATCCAGTTGGCATCCGCCGGCGTGCCCTCGGTGTGGCTGTCTTCGCTCAACCGATTGTCCAGCTTGTTGTGGAAGGTCTCCGCCGTCTCGTCGGGGCGACCCCAGTAGCCGATACCGATGTTCTCGCCGTGCAACCAGATCTCGCCGACGTGATTGTCGGGGACCTCGGTCAGCGTCTCGGGATCGACGATCGCCGCCCACTGACTGCGCGAGACGTACCCACAGGAGACCTGCGCGATTGCGTTCTCGGAGTACTGGTCGACGATGACCATGCGTCCCTTGTTGAGTTCCGTGCGGTCGACGTAGATGACCTTGGCCTCGTCGGAATGCTTGGTCGAGGAGACGAAGAGCGTCGCCTCGGCCATGCCGTACGACGGCTTGATCGCAGTCTTGGGCAGACCGTACTGAGCAAAAGCGTCGTTGAACTTGCGCATCGACGACGTCGTGACCGGCTCACTGCCGTTGATCAGACCGATGACGTTGCTCAGGTCCAGGGTCTCGCCGTCCTTCGGCAGGCCACGCGCGGCAGCGTGCTCGAAAGCGAAGTTGGGAGCGGCAGCAAAGGTGCCGGCGCCGTCGGAAACCGCAGCAAGTTCCTTGATCCACCGGTACGGCCGCTGCACGAAAGCGCGCGGGCTCATGATGGTGATGTACTTGCCGCCCAGAGCAGGCAGGATGACCGTCAGCAGGCCCATGTCGTGGAACAGCGGCAGCCATGTGACGCCGCGTGAGTCCTCGTTGAGTTCGATGGAGTCGACCATCTGGAGCGCGTTCGTTCCGACAGCACGATGGGTGATCTCCACGCCGGCGGGAACTCGGGTCGAACCCGAGGTGTACTGCAGGTACGCGATGTCGTCGAGTTCGATGTCGGGACGAACCCACGTTTCACCGACGGTATCGGGAATCGCGTCGACGGCGATGATGCGCGGACGCTCGGCAGCGGGAAGCGAGCGGAACAACTGTCGAACACCGGCCGCCGACGATGCGGCAGTCAGAATCGCAGTCGGCTTGCAGTCACCGAGAACAGCGTGAAGACGGTCGGTGTGACCGGGCTCGTCCGGATCGAAGAGCGGCACCGCGATGGAACCGGCCTGAATGGCCGCGAAGAACGAAATGACGTAGTCGAGTCCCTGCGGAGCAAGAATCGCGACACGGTCGCCACGCTTGGTGACCTGCTGCAGACGGGCTGCAACAGCGCGCAGACGCACACCGAACTGCTCCCAGGTCAGCTCCAGGGCTTCACCGTCACGCTCGCGTGAGTAGTCGATGTACCGATACGCGAGCTCGTCCGCGTTGACACGCGAGTGTTGCTCGACGTAGTCGACCAGCGTGAAGCCTGGTTGCAGGCGGATCTGGCCCTTCTCGTCGAGAAAGCCATCGAACAGCGCGTTCATTCCATCTCCTCCGAAGCGATCACACAAGCACTGTCTTTCATGCCTGCGCCCCAGACTTCCTTCGCTCTCTCGGGTCCATCTTCGATCAATCGAATCGCACTTTGTGCGCAACTCACCTGAATCACTTCATCGATCCCAAACCATCGATATGTTACAGATTCGCATCGTCCGTATTCTCCGGCCTACTCGCCCGCCAGTAACGGGATGATCGGGGCGAACGCTTCCATCTGCGTCGGGAAGACCCCGACGTACGACATCGACGTCTTCTCGCGGACCAGTCGAATCTGGTCTGCGATTTCCTCGAAAGTGCCCACAGCCAGGTATGGAGAGTTCAACAGCTCCTCCACGCTCAGCTTACGATCCACTTCGATGTTCGGCGGAAAACCTTGGTCCAGAGCGGCGATTGCCATTTCGGCAGCCTGCTCTCGATCGTCGGTGATCATGATCATGGTGATGGTCCAGTTGAGTTCGATCTCATCGAAACGCTCGCCGGCAGCTTCGCGGATCCGCTCGACACGTTCGATGGTCTTTTCCATCGTGATTCCGGAGAGCAGAAGCCGCCCGTCACGGTTCGTCGGTGTGGCGACCGAGATGATGTCCGCGTACTTCGCCGCGAGAGCAAGCATCTTCGGGCCTCCGCCGCCCACGATGATCGGTGGCCGCGGGCCCTGCCGCGGTCGCGGGCTGCCCTTGAGGCCGCGCACCTGATAGTGCTTGCCTTCGAAAGTGCATTCCTGCCCGCGCAGAAGAACGTCGAGAATCTGCAGAGACTCCTCGAGCTTCTCGATGCGAACGCCCGGACTTTCGTAGGCGATGCCGCCCTTGTCGAACTCTCCCTTCATCCAGCCCGCACCGATACCGAGTTCGAGTCGACCACCGGACAGCACGTCGATTGTCGCCGCGTCCTTCGCGAGCACAGCAGGATGACGGAAGCCGTTGGCCAACACGGCGGTGCCGAGACGAATCTTGTCGGTGGCCACCGCGAGCGCTCCGAGAGCGGCGATCGGGCCGACCTGATTACCCAGGTGATCCGGAATCATGAACGAGTCGTAGCCGAGTTCCTCGGCCTTCTGCGCGAGCTTGACGAAGCGTCGCGCACCACCCTCTTCGGCGTTGCCCTCGCCACCGGCCGCAAACCGAAATTTGCGTAGGGCATCGCTGCCGTGGGTGGAACTCATATATCGATCTCCTGTGATGGACACGTACGTCGTACTCGAACTACAAACTCGGACAAATCGAACCTACTCGCCAGTCACTTACGTGACAGCACTGTAGAGGAAGCCCCCGGACCGTGCAGCACTCTACCGGGACCAAACGAGCAGATTACCCGCGAGCGAACTCCCGAGACGCCCGATTGTGACGAATCAACAGTGCGGCGGTGACTCAACTGTGGGGCGGCGTCGGTGCAGCGTCGATCTTCTCCGCAGTCCACTGTGCCATCCATTGGGTGGCCGTCGTGCCGTTCGGATCGACTTGGAAGGAGTTGTACATCGCGTGCACAGGGTTGTTGTAGTACTCGAGCAGTCGCGGCGCCGAACTCAGCCAGTTGGTCGGGTTGAGAGCGGCTGCCGGCGCGTCGCAGATACCGTCGCTCGGCGCGCAGATCTGATAGGTCCGATCGTTGAGGTCACCGAACCCGCCGGGCCTCGGGCCGGTCATCGTGAGACCGGGCAGCTTCAGCCCGTTCAGCGACAGCTCGGCGCCGACACCGGCAACGCTCGGGCCAACGGTGTTCCCGAACGCCGGATCGCGCCGACCGTCGGCGATCAAGCCGACGCCCAGAACCAGATCGGCAGGCACCGCGCCGGTACCGTCGCCGATACTCGCGGCGACGTCACCCGCGATCACCGCGCCCTGGGAAAATCCGGTCAGGACGTAACTCGTGAGCGGGCACTCGGCGTGCCGCTTCATCAGAAAGTCGTTAGTGGCAGCAGTTCCCGCGGCCCGACTGTTGTTGTAGGACTGCTGTCCGTCCGGCGGGATCGCCACCGGATTCGAAAACTGTGCGACATACGGAACGGTGTAGACGTCGGCCCGTGAAGTATCGAACTTCTCCTGCAGAGGACGGGTCACGTTCAGCATCAACGACGCCGGATTGGCCGTCGGGTTGTACGGGTCGTCGGTAGCGCTCGACTCCCACGTACCCGGTATGGCTACTACCTGGACATCGGGGCAACTGGCCGGCTGAGACACCGGAGGCTCCGGGCTCGGCGGGATCGGAGTCGGCGAAGGCACCCGCCCGGCCAGGATGTACCAACCGCCGATCACGACCGCTGCGACCACGAGAATGATCAGCAGCGGGATCAGGCACCCACGACGCTTTCCAGACCTCGCCATGACCCACGCCTACTTGCAGTAGGTGGCGTTGGCGACGTCGATGTAGATCTGAGCGTTCGCACCTGCCTGCTCGGGAGTGATCTGCTTGCCTTCCGCCGACGCTTCCTGGCCGACGAAGGCGGTCACGAAGGTCAGGACCTCGTCGTCGGTCTGAGGACCGGCAGCGCAGATGTAATTGGCCGTGTTGACGGCGATGCTTCCGTCACCGGCTGGGGTGATGCCCTTCGCCTTCAGTCCGTCGAGGAACTTCTGTGCCTCGGGACTGACCTCGACGACTGTGGGACCCGGGAAGCCCTCGATGCTCTGCGGCTGCTCCGGCGGCGCGGTGGCCGCGGCTCCCGGACTGGTGGGCGCAGCCGACGCCGTCGTGGTCGCAGAGGCGGACGCAGATGCCGAACCGCTCGAGGACGAAGCCGCCGCGGACGTCGTGGTGACCGGATTGGAGGTTGCAGTGGAGTCGTCACTACCGCACGCGACAAGCGCGCCACCGGTGGCGAGCGCCAGGGCGCCGACCGCGATCGCGCGTGCACAAGTGTTTCGGTTACCCGAGAAAAGCGACATCAATGTCCGTCCTTGCCTTCAGTCGAAAGTCCATCAACAGGTTACGCAACGCACGCGGGCGGGCACCGATCCGTGATCGGGCCCGCCCGTCGTGCACCACTGTGAGTTAGTGAACTTCTGTCTTGTCACCGATCACCGTGATGTAGCCGAACTGGAAGTTCTGCTGGACACCACCGGGAATGTCGAACTTGTCACTGATCGGGAATCCGAGTCGTCCACCTTCGTATCCGACGCTCTTCCAACCGTCGAACAGCGGACCGTTCTCGACGGACCATGCACCGGTGCCGGGGCTCCAGTAGATGTTGCCGCCCTCGAACTCGGTGAAGCGTCCGTTGTCCTTGATCGGAACCTCGTTCGACTTCGGGAATCCGAGCCAGCCGTTTTCCCAGCCGAGTTCGCCGTACTTGCCCATGATCATTCCGAGAACCGCGTGAGTTCCGTTGGCGCTGCTGTACATTGCGCCGATCTCGAATCCCTGGACCTTGCCCGGCTTGCCGGGGGTCGCGATCTCGTCGGCAGTCGGGTAGCCGAGCGGGCCACCTTCCCAACCCTGTGCGGACCACTCGGCGAGGATGTCGCCGCTGACGGGGTGAGCGCCGGTCTGCGGGGTCCAGTAGATGGAGCCGTTCTGGAAGTGGTTGAAGCGTCCGCGTCCGTCGGGGGTACCGAGTTCGGGGGTACGCGGGAAGCCGAGCGGGCCGGCCGCTGCTCCGGTGTTCATGTACGCGCCGGCGATACGACCGGCGACGGGCTGGGCGCCCGTTCCACTGGTGAAGTAGATGCGACCGTTGCGGAAGTCCTGTGCCAGGCCACCCGCGACGCTGTACTCGGGGGTGATGCAGTCACCGATCCAGCCGTTGGCTGCGGCCGTCGCACCGATCTCACCCGAAGTGCCGCAAGCCGGCTTCTCGACCTCGACGCCGATGGCGTTGGCCAACTGCGGCCACAGCTGATGAAGCTCGAACTGCCAGTACGGCCACGAGTGGGTTCCGGACGGGCGGTAGTTGACCTGCGCGGGGATTCCGAGCTGGTTGAGCTTGGTCGCGAAGGTCTGCGAGGTCAGGCGAGCGAGGATCTCGAGGCCCATGCCTGCGTAGTTGGTGCTCACGCCGGGAATTCCCGACGGCTGGTCGTACGGGCCGGTCGTACCGCTACCACTCGAGACGTACAGGCTGACGCCCTTGAGCTTCTCGGCGAGCGCGTACGGATCGTGTGCAGCCCACTGCGGGTTGGACGGCGGTCCCCACATCGCGGCGGAGTTGTATCCACCGGCGTCGGTCATCGCGAACTGGATTGCCTGAGGCATGCCGAGCGAGGTGGTGGTGAGGATGCCGGAGAGCGAAGCGGCGAACTTGAAGAAGCCGGGGTTGCGCGCCGTGAGGAACATGGCGGACGTGCCGCCCATCGACAGACCGACGACACCGCGTGTCTGCGTGGTCCGCCAGTCCTTTTCGAGGATGGGGGGCAGTTCCTTGGTCAGGAACGTCTCCCACTGGTAGTTCTTGCCGTTGTCGGGCTGGAGCCAGTCGGAGTAGAAGCTGGACTGACCGCCGACCGGGAGGATGACGTTGACGTTCTTGTCCGCGTAGAAGGACTCGGCGTCGGTCTCGTAGGTCCAGGCGTTCTCGTTGTCGGTCGCGCGAAGACCGTCGAGCATCCAGACCGAGGGGAAGCTGGCCGACGGATTGACGTTCCAATCGCGGGCCAAGAGGATCTGCACCTGAATCGGGGTGCCCATCGCGGGAGAGTTCACCCACAGCGCGACGCGACGCTCGCTGAGCCAGTCGACCTTCGTGACCGCTGCTCCGGTGGGGTTCTGGGTGGCGGCCGGTGCGGCCTGAGCAGGTGCCGGCGCGGCTGCCGCGGTTCCGGCCGTCGTCAAGCCCGCGGCGATCGGCAGAACCAGCATCGCTGCCAGTGCGCCGACGACCTTTGTCCGGAAGGTTGCCCGGGACCGGCGACGGTCCTCCGTGGCAAGGCCTACTCGCATGAGCTCACTCTCTTTCCTTACGTTCGGTCCGCGCGTCGATCGTGTGGCCGCCTGAGCAGCCAGACCCCCGTTGAAACTATTTCTACACGCAAACGATCCCCGCTTGGGGTAGCCGCGCTGTTACTGGTGGTGCAATTGTTACTGACATCGGGCGCTTGTGCAGCACCTGAATACACAAGTGCCGTCCCGGTTCTCCTTCGAGGAGTCCGGAACGGCACTGGTGAAGTGACTAGGTCACGGGATCGCGCACGATCACCAAGCGTTCATGGTGTCGAGGATCTGGCCGCGAGCCTTCCACAGCTCTGCCGACCAGTACGGCCACGAGTGCGTGCCGTTGGACGGGAAGCTGTAGGTGGCCGGGATACCCAGCGAGTTCATGCGGATCTGGAATGCACGGGTGTTGACCAGGGCGAGAGCCTCGAGGCCCATGCCGTTAGCCGTGTTGTAGTAGTCGATCGGTGCGCGCGGGTGGTCGTATTCACCAGGCAGGCCGCTTGCCGACGAGATGTACATCGACAGGCCCTGCAGACGCGGTGCGAAGACGAACGGGTCGTTGCGCAGCCAGGACGGGCTCCACGGCGGTCCCCACATGGAGTCGACGTTGAAGCGACCGGCATCGAGCATTGCGACGCGGATTGCCTCGCGCATGCCCGGAGCCGAGATGTTCAGGTAGCCCGACAGCGAGCCGGCGAACTTGAACTGGTCACGGTGGTAAGCAGCCAGCGTCAGAGCAGCGCTGCCACCCATCGAGAGGCCGAGGACCGCGTTGTTGGTGGGCGAGACGCCGTAGTTCGCGAGGAAGTTGGGCAGTTCTTCGGTGAGGAAGGTTTCCCACTTGTACGTGATCTGCTGGCCGTTGAAGTTCGACGGTGCATACCAGTCGCTGTAGAAGCTGGACTCGCCGCCGACGGGCATCACGAGGGTGATGTTGTCGTTGCGGTACTGGTCCATCGCATTGGTCTCGAAGCTCCACGCGTTGGCGTCGTTACGCGCACGCAGGCCGTCGAGGAGGTAAAGGGCAGCGTTTCCGCCGCGAGCGGCCCACTGGACCTGGACCTTGATGTTGCCCATCGAGGAGGGCACCCACAGCTCGTCGTATCCGCCGGAGGGGGCGGTGTGGCTGGGAGCAGTGTGCGCAGGCGCAGCAGAGGCGACAGCACTACCGGCAACTCCTGCAGCAAGGGGGAGCACAAGTGCTGCGGCACCGATGGCCAACGCTCGGTGCTTGAGGCGCTGGGTCAGCCTCTTTCTGGCAAAACGCATGGATACTGCTCTCTCTCTTCGTCTGCGGAACCCACTCGGTGGAGTGGTTCCGGCGGATTCCGTCGGGGAACAGGCTTTTCTGCCAGCCCGAACGAGTTCGGGTCGGCAGCGGACCTCTTCCAAGTCACACTGCGCTCGCTGGACTTTATGTCACAGGTTCAGCTGTGACAAATAGGTGGACCGTTACGTCCCAATCCGCGAGCAACACCGTCATCACCCCTCGGGGGTGATTCAGGTTAGGTGAATCGTCTTCGAGTACATCGTGGCCAATCAATTCGGTGTTA
Organism: Rhodococcus sp. WY5; assembly: GCF_018588185.1. Classification (NCBI taxonomy): domain Bacteria; kingdom Bacillati; phylum Actinomycetota; class Actinomycetes; order Mycobacteriales; family Nocardiaceae; genus Rhodococcus; species Rhodococcus sp. WY5. The sequence goes on from NZ_JAAMPR010000001.1 coordinate 912,173, forward strand.
CTGAATCGAAATATTCAAACCCTCAACAGTCGGTGATGCTGATCACATCACCTGGGTGACTCCGGTGGAACGAGACCGCAGCGTTCCAATTCGTAGGCCGGAACCCGGTCGAATCGGTACTTCGCGAAGTCGAATGCCTGCTGGAAGTTCTGTTTGAATCTGGCCCAGGTCAGCTCGGAGCGGTACGACGTGAGTAGCTCCTGAGTTTCCGGGCAGGTGATGGCCAGCTTTGCGTCCGCAACCCAGTCTTCGTCGAGGAAGAACGGCAGCCACGGTCGAACGTCGATCATTCCCGTGTCCGCGACCACCCAGTCCGGATAGAGATTCTTGTCGTGCCCGATCCGGCCGTCCTCGAGTCGCTCGGTGTGAGCTGCCAGGGGATACGCCAGCCCCATCTGATCGAGCACCCGAACGTCGAGGCCGACGTTCATGCTCGTCATTCCGAGGTTGAGGAAGAAGACGACGTGCTCGGCCGGCTCTTCGATCGGTCCGGGTGGTGGGACGACGAACCAGGAGTCGTAGCTCGCGGACGGCAGCAGCAGCCCACCCTCCGGAGTCCGCGCGATGGTCTCGACCATGGCACGCATTCGCGGATAGTCGAGGTAGTCCTCGGCCAGGATCGGATGCTTGTGACCGGTGTTGAGTGCGTAGAACGCTCGCTCGTCGACGATTCCCGAGCGACCCACCACGGATCCTTCGGGCATACCCGTCGTGTTCGCGGCGAAGAAGGCCCAGATGATCGTGCCGATCCACAGCACCGCCGAGACTCCGAAGATCGCGGTGTCGCGATTACTTCCGAACGCTGCCCGCGCCGGCACCCGCAACGGAATGACCGCCACCGGGATGAGCAGGCAGAACAGCACCGGCAACAGGACGCGGCCGTGCATGAAGTCGCCGCCGACGCGCAGAGAGTAGATCCCGAGGATCAGCCCACTGCCGAGAATGAAGGTGACAATCGCCCGCGGCGTGCGCAGAAACTGCTGAAAGCGCTGCCACAGCGGGCGTGCGGGTTGATCTGCGGTAGCGGTAGGTGTGTCCGCTCGGCTTCGCCACACGAGCAGCAGCGCACCGATGAGCAGGAACAGCAACGGCAACCAGAGCAGGTACGGCCCGACCAGGTTCCACAGGTACGCAAAACCCTGCGCCCACTTCGCGCCACCGGCGTCCTTCGACACCGCGGTGTTCGGGTACGGCAAGGCGTAATAGCCCATTCGCCAGATCTGATAGCCCACCGGGACAAGTCCGGCGACGACGACGATCAGTGTGCGAATCTTCCAGGTCAGGCCTGCGGAGAGAACGATCATCATCAACGCGGCAGCACCGGGAATCGCCATCTCGGGTCGAACCAGTGGTCCGAGTCCGGCCACGAACGAGAGAGTCAGGATCGACGCCGTGGACGGCGTCGACGCCTGCGCCCACCGAACGAGCAGTACCCACAGGAGCGCGATCCAGAAGATCACCAAGCATGTCTCGAGCCCGGAAGTGGCGAAATCTCGCGCAGGCGGAACCGCGATGTAGACGAGAACACCCGCCGGTACCAGCAGGATCGTTCCGCCCGCCGACGGCCGAACGCCGCGGTACAGACGACCGGTGCCGAGCATCGCCAACACGACGGCAGCAGTCGAGAGTACGAGCGCGATCGTCAGAACAACGTATTCGAGACGGATCTGCGTGAGCCAACTGAACGCGTAGACGATGTACGTCCACGCGGTACTCGTGTTCGCCTCGACACGCTCACCCGCGTTGAAGACCGGGCCGTTCCCCGCGAGCAGGTTGCGGACGGTTCGCAAGACGATGAGTCCGTCGTCGGCGATCCAGCGACGCTCCCACGCACCCCAGAACATGAGGGCAGCAGCAAGCACCACCCCGCCGAGAAAAACTCCTCGACTGAGGGTGGTGCGATTCGCCGCAGTGTCGACGTGCGGGTCGGCCTCGGTGCGTGGCTCAGACGAGGTAGACAGCGACACCCACTACTCCGATCCACGCAATCGCGAGGAGTTGCAGCACCCGGTCACCGAGCGCGATCTCCTCAGGCTCTCCGGCTTCGCCGCCGTCGACGTCCACCGCGTATCGCAGCACCGCGATGGTGAACGGCACCATCGAGATGGCGTACCAGTTGGTGCCCTTGATGGCGTCCTGTTGGAACGCCCACAGTCCGTAGCAGAGGACCAGCGTCGTCGCTGCCATCGTCCACACGAAACGCAGGTACGTCATCGTGTAGCTCTCGAGGGACTTACGGATCTTGGCGCCGGTCTTCTCGGCCAACTGCAGTTCGGCGTAGCGCTTGCCTGCCGCCATGAAGAGTGAGCCGAACGCCATCATCAGCAGGAACCACTGCGAGAGATCGATCTCGGCGGCAACGCCACCGGCGATCGCTCGAAGCAGGAAGCCGGACGAGACGATGCAGATGTCGATGACGGCCTGATGCTTGAGACCGAAGCAGTAGGCGAGCTGGATGACGATGTACACGCCCATGACCACGGCGAGTTGCCAGTTGGCCAGGAAGGACAGCCCGATCGCACCGGCAAGCAGCACGACTGCCATGCCGTAGGCGATGTTGACGGGTAGAACTCCGGCCGCGATGGGACGGAATCGCTTCGTGGGGTGAGCACGGTCGGCTTCGACATCCATCGCGTCGTTGACGAGATAGATGCCTGATGCCGCCATACAGAACACGACGAACGCCAGCGCGACGGGCAACAGCACGTCGGCTTCGGTGGCGGTTCCGGCCGCGATGGGCGCTGCCAGCACAAGGACGTTCTTGACCCACTGACGTGGGCGAAGCGCCTTGACGATGCCGGCGGGCAGGGACTTCGGGGGTCCGCTGACCGTAGCCGGTTCCTCGCTCATTTATCTCCACATTTCTGTTCGGCTCTGGCTTCTTCGACCCGGCGAACTACCGCCGCGGATGCGGCTCCCAGTGCCGCTCCGGCGAGTACGTCGGTCGGGTAGTGAACTCCCAGGACCAGACGCGAGAGCATCATCGGGGGCACCAGCAACGCCGGTAAGGGTAGCCCGGTGAGCCGACCGATCAGCACAGCCGCCGCCGTCGTCGACGTCGCGTGTGATGACGGGAAGCTGAGCTTGCTCGGTGTCGAGACGTTGACCTGCACCGAAGGATCGGAAGGTCGCTTGCGCCTGACCACTCGTTTGATCACCACGGAGGCGGCGTGTGCACCGAATGCTCCGACGGCTGCTCCGGCCCATTCCCGTCGACGCGGCTTGTCCACAGCAGCTCCGACGGCAGCGATCGCGATCCACCCGAGGGAGTGCTCACCGAAGTGAGACATACCGCGGGCGACCTTGACGGCTCCCGGCAGCTGCCCGACGGTCGACTGAATCCCGGCCAGAATCTGTACTTCAGGAGATGCCGAAGACACGTTCCCACCTTTCCGTGCTGGTCAGTGAAGGAACGGCGTCCTGGTACTGCTTCTTGAGCTCGGGGAAACGGGCGGCGAGTTCGCGGCGCAACCGTGTTGCTTCCTTGAGCAGTTCGAGCGCGAGTTTCGGGTTTCGCTTGCGGTAGACGACGCCGCGACCGTCGGCCGTGGTGACGGTGACGCCGTCGACCTGCGAGAGCAGGAACCAACGGGCGTCGATGGTCGGAACGTTGAGCTGAGGGCGCTCGAGGTGTTCCGGCTTGGCCGGCTTCACGTTGTGCACTCCGGCCCTGAGGACCCGGGTGATCTTCGCGACGGTCGACAGCGGCAGGCTCACGTCTCCGACATCCGCACCGGAGGGCAGCGGCAACGCAGTCGACGACGGCAGTACGACCGCGTCGGAGAATTCCTTGCGCTGGGCGTGGACCTCACCGAGTGCCGTCGGCAGCATGTTCGCGACGTGCTCGGGTCCGGCGAGGAAGTCCGCGATGGCCTTGTTCTGGATCGCGACGGTGGAGTACTCGAGACACAGCAGGTGCTTGAGCGTTGCCTTCACCGTGTTGACCACGAGGCCACGGCCGTTGCCCGGCATGTGGAGCGCGGCCACCACCAGACGGTTACGGAGGTGGAAGTACGCCTGCCAGTCGATGGCGTCGTCCTTGTCGCTCCACGCCATGTGCCAGATCGCGGCACCCGGAAGTGTGACGGTCGGGTATCCGGCTTTCTTTGCGCGCAAACCGTATTCGCAGTCGTCCCACTTGATGAAAAGCGGTAGCGGCTGCTTGATTTCTTCGGCGACCTGGCGCGGGATCATGCACATCCACCAGCCGTTGAAGTCGACGTCGATGCGGCGGTGCAGGAGTTTCGATTCGCGCAGCGGCTTCTTCGAGAAATCGTGGTCGTATTCGACGTTCGGTGCCGCGGTCCACATGAAGATGCCGCGGTCGACCACTTCACCCATCACGTGGAGGTGGCTTCGTTCCTGCAGGTTGAGCATCTGCCCACCCACCAGCATCGGCGACTTCGCGAAACGCGAGAACGAAAGCGCACGCAGAATCGAGTCCGGTTCGATCTCGATGTCGTCGTCCATGAACAGGATGTGCTGGCACTGCGTCGTCTTGAGTGCCTCGTACATGATTCGGCTGTATCCGCCCGAGCCGCCGAGGTTGCCCTGATCGTGAATGGCGAGCCGATCACCGAGCGCTGCAGCAGCTTCGGCGAATCCGGGTTCGTCACGCACCTTGCGGGTGCCCTGATCCGGCATGATGACGGCCTTGATCACGTCCGACACCAGCGGATCCGAAGCCAGTGCAGCAAGCGCCTTGACCGCGTCGGTCGGACGGTTGAACGTCGGAATACCAACGGCGACAGTCGCTTCGCCGGGAGCCTCGACGGGCGCGTACCAGCCGCCGCTCTCGACGACCACTGCCGTATCGGTGGTGATGTCGAACCAGATCCAGCCACCGTCCTCGAACGGCGCCAGTTCCACCTCGAACTCGACCGCGGCATCGCCGTCGGCAAATTCCTTGCCTTCCACGTGAATTCGCGAGGAATCCGCCTTGGAACGGTAGATGTCGACGCGGCCGTGGCCGGACAGCTCGAGACGAAGGACCACCGATTTCAGGATGGACCATCGACGCCAGTAGCTGGCAGGGAACGCGTTGAAGTACGTGGCGAACGAGACCTCGGTCTCGGCGCCGAGCGCTACCGACGTGCGCGAGGTCGAGTGCGCCCGCCGACTGTTGGACCAGGACTCTTCCAAGTACAACGTGCGGACGTCGAGCGGCTCACCGGCGCGGGGCAGGATGATCCGCTGGAGCAGGGACTTGCCGAGGTAGGTCACCTCGTCGCCGCTGACGGCATCTTCGCCTTCGAGTAGATGACGTGCGTTCATTCGCTCTCCCCTGCCAATTCCGCACCCGTTTCGAGATGCGGGCGCAGGGTGTTCTCGAACATCGTCAACGCGCTGGCGATCGCCATGTGCATGTCCAGGTACTGGTAGGTACCGAGACGCCCGCCGAAGAGGACCTTGTTCTCCGCGGTCTCCTTCTTGGCGCGTGAGCGGTACGCGGAGAGCTTCTCACGATCCTCCGGAGTGTTGATCGGGTAGTACGGCTCGTCCTTCGCCTCCGCTGCACGTGAGAACTCACGCATGATGACGGTCTTGTCGGTCGGGTACTCGCGCTCCGGATGGAAGTGACGGAACTCGTGGATTCGGGTGAACGGCACGTCGGCGTCGTTGTAGTTCATGACCGGGGTGCCCTGGAAGTCTCCGGTGGGCAGAACCTCGGTCTCGAAATCGAGGGTGCGCCATCCCAGTGCACCTTCGGAGTAGTCGAAGTAGCGGTCGAGCGGGCCCGTGTAGATGACGGGTGCGTCGGGGCTGGCGGTGCGCAGTTCGTCGCGGACGTCGAAGTAATCGGTGTCGAGGCGGACCTCGATCTTCGGATCCTTCGCCATGTTCTCGAGCCACGCCGTGTAGCCGTCGACGGGCAGGCCCTCGTACGTGTCGTTGAAGTAGCGGTTGTCGAAGTTGTAGCGGACCGGCAGGCGGGCGATATTCGCCGCGGGCAGCTCGGTGGGGTCGGTCTGCCACTGCTTAGCCGTGTAGTCACGCACAAATGCTTCGTAGAGCGGGCGCCCGATCAGGGAGATCGCCTTCTCTTCGAGATTGGAGGCGTCCTTCGAATCGATCTCGCTGGACTGCTCGGCGATGAGGGCGCGTGCTTCTTCGGGAGTGAAGTACCGACCGAAGAACTGCGACACGAGACCGAGTCCCAGCGGGAACTGGTACGCCTGTCCCTTGTGCAGCGCGAAGACGCGGTGCTGGTAGTTCGTGAACTCCGTGAACTGGGTGACGTAGTCCCAGACCTTCTTGTTGGAGGTGTGGAACAGGTGGGCACCGTACTTGTGGACCTCGATGCCGGTCTCCGGCTCTGCCTCCGAGTATGCGTTTCCCCCCAGGTGGTGACGGCGATCCAGCACCAGCACGCGCTTACCCAGCTGGGTAGCGGCACGCTCGGCGATGGTCAGCCCGAAGAATCCCGAACCGACGACGATCAGGTCGTACTGGGCACGGGCGGTCTCTGAATTTGCAGCGGTCACGATGAACCAGGGTATCGGACCTGTTCGGAAGCCGAGGGTTGGATGCGTCACCAGGGACTATGGCCCTCGTTTCCTGATTCAGCATCACTGGCGGCTGCCACTCACAAACTGCTTGGCAAAACCAACGATTGTCTTGCCAATCATTGGTCACACTGCTTATATTTTGGGAACAGCAACCATCAAGTGCATTCGAGGGAGATCATCGTGATCCAGGAACTGTCGTATATCGGAGTCGCGTCACCCAGGGCTCAGGACTGGAGAAAGTACGGAACCGGACTTCTGGGCGCGAAACTGTCACCAGACGGGCCGGATGGCGCAATCCGGCTCGCAGTAGACGACGTCAACTATCGAATTGCCGTCCACCCCGGCAAGGTAGACGAATTCCTGTACGCCGGTTGGGCAATGGCCAATGAATCCGATCTTCACTCGTTCGCCGCGCACCTCGACCGGAGCGGCATCACGCTGCACGACGGCAATCCCGACCTGCTCGCCGAGCGGCAAGTCGCCGAACTCGTGTGGTTCACCGACCCATGGGGAACTCGACACGAGATTTCGTGGGGAAAGGCATCGACGCCACTGTCGTTCACACCGGGTCGTGTCATGCGCGGCGGATTCGTGACCGGAGATCAAGGCCTGGGCCACATCGTTTTACAGGTACCGAATATCGAGGAAGCCAACAAGTTTTACGTGGATGTGCTGGGTTTCCGACTATCGGACCGGATCACCAACGACCAATTCACCGTGCGCTTCTATCACGTCAACGGACGTCATCATTCACTTGCACTGGCCGAATATCCCGGCCACGTCGGATTCAACCACCTCATGCTCGAAGTCGAATGCATGGACGATCTCGGACGCCTGATCGATCTTCTCGACAGCCACGACACCGAGGTCATGCAAACGCTGGGGCGCCACACCAATGACCTGATGACGTCGATCTACATCGGCAGCCCGTCCGGTCTGCAGATCGAGTACGGGTTCGGTGGACTCACCGTTGACGATCTGAGTTGGGTGGCAAGAACTTACAACCAACCGAGTTACTGGGGCCACAAGCGTCCAGCCGAGACGAGCAAAAGAGTACCCGGAATCATCAGGCCTCTGACGGCCGCGCCGTCGGCCCCGTGAGCTTGGCGGATACGACCGTCAATGTCTCACGTTCCCGATCGGTCAACGACTCGAAGACCTCTTGCTCGACGCCGTCGAGGGCCGCATCACCCTCGATCAACTTCGCTACTCCGGAGTCCGTGATCGAAACGACCTGCCTACGCCGATCAGATTGATCACGTTCGCGCACAACGTATCCCGACTCCTGCAGACTGTCGAGATAGGCAACGATGTCACCGGGGTCGACCACCACTCGGGAAGCAAGCTCCTTTTGATGGCATGGGCCGAGTTCATCGAGTGTGCTGAGAATGGCGTGATGATTGGGCAGCAGTCCGACGCGAGACAAAGCCTCCGCGTACGACTGCCTCACGCGGAGTGCGGCTTTGACCAAGCCGTATCCGATCCGACTCGAAAGCGGCCTGCCGGAGAGCGATGGCGTCGATTCGGTCGCAGGCATTGGCCCATTCTATGCAGGCCTCGCAACATATATCGAAGGTGCCATCGGGCGATCGTCCTCGTTCAACCGAACCGTGATCGGTTTGTCGACCGGAAAGTGTGCGGGAAGTAGAAGCAGTCCCTCCGACGCGCAGCGTTCGAGAAGTTCGCGGCGGGTGACCCTGGCGATCTCGGGATCCGCGTCGCCGCCCTGACTGAGGTCCGGGTACAGAAACTGGATCGGATGGTGGATCACATCGCCGGAGATGACGGCGCCGCCGTCGGCAGTGCGAATCTCGATCACGATATGGCCCGGCGTGTGGCCGGGCGCGCTGCGAACGACGACGCGTGTGCCTTCGGACTCGACCAGGACGTGGCCGTCGTCGACCGCCTCCCACTTCGCCCCGTCCAGAACGGGACGGACGCTGTCCTCGAAGGTCTGCGCCAGATCCGAGACCACTCCTTCGTGTGGACCGTCGGCAGCGAGTTGTTCGAGCGCGGCCAGTTCGGTGCGATCGAAAATGTAGGTCGCGCGGGGGAAGGTAGGCCGCCAGGTTTCGGCGTCGAGGGCGGTGTTCCAGCCACAGTGGTCGGGGTGCAGATGTGTGCTGACCACCAGATCGACGTCGTCGACGGACACACCGGTGGCTGCGAAGCGTGCGAGGTAGTCGGTACCGAACATGTGATGCGGCAAGAGGTTCGGCCGGTGCTTGCTGTTGCCGTTACCGGTGTCGACGACGACGGCCTTGCCGCCGATCTCCACCAGGTAGGTGTGGATGGCAAGCACGAGGTCACCACTACCCTCGTCGAAGAACTCCGGTGCCAGCCGCGCCGACGCTTCACTGATCTCGGCCTCACTCGCCTGGGGAAAGAGCTCTCGCGGCGGAAACGGCCAGTGCGCCAGCTCTGTCAGTTGGGTGACGCGTGCCGACCCGACGTCGATGGTGAAGCTCATCAGTGTTTGCCTTCCGAACAGCTCGATACCGCTTGTGGGCACACACAAAGGCACCCACCGAAATGCTCGGTGGGTGCCTGGTCGGTGTCAATGGTTTTCGACGCCGGTGATCAAAGACTCTTCGCGATGATGCCCTTCATCACTTCGTTGGCGCCGGCGTAGATCTTCTGGACGCGGGAGTCCTCGTACATGCGCGCGATCGGGTATTCACGCATGTAGCCGTATCCGCCGTAGAGCTGCACGCACCGGTCGACGACGGCGCATTGCTGCTCGGTGAGCCAGTACTTGACCATCGCGGCGTCTGCGCCGTCCAGCTCGCCGTTGAGGTGATCCTCGATGCAGTTGTCGAGGAAGACACGGCAGGTGCGTGCGATCGTCTGGCACTCAGCCAGCTCGAAGGCGGTGTTCTGGAACTCGAAGAGGCTGTGCCCGAACGCTTGACGCGCCTTGGTGTATGCGACGGTCTCCTCGACTGCACGCTCGATGGTGCCGATGGCCTGCGCGCCGATGATGAGGCGTTCCTGCACCAGCTGCGCCATCAACTGACCGAAGCCGAGCCCCTCGGACTCACCGAGGAGGTTCGAGACGGGAACGCGAACGTCGGTGAAGGACAGCTCCGACGTATCGGCGCCGTGCTGACCGACCTTGTCGAGCACGCGGCCGACCGCAAAGCCTTCGCAGTCACGAAGATCCACAATCAGGAGCGAGACACCCTTGGCGCCCGCCTTGGGGTCGGTCTTGACGGCAAGCACGATCATGTCGGCGCTGCCACCATTGGTGATGAAGGTCTTCGACCCGTTCACGACGTAGTGGTCACCGTCACGGATCGCGGACGTGGTGATTGCCTTGAGGTCGGAACCTGTTCCTGGCTCGGTCATTCCGATGGCGCCGAGGATTTCGCCCGTCGCCATACCTGGCAGCCAGGCCTTCTTCTGCTCTTCGCTTCCGTACTCGAGCACGTAGTGGGCGACGATGCCACTGTGCACGGAGTTACCGAGCGCATAGTCACCGCAGTAGCCCTGCGCCTCGAAGACAGCGAGATCGTGCGCGAAAGTTCCACCGCCCCCGCCGTATTCCTCGGGAATCGAGCAGCACAGCAGGCCGAGCTTGCCGGCTTCGAGCCACACGGACCGGTCGACGCGATGCTGAGCGTCCCACTGCTCACGCTTGGCGATCAGTTCACGATCGAAGAAACCACGGGCCAGTTCGGCTACTGCGGTGATCTCGTCGTCGTGCCACGACGGCTTGCGCTTGGTCGCCATGATCAGACCCGCTTCAGCAGGGCAGCGAGTGCCTGACCGCCGCCGATGCACATGGTGACGATGCCGAATTCGAGGTCGCGGCGAACCATGTCGCGCGCGGCACGCAGGGTCAGGATGGCTCCGGTGGCGCCGACCGGGTGTCCGAGGGCGATCGCTCCGCCGTACGGGTTGGTCTTCTCCGGATCCAGGCCACTGTCACGGATGACGGCGATGGCCTGCGAAGCGAACGCCTCGTTGACCTCGGCGGTGCCGATGTCGGAAGGCTTCAATCCTGTTTGCGCAAAGAGCTTTTCGAGAGCGAGCACGGGAGCGTAGCCCATCAGGCCGGGCTCCATGGCTGCCGTCGTGACGGTTTCGAGCGTGACCAGTCCGGTGAGACCGCGCTTGGCTGCCTCGGTGCCCGTCGCGAGGACGAGTGCGCCGGCGCCGTCGTTGATGCCCGACGCGTTACCGGCGGTGACGGATCCGCCCTCTTCGAATGCGGGGCGCAGCTTGGCGAGGGTTTCGACGGTGGTTCCGGGCTTGGGATGCTCGTCCTCGGTGACGGTGACGGAGCGCCGACCACCGGTCTCTACGGGAGTGATTTCCTCGGCGAATGCCGCCTTCGCTGCGTCGGTAGCGGCGCGGCGCTGAGATTCGACGGCGAACTCGTCCTGCTGCTCGCGACTGACGCCGTACTTACGGGCGACGGCTTCGGCAGTGCGGCCCATGTGAGCCTTGCTGAACGGGTCGGTGAGCATCGCGACGGTGCCGTCGACGAGGCTGCGATCGCCGAGCTTGTAGCCCGAGCGGGCGGCGAAGTCGTAGAAGGGCATGCGAGACATGCTCTCGTCACCGCCGGCGAGCGTGATGGCAGCTGCGCCCCATCGCATCTGCATCGCCGCAGACCACACAGCCTGCAGGCCGCTTCCACAGAGGCGGTTGACGGTGTAGGCGGGGACGTTCTCGGGCAGTCCGGCGGCGATGCCGACGCGGCGTGCGTTGTAGGCGTCCGGGCCGACCTGGCCGATGCAGCCCATGACGACCTCGTCGATGTCTTCGGGCGCAACGCCGGCGCGGCTCAGCGCGGCCTTGGCTGCTGCGGCGCCCAGCTCGTGTGCGGGTACGTCCTTGAAGACGCCGCCGAAGCTACCGACGGGGGTCCTGGCCCCGTCGACGATGACGATCGGTTCGGGTGTGGTCATGATTGTCCCCATCTGCTGTGCTCACGTCGATTTCTCTGTCCGTGGCCGATACTAGGACATCGAAGTATCTCGCAGATGGGGACGTTGGTGTCAGGGTGTGGGAGCGCTCTCGGCGACGGGCACGACCTCGGCGTCGGCGTCGGCGTCGGTGTCTTTGTGGTTCCGGTAGCGGTAGAGCCCGATACCCACGAGGATCGCTGCAAGTCCCAGGGACACGATCATCTGGCTGCGCGTCGAGTCCAGGGTGAGCATGCCGATGCAGAGCGCGATGATGGCGGCGATCGTGGCGTAGGTCAGGTACGGGAAGAACCACATCTTGAGTTCCAGCTCCTGGCCCGAAGCTTCGAGCTTGCGGCGGGTGCGCAGCTGGGACACCGAGATGACCAGCCAGACGAACAGCGCGATCGCACCGGAGGAGTTGACCAGGAACAGGAAGACCTTGTCCGGGGAGAGGTAGTTCATGCCGACGGTCAGGAAGCCGACGATCGTCGAGACCAGGACAGCGCGCATCGGGACGCCGGTCTTCTCGATACGTGAGAGCGACTTGGGGGCGTCGCCGCGGCCGGCGAGGGAGAAGATCATGCGGCTCGCGGTGTAGAGACCCGAGTTGAGGCAGGACAGAACCGACGTGAGGACGACGACGTCCATGATGTTGCCCGCGGCCGGAATGCCGTAGGAGTCCATGACGGCGACGTACGGGCTGAGTGCAACCGACGCGCTGTCCCAGGGAAGCAGGGTGACGACCACCGCGATCGAGCCGATGTAGAAGATGAGAATTCGCCAGACGACGGATTTGACGGCTGCGCGAACAGCTTCGAGCGGGTTGGCCGATTCACCGGCGGCGATCGTGGCGATTTCGGCCCCGAAGAACGAGAACACGACCACAAGGACTGCGGCGAGCATCGCTCCTGTTCCGTTCGGCAGGAAGCCGCCGTGACCGGTCAGGTTTGTCATTCCGGGTGCTTCGACGCCGGGCATCCATCCGCAGATCGCCACGATGCCCATGCCGAGGAACGCGATGATGGCGACGACCTTGATGGAGGCGAACCAGAACTCGAACTCGCCGAACGACTTGACCGAGATGATGTTGGTCAGCGTCAGCACGATCATCAGAATCAATGCCCAGGTCCACTGGGGAACGCCGGGGACCCAGCGATTCATGATGAGGGCACCGGCGGTGGCCTCGATACCGAGCACGATGATCCAGAACCACGCGTACAGCCAGCCGATCGAGAAGCCCGCCCAGCGGCCGATGGCCTTGTCGGCGTACGAGGAGAACGAGCCGGTTTCCGGCGACGCTGCCGACATCTCACCGAGCATGCGCATCACGAGGATGACGACGACGCCGGCAAGCGCGTAGGAAATCAGGACACCGGGTCCCGTCTCCTGGATCGCCACACCGGAGCCGACGAACAGTCCGGCGCCGATGACGCCTGCGATCGCAATCATCGACAGATGCCGCTTCTTCAGCGTGTGCTGAAGTGCCGGCTGGTCTGTACTGGACATCAGTACTCCTTGTGGGCTGTTCGGAACGTGGATCTCGGTGGCGCTCTATCCGGAGCGCATTTTCGATAGCGCCAGTGTCGGACCTTCGGCAAGCTCGCGTCAGGCTCCACTTTGTACAAACGTGACCGCAGGCACTACAAAGTGGCAAGTTCGAGGTGTCAGACTGGACTCATGCCCATCACGCTCCGCCAGCTTTGTGCGACCGAACAGTTCGGCCTTCGCGTCCTGGCTGGGCACGACCAGCTCGATCGCACCCTGACCTGGGCACATGTCTCCGAACTTCCCGACCCGACGCCCTTCCTCGACGGCGGTGAACTACTACTCATCACCGGGGTGTCACTACCGACGACGGCCGCGGAAACGACCCGATTCGTACGGACCCTGGTGGCGGCCGGAATTGCCGGAATCGGTTTCGGAACCGGCCTCGGATACGAGCAGGCGCCACAGACTCTGGTGGATGCGGCCACCCGTTTCAGTGTGCCCCTTCTCGACGTCCCATTGCGAACACCTTTCATCGCCCTGACCAAAGCGGTGTCGAAGGCGCAATCCGACGACGACATGAAAGCGCTGCGCAGCAATTACCAGAGCCTGCGGCGACTGCTTCAAGCTGCGGTGACGGTCAACGGCACCCGGGCAGTCGTACGACGGGTGGCGGAATTGATCGGCGGATGGGCGGCTCTGCTGGACTCGGCCGGACATACCGTCGAGATCTCACACACCGCCGCGGCCGCCGGAATCGAGCGAACTGCCCCCGAGCGCGACGCCCGCCCGATGGAAGTCAGTTTCCTCACGAGTGAGAACGAGGACGTCATCTCCCATCCGCTGCTGACGTCGAGGGGAAAGCTGATGGGGTACCTCGTCGCCGGCTGCCCCGGCGCCGTCGGTTCACTGAATCAGGGCATCGTCATCGCAGCCGCGTCTCTGCTCACGTTGATGACGGCTCGAACCCGAGACGCACAGCTGACGATGAACCACCTTCGTACCGTTGCGATGCATCAGCTGTTCGAGGGACAGAATGCGCTCGCCCGCAACATCTCCGGGGAACTGTGGGGAGGATTTCCGGTCGAGCCTTTCCAGGTCTTCCACGTAGCGGGCCCGAGTGGCCTGCTCGAGAGCGTGTCCGTCTCACTGCTCGATGGTCTCAGCCGCGATCTGGCGTTCGGCATCACCGACGGTGCACTGATTGCCGTCGTCTCGGCTACCGACAGCGGGCGAATCCTCGCCCGTGTCAACGAAATCGACGTCACCGTCGGCGTGTCGGACATGCTGTGGTGGGACGATCTCTCGCGCGCCAGACGCCAAGCCGCGCAGGCAGCAGCCGAGGCCGGTGCCCGCAACCTGCCTTCGATGCGGTTCGCCGAACTCTCGGAGAGCGGATTGTCCGCATTTCTCGACCAGGATCGCTCGACGGCATTCGCGGCGGCACACTTGCGCCCGCTTCTGGAAGCGAAGGGCGGTAGCGATCTCTACCGGACCTTGGCCATGTGGTTGGCACACAACGGGGTGGGCGACGCCGCAGCCACAGCGCTGAATATTCATCGGCATACGTTGCGCAGCAGACTCGCTCGGATCGAGAGCCTTCTCCAGCTCGACCTCGGCTCCCCCACGGAACGTGCGGAGTTGTGGCTCGAGTACCGCCTGCTCGGCGACGCCCCGACCATCTGACCGACAACCAACGAACCCTGAACGACCTGAAGGGCCTCCGCCGGGTTACGGCAGAGACCCTTCAGAGTCGATACGTGCGAGTCGCTACCGACCGACCTTCCCCTAGCTTCCGCCCGTCGGTATCCACTCGCGGAGCACGTTGGCATCAACTACCTGCGCGCCCAAAACCTTTGTCCAGATGATGGTTCCGTTTTCGTAGACACGGAAAGTGCCTGCTTCGGAGGGCAACTGCATCTCCGGGCCGGCAGGAGCACCGAGAGAGCCGCTTTCACCGCCGAGCTCCCGATACTTCTTCTCGATCTGCGTCTCCGTAACCGTACCCGATGGATCGTCGGATGGCGAATTGGATTCCGGCACTGTCGATTCCGAATCCGGTGCCACTACCACACCCGCACCGTCACCGATGGTGAACCAGTCGGATTTCAGGCCGAGTTTCTGGCGGAACTGAATTCCGGTGGCGCCAACAGTTGCATCTGTTCCGACTACCTCGACTGCCGTCACTCGCCCGCCGTCGGTACCGAATCCGTTGCGCGAGAGAATCTTGAGCGATTGCAGCTCACCCACATCGAAGGCCTCCGCAATCTGCCCTGCGGTCAGATTCACTGTCCAGTCATGATTCGGAGAAAGGGCATCACCGAGATCCTCGACGGCCGGGAATTCACCGCCGGAGCTGTAACCTCCTGTGGACGAGGAGAATTCGGTGGCAACAATCTTGCCGTCACGCGACAGAACGGCGCCGGCGGTGGACCGGACGGCTTCGGTGGTGCGGGGATCTTCCTTGCCCGCTCCGCCGTAGACCTGGCAGTCCTGAGTGTCGCAGGTGTCGGCGTACGAGCTGCGATGCTCGGTCGCAGCGTACGAGCGTGCTGCCACGGCTTGCGCCCGTAGCGCTTCGGCCCCACCGGAATCGGCCCATTCGGCCTTCGCTTCGACCGGCACCACGCCGAGCAGGTAGTCCTCCATGTCGAGGAGATTGACTGTCCGAGCCGAGCCGTTGTCGAGCACTACGCCGAGGGCGCCTCGATAGGGCGCGTCGTTGTTGCACAGCTTCAGGAACTGGTCGGCGGGTCGATCAGGACCGAGGTCCACCGGGTCCACCCACGGATGGTCGGTGACCGCTTCCCAGACAACCCCGCCACCACACCCGCTGGTGACCACTACCTGCGCACCGCCCCCGGGCAGTGCAGTGAGATGGGCAGCCTCGCCGGGCGCGGTGCGCTGACCGTTGACCACGAGGCCGGCGTCGGAGTAGACGTCGAGCGTCGAGTTGTCCTGGGCCGTGAGCCGCACACTCATCTGGGCAGGCGGCATCGAGTCCAGGACGGTTCCCCCATAGTAGTGACTGAGGATTCGCTCGCCGGACCAGCCGTCGTTCTTGGCGTAGCCGTAAGCGCCCCACTGGCCCATTCCACGGCCATGTCCGTTGCCGTGCCCGGAGAGCGTGAACTGCGTGTCGGCAGCGACGGCGTGCAGGATCGACGGCTCGTCAGCGCGGATTTGCGTGAAACCTCCGATCGCGACGCCGAGCGCAAGAGCCGGAACGAGACCGAGGACCGAGATCCGCATCAGCGAGGTTCGCCTCCCGGGTCCGCCCACCAGAAAGCGACCTGCGCGACCGGACACAGGCTTCTTACCTGCAGTTCCGCTTCTTCCGCTTCTCGCCATCAATGCTCTCCTCATCGCTACCGGCCTCACGAGTCCGCGAAGTCGGTACTTCGCGCGCAGGCCAGTCCACAACGATTTAACTAAAGTCTCACCCTAAGGTTGAGCGTTATGGACTTTTGTGACTAGTGTGGCAAGAGTGTTTGGAGTTAGCAACACCAGTCACACGAGTCACATCAGCATCACGAGTTGCAGACGTACGCGTCCGAAAACTGGAGTTCAACCCCAGAACATGGCATCCGACCTGCTCGGATCCGGTTTTGAAGGATTCCGTTCACGGCCGTCATCGGCCCTGAAGTTCGCTCGCAAGTAACTACAACCGAGGAGTAATCCCTTGCCACACCGTCGACCGAAGCCCTCGCTCGTACTCGGGGCTGTAGCCGCAGTGGCTGTCGCAAGTCCTTTTGCGGTCTACGGCTTCACGAGCACTACGTCCGATGTACGTTCCGCGAACGAGACGACGTCAGTAGCAGTGCCGACCCAGATCGCAGAGGTGCTCCTCGCGTCGGTGCCCGACATCATCATTCCGGTCAAGGAGCTGACCGGTCTCGATCTCCCCGACATCAACCTGGGCGATCTCAGAAACCTCAAGCTCCCGACCGAAATCCCGCTACCTCCCGGGATCACGCTGCCGACCGAGCTGTTCCCGGCACCCGCTGCTCCCGGCGCCCCGACCGAAACCGCTCCGGTTCCTTCCGAGGAAGAGCCAGGTGCCGTGGTCAAGGAAGTCACCCGCGACACTCCGTTCAGCATGGTCGCGTTGACCTCGGACACCATCGCCTCGGCGCAGTCCAAGGTCCGCGCCCTGGCCGAAGACGGCACCTGGGGCCCGTGGTTCACCCCTGACGCCATCGACTCCGCCAGCTCGGATCAGGCCACCAACTCCGGTACCGCCACCGAACCGGTCTTCGTCGGCGCCACCAAGTCCATCCAGATCCTCACGCCGCAGGGTGCCGCTGCTCCCGCAGCCGAGGCTGTGCCGGCCCCGGCTCCGGAAGCTGCCCCCGCGCCCGCTCCGGAAGCTGCCCCCGCTGAAGCACCCGCAGCCACCGGCGAACTCGGGTACACACCCGCTTCGGTGTCCAAGCCGCTTCGCCAGGTGACGACGGCAGCAGATGCCGTCACCGCCGTGTTGATCGACCCGGGTGCCAGCGAGGCAGACAGCAATCTGCAGGCCGTCGCAGCGCCGCTCGGCGGCAGCGGACCGTCCGTCATCACCCGCGCTCAGTGGGGAGCAGACGAGTCACTTCGCTGCGACTCCCCCACCTACGACGACTTCATCGGTGGCGCGACCGTTCACCACACCGCAGGTAGCAACAACTACACGAAGGCCGAATCGGCCGGCATCGTCCGCTCGATCTACGCCTACCACGCACAGACGCTCGGCTGGTGCGACGTCGGATACAACGTCCTCGTCGACAAGTACGGTCAGACCTTCGAAGGCCGCGCAGGCGGACTCGACAAGGCAGTTCAGGGTGCACACGCGGGTGGATTCAACGAGAACACCACCGGTATCGCGATGATGGGCGACTACTCCACCGTCGAGCCTTCGCAGGCGACGCTCAACGCCGTCGGCAAGTTCCTCGGTTGGAAGCTCGGCATGGCCGGACTCGATCCCAAGGGCCGAACGACGATGTACTCCGAGGGCACCGAGTTCACGCCGTACCCGCAGGGCGCAGCAGTCGATCTGCCGATCATCTTCGCCCACCGCGACGTCGGAAACACCGCGTGCCCGGGTGATGCCGCATACGCACACATGAACGACATCCGGAACATCGCGGCCGCGAACATCGGGGGAACGTTGAACCCCTCGAACCCTTCCAATCCGTCGACGCCTGCGCCCAAGCCGACCACTCCGGTCGACACGGTCACCGGTGGCACCGGTTCGTCGATCCCGGATCTGGTCACCCAGATTCTGCAGATCACCGACAATTCACCGCTCGCGCAGAAGTGGATCGCCGAAGGTGGCGAGATCGGACGCCTCGGCCAGGCACTGTCCGGAATTCTGCAGGCGAAGCTCGGCAACCAGGGTGCGCTGTTCCAGAACGGCGCTGTCTACACCTCGCCGAACGGCGGAGTGTTCACCGTGCTCGGCGAGATCTTCAAGTCGTGGCAGAGTTTCGGTTCCGACGCGGGTGAACTGGGATTGCCGATCTCGGACGAGTACTCGATCCCGGACGGCCTGCGCAGTGACTTCGAGAACGGTTCGCTGATCTTCAACCAGATCACCGGCATGGTCACGAAGGTCCTCAAGACCTACAACGAGACCTTTGCCCAGGAAATGGCCAACAGCGCGCCTGTCGGCTGACACTCGAGCAGTACACGTCCTCGGGCGCTGGTGGGTTCTACGACCACCAGCGCTCGAGGACTTTTGCGACCCCGTGTGCCGAATTGGTGTCGGTGACCTCGTCGGCTGCGGCTTTGGCTTCGGGGT
This sequence comes from Rhodococcus sp. WY5, assembly GCF_018588185.1. Classification (NCBI taxonomy): domain Bacteria; kingdom Bacillati; phylum Actinomycetota; class Actinomycetes; order Mycobacteriales; family Nocardiaceae; genus Rhodococcus; species Rhodococcus sp. WY5. The sequence goes on from NZ_JAAMPR010000001.1 coordinate 930,865, forward strand.
GAGCGTTGCCCATGGCGACGCCGAGTCGAGCCATCCCCAGCATCGGGATGTCGTTGGGCATGTCTCCGAAGGCCACCAGACCCGACAGGTCGAAGCCGAACCTCTCCGCGGCAGCAACCAGGCCCGACGCCTTCGTGATGCCCGGCGCCGAGAGTTCGATCAGTCCGTTCTCGGTGGAGTACGTCATGTCGGCGAGCGCACCGACGTGCGGGGCGAGCGTGTCGTACATCGCCGTGCTGGTCATGCCTGGACGGCGAATCAGGAGTTTGACGGCCGGCGCCGCAAGCACTTCGTCCTCGGACATCTCGGTGTTGTCCGGGTTGAGCCAGGCATGTTCGTAGTCCGGTGAGCTGACGAATTGTGGGGTGGCGGCGTCATGTGCGCTCTCCCCTACTCGTTCCGCGGCCAAACCTGCGCCCGGGAGTGCAACCAGTGCCAGCTCGGAGAGTTCGGTGAGTGCGTCGACCGACAAGGTCGCGGCGCTGAGGACGCGGTCGGCGTAGCTGTCGTAGACAACGGCACCGTTTGCGCAGACGGCGAGTGGCGCGTATCCCAAGCCCTCGACGACGGGCGAAATCCATCGCGGAGGACGCCCGGTTGCCAGCAGGAACGGCGTGCCGGATTCGACGACGGCATGCACGGCGGCGCGGGTGCGGGCACTGACCAACTCGTCGTGATCGATGAGGGTGCCGTCGACATCGGTCGCAACCAAGGTTGGGCGGTCAGGGCTGATACGACGGTCTGGGCTCACACCGCCATTGTGCCTGCCCGGTACGACGGTCTCGCTCAGCGCGCCCGCTTCGCGCGTTCCTGTGCGTCCATGGCCGCAGCTTCCTCCGGCGTCGGTGCGCCACCGCCGAGTCGACGAGGCACCCAGTACGCCCCGGGCTCGTGCACGAACCCGTCCTGAACGTGGCGCAGGATTGCATCCATCTCGATGCGCAGGATCTCGCTCAGCGCTTCGGCGGGCTCGACCGGATCGATCGGTGCACCCACCTCCACCGAGATCGGGAAATGATTGCGGCCCAGATTTTTCGGTCCGCCCTTGGTGACGATCCGCTGGGCGCCCCAGACGATCAGCGGAATTATCGGAACGCCGGCGTCGATGGCCATCCGAGCTGCTCCGGATTTCATTTCCTTGATCTCGAAGCTCCGGCTGATAGTCGCCTCCGGGTAGACGCCCACCAGTTCGCCCCGTTTCAGGGCGTCGACTCCGGCTCGATACGCCTGCGCTCCGGCAGAGCGATCGACTTCGATGACGCCGCATCCACGCATGAGGAAGCCGAGGACCTTGTTGTCCGCCAACTCGGCCTTTGCCATCACCCTGAGCTTGCGTTTCGCGGTACCGACCGCCAGGGCCGCCGGTATGAAATCGAGGTAGCTCGTGTGGTTGATCGCGATGACGGCACCGCCGGACACCGGGACGTGCTCCGTCCCGGTGCGGGTGACTTTCACGCCCTGGAAACCGCTCAGACCACGCGCGACTACCTCGACGGCGGTGTAAACGGGTTCGAAGGGCATGGGTCAGCCTTCGGACTTCCGCGCCTCGCGAGCCTTGGCTTTCGCCTCGGCCTCATCGGCATCCATCTTGTCGGCCTGCTCGAGCGTCGGCGCGCTGCCACCGAGGCGGGCCGGCACCCAGTACTCGCCGGCGGGATGGTCGTAGCTCTTCTGCAGATCGAGCAGCAACTCCTGCATCGTCGACCGCAGCTTCGCCGTCAGCTCACTCGCCGGCTCGAAAGGTGCAATCGGCTCGCCGACGGCAATGGAGATGGGAGTGTTGGTGCGGCCCAAACGCTTCGGATAACCCTTCGTCCACACGCGCTGAGCGCCCCAGATGACGACGGGAACGATCGGGACGCCCGCCTCGATCGCCATGCGGGCGGCGCCGGACTTGAATTCCTTGATCTCGAAGCTCCGACTGATCGTGGCTTCGGGGTACACGCCCACCAATTCGCCGCGCTTCAGGAAATCTACGGCCGCCTTGTAGGAGTCGGCGCCCGCGCCGCGGTCGACCGGGATGTGCTTGAGGGCCCGCATGATCGGTCCGGAGATCTTGTTGTCGAAGACCTCTTTCTTGGCCATGAACCGGATGTAGCGCTTCGGGGTCCGTGCCGGCAGTCCCGCATACGTGAAGTCCATGTACCCGGTGTGGTTGATCGCGATCACGGCGCCACCGGACGCCGGGATGTTCTGCTCTCCCTTGACGGAGAACTTCAGGCCCTCGAAAGCGAAGACGGTACGGGCGATGCCGATGACTGTTCTGTAAACGGGATCCACAGTTCGCTAGCGTAGACGGGAATCCGTGATCTGACCCGCAGCAGTTCTGGGGTGGATGTTGGTCAGAATGTCGCAAAAGGGGCGTACGAACGAATGAAGTCGGCAGGACGAGCGGCAGTGGGGGCAGTCGCACTCGCCATGACGTTGGCGATAACCGCATGTGAGGACGACGGACGGACGGGAATCCTGACGGACGAACCGTCTCCGCCGACGACTGAAACCACGACGACAACCACTCTCGCACCCACGACGACAATTGCGCCCGCTGCGCCGGTCGCGCCACCTCCGGTTGGTGACGTGCCCGGCAATCCGGCTGCTGCGCCGGCCTTGGCAGCTTGGGCAACGGACCTGGTGTCCTTGGACGTGGACGCGCTCACGAACGCATGCTGGACGATGCCGCCCACAACGATCGCCGACCGATACTCGGATGTTCCCGCCATCTTGACGGCCATCGCCGCACCAGGCGTCGACGGCCAGTACGCGGTCACCTGGAGCGGCGGCGGACTCTCCGTCGCCGCCAAGCGCTCGGAGATCGCTTCCGGCTATGCGTGCCCGTTCGTCTTCCCTGCGGGGCAATCAAACTTCTACACCGCGGCCGACGCTTCCCACGCCGTCGTCAGGTTTCTCTCACGCGCCACGGGACGGCCGGTCAATACCCGCGACGTCGAGACGTTCTATCCACTGATCTGCCCCGGCAACAGCCCGTGGGATCCGGACGGCACCGGCGCCACCGGCCAGCCGCCTCTCAAGCTCGATCCGAATCAGCTGGCCGGTATCAAGTCTTTCGACGCCGACGCTGCAACAGTCACTCCGGTTCGCGGCGACTACGTCCGTGTCACCCTGCCCGTCAGCGACGGAACCGGTAACTCGCGCTCGATGCAGTTCACCCTGTCGATCGGCCCCGAGGGATATTGCCTCGGGGCCGCGACCTGAACTGCTTCGGTCAGGAACCGAAGGGAAGGAAATCGCTCGAGCCAGCGCTGCCTGAACCGAGGCTGCCCGTGCCACCACCGGTTGCAGCCTTGACCTGAATTGCGTGGGCCGCCGAGGTGGAGCCTGTGAATCCGGCTGCGCCACTGTAGATTGCCGAAATCGAATGCGTGCCAGTTGTGGTGAAGGTGTGGTTCAGCGCCGCGATCCCGTTGACCACTGCCACAGCGTCACCGATCGGAGTATCCCCATCCATGAACTGCACCGTTCCACCGTTCTGCACCGAACTGACAGTCGCCGACAGGGTCACCGACTTGTTCACCACGGCATCACCAGGCACCGTCACCACAGTCTCCGTGGTGACATCCGAAGGCGCAGGGTCCGTTACATTCACCGTCCGCGCCTGGGCCGAGGATCCGACTACACCGGCTCCTCCCGAATAGACCGCAGTGATGCTGTGCGCACCCGCAGAGGTAAACGAATGCGTCAGGCCGGCAGCGCCGGCCGTAACCGCTTCAGGACCGCCGATCGCGACGCCACCGTCGTAGAACTGCACGGTTCCGACGCCGACAGCATCATCCGACGACGTTCGGACGGTTGCCCACAAGTCGGTCGCCACACCAGTTTTGGCGTCGGTCGGGATATTCAGTTCGACGACGGATTCCTGGTCGGCAACACTGACCTGAACTGACTTCGCACTCGCAACCGAGTTCTTGAATCCGGCACCAGCGGTGAAATCCGCGGTAATGCTCTGCGCGCCAGCGGCATCGAAGGAATGTGAGAGGGTCGCGGTACCACCGGACACTGTGACCGGGGAACCGATCGCCGCACCGTTCGACTTGAACTGCACCGAACCCACAGCGTTGTTCGGAGCAACCGTCGCCGTCAGATCAACCGCAGTACCCGTAACCGCCGTCGCCGGAACCGAGAGTGACGTCGTCGTCACCACATCCACCGGAGCCGGATCCGACACCGTCACCGCCTGAGCCGACGCCGAGGAACTCACGAAGCCTGCACCGGCAGTGAAGTCAGCCGTAACACTTTGTGCACCAGCAGTATCGAATGCATGGCTCAATGTCGCAACACCGCCAGTCACCGTCACCGGGGAACCGATCGCCGCACCGTTCGACTTGAACTGCACCGAACCCACAGCGTTGTTCGGAGCAACCGTCGCCGTCAGATCAACCGCAGTACCCGTAACCGCCGTCGCCGGAACCGAGAGTGACGTCGTCGTCACCACATCCACCGGAGCCGGATCCGACACCGTCACCGCCTGAGCCGACGCCGAGGAACTCACGAAGCCTGCACCGGCAGTGAAGTCAGCCGTAACACTTTGTGCACCAGCAGTATCGAATGCATGCGACAGCATCGCGACACCTGACGCAACTGCAACCGGTGAACCGATCGCAGTGCCGTTCGACTTGAACTGCACCGTACCGACAGCGTTGTTCGGAGCAACCGTCGCCGTCAGATCAACCGCAGTACCCGTAACCGCCGTCGCGGGAACCGAGAGTGACGTCGTGGTCACCACATCCACCGGAGCCGGATCCGACACCGTCACCGCCTGAGCCGACGCCGAGGAACTCACGAAGCCTGCACCGGCAGTGAAGTCAGCCGTAACACTTTGTGCACCAGCAGTATCGAATGCATGGCTCAATGTCGCAACACCGCCAGTCACCGTCACCGGGGAACCGATCGCCGCACCGTTCGACTTGAACTGCACCGAACCCACAGCGTTGTTCGGAGCAACCGTCGCCGTCAGATCAACCGCAGTACCCGTAACCGCCGTCGCCGGAACCGAGAGTGACGTCGTCGTCACCACATCCACCGGAGCCGGATCCGACACCGTCACCGTCTGAGCCGACGCCGAGGAACTCACGAAGCCTGCACCGGCAGTGAAGTCAGCCGTAACACTTTGTGCACCAGCAGTATCGAATGCATGCGACAGCATCGCGACACCTGACGCAACTGCAACCGGTGAACCGATCGCAGTGCCGTTCGACTTGAACTGCACCGTACCGACAGCGTTGTTCGGAGCAACCGTCGCGGTCAGATCTACGGCCGTACCCGTGACGGCAGTCGCCGGAATCGACAGCGACGTCGTCGTCACCACATCCACCGGAGCCGGATCCGACACCGTCACCGTCTGAGCCGACGCCGACGAACTCACAAACCCTGCACCGGCAGTGAAGTCAGCCGTAACACTTTGTGCACCAGCAGTATCGAATGCATGCGACAGCATCGCGACACCTGACGCAACTGCAACCGGTGAACCGATCGCAGTGCCGTTCGACTTGAACTGCACCGTACCGACAGCGTTGTTCGGAGCAACCGTCGCGGTCAGATCTACGGCCGTACCCGTGACGGCAGTCGCCGGAATCGACAGCGACGTCGTCGTCACCACATCCACCGGAGCCGGATCCGACACCGTCACCGTCTGAGCCGACGCCGACGAACTCACAAACCCTGCACCGGCAGTGAAGTCAGCCGTAACACTTTGTGCACCAGCAGTATCGAATGCATGCGACAGCATCGCGACACCTGACGCAACTGCAACCGGTGAACCGATCGCAGTGCCGTTCGACTTGAACTGCACCGTACCGACAGCGTTGTTCGGAGCAACCGTCGCGGTCAGATCTACGGCCGTACCCGTGACGGCCGTCGCCGGAACCGAGAGCGACGTCGTCGTCACCACATCCACCGGAGCCGGATCAGACACCGTCACCGTCTGAGCCGACGCCGACGAACTCACAAACCCTGCACCGGCAGTGAAGTCAGCCGTAACACTTTGTGCACCAGCAGTATCGAATGCATGCGACAGCGTCGCAACACCTGACGCAACTGCAACCGGTGAACCGATCGCAGTGCCGTTCGACTTGAACTGCACCGTACCGACAGCATTGTTCGGAGCCACCGTCGCCGTCAGATCAACAGCAGTACCCGCAACCGCCGTAGCCGGAACTTGAAGCGTTGTAGTCGTACTCAGCGCTGAGCTCGAGATCTCGATGGTCTGAGCTTGCGCGGTCGAACCACCAAAACCTGCAGTACCTGAGTAGACCGCAGTGATCGAGTGCGATCCCGTCGTGGTGAACGTGTGATCCAGGGTCGCCGCTCCGCCAGTCACCGCGATGGGTCCGCCGATGTCGATGCCACCGTCCTCGAACTGGACCGTTCCGCCGTTAGCTGCCGGTGAGATGTTTGCGGTCAGCGCGACCGAGGTCTGCTCGACGGCACTACTCGGGACTGTCAACGACGCAGTCGTCTGTACATCGGCAGCGGCCACGCTCACTGTGCGTGCTGGTGACGTGGATGTCAGAAACTCGAGAACACCGTCGTATACAGCGGTGATGGAGTGATCGCCTGCCGCGGTGAATGTATGTGGCAGTGTGGCAACGCCATTGACGACGGCCACCGGGGCGCCGATGTCAGTTCCGCCATCCTTGAACTGAACGGTGCCGCCTGTCGGTGCCGGGGAGACCTGCGCAACCAAATCGGTCGACTGACCGACCGTTGCAGCCGCGCCGGATGTCACTGTGGTCGAGGTCGCCGCCTGCGAGACGACGTTGACGGTGGCCAATGCCTGACCACCCGCATTCAACCCACCACCACTCGAATCGCGCGGAGAGCAGTTGTAGCGCTCCCAGTACCCCGGCCAAAGGGTCTCGTACTGCAAGAACGTGAACGCATTCTTCGGCGAATTGAACGCACCCGAATCACCATCTGTGGCACGCAACTTCGGCTGCACCGTACTACCCGCGGCACCGGCAACCACCGTCACGTCGATCGCGGGCAACCGGAAGGTCTTCCCTGCCCCTACCTCGATTCCACCGTCACTGTTCTTGCTCGTGCTCGGGCCGTTACCGCCCTTGTTGTTCGAGTCAGCAGTCTGATTGTTCCCCGAAATACGCAGATGCGTACCCGCGCCATCCGGCGAACCGCCGTCGTTGATCCGAATCACCGACGGAGTCACACCGGACAAATTCGACGAAGTACCTGCCACGACCTGAGCATCCACCAACGACACCCCTGCAGGTATATCGAAGTCGTACTTGAGCCGCGTCCACTTACCGACACTGCGGCCTGCATGCCCACCCGTCGGCACCGACATCACGTTCGGCTGAACCCGATAGGTGAACGTCGACCCCGCCACCACCTTCTCCGGTGCAGACACCGTCACACCCGTCGAATGAAACACATCCGCGATATCAACAGCCAGATGTTCATAACCATCGCAACCCAGCTTGAACCCGATCGAGTTCTCCACCGCGGAAGATGACGTCGGAGCTGCCGAAGCAACGCCACCTGCCACCAGCACGCCACCGACCAACGCCGCCACCACGACCGCGGAACTTCTTCTCACCAACACGAACTCTCCTCAGCTAGCAACAGACGTGGATCGGGAACCGCACGGAAGGAGGTCACTCGAACAGAGCGGAAATCGGAATGGAGCTGGACGCTCGTACAGTACCCGTCAAAAGTAGTACTTGTATCAGTTATTTCAGACAAATATTCACGAATTGCCAATAGTTCAGCTAACGACCAATCCGCGATTCCCGAAGAGCAATGCCCCCTTGCACCTATGGGCGCAAGGGGGCATCACATCATCGGAGAATCATGAACCGAACGGCAGCGACAGCGAACCGAGCGAACCGGAGCCACCACCCCCGTTACCGACGTTCACAACCGATGCAGTCGACGTGGAACCCGTGACGCCCTGGGCTCCGCTGTAGACCGCGGTGATCGAATGGTTGCCGGTCGTGGTGAAGGTGTGGCTCAGCACGGCCTGCCCACCGACAACATCAACGGCAGTTCCGATCGGAGTCGTTCCGTCGAAGAACTGGACGGTTCCCGACGTCGCGCCGGAAGAACTGACCACAGCCTTCAGCTGCACCGCCGTGCCGACCTTTGCCGAGGACGGAGCCGTCAACGACGTAGAGCTTTCGACATCCGACGGGGTCGGAACCGTGACATTGACGTCGACAGACTCCGCAGTGGACGACGTGAACACACCGGATCCACTGAATACAGCCGAGACTGCAAAGGTGCCTTCTGCTCCGAAGACGTGCGGGAGCTTGGCAACTCCGTCAACAACCGCGACCGGGCCGCCCAGATCGACTCCACCGATCTTGAACTGGACCGTTCCGCCGGAAGGCACCAGGGCGTCCGAGGGATCTTCGGACACTGTCGCGAAGAGATCAACAGGCAGTCCGACCTTGGCTTCACCCTGAACACTCAGCACCGTCTTTGTCGCCTTGTCGACCGGAGCCGGATCCGACACCGTCACCGTCTGAGCAGGCGCCGACGAACTCACGAAGCCAGCACCAGCGGTGAAGTCAGCCGTAACGCTTTGAGCGCCAGCAGCATCGAACGCGTGCGACAGAGTCGCAACACCGGACGTGACTGTCACCGGTGCACCGATTGCCGTGCCGTTCGACTTGAACTGCACCGTACCGACAGCATTCGAGGGAGCCACGGTAGCGGTCAGATCAACCGCCGTACCCGTGATCGCCGTCGCCGGAACCGAGAGCGACGTCGTCGTCACCACATCCACCGGAGCCGGATCAGAAACGGTCACCGTCTGAGCAGGCGCCGACGAACTCACGAAGCCAGCACCCGCGGTGAAGTCAGCCGTAACGCTTTGAGCGCCAGCAGCATCGAACGCGTGCGACAGAGTCGCAACACCGCCACTCACCGTGACCGGGGAACCGATTGCAGTGCCGTTCGACTTGAACTGCACCGTACCGACAGCAGTATTCGGAGCAACCGTCGCCGTCAGATCAACCGCCGTACCCGTGATTGCCGTCGCCGGAACCGAGAGCGACGTCGTCGTCTCCACATCCACGGGAGCCGGATCAGAAACGGTCACCGTCTGAGCAGGCGCCGACGAACTCACAAAGCCAGCACCAGCAGTGAAGTCAGCCGTAACACTCTGTGCACCAGCAGCATCGAACGCGTGCGACAGAGTCGCAACACCGCCACTCACCGTGACCGGGGAACCGATTGCAGTGCCGTTCGACTTGAACTGCACCGTACCGACAGCAGTATTCGGAGCAACCGTCGCCGTCAGATCAACCGCCGTACCTGTGACGGCAGTCGCCGGAACCGAGAGTGACGTCGTCGTCTCCACATCCACGGGAGCCGGATCAGAAACGGTCACCGTCTGAGCAGGCGCCGACGAACTCACAAAGCCAGCACCAGCAGTGAAGTCAGCCGTAACACTCTGTGCACCAGCAGCATCGAACGCGTGCGACAGAGTCGCAACACCGCCACTCACCGTGACCGGGGAACCGATTGCAGTGCCGTTCGACTTGAACTGCACCGTACCGACAGCAGTATTCGGAGCAACCGTCGCCGTCAGATCAACCGCCGTACCTGTGACGGCAGTCGCCGGAACCGAGAGTGACGTCGTCGTCTCCACATCCACGGGAGCCGGATCAGAAACGGTCACCGTCTGAGCAGGCGCCGACGAACTCACAAAGCCAGCACCAGCAGTGAAGTCAGCCGTAACACTCTGCGCACCAGCAACATCGAACGCGTGCGACAGAGTCGCAACACCGCCACTCACCGTCACCGGCGAACCGATCGCAGCGCCATTCGACTTGAACTGCACCGTACCGACAGCATTGTTCGGAGCAACCGTCGCCGTCAGATCAACCGCCGTACCTGTGACGGCAGTCGCCGGAACCGAGAGTGACGTCGTCGTCTCGACATCCACCGGAGCCGGATCAGAAACGGTCACCGTCTGAGCAGGCGCCGACGAACTCACAAACCCTGCACCAGCAGTGAAGTCAGCCGTAACACTCTGCGCACCAGCAACATCGAACGCGTGCGACAGAGTCGCAACACCACCAGTCACCGTCACCGGCGAACCGATCGCAGCGCCATTCGACTTGAACTGCACCGTACCGACAGCATTGTTCGGAGCAACCGTCGCCGTCAGATCAACCGCCGTACCTGTGATGGCAGTAGCCGGAACCGAGAGTGACGTCGTGGTCTCGACATCCACCGGAGCCGAAGCAATGCTGATCGTCGCGAGTGGACCTGCACCAGCGTTGAGAGGCGTGGTGTCCTTGTTCTCGCGAGGCGAGCACCGGGTCGGAGCCCACTGTGTACCAAGGAAACTCGCCTTTGCGAGCTGAGTGCTGAAGTTTTCGCTGGCACCGAGGTTGCCGGCCGCACCCGCGGTCCTCACCTTCGGCTGGATCACTCCCGTCGCACCAGCGACCATTGTTACGTCGACTGCGGGAAGTCGGAACCACGTGTCTCCGTTGCCGTTTGTCGAGCCATCGAGGTTCTTCTTGGACTTCGGTACTCGAATTCCACCCTCCGAGTTCGTGCTCGTCGTCGGACTGTTGCCGATCACCTGGTTGTTTCCTGACAACCGCAGGATCCCGCCGCTGCCGTCGACATTGCCAGAATCGTTGACTCTGAGAACATTCGGTGCGACATTGTCGAGTCCGATGGAGGTACCTGCGACGACGGTAGCGGAAACGTACGTCGCATTGCTCGGGATGGCATAGTCGATTTTCAGACGTGACAAGTTCGTAGTAGTCGCTCCGGAGTCCTTGTCCGGATATGACGTTCCGCTCGGCTGAATTCGGTAGGTGAAAGTCTCGCCGGGCTGGACAGAAGCCGGGGCGTCGACCGTGATGAGGTTGTCGGTGACCTTGTGGACGTCTCCGATAATCGATCCGGCAACGCACGCTGTTTTGAAACCGGTGGTCGAGATAGCAGCTGACGCGGGCGTGCCGACCAGCAGCATTCCGGCGACCATGGCGGTTCCGGTTATGGGCACGGCGAATCGCCGCAACTGAGAGATTTGGGGCATGGGCACTTCCTTCGGAAGGGCAAACATGAGCAGTGGATTCGGACAAAACGTGTGCGCGCCGTCACAACATAACGAAAAAACTAGTACGTGTACTACTTTTGGCAAGACACTTGTCCAATTCACCCCGGACTCACCCTCGTATCACCAGACGCGGGATGGAAAAGCAGGGTATGGAAACTCGATTGAACGCAAAACTATCGACAAAGCGGCCCATCGACAACGCTTTTGGTGGTCACCGCGCCAATCGGCGGGAAAAAGTTGATATTTCGTCAGTTCAGAAAAAGTTCCAAACCTACCAGTACGAAAGTACGAAAAGGGCCGCGACGGAGTCCGTCGCGGCCCTGATTGTGTTGGTTCAGCGTGTCAGCGAAGCACATCCGTGCCGACAAACGGCACCAATGCCTCGGGCACTCGCACCGAACCGTCGGCCTGCTGATGGTTCTCGAGAATCGACACGATCCAGCGCGTCGTAGCCAAGGTGCCGTTGAGAGTGGCGGCCGTCTGCGGCTTGCCGTTCTCGTCGCGGTACCGAACTCCGAGGCGGCGGGCCTGGAACGTCGTGCAGTTGGACGTCGATGTCAGCTCGCGGTAAGTGCCCTGCGTCGGGACCCATGCCTCGCAGTCGAACTTACGCGCAGCCGAAGAACCGAGGTCTCCGCCGGCGACGTCGATCACGCGGTACGGAACGTCGATGGCTGCCAACATGTCTCGCTCCCACCCTAGGAGACGCTGGTGTTCGGCGTCGGCGTCCTCGGGACGGCAGTACGTGAACATCTCGACCTTGTCGAACTGATGGACACGGATGATGCCGCGGGTGTCCTTGCCGTAGCTTCCGGCCTCGCGGCGGAAGCACGAGGACCAACCGGCGTAGCGCTTCGGGCCTTCGTTCAGTTCGAGGATCTCGCCCGAGTGGTAGCCGGCCATGGGTACCTCGGAAGTTCCGACGAGGTACAGGTCGTCATCCTGCAAGTGGTAGATCTCGTCCGAGTGAGCACCGAGGAAGCCGGTACCGGCCATGATTTCCGGGCGTACGAGCACCGGCGGAATCATCATCGTGAATCCGTTGGCGATCGCCTTCTGCGCAGCCAACTGCAGCAGTCCGAGCTGGAGCATGGCCCCGTAGCCGGTCATGAAGTAGAAGCGCGAACCCGAAACCTTGGCGCCGCGTTCCATGTCGATCAGGCCGAGCGACTCGCCCAGCTCGAGGTGATCCTTCGGCTCGAAGTCGAACTTCGGAATCTCACCGACGTGTTCGAGAACGATGTAGTCGTCCTCGCCGCCCGCCGGCGCACCTTCTTGTACGACGTTGGAAATCGCGCGGTGCGCGGCGTCGAGCGCGGCCTGCGCCTCGTGCTGCGCGGCCTCGGCTTCCTTGACCTTTGCCGCCAGTTCCTTGGAACCTTCGAGCAGTGCGGGACGCTCCTCCGGAGATGCCTGTCCGACCTTCTTGCCGAAGGCCTTCTGCTCTGCACGGAGGTTGTCTCCGGTCAGAACGGCAGCGCGTCGGGACGCGTCGGCTTCGAGCAGAGCGTCGACCAGTCCTGGATCTTCTCCACGGGTGCGCTGCGACTCGCGGACGATTTCGGGGTTCTCACGGAGAAACTTGAGGTCAATCACGACTTCGAACTTTACCCACTCACTGCAGCTCTCCGACGGTCACGTCCACGTCGGAGAGGGAGAGATCACGATTCGAGCAGACTCAGGTAGTCCTCGCGTCCGAACATCCGAGCCGCGTCGACCGCCGTCGGGTGTCCACCTTTCGGGTCGGCTCCCCCGCTCACCAGCGCTTTCACCACCGCATCCTCGCCCTTGAAGACCGCCCCGGCAAGGGGCGTCTGGTTCTTGTCGTTGGGTCGGTTGACGTCGGCACCGCGCTCGATCAGGGCAACGACGGCGTCAGCGTGACCGTGGTACGCCGCCAACATGACGAGCGTGTCGCCACTCTCGTTGGTCAGATTGACGGGAACTCCGGCATCGACGTACGACGCCAGCCCGGCTGCGTCACCGGTTCGCGCCATGTCGAAGAGCCGGCCCGCCAGCTCGACAGCCTCGGGATCGAGTGGGGTGTTTTCGCTCATGACTACAAAATACTCACAGACGCGATTGTGAGTTTTGTAGTGAAGGTTCGATATCGCCACGGCAACAGGCATGATGGAATCGATGTCCGAAGACAAGATCGAGAAGTCGCCAGATCCGGCCGATCCCCAGGGGACGCCGGCGAAGAAAACTGTCTCCGCGAGTCGCACCCGTCGGGTCCTGGCTGCTGTGGCGGTAGGTGCGGTGGTCGCCGCGATCGCAACGATCGCGATTTCCGGTGGATTGAACAAGGACGACTCGTCCTCGGTCAGTGTCAGTGGTGGCGGTCCCGCAGCGACGGGATCGACTCGCGACGACGCCTTCACCGCGGCTGCGGCCGGCGACTGCCTCAACTGGACGCCTGCGACCGAGTCGGGCGGAGACCGCACGGACATGTCGAAGGTTCAGTGCGGAACTGAACACCGCTTCGAGGTAGCCGGACCACTCGACCTCTCGGTGTTCCCCGGCGCCGAGTTCGGCCCCGGTTCCCGGTACCCGGGCGCCCTTCGGTTCGCCGAACTCCGCGACGAGCACTGCACACCCATCGTCATGTCCTACCTCGATTCGAAATTCGATCCCAAAGGCAAGTTCAGCGTCGGCTTGATGTTCCCGAGTGAATCGGGTTGGGCTTCGGGTGAACGCGCACTGCGTTGCGGGTTGCAGTTCTCGACCACAACCGGCGAGCTACAACCGTTCGTAGGCCGCGTGGCGGACCAGGACCAGTCGAACGTGTGGGACGTCGGCACGTGCATCGGCATCAACCAGAACCTCCCGACCGATCCGGTCGATTGCGCGAAACCGCATGCATACGAGGTTATTTCGGTGATAGACCTCGGCACTCAATTCCCGGGCGCAATGCCGTCGGTCGAAGATCAGGACCGCTATCTCGAGGGCGTCTGCACTCAGGCGTCCAACGAGTACCTTGGTTCCGCAGACGCGCTTCGCGACAAGACGCTGACACTGTTCTGGGACAACATTTCACTGGAAAGCTGGTTGGCCGGCAGCCGCCGAGTCAATTGTTCGATCGGCAAAGAGGTCGAAACCGGCGGGTTTGCCGCGATCACCGGAAGCGCCAAGGGCGACATCCTGATCAACGGCGCCGCTCCGGTCCCGCCACCCGCTGCACCGGAAGGTCGGTCGTTGCCGACGCCGTTGCCCGGCGCAGCTCCGCCGTCGTAAGCCATGACGGTAACTATGACGCCCGACCGGTTCGAGGAACTGGTCGGCGAGGCGCTCGATCTGATTCCGCCCGAACTTGCCAAGGCAATCGACAATGTCGTGGTGCTTGTCGAAGCACGTGACGAAGAAGAACCGGGGCTGCTCGGTTTGTATCAGGGCGTCGCTCTGACCGAGCGGGATTCTCATTACGGTGGGTACCTGCCGGACACGGTCACTATTTTCCGCGATTCGATACTCGACATCTGCGCATCCGAGGACGAGGTTGTTCACGAGGTTGCCGTGACCGTCATCCACGAGATCGCGCACTACTTCGGCATCGAAGAAGACAGATTGCACGAACTCGGCTGGGGCTGAGGGCAAAGTCGTCCGATTTCGGGGGGAACCAAAAGCGGGCGGTATGCATCAAAGTATGTGCGGGGGGATATCGACGGCTGTGCGCACGGCCTCCCGACCACTTATCCGCCCTGGTCAGGAAGGAGTTCGACACTATGCACGTCGACCCTCAAGCCCTAGTTGCCGCCGCACTGGAACTCGAGTCTGCGGCGACGCGATTGCGCGGAATCGTCTCTACTGCGCAGCCGACGCTACGCGTTCTCCCAGCCGGATCCGAGGAAGTGTCCGGTAGCGCGGCAAATTACTTCAACACCATCTCGGGCAGCCTTGCCTCGTCCACCGATCGGGCAATCGAGGAGCTCACCGCGGCTGCGGCAGCTCTGCGCAAGAATGCAGCTGCCTACGAGCTCGAAGACCAGCTCACCAAGTCCAGCCTGGCAGCCGCACCGATCTGATCGACAGAAATCGAACTCGGTAACTCGGCAACACAGTCACACTTCCTGGGGGGAAGAACAATGGTCGGCATCACCGGCGTCATCTGGTATCCACGGGGCGCAGCACCCAACTCCGCAGCACTGGTCGCCGGAGCCGGGCCGGTCCCTCTCGGCGTGGCGGCCGGAGCCTGGTCCACCGTGTCGTCCGGACTGACCGACACCGCTGCGTCCATCTCTCGCGTGATAGCGGATCTTCGCACCGGGTGGTCCGGTGAAGCAGCGGATGCCGCATTGAGCAAGTTCGCACCGTTTCAGGAATGGGCTGCTGCTGCCGCGTTGCTCGCGGGAGAAACCGCAGGTAAAGCCCAAGTACAGTCCGGTTCCTACACCTTCGCCACCCTGGCCATGCCGTCGCTGGCGGAGATCGCGGCAGTTCAAGCGGCAAAGGTCGCCGCGTACTCCATCGGCGGTGCCCTGGTCGGCGGTGCCGCCGCCGCCGAGGCTGCCGAAGAAGCTCTCAAAATTCGAGCGGCGGTGACAATGGAAACGTACGACGCCGCAACGGCCCATCTGGCCGTGCAGCAGAACTTCGACTCACCACCGTCCATCGCGGAACCCACAGCTGGGGCATCCGCTTCGGCCGAAAGCCCAGGCAGCGCCGCACGACAGTCCGTCGTGCAAGCGGCATCCACGCTCGCTGACGCAATCGCGGATCCCGTGCGCGCCGCCACCGCTGCTGTCGCATCCGTAGTTTCCAACCCGGTATTTGCCGCCGCTGCCTCACAGGCCGGTGCCATCTCCGGTGGAGTTGCCACCGCAGCCAGCGCCACCACCACCGCAGTCACAGGCGCCACCACTGCCGCATCAGCTCTCGCGACGGCAGGAGCAGGACTCACCGGACTGGGCGGCGCGGGACTCGGCGGCGCAAGACTCGGCGCTTCCACACCATCACTGTTCGGCACCCCGTCGGCAAGCCGGGCACCGGCACAGGTCAGCGCAGCTTCCGCGACTACAGGAGCCGGAGCAATCGCGGGCCCGTCGTCGAGCAGCAGCACCGGTCGGCACGCTCTTCCTGATCCCTCCACCGGCCAGAGCGCCACACGCCAGAACCCCGTGACCTCGCCGGTTCAGGGCACCGCGGATACCGTCAAGGTGGATCCGGCCCGAACCGCAGGCGGATCTGCGCCGATCGCCGGCGGCCGTCATGCGGCCCAATCTGAAGACGAGACCGAGCACGACACACCCGATTACCTGAAGCACTTCGAGCACTTCGCCGACGGCCGAACAGTCATCCCGTCCGTGATCGGTGGCGCACTCGAAACTGCAGAGCATTGATGGTGGATCTCGGCACCTCACCTGAGGGGTGGAATTTACCTGTCGTCGCCCTGTCACAGGACGAAATCGACTATGTACGTGAGCGACTCGGACTCGATGGGCTTCCCGTGGTTCTCGGTGGCGCGACGGTTCACGGCAGTGCGAGCGCTCACCGTACGGCGATGCAGTCCGCGGCAGATTCACTCTCCGAGCGCGATCTCCTCCCCGGCGGGGAGATCCATCACGACCTCAGTGCCCGCCTGCGCGTCCTGACCCACCCCAAGTGGGAGTTGGCGCTGCGTCGGCATGTCGGCGGAAGCATTTCACGCCTCTGCGTCGCGCAGGGCGAATTCCTTTGTGTCGAAGCAACTTCAACCGATTCTTCGTTCGCATTACGCAGTGTCACAACCGAACCAGCTGCACCCGTTGTCACCGCGCTCGGCAGCGCCGAAGCAATGCCGATTGCCGTGATCAACGCACCGACCGAGATGCTCAGCCTGGCATTCGGCGCCGGCCCGGATGCAGGCAGCGTAACCTCGGCCTTGATCAACGCCGGAATACCCGAAGACGACGCGCGCCAACTGGGTAGCGCAATCGTCTCATGCACCGCCTTCGCCGAATTGGTTGGAATACCACACAGTTTGGGAGCGACGACGCTCATGACCGGCGCAGTGACTGTGTACGACACCTTGGCCGGCCGGCTCGTGGGTTCGACTACTCGGGCTGCCGACGGCACCGAGTGGACGTCCATCAGTTCCGGAACACCCCATCGCCTCCGACAAGCCGTGAACGCTCTGGTAACGGAACTCGAGGAATCGGCGCCGGAGACTTCCGGGTAACCTCGGGGCGTCCCTTCAACGCCCGGAGCCTTACTTCAGCATGCAGTTCTCGCGTCAACCGTCGTCACCGGGCGAACAAAGCTCGGTCGCCACGATCGACCGGCCGAACGAAGAACGGGCAACAACACCGCACCGACAAGACCTGAACGGACTGCGTGGCCTCGCCATCGGTTTGGTGGTCGTATTCCACGTCTGGTTCGGACGGGTATCGGGCGGGGTGGACGTCTTCCTGGTTCTGTCCGGATACTTCTTCGTCGGCTCACTGGTTCGACGCGCCGAAGCCGGGGGTTCACTCAACCCGGTCCCGGCACTGCGGCGGGTGTTTCTGCGGCTGTTCCCCCTGATCGCGGTGGTCAGCATTTTGACCGCACTGGGGACCGCGTTGCTGCTGCCACGCACACGCTGGGCCGATCTGGGCGATCAACTGATCGCGGTGCTCGGGTTCTTCCAGAACTGGCAGCTCGCCAGCACCGCAAGCGACTACCTGGCCGCCGACGGCTCGGTCACTCCCCTGCAGCACCTGTGGTCGATGGCCGTACAAGGTCAGTTCTATCTCCTGGCCATCGCACTGGTCTCCGTGATCGCTTATGTCGCTTCACGCGTGAATCCCAACTATTTCCGCCCGTCACTCGCGGTCACCCTTCTGGTTCTGACCGCAGGATCTTTTCTCTACGCACTCGCCAAATCTTCACGTCACCAAGCCTGGGCGTACTACGACTCCGGTGCCAGGTTGTGGGAATTGGCACTCGGTGGTCTGCTGGCCGTTCTGATGACCAGCACACGCAGTCGGCAGATCGCATCCCTGCCGTTCTCGGTCAGAGCGACGATCGGCTGGGCGGGTCTTTCGTCGATCCTGTTGTGCGGCATAGTGCTCGACGGCGCCCAGCAGTTCCCCGGCCCGTGGGCGCTGGTGCCGGTGCTGGCCACTCTTGCGCTGATCCTGTCCGGAGTCGGCGACGACACGCCTTGGACGTCGAAGACGCTCGCCCATCCGGCACTGACGTGGCTCGGCTCGTTCGCATTCGCGCTGTACCTGATTCACTGGCCGATTCTGGTGTTTGCACTCGTCATCACCGGACGCCCCGAAGCCGGCCTGCTCGGCGGGGCACTGATCATCGCCCTCTCCGTCGCGGGGGCGCTTGCACTCCGGCGCCTGATCGAGGTTCCGGTGGAACGTGGAGGCCGCTCGCGCCGGTACACCGTCCTGGCATGCGTCGTCACCGCTGCCGTGGTCCTCGCCGCTTCGGTCGCCTGGCAGTCGTACGCGAGCAGCCAGACGACGGGCCAGCGGGCAGTCGACACCCTCGACCTCCCGACCCATCCCGGCGCACTCGCGCTCACCGACGGTGCCGAAGTACCCAAGGCGTCGATGGTTCCCTCGATCTTCGATGCGCCACTGGACCTTCCGGCCAGTACGCTCGACGGCTGTATCGCCGATTTTCTCGAGCGGGACGTCGTCCACTGCACCTACGGCGACGCCGACGCAGACAGAACCATCGCGCTCGCGGGTGGTTCGCACTCCGAGCACTGGCTCACTGCGCTCGACGAACTCGGCAAGAGTCACGGGTTCCGCGTCGACACGTATCTGAAGATGGGCTGCCCGCTCACCGTCGACTCCATGCAGACGTTGTCGGACAACGACTATCCGGATTGCGTCGACTGGTCGCGTGGAGTGCTGACCGAGTTGGCCGACGCCTCACCCGATTTCGTGTTCACGACGGCAACCAGGCCGAGTTCCGACGGCCCTGGCGACGTGACGCCCGAGTCTTACGTACACGTGTGGGAGGAACTGGGGCGCGACGGTATCGACGTGCTCGCCATCCGCGATACCCCGTGGTTGCACCACGACGGCGTCGCCTACCGCGCGATCGACTGTCTGGCGACAACCACGTCACCCGATCACTGCGCGATGCCACGGTCCGAAATGCTCAGCGACGTCAATCCGGCGCCGTCGGCGATCGGCGATCTGACCAACGTCCGTCTACTCGACCTTAGCGACGGCGTCTGCGGACCGGAGTTGTGCCGCGTCGTGGAGGGAAATGTATTGGTGTATCACGATTCCCACCACCTGACAGCCAGCTACGTGAGCACTCTGTCCGCTGAACTCGGGCGCCAACTGAGCGTCCAGACCGGTTGGTGGTGAAGCCGGCCGTCAGCCCATCACGTCGTCGGCACCGGGGATGAGTCGATGCTCGAACGGCGGGTTGACGGTTCCCCAGCGCAGGCACTCCCAACCGCCGTCGACCGAAGGCAACAGTTCGACGGTCTCGGTGTTGGCCAAGTGGTTGTTGGCTGCGAACAGACCGGGGACACCGGCAAGCTGGGCTGCGACAAGACGGATCGCTGCACCATGACTGACCACGACGATGTCGCCGCCGTCTCGTGAGCCTTCGAGAAATTCTTCGCGCAACGAATTGACGACGGGGACGTATCGCTCCAGGACGTCGTATCCCGTTTCACCACCGGGGATGCGAGCGCCGAGGTTGCCGGTGTGCCAGTGATGGAACGTCTCCATGAACAGTCGGTGCGCGGCCTCGTCGGTACGATCTTCGAGGTCACCGGCCTGCACCTCGTGCAATCCGTCCCGCACGTCCAGAGAGACACCGGCGGCCTGCTCCACGAAACCTGCTGTCTGCCGGGCACGCAAAGCCAACGACGATACGAGTGCCAGCGGCGGCGCCGAAGCCAGGCCGATGCCCAAAGTCTCGGCCTGCGCCAACCCTTCCGGCGTGAGCTTTGCTCCGGGTAGTGCGGTGTCGAGACGTTTGGCGACATTCGCCTCCGTCTGACCGTGCCGAACGAGGATGAGCCTTCCGGTCATCGTTCTCCCCCTCCACGCTTGAGTTCGTCGATCCACCGAATCGCTTCTTCGTCCGAAGGAGGTTGTGGCCCGGTCGAATTCGCTGTCGCCCACGACCCCAGGAAGCGGACTCCGGATTTACGATGCAGGGCACGCATCGCCTCGGCCACCAGCGAGTCCTCGACGTGTCCGACGCAGTCCACGAAGAACCGGTACGTGCCCAATTCCGTTCGCATCGGCCGTGATTCGATCCGAGTCAGGTCGATACCGCGAGCGGCGAATTCGGAGAGTGCACGCACCAGGGAGCCGGGAGCGTTGTCGAGGTGAAGCACCAGCGCGGTGCGATCGGCACCGGTCCGCGCCGGAACCGGGGCCGGCTTGGTGACCAACACGAAACGTGTGCGGGCGCCGCCTACATCGGCGACGTTGTCCGCCAGGCTGTCGAGTCCGAGCATCTGACCCGCCAAAGCCGTGGACACACCGGCGTCGACGGTTCCGGCCTGCACATCCAGGGCCGCACCGGCATTGGACGAGGCCAACACCACCTCGGCCTGGGGCAGGTTCTCGGCAATCCAACCGCGGACCTGCGCGCCCGCATGCGGGTACGCGCCGATCGTTCGGACCTGATCGGCGGTGGTCCCGGCCCGAACCAGGATGGAGAAACTCACGTCCAGATCGGTTTCGGCGACGATCTGCAGCGGCGAACCGAGAGCGAGTGAATCGAGCGTCGGAGCTACGCCGCCTTCCACCGAGTTCTCGAAGGGAACCACGGCTCCGTCCACGGAACCGTCGCGAACCATGTCGAGAGTCGCCGGCGGACTGCCGGCCGGTACTCGCTCGACGGTTTCGCCGAACGCGCCCTCAGCCTCCAACTGGGCGAGAGCTATCTCCGTGAAGGTTCCCGACGGACCGAAATACGCGATTCTTGGCACGCCTAAAAGATTACGCACCGACCCACGCCGGTCACTGCAAACCCGCGGCACGCAAAGCCGTTTCCACTGCAGGCAGATCCGCGACCTCGATCGTGAGCAGCACCTCACGCATGGCCGACGCGGCTTCGGGGATCAGCGCGGCAAGTTTTTCCGGCTTCGGATCGACCATCGCGGCGCGCACGTCGTCGCCGCGCAGTGCAGCGACGGTGCCACACAGCAGGGCGATCACCTCGTCGCCGTCGGCCGCGCGGGCTACGAAACCGACGGACTCGTGCGCGAGTACCGCCAGGAAATCAGCCACTTCGGTGGGCGTAAGACCGGCGGCGAGTCCGGGGATCCGGCCACCTTCGCACAGACGCAGCGCCGCTTCGGCGGGTGTCAGATCCTCTTCGCCGCCGTCGACATACACAGCGAGTGGAGCGGGCAGGCGCAGCGCGATCGCGTCGTCGATCTGGTCGGTGGTGACGTCGACGTCGAAACGGACGGCCTCGTACGACGCTTCCGTGTCCGCACGCAGTTCTTCCGGATCGATATCGAGACGGACGACAACCCGGCCTGCTGCTTCGCCACCGATCAGAACCGACGCCGGAACAACCGGGAGAAAGAGTGCTTCGAGGAGTCCGCGCGAGTTTCTCGGGGCGGGCAGCCCGAGTGAGAGAGGAATAGCCACAGACAAACCGTAACCCCGGCGCAGGCGGCGGATTCCACGCGAGTTGCGCAAAAGTCTTGCGATTCACACCGAAGCGCCTTAGGTTAGGGTTACCTCATCATCCGATGGAGTTCGAGAGAACACCCGCCAAGGGGGCAGCATGGCAACGAAGACCAGCACCGGCCCGTCCACCGCCGAACGCGTCCGCAGCGCCTGTGTGCGCGCACAAGACGCAGTTCTCGCCATCGAAGGCAGCGATCCCACCGCCACGTCGGTGCATCACCTGCGTTCGAACGGTGACGTCGTCGTTGCAGTCCCACATGCCTCCGCAGCTGCGGCCCTGGCCTGGAACTCCGGCGGCGGCGGCCTGCCTGCCGTCCTCGAGATCACCGATCACGCACCACTGCGGCTGCGTGAGCCCGTGCGCTCCCTCGTGTGGCTTCGCGGCTCGTTACACGCCGTGCCCGACTACGAGGCACGCGTTCTCGCCGACGACGTCGCATCCGAACATCCCCACCCGGGGCTCCTCGACATCGGCCACACCTCGGTCCTCCTTCGCTTGAGCCTGGCCTCGGCTGTAGTCGCTGATTCAACGGGGGCAGAACCCGTCGCCGTGGACGAACTGCTGAACGCCAGCCCCGATCCGTTCTGGGAAATGGAGACCGCATGGCTGCAGCATCTCGACGAAGACCACCGCGACCTCGTGGACCTGCTCGTACGCAAGCTTCCCCCGTACATGCGCACCGGACGCGTTCGCCCACTCGGCATCGACCGCTACGGACTTCGCCTGCGGGTCGAGGATCACACCGGTGACCGCGACGTGTGGATGCCGTTCGCCAACCCCGTCGACGACGCTCCCGCGCTGAGCCGCGCCATCCGCATGCTGGTCGGGTGCCCTTTCCTCAACGGCCTCCGATCGGGCGGCGCATCAAACGGCTAGCGTTGCGCGGGTGAATGCCCGCGAAACCGTCCGCACCTGGTTACAGCCGCCGACTCCCGTCCCGGCCGGCCCGGCCCTCGATCCGGCCGCCAGACGCGGAGTCTGGATCGAGATCACGATCGTCCTGCTGGTCACCTTCGGACTCAGCGGATTGTCCGGGATCCTCTCGCTCGCCGAATCCTTGGCGACGCCGGTTGCGCTCTCGGATCAGACGGTTGCACTCAACCCGTCGCGGGCCGCCATCGACTGGATCGACCTGGCGCGCCAATTGCTGGGCGTCGCAAAGCTTCTCGCGTGGGCAGCGCTGGGACTCTATCTACTGTGGCGTTCGGGGATCGGTCCACGTGCTGCGGGACTGACCCCCAAGCCTCGATTCGGGCGCGACATAGCACCGGGATTCGGCCTCGCCGCTGTGATCGGTCTCCCCGGTCTGCTGTTCTATCTCGTGGCTCAGGCACTGAGCATCAACCTCACCGTCCAGGCCAGTGCGCTCGACGATCACTGGTGGCGGGTGCCGATCCTCGTACTGTCCGCGATCGCGAACTCCGGTGCCGAAGAGGTGCTGGTCGTCGCCTACCTGATCACTCGCCTCCGAACGCTGGGTTGGAGCGAGAACAAATCACTGCTCGCGTCGTCACTCCTGCGCGGCAGTTACCACCTCTATCAGGGATTCGGTGGCGGCGTCGGAAACGTGATCATGGGGCTCGTGTTCGGCCGGTACTGGCAGCGCACCGGGAAACTCTGGCCGCTGGTCATCGCCCACGCTCTCATCGACATGGTGGCGTTCATCGGTTACGCCCTCCTGCGCGATCACGTCTCCTGGCTGCCGTGACCGGTACCGTGAACTGGTGACCGGCGACTCCGAATATCCTCAGCGCCCTCCGCGGCGCCAGCCGCCAGGGCCACCTCCGCGTGGACCGATGCCTCCGAGGCAGAACCCTCCACGCCAGAATCCACCCCGTCAGGGCCCACCCCCGCAGCGGCGTCCACCGATGCCGCCGGAAGGGCCGACGGTCATTCGCCGCGACGGACGCCCGCAGCAGCAGAATCCGGCCAATCAGGCCTGGTCACAGGTCCCACCACAAGCGCCGCAGCAGCCCAGGCGTGAGGACTGGGCGCCGACCCAGCGCCCGCAACCGTTTCAGGACGACCCGCGCAGGCAGGGGCCGCCGCGTCAGGATCCGCAGCGCCAGGCGAAGTACGCGCCCGCACCGCCGCGCCGAACCCCGCCGAACGCCCCGCCGCGCCCTCCAGAACCTCCGAAGCAGCGACGCCCCCGCAAGCGTCGTAGCTGGGGTAAACGTATCGGCATCACGTTGTTGGTCTTGCTGCTCGCGCTGGCCGGCGCGATCTACTACGTCGACAGTTCGCTCAATCGAATCGACGCGCTGCCCGACTACGCGGGACGCGTCGCCGATACTCCGGGCACGAACTGGCTGATCGTCGGCTCCGACAGTCGTGAGGGGCTCACCCCCGAGCAGGAGCAAGCCCTTGCGACGGGCGGTGACACCGGCCCCAAGCGCACTGACACGGTCATCTTGGTCCACGTCCCCAAAAGTGGGAAGACGACCATGGTCAGCATCCCTCGCGATTCGTACGTTCCGATTCCCGGCTACGGGTCGGACAAGATCAACGCCGCCTTCGCCTTCGGTGGCGCTCCATTGCTGGTGCAGACCGTCGAAGAGGCAACGGGGCTTCGCATCGACCACTACGCCGAGATCGGATTCAGCGGGTTCGCCGGCATCGTCGACGCCGTCGGTGGCGTCAACGTGTGCCTGGCACAGCCGATCGACGATCCGCTGGCCGGGATCAACCTCCCCGCCGGATGCCAGGACTTGAAGGGTTCGGACGCACTCGGGTTCGTGCGAACTCGCGCGACGGCGCTCGCCGACCTCGACCGCATGAACAACCAGCGCCAGTTCATGTCGGCGTTGCTGTCGAAGGCGACGAGTCCGACCACGTTCCTCAATCCGTTCCGGTTGTGGCCACTCGTCTCCGATACCGCCAAATCTCTACAGGTCGACGAAGGCGATCACATCTGGAATCTGGCCTCACTCGCCTGGGCGCTTCGCGGCGGGATGACCACCACGACGGTTCCGGTCGCCGGTTTCGAGGACGTGGACGGTTCGGGCAACGTGTTGTTGTGGGACAAGGCGCGCGCTTCGCAGTTCTTCGACGCCCTGGCCAACGATCAGCAGATTCCACAGGATCTGATCACCACGGGGTAATCGCCCTGAGTTCCGGTAGTACCGCGGGAGGACAAGCCCGGCGAACAAATCGCTTTCCGGCAGGACGCGGAATCGGCGGCCGAAAAATACCGTGAAGGTATGAACACAACACACCGCCGATTCCGCACTCTCGCCGTCGTTGCCGCCGCCGTCGGAGCTGCTGCACTCGTGACGTCCTGCTCCGGAACCTTCGAGAAGTTCGACGACTCCAAGGCGTACAAGAAAACCGAAACCTTCTCTTTTGCACAAGCATCCAACGGAATCGACACACTGCCGAGTTGGGTTCCCGCCGGCGCAACGGGTATCGACGAGGTCATCCGCACCACCGGCAACGAACGCATCCTGCGAATGACTGCGAACATCGCGGAGATAGATCACAACAGCTGCATCGCACGACCCACCGTCGAAACTCGTCCCGCATCGTTGTCCGCACAGTGGTGGCCGACGGGGGTCGAGAAGGGCAGTTCTTTTCAGTGCGGCGATTGGTACGTCGGCGAAAAGGACTCGTTCGTCTACGGGTACCGACCGGAAACTGTGGGCTTCGTCATCGATCAGCTCGACAAGAAGTAGCTCCCTCTCAGCGGCGACGACCCAGTAACCTGTTGGGATGACACAGGCGAAGAACTCGAGCGAATTCACCACTCTGCTGCGTCAGCAGATCCGTAACGAGTTCACTGCATCGCAGCAGTACATCGCGGTAGCGGTGTACTTCGATGCACACGATCTTCCGCAGATGGCCGCGCGCTTCTACAGCCAGGCCACCGAGGAACGCGGTCACGCGATGATGATGATCCAGTACCTGCTCGACAACGACCTCGACGTGGACGTTCCGGGCATCGACGACGTCGTGACGAAGTTCGACAGTGTCCGGGCTCCGGTCGAGTTGGCACTCGAGCAGGAGAAGACGGTCACGGAGCAGATCACGCAGCTGGCACGCACCGCGCGCGATACCGGCGACTACCTGGGCGAGCAGTTCATGCAGTGGTTCCTCAAGGAACAGGTCGAGGAAGTGGCAAGCATGACAACACTTCTCACCATCGTCGACCGCGCCGGCGACAACCTGTTCCACCTCGAAACGTTTGTCGCACGCGAGATGAACACCCCGGCCGCTGCCGACGCAATGGCGCCGACGCCCGCCGGCGGCGGCGTCTGAGGGCCACCGGCCTACCGAGTCTCAGGCCGCTCGGCGGCGTTCAGTGATCTGAGGAAATTGTTGTACGCCTCAAGATCACTGTCGCCGTCGATCTCGGCGCGGCGGTCCAGGTCGGCATTCATCCGTTTGTCGTCGCGGTTCCAGCGCATCGCGAAGATCACGACCACCACCAGCGCGACGGGCTCTCCGTACGACCACGCGAGGGCGCCCGCCAGCTGCTGATCCTGCATCACGTCCACGCCCCACTCGGGAGGCGGATCCACGAACGTGGTCAGCAGCGGCTTTGTCGCCATCATGAGTACGACGCCGATGAACACGTGCAGCGGCATCTCCACGAACAGGTCGAAACACCGGCCGAGGTAGCTCTGTCGCACCGGCAGTGGGCCGGTGGCGAGCACCGGCATGATGAATAGCAGACCGCTGGCGAGAAAGAAGATCTCGAGAAAGACGTGTCCAGCCGGTAACGCCGAGACGGTGTCGAAGATCGGCGACAGGTAGATCCCGTAGTAGCTGAACAGAAATACCGGGATCGTGAACCCGGGGTGCAGCATCCACCGCCCCGGCGGGCTGCGCAATGCCGAGAGGGCAAGCGCGAGAATGCCTTTTCCTATTCCTCGGTGCGGCGTCGAACGTAGTAGCAGCAGTCCCGGCGAGCCCAGTACCCAGAGCGGCGGGATCGCCATCGAGAGCGTCAGGTGTTGGAACATCCAGACGCTGAAGAGTTCGTAGCCGTAGCTCTCGACCTTCAGTCCGGTCACCGCGATCAGCAGCAGGCACCCACCGAGGAAACATGCTGTCCGATGCCACGGCCAAGGTCGCCCACTCGCGCGAACTCGCTGAGCGCCAGTCCAATACCAGAGTGCAAGAACAACTCCCAGGGCAGGAAGAAGCGGGAGGGATGAGGTATCCCACTCCAGCACCTGCCCGATCGACGGCGGCGGCGTGTCATTCACGAACGCTTCACCGGCGGGTCCTCCTTCGTCTCCATGCGGGTACCGTCGACTCTACACCTAACTACTATGTTGGATAGTATTTAGGAATTCGACGGAAGGTACAGGTGCACAGCAGTGTCCAGAAGCATGAAGATATCCGCCGCCCTGATCGCGGTGTTCGCGGTAGCACTGATCACGTTCATCACCGTCGATCCGATTCGGGCAGACAACGAGAACGCCGATCGGGCAGCACAATCCACCGCCGTCCTCACCGACGACGCGTACCGATTGACCTCGGCCGCCGACGGCAAGGTGAACCTGGTCGAGTTCCTCGACTTCGAATGCGAAGCCTGTTTCGCGCTGTACCCGACGATGGAGCGGATCAGAGCGGAGTACGAGGGTCGAATCACGTTCGGCATCAGATACTTTCCGATTCCGAGTCACACCAACAGCACTCTCGCGGCGCAGGTCGTCGAATCCGCATCTCGCCAGGGCAAATTCGTCGAGATGTACAAGCAAATGTACGAGACGCAGTCGCAATGGGGTGAATCCGCCGAATCACAGGAGGCGCTGTTCCGTTCCTACGCACAAGATCTCGGACTTGACATGGCCCGATTCGAATCCGACCTCGGCAGCCGCGGCGTCCGCGAGCGGGTCGAGCGCGACTTCGAAGAAGGCCGACGCCTCGGCGTCCAAGGTACTCCGACGCTGTTCCTCAACGACGTGAAGCTGGACCAGATGCCGAGCTACGAGCAGTTGAAAGCCCAGATCGATTCGGCCTTGGGAGAATGATCAGGTCAGAACAGCGCAGATCCCCGCGGAGACGGCCACCGTCACGGCTGCGGCAACGGCCGTCGTGACAGCGGCCGGCGCACAGGCCGCCACCGCGCAGGTCAGTCGCCGAGGCGACGCCACGTCGCCGTCGACCAGGGAACTCAATCGCACCGCGGTCGCGCTGCCGCGATCGCTCAAGCTCCAGTCCGGCTGAGGAAGCGGCGATTTCGACACCACGGCAAGGGCGGAACGCACCGCAGCCGGGCTGGTGACGCGAGCGGCGTGTCTGTCCGCCGACAGTTCGACGATCGCGCCGACGGCAGCGGGTGCCGCCGCGAACAACGGCACTCGCGGAAGAACAGCGGCCAAGACTTCGCACGCACCGACAATTCGGTGATGACCGCCGCTCAGGTGTGCACGCTCGTGCGCGAGGACAGCATCACGCTCGCCTCCACTGAGAGCGGATGACAAGCCTTGCGTCGCAACAACAAATCCAGGCTTTCCGGCGACGCTGTACGCCATAGGCAGCGGATGATCCAACCACAACACGTCGGACTCCGAGTTGTCGCGGCGCGCGACGATCGAGAGAACATCACGATGGAAATCTCGGACCCTCGCGTGCTCACGTGCCTGCTTGCGGCCGGCCAGCACGATCCGAACGGCGATCACACCCACCACAGCAACGGCTGTGCCGGTGATCAGTTCACCCACCCATGAACTCGTGCCGTGCGCGAAGGCGCTGAAACACCGAGCGATACCGTCGACCAGCCCCTCGACCGGCGCGTGGCTCGGCCACACCAGAACCAAGACCGCGGAGAGAGCGAGATACAGAGCCGACGCCATGCTGCCGAGCCACGCCGCGAGCAGCACCGCCGGTGACAACGCCGAGGAAACGGCTCGCAACACTCTCGGAACCAGGAATCCCACGAGCATCGCACCGAGAAACATCGGCAACGCCAATGTCATTGCACACCTTCCCCGGAAAGACCCCGGCGCAGGGCCTCGTTCTCGGCATCTGTCATGGTCTTGGCGAAGTGCAACAGCACGGCAGCGGAATCGGAACTGCTGTCCAACAATTCGCGCAGCGCTCTGGATGTGGCCTCTTCACGGCTGCGACTCGGCCGATAGAAGTAGGCGCGACTCTTCTTCTCACGACTCACCCAGCCCTTGTCGAAGAGATGCGTCACGACGGTCAGGATCGTGGTGTACGCAAGTTGTCGACGCTCACCCAGGATCTCGACCAGATCCTTGACCGAGAGCGCGTCGTCGGACTGCCAGAGCACATCCATGACCTCGGCTTCGAGTCCGCCCAGCCCCTGCATTGCTCCTCCATCGCGTCGTGACAGAACTTCAGTCGCCCGTGGTCTTCTCCCCGAACGACACGCCCCGGGAATTCAGGTACACGAGCGGATCGGTCTTCTGTCCGTCAGATTGCCACACCTCGTAGTGCAGGTGTGGTCCTGTCGATTGTCCACGATTGCCCACGGTCGCGATCAACTCACCCGCCCGCACCTTCTGACCCGCAACCACGAGCGCCTCGTTGATGTGTCCGTAGACGCCGACGGTCCCGTCGTCCTGCTGGATGCGGACCCAGAGCCCGAATCCCGCGGCGGGACCGGATTCGAGCACCACACCGTCGGTCGCCGACACGATGGGCGTTCCGATCGCGTTCGCGATGTCGAGACCGTAGTGGGTGGTTCCCCACCGTGGACCGAAGTTGGACGTCATCGTCCCGCTGACGGGGGCCATCACCTGTGGCTTTTCGGCCTCGTACGCCAGCGCCGCTCGCTCGGATTCGAGCTGTCGCGTCTTGCCGAGTTGTTCGGCTATTCCGGCAAGATCCGTCGACCGGACAAGGTCGAGGATCTCCGGCGCCGACACCGCAGATGCATCCTCGACTACAACCGACGGCGGCGACGCGTGCCCGATGGAAGTGCCGGACGCGAGGATTGCACCCGTCGCCACGGAAACCGCGGCCATGCGCCCACCGGGTCTGATCGGCTCGGATTTTCGATGTCTTCCCACTTCTCGGTCCTCGCGTCGATGACAAATGAAGGTCTACGCCGCCACCTTACAACTATGTTGCATAGTTTTTAAAACATGCACTATTGCGCATATATGCATATGTGTCTAGGCTGGCGTCGACGAAAGGACCTTCGATGTCACACGGACACGGGCACGGAATCTCCCCCGCCGAGGCTGCGACCAGCAACAGCGGCAAGCATGTCAACAAACTGTGGATCGCCGCCGGCCTCGGGTTGGTGACCTTCGTGCTGCAGGTGACGGTCGGCCTCTTCACCTCGTCACTGGCCCTGCTCTCGGACTCGGCGCACGTGTTCACAGACATCTTCGGCATCTTCATGGCGCTCGCCGCGATCCTCGTCGCACAGCGTGCCGCCCGGCGCCCCGACCGTACTTTCGGCATGTACCGCACGGAAGTGTTTGCGGCACTGGCCAATGCGATCCTGCTCTTCGCAGTCGCCGGGTGGGTGCTTTACGAGGCCGCCAGCCGCTTCACGGATCCGCCCGAGGTTCCCGGCCTTCCCGTCGCGACAGTCGCCGTCGTCGGTCTGGCGATGAACGTCATCGCCTTCCTCATGCTGCGCAGCGGCGCGAAGGAAAGCATCAACATCCGCGGCGCCTACCTCGAAGTCATGGCGGACATGGTCGGGTCCATCGGCGTCCTGGTCAGCGGCTTGGTCACGCTCGCGTTCGGTTGGCGCTACGCCGACCCCGTCATCGGCGTCGCGATCGGCCTCTTCGTCTTGCCACGTGCCTTCAACCTGGGCCGCCACGCCGTTCGCATCCTCCTCCAGCAGGCTCCCGACCG
Source organism: Rhodococcus sp. WY5 (assembly GCF_018588185.1). NCBI lineage: Bacteria > Bacillati > Actinomycetota > Actinomycetes > Mycobacteriales > Nocardiaceae > Rhodococcus > Rhodococcus sp. WY5. Next base: position 961,316 of record NZ_JAAMPR010000001.1, read on the forward strand.
CATCGACGTCACCTCGATCATCGAGAAGATCAACGCTCTGCCGGGAGTCGTCGACGCGCACGATCTGCACGTCTGGACACTCACCTCGGGGATGGAAGTTGCTTCCGTTCACGTCACCGCGGTCAGTGACGCCGATCCCACAACGGTGCTCGCAGCAACCCGAACCTTGCTTGCCGAGGTATTCGAACTGGGGCACGCCACCGTACAGGTGGAACTACAGGGAAGCGACGGTAAATGCGCGGAACTCGCCTGGTGAAATGGACATTCCTAAATGAAACATTCGAATTCACCGGGCTCGATAACCTCACCGAATTCGAAGAAAAATTAGGTCTTCTTTAGTTTGGGAACGCTTACCACAATAAGGTCATACTGGGATGACAGGGCCTCTGACCTGCACTATCTTGGAATTCATGACTTCTGGGGAGACTCACATGACCAAATTCCACGCACTACTCCGAGACCAGATTCGCAACGAGTTCAACGCTTCGCATCAGTACATCGCGACAGCGGTTTACTTCGACAATGCGGATCTGCCACAGCTGGCAAAGCACTTCTACAAGCAGGCTGTGGAAGAGCGTAACCACGCCATGATGATCGTTCAGTATTTCCTCGATCGCGACATCAATGTCGAACTCACCGGCGTCGACGCCGCGAAGGCCGACTTCAAGGATGCCCGCGAGCCCATCGCTCTCGCGCTGACGCAGGAGAAGACGGTCACCGAGCAAATCGTCCAGCTCGCGAGCACTGCCCGCGAAGAAGGCGACTACCTCGGCGAGCAGTTCATGCAGTGGTTCCTCAAGGAGCAGGTCGAGGAAGTTGCAAGCATGACAACACTTCTCACCATCGCGGACCGCGCAGGCGCCAACCTGTTCGACCTCGAAGACTTCGTGTCCCGCGAGATGAGCACCGTCGGTGACACCACCGGTGCACCGAGCGCAGCCGGCGGAACCATCTAGCCTGCAGCACTCACGGATTTTGCCCTCGAGCCGAACGGTTCGCTTCCTGCCAGCAGGATCGAACTGATCAGCTCGGGGGCATCTGTCATCGGTACGTGCCCAAGGCCGGGCAGAACCATCAACTTTGCCTGCGGGAACGGCTTTTTCACGCGCTGCGCCTGATACACGGGCAGGATGAGATCGCGTCGACCCCACGCAACCGTCACCGGCACAGTGGGATCCACGATGGGCGGCAGCACGAAGTCCATCTCGAGACCGAGATCGACGAGTTCGTTCGACACGAGCGAACGGCAGTCGGCCAACGCCGCTGCATAACCGACATGACTCGGGTGAGCGAAGAACGCGGCGAGCGCCGGATAGCGAATCAGCTTGTACCGCAATGCGCGTGGCAATCCGTCACCCATGAGCTTGGCCGTGCCACGCAGTGCACGGAACGTGTTGATCGCTCGCACCTGATCGAGGTGATTGACAAAGAACCCGGCCGGCGAAAGAGCTGTCGCCGACGCGACATCTCCGCGCGCTGCCAGCGAGAGGGCAATCCAGCCGCCGAGGGAGTTTCCCGCGACGTGGGCACGCTCCCCCGCCGGCGTCACTTCCTTGACGAACTCACTGACATCGTCGATCAGCTGTCCCATGACGTCCGGACCGAGTTCGGGCAGCAGCGACTCTCCGTGACCCGGCAGGTCGACGGTGACGACGCGGCGGTACGGCGTCAGCTGGTCCAAAAGCGAATCCCACGCCTGCCGTCGATGGACGATGCCATGGACGAGCACAAGCGTGGGACCACTACCGGAGATGTCATGCGACAAGGTCATGTCACCAACATTAACCGTAACTTCGCGTAACGCCTATAGTTCGGGCGAAAAAATCAGCGCAGCGTGACCTGACGACCACGAAGTCCGTCGCGCGAGCGAAGCTCGGCCGAGGTCAGCGGAGCATCGACGGCCAGAGCCTCGGCAAGACGCTCACCGAGCTCGACGGTTGCCGCTACCCACTCGTTTGCATGCTTTTCGCGGTCGAGGTCGAAGACGGGAACCAACAGGCCGTGGGTGCGGAACGAGCCTGCGTAGCGCGAGCCCTCACCCAGATGCAGTCCACCGGTCGCGTGCACGCGCGCCAGCGCGAGCATCAGGTCGTCTTCGCTCTCGGGACGAACCCAACGCAGGTGCGCCTTCTCGCCGGCGTCGACCCACCACGCGGCAACGAGGCCGTCGCCTTCGAGGCGTGCAGAGGGCATGATCGCCGAGTTGGCGTGCTGCACGGTGGCGGCAACCTCGGGATCGGTTTCGACGCCCTCGGGGATCCACCAGTTGAAGTTCTGGTGCACGGTGATGTCGAGCAGTGCCGAGGGATCGACGACAGCGGTGACAGCGGGGGTCTCGGAATCGGGGTTCGCGGCAGAAAGCGCGTCGCCGGGGGCCGCGTCCTTGATCCAGTTCACCGAAGCGGCGAGGTCTGCGCCGAGGTCGGCCGAGTGCGCCTGAACCTGGACACCGACAAATCCGGTGGCCGTCTCGCCCTCGTCGCGGACGAGTGCGGCAACAGCGCCGGGGAGGACCGTTGCCAACGTGACGGGACGGTCGGAGCCGATGACCGGCAACGGAGCCGTGGCGGACGGAACGAATTCACGCAGCGCGACCAGATCGCACTCGGCGGCAAGGCCCTCGAACGGGCGGCTGACTACGCCGGCAGCGGCTTCACGCTCTGCTTGGCGTGCCGCCAGCTTCTCTGCGCGTGCGCTGCCCTGCTTCGGTCCACTGTTTCTTTTGCTCTTCTTGGCCACGAGGGCAAAATCTACACGCTGCCCAGCCATTGCTTCGTGCGCCCGGGATGGTTGGTGGCAACCCAACTGACCCCGAGCTCACGACACAGGTCCACATCCGCCTTGTCGTCGACGGTCCAGCAGTACGTCGCGCGACCCGCAGCGGCGGCCCGATCGACCAGATCGGGATGTTCGCGCAGCGCCTTGATCGACGGCCCGATCGCCGTAGCGCCCACAGCCGTCGACGCACCGCCGCCGAGGTACCGCGACGCGTCACCGAGCAGGACCGTCGGCAGCAGCGGCGCCGAACGACGCACTCGCCAGACCGCACTCGCCGAGAAAGACATGACGACAGCGCGCGAGTGATCGGCCGACGGCGGTGACGCGATCCCGAAGCGGTGCAGTTCCGCCAGGAGTTTGGCTTCGACCAATCCGCCGAACCTCACGGGGTGCTTGGTCTCGATGAACAGCTTCACCGGGCGCGCAAAATCCAGAGCGAGGGTGATGAGATCGGAGAGAGTCAGCAGTTCGGCCGGTTCGCTCGTCGACCCGTAGTCCAGAGCGGTCAGCGAATCGAGCGTCATCTCGCTGACGATCCCCGTCCCGCTGGAGGTGCGGTCGACCTTGCGGTCGTGAACGCAGACCAGGTGTCCGTCGCGGGTGAGCCGGACGTCGCATTCGAGCCCGTCGGCACCCTCCTCGAGGGCCAGTTCGTAGGCGGCGAGGGTGTGCTCCGGCCGCGCAGCCGACGCACCTCGGTGCGCAACGACGAGTGGACCTCGACGATCTGGGCTCACAGGGCAGCGGTCTCCTTCTCTTCCAGCACCGTCTTCTCTTCCAGCACCGTCTTCTCTTCCAGCACCGAGCGCGGCACTGGCACCCACCGGGTTTCCGATTCCGGTTCACCGCGCCAGCTCTTGCGCTCGATCCGGCGGATCACGACGAGTGTCAACGCCGCGGTGACGGCAGCGATCAGTGCGATGAAAGCGTTCAGCAGAACCCCGTCGGCCATTGCCTGAATCCCCGGGCGTGATCGCCAGTACGCGTTGACCACCAGCAGCAGAGCGCTGAATGCCCAGAAGCCCCACCAGATCTTGACCAGCAGGGTTCCGCGCGGATCGCGGCGGACCAACTCGAAGAGATAAACGGCCGGCATCACCAGGTTGAGGATCGGCACAGCGCAGCCGACGACAACTTCCGACGCTGTGCGTGGATCGGATTCCCGGGCACCTGCGAAGTGTTCACGACGCCGACGAAGCAGCCAGCACACAGCGGCGATTGCCGCGAAGACCGAGATCAGCAGTCCACCCAACTGAGTGAAGTACACGGCGGCGTCGGAGACCGTGAGCAGCGGCTGCGGGATCAGCCTGGTGCGGTTGCGGACCAGGATCGCGTATCTGCCCAGTTCGGCGAACACCGCCAGTCCGTAGAGGATCGTTGCGAGCGTCAGCAACGGCCCGACTCGGTCGGCCATCCGGTCCGCTCGCGAGGGCGGCACCGGTGAGGTGTCGACGACGTCCTGGAGTCCCCACTGCGGGACAGCGTCGTAGCGCGGAGTGGAGAAGCTACGACGCACTGGTGCGTCCCCCACGCCGCGGGGGTCGGACGGGGAGCGCGCGATCCAGCGGAAGCCACGGCGGTTGGGCGGTTGGTAGATCTCGGTGCGGGTGGGGATCAGCAGGACGCCGCTGCAGCGCGGGCACCACTGCGTCGGGCCGCCGACGACAGGCCAGCGTGCGGCGCACCGGGCGCAGACCTGAACGACACTCACAACTTCGATTCTGTCACGCCGGATCGGTAACGGCAGCAAATGGATTCACTCCCGATTTGTGATCGAACCTCCACCGCGTTCACCTGCATTGTTCGAATAATGTGACCTCCGCCACTTAAAAACTCGAGTTATCCACAGTTTCCACAGGTTCATCCACAGTTCTGGATGAATGAATCGGGCTTTATCCACAGGTCACGGGCAAGACCCTGAGAATTTGCTGACAGGTGTTAGCGAACGATGCACAGGCTCGAGGATGAATTTGACACCGCAGGTCAGTGAACTTTCGGGCGTCGACGTCATTTATCCCGGCAAAGTTCACAATCCATTCAGAAATTGCTCCCGAAAAGACAGAAAAGACCGGTATCCCCTTTTTATGAGAAGTCGGTTTTTGACACACCTGGAAGCATGACCGTCGATGACTTCTCCACAGCCCGAGCCAACTCTGACGTTCACCCCGAGACGGGTCACGCAGCTCGCGTTCGTGTTGATCGGATGTCAGCTCGTCATTCGCGTCTGGGTTGCCGCGAGCAATTACTTCTACTGGGACGACCTCATCCTGATGGGCCGCGGAGGACGCTTCCCACTCTTCTCGAGCGAACTCCTGCTCTACGACCACGACGGTCACTTCATGCCCGCGGCCTTCTTCTTCACCGGGTTGATCGCCCGTATCGCGCCGTACAACTGGGCGCTGTCGGCGGCACTGCTCGTCATCGGTCAGGCCGCCGCGTCGTTGGCGCTTCTGCGCACTCTTCGGTTGGTCCTCGGCCGGCGACCGGCACTGTTGATTCCGCTGATCCTGTATCTGTTCGTCCCGCTGACACTTCCGGCGTTCTCGTGGTGGGCAGCCGCGCTCAATGCATTGCCGCTCCAGATCGCGCTGGCCTGGGCATGCGGCGACGCGATCAAGCTGTACCGCACCGGGCAGGTGCGCTACGTGTTCTCGGGCACCGCGGTTTTTGTCATCTCCTTGCTGTTCTTCGAGAAAGCAGTGCTCGTTCCGTTCGTGGCACTCGCTTTTCTGGTGCTGTACTTGCGCACACAAGGTGAAGGAACGCCGATACGAAGTGCGGTCACGAAGTGCCGACGCCTGTGGACGGCCTGCGCCGCCGTGCTCGCGATCTGGATTCCGGTGTATCTGACAACTGTCGAATCTCCGATCACCGGATACGGCCGTTCGATGTCCACCGAACTGCTGCATCACGGAACGTCTTTGGGGATGCTTCCCACTCTTCTCGGCGGCCCCTGGCGCTGGGAGCGGTGGATCCCCAGCCCCGCCTGGGCCGATCCGCCGACGCTTTTGGTGGTCGCAGCCTGGGTCGCGCTGCTGACGACGGCCGTGATGACAGTGCGTGCCCGACGCGGCGCTGCCTGGATCTGGGCTGCCGCGGCGCTGTACTTCCTGGCCTCCGTGGTGGCGATGACCGCTACCCGATCCGACGCCGACACCACTTACGAGTTGGCGCAGACCTTGCGTTACTTCACGGATTCGGCGACGGTGTTCGCCCTCGCCGCCGCTCTTATTCTCGCTGCGCCTCGGCGACGTCCGGCCCGTTTGCCCGTCGCAGTCGCCGCCGGCCTGTCAGTGCTCTTCGTGATCAGTTCGCTCGTCTCGACCGTCACGTTCGTCGACATCTGGCGCGAGAACCCGACCCGCGACTACCTCGCGAACGCGCGAATGTCGTTGTCACAGAATCAGGATGCTCCACTGCTCGAGCAACCCGTCGCGATCGAAGTGCTCCTTCCCGTCGCCTTTCCGAACAATTTGGCAAGCAACGTTCTCGCGCCGCTGCCTGATCGCCCCGAATTCTCTTCCAGCACTCCGATTCTGCGCACCATCGACGACGGCGGTCAGATCGTCGATGCCGAAGTGACCTGGACGAGAAGGATTCCCGAAGGAACGGCGCCGAACTGCGGCACCCGTGCCGAAGGCCCGACCGAGCTCCCCCTCGACGGCCCCCTGGCCGGCTGGGAATGGACGGTTCAGCTCAATTACCTCGCCAGCGCCGACGGAACGATCGATGTTGCGTTGGAGTCCGGCGACGCAGTATCCGTACCCGTCACCCAAGGTTTGCACTCGGTGTTCGTGCGCCTGGTCGGCCACGGAAACAGCGTGAAGATCACGCCGACAACACCGGGACCGACCCTGTGTTTCGGCGCCGGACAAGTCGGTGCCGTCGTCCCGACCAAGTGAAATAGTGGCAGAGTGGAAGTCATGGAGCTGCGTATATTCACCGAACCCCAGCAGGGCGCTACCTACGAACAACTACTGACTGTTGCCCAGACCGCCGAAAAACTCGGCTACGGCGCATTTTTCCGCTCGGACCACTATCTCGCCATGAATTCCGACGGTCTTCCCGGACCCACCGACGCATGGATCACGCTCGCCGGAATCGCCCGCGAAACGTCCACCATCCGCCTCGGCACTCTGGTGACGTCGGCTACGTTCCGTCACGCCGGACCGCTGGCCATCTCGGTCGCACAGGTCGATCAGATGAGTGGTGGCCGCGTAGACCTCGGCATCGGTGCCGGCTGGTACGAGGAAGAGCACCAGGCGTACGGCATCCCGTTCCCGGCGCTCAAGGATCGCTTCGAACTGCTCGAGGAAACTCTCGACGTCGTGACCGGTCTGTGGCGTACGACGGTCGGCGACACGTTCGACTACGACGGTAAGCACGTGCAGATCAAGAACTCTCCCGCGCTTCCCAAACCGCACCAGGTCGACGGTCCGCCGATCCTGATCGGTGGCACGGGCAAGAAGAAGACTCCAGCGCTCGCCGCTCGGTTCGCAAACGAGTTCAACATCCCGTTCAAGTCCCTCGAGGAAACGAAGGACATCTTTGCGCGGGTTCGTCAGGCTTGCGTCGAGCACGAGCGCGATCCGAACGAATTGGTGTACTCCAACGCTCTCGTCCTGTGCTGCGGCCGCGACGAGGCGGAGATCAAGAAGCGCGCCGAGGCTATCGGACGCGACGTCGACGAGCTACGTGAGAACGGTCTGGCCGGAACACCTTCGGAGCTGGTCGACAAGATCGGCACTTTCGCCGACGCCGGTTCACAGCGCGTGTATCTGCAGACTCTCGATCTCGCCGATCTGGATCATCTCGAACTCGTCGCAAGCGAGGTCATGCCCCAACTGCAGTAAAGAATGGGCCGGGATCTACAGCGCGTTCGCGTCGAGGAACGTGCGTAGGTCTCGGTCCCACTGGGCCGAGCGGGAACGGTCGAGAAAGACGCGCACCAGCATGAAAGCGATGACCAGCAGCGACATCACGCTGAACCAGGTGAAAACCCCGGTCACCACGGCTGCGACGTCGGCAGCACTCTGAGTGATCGGAGCTACGGTCTTGTCGCCCTGATCATTGACGTAGATGGGGACCTCGGTGCCGGCGGGCGTCGCCGAGTCGACAGTGACATCACCCGTATGAACCTGGCCGTTCCAGTTCCACTGCGCGCTGGCCATTTCGGTGGTCGGCGCAATGTAATCGGCTGTCGAGGCGGTGGTCTGCGTCGAATCTGCTGTCGTCGTCGCCGAAATACTGTGTAATTCGGCGGATTGTTTGGCGATCAGTGCGTTCTGGCTCGAAGCAGTCGCAGCCCCTGCCCATACCGCGAGAGGCAGCAGAAGAATCGCGAAAATGATCAGACCGAAGGACATGAACCCTTCGATCCGATCACTGCGGCGAACCATCGGATCGTGGCCTACATGAATTGTGCGTCGGAGCAGCGACGCAGTTCCTCGCGTACTACCTGACATTGTGAGCTCAGTTCTCTCGACGACACACTCTTACATCGAGATTCCCTTTGTTTCCATCTAGTTGCAAGTGTTAACGAGCTGAATCACATGTGTCCTCCAACACCTGTCCAGTTATTCGCTCGGCGGAAGGATGTCCGTCTGCGCCGGAACCTGATCCTGACGGAGCAATCCGACCGGGCAACTGACGCCCGTGGCATGCACCGGGCAGTAACCGCCGGGATTCTTCGCCAGATACTGCTGGTGGTAATCCTCCGCGTAGAAGAAGTCGCGCAGCGGACCGATTTCGGTGGTGATCGCTCCATATCCGGCTTCGGCAAGCCGTTCACCGAAAGCGACGGCCGACGCATGAGCGATTTCTTCCTGCTCCGCGGACGTCGTGAAGATCGCCGAACGGTACTGCGAGCCCTGGTCGTTACCCTGACGCATCCCCTGCGTCGGATCGTGGTTCTCCCAGAAGTGCGCCAGGATCTGCTCGTAGGAGATCACTGCGGGATCGAAGACCACCAGCACGACTTCGGTGTGACCCGTACGTCCGGAGCACGTCTCTTCGTACGTCGGGTTGGGCGTGAAGCCGCCCGCATAACCCGCAGCGGTCGTGTACACGCCGGGAAGCTGCCAGAACTCCTTCTCGGCGCCCCAGAAACAACCCATTCCTACGACGACGGTCTGCAGTTCGGCCGGAAACGGCGGCGTCAACGGATGCCCGTTGACGTAGTGCGCGGTCGGAACCGGCATTTTCTGCTCTCGGCCCGGGAGTGCGTCCTCAGGCGCGATCAGCGTGGATTTTGCGGACGCTCGTCCCAGAATGTCGTCGTACCAGCTCATGCTTCGATGCTACGCGCGAGCGACTGTTTCGCCACGCCGTGATCGCCCGGGCGCCGGGCAACTCCACCCACCGGTAGCCGATTTCTGCTACCGCGGCCGTGGCCAGAAGGAAGAGCGCAAACGCCAGCGTCGGTCCGACGTACAAAACAGTGTTCTCGACGACGCGGTACAGGATCAGGGTGTGCACGAGATAGATGACGTAACTACGCGTCGAGAGCCACTTCACGACCGGCCAGCGCGTCGGGACGCCGTCGTAGCGGCCGATGAGAACTACCGCTGCGGCGACTACCGAAATGGTCCACAGATAGTGCTCACCGGCCCAGTAGACGCGGAACTGGGTCGCCACGATGATGACGTGCATCTGGACGAGGACGGCCGCGATCAGCCAGCGGCCGGGAGCGAGCTTCGCCCACGCGAGGTACATGATCTGGCCGAGGAAGACGGCCGGCAGCGTCGCGGCGATCTTGGACAGCATCGGCACGGTGTACGGCAGCGGCGCGTAGACGTTGTAGAGCAGCACCAGCGAGCACAGCGCACCACCGGCGAGCGGCATGACGATCGGTCGCAGCCGCAGTATCGGGCGAGCCGCTACACATGCGAGATAAAAGAGGAATTGAACGGTGAGTGTCCAGGTCACTCCCAGAACTGCTACCTCGGGCTTGAGAAAGAATCCGCCGAGAAAAAAGCTCATCAACGCTTCGGTATCGGAAATACCTTCCTGACCGCTGAACATTCCGTTGATTCCGAGGCGGACCAGAAGAATGGCAATCGCGGTCGCCACCCAGAATGCGGGCAGCAGTCGACTGAATCGGTTGGTCAAGAACTTTCCGGGGCCGTCGCGAATCGCGGATCGCGTCACCAGAGCACCGGTAAGCATCATGAATACTGCGACGCCGACAAAAGAGAGGTGCTGGTTGAGTTCGGCAGGCTCGATCAAAACGCCGTAGACGACGTCGATCACCCACCAACCCGAGCCGAGATCGTCGATGACGTAGAAAGAGATGTGGGAGTAGATCACGGCGGCAACCGCCAGGGCTCGCAGCAGGTCAGCGCCCGGAAGATTCACCCGAGGCGCGGCCGCCTCTGGTGATTCCGGGAGGAAAACTGGTGCGGGCATCGCGCAAGTTTAAGGTTCCGTTCACCTTTACGACGAATTTGCGCATATTAGCTTACCCTTAGATCGGGGCAAGTTCGGTTTCCCAAACTTTATTCTTTGGTGATTACTACCTGAGCCGGACTGTTGCGGACGGTGTACGAATGTTATTGGGTGGAAACCCGAAGAATGATTTGCACATACGCGAGTGACGTCACGCCGTGACCGGTGATCGACGCACTCTAAAGCACCAGGGCTCACCAGCCCGCAAAGAAGGGACCCTCGTGTCTGTTTACACGCTGCCGGAACTCCCCTACGACTACGCAGCCCTCGAGCCGCACATCTCGGGCAAGATCATGGAGCTGCATCACGACAAGCACCACGCGGCTTACGTTGCCGGTGCCAACGCTGCACTCGAGAAGCTGGCCGAGGCTCGTGAGAACGACACCATCGCAGCGCAGGCCAACCTGCTCGAGAAGAACCTGGCGTTCCACCTCGGTGGCCACACCAACCACACCGTTTTCTGGAACAACCTCAGCGCTGACGGTGGCGACAAGCCCGAAGGTGAACTCGCCGCAGCGATCGACGACAACTTCGGTTCGTTCGATCTCTTCCGCGCTCACTTCTCCGCGAACGCCAACGCCATCCAGGGCTCCGGCTGGTCCATCCTCGCGTGGGACTCGATCGGACAGCGTCTGATCATCGTCCAGCTCTACGATCAGCAGGGCAACATCTCCATCGGCCTCACGCCGCTGCTGCTCCTCGACATGTGGGAGCACGCTTTCTACCTCGACTACCAGAACGTCAAGGGCGACTACGTCAAGGCATTCTGGAACATCGTCAACTGGAACGACGTTTCGGCTCGCTTCGACCGTGCACGTACCCAGACCGCAGGTCTGATCGTCTAGTCACGCTCTTCTTGCGAACGGCGGCGCCTCACCAGGGGCGCCGCCGTTCGTGTCAGCAGAACACCACCGAGCAGGACCGTCGTGGCTCCGAAGACCAATGCCAGTGTGCGAGTTCCGGAGTCACCGCTGCTCGCGGTGGTCTGATTCACGGCCACCGGATCCGACAGCACCGAGGTCAGCTGAACCTGCTGCGGGGTGGTCATCGCGGGAATACCGGATTTTGCGCCGTCGAGGCCCGTGACCAGTGACTTGGCGATTCCTTGCAGCGTCGTGAATCCCTGGGTGATCTGATCGGTCACGTCACCGAGCATCTGCGGCGCCTGATCAGCGATGGGAATGAGGCCGTCGTTCAATTGTCCGGCAGCACTGCTCAGTTGATCGCTCGCGCCTTGCAGCTGCCCGACAGCGGTGCGGACTAGATCACCGAGCTCCGTATCGGGCCCGACCGAGCCACCCAACAGCGCCGGAACGGTGCCCAATTGCGCATTCAGCGCACCGAGATCCGAACTCACACCGGCCAGTTGCGCTGTCACGTCAGGCGGGATAGGAAGGCCGTTCAGCGCAGTCTGCAGCGCGTCGATTCGTGTCTTCAGTTCCGCGGTCGAGGACGACGCCTCCCCAAGCGTCAGGCCCAGTGAGTCCGCGCGCGTGGCCAGCTCTTCCGCCGACCCCGACGCCTGATCGACAACACCGGACACCTGATCCGCGACGCTCATCAGCTCCAACGCCCCGGACCGTGCGGTCTCGAGGTACGGCAGCAGAGTGCCTGCGCCTGCTTTCACCTGATCGATGGACTTTCCGGCCTCGTTGGTTCCGGCGACCAGAATCTGTGCGGTGGTGAGGTTTTGATCGATCGAGCGTCTGGCGGCCGACGTCTGAGCCAGCAGGCCCTTGATGCCGTCCGCGCCGACCTGCGCCGACACGGCCCGAGTCAACTCGGCCGACTTCTCCGAATCCGAGCCCTTCACCTCGAGGTCGACGCTCGCCTGCCGTGGATCCATGCCGAACATCGACGCGACGGTTTCGCTGAAGTCCTCCGGCACGGTCAACGTCGCGAAGTAGTTCCCGCCGGGGTTGTCGACCACCTGGAAGTCGAAGTCTTCGTTCTTGCCCAACGTGTCCACCAGCGTGTCGCCGGCCCGAAGTTCCTTGCCGTCGAGCGTGGTTCCCGCGTCGGCGTTCACGATCGCGACGGTGTTCGAGGTGTCGGCACCGCCCGCAAAGATCACGAACCCGATCCCCGCCACCGCAGCCGCGACGATCGCGGCCACACCACCGACTGCCAGCCGTCGCCCGAGTCGTGACGGCCGGCGATGGGAGTTTTCTGTGGTGTTCTCGGCGCTCATGGGCGAGACGATAAAGCAACAACTTGTAGAAACACTGAGAGCCCTAGTCTGCGGGCGTGGCCGGCTTCTCAGACTCCTCGGGTTCCTCCTTCGGCATGTCCCGAGGCCCACTAATCAGGATGTCGGCCCAGCGCGTGGCTGGGTCGATGTCGAGCAGGACGGCCTTCACCAACAACGAGAGCGGGATCGCCAGCAGCGCTCCGAGCGCCCCGAGAACCCACGACCAGAAGACAAGTGAGAGGAACGTCATCGTCACCGACAGTCCGACGGCGTCGCCGACGAACTTGGGTTGGATGATGGACTGGATCACGAAGTTGATGACGGAGTAGACGACGATCACCCACAGCATCAGCCACGGCCCGCCCTGCAACAGTCCCAGGAGCGCCGGTGGAATCACGCCGATGACGAACCCGATGTTGGGGATGTAGTTGGTGATGAAGGACAGCAACGCCCACAGGACGGGCAGCTGAATGCCCATGAGCCACAGCGCGCCACCGTCGAGTACCGCCACGATGAGACCGAAGACCGTCGAGACCACCAGGTATTTGCGAGTTCCGGCGGCAAAGGTGGAGAGCGCGTAGGAGATTTCTGGACGTTGCTCGGACAGCACATGCAACCGCGAGCGGATGCTCATGCCGTCGAAGGCCATGAACAACAACAACGCGAGAATGAACACCAGATCCGACAGGATGCCGAGCAGGCCCTCCAGCCCGCTTTCGAGGACACCCACAACCTTCGTGAGATCGACACTGCTGAGCGTGCTTTGGATCTGTTCGGTGCTCACGCCGAAGTCGGCCAACTTGTCGCGGCCCTCGTTGAGGAGGTTGGTCATCTCCTCGGAGTACTGCGGCAGGATCGTCGCCAACTGAGCCGTCGACACGATCAACGACGCCGCCAACCCGAGCAGGATCAAGTACACGGTGACCAGTGAGCCGAGCATCCCGACCCACTTGGGCCACCCTCGGCGCTGTGACCAATCCTGAATGGGCTGAACGGCAATCGTCAACACCAGGGCCAGGAATACCGGTCCGAGGATGCCGCCGAACACCTTCATTCCGCCGACGGCGACCACGGTGGCGGCAATACCGAGCAGGACGATCAAACCGCGCGGGATCGACCAGTTCTCACTACCGGACAGCGTGGGGATCGGAGTGGGAGCCTCGACGGCCGGCTTTCCCTTCTTAGAGAACACCGGCTTCCTTTGCCCGGCTCCTGATCTGGAATGCTCCCACGATCATGAAGAGGCCGAACAGGATTGCGTACCAACCCAACAACCAGATGAGGCTGATGATGCCTTCGCCGGGCGCGATGAGAAGAATGATGCCGAAGATGACAGCAAGCACCGATGCGGCGAGCAACCATCCCCAACTGGATCCGGGCAGCGCCTTCATCTTGAAGGCGCCGACAATTCCGAAGATTCCGAACATGATGGCGTAGAAGGCAATTATGTACAGCAGCACCAGCGCAGTGATGCCCGGCCAGACCAGCGCGACGATGCCGGCTCCGACCGAGACGACGCCCGTGAACACCCACCAACCCCACGAGCTCAGATGCTCGCGGTCCCGGATGGCGCGAACTATCGTGATCAAACCGTCGGCGATGGAGTAGATACCGAACAGGAAAACCAAGGCCACCACGGTAATTCCCGGCCACACGAGCGCGATTATTCCGAAGATCACGCCGAAGATTCCGCGGATCAGGATCATCCACCAGATCTCTTTGCCGTACTGCACGAACGGATTCTGCGTGACCATCAGTAGCCTCCGAAACAAGCGGGTGTCTCTGACCGATTCAACAGCTCTTCAAACAGGGCAGTACCGACAGATCGTATGACTCTTGTGACCTTTCCGCCCATCGAAACGCGCGGCTGATACCGAGTTGTGCTCTTCGGGTACGAAGCGAGGGGACTTTCAGCCTGCTTCTCGAATACTTGCTTCTCGAATACCGGGCGCAGTCCACGATCCCGACAGCACTGCAGCCTTCGGCCAGTACAGGCGCAGAAAGACGTTGAAGTCGCCGGACGGAGCCGGCAGCCAGTTCCGCTCCTTCTCACCACCAGGGGATTCGTGCTGAAGATAGATGTCGAGGGAACCGTCGTCGGCAAACACCAGATCGCTGCGATCGCCAATCGCGTATCGGTCGATCGGGTTGTCCACGAAGAACTGCCGCTCGTTCATCATCGTGAGCGACCAGAAGCCCTCGACCGGTGGCAGCTCGTCCTTCTCGAAGTGCAGGACGTACTTCTTCGCCCCGGTCAGCGGCTTCCCGTCGACGTCCGTCGTGGCATGCGGGTACACGGCATCAGCGTCGAGATTGGCCCCGAAACCGAGCCAGACGATCAGAGCCCGCTGAGCGTAATGGGTTCCGTAGTGTCCCAAGCCGCGGTGCATCGTCCAGCCGTTCTTCGGACTGCCCTCGGCCTCTTCGGCGATCTCGCTCAGCACGTCCATACCGGTTCGCGCAGCTCTATCGAGGGCATCACGTACCTCCTGCGGACGCGACCTCCAGGGCAAGGAGGAGCCGATTCCTATGTCGGACAGTTGTTTCATCATCTCGGTGTCCTCCGGACGCGGAGGATTGTCGTCGAGAAGTGCGTCGAGTCTGGTGAAGAATGCCTCGCCGTCCATGGCGGCCACCTGGTCCACCGGCGGCGTCCGCGTGTCGACGGCAGGGTTCACCGGCATTTCACCAGGCGTGTAGTCCTGCGGGTCACCCGTCCACTCCGACAGAGGAGTGAGTCGCGTCCGGTCCTGCAGGCTGTGCACTTCTGCCAGGTCTGTTCCCCCCGACGTCGCGTAGCGGGCGACTATCCAGTTCATCGCCGTCGGAGACCGCAGCAGCGTCAAACCCTTGGGCACGTTGCCTTTCCAATTCGGCCCGGCCACCAGGTACGGTCCCCCGGTGCGCCCAACTGTCCGAGATCCCGGAACCGTGAACACGTCGCTCCACGCGTCGAGGATGGGGACCAGCCAGTACCGCGTGCCGAAGTCCGGCAGTGAGAGCACCTGCGGTTCCGTCGAGACGTCCAGCCACCCCGACGAGTAGAGAGTGTCCGCGTTGGGTGAGACGACATCGGTGAAGGTCGCATCCGGCGTCGTACGCGCGTATGCGAACTGGTTGAGCGGGGCTTTCATCGCCACCGGCGAAGGCACCGCCGTCATGACATCCCGCGATACCGCAGCAATCAACAGGGGATATCCGAAGATCCACGCCTGCGTTGCCAGGTCTTCCAGCCGAGAACGGTTCTTCGACAGAGTCATGTCTGCGCATACCACCGCCCTCACCAGCGCAAACCTGGCTGGCACTCTCCCTCTCTTGTGTGCCAGTACCGAATGGGTGCATATTTCGATTACCCAACGAGGTGTGCCGGACCGACGCATGCGCGTCTGCCCGAGATTTGCCCCAGCACCGAGGGAGGAACAGAAATGAACAGAAACGAAGCAATAGGCATTTCTCCGTTCCAAGCCGCTGGGTCTCTGCAGGGGTTCGTCATTTCCGGTCGTTGGCCGGACACCACCCAGGAGTGGGCGCAGCTTCTCGCATTGGCTGTCCGCGTGGCCTCGATGCCAGGTTTGTTGCCGACCACGACGGTCTTCGGGGTCCGTGAAGACGTTCCCGAAGATCCGCAGCCGGGCACCGTCGGCCTGGTGGTTGCCGAAGGTCCGGTACTCGGCGATTTCGCCTTGACACCCGGCCGTTTCTCCGACCATCAGCCACCGGCGCTGATTATGCTGCACCCACCGTCGGAAACCACGCCCAGCCTGCCGGAATGCGAGGGCAGCGCGTCGGGGTGTGTACTGCTGCCAGGCCTTCCCTATCTGGGTTTGGAGCATCGTGCGGCGTGGGTCGAGGCTGAGCCGGACGGCACAGTCGTCTCCATGATCAGTCGTGTCGGCATCGATCCGATCAGCGATCCCGACACCGCTGTTTTGGCCATGCTCCTCGCCTCGTGACGGCCCCGGTAAGCGATAAGTTCGGACTCCCAAACTTGCTGTGCGCTTTGCCAATTCGTTTCAGGCGCGCTAACGTGGGCAGCAACGAAGGGGAGTAGCCCCCAATCGCCCGTGTCGACATACTGGTTCGACGCGCTCCGCCTGGTGCGGATCGCGAAGCACCCGGCCTGGCGAACCGAAGGTCCTGTGGCCTCGGTGGGCGAGACCTTCGGCCGGACAAGCGCACCCACTGCGCCTGCCCAGGCCGGAGGCTCGCATTTTTCCTCCGACCTACACCGACCGGAGGAGTAAATCTTGCTTGCCGCAATACTTTTGAGTTTCGGCGTCATTTTTGTCGCAGAACTCGGTGACAAGTCCCAACTGATGGCAATGACGTTTGCCTTGCGCTATCGCTGGTGGGTCGTCCTCGGCGGAATCACCGTCGCCACCACCCTTGTTCACCTCGTCTCGGTCGCCGTCGGCCACTACCTGGGCGTCGCCCTCCCCACCGCGGCGATTTCCATCGTCGGCGGTATCGCTTTCCTGATCTTCGGCCTCTGGACCTTGCGCGGTGACGATCTCACCGACGACGAGCAGAACAAGGCCGGTCGCGTCACGCGATCCGCCTTCATCGCCGTCGCCTCGGCCTTCTTCCTGGCAGAACTCGGCGACAAGACCATGCTCGCCACCATCACCCTTGCGACTGACAACGACTGGATCGGCGTCTGGATCGGGTCGACGGTAGGCATGGTGGCGGCCGACGCTCTCGCCATCATCGTCGGCTCCGTGCTGGGCAAGCACCTTCCGGACGGATTCATCAAGATCGGCGCCGCGGTGCTGTTCTTCGTCTTCGGTGTCTGGCTGCTGCTCGAGGGCATCTTCCCCGACTCGTCGGCCGGCATCATCGGCGGTGGCGTTGTCCTGGCAGTGTCCGTACTGGGTGCGCTGGCACGGATGATCTGGAAGCGCTCCCGTGCGACCGACTCCGATACACACCTCGTCGACGACAATCGGACGCCGATCGACTGACGCTCAACGAATAACGTCGCCGGCGCCCCAAATTGCGACCGGGACATGACCTTCCGCCACTCCGCTCGGTCCGAGTAGCTGCCCGAACCGCTTCATCGGGTACAGCGAGACACGTCGATCGAGGATCCGCACACTACCGATTCGGCGGAGTCGATCCTCGACGACAAGACTCTGCGCGAGGCTGCTCAGCCACACGCTGATCAACATGTTCGCTGTTCCGGTAGTCGCCACCAACAATCTGATCTCCGGCCAACTCGACACAAGATTGCCGAGTTCGTCGGTGGAACCGTCCACAGCGACATCGAAGATCACTTCGAACGGTGAACCGACAGCCTGTTGCGAGACATCGCAGCGGAAAATCAACTGTCGCGATGCAGTCAGCTGGGCCAAGTGCCGTCGAATCGCAGTCTCGTTCGTTCCACAAATCGCGGCGAGACGCGCATAGCTGGCACGTCCGTCACGGCCGAGCGCCTCCAACAGGGCACCGTCGGACTCGCGGAACTCTGTCGGATCTGCCGGCACCGCAGCGCCCTTTGTCGATGCCGTTGCCAGCTGAGCCCGACCCGCTTGCCCCAGAGCGCCCGGCTCCCAGCTGAACCCGTCCCGGTACACCTTCACCCCGACCCGGCTTCTGATCGACAGAATTCCAGGATCGGCGGCAAGGTGCTCACACACCAAGGCGTCCAAACTCTTGTGGTCGGCGGCCACGACTCCGACGAAGTACTCGTACTCGCCTTCCGTCCTGGCCAACAGATAGGCACAGGAGAGTTGACGTAACAGCTCCCCCACGTCGGCAACGGAATCCTGTGTGGTCCTGATCAGGAGATAGCCGAATATGTGGGTTCGACCGATTGCGACCGCGTTGACCCACGAATGACCGTTCGAGACGAGGCGACGCCACCGGCGGGCGATCGTCGTCGAATCCATGTCGAGCACTGACGACAACTGCGTCCACGACGCGCGGGGGTTGAGCTGAAGTGCATTGATGATCTCCAGATCAGATTCCGCGATGACAAATGCGTCGGATTCCGGCTTCATCGGCCCAATATTGCCGGATTACTGCATTCTGGTCGGTGATCCCTGCCTGTTTGCCAAAGATATGTGAATCACTTCACAGGTTCACCACTTGGAGGCCCAGTGCTTCGCTCCACCAAAGTCACGGTCGCGTTGCTGTTCGTCGCGTACGCGATCGACTACATAGATCGGCTGGCGATCAACCTCGCTCTCCCCTTGCTCGGTGAGGAGTTCGATCTCGACTACTCCCAGCGCGGATTGATCATCTCCACGTTCTTCATTGCATACACGCTGGCCCAACTGCCTGGTGGACTGCTCGCCGATCGATACGGCGCAGTCCGGATGGCTCTGATCGGATTGGTGGCGTGGAGTGTCTTCACCGGCCTGACTGCCCTTGCCTGGTCGTTCGGGACGCTTCTGGTTGTTCGCTTTCTCTTCGGTCTCGCGCAGGGCGTGTTTCCGGCAGCTGCAGTAAAGCTCGTTGCCGAGCGGAGCATCCCGGAGCAACGTGCCACTGCCACAGGATGGATGAACAGTTCCAACGCCGTCGGTACGCTTCTTGCCATCGTTGTTGCGGCAGCACTTCTCCCGTTGATCGGCTGGCGTGGAATGTTTCTGGCCGTCGCGGCGCTCGGCGTACTCTCGCTCGTCAGCATCAAGTTGTGGCTCCCGCCGGCACTTCCGGCGGAGAACGACCACGGTCCGGATTCCTCCTGGGACAACATGCGCACCGTACTTCGCTCCCGCGCGATGTGGCTCTTCGCCTTGATGTTCTTCGGATACGACTTCGTGATCTGGGGGATGTCGTCGTGGGTTCCGTCGTACCTCCATGACGAACGTGGAATCGCCCTCTCGAGCGCAAGCCTCCTTCTGATTCCGGCTACCGTGGTGGCCGCCGTGACCACCGTCATCGGCGGGCGAATCTCCGATCGACTGGCAGGCAACAGTCGTGTCGTCGTGGTGCCGTCCATGCTCGCGTGCATCGTGATGCTCGTTTCGATTCCTTTCGCCTCCAACACGGCCTTGTTCGTCGTTCTCGTCACCCTCGGATCTGCCGCTGCCTCTTTCGCTTTCATGCCGTGTTTTGCACTGCCCCTGCGGGCTCTGCCTTCTTCGGTGGTCGGGGCCGCGTCGTCGATGATCATTTTCGGCGGCATGGTCGCCGGAATAGTCGCACCGCTTGTATTCGGATTCATCGTGGACCATCTCTCCTGGTCAGCGGCGTTCGTATCGCTCGCACTCGGGCCCGTCGTGGCGATCGTCGCGGTCATGGCAGCACCACAAACCCGAGAAAAGATGCTGAACCTGGTGCAACTGAAAACCGCCAACTGAAAGAAGATCAACCATGAATCAACTGCTTTCGAATCTCGAGTTCGGAGACCCGTCGCGGTTGCGAACCGTCGAGCCGCACTGGTTCGAGCTCTACCGGGACCTACACGCACACCCCGAGTTGTCCGGCGACGAAACTCGCACCGCCGCAATTGTTGCCGAGGAACTTCGGCGAATCGGCGGCTGGGACGTCACGGTCGGGGTCGGCGGTACGGGTGTCGTCGGTGTTCTCGAAGGGAGCAGCGGTCCGGTGATCCTGCTACGCGCCGACATGGACGCGTTGCCGGTGGCAGAAGACACCGGGCTGTCCTACGCCTCCAGAACTGATGGAGTCATGCATGCGTGTGGCCACGATGTCCACGTAACCGCGCTACTTGCCACGTGCGCCGCACTTTCCGCGGATCCGACATCGATCACCGGGACTGTTGTCGCGGTCTTCCAGCCTGCCGAGGAGACCGGCTCCGGCGCTCGTGCGATGGTCGACGACGGAATCTTCGACCGCTTCCCGCGACCGGACCTCTGTCTGGGACAGCACGTGGGCCCGACTCCGGCGGGGATGTTGGTCAGCAAACCCGACATCTTGATGGCAGCATCCGACACGATACGAGTGGTCTTTCACGGCCGTGGTGGACACGCGTCCTCACCGTACGCATGCATCGACCCTTTGTTGATGGCAGCGTCTTTCGCGCTGCGCATTCAAAGTCTGGTGGCTCATGAAGCGGCAACCCCGACAGCACCTGTGCTCACGGTGGGAGCCTTGCACGCCGGCACAGCTGCGAACATCATTGCCGACGACGCCGAACTGCTACTCAGCCTGCGAACTTTCAGTGCGTCGTCGCGAGATCACATGCTCGAATCGGTGGGCAGGATCGCTCGCGCAGAAGCTGACGGGGCAGGCGCCGTCGAACAGCCGGACGTTCATGCGTACAACGGCTTTCCGGCCACGGTCAACACTCCGGACGCCACGTCCACGGTGATGTCCGACCTGCGACAGGCCGGCTTGGGAATGCATACTCTGTCACAACCACTTTCGGGTAGCGAGGACTTCGGCATCTTCGGCACCGCCGCCCAATGCCCCTCCGTATTCTGGCATTTCGGCGGAACGGCACTTCAAAGTTTCGACGGAACCGCCCTTGCCGCGCTCACCGAGGGACGGATACCACCCGGCACGCCGTCGAATCATTCACCGCGCTTCGCCCCAGATCCCGCCGCGGCCCTACCCGAAGGTGTTACAGCCATGACCGCGGCCGCGCTGGGAGCCCTTGCGCGGAGCGCGTGATTCCCACACATACTGTCCCAGGGAGATAACGCCATGTCAGACGAACTGCACTACCTCAGCGCCACCGAAGCCATTGCTCACTTTCGCGCGCGGGAATTGTCTCCGGTCGAACTGCTACAGGCAATCATCGACCGAACCCAGAAGCTCGAACCTCACATCAATGCCTTCACCGAAGAGATGTTCGACGAGGCACTCGCAGGCGCCCGGGATGCCGAGAGCCGGTATCGCGGCCAAGGACCCGACCCGCGGCCGCTGGAGGGAATTCCGGTAGCTGCCAAGGAAAAACACTCCATTGCCGGAAAGTCGCTGACCGAAGGCTCTCTGGCGGGGCGCGGCAACATCGCCCGCGAGAACGCACCCGTGATCGACCGAGTTCTGGCAGCAGGCGGCCTGATTCACGCACGCACGACGACACCGGAATTCTGCGTCGCGGCGTTCACACACTCTCCTTTGTGGGGCGTGACCCGCAATCCCTGGAACCTCGATTACAGTCCCGGCGGCTCCTCCGGCGGAGCCGGCGCCGCACTGTCCGCCGGAACTACTACTCTGGCAACAGCATCCGACATCGGCGGGTCGACAAGAGGCCCGGCAGGCTTTACCGGCACCGTCGGCCTCAAGGCCTCGTACGGGCGTATCGCCGGAGTCGCCCCGCTGTCCATGGATTCCTACCGTGGCGACGGTCCGATGGCCCGAACTGTTGACGACGCAATTCTTTTGGCCAACGTTCTGATCGGGCCGGACCCGCGTGACCATTCTTCGCTGAAGCCGGCGATCACGCTGCCACACGAGTACCCGTCGGTCGAGGGAATGCGAATTGCCCTGTGCCTGCGGCTCGGTGACTTCCCCATCGAACCTGACATCGAGGCGAACACACGGGCTCTCGCACAGTCGTTGGTCGATGCCGGCGCGATCGTCGAGGAGATCGAGTTGCCGTGGACTCGTGATTCGATGGCAGCAGCGGTGAAAGTCCATTTCGGAACGATCATGGGTGCATCCGTCGCGGAAGTTGCTCGCGTCCACGGTGATCTTCTTGCCGATTACACGCTCGACAACGTCGCGATCACGTCGAAGGGCGCTGCGGAAATGTCATTTCTGGACGGCCTTCGCAAAGAAACCCAAATGCAACGAGAGCTCGCCGAGGCGATGGCTCCATTCGATGCGCTGATCTGCCCGACTTCGGGCACCATCGCCTTCCCGGCAGGCGAGTCTTTGCTCGACGGCCTCACTGTGGCGGGTCAGCACGTGAACACCACCGCCGAAGCACTTCTCACATTGCCGTTCAACGTCGCCAATCGGTGCCCCGTATTGGCGGTGCCGAGTGGACACGCACACAACGGTGTTCCCACGGGCGTCCAGATCGTCGGCCATACGTACGACGAACCGACCGTGTTCCGGATCGGCAAAGCACTGGAGAAGATCCGCCCGTGGGCATACACCGACCAGCATCAACCGAAGCTGAATGTGGTGACGCCGGCGTCCTCTTGATTGCTGAGGAGATCAGAGCTTGGCTCTGATCTCCTCAGCGATCGGCTGGAACTGCTCGAGGAATGTCAGGGCCCAACCGAAGGACGCGACGCCCTCGTAGTCGAACGAGTACACCTGATCATTCTTGACGGCGCGCAGACGCTGGAAGATGGTGTCGTTCGCCAACTTCTCGTTGATGGGGCCCTTGCCACTGTTGGTGATGATGACGTCGGCCTCGTCGAGTAGCTCCAACTGCTCCCTCGGGAACCACTCGTTGCTGCCGGCGGGAATTGCGAGCGAACGGTCGTTGAACTGGAACCCGGCCTCGCTGATGACCGTCGTCTGATACTTGGTCGGCGAGTACAGCGAGAAACCACTCTCCTCGAAGTACGTGGTGTAGACGACCTTCACCTTGCTCAGCACATCAGCGTTGTCGCTGCGGAACTTGGCGATCCGCGCCTCGTACCGATCTGCCAACTCTTGAACCTTCGCGCTCTGGTTCAGCGCGTCCGCGACTCCGAAGGCGCGCTCCTTCCATGCGTACTGCCCGTCCTCGGCAAAAACCGCGGTCGGTGCGATCGACCGGATCTGCTCGTAAAGATCCGGGTTGTTCTCCGACAGCAGGTTGGTCATCACGATCAGGTCGGGAGACAAAGCCGCTATCGCCTCGGCGTTGGGCTCGTACCAGCGTCCCACCTTCGGGAGAGACCGCAGAGCGGACGCATAGGGTTCCGGGACGCCGTCGGCGTTCTCGTAGTCGACCGGCAATCCGACCGGTGTGAACCCGGCGTCGAACATCGCGGGGCCCGTGTAGTAATCGGCGCTGACCACCCGTTGCGGGTTGGTGGGCACTTCCACCTGCCCCAGAGCCGTGTTGATGGTGCGCATCGAACCCTCGGCCGATTCACCGGAGCTGGTTCCGCAGGCCGTGAGCAATCCGATCCCCGCCAAGGCACCGGCTCCGAGGAAACCGCGTCGGGTAAGTACTGCGGTGATGCGAGCGAATTCGGCATCGGTGTCAGCGCTGGGCAATAGAAGTGATGTCATGAAAGTGCCTCCAAAGCGCCGGTTTCGAGTTCGTTGAGCCAATTGATTGCAGTGCCGTAGTCGGTGACCTGAGTGCTGATTCCGAATACCCGGCCCGAAGCTGCTGCCGGAATGCGGCTCCACAGCGGGCTGGCGAAGACGGATTTCATTCCTGCAGAATCAGTTCCGTTCGGCTGCTTCGGGTAGATGACGACGGTGACGTCCCGCAGCATTTCGAGTTGTTCGAGCGGGAAGGCTTCGAAGCCGGTGGCTGGGCGCAGGTCCGGGATGAATTCGCCGCGGGTCACGTTCAGGTCGGCGAGCATCGCGCCGGTCACTCCGGTTGGATACAAGATGGAGAAGTGCCCTTCCGAACCACCGATAGCAACCTGGGCCCACCGATTCTCGCCAAGCTGCGCGGCGTATTCGGTGCGGATTCGCTCTTGCATCGCCTGATACTTCTCGCGATTCGACGTCAATGCCGAACCCTTGTTGACCGCGTCTGCGACACCCTCGGCGACAGCGCGCCAATCCGATCGGTTCGTGCCCGAATACACCGCTGTCGGAGCAATTTTCGAGAGCTCGCGGAACATGTCCTCGTCGATCTCGTACGCATCGCCGACAATGAGATCAGGCGCGGCAGCCACGACGGCTTCGCGGTTGACCTCGAGGAAAACCCCCACCGTGGACAAGCCGTCGATGAACTTCTGCTGTGTCGGGGTGAACTGGTCGATGTAAGCGCTGTAGTCGAGCGTCGCCACGGGTCGGGCGCCGACGGCTTGCAACTGCCACGGGGTGTTGTATGAGACGGCGACGATGCGCTGCGGATCGACGGGAACATCCACGGATCCGTAGTGCGTCTGCACAGTACGAGTTGCGTCGTCCGCACCGTCCCCGCCCTCCCCACTACTGCATCCGACGAGAGCAAGTCTGGACAGCGCGGCGGCACTTCCGCCGAGAAAGCCGCGTCGAGTCAGGGCAGCGGTGATGCGAGCGAACTCTGCATCGGTATCTGGAGTCGGTAACAGGAGCGATGTCATGGGTTTCCTGACGGTTATCCGAATTAGGGCTACCTAAAATTACTCTCACCTGCGCCGTTACGGTGAAGCCTCTTGGCCAAGACATATCTCTTTCGCGCCAAGCCTCCAATCGTTGAACTGGTATTACCACTTGACCTCTTACCGAGAAGCGGATTACGGTCGGTACATGTTCCAACCCGTTGCACGTACCTCGGCCTCCGGCGCAGTCTTCGATCAGATATCGGTGAAAGTGCTGGCCGGAGAGCTGGCTGCGGGTGAGGCACTACCCAGCGAGCGCAAGCTCGCCGAGGCATTCGGCGTCTCGCGGCCCGCAGTCCGCGAGGCAATTCAGAAGCTCGCCCAGGCCGGACTCGTCGAGGTCCGCCAGGGCGAGTCCACGTCGGTGCGCGATTTTCGACGCCAGGCCGGACCCGAACTTCTCCCCCAGCTGCTGGTGCGCGACGGCGTCCCCGACCTGAGCGTGGTGCGCAGCGTGCTGGAAACTCGCGAGTTGATGGGACCGCAGATCGCTGTGCTGGCCGCCCGTCGCATCTCCGCGGAATCCGCCCGAGAACTCGACACGGCCGTTGATCAACTAGGCGCCACCGAAGATCCAGTGGAGTTGCAAGACCGCGCTCTGGCGTTCTGGGACGTCGTCGTCGACAGCGCAGATTCCATTGCCTTCCGTTTGATCTTCAACAGCCTTCGGGCTGCATACGAGCCGGCTATGACTGCACTTGCATCCGTCATGGTCGCCGAAGTCGGCCAGACCGACCTGTATCGAAAACTGGCCTCCGCCATCACTTCAAACGACGAGCCAACTGCCGAGGCGTCAGCCGCACAGCTCCTTCACACCGGCACGACGGCAATCGGCGACGCTCTCACCTTCCTGGAAGGACTGAAACCATGAGCAAGCCTCTTACTCTCGCCGATGCGGCACGGACGTTCCGCAAGTCACCGACGCCGTGGATGATCGGCACCATGCTGCTGGCCGCCGCGGCGGCGCGCATCGCAGTGGGCAACTGGCAGATCACCGACGCCCTCGTTCCGCTCGTGATGCTTGCCGCATTCCCCTTCGTGGAGTGGATCATTCACGTCTTCGTTCTTCATTGGAAGCCACGAACCATTGCCGGCGTCACACTCGATTCACGGCTGGCGCGCAGCCATCGGGAACACCACTTTGCGCCGCGAACCGTCTCACTCATCTTCATCCCGTGGCAGACGCTCCTGATCGTGATTCCCGTTCTGACAGCCGTCGCCCTCCTGGCATTTCCCCGCGTCGAACTCGGTCTGACGTTCCTGACCTTCATTTCCGTGCTCGGCCTCGGTTACGAGTGGACACATTTCCTCATCCACAGTGACTACAAGCCGAAAACTGCTCTCTACCGGTCGGTTTGGCGCAATCACCGCAACCACCACTTCAAGAACGAACACTACTGGTTCACCGTCACCACCGCGGGAACGGCCGATCGCGTACTGGGCACGTATCCCGACCCCAAATCCGTCGAGACCTCCCCGACAGCCAAGAACCTGCACGGCGCAGCGTCCAAGCTGTGAAGGAAGACCGATTCCTGGCCCCCAGCTGGCAATGAACTTGAACTTGCCTGTGTATCAGCAATTTTCGTTGAAACTCGTCAGAACCGTGCTTAGTGTCGATGGAGTCAGAAGTTCGAAAACGCTGTAACCGAAGGACACAACACATGTTCAACGATGTATTCAACAACGTCATCCACCCGATGGTCACGAACTTCCAGCAGTTGGGCCCCCAGCAGTTCATTCCGCAGCAGTTCATCCCACAGGGAGTGTTCCAGCAGGCGCCGCAGGCAGCAGAGCAGGCAGTGACGATCTTCGGTAGCTGATACCGCAATCCACAGATAGCGCCACTCAGGGGTCGTCCGTCCAATATGCTGGACGGACGACCTGAGTGCCTCCGCCTGACAAGGATCCCCATGACCGCGAACACCCCCATCCACGCTTTCACCGACGACGCCCTGGGCGACCTCGACGCCACCGGCGTCGCCGCCCGGATCGAATCAGGCGAGGTGACCGCACGGGAAGTCATGGAGGCATCGATCGCCCGCGCCGAGGCAGTGCAGGGGCAATTGAACGGTCTGGCCTGCACTGATTTCGATCGTGCCCTCGCCAGGAGCAACCGGCCCGCCAAGGGCGTCTTTGCCGGTGTCCCCACCGCGATCAAGGACAACACCGACAGCGCCGGCCTTCCCACCCAGCAGGGCAGTACCGCCTTCACCGCGATCCCCGCCAAAGCCGACAGCGATTTCGCGAAGCAGTTCCTCTCCACCGGGGCCATTTCGATCGGCAAGACCCGACTGCCCGAGTTCGGATTCAGTGCGTCCACCGAATACATGACGGAAGAACCCGTGCACAACCCGTGGAATCCGGCGTACTCGTCGGGCGCTTCCTCGGGAGGCGCAGCCGCGCTTGTTGCTGCCGGCGTACTCCCGATGGCGCACGCCAACGACGGCGGTGGATCGATTCGCATTCCCGCCGCTGCCTGCGGACTCGTCGGACTCAAACCCACTCGCGGACGCACCATCGCCGATCCGGCCGACAAGTCGATGCCGATCCGGTTGATCGCCCAGGGCGCCGTTACTCGCACTGTTCGCGACACTGCACGATGGATGTCTGCGGCTGAGAACTACTACCGCAATCCGCGACTCGCACCGGTTCGCTTGATCGAAGGACCCAGCTCAACCCGCCTGCGCGTCGGCGTGATCGCCGATTCCGTCACCGTCACCAAGACGGACGACGAGACGCGCAAGTCCGTCGAAGCTACGGCCGAACTCCTTGCAAGCCTTGGCCATCATGTCGAGGACGCAGCACTGCCCGTCGGCCCCGAATTCATCGACGACTTCAGCATTTACTGGGGCTTTCTGTCGTTTGCCATCTCCACCGGTGGCAAACAAATGCTCGGACCCGACTTCGACAAGTCCGGCACCGACAATCTCACCAAGGGCCTCTACACGCTGTACCGGAAGAACCTGGTGAAGACGCCGCGCGTGCTCTACCGTCTGCGACGGCTCCAGCAGCAGTACAGCGCCATGTTCTTGAAGTACGACGTCGTGCTCTCGCCGGCTCTGGGGCACACCACCCCCGAGCTCGGATACCTCTCTCCCGCTCAGCCTTTCGAGGAGCTTTTCGACAAGTTGATCGCGTACACGTCGTTCACACCGCTCAACAACATTTCCGGTGGTCCCGCGATTTCGCTACCGATGCATCAGACCAGCAACGGTTTGCCGTTGGCTTCGCATTTCTCCGCCGATCTCGGCGACGAGCGCACACTCCTCGAATTGGCCTTCGAACTGGAAGAGGCTCAGCCCTGGAGAAGAATCCAGGACTGAGCCTCGCCGGTAAATACCCTCAGTCTCGCGGCAATCCGAGCATGCGCTCACCGATCACGTTGAGCTGCACCTCGGTTGTGCCGCCGTAAATGGTGGTGGCGCGGCCCGAAATGAGTTGCTCCATCGCCTTGTCGCTTGGCTGCCCTGGGATGCTGACCGCTCCGGCAGCACCCAGTTCGGCGACGACGAACTCGGCAATCGACTGGCTGATCTTCATCGCCAACAGCTTGCCGACGCTCGACGTCGTACTCACGTCGATTCCCGAAAGTTGCTTGAGCACAACGCGGGAACCGATGAGATCGATCGCCTGACTCTCCGCAACCAGCTCGCCGACACGGTAGCGTCCGATCGGGCTCAGGTCTGCCGACTTCGCGAACTTCAGCAGATCGGAGTCCGAGGCGTACGCCTCCATCTTCTGGCTGAGCGCGACGCGCTCGCCGGCCAGCGTCGTCCGGGCGACGTTCCACCCGTCGTTGACCTCACCGACCACGTTCTCGTCGGGGATGAACACGTCGTCGAGGAACACCTCGTTGAACAACGCCGAGCCCGTCATCTCACGCAGCGGGCGGACGGTGATGCCCGGTGTCGACATATCGAGCACGAAGTAGGTGATGCCCTGATGCTTCGGCCTGGTGGCGTCCGTGCGGGCGATCAGCATTGCCCAGTCGGAGAACTGCGCAACCGTGGTCCAGATCTTCTGACCGGTGATCTTCCAACCGCCGTCGACCTTTTCGGCCTTCGTGGACAATGACGCAAGGTCGGAACCAGCACCGGGCTCGCTGAAGAGCTGGCACCACACCAGCTCACCCTGCAGGGTAGGCACGGCCAGCTCTTGCTTCTGCTTGTCCGAACCATGTGCCACGACGGCCTGCACTGCCCACGTTCCCATCAGAAGCTGCGGCATCGAGATACCGGCAGCCTTGATTTCCTGGGAGATGACGATCTGCTCGAGCGGAGCGGCGCCGCGCCCGTACGGCTTCGGCAGGTGAGGCTGAACCCAGCCGCCGTCGCCGAGCGCGATCAGCTGGTCGTCCTCGTCGAGCTCGACCAACTTGGCAAGCTCGGCCGCGATGCCGCCGCGGATCTCCTCTGCCTCCGGCGGCAGTTCGAGAACCGAAGCCCGGCTGACACCGTCAAGTGCCTGCTGCGCAACACGGTTGGCACGATCCTCGCGGGTACCGAGAATGCCGCGGATCGAGAGCGCGCGCCGGTAGTACAGGTGGGCGTCGTGCTCCCACGTGAAGCCGATGCCGCCGTGGACCTGCACGCAGTCCTGCGCTACCTGCACTGCGGCGTCCGGCACGATGACTGCGGCGATGTCGGCGGCAAAATCTGCCGTGTCGTCGCCCTTGTCCAATGCGCTTGCCGCATCCCACACAACGGCGCGTGCCTGCTCGAGCGCAATGCCCATCTGCGCACACTTGTGCTTGACGCCCTGGAACTGACCGATGGGTCGCCCGAACTGCACACGCGTCTTGGCATACTCCGATGCAGTGGAGACGCACCAGGACATGACACCGACGTCTTCGGCGCCGAGAACGACTGCGGCAATGGACCGTACCCGCGCCTCGGTGAGACCGTCGAGTATCCGTTCGGCGCTGATCTGAACATTGTCAGCTTCGATCCGCGCACTACCGCGCAGCACGTCGATGCTGTCCTGAACGGTGATCGCGACTGCGCTGCTCTCGAGCACCGCGTAGCGAACGCCCTCGGGCAACTGGATCGGAACCAGCAGTACGTCGGCGTGCTCACCACCGAGCACACCGTCGAGTGCGCCCGTGATCTTGTACCCACCGTCCGACGACTCGGCCGCCAACGGTGCACCCAAGGCGACTGCTGCCGTACGACTTCCGTCGATCAGACCGGGCAGGAACTCGGGTCCCGCCTTGGAATCGGCGACACCGAGAACGGCACTTGCCAATACCGTCGGAACGAACGGGCCGGGAGAGACTGTGCGGCCCAATGCTTCCAGTGCCACCGCCAAGGTCAGCAGGCCGGCGCCGTGACCACCTTGCTCTTCCGGAACCGCGAGCCCGAGAAGGTCCTGCCCGACGAGTGCCGTCCAGAACTGGGGGAACTTGTCCTCGGTCCGCGACTCCACGGCCGCGCGTACCTGCTCGGTGGTGATGGTGCGCTCGGCGAAGGAGCGCACCGAATCTGCAAGCGCGGTGTGCTCCTCACTCAGCCCGAGGCCGAGTTCGTATGCGTTGCGTGCCATGCGCTTACAGTCGTTCTGCGAGGTCAGCGGTGGTCCAGGGACCCTCGCTCTCGATGGTGTTCACACCGTGCCAGCCGGCGAGTTCCGTGATGGCCCCACCCTGAACGGCATACACCTTGCCGGTGAGCTTGCAGTCCGCCGCCGCGAGATAGGCCACGAGCGGCGAGATGTTGGACGGCGCAAACGCGTCGAACTCACCCTCGGGGACCTCGGCCGCGAAGAGCGCACCCATACCGGGTGTCGCCAGCGTCAGTCGAGTACGCGCGATCGGCGCAATTGCGTTGACGCGCACGCCGTATCGATCGAGCTCGTCAGCGGCCACCAACGTCAGGGCTGCGATGCCCGCCTTGGCTGCACCGTAGTTGCCCTGGCCCGCATTGGGCATGAAGGTACCCGAAGCCGAAGCAGTGTTGATGACCGAAGCGTTGACGGTCTCGCCTGCCTTGCTCTGGTCCTTCCAGTATGCGGCAGCGTGGTGCAGTGTCGCTGCGTGCCCTTTGAGGTGCACGGCAATGACTGCGTCCCACTGGCTCTCGTCCATACCCGCGATGAAGGCGTCACGAAGAATGCCAGCGTTGTTGACCAGGACGTCGAGTCGGCCGAACTCACTGACGGCCTGCTTGACGAGGCCCTCGGCACCGTCCCAGGTGGCGATGTTGTCGGTGTTGGCAACGGCCTTGCCGCCTGCGGCAACGATCTCGTCGACTACCTGCTGCGCGGGGCCGGCATCTGCACCGGAACCGTCGTTTGCGCCGCCGAGGTCGTTGACCACGACGCTCGCACCCTCACGAGCGAAGAGCAGCGCATGCTCACGGCCGATGCCGCGTCCTGCTCCGGTGATGATCGCTACGCGACCGTCGAGACTTCCCATCAGTTCAAATTCCCATCAGTTCAGTTGTCGGACATGAAGACTCATTTGTCGGCGATGACCGCGAGGCCGTCCTTGATGACCAGGTCACCGACCGCGCTGGTTTCGTACGAGTACGACGTGGCTCCGTCTGCCGAACCCGACTTGTAGAACACCGTCTCGATGTCCTGGGTCGGGAGTACGGGTTTCGCGAATCGCACTGCGAGACGGCGCAACCGCTCGGTCTCGCCGCCTGCCAGTTCGGTCAGGGCTCCCCACGACGTGAACGCCATCGTGCACAGTCCATGGTTGATGATTCCGGGGAGACCGGACATCCGAGCGATCTCCTCGTCGAGGTGAATCGGCATCGGATCGCCGGAAGCCGGTGAGTACCGGAATGTCTGGTCCTCGTCGATGTGCTGGTTCACCACCGCTGCGGGTCTACCAGCGCGAAGAGCGTCGTCGAATCGGTGTTCGGGAGCCTTCTCGCCAAGTCCGGGGCCCGCGTCGACCTTGCGGAAGAAGGCCGTCATCCACTGCTCGTTGACCAATTCACCCTTGTCGGTTTTGGTTTCGACGTAGATGACGACGGTGGATCCGTTGTCCCGGCCCTCGAATCCGATGGGCTTGGCACGAGCGACAAGGTGGTCACCGGGGTAGATCGGACGGTGGAACAGGAAGTCCTGCTCACCGTGAACGAGCTTCATCAGCAGTTCGACCGGCGCCACCGACAGCGCAGCGGGTGCCATCGACATGAAGACGGGTACCACCGCGAAGACCGGCGGAGCGATCTCGCCTTTCAGGTGTCGCTCGATGGGGTCGTTTGTGGCAGCGGCATATTCGGCGATGCGCTCGGCTGTCACCTCGAAGTGCTCCGGATCGGTCCATACGTCCAGCCCGGACGTATCGAATTCGACCGCGTTGGTCTTCGGTGTCGTCATCGAGCCGTTACCCGACCAGCTCGGCGAACTTGGCCAGCGAGGCCTCGAGATCAGCCTTGGCGTTCTTGGCAACTGCCTTGCCGATCGGCCCGACGATCATGGTGCCCTTGAAGCTGGCGTCGACGGTTGCCTTCGAACCCGCACCGTCGGCCTCGACCGAGAGGATGAATTCGACGGTGACGCCGGCCATTCCGGTACCGGCAATCTTGACCATCTTCGGAACCTCGACCTCTTCGACGGTCCACTCGATCTTGTTGGCCATACCCATCACGGAGACGACCTCGGTGAACTTGGCGCCCAACGCGACCTCGGTGGGGAGTTCACTCTTCCAGCCCTGGTGAATGGTGAGCCACTCTTCCCAGCGAGACAGATCGGATAGCGCATCCCAGGTCTTCTCGGGGGATGCGGGCAGTACGGCGGAGACGGAAACGGAAGCCATGATGAAACTCCTAGTGGGTAGCTGGCGGGTTGAGGGTGTGATTCAGCGTGCGTAGGGCTTGTATGCGGTCACGACAACTGCACCGCCGAGTCCGATGTTGTGCTGGAGGGCGACCTTCGCGCCGTCGACCTGACGCTTGTCCGCGGTTCCGCGGAGCTGCCAGGTGAGTTCGGCGCACTGCGCGAGGCCTGTTGCTCCGAGGGGGTGGCCCTTCGAGATGAGGCCGCCGGACGGGTTGACCACCCAGCGTCCGCCGTAGGTGGTGTCGTCGGCGTCGACGAGCTTGCCGCCGTCACCTTCGGCGCACAGTCCAAGTGCCTCGTAGGTCAGCAACTCGTTGGTGGAGAAGCAGTCGTGGAGTTCGATGACGTCGACGTCGTCGGCGGTGATCCCGGCCTGGGCGTATACCTTCTCGGCGGCCTTGCGGGTCATGTCTGCGCCGACGAGGCTGATGGCGCTCTTGTCCTCGAAAGTGCTGTT
Source organism: Rhodococcus sp. WY5 (assembly GCF_018588185.1). Taxonomy (NCBI): domain Bacteria; kingdom Bacillati; phylum Actinomycetota; class Actinomycetes; order Mycobacteriales; family Nocardiaceae; genus Rhodococcus; species Rhodococcus sp. WY5. The sequence goes on from NZ_JAAMPR010000001.1 coordinate 994,110, forward strand.
CATGTCGGTGACCATGGCCTGTCCGACGATCTCGATCGCCTGAGCAGCGAGCCCGTGCTTTTCGACGAATGCTTCGCTGGCGATGATCGCCGCGCCGGATCCGTCCGAGGTGGGCGAGCACTGGAGCTTGGTGAGCGGCCCGTGAATCTGGCGTGCTTCGAGGATCTGCTCGAGGGTGTACTCGTCCTGGAACTGCGCGTACGGGTTGTTCAGTGAGTGCTTGTGGTTCTTGACGGCGATCTTCGCGAACTGCTCGGCAGTGGTTCCGAAGCGTTCCATGTGCTCGACGCCCGCGGCGCCGAACATGTACGGAGCCGGCGGCATCGCGAACTCCTGCAACTCGGCGAGAGCGAGGAGGTGCCGCATGAGGGGCTGTTCACGGTCGTCGTAGGTGGATCCGAGGGACCCGGACTGCATCTTCTCGAAGCCCAGCGCGAGTGCGCAGTCGGCCTGACCACTCTTGACCGCCTGCGTGGCGAGGTAGAGCGCGGTCGATCCCGTCGAACAGTTGTTGTTCACGTTGACGATGGGGATACCTGTCAGACCGAGCTCGTAGACAGCGCGCTGACCTGCGGTGGACTCGCCGTAGACGTAGCCGACGTATGCCTGCTCGACCTCGGTGTAGTCGATACCCGCATCTTCGAGCGCCTTGGTACCCGACTCGCGTGCCATATCCGGGTAGTCCCACTCGCGGGCTCCCGGCTTCTCGAACTTCGTCATGCCGACGCCGACGACAAAAACCCTGTTACTCATTGCCACTCCTGAAGAGAACGGTATCTGTGTGTGACACGCTGTCCCACCAAAGTATGTGAGACATCTTGTCCAGTCAATGGCGGGGTGAGTATCGTTCGATTTATGACAAAAACAGCCGAGTCGGCGCAGCCCGACGGGCGCAGCACTCGCTGGAACGATCACAAGGAGCAGCGCAAAGCGCGGATCCTCGACGCAGCACTCGATGCAGTCAACGAAGGTGGCGCCGACGTCGGCGTCCAGCAGATCGCCGAGCGCGCCGACGTCCCCCGCTCTGTTGTCTACCGGATCTTCAAGGATCGAGCCGACCTCGACGAGCAGCTGCGAGTCCGCATCCTCGAGATGATGATGACCGACCTGACCCCCACCCTCACGCCACAAGGCACCGTCGGCGAGGCCATCTCACGGGCCGTCGAGACCTACCTCCAGTGGATTGTGAAATATCCACGACTGCACCACTTTTTAGGCAAGGGCTCGCCGAGTACGCGGGCCACCGGTTCGAAAGTGGTGACCGGAACCAAGACGGCCATCGCCGTCCAATTGGGAAATTTGTTGGGCACGATCCTCACCAGCCGTGGCAAACCGTCGAAGATGGCTGAGCCCTTGGCTTTCGGCGTCATCGGATTGGTCGACGTCAGCGTCAACCGTTGGCTCAGCCAGCCGGGTTCCGATGTGACCAGTGCGGAATTGGCCGAATTCCTCGAACGCTCCATCTGGCAAGTCCTCGACGGCAATCTCCGGAGCATCGGTGTCGACATAACGCTGTCGACCCCCATCGCCGACCTGTGACAGTCACCGAACTACCCTGGACACTCGACGGACGGGGACTTCAACTGGTCCAGGTTCCATCACTCGCCCTGCACGCACTGGGTGAAGACAACGCCACTCTTGCAATGGAACTCGCACCCGACCTCCTGACCCCGTATCTCCTCGGCGAAGAATGCCAGGGCTTGTGGCGCTACCGGAGCAAGCAGATAGCAGAGAATCCCCTCGACAGCGCGTGGATCACCCGCATCGCCGTCGATGCCCGCACCTCGACGCCGGTGGGGATGGCCGGATTCCATGGTCGTCCCGATGCGCGCGGGATGGTGGAGGTCGGATATCGCATCGACCCGGCGTTCCGGCGCCAGGGCTACGCACGGTCCGCCCTCGAGATACTTCTCGACGTCGCGAGTCGCGAATCCGAAGTACACACCGTTCGAGCGACCATCAGTCCGGACAACATCGCATCACGAAATCTGATCAGCCAGTACAATTTTTGCGAAGTCGGTGAGCAGTGGGACGAAGAAGACGGTCTGGAAACCATCTTCGAAGTCAGTGCCTCTCGATCGGCTTCGGCCGCCAACGGTTGATCACACCGAATACCGACAAGGCAAGGATGTCGGGAGTCAACCGCACAACGACGTCACGCACCGCCGCTAACGATCGATTGTCCGGCATCACGACGGTCGACATCTGTCGCGAAATCCATTGAACAGTTCGAACTCTATGACGTCGAGCCTTTGTGTAGCCGGCGAGATCGTCCGCATAGGCAGCAAGAGTAACGGCGTCCTCGATCGCCAAAGCCGCACCTAGCCCGAGGTGAGGGCGCATGGCATGAGCGGCGTCGCCAATCAACGCAACTTTGCCGCGTGTCAACAACTTCGGGGTCCGAATCTCGAGCAGTTCGTTCTCGATGATGCGGGCCGGGTCAGCGTTCGCGACGAGCTGCGACACAGGTTCGGGCCAGTCCGCAAAATGCGCAAAACTCTCGCCGCGTTGCGCACCCGCGAAAGCGTAGGTGCGGTTGCCCGCCAACGGGAGAATCCCGAACTCCCCTCGAATCCCCCATACCTGTCCGACAAAATCCGGCGGTGGACCATCGACGATCCAGCGCCAAGCTGACACTCCGGTATGTACCACGGTTCCCTCGCCGGGCCAGATCTGCTGTCGCACAACACTGTGCACACCGTCCGCGGCAACGACTAGGTCGTATCGAGCGGTATCACCGTCGGTGACTATCTCGGCGCGGCCGTGATCTCCGCAGCCCACACCCGTCACCCTGGTTCCGGTGCGTAGACACTCGGCGGAGATTGCGCGAACCAACACGTCGATCAGATCGGCGCGGTGGATTGTCACCAGATCGCGACCGCCGGCGAGGTCACCAATTTTGCGCGTCACCAGATTTTGCCCGCGCAGATTCCTGATCGCGCCCGAGCTGTACGGAAGGGAATTCGCCCTGACCTGTTCGCCTACACCGATTTCGTCCAACGCTGCCAGAGCGTTGGGAAACAACACGACGGCGGCGCCCACCTCCGTGAACTCGGACGAACGCTCGTACACGGTGACATCCCAGCCTGCTTTGCGGAGCGCGATGGCAGCCGTCAGCCCGCCAATTCCCCCGCCGACGATTCCCGCGCACTGTCCTTCCGGCACAGGTCAGATCCTCTCCGGAACCGTGACAGCCGTCAACCCGCTGGTTTTATCGGTCCAGTGAATGGCACGGTCCTCCAGCATCACCGGCGTCCACAACCTGTATGTCTTCACCTGATGGTGATGACGACACAGGCATTGGAGGTTGCTCGCAATGGTCCACCCACCACGTCTCGGATCGGAAGGATCGAACTCGGTGATGTGGTCGAGTTGGCACCTGTTCGCGGGCACCGAACAACCAGGGAACCGGCAGTGACCGTCGACGGCCCGCACCAATGCGGCCAGAGCCGCTCCCGGAGCATAGGTCAGCGCGCCGGGAGGTGGATCGTGCTGGGCGCCGTGCCCATCCGATCTTCGAACGATGTCCGGGGATCGCGCGACCAACCGTTGCATTGCCCGAATCCGATCCCCGCAGCCGTTCGGTTCGCGACTTGGGCGATCACGTCGGGTGACAAGCGGCAGGACAGTGGGAGCATGCTGCCGACGCGGTCGATTCCCCGCGACCTGGGCGCGGAAATCGACGAACAAGGCCTGCCAGGTGGAATCAGCGGAGAGCTCGCGAGCAAAATCAGGATCGATCGGCCCGTATCCGTCGATGCTCGCGGGATCTGACGTCAATCCGAGGAGCGTCGCCAGATCACACACGATGTGCAACAACGGCTTCCGACGTGAGGATGCAGTCGATCGAGCTGCTGGGGATACTGCCTCGCACGTTTCGCTGCCACACTGGCAAGTCAGCCCCTGTTCGCCGTGCAGGAGAGCTACCAGTGCGTCGGCCCTACGGGTCGAGACATTTCGTGGATCGTGGTTGCAGACGCTTCCGGCGGCCTCGTTGATCAGGCCAAGCGCTTCGACGGCCTCGGTCGCACTGAGTGTTGCCTGCAACTGGGCGAGTCCGTGACGGTCTGCACGCGTGCGAACATCGCGGTGTTCCAGCATCTTCCGGCGACGTTCGGCGGCAGCGTCCGGATCGTAGGCAAAGAGCTGGCGCTCGATGTCGCGCTCCAGTTGCCCGGGCGGAAGACGGTGCGCCGAGGCAAGTACCCGGCGCTCGAGTGCTGCGATCGCCTCCGGATCGGCCCCGGTGAGTCCGTCGACAATCTTGCGCACACGCGCATAGTCCAACTCGCCGGCAGCGAAGGCGGCCTTGGTGAGCGGAAGGAACTCCCGTAGGGCATCACCGATCTCGATGTGGACTTCGGCAGTACGACGCGAGCACGTGAGCATGACCGCGATCTCGTTGCATGCGATCCGCCACGCCTTGTCGACATCACCGGACACGTCGAGTTCGGCGTTGAATCGCGACTCCGACAACATGGATGCACCGAGCACCTTTTGCGCGGCTAGCATGTTCTCGCTCTGCGCCGTCGCAAAGAGCATGTCCGGCAACACGAGTGGGTCGACGACAGGACGGCCGTCATCGACGGATGTCCCCACACCGCTCGTCAATCCCTTATCGAACATACATTCGACAATAAACCCACCCACCGACAAGAAAGCTAGAGTGCCGGTTTGTATCCCTTACCCTGCATCCACGCCAGCACGTCCAACACCCTGATGACCGGAACGGATTCGTCGAGACCTGCTCGTGCACGTAGATCGAGGAGTCGACTCTGCAACTCGTCTTCCCGCATGGCTACGCGAACAGGTTCCAGGTGGGCCGACTTCGTTCCCAACTCCCGCCCGATGACGTCGTCGTAGATCGGGAAGAGTCGCGGACGCTTGCGCGCGATCAGTTTGGACGCCATGGTTCGCCCGACGCCGTGAATCTCTCGAAGCGCCGTCTCCAACCGCCACACCGGAGATTCCGGAGTGAAGGGATCGGGTTCGTTCGATAGATCGCGATCCGGGCCCACGTCCGCCAGGAGTCGGTTCAGTTCGGCATTGTTCTCCCCGAGCAGGAAGAAGGCTCCTTGCGCCGGAACCTGAACCGACAGAAGCGTCACCGCAACAAGATCTTCCGCGGTGAAGATGTTCGCATCACGATCGCGATTGCCACTGGGATCCCAGGAATCCCACAACGCACCGGTTCGGAGATAACCGGTCTTTCGGAGCGGCCTCGTGAAATATTCCTGCAGCACGTCGACCGCGCCGTCATCGTCCCCGTCTCGCAGCACACGCGGGAGTCGGATGGGCAACTGATCAAGCATGGTCGAGCGACCTTTCCAGTACATATTTGGCGAACCCGGCGTTGTGATACTGCCGAAATGGGCCCTTGCCCTTGGCAACAAGATGCTCCGCGAGCGGACGAACCGTCGTCATGTCGACGGGCAGTTGAGCAAACTGTTCCAACGCATCCGAGTCCTCGAGACTGCAGTCGATCACGGTCCCGTCGCCGTCGGCGGACGCCAACTCGGTGCGTCTGATGGCGACCAGATCGTGCTTGGCGTCGAGTTCTTCGATGCTGCATCCGGTTCGCGATTCCAGTGCCGAACTGGATACGTACACGGACATGACGTGCTCGATCGCCTTACCGCCGACCAGATGGCACTCGACGCTCAGAATCTCCATCGGACCGATATTGAGCGTGAACAAGCGATGGCGCTCCGCCGATCGGTTGGTCGACGGCAGGCAACTGATCGTCCACTGTTCGATCTCGACGGCGGCCGGAGCGTCGAACGCGTAGGAGAGAACCTCGGCAATCAGTTCGGCAAGATCTTCGAAGAGAGGGTCGCGCTGCAACCGCTCGAAATTCTCGACAGAAGCGGCGGGACGCACAGGCGCCTTGCTCACGCAGGTCCCCTCTCGTCCGGTGCTTTGCTCTCAGACCTCGCGTCCAAGGTACCCAGCCCTACGCGGGTCTCGCGCGTTCGCCCTCACATACACCCTCGCGTTATGGTTCTCGACACGTACCACCGCCTTACCGATCGCTAACTCGAGGAGCACACGAAGTGGAAATCAAGGGAACCGCAGCACTGGTCACCGGAGCGGCATCAGGCCTCGGCGCCGCAACAGCCAAGCGCCTCGCCGACGCCGGCGCTACCGTCTTCGGCCTGGATCTGCCCGCGTCGATCGAGCGCGCAGGCGACAACGTCCCCGCCGGCGTCACCCTCATCCCCACCGACGTGACCAGCGGCGAAGAGGTCGAAGCAGCGATCAACCAGATCGTCGAGTCGGGCTCCCCGCTGCGCATCGTCGTCAACTGTGCCGGTGTCGGCTGGGCCGGACGCATCCTGTCCAAGAAGGGTCCGCACGACCTCGAGCTGTTCCGCACGGTCATCACCGTCAACCTGCTCGGCACCTTCAACGTCATGCGCCTGGCCGCCGACGCCATCGCCAAGACCGAGGCCGTCGACGAGTCGGGCCAGCGCGGCGTTGTCATCAACACCGCTTCCGTTGCTGCCTTCGAAGGCCAGATCGGCCAGATCGCGTACTCCGCCTCCAAGGGCGGCGTGCACGGCATGACGGTTCCGGCTGCCCGTGACCTTGCGCAGTTCGGCATCCGCGTCAACACGATCGCTCCCGGCATCATCGACACCCCGATGCTCGCAGGCGTCACCGACGAGTACCGCAAGGGCCTCGAGGCCGGCGTTCCGTTCCCGTCGCGCCTGGGCCAGCCGTCCGAGTACGCGCAGCTCGCGCAGATGATCGTCGAGCACGACTACCTCAACGGCGAGACCATCCGCATGGACGGCGCACTGCGCATGGCGCCGCGCTAACCTCCCTGCTGTGCGCCTTTATTAACCGCCCGCGGTTAATAAAGGCGCACAGTTGTCAGAACGAATGAAAATACCCACCGTTGGAGTGGGCAGTTGCGCTGAGGTACTCGGCCACTTCCTTCGCCGGCATCGGTCGGCTGACGTAGTAACCCTGAACCAATTCACAACCGGCGGTAAGCAAGAGCCTCAGCTGGTCGGCCGTCTCCACGCCTTCCGCCAATGACTGCATACCGAGCGCCTTCGTCACCTCGACCACCGAAGTGACAACTGCCGAATCACCCTCGTTCAATTCGGTGATGAACGACCGGTCGATCTTGAGGATGTCCAACGGCAGTTTCTTCAAACTCTCGAAAGACGAATAGCCGGTTCCGAAGTCGTCCAGGGCAATCGCAATTCCGGTGGCACGCAGGCGATCCAACTCGGCGACGGCAAGCTCCTCCACTGCTCCCGTCTCTGTGATTTCCAGCTGAAGCCGTTTGCCGGACAGACCGCTTGCCTCCAGCGCATCGTTCACGGCTGATCCGAAGCCGGACGACATCAGTTGCACCGGAGAGACGTTCACCGTCACGTACGTGTCGTCGGGCCACGTCGCGGCTTCGGCGCACGCCATGTGCAGTACCTGGAGTCCCAGAGGGACTATCAAGCCGGTCTCCTCCGCGACATCGATGAAAATGTGCGGTGCAAGCACGCCCCGCACCGGGTGATTCCAGCGAAGCAGTGCCTCGAAACCCTCGACGCGGCCGGTGTCCGCACGAACCTGCGGTTGGTAGTACAGCTCGAACTGCCGAGACTCGATCGCAAGCCCAAGTTCTTGCAGGGCCGATGCTCGCTCCCTGGCCCGCGCCCGCAGCACCGGTGAGTATCTTCCTACCCGGTTCTTGCCGGCGGATTTTGCCGCATACAGCGCCAGGTCGGCGGACATGACAAGCGTGTCCGCGTCTTCGGAATCTGCGGGTGCGCCGGCATAGCCGATCGATGCACGAACCTCGATGCGATTCCCCCGCACGTAAAACGGCTCACGCAATGCATCCAGATAGCGAGCGAACACCTCTCCGCCGTCCCCTGTTCCCCGCAAGACGACGCCGAATTCGTCACCACCGATTCGCGCACACATGGCGCCGTCGACCACCCGATTGAGCCGTGCAGCAACGGAAATCAACAATTTGTCACCGACAGGGTGCCCTAACGTGTCGTTCACCGACTTGAAATTGTCCAGGTCGAGGATTCCGACAAGGACTTCCTCGCCGGTTCGGACGGTGCCGAGCGCGTCGGACAGCTCCGAGCCGAACGTCCGGCGATTCGGGAGCCCGGTCAGTCCGTCGGTTGCAGCAAGCCACAGAATTCGCCGCTCGTAGTTGTACTTCTCGGTGATGTCCGAGCCCACGCCTCGCCAACCCACGAACTCCGTGGCCTCGGATAGCCGGGGATGACCCGACAGAGACCACCATCGGTCGACGCCGTCGACACGAACGGGAATGACGACCTCTCGAAACGGCATGAGGCGGTCGAGGTGATCTCCGATGACCTGGACCGCGGCTCGGCCACTCTTCGTCGAACCCACGTCGAGCCGATCCAACAATCCGCGCAGCGACAGGGTTCGCAAGTCGGAGACGGGAACTCCCGAGATCTGCGACAGCCGAGCGGAGGTGTGCGACAACGTCCCGGTGGTGTCGACTTCCCACAGCCAGTCGCGTGACCCACCCTCGAAATCGTCGAGAAGCAAACTGACCGTCTGGCGCTCGGCAGCAGCCTCGAACTCGGCAAGACAACGACTTCGGAACGACGCCCAGAGGTACACGACGCCGATAATCAGTGTCACCGAGTACACGACCAACTGGAACGAGAGGACAGCGTATTCCGTGGTTCCCTTGGGCAGGATAACGACGAGCAATCCGATGCTGTGCACCAGAATCCACGCTACCGCTATGGACCGAACCGTCGACAATGCTACGGCGCCGGCGCCCATGACTCCGGCGAATGTCGCTAGAAGCACAAGCTTTCGCGAGTTGTCCGTCACGGGAAGCATCGCGGCGGCGAGAACGACAAGCAGAAGCCCGAGCAGGATCACCTCGAGCATGAGCGCCCAGTAGTCGTACTTCGTCGTATGTTTGGGCGTGTACCGGCCCTTCAGGACGACTCGCGGTATCCAGACGCGCACCGAATTGAGGACGACCAAGAAGGCCGCAGAACCCCAGATCACCCGAAACTCGTTGTGACCGGGGGGTACGACATACACAAGCAAAGCGCACACGCTGAGTACATTGACCATGTTGGCCAGTGGCGCGACCGTCGTCACCTGCAGTATCTGGCGTGCGAAGAGGTCGCGCCGCTCGACGTCAGACAGTTCGGCGTCGCTCGCACTCGAAGTCAGCCTGCTCAGCATGCAACACCCTCCATCGTGGAGCCGACCAGATGAAGGTAGCGCGGATGCGGGTTCCGGACACACGATGACGAGAAACTACGAGTTGAAACATACTGTTAAATAGGATGTTTCAGACAATCGCGACAGAACGGATCAGCGCTACAGCTCGGAAGCCAGCGGAATTTCCTTCTCCGCGCGGTCCGTCATCCACTCACGGAGGACCTTGGTGGCAATGACGTCGTCCTCGTTGTACTGCAGGATGCGTGTCCGCTGCGTCTCGTCCGGCTCACCGTCGTAGCCGACCGCCTCGCGGTACCACGCCATCGACGCTTCACCCCCGGCCTCGGCGTCACGCCAGTTGAAGCCGGCGACGGGCGCAATCTTCTTGAGCCCCTTTCCGTTCGGGCAGATGAACTGATCACTCACTGCTTGATAGATGTCGACCCACTGCGGACTGTCGATGAACTCGCGGATCTCGTCCTTACTCGGAATCCCGGGTTCACCGGCAAACCTGCGCGCCGAGTCCAACAACCACTTGTCCTCGGCTGAACGCGAATAACAGTATGCGGCAAAGGTTTTACCCGAAGCAGCGGCCGCGGCACGCTCCGCCATCAGCCAGCCCCAGAACTCTGCGAACGACCGCGCCTCGTCACGCGTCGGCAGCGGATCCCACGTCGCAAATCCTCGATACATCGAGAAGCCGCCGACATTGAGCAACGTCCCCCACAGGTACGCGCCGTGCTCCTGATAGCTCTCCATGTCGACGTCGATCTCGATGTCCGCCCGAGTCACCGAGATCTTCTCGAACCGCCGCACCAACGGAGCATCTGCCAACCACGCCTTGGCGATCACGACTGCGTCGTCGAAATTTCCGTGCGGCCAATCTTCGAGCGGCTCGCCGTCCCAGGCGGCCAACTGATCGATCGTGTTGCAGCCGACGTCGCGCAGAAGCTCGGCCCGCGATCCGACAGCCACCAGGCTGACGTCGCGGTTGCGAACCAATTCCTGCTTGCATTCGGTCCACCACGGGCACGACTTGCACTCGCTCACCTGTGACGGAGACGTCAGCACCTCACCGCGGGCCACAGCGATACGGTCGGCGAAACGCTCGTCGTAATCGTCGAGAATCGCGCTGAGGTCGTGGACGAGGATGCAGTCTCCGTTGTATCCGATCGCGCCTGCCGTCAGCGACGGGCTCGCCAGCCCACGACGCTCGAGCATCCGATAGACCTGCGCGACGCGCATCTGATCGCGGACCTGACTGCGGACCTTGCGTTTGGGATCGGCCGCGGGCTCCCATTCGAAGAGCCCCGAGGTGATCGCGCCCTGGCCGGGATCGGTCACCTTGTGATTGACGACAATGACGGGGATGTACCCGCCACCCTCGTCGTCACGGATGAGCATTTCGCAGCGGCCCTTGCGTCCGGTGTCGCGCTCGACCGGCAAGACCGCGCCCCAGATCCGGTCTGCGCCGGCCTCACAGGCAGTGAGAGTGTCACGAGCCTGAGCCGACGCCGATTGGTCGGGGTTGATCTTCACCCAACGCTCGGGAGCAGCACCGATCACGAGTTCGGCGATCTCCGCGCGCTTCGCGATCGCGGCATCCTGGCGCTGCTTGATGCCGGTGTCGACGGGTTCCGAAGCCGATTTCCCGGGAAACAACCCGTCCAGACGCACCCGATGACGGCATCGGGTCAACGCCCCCGAATCGATGATCGGGAGCTGGGGCGCGGGGTTGTTAACGGAACACACGATGACGAAGATTATGTGCTCCCCTAGGCTGAAGCCGAAGCGCAGGTACCTGGCAACACACAAACACCTGGAAACGGGGTCCTTTTCGATGGGGTTGTTCAAGAAGCGAAAGTCTCGTGCCACCCGCAAGGCGGAGGCAAAGGCTCTCAAGCACAAGGCTGAGGTCGAGGCGAAGCTCAACGCCAAGAGCCAGCGTAAGCGCGACAAGGTCGAGACCAAGTCGCTCAAGAAGCTGGAGAAAGCCGAGATCGAGTCACAGCACAAGATCGAAAAGGCGCAGATCGCGACCCTGAAGGCGCAGGAGAAGGCCGCTGCGAATCAGGGCCTGACCGTCGCCAAGGTGCGTAAGTACCTGGGAGTGGCACGTCTGCTTGCCCCCGTTCTCCTGCCGATCGCTTACCGCGCAGCCACGGCGGTGCGCGCCCAGCTCGACACCACGCGTGCACAGAAGATGGGCATCGCCGTCGACCAGCTCGGTGACTACACCGGTCACGGCGCGAAGTTGAGCGCTCGTATCGCCGGCGCCGAGAGCTCGGTCACCGAGATCCTCAGCCGCAAGCCCGACGACGCGGAGACGCAGCGTTTCGCCGCCGCCATCCGTGAGCGCCTCGGCGACCTCAGCACGGCAGTTCGCGCTGCCGAGCAGATGCCGCAGGCTCGCCGTAAAGCAGCTCACCAGGCGATTTCTTCCGAACTCGACGGCGTCGAAGCAGATCTGCTCGCACGTCTCGGCGTGCGCTAGACCTGAGAACGCCAGTGAGAGCAGCCGAGCAGACCGCGACCCTCCGGGGGACAGCTGTCGGTTCCGCTTCGGCTGCTCTCGCTGTCGCCGCGCACGGGATCGGCGGAGGCGAGCTGCCACAGTCGTCGTCGCTGACCCTGTTGCTCGCCGTCTGCGCAACCGTCGGTGCCGTGACGGCCACCCTTCCCGCCCTCTCACGGGGGCCCGCTGCCCTGATCGTTGCTCTGGGTCTGGGTCAGCTCGCCGCGCACACCACCATGACGCTCTCCGAGCACGCTCATTCGCCCGCTCCGGGATTGGTGATGCTCGGTGCTCACGCCGGTGCCACCGTCGCTTGTGCGGTGGCGGTCCTGGCCGCCGAGCGCCTCTACCGCGTTGTCACCCACGCTCTCCACGTCGTCCTGGCGTCTCTGGCTCCCGCCGCTGTCACTTCCCGCGGCCACACCGTCTCGACCGGAATCCATCACGGACCTGTCGACGCTCTACTTCGCGCCAGCATCTCGCGGCGCGGTCCTCCTGCCCTGGTCTGAAGATTCGTAGAATGCCCCCCTTCACCAGACCAAGAGGACACTTCCCGACATGAAGAACACCCTGATTTCGCGCGCGGTTGTCACGACCGTCGCTACCGGCAGCGCCGTGCTGCTGGCCGCCGGAATTGCTTCAGCACACGTCAGCGTCGTCGCACCAGGAGCTGCGCAGGGCGGATACTCCGTTCTCACGTTCCGCGTGCCCACCGAATCCGACACCGCTTCGACCACCAAACTGACGGTGGCGCTCCCCGACCTCAAGTCGGCACGCACCGAACCGATGCCCGGCTGGACCGCCGTCGTGGAGAAGGACCCCACCTCGTTGGTCGCCAAGTCCGTGACGTGGACCGCCGACCCCGGCGTCGGAATCGCCCCCGGCCAGTTCCAGCAGTTCGTCCTTTCTGCCGGCCCGCTGCCGGAGCAGGACGAGGTCGAGTTCAAGGCCGTGCAGACGTACAGCGACGGCAACGTCGTCAACTGGGATCAGGAAGAGCTTGCCGACGGCAGCGAGCCGGACAAGCCCGCCCCGACGCTGACTCTCGCCGCGTCCACCGGCGATGCCCACGGAGCCCCCTCTGCCGATAACACTGCCGAGACGTCCGCTGCTTCCGAATCTTCTTCGTCAGACAACACCGCGCGCTGGCTCGGCGGCGTCGGCCTGGTGCTCGGCGCGTTGGGCGCTGCACTCGGCCTCGGCGCACTGGTCAGGAGCAAGCGCTGATGAGTACCCGGATCAAGGTCATCGCCGTCGGCATGCTCGCGATGCTGGCCACGATGCTCGGAATGGGCACGGCCAGTGCACACTCCGCGGTGGTCGGCTCCAACCCGGAAAACGGTGCGTCCATTCAGGTTGCGCCTGACACGGTTTCGGTCACGTTCAACGAGGCTCTGCAGGCACAGTTCGCGGCGCTGACCGTCACCGGTCCCGACGGCAACCTCTGGACCAAGAGCGATCCGTCCGTCGAAGGACCCACTGTCAGTGCAGACCTCGGCGATCTCGGGCCGACCGGCATCTACACCATCGCGTACCGCGTCACCTCCGCTGACGGTCACCCCGTCAACGGAACCCTGACGTTCACCCTCACCGAGGCGGGGTCGGGCACTCCCGGCGCTGCCGCCGCGTCGAGTACGGGTGAGTCGGAGTCCGGCAGCATGCCGGTGTGGATCTTCATCGTCGCCGGCGTCGTCGTGTTCGGCGGTGCGCTGTTCTTCGTGCTCCGTAAGCCGAAGTCGAGCTGATCGCGTGACGGGTACGGCAAACAGGTGGTGGTTGCTGTTTGCCGTACCCACAGCTCTGCTGGGAGTCCTGATCGCCTGGGGCCTCGCCAGCCCGTCGGGACCCGAATCGTCGAGCACGGTCCGCGTTCTCGCGATCGGATGTGGTTCGTTGACGCTCGGCATCGCGACTCTCGCCTGGATGGGCCGCAGTGAACGCCGCCCGGCAACAACCCCCGCCGTCATGTGGACTCAGCTCACCGCGGTGGCAGCAGTGTGGCTCGTCGCCGAGATCACGCTCCTCGTGCTCAATGCCGCAGCGGCCGACGGCGCCCCGGTCACCTCGCTGACCATCGGGCACTTCGGCGCATTCGTCTCCGAGGTCAACGTCGGCCGCGTCGGCGTCGCGATCATCGCGTGCGCGTTTGCCGTCGTCTGTTACGGCATCTACGGATTCACCAATCCCGAGACGGTGCCCGTCGCACCGGCATTGGTCGTCTCCGCGTTGGCGCTCGCTGCCCGCCCGATCACCGGGCACATGGCGCAGCAGAGCTTCGGATCGATCCTCGACGCCGTTCACGTCCTCGCTGCGGCCTTGTGGTTCGGCGTGCTCGCCGCACTCGCGCTTGCCGTACCGTCGCGCGGTGCCTGGGCGATCTGGTTGCCCAAGTACTCCGCTCTCGCCTGGCGATGCGTCCTCGCGCTGGTCGTCACCGGTATCGTCAACGCCGTCGTGCGACTCGACTCACTCTCCGCCTTCTACGACACCGCATACGGCCGGGTGATCCTCGCCAAGATCGTGGCGATCGGACTGCTCGTCGCCTTGGGATGGTGGTGGCGCCGGACATGGGTGGTCGCGAGCGCTGCACACCGCATGAGTTCGGACGGATCCTTGCGTCGCGCCATCGGTGAAGTTGTCTTCATGGCCATCGCATTCGGGCTTGCTGCGGCCCTTGCGACAACTGCGTAAGACGTGCCTCAGCGCGACATTTCGTGACCCGCACATTTAACGTTTCACGTCGAGATTTAACCTCTACGTGAGTTTATTTTCCCAGCTTGCGGCGGTTTCCGGCCCCCCTTAGCGTTGCTCGCATGACGGAGGCCCAACGCTCGTTTCTCGTCTGCGCTTCGCAGCGCAGCGGCAGTACTTTGCTGGTCGAATCCCTGCGAGCAACCGGGGTCGCGGGTGAGCCGGAAGAGTTCTTCCAGTACCTCCCCGAGACCTCGCGATCGCCGCAACCGAGGCAGTGGTTCGAAGACGTCACGGACGAGTCCGTCCTGGGTCTGCTCGCCCCGTTCCACCCGGGCACGCCGGACACTCGCACCTCCGAACAGTGGCGCACACAACTTCTCGAACTCGGCCGAACCCCCAACGGAGTCTGGGGTGGCAAGCTGATGTGGAACCAGACGCCGCTCCTACTCGATCGCGCGGCCGGATTGCCCTGGCGCAGTGGGACGGACCTACGTTCCGCACTCCACGACACCCTCGATCACGACCTGCAGTTCATCCACGTCTATCGAGAAGATGTCGTCGCTCAAGCTGTGTCGATGTGGCGCGCCGTGCAGACACAGGTTTGGCGCGACGACGCGACTCCACCGAATCTCTCGGACGGTGCGCAGTACAACGCAGTCGGAATCGCGCACCTGGTGACGATTCTCGGTGAGCAGGAACGCCAATGGAAGCGCTGGTTCGAGGAAGAGGACATCTCTCCCATCGAAGTCGGGTTCCGCGATCTCACCGAAGACCCGCAGTCCGTGGTCGCAAAAACCCTCATCTCCCTCGGCCTCGACGGACAACTGGCCCCGCCACCGCCGCTGCGTCGTCAGAGCGACGGACGATCCCGCGAATGGGTGCAGCGTTATCGCATCGACGCCGAACAGAACGGATATCCCGTCACATGAGCACCGTCACCGATGTCGTCGACGAACTCCGAGTTCTCGAATCCGAAGCGGTTCACATCATTCGAGAAGTGGTGGCAGAACTCGAGAGACCGGTACTGCTCTTCTCGGCCGGCAAGGACTCGATAGTCCTGCTTCGTCTGGCCGAGAAGGCGTTCCGGCCCTCCCCACTCCCTTTCCCGGTCCTGCACGTCGACACCGGTCACAATTTCGAGGAGGTCATCGAATTTCGCGACCGTCGAATCAAGGAGGGCGGGCACACACTTCTGGTTGCTTCCGTTCAGGATTCGATCGACCAGGGCAGAGTGCAGGAGTCGACCGAGACCGGCGGATCGCGAAACCGCCTGCAGACCAGAACCCTGCTCGACGCTCTCGAAGCTGGAAGGTTCGACGCCGCGTTCGGTGGCGCCCGCCGGGACGAGGAACGTGCGCGCGCCAAGGAAAGAGTCCTCAGCTTCCGTGACGAGTTCGGCCAGTGGGACCCGCGAGCGCAACGGGCCGAACCGTGGTCGCTCTACAACGGTCGGATCAGACGCGGCGAGTCCGTTCGTGTCTTCCCGCTGAGCAACTGGACCGAGCTCGACATCTGGCGCTACATAGCCCAGGAGGAACTGGAACTGCCGTCCATCTATTTCGCGCACCAGCGGAGGGTATTCGAGCGCGACGGAATGCTCCTCGCTGCTTCCGAATTCAGCACCGACGCCGAGAACGCCGCGGCAACGACCGAGTGGGTGCGATATCGAACCGTCGGCGATCTGACCATCACCGGCGCCGTTCGATCGCACGCCACCACTATCGACGACGTCGTCACCGAAATCTCGGCCGCGACGGTTTCCGAACGAGGCGAGACTCGCGCAGACGACCGAACGTCGGTCGCCGCGATGGAAGACCGAAAGCGTGAGGGCTACTTCTGATGACGACCACCATCACTCGCCAACTCCTGCGACTGGCCACGGCGGGTAGCGTCGACGACGGCAAGAGCACGCTGATCGGCCGACTGTTGCACGACACCGACAGTCTGCCAACCGATCACCTCGATTCCGTGACCGACGAGCACGGTGTCGCCGACCTGGCTGCACTCTCCGACGGACTACGTGCCGAGCGTGAACAGGGCATCACGATCGACGTCGCGTACCGATTCTTCTCCACTCCGACCAGAAGTTACGTACTCGCCGACACCCCGGGGCACGAACGCTACACGCGCAACATGTTCACCGGAGCATCCAATGCTCACGTAGCGGTCCTGCTGGTCGACGCGAGGACCGGCGTGCTGCGTCAGACCCGTCGGCACGCCAGAATCGCCGCACTGCTCGGTGTTCCGAACCTTGTAGCCGTGGTGAACAAGATCGATCTGGTGGACTTCGACGAAGCGAGATTCGCTCAGGTGCAGGAAGAATTGCGGGCCTTGGCACGGCAAGTCGGACGCGAGGACGTACTCGCCATACCGGTCTCCGCGAAAGCCGGCGACAATGTCGTGACGCGGTCCGAGAACACCGCGTGGTACGAGGGGCCGACGCTCCTCGAGTACCTCGAAGGCGTCGAACTCCATGCGCCCGCGACGCACATCGAGGAGCTTCGGCTTCCCGTGCAATGGGTTTCGCGCCCCGATCCGCAGAATCGTCGCCGGTACACCGGCCGGATTTCGGCAGGCACACTGAGCGTCGGAGACGAGGTAGTGGTCCTGCCGTCCGGATCGAAGAGCACCGTGATCAGTCTGGACACTCTCGACGACAACCGCAGTACTGCCGTTGCACCACTGTCGGTTTCGGTGGAACTGGCCGACGACATCGACGTCGGACGTGGCGACGTTCTGGTCAGCGGCGGTGCGCAGGCTCATTTGCCGGTTCTGGCCCGAGAACTCGAAGCCACCATCTGCTGGTTGTCCAACACACCGTTGCGCGCGGGCGATCGGATAGCGCTCAAACACACGTCCCGGACCGTGCGAGCGACCGTCCAAGAACTGCACACCCGTCTCGATCCTGAAACGCTCGACGAGCAGGACAGCCCAGTCGAATTGGGACTCAACGACATCGGAACGGTCACGCTCCGAACCAGTTCCGTGGTGGTCGCCGACACCTACGACCACAATCGGGACTCTGGCGCCTTCATCCTGATCGACGAGCAGAGCAACGACACCGTCGGCGCCGGCACCATTCTCGAACCACGCGTCGTCGTTCCCGGCGAGCAGACCCGCAACGACATCAAGTGGCATCCGTCCTCACTCGAACGTCAACGGCGATGGGCGTCTACCACCCAGAGGGGCGCGACGATCTGGTTGACCGGCCTACCTGCATCCGGAAAATCTACCGTCGCAGTCGCTGTCGAACGTGCGCTCGTCGACGCGGGACGCACCGCGTATCTGCTGGACGGTGACAACGTCCGCCACGGTATCTCCGACGATCTCGGGTTCTCGCCGGGAGACCGAGCCGAGAACATCCGACGCGTCGGGCATCTCACTCGACTGTTCGCCGACGCCGGCGTGGTGGCGATCGCGTCGATGGTCTCGCCACTGCGTTCGGATCGAGCAATTGCGCGCGCGCTCAACGAAGCTGCCGGGCTCACCTTCCTCGAAATTGCCGTCACCACCCCCGTCGAAGAATGCGAACGCCGTGATCCCAAGGGCCTGTACGCACGTGCGCGGGCGGGTGAACTGAAGGGGCTCACCGGAATCGACGCGCCTTACGAGACGCCGGAGGACCCGGACCTGGCATTCGACACAACCGGCGCTGACATCAACGAGCTGGTCGAGCGGGTCATCGCATTGTTGGAAGAGCGCGAAGCCGCAAGGCCCTAGGGATTTTCGGTGTCCGACTCGAGGTAACCGCGGTCCGCACTGTAGGCGGACCGCACGTTGGGTCGGACACCGATCTTCTCGAGGTACGCCGCCATGCGGTGCACCGCCATCGCGCTTCCCAATGCCTCGTCCGGGAGACGATCGTCGGTTTCGGCGCGCCACGTGTGAAGCTGCGAGGACAATTCCGCCTGTATTGCCGAGACTTCCGGTCGATCGATCAGATTGATCTTCTCGTCCGGGTCGGCACGGAGGTCGTACAGCTCCCGGGGTGCGCGTACCGCAAGATGCTCGGTGCCGAGCGCTTTTCCGGAAAGACTGTCCTCGATGTCGAGCGGTAGATCCAGAGCCGGGCGGACGGCGTAGTTCTCGATGTAGCTGTAGTCCTTGGTGCGCACCGCACGAATGGGATCGAAGCTGTCGTGAAAGGTCTTCTCCGTGAACAGGGAAGTACGAACGGGTTCGGACGGTTCGGTTCCGCGGTCGACGAGGGCATCGGCGTGCGAGCGCCCTTCCACCTCGGTGGGGACGTCGATTCCGAGCAGATCGAGAATGGTCGGAACAAGATCCACACCACTGAACAGTGTCTCGTATTCCTTTCCGCCACTGCGATACCGCGCGGGAGGCCGAGCGATCAAGGCAATACCGGTACCCGGGGCGTAGAGCGTCGACTTGGCACGCGGGAACGCCGCGCCGTGATCAGTGAGGAAGAAGACCCAGGTGTTCTCGTCGAGCCCCTCTTCCTCGAGGGTCGCGAGCAGTTCCCCCACCGCGGCGTCGGCCACCTCTACGCTGCCGTGGAATTCGGCCAGATCCTCGCGCACCTGTGGCACGTCCGGAAGGTATCCGGGGACCTCCAGGGCTGCGGTGTCCGCCGGGGTATAGCGATCGGCGGGGTACGGGCGATGCGTTTCGAAGAATCCCGTGGTGAGCAGGAACGGCTCGGGCGGGAAGCGTCGTAGCCAGTTCTGGGCACGCGGAACCACGTAGTCGCAGAACGAGTTGGTGACGTCGTACTCGTGGTAGCCCAGTCGCTTCGGATACGCAGTCTCGTGCTGCATGCCGAAGAGCGAGGTGTACCAACCGTTGTCGGAGAGGATCTGCGGGAGCGTCTGCACCTCAGCGTGGTACTCCCAGCCGTGGTGCGCCAACCCGATCAGACCGTTGTTGTGCGGATACCTGCCCGAGAAGAGCGATCCGCGCGAAGGCGAGCACAGCGGCGCCGTCGCGTGTGCGTCGGTGAACCGGATGCCTTCTGCCGCCAGCCGGTCGAGATGGGGGCTGTTGACCCCGGCGACACCGTAACTCGCGAGGTGCCGCCCCAGGTCGTGCCAATGAATGATCAGGACGTTATCTCGCGCAGCCGACACGTGGGCAAGGCTAGTTGCCCCGCCCACGTGCGGCAACAGCTCGAATCAGCAGGATCTCAACTGTTTCTGCAGAGTTGTCTGATCCATCCGCGGGTACCGGCCGGATCGATGACGTCGTCCAGTTCGAACGTGGTCGCCGCCATCAGCGCCTTGCCCTGTGCGTAGGCCAGTTCCACGAACTGACCGAACAGCGTTTCCCGAGCCACCGGATCTTCGACGGACTCGAGTTCCTTGCGGAAACCGAGACGCACAGCACCTTCCAGACCCATCGGCCCGATCTCGCCCGTCGGCCACGCGACCGTGAACTCGGGGGCGTGGAAGGAACCACCGGCCATTGCCATTGCGCCCAACCCGTAACCCTTGCGCAGGATGATCGTTCCGAACGGCACGGTGAGGCGAGCACCGGCAACGAAGAACCTGCCGAACCTTCGAACCGTCGCCTCCTCCTCCGAATCCGGGCCCACCATGAATCCCGGTGTGTCGCACAGCGTCACCAGAGGGATGCGGTGCGCTTCGAGCAGTTCCAGGAAATCCGAAGCCTTGTCCGAGGCTTCCGCGTCGATCGCGCCGCCGAGATGCTCGCTGCTGTTCGCCAGCACACCGTACGGAACTCCTTCGACACGAACGAGTGCGGTTACTACACCGCGTCCGTAGTCTCGACGCAGTTCC
The DNA here is from genome assembly GCF_018588185.1 of Rhodococcus sp. WY5. Taxonomy (NCBI): domain Bacteria; kingdom Bacillati; phylum Actinomycetota; class Actinomycetes; order Mycobacteriales; family Nocardiaceae; genus Rhodococcus; species Rhodococcus sp. WY5. The sequence continues at coordinate 1,014,258 of NZ_JAAMPR010000001.1, forward strand.
AGGACGCTGTCGACGTCCGCGATTGCGTCGATCGCTCCACGAACGTCGTACGAGCGCAGGCGATTCTCCGGCACCACATGCCGCGAGAGCCGCGGATCCGGAGCGGTCCACTCTCCGCTCGCACCCTGGAAGTAGCCGAGGTACTGCTTGGCCAGCGCCACCGCATGAGCGTCGTCGTCAGCGACCAGGTGTACGACGCCGTTGCGGCGCTGCACGTCGATGGGGCCGATGTCCTCGGGGCGAAAGTTTCCGAGCCCGCCGCCCTCGACCATGGCAGGACCACCCATCCCGATGTTGGCGTCCGGTGTCGCGATCAGGACGTCGCACGCGCCGGCCAGGGCCGCGTTGCCTGCGAAACAGCGCCCGGACACGACGGCGACCATGGGCACCCGCCCGCTCAGCGCCGCCATGGCGCGGAAGGTTCCCAGCTCGAGGCCCGCCCCGGCGCCGGCGTCGGTGTCACCGGGGCGACCGCCGCCACCTTCCGCGAACAGCACCACCGGAACTCGCTTGCGATCGGCGATCTCGAGCAGGCGGTCGGTCTTGGCGTGATTGCGCATGCCCTGGGTACCGGCGAGCACCGAGTAGTCGTACGAGATCACGACGCTCTCGCCGCCGCTGATGGTCGCCACTCCGCCGATCAACCCGTCGGCAGGAGTGTTGGCGATCAGGTCTTCCTCGCTTCGCCGACTCCGCTGCGCCGCCAGCGCGAGAGCGCCGTACTCGACCAGGCTGTCGTCGTCGACCAGGTCGTAGACGTTCTCGCGAGCAGTCCGGCGTCCCAGCTTGTGACGCTTCGCCACGGCTGCGGGCCGGGCCGGGTCCAGGGTCACCTCGTGGCGAGCGATGATCTCCGCGAGATCGGGACGCACGTCGTCGAGGTCCACCTCGTCGACCTCGGCGAGCTTCGATCCCGCGCTTGCACTACGGACGACGAGCAACGGTTCGCCCGCACCCACCGACCTCCCCGGTGACGACAGGACCCGGACCACTTCGAGATCACCGGGCGCCGAGAGAACATGCTGCATCTTCATCGCCTCGAGGACGGCAACCTGGCCACCCGCATGGACGCCGTCACCGACTGCCGCGAGTTCGACGACGATGCCCGCCATCTGTGCACGGACCACATCCTCGTCCGGTGCCACGTCCACAGACGAGGAGGGCGTTTGTGGGCCAACGTCGGGGACGAGGTCCGCCAATCGAGAACCCAACCAGTCGACGTCGACCAGGCCGTCGCGGAAGTCCTTGTCCGACAGTATTGCCTGCAGGAACTCGATGTTGGTCGCTACGCCGCCGATGGCGAACTCACTCAAAGCGGCAATCGACTTGCGCACCGCGGCAGGGAAATCCGATCGACGCGTGTGGGTGATCACCTTTGCCAAGAGCGAATCGTAACGCGCACTCGGCGAGAGTCCGACCGTACCGAAGGTGTCCACTCGCACGCCGGGCCCGCCCGGAGGAGTGAAGTTGTCGAGCGTGCCCGACGAGGGCAACGCATTGCCGTCCGGCGTCATGGTTTCCATGTTGACGCGGGTCTGGATCGCGATTCCCGAAGCGTTTGCCACGGATCCGACTGTCTCCGAGCCCTTCTCGACAGCGATGATCCCTGTTGGCAAGTCCAAGTTCTCGAACGGAACTCCGTCCGCGATCGCGAGCTGCACGGAGACGAGGTCGACTCCGGTGACCTCCTCGGTCACCGTGTGCTCCACCTGAATTCGGGGATTGACCTCGAGGAAGACGAAGCCGCGTTCCTCGACGAGGAACTCGACCGTCGCGATGCCGCGGTAGCCGACCTCGGCGCACAGCCTCGCCGCCGCAGCGTGAAGACGATCGCGCAGGGCCCCCGACAGCCCCTGCGCGGGCGCAACCTCGATCAACTTCTGATGGCGACGTTGGACGCTGCAATCGCGGTCCCCCAGAGCGAGCGCGTGGGTTCCACCTTGCCCCGGTGCCGCCACGATCTGCACTTCGATGTGCCGAGCGTGCTCACTGAGTACCTCGGCGAACAGTGCCGAACTGCCGAATCCCGACTGGGCTTCGGCCGCACACACACGGTACGCGTCGTCGAGTGCTTTCGGGTCACGCACCGCGCGCATGCCGCGGCCACCGCCGCCGCTGAGCGCCTTGATCATGATCCCGCGGGAATTGCGCTCGAAGAATTCACGCACCTCGTCGAGGTCGGCGTTCGCCGATGTCGACGGCAGGACCGGCACTCCTGAGTCGACAGCCGCGGTGCGGGCACTGGCCTTGTCGCCGAAAGTCCGGAGAACCTGGGCGTCCGGGCCGACGAAGACGATGCCCGCCTCGGTACACGCCTGCGCGAATTCGGCGTTCTCACTGAGGAACCCGTAACCTGGGTGCACGTGCGTGGCGCCTGTTTCGGCCGCGATCTTCAGCAAAGCCCCCTGATCGAGATACGCGGATGCGCCCGACGCTCCGAGCGGCACCGACTCCGTGGCCGCCGCGACGTGCGGACTGGACGCGTCGTCCTCGGCGTACACCGACACCGTCTCGATCCCGAGTTCACGGGCAGTTCGAATGATCCGCAGCGCAATTTCGCCGCGGTTCGCAATCAGCAGTCTCACTTGTCCCCCTGAGTGCGCTCGAACAGATCGCCCTTGCGCACCTTTCCTGTCGCTGTCATCGGAAGCGCCTCGAGCACTTCCACTTCGGGCACCTTGTACGTGGCCATGTTCTCCTTCGCCCACGAGACGATCTCGTCGGCCACAGTGTCGGAACCCTCGACCAGTTGGACAAACGCAAAAGCCACCTGCCCCTTGTCCGGGTCCGGTTTCGGCACCACCGCAGCCTTTTCGATCGCCGGGTGCAGCATGAGCAGCGCTTCCACCTCGGAGGGAAAGACACTCATGCCGTTGGTCTTGATCATTTCCTTGTTCCGCGCCAAATAGTGCAAACCGCCACGCTCACTGAACTTTCCGACGTCACCGGTCTGCAGCCAGCCGTCACGGATGGCGTCGGCGGTGGCCCCCTCGTTGCGGTAGTACGCGGAAAGGATGGATGGGCTGCGCACGATGATCTGCCCGTGCTCGCCGACGGGAACCGGCCTGCCGTCGTGATCGACGATCAGAACGTCGGTGCCGGGCACCGGAATTCCGCAGAACACCGGCTCGCTTTTCAGGTCGTAGTCGCCGTCCTGGAAGCCGAGGGTGATCGTGTCCGCGGTGTGGGTTTCGGTCATGCCGTAGCTCGCTTCGCGCAGAACGCCGCCGGTAGCCTCGCGCCACCGCTGGCGCGTGGCCGGATCGAGTTTGAGAACGAACGAAACTGCCATGACGTTCTGGAGTGTCGAGAGATTTCGCTCCGCGAATCCTGGCGTGTCCATCAGTTCGACGTAATTGTCGACAGTTCCGACCAGCGAGGTCACGCCGTAAGCCTCGACAGCGTCGAGCGTGGTCTCCGCATCCCAACGATTCAGCAGGACCACGGTTCCGCCGTTGACGAGCGGAACCAGGATGCCGAAGTCCTCACCTGCGATCCAGAAGATCGGCAGAAACACCAGGGACACCGGCGGATTGGCACCCACCTGGTCACCGCCCGCAAGCGTCGCGGTGGCCGCGGTGTAAACCATGTGGCGCTGAGTGTGCTCACAGCCCTTGGGCATTCCCGTCGTTCCGCCCGTGTAGTTCAGGGCGGCGAGGGAATCGAGTTCGGTGGCGACAGGAGTCGCCCGCTCACTGGTGATGATCGACTGCCAGTCGCTCAGGCGCGGATCGTCGACCTCGAAGGGCAGTTCGACGGTCGGGATCGCCGTCAGCATGTCCGACACTGCAGTCTTCGCGACGTGTTCGAGTGGAGTCTGTGTGCGAACCTTCTTCACCAACTTCGAGAAGGTGTTCTGCGTCAGTAGGACCTTGACGCCGGCATCGTTGAGTTCGTGAATCAATTCATGTTCACGGAAGAGTGGATTGATCGGCACGTGAACCGCACCGACCTTGAGAATGCCGAGCATCGCGATATGGAACTGAGGGCAATTGACCAGGTGAACGCCGACGCGATCGCCGCGTTCGACTCCGAGTGACAGCAGCCATCCGGCAAAACGATCCGAAAGCTCGTCGTATTCGGAATACGTGATGACCCGGCCGTAGAAGACGATGGCAGGAGTATCCGGCCGCTCGATCGCCCAATGCCGCAAGTAATCGACAAGTCCCCCACCTTCGAGCGGATACTCGACGGCGCGGGGAATGCCGGCGGGCCAATGCGCTTGTTGCAGCGCAGAGATCTCCGCCAGAGCCGCTTCGAGCACGTCTTGTTCTGCCACCGATCACTCCATTCGTAAAAGAAATCTATTTCGACTCTTCGAACCCGATCAACCGCTCGGACATCGTCGTCATATCTGCAATGAACTGGTTCTGCTCTTCGACACTCGCCTTACTCAGTCGTGCTCCACCGGCCATCTGTGCGTCCGAGATCATCTGAACGAGCACCGGGGGCGAAACACAGGGATCTACGTCGTGAACCCGTCGAATCCGTTCGACAAACCGGACGTAGCGGCTCACGAGCTTTTCGCGAACCGCCGACCAACTGCGCTCGACCTCGGAATCCACCCGCGCCCGATGCTCGATCACCGCGAGCAGGTCACCGTAGGTGTACACGGCCGTGATGAACGCCGACGTGGTCGTTCGGAGAACTTCGCGTAGATCCTCGGCCGCCGGGCCCTCCATGTGCTGAGCGTCGAGGAAGCGTCGGCACATCATTTCGGCGACGGCGCGGAAGACCTCGTCCTTCGACGAGAAGTACGCGTAGAAGGTCGCCCGGGACACATCAGCCCTGGTCGTGATCGTCTCGACCGTCACGGCGTCGTATCCGAGTTCGCCGAAGCAGAGGGCAGCGGTGTCGAGCAGTCCGGCACGGCGTGGACCGTCGCCGAGTTTGCGGGCTGTCCGCGCTCGCTCCTGCGTTTCACTGGTGGTCACCGTCACAGTGTGTGTTGACGTTGACGTCAATGTCAAGAATCGCGAGCCCGGCGCCCCACTTCGGCTTTTTGTTCGGGTCACCCTTTCACACCCCGCATATCGGGTGTAAGACTCTGCCTCTAATGTTTTTCGCCTTTCCCAGAAGGAGTCAAATCCGTGCCGGAAGAATCCGCCTCGCCCTCCTATTCCACAATCAAGGAAACAGTTGCAGCTTTGATGCCGGCACTGGAGTCGGAACTCGTCGAACTTGTTCGTATTCCGTCGATAGCAACAGAAGGTTTCCCCAGCGAGCCCCTGTTCGAGGCTCACGACCTGATCGTTTCTCTATTGGAGAAGTCCGGAGTCACGAAGATAGAGAAACTCGAAATAACAGGTAAAACTGCGCCGGTCATCATTGCAACAGTTCCCGGTCCAGAGGGAGCCCCGACCGTATTGATGTATTCGCATTACGACGTCGTTCCCGCCGACGACGTCGAACTCTGGGATTCACCGCCTTTCGAACCGAGCAAGCGTGACGGCGCGATTTACGGCCGCGGTACGGCAGATTCGAAGGCAAACGTCATCGGCATGATCGGCGCGCTTCGCGTCTTCGACGGAAAGCCGCCGGTGACGGTCAAGCTCGTCATCGAAGGCCAGGAAGAATTCGGCAGCCCCTTCGACAACTATCCGCCGGAAGCCCCCGAATTGTTTGCGGCCGACGCAATGGTCATCGCCGACGTCGGGAGCGTTCGACCCGGATCACCGACCCTGACCGTCGCACTGCGCGGATCGGCCCAGGTGATCGTCGAACTCACCACTCTCGGAGCCGACAAGCACAACGGCCTCTACGGCGGCGCCGCACCGGACGCCCGCCTCGCGCTCATCCGCGCACTGGCGTCGCTGCACGACGACAACGGTGACGTGGCGGTCGACGGCCTCATGCGCGAACCGTGGACCGGCAGTTCATACACCGAGGACGAGTTCCGCACCCTCGCCGAGATCCGTGACGGGCTTCCGCTGCTCGGAACCGGCGGCATCGGCGAACGCATCTGGTCGGGCCCGGCCATCACCGTGACGGGAATCGACGCTCCCCCTGTGGACGGTGCGGTCAACGCCGTCGCAAGCACGGCCCGCGCCGTGATCAATCTGCGCGTACACCCGCGCCAACCTGCCACCGAGGCGCAGGCTGCTCTGGTCCGGCACCTGGAAGCCCTGCGCCCCTTCGGTTTGCAACTGACCGTCACCGCGGGAGAAACCGGCGACGGGTTTGCGGCAGCCGAAGGTGGACCGGCCTTCGACGCGGCATTGTCTGCACTATCGCAGTCGTGGGGTGAGCCGGCCGGGCTGATGGCAGGCGGCGGCTCGATCCCCCTCGTGATGGCCTTGGATACAGCAGTGCCCACCGCCGAGAAGCTGTTGTTCGGCGCCACCGACGGTTACGCGAACATCCACGGCCCCAACGAACGCGTCCTGCTCGACGAGCTCGAGAAGGCCGTCGTCGCCAAAGCACTGTTCTTCCAGGAGTACGCCGACACCTTCGAGGGGAAGAAATGAGCACCGAAACCGACACGGGGTCCGCACCTACTCCGGCCAAGAAGAAATTCGAGTTCCCCGGCGCGGTCACGATGCTCGCGATCGTCACCGTCCTGGTATGGATTGCGGCACTGTTCATTCCGGCCGGACGCTTCGGCGTCGACGTGGACGGCTCACCCGTTCCCGGCAGCTTCGAGACCGTCACGTCTCCGCTCTCGTTCTGGGAACGAATCCAGCAACTGATCCTCTCCCCCGTGAACGGCCTCTACGGCGTCCAGGATTCGATCACCGGGTTCGTCGACACCGACAACATCGGACGGCTCTTCGGTTCGGTCGGCGTAGTCCTCTTCATCATGGCGCTCGGTGCGTTCATCTCGGTCAGCTTTGCCACCCGCAGCCTGGAAACCGCTGTCTCCCAACTCGCTACCAAGCTCAGCGACAAGGGCTGGTTGCTCATCACCGTCATCATGGTGCTGTTCTCGCTGCTCGGTTCGACAATGGGCTTCTCGGTCGAGACGTTCGGCTTCTACGCCCTGCTCATACCGCTGATGACGGCACTGGGCTACGACCGCATGGTCGCGGCCACCATGATCATCCTCGGCGCTCTGGTCGGAAACATGGCGTCGACCGTCAATCCGTTCTCGATCGGCGTCGCCTCCGGTGAGGCAGGCGTCTCCATCGGTGACGGCATCGTGCTGCGCGTGATCCTGTGGATCGTATTGACCGCTGTGGCAGTGGTATTCGTTCTCCGCTACGCCGCAAAGGTGAAGAAGGATCCGTCCAAGTCGCTTGTCGGTTTCGACATCGCGGACGACGAAGACGAAGAGCCGGCCGAGCCGGTGGACATCGACGGCAAGCTCACCGGAACTCAGAAGCTGGTACTGCTCATCACCGGACTCACCTTCGGACTGATGATCTTCTCCGTCATCCCGTGGTCGAGCATCTTCGGCGCCACTACCGGTCCGGCCGAGTACGACGCGTACCACGTCACGGCAACCGAGCCCTACTGGTTCGAGTTGAACTGGTGGTTCCCGCAATTGGCGATGCTGTTCATCCTCGCCGCCGTTCTCGTCGGCATAGTCGCGAAGATGGGTGAGAAGAAGATCGTCTCCCTGATCACGCGTGGAGCCGGCGACATGGTCGGACCGGCGATCGTCATCCTGCTCGCTCGCGGCGTCTCGGTGATCATGACCAACACCGAAACCCTCGACACCATCCTCAACGCGATGGAGCAATTGGTCAGCGGCGCTTCGGCGGGGGTCTTCGCGATCCTGGTGATGCTCGTCAACATCCCGCTGGCGTTCCTGATCCCGTCCAGTTCCGGTCACGCCACCCTGGCGATGCCGCTGCTCGCGCCGCTGGGCGACTTTGCCGGAGTCAGCCGAGCACTCGTCATCACCGCCTTCCAGATGGGCCACGGCCTGATGCTGATGGTTGCCCCGACCAACGTCGTCGTTGTCGGCGGGTTGGCCATGGCGAAGGTCGGCTACGACAAGTTCCTGCGCTTCGTCTGGCCACTGCTACTGATCAACTTCGTGATCGTTGTCGTGGTGATCGGCGCGGCAGCGGTATTCGAGTAGTTCAAGCGTGGTGGGCCTCGCGTGCCGCCGTCTCCAGACGGTCGGTGTACTCGGCCCACCACGCCTCATCGCCGGGAGCCAGATTGTTGTCGCCCGCTTTCATCCCCGCGGCGCCGTCGATCAGCTCCCGCACGATGTCCGCGTGGCCGGCGTGCCGATGGATCTCGGTGACAACGTGAACGAGTATCCGGTGCAGTGTGACGTCGCGACGATCCTCCGGCCAGTGCTTCACGAAGCCGGGGGCGTCCAGATCGTGCTCCTCGATCGTGGCGTCGGCGAAAGCCCAGGTGCGGCGATAGGTTTCGACGATGTCGGCAGTGGACTCGTCGGCGCGGGCCCACATGTCGACGTTGAGTTCCTCCGAACGCAACCACGCGGGGAGATCGGGAACCCGACGGCCGAACGTAGGACCGAAATACCCGAGCTCGACGCCGATCATGTGTTTGACCAGTCCCAACAAGTTGGTCCCTGTCCGGGTCATCGGACGCCGAATGTCATACTCCGACAGCCCGTCGAGCTTCCAGACGAGCGCATCACGTGCTGCCTGCAGGTACCGCTGGAGATCTTCCTTTTCCGAGTTGGTGGTCATGAAACCAACCTAAACCGAGTGGAGCAGACATTGACAGCGGTCGAGGATCTGACCGAGGTTGCCTCCCGGGCCGTCGCCGCCGAGCGTGACGCCCGGTCGGTGCGCTGGCACAACCCGGCAGCCGTCCGCAAGGCTGCCGCGTCCGTCCGTGATTCGCTCGACGACGAACGATCAGCGCTGAGCCGACCGTCGTACAGCGGGTTGTCACCGTCGCCGCACATGGCGCGCCAACTCGAACTGATCACGACGTTGCAGCCGCCACTGCCCGCCGACGCCGGCATCGGCACCGCCGCGCAGGCCGAGGCCGACGCCGTCGCCGCGGTGACCACCGCACGGATAGCCTTGCGCGCCGCCCACCTTGCGGTTCTCGAAGCACGCGTCGCCGCGCTCGATGCCGGTGACACCGATACCGTCGCCGCCGCGATCCGTGGTTACGTCCCGCTGAACTCGGGCAACCCCGTCGTCCGGCATGTGCAGGATCTCGGCTCCCGGATCCGTGAGGAAGCACGGCACGTGGTGAGTGGAAAGCCTCGGTCGATCGCTTTTCGGCTGGGGCTGAGCCTCGGAATGGGCTTGGCGTACCTGGCATTCATTCGCCTCTTCCAGTGGGACACCAAGGAAGATCGACTGCCTTACCTTGCGCTGTATGCACTCTCGGGTGTGGTCGGAAGCGTCGTGTGCACCAATGCGCTCAGCTTCGACGCCGGCCGCGTGCGCGCTGCGTTGTCCGGTGGAACGAGGCTCTGGCACGTGCTCGTCGCGAAAAACGCGGTGATGCTGCTCCTCGTCGGCAGCGCCGGGTTCCTGCTCAGCGCCGTCCTCGCGTGGCGCTCCGGAAGCAGTGCTGACCTGGTGAAGGCGTGCGGCCAGGTGCTGACCATGATCCTGCTCTGGTTGGGGGTCGCGAACGTGATGTCGGTGAGCTTGCCGCTGCGGGCGGAACCGATGACGGCGCGGCGCCACGACGGCACGTGGAAGCAGTTCCTGCTGTCCTTCGTCATCTCGTACGGTGTCGGACTGATCGTCAATCTGATGCTCTACTGGCGCGTCTGGGCAAAGACGACGCTGCTCGAGCAGATGGGCGGTCCGTGGATTCCGGTCCTGCTGCTCCTCGCGAGCGCGGCCGCGACGTGGCTGTTGCTGACCGTGCTGGCCGTACTCCTGGCCGAGCAACCGCGCTTCCGTCGCGCCTTGCACCGGGAGATGGTGGTCTACCGCGAAGAAACCAACCACTTGCAGGCGACCATTCAGCACAATTCCGGCTAATGTAGCCGTGCGTGGCTGATCCGGGCACGTCGCGAGTACACGCAGTGTCGAGGAAGGCGTGACCCATCATGTCCGTAAAGCCTGGCGCGGCCGCCACAACGGCCGCCGTGAGCACCGCCTCCTGGCTACCACTCATCGTGGTGGTCCTCACCCAGATTCAGGCGTCGTTCGCCGTCAACGCCCTGACCGTCTCGATGGCCGGCATCACCACCGATCTCGACACGCCCGCAACAAGTGTCGGCACCGCGATCACCGCGGGCACCTTCGCCATGGCTGCCTTCATTCTGTTGGGGGCCAAGATCGGCGCCCGTTACGGAACGCGTCTGGTCTTCCAGATTGCCGTCGCGATTCACGGCCTCGCAATGGCCGCGGTCGCCCTGAGTCAGAGCCCGGCAATGCTGTTCGTGGCCCAAGCTGCATCCGGCGCCGTGATCGCCCTCATCGCTCCTGCGTTGACGGTCTTCATCGCCACGAACTTCAGTGGCGATCAGCAGGCAAAGGCCATCGGTTACCTGGCAGCAGCAATCCCGGCGGCCGGTGTGCTGGCGCTGCTCATCGCCGGTTCCTTCGCGACGACGATCGGGTGGCGATACTCGTTCGCCCTCGTCGTGGCTCTCGCGGTGGTCAACCTGATCCTGAGCTTCCGGGTCAAACCTGTTCCCCCGCAGAAGGACATCACCATCGACTGGGCCGGCGCCGCCATTGCTGCCGTTGCCGTCATCCTGCTCAGCTTCGGTTTCAGCGGCCTGAACTCGTGGGGCGTCATCCTGGCCACCGACGCTGCGCCGTTCTCGGTCATCGGTGTTTCACCCGCGGCCATCCTGATCGTCCTCGGCACCATCTGCGCGCAGGGATTCTTCCAGTGGACGCGAAGCCGCAAGGCGCAGAACAAGCCTCAGCTCTTCAACCTCGACGTCCTCAAGACCGGCGCCGAGCGCGCCACCACGATTTGCATGGCGACGATGATGTTCGTGGGAACCGCGGCCAACTTCCTCATTCCGCTGTACATGCAGATCATCCAGGGCCGCAGCAGCTTGCAGACGTCGTTCTCGATCATCCCGTACACACTTTCGATCTTCATCGCGAGCACCGTCGTCGCGCGTCTGTACAAGACGTACTCCCCGCGTCTGATCGCACGAGCCGGGTTCGTCGTCGTTGCCGCTGGACTCATCTTGTTGGCCTTCACCATTCGTGGCGACTGGCATCAGATCTTTGTCGTCATCGGACTGATCACCCTCGGCCTCGGGCAGGGCGCCATCGTTGCGCTGGTGTTCAACACCCTCCTCACCGCAGCTCCCAAGGAACTGGCCGGCGACGTCGGTGCCTGGCGGGGACTGGTACACAACATGTCCGGCAGCGTCGGCATCGCGGTGGCCAGCGTCTTCGCCGTCGGAATCCTTGGTTCCCTCGTCAGCTCGCAGCTGATCGACAACCCCACCATCCCGGCATCACTCAAGGTCGAGTCCGGGATCAATCTCGACCAGGTCAACTTCGTCCCCAACGATCAACTCGTCGTGACGCTCGAAAACACCTCGGCGACACAAGCACAGATCGACGAAGCCATCCGGATCAACACCGAAGCGCGCTTGCGCGCCCTGCGAACCTCGCTACTCGTCCTCGCCGGACTCTCCCTGCTCGCCATCATTCCGGCCGGCCGCATGCCCGACGAAGTACCTGCTCTGGAAGAACCGCAACCCACGAAGGGCAAGAAGTAACCGATGTCCAACCAAGACCAATTCGGTCCGATCGAATACGTTGCCGTCGAGTTTCCCGGCGGTGCACCGACCTCCGCAGGATTCGAGCAGCTGCTCACTCTCGTCGACTCCGGCGTGATCCGCATCCTCGACCTCGAGTTCGTCACCAAAGCCGCCGATGGATCAGTGGCCGTCGTACCGGCATCGACCTTCGAACTCGCAGATTTCGATCTGGCGCAGTTCGACGGCGCAGCCTCCGGACTGCTCGACGCCGGCGACATCGCCGCCGTTGGTGACGAGTTGGCCACCGGTAGTGTTGCCGCCGTGCTCGTTTACGAGGAACTGGCCATACTGCCGGTGATCGACGCGTGGACACGCAGCGGCGCAAAGATTGTCACCGAAGGTCACCTGAGCTTGGACGAACTTGCCACCGCACTCGACAACACCGCACCAGGCAATACGGAGAAGGACGCATGAGTTTCTTGAGGCGAGCCGGCCGGGTAGCCGTCGCAAGCTCCATTCACGGCAATGTTCAGCGCCGTCAGCGGACCCGTTGGGCCGCCGAAGATCAGGCTCGCGCAGCGCAGGCCCAGCCGGTGCCACCGATTCCCGATCTACCACCCCTGCCACCGCAGGCAGCTCCGGCAGCATCGATGGACTTGAAGCTCGAACAGCTCACCAAGCTGGGCGAACTCAAGAATGCGGGAGTATTGACCGAGGCCGAGTTCGAGACCCAGAAGGCACGTATTCTCGCCTGACCTAGCTGCGCCTCCCGAGTGCAAAAGCCATGACGGGAAGCTGCGTCGTCGCGAGATTCAACAGAGATGCCACTCGCGTATCCGTGAATCCTGCGATGGCGCAGCCCGCAAGTCCCATCGCCTCGGTCACGAGGTACAGATTCTGAACCAGCACACCGGCATCCACGTGCATCGTGCGGTAGTGCCGCATCGCGTACTTCTCGAGCGGCGCTTCAACGTCGGCGACCACAAACAAAAGAACCGGGAACACGTCGACGAACTCGGGTTGGAGAAGGCTCGCTCGAAGGTGCTCTCGCACGTCGCCTGGCCGGACAGCTTCGGCGCGGCCTCGGGCATATCGGTATACCCCGGCTCCGAGCTCGTCTCCGGGTCGGCTGAGAACAAACGACAGCGTCAGTTCGCGCATCCCGCCCGCCGTCGGGCTGCTGACAACACTGTGGTGCAACATGTTTGACAGCTCGCCTGCTCGGAGTGCCGTCTGTGCGGGGTCGTAGCGGCTCCGTCGTGCCTGCAAGACGTCCGCGAACCCGCAGGCCGGCAGTGGCGTCGCGGCCGGCAGTTCCACGGATTCACACGTCACCGGCGGCAGTGCGTGCTCGTCGAACGGTAGCTCCGACGGACTCACCGTCCGGTCCAACACTGCATGCAGCGATACGACGGCCTCGATTCGCTCGAGTGCGGTCACGAACCCGGGTGCAGCAGGCGAGACACCTCGCCGGCCCCGTCGATCGAGACCAACTCGCCGGCGAACCATGCCTCCGGAACGGCAAAGATCGCATTCGATGTCGCGGCGGGGGTTCCGGCAAATGCCGTCCGCGCAGCATCCAGGGTGGATTCCCGAGCCGACTCGGTGGAGTAGACGACGAGGATAGCCTTCGGCGACTTCGCGAGCACCGATTCCGTGGCTACCTGGCCGAAGTACTTTCCGTCGGGAAGGTCGTTCTCGAAAAGATTGCTTCCCCCGGCGGCCTCGAGCACACTGCTGTAGAGGCCCCTGGCCAGAGCATAGGACTGTCCCTCCGAAACCTGAACCATCACAGTGGGAACCGGCTCCTGCCCGGCGACAGATGCCTCGGTTGCTGCGAGGGACTTCTTGCCGTCGGCCAGGAGGGTTGCTGCCGCGTCACTTGTTCCGGTCAAGGCGCCGAGACCGTCGAGGTCGGACCAGACGTCGTCGATCCTGCCTTCGGTGACGGCCTTGTGGCAGTAGCCGCTGTTCACGAAGATCGGGATCCCGAGGTCACGCAACTCGTCCATGGTCTGCAATCGGTCACCGTCGAACCAGTATTCCCCGTCGGAGACGATCAGATCCGGACGGGCGTCGAGCAATGCTTCTTTCGCGGGAACTCCGGTGCTCAGTACCGGCACGGCCGCGAACTGATCAGCGAGTTCGGGGCTGGGAGGAGAGAGGTCGGTATTCGATTGTCCGACAATGCGGTCGGCGGCGCCGAGCTGAATGAGAAGTTCCGTCATCGACGGATACAGCGAGACAATCCGCTCCACCGTCTTGGGCACCGTGACCTCGCGATCACAATTGGTGACGGTGATCTTCTCGGACGACGACGCCGCCGAATCCGCCGTGGAGTTTCCGCATGCGGTCAGTACTGCGGTGGCGGTAACGGCCGAGCACATCAGCGCGGCAGTACGTATCGAGGATTTCAAGACACTGCTTCTTTCGTGTGTAGGAGCGGAGGGGCGAACGAGAGCAGGGGGCGCCCGGTCAACGGATGAGTGCCGAGATGCACCTGAACCCCGAATACTTCGGACAGCAGGTCCTCGGTGAGGACCTCGGCCGTTGGTCCTGTCGCGACAACTACCCCGCCGGAGAGCAGACAGACGTAGTCGCAATACGCTGCGGCCAAGGCGAGTTCATGGATCGCGACAATCGTCGTGGTACCGAGTTCGGCGACCAATTCCATCAATTCGAGTTGAGCACGGATGTCGAGGTGGTTGGTGGGCTCGTCCAGGACCAGCAGCGACGGTTGTTGAGCGATCGCCCGGGCCAACATCACACGCTGTTTTTCTCCGCCGGACAGTTCGGCGAAGAGACGTGATCCAAAGCCCTGCATGCCGGTTCGCACCAGTGCTGCGCTGACGATGTCTCGGTCGATCTCGCCGATTCGAGAGAACGCGCTGTGATGCGGCGTCCGACCCGTTGCAACCACCTCGCGGACACTGAACGAGAAATCGGATGAATGCTCCTGCCCCACAACACCGATGATGCGTGCCGCCGATCGAGGCGAGAGATCGTCCCAAACATTCACCTCGTCCACCTTCACGATTCCGCTTCGAGGCTTCATCGAGCGATACAACGCGCGCAGGAGGGAGGACTTTCCACTGCCGTTCGGTCCGACGAGTCCGACCACGCTTCCCTCGGGCGCTTCGAGGTCTACACCCGAAACCACGAGGCGTCCGCCCCGAACGACGTGAATTCCGCTGGCCGACAATCTCATGACTGCGCACCGCCGTCCCGTCGAAGCAACCAGAGGAAGAACGGTGCACCCAATCCGGCGGTGATGATCCCGAGTGGTAATTCGTTGGGCGCATCCAACATCCGAGCCGCAAGATCGACGATCACCAGGAAGGTGGCACCAACCAACGCGGTCGCGGGGAGCAGCTTGCCGTGATCGGAACCGACCAGAAGTCGTACGGCGTGCGGCACGAGCAGCCCCACGAAACCGATTCCCCCGGCGACGGATACGACAACCGCGGTCAGCAACGACGCGATCACCAGTAGTAGCAACCTGGTACGGCGCACGTCCACGCCGACCGATTGCGCGCTCTCGTCTCCCATGGCCAACGCGTTGAGTTGGCGCGATTGTGTCAACAGAATTGCCGCGCAGACGGTGATCACCGCGGCGGGCACACCGAGATCCGACCAACTGGCCCCGCTCACCGAGCCCAGCAACCAGAAGAGCACTCCCGAAAGCTGACTCGGATCGGCGCGCAACTGCACAAAACTTGTTGCAGCCGAGAGCAGATAGCCGATGGCAACTCCGGCCAGGACCATGCGCAGCGGGACGAGCATTCCCTCTCGCCGACCCAGTACGAGAACCGCGATCAGGGAAACCATGGCCCCCAGGAAGGCTGCCACCGGAACACCGATCGACAGGCCGGTGCCGATGCCGGTCGTCATGATCAGTACTGCACCGAAGGATGCTCCGGAACCCACGCCCAGAATGTACGGATCGGCAATCGGGTTGCGCACCAACGCTTGCAGCACGGCGCCGGCCAACGACAATCCGGCGCCCGCCAATGCCGCAATCAGAATGCGCGGTACCCGCAATCCCCACACGATCCGATCGAGCAACGGGTCGACCGGCGGACCGCCGACGTGTGCGTACAACACCGCGAACACGTCGGCAAAGGACACCGACGCGGCACCCGACCACACCGCGACGGTGGAGACCGCGACAAGCACAACCGCCGTGGCCAACAGAAACGGGACGTACCCGCGCTCGCCGACGGGATGTGGACGCGACGGCACTCGTGGTGCTGCCTCGCTGGTCAGCGTCATCGCACTCCTGAGTCGGTGGGGTTCGCAGTCATGAACAGGTGGATCTAACCATAACGACAGTCGTTTTCATTAATAGTCACATGCTCATTTGTGCGGATAAGGGTCGGTCCGCAGCGCGCTCGCCCACGCGAAGAGCGCCCCGACCAGCGCAAAGATGCACGCAACGAGGTAGGCGGTGCCGATGTCCCAGCGTCCTGCGATTGCCCCGGCAATCAAGGCGCCGACCGGCGAACCACCCCAGGCGACCATCCTCGCCGTGGTGTTCACGCGCCCCTGCAGACGATCCGGAGTCAGGCGCTGACGTGCACCGATGCCATTGAGGATGGTGACGGTCGCACAGCCGGAGTAGACGACGAGCGCCGTGATCGCGGCGCCGGTGTTGCCGGTTGTCGCAACGACGAACAGCACCACCGGGGCGATGGTCAGCGCCCCGACAGTGATCGCCCCGACCGGCCACTGCGCCGGTAGGCGTGGAAGCACGAGCGCCCCGACCACTCCACCCACGGAGACGGCCGTCCACACGGCGCCGATCATCGGACTCGACGTCGAAATCCCAAGCCTCTCGGATGCGTACACCACCAGGAGCGCCGTAACCGCACCCTGCGTCAGGGAATTGACGAAGCCGACGCCGGTCAAGGCTCGCAGAAGCGGCGACCGCCAGAGGAAGCTGAGGCCCTCGCGTATGTCACGCGCAATTCCGGTTCCCGACTTCTTCGGCGCCGCAGGAGTAATCGAAAACGAGGCTCCGATCGAGGCCATGGCCAGCCCGGCCAGTACGTAAGCCAGTGCATCAGCACCCAATGCGTAGGCCGGGCCGATCGAGGCCACAAGCACGCCGGCTATCGCCGGAAAGACAACATCGATCAGCGTGCTGGACGTCCACAGCGCGCTGTTGGCCGCCGGTATCCTCTGCCGACCGACCAGAGCAGGCAGCGCTCCGAAAGCAGCGGCGTCGAACCACACGAAACACGTTCCGATGCACATCGATACGCCGACGGCATGCCACGCCGTCAATACGCCGAGTGCCTGCGCCGCCGGAATACTCGCCAAAGCAAGTGCAGCTACGGCCTGCGCACACAGGATGACCGTCCGCCGGTTGACTCGGTCTGCCACGGCGCCGGCGAACAAGCCGAACACGAGATACGGCAGAACCGTCCCCGCAGCCGCGAGCGAGGTGAGAAACGGAGACCGGCTGATGTCGAACACCAGGATCGGCATGGCCACTCCGGTGACCGCCGCACCGGCTACGGCAATCGTACGAGCCGTGAAGAACAATCGAAACGATCTGTCCCGAAAGACATGTGGTTGCGCTTCGACGGATCCCGTCGTCGGGGTCTCGCTCATGTATGCACTCTCTTGTACCTGTTGCTCTCCGTGGCGATCTTTCGTACGGTGGCATCGTAATGGAAATGGTTTCCATTACGGAAGGGATGACAATGAGCAACATTTCGTTCGACAGCGTCTCCAACTCGGCTCCGGCCAATGCACTCCAGGGCGTCGGCACCAACGCTCTCGTCGACAACCCGTTTACCTTCGAGCCGGTTGCCGAGGCAACGTCCGCACACGCCCTGCAGGGTGTGGGCACCAACGCCCTCGTCGACAACCCGTTCAGCTTCCAGAGCTGAAACCTCCCCTGATCCAGACTGTTTCGACAGTCTGATCTGCCGATGACCCCGCCCGCATCCGACTCGTCGGGTGCGGGCACCGACAAGGAGATCCGTGTACGCCCTCGCCGACGGACACCAGCTGTATCCGACCCCGGACGGTGTTTGGCATTACCTGACACCGGACGAGAACGCGGTCACGATCGGCGCGCCGGCCGAAGACCTCGCGGAACTCGACAACTTTCTCAGGCGCTCTGGTTCGGTGCTCGGCCCGGGAGCTATCGAGATCGCCGACGCCCTCGTCTCTCGCGGCGTGCTGGTTGTTCCGGGTCAAGCGCCGGAGATTCCGGGTCCACAGCGTGTGCTGATGGACGGGATCGGACCCGTTGCCGATGCTTGCATCGCCCTGCTCTCCAAGGCTCTTCCGCATCTCGAGGTCGTATCCACCACTGCGCCAATCGAAGACGACGTTGCGTCGTCGGACCTCGTACTGTCGGTTGCCGGTGCTCCTCCTCACGACGAGTGGTCGGAACTCGATACCTGGTGCCGCCGAAACCAAACACCGTGGCAACGCGTCCACGCGGAGCTGGGTGAGATCTGCATCGGACCCTTCTTCGACGGTATCGGCAGCGCAAGCTACCGGGACGTCTGCGGTCGACGGCTTGCCGCGTCGCGCGTCCCGGATCATCTGCAGGCACTGTGGAATCACCTCGCCGGCAGCGAACCTCGCCCGCTCGAACTTGAACCCACCGCAGCCGCAATGGCCAGTGCGCTTGCATGTTCGGACGTCGTGGCTGGTGTACATGGCGCACCGCCATCACACCTTCACCACCAGATCCGGATGAATCCGCGAACCCTCATGATGACTCGCCATCCCGTGCTACCTCTGCCGGGCGGCGTTCTCGAGCCTTCGCCGACGCTCCGGTGATCTCACTCGGAGTGAAGATCCCGGCGGCAGACGGTTCTTCGTTGGCTACGGATGTGCTTCTCCCACCGGATTCTTCACCGCGGGGACTGATCGTGATCCGCACCCCGTACGGGCGTGGATGGCATCTGGCGGAGGGGCTCGAATGGCGATCACGAGGAATTGCCTTCATCTGTCAGGACGTACGTGGACGGCACGATTCCACCGGATCTTGGGTACCGTACGTCCACGAGCGCGAGGACAGCGCCGCCCTTGCCGAGTGGCTGCAGGATCAGCCGTGGACACCGGAGTGCGTCATCGCAAGCGGGGCTTCGTATGCGGCCGGAACCGCCTGGGCATTTGCTGCCGAGACCAACAGCGCCGATCGGTCATTTCGTGTAGACGGCGTCGTCTCCAAGGTGCCGACCATCGGAAGCGACCGCGTCAAACGTGATCCCTCGGGGATACTTCTCCTCGCCGAGCATCTGGCGTGGTGGGGCGAGCACGGAGATTCGTCTTCCTCTCGTGAGGGTTTCATCCCTGAACTGATGCGTTCGGATTCGTCTTTGCTGGAACATCTCCCGGTGCAGTCGATGATCGAGGAGGTCGGCCTGACCTCCGATTCACCGGGCTGGTTGACGCCGATCCTTCGCGCTCGTAAACGCGAAGACTTCGGTGGCGATGATCTGGTGTCCGCGGACGAACTCTCCGAACTCGACATCGCCGGGCTGCACATCGGCGGTTGGGACGATGCGATGATTCGGGAGACACTGCGGCACTTCACGTCCGTTGGGCGCGGGCCGCAGAGTTTGATCGTGGGCCCCTGGGCGCACGACCTCCGCCCTGGAATGGTCGGCGAGACAAGTTTCGGCCGCCTTCAGGTCGAGTGGATGGAATCGGTATTCGCTGCGCGGCCCCTGACCATCAATCGGGTATTCGACCGGGGTGTCGGCGAATGGTCGACCGAACCGTTTGTCACGGGTGCGAATCGCGTTCATCTCGAACCAGATCGGAAGGATGCGGCCTACAGCTTCCTGTATGACGCCTCACGGGACCGAAACAACTGTGTTGTCTTGACTTTCGATATCAAGCACGACTCCGTACTCTCCGGAACACCATCGGTGGAGCTGAAAGTGCACTCGCCCGAGGGCGAAGCCGATTGGATCGTCGAGCTGAGCGTCGTAGATGCCGCTGGAGTCACCAGGTCGATCGCACGGGGCGCGGGCGTCAGCGTGCAGCCGACGATGGTGACAATCGATCTGGATCCCGTGTTGCACACTGTGCGCGCGGGTGATGTCTTGACGCTGCGGATCGCCGGCTCGGACTTCCCACGACTCGCACGCAATCTCGGAGACGGTGATCGCTATCGAGGAACACGCAGTACCGCACTGCACCAATCATTTTCCGGGTCGTTGACCCTGCCGATACTCGGAGGAACTGCCGGTGGATGACTTGCTGGTCGACGCCCGGAGCGGCGTGCTGACCTCACTGGAACCACACATTCGCTCGGACATGCCGACAGGCTGGGTCGGTTGGGCCGCGAGGGTGGCCGACACCAGAAACTTCGGCGGCAGCGGTTCACTGTTTCGCGCGGACCCTTACGGATTCGGGGCTTCGATACGCGACGATGCAGCAGCTCGCGGGGCGGCGACCGGTGAGGCCGTCGAAAGATATTGCGGCAACGTGGTCCCCGAGGATCTGGTCCGCAGCAGTGCATCAGCGCTGGAACTGGCCGGCTCACGGGTCGTCGATCCCGCTGAATTTGCGTTGTACAGCGAGGATCAGTACCGCCTTCCCGGATTCCCCTTTGTTCCCTTCACCTCTGATCTGAACATTCGCTGGGCATTGGGTCACACCATGGACGAAAAGGTGCCCACCTACGTGCCTGCGGCCCTGACTTATCTCGGGTACTACACAGGCACCCGTCGCTGCGAGCCACCGATCGCGTCGTTGCAGTACGCCGGAATCGCAGCGGGACGCTCACGCGACGAGGCCGAGATGTCAGCTCTGCTGGAACTTCTCGAACGCGATGCCACCGCGCTGTGGTGGTGCGGGGACCGGTCACAGCCGGCGATCGAGCTTTCCGACTGGGAGCGGTTGCCTGCGCACCGCCAACTCGGGGATCTGGAGAGCCAGACCCGGAGCGTTCGAGTGCTGCTGCTTCCCTCCCCCTTCGGCATTCCCGTCGCCGCAGCGTGGATCCGCGATGACCGACGTGGACTGGTCGCGCTGGGCACAGCTTGTCGACCGACGGTGGAGGCGGCAGTCTCGAAGGCGCTTGTCGAGGCGTATGCCGTACTTGCCATCACGATCGACCTCGCCGACCCCGACGGGCCGACCTGGCGCAGCGTGGCGGACGGAACGCTGCCGGCGCACCTGTACAAACCCTTTCGGGCCGACCGTCGTTACCGGGACGAGTTCGATCCGCAATGGAAAGACATCGTCGATCTGCCGACCGTCGCCCAACTTTATCTCGATCCCGTGATGGCCCTGGCCGCAGAGGAACATCTCTTCGACTACACCGAAACACTCTCGGTATCAGAGATTCCCGACGAAGCGCCGTTGGATCTGGCTTCTCTCGTAGCGCTTCTGATGTCACGGGGACACCAGCCGATTTCCGTCGATCTCACCACCGGCGACATCTCGATTGCCGGGTTGCACGTCGTCCGCATCCTGACTCCGGGCCTGTACAACAACGCCCCGGCAGCCTTTCCCCTTCTTGGAGGTAGCAGATTGACCAGCGCATCGACCACCCATCTGCATCTGCCGGTCCCCCTCGCATGACATCTTCGCTCGTCGACCGCCGAACTGGGATCATTCGAGAGCTGGTCGACGCCGTTGTTCCCCAGCACTTTCCGCCCGAGTTCAAGCTGATTCACTCGTATGTCAGTGATTCAGCACGCTTTTCACCCTGGTCCAGTGACTCGGCCGGCGCCGGATATTGCTTCGATCTGGGTGACCGTGCGCGGCCTACCGCAGCTGCGATAGGCGAAGCGGTGGAACGATATTGCGGCAACATCGTCGCCAAACCGATCGTCCGCGGGTCGGCCGATGCCTTGATCGGAGCAAGCATCGACCTGTCACAACTCGCGCGTTTCGACGCCGCCCAGTGCGCGCGGCCACAGTTCCCGTTCGTCGAACCAACCGACGATCTGGAGATGGACTGGACTCGCGGAGCCGACCTGATCACGGGTTCGGATATCTGGGTACCGGCCGAACTCGTCTGGGGTTCGTATCCTCATTTCGTCGCCCGGACGGGTCCGGCGATCTCTCCGGTGGCTCAGGCGGGTCTCGCCGCCGGACCCTCGGTGAAGTTCGCAATCGACAATGCCTTGCGCGAGATAGTCGAACGAGACGCGATGACGTTGTCCTGGAACGGAAGACGCGGCGTTCGGATCGTCACCGGCATTCCCGAGATGCTTCGGCGACTGGGGAATCACGGCACCCTCTCGACCAGGTGGTTGTCATTCGACAGCGATTTCGAGATCCCGGTGCTCGGCGCCCTCGTCCACGACGGACTCACCGGATACTCGACCATCGGTACCGCCTGCCACGAAGACGCGCAGACGGCTGCGTTCAAGTCACTCGGCGAAGCGCTTCAGCTGCAGCTGCTTTCCGCCGACTACGACAACCCGGAGAGCGGCATCGGTCGAGCCGCGGCCTCCCCGACCAGTCCGCTTGCGCCTTGGCGAGCTGACCGAAGCTATGCAGGCGCCTACCGATCGGATTTTGCCGACGTGATGGACTACGGATGCCACCTGCAGCTCCACCTGGACCCGGAGATCCAAGCACGATTCGAGAGTGAGCTGGTCGGTGCCGTCGTCGGCGAGGTGGGACTCGACTCTCTGACATCAGCCGCCGGCACCGAAAGCGCTCTGACGGCAGCCGGTTTCCGGCCGGCATGGGTCGATCTCACCACAACTGATGTTCTCCACGCCGGCCTGCACGTCGTCCGCGTCGTCGTACCCGGTTGTCTCACCAATGCGGCCGCCGGATTGCCGTTTCTCGGCTCGCCCCGACTAGTGGACAGTCTTGCCGGACGATCGGCTCGCACCATCCCATTGCCGCACTGACAGTTCGGGAACCGCCGCTTGCAACGACTCGGTGGTTTCCACCGCGTGGAACCACGTCGGCTTCGAGATCGCGGCATCCCGAATCACCTGCACGGCGCGCGCGGCGATAGCTGCCGTCGCGACCGACTGGCCACGCCCCGAAACCCACAGCGCCGGGCCGGCATCCGCTCGGGCCATCGCTACCCAACGATCCGAGCCCCACAGCTTCTTCGGCACGACCTTCTGTAGCGCGGGTGCCCACGTCATGGCCGCAAGTCCGAGCGTCGCGGTGGACGTGTCCAATCGCAGGTACGTCCTGACCGGAACACCGAGGTCTCGCGTCAACGCATGCTGGTCCGAAAAGTCGGCCCGCACAGCAGGACCGGTGCGGTAGCCGGTCACATCGGCCGGTATTCGAAACGTCTTCATCCCGGTGTAGTTGCGGACCGATCGTCCGTCGGGATCAGGAAACCTCGTGCCCAACATCCCGTACGTCCACGCCGTTGCGGCCGGCCCGTGTAGTTCTCCACCGCCGAGGCCGATCAGGATGTCCACGGGTCCGTCGCCGAGTCGATGCGCCTCGGTTGCAAGGACACTGGTCAATCCCGGCGCCAACCCGACGCCCATGAGAACGGGTCCGTCGACCGCTTCCAATTCTTCGCAGTAGCTCGAGGTCGCCGTGATGTCGACGAATGCCGCCCCACCGCGTACCGCTTCGTCGGCCAGGCGAACATCCTCGAAACCCGACGCATTCACCACGACATCGAAGTCTCGAACCACAGTCGAATACGCGCCTGGTTCTTTAAGATCAACGACGACGTCCGCGCGGGCAGGGTCACGGCCGGCGGAGTACGCGGAGATTTCGGGGACCTTCGCGAGTTGTTTCATCAGGGGAATCCCGACGGCACCGTAGCCACCGAGTACAAGAACCTTCGTCATTACTTCGCCTCCCGAGTCGCTAGAGTTCGACTCTAGAGTTAGACTCTAATCATGACTGAGGTTCTTCGGGAAGACACGTCGGCGCGGCGCAAGATCATCGAGGCAGCGCGTGAGGTTTTTGTCGATCCCGGCTACGCGGCCGCCACGATCAAGCAGCTTGCCGCGGCGGCGGGCGTGTCGGTGCAGAGTGTCTATTTCGTGTTCGGCAACAAGCCGAGCGTGCTGTCAGCACTGCTCGACGTGGCCGTTGCGGGCGACGAGGAAAAGACGGCAACTCTCGACCGTCCGTGGGTGGCGGCAGCACTAGGCGCCCCACATCCACTCGGGCAACTCCGGATTCAGGTTCACCACGGACGGCTCATTCTGGAGCGCACCGCAGACATCCTGTTGGCACTGCGGGCTGCCGCTTCCGCCGACGAGGACGCCGCCCGCCTGTGGCAAATCAACCGCACTCAGCGACGCACGGTGCAGGAACATCTGATGGTCGGCATCGTCGAAAAAGCGCCAACCGTCGACCTCGAAACAGCCGTGAACGTCGCACTCACGCTGCTCAGTCCCGAGACCTATACAGACCTCGTGGTCGGCGCGGGTTGGACCGGCCAACAGTACGAAGAATGGGTGGTCAACACCCTTGCCGCCACCCTCGGCCTGGACCGAACCGTCAAATCCCGGAAGTAGCTGGGATTACTTGGTGGGCTTGTCGTCGATGTGCCGTGGGTTGTTCCACAGGCGCTCCGTCAGATCGTGGAGGACGGCAAGGGTGATCGTGTCGTCGTCCCGTCGGAGCAGAGACTGGCTGACCGTCGCGCGCACCAACGTGGAGTCGGAGTGCACGAACTCCTTGACCGAGCCCGGCTCGGAACTCAGTTCACGATGGGCCTGCTCTGCACTGACGTCGTCGGCATCCTTGTCGTAGAGGATGTCCTGCAAACGCAACGCCGAGACGGCCTTCTTGGGATATCCCAGCATGTCAGCGAAGGACGGATTGGCAAAAACGATGCTGCCGTCGCGGTGAACGGCCATGACCGGCACCGGAAGCCTGTCGAGGAGAATCAGGGCAGGCATCTGCTCCAGATCCGCAATCGGCGATTGTGGCGGCTGCGCAACGTTGCGGCGGCGTTCCATAACACGTCCTCTCAAGTTGCCCGAGTCGACAACAGTCTAACTGCCCAGCAAATCGCGGGTTGACTTCCCGCCCGGATGCAGTGACGAATGCCCGAATCGTGCCCGCCTGAGTCACGCCGCGAGCGCCTCCTGATCCTCCGCCAAGGAACCGTCAACAACACGATAGACAGTATCCATCCGAGACAGGTGACTTCGGTCGTGTGTCACGAGAAGGGTTGCCGCCTCGCGTTCCCGCACCACCCCGAAGATCAGATCCATGACAGCGGCACCGCGCTCCTGATCGAGCGCACTCGTGGGCTCGTCGACCACGAGAAGCTGCGGATCGTTCATCAATGCTCGCGCGAGATTGACGCGCTGTCGCTGTCCGCCCGACAGCTGGGACGGCCGTTTTCCGCTCTGATCCGCGAGCCCGACAGCGTCCAGCAAATCCATCGCTTTTGATTTCACGGCCTTGCGACGGGTCCGTGACGTGAACACGGACTGCCCCAGATGCGCCATCACCTCGAGCTGCTCCAGTGCAGTCAGCGAAGACACGAGGTTCGACTGTTGGAAGACGATGCCGATCGACGAGCGTCGCAGCTCCGACGCCGCCCGCCGACTCAGCGCAGCGATGTCGGTGCTGCCTTCCGGCGTCCGGAGATAGACGTGCCCGGAATCCGGACGGATCAGCGTCGACGCCACCGCCAACAGGCTGGACTTGCCCGAACCCGAGGGCCCGGTGATCGCGGCGATCTCGCCGCGGTGCAGTCGCAGAGACACGTCGTCCAGCGCCGTCACCCGCGATTGCCCATCGGGAAACGTCAGATCGACGTTCTGGATGTCGAGAACTGTGGTGCCGGTTGTCATGGTCATCGTGCGCTCCCCAATGCTGTGAGTGGATCGGTGGTCGAGAGGAATCGAAGTGCAAAGGCCGCGCCGAGCAGACCGAGCCCGATCAATGCCACGGCAGGTACGACGGTGGTGGATGCGTCCAGGACAAACGGCATGGCGTCACCGATCAGCGATCCGGCCACGGCCGTCAGCCCGATTCCGACGGTGACACCGGCAATCAGAACGATGAGCGCCTGACCCAGTGCGTCGCGCACCAGCGAACCGGTAGTCGCACCGAGCGCTTTCAGCGTCGCGATGTCCGGAGTTCGCTGGATCGTCCACACCGTGAAGAACGCACCGATCACCAAGGCTGAGATCGCGAACAACATGAGCGTCATCAACGTCAACGACCCGTTCTCCGACTTGTACGAACCGATCGCGTCGAGCGAACCGCTGACCGTCGTCGACGTCGTCGCAGCCGCCTTGTCCGTTGCGGAAGCGTCGGAGGCTCCGGTGACAGCCAGTACTGTCGCAACTCCGCCGCGTGGATTGGCCGCCTGCCAGTTGTCGAGCGTCATCCAGACGACGGGCGAATGGCTGTACCAGTCGTCACCGCGAACGGCGCTGACGGTGAACTGCTTCGTACCGACACTCACCTGATCGCCGGCGCCCGCCCCCAGATCGCGGGCGGCACCTTCGCTCAACACCACCGTGCCTGACGCCGACGGCGTCACGTCACCGAAACCGCCATCAGCGCCGAACAGGGCCACCGACTTCTGATTTCCGTCGGCCAATCCCGCTTTCCCGCGACCGATTCCGATGGGATCGACGTCCTTCGACGTGGAGGTCCAAGCGTTGACCTGGTCCTGCGTGAGCGCCGACTCGTCGAACGACGCCCCGGCTCCGGTGTCGGCGAACACCACCGTGTCGGCATTCATGGCCTCGATGGCTGACACGTTCTGATGGCGAAGTCCTGCAGTCAACCCGCTGAGAAAACTGACCAGAAGTGCAACCAACAGAACCACGACGGAGATCAGCGCGAAACGACCTCGCGCTGCCCGTAAGTCCCTCATTGCGACAAACACTGTGAATTCCTTTCCTGTGCTTGCCTCTACGCTCTCGCGGATGCAGACTCTTTCCATCGCACCTCGGATCGACATTCCAGCGCTCGAAAGAACCATCCCGGTTTACAACTTTTGATGGATGAACGAGGCCCGAACCTCGCTAAGCTGGGCGAGATGCACCGATCTCCGCTCACGCCTGTCTTCGCCGGCCTACAACTGGGCCTGCATGTCCTTGTCATGGCGCTGGCCGGTGTGGTGTTTCTTCGAGCGCTGATCGACGAATCCGACCTGACCGCAACAATCATCGCGTTGGCCGTGATCTTTGTTGCCGTCTATCTTTTCGGGGTCGCCAAAAGGCTGCGCGGCAACGCTGCCCGCTGGTGGCTGGCCGTGCTGACCCTCGTCTGGATCGCGACGATGGCGGTATCCGCCGACGCCGCCTACCTCGCGTTCGGACTCTTCTTCCTCTATCTCCATATTCTGCGACGCCCCTGGAGTCTTCTCGCCGTCACCGCGGCAACGGCTGTCGCCGTGGTCGGCACCGGCCTGCATCGTGGATGGACGATTGCCGGCGCCGTCGGCCCGATCATCGGCGCTGCCGTAGCGGTTGCAATCGGCCTCGGATATCAAGCGCTGTACCGCGAGGCAGCCGAGCGCGGTCGTCTCATCGACGAGTTGATGAATACTCGTGAAGAATTGGCGTCGACGTCTCGCGATGCCGGAAAATTCGCGGAACGTGAAAGACTCGCCGCCGAGATTCACGACACCGTGGCCCAAGGACTTTCGAGCATCCAGATGCTCCTTCACGCTGCCGAACGCGCCGATCCGGACAGCCCGGCCATCCGTCAGATCAGCCTCGCACGGGAAACTGCCGCGGACAGTCTTGCCGAAACCCGCCAACTCATCGCCGAATTGACACCCGCGGCCTTGGACGGTCAGTCGCTCGCCGACGCGCTTCGTCGAATCTGCGAACGCGCGAGCAGTCCTGAACTGGAAGCGCGGTCCGTGGTCGAAGGCGAGGCAGTCCGGCTACCGATGCCCCTCGAAGCAACATTGGTGCGCATCGCTCAGGGCGCGGTGTCCAATGTTCTCCGCCATGCCGATGCAACCAGAATGGCTGTGACACTGACCTATTCCGACGACACCGTCAGCCTCGACGTGGTCGACAACGGTCGCGGCTTCGACGTGGCAGTTCTCGAACGTGGCCCGGCGGAATCTTTTGGCCTCAATGCAATTCGCCGGCGCGTCGAACTGCAGGGCGGGACTTTCTCCATCGAGTCCGAGCCGGGACACACGGCCGTCGCAGTGACGTTTCCTCTCGAAGTGGGCGAACCGTGATCCGCCTGCTGCTCGCCGACGATCACGCGATCGTGCGCGCCGGGTTACGAGCGCTGCTGGAAAGCGAAGCCGACATCGAGGTAGTCGGCGAAGCGGGCACCGCCGAGGAAGCCATAGCCTTCTGCGCCACCACGCCGGTCGACCTCGTGCTCATGGACCTGCGATTCGGCCCCGGGAAGACGGGCGTCGACGCCACCCGCGCGGTGTGCGCGCTGCCGAATCCGCCGCACGTACTCGTCGTGACCAACTACGACACGGATGCAGACATCTTGAGCGCTGTCGAGGCCGGGGCCAGCGGGTACCTACTCAAGGACACACCACCGGTCGAGTTGCTGTCAGCCGTCCGCGCCGCTGCGAGCGGGGACAGCGTTCTCTCCCCCGCCATCGCGTCGAAGCTCATGACTCGGGTACGCAAACCCGAAACTAGCCTCAGCCCAAGGGAAATCGAAGTTCTGAAGTTGGTGGCGGCGGGTCGCTCCAACCGAGAGATCGGCAAAGAACTGTTCCTGAGTGAGACCACGGTCAAGTCGCACCTGGTTCACATCTTCGGCAAGTTGGGAGTGAAGTCGCGGACGTCGGCGGTAGCTCGTGCGCGGGAGCTGGGTTCGATCTGACATTTGCCCGAATTGTCGAAAGTAGCTGGACAGCAGCAATTTTCGCTCACAATTCTCTTGTTTTCGAAACTTTGTTCGATTAGACTTTGGGCATGGACAGTCGGGAAGCGTGGCAGCTGGATGGCGAGGGCCTCAAGAGTGAGGTTCTCGATCTGGTGCGTGTCCGGCACGAGTTGCAGTCGCGGTTGGTGTTGCTGATCGTGGAGATGTTTTCCCGGGAGGTTCTCGGTGGGAAGGGTTTTCGGGCGATCGCGCAGTGGTTGCATGGTTCGACGAATTTGGAGATCGGTGAGTGCAGTCTGCTCGTCGGGTTGGCGCGGTTGTTGATGCTCGAACCTGTTGTCGGCGATGCGTTTCATCGCGGTGACGTGGATGCGTTGAAAGCCCGTCAGGTGGCGTCGTTTTGTCAGCATCCACCCAAGAACATGACGCCGGCGGATGTGGACAAGGCCCGCGGGATCCTGTTGGGGTTGGCGTCGAAGAACATTGCCGATTGTGATGCGGTGCGGGCGGCGATCCGGCGGATCGAGAAGCAGTACGGCAAACGCGAAGACGGCGTTCCGGTGGGTGAGGATTCCGAACGTAACGAGTTCTACGCCTCGAAAGGGTTGTACGGACGGGTGACCGTGAAGGGCGATCTGGATGCTGTGAACGGGGCCCGTCTGATCACGTTGTTGTCGAGCCTGTCTGCGCCGATACCGGAGAAGGACGGCGTGAAGGACACCCGTACTCCGGCGCTGCGGCGGGCGGACGGGTTCTGCGAACTACTGCGGCGGTACGAGCGGGCGGGGTTGGGTCCGATCGAAGGCGGGGTGAAACCGCACATCACGGTCACCGCGTCCGCGAAAGACATGACGGACCTCAAAGCCTTGAAGGACCTGTTGCCGTCCACGGAGGAGTTGGGGTTCGCGTGGGCGGATTGGGTGGGCCCGATCAGTATCGATACCGCGCGGATGTTGGCGTGCGACTGCACCGTCACCCGGATCCTCCTGGACGAGAATGGTGTTCCGCTCGACTGCGGTAAGGAAGCGAGAACGGCGACGGTTCCGCAGCGGCGGGCGTTGGTGGTTCGTGATGGTGGGTGTGCGTTTCCGGGATGCGGGACACCGTCGGGGTGGTGCGATGCCCATCATATTGTTCACTGGAACGATGGCGGCCCAACAGATCTCGACAATCTGATCTTGTTGTGCGGTCATCACCATCGGACGCTGCATCACACGGAGTGGCGGGTGGAGATCGGTCCCGACCGAAAAACAGTGTTCTACCCACCGATGTCGATCGATCCGTATCAGCAGCCGATCGGCGGGAACAGCCCACCGACAGCGGCGTGAACCGACATAACTGAAAAGGCCAGCGTGTGCACCGGGGAAGAATCATGCCCCGGGGCATACGCTGGCCTTTTCGGCTGCGCTCGATGTCCGTCTTGCGACAGCATCTGTCTCCACTTCGACACGCCGGACCCATAGGGTCGAGGCATGTCTTTCTGCGAACCCGCCCGCGTTGTCACCGTCACGTCCCTGACCCCGCACATGCGGCGAATCAGCATCGAGGCAGAAGGCAACTGGCACTGGCCGACCGGCGGACAAGGCGACGAGCGCATCGACATCGCGTTCCCGAAACCCGGTGAAACAGAAGCAGATTACGACTACTTCAACAATCCCGACTACGGCAAGGCCGATCTCGGAACCGAGCCACCGTGGCGGCACTACACCGTGCGCAAGGTGCACGACGGCGGCCGACGTCTGGACATCGACTTCGTCGTGCACCCTGGCGGTATTGCAGCGGATTGGGCCCTGCGGGCCGAACCAGGTCACCTACTAGGCGTCTTCTGGTCGGACAGTTCGCGGTCCCACTACCAAGCACCGGCGGGTCCTCGCTGGCAGCTGCTGGTCGCAGACGCCACGGGTCTCCCCGGACTGGGCAGGATTGTCGAAGAACTTCGAGAGGGCGATGTCGCACAGGCGATCATCGAGGTCGAAACCGAAGAGGATCGACAGGAATTTGTCACTCGCGGCGACGTCACGTACACGTGGCTCGTGGGGAGTGGCCTCGGAAAGGCGCCGAGCGCACTGTTCGAGGCTGTGGAGAAGGTCGAGTTTCCCGAATCCGAATCGGCCGACGTCTACGCGTGGGTGGCGTGCGAAAGCGCAACCAGCCGTCGTATTCGTAAGCATCTGAGGGAAGTTCGAGGAATAGCTCGCGACAAGCACAATGTTGTCGGGTACTGGCGAGAGGGCGCCGACGGCCACGTTTCCGGCATGAACAGCGAGGAAGTCACCGTCGGCGCCTGAGCGCCGTGATCACTCTGCCGGCAGCGTGTCGGTAGATTCTGTGTGAGCCTGCTGCGCGTCAGCCGACTTTTCCGCCAGCATCTCGAACAGTGCTCGGCGTGCCTCGGCGAGAATTGCCTCGGCCTTGGCTACCTGCTCGGCGGTCCCACCTGCGGCTACCGCGACAGCGGCACCTCGGAGTAGGCCCATCGCGGGACGGAGCGCTGCGCCGGCTTCACCGAAGTGAGGCCGACCGTGTCCGCGCTGGTCAAGTCGACCGCGCCGGCCTTCGGGGCGTCCTTCTGCTCGGTCTTCGAAGCGACCCTCGGGTCGCTCGCCCTCGAATCCTCGACGGAAACCGTGTCCACGATGCGGGCCTCGGCGGCCATGCTCGCGACGTTCTTGCATTTCTGGGTTGTTGTGTGGGGCGTACATGTTGTCCTCCTGGACTGTCTGTGTTTGTTTGACGTATCGACGATATATCGACAATAGATCGAACGCAAGGGTTCGTAGAATAATTCCCGCACCCTCGTCCGGATACGCTGAAGCCGTGAACACGGATCTACAAGCCCAGGCCGCGGACGTCCTACGCCGCCTCGCACTCGACGAATCCCTGAAAGAACGCACCATGGCGGACGCTGCGACGGCAGCACTCGCACGGAAAGTCGCCGCTCGCTACATCGGCGGCGAAACCATCGACGACGCTTTCGACCGACTCCCCTCGATCTTCGCGCGAGGACACAAGGCGAGCATCGAATACACCGGGGAAAGCGTCCGGGATCCCGAACTCGCGAACGCCGAAACCGATGTGTTCGTGGAATTGGCGGAACGGATCGGAACGTCGGGCGTAGACAGCACCGTGTCGTTCGACCTCTCGCACATCGGCTTGGTCATCGATCCGGAGCAGTGCTTTCGCAATGTCGTGCGCCTGGCCGAGACCACGGAACGCGCAGGTGCCGAGCTGATCATCTCCGCCGAAGCGTCCGACCGCACCGACCTGGTCCTCGACATGCACGCGCGACTGGCCGAGCGCTTCACTCACGTGGGGATCACCGTTCAGGCCCGGCTGCACCGCACGGCAAAGGATCTCGCCGCTCTGCTGGACCGACCCGGCCGCATCCGTCTCGTGAAGGGCGCCTTCCTCGAAGCCGAGTCCGTCGCCTACCCACGCGGTAGTGCCGAACTGCGCAGCGCGTATCTCGACTACGCAGCCCGAATCGTCGACTCGGGTCACCAGGTCTCCATCGCGACACATGACCGCGACATCCTCGAAGCACTACGTGCCGAACATGATTCGAAGCTCAGAGGCGAGCACGTCGAGTTCGAGATGCTGCTCGGCCTCGGCACCGAGCAACTGGACGCACTCCGAGGAGCGGGCTTCACCACACGCGAATACGTCATCTTCGGAACACAGTGGTGGCTGTACGTACTCAATCGCATCGCCGAAGAACCGGAGCGTGTCTACACCGCGCTCATCGACGCTGCGCTCATCAGCACTGCAAACTAGATCTCCAACAACAGAAGTGGGACCGCACTCGAATCGAGTGCAGCCCCACTTGTGTCAGTTTCTAGCTCTCCAGAAACGCCTTGATGCGCGCCAGGGTGGTTTCCATTCCGGTCTGCATCAGCTGATCTCGACCCCGACCGAGTAGGCCGCTACCCGACATCATGCGCACGTAAAGCGCAGGCGTCGCATAGATCTCACGAGTCTCGGTAAGCACAGTGCCCGTTCCCGAAGGCTCGAGCACAAAGGTCCACCGCGCTTTCGGCTCGTCCGATTCGAAGGAGAACCTCCGGCAGTCGACCACGTCGACCACCGTGCAGTGCGTGCTCCACCGAATCAGACCATGCTTGTTGGTGCCCTTGAACTTTGCACCCACAGTGCCCGGAGTTCCGGAAGTCCATGTTCCACCGGTGTTTTCAGGACTGAAGCGACCCATACCTTCGATGTCGCTGACAACCTTCCACACCGATACCGGCGTTGCCTCGATGTACGCGCTGGCGGTTTCCACCCGTTACCGGCCCGGAACCCAGGACATGATCTTGATGGCGTGAGGCATGAGCTTTGCCCACACCTTGGCCGGAAGTCCGCGCGGTCCACCGAGATTCATGACGCGAGTGGTGGCAACGGTCTGCGGTTCGGTGTACTTGATCAGCCCCTCGGCGCCGTGACGACGACCGACGCCCGAGACACCCATACCGCCCATCGGTGCTGCGGTGCTGCCCCAGGTGGGTGCGTAACCCTCGTCGACGTTGACGGTGCCGGCGTGGATGCGCGCTGCGATGGCTTCGCCGGCAGCCTTGCTTCCCGCCCACACACTGGCGTTGAGGCCGTACTCGGTGTCGTTGGCCGCAGCGATGGCCTCTTCGACGTCCTTGACGGGGTAAATCGAGACGAGCGGCCCGAAGGTCTCGTCGCGGTAGCACTCGGCGTCTTCGGGAACCCCGGTGAGCAGGGTGGGCTCGTAGAACAGCGGTCCGATGTCCGGCCGAGCCTTGCCACCGGCAATGACGGTGGCGCCCTTGACCACTGCGTCATCGACATGAGCGGAGATTGCCTTGACCTGCGCCTCGGAGACGAGGCTGCCCATCTCGATTCCGAATTCGTATCCGGCGGCGAGGTTCATCTTCTTGACGCGGTCACCGAACATGCGGATGAACTCGGGTGCGATGGACTCTTCGACGTAGATGCGCTCGATGGAGATGCACAGCTGACCGGAGTTGGAGAAGCACGCACGCACAGCGGCGTCGGTGACCTCGCGCAGGTCTGCGCCGGCGGCAACGATCATCGGGTTCTTGCCACCGAGTTCGGCGGAGAAGCCGATCAGTCGACGGCCGGCCTGCTCGGCGAGGAGCTGACCGGTCGCGGTGGAACCGGTGAACATGAGGTAATCGGTGTTCTCGACCAGGGCGGTGCCGACGACGGAGCCCGGCCCGGGAACCACGGCGAAGAGGTCGCGAGGCAGACCCGCCTTGTAGAGCAGTTCGACGCAGGCGAGCGCGCAGTACGGTGTCTGGCTGTCCGGCTTGAGGACAACGGCGTTACCGGCGAGCAGCGCGGCGATGGCGTCGGACACGGCCAGCGTCATCGGGTAGTTCCACGGCGAGATGACGCCGACGACACCCTTGGGCTGGTAGCGGACGACGGTCTTCGTCAGGCCCGGGAGCATGCCGGAGACGCGACGCGGACGCAGCAGCTTCGGAGCCACACGTGCGTAGTGCCGCGACGTCATCGAGATGTCGAGGACTTCTTCCTGAGCTGCGGTACGCGACTTTCCGGTCTCGGCCTGAGCCATGTCCATGAGGGCGTCGCGGTTCTCGAGGATGAGATCGCGGTAGCGGTGGAAGACGGCGGCGCGATCGAGGACGGAGCGCTTGGCCCATTCCTTCTGGGCGACGCGGGCACGGGCGATGGCCGCAAGTGCGTCGTCGGCGGTGCCGACGGGGATGGTCGCCAGCTCCTTGCCGGTGAACACCTCGGTGATGGACTTCGTCGGGCGATCGGCAACATTGTCGATGGCGATCAGATCGGCGAGCCGCGAGAAGGTCGCAGCGGACGGAGCTGGCATTTCAGTACCCCTACTGGTGAGTAGTTCTTGGAGTTACACACAACTTACCCCGTCGGTGGTACCGATCACAGTGCCGAATCAGACAGAGTCAACCAATACTGCCTCTTTCGGACGTTTTGCGATCAACAACGACATGACTGCAGCGATCGCGCAGAGCGCGCCGGCCACCAAGAATGCAGCGTCGTACGAGCCGATCTGATCACGAACGAGGCCGGCCAAGAATGCCACCAGACCCGCGCCGATCTGATGAGATGCCAGCACCCAACCGAACACGATG
This sequence comes from Rhodococcus sp. WY5, assembly GCF_018588185.1. Classification (NCBI taxonomy): domain Bacteria; kingdom Bacillati; phylum Actinomycetota; class Actinomycetes; order Mycobacteriales; family Nocardiaceae; genus Rhodococcus; species Rhodococcus sp. WY5. The sequence continues at coordinate 1,048,674 of NZ_JAAMPR010000001.1, forward strand.
GGAGCGTCGGCGCCGAAGTGTTGACGGCACAGCGCGACGGTCGGCGGAACCGTCGCCACCCAATCGAGCCCGTAGAAGATGACAAACGCGATCATCGGCGGATTCACGGTGTTGGCGAGCAGCAGCGGCAGGAAGAGCAGCGAGATTCCGCGGAACAGGTAGTAGATGCCGAGAAGTTTTCGCGAGTCCATGCGGTCGGTGAACCAACCCGAAGCGATGGTGCCGACCATGTCGAGGATTCCGATCAACGCCAACAGTGACGCGGCCGTGGTGATCGGCATTCCGTGATCGTGCGACGCCGGGACGAAGTGCGTGCCGATCAGGCCGTTGGTGCTCGCGCCACAGATCGCGAAGGTACCGGCGAGAAGCCAGAACACCTTGGTCTTCGACGCCATCACCAGCACCGAGATCGCCCGGCCTCCGGCGCCGCCGCGCTGGTAGACAGGCTTGGCGGGTGGGGCGTAATCGGCGGGCGCTCCGTAAGGCGTCGTACCCACGTCTGACGGATAGTTACGCAGGAACAGCAGAACGAACGGCACAACGGCCAGTGCGGCAAACGAAACTGTGAAGGCGACGCTCTTCCAGTCGTACGTTTCGGCGATCTTCGCCAGGACCGGAAGGAACACCAGCTGACCGGCAGCACCACCGGCCGTCAGGATGCCGGTCACGAGACCACGCTTCTCGACGAACCAGCGATCGACGACCGTGGCGACAAACGCCAGCGCCATCGAACCGGTACCGAGACCGACGAAGACACCCCACAGCAGAATGAGCTGCCAACTCGAGGTCATGAAGATGGTGAGACCACTGCCGAGCGAGATGAGCGCCAACGCCGAGGTGACGACCGCCCGGATACCGAACCTCTCCATCAAGGCAGCAGCGAACGGCGAGGTCAACCCGTACAGAATCAGGTTGACCGAGACGGCCGCCGAGATGCTGGCGCGCGACCACCCGAAATCCTCGTGCAGCGGATCGATCAGCACCGATGGGGCAGCGCGGAAGCTCGCCGCACCGACCAACGCCAGGAACGCCACGATCGCGACGGACCAGGCGCGGTGAAAGCGCGGCGGGCTCACCTGCTGTTGGCCTGATTCGGGGAGAGCGGTCTCAGAAGTCACAGAGAGAATTCTGCAGTTCGGATTCGATCGAGAACAGTGGCCAGATTGCCAATATATGAAAGAATCAAGCCATGTCTGGTCCGCATCGCGTCGTCGTACTGGCTCTGAATGGAGTCATCCCCTTCGAACTCGGCATCCCGGCGCGCATCTTCGGACGTGCCCTCGACGTCGAGGATCGGCCGCTGTACGAGATCCTGACGTGCACCGTCGACGGCAATCCCGTGCAGACCGACGCAGACTTCAGCATCTCGGTCGACCACGGGAGCGAGTTGCTCGCCACCGCCGACACCGTCGTCATACCCGCGTCGTACGAGTTGGGTCCGGCCTACGAAGACGGCTACCTCTCCCCCGAGTTGGCCGCAGCTTTCCAACACATCCGGCCGGGCACTCGGCTGGTCTCGATCTGCACCGGGTCGTACATCCTCGCCGCGGCGGGTTTGCTCGACGGACTCCGCGCCACGACGCACTGGCGTAACACCGACCATTTCCAGCGTGTCTATCCCAAGGTGAACGTGGATCCGGACGTGCTGTTCGTCGACGAAGGCCACATCCTGACCTCGGCCGGGGTGGCGTCGGGAGTCGACCTCTGCCTGCATATCGTCAGGCGTGACCACGGCATGGAAGTGGCGAACACCGTCGCGAGGCGTTGCGTCGTACCGCCGTGGCGCGACGGTGGCCAAGCTCAGTACATCCGACGCCCCCTGGCCGACAAGCCTTCGGAATCGACTGCCGACGCTCGGCACTGGGCCCTCGAACATCTCGACGACCCGATCACCCTGGCGGACCTGGCGACGCGCGCCAACATGAGCGTCCGCACGTTCAGCCGTCGATTCCGCGACGAAGTCGGAACCACACCGAACCGCTGGTTGACCAGCAGACGTGTCGATCGGGCGCGGGAACTACTGGAGGAATCCGATCTGTCGATCGATGCGATTGCTACTCGAACCGGCTTCGGGACTGCGACATCCATGCGTCAACACATGAACGAGGCGCTCGGCGTTTCACCGAGCGCCTACCGACGCACGTTCAAGGCACCGGTGTAAGCGGCAGTACCAGGCACTATCCTGGATGCCATGGCCGAACAGACTCGCCCGAACTTTCCTCAGTACTGCGGATACCTCCTGGGGAAGACGCTCCCCGACCGGTACCAGGACTGGGTGCGGAACGATCTGGTCGGACCGGGTGCCCAGGCCCGCTACATCATCCGCTTCACCGTGCCGGCGACGCTGATCCTTCTGCTGTTCCTCTTGATTCCGGGACCGATCTGGATTCCCTTGGCCATGATGGCCTTGTTGCTCATCCCGCTCGCGTACTTCGTCGTGGCGCTCGGGACCATCTACCGCCGTCACCGCCTGCTGAGCCACGGACTCGATCCCGAACTGCTCGACGAGAAGGCCCAGCGCCGTGCCGATCGCACTCGCGAGGACTACGAGAAGCGGCACGGTCGCTGAGCACCCCTCAGCGGAACATCGTCACTGCGGCCTTGGCGAGGACCTTCGGATCCTTCTCGTAGTGATGCATCTTGGTGAGCTTGTCTTCCGGAATCCCCAGGAACTTGTAGACGGCTACCTGAGCGCAGCGCACCGAGTACTGCTCGGTGAACACCATGTCGAACGGCAGCTCCGCGAACTGACTGATGAACGCCAGGTTCTTGGAGTGCTTCGGCACCACCAGCGGCCGGTCGCCGACGGCGCGCCGATTGAACAGCGCACTGGCGTAAGGCATATGGCTGGGTATCGAATTCACGACGCTGTCCATAATCTCTTGTCGACGCGCGGCGAGCGCACCGCTCTCGTCGAGCGCCTCGAGGTGTCCGAGCGTCTCTTCCAGCATTTCCCGCCCGGTCATCTCGATGAACGGCTTCTTCACGTAGTCGCCGTCCTTGCGCGGGAACAGACAGTAACCCCAGAAGACTCCTTCGTTCTCCTTCTGCGCGTGGTAGTGCGGCTGATGGTGGACCACGATCGAGAGAAGCACGTTCGAGTCCACGAATGTGTTGAGCGCATTTCCGGGGAGCTGCTTGGTGATTCGGGAAATCTCGTTGATGAGCTCGTGTGACGAAGTGGTGACGGTGAAGCTGGTCCACTCACTCTGCGCCCGGTCCCCGAAGAACTTGTCGGGATTCCCGAGATCGTAGAAATGCTCGGTGGCCTGCTTCCACAGCAGCGCACTCGGTGCGTATCTCATGTCTTCGACGATCGGCGTGTCGAGATCGCCGATCGAAGAACTGTCGGTGATGCTGCCGTTGGTGTCGAAGACGAGATCGCCCTCCGCCACGTCGATTCTGCCCTTCTCACCGGTGCGGACGTTTTCGTAATCGAGTCCCGTCACGATGATTTCGTCTCGCAGCGGGGTGTCCTTGAACACGAACTCCGTGATCTTCAGTTCGTTGACGAACTTCACGCCCTTGCCTTCGAGGAAGGCCCGCATCGGCAAGATGATGCTCTCGTACTGGTTGTACGGGGATCTGGTGACACCGGCAAGAGTTTGAATGCGACTGAACTCGAGAATCATTCGGTTCATGTACCGGCGCAGCTCCATCGCCGAACTCACCCGCTTGAAAGCAAATGTGGTCTCCCACATGTACCAGAAGTTGGTGGTGAAGAAGTGCGGAGTGTCCTCGAACCACTGCTCGATACTGATGTCGTCGAGTTTTGCCTCGTCCGACTCCGGCATCGTCATCAGCTTCGTCAACAAGTACCGATCCTTGTTGTCGAATTGCATGTGCTTGTAGTCGTTTTCACCCTTGTTGCGAATACCGTCGCGATCGATCAATCGTGCGACGTCGTGCGTCGGATGTGCGTGGTCGAAATCGAGAATGTCATCCGTCACCGATTTTCCCGGGTTGTCCAGCGACGGAACCACACTCAGCACGTCCCAGAGGTTCTCATAGGTCTCCTCGTTGAGCATGCGACCGCCACGATTGATGAAACCCGCGTCGTTACCGAGTTCGCGATGGCCGTACTGGTGCTGAAACGTAGCGGCAGATTCGCCGTCGTTCGCTCCGTGCATGTCCAGGCCCATGATGGTGATGTCCTCACCGTTCCACTCACCGTCTCGAATCAGATAGACGGCAGCCGAGAGGTTTCCGATGCCGGCACCGATCATGTAGGCCTTGTGAGACAGATTGGAAGACATTGGGTTTCGTTCCTTACTCGAGTCGCGGTACGGATACCTTCCAAGCATGGACCCCTTTGCCCGCAGGCGCATCACCCGAACCGGATGACGTCCGTCACGGTCGCTGAAGGCGCACCAGATCCAGTGCAAAACGCGCGTAGTCGCGTGCAATTTCCTCGGGCGTTTGTGGTCCGCTCGGCCGATACCATTGCGCGACAGAGACACACATCACGACGATTGCACGCGCGGCCTGTCTCGGCCGATCCGTCCCGAACACACCGGCGGCGATTCCGTCGTCGACCTGCTTCGTCATCAACCATTGCTGGTAGTTGCGTGATTCCGTGATGCGCAACCTGTTCTCGGCTGTGAGACTGCGCATTTCGCTGGCGCCGAGGAATCCTTGATCACGCCGATAGATATGGAACAAGGTCACACATTCGACGAGGAAAGCCAGCCTTTCGGAGGGACTTTCGCCCTCGTCGATTGCCGCCAACGATCGCGTGTTGAGTTCATCCATGGTGAGGTCGAGAATTTCGGCCAACATCTGCTGCTTGCTGGAATAGTGGTGGTACAGACCTGGAACACTCATCTGCGCACGTTTGGCGATCTCACGCATCGCAGCACCGTGATATCCGGTCTTCACCATCTCCGCGAGCGCGGCCGCCAACACCGGATCGAACGAACTCGGGCCGAACCTTCGCCACTCGTTCGGGCGAAAATGTGCGTTCGGGTCGGCGTCGTCGCCTCCCCATCGTGGCTGTTCTGGCGGACGCACTATCGCAGCCGGGAGCAGAGCGTCGAAACGCACTCCGAGAATCCCGCCGATTGCCGCCAACCTGTCGACGCTGACTCTGGTCTTTCCGGTCTCGACGGCGCTGAGGGTAGCTGCGCTGACGCCGAGACGCCTGGCCAATTCGCGCAGCGAGAGCCCACGGTGACGCCGGGCTTGCCGGATCGACGCTCCGATCAGGACGGCATTCTCGAATTCGGTCACAGTGTTCAGTATTCCCGAACATTGGATTTCCAACAATGCGATGACCACGGCAATCGGTGAACCTGTTGACTACTGATTATCGGCCTGAACATGATGTGGATCACAAAGACCCAGGTCCGCCCGAGCGATCGTTCGGTGTCGGTAGCGAGAGGATCGAATCACCATGACCGAGGCGCCATATCTTGGAGAACTCCTGCGCGACGCACCCAGCAACTGGGGCAAGTGGGGAGAGTCCGACGAGGTCGGTTCACTGAACTACCTCGACGCCGGACAGGTGCTTCGTGGCGTCGGAACCATCAAGCAGGGTTCCGTGTTCACGCTTCAACGGCTCATCGGCGACCCCAAGGGTGATCCGGTGTGGCCGGGACGCAGCCCTGCCGAGCGCACACAGATCTTCGACGAGAGCAGCTGGGACGGCGACGACGCCCCCAACTTCCCCGGCGGCCTGCATTACGCGGACGACAAGATCGACGCGTTCCTGCAGGGTTCGACGCAGTACGACGCGCTCGGCCACGTCTGGTACGACGGCGCGCTGTGGAACGGATACTCCGCTGACACCACTGTCGGCGGCCTGGAGAAGGCCAGCGTCGAACCGATTGCCGACCGTGGCGTCGTCGGACGCGCAGTACTTCTCGACATGGCAAAGTTCCGCGGCAAGGAAAACCTCGACAAGGCCGAAACCTTCACGCACCATGATCTTTTGGCCTGTGCCGAAGCGCAGGGGGTCACCATCGAGAAGCGTGACATCCTCGTCATCCGCACCAACTTCCTCAAGCTGTTCTTCGACCAGGGCGAAGCCTTCTACGAGGGCTTCTGCGAGCCCGGCCTGATCTACAGCCCCGAACTCGTCCAGTGGTTCCAGGACATGGAGATCCCCAACCTTGTCACTGACACCATTGCCAACGAGGTCACCACCGACCCCGAAAACGGTGTGGCACTGGTTCTCCACAACGCATTGATGCGCAACCTCGGAGTGGTGTTCACCGAGATCTGCGATCTGGAGAAGCTGGCCGCGGACTGCGCGTCCGACGGCCAGTACACGTTCCTGTACGTCGCCGCACCGCTCAAGGTTGCCAAGGCCAGCGGCTCTCCCGTGAATCCGGTTGCCATCAAATGACATACGAAGATCGCCCTTGGTTGGCGTTGTACCGCAACGACGTTCCCCCCGACATCGACGTCGAACAGCCCACAACGCTCGAAATGTTGGCAGCGGCGGTCCGCTCTGATCCGGACGCCACGGCTGTGAAGTACTTCGACGGTCAACTCAGTTTCGCCGAACTGGATCAGCAGAGTGACGCCCTGGCCCGCGCACTACGAGCAGGTGGTCTGACGAAGGGAGACCGTGTCGCACTCTTCCTGCAGAACGTTCCGCAATTCGTGCTCGCCCTCGCCGGAATCTGGAAAGCCGGCGGCGTCGCAGTCTCGATCAATCCCATGAGCCGTGAACGAGAACTGGGATACCAACTCGAAGATTCCGGAGCAGCGGTTCTGATCGCTCTCGAGGGGCTCTACGAGTCCGTCGGCCGCAATGTCGTCTCCGACTCGCCGGTCAGGCGAGTCATCACCACCTCGGAACTCGAGTACCAAAGCCGCAACGATCCGAGGATTTTCGACGGAATCGTCAAGAAGGATCTCGGTACCGACGATCTCGCGACGCTGATCGACCAGCATCGTCTCGGCGATCCGATCACTACCGACGCTGCACCGGAAGACATTGCGGTACTGACCTATACGTCGGGAACCACAGGTCCGCCGAAGGGAGCGATGACCTCTCACGCGAACATGACCTTCAACGCCCAGGTCTACCGTGACTGGCTGGGGCTCACCCCGAAAGACACGGTTCTCGGGGTCGCACCGCTCTTCCACATCACGGGGTTGATCGGTCACATCGGGGTGTCCGTCCTGGCGAGAATGCCGCTGGTGCTGGCCTATCGCTTCCAGCCCGAGGTGATGCTCGACGCGATTCGTGAGCACCGCCCGACATTCACAGTCGGCGCCATCACTGCGTTCACCGCGCTGCTCAACACTCCGGGTTGCGCGCCGGAAGACTTCACCTCCATGCGGTTGCTGTATTCCGGCGGCGCACCCATCTCGCCGACAGCCGCCGAGGCAGTCCGCGCCATGACCGGTGCTGCGCTGCACAACATCTACGGGCTGACCGAGACCACGTCGCCCACTCACGCCGTTCCCGTCGGGGCAGATACCCCCGTCGACCCCACGTCCGGGGCACTGTCCGTCGGCGTTCCAGTACCCAACACCGTGGTCCGCATCGAAGACGAGGGCGGTGCGGTCCTGCCGATCGGAGAGATCGGCGAACTGGTCGTCCGAGGTCCACAGGTGGTGCGCGGTTACTGGAACAAGCCGGAGGAGAGTGCGTCGGCCATTCGCGACGGGTGGTTCCACACCGGCGACGTGGGGTTCATGGACGAAGCCGGCTGGTTCTACGTCGTCGACCGTAAGAAGGACATGATCATCGCGTCCGGCTACAAGGTGTGGCCACGCGAAGTCGAGGACGTTCTTGCCGAACATCCCGCGGTCCGCGAGGCGGCTGTCGTCGGGATCGCCGACGAATACCGCGGTGAGACGGTGAAGGCGTTCGTCAGCCTCGTCGCGGGGGCGTCGGTGACGCCGGAAGATCTGATCGATCACTGCAAGCAGCGGATGGCGGCGTACAAGTACCCACGCTCCGTGGTGCTGGTGGAGGAACTGCCCAAGACCGTCACCGGCAAGATACTGCGACGGGAACTGCGCACGACCTCCTGATCACAGGGCAGCGGGCGGACTTCGCGGTCCGCCTGCTGTCTGATCGCGCACAGTTTCCGGTCGGCCGCGCCATTGGGGTAATGGAACAGTAATATGTGCTGAGTACCCACGGACAAACGGGAGACATCAGTGAGCAAGTTCGGACGTAAGAAGCAGCCCACGCCCAAGAGCTACCAGTGGCTGGCCATGACCCTCATCGCTTTGTCGCTCTCCGTGTCGATCGGGATTGCCGCCAAACCCTCCTGAGCTCTGCGAATCCGAAACTTGTAACCCCGCGTCCATCTCCACATGGGCAAATAGGTGCAATTCGGACGCTTAGCTGTTCTAACTTTCCTTCCGTAGTGTCACCTCGGCACCGACGGAGAGGATCAACTCACCATGCTAAGCTCACGCTTCGGCGTGCTGGCCGCTGCCGGCGCTGTCGGACTAGTGCTTGTCACCAGCAGCGTCCAGTCCATCGCCACGGCGTCACCGTTCGGTTCGCTCGACGCCGGTTCGAGCTCCGGTTCGACAGAGATACCGACCGTCAGCGACGGCGGCTTCACGTCCAAGACGCCCTACACTCCCGGCCAGCGCATCGCCGACTATCAGGCGCCGCCGACGGGATACTCCCCCGTGTACACGGAAAGTGTTGCGCGCCATGGTTCCAGAGCACTGTCGAGCCTGAAGTACGACGACCTGAGCCTGCAGCTGTGGGAAATCGCCGAAGCCGAGAACGCATTGACTCCCGTCGGCAAGGAATTCGGCCCGGCCCTCCGTGATCTCATGGCCGCCAACAAGAAGCTGGGGTACGGCAACCTCAGCGGACGCGGGATCACCGAACACAGACAGCTCGGCGCGCGGGTCACTGAACGCCTCCCCCAACTGTTCGACGCCATCGCAGCGCAACAGGGCACCATCACCTTGACCTCGTCGGGTGTGGACCGTGCCGTGGACAGCGCCGAGAACTTCGCGCAAGGGCTGACCGGTGCGTTTCCAGCCGTCGCCGGCGATGTTGCACCGGTGACCACGGATGCCGACCTTCTCTACTTCCACGACTCGGATGCAAACGCCGACTACAAGGACTACGAAGAGTCCGATCCTCGACTGAAAGCCGTCGACGACCAGATCGCCGATCTTCCCCGCACCCGCGAGGTCTCGCGGCACATGATGCTCAGGCTCTACTCGGAGGACTTCGTGAACCGGCTGAGTGCGGGCGAGTTCTCACTCGTCGACCGTGGCAAGGGTTCCAGCACGATCGACAACGAAGTCGACGCCGCGTACATGCTGTACAACACGTACATCATCACTCCGGGCATGGCCGAAGAAGGCAAGTGGAATTTCGAGCGGTTCATCGAACCTGCTGACGCGCAGTGGCTCGCATACACGAACGATGCCGAGGACTTCTACGCCAAGGGCCCGGGCTTCACCGGTGAAGACGTCACCTACCGGATGGCAACTGTCCTGCGCGACGAGTTCCTGCGCGGCCTGCAGAAACATACCGGCGACGACGCCGTCCCGGGAGCGGATTTCCGGTTTGCACACGCAGAAACGATCATCCCCTTCGCAGCACTCTTGAAACTGCCGGGAAGCACCGCCTCGCAGGCGGAGGGCGACCTCTACACCTATGCGAACAACCCCTGGCGCGGATCACAGGTCAGCCCGATGGCTGCGAACGTGCAGTGGGACGTCTACGCCGGACCGGAGGGTAAGCGTCTGGTCCGAATGCTCTACAACGAGCGCGAGACAGCATTTGCTGCCCCGTGCGCTCCGGTGAGCGCCGGGAGTTTCTTCTACACGCCGGACGAACTGGCCCGCTGCCTGCCGGAGATTTCACCGGCAGCCTGAGATCCGGCAACTCGGGATCCAGCCAGCGGTCGACGAGGGCGCGCCCATACCTGGTGCAATGCCAGCATGCGCGCCTTCTCGTCGTCTTCCATCAACAAGGCGTCGCAGATCCTCACGATGACCGGAGCCGAAACACCAACGGACGTACCCTGTTCCAGCCGCTGATAGTGATTGAAACTGATGTCGGCAATCTGCGCGACATCGCGCCGACTGAGGCCGTGCATTCGGCGAGCACCCTCGCAGCGCATGCCGACCATTTCGGGCGCAAGACTGTTTCGTTTTTCGACGAGCATCTGGCTCATCAACTGACGCGCGCTCGACCCGTTCACGTCGCCACCTTTTCCATCCCTGAAATATGCTTTCGCCTAACATGTTTCAGAATATGGGATGGGACGGACCCGGCGGTATCTCCGAGATGACAGATAATCACGCGATACCGCCAACCCTGTGCCCGTCCAGGCTGTGACGATCAGGCTCAAGATCAGGCTATGAACCTGCCGATCGTCGGATTCGACTGGCAGATGGGACTACTGCCCCAGTTGATCGAACCGAACGCCGTCGCAACGACATTGCCGACGCCGGTGTTCACCGTCGCGGACAGGTACGGATAGGTACCGACCAGGTCGACGATTCCGGACTTGCCCGTGTCGGTGTTGACCCACGCAACAGTCACCTGACCCGCCGCCGGGATGGGTGCAGCGGCCGGGAACGAATCGAAGCGAATGTCACCCTTGGCGATGGGCGGATTGGATTCTGGCCCGGACTGGCCGGTGAGCCCGGTCAACGAGGCCAGCGACCCCTGATTCGGACACCCGATAGTGACGGCGGCGCCGCCGAAAGGGTGGGGCGGATCAGCCGAGGCGACTCCGGCGAACATGACGCTCGCGGCAATCGGTAGTCCGATGGCCGCAAAAACCCCGGCCGTGCGTGTGACGCTCATAGCTGCTCCTCGGGTCGACAACACTTTCCGGATACCCCTGGTACAACGCCCGAAACGAAGGAAAGACGACTATTCACACCCCCTAGACAACGCGTGTTGTCAGAACTACAGTCGGTGGTGCAGCTCACACCTATCTCTGCCGCGCGCAGACCAGTCCCAGGGAGTGTTCAGATGAAGCGCTACGACCTCCGCAGTCGCACGGATCAACTCGATCCCGAAACCGATTACGAAGAGATGTCGCGCATTCTCGCGGCGCAAGAGTTTCCCTGGGACATCAATCAGGCGCTCAGCTTCGCACTGTTCCGCACATACGCTGTCCCCTCGATCGGCAAGCTCCTCTTCTCCACAGGCGAGTTCACCGACAAGGTTCAGAAGCGCTACGACGACACCAGCCTGATCCTCGACGCCATCCTCGAGCACGGCCTCAGCAGCACCGAAGGCCGCAAGAGCGTGCGTCGAATGAATCAGATGCACGGCTCGTACGACATCTCCAACGACGACATGCTCTATGTCCTGGCCACCTTCGTCGTCACGCCGGTCAGATGGCTCGACGAGTACGGCTGGCGGAAGATGACCGACAACGAGATCGTCGGGTCGACGAATTATTACCGCCACCTGGGTCGGTACATGAACATCAAAGACACGCCGGACACCTACGAGGGCTTCGTCAAACTTCTCGACGACTATGAGCGCGAACACTTTTCATTCGATCCCGGCGCCCGAGCCGTCGCTGATTCCACCCTCGACCTGATGTGCACCTTCCCGCCCAACAACCTGGCACCGAAGGCTCTGGTCAAGGGATTCGCCTTCGCTCTCATGGACGATCACCTACTCGACGCCTTCCACTACAGGCACCCGAGCACTGCGATGCGCGTCGTCTCACGCGGTGCGCTGAAGGTCCGCGCGCGCCTGCTGCGGTTCTTCCCCGTGCGTACGAAGCGGAAATTCGCCCGCGAGCTGCCCAACATCCGCAGCTACCCGAACGGTTACAAGGTCGAAGACCTCGGCACCTTCCCCACGGGATGCCCGGTCAAGCACCTGCAGGCAGACCAGCAGGCCCAAGCGTAAGCACCTGGGATACTTGCACGGTGGCGCAACCCTGGATGCTCGAGGATCTCGAACCGTGGCGCGACACCCCCCCATGCCTGGCGATACTTGCGAACCGACGACCTATTGGGCCAGTCCCGAAATGTTGGACCTTCCCGCCGAGGTGTGCTGCGAAATCGATGCACGCATCGCGACCGTGACAATCGACGGCCGCACTGAGCACATAGCCCATCTCGGAAACGGATTTACGACACTGATCGGCGACGATGTCGGAGCCGTCGGCAAGACGCGGTTGAGAGGCTGCCTGGTGTGGGATCGCTACCTCTGGACTCGATACCGCACTCAGCCCACCGGGCGCGTGCGGGTGAAAGAGCGGCCCGGCCACCTCGTTCAACACGAAACACTCTTGACGACAATTCATCCCGGTCTCTTCAACGTCGTCTTCGACGGGCCGACGGTGTACTGCGAGACGAGTTGGGTACCTACCGATTTCGGCGTCCGCTGGAACACGCTGGTAGTCGAACTCGAGACTTGGAAGTGATCGGGCGTCAGTGCCAATACGGCGGATCGATATCCGGGTCGTCGAGCACGGCGTCGATCCGCGAATCAGCCACAATTCGAATGATGGCCTCCTCGGGGGCCGCAATGGTCGCGAAATTGTGGATCGACATCATTGGTTACGCACCAGGAATGATCAGCCGGCCAGATGAAGGCCGGATCAGGGGAAGAACCCCACGGCCAACGAGCTGAGTTTTCCACGCTCCAATCGGCGTAGTCGGCAAGCGTTCCACGAAAGAGCCAGTAGTCACGATTGGGGATCTCGAACCGCGGAACGTCATCACCGACTGCCGACCCCCACCCGGTCCACATGCAGAAATAGCACTCGTCGGGTGTGGTTGTGTAACTGGACAACACATCCAGGGCGAAGCCGATCAGCACTTTCTCTTCCGGCCCGGTTTGATCGAAGTCGACATCATTGGATTTCTGACCGGGAAAGCTCGGATCGGGGATGAACCGTAAGCGCGCATACTTCGGAAATCCGATCGGGCCGCGCCCCGCCAACTGATACCAAGGAAGATCCTGATCGACCAGCCAATCGGTAGCCGCCAGATCTGTGCACAATGTCAGGCCCGTGCTGGGCTGATCCGTAATTCTCATGCCTGGGAAAGGGAAGAGCCTCGACCCGCGCGACGCAGGGTGATCAATTCATGGTTCGTCTCGGCGTCGTGTCGACGCCCCTCTTCTTCGAACTCCATCAGCGCATAGAACCTGCGGGCGCGATCGTTGAGGGTGTAGACCTCGAGTGTCACCTCGCCGTGCATGGTTGTGGCGTGTTCGACCAACGCCCGCCCGACGCCCAACCCTTGTGACGCCGGCGCGACGAACAGTCCCCCGATTTCGGAGCCGATCATTCCCAACAGTCCAACGACAGCGGAGTTGTGCTCAGCGACCCAATTGTCGGCCTGAATCAGATAAACCTCTCGCATCTTCTGTTCCCGTTCGCCCGTCCCCTCACCCGCAAGGAACGGGTGGGCTTCACGGGCAGCGCGCGACCACAGGTCGACGACCACATCCTCATCCGAGGGTAGGTAGCGGCGAATGATCAGATCCTGGTTCACAATCCGACCATACCCTCAGGCGTCAGCGCACTGACCGGGCCGAAGTGTTCAATTTTCGGATCCACGCAGGACGACCCCGACGTAAATCAGTGGAACAATTCCATTCGTTGCCACCCCACAATTACTGCCTTGTGCAAGGGTTGTCCGATGACTGACGGTGATCCGATAACTAAGCGCGGAGGTCCGGCATCCTGGTGGAAGGTGACAGAGATTGTCACCGCAGTGCTTGTCACTCTCACATGCGGCGTCATCGTGTGGTCCTTCATGCCGCCGGTTGTGTACTTTCCGTTCTTTGCGCTCGCAGCCTCAGTACTGCTCGGTTTGGGCGGAGTGTGGTTGATACTCAGCCTGATTGGCTGGATGAAGTACAAAACTCTGCGTTTGAGCACGATCGCGCCGGTGATCGTGCTCGTCACCGGTGCGCTCGTGACCTTGTCCGTCCCTTCGCATGTTGCGTTTGCATTGTCGAAAGATTCGCTCGAAGCAGTGGCCGCGGATTGCCAGAAGTCGTTGGAAAACCGAACAATTGGCGTCTACCGGGTCCTGCAGGTCTGGCCCGTCGGCAACGGTTGCCGCTTCCATATCGAGGGTGGTCTGATCGATTCGATCGGGTTGGCGTACTTACCGGACGGCGCACCATATCTCGGCAAGCCCCGCCACGACGGCGAGATCGGTTACCAGGAGTTCGACGGCGACTGGTACTCGTTCGTTCAAGCGTTTTAGCAGCGAGAAACTAGCCGACCAGCTTGGCCTTCAGAAGCGCGATCGTGTCCGGAGTGAGTCCGAGACCTTCGGTGAGATAACCGTCGACGGTTCCGTAATCGCTGGCTATCTGCGCGAGTCCAGCTTCCAGGTATGACGCATCGACACCGAGGGCCGGCTCGAGATTGGTCGCCACCTGCGGGCTCAGGGCCTGAGAGATCTGCGCAAGGATCTTCTCGTTGGTCGCCTGAAGGTAGGTGTTGCTCAACAGATAGTCGTCCATGATCGTCTGGGCGGGGACACCGGCGATGGACTGCAGCAACATCGCGGTCCAACCCGTGCGGTCCTTGCCTGAGGTGCAATGGAACAACTGCACCCCGTCACTCGCAGCGATGTCCGAGAGGACCTGCTTGAAGCCGGCACGGCGAACGGGATCGGTGACAAAACTGCGGTTGGTGTCGACCAAGAACTGCTTGGCCTCCTCCGGCGACTTGATCGTCGTCGCGAGCTGGGTGAGATCCTTGAACTCGATGGGGATGTTCGTGTACGTCACACCGTCCGGGAGTTTGTCCGCGCCACCGATGAACGGGTTGGAGATCTCGGTTGCGCCGCGCAGGTCATAGGCGTCGGCAAGTCCGAGGCCGGTGAGTGTCGTCTTGTCTGCGTCGGTGGTAGCGGTCAGCGCATTGGACCGGTAGATGACGCCGCGCTTGAGGTGTGAGCCGTCGACGGTGGCGTATCCCCTACCGTCGTTGCCGGCAACGTCGCGAAAGTTGGCCACGGAGGCCAAATTCGGTGTCGGCGCGAGGACAGGATCGAGCGAGCCGAGATCGACCGCTCCAAGCGAGCCTGTGTTGAGAGAGCCCAGGTCGAGCGGGATTGCCGTGGCGGGAGCAGCAAACATCAGACCACCTGTAACAACTAATGCGGCGGCCTTTGCAGTGCGAGCGAACAACATTCGTGTGCGTGTGGACATGTGGCAGTGCCTCTCTCTGCAGTTTGGGATTTGTGGTGTGGTGATCTGGAGTTACGGAGCGACATCACCGATGCCGGTAAATCCGTATCGCTGGTGAGGTCCGATGACTGCTACCTCGAACAGGCCTGTCCCGGTGCGGGTTACGCCGTCCTCGACGAGGGTGAACCGAGCCAGGTTGTCGACCGGGCACAGCATCTTCTTCCACGATTCGATGTCCGAAACCTTTTCCCGCAGGCCTTGAACCACCAGTTCGCCCTGCCACATCCCGTGGCGCCAATCCTGCTCGAGTCCGTAGCCCGTGCCGACACCGATGTAGTTGGGCAGTATCGGTTCGCAGGTGATCTCCAGGATGTGGTCGGATTCGCCTGGTGCACCGGGGCGCCGGAAGTACAGAGTTCCGCTCTTCACCTCGCGAGTACCGGAAATGAAGGTGAGCTGGTGGTCCGGTCGACCCAACCACTCCGGCTCGCGCGAGCGGTCCGCCCAGACGCGAGTCGCATCTTCGAGGATTCGGCGTCCCTGCTGATCTTCTTGGACGATCGTGACGATGGTGAAGTCGCCGAATTGCATGATCGAGTAAATCCAGAAGAAGTTCTGACTGCCGGCTATCGCCGGATCTGCCTTGCGTCCAGGCGGTTCCGCTTCGCCGACCGGTCGCACACCCCAGGACCGATCGCGATTACCCCGCCACGTCTCCGGGGTGACCGGGATGACGTCGCCGTCGACGGTCAAGGATCCGGACCATGTTCCGGTCTGCACGAATCGTTGCGTGTCGAAGGTGACTCGTTCGAGCTGGCGATGGAAATGTCTGGCCTCGAGATTGGCGGGGCCGTCGGACTCGAAGGTGAGGTCGAAGCTCAGGTCCGGCGCTTCGGGACTCGGGTCCAACACCACACGTAGGCGGTGCAGCCCCTCGATGATTTCGATTCGCAGCGGGCCTACTGACAGGTCCATACGATCGTCACCCAAGGCTCGGGATGCCCGGAAGACAATATGGTCTTCGCCGCGCCGAAGAACCGCAAAGCCGTCGCATACACCAAGATTGGGGTACTGACCGAGACCGATGATGAGAAACAGTGGCTCGGTGTCGCCGTCGACGCCTGCATGGCAGTTGAAGTAGTAGCGGTCGTAGAAGTTTCGATCCGAGGTGCCCACGTGGCGGATGGTCTCGGCGATCTGATGTACCGGGTAGTCGTCGAGCGGGGACAGTGTCATCGTGCATCTCCTGTTGTGAGCGGGGATGTTGCGAGCGACTCCCAGTAGGTGCCGTCGAGCATGGCTTCGAGTGTCTTGTGGTGCAAGATCATCTCGTCCGGGTTGTCGGGGAATTCGGCCTGACCGAAAGCCACTGCGCGGCTTTGGACTCGGAACATGATCACCGCATGCCGCAGCGCGGCGTACACGATGTAGAAATCTAGATCCGCAACCTGGTGGCCGGAAAGCGAGCCGTAGGCCTCTGCCACGTCCTCGCGACGAAGGAAGTCCGGCATTCCGGGGAGTCCTGCCATGGCAGCGAGATCCTCGAAGAACCTGTGCTGGAAGATCATCCAGCCGAGGTCCAGCTCACGCGGCCCCAGTGTGGCCATCTCCCAGTCGAGGACCGCCGCCGGCTCGAATTCGCGGTAGATGACGTTTCCGATCCGCGAGTCTCCCCAGCAGAGCACTGCGCAACCGGCATCGACGGGAAAATTCGCTTCGATCCAGTCGAAACCGCGCTCGATCAAAGGAGATCCTGGTCCGTCGGCTGTTGCCCACTCGTAATAGCGTCGCTGGTCCTCGAGGTGCGCGCGAAGTGCTTCTGCCCCAGTCGGTTCGGCACCCTCGCGGCACAACTCGGGGAGTGCGAGGTGCGGATCGGCCATGGCGTGTAGCTCGGCGAGCACCCGGACCGATGACTGCTGGAGTCGAGAGCAGTCGTCGGCCGAAGCTTCCGAGAGCCACGAGCCGAACGTGTACGGCATGACGTCTGGCGGGATTTCGCCCTCGCGCCGTTCCATCACGAAGAACTCGCCGCCGAGCGCGTCCGGGTTGCTCTCGGACCAGTACACCCGCGGGATCGGCACCGACGTGTGAGCGGCGACGGCACTCATGACCCGAAACTGCTGGTCCAGGTTGTAAGACGGAAAGATCGGTACCGCACTGTCCCGCGGGGCGATACGGGCGACCAGGCGATGCTCGCCTCGAATCCCGTCCTCGATCCACGTCGCATCGAACAGCACAGTCTCGTTGGACATGCCGTTCGCGGCCGGCACCTCGACCGAAGTCACCGAAGGTTTCGAGCCTCGCCACAGCACGGTTGCGAGCCAGCCTTCGAGGCTGCGCCGCATCTCTGCCGGGTCGTTGCGGGATTCGCCGGGCCTGGCAAATTCGGCGTAGTCGGGATCTTCGCCGGAGTTTTCTGTTTCGGTTCGAAGGTTCATCACCACTCCTCGTGGTTCGGTGGCGCCGATGCGCACGTGCCGATTGTCGATACAATATGTATCGACTAAAGCCGTGACAGAATGTAACGGCCATCACAGCGATACCGCAAGGGATTTGCCCAAAATGTCCAAAGATTCCGAAACTCAGCACCGCCTGGGCCCGCAACGAAACCCTGCAATCGACGACGCAGTACTGGACGCGACCAGGCAACTGTTGGAAGAAAAGGGGTATGCGGGCACGTCCATCGACGCCATAGCCACGCGTGCCGGAGTGGGGCGTCCTGCCATCTACCGTCGGTGGCCGTCGAAGGCACACATCGTCAACGACGCGATCTATCCCGTACTCGACGTCGAACAGGGCGCGGACATCGACACCGAACTCGGCACCGAGGGCACGATCGCGGATCAGATCCGCGCGCTGGTGCACGGCGCGGTTGCTCTGTTCGCAGCTCCCGCCACACGAGCCGCTGCTCCCGGATTGATGAGCGAAGTGCGAACAAACGCGGAATTACGCGACGTTCTCGTGGTGCGGCAACTGGCCGGAGTCCGCGTCGAGCTGAACCGTCGACTCGAGGCGGCGAGAGAGCGCGGCGACATCCGAAGCGGCGTCGACGCCGACGCTCTTCTCGACATCATGGCGGGCGCGGCCATCTTCGCGCTGTCGGTTCGTGACGTCTCGGACCCGGGACCGTTTGCCGATTCTCTTGCCGACATAGTGCTGAACGGCATACTCCCCGAGGCTCACTGAACCGCTGGTTTGCGCTGCCATACGCGGCACGATGGGCATAGGCATGCTCTGAACCAACCGGCAGCTCGCTCAGTGTTCATCCATCGAGTGGGACAGTCTGTCGCTGCCTCACTTCTGCGATGTATTCACGGATGGCGTCGCGGTTTTTCACAAGAAAGCTGATCTTCTCGTCAAGTCCCGACGCCTCCGCCTCGAGCATCGACAGCATCTCCGGTGTCACATCGCTCATGTGAATGACGCGTTCTTGGTCCAGGCAAGGAAGGATCTGCCGGATCACCCGCGTCGGGAAACCCATGTCCAACAACCCACGTATCTGAAATACCCTGTCAACCATTCGTTCGTCGTAGTCTCGGTAACTGTTTTCGGATCGTCTCGGAGCAATCAAGCTCTGTTCCTCGTAGTACCGCAAGAGGCGGCGGGACACCCGTGTCGCTTCTGACAGCTCGCCGATCTTCATTTGGCCGCCGATGTTTCGAGCGACGCTGCCTGGAGTCGCTCTCTCAACGTGCTCACCCGGGTGCTCGCCCCGAAGACAGCGGCAAGCTGTTCGAGGACAAGTGGGATGTCCCGGCCGTTGACCGCCGGCCGCAGTCGCACACCGTGTGCGCCAGCGGATACGAGTTCGTCGATCCGGTGGATCAGCTCATCTACCGAACCGACAAAGATGTCGGTGTCAGACGAGTACGGTGCGCCTGACAGCTCGTCGAGGGCACGCTTCTGCTGTACAGCCTCGAAGTGGGTCTTGCCGAGGAAAACCACGAGATCCACCAGGATCGCGAGCGGCTCATCGATCAAATTTCTTCGCACTGCATCACATTCAGCGTTGACGGCGTCGAGTACATCGCCGATGGTGACGCCATTAGCACTCGGAGTGGTGTCACCAGGATGGCATCAGCCGACGCAACCGCCAACCGATAAGGAACTTGGGCGTGATGTGCGAGCGCGAGAACGACAGGCTTCAAGCCTTCGACGACAGGGGTGGCGAGTGGTCCGGCGACCTCGAAAGTCTTTGTCACAATCAACTTGTCAGAGATCTTGTCGATATCGACAAATCGGCCATCGGCGCCTTCTTGGAGTGCGCCTTCCGACCAGGTCGACCACAATCCTCGGAGTATTTCGATCGACTCGGTTGCGCTCGAGAAGACCGGTTCGAGTCTGGTTCCAATCCGTTCAGGGAAGTAGATGTCGGACTCTCTCAGCTCCGGCACCGGTTGCGGGCGAACGAAATGACGTCTGTCGATGCTTCGCGAAGTGACCTGGGCACGGAGGCCGACTCGGCCCCCGCTCAAGAGATTGAGCGATGCGATTTCGGTGGCGATACTGTATGGCTCACTGTGAGTCAGATTTCTCGTGGCGATCACGCCGAGTCTCTGCGTCTCGAAAACAGCCAGTGCCGTCAGCGCTACCGGCGACAACCGACCACGAACCTGGTCTTCCTTGTCATCGATTCTCCTGAAGTCCGACGACTGCAACCCAATCGATTCTTCGAAAGTGACAAAATCGACAACAGATGAGTCAATGTCGCGCAACAACTCCGACCAGTAACGAGCACTGAAGAGTTCGGCGGGGGCAATTCCCTGCAATCGCCAGGCCGCTGGATGCCAGCCGGCTGGTTCCAGCGCGATGCCGATGATCGGTGACCGATGGATCGACGGCGTTGTGTTCATGCGTGTGCCTGACCTTCCTGATGGATTTGGGCCGGAGATCGAAACCCGTCTCCGCGGGCGGTCCACATGATCACCACGGATAGCAGCGCGAGTGCTACCGTCCACCACGGGAGAGATCGAGCAACGTTGAGAGACAAGAGAACTCCACCCATCACTGCACCTGCTGCCATGGCAGCGTTCCACAGCGTCGTGAGAACCGCCTGAGCCTCGTCTGCGTGTGAGCCCGCAGCAACCGCTGCTGAGGTTTGCAACAGAGTCGGAATTCCGCCCCACCCCAATCCCCATACGGCAGCTGCTATGTAGACGAGCAGCGCATCCTCAGTGGTGACTGCCAGTGCGGTTGCGGCGACTGAAATCAGGACGGCGCCGACAAGAGCAAAAGTCCGTAGTCGTGCGTAGATTTGTTTGCCCACAACAACAATGCTGATTAGACATGCCACTCCGAAGGTCAACAGAACGAGGTCGTTGTCGTCTCCCATTCCTATCGATTCGAGAAACGGAGCGATGTACGCATACAGGATGGTGTGACCCAACACGACGATGAACGTCACGATCAGAACTGCGTCGACACCAGGAATGCGTGCCGCCTCGAGCATGCTTCGCCGTTTACGGCCGCGGGGCCGACCTGGACGATCGGGAACCGACACCGCGATTGCAACGAGAAGCGCAACAGCCAGTATCGACATGAGGTAGAACGGTGCCCGCCACCCGGTAGCGTTGCCCAAGTATGTCCCGAACGGAACGCCGAGCGCGAGAGCGAGCGGAATTCCGGCCATCGCGAACGCGATGGCGCGACCCTCGAGATGTTTCGGGGCAAGACTTCTGGCGTATCCGGCGAGCAATGCCCAGGCGATACCTGCAGCAACTCCCGCAATGAACCGGGCGGTCATCGTCAGAAGGTAGTCGGAAGAAAATGCAGTGACCGTGTTGGCGAATGCAAACCCGAGAATCGAGTTCAGCAGTAACACCTTTCGCGACCACGACGCTGTCACTGCGACGAGGGGTATTGTCGTCAGGGCCGTCCCCAGCGCGTAGATCATGATCGTCTGCCCGGCGGCTGATTCACTGACATCGAGGCCTTCACTCATTGCCGGCAACACTCCCGCTGGGAGGGTCTCCGTCAGGCTGGTGATAAAGACGGACGCGAACAACGCCAGGAGGGGAACGAGTGGGAGTGCGTCCCTGCGATCCTGTTCCGCAAGAAACTGTTTCGCTCCTGATGTGTGGTGTTCTGAATCGATGTCGTCTGCCATGAAACGATTGTCAACCTTCACATCAATGTGAAGGTCAAGCCCTCTGCGAAGATCGGACCCCGAATCAATCAATCTGATGCCGTGCAGGTTTGGTCTATCCAGTCGAGGAACTGCCCATGTCCACCGGCCAGCCCGTGAGGTGTGCCGTCAAGAGAAACAACAAACTTCCCACGGCGCACCTCTGGTGATGCCGTCAACTTGGCATCGACTTCGGGCAAAACCCCGAGACCTTCGTTCGCTATCCAGCGACATGGCAAAGCGTGAACAGCTTCTGCGAATTCATCTCTGGCAGTCGGGATCAGATAGTTGAGTACCGCACTGTGAAAGACCACGATCGTTGTTTCCCGTGGCGCACGTTCGACGAGATCGGCAACAGCCGACGTGAGATCTCCGCGAACCAGATGAGGCGGATCCACACGAGCGAGTGCCGCTGCGTCGCGCAATCGCCGCCGGCGGTGGTCCTGTTCCGGCCACACAAGACTCTCCAACCATCTCATGTCGTCGGTGTCGCCTACATCGAGTGGGTTCAGGTCGATGCCCGCCCGGTACACCACGTCTGGGACTCTCTCCGGAATCGGCGGACTGCCAGTCGTCGCACACTCCAGCAGAACGGTGGACGGACCATCGACTGGATGCAGATACTTTGTGCCGTCGTAGAGAAAGCTGTAGCGGTCAGGGTAAAGGCACAGGCCCGCCGAAGCACCGACTTCGATGAGGGAGAGCGGGCCCTTCAACAACCCGAGGACGGGAAGCAACACGGCAGAGCGGCCAGCTTCATTCGTCTGTGTAGTCCTGGTCTGCGCGAGTTGTTCCACCTCGGACCAGTTGTCGCTCAGCCACCGGCGAAACAACGCATACGGCGCGACCGGGGCACCGAGGTGACGGCACGCCCCGAATATCAGGTTGGGTTGCCTGCGGGGTTCTGGAAGCCGATCTATCAGAGCGAGGACTGCTGGATCCTCCGATACGCCGGTGCCCCATTCCTCGTAGATCGCGGAGTTCCCTCGAGCCTCCACTTCTGCGAATGATCGGTACCAACGCGAAGTGTCCACCGTCGATGTTTACCGGATGGCGCGTGGTGCTGAAAGGTTTTCGATCAGGCCGTCGCGTAACTCGCAGACGTCCCCCACGTCAGGCGTACTCGCCTGAGAACCCTCCCCGAGGCCCACTAGGCCCGAGCCCCGCCGACTATCCTGTGGGGCATGACCGAGCCTGTAGCGACCGCTGACCTTGCCGACGAGATCGGACCCGACATCCGTAGCTGCGACACGCAGTTCACCCAATTCGGTGGACGTGAAGTCTTTGCCGGCCCCATCACCACCATCAAGTGCTTCCAGGACAACCTGCTCGTGAAGCAGACCCTCAGCGAACCCGGCAACGGCGGAGTCCTCGTCGTCGACGGTGACGCGAGCATCCACACCGCTCTGGTCGGCGACATCATTGCCGGCCGCGGCGTCGACAACGGCTGGGCCGGCGTCATCGTCAACGGAGCCGTCCGCGACTCCGCGATCCTGCGCACCCTCGACATCGGCGTCAAGGCTTTGGGCACCAACCCGCGCAAGAGCACGCAAACCGGTTCGGGCGAGAAGAACGTGCCGATCGAAATCGGCGGAGTCACCTTCAACCCCGGCGAGATCGTCTACAGCGACCAGGACGGCGTCGTCGTTCGCGAGAGCTAGTCAGAAGTCGCGGGGTCAGGCGGGGGCTTCCACTTTGGCGGCCATCCCGCCGATCTCGACGACATCGCCGTCACGAAGCTGGCGGCCCCGACGATCTTCGACCTCACCGTTGACCGAAACCATGCCGTCGGCGATCACTTCCTTGGCCTCCGCGCCCGATTCGATGAGGTTCGCGAGCTTGAGAAACTGACCGAGCCGAATCATTTCGTCGCGGATGGGTACTGCTGGAATGTTGTCGGTCATGTCAATCATCTTCCTCCTCCCGCAAAACTGGACACGACAGACCACACTTAGCGTGAGGATCTGATCGACCGGTAGGAGAGGAAGCTCGATGGCACCATTGACCGAGGTATCGGACACCACTGCAGAGTTGGTGGAATCGCCACCCGAAAATCCGCGCCAGGCGCGTCGATTCCGCAAAGGGCGGTTCAGCCAGGTTCCCCATATCTCGGGACTGATCCTCGGAGTCTTCTCCGTACTGGTGTTCCTGTGGAGCATCTCGCCGGTACTGCGGCACATCCTCCGCGTCCCACGCGAATACATCGACAGCTACTACTTCGACGCACCGGATACGAGCCTGTCGTGGGCGCTCGTCGTCGCCCTGCTCGCCGCCGCCCTCGCGAGCCGCAAGCGCATCGCCTGGTGGCTGTTGACGATCTACCTGTCACTGATCACCCTCACCAACATCGCCTCCGCGATCGTCGACAAGAACCCGAACAACGCCGTGGCAGTTGTCGTTTTGCTTGTCGTGATCGGAATCCTCATCGCGGCGAGGCCCGAGTTCTACACACGCGTACGCCGCGGCGCCGGCTGGAAAGCACTCGGCGTGCTGATCGGCGGCATGGCTGTCGCGACCGTGATCGGTTGGGGCCTTGTCGAACTCTTCCCGGGCGACCTACCGCAGAACCAGCGATTCCTCTGGGCCTTGAACCGCGTCACCGCGGCGGCTTCGGTCGACAACGAGGTGTTCGACGGCCACCCGCGTGTCTTCGTCAACACGGTCCTCGGTCTCCTCGGTGCCATCGCGCTACTCGCCGCCGTCATGACGCTCTTCCGCGCGCAACGCTCCAACAACGCCCTCACCGGAAATGACGAGTCCGCGATCCGCGGGTTGATCCAGAACTTCGGTGCCGACGACTCTCTCGCTTACTTCGCCACCCGCCGCGACAAGGCGGTCATCTTCGCGCCGAGCGGCAAGGCCGCGATCACGTACCGCGTCGAGATCGGCGTCTGCCTCGCCAGTGGTGATCCCATCGGTGATCCTGAAGCGTGGCCGCACGCCATCGAAGCGTGGCAGGGGCTCGCGTCGCAGTACGGCTGGGCGACGGCCGTCATGGGCGCCAGCGAAACCGGGGCGACGGCATACAAGAAGGCGGGCCTGAGCGTCCTGCAGCTCGGCGACGAAGCGATCCTGCGCACCCGCGAGTTCAATCTCAACGGACGCGACATGCGCCCGGTGCGCCAGGCGGTCACCCGCGTGAGGCGTCACGGCGTCACCGTGCGGATGCGACGCCATCGCGACATCCCGCCCGAGGACATGGCAGCCGTCATCATCCGCGCCGACGACTGGCGCGACACCGACACCGAGCGCGGCTTCTCCATGGCGCTCGGCCGACTGGGCGATCACCTCGACGGCGATTGCCTCCTCGTCGAAGCCGTCATGGGTGAAGGCACCGAGGACGAAAGCGTCGTCGGCATGCTCTCGCTCGTGCCGTGGGGACCGAACGGTGTTTCGCTCGACCTGATGCGCCGTAAGCCGACGGCGCCCAACGGTGTCGTCGAATTGATGGTCTCGGAGTTGGCCACACGTTCGGACGAGATCGGCGTCGTGCGAGTTTCGCTCAACTTCGCCGTGTTCCGCTCGGTGTTCGAGGAAGGTTCGCGCATCGGCGCGGGCCCGATCCTCCGCATCTGGCGCTCGGTGCTCGTCTTCTTCTCCCGCTGGTGGCAGCTCGAAGCGCTGTACCGCTCGAACGTGAAATACCAGCCGGATTGGGCGCCGCGCTTCCTCTGCTTCGAGGACAACCGCGAACTGCCGCGCGTCGGATTCGCGTCGGCCATCGCCGAAGGCTTTGTGGTTCTGCCCAGTTTCGGGCGCAAGTCCAGCCAGGTCGTCAAGCACACGGGCACGCATGCGGCGGTGCCGGCAGCTCTGGTGACTTCCGAAGGACTGCATGCCGACGGCAGCCCGCCGGACTCGGCGCCGACGTTCACGACCAACGGTCCGCGTCGACCCGAGCAGGTCCGCGTGCGCATGAACAAGCTCGCGCAACTGGCCGACGAAGGGATCGCCGCGTACCCCGTCGCCTATCCGCCGACCCACACGATTGCCGCCGCAGCGAAGTCACCGGAGGGCACCCGCGTGCGAATCGCGGGACGCCTCCTGCGGGTCCGCGACTACGGCGGAGTGGTGTTCACGGACGTGCGCGACTGGTCCGGCGACATCCAGGTTCTGGTCGACCAGGACAACGTCGGCCGCGAGAAGTTGGCGGAGTTCGCTGCCGAGTTCGATCTCGGTGACCTGATCGAAGTCAGCGGAACCATCGGGCGCAGCCGCAAGGGCGAGCTGTCGCTCATCGCCGTCGAGTGGCGCATGAACGGCAAGTGCCTGCACCCGCTGCCGGACAAGTGGAAGGGCCTCTCGGATCCCGAGACCCGCGTCCGCCAGCGGTACCTCGACATCGCCCTCAACCCGAAGGCCCGCGAACTGCTCGAGGCCCGAAGCGCCGTCGTGAAGTCGCTGCGCGATTCACTCGGTGGTCGCGGATACCTCGAAGTCGAGACCCCGATTCTGCAGCAGGTGCACGGCGGCGCGAATGCCGCTCCGTTCCTGACACACATCAACGCGTACAACCTCGACCTCTATCTCCGCATCGCACCCGAGCTGTACCTGAAGCGGTTGTGCGTCGCCGGTATGGAGAAGGTGTTCGAGATCGGCCGCGTGTTCCGCAACGAGGGCGTCGACTTCAAACACAATCCCGAGTTCACGATCCTCGAGGCATACGAAGCCCACAGCGACTACGAGGGCATGATGCAGATGTGCCGCGAGCTGATCCAGGCGGCGGCCGTCGCAGCATTCGGTCGCGAGATCATCATGCGTCCCGGCCCGGACGGCGAACTGGTCGAGGTCGACATCTCCGGTGAGTGGCCGGTGAAGACGATGCACGGCGCCGTCGCCGAAAAACTTGGTGTCGACGTCTCCCCCGAGACAAGTCTCGAAGACCTGCAGAAGTTGTGCGACGCCAACGAGATCCCGTACCAGTCCAGCTGGGATACCGGCGCCATCGCGCAGGAAATGTACGAGCACCTGGTCGAGGACTACACGGAGTTCCCGACGTTCTACACCAACTTCCCCACCTCGATGTCGCCGCTCACCCGGCCGCACCGCAGCATCCCCGACGTCGCCGAGAAGTGGGACCTGGTGGCGTGGGGCGTCGAACTCGGAACCGCATACAGCGAGCTGACCGACCCTGTGGATCAGCGCAACCGGCTCACCGAGCAGTCGATGCTCGCGGCCGGCGGCGACCCGGAAGCGATGGAATTGGACGAAGACTTCCTCCAAGCCCTCGAACACGCGATGCCGCCGACGGGTGGTCTCGGGATGGGCGTCGACCGAATCGTCATGCTGATCACGGGTGGCAGCATCCGCGAGACGCTGGCCTTCCCCCTCGCGAAACCGCGTCAGTAGTCCGGATTCTCGCGTGCCGGAATTGTTCCACGTGAAACCACCGGGCGAGATATTGCAGGTCGGCGAGAGCCGACTGCATGTTCTTGCCGAGGGCGACGGCCCCGTCGTCGTCCTGTGCGGCGGGCTGGCGGGCAACTGGTTCGACTGGGATGACTGCGCGCGTCATCTTCAGTCGGACCACACCGTCGTCCGCTTCGATCGCCCGGGCTTCGGGCTCAGCGAGCCGTCTTCCGAAGTTCCGACCGTCCGCGGCGAAGCTGAGCGGATCCGCGACGTGCTCGACACTC
Organism: Rhodococcus sp. WY5; assembly: GCF_018588185.1. Classification (NCBI taxonomy): domain Bacteria; kingdom Bacillati; phylum Actinomycetota; class Actinomycetes; order Mycobacteriales; family Nocardiaceae; genus Rhodococcus; species Rhodococcus sp. WY5. Next base: position 1,075,519 of record NZ_JAAMPR010000001.1, read on the forward strand.
TGGGACTGAGTGGTCCGGCCGTGGTGGTCGGCCACTCCATCGCCGGCTTCTACGTCGAAGGCTTCGCGCGCCTGTTCCCCGACCGGGCGGCGGGGATGCTCCTCCTCGATTCCAGTGCCGAGAAGGAGCCGAAACGTCTTTTCCCCCGCGACCTGCTGCTGATCGCCTCCCGAGCCGCCGCGGCTTCGTTCAGCACCACCGGGCTCCAACGACTCCTCGGTACGACGACGCGCAAGATCCTCAACCGGTCCGTGCCGCCGAGCGGGTCGTCCGAAGCCACTCTCGAATGGGTGCGGAAGATCTACCGCGAGCCTCATTATCTGGAAGCGGCGATGATCGAATACGTCGCGTACACCGATATGGCGCTGGAGCTCACCGCTTTACGACGCTCGAGCAAGCATCCACTGCCCGACATCGACCTCAGCGTCGTTGCTGCACACACTGGCCACACCACTCCCTGGTCCATCGCCTGGATGGCAAAGCAGCAGAAACTCGCCACCTACCTCGGCGGGAGTTTTCACGTCCTGCGCCCGGCGCATCACCACGCGATGATCGATCAGCCCGAGGAGTTGGCGAACTTGATTCGGCGCCTCACGCAGCCGAACCGTCGGGGATGACACTTAAAGTTACAACTCGGACAGTAGCCGGATCATTGCTAGTCTCGGACAGCTTCTGCTTTCTACGACAGGCTGACCATGGACCGTTCGACACGTCGGGTGCGCTCGTGCCTGATTTTCGTGGCGATCCTCGTTGTCGCCCTGGCGGGCATCGCCGCCCGTCCGCCCGGTTTTCTGTCGACCTTCTGGCCCGCCAACGCGATCCTTCTGGGCATTCTCCTCCGTAACCCGCGCTCGTTTGCGCCGATCGGACTCGCTGTCGGCGGCGCAGCGCTGCTGACGGCGGATCTTGCGACCGGAAGCCCCGTGCAGAGGGCCTTCGAACTGAATGCGATCAATCTGGTCGGCGTCACGACGGGATTGATCGCCGCGAACTTGCTCGGCTGCTTTCCGCGGCGAATTTCCGAGACGAAGTACACGGCCAGAATCTTCCTCATCTCGGTTCTGGCGTCGTTCACGGCTGGGTCCGCCAGCGCACTACGCACTCAACTCCACGAAGGAAGCGGTGCGGCAACGGAATTGGTGGGGTGGTTCTTCGCCGACCTGTGTACGTATCTGATCGTGCTGCCGATCGTCCTGTCGGCACCGACGCTCGCACACATTCGAAGAACCTGCGGGCCGTCCGTGCGGCAGAGTCTGCGCTTGAGGCGGCTCGCACAGATCCTGGCACCTCTGGCCGCTCTCCTGGCCTGTCTGCCACTCGCCCTGGAGGTCCAGGGAGCCCTTGCGCTGCTGCTGCCGATGCCGGCGCTCCTGTGGTGCGCAATGCGTGTCTCACTGTTCAGCACTTCGCTCCTGGCAGCCGGATGGAGCGCGTGGGCACTGGTCATGGCGGGTAAGGGACGTCTGGCACTGGCAGATCCGGTGCACCTACTCAGTGAGGGGGTGACCACCCGGATCTCCGTCATCTTGATGGCACTCTCCCCCATCGCCGTAGCCGTCGCCACTGGCGCACAGCGGCGCGCTGAGCGAGAACTCCAACGCATCGCCGAATGCGACGCCCTCACCGGAACGCTGAGTCGCCACGCGTTCTGGACCCAATCGCAGGAACTCCTCGACGCCCAGCACGCGGCGCAACGACCAATCGCCGTCATGATGCTCGATCTCGACCACTTCAAATCGATCAACGACAACCTCGGCCACCTCACCGGCGATTCGGTCCTCGAACAGTTCGGAAACACCCTCCTCGCCGCTACCGAAGGGCTGGGACTCTCCGGCCGACTGGGTGGTGAAGAATTTGCCGTCGCCGCCGCCGACTGCACCTTCGAGGAAGCCATCCAGCTCGCGGAGCGCATCAGAGAGGCGCAAGAGGCCCACGCGCGATCCATTCGCGGTTTCGCGGGAACGGTCAGTATCGGCGTCGCCTGGGCCGATCGCGCGATGCCGGGCATGGAGACTCTGCTCGATATCGCCGACAACGCGATGTACCAGGCAAAACGCGACGGCCGAAACCTCGTGGTGGCGTTCGATCTGTACATGGCAAGGTGACGTAGGTGCAACTACTCCTGATCCGACACGCTCTCCCCGAACTGGCCGAGGTCACCGAAGGCCGCGCAGATCCCTCGCTGACCGACGAGGGTCGTGCCCAGGCACTACGGCTGCCCGCAGCACTGGCGCCGTACCGGATCACCGGACTCTTCAGCAGCCCGCAAAAGCGCGCACTCGAGACCGCAGCCCCGGTAGCGCAGATATTGGGCCTTCCGGTCACCCAGCGCGAGGGTCTGGCGGAATACGACTACGAGCAGCCGCACTACATCCCGATGCACGAGGTCCTGGAGCGGGCGCCGGAAACCTATGCGCGCATCAAAGCCGGCTGGCTCCCCGAGTCGGTGGACGGCGACGCCTTTCGTGCGCGAGTCCTCGGTGCGATCGACGAGATAGTCGCGGCAACGGACAACGACGCCACCGTGGCGATCTTCTGCCACGGCGGCGTCGTCAACATCGTTCTGCAGGAACTGCTCGGACTGGAGCGCCCGTTGACCTTCCCGATCGAGTACGTGTCCGTCACGCGCATTCTCGTGTCGCGAAACGGAAGCCGCAGGGTCGGGTCGATCAACGAAACCGGTCACGTACGCAACATGCTTCGCGTGTAGTCACACGTGGTGGCACGCCACCTGATGGCCGCCCTCGACGAGACGCAGCTCGGGAACTTCCTCGGCGCAGAGATCAGTAGCCAGCGGGCACCGCGTGCGGAAGCGGCAGCCACTGGGCGGATTGAGCGGCGAGGGCAGTTCGATGACCTTCTGCTCGACGTTCTGCGCCGCGGTGACGGTGGCGTCGGGATCGGGAATCGACGCCAGCAGTAGCTGCGTGTACGGGTGCAGCGCGCGGTTCTGCATGTCTTCTGCGGGAACGATTTCGCAGACGCGGCCCAAGTACATGATCATCACGCGGTCACTGATGTTCTTCACTACGGCCATGTTGTGCGCGATGAACAGCAAAGACAGCCCGTGACGCTTCTTCGCATCCTCGAGCAGGTTCAGAATCTGCGCCTGCACGGACACGTCGAGGCTCGAGACCGGCTCGTCACAGATCAGGACCTTGGGGTCGAGCATCAATGCGCGGGCGATGCACACGCGCTGGCACTGACCACCCGAGAGTTCGCGTGGGGTTCGATCCCACACCATGTCCGGGTCCAGCCCGACCTCGGCAAGAACCTCGCGCGCCCGAGCTTCGATGGCGGCCTTGTCTTTTCCACCCCAGATCGACGGACCCTCGGTGATGAGAGCCTTGACCTTGCGACGGGGATTCAGGGAGGAGATGGGATCCTGAAAGATCATCTGCAACTGAGTGCGGCTGCGACGCAATTCTTCCGCGCCCAGTGCCGTCATTTCCGTCTCTCCGAGGCGGATCGAGCCCGACGTCGGTGAGGGCAACTGCATGATCGCCCGGCCCGCCGTGGACTTGCCACAGCCGGATTCACCGACCACGCCCAAGGTTTCGCCCGGCGCGACGGTGAAGCTGATTCCGGACACGGCGTGAACGGTCTGGCCCTTGCCGACGTTGAATTCGACGACCAAGTCCTCGACCGTCAGGGCCGCGTCCACCGTCTCGGGCTTCCTGGTATCGGTTGCTGCAGTCATCAGACCATCTCCTTCACCGCGAGCGTCAGGCCCGCTGCGGTAGTGCCGGCCTTCTCGTTGGCGACCAATGCCGTTGTGCCTTCGGGGGTGTCGACCGGGTAGTGGCACGCGAACGTGTGGCTTTCGGTTGTGTTGTCCCCCGGTCCGCCGGGAGCCAGGGCCGGGTCGCCGGTCAGGCAGTCGTCCTGGGCGTAACGGCAGCGGGCGGCGAAGCGGCAGCCGGTGATCGGCTTCGTCATGTCCGGGAGACCGCCCGGAATTGTCTGCAGCACTGTGTGCGGCGGTGACTCGAGTCGCGGAATCGCGGCCATCAGCGCTTCGGTGTACGGGTGGCGAGGACGAGTGAACAACTCTTCGGTCGCCGACGTTTCCACGACGGAACCGGCGTACATGACCGCAACACGGTCCGATCGACCCGAGACCACACCGAGGTCGTGGCTGATCAGAATGACGGCCATGTTGAGCTTGTCGTTGAGTGAGGCGAGCAGATCGAGAATCTGCTTCTGCACCGTCACGTCGAGAGCGGTGGTCGGCTCGTCGGCGATCAGCAGTTTCGGCTCGCAAGCCAGCGCCATCGCGATGACCACGCGCTGTCGCATACCTCCCGAAAGTTCGTGGGGGTACTGGTCGAGCCGACGCTTGGGCTCGGGGATACCCACCATCGACAGGAGTTCCGCTGCGCGATCGCGGGCCGCGTCCTTCTTCAGACCCAGGTGGAACTTCAAGGATTCGGTGATGTGGGTACCGATGCGCTTGAACGGATTGAGCGAGGTCATCGGATCCTGGAAGACCATGGCGATCTCGGGTCCCCAGAAGTGCTTCATCTCCGACTTCTTCATCGTCGACATGTCGCGGCCGGCAAACGTCACCGTCCCGCTGATGTCGAGAGCCGGGCCCTTCTGGAGCAGTCCCATGATAGTGCGCCCGAGAACCGACTTGCCGGAACCGGATTCACCCACGATGCCGAGAGTTTCGCCGGCGGAGACGTGGATCGAGACACCGTCGACTGCTCGCAACTGGCCACGGGGAGTGGCGAATACGGTTCTGATGTTGTCCGCCTGCAGCAGCGGAACGCCGTTCTGAGCTGAAGTGGTCACAGCTTACTCCGATACTTCTCGCCGATGAGGTTGAAGGAGAACACCGTAAGGAAGAGGAAGACGCCTGGTACCAGGACGATGAACGGATGCTTCTCCACGATCCCGCCCTGACCTTCCGCAATCATGTTGCCCCAGGTCGGATCAGGTTGTGCGATACCGAGTCCGAGGAAGCTCAGTGATGCTTCCGCGACGATCAGGCCGGAAACGGCCACCAGGCCGAGCGCGGCGACGGGAACGAGGACGTTGGGAACCAGCTCGCGCCAGATGACGCGCCATTTGGTGGCGCCCATGGCTCTCGCGGCAAGCACGAACTCGCGTTGGGCTACGACGATGGTGTTTGCCCTGGCGATTCGAACCATGCTGGGAATGCAGAGAATCGACAGTGCGAGGGTGATGTTGCGCAGGTTCGACGTGAGCACCGCGGCCAGTGCGATGAGCAGCACCAGAGAAGGAATGGCCAGCAGCGAGTTGGTCAGGATTCCGACCACGGCGTCGACCTTGCCACGGAAATAGCCGGCCATGACGCCGATGGTGCCACCGATGATCATGCCGATCAGCACGGCGCAGATGGCGACAGTCAAGGAGGCGCGAGCACCGAACAGGGCGCGGGCAAGCAGGTCGAGACCGAAGTTGTTGGTACCCAACGGATGATCGGAGAGCAGGCTCGGCGATGCGAAGCCCGGCTCGGCCAAGGTCTTGACCGTGTCCTTGTACTCACCGAGCGGCAGCAGCGGCGCGAAGATCGCGGCCAGGATCAGCGCGACCAGCCAGATGCACGCCAACCAGTACGAGAGATCGAACTGACTGCCCCACTTGGACGTACCGAGTTTGCCGAGCCCCTTGAAGAGGAAAACCAGGGCAACGAGCGCGAGCACGATGCGGACGGTCATCATGATCGCTGAACCGAAGAGTGCGGTGCCGAGCAGCGCAACGCCGACCACTGTGAGAATCGATCCGATCAGGACCAGATTCTTGGGCTGTTCCAGCGTCTCGACGGGACCGGGAGCCAGCAGGACTGTCTGCTGCCGGTATGTCATCACCTCGGACGGGGCCGGCGACGGGGCCGCTCCGTCTGGCGTCACTTCAGACATGGACACGACGACTCCTCGGGTCAAGATAGGTGTACAGAACATCGATCGCACTGTTGACGAGGACGTAGATGACCGCGATCACGACCACCGCGCCCAGCAGCATCGGCGAATCACCCTGCTGCGCTGCGCGGACGATGAGCGTGCCCATTCCGGGCAACGAGAAGAGCGTCTCGACGATCACGGTGCTGCCGATCATGCCGCCGAGAGCCAGACCCATCATCGTGATGAGCGAGAACGACGACGGGCGAAGCGCGTCGCTGAAAAGCACTCGCAGCGTGGGCATTCCCTTGGCCTTCGACGCGAGGATGTAATCCTCACGGAGCGTCGTCACCAGGTCGGATCGGAGAACGCGAGTGAACATCGCCATCTCGAGGAGGCTGATGGTGATCGCGGGAAGTATTGCGTGTGAGAGGTTTCCGGACAGGCTGTCGCCGATGCGCACCCACTGTGATCGCGGGAACCAGCCGAGCCAGTTGACGGTGACCATGATCAGCAACAGACCGGCGAGGAAGCTCGGGACGGAAAGAACACCGAATGTCGCGGCGCTGATGACGCGGTCGATGACGCCGCCTTCGTGGTGCGCCGACCAGAGTGCGAGCGGAACTGCGACGACCAGTGCGATGACCAGACCCATCACTGCCAACTGAACGCTGACGGGGAGAGCGGAACTGATCGCGGTGAGGACGTCCTGCTGCGGGGGAACGAGCGAGTTGCCGAGGTCGCCCTGGAGAGCGCTGGTCAGCCAGTCCCAATAGCGAACCAGGAGTGGATCGTTGAGTCCGAGCTGCTGCCGAACTTCCTCGTACTCGGCAGGCGTTCGGCCTTCACCGAGAACGGAGACAGCGGGATCGCCGGGGATCAGTGATGCCAGCACGAAGGTTCCGAAGCTGACGATCAGGATCACAATGACGAGCTGGCCCAATTTCTTACCTATTGCGCCGATGTTCATCGATTTCGTCTCCTTCGGACAGCGAGCTCGCAATACACAGCAGTTCCTCTGATTTCATTTCTTCGTTCGCAGCCGGCCCCGATCCGCTGCAATACGGGCGCGGGGCCGGCTGTGAACTTCAGGCTCTCTAGGACTTCCAAGCTCCGTCGAAGAGCACGATTCCGTCGAGGCTCTGCTCGAGTCCGTGAACGTTCTGGTTCCACACGTCGAGTGCGGCGACGTTGCCCCACACCTGCCACGGGACGGTTTCGTTGGCGCGTTCCTGGATCTGGGCCAGGACTGCCTTCTTGTCCTCGTCGGTGGTTGCGACGCCCAACTTGTCCAGGAGAGCATCCATTTCGGCGTCGGAGTAGCCGGTCGCGTTGTTACGGCCACCGGACTTGATGCCCGTGTACAGACGCTCGTAGGGATCGGCCTCGGCGAGGCTCAGTGCTGCGGTGCTCATGTCGTAGTCGTGATCGGCGTACATCCGCTTGACCAGATCACCTGCACCGGTGACGTATTCGATCTGAGCGTCGAAGCCGACTGCGTTGAGCATCGCCTGGATGGCCAGAGCCGTCGCCTGTGCGGACGGTTCCTGGATGGAGAGGAAGGTGATCTTTCCGTCGTAGCCGTCGGCCTTGGCCTGATCGAGCAGTTCCTTCGCCTTGGCGGGATCGACGCCGATCGGTGCGACGTCGTTGTGCCAGCGCGAGGTGTCCTGGAAGATCTCCTGGCCGGGCAGTCCCTTGCCGTTGTTGACGCGGGTGTTGAGCGTCTCCGGATCGACGGCCAGCGCCATCGCCTGGCGGACACGGACATCCGAGCCCGGGCGGCCCGGGGCCATGTTCACGTTGGCGATGTAACCGAGCGACGGGATGTCGACGAAGCCGGGGTAACCCGACTCGATCAGATCCAGGATCGGGGTGAGCGTACGCATGTACGCGGCGTCGATGCCGCCCGTCTTGAGTGCTTCGGCGGTGGGCTGAGCGCCGACGATGCTGATCAGCTTGAGCTTGTCGATGTTCGGTGCGCCGTCGTAGTAGTCGGGGCGAGCAGCCAACAGCAGTTCCTCGTTGGGAGCGAACTTCTCGAGGGTGAAGGCGCCGGCGCCGATCGGGGTGAACTGGTCACCCTGCTGGGCGCTCGGGGCGACGATCATGCCGGGTCCGGTGGCGAGCATCGACTGGATGCCTGTCCACGGATCAACGAGGTTGAAGACTACGGTCGTCGCGTCGGGGGTGTCGATCGAGGCAACCTTGGAAGCCCACAGGCTCGACTGAGGTCCCTTGTTGGTGACGTAGCGGTTGATGCTGTCGGCGACGGCCTTCGAGTCGAGAGCTGTGCCATCGCTGAACTTCACACCGTCGCGGAGCTTCAGCGTCCAGGTCTTGCTGTCCGAACTCGCTTCGAGCGACTGAGCGAGCTTGGGCTCGAACTTCTGCCCGATCGGGTCGTAACGCATGAGCACGTCGTAGATGGCGCTGAGCTCGCTGCCACCGGTGGCGCCGGCAACCTGAGCCTTCGCGGGATCGAGAGTCGTGACCGCCGAGTAACCGCTGAACGTCAGCGTGCCGCCCTTGGTGGGAGTGCCGGGATCGGCCTGCTCGTTGACCATGCCGATCTTCAGCGAGGAACCGGAATCAGCGGATTCGCCGCCGCCATTGCTCGAGCCGTTGTCGGCGCACGACGCCAGGAACATACTTGCGGTGATCGCCAGCGCAGCCGCAGCCAATCTGCGACTTCCGCGGCGGGAACTACGACTCATTCGAATGCCTCCAAGGCGGGGTAAGACCGTGACGTGATGTTGAACACGAAACAGTCTGTGATGGGAGGCACAGAAAATTGGATCGAGTCTCGCTCAGTGGAATCGGTTAAGTTGCAGGCCTCAACAGTCAGGTAAACCGACCCTGGCCAGCGGTTACCTTCGTGGACAGCAGACCAGCCGGTCTAGTCCCGGTCGAGCGTCGCTTCCTCGAGATCGAGCTCGCGAAGTACCTTCCGGAGGACCTCGTCGTCGATCCGGCCGGCATCGCGTTCGGCGATGAAGACGCCTCGCTCGGCATCGATCATCTCGAGGCGCAGCGAGCGGAAGGCGTTCGACGGGCTCTCCCCCAGATCCTCGTCGCTGCGTCCCAGTCGCTCCCACGCCGAGTTCGCGCGGTGGGTGTTCCAGCTTCGCAAGATGTCCGCGGCACGATTGCGGACCTGAGGGACGTCGTCGGCGTCGGCTCCGACCAATTCGTCCAGCCGCGCCGCAGCGGCCCGTGCAGCCTTGTCCTGGGCTGCCGCCTCGGCGCGTGCGTCGGACTGCTCTTCGTCCCCCTGCACGCCGAGGACACGGATCACCCACGGCAACGTCAGGCCGTGCAGCAACAGCGTGCCGACCACGACGACAAACGTCAGGAAGAGGATCAGCGACCGCCCCGGGAAGTCCTCCCCACTGTTGACCGTCAGCGGAATGGCGAAGGCAGCTGCCAGCGACACGACCCCTCGCATACCGGCCCACGACACGACGAACACCGCCCGCGCCGAAATCTCCGGCTCTCGCGCTCGAATACGCGGCGACAGCCAGCGCGGTACGTACGTGAACGGGAACACCCAGGCGATTCGGACCACCACGACGGTCACGAGAACGGCAACCGACGCCCAGACGACGATCGAAGTGCTGTACCCCTGCAATCCGTTGACGACACTGGGCAATTGGAGACCGATCAACAGGAAGACGAACGACTCCAGGATCAGGTCGACGGCCCTCCACACTGCCGTGTCCTGCAAACGCGTCGCATAACTCGCACGGGTGGAGCGCTGGCCGAGGAACAATCCGGCTACGACGACCGCGATGACGCCCGACGCGTGGACCTCTTCCGCAGCCAGGTAGGTGAAGAACGGCACCACCAATCCGATTCCGCTCTCCATCACCGGATCCTGGAGCTTGCCGCGAACCTTCGAGATGACGAACCCCACCGCGAGGCCGATCACCGTTCCACCGACCGCCGCGACGAGGAAGGTCTCGAAGCCGCCGATCAGCGTCGCACCCGTACCGACGGCAGCCGCGAGAGCGACCTTGTACGCCGTCAGAGCGGTGGCGTCGTTGAGCAGGCTCTCCCCGCCCAGCAGGGTCATGATCCGGCGCGGCAGGCCGAGCTTGCGTCCGATTGCGCTCGCGGACACCGCGTCCGGCGGCGCCACGATGGCGCCGAGAACCAGAGCAGCCGCTATCGAGAACTCCGGCACGATCAGGTAGGCGACAAAGCCCACCGCAGCCGTCGTCGCCAGGGGAAGCCCCACCGCGAGAAATCCGATCGGACGCAGATTCGAGCGCAAAGCCAGGTATGAACTGTCCAGTGCTGCCGAGTACAGAAGTGGAGGCAACACGACGAACAGGACGAGGTCGGGATCGAGTTCCAATTCCGGAACACCCGGTATCTGACAGGCGATCAAACCGACCAGGACGAGGATCAGCGGCGAAGACAGCCCGAACCTTCGCGCGACCGCCGCCACCAGCAACGCCGCTACTACAACCCCCAGTAATATGCCGTTCACCCTGGCAGCATGCAGTATGGAAGGCGATGAAGAAAATCCTGAAGCGAGCAGCAGCTCGCACACAGCAGCCCGCACCCGCTCCCACCGGTTGCGAGGAACTAACCAATGCGCCCGAAACGGACCCGGCGGCGCTTACGCCCGGCGTCTGCCAGGAGTGCGCCGAGTTGGGCGAGGATAACTGGTCTCACCTGCGCATGTGCCTGTCCTGCGGCCACGTCGGATGCTGCGATTCCAGCCCTCATCAGCACGCCACCAACCACTACCGCGAAACCGGGCACCCGGTCATGCGCTCACACGAGCCCGGCGAATCCTGGCGCTGGTGCTACGTCCACGACCTGATGGACTGACCGCGCGCGACTGGCGGTGCACTGCGCATAGTGCCCACCTGTCACGGCGCACAGCCCTCGGTGTTGCGCACATTGCTCAATCCACCGGGTAGCTATTGCTCAATCTGTATGCCGATGATGGACTTTGACGCAGAATCTGCACAACAGATCGACAGGTGCGGCTGGACTTTGCCGCACCGAACGGTTCGGCCTCAGGAAGTCCTGCCAAACATCACAACCACATCGTCGGCCCCACGATCTGGGGTACAGGCGGTGCGGTGATCGATGTCCACTACTGAAGGCAGGACCGGCCGTGAACAGCCCCAACATCGACCAGAACGCTCCCGAGTCACTGGCGGAGATCGAGAAGCGCGTTCTGTGGTTGTCGACCGCGATGATCCATCACGCCAACCGTGTCCGTCCGAATCCCAGCGGGCTCAAGGTCGGCGGCCATCAGGCCTCGTGCGCGTCGATGGTCTCGATCATGACGTCCCTGTGGTTCGGCCAACTTCGTTCCGGCGACCGGGTTTCCGTCAAGCCGCATGCGGCGCCGGTGCTCCACGGCATCAACTATCTGCTCGGCGAACTCGACGAGTCCTACCTGACGACTCTGCGCGAATTCGGGGGCCTGCAGAGCTACCCGAGTCGATCGAAAGATCCTGATCCGGTGGATTATTCGACCGGTTCGGTGGGTATCGGCGCGACGGCTCCCATCTGGGGCGCCATCGCTCGCCGATACGTCGACGCCTCCCTCGGCGGCGCCGGAACCGGGCGTCAGTACTCCCTGGTCGGTGACGCCGAACTCGACGAGGGCGCTGTGTGGGAAGCAGTTCTCGATCATTCGGTTGCCGAACTGGGTGAGATCGTGTGGATAGTCGACCTCAACCGCCAATCACTCGACCGGGTGGTGCCGAACATCGCGGCAACCCGCCTGGAGCGCATGTTCTCGGGTGCCGGTTGGCAGGTCATCACCGTGAAGTTCGGTGCGCTGCTGGAATCACTGTTCACCCGGCCGGGCGGCACCGCGTTGCGCGAACGAATCCTGGACATGCCGAATCCGGAGTATCAGCGTCTGCTGCGATGCACGGCCGACGAGGTACGTCTGAGACTGCCCGGCGACGCGGCGGACGCCGACGCGATCACGGCGCTGATCGACGACCTCGACGACGCCACGGTGCTCGAGGCCATCCGCAATCTCGGTGGCCACGACCTCGACGCTCTGCGAGAGGCGTACGCACAGATCGACGACACCCGTCCCACCGTGATCATCGCGTACACGATCAAGGGTCGGGGTCTGCCGACGCAGGGTCATCCGCAGAACCACTCGTCGCTGCTCACCACCGAGCAGTTCGAGCACCTGGCGTCGGAACTCGGCATGGATCCGTCGAAGCCCTGGGAACGGTTCGAGACCGACAGCCCGTCCGGCCGCATCTGCGCCGAAACCGCTGGGTGCCTGGCTCGCCCGAAGGTGGAGCATCTGGTGCCCCCGGCTGTTCCGAAAGACATCGGCCGTACGCCCTCCGGCACGTCCACCACTCAGGCAGCTCTGGGCCGGGTACTACTCGACCTGAGCCGCGAAGCGCCGGACGCCGCGAAACGTGTTGTCACACTGAGCCCGGACGTCAGTTCCACCACCAACCTCGCAGGCTGGCTGAACAAGGTCGGCGTGTGGTCCCCCGACGAGCGGCACAACTGGTTTGCCGACGACGCCGAAACGATCATGCACTGGCGTGAGAAGCCCACCGGTCAGCACATGGAACTCGGCATCGCCGAGACCAACCTGGTCGGACTGATGGGCGAACTCGGTGCAACCTGGAGTCGTTGGGGCCAGCCACTCTTCCCCATCGGGGTGATGTACGACCCCTTCATCGAGCGGGCTCTCGAACCGTGGTCGTACGGCATCTACGCCGGAGGGCAGTCGATCATGGTCGGCACTCCGTCGGGCGTCACCTTGGCCGCCGAAGGTGGTGCGCACCAGTCGATCAAGACCCCGTCCATCGGACTGGAACAGCCGGGTTGCACCAGTTTCGAACCGGCATTCGCCGTCGACGTGGAGTGGACGCTCCTCGACAGCATCGGACGCCTCGGTCGCCCGGACGGCAGCTCGTCGTATCTGCGCCTGTCGACCCGTCCGGTCGATCAGGCCCTGGCCGCGGTACCGACCGATCCGGCTGCGCGAGAACGCCGTCGACGTCAGGTGGTGGCCGGGGCATACACACTGCGGCACAACCCTGATCCGGCCGTCACCCTGGTCGGCATGGGTGCCACCGTCACCGAAACACTGGTCGCAGCCGAAAGACTGGGCGAGCAAGGTATTTCCGCCGACGTCGTGTGCGTGACCAGCCCCGGCTTGCTCTTCGAAGCGCTCCAATCGCGGCGCGGTCTCGCGGACGGTCCGTCGTGGATCCTGGATCAGGTCTTTCCGAGCAGCCGGTCCGCGCCGATGGTCACCGTTCTCGACGGGCACCCGCACACCCTCGCGTTCCTGACGGGAATCAACAACGTTCCGGGTGCTGCGCTCGGAGTGAGCCGGTTCGGTCAGGTCGGTTCGCTCGAGGACGTCTACCGGTACCACGGCCTCGACTCCGACAGCATCGTCCGCGCCGCCCTCGATCTCACTTCTTGATCGATCACACTCTCTGATGCCGAGAAGCGTCCCCGCAGGGACGCTTCTCGGGTCCAGTCAGTTCTTAAGTTCTTCAGTTCTTCAGAAGCCTTCAGTTCTTCCAGGCCTTGTCGAAGAACATGATTCCGTCCAGGCTCTGCTGAATGCCGTGGACGCTCTGTCCCCACACACCGAGCCACGGGGTGTTGCCGTAAACCTGCCACGGCACAACCTCGTTGGCGCGCTCCTGGATCTTGGCGAGCACCTCGATCTTCGAGTCGGTCGACGTCGCGACACCCAATTGATCGAGCAGCGTATCCATCTCGGGGTCGGAGAAGCTCGTGGCGTTGTTCCGTCCACCCGACTTGAGATTGGAGTACAGACGCTCGAAAGGATCGGCTTCCGCGAGGCTGGCGGAACCTGTTGCCATGTCGAAGTCGCGGTCGGCGTACAAACGCTTGACGACGTCGGCAACCGAGTTGACGTACTCGATCTGGAAATCGAATCCGACGGCGTTGGCCATCGACTGCAGTGCGAGAGCCATCGCCTGCGCCGAATTCTCCTGCAGCGTCAGGTATGTGATCTTGCCGTCGTAACCGTCGGCCTTGGCCTCGTCGAGAAGCTGCTTCGCCTTGGCGGTGTCGACGCCGATCGGAGCGACGTCGTTATGCCAGCGGGAGGTGTCCTGGAAGATGACCTGTCCGGGCAGACCCTTGCCCTCGTTGAGTCGGTTGTCGAGTGCGACGGGATCGGTTGCGAGCGCCAATGCCTGACGGATGCGCACGTCGGCACCGGGACGACCGGGTGCCGTGTTGACCAGCGACAGGTACGACAGCGACGGAATGTCGACGAAGCCCGGGTAGCCGGAGTCGATCAGATCCAGCACGTTCGGTAGCGAACGCATGTATGCGACGTCCGTGCCGCCGCTCTTGAGCGATTCGGTGGTGGACTGCGAACCGACAATGCTGATCAACCGCAGCTTGTCCACGTTCGGGGCACCGTCGAAGTAGTCCTCCCGAGCGTCGAGGATCAATTCCTCGTTGGGAGCGAACTTCTCGAGGGTGAAGGCACCCGCGCCGATCGGGGTGAACTGATCACCTTGCTGGGCGCTCGGCGCGACGATCATGCCGGGGCCCGTCGAGAGCAGTGACTCGATACCGGTCCACGGGTCGACGAGATTGAAGACGACCGTCGACGGATCCGGAGTGTCGACCGACGCGACCTTCGACGCGTACAGACTCGACTGCGGTCCCTTGTTGGTGACGTAGCGATTGAGGCTCGCCGAGACGGCCGCCGAATCCACCGGCGTCCCGTCGCTGAACTTCACACCGTCACGCAGTTCCAGGGTCCACGTCTTGAAGTCGGAACTCGGCTCCATCGACTCTGCGAGCTTCGGAACGAATTCCTTGGACGCCGGGTCGTACCGCAGGAGCGTGTCGTAGATCGCGCCCAACTCCGAACCGGCGACCGAACCGGCGATCTGAGTCTTCGCCGGATCGAGATTGGTGACGGCGGAGTACCCGCTGAACGTGAGGGTGCCGCCCTTGACCGGATCGCCCTCGCCGGACTGCTCGTTGACCGGGCCGATGGACAATCCCGAACCGGAGTCCGGTGCGTCGCCGCTCCCACCCCCGTTCCCGCTGTCAGCGCACGACGAGACGAACAGGCCGGCGGAGACTGCCAGCGCGACGGCGGCAACCTTGCGGTGACCGCGCCGAGAACTGCGACTCATTCAAAACCTCCAGGTCAGAAACTGTGATGTGAAGCATTGTCGAGACAGTTTGTGACTTAAGGCACAGGTATTAGTCGCAGGTCCCGCTCAGTGGAATGAAGCGCGACGATTGGTCAGTTTTCGAGCGACATTCGCAGGTCAGACCCTTAGCGAAGGTCAGGAATTCATTCTGATTCAGGCGCCTTTCAACGGATGAATCGCCGGAGCGCCGTCGAGAAGTGGTCCGGCAGCGGCCAGCGCGGCCTGTAGATGCGGGGACTGCATGTGAGCGTCCAACTCCTCCTGCCCGCGCCAAGTTTCGATCGTGACGAACGTGCCGGGCGCAGCCGCTGACTCGAACAACTCGTACGACACACAGCCGTCCTCGGACCGACTCGCCTCCGCGAGAGTTGTCAGAGCCGATCGGACGTCGTCCTCGGAACCGGACTTGGCCGGGATGGTTGCAACTACACGAAGCTCGCTCATCGGATACCTTTCGCAGAGGGGAAGTCAGCTAGAGACACACGCCACAAACGTACACACGAAAAGGGCAACCAATGGGGCTACTGAAGGACGTCACCGGCTGGCGACGCGGAACGAAGTTGCAGCGTCGACTGCGCGATCTCACCGGCACGCTGGTGGTGATCACCGGTGCGGGCAGCGGCATCGGGCGTGAAACGGCCCTCGCCTTCGCCGCCCAGGGAGCTATCGTCGTGGTCTCCGACATCAATCTCGAAAGCGCGCAGGACACTGCGGCACTTGTAAACATCCCTTCGCAAGCCGGCGGCGCCGAAGCAGTGTTCGGTGGCGGTGCCCACGCCTATCAGGTGGACGTGTCCGACGAACAGGCCGTGATTCGGTTCGCGGAGACCGTCGCGGCACATCACGGCGTACCGGACATCGTCGTCAACAACGCCGGAATCGGGTTCTCGGGAACGTTCGCCGACACCGAGCAGCGCCAGTTCGAGCGCGTCATGGACATCAACTTCTGGGGAGTTGTCTACGGCTGCCGGGCATTTACCCCGATGATGATCGACCGGGGAACAGGAGGGCACGTCGTCAATCTGTCCTCGGCCGCCGCGTACACACCACAGAAGGCCCTCACCGCGTATTCGACAAGCAAAGCAGCGGTATTCATGCTCTCGGATTGCCTACGGGCAGAGCTGCTTCCACACGGCATCGGCGTCAGCACCATCTGCCCCGGCCTCGTTCACACGAACATCCTCAAGACCACCGAGTTCGCCGGGACCACCGCCGAGGAGCAGCTCGAGAACCAGACCAAGGTCGACAACTTCTACCGCAAGCGCAACTTCACGCCTGACCGAGTCGCCAGTGCCATCGTGAAAGCGGTTCGCACAAACAAGGCCGTCGTACCCGTGACCGTCGAAGCCAAGCTCGGACGCACGATCAGCCGGTTGTCTCCCGGGTCGATGCGCGTCGGAGCTCGGTTCGAGATCTAGGTCAGCTTCCGAAACTCAGGCTGCCCGTGAAACCCTGCTGCACATCGGCTTCCGAGCGGGGAAGAACCTCGTAGGTGCTGGCGTACTGGCCACTGAAACCGGTGACGGTGATCGGGCGTCCGACGGCGACGGCATCGAGGTCGATTCCGGTCTGTGTGTTGACGAAGATGACGGTGTTTCCCTCGGCGCCCGAGACCAGGATCTTGTGACCGTACGGCAGATCGTCGACGACGGGTCCGCTCACGATTCCGGACACCGTCACGAGACGACCTTCGCTACCCTCACCGATCGCATTGAGGGGCAGTCGCGCCGGGCTGATCTGGGAGGTCGTGCCGATTACCTCGACGGCAGTCGGGCGGACGACGAGCAGGCCTTCCTGATCCGCGAGGACTCCGGTGACCTGAACCTGATCGCCGAGAGCAATCCCGGAGTTGTTCGGATCGCTGATGTAGATGCCCGAATTTCCGCTCTGGAGACCAAAGCCCTTGTCGTAGAAGCTGGATTCGAAGACTCCCGACGGCGTAGTCGCGGTTCCCACGACGGTGACCGTCGTTCCGATGGCCTGTGCACGGGCTGCCGCGATGGAGTCCGCGGACACCTCACCGACGACTGCCGCCGGCTCCGCCGTTGCCGCAGTACCGACAAACATCGTGGCCGCGGCCGCAACTGCCAGTGCTGTCACACCCCGGCGCAGGACCGGACTCGCAAGAACGCTGTCTCGAAACATGTTTGAGGACTCCCCTGTGATTTCGTGGCCGCGCAGGTCCTCCTGATGGAGTCCGCCTTCGCCCACCCTGAGGCACAGGTTATTACAGGTCGGACGCCGCAGCGGTGGTGACATTCCGTCACCACCGCTGCTTCAAGGCATCCGAGTTTTCAGGAACCGGAGCTTCCGGACGAACCGCTCGAGCCACTGGAACCGCTGGATCCTGTTCCGCCACCGAGATCGTCGAGAGGATCGCTACCGGTGAGGCCGCCCGGGTACAGGTAGGCGTCGGAGATCGTGCTGAGCGAGGTTCCCGACGTGGCCGGTACCTTTGCTCGCCAGTTGACGATCGGGTTCAGCACTCCGAACGGTCCGCAACCACTGGCGGCGGGCAGCGCGAAGCCGGTGGCCTGGTTCCCGACCGGGCTCACCTTCAGTGCATTGTCCGGGAGCACCGTGTAGGTCGGTACCACCGACGGGTCAGGCGCGAGACGAAGATTCACCGGCGCAGCCGCGGAGCCCAGGTAGCAGTTGTCACCGAGGAACGCGTTGTTGATCTTCATCCGCACCGGGATGCTCAGATCCATGTCGGTGATGATGCCGTTGAGGGTCGGGGCAGCGGTCGCCTCCACCTCGGCGGTGACTGCGGCGAGGCCGAACAGATTGCCGAACGGCAGGTCGATTCCGAGGACTCCACCCGGAACGGTCAACGGCTTGGAGTAGACACCGTGGTGTCCGTCGTCGCGCGGGAGAAGAACGGTGGACTCACCTTCACCGGAGCCGGCCTCGGCGGCGATGATCATGTCGCCTTTTCCGATCGGGAGGTTGAAGCCGTTGTTGTCGAAGGTTCCGCTCTGAACCACAACCGACACACAGGATTCGGCAGTAGCCGGACACACTGCGGCACCGGGTATCGAATTGTCGACCGGATCCTGAGCCGAGGCCATCGGCGCCGCGAACGCGAGGACCGCACCTGCGGTACCTGCAATGACGGCCACGCGCGTGCCGAGACGTCGGTTGCCGTTCTTGTGAGATTTCTGCACTGATTTCTCCCTGCCGTTTATGTGATGGGGGACGAAACTCGCAGTCATTGCTTGTGTTTCGACCGCCGCCGACAAGGTCTTCGCGGTGTGCTCCTACTCACAAGTAACAACTGAAAAGATGTATATCACAGGACTTCGACTTAAAAACAGGGCAAAAGGGAGTTTCCTTAAAACGGACAAAATAAGCGGTACGGTATGTAACACTCACGGGTGATGAACACGAACAGACTGGTCCTCTGCGTCGCGGCAGCGGGCCTAATCCTCAGCGGCTGCAGCAGCCAATCCGACAGCGACGCAGCGGAATCCACATCTGCTGCCACCAGCACGTCGATCGCGGCAACGTCGAGTTCAGCTGCCCCCGAGTCCCTGTCGGCGCTGGCGACCAGCCCACCCGCCGCAACTCCGGAAGCCGCGCCGAGCGTCGTCGAATCGACGCCCCCACCGGTAACGCTGCCGGTGGCGCCACCGGCAAACTCACCGATCGACGCCCGGTCACCGGAAGAGATCGTCGCGAACGCCGGCGAGAAGGGGCAGCGGTACATCGCCGCTCTGCGTCTGGCCGGGATCCCTCCCGCCGGAATGGATTCCGCAGAGATCCTCTACGCCGACGGCACCTGCAAGGCTCTCGCTGACGGTATGCCTCGGTCCGAAGTGCTGGCGGAGTTCAACTCCGTCGGCGAGGTGTACTCACAGATCACGCCGATGTCCTCGCAGCGCATTGCCGAGATCTACGTCGACACGGCGGAGCAGACGTACTGCTGATCAGGCCTTGCCGGCCAACCAGCCGTGCAGCCAGGATGTAGCCGAATTGCCTGCGCCGTCAACGACGTAACGCGTGTAGTCGGTGTGGACCTGCGAGCCGTAGAAGTCGACCAACTGATCGATGCGCCGCGAGTTCGCGCCCGGATCGAGCTGGGCCATCAAAGCGGGGAGACCGCCTGCGGTGATCAGATCATTGACGATCACGGCGGCCTCGTCGCGAAGCGCGAGCGCACTGGCCGGAGTGGGATCGGACGCCTGAGCCATGAATCCGGCCAGACGCATCACGAAATCGTCCTTCGGCGTCGAGCAGTACAGGTCACCGACCGCGCACAGCGTCACCGTTTTGCCTGACAGCCAACCGAATCCACCGATGCGAGGGCCGCTGGCACCGTTACCGCCGACAGCGGGGCCGATCAGGACGTCGGACTCGGAACGACGGGGATCGGACAGCAAACCGACGCCCTCGACGCGAGTCGGGGGAACAACGCCGATGCCGGTTCCGATCTCGGCGGCGAGATCGCCTGCCGCGTCGGCACCCTGGCTGTATCCGACGATCGCGAAGCGAGTGTCACCGCACGAGGCAGCCATGGCACCGATCATGCCGCGGGCATTGTCGACAGCCTGCTGCTTCGACTTGGCGTAGACGTTGGATTCCCAGGGGAAGGCCGTCGCCGAGTAGGTGACGTAATCGGTGCGTACGGAGCCCGGAAGCCCGTTGGTCACCGGAGCGAGCATGCCGGCGCCGGGCCTGGTGCCCGAGGGCTCCCAGGTTCCCGGGATGGCCACGACGTACAGGCTGGGGCAGGGATCAGCCGACGCCACGGGAGCACTGACAACCGGTACCACTACTGCCGCAGCAAGTGCCGACAACACCGCAACGAGACGCCTCGCACGCATGAAACTCCCCTGATTTACCTTCAGCAACCCGTACACCACTATCGGTGCTCCGGAATCATACTGTCTGGGCGTTGTGTCTGTCCGATGCACGATTGATGAAGGTTTGTTACAGATCGTGCGAATTGCTTGCAGAAACAAAGCCGCACCCCACCGAATGCGGTGGGGTGCGGCTTTGTGAGAGCCTCTAGCGCTGCGGAGCCGCTGTCGGGTGGATCGGTGACGGAAGGGCCGTGACACCCTCGAGGTAGGTGTCCACAGCGGCTGCTGCGGAACGTCCCTCGGCGATGGCCCAGACGATCAGGGACTGACCGCGGCCCATGTCGCCGGCCACGAACACGCCGTCGACGTTGGTGTTCCACTTGGACGTGCGGGCGACGTTGCCGCGCTCGTTCAAGTCGACACCGAGATCGGTGAGCAGACCCGGCTTCTCGGGACCGACGAAGCCCATGGCCAGGAGCACGAGATCGGCTTCGAGCTCGAAGTCCGAGCCCTCGACCTTCTCGAAGCGACCCGACTTCATCTCGACCTCGTGAGCCTTGAGACCGGTGACCTTGCCGTTTTCACCGACGAAGTTCTCGGTGTTGACGGAGAACAGACGCTCGCCGCCCTCCTCGTGAGCCGAAGCCACGCGGAACATGAGCGGGTACGTCGGCCACGGAGTCTGCTCGGCGCGAGTCTCCGGCGGACGCGGCATGATCTCGAACTGGTGGACGCTGGCCGCACCCTGACGGTGCGAGGTGCCGAGGCAGTCCGCTCCGGTGTCGCCGCCGCCGATGATGACAACCTTCTTGCCCTCAGCGGTGATGGTGGGAGCGTCGAGGTCACCCAACTGCACGCGGTTGGCGATCGGCAGGAACTCCATCGCCTGGTGGATGCCGTCCAGTTCGCGGCCCGGGATCGGAAGATCGCGAGCTGCCGTGGCGCCGCCGGCCAGAACCACTGCGTCGAACTGCTCACGCAGCTCGTCCGCGGTGATGTCCACGCCGACATTGACGTTGGTCTTGAAGACGGTGCCTTCGGCTTCCATCTGCTCGAGACGGCGGTCGATGTGCCGCTTCTCCATCTTGAACTCGGGGATGCCGTAGCGCAGCAGGCCGCCGATGCGGTCTGCCCGCTCGAAGACCGTCACTGCGTGACCGGCGCGGGTCAGCTGCTGCGCTGCAGCCAGACCGGCCGGACCACTGCCGACAACCGCAACCTTCTTGTTGGTGGCGTGCGCGGCGCGAACCGGCTTGACCCACCCTTCGTCGAAGGCCTTGTCGATGATCTCGACCTCGACCTGCTTGATGGTGACCGGATCCTGGTTGATGCCCAGGACACAGGACGCCTCACAGGGTGCGGGGCACAGACGACCGGTGAACTCCGGGAAGTTGTTGGTCGCGTGCAGACGCTCGATGGCGTCGTGCCAGTGGTCCTTGTAGACCAGGTCGTTCCACTCGGGAATCAAGTTTCCGAGAGGGCAACCGTTGTGGCAGAAAGGAATTCCGCAGTCCATGCAACGGCTGGCCTGGGTCTTGAGGGTTTCCTTCGGGAACTCCTCGTAGACCTCTTTCCAGTCGAGCAGGCGCAACGGCACCGGCCGGCGAACCGGAAGTTCGCGCGACGTGTGCTTCAGGAAGCCGCTTGGATCACCCACGAGCTGCCTCCATAACTGCCTCGTCCACGTTCTTGCCATCCTTCTCTGCGGCCGCGATGGCCAAAAGAACCTTCTTGTAGTCGCGGGGCATCACCTTTGCGAAGTGACCCACCTGCTGCGACCAGTCAGCGAGGATGCGCGTTGCAACCTCGGAGCCGGTTTCGTCGCGATGACGTTCGATGGCGCCCTTCAACCAGGTGAAGTCGTCGCCCGAAAGATCCTCGAGGTCCACCAGTTCGGTGTTGAGGTTCTTCTCGAATGCCTTGTCGGGGTTGTAGATGTACGCGACGCCACCGGACATGCCGGCGCCGAAGTTACGTCCGGTGGCTCCGAGGATGACCACCTTTCCACCCGTCATGTACTCGCAACCATGATCGCCCACACCCTCGACGACGGCAGTGGCGCCGGAGTTACGGACTGCGAAGCGTTCGCCGACGACACCGCGAAGCAGAGCCTCGCCGCTGGTGGCGCCGAACAGGATGACGTTGCCACCGATGATGTTGTCCTCGGCGACAAAGCCTTCCGCTGCATCGAGCGGCGGGCGTACGACGATACGTCCACCCGAGAGGCCCTTGCCGACGAAGTCGTTGGCGTCGCCGTGCAGGCGCAAGGTCATACCGCTGGGCACGAAAGCACCGAAGCTGTTACCGGCGGAACCGGTGAACGTGATGTCGATGGTGCCGTCGGGCAAGCCCTCTCCACCGAACGCCTTGGTGACCTCGTGGCCGAGCATGGTGCCGACCGTGCGGTTGACGTTGGTGATCGCGGACTCGAAGGAGACCGCCTCACCCTTGTCGAGTGCGTTGCGGGCCGAAACGATCAACTGCTGATCGAGTGCCTTGTCGAGACCGTGGTCCTGCGTGCCGGTGCAGTGGACGTCCTGGTCCATGAACGCGGACTCGACCTGGGTGAGGATCGGCGACAGATCGAGATTGCCTGCCTTGCTTCCCTTCCAGTGATCGAGAGCGCGCGTGGTGTCCAGCATGTCGACCTGGCCGACGGCTTCGAGCAGCGTGCGGAAACCGAGTTCCGCGAGAAGCTCGCGAACCTCTTCGGCGATGAACATGAAGAAGTTCTCGACGAATTCCGGCTTGCCACTGAAACGCTGACGCAGCAACGGGTTCTGCGTCGCGACACCGACGGGGCAGGTGTCGAGGTGGCAGACGCGCATCATGATGCAGCCCGAGACAACCAGCGGTGCGGTGGCGAAACCGAACTCCTCGCCGCCGAGCAGGGCAGCGACGACGACGTCGCGACCCGTCTTGAGCTGGCCGTCGACCTGCACGACGATGCGGTCACGGAGACCGTTGAGCAGCAACGTCTGCTGGGTCTCGGCGAGGCCGAGTTCCCACGGTGCGCCCGCATGCTTGACGGAGGTCAGCGGGGTGGCACCGGTGCCACCGTCGTGACCGGAGATCAGAACGACGTCGGCATGTGCCTTGGAGACACCGGCCGCGACCGTTCCGACGCCGACCTCGGAGACCAGCTTCACGTGGATGCGGGCCTGCGGGTTGGCGTTCTTCAGGTCGTGGATCAGCTGAGCGAGATCCTCGATCGAGTAGATGTCGTGGTGCGGCGGCGGCGAAATCAGCCCGACGCCAGGCGTGGAGTGCCGAACCTCGGCCACCCACGGGTACACCTTGTGAGCCGGAAGCTGGCCGCCCTCACCGGGCTTGGCTCCCTGCGCCATCTTGATCTGGATGTCGGTGCAGTTGCTCAGGTAGTGCGAGGTGACACCGAAGCGTCCCGACGCGACCTGCTTGATGGCACTGCGACGCAGATCGCCGTTCTCGTCCGGCGTGAAGCGCGACGGATGTTCGCCGCCCTCACCGGAGTTGGAGCGGGCGCCCAGACGGTTCATCGCGATGGCGAGAGTCTCGTGAGCCTCGGCGGAGATGGAGCCGTAGCTCATCGCACCCGTCGAGAAACGCTTGACGATCTCGCTGGCCGGCTCGACCTCGTCGATCGAGATCGACGGCCGCTTGCCGATGTTGAAGTCGAACAGACCACGCAGAGCGGCAAGGCGCTCCGACTGGTCGTTGACCATGGTCGTGTACTCCTTGAACACCTCGTACTGACCTGTGCGAGTTGCGTGCTGGAGCTTGAAGACGGTGTCCGGGTTGAACAGGTGGTACTCGCCTTCACGACGCCACTGGTACTCGCCGCCGACCTCGAGCTCGCGGTGAGCGCGCTCTTCGGGGCGATCGAGGTATGCGACGGCGTGACGTGCCTGGACGTCGGCTGCGATCTGGTCGAGGCCGATGCCACCGAGCTGCGACTGCAGACCGGTGAAGTACTCGTCCGTCAGCTCCTGCGAGAGGCCGATGACCTGGAACAACTGAGCACCGGTGTACGACGCGAGCGTCGAGATGCCCATCTTGGACATCACCTTCAGGACACCCTTGCCGGCTGCCTTGATGTAGTTCGCGATGCCCTTCTCGAGGGTCAGACCCTCGAGCTCGCCGTTCTGCAGGAACTCGTCGATGGTCTCGAAAGCCATGTACGGGTTGACCGCTGCGGCACCGAAGCCGATGAGGAGCGCCATGTGGTGCACCTCGCGGGCGTCGCCGGCCTCGACGATGAGGCCGACCTTGGTGCGCGACTTCTCACGAACCAGGTGGTGGTGCACGGCCGAGGTGAGGAGCAGCGACGGGATCGGCGCGTAGTCCTCGGTGGACTCACGGTCCGAGAGCACGACGATGCGTGCGCCACCCTCGATTGCCTGCGAGACCTGGTACTTGATGCCCTCGAGCGCACGACGGATACCGTCGCCGCCTTCCTTGACGGGGTACAGGCCGCGGATCACGACGCTGCGGAAGCCCGGGAATTCGCCGTCGTCGTTGACGTGAACGAGCTTCGACAGGTCGTCGTTGTGCAGGATCGGCTGCGGGAGCGCAATCTGCTTGCAGGAGTCCGCATTCGGGTGCAGCAGGTCACCCTCGGGGCCGATGGTCGCGCCGAGGCTGGTGACAACCTCTTCACGGATCGCGTCGAGAGGCGGGTTGGTGACCTGAGCGAAGAGCTGCGAGAAGTAGTCGAACAGCATCCGGGGACGTGACGAGAGCACGGCGATCGGAGTGTCGGTACCCATCGAGCCCAGTGCCTCGGCACCGGAGAGAGCCATCGGCTTGACCAGCAGGTTGACCTCTTCGTTGGTGAAACCGAAGAGCTGCTGACGCAGGACGACGCGCTCGTGCGACATGTACGTGTACGGACGGTCCGGCAGGTCGTCCATGTGGATCAGACCTTCGTCGATCCACTGCTGGTACGGGTGCTCGGCAGCGAGTTCGTTCTTCAGTTCCTCGTCGCTGATGACCCGGCCCTGCGCGGTGTCCACGAGGAACATGCGGCCGGGCTGGAGGCGGACCTTGCGGACAACGGTGGACGGATCGATCGGCAGAACGCCGACCTCCGACGCCATGACGACGAGGCCGTCTTCGGTGATCCACAGACGCGACGGACGCAGACCGTTGCGGTCCAGCACGGCGCCGATGACGGTGCCGTCGGTGAAGCACACCGACGCCGGTCCGTCCCAGGGCTCCATGAGAGCCGAGTGGTACTCGTAGAACGCCCGACGAGCGGGGTCCATGCTCTCGTGCTTCTCCCAGGCTTCCGGGATCATCATGAGAACTGCGTGCGGCAGGCTGCGGCCGGCGAGGTGCAGCATCTCGAGCACCTCGTCGAAACGAGCGGTGTCGCTGGCGCCCTGGGTGCAGATCGGGAAGATCTTGTCCAGGTTCTCGCGGCCACCGAAGACGTCACTGTCGATCAGGGACTCGCGAGCGCGCATCCAGTTCTCGTTGCCGGTGACGGTGTTGATCTCACCGTTGTGAGCGACCCGGCGGAACGGGTGCGCCAGCGGCCACGACGGGAACGTGTTGGTGGAGAAACGCGAGTGGACCAGGCCCAGTGCGCTCTCGACACGATCGTCCTGCAGATCGAGGTAGAAACCCTTGAGCTGCGGGGTGGTGAGCATGCCCTTGTAGACGAACGTCTGGCCGGACAGGCTGGGGAAGTACACGGTCTCGCTACCCGGGCCACCTTTGCCGGCGCCTTCGGATCCGAGTTCGTGCTCGGTGCGCTTACGCACCACGTATGCACGACGCTCGAGATCCATGCCGGTGTACTTGTCACCCTCGGAGCCGATGAAGATCTGACGGAACGTCGGCATCGCGTCGCGCGCCAGTGCGCCCAGCGAGGAGTCGTCGGTTCCGACCTCGCGCCAGCCGAGAACCTTCAGGCCCTCTTCGACGACGATCTTCTCGACTGCAGCAGCAGCCTCGTGTGCATCGGCATCGCCCTGCGGGAGGAATGCGATACCGGTTGCGTACGCGCCTTCGGCGGGCAGCGCGAAGTCCACGACAGCTCGGAAGAACTTGTCGGGAACCTGCAGCAGAATGCCCGCACCGTCACCCGTGTTGGGTTCGGATCCGGCAGCGCCGCGATGCTCGAGGTTGACCAGAGCGGTGATCGCCTTTTCGACGATGTCCCTGCTGCGGCGACCATGCATGTCGACAACAAATGCGACTCCACAGGAGTCGTGCTCATTGGACGGGTGATAGAGGCCCTGGGGGCCTGGAAGTTGCTTCATACCCAGCCTTCGTATGCCATAAAGATGCACCGACGACCAGCAGCGCTGATGGCCATCAACTTGCAATGCAAGTCCTTCAAAGCACCGACACGACGATGTGTTCGGTACCACCGAAGTAGCCGCCCTGCGCAGACGCGATGGTGTGCGTTCTGGCACCCGGCGACGTGAGTCTTCGGTCGGTTGAAACTTTTGTGAGTCAACCGTGTAACGAAAACGATAATTCAGAACCCCGGCACGGGCGCAACTAAGGTAGCCCTATAATTGCTCTGAACTGCGGCGATGCAGGGAGCCAGAAGGCCCCTCGACAGATTTCGGAGCTGCGTCTGTGCAGAGAAGTTCCGATTCACAGGATACCGAATCCGCAGGAAACAGGCGCGATGGGCGATGAAAGCAACAACTGGCCGCAGCGATGAAAATCAGCTGCGGCCAGTGCGCCTCGAACTGTAACAAAAGTTGATCGATCAACCAAGGTCTAGGCCTGAATTGTTTGCTCGCAGAATGCCATCGCTGTAATTTCCGTAGGCTCACCCTTGAGAAGACGGGTGGCGAAGCGCAAATGACAACAGCAGTAGTGGTGGGCAGTGGTCCCAACGGTCTCGCGGCGGCGATCGAACTCGCCCGCGCCGGAATCGACGTCCATGTCATCGAGGGTGCGGACAAGATCGGCGGCGGCACCCGCAGCAGCGAATACATAGTCGACGGACTCGTCCACGACGATTGCTCCGCCTTCCATCCCACCGCTTTGGCTTCTCCCTACTTCAAGGCCCTCGACCGCGAATTCGGGCTCGCCAAGCATGGCCTGACGTGGCTGTGGCCCGAGATCGATCTGGTCCATCCACTCGACGACGGCACCGCCGGGGTTCTGTGGCGCGACATCAACCGGACCGCTGAAGGACTGGGTGTCGACGGTAAGCGCTGGCTCGACGTCTTCGGATACCTCTCCGAGAACTTCGATGAGTTGGTGCAGGACGTCTTCCAGCCGATCGTGCACGTTCCGAAGCACCCGCTGATGCTCGCCCGTTTCGGCACGGGCGCTCTGCTTCCCGCGACGGGTTTCGCTCGGATGTTCAAGACCCCACAAGCGCGGGCGCTGTTCGGTGGCGTCGCGGCGCACATGTTCGGGACGCTCACCCTTCCACTCTCCAGTGCTGTCGGCTCGATGCTCACTGCTGGAGCCCATGCTCACGGTTGGCCTGTGGCGCAAGGTGGTTCAGAATCAATTGCGGAGGCGCTCGCCTCGATCCTGCGCAGCCTCGGTGGCACCATCGAAACCGGGAACTGGGTCACCAACTACTCCCAGATCGCCGACTACGACATCGTGATGCTCGATATCGCACCAGACGTGGCCGGTCGTCTGCTCGACGGTCGGCAGCCCGACCGCATTGCCCGGGCCTACCGCAAATTCCGCTACGGCACCGCCGCGTACAAGGTCGACTACGCCGTGCGTGGTGATTCCGACGGGAGAGTCGTGCCGTGGACGAATCCGCAGGCCCGCAGGGCCGGCACCCTGCATCTGTCCGGGACGATTTCGCAAACTGCTGCTGTCGAACGTCAGACCGTTCGGGGTCAGATGCCGGACAAGCCCTTCATTCTGTTGGGCCAGCAGTTCTTGGCCGACCCCTCCCGATCTGTGGGAGACATCCATCCCGTGTGGGCGTATGCGCATGTGCCGCATGGATATCCG
Organism: Rhodococcus sp. WY5; assembly: GCF_018588185.1. Lineage (NCBI taxonomy): Bacteria > Bacillati > Actinomycetota > Actinomycetes > Mycobacteriales > Nocardiaceae > Rhodococcus > Rhodococcus sp. WY5. The sequence goes on from NZ_JAAMPR010000001.1 coordinate 1,103,302, forward strand.
GGCAACGCAACCGATGCGATCACACGTCAGATCGAACGCTTTGCGCCGGGATTCCGGGACCGGATCGTGGGCGTCCACGTGCGCAATGTGCCGCAGATGCAGGCGTACAACCCCAACTATGTGGGCGGCGACATCTCCGCGGGGGCGAACACTGCACGGCAGATCATCGCGCGCCCCCGGTTCGGGCTGGACCCCTATGCCACCGGGGCCCCGGGCGTGTACCTCTGCTCATCCGCGACTCCCCCGGGCGGCGGGGTCCACGGGATGGGTGGGTTCAATGCGGCGCGTGCGGCGCTGAAGGCGCGGGGTTGAGGCGTCCCCGATGGGGACGACATTTCGGACACACGTGAACCTATTGTCACTGCCCAAGAAAAACGGAGAACTTCTGTCGGACACGCCCAATACGCAATACGGGCCGCAATTCTAGCTCGCCTGCGTTCCGGCCGCGCCTTTGAACAAGAGGTTGACCTGACCCTGTTGGCGCGCCGGCTGGGTCGCTTCGGATCGAGACCGGCGTAGCGACCGCTGGCGAGAAACTTTGGCATTGGTCCACATCAACGACGAATGGAAACTCGCGATGCCATCGACATCAAACTTTTACGGGTCGAACTCCTGTTCCCCGATGCGCTTCCCAGGTTCTCAGCTCGGTTCAACCCTGCAGCCTTGCGGCCGAAGGAATGGCTTCACCGCGGTCCAGATGGATACGAAATTTCGCACCTTCACAATGATCGAATCGGATCACGAAGTTAGAGCCGACCCTCCGTCGCCATGGCACTCAAATCTTCAGGTGGAGGATGACCACTCGCCAACCGTGTCTGTCCATCTCTGCACACCACCTCTGCGCGTTGACATGCGAACTGATCCGCAAACAACCGGGTTTGATCCCTTCAATGCCGTCGGAAACCCCGGACGCCCCGCAGCAATTCGACGTGATTGTCGACCCGGGTTTTCGACACACGACCCCTGCGCAATCGCCGCGGCTGACCAGATGCCGAATATCGATCTGTTTTCGACAAAAAGCATGCCTCTCGTATTGAGACCCACCCCTCCGAGACAAGTGGTTTGGATGCGGAAAAAGGTACATCTAAGGCTGCATCCAGTCACCTGATTCCGTTCCAATCACCTAGAGTCTGACTGTGGAAAACGACCCCAACGCAGAAGCAGTATCTGACGAGCATTCAGCTCAATTCGACACCATCGTCATTAGCAATATGTTCGAGATATTCGTCGCACCTGAGGTACGTCGTCGTGGTCTCTCGATTGCTCCGCGAAGTGTCGATCAGTTTCTCGCCGAGTTGCCCTCGGGTGACCGGTCAGTGGAAGTACGACTAGGCGATGAGGCGCGCATGGCGGTGACCCTTGCTAAGGCCGAGGACGGACTTCAATATCTTGACCGCATCGAACCGATGGAGGGAGAGGTGCACTCTGATAGTGGATGGGTCTGTTATTTTCGAGCCGAGAACGGCGCAGGGATCCTCGGTTTCGATTTCCGGCGCAATCTCGAACAAGCCAGGAAACTACTGACCAAGGCCGAGGGTTTCCTAGCTGTCGCAGTGAGCAGCGGAAACGACACTCTCTCTCCTGCAATAGATCTCCTCTATTCATCTGCCGAACTCACCGTGCAGGCATTGATGTTGCTCCAGTCGGACACAAACCAAAGTCATAAGCACAGACGAGAGTGGCTTAGGCGGTGGACCGCAGCGCAAAACAGCCCGGCTGACCACGCCCAGGTACTCGACAATCTCGCATCTCTGAGGGCGCCGGCGCGATACGAACCGAATGAACCAAAGCTCAAGCCCGGGCGTTTTCAGCGTATCGTTTCAACGGTTCAGGAGATGATCGATGTCGCCCACGGCTACGCAGGAAATAGATCTCCGAGTGTAAACGTCGAGATTGCGCCCGATTTTATGCGACACGAATCACGGAACGGGTCCCATTCCATTGCGCCCAAGGTGCTGGATAGCTGATCACTCTTTGCGAGATCCTCCGCCGGCCAAGATCCCTGTTGTAGGTATCGTCCACCTTAATGTCAATCCTGCAAGGGTGTCTCGCCGCTCTGAGGATTCGAGACACCACCCGGCGGGACGCCCATTATCCCGGATCAGCAGTCGGGTACGCCCACACCGTCCTAACGAATCTATGGAACGGTGTGGTGATTGCTGTGGGTTATTCGGCCTCGAATCCTGCCTGATCGAATTTGAGAACAGTGGCGTTCTCGCTGACTGTTCGGATCTTGTTTTCATCGAACCCTGTAGGGGTCGTTGCAGTGATCTCGATTCTCACTTCGAGTTGCACTCCGTCTGCGGCAGCGAGGTGTTGAATGATCTCGTTGGTGATTTTGTTGAAGTCGCGGACGTAGAAGTCCGAGTTCAGTTCGGTCGAGCCGAAGAAGCGGTTCTTTCGCGCCACCACGACCGGTTTTTCGCCGTCTCTCTTTCTCCCTCCGCGAGATGCTGCGGATGTCCCGCTCGCTGTTTCACCAGATTCAGCTTCGGTATTTGTCTCGGGATCTGTGTCAGTTCCTGTGGTGCCCTCACCAGAGTCGTCGGGCGGTGTGATTGCTGCGATTTCTCGCTTACGCTGTGCCTCTGCTCGTTCCGGCTGTACCAGCAGCAGCGAATCCGTCATTTGCGGCGGTGTCACCTTGTCTGAGGGCAACACCAGACCGACGTAGTCGGTGCCGTCCCAACTGTCGGCGAACGCGAAACCAGTTTGCTGCCAAATCAATTCGTCGAATACCGAGAGTGCGCCGTCCTCCAATACTGTGCGGTCGCGCAACCGGGCGAGATACGGGTACGTCGTGTAGAAACCGAACAGCTGCCCGAAAGTGAGGTGGCCGTCGCGTTCCCAGGCCGCGCGTAGCCGGCCGTCGAGATCGTGTCGGATTAGCGCCGGACCACGCTGAATGGTCAACCATCCCTCGTTGCGCAGGCGCGCGGCAGCCCGGACGGAGAGCTGCTCACCGCTGGAGTCTTTCTTCGCCTCGATCGTTAACGGGCGGGTTGCATCCGGCTGGATGGCTACCAGCACCCACTGGTAGGTCTCGAGCAGGCGGTCTCGCACAGTCCGGTCGTGCATGGCGACCCGATCGACAGCCTGCTCACGCTGCGCGAACGTCAGACCGAGACTCTTGTCGGCGTTGTCGCGTACGTATGACCATGCGAGGAAGTCGCGGACCGCTGTGTCGAGTTCCTTCCACCTGGTCGCGTCGGCTGCGAGGAAAGTAACCATGTTCCTGTGGCTGCGGGCGGCGTTGCCGCGGTGTTCCGTGACATCGCGGGCCCAAGCAACTGCGTCGGAGTCGGTTTTGGTGTGGGTGTGTGACGGCGGCACGATGACCAGGCGAACTTCCTGCTGGTCGGGCACGTCGGCTGAACTCTCCGGTGCCACGTGCACGGCGGTGAACCCGTCAGCGGCGGTCTTGCGGTGAGTCTGCAGCCGTTCGATGACCTCGTTCCAGACCTCCTCCTTGTGGAGTCGTTCTGCGTGGTCACGGGCGGTGCGGGTGGTGTTGGCCTGGGTGTCGTACCAGTACAGCGACTCGGAATTGTAGAAGTACGTTGCAGTGTTCGCGAGGTGGTTGAGTGCCGAGTGAAAATTGCCGGGTACATCGCCCGGCATCGCAGTGCCGAGAAATACCCGCTGCTTGTCCAGGCCTTTATGCGCCGATCTCAAGGTCGGGGTAGCACCCATGAACACCGTGCGAGCCAGCCGTTGTGTTGTCAGCCGAGTCCCCAGCAGCGTATTGGCCTTGTCCACCTGGGCCGGTGCCGAATTGGGCCCATCTACGTCAGTGTCGATCAACGCCTTCCACTTGTCGTCGAGGTACTGAGCGAGCTCGGTGACCACCTTGTCGGCGCGCAGCGGCACCGAACCGGGCATGATCAGCGGTGCAGTGTCGTTTTCCCGCCACAACTGCCCCACGATCGTGTTCATCAGCCGCAGCACACCGCGGGTGCGCTGGAACCGCTCCAGCGTGGACCAGTCCTCGTAGAGCCGGTCGAAGAGTTCGGGATGGATGGGGTAACAGCGGCGGATCCGGTCCAGATAGTCGTTCTCGATCACCTCACGAGGGAACTCGGAACGGTGATCGCGGTAGAAGTCGACGAGCTTCTGTGAGGTGGCGTTGATCTTCGCGAGGGCCTGACTGTCCGGGGTTTCGAAGAGTCGACGGCGGACGATCTCGAAACTTTCCTCAGCGTTCGCGGCCCGCCATTGATCGGCGACCCGGCCGACGGCCTTACGCAACATTTTCAGCGCCTCGCGGCCGTTCTCGCCGCCGACCTCCTCCTCGTCACCGACATACTCGCCGTCCTTCATCTCGGCGGACGCCGGGATCGAGATGAGTACAAGAGTGCCGGGGACGGCTTTCGCTGCTTCGGTCAGCGCCTGCGCGAAAGTGAATTGAGTGTCGAAAGTGCCGTCGGGCAGGTCCTCGCGGCCGTAGAGCTGACGCGCGTATGCGACCCACTCGTCGATTAGGATCACCGCGGGACCGAACTGCTGGAAGAGTTGGCGCAGCGCGTCACCGGGGTTGGTGCGTGCCTCGTCGGACTGTCGGATGATCTCGTAGGCTTCGCGGCCGCCGAGCTGCCAGGCCATCAGGCCCCACAGCGTGTTGACCTTGGTACCGTCTGCCATCTCCTTAACTGCGCCGGCCTGGATTTGGGTGCCGACGAGCGCGACCCGGCGGGCTTTGAGGAGGTCTTGGTCAGCGAGCACGTCTTGGACTTCCTGCGGATAGGCGGCCAGTGGACGACCTGATGCGAGATGCCACACCGCGAGCATCGAGTGGGTCTTGCCGCCACCGAAGTTGGTCTGCAGGTTGATGATCGGTGCGGCATTCAGATCACCGGACAAACGTTTGACTGCACGGACAGTGAGGTCACGCAGCCCCTCGGTGAGGAACGTGCGCTGGAAGAATTCCACCGGGTCGGTGTACTCGCTATCGCCCTCACCACGCGACACCATCGCCAAGTCGGCCGCGAACTCAGCCGCGTGGAAGTTTCCGCTGGCCACGTCCTCGTGCGGACGCAACACCAGGCGCCACGGTTCGAGACCGGCGGAGCCGACCTCCGTGGTCGGAGAGGCTTTGACGACCTTGCGATCCTCCTTGTCCGAGCTCAACCGCATCAGGTCGATCCGGGAGCGGCGGACCTCATCGGCGGAGTCGGGCGCTCCGATCGCACGCAGGAACCGTTCGGCAGTATCGAGGGCCCGGTACGCGTCATCGGCTGTGAAGGAACCGTTGTGCGCCCATGTATTTCGCACGTCACGCAGCTCCGTCGCCCAACTCTGTTCGGTACGGGAAAGATGTTCGGAGTACGGGTACCAACCCTTGCGAATCTGGTTCGGGATCTGCTCGGTGACCATCCGCAGCCCGTTCTGCGGATCGGTTCGGCTGTACGTCCTGCCAACACCGCTCTTCACAGAATCCTTGAGTGCCAGCAACGCGGTCCAGTCCTGGCCGGCGGGGATTTCCTTCGCGAGGACGTAGGTGTGGAACTCGTCGAGCGCGGTGCCGAAGAGCTCGAAGGCGCGTCCGATGCGGTCGCGGTTGCTCAGTGCCATTACTCGATCCCCTATGCGTCGAACGTGAGTTGGGTTGCTGCGTTGCGAGATTCGGCGACGATGTCATTCCAAGCAGTGCCGAGCGCATTGAACTCGACGGCGAGCTTCGTCTGTTTGCGGTCCTCAGCGATTGCGAACAACAAGAACGCCAGCTCTTTGCAGAGATCGCGGTCGATCGACGCCGGGACGTCCGCGAGCAGTTGCGCGGCTGCGGGCACGCCCTTCGCTGTGAGCAGACGGGACAGGTGCATCACCACTTCCCACGCGCTGATGTGTTGATCTGTGACAGCGTCATATGCCTTCTCTGCGTACATGACATCCAAAGCCTCAGGAGAAAGGAGCGTAACCTTGCCCGCGGGCTTAGTCAGGATGCCCGCGCGCTCGAGATGATCCAACGACGCATTGCGGGCGCGCGCGAGATTGTCTGCATCACCGAAGACTCCGGCATTAAAACCGTGCTGGCGAAACCAGGCGATCGCGAAGCGGGTATCGACGTCGAAGTCGCCTTCCTGCTCGGCAAGTACCTCGTCGAGGATCTCGTTGATCCGGGACAGTGCAGCACGGACGGTCATCTTGCTGCCGTCATCGGTGAGCACGCCCGAGTAGCGGGAGAACACGGCCATGCCGGGTCCGATCGCAGCCTGGGGGAGATCGACAGGGGCGATGGCGCCTTGCTGGAGCTCTTTGAGCTTGGCTGGCAGTTCGTCCTTGAGTGCGTTGATAAAGCCACGACGGTCGGTGGTGGGTGCGGCGTCGGGGCGAGGACGCAGGGCCAAAACGATCGAAGATGCCAGAGCATTCGTGCCCTGTGAGAGCATTCGATTACCGAGCTCGCTACGCATAGGCCAAGTGGCAGTGATAGCCCAGCCTGAACGAATCATGCCCTCCAACAAGGTCTCCCAACCAGTTGAGGCCTCGTTCATGCCGTCGGAGTCTTGCTGCTTGAAAGCGTAGTAAACGGTGATTGGGAAGTCTGGTACTGCGGACTCGCGGGCGCGACGGAACACCTCACGGAAGCCGTCCTCGAAGAACCTGTGCGCACCGTCCCTACCGTCATGACGATAAGGGTTGGCGACGAGTTCCTCGGCTTTAGGGACCAACATGGAGCCCATAAGCTCGGGATGGATTGATCGAAGCGAACGACGGAGCCAGACATAGAAGAAGTCCGAGAGATCGGAGTATCCGATGTTGTCGTAATAGGGCGGATCAGTTGATAGGAGAAAGCCTTCCAGAGTTCGATCGGATGCGGATGCTTGGAGTGAATACGCTGGAATCGACGGCGAAATTTTGTCGAGAACCTTTGCCATTCCTGTGATGCTTGTGACGAATCCGCCTGCATGCTTGTCTGCCAGGGGCGGAGTCTCGGCGTAGTCCCATGCCATGGGGATTGCCTGTCGGGCGAAAAGTGCGATTGCCTGATCCATGGTCGATTTCCATCTGGCGATGGCGTTGTTCATGTCAGCAATCTTGCTTACACCCAGCCCCAGATAAGTCGCCACTGCGTCCGCGTACGCCGCCCCGTCAGTGCCGCCTGCTTCTAGGCATGCGCCCTCGCCCATACCTGCAGCGAGCGTATCGGCAAGGACGCGCTCGCGTGCTTCAGAAACGAGGTTACTAAATGTAACTAGCGCCGTAAGCTGACGTGGGGTGAAGAGATCAGTGAAGGCAATCATGCCATAATTTGGAGTCTTGAAGTCCCGTGGGTTTTTGGCGAGGTTACCGTCCGGCACATCCATAGGTGGTTCTACCTGCGCCGCTGCCTCATGTATTGCTGTCGGGTCCAGATATATGCGTGTCCGCTTGCCCTCGGCAACCGCCGCCATCAACTGTGAGTTGATCCGACCAGCACGGCCTTCCTCCCGGATATATTTCAATTCCACCGCAGACCCGCAACCGATGCACTTCGCCCCGGTTCGCCCGATCGTGCCGTCAGTCTCTTTGGTCGGCGCCGACTTCACATCGTGTCCAATCGTGAATTTCACCGTTCCATCCACTACCGACGGTACGACGTAGGCTTCCTTGCCTTTCTTCTTGCCCAGCCACCATTTGCTCGTGAGTGGCATCGCGATCCCGCAGGCCGGGTTCGGGCAGGTTACTGTTCGGGCCCAGATCCACGCGATCACCATCGCCTCGGAGCCGTCGGGCAACGTCGCTTTCGGGTACAGGTGCCCGATACGCTTCTCGGCTTCGTCCCGCATCCACTGGCCGTAGCGGCGCACGTCTTCGGCGAGTCCGGTCGCGCGAGGCCAGTTGTTGATCTGTGATTCAGCTGCGCCCGGGAATACTGGCGGACGTCCGGCGAACTTCGGCGGGATCTCGATCAGTGCTTTGTTAATCAGTACCGCAACCGGGTTGAGGTCCGAGGCGTGGGCCTCGAGCCCCAATCGCTGAGCCTCGAGCGGGATGGAGCCGCCTCCGGCGAACGGGTCGAGGATTGGCGGTGGATTACCGTTGGTCGAGTTCAGGATCTCCTGGTGGGCTTCCGCAAGTAGGCGGTCATCATTTGAGTTTTCCCAAACGACGAGGCGTTCCATCAGTTCGTGCAGGCGCTTGCGTTCCGCGGCAACAGCCTCATCGGTCGGGAAACGGTCGGGATGAGAGGACGGGTCGTCGACCAACTGTGCGAACAGCACTGCACGCGCCGTAGCCAAGGGCTTGCGGGACCACCACAGATGCAGCGTCGACGGATGCCCATGACGGATCGACTTTTCCCGCGCCGACTCCTTGTTGATCGTCTCCAAAGGCAAGGCCACCTCGATGAGCTTGCGACGCGGTACGGAGGTGGAGTTTTCGGCGGGCACGGCGCGGATCCTTGTCTGAGTTGTCACCGCTGACGCGGCAAGTGTGGTGTGAACACTATCGGGCGACCCCGCCATCTTCCTGGGTTGGCCCTGGTCGGACGATTCGAGGTAAACCCACTATGAAGGTGAGGTTCCTTTCGCCCACGTCTTAGCCCAATCAAGGCGAACTTGGGTAGCAGCGAGGTCGCCCATCTCGATACGACGGAACGGCTCGTGTACGTATCGGAGTTGATCGTGGTCCGGTCCCTGGTCACTGACGGCGACGAGAGCGAGGCGGTGCTGATCGGGGACGTTCTTGCCATAGAGGACTTCGTTGAACGTGACAGTGAAATCTTCCGCACCTTCGATCCGTCCTTTGACCTCGATGAACACGTAGCGGCCTTGCGCATCGAGGGAACGGATGTCGTAGCCCTTGTTGTTGTGTGGCATTTCCTCGGGCACCCGTCCGAGTGCGCGTTCTGCGGCGAGGATCGCGTCGACTGCGCGGCGTTCGACCCGGGCAGTGTCCCGGGCGTATGTGGCTGCCGGGCCCGGCAGCATCCCTGCCGGGATGATCAGAGCAGCTCCTTCGACTCGGGGTGGTTTCGCCGCAAGTCGAGCTTGACGGTCGAGCTCGACGGTTCGAGCCTCCAAGCGCGCCTCGAGATCCCGGGCTCGGGCTTCGAGACGCTCGGGACTTTGTTTGTTTTTCGCCGGGCGACCGCGTTGGGCAGAGGAGCTACTGTCGCGGATACGTGCAGCTTCACTGTCGAGGTAGTTGACCTGTTGGGTGAGCCGTTTGTGCACTGCGGTGCGGGTCTTTTCCACCAGTGGCAGTACCCGGGACCGCACTTCGTCGAGGTGCTGGGGTTGGGCGTGAGCGATTGCCCATGATTCGGCGAGACGATCCACCCCACCGGCGAGCCACGACTGCGCAAGCACACTGTCCGCGGTAGTGCGGGCGGTATCGGGCAGCGGATGCAGGTCCAGATACGGAGCCGGCCCACAGCTGGTCGCTTGACCGTCTGGGGCCAGTGCGATGAATTCGAAACATTTGGAGACCACCTGACCTGTGCCGTCGATAATTTCCCCGGTCACCGCGACGATCAGACGCGGCTGTTCGCCAGGGTCTGTGGGATCGAACAGGACTGTGCCCGATTCGAGGGCATGACGGTGGGTCTCGATGGTGGCGTCGAGGACTGTGTCGAGCAGAGGATGGCCGGGGGCGAGGAACTCAGCTCTCGCCCCACCATCTGCATCAATATTGGCGGTGTCGAAGGTGACCCGGTGATAGCGCGAGGCTATCGGCAACGCAGCACCGGGTCGCTGCCGGGCACGTAATGCGGCCGGGACGTTGGTGATCTCGAATCGGCCCGCTTCGCGGCGGGTGAGCCGGCCACCAGCGCGGGCAAAAGCGTCTTTGAAGAACGCGGCAATGTAATGCGGCTGCAGTTTTCGTGCGCGAGCCTCATCCATCTCGCGGCGTAACCGTTCGAGCTCGTGCGGGTCGAGGCTCTCGCGGGCGAGGGCACGCTCGTCGAGGAGATCGGACAGTCCGCGGGCGACCTCGGCGTCGATGATCTGGTTGAGTTTGTCGAGCTGGGCGGGGTCGTCGCCGTAGCGAACGGCATCCATCAACAACCCGCGTAGTGGCTGGTCGGCGAACGCGTCTCCGAGGACGTCGAAGAGTCGACCTCCGTAGGCGCGGCGCTGGGTTTCCATTTTCTCGAGGAGTCGGGTGAATACCTGGCCCTCGCGGGTGCCTGCAGCGACGAGGTTCCACAGCCGACAGGTGTGCTTTTGCCCGATGCGGTGAATGCGGCCGAAACGTTGCTCGATACGGTTCGGGTTCCATGGCAGGTCGTAGTTGATCATCAGGTGCGCGGCCTGTAGGTTCAGGCCTTCACCGGCGGCATCGGTGGCGACGAGGACCTGGGTGGTGGGGTTGTGGGTGAACTGCTCACGGATGCCGCGGCGCTCCTCACGGCGGGTACCGCCATGGATGGTTACTACTGCGTCGGGCCGGCCGAGGATGTTGCGGATCTGCTCGGTTAGGTAGAAGAGGGTGTCCTTGTGTTCGGTGAACACGATCAGCTTCCGCGGTGCGCCTTGTGGGTCGCGCAGCAGGTCTGCGTCTAAGAGCAGGGACCGCAGTTCCGCCCATTTGCGGTCCTCACCGGAGTCGCGAACCTGCTCTGCGAGTGCGACGAGTTTCTGGAGTTGGGCGATTTCGACGTCGAGTTCGGCGACGGTGCGGGCTGCAGTCGCAGCGTCGACGACCTGTTCCTCGAGGTCTTCGAGTTCGTGGGAGTCGAGTTCGTCGGGGTCGGCGAGCCTGGACCCGAGTGTGGTGTCGTCGAGCAGTCGCGGTTGTGGGGTGAGCATGTCACGGCGTTTGCTTTCGAGGCGGTCGCGGCGTCGCTGCAGTGATCGCACGATCGCATGAGTCGAGGACGCGAGGCGACGCTGGAGCACGGTGAGGGCGAATCCGACGGTGCGGGCCCGGGGGTTGTCGGTGCCGAGCTGGCCGGCCTTGTTCATTTCTTCCCGCACATACCGGGTCACTTCTTCGTAGAGGTGCTGTTCCCCGTCGGAGAGGGTGTAGGGAACGGTTTCGGCGATCCGCTCGGGGAACAAGGGTTTGCCTTCGAAGGTGAGCAGTTCCTCTTTGACCACCCGTCGCATTAACCCGGAAGTGTCGGTGGTGTGCGCCCCTGCCCGGTATTCGCCCTCGAACCTGTCCGGGTCCACCAAGGCCATGAACGCCTGAAAGCTGGCTTCGTTGCCCGAGTGCGGGGTCGCGGTCATCAGCAGGAGGTGCCGGGTGATCTCACCGAGCTTCTGGCCAAGTTGGTAGCGGCGGGTCGTGTCGAGCTGTCCGCCCCACCAACTCGCCGACATCCGATGCGCCTCGTCGACGACGATGAGATCCCACTCGCTCGAGTCCAGCAACGCGAGTAGGTCGTCGTTGCGGGCGAGTTGATCCATCCGGGCAATCAGGATCGGGTGACGGTCGAACGGATTGGTATCCACGCAGGAAGCGATCAACTCCCGCGACAACAACTCCGCCGCGATTCCGAACTTTGTCGCAAGCTCGTCCTGCCACTGCTCTACCAGTGAGCCGGGCGCAACGATCAACATCCGGGACAAGTCCCCGCGGAGCATCAGCTCTTTCGCATACAGTCCGGCCATCACGGTCTTTCCTGCGCCGGGATCATCGGCCAGGACAAACCGCAGGGGTGTTCGTGGCAGCAGTTCCCCGTAGACCGCTCGAATCTGATGCGGCAGCGGGTCCACTGCGCTCGAGGCGACGGCGACCATCGGATCGTGCAGACCGGCCATCCGGATCCGCAGGGCCTCGGTGGCAAGCCGGAAGTCGGCAGGGTCGGCGTCGAAACCCCACCGCGCTTGGGGGGTCGCGATCCGCAGGCGCTCCTCGTCGAGCCGGTACAGCACTTGCTGTCCAAGGCCGCCTGAGGCGTCTTTGAAGGTCACGGTCACTGCCTCGGTGCCGTACCGATCCACGGCCACGATCGTCACCGGCTCCGAAGCAACACCGATCAACATCACACCTGACTGGAGGTCCTCCAGACGAGCTGGAACACCGTCAGAGGAACTATCTGCCACGCACCGCACCTTTCATCAACGAACAATCGGTTCATCGTGTCACCCTGAACCGACAAATGAGACGGATGCTCGACGGGGATTCGCGCCAGTGTCCCGGCGGGCAATGTCCGCGCGCCAGGTCAGGCTTCAGCGGTCTCGGGGGCAGCGCCATTGAGAATGGGGACAATGTAGACGTCGATTCCGCGGGATTCCAGATCGTTTACTGTGCGAACCAGGGTCACCTGGCTGAAGCTATAGAGAGTCTCGGCAGTGAACAATTTGCCTTTCCGGCGCGCGATCCCGAACACCACAGCTGGCGGCTTCTTCTTCACCAGGTGAGGATCGCCGCCGGCATCCTCGACGCGTTTCTTGAACTTCGTTCGCGCTTGATTGTCTGACATGAGGGAGTGCGCAGAATTGTGTCCTTGCGCAAAAAGATGGCTGGCGGGCGCGGATGAGTCGATGTTCTTAACATGAACCAAGTCGCCGTCAGATGTGAGGATGTCGCATGTTTCGAATCCACGCCTGTTCTGCAAGGTGTAGATCAGCTTCCTGTCCAGAAGCACTCCGCCGCAGGCATCCGCAGCGAGTTTGTTGTAGTGCTTTTCTTCGATTTTTTCGTCTTCACGATCAGGTGGCCAAGGCGGTAGTTCCCCTTGCCAGTTGCGGTCGAATATCTCTTGGACGCGTTTGGCGAGGTCTGCCGCGTAGGCATCGTCCATCAGATACCACGCACCGTCGTGAAGGAAATATCTTCGACCGGCGAGGGTTGTTTCGTATGCAATCCACTTGCGCAGAGGTATGTCGGAACTGATTGCTTCCTGGCCGTCTGGATCGCTGAAGAGTTGAATTTTCACGCGATCTAGGGAATCGAGGATGTTGTTCTTGTCGACAGATTCTTTGATGTCTTCTGCTGTAGGGACCCCTGCTCGGACGTCCCTTCGGCCTCTGCCCTTGACTACGAACGAATCGGGAGTCCCATTTTCGTTGACGCTTTCATGGGGCCACGCGGATCCGAATCCCTCAACAGAATCGGCACTGAGAGCTTTGACGAGCATTGTGTCAAGCAGAAGGGCGCTGTCGCTGCCCTTCTTGACCGCCACCAGTTGTTCGAGCACCTCGAGGTCTTTCTGGGCAGGTCGTGCGAGCGCTTCCTCGATCATCGCCAAGTCCGTGAGCAAGGTCTTCGGCGACAGTCCGAGTGGCATGCTCAGAGCATCCGCGCCACGTAGTTTGAAAGGTTTACCCACGCTGAGCCCAGACAACTCGGCTGCAGCGACGACTCGAGTAACCAGTTCACCGAAGCCGCCGATACCGAACCCGCGGAGGTGAGCACCCGATGGAATCGATGAGCGATCGATTTTCGCTCGATCATCCATGGTCTTACGGGTCAACGAGTTCAGCTTCTCAGGGTCGGCGATCCTGATCGCCAGACGTTGCCCGAATCCCGGATCGACATGTGCCTGATCGAGCAAGAGAAATCCCATACCGTATGTAATTGCCCACGTCACACTGTCGCCTGCATCGATCAGCAATACCGCTGCGGCCGTCACGTTCTTCGCGACGATCGGTTCCTCGATCAGTGAGCCGACGCGTTCAGTCCACTTCGGTTGCTCGGTTGAGATATGACCGTGCACCAAGAGTGCTTCGCGGTCGCCGACGGAACACTCGCGCGTCTCGAATCCTTCTGAATCGCCGAGGTATTTCTCTTTGATCGCGTGGATTTTTCCTTCAAGACCGGTAAGTCGGTAAAGCGTCGTGGGTGCGGAGGTCGAGCGGCGTTGCGCCAAGTGCATTCTGCTTTCGATCAAAGACGTATGGATCACGGATGACATAAGAGCAACGGCGTCAGCGTTGTCTCTGCCAACAGGTTAACTACAGAACCCGCCAAATCGGACAGAACCCGCAATACTCGATGCGTCCGTTGAACGCCCATCCATCTACCCCTCAAGGCTTCATTGTGGGAAGTCTGGCTCAGCAATCAGGTCAAGGAGAGTGCCGTTCACCTGACATAAGATTGTTCTCGGAGTCACACACTTGCCGAGTCGTTTTCAACCTGAGCTGACGCGATAACGACTGGCTGATCAGTGACTAGGTTTATTGAAATTATCTCGGGCGGTCCCGGCGATCACCGAAAGTTGATTGCTCTGGATCTCAAGTTCACCGGCGGATGTTTCAAACGACAATTTTGGAACACCGATAGATCTGCTCGCGATGTCCATCACGACAGCTCCCTAAGCGCGGAACACTTCTTGCGAACCACCCCGCAATGAAGTGGATGTCCGTTATCTTCCTTGGTAGTGGTTGCAATCTCGTGGCTCCACCGCGTTCCCACGCGGATGCTGTCACCACGAAAGGGAGCACATCTGTGAATGGACCCGCAACGCCTACTCGTTTGTCCCGGACCACCGCCACCCTCGGTGTCGGCGCGCTCGCTGCAGCGATCACCTTCGGCAGTGCAGTTGGTACTGCATCAGCCGATAGTCCGGTCGTCGACCTCGGCAGTATCTCTTTCGCGGTGACCAACGGTCCCGACAACACCATCTACGACATCAACGCCATCATCAATCTCCCGCCCGGCACACTGCCGCCAGGGATGATGACCCCTCAGATCACTGCGCCCGCCGCGCCCCCTCAACCAGTCGGCGACCCGTTTGCGGGCACCGCATTGGACTTCGTTCTGAGCTTCATTCAGGCCTTGGCCAGATAGCCGACAACAAAAAACGAGGCCACGAACTCTTATGAGTTCGTGGCCTCGTCTTGTGGTGGGCGAAGGGGGACTTGAACCCCCACGTCCCGAAGGACACTGGCACCTGAAGCCAGCGCGTCTGCCATTCCGCCACTCGCCCGAGCAACGCCGAAACATTATCACGACAAACTTTGAAAGTTCTATTCGTGCAGTTCAGGGCACGAATCGATGAACACCGAGCACCCAAAAGCCCAGAACCGATACCATGCTGAAACAGCGGCCAGGTACTGCCGAAGCGACATTTGACAGTACCGTGGAACCTGTACAGCAGTTTGGACGACACGCGACAAGGCGGTGCCGGCGCTACTTGCCGAGCATTTTGCCGTCGTAGATGCGAGGCGAGAGGAGGGCCCGATGGGCATCGTGCAGCGTTTCGAACGAAAGCTCCAAGGAGCTGTCGGCGACGCATTCGCGCGGGTCTTCGGTGGTGGTGTTGTGCCGCAGGAAGTAGAGGCGGCGCTCCAGCAGGAGGCACGTGACCGCGTCGAGCACCTCGGCGGCGGAATCCTTCTCGCCCCCAACAACTACGTGATCACCATCAACAACTCCGACCACGAAGAGTTGGCAGCTGATCGCGAACTGACTACCAAAGCTTTCAGCCGACACCTGCAGGATTTCATCCGCGATCAGGGTTGGCAGACGTACGGCGACATCTCGGTCACTTTCGAGCCTTCGCCTACGCTCCACACCGGTCAGTTCCGCACCCGCGGAACCGTCGACCCGGATGGTGACGCCGAGCAGGCATCACCGCCGTCGCATGTTCCGCAGGTTTCGTCGCGGCCTCCACAACGGCCGCCTCAGCGACCCGCACCGATTGTTCCCCCTGTTTCCAATCCAGTCCCGTCACAACCAGGAGCCGGCCCCATGACGCAGAACTCAGGCTACGAACCAAGCCGCGAACCGGCGGGTCGCCAGCCCGAACCGCAGCAGCCGGCACGGAACGGGTACTCCCACGACGACGGCGGTTACGCCGCTCCGCAGGGCCAGGAAGCGCCGTACCAGAACGGTTACGACCGCGGCGACGGTTACCGCACGGGCGACGACCAGCAGGGCTACAACCAGCAGCAGGGTGGCTACGACCAGCAGGCGTACCCGAACCCGCAGCAGCCGTACGAGCAGACCGGTTACGACCAGCAGGGCTATGACCAGCAGGGCTATGACCAGCAGGGCGCCAGCTACGACCAGCAGGGTTACCAGCAGCAGCCGTACGACCAGCAGGGCTACGGCCAGCAGGCGTACCAGGGTGGGTACGACCAGCAGGGCTACCAGCAGGGCGGTTACGACCAGCAGGGTTACCAGCAGCCGTACAACGGCCAGTCCTACGATCAGCCGGGTTACGACCAGCAGAGCTACCAGCAGGGCGGTTACGACCAGCAGGCGTACACACAGCAGCCGTACGAGCAGGCCGGCTACGAGCAGGGCGGCAACTTCGAGCAGACGCAGGCCTACCCGCAGCAGGGCTACGCCCAGCCGCAGGGCGGTTACGCACCGACGGCCCAGAGCCTGACGGCAACCCTGCAGCTCGAGGACGGCAGCGGACGCCACTTCCAGCTTCGCGACGGCAGCAATGTCATCGGCCGCGGCCAGGAAGCTCAGTTCCGCCTCCCGGACACGGGCGTCTCACGTCGCCACATCGACATCCGTTGGGACGGCCGCACCGCGATGCTGTCCGATTTGGGATCCACGAACGGCACCACCGTCAACGGCGCACCGGTCCAGGACTGGCAGCTGGCAGACGGCGACATCATTCGTGCAGGTCACTCGGAGATTCTGGTTCGCATTCTCTGAGCTGAGAAACGGACGCCAGGATTTTTCCGATAACAATCGAACATTCGGCGGTCCGTCGGCGCGCCGCCGTCACGCGGCTGTCAGTATCGTGATCTTCGGGGCCCAGAGCCCCCTATGATGCTGCCAGTCGACAATGCTCGAACCCCGCTGCGGCGGGGCTCGAGCCATAGAAGGAGGTGGACAGCCGTGCAGGGCCTGATTCTGCAACTCACACGGGCGGGCTTCCTGCTCCTACTGTGGCTGTTCGTCTGGGCAGTCCTCCGCACCCTCCGCTCCGACATCTATGCCGGCTCCGGGGTCAGGGTTCCGCCGCGGTACACCCGTGCCGGAAAGGTCCTGCCCTCGCTGGGCAAGGCGAAGGTGCCTCGGTACCTGGTGGTCACGCAGGGCGCCCTCGCCGGTACCCGCATCACCCTGGGTTCACAGCCGGTCATGATCGGCCGCGCCGACGATTCGACGCTCGTTCTCACCGACGATTACGCGTCGACGCGCCATGCGCGGCTCTCGCAGCGTGGCGCTGATTGGTACGTCGAGGATCTCGGTTCGACCAACGGCACCTATCTGGACCGCGCCAAGGTCACCACTGCGGTGCGCGTGCCGCTGGGCACCCCGGTTCGCGTCGGCAAGACGGTAATCGAGCTACGCCCGTGACCCTTGTTCTCCGCTACGCGGCGCGCAGCGACCGCGGTCTCGTGCGCTCCAACAACGAAGATTCCGTGTACGCCGGTGCACGCCTGCTGGCTTTGGCCGACGGTATGGGCGGACACGCGGCCGGTGAGGTCGCGTCGCAGTTGATGATTGCCGCCCTGGCGCATCTCGACGACGACGAGCCCGGCGAAGATCTGCTCGGCAAGCTCGAGGCAGCCACCCGCGAGGGCAACGATTCCATCGCCGATCACGTCGAGGAAGAACCCGAACTCGACGGCATGGGCACCACGCTCACCGCAATCCTCTTCTCCGGCAGCAAGCTCGGCCTCGTGCACATCGGCGACTCGCGCGCCTACCTGCTGCGCGACGACCACCTGACGCAGATCACCCGCGACGACACGTTCGTGCAGTCGTTGGTCGACGAGGGCAGGATCACCGCCGAACAGGCACACACGCACCCGCAGCGATCCCTGATCATGCGAGCGTTGACCGGCAACGAGATCGAGCCGACGCTCACCGTGCGCGAAGCCCGTGCCGGCGATCGTTACCTGCTCTGCTCCGACGGCCTCTCCGACGTGGTCAGCGACGAGACCATCGAGAACACGATGCGCGAGGGCTCGCAGGAGCAGTGCGCCGATCGTCTCATCGAATTGGCGCTGCGCAGCGGCGGTCCTGACAACGTCACCGTCGTCGTCGCCGATGTCATCGACCTCGATTACGGCCAGTCGCATCCCATCGTCGCGGGTGCCGCGTCGACGGAAGAGGAAGAGGACGCCCCTCCCCCCAACACCGCTGCCGGCCGCGCCGCTGCCATGCGTCCGCCGCGCGCGACGCCCAAGCGAGTTGTCTCCCAACCCGAACCGGAACCGAAGAAGAAGCGGAACCGGTTGTGGTGGGTGGTCCTCGCCGTGGTGCTGATCGCGCTGGTCGGCGTCGGCGCCGTGATCGGCCGCGCCGTCATCCGCAACAACTACTACGTCGGCGAAGACAACGGCCGCGTGACGGTGCTGCGCGGAATCCCCGGTTCGGTGCTCGGCTACTCGCTGCAAGACGCGGATCTGGTGGGTTGCGTCGGCGACGACGACGTCCTCACTCTCGTCTCGCCCGACGCGATTCCCAGCAACTGCAACATCCTCGAGGTGACTGATCTGCAGCCGTCGGCGCAGGAGCAGGTGCGCGCCGGGCTGCCGTCCGGCAAGCGTGAAGATGCGCAGAGCCAGATGATCCGTCTCATCGGCGGCGATCTGCTGCCTCGTTGTGAGCCGGTTCCGACGACAACGGCCACGCCCACTCCCCCGCCGGCACCGGAGACCACGCCGCCCCCCGCACCGCCCGCGGAGCCTGCTACGCCGACGACGGCAGCACCCACGACTACGCCGACGCCGACCGACATTCCCGGTCAGACTTGCAGGACGGTCAACTGATGTCGTCCAACGCAGCTGCGGGGACGGCTTTTCCGAGTCCGCCCGGAGGTTTTGCCCCGGCGCCGGTCCAGTCGACCCGTCGAAACATGGAGCTGCTGCTCCTAGGCTTCGCCGTCATCATCACGACGGTCTCGCTTCTGCTCGTCGAGGCGAGCCAGGAACAGAAGATCACTCTCGATCTGGCCAAGTACGCGCTCGCGTACACGGGCTTGTTCCTGATCGCGCACTTGGCAATTCGACGGTATGCGCCGTACGCCGATCCGCTGCTGCTGCCGATCGTCGCCCTGCTCAACGGCCTGGGGTTGGTGCTCATCCACCGACTCGACCTCGCCGACGAACAGACAGCGCTCTACAACGGCGTCGAGGCACCGTCACCGGATGCGAACCAGCAGGTCATGTGGACTGCACTGGCGATCACCGGTTTCGTGTTGCTGCTCGTATTCTTGAAGGACTACCGCCTGATGGCGCGGTTCAGCTACACACTCGGCCTCGCAGGCCTGGTGTTCCTGGCGATTCCCGCGATCCTGCCGGCGAAGTTCTCGAGCGTGAACGGCGCGAAGATCTGGATTCGCCTGCCCGGATTCAGCATTCAGCCAGGTGAGTTCGCGAAGATCCTGCTCATCATCTTCTTCGCGTCCGTGCTCGTCGCCAAGCGCGACCTGTTCACCTCGGCCGGTAAACACTTCCTGGGCATGGACTTTCCGCGTGCCCGCGACCTCGGTCCGATCCTGCTCGCCTGGATCGTCTCGGTGGGTGTGCTCGTCTTCGAAACCGACCTCGGTACGTCGTTGCTGCTCTTCAGCACCGTGCTGGTGATGCTCTACATCGCGACCGAGCGTGTGGGCTGGCTGGTGATCGGCGGCGGACTGCTCGCCATCGGATTCTTCTTCGCCTACAAGATGTTCGGCCACGTACGCGTGCGCGTCGACACCTGGCTGGACCCGCTCGGCGACTACGCCAACACCGGGTATCAGATCTCGCAATCGCTGTTCGGCCTGGCCACCGGTGGTATCGCCGGAACAGGTCTGGGCAGTGGCCGGCCCAACCAGGTGCCGTTCGCGAAGACGGACTTCATCATCGCGACCATCGGCGAAGAGCTCGGCCTGATCGGCTTGGCCGCTGTGCTGATGCTGTTCCTGCTTCTCATCGTGCGCGGCCTGCGTACGGCACTGGCAGTGCGCGACAGCTTCGGCAAACTGCTCGCCGCCGGTCTGTCGTTCACCATCGCGATCCAGATTTTTGTCGTCGTCGGCGGCGTCACCAAGCTGATCCCGCTGACGGGTCTGACAACACCGTTCATGTCGTACGGCGGCTCGTCGCTGCTCGCGAACTACCTACTGCTGGCCATCCTCGTCCGGATCTCGGACGCGGCTCGTGCGCCGGTAGTGACGAAGAAGAAAGGTCCGCCCCCAATCGCTGACGCCAATACCGAGATGATGCCGCGCGTATGAACACTCCACTGCGCCGCGTCGCGATGGCCGTCATGGTGATGGTCGTCGCGCTCCTCGCCAACGCCACGTACGTACAGGTCATCAAAGCTGACGACCTGCGAGCAGACCCGCGCAACTCGCGGGTGCTGCTCGACGAGTACTCACGCCAGCGAGGTCAGATCTCGGCTTCCGGTCAGGTGCTTGCCGCCTCCCGCGCCACCGACGACCGGTACAAGTACCTGCGCGAGTATCCGAATCCGTACCCGTACGCACCGGTCACGGGCTTCTACTCGATGCAGTACGGCAGCGCCGGCCTCGAGCGCACCGAGGATCCGATTCTCAACGGCTCGGACAACCGGTTGTTCAGTCAGCGCTTCTTCGACCTGGTGTCCGGTCGCGATCCGCGCGGCGGCAACGTCGTCACGACGCTCAATCCGGCCATGCAGCAGGTGGCGTACGACCAGCTGACCAGCAAGGGTTACACCGGTTCCGTCGTCGCGATCGAGCCGAGCACCGGACGCATCCTGACGATGGTCAGCACTCCGAGCTACGACCCGAACCTGCTTGCCAGCCACGACGGCGCCGAAACCACGAAGGCGTGGGACGAGCTCAATGCCGATCCCAACGATCCGTTGGTCAACCGCGCGATCTCGCAGACCTACCCGCCCGGCTCGACGTTCAAGGTGCTCACCACGGCCGCAGCTCTTGGCAACGGTGCGACGCCGGACGACCAGCTGACCGCGGCGCCGCAGATCACGCTGCCCGGCACCAACACGACCCTCGAGAACTACAACGGCAGCACGTGCGGCCCCAACCCGACGGCGTCGTTGCGCGACGCGTTCGCGCGCTCGTGCAACACCGCTTTCGTCGAACTGGGCATCAAGGACGGCGCCGACGCCATCAAGGACGAGGCCAGCGCCTTCGGCATCGGACCCAACACTCCCGCGATCCCGCTGCCGGTTGCAGACAGCACGGTCGGCGACATCTCCGACGACGCTGCCCTCGGCCAGACCAGCATCGGCCAGCGCGACGTCGCGGTGACCCCGCTCGAGAATGCAGTGATCGCCGCGACCGTCGCCAACGGCGGTGTGCGGATGCAGCCCAACCTGATCTCCCAGTTGCAGGCACCGGATCTGACCGATCTCAGTACGCCGTCACCGGTGTCGATGGGTCAGGCGATCTCGCCGGCAGTGGCCGCAACGCTGACTGATCTGATGATCGGCTCGGAGAACTTCACCGGCGGCGACGGCAAGATCCCCGGAGTTCAGATCGCGTCCAAGACCGGTACCGCCGAGCACGGCGTGAACCCTCGGGAAACTCCGCCGCACGCCTGGTACATCGCTTTTGCACCGGCGCAGAATCCGACGGTCGCCGTGGCCGTCATCGTCGAGAACGGTGGTGACCGCGGACTCGCCGCTACCGGTGGCTCGGTTGCTGCGCCGATCGGTCGTGCAGTCATCGCAGCCGGAATCCAAGGGGGCTGAACCGTGGCGTTGAACAACGGCGCTTTGATCGCCGATCGTTACCGATTGATCCGTCTCATCGCCACCGGTGGGATGGGTCAGGTGTGGGAAGCCACCGACTCCCGGCTCAACCGTCGCGTCGCCGTCAAGGTACTCAAGTCCGAGTTCTCTTCCGATCCGGAGTTCTTGGAGCGCTTCCGCTTCGAGGCCCGCACCACCGCACAGCTCAACCATCCCGGTATCGCCGGAATCTACGACTACGGCGAGACCCGCGACAGCTCGGGTGATTCCACGGCGTACCTGGTGATGGAACTCGTCAACGGTGAACCGCTCAACGCTGTCCTGGCACGCGTCGGCCGCCTGGCGGTTCCGCATGCCCTCGACATGCTCGAGCAGACCGGCCGCGCCCTGCAGGTCGCACACGACGCCGGTGTCGTGCACCGCGACGTGAAGCCGGGCAACATCCTCATCACGCCTACTGGCCAGGTGAAGATCACGGACTTCGGCATCGCCAAGGCCGTCGAGAACTCTCCTGTCACGCGCACGGGAATGGTGATGGGCACCGCCCAGTACATCGCGCCCGAGCAGGCTCTCGGTCAGGACGCGACCGCGGCGAGTGACGTGTACTCGCTGGGAATCGTCGGATACGAAGCACTTTCGGGTCGACGCCCGTTCACCGGTGACGGCGCGCTGACCGTCGCGATGAAGCACGTGCAGGAAACCCCGGCGCCGATGCCGGCCGACCTGCCGCCGAACATCCGCGAGCTCATCGACATCACGTTGACCAAGGATCCCGCCGGCCGCTACGCCAGTGGCGGCGAGTTCGCCGACGCCGTTGCAGCCGTTCGGGCAGGGAGGCGTCCACCGCCGCCCGGTCTGCTCGCTACCGGTGCCGCGAGCGCGTTGCCGGCGACGGGTGCCACGCAGGTCATGCCGCCGACGTACGCGGGTCCGGTGACGGGCGCAGCTGTTGCGGACGACGCGGCAGCCGGCGGAATGACCAGTGGGCAGAAGGCCGTGGCATGGGCCGGCGGCGGATTGATCTTGTTGGCGTTGATCATCGGCGGAGTCTGGATCGCAACCGACGGTCCGAGCGACCCGACGCCACCCGTCGTCACGTCCACGACGTTGCCGACCACCACGACGACCAAGCCCACCACCACGACGACTCGGCCGACGACGACGACCACCGAGCCGACAACAACGACGACTCGGCCGACGACCACAACGACCGAGCCGACAACCACAACGACAACGCCGACCACGACCACAACAACTCCGACGACCACAACCACCACCACGACGACAACGACGACCACAACGACCACTGAGCCGTTGGCGGATCCCGGAGACGCTGAAGAACCGCTAGGACAAGACCAATGACGACACCCCGCAATCTCTCCTCCCGCTACGAGCTGGGTGAGATTCTCGGCTTCGGCGGAATGTCCGAGGTTCACCTGGCGCGCGACCTCCGACTCAGCCGCGACGTCGCGATCAAGGTGCTGCGTGCAGACCTCGCGCGCGATCCCACGTTCTACTTGCGGTTCCGTCGTGAGGCGCAGAACGCTGCCGCGCTGAACCATCCGGCGATCGTGGCCGTCTACGACACCGGTGAAGCCGAGACCGACGCCGGGCCGCTGCCGTACATCGTCATGGAGTACGTCGACGGCGACACGTTGCGTGACATCGTGCGCAGCACCGGGCCGATGGCTCCGCGCAAGGCGATGGAAGTGATCGCGGACGTCTGTGCGGCTTTGGACTTCAGCCACCGCAACGGCATCGTGCACCGCGACGTCAAGCCCGCCAACATCATGATCAACCGTGCCGGCGCCGTGAAGGTGATGGACTTCGGTATCGCCCGTGCCATTTCCGACGCGTCGAGCCCGATGACGCAGACGGCCGCCGTGATCGGCACCGCTCAGTACCTCTCGCCGGAGCAGGCGCGAGGTGAGCAGGTGGACGCGCGTTCGGACGTCTACTCACTCGGTTGCGTGCTGTTCGAGATTCTGACGGGCGAGCCGCCCTTCAAGGGTGATTCACCGGTCGCCGTGGCGTACCAGCATGTTCGTGAAGATCCGCAGACGCCGTCGGAGATCAATCCCGACATTCCGCGCGAGCTGGATTCGATCATTCTCAAGGCAATGAGCAAGAACCCGGCCAACCGTTACCAGAGCGCCGGCGACATGCGCAGCGACTTGGTGCGTGTCCTGGGCGGTCAGCGTCCGAGTGCGCCGATGGTGATGAACGACGAGGACCGCACCACCATCCTCGGCGCCGTCGGCTCCGACACCGGGAACTACCGCACTGCTCCCGATCCGGTCGAGCCGGTTGCTGCGAGGACAACTCGCGCCGCCGAGCCGCCTGCCAAGAAGAAGGGCGGACGCTACGCCCTGATGGGCATCGCGGCGCTTCTGGTGATCGGTCTGGTGACGTTCTTCCTCATTCGGGTGAACTCGCCGAAGGTCGAGATGGTGACCGTTCCGGGTGACCTGACCAACCAGCCCGCCGACGTCGCCGAGGCGACGCTGACCAACGCCGGATTCCAGGTGGAGCGTCAGCAGAAGACGGACAAGGTGATCGCCGCCGGAAACGTCATCACGACGCGTCCGGTTGCCGGGGTGCGCATCGAGAAGGGCAGCACCGTCACCATCGACGTGTCCACCGGCCCCGAGCAGGTCGCGATCCCACGCCTGACCGGGCTGAGCCAGGACGACGCGGAGAAGAAGCTCAACTCCGTCGGACTCCGACTTGATCCGACCATCGGCAAGGCGGCATCGACCGTCGCCGAGGTCGACAAGATCGTCAATCAGGACCCGGCCGTCGGAGTGTCGGTTGTTCTCGATTCCGCGGTCTCGATCACCGTCGGCACCGGACCGGAGCAGGTTCGTGTCCCGGACGTCACCGGTCAGCGTGAAGAGGTGGCGAGGCCCAACATCGAAGGTGCCGGGTTCGTCGTCCAGATCACGGAGATCGATTCGGGACTGCCGAAGGGACAGGTTGTTTCGACCGACCCGACCGGCGGTACGTCGGCCACCAAGGGTTCGACCGTGACGCTACGAGTGTCCAACGGCAACCAGGTCGCGATGCCTGATCTGACCAACAAGACGGTGTCGGAGGCGTTGAGCACGCTTCGCGCAGCCGGTTGGGCCGGAACCGCTTCGCAGCTGGTGCAGAACCAGAGCACGACGCTCACCCCGGAAATGGTGGGCAAGATCGTCTCGCAGACGCAGCCTCCGGGCTCGGAGATCTCCAAGGACGCGGTCATCACCGTCAGCGTCGGAGCGCTCGGAATCCCCGGCCGCTAGCAAAGTGAAAAAGTGCCTCCCGGAGATTTCCGGGAGGCACTTTTTTGTGGACAGGTGTCAGAGAATTGCGGGCAATGCGCCGCCGAGCGCCGACGCGACCTCGGCCTCGAGGGCTGCGACGAGTCCTTCCGGCGGCGCCTCACCGCAGACTGCGAGCCAGTTCGCGAGCATCCGGTGCCCACCCTGGGTGAGGACGGACTCGGGGTGGAACTGGACGCCGTGAATCGGCAGTTCGCGGTGACGCATCGCCATCACGACGCCGCTCTCGGTGTGTGCGGTCACCTCGAGTTCCTCGGGAATGGTGTCCTCGAGAACCGTCAGCGAGTGGTAGCGGGTAGCGGTGAACGGATCGGGCAGCCCGGCCAGGACGCCGACGTCCTTGTGATGAACCAAGCTCGTCTTGCCGTGAAGCAGTTCGGGCGCGCGGTCGACGGTTCCGCCGAAAGCCGCACCGATCGCCTGGTGTCCAAGGCAGACGCCGAGCAGCGGGGTCTTGGTGTCGGCGCAGACCTTCACCAGATCCATCGTCGCTCCCGCGCGCTGCGGAGTTCCGGGGCCAGGGCTCAGGAGAATGCCGTCGAACTGCGCTACTGCACCTTCGAGGTCTGCCGTCAGTTGTGGATCGTCGTTGCGCCAGACCACGGCTTCGGTTCCGAGCTGGCCGAGGTACTGCACCAGGTTGAACACAAAGCTGTCGTAGTTGTCGACGACGAGAATCCTCATGAGAGCAGGGTAAACGCCCGTGCTATCCGCCGGTATAGGCGGGGACCGTGATCTGCGACGGTGTCGCCTGCGTGTACCCGAGGCCGAAGCGGGTCGCGTACTGCTTGTAGATCCGAATGCCCGGTTCGGCAGCGAGTGCCGCCTCGAGGCGCGCAACATCGCCGATCGCGCTCATCACGTATGGCGGGCTGTAGGTACGGCCGTGAAGAAGGAGGGTGTTTCCGATGCACCGCGGCGCCGACGTACTGATGATCCGTTGGTCCTGCATGCCCACCGCTTCGGCGCCGCCGGCCCACAGTGCGTTCAGCACGCTCTGGACGTCCTGCTGATGCACGACGAGGTCGTCCGGGGTGGCGTCGACCGGATACTTGCCGTCGGCGTTGCGCGGGGCGTCCGTCATGGTGACCACGACGCCGGGGCCGGTCATCTCCGTCAGTCCCGCGTCGGCGGAGATGTTCTTGATGTCACCGAGCGCGGCGGCCACTCCGGCGTCGGACCGAGCGGCGTCTTGCTGCAGCGAATCGAGCTGGGCGGCAAGTTCGTCCCGGTCGGCCGAGACTTTTTCGGCATTGGCCTGGGCGCTGCGAACCAGATCGGAGAGCCTGGTGCTTTCGGTGACCTGGAGCTGGTTCTCCTCGGCGGATCGTTGCGCCGTGGCGACCATCAGACCGGCTACCAGGCAGACGGCAAGTACACCGATGTGCCAGACGGTTCGTGAAGATTCACCCGAAGACACGTGGCTCCTCCCGGATTGTGCAGGTCGGCCGGTGACCAACTGGACACAGCTACGTTAGCGTGTAGGTAACACATGCAGGTCACACCGTAGAGCGAGGACGTCATGCCCAAGTCGAAGGTCCGTAAGAAGAACGACTACACAGTCAACCCGGCAAACCGCACTCCGGTGAAGGTGAAGATGGGTCCGTCGAGCACGTTGTACGTCTCGGTGATGCTCGGATTCATGCTTGTCGGCCTGGCATGGCTGATTGTGTACTACTTGGCCGCGGATTCGATCACGTGGATGAACGACTTGGGAAACTATAACTTCCTCGTCGGCTTCGGCTTCATGGTTGTGGGCCTTGTGATGACCATGAGATGGCGCTGACCAGCGAGTATCTGATTCGACCCGGATCGTGACCGTCATTCAATTACATGGGTGTCATTCATCCCCATTGTGGATAACTCCTGTGGACAACCTAGGAAGTTATCCACATGCTCGAGGATGAATTTCATCCACAGCCTCGTGACAACGTCACGGAGGTGATCTCGTGGGCCACTCCGATGGGTGTTGTCTACGCGATGTTCGGCGGCGGAATTGCCCTCGCGATCGCCTCGATAATCGCGCCCACGGAGCCTGCCGGGCGCTTCCTGCTCGCCCTCGCGGTGATCGGGCTGTTCGTGATGGGCGGACTCGCCCTGCGTCAGCGCCCCCGCCTGGCTGTGATCGAAGGCGCTGGAACCAAGTCGATCGCGGTGCAGCGCCTGCGCGCCCGCCACGAGTTCACCCGCGAACAGATCGACCGCGTGCGTCTCGTCCGCTACCCGCGTCTGGGTCGACGCGTCCCGATGCTCGAGATCGACATCGTCGACCGTCCCACCGACACGGAGAAGCTGTTGATCTTCGGACGCTGGGATCTCGGCACGTCACCGGAGGACGTCCTGGACGTGCTCGCCGTTCACGGTTTGGTGCCGCCCGAGAAATAAGCGCGCGGGTTACATGGCCAGTGCCGCGAGGTCCGGCTGCACGATGTCGAGAGCCTGCTGCGGCACCGCGACTGCGTCGCTCGACCATCCCCAGATCGAGTACAGCTCACGGCCGGGGTCGGTGTATCCGTCGCGGCCGTGAAGCACCCGGTAGTTGTCGATGCAGATCATCTCGCCGGCTTCGGCACGGAACATCGGCCCGCTGTCTCGCACGTGAATCACAGCCTCACTCCACTGCTTCACCAGCGGCCACTGCGCTTCTTCCGATTCGCCGGCGATCGGCGCGAGGTACGGGTGATAGCGAACCTGGTTGCGTCCACTCGGCACCGTCCGGGCGATCGGCGCGAATGTGTTCTGCGGGAAGTTCGGTTCCGAATGGTCGATGTCTGTGCTCCAACAGAATTCGGCCAGCTCCGCAGTTGCGGGATCGAAGGCGAGCAATTGTGTCAGTTTGACCGCGTCGATGAGAAACGAGTCGCCGCCACTCGGGTACGCCGGGCGCTTGCACCACAGAAACAGATAGTCGGGAGCGTAATCGCCGAAAGCAAAACCGTCGTTGTGGGCGGTCATCCGCTCGCCGGAGATACCGAACGAGCGCTTGCGGCCGCGTTCGTCCACCGGTTGGGTGTCGACGACAGCTGCTTCGGCATCCTGACTCTTGGCGCTCGCCTCGAACTGGCGGCCGACGCGAATGCACTTCTCACCGAGCAACTTCGACGCGAAGGCAATGGCATCTTCCTCGGTGTGCAGGCCACCGAAGACCGCGGCGCCGTCGAGAGCGATAGCCGCCCGGACGGCCTCGACCGTCTCCACGCGCCGCGGAACAACACTTGCCAGCGTCAAATCGGAAGAGAACATTCATGACTCCATACGTCGAGTTGGCCAAACGGTTCAACTCGAGCGTAGGAACTCGTCATTTCGGCGGCGTAACTCCGGAAACCGATTCGGTTACGGAGCCGGCCTTCAGATCACCCGGCCTTTCAGATCACCTTGCCGGGGTTCATGATTCCGTGGGGGTCGAGTGCGCCCTTGATCGCGTGATGCATCGCGACGACGGCCGGTGACAGTTCTTGCGCCAAGCCGCCCATCTTCAGTAGGCCGACGCCGTGCTCACCGGTGACGGTTCCGCCCAGTTCGAGGGCGTTGTCGATGATCTCGGCAAAAGCGGCCTGAGCGCGCCTCCGCGCCGCTTCGTCGTCGTGTGGCGTGATCAGCAGCGGGTGCAGGTTGCCGTCACCCGCGTGCGCGATGTTCGCGATGTGCGTGTCGTGCCTGGCCGAGATGGCCTCGATCCGTGCCAGCATCTCCGGGACCGCTGCCTTGGGGACGCAGATGTCCTCGGTGAGCACCGGGCCGAGCCGCTCGAGGGCGGGGTATGCCAGACGCCGGGCGGAGAACAGGGCGTCGGCTTCCTCCTGGTCGGTGGATCTGGCGCTCCAGGTAGCTCCAGAGCGGTTGAAGCAGGCCAACATTCGCTCGGCTTCGGCGTCGCCGATCTCGCCCGGTGTGTCGATGCGGCCGAGCAGGACCACCTCGGCGTCAGCCGAGAGGCCCATGTTCTTCCAGGCATCGACGGCAAGGAGACACTGCCGATCGATCAACTCGAGGGCCGACGGCGTGAGACCGTCTGCGGCGACGGCTTCGACGGCCTTGCCCGCAGCGACGATGGAGTCGAAGTATCCGACGATGGTGCGTTCGGGATCGCGCTGAGGACGAAGCTTGACGGTCACCTCGGTGATCACCCCGAGAGTGCCTTCGGAGCCGACCATGAGTGCCGAGAGATCAAACCCAGCCACTCCCTTGGCAGTTCGACGCCCGAGCCGAACCAGCTCACCGGTTCCGGTGACCACCTGCATGCCCAGCACGTAGTCCTTGGTGACGCCGTACTTGACGCAACACAGGCCGCCGGCATTTGTCGCGACGTTGCCTCCGATCGTCGACCAGGGTGCGCTCGCCGGATCGGGTGGATACCAGAGGCCGTGCTCGGCGCAGGCGTCGCGGAGGTGATCGTTGACCACTCCGGGTTCGACCACGGCCAAACGCTCGAGGGTGTTGATCTCCTTGATGGCGTTCATCGCGTCGAAGGCGATCACGACGCCGCCGGCGACTGCGTTGGCTCCGCCCGACAGACCGGTTCCGGCGCCGCGCGTGACGACGGGCGCACCGTGGGCGATGCACGCCTGCACAACTGTCTGTACCTGCTCGGCTGTGCGCGGTCGGACCACTGCGACCGGCATCTCGTACGGAGCCCACTCGGCGTCGTCGTGGATGTAGCTCGCCATGATGTCGGGGTCGGTGATCAGTCGATCCGCATCGATCTGCGAGCCGAGCGCCTCGAGGAGTGTCATGCCTCCACGATAGTGACGGCGACTACACCACCCCATGTAGATTTACTCCGAGAAACCGGAAACCGTATGGACATTCTCTCCATACTCACAATTGGTCTGACAAGGGAGTGCGGGTGCACGAGAACTGGCTACAGCTTCTCCTGGCCGAGGCGTCCACCGAGGAACTGATCGAACACCGCGATCAGTTGGCCGCTGGGTCAGGCCCCGAAGTCGCCGCCGAAATCGAGCGAGAAGCCCGATCGGCACTTCAACTACGAAGTCTCCTGGCTCAGCGCCGACAGCGCGCCACCGAACTCGGGGCACTCAACGACATCGCGTCGCTGCTGACCACGATGCACGATCACCACGCCCTTCTGCAGGAGATCGTGGATCAGGCCAAACGGCTACTCGGAGTAGATCTTTCGTACCTTGCTCTCATTCACGACGACATCTTGATCATCGAAGTCACGAGCGGGGCGTACACCTCCCAACTGCTCGGCCTCACGGTTCCGTTCCGCGAAGGTCTGATCGGTCGCGTAGTCGAGAACTCCTCTCCCGCTTGGTCTTCCGACTATCGAAACGACCCCTCGTTTGCACACATCGGGCCCGCCGACGACGCAGCGCGAGCGGAGAACATGCGCGGCCTGTTGGCCGTGCCGCTGACCTTGAACGGCAAGATCCTGGGTGCGCTGTGCGCGTGCAAACGTCAGGAGCGCCGATTCGGCAACGAAGAAGTTGCGTTGCTGTCCGCACTCGCAGCCCATGCCTCGGTGGCCATCGAGAATGCCCGTTCTCTCGAACGCTATCGCGCGACGGTTGCGGAAGTGAACGCCGCGAACACCGAACTTGCCGAACGCACAGCACTTCTCGAACAGACACTGACCTGGGACCGATCGCTCACACAAGTTGTCCTGCGCGGCGGTGGAGTCCGTGAACTCGTGGAGGAAACCTCGGCGTCGACGGGTTCGCCGGTGTTCTTCGTGACCGGAACATCCGAGATCCCACCGGGACTGCAACGGGTGAGCGAGAGTGTTCATCGGGTTTTCGACATCTTTGCCGCTGACCGACGCGAGCAGGAAGTGACGCTCATCGTCGGTGAGCAGTTCCTGTTCGCCACCGAAGTGCGCAGTGCCGGTGACCAACTCGGAGTTCTGTTCCTACTCTCGCGCCAGGAACCCACCGCCGCCATGAGATTGGCACTCGAAAGGTCAGCCCCGGCCATTGCGCTTGCGCTGGTAGGCGAACGGGCGGCCAGGGAAGCTACCCGTCGGGCACGCGATGCATTTCTGGTCGATCTGATCACCAGGCCTGCGCCGACGCCGGCCGAGGTCACCGGTCAGTTCCGCCTGGCCGGGCTCAATCCTGACCGCTCGTACACCGTCGTGGTGGCCCGCCCGGCAGACGCCGTCGACCGTGCGCGTCGCAGTATCGAGGAAATTGCATTCCCGTCCGGAACCGTTGTTGCCGAACATGGTTCACGAGTCATCGCACTGATTCCCGGAATGTCACCGGCAGCAGTTGCGGCGGCGTGGGTGCAGCCGGCGGAGAACCCGACCGTCGGAATCGCCGATCCCGCGGTGGGAGCGGAAGGTCTGGCGCGAGCGTATGTCGAGGCGCAGCACACCGTCGACGTCCTCGAGACTCTCGGGCGGGCCTCCCACGTGGAACCGGCAAGTTCACTCGGCATTTACCGAATTCTCCTCAGCCGCACCGGCCGCGAAGAACTGGAAGCCCTGACAGAGCGTTCCCTCGGTCCTCTCCTCGAGGAGGAGCAACGACGCGGCGTTCCGCTATTGGACACCCTCGCGTCGTACCTGTCACACAATTGCAAGCACTCCGCGACCGCCACCGCGCTCGCGATTCACGCCAACACTCTGTACCAACGGCTCGAGTCGATCGACAGGTTGATCGGTACACAGTGGCGTCAGCCGGACCAGGCGCTCGATCTGGCGCTCCTGATCCGGTTGCGTGCCAGTGCGGGGAAACTCGGTCAGATCTGAGCGGGCTTGCTCGATCGCTTTGCCAGCGCCACCACAAGGATTGCGGCACAGAGCATCACGGCGCCCACCACCCACAGTCCTGCCTTGGCATTTCCGGTCACATCGGTGAGCCAGCCGGTGATGTACGGAGCACCGAAGCCCGACGCATTGCCGATCGAGTTGATCATTGCGATACCCGCGGCCGCACTGGCTCCCGTCAGGAACGTGGTGGGCAGGTACCAGAAGACGGGGAGCGCACAGAGCACGCCGACGGCGGTGAGCGAGACCGCGATCATGACGGTGAACGGTGAATCCAGATACAGCGCAATCGGAATGGATACCGCGCCCAGGAGCGTCGGGGCTGCAACGTGCCACATTCGTTCACCGGTCTTGTCGGAATGGCGGCTCCACAGCACCATCGCGACAGCGCCGATCGCGTAGGGGACGGCCACGATCAGGCCTGTCTCGACGAGCGAGAAATCGGTGTCGAACGTCTGCTTGAATCCCGCGACGATGCTGGGCAGGAAGAAGCTCAAAGCGTAAAGGCCGTACGTGATTCCGAAATAGACCAGACCGAAACCGATGACGCGGGGATCACGCAGGGTCTTACCGGCCGACTGGTGACCGGCGTCGCCGAGTTCTTTCTCCTCGTCCGCCATGGACTTCATCAGCCAGGTGCGCTCCTCGAGGGTCAACCACTTCGCGTCGGCGGGACGGTCGGTGAGGTAGAACCAGACGACAAACGCCAAGATCACGGCGGGCAGACCCTCGATCAGGTACATCACGCGCCATCCGGCGAGGCCGAACAGTCCGTCGCCGTACTGGATGATGGCCGCCGAAAGCGGGGCACCGAGCGCCGACGAGAGCGGAAGCGTCAGCAGGAACAAGCCCATCAGGCGCACGCGGTACTTCTTCGGGAACCAGAAGGTCAGGTAGAGAAGAACTCCGGGGAAGAAGCCGGCCTCGGCGATTCCCAGCAGTATGCGGAGGAAATAGAGGCTGCCGACATTCGGCACGAATGCCAGCGCAGCGGCGAGGATGCCCCAGGTGAGCATGATCCGCGCGATCCACAGCCGGGCGCCGAAGCGGTGCAGGGCCAGGTTGCTCGGCACCTCGAACAGCAGATAGCCGACGAAGAAGAGACCGGATGCGAGCCCGAACATCGTCTCGGTCATACCGAGGTCGGCGCTCATGGTGAGCTTGGCGAAAGCGATGTTCGTACGATCCAGATAGTTCACGAAATAGAGCAGGATCAGGAAGGGAATCAGCCGGCGCGCTACCTTCTTGACCACGCGAGTTTCGATCTCGCTCGGCGCAACCCCACCGTCAGTGGTGGTGCTATCGGTGGAGGTCATTGCAGGGGTACTCCTCGGAAAAGGTCAGCGTTGCTATCTACGAAGTGACTCAAGCCACAGTAGAAGCACGACTGAGCCCAACCTATGTGGACAATCTCTACAGAAGCCGTCTCTGCATGTGCGATTGCTCCCAAAGATCCGGCAGATGATCCCGGGCAGCCCGACGAACGTCCCTGAACAGTCGAAGGCGGCAAACCCGTCTGAGCTGGGGGTTTAAAGCTACGAGCACCGAGTCACTGGCTAGTGTTGTCGCCGAAACAGCCAGAGCAAGTGCGGACGCACCGCATGACTTGAAGGACAGAACATGACGAAGTTGGTTCGGACCACGATGACCCGCCGGTCCTCCAC
Source organism: Rhodococcus sp. WY5 (assembly GCF_018588185.1). Taxonomy (NCBI): domain Bacteria; kingdom Bacillati; phylum Actinomycetota; class Actinomycetes; order Mycobacteriales; family Nocardiaceae; genus Rhodococcus; species Rhodococcus sp. WY5. Next base: position 1,136,499 of record NZ_JAAMPR010000001.1, read on the forward strand.
CGCACTCGCTGCCACCATCGCGGCGGTCGCCCTATTCGCCTCCGCCTGCGGCAGCGACTCCGACAAGACCAACTCCGACAAGAGCGCTGCCGGCGCCCCGTCCGCTACATCCTCGGCCACCGTCGGCGGGAAGACTCTCGACGCCAAATTCGAGACGAAGTGCGCAAAGGACGGCGGCACGACAGTTATGACACTGCTCGACGCGGAAAATCCCACCTACGGCATGTTGACCGTCTCGGCCATCGTCGATGAATCCGGCACGGTTCAGACTGCTGGAATCGCCGGAAGCGAGGGTGGATCGAACGGTCTGCCGTACACCGCCGGATACGCACCGGGACTGCCCGGCGGATCTGCCAGTGCCAAGCAGGACGGCAATACCTTCGTTGTGACGGGCGAGGGAATCGGCGCCCGGGACAAGGGCAACCCGACGGAGACGTCGAGCTTCGAGATCACATTCGCCTGCGAGTCCATCATCGGCGGCTGATCCATAGAACCGCTGGGCCCTAGGATTCTTGCTAGCTGATTCCCAGCTGTTCGCGCAGTTGGACGACGCGGAGCACGATGACTCCGATTGTCACCACGGTGACGGCACCAAAAGCGATCCAGCCGATACGCACTGCTTTCACGCGGTTCTCACCGGCGCCCAACCACTGCGGGGCGTACAGGAATGCAGCGGCCGTTGCGGCACCTGCCACCAGACCTCCCGCGTGACCCCAGAACGAGATCCCGGGCAGCGAAATGCTGATGATCACATTGATCGCGATCACCGAGATGATCGGGACCGGGCTTCGACGCAAACGCAATAGAAGGACGGCCTGTGCGCCCATGATGCCGAAGATCGCTCCCGACGCCCCAGCAGTCCAGGACAGGGCCGTGAGCGAAGAGAACACCGGCTGGAACGCCATCACCGAGGCGGAACCGCCGAGGAGCGAAACCAGGTAGATGCCGATGTACCGGGAGCGGCCCATCACGATTTCGGTGTCGCGCCCCAGGATGTAGAGGGCGTACATGTTGACCGCGAGGTGCAAGATGCCGAAGTGCAAGAACCCGGAGCCGATGAGCCGGAACCAGTCACCGCTGGCGACCAGACCCGGATTGAGTGCCCAGTTCGCGAAGATCGACGAGCCGACCTGATTGTTCATGATGCTTCGCGACTGCGCGAAGGTGGCGAGGAACGCCAGGACGTTGAGCCCCATCAAGGTGTACGTCACGATCGGGACCGCGCGGGTGGGGCTCACGGTGTTTCCGGCGACGCCCCGAACGGGGCGGACGTCACGCTGACCGGCAGCTACACAGTCAACACATTGGTATCCCACCGCCGCCTCGCGGAGACAGTCCGGGCACGCCGGACGTCCACAACGATTGCAGGAAAGTGCGGTGGGTCGATCTGGATGGCGGACGCACCGCGGTTGGGGCGGGATGCCCTCGCTCGCACCGCCGCCCCAACCGGGGTTCGTCATCTGCTTGTTTTACCTGTTCAGGAGATGGTGATGCTGTTGATCACGACGGGCTCGACCGGACGATCGCCACGATCGACGGCGGTGGAGGAGATAGCGTCGACAACCTTCTTGGAATCGTCGTCGAGAACCTCACCGAAGATGGTGTGGCGACGGTTGAGGTGCGGCGTCGGGCCGGTGGTGATGAAGAACTGCGAGCCGTTGGTTCCCGGGCCTGCGTTGGCCATGGCCAGCAGGTAGGAGCGGTCGAACTGCAGTTCCGGGTGGAACTCGTCACCGAACTTGTAGCCCGGGCCGCCGGTGCCGGTTCCGGTGGGGTCGCCACCCTGGATCATGAAGCCGTCGATGACGCGGTGGAAGATGGCACCGTCGTAGAACGGGCCGGTCTTGGTGCCGGCGGCGTTTGCGGTGGTGTACTCCTTCGAGCCGTCGGCGAGGCCGACGAAGTTCTCGACGGTCTTCGGCGCATGGTTGCCGAACAGAGCGATCTTGATGTCGCCGCGGTTCGTGTGCAGCGTTGCGGTTGCGGTCTGATGAGTTGAAGTCACACCACCATCGTGCCATTGCCGGCGTTCTCGCGGATGTGAGCCTGCCAATTCCGTGCGACGGGGCATGCGTCACTGCAGTTCGATGTCGGCGGCAACGACCGGATCGGAAATGTCGATTCCGTCCGCAGCTGCGCGTTGGTACAGCCGGTACAGAGCATGATCGAACTCGTCGCGCGTTCGCCCCGCCGACCAGTACGGCAATGCGACAATCCGGGACGGCGGTAGGCCGTTTTCGATCGCTTGGTTGCGCAAGCGGGCGACACAGCTTTTCTCTCCGCCGATCCACAACATTGTCGATTCTGTCTGCGCCTTGGTCCGATCGACTATGTCCACCCACTCGATATCAGGGAATCCGTGCTCGCCTGACGGACCCGTGAAACTGTGTATTCGGACTTGTTCGGCGAGATTCGTCAAGGATCCGACAGCAGGGCGCGCAGATCTGTCGCCGACTGCAACGACGTCAGTGACGCCCGGAACAAGGACGAGTTCGTGTTTGAATCCGATCACCCCAACGCGACTGCCTACGCCCGTCCGGTTGAGCCACCAATCCGGTTTCCCGAGATCTATGGCATCGAACGTGATCCTACGATCGCCAGGATTGAAATCGATTGCTGTGTAGGAACGCCCGATCGGACGCCGGGGGTCGGCCTCCCAACTGGGAACCGCGAGTTTGTCCGACCCCAAGGTGGGGAGCATCATCTCGTCCGTCGGCTCCCGAGGCACGAACAACTTGAACACCGGCGCCGCCCCACGAACGCTCAGGTTTCCGAACTCGCTCGACTGCAACACAACTCGAACGGTGTCGTTTGTTCGCTGTTCAACCTCGGCAATCGAGGCAACGGTCATGACCATGCCCGCAGGTAACCGGGATTCTCTCGCCCTGTCCACGCTCGACTAACCCAACTGTCCCAACGCGGTACCCAGGTTTCCCGGCAGCCACGTCTTTCCAAGTACACCCGCATTGTTGATCGCCTCGCCCTGCGCATCACTGAGCCATACGACGCGGGATTTCAGATTCGACTCCCAGAAAGGCGATTGTTCGAGGTTCGCGATGGAATCCCGTGGTGACGGCATCAGAAGTACCGCTTCACCGTCGACGTCACCCGCGGTCTCACCCGAATACGTCACCGGAGTTCCCGTCGATTCCACCGCGGCTTGGTCCTCCGCCGGCTTCATTCCGAAGAGGCGCAGTATGTTTCCGCCCGATCCCAACGAAATCTGCTCCTTGTAGTAGAGCCCGAATGAGTACGGCCGCCTCGCAAGTCCTGGGTTCGACGCAGCCACACCCGTAAATTCGTCGACTGCCGAGGTGATCAACTCCCCACCCTGCTCGGATTTGCCCAACGCATCCGCGACCTGCTGAACGCCGACTCTCCAATCGTTGTCTGCGTCCTGCATGTCGAATATCAAAGTGGGAGCGATCGTTCGGAGCCGCTCCAACGTGGCGGGCTCGGTGAAAACCGGCCAGGCAGGCGCGATAATGAGATCCGGTTCGACCGCAAGCATCCGCTCGAAATTCACTTGCCCTGCATAGATGTCAGCCAAGGACTCGTCGAGCGCCTCATTTCCCACGTAGTCCGCCAGATAGGGAAGCTTGTCGATGTTGGTCACGCTCGCGGCCACGGGGTGCGATCCCAGCGCCACGACGTTCTCGAACGCCGGGTTCCCCAAGGTCAGGATCCGTTCAGGTGCCGACTCGATGATCACGTCTCCGGATTCCGTGCTCACGGTCACCGGATAGCTTCCCCTCGCTGCGGGACTTCCGTCAGCGTCCGGGTTCGTGTTCGATGACGAACATCCAGCGAGCGCGAGCACTAACGCGGCCCCGGCCGCGCCGAGGAATCTTGGCCTCCACCTGTGTCTATTCATAATTGCCACAGTAGCAATAATTAATGTGGGTTGCCTTACCTTCCTATCCCGGAAGGGCATCAGTGATCCGAAATGTGAGTCCAAGAAGCGTCAGGAGTTGGAACGACCGTAGGAACGAGGCCGGAATCGATCATCTTTTCGGCACCGACAAGGAAGGCGTCGAGCGTCCAGGAAACAACAGCCGAGAGAGTCTCAGGCTTCGGATACTGCGAATCCGGGTAACGATTGCGCGCCGGTGTATGCAGTGCCGCCGACATGATCAGTGTCCGAGAGCCGAGCAAATGTGCTGTTGCACGGTCGAATTCAGGCTTCCGTAGAAGTACCTCATTCATGATTCGCTCGAACTGCTCCAGAGTGCGCTCTTCGTAAGGCCCTCGAAGCACGTAGTCCTCGAGCCCAGGCGTGGCAGTCACGAGTTCAGCGAACCGCTGACCTAACGTCCGAAGGTAGTCCTGCCAGGACTTCGAATCCGAATCCAACTGCAGACGTCCGAAAGCTCTCGCACACGCCAACGAGTACAGACGATCGGTCGAGTCGACGTGATGGCGAATCGTCGCAGCGGAAACGCCCAGGACCTGTGCGACCTCCGCCCGCGTCAGGCGGTCCAAACCCACCCGTTCCGCTGCATCGAGAATCTCTTCTGTCGACGTAATCGCAGGTCGGCCCGGGCTTCGACGGGACCGTGCAGGGGAGGTCGACATTCATCCATCGTAAGTCCGATCTGCGACCGACCTACCCCGGTACAGCCCTTGTGGCAAAGTGAAGTCATGACACGAGTGACCGAGTCCCTCAGCACGCAGTTGCCCGACACCTTCGATCACGCGCGCGCCCGCGTCGAGGACACCTTCGACGAGACTGCCGCCTACCTCGAAGAGACAGCGGCTCGTTTCAAGGAGTCCGAGGCAGCCGACAACGCTCGCCGCATCGCCGCGGTGGTCGCCACATCGGTCGCTCGCGGCGCCGGGCAGGTCGGGTTGTTCCTGGGTCGTCAGGGCAAAGTCCTCGCCAAGAAGGGCGTAGAGCGCGCAAAGGCTATCCCCACGAAGTCCGCGGAACGCACCGAGAAGCCTCGCGGCCGCAAGCGCGTCGCCGTGTTCGTCATCGCCGGTGTTGCGGTGATCGGTGGCGCGGTGTTCTTCAAGAGCCGCCGACGCGAGCATCCGCCGGTCGCTTCCGCACCCCCTCGCCTCGAGGAGAACTCGGCCGAGAAGACCGCTTAGTCGAGATACGAAAAGCCCCGGAACAGATTGTGTTCCGGGGCTTTTCGATGTTCACGTTCAGCAGTTGGACGGTGCCGGGACGTTATTGAAGCGATCGATCATGTATCCGACGGATTCCGGGGTACCCACCAGGTACGGCGTCGCGTGATTGATTGCCAGTCCCGGAATGATCGGGGGCAGTTCGTTGACGGAGAACTGCACCGTCGCGCCCTTGCCGCACCAGTCTCGCGCCAGTTGCTGTCCCTGGCCGAACGGAACGATGTCGTCGGAGCGGCCATGCTGAATGAGCACGGGCGACTCCGGCGTCAGCTTGCCGATCTTCTGCTCGTCGAGGATTGCCTGCGCCATGGGCAGACGCGCCAGAACTGCGGAGAGTGATTCACCGGAATTGGTGAAGCTCGACGACTGCTGGAAGCCGAACTGCAATCCACTTTCGGCGACGCACTGGTTCTTGGTGGCGGCCAACATCTGTCGGCCGCGATCGTTGATCTCGGCGTCGAGCAGCGGCTGAACCTCGGGGTACTGCGCAAGGATCCCGTTGAGCGCGTATCCGATCACTCCGGTGAGGAACGTGCCGTCGACCTGCTGCAGCGTCGCCGCCAGATCGGCGGGCGGTGCACCTGCGTACGTGCCCTTGAGATCAAGCTCAGGAGCATACGACGGCTTCAATTCCGTTGCGGCAGCGGCAGCTCCACCACCTTGCGAGTAACCCCACAGTCCGACGGGGCCGTCGGCGGGAATGCTCGTGTTCGGGAGTTGCTGAGCGGCTCGCACCGAGTCCAGAACGGCGTGCGCTTCGGCTTCACGGTTGACGTAGGTGTGATCGCCCGGAGTTCCGAGGCCCTCGTAATCGGTGACAACGACGGCAATGCCGTTGAGCAGCAACGTGTTCACCCAGATGGACTCGTAGCCGACCATGACGTCCGTCGGGAACTGGTACTCGATACCGGTGTTGAACAGCTTGGACGGTGCGCATTGATCGCCCTGCCCATGCGTTCCTACCGCTGCGGCAACCAGTGGACGCGCCCCCTGCCCGGTCCACGGGTTCGACGGTTCGAGATAGGTGCCCGTCACGGCAACGGGGGCGCCCTTGGCGTCCTCGCTTCGGTACATGATCTTGGTGGCGGTTGCCGGCCACGCACCGTTCGATCCGGGCACGCTCAGCAGCAGTGGTGACGGCTCACTCTTGATGAGATCTCCGTTGGCACCTGCCGGAAGCTCCGACGGCGGCGTGTAGAAATCCGCCGGGTCCGCCATTGCGGCAGGGGCCGTCACAGCACCCATGACCAGTGCCGCGACGGAAACCCCGGCCGCCCACCATGCTCTGCTCTTCACGTTTCGATCTCCCCACGCTCGCCTGCGCTGTGGCTTGGCACACAGCGAACGCAGAGTAACACATACCTCACGTAACACTTTTTCGTGAGGTTTTCGCCTTCCCAGGCTGACTTACAACCGTTTACGACTACTTCGTGGGCTCCAGATTGGAGGTCAGCAGCGAACGAAGCTTGTCGGTATCAGCCGAGGTCCACGCCTCGGGGTGCAGGATCTTGGCCCACATGTCCGCTGCATCCTCGCCGTAATTGTGACCGTGCCCGGACGGGACGTCAGCCGAGAAGACCATGTCGAGGGTTACCTGCCAGAAGGTCACGAGAGGTACCCACGTCATTCCCGGATCCACGTCGCGGCCCAGCGGTTCCTTGAGCCAATCCGGCTTGTTGAGCAGCAGGTCGAAGGACCACCACGTGATCGGGTCGCTGGCGTGCTGCCAGTACACGATGCGATCGTCGTCCCAATCCGACTTCAGCTCCAGATCCTCCGGATCACCGGCAAACCGAATGGCGCGTCCACCGTCGATCACCGGCAGAATTTCCTTCGACCCCGAGTCGCGACTGTCCGTGATTTCCTGCCATTGGGCAGTGAAGTTGGGAGTTCCGACCCACAGTGCGCCGTCGACGCGCGTCATCATGTCCTGGGCGCCGGCAAATGCTGCCTGACCACCGTAGGAGCCGAGGCTCTCACCGAAGACAACCAGTTCGGGTCGCGTCTCAACGGGCAAGTCGATCCACTTGGCGTAGACCGCGTTGAACAGCGCGCGGCCGGCGATCATCGGCGTCTCACGGTCGGCGATGAAGGCCAACGGACTCGGAAGGAACGAGTACTGCATCGACGCGATCGCCGTGTCCCCGCCCTCGACGTACTCGAACGCCGACGCGACGTCCTCGTTCACCCAACCGCGACCGGTGGTCGTGACAACTGCGAGAGTTCCGCGGTCGAATCCGCCGGTGCGCTCCAACTCGTCGACGACCCGCTGTGCGACACCGTTGATCGAGTCCGAGGATTCACGTCCGGCATACACCCGGATCGGTTGCTTCGCTTCACGTCCGGTCAATGCAGAGATCTCGGCTGCAGTGGGACCGCTACCCATGAAGGTGCGACCCTCCTGGCCGAGAGAATCCCAAGCCTCGGCGGACATCGGCGAACCGCTCCGCTCTGCAATCATGGGCTGTTCGATGCCGTCCGGTGTTTCGTGATCCGCACCGGAGAAACTCCAGTTCGCGAAGGCGATCAGCCCGTTGTACAGCGCACCGTTCACGATGAAAATGCCGAGGGCGAAGATGACGATCAAGCTGCCGACCTTCGCCGCCTCTAGGGGAACGAACCGTAGTGCGACGGCGGTGAGCTTGTTGGTGGTGAACCGAAGACCACGGCCTGCCTCGAGCAGGATGAACCAGATTCCGAGCGAAATCATCAGCACCAGAAGATAATTCGCTTGATTGGTGCGTGGAGCTTCCACGAGATCGCGAACGATCTGCTGCCACCACGAACCGAGGACCAAGAACGTCGGCACCAGAATGACGGCCGCGACCAACAGGATTCGCCAGCCGATCTTCTTGGTGCGATCCGACCACTGCGGTTCGACGCCGCACTTGCGGATCATCCAGGCAACCGTCACGCCGACGCCGTATCCCATGGCGAGCGAGATGCCCGTCGCAACGCCCTGCAGGTACCACGCGCGCGGCAACAGGGACGGACTCATCGACCAGGTGAAGAAGACCAGAGCAAAGGCAAGCCCGACCGGGTGCAGCGTCTTGCAATAGAGGCGCAGCCGTTCCCACACACGTTTCATGCCGGAATCGTATGCGCCCCGTGCCCGAATCAGGTCACGAGGCGCACACGCGTCCAGTCTGTTTACGGGGCGAAGCGCAAAATCGCGGCAACTGCGCCGCCGCCCGGAATGTCCTCCGCGCGAACAGCGAGCACCCGCGCACCCGTCAGGAGCGCACGACGAGCGATCTCGTCGACGACCCCGTAGGTGCTTCCGTTGGTCGACTCACCGGTCGTGAGAGCGCCCGTCTGGGGATCGAGACTTCCGGGTACGACGGAATCGATGTCGACGAAAACGGTGTCGACCTGTCCGTACGTCGCGGCTGTTGCCACGTCGGCGACGTCCGTCTGAGTGCGTCCCTGTTCCGTGCGCACATTGAAGGTGTCCCGCACCGCCGCCAGCTGCTCGGCATGGAAGTCGTCGAGCGCCGGACGCGAACCGTCCGCCACTTCCTGCGTCGACAAGGCTTCGGGGTTTCCCTCGACGGTTTTGTCGACCAGGTGGCGGTACGAATTCACGGAGCGATACACCGACGCGATGGGTTCCGCAGCGGCCAGAATCAAGGGGACGTCACGGCCGGCGAGCACACCGCGGACCTCGTGATCGACTGCACGGGCGTACTGATTGACGCGCAGCTTTCGGCTGTCCGAACCCGAGAGCCGACCCGCCTCGGTGCGACTGTTGATCGACGACTTGCCCGCGTGATCCGCAGCGTTCTTCGGCATTCCCTGAACACGAACCTCGTCGGCCGGTTGATCGGCGGCGATCTCGATCAGTCGCACCGAACCCTCTGCCAGAGCGAGAACAAACGCCGTCTGGGGGAACGTCACCGAACGGAGCAGCGGCTTGAGATGAAACCGATCGCTGACCGTTTCGAGCGCCTGCAGACGGTTGGGGAGGCGGAAGGTCACCAGACGCTCCGGCGTCGCGTACGTGACCAATGAGCGCGACTGGAAGCGCCAGAAATCGTCGTCGTCGTCGAGCTCTGCGTATTCGGCCTCGAACTGCTTGCGCTCGGCCGGATCCTCCACCGATGCGAGTGCCGAGCGGACCTGGTCCTTGAAGGCGATGCGCGCTTTGTCATGATCCTGCGGCGCATCTTCAGTCGGAGTCACGATGGTGATGCAGGTGGGCCCTTCCACCTCCGCGAGTGCGGCAATTTCACCGTGGCTGGGAATGTCGTTGTGAAGCACTACGAACCTCCTGAAATTGGGTTCTCCTCACGCTACGCCCGGCTGGTTATGACCACTAGACTTTCCGGAGAATTCGGGACGAACGGTCCATAGTGGGCGCGGTTCTGGCCACCCTACTCCGAGCGAACGGCATGTTCATCGCCTTCAGTGCGCCGAAAGTACCGTTCGCTCAAGAAGGGGAGGCCACGAGTCGGGCACCGGCTGGTCGGACATCGGCATACAAAAACACCCTCCCGGATCCCGGGAGGGTGTTTTCTTACTGTGGAGCCTAGGAGATTCGAACTCCTGACATCTGCCTTGCAAAGGCAGCGCTCTACCAACTGAGCTAAGGCCCCGTTCGGTTTTCTGACCGGAGTCAGAGTACCTAGGTTCTATCCTGTTTCCAAATCGTGCCAAACCTTGTCTCCGCGCTGACTTTTGATCAGCTTGGTGACCCCGAGAGCTACCAGAATTCCGGCCCCGACAAGCAGGAAAACCTTCATTCCAGCAACCCTTCTTCGGCACATGGGAGTGGGCCTAGGAGGACTTGAACCTCCGACCTCTTCATTATCAGTAAAGCGCTCTAACCACCTGAGCTATAGGCCCCTGAACCGATTCCAAAGATTACCCCACCGGGCCGCTGACACCAAAACGGGCCCGGCGGAGCAATGTTTTCGCAGGTCAGTCGCGGTCGGCGAGAGTTACCTCTACGCCGCCAACCAGGTCGCTGCAGAGGTTGTAGATGAACGATCCGATCGTGACGAGTGCCGTGAAAAGCACCATGTTCGCGATACCGATCAGCGCGGCGTAGCCGAACACCTGGCCGGCCGTCACCAGACCGTCGGAGCCGCCGTCGGCAACGATGTCGGTGAACGCGTTGTTCAGGCGATCCCAGACGCCCATGCCGTCGAGAACCACGTAGAGCAGTCCGACGGCCACCATCCACACGAAGAACAGCGACACCGAGATCACGGATGTGATCTTGAGCGTGGACCACGGGTCGATACGACGGATCTGGACCGTTGCGCGCAGTGGCGCACCGTCCACGACCGAGGCCGATACGGCGTGAGTTTTCTCACCCTTCACCGCAGCAGGCAACGGATGCTTGGCCTCGGAGAGGTCAGGCATGTCCTTCGGTAGATCCTTGCGATCGATGTGCCGAGTCGGCCCGTCGATCGCGGCGGCTTTTGCTTTCGGATTAGCGACGGTGGGATTGGCGACTGTGGCGTTTGCAGCCTTGGCTGCTGCCGCGCCGGCGACGCCACCGGTAGCTGCGGCAGCCGCCGTTCCCGTCACGACGGGACGTGCCGACGGGTTGCCGGCAGGACGACCCGTCTGTGCACCGGCAGCGGGACGACCCGATTGCGGCTGTCCCTTCGGCGCACCACCCTGCGCGGGGTTTTTGGCCGGACCACCCTGCACCGGACCACCCTGCGCAGGGCCTGCCGCTGCAGGACGCTGCGGACCCGCAGGCGGCTTACCCCCGGCAGGAGCTGCCGGTCGACCCGCAGGAGCACCAGCGCCGGCTGGGCGCGTGATGTTGGTCTGCGGCTGACTTTGCGGAGCCTGATTCTGCGGTGGCTGAGCCTTCGACGCCGGGGCCTTGGACGCCGGGTTCTGAGCTGGCTGCCCCTGCGGCTGACCCGACGGCTGGGGTCCGCGTTGCCACGGCGGCGCCTGGCTGCCACGAGCCTGATTGGCAACCGGTTGCGGCGGAGCCTGACCGTCACCCTTTGCCGGAGTTACCGGCGCAGCCGGAGCCACAGAAGGAGCGGAAGGAGCTTGACCCTTGGCCGCACCCGCGGCGTCGGAAGCCCCACCCGCCGGCTTCTGAGCCGACGGGCCGCGAGGCGGCTCCGGTGCCTTGGGCGCCGGAGCTGCCTCGGAAGCTTTGGGTCCGCCGTCCGCTGGAGCTGCAGGTTTCGAGGTCTGCGGCCCCGCCGGAGCAGTTGCCTGCTCCGGCTTCGGTGGCGTCGAACCTGAAGTGCTTTCGCTCTTCTGGTCACTGCCCGGCTGGTTGGGAGTGCTCACTAGGACTCCTTAGCTCCATCGGCATTGTCTGCGTTGTCGGTGGTCTCTGCAGCGAGCTCTTCGGGCTCGTCGGCGTTGCGCGCAATCGCGAGCAGTGTGTCGCCTTCGCCGAGGTTCATCAGACGCACGCCCTTGGTCTGGCGTCCCGCCTTACGAACCTGCTTGGCAGCCGTCCTGATGACGCCGCCGCCCGAGGTGATCGCGTACAGCTCGTCGTCGTCGTCGACGATGAGCGCACCGACCAGAGTGCCACGTTTCTTGTCGTACTGAATCGTGAGCACGCCCTTGCCGCCGCGACCCTGCACCGGGTAGTCCTCCATGCCGGTTCGCTTGGAGTAACCGCCCGACGTGGCGACCAGGAGGAATGTTCCTTCACGAACGACGTTGAGCGAGAGCAGCTCGTCGTCACCGTTGAAACGCATGCCCTGGACACCGGAAGTGGCGCGGCCCATCGGACGCAGTGCCTCATCGGTGGCCGAGAAGCGGATCGACTGGCCCTGTGCCGAGACGAGAAGCAGGTCGTCTTCGGCGGAGCAGAGGACAGCGCCGACCAGTTCGTCTTCACCGCGCAGGTTGATGGCGACGATGCCGCCGCTGCGGTTGGAGTCGAAGTCGGTGAGCTTGGACTTCTTGACCAGACCGTTGCGAGTGGCGAGCACCAGGTAGGGCGCGTCTTCGTAGGTCTTGATCTGGATGACGGACTGGATGCGCTCGTCCGGCTGGAATGCCAGCAGGTTGGCAACGTGCTGACCGCGAGCTGTACGGCTCGCCTCGGGCAACTCGTAAGCCTTCGCGCGGTAGACGCGGCCCTTCGTGGTGAAGAACAGCAGCCAGTCGTGCGTCGACGTGACGAAGAAGTGCGAGACGATGTCGTCCTGCTTGAGGCCGGCACCCTGAACACCCTTGCCGCCGCGCTTCTGCGAGCGGTACAGGTCGGTCTTGGTGCGCTTGGCGTAACCGGTCTCGGTGATCGTGACGACGACGTCTTCGCGGGCGATCAGATCCTCGTCGTTGACGTCTCCGTCGGCGGCGATGATGCGGGTACGACGGTCGTCGCCGTACTTGTCGACGATTTCCTTGAGCTCGTCACGAACGATCGCGCGCTGACGCTCCGGGCGAGCCAGAATGTCTTCGAGGTCCGCGATTTCGAGTTCGATCTCGGCCAACTCGTCGACGATCTTCTGACGCTCGAGGGCGGCCAGACGACGCAGCTGCATGCCGAGGATGGCGTCGGCCTGGATCTCGTCGACGTCGAGGAGTTCCATCAATCCGGCGCGAGCGATGTCGACGGTCTGCGACGCACGGATCAAGGCGATGACCTCGTCCAGAGCGTCGAGGGCCTTGACCAGACCGCGCAGGATGTGGGCGCGCTCCTGTGCCTTGCGAAGCAGGTACCTGGTACGACGAACGATGACCTCGAGCTGATGCGCCGTGTACAGACGGATCATCTGGTCGAGGCGCAGCGTGCGCGGCACTCCGTCGACGATGGAGAGCATGTTGCAGCCGAAGCTGGTCTGCAGCTGGGTGTGCTTGTAAAGGTTGTTCAGCACGACCTTGGCAACGGCGTCACGCTTGACGGTGACGACGATGCGCATGCCGACGCGGTCCGAGGACTCGTCGTGGATGTCGGAGATGCCACCGATCTTGGCGTCACGAACCTGCTCCGCGATGGAGGTGATCAGGTTGTCCGGGTTGACCTGGTAGGGCAGCTCGGTGATGACGATTGTGGTGCGGCCCTTGGCATCTTCTTCGATCTCGACGACGCCGCGCATACGAACGGAGCCACGGCCGGTGGTGTAGGCGTCCTGGATGCCCTGTCCACCGACGATGAGCCCGTGCGTGGGGAAGTCGGGTCCCTTGATGCGCTCCATGACGGCCGCGAGGGTGGCTTCCTCGTCCGCTTCGAAGTTGTCGAGCGCCCAGTAGATGGCCTCGGCAACTTCACGCAGGTTGTGCGGCGGAATGTTGGTGGCCATACCGACGGCGATGCCGTTGGAACCGTTGATCAGCAGGTTCGGGATACGGCTGGGCAGAACCGTCGGTTCCTGCGTCTTGCCGTCGTAGTTCGGGGTGAAATCGACTGTCTCGTGGTCGATTTCGCGCAGCATTTCCATCGCGAGCGGCGTGAGCCTGCACTCGGTGTAACGCATGGCGGCTGCGCCGTCGTTGCCGCGGGAGCCGAAGTTTCCCTGACCGTCGACTAGCGGGTAACGCAGCGACCACGGCTGGGCCATACGAACCAACGTGTCGTAGATCGAGGAGTCGCCGTGGGGGTGGTAGTTACCCATGGTCTCGGCGACCGGTCGGGCAGACTTCACGTATCCGCGGTCGGGGCGATATCCGTTGTCGTACATCGCGTAGAGCACGCGGCGGTGCACCGGCTTGAGTCCGTCGCGGACATCCGGCAGAGCGCGACCGACGATGACGCTCATGGCGTAGTCGATGTAGCTGTTCTGCATTTCCTGCTGGATGTCGACCGGTTCGATCCGGTCGTGTTGCGGACCGTCCGGTGGCAACGTGGTGTCGGTCATGAGCTCACTTTCTTAAAAGAGGGGGCAAGCCCCTGTGCGCGGAAAAGGAGTCCGGGGACTCCTCAACCGCTCACAGGGCCGCAGGCCTACACGTCGAGGAAACGAACGTCCCGGGCATTGCGGGTGATGAAGCTGCGTCGTGCTTCGACGTCTTCGCCCATCAGCACGCTGAACAGCTCGTCGGCAGCAGCCGCGTCGTCGAGCGTGACGAGACGCAGAACGCGCACCGTCGGGTCCATCGTGGTTTCCCACAGCTCCTTGGCGTTCATCTCGCCGAGGCCTTTGTAGCGCTGGATGCCGTCGTCCTTGTTGATCTTCTTGCCGGACTCGAGGCCGGCCTTGACCATCGCGTCGCGCTCGCGGTCGGAGTACGCGAATTCCGGCTGCGCACCCTTCTGCCACTTGAGCTTGTACAGCGGCGGCTGCGCGAGGTAGACCTTGCCGTGCTCGACGAGCGGCCGCATGAAGCGGAACAGCAGCGTGAGCAGCAGCGTTGCGATGTGCTGACCGTCGACGTCGGCGTCGGCCATGAGCACGATCTTGTGATAGCGCAGCTTGGCGATGTCGAACTCGTCGTGGATGCCCGTGCCGAACGCGGTGATGATCGACTGGACTTCGGTGTTCTTGAGGACGCGATCGATACGCGCCTTCTCGACGTTGATGATCTTTCCGCGCAGCGGGAGTATCGCCTGGTACATCGAGTCTCGGCCGGACTTGGCCGAGCCGCCTGCGGAGTCGCCCTCCACGATGTAGATCTCGGACTTCTCCGGATCGTTGGAGCGGCAATCGGCGAGCTTGCCTGGCAGGCCACCGAGGTCGGTCGCGCTCTTACGACGGACCAGCTCACGCGCCTTACGCGCGGCGACGCGGGCCTGCGCCGACGAAACAGCCTTGTTCACAATGGTTTTCGCGTCGGCGGGGTTCGCCTCGAACCAGTGCGCGAGGTGCTCGTTGCACGCTTTCTGCACGAAGGACTTGACCTCGGTATTGCCGAGCTTGGTCTTGGTCTGACCCTCGAACTGGGGTTCACCGACCTTCACCGAGATGATGGCCGCAAGTCCTTCACGGATGTCGTCACCGGTGAGCTTGGGATCTTTGTCCTTGAGCAGCTTCTTTTCGAGCGCGTACTTGTTGACCGTTGCGGTCAGTGCGGCGCGGAAGCCCTCTTCGTGGGTACCACCCTCGTGGGTGTTGATCGTGTTGGCGAAGGTGTGCACGGACTCCGAGTAGCCGGAGTTCCACTGCATTGCGACCTCGAGCTCGTGGCCGGTGCCCTTGGCGGTGAATCCGACGACCGAGTTGTGGATCGGGGTCTTGCTCTTGTTGATGTGCCGGACGTAGTCCTCGAGTCCACCGGGGTAGTGGTAGATACGGGTCTTGGACTTACGCGGCGCTGCCTGAGCAGCTTCTTCGGCTTCTTCGGCAGCAGACTTGGGAGCCTCGGCCACCTCGGCGGCTTCGTCGTCGATGACCTCGGCGCGCTCGTCGGTCAGCGTGATGGTCAGGCCCTTGTTGAGGAAGGCCATTTCCTGCAGACGACGCGCAACGGTCTCGAAGTTGTAGCGAGTGGTCTCGAAGATCTCGGGATCGGCCCAGAAACTGACGGTGGTGCCGGTTTCCTTCGTCGGGTCGCCCTGTACGAGCTCTCCCGGCTTGGAATCGGTGTACGTCTGCTGCCACCGGTAGCCGTCGACCTTGATGTCGACGTCGAGCCGGGTGGAGAGCGCGTTGACCACCGAGATACCGACGCCGTGCAGACCACCGGAGACGGCGTAGGAGTCGGAGTCGAACTTGCCGCCGGCGTGCAGCTGGGTCAGCACGACCTCGACGGTGGGGACTCCGGAGGCGTGCATGCCGACCGGGATGCCACGGCCGTCGTCGATGACGCGGATTCCGCCGTCTTCGAGGAGGGTGACCTCGACCTTGGTGGCGTGTCCGGCCATCGCCTCGTCGACCGAGTTGTCGACGACCTCCCAAATGAGGTGGTGCAGGCCGCGTTCACCGGTGGAACCGATGTACATGCCTGGACGCTTACGTACCGCCTCGAGTCCTTCGAGGACGGTGATGGACGACGCGTTGTAGTCCTTGCTGGAAGTGCTTGTATCTGACTTCTGGGCAGCCACGGGTGGGTAGCTCTCCTTCTCCGTCAATACTCGAGCGCAGCCGTCAGCAAGCCCTTGCGGGTGTCGTCGGAGCGGGTTCGAGAATGTTGCCGCTAGTTACCGTTGACCATCTTACTGGTAAGCACCGACTAGAAGCGGCCAATGACACCCCTGGCTGCGCCGCAGACGAATTTTTACGATCCCCGGAAGGTGAAACGCTAGGAACTTTGCTTCTCCGAGCGACGCTCTCTCAGGCTCGCGATAAATGCCCGCGCATGTTCGGCAACCTCGCCCGGATGTGAAAACGGTGACCAGTGTCCCGCGGCAATTTCACGTCGCTGCAGGTCGGAGACCCATTTTTCGGTGTCTTCGTATCCCACCGGACGAACGGCTTTGTCGTACTTGTTCAGAATGAGCTGAACAGGCACGTCCGTGTACCGATCCCGCGGCTTGCCGAGAGACGGCCGGATGTTCGCGCGATAAAGCTTGAGTCCGTTCACCATGTCGTCGGCAATGGTGGGCGCGGTGTTGACCACACGGGGGTCCAGACCGTCGAAGAAGCCCAGAAACGCCGGCCAGTGCTTGGAGAACCACAGACGCAACGGAAGGGTGCACAGCCCGGGAATCTGGAACAGAACGGTGTAGGCCGACGCAATTCCCTGCGCCGCCGGGCCGAGGAAACGACGCTTGGACGCGCTCGCCCGGATCCACTTACCGAGATGATCGAGATTGGGGCCCGAGATGGACGAGAACGACGCGATCTTCTCTTCGGCACCCGGCTCGCAGACCGCTTCCCACGTTTCGACGGATCCCCAGTCGTGCGCGAGGACGTGCACCGGCTTGCCCGGGCTGACCGCGTCGATGACGGCAAAAAGATCGCCGGCCAGTGCGCTCAGTTGGTAGTCCTGCACCCTCGAGGGGATTGTGCTCTCACCGGCCCCGCGGCTGTCGTAGCTGACGACGCGGAAGTCGTCTGCCAGCAAAGGCACGATGCGGTTCCACAATTCATGGGTGTCGGGCCAACCATGCACCAGGACGATGGTCTCGCCGTCTGCCTTGCCCTGCTCGAACACGGCCAGGCTGACGGAACCGTTGGTCACGCGACGCGCGGTCACGGCATGGACAGGAGAGTGCTTCGACATTGTCGAACCCTTCGGAGTCGGGAAATATCTAGAGATCGAGAACGAGACGTCCACCGTCGGAACGGGATACGCAGATGAGCATCTCCGTTTCCTGTTCGGTGTCGGTCAGACGCCTTTCGCGGTGATCGGGTTTACCCGCGAGTACCTTCACACGACAGGTTCCGCAGAAACCCTGCTGACACGAGTACCCGACACCGGGCAATGTCTTCTTGATGACGTCGAGCGCGGACTCGTCGGCGGGCACGGTGAGTACCTGACCCGAATTGACAAGCTGCACTTCGAATTCCTTGCCGTCGATCACCGGCGGAGCCCCGAACCGCTCGAAATGCAAAGCGGTGGAGGGTGTATCGCGGAAACCGCGGCGGACGGCATCGAGCATCGGCGTCGGGCCACAGCAGTACACGGCGCCGCCGACCGGCGCTCGTCCGAGAAGGTCTGTGGTGGTGGGCAATCCGAACTCGTCGTCCGGGCGCACGAAGACACGCTCGGGATCCCAGGTTGCGATCTCGTCGAGGAACGGCATGGATTCACGGGAGCGGCCCGAGTACACGAAGTACCAGTCCATCCCCAATTCTCTTGCCGCACGGACCATTGCGATGATCGGCGTGATACCGATGCCGCCGGCGACGAACAACGCGCTGCCTTCTCCGACAAACGGGAAGCCGTTGCGTGGTCCGCGTACCGTGACGTGCTCACCGGGCTGGAGAGCGTGCATCTCGATGGAACCGCCACCGCCGTCGGGGATCCGGCGCACCGCGACGCTGTATCCCGTGCGATCGGCCGGGTCGCCGCACAGCGAATACTGACGCCGCAGACCCGAAGGTAGATGGAAGTCCAGGTGCGAACCCGGATGCCACGGCGGAATCGGTGAGCCGTCCGCGGATTCGAAGCGCAGGCGAACGACGTTCTCGTCGGTTGCCACCACCTCACGTGTGCTGACCACCATGTTCATGGCCGTGTCGGGGTTGTGGCCCGCGATCTCGGGGTTGTAGTCGTAGGCCGTCAACACGCGAAGGTACTTGTCCGCCAACAACTCCGTGATGCGCATGGCGCGGTCGGGACGGTTCTTCCCGGACAGATCGGGTGGAGCCGGAAAACGCGGCAACCCGTCGTGACCGGAGATGACGTCCTTGACCCTCGAGAGTGAAATCACCGTGCGGCCGCCTGGGCTGCGGGTGACGACGCGAGGTATTGCACCGCCTGGGCGGTCGAGCCCTCGTTACTGGGGTGATAGGACTTGCTGAAGTAGGTCGACATCCGCTTGACCAGCTCGAACGACGTGGGAACTGTGCCGCGCTTACCGGCCGCGATGAAATCGGACAGGTGGGGGCGTCGACGGCTGGGAGCCTGAGCGGCAAGCTCGGGATCGTTGCGCATCAAGAACCGGGTACCGCGAATCCACAGCCACACGATTGCGGGCGTGACGAGGATCTGGGTACGGATCCGGCGGGTCTCACGCTTGTCGAAGTAGCGCATCACGTCGTACGCGACGGCTCGGTGTTCGACTTCTTCGGCGCCGTGCCAGCGAAGGAGATCAAGCATGGTCGGGTGCATGCCGGCTTTGTCCAGCCCCTTGGCGTTGAGCACCCAGTCGCCGAGGAAAGCAGTGATGTGTTCGATGGCCGCGATGATCGCCAAGCGCTCCACCAGGTGATTCTCGGCGCGCAGACCCGTCATCGGGCGCGGTCCGAGCAGTTTCGAGAATGCCCACTCCATCTGCTGGGTGTACGGCGTCGGATCGAGGCCGTTTTCCTTGAGATGGACGAGGACACCCGAGTGCGCGTTGGAGTGCATCGCCTCTTGGCCGATGAATCCGACGACGTCCTCACGGAGTTTCTCGTCCTCGATCAGAGGAAGAGCTTCCTTGAAGGTCTCGACAAACCATTCCTCACCGGCGGGGAGGAGAAGGTGAAGCACGTTGAGAACGTGTGTGCTGAACGGATCGCCCGGAATCCAGTGCATGGGCAGATCGGACCAGTCGAACTCGACATTGCGAGCCTGCAACAGGATGTGATCCGGCTCGGCGAACGACGAAGCGGGTGTCGATATCTTCTGCGACATCTAGCTACTCCTTCATGCCTGCCGATCGGTGGGGAACGACAGCCTTGTGACACAGTTCACTCACTAGCGAGTTTTAACTGTAACACGAAGTAATAGGTAGAACCAGGGCCTGGTTGAGTTTTCCTCAGCCGTACGTATCGCGAGGTCCGCGGCCTTTCACATGCCTTTCTCCCTTGCGCCAGCTAGGCGCACTCGGACCGGTGATCCGCAGTGTCTTCACGACGCCGTCACCGACGGCAGCAGCGATCTTGGCCAGAATCTGGGACTGCATCATGCGCAACTGGGTAGCCCACGCCGTCGACTCGGCGGAGATGCTGAGAACACCTTCTTTCAGAGAAATCGGCTCGGCGTGCGCGGAGATGTCTTCTCCGACGACCTGCGGCCACCGACCGAGGACCGTGCCCTCGGACACCTTGGGGGACCACCCACGCGATTTGGAGATAGCGCTGGTGAGAGCACCGAACGGCTGAGGGTCCCGCGCATCCGGGCCGGGGCCGGACCAACCGCTGCGTCGACGCGGTCGGCCACTTCCGTATTTGGGCGACGATCGCCCCTGCCCGACGGCCTTGCCGTTGGCCTTTGCCGTCGCGCGTGCCTCCTCGAGGGCACGGCGCGCCAGATCGATCCCTTTGAGCTCGGGCTCCGGAGCCGCGCTGCTGTCTTCAGTCATCGAACTCGACCTCCTGATCTGTCGAGCCTACGGGCACTATCCGGGATATCCGACCGTCTCCGGTATCGGAGGCTTCGACGCCGAACTTGGCCGCCTCGAGTTCGTCCGGTACGTCCTCGGGAACGGCGGCCGTGATCAGCACCTGTTCGGCGGTGGCTGCAACGGTGGCGAGCGCACGACGCCGACGACGGTCCAATTCCGCGAAGACATCGTCGAGCATCAGGACCGGGTCGCTGCCGTCGGCGCGCAACAGGGCAAAACCTGCCAGCCGCAGCGAAAGCGCGAAAGACCACGATTCACCATGGCTTGCAAAGCCTTTCGCCGGGCTGTCACCGAGAATCAGCTCCAGATCGTCCCGATGCGGACCGACCAGACACACTCCGCGATCGATTTCCTTCGACCTCATCTGCGCCAACTCAAGGTGGAATCTCTCCTCGAGGTACGCAACGTCGTCGATACCGGAAATCCTTGCAGGATCGGTGAATTCGGGATCCAACGAGGACCCCAGACTGCTCTTGTATCGAATCGACGCCGGCCGGGATTCGGGTGCGATGGAACGATACGACTCCGCCAGATGCGGCGCCAGATCATGGACCAACTCGAGGCGCCCGGCCAACAATTGTGCGCCGTGAGCGGCCAGATGCCCGTCCCACACCTCGAGGGTGGAGAGGACGTTGTCGGACTCACCACCACGAGAACCGCGACGCAAAGCCGCACCAGCAGTTTTGAGTAGGGCTGAGCGCTGACGCAGCACTTTGTCGTAATCCGCACGGACAGCAGCCATTCGGGGAATCCGCGACGTCAACAACTCGTCGAGATAGCGTCGACGATCACCAGGATCACCACGTACCAACGACAGATCTTCCGGCGCGAACATCACCGACTGCAAAATCCCCAGCACTTCGCGTGGGCGTCGCGTCGGAGACTGATTTATCCTGGCGCGGTTGGACTTTCCCTCGATCAGTTCGACGTCGATGGTCAGTTCGCGCCCGTTGTTGACCACCGTTGCACCGGCAAAAGCACTGGTCGAACCGCTGCGGATCATCGGTGCATCCGTGGACACTCGATGAGACGACAGCGTCGACAGATACCCGAGTGACTCGAGGACGTTCGTCTTACCGTGCCCGTTGGAACCGAGGAACACGGTTGTTCCCGGCGTGAGGTCAAGCGTCAGCGAATCCCAGGATCGGAAGTCACGCAGCGAAAATCTACGAACGAACACTTAGCTTCCAGAAGCCGAATTCTTGGGCGAGGCGCTCTTGACGGCGTGACCACCGAACTGATTGCGCAAGGCCGACACCGCCTTCATGGCCGGTGAATCATCCTGTCGTGAAGCAAATCTCGCGAACAGAGCAGCGGAGATGACGGGAGCGGGGACAGCGTGCTTGATGGCTTCCTCTACCGTCCAGCGGCCCTCACCGGAATCCTCGGTATAGCCCGTGATCTGCGCAAGCTCCGGATCCTCCTCGAGGGCGTCGACAAGCAGATCGAGCAACCACGAACGTACGACGGTTCCCTTCGACCAAGCTCGGAGAACACCGGGAACGTCCGCGATCAGGCTTTCCGCCTCGAGGAGCTCGTACCCCTCGGCATACGCCTGCATCAGGCCGTATTCGATGCCGTTGTGCACCATCTTCGCGTAATGACCAGCACCGACGGGGCCGGCGTGGACAAAGCCGTCTGCAGCGTCGCCGTCGGGGCGCAGAGCGTCGAAGATCGGCATTGCCTTCGCCACGTCGGTCTCGGATCCGCCCACCATCAGGCCGTAGCCGTTCTCACGGCCCCAGATGCCACCGGAGACACCGCAGTCGAGGAAACCGATCCCACGGGCACCCAACAACTCGGCATGGACAGCGTCGTCGGTGAAGCGAGAGTTTCCACCGTCGATGACCAGATCGCCGCCCTCGAGGGCATCCGCCAGTTCGGCAATGGTGCTCTGGGTGATGTCACCGGCCGGAACCATCACCCAGACGACTCTAGGTCCCTCGAGGGAAGCAGCGAGTTCGGCAAGAGACTCGACGTCGGTGACTTCCGGTCGAGGGTCGTATCCGATCACCTCGAGGCCATGCGCGCGCAAGCGCTCACGCATGTTGAAGCCCATCTTGCCGAGACCTACGAGTCCGATCTTCATACTGTTCTCCCTGGTCAGGCGCGAACTGAAGTGCGGGGTTCCACTCAGCCCGGAAGGCGAACCGGCATCAGCAGGTACGTGTACTCGCTCGAGGGCGCAGCGAAGTTACCGGACTCGTCTGCCGTGGGCTCTTCCTCGGCCGCGGGGCGAAGAACAGCCGGACGGCTGGGAGTGGTGAAGCCGAACAGAACGTTTTCGCTGTGAAGCGAATTCAACCCGTCGATCAGGTAACCGGGGTTGAACGCAATGGTGAGTGCTTCGCCCTGGAACGACGCGTTGAGCGTCTCTTCCGCGCGGCCGGCGTCGTCGCCACCCGCAGAGAGGAGCAGGCCGTCAGCGGAGAACTGCATGCGAACCTGTGCGCCACGCTCGGCGACGAGTGCTACACGCTTGATGGCTTCGATGAGAGGCGTGACCTCGACCGTTGCCATCGCGGTGTGCTGAGCGGGCAGCAACTGACGGAACTTCGGGAACTCGGCGTCGAGGAGGCGCGTCGTGGTGCGGCGTCCGTCGTTGACGATGCCGAGGAGTCCGTCGTTTCCGATGGTCGTACCGGAACCGAGAGCCAACTCGACCGGCGAATTTGCATTGCCGGCAAGCGTTTTCGCGGACTCGGACAGAGTCTTGGCCGGGATGAGAACAGCAGCCTGGACGTCGGGATTGGCCGGAGTCCACTCGAGTTCACGCACGGCGAGACGGAAGCGGTCGGTAGCGGCGAGGACGATCGAATTCTGTTCGATCTCGACACGGATACCCGTGAGCATCGGAAGGGTGTCGTCCTTGCCGGCTGCAACGGCTACCTGGCTGATGGCTTCGGAGAACAGGTCGACGGGAATGGACCCGGACTGCTGCGGAAGCGTCGGAAGCTGGGGGTAGTCCTCGACCGGCATCGTAGGCAGGGAGAACTTGGCGCTTCCGCAGGAGATGAGCACGCGAGTGCCCTCGAGGGTCACATCGACCGGCTTGTTGGGAAGCGACTTGGTGATATCTGCGAGGAGGCGACCGGAGACGAGTGCCTGACCTGCAGTTGTGACATCTGCCGAGACGCGGACCTGCGCGGATACCTCGTAGTCGAACCCGGAAACGGTGAGGCCGGCTTCGGTTGCGTCGAGAAGAACTCCGCCGAGAACCGGCACGGGCGGCCTCGAGGGCAGGCTACGAGCAACCCACGCTACTGAATCAGCGAACTCTTCCCGGGAAACGCGAAACTTCAGGCTTCCAAGCTCCATCGCCGGGTTATTCCTCTCGGTAGGCATGTTCGTCTGCTGCGGATCTGCATCAGCTCACTTGAAGTCTGACACAGACCAAGCGATGCCCACCGTATGCCCTCGAGGGCGCAAGTGGAAAGCCGAAGCCGCGGCGAGCGCAGCCTGAGGCGAGGTTCTCAACAGGAGTTGTCCCCAGAACTATTTTCAAAGAGCTTTTCCTAGGAAATTCTCAGTAGTAGTAATAAGTCCTGTGCAATCTGTGGAGCAACAGTTGTCGACGCTGGTAGGTCCCCTCGAGGGCCTGTGCACTTCTCGAGGACAGACTCGAGGACCAATCGACCCCCTCTGTGCACTCTCTGAAAGTTTTCGGATTCCTCCTCGAGAACTCCACAGACTTTCGGAGTTATCAACACACTTATCCACAGATGTGAATACTTTTCACAAGAAACGAAGAGTTTGTTCTCATCGGCGTGTCTGACTCCGGCGTGTCGTCCCTCGAGGTGGACAACCGCCCTCGAGGGGACCGCACGTGGAACCCTTCGAATACACCGATGCCGCTCGAGGGAACCTCTGCCTCGAGCGGCATCGATCGAAATAAGTGCAGGTCAACGCTTGGAGCGCTGCTTGATCCTTGCGGTCAACTCCTGAACCTGGTCGTACACCTTGCGGCGTTCCGTCATTTCCTTACGGATCTTCTTGTCGGCGTACATGACCGTCGTGTGGTCACGGCCGAACGTCTGACCGATCTTCGGCAAGGACAAATCAGTGAGCTCACGGCACAAATACATCGAGATCTGGCGGGCCTGAGCGAGTGGCCGGGCCTTACCCGGCCCACACAGGTCGTCGATCGACATGTTGAAGTATTCGGCCGTCACCGCCATGATCGTCGCCGCGTTGATCTCGAGGCTCGACGAATCGGGCATCAGATCGCGCAGGACCACCTCGGCCAACGTCAGATCCAACGGCTGGCGGTTGAGCGAGGCAAAAGCGGTGACGCGGATCAACGCGCCCTCGAGTTCACGAATGTTGCGCTCGATACGGCTGGCGATCAACTCGAGGACGTCGTGCGGGACCTCGAGGCGATCCATCCTCGCCTTCTTGCTCAGAATCGCGATACGCGTCTCGAGCTCAGGCGGCTGAACGTCGGTGATCAGGCCCCATTCGAAGCGCGTCCGCAGACGCTCCTCGAGGGTTGCCAACTGTTTGGGCGGACGGTCCGAGGAAACGACGATCTGCTTGTTCGCGTTGTGCAAGGTGTTGAAGGTATGGAAGAACTCCTCCTGAATACCTTCCTTGCCTTCGATGAACTGGATGTCGTCGACCAGCAGGACATCCGTTTCCCGGTAGCGACGCTTGAACGCGACCTTGCGGTCGTCACGAAGACTGTTGATGAAGTCGTTGGTGAATTCTTCGGTCGAGACGTACTTGACCCGCATGCCGGGGAACAGTCGCTGTGCGTAGTGGCCGGCGGCGTGAAGAAGGTGCGTCTTGCCCAGGCCCGAAGCTCCCCAGATGAACAAGGGGTTGTAGGCACGCGCCGGCGCCTCCGCGATCGCGACGGCAGCGGCATGAGCGAATCGGTTGGACGATCCGATCACAAAAGTGTCGAAGGTGTACTTCGCGTTGAGGCTGTTGGCGCCGGACCCCGAAGCAGAAGGAGTAGCGGGCGGCTTCGTGAAGTACGACGGCCACGATTCGTGAACGCTCGCGAGTGCTTCGCGGTCGTCGTCGACTTCTTCGGTCTCGGCAGTCTCGGAGTCCGAAGGTTCGCCGTCGCCTTCGGTGAATCTGCGCCGACGGTATGCGCCCGATGAGTTGACCGACTCGAACTGACGGCTGCCCGTGCGCTCCTCGACCGGTTCGGCGGGTGCGTCGGCATCGTCTTCGAGTGCGATGCGGACACCGAGTCCCTCGACCTGGCCGCCGAGGTGGCGTCCGAGTGCCTGCAGGATCGGCTCGCGTAGATCGCGCTCGATCGTCTCTTGAGCAAATGGCGATGGAACCGAGAGGAGTGCAAAACCCTGAGCAAGTGTGAGAGGCCTCACCAGACGGACAAATGCCTTCTGCTTGCTGCTCAAAGCCGGAAGATTACTTCCGGGGTCATCACTCGTGAGTTCTGCAACCACGTCGACCCAGACCCGTGCGAGCGCGTTGGGATCGTCGTTCACGTGGTTCCTTCCCGTGTTTCGCCGACAGTGGGTGTGCTGCAGCTGCCGAGCGTATGGCTGCGGCGTCGAATGATTCGGTGGATTACCACCCGGGGTGAGAACCCCGTAACAGGCTACGAATATGCCACCTGGGCTGTGTTTCCACACAATTATCCACAGATGTGGACAAACCTGCACTGAGTCGGTTTTTTCGTCAACCAAATTCGTCAAAGTGATCGAGAAATTGATCTACCTGCAACTTTGTCGGAACTCGAGGCGTTCGCCACTTGGTGTCGGGGATGCGTCAACACTCACAGCCCTGTGGATGAATGTGGAAACTCGGGATTCGGGGTCGCGTCCGGCGCTCGTGCCCGTATGTGCTGATGAGGCCTTGTCGAGAGCATGCGCCGGTGGAACTGTCCGGGTTGCCTTCGGGTCACCTGCAGTCCGTAGCGGAACTGTTGCCAAGGTCACACTTGCCGCCTCGCTCGAGGTCACGGCCGTATGCACACTGTGAATGGAATCTGCGGAATGATGTAAGTATCGGCGTGTCGCCGTGGTTGCCGCGGGAGGGCTCCGAATCGGGCTGGTTTGACCTTGGCAACGGTGGTAAGTAACCTCGAACGGTCACCCGCTGGTGGTGATCGCTTCGTGCTGGCTACATATGTCAGGTCGGATCGGTCTTCCAAGCCACAACGAGTGAAGTTGATTGTTCTGTACCTGTTGGATCCAAAGGCGCCGTAAGGCGTCGATCACTGAATGACGCCGGGAGGCGTCAATGAACTTCGAGGAGTGTTGACCGTGGCCAAGGGCAAGCGGACGTTCCAGCCGAATAATCGCCGCCGCGCGCGTGTTCACGGCTTCCGTCTTCGTATGCGTACCCGTGCGGGTCGTGCAATCGTTTCGGCGCGTCGCCGTAAGGGCCGCGATTCCCTCACCGCCTGATCTGATTTCGAGTTCAGGAGCTCGGGGTGTTGCCTGAGCCGTCTCGGTTGCGTCGCCACGCGGATTTCTCCGTGGCGGTGCGACGCGGGCGTCGTATGGGAAGACGCGACCTTGTCGTGCACGCGTTCGATCGCGAGCAAGTAGAGGCGCTGGTAGTAACAAATCACGGTCCCCGTTTCGGGCTGATCGTGAGCAAGGCTGTCGGGCCGGCGGTGATTCGACATCGAGTCGCACGCCGGCTTCGTCATATCTGTGCAGATTTCGTCGGGCAGGTTTCGCCGGAGACGGACGTGGTTATCCGCGCACTTCCGGGTGCAGCTACCGCCAGTTCAGCCGAACTGGCCAAGCAGTTGCGCGGGGGCCTGACCAAAATGAACCTATTGGTGTCGGTAAGTGAAGAGCCATGAGTACTCCTCTCTCTGAGCAGATCGAGACTCCCAGAGCCTCCCGTGTCATCACGGTGTTGAAGGCTGTGCGTCGCGCTCCCGCCACTGTTCTCATCTTCTGTATCGAGTTGTACCGGACGTATGTGTCGCCCTTGAGGATGCCGACCTGCCGGTTCACCCCCACCTGCAGTGAATACGCAGTCGAAGCGCTGCGCACTCACGGGGCGATCAAAGGCCTTTTCTTGACTGTGGTGCGGTTGGCGAAGTGTGCCCCCTGGCATTCTGGAGGGTGGGACCCTGTCCCTGCCCGTCGTGACCGTGATGCGGGTAGCCGCCATAGCTGTCCGGAAGCACGCGCAGCGTGTCACAGTCCGACGGACGAACAGAGGAGTACTTAGAGCCGTGCTCAATTTCATCTACTATCCGGTATCCGCGATTCTGTGGGTCTGGCACAAGGTCTTCGGGTTCATTCTCGGCCCGGACAACGGAATAGCCTGGGCGCTTTCCGTGGTGTTCCTGGTGTTCACCTTGCGTGCGGTTCTGTACAAGCCGTTCGTGAAGCAGGTCCGCACGACGCGTCAGATGCAGGAACTGCAGCCACAGATCAAGGCATTGCAGAAGAAGTATTCGGGCGACCGTCAGCGCCAGGCCGTCGAGATGCAGAAGCTCCAGAAGGAGCACGGATTCAACCCGATCATGGGCTGTCTCCCGGTCTTGGCTCAGGCTCCGGTGTTCATCGGTCTGTTCCACGTCCTGCGCTCGTTCAACCGCACCGGCACCGGCATGGGCCAGCTGGGCATGAGCGCCGAGGACAACCTCAACACCCCGAACTACGTCTTCTCGGCCACTGACGTCCAGTCGTTCCTGGATGCTCGTCTGTTCGGCGCGCCCATCTCGGCCGCGATCACGACGCCGGTTGCGCAGCTTCAGGCCTACGTCACCGAGAACGTTCCCGAGCTTCCGTCACGGCTGAACATCATCCTCGTGGCCGCTCCGCTGATGATCATCGCCAGCATCGCGACGCACTTCAACTCACGCGCTTCTGTTGCCCGTCAGAGCGAAGCAGCTGCCGCGAACCCGCAGTCCGCGATCATGAACAAGCTCGCCCTGTACGTCTTCCCGCTCGGTGTTCTGGTCGGTGGACCGTTCCTTCCGATCGCGATCCTCCTGTACTGGGTGTCGAACAACATCTGGACCTACGGTCAGCAGCACCTCGTCTTCCGCAAGATCGACGCGGAAGAAGAAGCCAAGAAGCAGGAAGCGATCACTCGCCGCAACGACAATGCGCCCAAGCCCGGTGCCCGTCCCGATCCCAGCAAGAAGAAGGGATCTCCGGCTGCGCTGAAGACCGCGGATTCAGCCGACGACGACGGTGACGCCCCGGAAGTTTCGCTCAAGAAGCCACAGCCGAAGCCCTCGGGTTCCAGTGGTGGTTCCACGTCGAAACCGAAACAGAACCGGCCACAGAGCAACCGCGGCAACTCCCCCAAGCGCAATAAACGGCGCTGATCCAGGAAAGAGAACGACCAATGTCCAGTGAAGCTGACATCGTTGTGGATGGAGAGAACGCAGACGTGAGCACCGAGACCACTGCGCCGGTTACCGATGTGGATGTAGACATCGACGATTCCGATGACGACCTGATCGAAGAGGGCGAGATCGCCGGCGACTACCTCGAGCAGTTGCTCGACGTTCTCGATTTCGACGGAGACATCGACCTTGACGTCGAGGGCGATCGGGCGATCGTCAGCATCGACGGCGGCGACGACCTGACCAAGCTTGTGGGACGTAAGGGTGAGGTTCTGGATGCTCTCCAAGAGCTGACTCGTCTGGCTGTTCAACAGTCGACCGGCGAGCGCAGCCGCTTGATGCTCGACATCGCCGGATGGCGGGCGGGCCGCCGCGAGGCACTCAGTGCTCTCGGTGCGGAAGCTGCACAGCGTGTTCTCGAGACCGGCGAACGCGAAGAGCTTGCTCCGATGACGCCGTTCGAACGCAAGATCGTGCACGACGCCGTCGCCAAGGTCGCCGGTGTTTCCAGCGAGAGCGAAGGCGCTGAGCCGTCTCGCCGAGTAGTTGTCCTCAAGGACTGACACTCCCCCCTTGATCGAATGCGGGCCCCGGATTTTCCGGGGCCCGCTTTTGTGTCCGAGAGTGTTTCACGTGAAACCGAATCCGGCGGCACGGTGAAGGTCAGGTGCCTATCGTTGTCGACACGGCCTATCTCTATTTCGGAACCTGTCGTCAATGAAGCGTCGTGAAGGGAAGCAATCTTGCTGATACGACCCGCGACACGGGCCGAGCTGGAAGAGCCCGTGGGGTTCGCGATGAACGATCCGGTCGAGTTCGTCGACACTGACTCGCTCCGGGAAGAGGTGGCGGCCGGACGGCTTCGTCCGGAATGGAGTTGGTTCGCCGTTGACGGCTCCAGGATCGTCGCGCGTGCCCTGTGGTGGGGGCGTGAGGACAGTGAGCGTCCGCTCGCCCTTGATTTCCTGCACGTGCTGGCTGACGTGCCGGATCGTGCTGCGCTTGCCGCCGAACTCATGTCGCGGGCGCACACCGAGTTCCATGCGAAACCTGAGTATGTGCTGGTCGTGCCGACCGCCGGGCAGGACGCGAATTCCGCCGTCGCAGACGCCGTGTCCTGGCGTCGTGAGGCGGCCCAGGCGGCCGGACTGACCGAGATCATCGAGCGGCTGCGTTTCGAGTGGACGCCTGCGGCCGGTGTGCCCGCCCCCTCCGAGCGTCTGACTTTCCGTCCCGCCACCGATGAGGAGTTCCTCGCGGTGTTCCAGCGGGTCGCTGTCGGCAGCCTGGACGTCGCCACGCAACGAGGCATCGCGGCTACGGACATCGTCAGCCAGGCCCGGGACGATCTCGAGTTCTACCGGTCGTGCCCCGGCGAACGATCGTGGTGGCGGCTGGCGGAGACCATGGACGGGACGCTGGTCGGCTTCGCGATCCCGTCCGCGACGCCCTACCACCGCAACGTCGGATACCTCGGAGTAGTGCCCGAGCTACGCGGGTGCCGCTACGTGGACGACATCCTCTGCGAGATCACCCGCTTTCACGCAGCCGATGGCGCCAATCGCATCACCGCGACCACGGACGTACCCAACACACCCATGGCCGCGGCGTTCAAGCGGGCGAACTACCAAGTGACCGAGGTCAGGATGGTGTTCGAGGCCCCGGCGGGCTGATCCGGGCCTCAACCGGAGGTTCGCTGCCGTCGTGCCGGCGCGGGCCTTTCTGTCCAGCTTGTCCGACGGTGTACGGGGTGACGCGGAGACCGCCGTGTACCAGGGGGTAAAGGTGGCCAGGTTCCAACTCGGCCCACATATCCTGCTGCAACGGTGTCGTACGAAAATAGAGGTCTCCAGATCCGGTCACCCGGTCGAGGAAGTGCCACCATCGGTTGCGCGCGCACGGCCGACTTGGCGCATTCGGCGGTACGCTCGGTCACTTGCATCGTCACCACAGCCACGGGGAAGTCGGAACAGAGGAGGTCGGCAGCGACCGAAACTTCGATCCCGAACGTCTCTCACAGGCGGGCGGCGATTCTTGAGAGCCGTCATGCTCAGCTTCATGATTGCCTTCTTGGCTGTCGGCGGGGCACTGTGCATGTTCGGATATTCGATCGACAACATGCCGTACTACATGTGAGCCCCTCCCCTCCCCCAGCGGAAATAGTCGGCCCTTCGTTTCACGTGAAACCGGATCGATGGTTGTTGCCCCGAGCCCTCGATCTCCATCCCAGATTGGTATTGGATGTCTACTGGATGGCGATCACGACCCAATGGCTTCTGGTGTGCCATCGTCAGCGCGAACCCCAACCTGACGGATGCGGCCGTGAACCAACTTCAGCCCGTCACCGTTTGCTTGCTCGATCATCGCGATCTGTGGGGCTTCGGCGCCTAGATCGGATCGTCTTCGGATATTTCGAATGTCGCGAACGGTTCGTCGTGCGCCGGAGTCGACGAACCGTTCCGGAGATGCCAACTGGCGGATCTCGTGCTCGAGTCCCACCCAGTGTCGAGCCGGCATGGAACGACGGTGCAGTTCGATGAAGAAATTTATGTGGTGCGGATTGCTCAATGCATCTGCGACGGAGTCGAGGGCGAGCCCAATGCTGCGGAGTGCGTTCACCATCAGTCCACAGGAGAGGGTGAACTCTCCGATGCGCATCCTGTGGAGCGAAGCTTCTTGGATTGATTCGCGGTTTGTGATGCCAAGCCTCCGGCGTCCCGCAACAGGTGTGTCAAGCCGACGGATGTATGGCTCGCAACAACCGGCGATGAGATACCGAAGCTGTCCGAGATCTGGAATCGAAGTCTGTTTTCCGAGTCGACCTACAGAGAGGATCTGACTGACCGAGTCCGTTCTGCAGTCCGACGTCGGCGATCTTTTGCAACGACTTTTTTATCGAAAATTGGTCTTTTTGGGTCAGAATTCCATCCATGTAACTACCCACGGCAGTTTCGTCACTGTGATGATACTAAGAATTGCGCTCCTATCTGCATTCGATCGCCCGGGTATGTTTCACGTGAAACGCGTCGGAATTGGAAGACTTATCAGCGCGATGTTTCACGTGGAACGTGAACCCCTCCCCTCCCCCGCTTGAATTTTGGGCCGAATACTTCCCAAAGAATGAACGAGTCGGCAGACTCACAGCGAGTCGGTGTGCAGAAGCGAACACATGTCGGCTCCAGGGCGGATAATGATTTCGGTCTTGATTGTTGATTTCGCGGTTTACGCGGGAGGATGTTTCACGTGGAACAGAATGGTGCGGCGTCGGTTGACTGGGACGAACAAGAGACTGCGCACGCAGTGTTCGGTGACAGATATGAGATCGCGGAACGGTATTACCAATCCCTGGCGACGGATGGTGTCGAGCGCGGGCTGATTGGTCCCCGTGAAGTCCCTCGACTGTGGGAGCGTCACCTTCTCAATTGTGCCGTCATCGGTGAGTTGATTGCCGAAGGCGAGTCGGTTGTGGACGTTGGAAGCGGCGCCGGCCTACCCGGTATCCCTCTCGCAATCGCCCGCCCGGACTTGAAGGTGACTCTGGTCGAACCGTTGCTTCGACGCTCGGTGTACCTCGCGGAGTTCATCGAGTCCAACGGATTGGACGTATTGGTTGTCCGAGGGAGAGCCGAAGAATCGGGTGTTGTGAAGGAAGCGGGCGGTGCGGACGTGGTCACTTCGCGAGCCGTGGCACCTCTCGAGAAGCTCGCACGTTGGTCCCTCCCCCTCATTCACGAGCACGGCCGGATGTTGGCACTCAAGGGTTCGAGTGCCGCCGAGGAGATCGAGCGAGACCGCACGGCGCTCACCAAGTTGGGCGCAGGTAAGTTGGAAATACTCGAATGTGGAGCCAAGATTCTCCGCACCCCCACTGTTGTGGTGAAGGCCGAACGTCTCCCGAAGCGCCGCCAGCGTTGATGATTTACACGCATGCAATCGAGAGCAATGTACAGATGATGAGAGCACCTAGTGATCGATTCCCAATCGAAGGAGCAGTCAATGTCGGGTCGATCTGAATCCGCCGTTTCACGTGAAACACCGAAGCAGCACACGAGTGCGGGTGCGGATCAGATCGTCAACGACGACGACAATTTCACCGCCCCCTACGCGGCGATCTCCTCGGAGGAGACCCCCATCGGGGCGGCCGCGCATCGAGCGAGCCAAGTGCTTCATCCCCATTCGGTGACGCTGCCGAAGCCGGCGTTCCGCCGCGTGATCACCATCGCGAACCAGAAGGGTGGCGTCGGCAAGACGACGACCACGGTGAACCTTGCGTCGGCGCTCGCTCTTCAAGGGCTCACTGTCCTTGTGGTCGATTTGGACCCTCAGGGCAACGCCAGCACCGCTCTGGGCGTCGTCCATACCTCGGGCACCCCGTCGAGCTACGAGCTGCTCATAGGCGAAGTGAAGGCCCCGGAGGCGATCCAGACCAGCCCGCACAGTGAGCGCCTTCTCTGCATCCCGGCAACGATCGATCTGGCGGGCGCCGAGATCGAATTGGTCTCCATGGTTGCCCGCGAGAATCGACTCAAAGGCGCGCTCAACGACAAGGTGCTCGCAGAGCTTGACGTTGACTTCGTCCTCATCGACTGCCCGCCCTCGCTGGGACTGCTGACCGTCAACGCGATGGTCGCTGCCAAGGAAGTTCTGATCCCGATCCAGTGCGAGTACTACGCCCTCGAGGGGGTCGGTCAGTTGCTCCGCAACATCGAACTCGTCCAGGCTCATCTCAACCCGGATCTGCATGTCTCCACCGTCCTTCTGACGATGTACGACGGGCGCACCAAGCTGGCCGACCAGGTCGCCGAAGAAGTACGCAAGCACTTCGGTGAGGCCGTTCTGCGCGCTGTGATTCCGCGCAGCGTGAAGGTGTCCGAGGCTCCCGGATACGGGATGACAGTTCTCGACTACGACCCGGGTTCACGTGGCGCCATGAGTTACCTCGACGCCGGCCGTGAACTTGCCGCCCGCTCTGCCACCACGACGACCCAGGAGCAGTGAGATGAGTCAAGCACGCAAAGGTGGATTGGGCCGCGGCTTGGCTGCTCTCATCCCCACTGGGCCAGCCACGGCGCCGGGTCTGGGATCGGCTGCAGCGGACGTCGTAATCGGCGTCGACAAGCGCAACCCCTCCCCTCCCCCACCGACCAAGGCGGCCCCGAAAACGCCGAAAGCCACCAAGGCGTCGGCTGCGAAGGCTCCGGTGGAAGCTGAGCCGGAGACCGAACTCGAGCCGACCGGCGCGGTCTATCTCGAGATCGAACCGAGCCTGATCGAGACGAACCCGAAGCAGCCTCGCAGCGTTTTCGACGAGGAAGCACTCGCGGAGTTGGTTCACTCGATCCGCGAGTTCGGCTTGATGCAGCCGATCGTGGTCCGTCGTCACGGTGACAAGTACCAACTTGTCATGGGTGAGCGTCGCTGGCGCGCGAGCCAGGAAGCCGGGCTGGAGAAGATTCCGGCGATCATTCGTGAAACAGATGACGACTCGATGCTGCGCGACGCGCTCCTCGAGAACATCCATCGAGTGCAGTTGAACCCCCTCGAGGAGGCAGCGGCGTATCAGCAGCTGCTCGAGGAGTTCGAAGTCACCCACGAAGAATTGGCCAATCGGATCGGACGTTCGCGTCCCGTCGTGACCAACATGATTCGTCTGCTGAAGCTGCCGGTGGCGGTTCAGCGTCGCGTTGCGGCCGGTGTACTTTCGGCCGGCCATGCTCGCGCACTGCTGTCCCTCGAGGCGGGTGCCGACGCTCAGGAGGTCATGGCGGCGCGCATCGTCGCGGAAGGAATGTCTGTTCGCGCGACGGAGGAAGCAGTCACTCTGGCCAACCGGGCGGATAATGAGATCGCTCCCCCACAGAAGCGCAAGCCCATCGTGATGCCGGGCCTGCAGGATGTGGCCGAGCGGTTGTCGGACTCGTTCGACACTCGGGTGACTGTCAGTCTGGGCAAGCGGAAGGGAAAGATTGTGGTCGAATTCGGCTCGGTCGACGACCTACAACGCATCGTCGGAATGATGGAAGCACAGAAATCCAAGTAGAGAACTCGGATGCCCGTTTGGTGACGTAATCATGATGACCGGGCACACCACCTATTTTCGTCACTGTGACAAATCTAGGTGGTCCGAGCTTCTCGAAATCTTGAACCGGGACGAAAGATGTTGAACAGCAATATATTAGGGCGATCAACTCTCGTGCCACTGCCGACTTGTCGTAGCTGGCCTATCCTGGAGAAGAGAAAAGCAGCGGGCGAGCATCAAAACCGCTTCGGGGACCTACGGAGAGTGAGTTAGTCAGTGTCGACTCACGTCATCACCTCTCTCACACTCGACAGCCTCGATCAGCTTTCCGCCCATGCGCGCCGATGCGTGTTCTGGGAGATGGACCCGGGCGCGCTTCATGACGCCCGAGGATTCTGTGATCAGGAATTCGAGAAGGAAGCCTGGCTGTCGATGGTCATGCTCGAGTGGGGTTCGTGCGGACAGGTCGCCGTCCGCGACGGAAAGCCGATCGGCAGTGCGTTGTACGCCCCTCCCCGCATGATCCCGCGCGCGCAACTGTTTCCCACCAGCCCGGTCAGCTCGGACGCAGTGCTTCTCACAAGCCTTCGCCTCGAGCCCTCGGGCATAGAGGAAGAACTAGGGCCGAGCCTGCTGGCCGCTGTCGTGACAGATCTGGTCCGACGAGGAGTTCGTGCGCTCGAGGCATTCGGTATCCGTAGCGGCGACTTGGGGCCAGCTTCCGACGTGGCCAGTGCAACGGCAGCTCTGGAATGTTCACCCGCAGAATGCATGATCAGTGCCGAGTTCCTCGAGGACTACGGTTTCGAGGTCGTGGCACCGCACCATCGTTATCCGCGCCTTCGTCTCGAACTCAATCGAGATCACGAATGGAAAGTCGACGTCGAAGAAGCCCTCGACCGTCTACTGAAGGCCGCAGCTCTCGAAATGGTGGAGATCAGCGAACTCGCCAGAGTGTGAGCAGGTGCCGACCGCAGGACCTACGAAATGCGGTCGGCTACCGAAAGTTCTTCTGCGAGAAGCTCGGCGAAGGTGAAGGTGCCGGTCGGCTGATCGTCTTGACCCAGTAGGTACAGCCGCTTGACCGAGATCAAGATGGCTTCGGCGATGGTGTCACGCATCCGCGGATTCGTCAGTACCGCAACGTCGGACGCGTTGGACAGGTAGCCGAGATCGATCTGTACCGTCGGCATGTTGGTCAGGCGCAACAACTCCCACGTTCGACCGTGAGTTCTGCAGTCCCGCAACGGAGTTCGCGCAACGATCTCGCGCTGAACGAAACCGGTCAACACCTGCCCGATCATCGAGACCGAACCGTGCGAATTTCCGAAGTGGAAGCTCGCGACGCCGTTCGCCGACGGGCTCGAGTTGCTGTCGCAGCGCAGGGAGATCATCAGATCGGCGTCGAATGCGTTGGACGTCAGCGCGCGCTCGGCCTCGCTCGGATCGGCGTTGTGCGGGCGGGAGAGGAAGGTTTCCATCCCGGTTGCTGCCATCCGCCCCTCGAGGCGCATAGCCAGATCCCACAGGATGTCGGCTTCGGAGATGCCGTTGACGATGGTGCCGGTGGACGGACCACCGAGGCCTGGATCGATGACGATGCGCTTGCCGCCCAGCTGTGGGCCCTTGCGCCTCACCAGCTCCTCTTCGCTGATCGCGTGCGGCGATCCGCCGGTGACGCGAGTTCCCAGCAGTTCCAGCGAACGCAGTGTCTGCGGTCCGCAGATACCGTCGGCGGCGATCCCGATTTCGCGCTGGAAAGACGAGAGAGATTCGTGGGTCTGCGGGCCGAAGAAACCGTC
This sequence comes from Rhodococcus sp. WY5, assembly GCF_018588185.1. NCBI lineage: Bacteria > Bacillati > Actinomycetota > Actinomycetes > Mycobacteriales > Nocardiaceae > Rhodococcus > Rhodococcus sp. WY5. Next base: position 1,172,576 of record NZ_JAAMPR010000001.1, read on the forward strand.
GACCCGACCTGCGTAGAAGCCGAGGTCCTGCAGTTTGGCCTGCAGAGCTGCGACGTCGTCGCCGTACAGCGGCGCAGAAAGCTGGTAAATCAACGTACGGGCGCCCAGGCGGTACGAGGCCTCGCGAAGTGACCGATAGGTGGCCGGGCCCACGATGCCGTCGACAAGGAGCCCACGCTGCTGCTGGAAGGCGCGAACGGCGCTGTCGAGTTGATGATCGAAGATGGCGTCGGGTGCAACCCAGTGGGCACCGTCGGCGCTTTCACGTCGAATACCGGAAGTTCCGTGATGGAGGTATCCCAGCTTCGTCAATGTGCCCCGAATCTCGGCGACGGCCGGGCCGTGATCGCCGTGTCGGAGTCTGTGCATGCGTGAAAGCCTCTCGGATCGGTTAACGAATTCGATCGATGTGCCTGGTCGTAGACCCGATCAGGCACATCGATCGATTATCTCAGAAATTCTGTGGATTGCGAGAATCCACGATGCTCATCCAGCCGTCAGAGAACGTCTGCGAGGTCCTTGAGCAGTGCGGCCTTGCCCTTGGCGCCGACGATCGTCTTGATCGGCTTGCCGTCCTTGAACAGGATCATCGTCGGGATCGACATGACCTGGAAATCGCGGGCGGCCGCCGGGTTGGCGTCGATGTCGAGCTTTGCGACGGTCAGCTTCTCGCTGTTCTCACCGGCGATCTCCTCGAGTACCGGGGCGACCATCTTGCACGGGCCGCACCAGGTTGCCCAGAAATCGACCAGAACGGGCTTGTCGCTGCCCAGGACGTCCTGCTTGAAGGAATCGTCGGTGATGGTGACGGTATTCGACACTGTTACTCCTCGAGGGTTGGGTTCGACAGCTTGATGAATCAGGGAGCGCCGACGACGTCGACCGTGTGGCCGGCTGCGTCGAGCGTGTTGGCGGTGATGTCGCCGCGGTCGGCCAGCCAGCGTTCGGCGTCGATTGCTGCGGAGCATCCGGTGCCGGCAGCGGTGATCGCCTGGCGGTACGTGTGATCGACCAGGTCACCGGCAGCGAAGACGCCGTCGACGGAGGTCGCGGTGGAACCGGGAGCGACGCGCACGTATCCGGCGTCGTCGAGATCGACCTGGCCCTTGACGAGCTCACTGCGCGGGTCATGGCCGATGGCGACGAACATGCCGGTGATCTCGAGTGTGGAGGTCTCACCCGTGACGGTGTCACGAACGACGAGCCCGGTGACGCTGTTCTCACCGAGCACCTCGACGGGCTCCGCGTTGGTCAGGAAGCGGATCTTCTCGTTGGCCTTGGCGCGCTCGAGCATGATCCGTGAGGCGCGGAATTCCTCGCGGCGGTGCACCAGGGTGACCGAGCGAGCGAAGCGGGTCAGGAATGTTGCCTCTTCCATCGCGGAGTCGCCGCCGCCGACCACGACGATGTCCTGGTCACGGAAGAAGAAGCCGTCGCAGGTGGCGCAGGCGCTGACGCCGCGGCCGAGGAGGCGTTCTTCACCGGGAATACCGAGGTAACGGGCTGCCGCACCCATGGCGAGGATGATCGCGTGCGCGGCATACGTTTCGCCGTTCGCGACGACCGTCTTGATCGGGCCGCTGAGATCGATCTCTTCGACGTCCTCGGTGCGGATGTCGGTATCGAAGCGAAGTGCCTGCTCACGCATCTGTTCCATCAGGTCGGGGCCCATGATTCCTTCGCGGAATCCGGGGAAGTTCTCGACCTCGGTGGTGGTCATGAGGGCGCCACCGAACTGGGTTCCCTCGAACAGCAGGGGCTGGAGCTCAGCGCGCGCGGTGTAGACACCAGCGGTGTATCCGGCCGGTCCGGAACCGACAATGATGACGTCATGGACCGCGGGCGTGTTTTCCAGCTGGGTGGTCATGCGAGCCTTCCAATAGTGAGTGCAGACCCTCCGCTTCTTGGAGAGCCGTACCGATCAACACCAGGATAAGGGGTGTTGTTCCCGCACTCCGCTGGAAAGTGGCTCACAGCCGGCGGCTCACAGCGCGGGACTCACTGGGCGGGGCGCGGTGCCTCCCGAACCACCAGCGCGTCCCGAACCACACAGCGCGTGCCGGTGTAGATGGTGGGCATGCACTTGTTGCAGTGGATACACAACCCCTCGTCGACGCTCTCGGCTCGGAATTTGTTGACCAGTTGTGGGTCCCTGAGGAGCGCACGCGCCATGGCGACGAATTCGAATCCTTCATCCAGTGCGTGCTCGATGGTGTCGACGCGGTTGATGCCGCCGAGCAGGATCAGTGGCATCCTCAGCGCCTGTCGGAACTGACGGGCGAAGGGCAGGAAGAAGCCCTCCTCGAACGGGTACGTCGGAAAGAGTTTGGGACCGTAGAACTTCAGCCCGTACCCGACGAGTTTGGGTTGGGAGGCGACAAACTCAGCCAGTGGGACCTCGCCACGGAAGAAGTACATTCCGTTGAGAAGTGAACTGCCACCGGTCAATTGCATCGCGTCGAGGTGGCCGTCGGCTTCGAGGATCTGGGCGATCGGCAGGCTCTGGTCGAGCCACAGACCTTTCGGCACCCCATCGGACATGTTGAATTTCGCGGTGACCGCCACGCTGGATCCAGCGGCCCGTCGCACCGCTTCGACGACTCGACGCGGATACTCGGCGCGCTTGGCGACGCTGCCACCGTATCGATCGTGGCGCTTGTTCAGATTGGGGCTCATGAACGAACTGAGGAGGTAGTTGTGGCCGAGATGGACCTCGATGGCGTCGAATCCTGCGTCCACGGCGACGCGAGCGGTCCGTTCGAAGTCGGAGACGACACCGTCGAGTTCGGCGAGTGTCGCGCCCTTGACGAGGCCCATCGCGGGCGGACTCAGCCGGGTCGACGGCGCCAGAGTCTTCGTCTTGTTGGAGAGCGTGTTGGCGACCAGTCCCGCGTGGCCGATCTGCGCCGCAGCAAGTGCGCCTTCGGCGTGGACGGCGTCGGTCAGTCTGCGTAGTCCCGGCAGCGCGCGCTCGTCCATGACAAGGGTGTCGCGGTGGACTCGTCCACCTGGTGAGACGGCGCAATAGGCGACAGTGGTCATCGCGGCCCCGCCGCGGGCCACCTCGGCGTGGAAGTTGATCAGATCGTCCGAGACCGCTCCCCGGGGCATGACGCCCTCGAACGTTGCAGCTTTGACGATGCGGTTGCGCAAGGTCAGAGGGCCGAGACGTGCGGGTTCGAATATCGACGGTGTGGGCGCTGTGGTCATTTTCAACTTCCTGCGGCGGCCTGATCTTTACGATGCCAGTGGACTCGTAACTACGACGATATAGCGCCTACTGCCAATCTGTCCGACAATTCGACACGATGAATGCCACAGGATCAGGTCGCCCACGAGACCCACGCATCGACGACACAGTCCTCGAGGTCACCCGAGCGATGCTCCTCGAGGTCGGTTGGGATCAACTCAGTCTCCGGGCGATCGCGGCACGGGCAGGGGTCAGCCGAGCCTCGATGTCGCGGCGATGGCCGTCGAAGGCACATCTTGTTCTCGGGTCGATCCTGGGGGCGACACCGGACCTGACACCGTTCGAGGGCACCGATCGCGACGGCTGGATCCGTTGGGTGGTGGAGGGAAGTGTTCAGCTCTTCTCCCGTCCCGAGGTTCGCGCCGCGTCGCCAGGATTGCTGGCGGCCCTGCGCGACCACGACGACCTGCGCAACGAATTGTGGCGCGGGTTCAGTGGACCGAGTACGCAACTGTTCCTTCAGAACGCCGAAGATCCTGAATCGGCACTGCTCGATGCCAAGGCCGTGCTGGTATTGGCGGCCGGGGCAGCGATGTTTTCGAGTCTGATAGCGGTCGAGGACGATACAGATGCGCTACGCGAAAGAATCCTCGAGCTCTTACTCCCGGCGGCATCGCCGCGCTGACCGTCGACGTCAGCCGATGTTCTTGACCGACAACGTATTCGGATTCCCGTCGCTGCAGTTGATGCCAACAGTCAGTGCAGTGATCTGACGCGGCTGCGATCCCGTGAAGAGTAGGACTATCGCCGGCGCCCCGTCGATGCGAATCTCGCCGGAACCGAGCAAAGGCCGGCCCTCATCGATGCCGTTGGCGCGTAGGCATCCGGCAAGTTTGGATGGATCATCCAGTGGTCCAAGGTTTTTGGATCCGACGAGTGAGAGCAGAGACGCCGAATCCGGATCGTCGACAGCAGGCGTCGCCGGTGTGCTCGGTTGAGCGACAACACTTTCGGCAGGTTCGGAATCTCGGATTCCGATAACAACGATCACGAAGGCCGCCAACACGGCTGCTGCGGCACCGAGAACCCACGCTTGTGGGCGCCGCCGGAACGGCACGACAGATGCCTCAGCTGGCGGCTCCAGCTGTTCTGACTGTAGATCCAGTGCCGAATTGATTCGCTCGGCAAGCGAATTCGGAATCCGTTCGTGAGAGGCCTCGCGCGAGTTCAGTGTCGCGAGTGATGCCGTGACGCCGTCAAGGGCGGTGACAAATGCATGGGCGTCAGGATCTGCGTGTACCACCGGCCACAGAGCCGCACTGGTTTCGGAATCGAGAACCCCGGCGTGAAGATCTGCGAGTAGGTCTTCCGAAAACGGAGGCGACGGAACGCGAACAGACGGATCTGTCATGAACCCTCCCTCGGCAGTCGGTGCGGACCCTTACAAGATAGGACGCGGCCGGTTCACGAATGGTTCCCGCCTTCGCGAAAGTCCTCCAACTGGGCGGCGAGACGCTTGCGCGCGCGGGCGCAGCGACTCTTCACGGTCCCTACGGGCACTCCCAACCTCTCGGCGGCCTCGGCTACCGGATACCCCTCGACATCGACGGCGACGACGGCAGCACGCTGCTCAGGCGGCAGCGATGCCAGTGCCTGTTCGACGGTCAGGCTCATGTCCACTGTCGCCGCATAGTCGCGGTGATCGCGGGGTTCCTCCGCGTTCTCCGAAGACAGAGAGAACGCCGCCCGTGATTTGTTGCGTCGGATCCGGTCGAGGCAGGCATTGACCACGATGGTGTGGAGCCAACTACGCACCGCCGCGTCGCCGCGGAACTTCGCGGCCTTGCGGTGCGCGGACAGCAGACCCTCCTGGAGAGCGTCTGCCGCATCCTCGTCCGAGTAGCTCGTTCGCCGGGCAACGTGCCACAGATGATCCTGATGCCGGAGCAGTAGTTCACGGAACGCGTGTCGATCGCCCGCGACATGAGCGGTCAACAATTCGAAATCCGTCGCCTCGAGATTCTTGTTCTCGAGACTTCTGGATTCGAAATTTCCGGCTCCGCCCCCGGTGCCCCCCCGATAACTGTGCACGGGCGGATATTAGCCCAGTCGGTAGGTTTCAGAAGGGCCAAGGGCGATCACTTTGCAGCAGTGAAAGCAATCTCCGAGATGGATGTCTGGTTTTGTCCGGATTCGGTGCTGAGCTGCGTAATCCAAACCAGGACATACTGACCCGAGCCGTCCGAAGTGACTGGAATGTCGGTCACACCGTTCTTCAGGACACCCGATCCGATTTCCTTGGTCTGATCCAGTGAAGTATTCGCAGAAGGGGCAGAACGGATTTCAACGACGGTTCCCGGCGAATCAGACGTGATCGCAACGTTCTTCAGGTTGGCGGCATCGGCAAGACTCACCATCAGGCCGACACCGTTCTTCAGTGACGGGAACGGCTGGAAGTACGAGTCCGACGACCACGCAGTGGCCGGGTTGCCGTCGATGGCGTTCTTGGCCGTTGCCGGTTGATCCGGCGTGCCCTGGGGTGAGAACACCGTTACGGCCGAGGCAGCTACCGGCACGGTTGCCGCCGCCGGTGCGGGCGCGGGTGAATTGTTCTCGGGCGCAGTGGCTTCGGTGGTCAATCCGAAACTCTGCTCGCTGAGAGGGGTGTCGTTACTACCACCCGAGAGGAAGCTCGCTACCCACACCACAAGGAGAATCAGGACGATCACGGTGAAGACGCCGAGTGCCGTCAGTGCCGCGAGCATCCGCGTCGACTTCTTCTTCTCGGCCTCGATGGCTTCGGGGTCGTTCAGTGCATGACCGGACGCTCCCTGTTCGCGGTGGCCGAGACGAAGTGCCGGAATCATTTCCGTCTTGTCGTTCACGACGGATGCCTGATCGAGGATGTGCTGCACGGTGGCAGCAGTGCGGATTCCACTCTCCGACTGCAACGCTCGAACCGCAACGGCCGAGATGTCGAACGGAACCTCCGGACGGACGACCCGAGGCTCGACGATGTTCCCGTCGGCGCCGCGGCCGGCGGGAAGCAAACCACCGACGGGACCGGCGGACGGTTCGGCCAGCGGCCAGCGAGCCGTGATGAGCGAGTACAGCATGGCGCCGAGGCCGCGGACGTCGCTGGTGGAATCGGCGTCGGCAAGCGTCGCCGGGAACGCCAGTACGGCGTCACCGTTGATGCTGATGCGAACGCGGTCCGGGTGATCGATGGACAGCGCACCGCCGGTGCGGTGAGCAGCTTCGGCAGCCGCCGCCAGGGCACGGATGGCGCGGGCTGCACCGATCGGTGACGGCGTCGTCTCGGCCATCTCACGCAGCGAACGGCCGGGAGTCCATTCGGCGACGACGATGCCGCCCGAGCTTCCGCGGACGACGTCGAGGACGCGAGCCAGACCGGGCGAGTTGATTCGTCCCAGGCGCAGAGTGCGTGAGAGAACTGCCTGCGGTCCGGACTGGCTGTCGTCGTCACCGCGCTGATCGGCGTCGACGAACGTCAGGGCTACTTCACGGTCGAGCTTGACGTCGAGAGCTTCCCAGAACTGCAGTCCGCGGGTTCCGCCGTGCGGCGCGAGCAGACGGTAGCGTCCGCCGGCGACAGAGGCGCCGGGGATGAGCTTCGGTCCACGTGGCATCGGTCGCTGGGCCGGTCGTGATGCGGATCCGGCGGAAGGTGTGCGAGGTGCAGCGGGCGGTGGTGTCTGAGCGGCAGCCGTCTTCTGAGATTCGGGTGCCTTCTTGTCCGGAGCAGGCGTCTTCGGCGCGGGTGTCTTCGAGACAGGTGCTGAAGGTGTCTTCGACACGGGCGCCGAAGGTGTCTTGGACACACTGACCGGAGGTACCGGCGGAGCGGCCTTCTGCACCGGCGGCTGCGGCTTCTGACCCTGCGGGCTTTGGCCCTGCTGCGGTCGCTGTGCGGGCTGCTGTGGCATCTGACCCTGCTGTGGCTTCTGACCCTGCTGTGGCTTCTGACCCTGCTGTGGCTTCTGACCCTGCTGTGGCTTCTGACCCTGCTGTGGCTTCTGGCCGGCAGATGCGGAGGAACTCGTGGATGCAGGTGTGCCCGACGATGCCGTTGACTTCTGTTCGGACGCTTTCACGGCAGAAGTCCCGGCACTCTTGTTGCCGGAAACGTTGTCGTCGCTCACCCTCGCTCCTTCTCCATCGATAGCCCGTCCCCGAATACGCGCGGGTTGCGATCCTGTACGCCCATGACCAGGGTACGGGAGCGCACCCGGTCGTTCTTGCTCGTTTGATTCCGTTCTGATTGCAGGAATCAGCTCGGTGACGTCGTCGTCGGTGTTGTTACGTGTGTCCGGTTCGGCGCGACCTGTCAGTGAACGAATCTTGCGGGAGACCGCAACCGTTACCGACAGGACTTCCGGAACCTTCTTGAAGTAGAGAATCGTGAAGGTGATCGCGAGCATCAGGATGCCGCCGACGGCGACGCGAACCATCGAGCCGGGTCCGCCGAAACGCTCGGTGAGTTGATCGAATCCGAGGACGCGGTCGACCGCGAGCATGGTCAGCGAACCGGCCAGCGAGGCGAGTACGACGGACCAGACTGTCTTGCCCACGTTGGCCATCTGCAGGTTTCCGAGGCTGCGGTGCAGGAGGTACCCGCCGATGACGGCGCCGGTGATGTAGCCGAGACCGTTGGCCGCACCGAGCAGGATCACGACCTGATCGCTGTTGGATGCGAAGACCGGAGCGAGCGCCGAGAAAGCGATTTTCACTGCAGTGATGCCGAGAACGATCCACGTCGGCGTCCAGGCTTGTTCGCGGGCGTAGAACACACGAAGTTGGATCAGGACCAGCGCGTACGGAATCAACGTGAATGCCGACCAGCTCACGGCGGTGCCGAGTCGTTCGGCCTGTTCGGGTCCGAAGCGGCCGTAACCGTAGAGCGCTTCACCGACCTGCGGACCCATGAAGGTCAGGAACATGATGATCGGAACCAGCGTGATCATGGTCAGACGCGTTGCGACCGACAGATCGTCCACGACGGCCGGGGTGTCGTCGGCAGCAGCGTTGCGGCTCAGGCGCGGCATGATCGCCGTCAGAACCGTCACTCCGAGCACGCCGTACGGGAGCTGCAGGAGCAACCAGGCCTGGCTGTAGATGGCAGGGCCGGCTTCGTCGGCGTGGGAGGAGATCTTGGTCGCGAAGATCATGCCCATCTGGCTGATCAGGACGTACAAGACGATGGCGACGGCCATGCCGCCGAACTGGCGCAGGCGGTCGTCGAGACCCCACAGCGGCTTGAGCGAGATCTTCTCGCGGCGAAGCGCGGGGATCAGGCTGGCTGCCTGCACGATGACGCCGATGGTGATTCCGATACCGAGGGTGAGCAGCTTTGCATCGCCCATCGAGACCGGATCAAGCGAGATCTCGCCCGGAGTCAGGCGGTAGATCACGAGCACCACGAGGACGACGACGTTGTTGAGTACGGGAGCCCAGGCTCCGGGCTTGAAGATCTGCCTGGTGTTCAGAAACGCTGTGAACAGTGCCGACAGCCCGTAGAACAGGATCGCCGGCAGAAGTAGATACGACAGCGCCGTGGTCAGGTCGGTGCTGACCTTGCCGTCTTCGGACAGGAAGACGTATTTGGTGAGTACGGGTGCTGCCAGGGTCGCGAGCAGCGCGGCCATGCCGAGTAGAACGAGCGACGCCGTGAAGAGGCGTCGGACAAACGCTTCGCCGTGATCGGCGTCCTCCCGCTCGGCGCGAACCAGCACGGGGACGACGATGGCGGTCAGCACGGCGCCCAGAACCAGTTCCGCGATCATGTTCGGAATCTGGCTGGCGACGGTGAACGAGCTGGCGATGGCGGGGCCGAGGACCATCAGGATCATCAACTGCTTGGCGAATCCCGTGATGCGGCTCGTCAGCGTCGCGATCGCGATGGAACCCGTTGCCGCGAGGAGTCGAGAGTTCGTCTCCTTGCGTTCCCCGACCTGGACATGGGCGTCGGTGTCGAACTCGTCCGACGTGGTCGTCTGCCGGTCGGCGAATTCCATCTCGGCTTCGCGGTACCGGGGGTAGTCGCGGATCACCGGGATGGTCATGGTGGGTGCGTCGTCGAAACGTGCGTCCGGGTTGACCGGCTGGATCGGGTAACCGCGCTCCCACGGTGGCATCCGAGGATGCGAGCGGGTCGTGGCACTCTTGCGGGTGATCGCCGAGCGGCGACCCTCCTCGGGTGGATTCCCGGTCATGAGCGTTCGTACCCTTCATCTGCTGGGTCCGGCTGACCCTTGAATCGATGCCACAGCCGTCGCCCTGCCAGGAACAGCAGCAACCCTCCCGCTGTCGCCGTCACGGCGGCCAGGGGACGACCGTACGCATTCGACCGTACGGTCACGCTGGTCGGCGTACCCAATTGGCGGCCATCTGTCGTGGTCAGCGAGAAGTTGACTTCCAGCTTGCGAGAATCGTTCATTTCCGCGGGCACAGTCAACTGTCGGCTACCTCGCGGCGGAAGCTGTTTGGGACCGATGTCACTGATCTGCATCTCGGGTGGGGCTTCCACACGCAGGTCGACGTTGATGGCGATGGGCAGCTCGTTGCGCGCCACCAGCAGGAGCGGACTCTGCCCCGACGCAAGGGTGTAGACGCCGCCCGGCGACACCACACTGACGGCCCGGTACATCCCGTCGACGGCTTCGGTGACGTTGTCGGCGCGGATGGTCGCAGCGCGCTCCGCCCGATTGACTGAAGCGGAGTCGACGTTGCGGCGATCGGCCAAGGTCATCGAACGGAGTAGATCTTCGCGGAGCGGCGCCGTGAATCCCCGGGGGGTGAGCGAAGCCGCCGGATCGTCCACGAGCGAAGCTTCGAGCCCGTCGATACGCGGAAGTTGGGTGGTTGCGGTCTCGACGACGGACGTTTGCGGACCGTCCTGGGTAGCCCGGTCCGGGTAGTCGAGAGTGGCGGCGTCCGTCGCGCCCGGTTGCCTGCCGAGCAGTGCCGGCAGGGCCTGAGGTGAGGCGAGCCCGGACCGGATGAGGGTCGCGAGCATCGAGAGCACCGCCGTGGCGTCGTTGCTGTCGGCGGTCCACAGTTGCGGCGGCGCGAAGATCTGATTGCGCGGCAGCGACGTCGGCGTCAGCGCGGCCCAGGCCATCGCCCCCAGCGCGTCCTGACGCCGGGCGCTGCGCGATTCGATGTCGATGGTCGGCGCGGTGTCGTCGGGGATGTACGACGGGACCTGCGGCTCCGAGCCGGTGGCGGCCAGCGCTGCTGCCGCCGAGGTGTCGAAGGCAAGCGCGTCGAGTGAGCCGGTTATCCGCGACGACAGCTGCGGAGCTGCCGAGTCGACGGAAGTGTCAGCCACCATCGCTGTGGTGGGATTCACGCTCAGCACCTCTGCGGTGGCCGAGTCGAGGACACCCGAATCCGGCCAGACGAAATCTCGCAGTGAGGTCACGCCGAGGATGTTGTCGACGATGTCCGCCGGGCGTGTGAGCGCGGTAGCCGTCAACTCCGGATTGGCCACCGAGGTGACCGCGGCGAGATCGGCCTGGGCGAACGGAACCGCCGTCGTGCACATCGAGGACGCGAGCGTCTTCACCCGGCCGAGCCACTGGTTGGCGGCGTCGCTGCCGCGGCCTTCGTGCGACGGCCCGGTGGGGTCGGACGAGTTGTCGGCCACGAGGTATCCGCGGGTCATGTTCTCGACGGTGATCAGAAGGTCGGGGTCGATTGCCAGGCAGAGCGCATCCGTGACGCGGCGATCGGTATCGCTCTCGGGCTTGGTGGCGTTCTCCACCGCATCGACCAACGCGTCCAGACGGCCGCCGTCGGAAAGTTCGGTGGCAAGTTCGTCGTCGATCAGGCGTACGGGCTCGTTGACCGCGCCGGGGATTCCGCCGACGAGTCGTGGCGCGTCGGCCAGCGGCCACATGAGCGTGACGCCGATCGGGGCGGACGTGTCGGGGGGAACGACGGCCGTCGCCGACGAACTAGGTGTTCCGGATGTGGCGTTCGATTCGGCTGCGGCCGGCACACCGAGGACGGGGAGCAGGAAGCGTGCGTCGTCGAGTCGGGCGGCACCGCCGTACTCCGGGGTGCCGTTCACGTTGACGAGCATCGGGTAGACGCCCGGTTCGGTGATGTCGAGAGACAACCCGGTAGTGCTCCGCAACGGCAAGGTGAGCGTGAACTGCTTGGACTGGCCGGTGTCGAGGGTGGTGGCAACGGTGTCGAATTCGCCGACCGTGTCGAAAACGGCCTGGTCGAAGTCGAGTGCTGCGCGCACGTCCGAACTGGAGTCGATCGCGGGAGCGCGTTGCAGCCTCACTCCGACGTCCTCGACGGGACGGTCACCGACGTTCTTCACCGTCCCCTTGACCACGACGTTGCGGTCGCTGGTGGTCGTCACCGTGGTCGGTGCGGTGGAGTCGATGGTCAGCTGCAGAAATTTGGCATCGTTGGTGTTTCGCGCCGGGGCGCGCTCACTGGGCTGGCTGGACGGCGCTGCCCATGCGACGGCCGTCGTTGCAGGCCCGAAACCGACAGCGGCCATCACCAGAGCGGCCACACCGGCCCGCCGCAGTGCCATTCTCATCCGGCGTCCGGTTCCTTCGGGCGCTGTTCTTGCCGTATTTCCGTTCGCGGCATCTCGGCGATCATCTGGGACGCGAGTTCTGCGAGTTTGCGCTCGTCGGCGTATGCGAGGCGCGAGTGCAATTCCGTCAGCGGCACCCAAGCGACTTCGGTGACCTCGATGTCCTCGTCGGAGAGTTCACCGCCGAGAAAGCGGAGGAGATAGTGGTGCACGGTCTTGTGGACGCGTCGACCTTCGGTCACGAACCAGTAGTCGATGCTGCCCAGCGGTGCCAGGACGGTTCCCTGGATACCGGTTTCTTCTTCGACCTCACGCATCGCGGTCTGCTCAGCGGTCTCACCTTGTTCGATATGGCCCTTCGGTAGCGACCAGAGCAGGCGTCCGCGGCGGTCGGTTCGGCCGATCAGTGCAGCGCAGAGGCGTTCCGGGGGTCCTCCCCAGCCGTCGACGACCAAGCCGCCCGCAGAAGTTTCACGGACGGTTCGCATCAAAGGTTTATCGGGGTTGCCGACGGCAGGTCGACGCCGCGGGTTGCGGCGACTCCTGTTTGTTCGTTCGGCACCAGACACCTCATCGATACTAGTTGGCGTTGCAGCGTTGCCCGGTAACCCGCGCAAAGCGGTCTATCGCGTTCGTATGCGCGTTCTGCTATTTGCGCACCTTAAGTAAGCTCCTTTCACGTGACTGTCCCTACCTCCGACGCTGATCGCCGCCTACGACTGCTTGCCGACGCCACTGCAACGCTCGGCACGTTGTCCGACGTGTTGAACCCGCTCGGTGAGCGTTTTGCTGCGGCCGGTCACGAGCTGTTCCTGGTGGGTGGCAGTGTTCGCGACGCGATCCTCGGCCGCTTCAGTGGCGATCTGGACTTCACGACGGACGCCAGGCCGGAGAAGGTTCAGGCTCTGCTCAAGGGCTGGGTGGACAAGCAGTGGGACACGGGCATCGAGTTCGGGACCATCAGCGCCATCAAGCACGGCCAGGAGATCGAGATCACGACCTTCCGGGCCGACGCTTACGATCGCGTCTCTCGTAATCCGATAGTCGAGTACGGCACGACGTTGGCCGACGATCTGGTGCGCCGCGATTTCACCGTCAACGCGATGGCGATGAAGATCGGCGCGGACGGTTCCTACACGTTTGTCGATCCGCTGAACGGCATGGACGCGCTGTTGGCCGGAGAGCTCGATACGCCGTCGGCGCCGGAAAACTCGTTCAACGACGATCCGCTGCGGATGCTGCGTGCTGCCCGGTTCGTCTCGCAGCTTGGTTTCACGTTGAACAATCGTGTTTTCGAGGCCATCAAGGAGATGGCGTCGCAGATCGAGCGAATCACCGCCGAGCGTGTGCAGGTGGAGCTGAACAAACTGATGCTGGGCATGTACCCGGTGGACGGCATCAACATGATGGTCGACTCCGGACTGGCTGCATACGTGCTGCCCGAGGTTCCGCAGATGAAGCTCGAGATCGACGAGCATCACCAGCACAAGGACGTCTACCAGCACTCCCTCACGGTGCTCCAGCAGGCGATCGATCTCGAAGAAGGCGATCCGGACCTTGTATTGCGTTGGGCAGCACTGCTTCACGACATCGGAAAGCCGGATACCAAGCGTAACGAGCCTGGCGGTGGGGTCAGCTTCCACCACCACGAGGTGGTCGGCGCCAAGCTGGTGCGCAAGCGCATGCGGGCACTGAAGTTCTCGAAGCAGATGGTCGACGACGTCTCACAGCTCGTGTTCCTGCACTTGCGTTTTCACGGCTACGGCAAGGGACAGTGGACCGACTCGGCGGTGCGGCGGTACGTCACCGACGCGGGCGAGCTGCTCCCCCGCTTGCACAAGCTCGTGCGGGCCGACTGCACAACACGCAACAAGCGTCGCGCCGCGCAGCTGCAGGCCACGTACGACGACATCGAAGAGCGGATCGCGCGCATCGCCGAGCAGGAAGACCTTGCTCGGGTGCGTCCGGACCTCGACGGCAACGCCATCATGGAACTGCTCAACATCCCGGCCGGCCCGCAGGTGGGCAAGGCATGGACGTTCCTCAAGGAATTACGTCTGGATCGCGGCCCGCTCGAGCGTGACGAGGCCGAGGCCGAACTGCTGAAGTGGTGGGCTACCCAGCAGGGCTAGTTTCTCGTTTCTTGCGGTTGATCAGCACCGCTGACAATCCGGCGGCATAGACACCCGCACCGGCAACGGCCAGGCCGACGCTCTTGCCGTCGGGTGCGATCACCGTCGACGCTGCCGCGATCGCACCGATGAACGCGACGTTGAACACGGTGTCCTGCAGGGCGAATACCTGACCACGACGGTCGTCGTCGATGTCGATCTGCATGGCCGCGTCGCCGCTGAGTTTCACGGACTGGCCGGCGATGCCGAGCAGGAAAGCGGCGATCAGCAGCGCCCCCTGAGTCAGCGTGGTCACGAAGACGAGCTGGACGAGAACCGCGCACACCAGGGCGTAGGTGATCGTCCGTGAGCGACCGATCCGCGGGATGAGGAACGGTGTGATCAATGCCGCGATCAGCATTCCGATTGCCGTGGCGCCGACGGCGACACCGAATCCGGCCATCCCTCCGGGTAATTGGGAGCCGTTCGAGGTGTCGCGTAGGACCAGCACCATGATGAGGGTGTTGATGCCGAAGCAGATGCGGTGCGCTCCGATTCCGATCATCGCCGTGGTGACGCCGGGCGCCTCCCAGACAGCGGTTGCCCCGGTGCGCAGTCCGGCCGTCACCGAACGGACGGCACTGGCGCGGACCACTTCGTCGGCGACCGGACCAAGTGAGCGGGCCGTGAACCTGGCCGCGGCGAGGGCCGCGATCACCGATCCCAGTGCTGCGATGGCCACGGCGGCGCCTGACGCTCGATCCCCCGCGCCGATCATGCCGATGATCGCCACCGCTGCCGAAGCACCAAGAGCGGCTACCACCGAACCAGCCGTTGTGAGAACGGAATTGGTTGCCACCAGCCACGATTGTCGGACGACCTTCGGCAGGGCTGCGGATACGCCTGCCCCGACGAAGCGACTGACTCCGATTGCAGCAAGCGCACAGGTCAACAACAGAGTGTCACCGCCGCCGGCGACCAGCAGCACCGCAGTGGTCAGGATGAAGAGCCCGCGGAGCACGCTCGCCCACAGGAGCACCAGGCGGCGGTCCCAACGATCCAGCAGAGCGCCGGCAAAGGGGCCGATCACCGAATAAGGAAGGAGCAGTACGGCAAAGCCGGCCGCTATCGCCACCGGATCGGTTTCGCGTTCCGGGTTGAAGAGGATTGCGCCGCCGAGCGCGGCCTGGAACATTCCGTCGCCGAACTGGCTGGAAAAGCGGACGAGCGCCAGCCTTCCGAGGCCGGGTGATTCACGCAGGGTGTGCAGTACGCGCTGCCAGGCCTCGCGGCGGTTCGAGGCTCGGTTCATAAGCGGAAACTGTAGTGGGTGGGTCAGGCGCCGATCTTGACGGTGGCCCGCTCGAGGATCGGCGCGACGTCGACGCCCCTCGGCAGCGTTCCGAACACACTCCCCCAGCTGTTTCCGAGCCGACTCGCGCAGAACGCGTCGGCCACCGCGGGGTGCCCGTAGCGGAGCAACAGCGAGGCCTGCAGAGCGAGCGCCATGTCGCCGACGATCTTTCGTGCCCGGTATTCGATGTCGTCGAAATCGCCGAAAGCCGCCTGGAGATCCCGCACGGCCTGATCGAAGTGGCCGTCCACTCCACTGGCTCGTTTCAGCTCGTCGAAGAACACCTGCAGTGTTTCGGGTTGCTTGGCCATCGCCCGCAGTGTGTCGAGCGCCGCGACGTTGCCGGAACCCTCCCACACCGAAAGCAGCGGAGCCTCGCGATAGAGGCGCGGCATCCGGGATTCCTCCACGTATCCGTTTCCGCCCAGACACTCGAGTGCCTCGGCAGCGTGGATCGGTCCGCGCTTGCAGACGAAGTACTTACTCACGGCCAACGAAATGCGTCGTAGTGCGCTGGCGTGGGCATCGCCTGCGGTTGCGCGGTCGGTCAGAGCGGCCAGCCACATCGCGACGGTGGTCGACGCTTCCGATTCCACCGCCAGATCTGCCAGAACGTTTCGCATCAAGGGTTGGTCGATCAGGTTGGCGCCGAAAGCACTTCGATGCGTCGCGTGGTGAACTGCCTGCATGGTGCCGACGCGCATGCCGGTGGCCGTGCCGATCGTGCAGTCCAACCGGGTCATGTTGACCATCTCGATGATGGTGCGCACGCCCCGGCCTTCCTCGCCGACCATCCATGCGAGAGCGTCGAGGTACTCGACCTCACTGCTCGCGTTGGAATGATTGCCCAACTTGTCCTTCAGACGCTGCAGGCACATGTTGTTGAGCGAGCCGTCCGGCAGGACCCGAGGCAGGAAGAAGCACGACAGACCACCCGGTGCCTGGGCGAGGACGAGGAACACGTCCGACATCGGCGCGGAGGTGAACCACTTGTGGCCCGTCAAGAGGTAGCTGCCGTCGGATTGTGGCACAGCCCTTGTGGTTCCGGCACGAACATCCGAACCGCCCTGCTTTTCCGTCATCGACATACCGGCGATCAATCCGGGTTTGGTGAGGGGAGCTTTCAGCGCCGGCTCGTAGTGCCGCGTGGTCAGGAGGGGTTCGTACTGCGCGGCCAGATCCGCGTTGTGCCGCAGCGCGGGGATCACGGCGTACGTCATGGAGATGGGACAGCCGTGGCCGGCATCGGTTTGACCCCACACGGCCATCTTCGCGGCGCGGACGAGGTGTGCGTGTGGATTCGGGTCAACCCACGGAGCGCCGTGCAGTCCCAATTCCACTGCGGTGCTCATGAGTTGGTGATAGGCGGGGTCGTAGCGGACCTCGTCGATACGGTTGCCGTAGCGGTCGTGGGTTCTCAGGACAGGTGGGTGCTCCTCGGCCAGATCGCCCCACTCCTGGGCCTGAGCACTGCCGGCGCGGATCCCGACGCGATGAACCTCTTCGAGTGCATCCGATGCGCCTTCACGGTGGAGTGCCTCGAGGATCGGCGCGTATTCGGCTGCGTCGTAATCGATCAGGGGCGGAACCTGATTGGTGACTTCATGCGTGGGTGTCATCGAAGCTCCCTAACGATCGAAGGGTGAAGGCGAGAATGGCGTCGATCGCAGCGGGATCGGTGGTGCCTCCGCGCAGTGGAAGGATCAGGGCCTCGCCGATTGCCCCGACGATGCACGCTGCCGTCAGAGTGGCGTCCTGTGGCGGTATCTCACCGGATTCGACTGCTGAGCGAATTGCGGTGGCCAGGCAATCGCGGAACGATTCGCGAAACATCAACCGCTGTTCGTCGACGAGAGGATCTACCGATTCCACCAGCAGTGCATAGGCGAGAACCGGTGCGCGCATGGCACGTTCGGCGAAGGTCCGAACCGACGCTGATACAGCGGAGCGGTGGTTGCCTTCCAGATGTCGGGCGCTGTCTCCGGCGTCCCGAGCTGCGGATACCTCACGGCTGCAGACTGATTGGAACACTTCGGCGAACAATTCGCCCTTGCCGTCGAAATGTCGATACAGCGTCCCGGTGCCGACGCCGGCGTTCTTGGCCACCGCGGCGATGGAACATCCCGCATAGCCGTGGGTTGCCACTGCCGTCGTGGCGGCCTCGAGCAGCCGGGCGCGTTGTGCGTCCAATCTTTCCTGTACTGCCGGAGTGCGGCGATAGGCCATGTGAAGAAGTGAACACCCGTTCCGTTCTTGCGTCAAGAGCCCCCACCTGCAGGTTCAGGCAGCAGCGGTGCGAGCCTGTTCCTCGCGCCACCACGCGACGGTCGCTTCGGCGGCCTGATCGAGCGGCGTCGGCGAGAGTCCGAGCAGCACTTCGCTGGCACTCGAGTCCATGACGAACGGCTTGGTGAACTGGTAGTTCATCTCCGCGAGTTCGCGGCTGTCGGTGTTGATCTTGCCGACGGCGTCGAGCACCCAGGCAGGCAGGACACCCACCTTGGCGGGGGACGCCCCGGCGGCGCGGGCGAAGGCCTCGGCGATCTTGCGTTGCGTGAGCGCGGGGCCGGTGGGCGCGTGGAGGACGGAGTTCCAAAGCTCTGGGTTGTGGGCTGCGGCGATCATCGCTGCTGCGAGATCGGGGATGTAGGTGAAGGAGTGCGGCTGATCTGCGGAACCGATGACACGAATCTTCTTACCTGCCATGACTTTCGGAACCATGCGCTCGCCGGCGTGGGCAGTGCGGACGCGGGGACCGAAGAAGTCCGAGGCCACGACGCTGACGGTGGGTGTTGCAGAGGCCTCGCGAGCACGCAGCAGCGCGGTGCGCACTCCGCGCTTGCCACCGGTGGCGTTGCGTGGATCGGATTCGGTCATCAGGGTGTCGGAGTTGTAGGCGTAGAGGCTTTCGGGGAAGACCACGACGGCACCGATGGATGCGGCCGCGTCGAGCACAACCTTCTCGGCCGCCGGGAGTTCCCGCTCCCAATCGGCTGCGTTGTAAGCAGCGTGGATGCAGTGGTAGATGGCCGTGGCGCCCTCGCTGACCGAGCGCAGGGCCTCGGAATCCGAGACGTCGACGCGTCGGCGGTCGATCAGCGGGTGCTCGGGCCCGCTGCCGGACCTGGTCAGGAGCCGGACGTTGATTCCCTGCTCGGCGAGCTGTAGTGCGACGGCGGATCCGACGGGTCCTGCTCCGGTGACGATTTCGAGGTTCGACATGGTGTGCTCCTTCTTGTTTCGAGTGAACTGAGAGCACTGCTCTCGTTTTCAAGAATGCACCTGCACCCGAGCGCTGTCAAGAGCAGTGCTCTCTTTTGTTGATGCTGCTCTCGGGAATGGGGCAAGATGGACTCATGGTTGGAACTCCCCGTGAGCGGGCGCGCGAACAGACGCTGCAGGACATCACCCGTATCGGACGCGAGCATCTTGCTGCCGTCGGCGCTGCCGCTTTGTCTCTGCGGGCCGTCGCGCGTGACCTGGGAGTCGTGTCCTCAGCGGTATACCGCTATGTCGCCAGTCGGGACGAACTGCTGACCTTGCTGGTGGTCGACGGGTACACGGAACTGGGCGCGGAAGTGGACGCCGCCGTGAATGCCGTTGCAGCAGAGGATTTTCGCGGACAGTTCATTGCTCTCGGGCGCGCCGTTCGCAGCTGGGCGATCCGGGAGCCGGCCCGCTACGGTCTGTTGTTCGGCAGCCCCGTCCCCGGCTACGACGCTCCGGGCGAGCAGACCACCGGCCCCGGCACCCTCGTCGTGACCCGGCTGATCGGGATCATCGACGCCGCCCATCGCGCGGGTTCACTGACGGTGCGAGAGGGTCCGGGCCTGAGTGACACGTTGGCAGCGGACCTCGAGGGAGTGCGGATTGAACTGGGTACCGACCTGCCGCCGGATGCCGCGGTGCGCGCAACTCTCGTCTGGGTATCGCTGTTCGGTTCGGTGAACTTCGAGGTGTTCGGGCAGTACGGAAGCGATACGTTCACCGACGCGAGCGAGATTTTCGAGCGGCATTTGGCACTACTTGCCGATGTGGCGGGTCTGACCTGAACACGCTTGTGTCTCGTTCCTCCGCACGCAGTTGTCGGTGAGATGATGTCCTTGTGGCGCACGCAGAAGAACCCGAGGATCGAATGGCCTGGATAGAACCGGAGGTTCGTCCGGGCAGTTTGTTGGTGTCGTCGACCGATCTCACGGAACCCGCATTTCGCCGCACCGTCATCTACATGATCGAGCACAACGACGCCGGGAGCCTGGGCGTCGTCGTCAATCGGCCGAGTGAGACGGCCGTGCAGAACGTGTTGCCGCAGTGGTCACCGCTGACCGCGCATCCTTCGGCCCTGTACATCGGTGGACCAGTCAAGCGTGACTCGGCGCTTTGCCTGGGCATCGCTCGCAACGGTGCGCGGATCGACGGCGTCGCCGGCCTGCGGCGGGTGGACGGCAAGGTAGTCATGGTGGATCTGGACTCGGACCCGGAGGTCATTGCTCCTTTGGTCGAAGGGATCCGCATTTTTGCCGGGTACTCGGGTTGGACTCTGGGCCAGCTGGATTCGGAGCTCGAGCGTGAAGACTGGATGGTGATCAGCTCGCTGCCGTCGGATGTGCTGACGCCGCCCCGAGTCGATGTCTGGGCACGGGTGCTACGACGCCAGCCGCTACCCGTGGCGATGCTGGCCAGCCACCCCATCGAGGTGGAACGAAACTGACTTGTCGGAGGTCGATGATATTCCTGTGTCATCGTTTTCGAGAGAGGTGGCAGTAATGCTCGCTGAGCGTCAGATCCAGTGCGCGGATTGTGTTTCGGATGTCGATCACTGCCACGATTCTTTGCTGCGGCATGCCGACGGATCACTCGAATGCACCGGCGCGAACTGCCTCGACTTGGCATCGGTCCGCCATGCGCTGTCCATCGATTGTGCTGAACTGCAGGGCGGTTGCGGCTGCGTCGACGCGACCCGAGGCGAGTTGCTCGCTAGCTGACGCTGACCGGATCCCGATTCGCGAAGCGTTGCGCCATCGCAGCACAGACGATCAGTTGGATCTGATGGAAGATCATCAGCGGCAACACGATCAGGCCGACGGGCTGGCCCGCGAACAGTACAGCCGCCATCGGTAGGCCCGTTGCCAAGGACTTCTTCGACCCGCAGAAGATGATGACGATCTGATCGGGAAGATCGAACCCGAGCTTGCGCCCCGCGAGAGTGGTCACGCCGAGAACCAGCGCGAGAATCAGGCAGCACACGATTGTGAGGATCACGATCTGCCAGATCGTGATGGTGCTCCAGATCCCCTCTTTCATGCTTTCGCTGAAGGCGGCGAAGACAACGAGGAGGATCGATCCGCGATCGACGTACTTGGTGGGTTCGGCGTACTTCTGCAGCCATCCGATCACCAGCGGGCGGATCAGCTGACCGACGATGAACGGGATCAGCAACTGCACGACGATGTCGAGGATCGACGAGAAGTCGACCGTCGCCTGGCCGGTGGTGTTCATCAGCAGAACCACCAGCAGCGGTGTGACGAAGACGCCGATCAGGTTGGAGAACGACGCACTGACGATCGCGCCCGCGACGTTCCCCTTGGCGATCGAGGTGAACGCGATCGAAGACTGAACCGTCGACGGAACCAGGCACATGTAGAGGATGCCGGTGTAGAGCTCGTCGCTGATCAGCGTCGGTGACAGGAATCGCAGTGCTAGGCCGATCAGTGGGAACAGCACGAACGTCGCGGCGAGGACGACGGTGTGCAGTCGCCAGTGCTTGACGCCCTTCCAGGCTTCCTGCGGCGAGAGCCGTGCGCCGTAGAGCAGGAACAAGAAGCCGATGGCGATCTTGGTGGCCCAGTTCAGAATGCTCTCCGCGGTACCCGATACCGGGAACACACTTCCGAGCACGCCGGCGATGATGATGCCGAGGATGAACCCGTCGATGTAGAACCTACTGAGAAACTTCACCTGGCTAAGGATAACGGCGAGCTTCAGCGGGCTCTCGAGCCCCACGAAGGTTGAAGCCCATCACCGCCAGGCACAGCAGCGTCCCGATGATCGACAGCTCGATGATGGCCGTCTGCATTCCCTGGAGGGTGATGGCGATACCCGCGATGATCGACGGGATCGCCAGTCCCGCGTAGCTGACGGTGAAGAACGCGGCCAGAACTCCGCCGTGGCTCTCGCGGGCGTGGGTCCGGGCGGCGGCGTTGACGCGCTTCATGCCGCCGGCAAACGCCAGACCGTGCCCGGCGCCGACCACGACGGTGATGGCGCCCAGCAGTGCCAGGCTCGGGACGAGGTCGACCACGAGGAGGCCGATCATTCCCAGAGCGAGGATTCCCAGACCGACGGTGACGGACGTGCGCGGGTCCATGCGGCTTCCGCCGAGTTGCGCGACCACCGAGCAGATCATCACCAGTGCAGCTGCCCCGCCGCCGAGCAGAAGGTTGTCGATGTTCAGCAGGCTGGTCATCCACGACGGGACCACCGACTGGAAGAGCCCGACCGCGCCCCACGACAGCGCGACGGCGAGCGAGCTGAGCCAGAAAGTCTCGCGAATAGTGGCGGGAACATGTGGCATTTGGAAGAACCGCTTCGGGCGTGTGACGTCCCCGATCCGCGGAAGTAGCAGCAACACGATCAGTGCCGGGATGAACGCGACGAGGAAGATCAGATACGGCAACCGCAGCGGTTGTGGAAGGTACTGGGCGATTGCACCGGACACGAGTGGTCCGAGCGCACCGCCCAACGCGCCCGTCACCGTCGATACGAGCGCTGCTCGTCGGTGATCGAACTTCGGTTCCTGCTCCACCAATGCGGCGCTGCCCGCCGCACTGGCCGCGCCCACCGCGATTCCCTGGGCAATCCGGCCGACGAACAACCACACCGTCGCGTCGGCAAATGCCAGAACGAGCGTGCCGACGACGCTCAGAGCGAGTGCAGTAAGGAGCACGGTGCGTCGGCCGAGGGCGTCGGACAGCGGTCCGAAGAACAGCAATGCCGGAACGAGGCCGGCGACGTAGACGCCGTAGATCAGCGTCTGGATGGTGGGCGTGAATCCGAACTCGGTCCGGTACAGCCCGTAGACGGAGGTGGGCATGTTCGCGCCCAAGAGGATCACGGTGAGGACGTAGCCCACGCCGTAGAAGTGTCGATTGGTGCGGCGTGTGCGTTCTTCGGTGGCGACAGCTGTGGCGGACGTGGGAAGCCCCTCCTGAAGACAGAGTGCGAAAATACATGGGTCGTCCTACGTATCGTAGGTGAGTGGAATGATCGCCGCTAATGCTGTGAGGATGAGCTGATGACCGTTGTTCGCAAAGAGTCCGCGTACGAGCAATCCCTCGACTGGATGCGCACGCAGATCTCCGACGGCGTCTGGACAGTGGGCAATCGTGTTCCGACCGAGCCGGAGCTGATGAGTGTTCTCGGCGTCGGCCGGAACACCGTGCGCGAAGCGATCAAGACATTGACCTCGACGGGAGTTCTCGAGATCCGTCGCGGATCAGGGACCTTCGTGCGCGCTCGGACCGACATCGGCGGACTGCTCGGCAAACACGCGTCCGTCGACGAGATGAAATACGTCTTCGAAGTGCGTCGTGCGCTCGAGATGGAAGCGGTCCGGTTGGCGTGTGAGCGTCGCAGCGACGACGACGTTCGGATACTTCGTGAACTGGCCGCCAAGCGTGATGTCCCAGCGGAGAACTTCGTCGACGTCGATCTCGCGTTTCACATTGCCGTTGTCGATGCCGCCCACAATCCCGTGCTGAAAGATCTGTTTGCCGGAATCCTCGAAACAGTTCGAGCCACCTACGAGGTGACCGAAGGGGTGCATCCGCCGTCGCTGACGTCTTCGCATCATCAGGGAGTTGCCGAAGCCATCGCCGAACGCGATGTCACCAAAGCCAGGGCTGCGGCGTGTGGGTATCTCGAGAAGACTCAGGAAGCGATCGGTTCAGGCTCGGCGGTTACCGAGTCCGGGCGTCGGCCAATCGATTGAGTGACCCCGCGATGTCTTTGGCTTCGGGTGTCGTGATCGTGAGTCGGTCGCCACAAGCGAACGTGATGACCACCGCTGGTCCGGTGCGGGTGACGACGCCGTAGTTACGACGACCCTTGGTCTTGAGTCCCCAGCCGCCGAAGTCCGCGAACGGTTTGATCTCCGCGACGTCGGCTCCGACAACTTCCTCGATGCCGTAGGTCATCGCAGCCATCCCCATGTTGATCACCCGGATTTCCCGTTCGTCGACGATCACCCGGAAGCGAACCAGGCTGACGACGAGCAGTCCGAGTGCCCCGAAGATGAACAACGGCCAGAGTGACCGCATCGCCAACGCCATGATGACTCCGGGCGCCAGAGTGATCGCAGTGAGGATCACCGACCCCTTGGTGCTGAATCCGACGTCGTCGGAGATGGGGAGAGCGCAGCGGCTTCGCGGCAACCCGGCCGAGGGTTCGATCGTGGCAAGAGTGCGGACGCGGTAGTCACGCAGGAACGAGGCGCCGATCCACCCCACCACCCCGCCGATGACAAAGCCGACACCGAGAGACCACAGCGGGAGTGACGTCGTGGATGGATCGGTGACATCGAGTTGGGTGTAGAGCAAAGCGAAGTTCACTGTCGTGATGAGCCCGACCACGCTCAGCCCGACAACTAACATGAATCGGCGCATCATCAGCATCGCGGGAGCAAGAGCAGCAATCGCACTCAGGCCGCCACCGAAGAGCAGCGTCAGAAGTGTAATGGTCCAGGCGTTGGCCGACGGGGTGGAGAATCCGTCCGGCGAGGTGGTGGTCCAGTGAGTCGCGATCTGTTCCGGGAGGCGGGGCTCCCAAATTTTTGTCAGGACGAAGCCGAAGACCGCACACAACAGCGGAACGACTAGCCCGAATACGACCCCGGCCGGGTCGACCACGCGATGTTTCACGTGAATCAATGAGCCGGCTGGCAAGCATCCTTGAGCGCGCAGGCACCGCAGGAAGCGGTGCCGCAAGCGGCAGCGTTCGCCTTGGCCTCGGGGGTCTCCGCCACCGGCTCGTCGGCGGCAGGCTCGGAGTGTCCGCCGCAGTTGCAGTCGTTACCGCATCCGCTCTGCTGCGGGAGCGCGGCGGCTGCGCGGGTGCCGATGCCTCCACCGAAACCGGCAGTGAGGACGGCGACGACGACGGCGATGATCGCGACGGCAATGCCGAAGACTCCGCCGATGGTCAGTGCTGCGACTCCGCCGATGACCAACATTCCAGCGGCCGCGAGCATGGTCGGACCGGCCACCTTGTTGGCGAGGGCGAACGACTCCTCGCTCCGCAGGGAATCCTCGGTGCGGACACCGGCCCAGCGGTTGCGCGGGAGTTTGCCGATCAGTCCGGCGACAGCAACTCCACCGACGGCGACAGCGAGCACGAATAGCACCACAGCGACAACGATCACCCATACAGGATAGGCGCGAGTGGAGTTGATGGTATGCCCGGGTCGTGCAGGCTCTACCCTGGTTATCGGTATTTCCGTCAGCCAAGTAGATAGCGACCACAGTGACCGAGTCTCCGCAGTCCCCCGATTCACCAGCCGACGCAACTCCGCAGCACCGCTACACCGCGGAGCTCGCCGGCCAGATCGAGCAGCACTGGCAGGACCGCTGGAGTGAGGAAGGCACGTTCAACGCGCCCAATCCGGTCGGTCCGCTCTCCTCGCCCGACGGTGTTCCCGCCGACAAGCTCTTCGTGCAGGACATGTTCCCGTACCCCTCGGGTTCGGGCCTGCATGTCGGTCACCCGCTCGGATACATCGCTACGGACGTCTTCGCGCGCTTCCATCGCATGCAGGGCCGCAATGTCCTGCACACCCTCGGTTACGACGCCTTCGGTCTCCCGGCCGAGCAGTACGCCGTGCAGACGGGTACCCACCCACGGACCACCACCGAGTCCAACATCGCCAACATGAAGCGCCAGCTGCGACGCCTGGGTCTGGGCCACGACGAGCGTCGTAGTCTCGCGACGACGGATGTCGACTTCTACCACTGGACGCAGTGGATCTTCCTGCAGATCCATGGCGCCTGGTACGACAAGGAAGCCGGCAAGGCGCGTCGTATCTCCGAGTTGGAAGCCGAGTTCGATTCCGGTGAGCGCGCTCTGGAAGACGGACGCGAGTGGGCTTCGTTGGACGTGGCCGCGAAGGCCAAGGTTCTGGACTCGTACCGCCTTGTCTACCAGTCGGATTCGATGGTCAACTGGTGCCCCGGTTTGGGTACCGTCCTGGCCAACGAGGAAGTCACCGCCGACGGTCGTAGTGACCGCGGAAACTTCCCAGTCTTCCGTAAGCATCTCCAGCAGTGGATGATGCGCATCACCGCGTACTCCGATCGCCTGGTCGACGACCTCGAGTACTTGGATTGGCCGGACAAGGTCAAGGCCATGCAGCGCAACTGGATCGGACGCTCGTACGGTGCCGAAGTTACCTTTGCTGCAGGCGAGTACGGCGTCGATGTGTTCACTACCCGTCCGGACACGCTGTTCGGCGCCACCTACGTGACGCTGGCTCCTGAGCACGACTTGGTGGACAAGCTCGTCGCGGACGAGTGGCCCGAAGGTGTCGACGCGCGCTGGACTGGCGGTGCCACGACTCCGGCGGAAGCTGTTGCTGCATACCGTAAGTCGATTGCCGCCAAGACCGACCTGGAGCGCCAGGAAAACAAGGAGAAGACGGGCGTCTTCCTCGGTTCCTACGCCGTCAATCCGGTCAACGGACACAAGGTTCCGATCTTCATCGCCGACTACGTTCTGACGGGTTACGGCACCGGTGCGATCATGGCAGTTCCGGGACACGATCACCGTGACTGGGAGTTCGCGAACGCGTTCGGCCTGGATATTCTCGAAGTTATTGCCGGTGGCAATGTTTCGGAGGCTGCGTACTCCGGTGACGGCCCGCTGGTGAACTCCGACTACCTCGACGGGCTGGACGTTGCCGAGGCCAAGGCGACCGTCATCAGTCGCCTCGAGGAGAGCGGCCAGGGCAAGGGCACCATCCAGTACAAGCTGCGCGACTGGCTTTTCGCGCGTCAGCGTTACTGGGGCGAGCCTTTCCCGATCGTCTACGACGCGGACGGCAACGCACACGCTCTGCCGGATTCGGCTCTGCCCGTGGTGCTTCCGGAGGTCGAGGACTACGCACCCGTGTCCTTCGATCCGGACGACGCCAACTCCGAGCCCTCTCCCCCGCTGAACAAGGCGACCGACTGGGTCAACGTCGAGCTCGATCTCGGTGACGGTCTGCAGACCTACCACCGCGACACCAACGTCATGCCGCAGTGGGCAGGTAGCTCGTGGTACCAGCTGCGCTACATCGACCCCACCAACCAGGACGCCTTCTGCGACCCGCAGAACGAGGCGTACTGGACGGGCCCGCGTCCGGAACTGCACGGCCCCAACGATCCCGGTGGAGTCGACCTGTACGTCGGCGGCGTCGAGCACGCAGTGCTGCACCTGCTGTACTCGCGCTTCTGGCACAAGGTTCTGTTCGACCTGGGCTACGTGTCCTCGAGCGAGCCGTACCGCCGCCTGTACAACCAGGGCTACATCCAGGCATTCGCGTACACCGACGCCCGCGGCGTCTACGTGCCGGCAGAGGAGGTCGTCGAGCGTGACGGCAAGTTCTTCTACGAAGGCGCCGAGGTCAACCGCGAGTACGGCAAGATGGGCAAGAGCCTGAAGAATGCCGTTGCGCCGGACGAGATCTGCGCCGAGTTCGGTGCAGACACTCTGCGTGTGTACGAGATGTCGATGGGTCCGCTGGACACCTCGCGTCCGTGGGCAACCAAGGACGTCGTCGGTGCTGCGCGATTCCTGCAGCGAGTGTGGCGCGTCGTCATCGACGAGGAGACCGGCAAGCCCCGTGTCACCGACGAAGCTCCTGGTGAAGAGACGCTGCGTGCGCTCAACAAGGCGATTTCCGGTGTCATCGAGGATTACACGGCGCTGCGCGACAACACGGCCGCCGCGAAGCTGATCGAGTACAACAACCACCTCACCAAGGCGTTCCCGGGCGGTGCGCCGCGTGCTGCTGTCGAGCCGCTGGTGCTGATGCTCGCTCCCCTGGCGCCGCACCTCGCGGAAGAGCTGTGGTCGCGTCTGGGTCACACGGAATCCCTTGCGCACGGACCCTTCCCGGCAGTCGAGGAGAAGTGGCTCGTCGAGGATACCGTCGAGTACCCGATCCAGGTCAACGGCAAGGTTCGTAGCCGCATCAGCGTCCCGGCGGATGCCGATCGCAAGGCTGTCGAAGAGATTGCGCTGGCCGACGAGAAGATCGTCGCTCTGCTCGAGGGCAACGCACCCCGCAAGGTGATCGTTGTGCCGGGAAAGATGGTGAACATAGTTCTGTAGGGCCTTCGGCCCCTGTGCGCCGTTTTGGTAGTTACCGCTACCGAAACGGCGCACAGTCGTTTCTGGGGATGATTCCCGACGTTGACACCGAGGGGGGAACCTCAAAGGCGGGATCGTCAAGTACGGGGTGGTCGGTATTTCGAAGATGGGAATGGCTCCACGTTCAAGTTCGAACCGAAAATCGTTGCCGTTGCTCATAATCCAAGGCCAGGTTCGAGTTTGTGACGCCAATCAGTCGTTGTCCTGAATGTCCCGCTCCACGGAACATTTGGTAGCGCGTGTTCGATGTGAGGGCTGTGATGCACGTAACACGTTGCCGAGAGCGGTAGCTGTCGTTCCACTGCACTTCCCCGCAAGGCCCCCGTCGGCGGTATTCGACAGGGGGTCAATCGAATTTGTAGGTGTCCCGAAAGGATCTTCCAGCCATGGCGTCTCACGTCCACAGCTCCGGTTCGTCTCCTAGTGCGCCCGAACCGACATCGATACCGGAGCGTTGGACTCCGCGACTGGTGTTCTCTCTGGCGTCGATCGTTCTACTTCTCGAGATGCTC
The DNA here is from genome assembly GCF_018588185.1 of Rhodococcus sp. WY5. Taxonomy (NCBI): domain Bacteria; kingdom Bacillati; phylum Actinomycetota; class Actinomycetes; order Mycobacteriales; family Nocardiaceae; genus Rhodococcus; species Rhodococcus sp. WY5. The sequence goes on from NZ_JAAMPR010000001.1 coordinate 1,200,732, forward strand.
GCGGTGAGCTACATGATGATTTCCACTGCGCTGCCGGCCATCTCGACGCATTATCAGACGACGCAGGGAGCTTGGCTGCTCACGTCGTTCTTGCTGCTGGGGGCGGTCGCGTCTCCTCTGCTCGGAAAGCTCGCCGACATGTACGGCAAGCGAAAAGTCCTGCTCTTGGCGGTCGCCGGCGCAGCGGTCGGATCCTTCATTTCGGCGGTTGCGCCGAGCTATGCCGTCCTGATTCTGGGCCGGTCATTGACGGGTCTTCTCGTTCCCTGCCTCTTCCTGAGCTACTCCCTCATTCGAGATGTCTTCCCGCCGAAAACTGTTGCGCTGGCAGTCAGTATCGCGACTTCCGGTATGGGTCTGATCGCGATTCCGGCGCCGTTCGTCTCCGGTTGGTTGATCGACAACCACGGGTTCCGGAGCATCTTCTGGTTCTTTGTCGTCGGGCTGGTTCTCCTCGGCGGCATGATCTTCGCTTCGACGGCGGAATCGACTGTCCGACTTCGCTCTTCGCTGGACCTGATCGGCGCGGTACTGCTCGGATCGGGCATCGCCGGAATTCTGATCGGCGTCAGCTTCGGCCCGACCTGGGGCTGGAAGAACGGTTCGACACTGGCCTACCTGATCGGCGGCGTCGCACTGTTGGTGGCTTGGGTTGCCTCTGCCCGAGCCATCCGCGAGCCCTTGATCGACCTGCGCTACTTCGGCAAGCGTTCGGTGATGCTCACCGCCGTCGGTGCCGGTTTCTGCTACGGCGCGTCGGGAGTCTTCACGATTTTGCTGCCGATGATGGTGATGACCCCCGCAGTTCTCGGCCTGGGATACGGATTCGGCGTGACGGCAGAGGGATTCGCGATCTTCCAGGCGCCGCTTGGCGGCATGGTGGTGGTCGGTGGTTTGATCGTGGGCTTCCTCGTGGGGCGCAACATCCGGCCCCGTCTGCTGATGATCATCGGAATGATCCTCATGGCAGTCGGATTCACGTTGACGGCAACCATTCACGACAACAAGCCTCTGCTCATCATCTTTGCCGGAATCTTCGGTGTCGGTATGGGTATGGGCTACGCCTCCATCCCGAACCTGCTCATCGAGGCAGTGCCGCCGCAGTTGCAGGCAACCACGGCGAGCATGGTTGCGGTCTTCCAGAGCATCTTCCCCGCAGTGCTTCCCGTCATCGCCTTCACGGTCTTGAACTCGCACATCGCGATGGCGATGGAGGGCGCTGTCTTCTACACCGACGAGGGCATGCGTATCGCGTTCCTGATCGGTGCTGCTGCAGCAGTTCTCGGCGCGATCGCAGCCGTGTTCCTGCCGCGAAACATCGTCCAGATCGGCGCAGAAGACGGTGTGCAGCAGGAGACGTCCCTCCTCCCTGCTCACTGATCACACGATGATGTGCGGCTACTGGCCAACTTCCGTAGCCGCACATCGCCGTGGTGCACTTCGACGTCATGCAAGATGAATCTCCTGCAGCGAGATCTCACCCCGCAGCGGACGCTCTGCGACCTGTGCCAGATCAGATACGAATGTGTCCGCGATCGATCGGGTGGTGGTGAGTTGTACCGACAGAACATTGTTCGCTTGACTGCACACAGTTGCGCCGTGCCGGTACGCCACCAGCGCCACGGGATCGACGCGTTGGAAAGTCGCGGTGACGTGTAGGCCGACCTGTGGTGTCACCGGAACGAACGGGCCGTGGTCCGTCTTGATGCGAACTATCCCGATGATCTTGTTGAGACGCTTGATCAACATGGCGTCGGAGATCGTTGCCGGGCAACGGTACGCGATCGACATTCCGGTGACTCCCGGCGATGTCACGGATACCCATGTAGACAGGCTGACGACCTCGACGCCGAGCTTCCACCCCAGCGACGAAATACGTGCGAGAACCGCCGCGGTATCGTGGCATTCGACCACCATGGTGCCCACCCGACTCGTATCGGTGCCCACCCGAGCCGCTTCACCCATTTCCTCGACCTCCTCCGCCTAGAGAGGAAGTCCGGGCGCATCGACCCCGATGATTCTCGATCCCCGGAAGAAGTCGAGAAGCTCTGCGTCGCCGTGTGCGCCGATACCGCTTCCGCCCCAGAAACTCTGGGTCGAGTGGTCGTCTAGGTCCAGGAGGCTGGTGCTGTTGATCTTGTTCTCACCGCAATCGATTCGGGTCGCAAGTTCACGAGCGGCGTCGACGTCGGCGCCGAACACGTATCCGGCCAGGCCGGTATCGAGAGCGTTGGCCTCGAGCAGAGCTTCCTCGTCGGTTGATGCTCGGTGCACCGTCAGGATCGGCCCGAAGGTCTCCGATTTGGTCTGCTCCGACGAGATTCCGTGCACCACTGTCGGTGGGAAGAACCATCCGGAATCGTCAGGCACGGGGGTGCTCGAGACGGCCGTGCCGCCCACGCCACGGAGGAACTCGACGGTATCCCGCATCCGTTGGAGTTGAGGCTCGTTCGCCTGCGGACCCATCGTGGTGTTGGCGTCATCGGTTCGGCCGAGTGCGATTTCGGCCGTGCGGTCGAGTATTGCGTCGACAAGCCGGTCGTGAAGGTGCGGCGGCACGAAGACGCTTCCCGGACTCTCACACCATTGCCCGTTAAGTTTGGTGAACCCGTCGACGAGTGCGGTGGCAGTCAGATCGATGTCGGCGTCGGCGCGGATGATTACGGGGTTGTTGCTGCCGAGCTCGAGTTGAAGAGCCTTGAAATCGGTAGAAGCTGCAGTGGCGATGGAACTACCGGCCGCTCGGCCGCCGGTGAACGCCAGTGCTCGGATTCGTCGATCGGAGGCCAGTAGATGCCCGACGTCCCCGCCTCCGTGAACGAGTTGAAACAGAGCTTTCGGCGCGTCGACTTCGGCGATGGCACGTGAGATCGCCTCGGCAAGCACGTTGGGACCCGACGGTGCCCAGTTGGAGGGCTTGGCGATGACCGGAGCACCTGCGGCCAAAGCGAATGCGGTCTTCTTGGCGGTGATGAAGCTCGGTGCGTTCCACGGTGCGATCACAGCGGTCGGGCCCCACGCCAGCCGATGTAAATGTGCACCTGACGGCAACTGCTCGAACCCGGAGGAGTTCTTCAGATGCGTTGCAGCACTGCGGAACAGATCGGGAAGTCCGCCGGCGAAAAGTGTGCTGATCGAAAGCGGAAGGCCGTTGTTCTTGGAGTCCTCACGGGCGATCGCCGCAGTCCGTTCTTCGACAAGTTCAGCCGTTCTCTCGAGTAGGCGCACCCGGTCGGCGACCGGTCGACGGGTCCAGACACCCGATCGGTGAAGTTCTGTCGCGGCGGTGATCGCCCTCTCCACCTGTTCGGTGGAGGACGAGAGTTGGGCTTGCAGTTTCTCTCCGGTGTCGGGATCGGTGAGAAATTCGCCGAGTTCGATAGCCGGTGTTTCGGCGTTTCCGTCGATCGTGTTGTTCTGGGGCACGAGTGAGCATGAAGTGGTCATGACTGTCCTTCGTGGCGAAATCGTTTGTAGGTCAGATGTTGTCGAGGTAGCGTTCGCGTTCCCAGTCGGTGACCGCGGACATGAAGGAATCCCATTCGTCCTTGGCGACCGCCGCATAGTGCGATACGACGTCGGCGCCGAACGCCGCGAGTGCGAACTCACTGGCCTCGAGCGCACGCGCCGCTTCGTCCAGTGTGCCGGGCAGCGGTTGTTGCTTCACCTTCTCGAGTGTGTCTGTGTCGCTGTACCCGTCGCGTCGTACCGGTGCGCCGGGATCGAGCTTTCGTGTCAGACCGTCGTTCATCGACGCCAGAACGGCGGCGAGTGCGAGATACGGATTTGCGTCCGCCCCTGGCAGTCTCATTTCGAGACGGTTGGCGGACGGTGCACCGGTGATGAGTCGGCAGGTGGTAGTCCTGTTGTCGAAACCCCAGGTCAAGCCGTTCCCCGAGAAATCGTGGCTGGCTCTGGTGCGGCGCATCGAGTTGATGGTCGGCGTGTAGAACAGCATGAGTTCCGGGCAGTGCTCGAGAACTCCGCCGACGGCGTGCAGCAGTTCGGCGCTCGCGGTGTTTTCTGCGCTTTCGTCGTGGAATGGGAAGGTGTCGTCGCTCCGCATGGACGCGTGAATATGACACGACGAGCCCATGCCGTCGGTGCTCGGACGTGCCATGAAGGTAGCAGTGAGCCCTTCTGCCGCAGCGACGTCGTGGACGACCTGCTTGAATAGCACATGGCGGTCGGCCATCTCGAGGGCGGTTCCGTATTCGAGGTTGATCTCCCACTGGCCCAGGCCGTATTCGACCTGAGAGACCTCCACGGGAATCGCGCTCTCCTCCAACGCGGTTCGTACCTTGCGGAAGAAAGGTTCCATCGCGTTGCCGGCGGTGATGGTGTAATCCGAGGGCACCAGGGTGGTGGGTTCGAGATCCCGATAGCCGCTGCGCCGCAATGCGTCGGGGGTACCTCGGTAGAGGTGGAACTCGAGTTCCGTTGCCGCGTAGACGGTGTGGCCGTCAGCTTCGAGCTTGTCGATCTGTTTGCGCAGGATCGTGCGCGGTGCGATCGGGACCATCTCGCCGGTATGTTCGTCGACCGAGTCAGCGATGACGATGGCAGTGGACTCGAGCCACGACGCGCGTCGCAGTGTTCCCAGGTCAGGTTGCAGGCGGAAGTCATGCCAGCCGGTGTGTCCGCCGGCGTAGTCGACAACGAGTTTGTCCATGCGTTGGCTGGCATCCCAGGCATACACACAGGTGCACACATGCAGACCCTCGTCGATGTTCGCGAGGAAAATTCGCGTCGGGACTCGTTTGCCGATCAACCGTCCGTAGAGGTCGATACCGGCGATGAGGACGGTGTCGATGTCGGACTCGGCGAGCTCGGCCGTGGTGAGCCGGCCTTTCATCGGGCAAGCCATCCGCCGTCGACGGGCAGCTGGACTCCACTGATGTAGGAGGCGTCGTCGGAGAGCAGGAAGGAGACTGCAGCACCCATGTCCTCGGGGCGGCCGACGCGCGGCACCAGGAGCCTGGACTTCATGAAGTCGAGAACTTCGCCGGAGGAGACGTCGATGCCAGGCAGGAAGGCGGTGGGGACCGGCCCGGGGGCGATCGCGTTGACTCGTACGTTGTACCGCGAGAGTTCGACGGCCAGAGCCTTCGTCAGCATCTTCACTCCACCCTTCGACGCGTTGTAGTGGACCTGTGCGAAGCCCTGGGAGGACACGACCACGTCCGCTTCCACCGTCGACAAGTTCACCACAGCGCCGCTGTTGCCGTCGCGGAAGTACGGGGTGGCGATCTGCGTGACGATGAACATGCCCTTGAGATTGACGTCGAGGACGAGGTCCCACTCTTCGTCGGTGAGGTTCTCGAGAGAACTCATCGTGATCAGGCCGGCGTTGTTGACGAGGTAGTCGAAGCGTCCCCATTCGGCGACGGTGGCTTCGAAAGCGGCGCTCACGGCGGCGCGGTCGCGCACATCGGCCTCAAGGGCGAGCGCGGGTGTGCCGTACTGCGATTCGATAAGTGCGACGGTCTCCTTTGCACTTTCGATGTGAAGGTCCACGACCGCGACGCGGGCACCGTCGGAGGCGAGGCGCAGCGCGATGCCGCGGCCGATTCCGGAGCCTGCACCGGTGATCAGGGCAACCTTGTTCTCATGCGTACGTGACATTGTTGTCTTCCATTCTGTGATGATCGATCTGGTGAGAAGAATTGGTCCGACGGGAGGTTGCAGCGTCGACGAGCCACGAGAAGAGCGGGTCGATTTCGACGAAGAATTCGGGGTGCCACTGCACGCCCACCACGGGGCGATCGGCGGCCTGGATGGCTTCGGCGACGCCGTCGAGCGCGCGTCCGACGATCCGAAGCCCGCTCCCCGGGGTGTCCACGGCTTGGTGGTGAAGGCTGTTCACGTGAATGCTGTTGCCGAACAGACTGTGTGGGACGGAACCGGATTCCAGAGCGACCTGTTGCGGTCGGTACGAACGCGGATAACCGAAGAAGCTGTGTGCCTCACCGGCGTCGGTCGGAAGGTCGGCAATCAGAGTGCCCCCGCGGGCGACGTTGACGACCTGGTGTCCTCGACATACACCCAGGATCGGCAGTCCGATTTCCCAGGCTGCATCGACCAGGGCGAACTCGAATTCGTCCCGAGCGGGGTCGATCATCGAGGAGTTTGGTCCGGGGGTGCGGCCGTATCGCCTGGGGTCCACGTCGGAACCACCGCTGAGGACGAGGGCATCGAGATGCTCGACGATTCGGCGCGGATCACTGTGGATGCTCAGCAGGATCGGTTGACCACCGGCAGCGCGGATTTTCGAGGGAAAATCGGTGAAGAACATTTCCATCAACGCGTCGCCGACGACGTTGGGTAGTGACGGCCCGCCGCGGTCGACGCGGCCGGTGACTCCGATCAGGGGCATGGCGGGGAGTGCCTCCGCCGTCATCGTGAATTGGGTCATAGGAGCGAGCATAGAACCATTGAATGGCTTTTCGCTAGAGTTTGGCTTGTAAAGTTGGGGTAACGGGTTCGAAGTGCCGCGCGCTGCTGTATCTATTCAAGGACAGTTGCGAATGAGAGCGTTCGATTTCGTAGGTCAAGACGAAGCGTAAGTGTCGGTCCAGGCACCGAGTAGGGGGTACGAGACGTGCAGATCGACAAGCTGCCGGCCATCGAATTCATGGTCAGTGCACCGACGTTGGGGGAGGATATCGCTCGACGCTTGCGACTGCTCATTCACAGCGGCGCGCTCAGCCCCGGTGATCGCCTGCCATCCGAGCGTGAACTGTCTCAGCAACTCGAAGTCGGTCGAGTCAGTGTGCGAGAAGCGGTCCGAATCCTTCAGGCGATGGGATACATCGAGGTGCGGCGAGGAGCCACGGGTGGATCGTTCGTTTCGGAGTTGACCAGGCCTTATGAAGACTGGGTTGGCCAGTTGAAAGCGCGAGAAGCAGACATCGACGAGATCGTCGACCTCCGTATCGGGTTGGAAATGCGCACGGCAAGCCTCGCGGCGGTCCGGCGAACCGATCGTCATCTTCTCGAGTTGCTCGAATCCATTGAGCAATTGGGGGTTTCCGGAAGTCGGGGATCGTTCCGGGCTTGTGACGCCAGGTTCCACGGCGGTATCGCCAGAGCGGCGGGAAACAGCAGGTTGGAGGCCGCTGTGGTCGAGGCTCGCGGCGAAATGTTTGTCCCCGTCGATCATCTCGTGTTCGAAGACCAGGTCGAGGCTTCGAGGGTGGAGCACAAGGAAATCTTCGAGGCGATCAAGCGGGGCGACAGCGCTCGCGCGGCGGAGGCAATGGAACGTCACATTCTGCACGCAAAAGACGAGCTCAAACGCTTGGCGCTGCAGGAAGAAGGCTGACGGGAGCGCGACGAACGGACGGTTCGTCCCGTTTTTCGCAAGTAAAAGTTTTGTGAATTGGGTCCCGAATCGACTTCAATGGTTTTAACATCGCCCGTATGACCCATACTTCCGTCAATGCTTCACGTGATGCATCCGGCGATGACCGAACTCTTCGAGGCTCGCTGGGTACCGGCTCGATAGTCCTCATGGTCGTTGCCGCAGCTGCTCCCCTGACTGTGATCAGTGGTCTTGTGCCGCTGGGTATTTCCGGTGGCAACGGTGCGGGCTTCCCCATGACCTTCGCCGTGACAACCGGTGTACTTCTGCTCTTCGCCGTCGGGTTCACCGCGATGTCGCGTTACATCCCGGGAACCGGAGCGTTCTATCTCTACATCGGACATGGTCTCGGCCGTGGTGCCGGCGTCGGCAGTGCGATGTTGGCCCTCGTCAGTTACAGCACAGTGCAATTGGCCGTATACGGCTACCTCGGCCCGGCAATGAGTTCGTTGATCACCTCCTACGGTGGTCCGGAGGTGCCGTGGTGGATCTTCTCGCTCGCCTCGTTGGCTCTGGTAGCCGTCCTCGGATTTCGTCATATCGAATTGTCGGGCAAGGTGCTCGGCATCCTGTTGATCGCAGAGGTCGGGATCGTAGTCGTACTCGACGCTTTCATCGTCGCCGACGGTGGTCCGGAAGGCCCGTCGACAGCAATGTTCTCTCCGTCGGAAATATTCTCCGGATCCCCCGGCGTCGCATTGGTATTCGCGCTTGCCGGTTACATCGGGTTCGAGTCGACGGCGATCTTCCGTGACGAAGCGAAGGATCCCGCGCGGACTATCCCGCGAGCGACATACGCCGCCTTGATACTCATCGGCGGCTTCTACGCTCTCTCCAGTTGGGCGGTTGTGACAGCCTGGGGCGACAAGGGTGCAGTGGACATTGCGGGTACTGACCCCGACGGCATGCTGATCACCACTGCCACCGACTTTGCCGGAACGGTGACAGCACACCTGATTCAAATTCTGTTGGTGTCCAGTCTCTTTGCCGCAGTTCTGTCTCTCCACAATGTCTTGGCCAGATACATCTTCGTTCTGTCGAACACCGGCGTTCTGCCGGGCGCAGGTGGGCGGACGCACCGCGTGCATGGTTCGCCGCACATCGCGTCAGTGGTGCAATCCTGCTGTGCTCTGGTACTTCTCGGAGTTTGCATCGTCATCGGTCTGGATCCGGTGACACAGATCTTCGCGTGGTTCGCCGGCGTTGCAACGGTGGGGATCGTGGCTCTCATGTTGCTCACGTGCCTTGCGGTGCTCGTCTTCTTTCATCGTACGAAGGTCGATCAGCGATTCTGGCACACCAAACTTGCCCCGAGCTTGGGCCTTGTCGGGCTGATCGGATTCGCGATCGCCATTGCCGGAAACCTTCCGCTCCTACTGGGCGGCAACATTCTGGCCGTGGTGATGACCGGGGTGCTGGTGCTCGCGTTTGTCGGTGGATTCCTCTATGCGCGACGACGGAAGCAAGTGAGCTTCGAACTCCCGTCGTGAGAGGGCTTTCGGTGAAATGATGGGTGCACCCGCACTCGAGAAAGCAGGACTCCCATGACGTTCGCGGATCTGGACGGTGACGAACTGTGGAGTTACCTGACGGAGCGTTCAGGATTGCCCGGCCCGCGCGCGAACCTTGGGCTCATGCTCGAGTTCGCGCGCGGCGCCGATGACGACGACATCCTGCTGGCGGCGGAGTCCGAGGACGAATACATCCGCTGCTGTGGGATCGTCGGGCTCGGATTCATCCTTGTTCGTTCACGCGACAAGGCTGTTCTGAACAGTCTGACGGAGGCAACCACCTGTGCGTCGTGGCGCGCACGTGAAGCTGCCGCGATGGCCGTTCAGGCGATAGGTGACACGGATCCGCAATTATTGCGGGCGATCATCGAGCAGTGGTCGCGGTCCGCCCATCCATTGACGCTGCGCGCAGCGGCTGCGGGGATCTGCGAGCCACGGTTGCTGAAGGACAAGACCAACGCTGCGCTGGCCGTTCAGGTGTGCCGAGACGCTACCGAGTGGATCGTCTCGCAACCAGCTGATTCTCGTCGCGAGGCCGACACACGGACTCTCCGGCAGGCGCTCGGATACTGCTGGAGTGTCGCGGTTGCGGCGGATCCGGAGAATGCCCTGCCGGCATTCGTCTCCCTGGGGGCGTCGGACGACACCGATGTCGTCTGGATCGTGCGGGAGAACCGGAAGAAGGCTCGCCTGCGCAAGGTGCTCGAAAGCTGACCCGTGGAACAGAGTCGTAGGTTATCCTCAGAATTAGAACCTGTTCTAACTACGAGGGGTAGACCATGGCACCGTCCGCAGAGGTAATCCGGAAGACCGTCGACGCCTACATCGAGACCGTTGCGACGGGCACTGCTGCCCAGGTTGTGGCCCTGTACGCAGAGGGTGCAACGGTTGAAGACCCGGTTGGTACCGACGTGCGCACCACCCGCGAGTCCATTCTCGAGTTCTACTCCGTGATCGAGAACTTCGACCAGGAAGCTCACCTTCAGACCCTCCGCATCGCCGGAAACGAAGCGGCATTCCACTTCTCGCTGATCACCAAGCTCGGCGAGCAGACCCTGACCATCGCACCCATCGACGTCATGACCTTCGACGACGACGGAAAGATCCTGTCGATGCGCGCATTCTGGAACCAGGAAGACATGATCACCGCCTGACATGACGGTCAAGACGATCGACGTCGACGGATTCTGTTGGCAGATAGACGATTCCGGTTCCGGGACAGCTGTGGTCATGTGCCACGGCTTTCCCGGCCTCGGATACAGCTTTCGCCATCAGTCGGCAGCGTTGGCGGAAGCGGGTTTTCGGTCGATTGCACTCGACATGCCCGGTTACGGCGGCACTACCCGCCCCGACGCGATCGAGGACTACACCAACGACGCCGTCGCGAACCGGCTGATCGACCTACTCGACGCTCTCGGAATCGACAAAGCGGTGTTCGTCGGACACGATTTCGGCGCTCCGGTCGCGTGGACGACAGCGCTTCGTCACCCCGATCGCGTTGCGGGACTGGTCTCCTTGGCGGTTCCCTATGCGCCGGACAGATTCCCGGCCAAGCCCTCGGCCATCTACGCCGCCTTGGCGCGCAAGCACTTTCTGCACATTCACTATTTTCAGGAACCGGGTGTTGCGGAGCGCGAACTCGACGCCCGTCCACGTGAATTCCTTCAGCGGCTCTTCCACGCCTTGTCCGGGGCTTACCGGTACCTCGATGTGTGGAAGAACCCCTCCGAAGGAAACGGCTATCTCGACGTACTTCCCGAGGCGCCGGCGTTGCCGTGGTCGTGGCTCACCGAGGATGATTTGAATGTCTATGTAAAGGCCTTTACTGCAACAGGTTTCACCGGTGGCTTGAACTGGTACCGAGCGTATGACGCCAATTGGGAACGCAGCGCGGATCTGGACGGAGCGCACATCGAGGTCCCGACGCTCTTCGTTGCGGGCGCGGAAGACCCGGTCATCGCGATGAGCGGTCCCAAGGCATTGGACCGAATGAAGGACACCGTCCCCGACCTGCGGGGTGTACATCTCCTCGGCGGTGCGGGGCACTTCGTACAACAAGAACACGCTGCCGAGGTCAATGAACTTTTGATCTCTTTCCTTCGGTCGCTCTAGGCGAAATCGGGCCGAAGGTCTAGCGTTGCGCAGATGCGCACCAGGATCTTCGATCGCGGTATTCGGGTAGGTATCACCGGTGCTCTTGTTGCCGGTTCGCTTCTGGCTCTGGGCGTGTCCGGTGCCGCCGCCGCTCCGCCTTGCCCTGGATCGTCACCCGCCATACTCAGCGCCCAGATTCCGGGTGCTGCCCTCGAGGGTGTCACGGTGGACGGGCAAGGGCGCCTGTATACGACCGACCTGGTGAGTGGGCGGATCTTCCGCGTCGACGGGCCTGGTCAGGCCGCAGTTCCGATCGCGACGGTTCCCGGCGGTGCGGGCGCACTCGCGTGGAGCACGGACGGTTCACTGCTGGTGGGTACCGGAGCAAACGCCGGCGTGCTGATCGGCGATCTGACGCGTGCTGCGTCGGTCGCGCGGGTGGACGTGAACTCGGGCGCCGTGACGCCGATAGCCGGTGGTCTGAGCGCTGCAAACGGCCTTGCTGTCGCGCACGACGGGACGATCTACGCCACCAACGATTTCGGTTCGCTGATCGGAAAGGTCAGCCCGAATGGTTCCGTCGACCCGGCGTGGGCAACCTTCCCGAGTGCAAACGGCGCTGCCCTGAGCGCCGATAATCGCTGGCTCTACGTTTCGCGCACGTTCGCAAACCCGGGTGTCAGCCGCATCTCCGTGGACAATCCGGTTTATTCGGAGTCGTTGGTCGATCTCGGTGGTCTCGAAACCTTCTCTGCCCCAGATGGTTTGACCTTGGATTCGCGAGATCGCGCAATTGTTCCCACGGACATCAGTGGTGAGGTGTGGCGGATCGACGGACCTGGCCAGTACTGCTCGCTCACCAGCGGACTGCAGGCGTCGAGTGTGTTGACCTACGGGCGTGGCAATTCCGGATTCGCGGCCGGGCATCTCTACCGCGCTGGGTTCGACGGAAAGATCTTCGAGATTCCGGCCGGCTTCGACGCGGGCGCCCAGGCCGCAACCCCCTGACGCGACACCCTGACGCGACTTACCCACTACTGATGCCGGGACTGCCGGAATCGTCCATACTGGTCTGCATGGCGGAAACGAGTGAGATCGACGAGGCCGAAGTGGCCCTTCCCGCGATACCGCAGCCGTTGCTGACCCCGCTCACGGAAGCTGCGATCTTCCTGGTTTTCACCATCGACGAGGGTGGTGAGCAGGCAGTTCACGACGTTCTGGCGGATATTTCCGGGCTGCAACGCTCGATCGGATTCCGGGTTCCCGCCGGTGGCTTGGCTGCCGTCGTCGGCATCGGTTCGGATGCGTGGGACCGACTTTTCGACGGTCCACGGCCGGCGGAATTGCATCCGTTCGTCGAGTTGACCGGTGACAAACACCACGCCCCGCGCACGCCGGGCGATCTGTTGTTTCACATCCGGGCCCGTCAGATGGACCTGTGCTTCGAGTTCGCCACGGTCGTGACCAACAGGTTGGCCGGGGCCGCGTCGGTGATCGACGAGGTCCACGGGTTCAAGTATTTCGAGCAACGCGACCTCATGGGTTTTGTCGACGGTACCGAGAACCCGTCCGGGCAGGCCGCTTACGTCGCGGTCACCGTCGGTGACGAGGATCCGGATTTCGCAGGCAGCAGTTACGTCATCGTCCAGAAGTACCTCCACGACATGTCGGAGTGGAACTCCCTGCCCGTCGAGGAGCAGGAGAACGTCATCGGACGCTCCAAGCTCGAAGATCTCGAGATGGACGACGACACCAAGCCGGCCAACTCCCACACCGCACTCACCGTCATCGAAGACGAATCCGGTGAGCAGATCCAGATTCTGCGCGACAACATGCCGTTCGGCCACGTCGGCTCCGCTGAGATGGGTACCTATTTCATCGGTTACTCGGCGTCGCCGACGGTCACCGAGCAGATGCTCACCAACATGTTCATCGGGAATCCCGTCGGCAATTACGACCGCATTCTCGATTTCTCCACCGCCGTCACCGGAATCAATTTCTTCGTTCCGACGGCGGACTTTCTCGACGATCCCCCGGACTTACCGACCAGGCTCGTTCCCGAAGCGACGTTCACAGCGCCCATCTCTGACGGTTCTCTCGGAATCGGCAGCCTCAAAAGGAGTGCCCAGCAATGACAAACCTGCACCGCGACCTAGCACCCATTTCGGCAGCAGCCTGGGCCGAGATCGAAGAAGAGGCGAGCCGTACCTTCAAGCGTCACGTCGCCGGTCGTCGTGTCGTGGATGTGGAGGGACCGTCGGGTGACGATCTCGCGGCCATCCCACTCGGGCATCAGGTGCCGATCAATCCCTTGGCCGACGGCGTCATCGCACATGCTCGTCAGTCCCAGCCGATCATCGAACTGCGGGTCCCGTTCACCGTCAGCCGTCAGGCCATCGACGACGTCGAACGCGGCGCCAAGGACTCCGACTGGCAGCCCGTCAAGGACGCGGCCAAGCAGATCGCGTTCGCCGAGGACCGCGCCATCTTCGAGGGATACCCCGCAGCCAGCATCACCGGCGTGCGGGCCAGCGGTTCCAACCCGGAACTGAAGCTACCCATCGACGCCAAGGACTACCCGGAAGCCATCAGCCAGGCGATCACGTCGCTGCGCTTGGCCGGTGTCAACGGACCGTACTCACTGCTCTTGAATGCAGATGCGTTCACCGCGATCAACGAGACCTCCGATCACGGCTACCCCATCCGCGAGCACCTGCGACGCGTCCTCGACGGCGAGATCATCTGGGCCCCGGCCATCGACGGCGCTTTCCTGCTGTCGACGCGTGGCGGTGACTACGAACTGCATCTGGGCCAGGACCTGTCCATCGGCTATCTCTCGCACGATGCGAACTCCGTCGAGCTGTACTTCCAGGAATCGATGACGTTCCTCATGTACACCAGCGAAGCTGTTGTCTCACTTGCGTGAGAGCTTTCGAAACCTCTGATACCAGGGCGGGCGAGGCAGTTCGCCGATGTCCTGGAGATGGGCGACAAAGGCCTGGGCATCCGAACGCGAAGACGTCTTCGGCCGTCCGCCCGCCCACGCTGTGAACAACTGAAGATAACGATCGCCGAGGGTGTGGCGCACGACCGGAAGGTGGTGCGCCACTTCTCCTGCGCGCTTTCGGAGCAGTGCCGCCGAGACAACGGCGGCTTCGTCTTTGTCGAAGCCTTCGGGCAGTTCGCCACCCGCCACCAGTGCGCGAATCAGCGCCTCTTGACGCTCACCGAGCGTGCTCATGTGCGTGACCAGTCGGTGCCCGCGGTGATGCGATCCAGACCAGCTGCGTCGGCGATGGCATCGAGCTCGTCGAGCAATTCCAGTGCCGGCGGATAGTTTCCGTCGCGCTCGAGCATGATCGCGGGATGGTGACCGGCGGCGGTGAACTGCGCAAGGAGTTCCAGCACGGCTTCGGGCACCGGGTCGGTGTGCGTGTCGTGGTATTTTCCGTCGCTGAGACTGCCACCGGCGATGTGGCAGTAGGCGATTCGTTCGAGTGGCAGCCGGCTCAGCTCGGTCCAGGGATCACGCCCGCGATTGAGAGCGTTGGCGTAGACGTTCGCGATGTCGAGAACCAGCAGGGCTCCGGTGCGCTCGACGATCTCCGCGAGAAACTCCCCTTCGGTCAACTCGTCGTCCGGCCAGTCGAACAGGGCGGCAACGTTTTCGACGGCGAACGGCACCGGTAGACCGTCCTGAGTCCGGGTGATGTTGCGTACCAGGGCGTCGACGGCTTCGTAGGTGCGCGGAAGTGGGAGCAGGTGCCCGGCCTCGATGCCGCCTGCACGCACGAATGCGATGTGCTCGCTCGCCAAGGGAGCGCCCAGTAGCTGAGCTGCATGCGCAAGGTGATCGAGCCGTGCCTGATCTACCGCCTCGGCCCCGCCAAGGGAGAGCGAGATTCCGTGCGGAATCACCGGAACTCCCAGCGAGCCGAGGTGCGGCGGTATCTCGTTTCCGATGGATTCGGCAATGACTTCGCAGAATGCCAGGCCGTCGAGCTGCGCGATGATTCCGGAGACCTCGGGGCGCCAACCGATTCCCAGGCCGTACAGGGTCATTCGAATCACCTCCCGTGTGCAACTGCTAACGGCGACTATAGACGGATCAGGCGGGCAGCCAGTTGGGTCCCGGACCGTTGCCTTCTTCGAAGATCAGCCACGTTTTGGTCGAGAGAACCCCGTCGAGTCCCTGGAGTTCTTCGAGAACGGTGTGGCGTAGTTCCTGGTTGTCCGGGGCACGGACCAGCACCAGAACGTCGAAGTCGCCGCCGAGGAGGGAGAAGTGCTCGACAAACGGCAGGGCCTTCAAGGACGCCGCCAGACCTCGCCACGAGTGCTGCCGGATCGAGAGTGCCACGTACGCCGAGGAGCCGAGTCCGGCCTTCTCATGGGCGATCCGCGTCGTGAATCCGGTGATGATTCCGGCGTCCTCGAGCCTTTCGATGCGGACGTAGGCGTGAGCGCGGGATATGTGCGCCTTCTCGGCCAGTGCACGCATGGAGATGCGACTGTCTGCGGTCAGTTCGGCGATGATGCGGCGGTCGATCGCATCGAGAGCGTGCGGTTCGGTGGCCATCTGTCCATTCCTGGTTCGGTAGTCGAGTCGGTTGATGGACATATTGCTGCCCGAATCCTCATGATAGGCCGTTTGTCTTGAATCCTCGACGCTTGCTGCCATTACGTCGCCGAAGTGCGAATACTGATGGACACAACGTCTTCTGGAGGTAGAAGTGACACTTGTCGAACCCTTGGGGGAACTGCGGTATCAGAAGTTCCTGCCGGCCGATTCCGCGGTGCAGTACCTCGACCCTGCCGGAGAACTGACGCGCAGCGAGGCCCGCTACGCAAAACCGAGCGACGATCGCCTGATCGCGATGTATCGAAAGATGTTCCTGGGCAGGCGTTTCGACCAGCAGGCTACGGCACTGACCAAACAGGGGCGCTTGGCCGTGTATCCGTCCTCGCGAGGGCAGGAGGCATGCCAGATCGCGGCAGCGATGAGTCTGGAGCCGAGTGACTGGCTCTTCCCCACCTATCGGGATTCGATGGCGTTGGCTGCCAGGGGTGTCGATCCGGTGCAGATTCTGAGCATGCTTGCCGGCGACTGGCATTGCGGGTACGACCCGGTCGCGCTGCGCAGTGCGCCGCAGTGCACCCCGCTGGCAACGCAATTGCTGCATGCAGCGGGGGTGGCCTACGGGGAGTCTCGACGGGGCATGAACACCGTCGCGCTGGCGCTCTGCGGCGACGGGGCCACCAGTGAGGGTGATTTCCACGAAGCGCTGAACTTCGCCGCCGTCTTCAAAGCGCCGGTGATCTTTCTGGTGCAGAACAACGGATTTGCGATCAGCGTGCCGTTGTCACGTCAAAGTGCAGCACCGACGTTGGCGCATAAGGGCGTCGGCTACGGGATCGGCAGCGAGCAGGTTGACGGCAACGATCCCGTTGCGATGCTGGCCGTCATGGACGAGGCGGCACGCTTCGTCCGCAGCGGAAACGGACCGGTGATCGTCGAGGCACACACTTATCGCATCGACGCACATACCAATGCCGACGACGCCACCCGCTACCGCGACAGCGCCGAGGTGGAAGCCTGGCTCGGGCGAGATCCGTTGCCGCGTCTCGAAAAGTATCTGCGCGCACACGATCTGATCGACGACGCGTTCGTGGAATCGCTGACTGCAGAGGCAGAAACCGCGGCCGCCACACTGCGCGCCGGCATGAACGTCGACCGCCCGCACGATCCGCTCGATCTGTTCCGGTACGTCTTCGCCGAACAGACACCGCAATTGCGTGAGCAACAAGCCCAACTCGAAACCGAACTTGCTGCCGAAGCCGCTGACACAGGGGGACACTGACCATGCCCATGCTCACGATGGCTCAGGCCCTCAACACTGCGCTACGCGACTCTCTGGCTGCGGACGACATCGTTGTCGTCTTCGGTGAGGACGTCGGCACCCTGGGCGGCGTTTTCCGCGTCACCGACGGCCTCACCCGCGACTTCGGCGACGACCGATGCTTCGACACTCCCCTCGCCGAGTCCGGCATCATCGGATTCGCAATCGGCATGGCCATGGCCGGTTTTCGTCCGGTCGTGGAAATGCAGTTCGACGCGTTTGCCTATCCGGCGTTCGAGCAGATCGCCTCCCATGTGGCGAAGATCCGCAACCGCACCAAGGGCGCGCTGTCGATTCCGATAGTCATTCGTGTTCCTTTTGCCGGCGGTATCGGCGGGGTGGAGCATCACTGTGATTCCAGTGAGGGCTACTACGCGCACACACCCGGACTGAAGGTTGTAGCGCCGTCCACGGTGGAAGATGCGTACTCGCTGCTACGTTCGGCAATCGAGGACCCCGACCCCGTGATCTTCCTCGAGCCCAAGAAGCTGTACTTCGCGCGAGCAGATGTCGAACTGACCGCATGTGAGCCGATCGGTCGCGCCGTCGTCCGTCGCCCCGGTCGTGACGCGACGCTCATCGCCTACGGTCCGTCCGTGGACGTTGCACTGAGGTCCGCCGAGGCCGCTGCAGCCGAGGGCCGGGACATCGAGGTGATCGACATCCGCTCGATAGTGCCGTTCGACGACGAGACGGTCACCGCATCGGTGCGAAAGACCGGACGCTGCATCGTCATCCAGGAAGCGCAAGGTTTTGCCGGTGTGGGTGCAGAAATTGCTGCCCGCGTGCAGGAACGGTGCTTCCATCATCTCCATGCCCCGGTGCTCCGGGTCAGCGGCTTCGACATCCCCTACCCCGCTCCCAAGCTCGAGCGTCACCACCTGCCCAGCGTCGACCGGGTCCTGGACGCCGTCGACCGTCTGCAGTGGAACGACGCCCCGGACACCCGTTGGGCGGTGACGGCATGAGCAATCAGGTATTCATGCTCCCCGATCTGGGTGAAGGTCTGGCCGAGGCCGACATCGCGGAGTGGCACGTCAAGGTCGGCGACGTGGTCACCATCGATCAGATCGTCGTCGAGGTCGAGACCGCGAAAGCTGCTGTGGATGTGCCCATCCCGTTCGCCGGGACCGTGATCGAACTACACGGCAAAGACGGGGACACCCTGAAGGTGGGCACTCCGCTGATCACTGTGAGTGGTGGCGACAGTGTCGACGCGGTCGTTTCGGCCAACCACGAGCGCTACCGCGAAGAGGAACGCGCCGGTTCGGGCAACGTCCTGATCGGCTACGGCACCAGCGAGGATGCACCGAGACGCCGTCGCAGAGCGGCTCCGTCGGTACGCGTGATCTCACCAATCGTTCGTAAACTGGCCTTTGACAACGATATCGACCTGTCCTTGCTCTCCGGGTCGGGTGCCGGCGGGGTGATAACGCGTGCTGACGTCGAGGCCGGGTCGAACACCGGCCCGGAGACGGAAACGTCGCACGTGAGCGACCAACGCATCCCGATCAAGGGACTACGCAAGGTGGTGGCCGACAAGCTGTCCACCAGCCGCCGTGAGATCCCGGACGCAACAACCTGGGTTGACGTCGACGCCACGGAACTGTTGGCGGCGCGAGCCGAGATCAACAAGTCACTGCCCGATTCCGACAAGATCAGCCTGATGGCGCTCCTGGCTCGGCTGACCATCGCGGCGTTGGCGCAGTACCCCGAACTGAACTCGTCGGTCGATACTGCTCGAGGCGAGATCGTCCGACACGCCCGCACCCACCTGGGCATCGCCGCGCAGACACCGAAAGGTTTGATGGTACCGGTCATTCGTAATGCCGATTCGCTGAGCACTGCCGAACTCGCACAGGCACTTCGGGTGACCACCGACCTTGCGCGCGACGGCAAACTCGAACCCGCCCGCCTGACCGGCGGCACGTTCACGCTCAACAACTACGGGGTATTCGGGGTCGACGGATCGACTCCGATCATCAATCACCCCGAGGCGGCAATTCTGGGGATCGGACGCATCATCGACAAGCCGTGGGTCGTGAACGGCGAGTTGACCGTTCGTAAGGTCACTCAGATCTCGTTGAGCTTCGACCACCGCGTCTGTGACGGAGGCGAAGCCGGCGGATTCCTCAGGCTGTTCGGTGACTACATCGAGAACCCGATCCGCGTCCTGGGAAGGCTCTGATGACAACTGCAGAACCCCACAGCGACGTCGTGATCCTCGGTGGAGGATCGGGCGGCTATGCCTGCGCCATCCGCGCCGCTCAACTCGGATTGTCGGTCACGCTGATCGAAGCGGACAAGGTCGGCGGAACGTGTCTGCACCGCGGATGCATCCCGACCAAGGCACTGCTGCATTCCGCCGAGGTGGCCGATTCGGCACGCACCAGTGAGCAATTCGGTGTCCGGGCATCTTTTGCCGGCATCGACGTCGCGCAGGTGCACGACTACAAGAACGGGACAGTCGAGCGGCTGTACAGCGGTCTGCAAGGCTTGTTGGCGCAACACAAGATCACCATCGTCAACGGATACGGGACGTACGTCGGTGGGCGAAGCATCGACGTCGACGGAACCCGCTACACCGGAACATCACTCGTTCTGGCCACCGGCTCGTATCCGCGGGAACTCCCCGGCATCGAACTCGGCCGACGGATCGTCACCAGCGACCAGGCACTCGAACTCGACCGGGTGCCCACCAGCGCAACGGTACTCGGTGGCGGTGTCATCGGCGTCGAGTTCGCAAGCCTCTGGCGCTCGTTCGGCGCCGAAGTAACGATCGTCGAGGCACTCCCCCGACTGATCGCCGCCGAGGACCCGTGGTCGTCGAAGCAGCTCGAACGGGCCTATCGTAAACGCGGAATCGTGTGCAAGACAGGTACGAAGATGGTTTCCGCGAAAGAAGCAGCCGATTCGGTCCGCGTCGAACTGGGCGACGGAACGATATTCGACACCGACCTACTGTTGGTTGCCGTCGGCCGCGGACCTCGCACGGACGGTAACGGTTTCGAAGAACGCGGAATCAGCCTCGACAAGGGATTTGTCGTCACCGACGAACGCCTCCGTACGTCCGTGGACGGTGTGTACGCGGTCGGCGACATCGTGCCCAGTCTTGCGTTGGCGCACCGAGGCTTCCAGCAGGGAATCTTTGTGGCTGAACAGATTGCCGGCAAGGATCCGATACCGGTCGCCGAACATCTGATTCCTCGCGTGACGTACTCACATCCCGAAGTTGCATCGGTCGGGCTCGGCGAAGAGGTGGCGCGCACGCAGTACGCCGACGTCTCCACCGTCATCTACGACCTGGCAGGTAACGGCAAGAGTCAGATCCTGCGAACTACCGGCGGAATCAAAGTGATTCGAAGCGGAACGAAAGGCCCTGTTGTCGGAGTTCACCTGGTGGGAGACCGCGTCGGCGAACTGATCGGTGAGGCGCAGTTGGCCGTTGCCTGGGAAGCACTTCCCGATGAAGTGGGGCGTTTCATCCACGCGCACCCCAGTCAGAACGAAGCGTTGGGCGAGGCCATGCTCGCACTCGCGGGAACACCACTGCACGCCCACAACTGACCCGGAGACAGAAAAGGAGATTCAATGAGTATCGACGACGAACTGCGCTGGGACGGTGAACTGACCGTCACTCGCCATGATCGGGAGACCGGCACGACTTTCGTGATTCGAATCGACTCCACCCGTCTGGGACCTGCGTCGGGTGGCACGCGGGCCGCCCACTATCCCTCCATCGGTCACGCATTGGCGGACGCCGGGAAGCTGGCCGGCGCAATGACTTTGAAGATGGCGGTCTCCGATCTGCCGATGGGTGGCGGGAAGTCGGTAATAGCGCTACCTGCACCGCGCAATCAGATCGACGCCGCAACCTGGACCCGTATCCTCGACATCCACGCCGAGAACATCGACAAGCTCGAAGGAAACTACTGGACTGGTCCTGACGTCAACACCAACTCTTCCGACATGGATCAGCTCAGCCGCACCACCAAATACGTCTTCGGGCGTTCGGTCGGCAACGGTGGCGCCGGTTCCAGCGCGCACGCCACCGCTCTGGGTGTGTTCGAAGCGATGAAGGCCACGGCGCGTCGCCGAGGACTCGGAACACTTGACGGCCGAACGGTACTGGTACAGGGGCTCGGCGCCGTCGGCGGCGACGTCGTCCGTCTCGCAGCGCAGGCTGGCGCACGTCTGCTGGTTGCCGATACGGACCCGCAGCGCCTCGAGGCGGCTTCTCTCGCGGGGCACACGGTCGTTCCTGCCGGCGAGGTCCTCCGAACACCGTGTGACCTCTTTGCCCCCTGCGCGATGGGAGGCATCATCGATTTCGCTGCGGCTGCGTCGATTCCGACTCTGGCCGTGGCGGGCGCAGCAAACAACATCTTGATCGACGCCGCTGCCGGTGAGGTTCTGCGAGACCGCGGTGTTCTCTGTGCCCCTGATTTCGTCGCGAACGCAGGCGGAGCCTTTCACCTCGTGGGGCGAGAAGTCCTGGGGTGGAACGAAGACGACGTCGTTGAACGAACCCGCGGGATCGGTCGAACCTTGGACGAGGTGTACTCGTTGAGCGAGGAACGTGGCATCACTACCGAGGCTGCAGCGCTTATGCTCGCCCGGGCGCGGCTATCCCCCGCATCCACCGCCGCCGCCACATCCGCCGCCCCCGCTGCAGCTGCTGCCTCCCCCGCCTGAACCGCCACCGTCCGAACCCCCGCTACTTCCGCTGCCGTCGGCACCGATTCCGGCGGCGGAGGTCAAGGCGGGATTGATCATCAGCATCGCCGAACCGGCGAAGAGAGCAGCGGACATTCCCGCCAAACGCGGTCCGTAGGCGGAGAAGGCAGGCTTGTTGCGCGGGGACAGGTAGGCGTCTGCCGTGGTCAGTTCCGAACGTGCCGCCTTGCCAGAGGTGGTTCGATCGAAGTTGAGCCCGAGCAGCGGGATGCTGAACCCGGTGACGAGTACGGCGAGAATCAGAAACTCGACGGGCTTGTCGTTGTGCAGTCCGAAAGCAATGCGGACGATACCCACGGCCACCAGGATCTTCAGCGGAACTGTGGAGAGAAAGATTGAACGCCTGGCGCTGTCGGAGGTCAGGTATCCCCGGTCCGCCAAAGAGTTTCGTAGGCGAGCTGTTTCCACCGTCATACGCTCGGCGAGTTGGCGCCGACGATGGGGTAGAGCCTGCTGGGCCAGGCGCTGGTACACGGTGAGGGTGTACCAGTCCAGGGTCTCGTCGCCAGGGCCCAACGGGCGCAGGACAGCGCCGTCGGTGGTGATCAGGTCAGCGCTACGCAGGATTGCCAATGATGCTGCGATGGCGCGTGACTCGCCGGTGAGCATTCCGACTTCCGGAGGCGTCAGTTGCTCGGCGGAATACCCGTGCTCGGTTGAGTACCCGTGCCGGCGTGCCCGGATCATCAGACGCCACCCCAGAGTGAGAACCATGAGCGTGGCCTCTACGGCTATGTAGCCGTAGAGGAAATCCTCGCTGGGGATCCCCCAGGTGTCGGCTGCATGCGTGCTCATCCCCCACACCCCCCGCCGCCGCAACTGCTCCCACTGCCGCCACCGCCGTCCGAGCCGGATGATCCGGATGAGGAGCCACAACTGTAGTAGCTCGAACTTCCGCCACCCGGGCTGTACGCGGCGCCCGCAGCTACCGCTCCCGCCAGCGCCGGATCGATCAGAACCAGAGCGCCCGCACCGAAGAGCGCCGCCGACAGCCCGGCGAGCGAGGGACCGTAGCTCGTGTACGCGGGCCGCAGTTTCGGTGAGAGGTACGAGTTTTCGTGCTTGAGGCGTCGAAGCTCGCTGTCTCCCAAAGCTGTCCGACGACGCTTGATGCGAAGAAGTGGAATCATCAGAGCGAGAACGATGATGGTGAGGAGCAGGAACCCGACCGGCTTACCGCCGGCGATTCCGGCGACGAGACGGACTACGCCGAGAGCAATGACCGCCACGATCGGAACGGTCCGAAGGGCAGCGGTCAGACCGTCCTGCCGGCGTTGCAAATATCCCTCGTCGATCAACGTCGTACGTAGTTGTGCGAGTGCGATGTTCAGCCGTCCCATCAGACGCACCTGCCGCAGCGGGACCTTTCCGTTGCCGAGCCGCTTGTGCACCGTACGGGTGAACCAGTCGAGACGATTCTTGTCCTCCGCAGTGAGTGCCAGCTTGGTCTTGCCTTCGGTGCTGATCAGCTCGGCGCTGCGCAGAATAGCCATCGACGCCAGCACCGCTTGGTAGTCACTGGTCAAGGCACCGATCTCGGGAGGAGTGAGCGGCCGACGGACAGCGTCGACGACCACCGGTGACCGGCGCGCAGTCATTCGGCTGTACAGCGAGAGTCCGATCGCGACGGCAGCCGCCACCAGGTACCACTGAAGGAAAGTCTGGCTGGGGATCCCCCATGTATCCGTATGATCATGCATCGCACACCACCTCTCGATGAACTCCTGAGACAAGTCCAGTCTCTTTGTCCGACAACTGATGTCAGTATCGGGCCAGTGCCCGGAAAAGCGATATCCGGATGGCCATCGTCACCATTCCGTTACCGCCGAACTGGGGATTTACCGGCCGGTAGGTCGAAGCACGATCTCCGTGGGGTGTGCGTCGGACGGTGTTTGGACGGCAGTGAGTACGGCACGCGCCACAGTGGAGGCTTTCAGGAAGCGCTCAGGGTCGTACTCGTCGCCCTCACCGGCGACGATGTCGCGCTGCATGTCGGTGTCGATCCGTCCGGGGTGAATGGAGGTGACCCGAAGTGCCGGCTCTTCCAGGCGCAACGCATCTCCGAAAGCGCGCAGGGCGAACTTGCTGGCCGCATACGAGCCCCAACCGGCGTTGGCGCGCAGTCCGGCACCCGAATTGATCAGCACGACGTGACCTCCGGCCGCACGAAGCGCGGGCAGGAGAACCCGCGTGAGTTCGGCGACGGCGATGACGTTTGCCTCGAGGGTGCGTCGCCACTGATCGACCGAGGATTCCTCGATGGTTCCGATGTCGGCCACGCCGGCGTTGTGTACCAGCACGTCGAGCGTCGTGATGGACGAGGCGGCGGCGGCGACGGCGTCGTAGTCCGTGAGGTCGAGGGGTAGAGGCGTCGATCCGGGCAGTTCGGCGCAGATCGGCTCGAGGGCCTGCGCGGATCGTGCACCGAGCAGCAGGTCGTGTGTCGGCGCCAGTTCGCGTGCGATGGCAGCTCCGAGGCCGCGACTGGAACCGGTGATCAAGGCAGTAGGACGCATGGCCCGAGCCTATCGAGTGGAGATTGTTCGGCGAGACGAACTTGTGTATTTGTTTACCCACATATTAGAGTTCGACCATGACGACACGCGACGCGAAGAACTTCCGCCGCCTGGGAATTGCCGCTCTCGCCGCCCTGCTTCTGTCCAGCTGTTCTGCGGTGAGTTCTGGCTCCGACGACGACCGCCCGGTGGTGCTCACCACGTTCACCGTGCTGTCGGACATCGCCCAGAACGTTGCCGGCGATCATCTTCGCGTCGAGTCGATCACCAAGGCGGGGGCGGAAATTCACGGCTACGAGCCGACGCCCGGAGACATTCGGCGGGCGAGCGAAGCCGATCTGATCCTCGACAACGGCATGAACCTCGAGGCGTGGTTCGCGAAATTCGTCAACGGACTGGACGTGCCACACGTCGTGGTCAGCGACGGCGTCGAAGGCATTCCGATCGCCGGCGACGCGTATGCGGGCAAGCCCAATCCGCATGCATGGATGTCTCCGTTGAATACGCAGATCTACGTCGACAACATGGTGACTGCTTTCAGCGACCTCGACCCGGACAACGCCTCGGCATTTGCGGAGAACGGCGCGAAGTACAAGGCGGAACTGCAAGCAGTTCAGGACGGCCTGGTCAGTGGGCTGGCGGCATTGCCCGCAGGTCAGCGTGCACTCGTCAGTTGCGAGGGTGCGTTCTCCTATCTGGCCAGGGACGCGGGACTCAGCGAGGCGTACATCTGGCCGGTCAATGCCGAGCAGCAGGCGACGCCGCAGCAGATCATCGCCGCGATCGACTTCGTCCGAGCCAATTCCGTTCCCGCCGTCTTCTGCGAGTCGACGGTCTCGGATGCCCCCATGCAGCAGGTTGTCGGGGCGACCGGCGCGAAGTTCGGCGGAACGCTGTACGTCGATTCGCTGTCCGAAGCCGACGGTCCCGTGCCCACCTATCTGGACATGATTCGCCACGACACCGACGTCATCCTCGGCGGTCTGACCGGCGGTAAATCATGAACGAAGCCATTCGCGTCGAAAACGTCAGCGTTCACTACGGCGAGGTCCACGCACTGGACCACGTCGATCTGACATTGAATTCCGGAAGCGTCTGCGGACTGATCGGTATGAACGGATCGGGAAAGTCGACTCTGTTCAAAGTGATCATGGGGATGATCAAGCCGGACAACGGTTCTGTCAGAATCGTCGGTCTCGGCGCAGCCACTGCGCGCAAGAGCGGCCGCGTCGGATACGTGCCGCAGAGTGAAGACGTCGACTGGACCTTCCCGATCAGTGTCCGTGACGTCGTGATGATGGGCAGGTACGGCCACCTCGGGTTCTTGCGACGTCCGCGGCGTGCAGATCGCGAGGCGGTGGCAGAGGCCCTCGAGCGGGTGGAACTCACCGAATTTGCGGATCGTCAGATCGGTCAGCTCTCGGGTGGTCAGAAGAAGCGCGCGTTCGTCGCACGCGGCATCGCGCAGGACGCGTCGATACTGTTGCTGGACGAGCCGTTTGCGGGCGTCGACAAGCGTTCCGAGGCAACGATTTCTACGCTGCTACGAGAGTTGGCTTCCGACGGCCGGTCGATCTTGGTCTCGACCCACGATCTCCACGCTGTGCCGAAACTCTGCGACGAGGCGGTACTGCTCATGCGCAAGGTCCTGGTGCATTCCGACCCGGACACCGTGCTGCAACCGGAAAACCTCGCCCTGGCTTTCGGTCTCGACGTGATGGACAGGACCTGATCGATGAACCTCGTAGAACTGCTACTTGATCCTCTCCAGTACGGATTCATGGTGCGAGCGTTGGCCGTTGCGGTTGTGGCAGCGGTTGTCTGCGCGGTGCTCAGTTGTTGGTTGGTGCTCATCGGGTGGTCGTTGATGGGCGACGCCGTCTCGCACGCCGTGCTGCCGGGTGTTGTCCTCGCTTACGTCGTCGGCGCTCCATTTGCGATCGGGGCCTTGATCTTCGGGTTGATCGCCGTAGCCCTGATCGGACTGATCCGTAACACCAGCCGCGTCAAGGAAGACGCCGCGATCGGTATCGTCTTCACGACTCTCTTTGCGTTCGGTTTGGTTCTCATCTCGGTGACCCCCAGCCAGACCGATCTCAACCACATCATTTTCGGCAACCTGCTGGGGGTGAGCTCGTCTGATCTTCTGCAGGTCGCGATACTCGGCGCGTTGGCGTTGAGCATTCTGTTGATCAAGCGTCGTGATCTGGCGTTGTTCGCCTTCGACCCGATCCATGCGAACGCGATAGGTCTTTCGCCCAAGCGCCTGGGTGCGCTGCTACTCGGCGTCCTCGCACTCACGTCTGTTGTGGCGTTGCAAGCCGTCGGCGTCGTGCTGGTGGTGGCGATGCTGATCATCCCCGGCGCGACGGCCTACCTCCTCACCGACAAGTTTTCACGGATGCTGGTGATAGCTCCCGTCGTTTCCGCAGTCTGCGCGATTACCGGTATCTACGTCAGCTACTACCTCGACACGGCTTCCGGTGGCATGGTCGTCATGACGCAGGGCATCGTGTTCGCTCTGGTGTACCTGTTCAGCCCGTCGCAAGGGGTGATCGCGAAATGGACTTCGCAGCGGCGTAGGACCCGAGCGGAGTACAGCGCCGCGGCGTACGAGCCTTCCTGATCGTTCGTCCAGTTAACAATCCGCTACCAAATCGGGTAGGTTCGTACGGGCATTCGTCACCACGAACATTCCGGCCGCAACGATGCCGGCTGCAAGACGATCGGTGGTGACGCCTTGAACACCGATGGGTTCTTCGATGACGCAGTTCCGAGCGCGACGCACGTGGCTGGTTCTCGGCGTCGTTGTCGCGGTCATCGCTCTCGCCGGATCCGGGCTGCTCAGCCCACGAACTTCGGTTCTGGTGGACGATATCGCCCAGCTCTTCGGCGGAGCCACCGCAACTGCGGTCTGTTGGTGGACATCGCGGCGCTATCACGGCGTCGAGCGTCGTTGGCGAACTCTGATGGCTCTGGGTATGGCCGGCTGGACTCTCGGGATGTTCTTCTGGGCGTTCTACCGCTCGGTTCTCCACGTTCCACTTCCGTCGCCGTCGATCGCGGATATCGGTTTCTTCATGTTCCCGGTGTTCGCCGTGCCGGCGCTTCTGTCGTTGGTGCGTCAGTCGCCCCGGCGTGAGGCGATCGGTCCGATCCATCTCTGGCTCGTGCTGACGCTCGACGGTCTTGTCGTTGTCGGTGGATTGTTCATCCTCACGTGGACGACGGCCCTGGGCGCCGTCGTTCATACCGGTCCGACGGGATCTCTCGGGTTTCTTGTCGCGGTGATGTATCCGATCACCGACTTCGTTCTGATCGCCATGGTCTTGCTGATGGTCATCGGACCGAAGGCCGTTGCCGAGATCCGCGAACCGCTGACGTTCCTCGGGTGCGGGTTGGTGATGCTCTCCCTTTCGGACAGTCTTTTCGCGTACTTGGTGGCGATCGGCGCCGAGAGTATGCCGACCATCGCCGATGCCGGGTTCATCGCGGGGCCGCCGTTGATCGCCTTGGCGGCGCTGACGAAGCGAACCGAGCCTCGGAACCGCAACGCGCCGCAGCAGTGGCGAAGCGATCGGACTCAGTTGCTGCTGCCGTATCTGTTGATCGCGGTGATCGCGACGATCGTGACTGTTCAGGCGCTGATCGTCGGCAACCTCGATGCCGTGGTCGTGATACTCGGCGTCGGCGTGTTGGTTCTCGCGCTGGTGCGCCAAATACTCACGCTCCTCGAGAACGACGCGCTCCTTCAACAGATCTCCGCTGCCCAGGACGAGCTGAGGTACCGAGCACATCACGACCCACTCACCGAGCTTGCAAACCGGGCCGCGTTCGACGAACACTTTGCGAGCGCCATCGACGACTATCGCCAGACGAACTCCGATTGGGTGCTGATGCTTGTCGATCTGGACGACTTCAAACAGATCAACGATCGATACGGGCACCCGGCCGGCGACCGGTTACTGGTTGCTCTCACAGCACGTCTGCGCGAAGCGGTTCCCGAGGGTGCGTTTGTCGCCCGATTCGGTGGCGACGAGTTCACAGTGCTCCTGCAGGGCACGATCGACGACGCCGTCGTCGTGGCTCGCCGGATCGTCGACGCGCTCAGGTCCGATCAGACTGCAGACACATCGGTGTCGGTGGGTGCGAGCGTTGGTGTCGCGCATTTCGAGTCCGCGCAGTTCGAGTTTGGGGACGAACCGCTCAGCGCGCACACTCTTCTTCGCCAGGCCGATGCGGCGATGTACGAGGCGAAGAGAAGTGGGAAGGGCGCGGTCGTTGTCTACGGCGACCGTCGCAAATGGTCATCGCCGTAGTAGTGCAAAAATCGTTGCCGGTGAACCCGATCCGGCCTTGTTGATCGCACCACCGACAAGGATGCTAGCCCCGGTGGTTGGCAGGGCGGCAAGATTGTTCAAGTTCTCCAGGCTGATTCGATGCTTGTCGTACAGGATTGTCGAGACGGGGTAGGTTTCGTCGTTTCCGAGGTCGGGACCGAACGTGTCGGTTCCCAATGCTCCGCGGGTGCCCAAACGGCCGGTGTCTATCAGCCACCGCGCCGCGTCCACCGAGAAGCCGGGCTGGTGGGTGACGCCCTCGGCATCGGAGTTGGCATATTCTTCGCTACCCCAGCGCGATTCCCACCCGGTCCAGAGAACTACGGCCGCTCCATCGGGGATCTTGCCGTTGCGCGTTTCCCATTCCTGCAGGTCCGCGACCGTGAGCGCATAGTCCGAATCGGCGGCAGCCTTGTCCCGGATGTCGATCTTCACTGCGGGGAGGAAGAGGTCCGCCGGATCGAGTTGGTCGGCTGTGAGGCCGCCTTCCTGGAAGTGTGCGGGTGCGCCCCAATGCGTGCCCGTGTGCTCACCTTCCTTGACGTACTGGAGGTAGTAGCCGTCGTCTGCGATGGTGGCCGCTGTGTCGAGAGTGAACTCGGGGTCGCCTGGAAAAACCGGCGTCGTCGCCGGGTCGTTCACGTGTGAGAGCGAAACAACCGACAACTGTTCGTTCAACGGGCTTGTTGCGTCTTGACTGCTTCCGGAACTGCTACCCATGTCGATCACCTGAGGTCCCGCTACCAGCGCCAGACCTGTGGCTGCGCGCTGAAGTAACTGCCGTCGTTTCATCGATCCCCCACCAATTTGTCCGAATTGAGAGTGTTGCAATCACTTTCGCTCCTTGAACACTAGGACAGAACCTTAGGCTGCTGCGGACCACGACGACCACTCCACATCGCGGACAGCTATGACCTGTCCGTGCGGTCGGTGATCTACGTACTGCGGATACTTTGCGGCCAAAGCATCGATCGCGCTCTCGGACTCCTTGGTGCCGGGGTCGAGAACCTCCGCATGTCCGTCGACGCGGACCCACCAGAGCGCGGACCAGTCGTCGTCGTAATGATCGACCAGCAGGCTTGCGCGCCCCGTCTCGGTGATGTTCCGGAGCCTGCGAAGAGCGGTCGTGGTTTTCGGTTTGTGGTCGACACAGGAATAGACGGTGCCGCCGACCAAGACGAATACCAGCGGCACGACGTGCGGAACGCCGGCCGCATCTGCCGTTGCCAGGTGAGCCACCCGCGCGGCTTCAAATCGTGCTCTCGGGTCGTCCATATTCACAGCGTAAGGGGATCAAGGGTTGCCGCGAGCCGCTGCTGACGGAACAGTGGTCTCATGGAACCGGATGAAGCGCTTCGGGAGATCGCCTACTGGCTCGAACGATCACGCGCTGAAACGCACCGCGTCAAGGCCTATCGCCGAGCTGCGGAGGTCTTTTCAGGATTGTCCGACGAGCAGAAGGAGTCTCGCCGGAAAGCCGACAGTTGGAAGGCCCTCACCGGCATCGGGCCGAAGACTGCGACGATTATCGCTCAGTCGTACGACGGCATCCCCGAGTATCTCGAGGAACTGCGGGGGCAGGCTGAGCCCATCGGCGACAGCCCATTGCGACAAGCCCTCCGCGGCGACCTCCACACCCACTCCGACTGGTCCGATGGTGGAAGCCCCATCGAAGAGATGATGCGACGCGCAGCGGCACTCGGCCATGACTACTGCGCCCTCACCGACCATTCGCCTCGCCTCACAGTTGCCAACGGGTTGTCCGCGGAGCGCCTACGGTCTCAACTCGACGTGATAGCCGGGTTGAATGCCGAACTGGCTCCCTTCCGCATCCTCACGGGAATCGAGGTGGACATCCTCGAGGACGGTTCACTCGACCAGGATCCCGATCTGCTCGACGAACTCGACATCGTGGTGGCGAGCGTCCACTCCAAGCTGCGGTCCGAACGTGAGGCGATGACCCGCAGAATGCTTGCTGCAGTGCGAAACCCGCGTGTCGATATTCTCGGACACTGCACCGGGCGTCTTGTCGAGGGTGCTCGCGGAACCCGGCCCGAGTCGCAGTTCGACGCAGAGAAAGTGTTCGAGGCCTGCCGAGAATCAGGGACCGCCGTCGAGATCAACTCCCGACCGGAGCGTCGTGACCCGCCTTCGCGTTTGATCGAGTTGGCCCGCGATCTCGATTGTCTTTTCTCCATCGACACTGACGCCCATGCCCCCGGTCAGCTGGCTTGGCAGGGCTACGGCTGTGACCGGGCCGAAAAGTGCGGTGTCGAAGCCGATCGGGTGATCAATACCTGGACCGCCGAAGATCTTTTGGAGTGGGCAGGCAATTGACGGTCTCGGCACGCGCGCTGCTGTCGGTGCCGTTGGTGGCGTCGCTTTGCCTGGTCACCGCTTGTTCGGCTCCGTTCTGGCGAGATTCGGTGTACTTCACACCTCCTGAGGCTCGGGTGTTCGAGACTGCCGACTGTCTCGGAATTGAAGTCGCATGGGGCCTGTTCGGTGTCGATCTGTATTCGCGTCCGAAACACGAAACAGGGTATCTTCCATCTGATTTCGATCCAGTGGCAGTATTTCGTTGCGAAGTCGGCGAAGATGCCTCCGGAGCGCTAACCGTCGACATGGTTCGACTCGAAGGTGACGTAGCCGCCGTCAAGGATGCATATCGTGTCGACTCCAAACGCTTTCCCGACAATGTCGTTGCGAGTTGTGTCACAAGCGAACTGGTTCCCGTCAAACTGTGGATGGTCAACAGCGCCGGACAAGTGATGTTTCCGGCCTGGCCGTCGAGTCCGTGCGGCTTTCAAGTCGGGCCTCTCGATTCGCTTCGATCTCTGCATGAAGTCGAACGTGTCCGAACTTCGTTGAGTCTTTCTCCGACGATGGCGAATTGCGATCGCTCGTCTGCCGTTCAATTCGACCGGACAGATGCCAGAGAAGTTGACAAGGCGCGCGAGCAGTTCGAGAGAGGCGAAGGCTATGACCCGCTAGACAATGAGCTGGCTACGCCTGTCGCTGATGCTGCAGGACTATCCGTGTGCCGGCATGAATCTCAGACAGACGTGGACGTTATTCGCCTGTCCGAAGCGGAGAGTCGAGACGTGGTTGCCGCCATAGCCGATGCTCCTATAGCTCCGCCTTGTGATCAGATCGCGACAGCGACAGCATCATCAACCCTCCTACGGGTTGACGGTTCGGGTGGTACTCCTGTGAGCGTGGAGTTGGATGGATGTCGCCGCGCCGCCCTTTCCGGCTATCGAAGCACGCCGGAATGGGTCACCGAGGCGTTTGCTCGGTGACCTCCGGGTTCAGAGTCGTGTGGTGGAGCGGAGGGGTTTCCGGTCGGGGTCGATGCCCGGTGGTGGGATGAACCAGGGCAGGTGATCGGTGCCCATTCGGATTTCCCATTTGCCGGTGAATCCGGGTTTTCGGTGCATCAGGGTGTGGTGGGTTCGGCAGAGCAGGACCAGGTTGTCCATGACGGTTGGTCCTCCTTTGGCCCAGTGTTTGATGTGGTGGGCGTCGGTCCAGGCGGGGACGCAGTCGCAGCCGGGGAAGGCGCACCCTTTGTCGCGGGCGATCAGGGCGGTGCGTTGTGCTGCGGTGACAAGCCTTTTGAGTGGGGTGACATCGAGTGGGGCACCGTTTCCGTCGAGGAGGACGCTGGACAGCATGCAGTCACAGGCGATCATGCGGGTGCGGCCGACGCTCAGTGGTCCCATCCAGGGCATGTGGCCGACATCGAGATCTTGTTTGTCGAGATCGTGAAAGTCGAGATCGAGCATGCCGGGATCGTCGTCCTCGGACGGGACAGGTGTTGAGCCATCACCCGTTGTGGCGCATTCACGGTGGTAGGCCAGGTCTTTGGCGTTGATGTGCACGTTCAGGTGTGGGCGTTGGCCGCCGTCGATGCCGGTGGCAGCGTTGTCGAGGTAGCGTCGGATGAGTTCTGCCATGGCGTCTGCGTTGCGTGTGGCGGCGGGTCGTTTGTCGGGTGTGCCGTCTTCGGCGGGGGTGGGCATGGAGAGGTTGGAGAGGGCGGAGAGAAGCATTTCGCCGGTCACTCCGTCGAAATCGCCTCGGACGGCGACTCTTCCGTTGAGGGTGGGGGAGATGCGCAGTTCGTTGCGGTCGGTGTCTTCGCTTGGTGGTGGGTCGTCGGATTCGAACATGTGCTCGAGGACGCTGATGGCGTAGCGCAGTTTGACGGTGGTTGCTTCGGTTCCCGATGCTGCGGCGAGGAGTGTGTCACGGCAGTACGGTAGTGCGGCGTCGGGCATTGCCTTGGGTGGGGATTCGCAGAACGCCACGATCAGTGCTGCGTGCTCGAAAGTGAGGTCACCGGCATCGAATTGGTCTTCGATCTCGGGAAACGACCGTAGCGCTTTGCCCAGGGCTGCGATTCTTCTGCCGGTGGAGATCTGCAGCATGGTGTGGTTCGCGAGCCATTGTCCGGTGCCGCGGTAGCAGAGTACTTGTTCGTCCGGGTTCAACGTCAGGGTGTCGACAGCGGCGACTCGAATGGCTTCCAGGCGAAGGATTTCCGCTGACGCGGTGATGGCGATCTCGCGGACGTCGCTGGGGTGAAGCCGCCACAATCGTCCGCGCACACCCACGGCGGAGTTGTTGACCACGTCGGTGACAGCATCTTCGGTGATGTTGATCGTCATGAGAACCCCCCCGTTCCACCTCCCATCATACTCGAACATACTTTCGAGTCAAGGGCTTTTTCGAGAAGGTGAGGTGGGCCCGGCCGTCGTGATTCTGTTGTTCGAGAGCAGATTCCGTCGCTAGAGCATCAGCGCCGGATCTGTAGTCAGTTCGATGTTCAGCCACGGTTCGTAGGGGAGATCGGCGAGGCTGGTGGCGAACGAGCGTCGTACTGCGTCTTCACCGTCGATGTCCCAGCTGTGTGGCGCGACCATGAACGTCGCTTCGACATACAGCTTGCGACCCACCTTGCTCATGGTGAGAGTCGGTTCGTCCAAACCGAATTCGTCGCGGACGACGGCGATGGCATCGTGCACGCGGGCCTGAACGTTTTCGCCGGGAGCACCTTCGAGGAGTTCGATCAGTGCGGTTCGCAGAAGTGCGTACGGTTGCGGGACCAGCATCGCGCAGCCGAGGAGGACCAAGACGGAGTCGACATATCGGTCGGCGTCGGAGAAATCGGTGCGGCCCAGGATCATTGCGACGACAGCACCGACTGCGACCAGCGCGCTGAAGGCAGCCGACGCTCCCCATTGCCTGGCTTCGGCGACGAGCAGATCAGATGTGCGGTCGACTTGTCCGACGTAGCGCCAGATGATGATCGACACCACTGCGCTGACAGCGCCGTATGCCACCAGAGACCCCGCGGTGACGTCGGCTCCGCCCGCGAGGATGACACGAACTGCCTCGACTGCGGCGTAGGCGAGCGTCGCCAGTAGTGCCATGCCCTGGACAGCGATGACGACCGGGATCAATGCCTCCTTTCCGAACGGGAAGCGTGCGGTGGGGCCCGAGTCGGCTATCCGCGAGACCCGCAGTGAGATCGCCGTCAACACCATTCCGATGAGGGCGTACACACCGTCGAGCAGGATCACCTGGGACTGCGAGATCCAGCCCCAGAATGCGGCGAGCACAGCCAACGCCGTTGCGACCACGAGCGAGTACCGCAGGGCCTTGCGTTCGCGGGTAGCGCTGTCTTCCTTGGTGCCCATGAATTCCAAACCGCCTGTCCGTTTCGATATTCCTCCACGTAGGAATACCAGCAACGACGCGCAGGCACGGGATCAGTGGACCAATTGCGCTGCCAGATCGAGAAAGTCCTCGGCGTTGATGTCGAACTCGTCGGAGAAGGACACATCGGGATTGCCCCTGGCTCCGAATTCGAGTGGTCGAGCTATGAAGGCTGTGCGGAATCCGAGAGCTTTGGCCGCCCGGATGTCATATTTGTGACTGGCAACCATCATGATCTCGGCCGGGTCGTACCCGAGATATCGAGCAGCCAGGTGGTAGATCTTCGGATCTGGTTTGAAGACGCCGGCCATTTCGGCAGTGAAGACGGCATGCCATGGCAGATTTCCGTGCCGGGAGATGCTGACTGCGGCATTCACGTCGGCGTTGGACAAGGCAGCGATTGTGTACTGCTGGCGCAGGGTTGTCAGGCCGGCGACAGTGTCGGGCCACGGGTCCAGGAATTTCCAGGCGGTGGTGAGTTCTTCCTGTTCGGCATCGGAAAGTTCGATGCTCTCGCGGGCCAACAGCTTGCGCAGAGCCTCGCGGTACACCGAATGTACTGTCACCCATTCGCCTGTGGAGTCGTCGGCCTCGGAGGTGTTCGCGAAGTACTCAGCGCGCCAGAGATTGACGAATCTTGGCCAGTCCACGTCGGCGTCGGTGATTCGACGGGCCTCTCGGCACAGTGTGCTGTGAAAATCGGTCGCTGTGCCCTGGACGTCGAACAGCAGTGCTTTGATCTTCTCGCGCACTAGGCCTCCACTCCGAGATCACCTGACGGACTTCCTTCATTATTGCGGCTGCGGCGCCGGATTCGTGCTCGGTGAGCGCAAAGGCTCGACGCGTCGCAAAATAGACATCTATGGCAGACCGCGGATTTACCCCGACTCAGCTCGCCGCCCGAGCTGCCTACTTGCTGCGCGGAAACGACCTGGGCACGATGACCAGCGCTGCCCCGAAGCTGTATCCCCACATGTGGAGCTGGGACGCCGCGTTCGTGGCGGTAGGTCTGGCGCCGCTCAGCGTCGAACGGGCGGTAGTAGAGCTCGATACCTTGCTCTCGGCTCAGTGGAAGAACGGAATGATTCCGCACATCGTGTTCGCGAACGGTGTCGACGGCTACTTCCCCGGCCCGACGCGGTGGGATGTCAATGCGTTGGCAGCGCATGCTCCTTTGGGTACCGCTACATCGGGAATCACCCAACCCCCCGTTCACGCGATCGCGGTGCAGCGGATTCTCGATCATTCGCGTCGGCACGGACGTACGACGCGTGCGGTCGCGGAAGAGTTCCTCGACCGGCGCTGGAGCGATCTGGTTCGGTGGCACCGGTGGTTGGCGGAGGCCCGCGATCTCGACGGCAACGGCCGTATCGCGCTCTATCACGGGTGGGAATCTGGGATGGACAACTCTCCGCGGTGGGATCTGGCGTACGCGAATGTTGTTGCGGGACAAGTTCCTGCGTATCAGCGTGCTGATCTCGCTGTGGTGACGGACCTGTCTCAGCGGCCCACGGATAACGAATACGACCGCTACCTTTGGCTTCTCGAAGAGATGAAGGCCGTGCGGTACGAGGATTCTCAACTCGCCACTGCCATGAGTTTTGCCGTCGAGGACGTGTTTGTCAGTGCGGTTTTCTCGATGGCATGCGACGTCTTGGCAACTATCGGTGAGGAGCATTCGCGGCCGAACTCCGACGTCCGTGATCTGCGCGGTTGGGCAGATCGATTCCGGCAGGGCGTGATTGCCACCACCGATGAACGATCAGGTGCAGCAAAGGATTTCGATCTTCGCGCCGGGCGATGGGTTCATACCGAGACCATCGCGATGTTTGCGCCGTTGCTGTGCGGCGGCCTGAGCCGCGATGCCGAGCGCGCTCTGTTGCGCACTTTCGAGGGGCCCAAATTCTGTGGTCACCCGGACATGCGGTTTGCTGTCCCACCGTCGACGTCTCCGGTTTCCGGCGATTTCCGCCCGCGGGAGTATTGGCGTGGCCCGGTGTGGCCGGTGATCACGTGGTTGTTCTCGTGGGCGTTCGCGCGTCGGGGGTGGGCCGAGAGATCGCACGTGTTGCGTTCGGAGGGTTTGCGGCAGGCCAGCGATGGCAGTTTTGCCGAATACTACGAGCCTTTCACCGGTGAGCCGCTGGGCAGTATGCAACAGTCGTGGACCGCTGCGGCTGTTCTCGATTGGCTCGGTTGAGTGAACATTCCTTGAATTCGGGGACAAAACGGACTAGTCGACCTTAGTCTCGGGAAATGGTCGAGCGACGGATCGTCAGGACACTGGGCAAGCTCACCCCGATCGCGATGGCAGCTGCCATCGCGATCACGGCACCTGGCCTCGCCGCTGCCGACGCTCCCCGTGGCCCGGACGTCTCTTCGTGGCAACACGTGGACGGAACCGGAATCGACTGGTTCCAGGTCAAGGCGTCAGGGCACGAGTTCGCGATGGTCAAGGCCACCGAGTCGCTCAACTACGTCAATCCGTACTTCATCCAGGATTGCCTGGTCATGCGTGCTGCCGGCGTCTCGCGCGGGGCCTACCACTACGCAGACGTTCGCCAGTCCCCCGAAGCCCAGGCCGCCTTCTATTCGGCGATCGTCCTGGGTATCAACGGACCTGGTGACCTCCCGCCCGTTCTGGATCTCGAGGACGCGAAGGGACTGCCCGCCGGGCAGGTCATCGACTGGACTCATCGCTACTTGAATACAGTCCAGACACTCACCGGGCGGCAGCCCATCATTTACACGTATCCCAACTTCTGGCGTACTCAGATGGCCAACACCACCGAGTTCAACCACTACCCGCTGTGGATCGCCGATTACAACGGGCAGAACGCACCGGGGCCGCTACCCGGCGGTTGGTCCAACTGGACTTTCTGGCAGTACACCAGCACCGGACGCATCCCCGGAATCACCGGAAACACAGATATCAACGTCTACAGCGGAGCCCAGGGCGATTTCGATCGCTACGCCAACAGTGTGGGGTTCGGCAGCAGCTAGGTTGCGGCGGGGCCTTTGGCTCCGTGGTGCCCGGTTCGGGCCCTTTCGCCCTCGATGCATTTGCCTCGAGGCACGCGGAAGGGCCCTTTTTGGCACTCTTGTGACGCTTGGCTGGTTAGTCCGGTTGTTGCTCGTCAGTTACGAGAATTCTGCCGGGCGGTAGCCACGGTCGCTGAACTTTCGACTAGCTGAGCAGGATCAGAAAATAGCTATGGCAGAAAATGAGCAGAACTGCTCTGCCTGAAAAGCTACAAAACGGACTTGAAGTTGGGTTTGAATCGAAGGCGGCCGCCCGGTTTCGGGCGAAGTTGGTGCCTCGCAATCCAATTATCGGAGCCTCGGGATGCTTCGTTACCGGCAGCCGTCGCTGAGTGTGGTCTGGATCAATTCGATCAATTTCGACGTGCTCGCACGGGTGATCGGACTCCATTCAGGACGGGGTTTCCGACCGTCGTTCGAGGGTCTGTGGCGCATCCAACAGGCCTTATCCATATTGGGCATTTGTCCAGATTCCGTACCTTCCTTGAGGTTGGTCGTCACCCGATCTGGTCAGCGGAAACGTTGAATGTCATCGCGTTCGCCGCGGTGCCGCACTCCGAGGGCTGAATTGTCCGCTCGGACAACACTGCTCCTCGAAGCTTGTCCGATCTACGAACAAAAACGTCGATCGGTCTGCTTTGTCCGACTTTCGATGGGCAAGCTCCCGGTTATCTGTTATCTTGTTTCTGATAACTGGAAGGTTGCTCTCGATTTGCGCGGATTTCGAGGGCCAAGGTCCTGTTCAGGACGGCTCTTCCAACACGCAGGTGTTTCCGAAGAGGAGCTCGAATGACAGGACCGGCAACAGCGTCCGGTGTGAGGTCGATCAGCCGAAAACAGGCGCATCGACCCGAACCAACCGATCAACCGGGAGTTCGCGCCAGCGCTCTCGCATCTCCGTCCATCGAACATCGATCAGGCACATCCTGGGGAGTAAGAAATGCCTAACGACATACCGCCGACAAGGTCGGCCATATTCACCGCAGGGCTCCCGCCCTGGGTGCGAGCGTGGACGGTGGTATGGACTGCCATCGCGATGATTCTCGGTATCTCCGGCGCGACGGCAGTGGTTGCGTCAGCGCAGCCGGCCGCGACGCTCGGCGGCCCCGTTCAGGCTCAGGCGCCGGCTCGCGCCGCTGTTCTTCCGGATGAACAGCCCGCAAAAGGCTGCGCATTCAGCGCCCCCGGCACCGGTCCGTTCTCGCAGAACATCTGCTGGATCGATATGTCGACGCTCGATGCGGCAACGGCTGCTTCTGCGGCAGGGCAGTCGATGGAAATCCAGCTCACCGACGGTTACAAGATCAACTTCAAGGCCTTCCTCACCGACTCGGTAGCGGGAAAGACACACCAGGGGATCGAAACCAGGGAACTTCCCACCCTGCACTACGCAGCTCTTGGCTCGTCTGCGTACACGGGTGTGCCGTCGACGATCAAGCCTGCGATCTATCAGAAGTCCGCTGACAATGGTCAATCCGGCGGAACGGTGTCGCTGAAGAACATCGTGATGACCGGGCCGAACGGCCCGATTTACAACTACGGCCTCGTCGCTGCTGACGCCGAGTCGACTGACGCCAACACGTCGACCGACAAAGAGTTCCTGACCTTCAATTCTGACAAGCCTCTCCGCCAGATCGCACGCACGGTTGGTGCGGATGCGCCCGGCTACCCCGGAATTCGGGCTTGTGACGGTGGGCTGACGGCTATGCCCGCCACCACCGTCCGATGCGATTCGTGGAACCTGGTCAACAACAAGGAGTATTCGCCAGGCACTTTGGTTGTGGCATCGACCGCTCCGACCAACTTCGCGGCGACGTTCGGAAATACTGTTCTGGACACCTCTCGTCAGGGTCTGGCGTTCGGTGTTTTGCTGTCGAAGGTCAAGATCGACAAGGACCTCACGCGCGTCACCCCCGGTGACGATTTCACTATCGGCATGAGCACCGGACACCACGCTGATGCAGGCGCCGCTGCAGCAACCGAGATCAAGAGCACCACGACCGGTGCGACTGATACGACGGCATCGACTGGCTGGCGGACGCTCCTCGCAGATACCACGCCCACCCCTGTCACGTTCTGGGAGAAGCCAACTACCTCGGCGACCAAGACCGCGAACTATGCGACATCGTGGGATTGCCAGGTAAACGGCGTGACCCAGGCCCTCAGGGTCGGTGACGTTGCGCAGGCCGCACTTACACCGGGTGACAACGTGTATTGCAAGGTCAAGAACACCCCGGTTCTCGTGAAGAAGTCGTCGTCACCACCTACCGGTGAGACGGTCAATATCGGCCAATCAATCACCTACACTCTGAATTTCGAGAATCCGGGCACTGCGCCGGCAGCGATCGACTACACGGACTACCTCGCCGACGTCATTGATGACGGAACAGTTGCGGTCGGTGCTGCAACCGGCGGACTCACCGCCGCATTGAACGGCGCCGACAAGATCAAGGTCGGCGGCACCTTGCCGGCCGGCGGCAAGGGGACAGTCACCTACACCGTCACGGTCAAAGACGGTGGTAACAAAGTCCTGAACAACTACCTCGTTCCGGGGACAACAACTCCTCCCACAACATGCGATCCTGCAACCAATCTCTGCACGACGCATCCCATGCCCGGGTTCACAGTCGCGAAGACCGCTGTGCCCGCGACAGGTTCGACGGTTCAGGCCGGCGATACCATTACGTACACGGTCACCGGTGCTAACACCGGCAAGACGGCCCTGACTCCCGCGACGATCAAAGACGATCTGAGTGCGGTTCTCAACAATGCTGCCATCGTTCCGGGCTCGCTGAAGGCGACCGTCGACGGTGCTGCTGTCGCTGCTCCGACCCTGTCGGGCAGCATTTTGTCGTGGTCCGCCAATCTCCAGGCTGGTAAGTCTGTTGTTCTGACCTACCAGGTGAAGGTCAATGCCGGCGTTGCCGCGGGCACGGTTCTGAACAACAAGGTCACCGGTACTGCGAAGCCACCCACCGGTCCGGACATCACTCCTCCTACGGTGGAGACGAATCACTCGGTTCCCGGCTTCAAACTGGAGAAGACTGCTGATCCGATCTCCGGTTCGACGGTTCAGGCCGGCGAGTCGATCAAGTACACCGTCACCGGCACCAACACCGGCAAGACGAAGCTTGATCCGGTACAGATCAATGACGATCTGGGTGCGGTCCTCAATAATGCTGCTGTCGTTCCGGGTTCGCTGAAGGCGACCATTGACGGAGCTTCCGTGGCTGTTCCGACTTTGTCGGGTACGACGCTCTCGTGGACTGGCGTTCTCGAAGCCGGCAAGTCGGTTGTCCTGACCTACGAGGTGAAGGTCAACGACGGTGTCGCTGCGGGTACGGTCTTGAACAACAAGGTCACGGGTACTGCGAAGCCGCCGACCGGTCCGGATATCACTCCTCCTCCGGTGGAGACGAATCACTCGGTTCCCGGTTTCACTGTCGCGAAGACTGCGGATCCGGCATCGGGTACCGGCGTCAATGCTGGTCAGACGATCACGTATACGGTGACAGGTACGAACACCGGTAAGACGACGCTCAATCCTGTTGTGTTGACTGATGATTTATCGAAGGTTCTCGACAACGCGACGTTGGTGGACGGTTCGCTGAAGGCGACTGTTGACGGTGTCGACGGTGCTGCTCCGACCCTGTCGGGCACCACGCTCACCTGGACCGGTGCATTGGAAGCCGGTAAGTCGGTTGTCCTGACCTACCAGGTGAAGATCAATGCCGGTGTTGCCGGTGGCACGTTGATCAACAACAAGGTCTCCGGTACTGCGAAGCCGCCGACGGGTCCGGAGATCACTCCTCCGCCGGTGACGACGGAGCATCCGGTTCTGTCTCCGAAGATTGCTGTGGTGAAGTCTTCTGATCCGGTGTCGGGTTCGAATGTTGTTGCCGGTCAGGACATCAAGTACACGCTTTCGTTCTCGAACACCGGTAACGGTGCGGGTGAGGTGGCGTACTTCGATGATTTGCGTCAGGTTGTGGACAAGGGTGCATTGAGTGGTTTGGCTGCTGATGCTCCGTTGGTTGCGACGATGGTCGGCAGTGATGGTTTCTCGGTGACGGGGACCTTGGCGGCCGGCGAGAGCAAGACGGTGACGTATTCGGTGAAGGTCAATGCCGATGTGGTCGGTGGGGTGTTCGTGAACAACTTCGTTGTTCCGGGTACGACTCCGCCGGTTGATCCTCCGGAGGTGTGTGATCCGGCGACGCAGCTGTGCACGACGCATCCGGTGGTGTCTCCGAAGATTGCTGTGGTGAAGTCTTCTGATCCGGTGTCGGGTTCGAATGTTGTTGCCGGTCAGGACATCAAGTACACGCTTTCGTTCTCGAACACCGGTAACGGTGCGGGTGAGGTGGCGTACTTCGATGATTTGCGTCAGGTTGTGGACAAGGGTGCATTGAGTGGTTTGGCTGCTGATGCTCCGTTGGTTGCGACGATGGTCGGCAGTGATGGTTTCTCGGTGACGGGAACCTTGGCGGCCGGCGAGAGCAAGACGGTGACGTATTCGGTGAAGGTCAATGCCGATGTGGTCGGTGGGGTGTTCGTGAACAACTTCGTTGTTCCGGGGACGACTCCGCCGGTTGATCCTCCGGAGGTGTGTGATCCGGTGACGCAGCTGTGCACGACGCATCCGGTGGTCTCTCCGAAGATTGCTGTGGTGAAGTCTTCTGATCCGGTGTCGGGTTCGAATGTTGTTGCCGGTCAGGACATCAAGTACACGCTTTCGTTCTCGAACACCGGTAACGGTGCGGGTGAGGTGGCGTACTTCGATGATTTGCGTCAGGTTGTGGACAAGGGTGCATTGAGTGGTTTGGCTGCTGATGCTCCGTTGGTTGCGACGATGGTCGGCGGTGATGGTTTCTCGGTGACGGGAACCTTGGCGGCCGGCGAGAGCAAGTCGGTGACGTATTCGGTGAAGGTCAATGCCGATGTGGTCGGTGGGGTGTTCGTGAACAACTTCGTTGTTCCGGGGACGACTCCGCCGGTTGATCCTCCGGAGGTGTGTGATCCGGCGACGCAGCTGTGCACGACGCATCCGGTGAAGGTTCCGGGGTTCACGGTTGCGAAGGCTGCGGATCCGGTGTCGGGTACCAATGTTGCTGCTGGTCAGCC
Organism: Rhodococcus sp. WY5; assembly: GCF_018588185.1. NCBI lineage: Bacteria > Bacillati > Actinomycetota > Actinomycetes > Mycobacteriales > Nocardiaceae > Rhodococcus > Rhodococcus sp. WY5. The sequence continues at coordinate 1,243,083 of NZ_JAAMPR010000001.1, forward strand.
GATCACGTACACCGTGACCGGTTCCAACACGGGTAACACGACCCTTGATCCGGTGGTGTTGACCGATGATCTGTCGAAGGTTCTCGACAACGCGACGTTGGTGGACGGTTCGCTCAAGGCGGCTGTCGACGGTGTCGACGGTGCTGCTCCGACCCTGTCGGGTACGACGCTCTCGTGGACCGGCGTTCTCGAGGCCGGTAAGTCGGTTGTTCTGACCTATCAGGTGAAGGTCAACGACGGTGTCGCTGCGGGTACGGTCTTGAACAACAAGGTCACGGGTACTGCGAAGCCGCCGACCGGTCCGGAGATCACTCCTCCGCCGGTGACGACCGAGCATCCGGTGAAGGTTCCGGGGTTCACTGTCGCGAAGGCTGCGGATCCGGTGTCGGGTACCAATGTTGCTGCTGGTCAGACGATCACGTACACCGTGACCGGTTCCAACACGGGTAACACGACCCTTGATCCGGTGGTGTTGACCGATGATCTGTCGAAGGTTCTCGACAACGCGACGTTGGTGGACGGTTCGCTCAAGGCGGCTGTCGACGGTGTCGACGGTGCTGCTCCGACCCTGTCGGGGACGACGCTCTCGTGGACCGGCGTGCTCGAGGCCGGTAAGTCGGTTGTTCTGACCTACCAGGTGAAGGTCAATGCCGGTGTTGCCGGTGGCACGTTGATCAACAACAAGGTCTCCGGTACTGCGAAGCCGCCGACGGGTCCGGAGATCACTCCTCCGCCGGTGACGACGGAGCATCCGGTTCTGTCTCCGAAGATTGCTGTGGTGAAGTCTTCTGATCCGGTGTCGGGTTCGAATGTTGTTGCCGGTCAGGACATCAAGTACACGCTTTCGTTCTCGAACACCGGTAACGGTGCGGGTGAGGTCGCGCACTTCGATGATCTGCGTGGTCTGCTCGATGATGCTGATCTGGTTGCGGGCAGCTTGAGTGCTGATGCTCCGTTGACTGCTGCGATGGTCGGCACGGATGGTTTCTCGGTGACGGGATCCCTTGCGGCCGGTGAGAGCAAGACGGTGACGTACACCGTCACGGTCAAGGCTGATGCCGATCGCGTTGCGGCGAATGCCGACAACACGGTGCTCAACTTCGTTGTTCCGGGGACGACTCCGCCGGTTGATCCTCCGGAGGTGTGTGATCCGGCGACGCAGCTGTGCACGACGCATCCGGTGAAGGTTCCGGGGTTCACGGTCGCGAAGGCTGCGGATCCGGTGTCGGGTACCAATGTTGCTTCTGGTCAGACGATCACGTATACGGTGACCGGTTCCAACACGGGTAACACGACTCTTGATCCGGTGGTGTTGACCGATGATCTGTCGAAGGTTCTCGACAACGCGACGTTGGTGGACGGTTCGCTCAAGGCGACTGTCGACGGTGTCGACGGTGCTGCTCCGACCCTGTCGGGTACGACGCTCTCGTGGACCGGCGTTCTCGAGGCCGGTAAGTCGGTTGTTCTGACCTACCAGGTGAAGATCAACGATGGTGTTGCCGGCGGGGTTCTGATCAACAACAAGGTCACCGGTACTGCGAAGCCGCCGACGGGTCCGGAGATCACTCCTCCGCCGGTGACGACCGAGCATCCGGTGGATGGCACACCCGCGATCGAGGTACTGAAGTCCTCTGTTCCGTCCACCACGAACCGTGTGGTTGGCGGCCAGGAGATCACGTACACGCTCACGTTCAAGAATGTGGGCACCGCGGATGGTGAGGTCAGCTTCTACGACGATCTCACCGACGTTCTCGACGATGCAGTAATGACGAAGGATCCGGCTACCACTTCCACGCTGGTTGTTTCGGGTGTCGTCGACAACGTCTTCACGGTCACCGGAAAGCTGGCCAAGGGCGAGACCGCGACAGTGACGTACACCGTCAAGGTCAATCCTGAGATCGGAACGTTGTCAGGTCCCGGATTCACTCCGGGTGTCCTGAACAACTACCTGGTGGTTGGTGGCGAGAACCCGCCAGTGGACTGTGTCCCGGGCGACGCTCTCTGCACCGAACACCCGATAGACCCGCCGGAGACCACCACTACGGTGCCGCCGACGACCACCACGACGCCGCCGGTCACGACGGAGCCCTGTGTTCCTCCGACGACGACCACGCGGATGGTTCCGACGACAACGGTTGCGACGACGACGGCTAGCGCGATCACTGCCGGTGACGCTGATGTGACCGGTACGGAGGAATCCACCACCGCGGAGGAGACCACCACAGAGGAGACCACGACAGAAGAAGTTGTCGCGGAAGAGATTGTGGATCCGTGTGGCGTGACGACAACGACGCCGCCGACGACAACGCCGCCGGTCACGACAGTTCCGCCGACCACGACGGTTCCGAACACGACGGTGCCGGTTACACCGACGATCATCATTCCCCCGATCGTCGTTGTGCCTCCGATCGTCGTACCGCCGACGGTTCCGGGTCAGCCGGTTCCGAGCACGGTTCCGGGACAGCCGAAGCCGCCGACAGCAAACCCGGGTCAGCCGGGTCAGCCGAAGCCGTCTGCTCCTCAGGGCGGGACGATCAACTCGGGTGGTGGCGCTGGTGAGAGTGGCGTGAACACCGGGTTGCTCGCAGCAGGTGGATTGGTTCTGCTGCTGGCGCTGGGAACGGGTGTTGTTCTCCTGACGCGTAAGCGTCGCGAGGACGGTGACAACTGATTCTCTTGAGAATCTGAGGTAAACGACGTGGGGCAGATCGCAGAGTATGCGATCTGCCCCACGTCGTTTTCATGTGTGTTACGAGCCGAGCCGAGATCCGTCCTTCTTCCAGGCTGCAACTACCGACGGGCGAGGCTGGGCGGAACCACCGTCGGGCCAATGGGATGCGGGGCTTTCGATGCTGGCGTCGTCGGTCTCGCCGGGGTGCTGGACGCAGACGATGACGCGCTTCTCGTCCACGATGGGGCCGCAGGTTTCGGCGCCGACGGGAACGGTGAGGAACTGCTTTGTCTCACCGCGGTTTTCGCCTTCGAGGACAACGCTGAACAGCCCGTCGTTGGACTTGAGTGCGTTGCCGTCGGTGGAGATCCACAGATTGCCGTGCGGGTCGAAGGCAAGGTTGTCCGGGCATGAGATGGGGCTGACCTTGCTCTTGTCGAACCCGCCGAAGTAAGTATCGGCTGTGGCCGGATCTCCGCAGACGAGAAGAAGATTCCAGCCGAAGGTGGTGCCGGCGTGGTCGTCGGTGATTTCGAGGACCTGGCCGTTCTTGTTGTTGTTCCTCGGGTTCGCCTCGTCGGCCGCGGCGCCACCGTCGACTCCGCGCTTGGTGTTGTTGGTCAGTGCGACGTAAACCTTGCCGCTCTTCGGGTTTGCCTCGAAGTCCTCGGGGCGATCCATCTTCGTTGCCCCGACCTTGTCACCGGCCTGGCGGGTGAAGACGGCGACCTCTTCGGCGCTCATGCCGTCGACCAGCGATTCGCCCTTGCCGTCTTCGCCGGTGCGCAGGATGGCTACCCACTCGCCGGTTCCGTCGAACTTGCCGTCCGACGGAAGCTTGCCGCTGCCGTCGATCTCGCCGGCGGAGTTTCCGCTGAGCTTTGCGACGTACAGTGTTCCGGCGTCGAGCAGAGTCATGTTGTGGCGCATGGCTGCCTGACTCTTGCCGTCCTGCATCTTTCGGCTGGAGACGAACTTGTACATGTAGTCGAAGCGCTCGTCGTCGCCGCTGTAGGCGACGACGGTGCCGTCCGACGTGATGTAAATGGTGGCGGCTTCGTGCTTGAAACGTCCGAGCGCTGTGTGCTTGATCGGAGTCGACGACGGATCCCAGGGATCGATCTCGACGACGTATCCGAATCGGTTGACCTCGTTGGGTTCTGCGACCAGATCGAACCGCTTGTCGAAGCGTTCCCACTTGCGCTCGGAAGCGGCACCGGCAAGACCGTAGCGCTTCAGCCGTGCTGCCACCGTGGGATCGGTGACACCCTCGGCGTTCGCGAAGTACTGGTTGAAGTTCTCTTCGCCGGAAAGCACTGTGCCCCAGGGGGTGACGCCGCCGGCGCAATTGTTGAGGGTGCCGAGCACTTTGGTTCCCGTGGGATCGGCACTCGTCTTGAGGAAGTCGCTACCTGCAGCGGGGCCGGTCACGACAAATTCCGTGGTTCCGGTGATGCGGCGGTTGTTCGATCCGATCTCCGGTACCAGCTTGCCGTTGTCGGATTCGCCCTTGACCTGCACGACCGACAGTCCGTGGCTGGCGAGGCCGATCTTGAACTGCTCCTCGGTCGGGTTCTCCGCATCGTAGCCGCGGAACATCGCCGGCTCGGTGGAGTATTCGTGATTGACCACGAGTAGGTAGGTGTTGGGCTGCCCGTCGACCGGGAGCAATCCGGCGAAGTCGTTGTTGAATCCGAACTGCAGTTCCTGCGCTGCCGCAGTCTGCTTGTCGAAGTCGAAAGCCGGGGCGCCGGCGAGAACGGAGTCACCCCAGCGAATCACGACGGCTTGATCGTATCCGTCAGGGACGGTGACCTTGTCTTCCTTGTTGGGCGCGACGGCGCCGAAGTTCGTCCCCGCTGGTGTTGATCCGCTGCTGCTGCCGCTCGTCGATCCGGTTCCCGGTTCGGCACTTGCGGATTCGTCCGAACACGCGACGAGGGCGCTGCCCGCTCCCACCGCGAGGACTGCCATGCCGCTGCCCCGGAGCAAGCCGCGACGACTCAGCGCTGTGCGTGCGATGTCGCGGAAGTACTCGCCGCCCGAGGTGTTGGGGACCTCGTGAGAGCACGCGTTTCCGCACTTGTACTGGCAGGTGATCGACGCGCGCGCAGACACGCCGTCGTGTTTGACGAACAAGGCCAAAGGCTTGATAGCCACCGTGAACTCCCGAGATTCGATGTACGGACTTCGGGAACCGTAGAAGCTCTAAGCAAGGGTAAAGGAACGTAAAAATGAACGGCAAAACAACGAGGTGACCCTTACCCGCGGTTTACGACGCGTCCCCGCGGGGACGTCGCATGACATTTGTCATCGCTGATCCGTGGACGGTGTCACCGCAGGTGATGACGCAGTGCACTGTTTTCGGCTCTGACTTCCCGCGAAGCTTGGATGCATGAGAGAACCACATGAGGGAAGCCTCCTGACGGACCTGATGGACATCGGACCCGCACCCACGATGGGCCGCGAACTTGTTGTGATCGTCGTGAATATCGCGATCATCGGAGTGCTGTTCGCGATCATCGGCTCCAATCCCGTGTTCTGGATTCTTGTTGCCGCTCTCGCTGTCTATGCGGGTATTCGATTCGCGATCGGACTGCGCGGCTGGAACCGAGCGGAGGCGCAGCGATGAAGGGCGATCCCGTGATCGACGTAGTCGGAATGTCGCGGCGTTACGGCTCCGGTAAGGAGGCGTTCGATGCTGTTCGCAATCTGGATCTGAGTGTTCAGGAAGGCGAGCTGTTCGGCCTCCTCGGGACCAATGGTGCCGGCAAGACGTCCACTCTCGAAGTGATTCAGGGTCTTTCACGAGCCAGTGCCGGAACGGTGCGCGTTCTGGGCATGGATCCGGTGCGCAACCGCAAGCAGATTCGCCCGTCGCTTGGCATCATGCTCCAGAAGGGTGGCTTGCCCCAAGACCTGACTGCTCGTGAGAGTTTGGCGATGTGGGCCGGAACCTGCTCGAATCCGCTGCCCGTGGACGAGGTGTTCGAGCGCGTGGACATGCGTGACCGTGGTGATACCCGCGTGAAGTTCCTCTCGGGAGGTGAGGCGCGGCGACTGGATCTGGCGTGCGCGATCATCGGCCGGCCACTCGTCCTGTTTCTCGACGAGCCGACTACTGGTTTGGATCCCGAAAGTCGACGTAACACTTGGCAATTGATCGCTGACTTGAAAGCGTCGGGCGTCACCATCATGTTGACGACGCATTACCTGGACGAAGCCGAGTCCCTGTGCGACCAGTTGGCGATCATGCACCGAGGATCGGTGGTGCGCAGCGGAACCGTGGCGGACGTCGTCGCGGATCATCCTGCCCAGATCAAACTGCACCGTCCCGGTCTTCCGCTCCCGGCCCTGGCCGGCGCCGAGGTACGCGTCGAAAACGATCTGGTGGTGATCACCACTCGCACAGTGCAGGAGACGCTGACGGAACTGCTGCTGTGGGCACAGCACAACAACATCCTGCTGACCGGCCTGGATGCCCGCGCGGCATCCCTGGAGACCGTATTCCTCTCCATTGCAGACCAATTCGATCATCACGCAACTCTCGAAGGAGCGTCGGCATGAACCGCATAGCAACCCTGTCTCGTTCGGAGTTCACGCTCCTGGGACGAAATCGACTGTTGCTCTTCAACGCAATCGTCCTCCCGTTGATCTTTCCCGTGGGGATGCTGTACCTGTCGCGCGATGGCGGGTTGTCCGACAAGTCGGTGTCGGCAGGCCTCGAGGTGTTTGCACTCTTCCTGCTCGTGTTCGTGGTCTTCTACAACCTCCTGTCGGTGTACGCGACGCGTCGTGACGAGTTGGTTCTCAAGCGACTACGGACAGGGGAATGCAGCGACGCCGAGATCCTCGCGGGCCCGGCAGTGCCGTCGTGGGTTCTCACCGGCCTGTTGACGGTGGTGATCGGAATCGCCGTGATGGTTCTGGGCGGTAGTGCTCCGGTCAATCCGGTCCTGGTGCTGGTCGCAGTGATCGGCGGCGCCGCGCTCTTCACGGCGCTGGCGTTGATCACTTCGGCTGTAACGCGAAATGCAGAGGCGGCGCAGATCACCTGCATGCCGATTCTGATTCTGGCGACGGCAGGTATGTCTTCGATCAGGAATGTCGTGCCGGACAACGTTGCTCGCATTCTCGATTTCACTCCGCTGGCCGCGGTAGTCGACCTTCTCAATCTCGGATGGCTGGGGCGGACCACTGGCGAACTGGCTGATCTGGGCGATGCGCCCGGTGCGGCAGCGGGATTTGTCGACACCTTCGGTTCGGCTGCGCAACCGCTGTTGGTCATGCTGGCGTGGATCGTCGGTTCGGTTCTGATCGCGAACGTCCACTTCCGCTGGGAACCGCGTTCGTAGAACTCTGAGAAGGTAGTGGGCATGATCGCGCAGAACTTCGGACGCTGGAATCCGAGACGGACGTGGCGAACCGCGTCGAACGTCGACAAGGTTCGCCTCTACACGCGGCAATCGTTCATCATGGTCGCAGTGGTTTTCGGTGGCTTCGGTGCGGTCACCGAGGTCGTTGCGGATCGGTACCTGTCGGGTGTCTTCCTCGGAATCAGTGCCGTTGCGTGCGTCATCGCCGTGTCTCGGATGCCTGATCTGGGCGGAGTCGTGGCCAAGCCCGTCCAGATTCCTCTTGCCGTGATGACGTTGTCGGCGTTCTGCTCGGCGGGAATTGCCTTGGGAAGCAATGGCGAGAACGGCCCGTACTTCTGGCTGGCGGCAATCCTTGTCGTGCCCCTTGCGGGGTTGACGTCGTTGCGCTGGCTGATCGTGGGCTCGGTGGCCGCCGGGGTTGTACTGGGACTGCTTGCGGGTCCGGAAAGCGGCGTGTCCGTCGGAATCGTCGCCGCCTTCATGGGGCTGACCGTCTACATGTCGGTGTGGCTGCTGCGGATGGTCACCGAATTGGACGAGGCACGCGGAGCCGCTGCCGCTCTGTCCGTCGCCGAGGAACGGTTGCGATTTTCACGCGACCTCCATGACGTCGTCGGGCGGGCACTGTCTGCAATTGCGGTGAAAAGTGAACTTGCAGCTACTCTTTCACGACGTGGCGACGATCGTGCCGCCGCGCAGATGGACGAAGTACGCGAACTTGCGCAAGATTCACTCGACGAAGCGCGCGAGTTGGTTCGGGGATACCGGTCCATCGCCTTGGCGTCCGAGCTGGCCGGTGCGCAGTCTCTGCTCGAGGCCGCCGGAATCTCCACCGCGATACGTGGATCGGCAGATCAGCTGCCGGTGGAACTGGCCGAAGCTGCCGCCTGGGTCGTCCGCGAAGGAGTGACCAACATTCTCCGGCACTCGAGTGCCGAGAATTGCAGCATCGAGGTGTTCGCGGACGGCGTCGTGATCGCCAACGACGGCGCACGGATCGCAGAGCCGAACAACGGAACCGGCCTGAACGGATTGCGCGAGCGCGTCGGCGCCGTCGGAGGAATTGTCGAAACCGTGCAGGACGAAGATCGCTTCACCCTCACCGCCCACTTTCCGTCCCGAACGAAGGAGTCTCGGTGACCGAGCCGATCAAGGTACTGCTGGCCGACGACGAGAACCTGATCCGCTCGGCTCTGGCCATGATGTTGTCGCTCGAGGACGACATCGTTGTCGTCGCGGAAGCCGAATCCGGCGAGGATGCCGTGGTCGCTGCTGCAAAACATCAACCTGACGTAGCCGTGCTCGACCTTCAAATGGCAGGTATCGACGGCATCGAGACGGCGCAACAGATTGCGCAGACGGTCTCGGGGTGCGTCTCGATCATCGTGACGAGCCACGGGCGTCCCGGGTATCTGAAGAAGGCACTGTCAGCAGGCGTCCGAGGATTTCTGCCGAAGACGACGCCTGCGGCGACGCTCGCCGAGGTGGTCCGCAGCGTCCACGCGGGCGGGCGGTACGTCGATCCGTCGTTGGCTGCCGAGGCAATCGGCGCCGGCGACTCACCGCTTACTCCGCGCGAAGCGGACGTACTCGAGTACGCGGCCGACGGAGCATCCATCGAGCAGATCGCTTCCCGGGCACACCTGTCTGCGGGTACCACCCGAAACTATCTGTCGTCAGCTGTCACCAAACTCGGTGCAGCCAATCGGCACGAAGCCGCAGTGATCGCCCGCCGGCAGGGGTGGATTTAGGGCCTTCGGCCCTGTGCGCCTTTCTGGTTGCGGGCACTACCAAAAAGGCGCACAGGGCCGAAGGCCCCGCAATGTCGAGAATCCCCGACTTGCTTCGTCCCTGTAGTGAAGTGCGACCAGAATGGGTGGCACCGACACAGAGGAGATTCACGATGGCCAAGTACTTGCTGCTCAAGCACTACCGCGGCGCTCCGGCTGCAGTCAACGACGTGCCGATGGACCAGTGGACGCCGGACGAGATCACTGCCCACGTGAAGTACATGCAGGACTTCGCGGATCGGCTCGAGAAGGCGGGCGAGTTCGTCGACGGTCAGGCTCTCGCTCCTGAGGGCACCTTTGTCCGATACGACGGTGAGGGTCGCCCCCCGGTCACCGACGGTCCGTTCGCGGAAACCAAGGACCTCATTGCCGGCTGGATGGTGATCGACGTCGACAACTACGACCGTGCCGTCCAATTGGCCGGCGAGCTCTCGGCCGCGCCCGGCGCAGGCGGGAAGCCGATTCACGAATGGCTCGAACTGCGCCCGTTCCTGACCGAGCCGCCGACCATCACGGACTGAAACCTGTCATGGACGACGCCCTGCTTCGGAGTCTGACTCCGAGCGTGCTCGGCATCCTCGTCCGCCGCGGAGCAGATTTCGCGTCGGCCGAGGACGCCGTGCAGGACGCTCTGCTCGAGGCGGTCAGGGTCTGGCCGGACAACCCGCCGCGGGACCCGAAGGGCTGGCTGGTCACGGTGGCCTGGCGGCGGTTCCTCGACGGGATCCGGTCGGATGCGGCTCGCCGCAGGCGGGAGCTTCGGGCTGACGAGCAGCCAGGCGAGCAGCCAGGCGAGCGGCCGGTCAGCGGGTCGGTGCCGGGCGTGGACGACACACTCCAGCTCTACTTTTTGTGCGCGCACCCGTCGTTGACGCCGTCGTCCGCCGTCGCACTCACGCTGCGCGCTGTCGGCGGGCTGACCACCCGCCAGATTGCGCAGGCCTACCTGGTGCCCGAGGCGACTATGGCTCAGCGCATCAGCCGAGCCAAGCGCACGGTCTCCGGCGTCCGGTTCGAGCAACCCGGCGATGTCGCCACCGTCCTGCGTGTCCTTTATCTGGTCTTCAACGAGGGGTACTCCGGCGACGTCGACCTGGCTGCCGAGGCCATCCGGCTCACCCGGCAGTTGGCGGCCGCGATCGATCACCCCGAAGTCGCAGGGTTGCTCGCACTGATGCTGCTCCATCACGCTCGTCGAGCCGCGCGAACTGCCGCGGACGGCAGTCTGGTTCCGCTAGCCGAGCAGGATCGCAGCCGGTGGGACACCGATTCGATTGCCGAAGGAGTCGCAATCCTCCAGTCAGCTCTCGCCCGCGACCGGCTCGGTGAGTTCCAGGCCCAGGCCGCCATTGCTGCACTCCATGCCGACGCTCTCACAGCAGACGAGACCGACTGGGTGCAGATCGTGGAGTGGTACGACGAACTCGCAGCCTTGACCGACAGCCCGATCGTCCGGCTCAACCGAGCGGTGGCCGTCGGCGAGGCAGACGGACCACGCGCCGGATTGGCAGCTCTTGCAGCGCTGGGCGATTCACTTCCACGCCATGCCGCAGTCGAGGCCTATCTGCGTGAACGCGACGGAGACCTGGAGTCGGCGGCGAGGTTGTATGCCGATGCAGCGCACAAGGCATCCAACCTCGCCGAACGCGACCATCTGATGCTTCAGGCGTCCAGGATCAACGCCCGTCGATCTCCTGCAAGCGCCCCTGAGTCAGAGAACCTGTGAGAGGAACGCTTGCAGTCGATCTGTTTCGGGATCGTCGAAAAGCTGTTCCGGAGTACCGGTTTCGACAACGGCACCGCGATCCATGAACAGCACCTTGTCGGAAACGGAACGCGCGAAACCCATTTCGTGCGTCACGACGACCATGGTCATGCCGGACTTCGCGAGATCGGCCATCAATGCCAGAACACCCTTGACCAGTTCGGGGTCGAGAGCTGACGTCGCCTCGTCGAAGAACATGACCTCGGGCTTCATCGCCAGGGCGCGGGCAATGGCGACGCGCTGCTGCTGACCGCCGGAAAGGTTGCCGGGCCGCGAGTCGGCCTTCTCCCTGAGCCCCACCAGATCCAGCTGCTCGAGCGCGAGCGCCCGAGCTTGCTCCTTCGACAAACCCTTGAGCTTGTTCGGCCCGAGTGCGATGTTCTCGGCGACGGTCTTGTGTGGGAACAGGTTGAAGTGCTGGAACACCATGCCGATCCGCTGGCGTAGCTCGTCGGGGTTGTCCTTCAGGACGGACTTCCCGTCGAGCAGCACGTCACCCTGCTCGGGCTCGTGCAGACGGTTCAGCACGCGCAGGAGCGTCGACTTGCCCGAACCGGAGGGCCCGATGACGGTGACGGTGTTTCCGGCGTCGACGTGCAGGTTGACGCCGCGAAGCACCTTGTTGGTGCCGAAGGACAGATGCAGGTCCTTGCCGGTGAGCGATACGGACTTCAGTTCAGAGCTGGTGGTCATGTCCTCAGCCCCTTTCCACGACGATGGCCTGCTCGAGCGGATCCAACGTGCCTGAAGTGTCGGCGCGTCCGGTCCGGAGTCGGTTGTCGATGTAGTTGACGAGGTGCGTCAGCGGGATGGTCAGAGCAAGGTAGAACAAGCCTGCCGCAACGAGCGGGGACAGGCTGCCGGTCTGGGCGTTGAGATCGCGTCCGACGGCAAAGAGCTCCCGCTGGGTGACGAGCAGACCGAGGAAGTAGATCAGCGACGAGTCCTTGATCAGCGAGATGAACTGGTTCATCAACGCCGGCAGAACGCGTCGTACTCCCTGCGGGATGACGACCAGCGACATGGACTTTCGGTAGCTGAAGCCGAGGGCACGGGAGGCTTCGAGCTGCCCGGACTCGACGCTCTGGATTCCGGATCTGAAGATCTCACCGATGTATGCCGACGCGAGCAGTGACAGCGCCGCGACACCGAGCCAGTACGGATTGCTACCGGTGATTCCCTTGACGATCGGTCCGACGCCGAGCCCGATGATCAAGATGATGACGACTGCGGGCAGGCCACGGAAGATATCGGTGTAGACGCGGGCCGGCCAGCGCAGCCAACGGGTGCGCGAGATACCGGCGACAGCGAGCAGCATGCCGAGGATCGTGCCGATGATGCCGGACGCGAGCGCAAGGATCAGGGTGTTGGGAAGACCGGTCTTGAGGAGATCGGGGAATGCCTTCTTGTACAGATCCCAGTCGAAGAACGTGTCCTTGAGCTGTTCGAGCGTCGACTTCGGTTGGTACGACGCGGTATCGCCACCGTCGCCGTTTGCTGCGTTTTCCGCGGCAATGGCTGCGAAGTCGGGCAGTTCCGGAGTGGCCGCGGCCTTGGATCCGGGCTTCCAGCCTTCAGGGAGTTGGCGCGGTACCCAGTCGGCGTACAGCTGAGACCAGGTTCCGTCGTCGATGACTGCGTCGAGGCCGGAGTTGAGGGCGTCGATCAGCGGCTGGTTTTCCTTGTTCACCGCCCAGCCGACGAAGTTGTTGACCGAGAAGGTGTTCTGGATGATCGAGGTCGGATCACCGGGAGCGATTGCACCTTCGGCCTGCTGAGACGGAGCTACCCAGGCGTCGATCTGTCCGGACTTGAGGTTCGCGTACGCCGTGGCGTAGTCGGGAAACTTCACGGGATCGAGCTTGAGCGTGTTCACGACGTAGTCGTCCTGCACGGTTCCCTGTACGACGCCGATGCGCTTTGATGCGTCCAGGTCCCCGAAGCCGGTGATCGGGCTGCCGTTAGGCACGACGAGGGAGAAGTATCCGAAGTCGTAACCGTTGGTGAAGCCGACGGTGTTGCGACGGTCGTCCGTGGTGGTGATGGACGACGAGCCGACGTCGAAGCGTCGACCGGCAACCTGGGCGAGAAGCCCGGCGAACTCGGTGCCGACGAACTCGACCTTCAGGCCCAGCTTGTCCGCGACGGCCTTCAGCAGCTCGTTGTCGTATCCGGTGTACTGATTCTCGGAGTTGACGCAGATGCTCGGGGGCGCGTCACCGAGCGTGCCGACCGTGATGACCCCGGGTTTGATCAGATTCAGCTTCGAGGTGTCGATCTGATCGACCGGGGTGACGGTGGCCGTGGTGTAGCGGTCTTCGGCGCCCGCACCCGCTGCCGCGTCCAGATTGGTGGGCGCCGCGGTTGCAGCTCCCACTCCTGGAGGTGCACACAGGTCTGTGGGGGCTGCCGACGAATCCGAGCCACTCGAGCACGATGACAGAGTCAGCGCCAGGAGGGCAGTGAGGAGCAGTGCCACCACCAGGCGGATCTTCGCTGCGACGGAAGAAAACATGCGTGCAGCGTAAACCTAAGGGTAGCCATTTCTCCGTGTAGAACTGTTGACAGTTTTCGGACAAGGGGCCGTTGCGCTGCGGGCATGCCTTCAAATCAGCGTGATTTTAAGTATCGCCAGGTCGGGGAATCTCGTGCCGTAGAGATCAATATCAAACGGTCTGGTCGGTATAGCCGACGCCCAGGGGGTCGCTCCAGGTGGTCCACACGTCTGGCCCGAGTTCGATCTCGGCTGTGGTGAGTAGACACGCGTCGAGTTCTCGGTGCAGTCGAGACGGGTCGATGGCTTGGCCGATGAAGACGAGTTCTTGTCGGCAGTCTCCGACGGGTTCTTCCCACTTGTCGAGGATTCCGTCACGACGGTAATCGTCGGCCGGCCACTCGTCACGGGGTAGAAACTTCCACCAACGGCCGACGTATCCGTGGCGAATGAGATGACCGGCCTGAGAAATACTCCCGATCTCGGTGAACCGGCCGGCATTCCAGTAGTAGCCCTTGGCCCGAAGTAACTTTCCGTTGGTCCACTCGCTGCTGAGGAAATCATGCAGCCGTTGGGGGTGGAAGGGTGCGCGCTCGCGGTACACCACCGAACTGATTCCGTACTCTTCGGTTTCGGGGATGTGTTCACCTTGGAGTTCTTGTAACCATCCGGGGGCCTGTGCAGCCTTTTCGAGTGAGAACAAACCGGTGTCGAGAATCGTGTCGAGTGGGATGCGACCGAGCGTCATCGGAACTATCGCAGCGGATGCGTTCAAAGAGCGCAGGACTGCGGTCAATTCGACCAGGTGCTGGTGCGAGACGAGATCTGCCTTGCTCACCAGGATGACGTCGGCAAATTCGATCTGATCGACAAGCAGATCCGCGATGTCTCGTTCGTCTTCCGGGGCATCGGCTTCGACGCGGCCCCCAGCTGTGTAGTCGCGCAGAAAACTGTGGCCGTCGACGACGGTGACCATGGTGTCGAGTCGGGCGACGTCGGCGAGGGCGTGGCCGTCGGTATCGATGAATGTGAACGTCTCTGCGACGGGCAGCGGTTCGGAGATGCCCGAAGATTCGATGAGTAGGTAGTCGAATCGGCCATCGGCGGCTAAGGCACTGATCTCGGAGAGAAGATCCTCTCGCAGGGTGCAGCAGATGCAGCCGTTGGTCATCTCGACCAGTTTCTCTTCGGAGCGACTGAGCGAGACCTCACGCTCGACTTCTGCACTGTCGATGTTGATTTCGCTCATGTCGTTGACGATCACCGCGACCCGCCGACCCTCTCGATTTCGCAGGATCTCGTTGAGTAGTGTCGTCTTCCCGGCGCCCAGGAAACCTGACAGCACCGTGACCGGAAGTCGTGTGTCGACCATGATTTCCAGTGTCCTTCCGAATGAGAGAATTGCTGTGATCAGGCGGCGGTCACGCGAAACGCTGTGCTCGCGTGACCGCCGCCCGGAATGTTGGACGATCAGGCCGCAGGCTCGAGGTAACCCTCGAAAAGGTCGACTACGACGCTGCCGCCGTCGGTGTCGCTACCGAACAATTCCTCGGCGGCGAACTTCACGTGGTACGTCGGTTCTTCGCCGGCGTCGTTGCGCCCGTGGCCGATTGCGTCGGGAAACGGCCACTTCTCGGTAGTCCGATGAGAGATGGTTCCCACTCGTCCGCGGCAGTACGCAGGCATTCGAATATGCCCCGGAACGTACTCGTCGCGCACGCGTACTCGCTGACCGATTTCGAAGGTGGTCGTCTCGACGGGTGCCGGACGCCCTTCGGATTCGCTGGGCCGCGACAGTGGGAACGGTCCCCCTGCAAGGCTTTCGAGTTCTTCCTGCGTCAGGATTCCCTTTTCGACCATCAGTGTCGCGACGCCGATGACGTACCTCTCGTAGTACGGGGTCATCATGTAGTGGCGTGGTTCCATCCGCTCGACGACGTATCGAACTTCGTCGACGCTGAATGCCCCGAGTTCGGCGACACCGGCGAACATCAGGCTGTACGGCAGGTGTTCCCACTCGGCGTGGAAGGTGGGGCCGATGTCGGCGTTGACGGTATGCGGGACTTTGCCGAAGCCTTGAACTCCGGCAAGATCGTGTACTCCATCCATGGTGTGCTTCTTTCTTGTCGGGGTGATCAGACGGTGGGGACCTGCGGGACTGCGACGCCGATCAGGCAGTCCTTGGTGACGATTTCCTGCAGTTGTTCCTGGCTCCAGCCTTCGGTGCCTGCGGGACGTTGCGGGAGAACCATGTAGCGAGTTTCGGCGGTGGTGTCGTAGACGCGGATCTCGACGTCCGACGCGATCTCGGTTCCCATCTCGGAGAGAACCTTCCGTGGCTCACGCACCACTCGCGCACGGTATTCGAAACTCTTGTACCAGGTAGGGGGCAGGCCGAGAATGGGCCACGCGGTGCAAGAACACAGCGAGCACACGATCACGTTCTTGAGGGTTGGGGTGTCTTCGACTGCCACGATGTATTCGCCCTGGGGGCCCAGATATCCGTACTGGGCAACCGCGGCGGTACCGTCGGTGAGAAGCAGTTGCCGGAAATCGGGGTCGGTCCACGCCCGCGCGACCAATTCCGCTCCGCGCCTTGGACTGAAGTCCTCCTCGAAGGTCTTCTTCCATCCCTCGACGTAACCGTCGGGTACCAATCCCTTACCGTCGAGTGCGCGGAACAGGGCCCACGCGCGATCGGAGACCGGCGCCTGGGCCGGTGCGGCGTTCTCCGTTGTGTGGTCGATCGTTACTGACATCTGGTTCACCTTTTCTATGCGGGCTGATCATGTGTGAATCGGTGGAATTTGTTGTGCAAGTGCGGATACAGAACTAGGTGAGGCTGAGTTGTGGTGCAGAGTCGGAGATGTGGTCGGCAGGCGTCGGAAACGCGCCGCGAAGCTTTTCGAATGCGCGCCCGACCCGGAGGACCGTCGCATCGTCGAAGGTCTTGCCGGTGATCATCATTCCGACCGGAAGCCCGTTCACCAGGCCGGCGGGAACGGACAGGGACGGGTGTCCGGTCACGTCGAATGGTGCTGTGTTGGCGATCATCCCGAGAGCCTTCGTGATGAAGGTTGCACGATCCACGTCGTTCGCCGGTAGTTCGGATGCGACGTAGGGCAGTGTGGGCATCACCAGGACGTCGAATTGTCTCAAGGCAGTGTCGTAGGCGGCGCGGGCGAGCGGTACGAGGTTCCGGGCTTTGCCGTAGCTCGCGCCGCCGAGGGTGGTGATGCCGTGGTGGCCGGTCAGAGCCACCAGTTTGACGGTTTCGGACAGAGCGTCGGCGTGCTGAAGGCGTCGAGAAGCAAAGTGTGCCATCAGTTCCGGATCGTACAAACCTTCGGCGTTCATGCCGTATCCGTTGCCGTCCAACATCTGGTAGGCACCACCGTCCGTGGCGATCACGTTCCAGATGTGGAAAGCATGTAGGTGCCACGGGATGTTTACTTCCTCTACCGTGCAACCGATTTCGGCCAGACTGTGTGCTGCTGCGCGGACTGCGTCGTCGACCTCGGGCTGTGAGACCGCGTGCCCGAAACCTTCTCGAACGATCCCGATTCGCAGACCATCCACATCGGAGTCGAGGGTGGACAGATAGTCACCTGCTTCGACGCTGTCGGCTTGGCGTGGGTCGTTACCGTCGCGACCGGCGATGACCGAGAGCATCAGTGCGGCATCGTGGACCGTGCGTGTGATCGGGCCGAGATGGTCGATTGTTCGCTCGATGGGAAATGCACCGGTATACGGGACGAGCCCGAACGTCGGCTTGTGTCCGACGACGCCGCAGAATGCCGCCGGGATCCGGATCGATCCGCCCTGATCCCCGCCGATGGCAAAATCGACGTCACCGTTTGCGACGAGAGCCGCACTGCCACCGGATGATCCACCTGCTTCACGCTGTGGGTCCCATGGATTGCGGACCGGTCCGCTTGCCGGTGTGAAGCTCGAACCGGAGAAACACAGGTCCTCACACACAGCTTTGCCCGCGACGGTTGCACCGGCCGCCAGTAGTCGAGTGACCACAGTCGCGTCGCGAGACGGAGTGAACCCCTCTACTGTCCGAGACCCGTTCATCATCGGAACTCCGGCCACGGTCACGTTGTCCTTGATCGCCACGCGTCGGCCGGTCAGGACGCCGTCCGACGTCGGCGGGATGCTTGTGGTCACATACCAAGCGCTCAAAGGATTTTCGCTCGCTGTTGGCACCGTGTGCTCACGTGACGTGGTCGGCGGGGTTGCCTCGTCGGCGTACAACTGGTCGACGAGGTCGTAGGAGCCCAGTGCTCCGTCGATCAGTGCCGGCCACTCGAGCCGGGCTGATTGGTCGAGAGTGATGCCGTAATGCTTTGCGGCGGTGTCTATTGCATTGTCGTCAGGTCGGATTGTCGCCATGAGAAGTGTGCTCCTGATGTGATCGGCTTCACTTGTCTTTCAGACTAGGGCCGGATCCATAATTGCGTCAATAGGTATCGACATATTGACTCGTTAAGTTCGGGTTACGCGTGCTCAGAGAGAGCGGGGGTACAGGCGCCCACGGCGTGATTCAGCGAGCAGAATCGGTCGATGCAGTGGAACGCCGTTGTTCGTAGAGCTTTTCGATGTCGTGACAAGCTGCCGAAGTACTGTTTCCGGATCGCCTGCCGACGTTCGTTCGACTGCGCGTGCGTAAGCGACGATCGCTTCGTATGTTGTCTCCGACAGGGAACTGAGCGGAGGCAGGAGTTCGTTCGAGCTCGCGCTGTATCGCTTTTCGAGGTCGTGATCGCAGGCTGCGGATTGAAAGTAGCCGAATGCCGCCCAGACTCCGTCGGCATCGGAATTGCCGATGAGCTGCTGAGTGGCCTCGTCGAGGACCAATGCAAACGTCCGCGTGGTGGCCCGCAGTCCGTGCTGGGCGCATTGTCGTTCGAAGAAGACCTCGTCATGGCCCACCAGGGTGGAAAGAATCAGTTCGGCCCCGGAGTCGGCTATCGACTCGATGATGCGTGAGAAGTCGGTTGTCCCCAACGGTACGTAGACTTCGCCGGCCACCGAACCTGTGGATTCGGCGATCACACGCCGGGCCGCCCAATGCGCTCCGAACGACCACGAATACTGCTGGCCGACCAGGAACCAAGTGCGAGAACCGGTCTCGGACATCATTGCGGGTATACCTGCTCGCGTCTGGTCGAGTGGTCGCTCACCCAATCGAAGGACTCCCGGACGCGATCGACCTCCCTCGTTGAGAACTGTGTGCACTAACAGCACACCGGTGTTCTGCAATGCAGATGCAGCGGCATTGAAGGTCGACGATGTCACGCACGCGAAAACGGCGCGACATCCGCTTTTCACCAATCGCAGTGCGGTCGCCGCTCCGGCCGCCGAGTCGGAAGCGTCATCGCCGATCACCAAGTCGACGAGAACGCCGCCGATGCCGCCGTCGGCATTGATTTCTTCCACGGCCAGGGCTGCGAGTGTTTCTGTCGCCTGGGCGAATACAGCTGCCGGGCCGGATTTGCTGACCAGCAGCCCGATCCGATGTCGGTCGGAACGCGGAGGTTCGGGTGGAGCGAATCCGCGCTTGTTGGCAAGCCAGGAAATGCCGTCCTGATCGAGGCTGGACTCGAGAACGATCCGGGTCCCGGCGCCGTCGGGAAAGAACCGGATCGTCAGGCGGCCGCGCCACGGTTGGTGGTGCACGATCACGACCGATCGGCCCCGCTTCACGCCGGCGACGTATCCCAACAGCGTGATCGGCATTCCGACTGGATCTGCGCGTGCGCCGTCGCCGACGGGAAGGGAGATGGCGGCAGCGGCCCCGACCGTCAGTTGCTCACATTCGAGTTCGAGCAGTTGCCCCGTTTCGAGGCGCTCGAAGGCTGACCCTGGTGGGTCGGTCGTCACGATCTGTGCCGTTACGGAGAGACCTGGCACGTTCTACTTCCTGCCTGAAATAGGTGCTGGGGCTCAACAAGGCCTCACGCTCGGCGACGCACCGATGCGACGTCTGAATCCTCAGTCGCAGTGGCCGGCAACTCGGAGGCGTTCGAACCTGCTTCCAGCGCTCGCCCGAGGACGTCGCGCAGGAACTGGAGTGCATCGTTGGCGGGCCCCGATGGATCTATCGAGAACAGGCGATGACGTCCTTGACGCCGTTCGACGATCACGCCGGACAACCGCAGCGCCTTGAGATGTGTGGATACCGTGGTGCGACCGACCGTCGAAATTTGATCGCTGATGAAGCCCGCGTTGCACTCGCCGTGGGTAGCCAGCGTGTCGAGAATCTGTCGACGCACTTGGTCGGCCAGCACAGCAAACGCCAACTCTTCGTTTCGTTGAGTAGTCACTGTCTGCTGTCCGCGCTTCCTCGATGGTCTCTACTGAGATATGTCGACACCCGTCAACATATCTCGAGTTGCCTCCGAGGGAAAGAATGTGGCCGAAGATTGCCGGCGACTTCGGTCAGTGCTCGGCGGTGATCACCGCGTCGCGCAGCATTCCGGTCCCGGGATGGCAATTGATGTACTCGTAGAGCTGATCGGCGGCATCGAATACCGAGACCTCATGGTAGAGACGCAATTTCGACAGGCCCTCGGCCACCCGGAAGAACGTCGTGAAGATCCGTAGATGGGTCGGGTGGGATTCCGACCACCGTTCGAGTTGGTCGAGGGAGGCCCAGTGGCCGATGTTGTAGCTCAAGTCGAGGAAGTTTCCGTCGATGTCGATATTGCGTACGAATCGGTTGCTGTAGCACCCGACGGCCGGGCCGTTGTCGCGGAGGAAGTCCATGCCCGATTGAAGAGTGGGCAGGATTTCGTCCAGGTAGAGGCTGCGCTCGTCTGCTTCCGCGTCGGCCCAGTCCTGCCCGGACCTGATCAGTGCGATGTTGTCGTGTCCCCGCACTACTACGCGTCCACCTACGGCGGGGTCACCGGCGACGACCCGTAGTTCGCCCGAGGCCTGCATCCAGTCGGTTTGGGAGATCGGAAACCGCTCGCGCATCGAACCCCAGTAGCCGTGCTCGTTGATTTCGCCGCTGACACCGTCCATGACAGCTCCCACTCCGGGGAGGTCGTCTTGGAACGCGTAGAGCGTTTCGAATTGTTCGGCTCTCGGTGCCACGATCTCGCGGAAGAACCCCAATCCGTCCGACAGGCGGTCTTCGGACTCCCACCAGGAGGATACTGGAGGTGATGCGCTCCAACGATGTTGGGAAGAAACATCTTTCCAGTAACCGACCACGATCAGGTTCTCGTAGCCCTGGTTGTCGATGTGATGGGTGAGATCGTGGTGTGCCGGTCCGTCCGGCAAGTCGAAGCCGGCGACGATATCCCGCATCGCCCGCAGTGCTGCCGGGCGCTGATCCTCGCCGCGGAACTGCACGCCGAGATAGCCCATCACGACCTGGTGCAATGTGTCGTCTGCGCGCCCGACCCACATGGGAAACGGTGGCGTATAGGTATCCGGGACCCGCCTGGTCAGAGTGCGCGGGCATTGAAGGTGTTCGCCGATTGCAGATTCCATGAGTGCTCCCTGTGATGTAGGTGGTCGAATCGGGTGCCTGGCACTTGGCAACGCCGTGCCGAAAATCTACGCCCGCTCAGCCGAGCAAACTTGGCCGTCAGCGCCCGATGCTTGGCCTACCGTGCCAAGAATTGTGGATACGCTTCGGCGACAGAAAATTTTGAACACCATGTTCAATGGGTAAGTGTCCGAAGATGTTACAGATCAGCGGGTAGTACTTGTGGGGGCCGCTGCTTGCGACCGGTACCGCCGCGGGCTGATCCCGAATTCCGCCTTGAAGGCTCGACTGAAGGCGGCCAGGTCGGTGAATCCCCAGCGGTGAGAAATCTGGGTCAGCGACCGCTCTACTCCGTGTCGTTGCACGATCTCACGACGGCAACCGTCGAGTCGACGGCTGCGAATCGACCGTGACACCGTCGTGCCGTGTTCGGCGAAGGCTCGGTGCAACTGCCGAATGGAGACTTTGACCGATCCCGCGATGTCCACCGGAGACAGGGCCGGGTCTGCGATGCGGGCGTCTATGACCGACAGGGCGGATTCGTAGAGGCTGGTTCGCCGCGAGGTGATCGGTCGCGCAGTTGTGTGAAGAACGGACTTGACCAGGTTGCCGATCTCGTTGACGACTTCCTCTTCGTCTCCGCTTGCGTCGGACGTCATGCGGACGGAGGCAAGATCGTGAAGAAAGCGACCGAGCAGGCCACTCAGGCCCGCGTGTCCGTCGAAGGCGATGGCGGTCAGGCTCGTGACCTCCGCGTCGCTGAGCGACAGGTACGACCGTGGCCAGGTGAACACCTCGAGTCCCCAGATGCCGTCGTGTGCGTGTCCCTCGATCTGCCAATCGAAGGGGCGCGTGGTGTCGTACAGGACGTAGTCGCCACGTCGCAGGACGCATTCGCGGTCGTCTTGGCGCACTACCGCGCTACCGCGGCGGATCATCCCGATCTGCAGATAGTCCGCGCCGTCGCTTTTGATGAGGCTGTTGCTACGGACTATTCGTTGTTCCATCGATTGAACTGCGGATACCCGAACGTGTGCGAGTTGGGCCGAGTGGACGGCCCCGCTGAATCGATCGCCGTCTCCGATATCGGATACGTCGAGCGCGACAAAATGCTCGCGCAACAAATCTGCCCAGTCGCCCGTGAGAGTCGTGCGTGTGGGCAGGGAGAAGCCGGATCGCGCGAGCATTGCAGGGCGCCTCCTCGCAGAAAAGCCGAAGTTCTCGGGTGCTCGATGTTCAGAGAGTAATCCCGCACATCAGACATGTCGATAGAAGTCGACATGTCATCGCGTCGGGAAGAAATTGTTTGCCATACAAACAACGCCGAGTTATTGTTTGTCGTACAAACAAGTAGGAGTTCGTGATGGCCACCGAGGCAGTTCCCGCAGCGCGCGCGACGCGTGAGTCGGGCAAGCAGACGCGCATGGCGCTGTTCAACGCCGCAACCGAGCTGTTCCTCGAGCACGGCGACAGCGTCTCCATCGCGCAGATCTGCACGGCCGCCGGCGCCCATCCCAACCAGGTGACCTACTACTACGGCTCAAAAGAGAAGCTCTTCGTCGAGGTGGCGTGCGCGGCCGTTCTGCGCGCAGGCAAGCGTGCCGAGGTCGATGCCGCCGACGCCGACACCGTGGGCGACTACACCAAGAAGCTGGTCGGATCACTCCTCGGCTCGGGCGCTCCCAGTGTCGAACTGTTCGTGGAAGCGATGATGATGACGGGTCGTCGTGGTGAACTCCGCGACCTGATCTCCGAGACGCTTCGCACTCTGCATTCCTCGGGCGAAACCGCCCTCCTCCGTACCTTGATCCGCACCGGCTGGCAGCTGCGCGCGGGCATCGACGTCGAGTCCAAGGCCTTCTGGTCTGCGATCTTCGGCCTCGTCATTCAGAAGACTGCCACCGGCGAGAGCTTCGGCTACTCCCTCGAGGAGGCGGTTGCCGTCATCTTCGCCACCCTCCAGATACCCGACGCCGTACTCAACAGCTCGATGGATTGAACTCTCTTCGAGCGTGATTCTCCGACAAGGACTTCGATGAATATCGTTCGCGTATTCGACAGTAACGTCACCAAGACCCCGGACAAACCCTTCCTGATATTCGACGGTCACGATCACACGTACTCCCAGGTTCAGGACGGAAGTCGACGCGCCGCAGGCTATTTGCAGTCGCTGGGCGTGCAGCCGGGCGACCGCGTCGCGCTGATGTGTTACAACACTCCGGGATTCGTGTACGCGATGCTCGGTGCCTGGCGCTTGGGCGCCGTCGTGGTCCCCATCAACCACAAGATGCAGACTCCGGAAGTTGCCTACGTGCTGGGACACGCGAAGGTGTCGGTGTGCGTCTTCGACGGTGAGTTGGCGCCGGTTGTCGGTCGACTGGAGACAACGGCCAAGCTGATCAGCACGGACTCTGTCGCAGACGGTTTCGACTTCTTCGACGACGCCATCACCCGCCAGGACGGCGTTGACGGTATCGACATCGACGAGAACGATCCGGCCGAAATCCTCTACACCTCGGGGACTACCGGCTCGCCCAAGGGCTGCGTCCACAGCCACCGCAACGTCGTCGGTGTTGCCGTCACCGCGGCCCTCGCCGTGTCGACGACTCGGGACGAGCGACTGCTCATGGCCGTCCCGATCTGGCACGCTTCCCCGCTCAACAACTGGTTCATGTCCACGCTCTACATGGGCGGAACCGTCGTGCTGCTGCGCGAGTACCATCCCGTCAAATTTCTGGAAACAGTTCAGGAACAACGCATTACCCTCTGCTTCGGCCCGCCGGTCATCTACACCACCGCACTCAACCTCGTGCCGAACTTTGCCGACTACAACCTCGGAAGCGTTCGTGCGTGGTTGTACGGCGGGGGACCGATCGGCGCGGATGTCGCTCGGCGACTGGTGGAGTCGTACGGCACCACCGAATTCCGGCAGGTCTACGGCATGACCGAGACCGGGCCAGTGGGCACCGTGCTGTACCCCGAAGAGCAGTTGAGCAAGGCGGGCTCGATCGGCCGCGTCGCGCTGGCCGGCGTCGACCTGCGCCTGGTTGCCGATGACGGCACCGACGCGGAGCCCGATCAGATCGGTGAGATCTGGCTGCGCGCCGACACCGTCATGCAGGGGTACCTCGACGACCCCGCTGCCACGAAGGCTGCTTTTGCCGACGGCGGTTGGTATCGCACCGGCGATCTGGCGCGCAAGGATGCGGACGGTTACCTCTTCATCGTCGACCGCGCGAAGGACATGATCATCACGGGCGGCGAGAACGTCTACTCCAAGGAGGTCGAGGACGTGATCTCCGGCCACCCGGACGTCGTCGACGTCGCCGTTGTCGGAAAACCCAACGAAGAATGGGGCGAGACCGTCGTCGCGCACGTCGTCTGGCGTGAACCGGATGTCACCAGCGCCGACGACATCAAGGACTACCTCTCGGACAAGTTGGCGCGCTACAAGATTCCGCGTGAAGTGGTGTTCGCGACGATTCTTCCGCGTACACCGACCGGCAAGATCCAGAAGCACCTCATCCGCGCAGCGAGCTGAAAGGCCTGTCATGACTGATATTTCCGAGAAGACCGTCACCCACCCGGCTCCGCATCGCACCCATGCAGTGCTCAACCAGTCGGTACCGCGCACGGACGTCAACGAGTTCCTGCTCGATACGGTCCTGGCCGAAGGCGTCGCGCGTCACGACGCCGATTGGGCGACCAGTGAACTCACCGATATCGGTGAACTGGTCGGCAGTGCCGGGTTCCAGCACGACGCCGAGCTGGCCAACACGGTGATCCCCGAATTGAAGACCTTCGATCGCTGGGGAAACCGCATCGACGAGGTCGAATACCATCCGTCGTATCACCGGATCATCTCTGCCGCCGTTGCGCACGGTGCTCACACCTCTGCCTGGGCTGACCCGAAGCCGGGTGCCAACGTGGCTCGGGCCGCGGCATTCATGCTCTTCTCCCAGGTCGAACCGGGCCACGCGTGCCCGATCTCCATGACGCACGCTGTGATCCCCTCGCTCGAGCTGCAACCCGATGTAGCCGCCATCTGGACCCCGCGTGCCCTTTCTCGGAGTTACACCCCCGAGTTGGATGCTCCCGGAAAGGCATCCGCGATCTTCGGAATGTCGATGACGGAAAAGCAGGGTGGCTCCGACGTGCGAGCCAACACGACCATCGCCAAGCCGGCCGGACGTGGCGGCCCGGGTGCGGACTACCTCCTCACCGGACACAAGTGGTTCTGCTCCGCGCCGATGTCCGACGCCTTCCTGGTTCTCGCTCAGGCCGAAGGTGCTGCCGGCGAGGGACTTTCCTGCTTCCTTCTCCCCCGCATCCTGCCCGACGGCACACGCAACGTCTTCCGCATCCAGCGTCTGAAGAACAAGCTGGGCAACAAGTCCAACGCGTCGTCCGAGATCGAGCTCGACGGCACCGTCGGCACCATGATCGGCGAACCGGGACGTGGCGTGCGGACCATCATCGAAATGGTGTCCCAGACGCGACTCGACTGCATCCTCGGCAGCACGGCAGGTATGCGTCAGTCGGTCGCCGAAGCGGTGTGGCACGCACGGCACCGCAGCGCTTTCGGTGCCGTCCTGGCAGATCAGCCGGCGATGACCTCGGTGCTTGCCGATCTGGCTCTCGAATCCGAAGCCGCGACCATCACCGCACTGCGATTGGCCCGTGCGCAGGACGAGGACGCGAATGAGCAGGAAAAGGCGTTCCGCCGACTCGCGACGGCTGTTGCGAAGTACTGGATCTGCAAGCGCGGCCCGCACCACTCCTACGAAGCCCTCGAGTGCCTGGGCGGCAACGGTTACACCGAGGACTTCCCGCTTGCCCGTCGCTACCGTGAGCAGCCCGTCATGGCCGTGTGGGAGGGGTCGGGCAACGTCATCGCGCTCGACGTCCTGCGCGCGATGACCCGTGAACCCGACTCCGTTGCCGCCTTCGACCACGAGATCAACCTCGCCCGCGGCAACAACCCGGTCCTCGATCAGCACCTCGATCGGGTACGACGCCAACTCGGTGAGCTCGCCACGATGGCACCTGCCGACGCTCAACTCCGCGCTCGGACCGTCGTCGAGGCTATGGCGTTGGCACTGCAGGCTTCGCTCATGGTGCGCCACTCCCCGGCCGCCTCGTCCGATGCGTTCATTGCCGCTCGCCTCGGCGCCGACCGTGGTCACGAGTACGGAACTCTGCCTGTGGGAACAGATTTCGCCGGAGTTCTCGCGAGAGCCTAAGGCTGCTCCCTCAGTACCCTGGTGACGGTGTGTACTGCCGGCGTCGGATTGTTGGGTCGCCATGCCATCGCGATTTTCAGCGTGGGCGTGGCCCCGGCGATCGGCAGGTACACGACCCCGTCCATGGACAGATGCGCCGTCGACTCCACGACGACGGCAATCCCGACCCCCGCTCCGACCATGGCCAACAGGCTGTACGGATCGGGGGCTTCGTGCGCGACGGTGGGCGTGAAACCTGCTGTGGCGCACACGGACAACGTCGCATCGCGCACCACCGAGCCGTGCTCGGCGGGATACATCACGAATCGCTCGGTTGCCAGGTCTTCCGGTGACACCGAGTCATGCGCACCGAGGTGATGCCTGGCAGGAACCGCGACCATCAAGGTTTCCTCCCGCACAGTGTGAGTCTCGAATCCGCGCGGAATGGGCAGGCCGACTATGCCCATGTCCAGTGCTCCGCGTCGGAGAGCGTCGAGCACCTCACCCGAGTACATCTGCGGCCGTAGTTCCAGTTCGATTCCCGGATGGGAGTCGGCCAAGGACCGTGTGAGGGCCGACAGGACGGTGTAGCCGCCTGTTCCGCCGAAACCCACTGTGACACGGCCCGTCTCGCCAGTCGACGCGGCCGATGCGATTTCTCGTACCACGGCGATCTGCGCTTCGATGATCCGTGCGGGCGTGACCAAGGCTTCGCCGGCGGCGGTCAGTTGCACTGATCTGGTGGTCCGGACGAACAGGTCGGTGCCCAGTTCACGCTCGAGCGCCCGAATGGTCTGGCTGAGCGGGGACTGCCCGATGTGGAGTCGCTCGGCGGCCCGGCCGAAATGAAGTTCGTCGGAGACTGCGAGAAACGCGCGCAGTTGACGCAGTTCCACGTCGCTCCTCCCGGGTTTCATTATGTGGGTCTCCCACATAAATAAGTCGAACTAAGTCTTGGACTCTACATGGATTTCGGACGATAGTGATTCACGCCTCACATTGCATCCCTTGGTGATGCCCGACGCGAGAATCAGGGAGAACCGTGGATCAACACCCAGGTCAAGACACCAATCCGCCTGAATACAACACCAAACAGGCACGCAAGGCCGGAATCACGGCGTTTGTCGGAACGACCATCGAATGGTTCGACTTCTACATCTACGGAACCGCATCCGCCTTGGTGCTCGGCCCGCTGTTCTTCCCGGATGCGTCGCCGGCGGTGGGGACACTCGCAGCCTTCGCGACTTTTGCCGTGGGATTCGTGGCTCGTCCGGTCGGCGGAGTGGTGTTCGGTCATTTCGGAGACAAGTTCGGTCGCAAGAACGCCGTGATCATCACCCTCGCGCTCATGGGGTTGGGAACTGTCGGTGTCGGCCTCCTCCCTACGTACTCCCAGATCGGGATCTGGGCGCCGATACTGCTTGTGGCACTGCGTGTTCTCCAGGGCATCGCCATGGGCGGCGAATGGGGTGGCGCCGTATTGATCGCCACCGAGTTCGCTCCCCCGAAGAAGAAGGTGCTCTACGGCGCGTTTGCGCAGCAGGGTTCACCGGTCGGCAACCTGCTCGCGACGCTGGCCTTCCTCGGCCTGACGTTGATGTCGGATTCCGTGTTCGAGTCGTGGGGTTGGCGTCTGCCGTTCCTCGGATCCGCAGCTTTGGTGATCGTCGCTCTCTACATCCGGTTGCACATCTCCGAGACACCCGAGATGAAGAAGGCTGTTGCAGCACAGGAGCGTACACGGATGCCGCTGGTCGAAGTGTTGCGGTCGCATCCCGTCGAACTTGCCCTCGGCGTCGGCGCTGTGGTTGCCGGTGTTGCCATCACGTACGTCAAGACAACCTTTGCGCTCTCCTGGGCGACAACGGATCTCGGCTTCGAGCGTAGTGACTTCCTCCTCGTGATCACCGTGGCACTGGTAGCCCAGGCGCTCGTACAGCCTTTCGGCGCTGTGCTGGCCACGCGGATCGATCCGTCGAAAGCGGTCCGTTGGATGCTGCTTCCGGAGATCGTGCTCCTACCACTGATGTTCGTGCTGGTTCAGACGGGCTCCGTGCCCTTGGCGATTCTGGGTATGGTCCTCGCGACGGCGCCTCACGCAATGTATTACGCCGCGTTGGCCGGCATCCTGGCGCAGGTTTTCCCCACCAATGTTCGGTATACCGGCATCTCTCTGTCGTACCAATTGTCGACCGCCATTTTTGCCGGAACGGCCCCGATGGTCAGCCAGTATCTGCTGACGCGAACCAACTCGATCTGGCCGGTCGTAGCTCTAGGGCTCGTGTATGTCGTTCTCTCCCTTGTCTGTATGACTGCATTGTTGCGCAGGAGTGCGCTGCACGGGCAAGGGCTGGAGTCGACGAGCTCCTCGAACATGACCGATGCTTCCACCCTGAAAGGCGTTGACCACTGATGAACTTTGCACACACCGACCCCGCTCTGACAGCGGTAGTGGACAGATGGACCGCCGGGGCGGACCGAGAGACGTTGAACGGATTGCTCGACCGACTGGGCCGAGATGCCGCCGGCCGTTTGTCCGAGCTTGCCGACATCGCAGACAAGAACCCGCCGGTGCTGCAGCAATTCGACAAGGCCGGTGACCGCGTCGACCGGATTTCCTATCACCCGGCCTACCTGGAACTGTGCCGGGCGGCGTACAACGAGTACGGCCTGTCCGCCATGTCGCACCGAAAAGGGTTGCACGGGTGGGACTCCGTGCATCCGCCACTCGCGAAGTACCTCGCGTCGTACATCTTCGTGCAGGCAGAGTTCGGGCTGGCCTGCCCGGTGTCGATGACAGATGCTGCTGCGCGGACCCTGCGTATGTTCGGTGATCCGGCCGTGTTCTCGCCCTGGATCGACGCGTTGACGTCGACGGACCCCGAGCAGGCGAAGACGGGTGCGATGTTCATGACCGAGATTCAGGCAGGCACCGACATCGCCTGCACCGAAACACGCGCCGAGCGCGACGGTGACGGATGGGTTCTGACGGGCAAGAAGTGGTTCGCCTCCAACCCGGATGCCGATGTGATCATCACCCTCGCAAGATTCCCGGGCGGACAGGATGGTTCGACGCGTGGAGTCGGAATGTTCATGGTGCCCAAGACCTTGGGATCCGGCGAGCGCAACAACCTCACGATCGATCGTCTCAAGGACAAGCTGGGTACGCGTTCAATGCCGAGCGGCGAGGTGACGCTGAACCGCGCGCACGCACTCCAGGTCGGTGAACTCGATCGAGGGTTCCGCCAGATGGCGGAGATGGTCAACACGTCTCGCCTCTCCAATGCGATGCGTTCGAGCGCTCTCATGCGCCGAGCAGTCCGTGAAGCCGTCGAACATTCGAAGAGCCGAGTCGTGTTCGGTAAGAGGCTCTTCGACCAGCCGCTGATGCGGGCGACACTTCTTCCCCTTGCACTCGATGCCGAGGCTTCGCTGGCCCTGGTCGCGTACAGCGCACAGTGTCTTCAGGCAGCAGACGGCGGCGACGAACAGGCGCGCGCACTGATCAGAGTACTGACACCGATCGCCAAACACTTTGTCTGCAAACGCGCGCGGGTGGTCACCGGCGAGGCCATGGAGGTGCGCGGAGGAAACGGCTACATCGAGGAATGGGCCAACGCGCGACTCGTCCGGGACGCTCACCTCGGATCGATCTGGGAGGGCTCGAGCAATGTCATTGCGCTGGACGTACTTCGGTGCCTACGCAAGTTCAACTCGCACCGCACGGTCGCGGGAGCGATGACCGACATCCTGTCCACCGTCGGACCGGATTGCGAAGCCGGGTCCGGAGTTCTGTTGCGGCGCTGGGAGGAACTGGTCGATGAAGGAGATCGTCTGATCTCCGGATCTGACGATGCCGCGCAGGCTGCGAGTGCAAGGTACTCCGACGAGTTGGCTCGTACCGTCATGGCGACCCTGCTCTTCGACCTTGCGGATCACGGCATCCGAGAAGGTCGCGGGCACCGGTCACTGCTGGTGGCGAATTCCTACCTGGCCGGTCTTGTGGGGAAGGTGCCGTCGGCTGCACTCGGCAATCTCGACGTGATCACCGACGGCGGTGACGTCGAGCTGGATGATGCACGTGACGTCGTAGCCGAGTTCCTCTCCGTAGCAGGAGTTCAGCGGTGAATTCTCCAACAGGCCCCACACCCCTCGCCGGCGTCCGTGTTCTGGATCTGTCGAAGATCCTTGCCGGGCCGTACGCAACCATGTCGCTTGCCGATCTCGGTGCCGACGTCACCAAGATCGAACACCCTGAAGGCGGCGACCCCACGCGTTCGTGGGGGCCTCCCTTCGTCGGGGTAGATGCCGCCTACTACCTCGCGATCAACCGCGGCAAGAAGTCGGTCACGATCGACCTCAAGTCCACCGAAGGACAGGAGATCATCCACCGCATGCTCGAAGAGACCGATGTGGTCGTGGAGAACTTCAAGCCGGGCAGCGGATTACAGAAGATCTTCGACCACCAGGCACTGTCCGAGCGATATCCGCATCTGATCACCCTGCACATCTCTGCCTTCGGTGAGGAAGGACCGCTGCGCGACGAACCGGGGTACGACATGATCGCGCAGGCCGCGGGTGGGCTCATGTCGCTCACCGGTGAACCGGGTGGTGCTCCGATGAAATCCGGGTTTGCGTTGGGAGACTTGGGCGCAGCGCTTTTCGGACTGGTCGGTGTCCTGGCTGCATTGGTCGAGCGAGGCCGGACCGGACGCGGACAGTACGTGACCACGTCGCTGTACGAGTGCCAACTCGCGATGCACGTGAACTGGGCGACCAGTTACTTCGCCACCGGTGAGCGCCCGACTGCGTTGGGCTCCGCTCATCCGAATCTTGCTCCGTATCAAGCATTTCCTACCAGCGACGGGTACTTCGTCATCGCTGTCGGCAACGACGCGATGTGGGCGTCGCTGTGCGAGGCCATCGGAAGGAGTGAACTGGTCACCGATCCGCGTTTTGCCCACAACCGCGACAGGGTGGAGAACCGCGAGAGTCTGGAACGAGAACTTACCAGCGCCTTCACATCGGAAACCGTCGAACACTGGTGCGCTCTTCTCGCCCAACGCGCCGTACCGGTCTCACCGATCCGGCATCTCGACGAGATCTACTCCGATCCCCACACCGCCGCGCTCGGAATGGTCGGTACCGTCGACCATCCGACGCTCGGACCGTTGAAGCAAGTGGCCTTCCCGGTCAACTTCTCCGGCCAGAGGCCACGCCTGACGTCGGCGCCGCCCGTTCTCGGCGCCGACAACGACGCAGTCCTTGGTACCGCTCAGGCCAGCCCGCTCAACGCAGGCGGCGTGTTGTCGTCGCGCCAACCGATGGCCTCGGCAAGCGTCGTGAGGTCGTAGTCCGGTCCGCTGACGCCGACGGTGAAGAGCGAGACACCGTCGGCGACCAGGTCGGCTGCATTTTCGAGCCCAGGCCACGGAACCGAGTGCTCTACTTCCAGCGGGTTCCGGCCCACGTCGGCGCAGTGGTCGGAGAGGATGTCTGACTTGCGCAGGTGTGTCTCACGGTCGCCGAAGCTGTGCCAGACGTCGGCGTACTCGGCGACCAGGCGCAGGGTCTTCTTCTCGCCGCCACCGCCGATGAGGACCGGGATGTTGCGCGTCGGCGGCGGGTTGCCCTTCGCCAGGCGGCCCGTGATGCGGGGGAGGTATTCGCCCAGCAGTTTCAGCCGTGAACCGGGAGTGCCGAAGTCGTATCCGAACTGGTCGTAGTCCTTCTCGAACCAGCCGGCACCGATGCCGAGGATCAGGCGTCCGCCGCTGATGTGGTCGACGGTTCGCGCCATGTCGGCCAGCAGATCCGGATTGCGGTAGCCACCACCGGTGACCAGGGCGCCGATCTCGACGCGTTCGGTCTGCTCGGCCCAGGCGCCGAGCATGGTCCAGCACTCGAAGTGTGCGCCGTCGGGATCGCCGGTCAACGGGTAGAAGTGGTCCCAGTTGAAGACGATGTCCACCCCGGCGTCCTCGGACCGCAAGACGGCGTCGCGTATCAACCCGTAATCGGGTGCGTGCTGGGGTTGGAGTTGAACACCGATGCGTACCGGACGAGTCATGCCACGCTCCTGACGAGAGGAATGGTTGTCTTCTCCCATCATGGCCGGGTGTGCGCGGTACCGCTACCGCCGCCGTCGGTGACGGGTTTGCCCGATCTTGTGCCCACCCCTTTTCGAGCGAACGGTACTTTCGGCGCCTTAGATCGACTGAACGTGCCGTTCGCTCAGAAAGGGGGCAGTCAAAGGGGGGCAGGCAACAGGGGGCGGGTAAAAACAGGGGTGGTCTGCCCACAGCAGACAGGCGGGGCCGCGGCACTGCCGCGCCGGTAGGAATGGATTCATGACTACTGAAGCTCCCACCGATACCGGCTACCGTGACCTGTTGACAGACAGGCTCTTCCGACAGCGAACCATTCTGCTCACCGGCGAGGTCAACGACGCCATGGCCGAACGTGTGTGTTCGGAACTGGTGCTCCTCGCCACCACCGACCCCAAGCGCGACGTCGTGCTCTACATCAATTCACCTGGCGGATCGGTGTTTGCCGGCCTGGCCATCTACGACACGATGAAGCTCATCCCCAATGACGTCGTGACGGTCGCGATGGGCTTCGCGGCCAGCATGGGCCAGGTGCTCCTCTGCTCCGGCACCCACGGCAAGCGAATCAGCCTGGCGCACAGCCGCATCATGATGCACCAACCTTCGGCGGGTATCGGTGGCACTGCGGTGGACATTGCGATCCAGGCCGAGAGCCTCGAGCTGATGAAGCGTCAATCGCAGGAAATCCTCGCCGCCGAAACGGGCCGGACCGTCGAAGAGATCGAGACCGACAGCGATCGGGATCGCTGGTTCACCGCCGAGCAGGCGCGCGAGTACGGAATCGTCGACCGCGTCGTGACGTCCTTCGCCGAGATAGCACCGCAAGCCACCTTCCCCAAGATCGGATTGTGACGTCATGTCCCAGTACACGATTCCCAGTGTCATCGAGCGAACACCAACGGGTGAGCGATCTTTCGACATCTTCAGCAGGCTGCTCAACGAGCGCATCGTCTTTCTCGGCACAGAGATCGACGACGGCGTCGCCAACGTCGTGATGGCTCAGATGCTGCATCTGCAAGCCGACAACCCGGATCGCGAAATCGGTTTGTACATCAACTCTCCCGGCGGTTCCACCACGGCGATGCTCGCGATCTACGACACCATGCAGTTCTTGAAACCGACGATTTCCACGTACTGCATGGGTCAAGCGGCTTCGGCTGCTGCAGTGCTTCTGGCTGCCGGCACTCCGGGCCATCGGCATGTTCTCGCCCATTCCCGGGTGCTGCTGCACCAACCGTCGACGCAAGGTAGCGGCACCATCTCGGACCTCGCGCTTCAAGCAGCCGAGATCCTGCGAATCCGGGAGCAGACCGAGGCGATTCTGAGTAAGCACACCGGTCAGAGCGTCGAGCGATTGCGTAAGGACACCGATCGCGACAGGATCTTCACTGCCGACGACGCTATCTCCTACGGACTGGCCGACACGCTCATCGAAGGGAACTGACTAGGCCGCCATCAGGACGGGACCCGAGATCGGTGCGGGAGAGTGCCCGAAGGTGAGGGAGTTGAGCGCAACGATCCGGTTGCCCGCTCGGAACAGTAGATGCTCGAGCGGCATCCCGAGCGCTTCGCAGATTGCGCGCAGAATTTCCGACGACGGTTCCTTCTTGCCCCGTTCGATCTCGGAGAGGTATTGCTTCGACATCCCGACCTTTGCGGCTACGTCGTCGAGAGTTCGGTCCTGATCGCGTCGAACCTCCCGCAGCACTCGTCCGTAGGCTTCACGAATCAGTGGGGGTTTGCGCACGGCAACAGCCGGATCGGGGAGTTCCGACTCACCCTTGACCAGGACCAGTCTGCGCGGCGCATCCATAGGCCGAGTATTCCAGCCGACCGGTACGGACACCACCGGGTTCGCCGAGGGCTGACATCTAGTCCGTTCGAACGCCACCGGCAAGGAACATCGCTCGAAGAACGAAGGCCGCCTCGGGCCCGATGATCTCGCCGACAAGGCTCGTGTAGCGGTCGACGAACTCGGGCCCGTGGGAAGCCTCGTCGGAGGCGGGGTCGCCGAGGTGGTGCGCAAGTTCGTGCAAGACAACGAATTCGCGTAGCGCCCACCGGCCGTCACGGTCGTCCGGGACGGCGATGACGTCGTTCGAGTAGTGAGCGGCGGCATTGCCGCCGCGGGACCGTACGGACACCGGAATGGTTGCGCGAGTCCAGGTCTCCCGTACCCAATTCAGCCCGAGTAGCTGATCGCAGTACGCCTGGACCGACTCCACGGAACCGAATTTGCGCTCGACCGGCAAGGTGATGGTGGAACCCATGACCTCGACGCTCCGAAGTCCACGCTGGTCGGCGCGATCGAACATGTTGCGCACCAACGTCTCTGCCTCGTAGACGGCGCTCCGCTGCGTATCCCTCACGAGTCCAGCTGCCCGCGCACCCCGCCGATCTCCGGAAGGTTCCCTAGACGTGCGGAGCGCGCAGCCCGATCACCCGCTCGTCGAGCATGCGAGGAATGCCCGGCGCTTGCGCGGCCGCCGCCCCGCCACGTCCCACGCGCTTTGGAGTTGGACGAGTAGTAGTCCTTCAGCTCGATTTCCTTGTTACGCAGCACGAGTGCGGTTTCGGAAGACGACGTGGCAGATTCTGCGATCGCGGTCTTCTCCGTCTCCTGCTTCGTCTCGGCCAACCGAGAGCCGATGCGGGACGCGTACGCCATCTGGAAGTTCAGGCGTGCCGTCACTCCGGCCACCGGCTTGCGGACCTGCGTGCTGACGCGTCGTCGTCCACGAGTTTCGACGACGGTCCGCACGGACGTTTCGCCGCGGTACGCCCCGGAACGCACGTAGGCATCGGAGTCGCGCACCATCTGGAAGAGCAGGCTCGAATACAGGGCCTCGCACACGTCGATGTCGCCGGCGAAGCCGTAGGCGTAGATGACGGCCGACGTCTGCGCGATGTCGCATTGCACGTCGTTGGCAGCGGCGATGGCGATGAACAACTGGGCGTACGTTCGCAGTCCGCGCTTGCCCGGTTCGCCGATGGTGATCAGCCGTTGAGTGGGCGTCGCACGCTTTTCCGAAGACGCGGTGTGCGCACGCGCGACCGCCAGGTCGATCGCGGAACTGGTGGCCAACCGCTGAGCGGCAGCCATGAAGGCTTCACCTTCGTGTGGATTGTCGGTGGACTCCGCTTGGCGAAGCAGCGCACCGATGCGGGTCAGCATCTTCTCCGAACTCACCGTGAAAGACTACGCTCGCGCGCCGACACGGACGTTTATGCTGCTAGCGCACACGCTCACCCTCGACTTGGATCGTCCGGCACGTTCCTGCCGGTAGAAGGGATCAACCCCGTCATGGCTTCAGTGACTTTCGAGAGCACCACCTGCCTGTTCCCCGGATCGAACACTCCGGCAGTGGACAAGCTCGACCTCGAGATCGAGGACGGCGAGTTCCTCGTCCTCGTCGGACCCTCCGGCTGCGGAAAGTCGACCACCCTGCGCATGCTCGCCGGGCTCGAAGACGTCCACAGTGGACGCATCCTCATCGGCGACCGCGACGTCACCGGTCAGGAGCCGAAAGAGCGCGACATCGCGATGGTCTTCCAGAACTACGCGCTGTACCCGCACATGTCGGTGGCCGAGAACATGGGTTTTGCGCTCAAGCTCGCCGGAACCAACAAGACGGAGATCCGCGCCCGCGTCGAAGAGGTCGCGAAGATGCTCGATCTCGAGCCGTACCTCGATCGCAAGCCCAAGGCGCTGTCCGGTGGCCAGCGTCAGCGAGTGGCGATGGGCCGCGCCATCGTTCGCCAGCCGCAGGTCTTCCTGATGGACGAGCCGCTCTCGAACCTCGACGCAAAACTCCGTGTGCAGACACGTACGCAGATCGCTCAGCTGCAACGACGCCTCGCGACGACGATGGTTTACGTGACCCACGACCAGGTCGAGGCCATGACGATGGGTGACCGCGTCGCCGTCCTCGAAAAGGGAATCCTGCAGCAGTGCGCCTCGCCGCGCGAGCTGTACAACAAGCCGAAGAACGTTTTCGTCGCCGGCTTCATGGGTTCACCCGCGATGAACCTCTTCACCCTCCCCGTCGTCGACGGCGGCGTCGCATTCGGTGACGGGATCGTTCCGGTTCCGCGCGAGACGATGAACGGCGTCGTCGAAACCGAGGTTGTTCTGGGTATTCGCCCCGAGCACCTCGAGATCGCAGCCGAAGGCCTGCCGATGGAGGTCGACGTCGTCGAGGAACTGGGCTCGGACGCCTACGTCTACGGCCGGACCACGATCGGCGGACGGTTGCAGCAGATCGTCTCGCGTGGTGACTGGCGCAATCCGCCGCAGAAGGGCGAGCGCGTCAACCTGCGCGTCGACCCCGAGAAGGTGCACATTTTTGCCACCACCGACGGGCGTCGCCTGGGTTAGGTGGACCTGTCAAACGACACATGACCGATTCAGGTTCGGCGTAATACCCACAAGTAGGGGTGTCTCGTGCCACAGTAGGGGCCGATGCCGGGAGTCGGCACTCATGGCGCATGCCGTGAGCAGGCTCTCGGTGACCGTCTATTTGTCATACACATACGGGGAGCGAATCCATGGTTCTGAACTCGAAGGCGATGCGCCGCGCTGCAATTGCAGCCACGGCAGCGTCCATGCTGGTACTGGCAGGCTGTTCGTCCGATTCGGACAAGGACAGCGGAACCAGCACCACGGCCGCATCCGGGGGATCGTCCTCGAGCGAAGGCCGCGGACCCATCACGATCGTCGAGGGGCAGGATGCCCTGAACGAGGCGCTCGAAAACATCATCTCCGACTGGAATGCCGAGCATCCGGACGAGAAGGTCACGCTCAAGCCGCTGGCGAAGGAAGCCAACGCGCAGGTCGACGACATCACCCAGCGCATGCAGGCCAAGAGCGACGAGTACGACCTCATCGGCGTCGACGTCGTCAACACCGCCCAGTTCGCCGCAAACGGTTGGCTGCTGCCGCTCGAGGGTGACCTCGCGATCGACGAGTCCGGCCTCCTGCCGTCGACCGTCGCTTCGGGCACCTACAACGGCAAGCTCTACGCAGCGCCGAAGAACACCAACGCAGCGTTCCTGTACTACCGCAAGGACCTCGTCGAGAAGGCCCCCACCACGTGGGCCGAGCTCAAGGAAAACTGCCCGAAGGCTGTCGAAGCCGGCATCTCCTGCTACATCGGTCAGTTCAAGAACTACGAGGGCCTGACGGTCAACACCACCGAGATCACCAACGCCTTCGACGGCCCGTGGGTCGGCCCGGACGGACTCACCCCGGCCATCGACGACAAGACGAAGGCAGGCGTTCAGTCGATCGTCGACAACTTCGCCGACAACACGATCCCGCAGGAAGCGCTGACCTACTCCGAGGGCGAGTCGCAGACCGCGTTCGGCGACGGCAAGGCACTCTTCATGCGTACGTGGTCCGGCTTCTCGGTCGACGGTGAGAAGACCTCGGTTGCCGGCAAGTACGGCTACACCGTTCTTCCGGGTGTCGACGGACCGGGCGCTTCGACCGTCGGCGGCTACAACGTCGGCATCAGCGCGTACTCGGACGCACCCGCCACGGCTCGTGACTTCCTCGAGTTCATGCAGACCAAGAAGTCGCAGACGTACTTCACCGAGGTCGGCGGCGCACCCGTCCTCTCGGCTGTCTACGACGATCCGGCAGTGCTCGCTCAGTTCCCGTACTTCGCGACCCTGAAGGAAGCACTCGCCACCGCTCAGCCGCGCCCCGTCACGCCGTACTACACGCAGGTGTCGAAGTCGATCTCCGACAACACCTACGCTGCTATTCGCGGCGAGAAGACCGTCGAGCAGGCTTTGGCGGACACCAAGGCCGGCATCGAAACCGCCGGTAACTGATCTACCAGGAGCAATAAGCAATGGCAGAACCGCAGGATCCTTCCGCGGCTGTGCCTACCAACCCCACGGTCGGGGCCGGTTCAACCGGTCCCGACCGTTCGGGCGTTGGTGGGAGACACCGTGCACCGGAACCGCTAGAAGAGCCGTCGGCATCCGAGGCAGCAGGGACATCCCTGACCAAGGTTCTGCCTGACCTTGCAGCTACTCCACCCCCGCCGACCTCGCCCCCGCCTGCGTCGGCGGACAAGCCGAAGAAGCGTCGACGAGTTCCGGTGTGGGCGTTCGTCGCACCGTCGCTGATCGTTCTCGCCGTCATCATTCTGTATCCGCTCGGACGAGCGATCTGGATGTCGATGCACAGCGACGGCAAGAAGCTCGATCCCGAGACCGGCATGTTCGTCACCGGTCAGTTCACGTGGTTCGACAACTACAAGAACTGGATCACCCAGTCCTGCAACACCGCCAACGGCTCGATTCCCTGCCCGCCCGGCACACTCGGATCGCAGTTCTGGCAGTCGATCGGAAATACGTTCGGCTTCACCGTCGTCACCGTCCTGCTCGAGACGGTGATCGGTCTGTCGATGGCGTTGATCATGGCCAAGACGTTCCGCGGACGCGGTTTGCTCCGCGCTTCCGTGCTGATTCCCTGGGCCATCCCCACCGCCGTCACCGCGAAGCTCTGGTTCTTCATCTTCGCCAACGACGGCATTGCCAACAAGATCCTCGGCACCAACATCCTGTGGACGGCGGACCCCTGGCCGGCGCGATTCGCGATCGTCGTCGCCGACGTCTGGAAGACCGCGCCGTTCATGGCGTTGCTGATCCTTGCGGGTCTTCAGATGATTCCCGCCGACGTCTACGAGGCCGCCAAGGTCGACGGTGCGACGGCGTGGCAGCGGTTCCGCATGATCACGCTTCCGCTGGTCAAGCCCGCACTCATGGTGGCGGTGCTCTTCCGCACGATGGACGCTCTGCGGATGTACGACCTGCCCGCGATCATGATGGGATCCAACCCGGCCACCTCGACCATCTCGGTTCTGGTGGTCGATCAGATGCGCGTCGGCGCCAATTCGGCGTCGGCACTGTCCACCATCACGTTCCTCATCATCTTCGCTGTGGCCTTCATCCTGGTCCGATTCCTCGGAGCCAATGCGGTCAGCACGCAGGAAAAGCAGCGGAAGGGGGAGCCGGTATGAACAAGGCACTACGCGGCAAGATCGGCACCTACATCGGCGTCGTACTGATCATCGTGTGGGGACTCGCTCCCTGCTACTGGATGATCGTGACGGCGCTGCGCGACCCGGCGGACACGTTCTCGACGTCGCTGTGGCCCACCAATCTCACGCTGTCCAACTTCACCGCGGCGCTCGATCCCGACGCCAAGGTGAACTTCACCCGTGCACTGATGAACAGCCTCATCATCGCGGGCGCGACCACGCTGATCGCCTTGGTCATCGGTGTGTTCACGGCGTACGCGCTCTCGCGTTTCGATTTCCGTGGCAAATACTTCGTCACCGGAATCATCCTCGGCGCGTCCATGTTTCCGGTTGTCGCCCTCGTGACTCCGTTGTTCCAGTTGTTCACCGACATCGGCTGGATCGGCAGCTACAAAGCGCTGATCATCCCGAACATCTCGTTCGTGCTGCCGCTGACGGTCTACACGCTGACGTCGTTCTTCTCCGAGCTTCCGTGGGAGCTCGAGGAGGCGGCGCGTATTGACGGCGCCACCCGTGGCCAGGCCTTCCGTCTGATCATGCTTCCGCTCGCCGCGCCGGCACTGTTCACCACCGCGATCCTCGCCTTCATCGCAACGGTCAACGAGTACCTGCTCTCGCTCCAACTCTCGAGTGACAAGACCGCACCCGTCACCGTGGCGATGGCCAAGTTCTCCGGAACGGACCCATTCGTCACGCCGTACACCTCGATCATGGCCGGCGGAACCCTCGTGATGGTCCCGCTGGTCATCATGGTTCTCATCTTCCAGCGACGCATCATCGCCGGTCTGACCGCAGGCGGCGTCAAGTCGTGATGCGGGCTTCGGGCGCACGGTTTCGATGAGGCGGGCTTCGCGCGCCCAGCGCATGGAGCTGATTGCCGGCTTCATCTCGGTCTTCGCCCTCATGGCGTTGATCGGCGCTGTGGTCGCGATCGTCAAGGGCGACCCCGGCGTGATGCCGTCTTTGGTGCTGCTCGGTTGCGTCGTCGCTCTCGGGCTCGCGTTCCGCGGATATCGGAACGCGGTCCGAGCAGAACGTCGCGAGTAGCCAGCCCGGTAGGGTGACATTTCGGTATCGCAGTTGCCGGGAGTTATCTGATCGAGATATCACCCTGGTGGAATGGTGCCGGTAAGTCCGGATCCACGACCGGGAGTGTTGAGTGAGTCCATCGAACAGATCGAGTGCGACGGGTGGCGATCAGTCGTCGGCTCGATCGGGCAAGTCGGCTAATTCGCCCCGGTCGAACAAGTCGGCCAAGCCCGCGAAAAAGCAGCGCTCGAAGTGGCGGTTCGTCCGGCGGACCATCTACGTGCTCGTGCTCCTGATGGTCATCGTGCCCGCGTCGGTTTTTGCTGTCGCGTACAGCCGGACCGACGTCCCGCGCCCCTCTGACATGCAGACCAATCAGGTGTCCACCATCTACATGGCCGACGGCACGACCGTGCTCGGCAAGGTAGTGCCGGCGGAGGGAAACCGCACCGAGGTCGCGTTGTCGGCCATCCCGATTCACGTCCGCGATTCGGTGCTCTCGGCGGAGGATCGTAACTTCTACACCAACCCCGGATTCTCGATCTCCGGATTTGCTCGCGCTGCCCGCGACAACGTGATGGGCAAGGAAAGCGCCGGCGGTGGTTCGACGATCACTCAGCAATACGTGAAGAACGTCTTGGTCGGTGACAAGCGCAGTATCGACAGGAAGCTGCGTGAGCTCGTCATCTCCGCCAAGATGGCGCGCGAATGGTCCAAGGACGACATTCTTGCCGCGTATCTCAACACCATCTACTTCGGTCGCGGTGCGTACGGCATCGCCGCCGCGTCGAACGCGTACTTCGACAAGCCGGTCAGTGAGCTGAGTGTCGAGGAAGGCGCAGTTCTCGCGTCCGTCATCCAGAGCCCGTCGTTCCTGGACCCCGAGACCAATCTGTCCGCGCTGCAAGCGCGCTGGGACTACGTTCTCAACGGCATGGTGGAACTGGGCAGCCTGACCAAGACGGATCGCGACGCGATGCAGTTCCCGGTCGTCGCCCCCGCCAATCGGCCGACCGATCTGAACCAGGCGCCAGGACCCGAAGGCCACATCAAGACCCAGGTACTCAAGGAACTGGCCGAGGCCGGTATCAGCGATCAGACGCTGAACACCGCTGGTCTGCAGATCACGACGACCATCGACCCGGTTGCGCAGGAAGCTGCGCTGAACGCCGTCAGGCGGAATCTCGAGGGCGAGCCGGAAGACCTGCGGACCGCAGTAGTGTCCATCGACCCCAAGACCGGTGGCGTCGACGCCTATTACGGCGGTGACGACGGAGCCGGCTTCGACTACGCCCAGGCGCCGCTGCAGACCGGTTCCGCGTTCAAGGTCTTCGGTCTGGTC
Organism: Rhodococcus sp. WY5; assembly: GCF_018588185.1. Taxonomy (NCBI): domain Bacteria; kingdom Bacillati; phylum Actinomycetota; class Actinomycetes; order Mycobacteriales; family Nocardiaceae; genus Rhodococcus; species Rhodococcus sp. WY5. The sequence goes on from NZ_JAAMPR010000001.1 coordinate 1,284,444, forward strand.
GCAGCATTGATGGAAGACATTCCGCTGTCCGCACGGTTCGACAGTTCACCGCTCACGATCAACGGCGTGACCATCGGAAACGTCGGCGGCGAATCCTGTGGTCGATGCACCATCGCCGAGGCACTCAAGCGTTCGCTGAACACCAGCTTCTACCGGTTGATGCTCTCGATGGAGAACGGTCCCCAGAAGATCGCCGACGCCGCCCACCTGGCCGGCATCCCCGAGCACATTCCCGGACTCGACTACCCGACGCTCACACAGGAGGGTGGTTCGCCGGAGAACGGAATCGTGCTCGGCCAGTATCAGTCTCGCGTTATCGACATGGCGTCCGCTTACGCGACGCTCGCCAATTCCGGTGTGTACCAGCAGCCGCACTTCATCCAGAAGGTCGTGACGGCCGAAGGTGAAGTCCTGCTCGATCGCCCGGTTTCTCCCGGTGAGCGTCGTCTCGATGCTGCCGTTGCCGACAACGTCACGCAGGCGATGCTGCCGATCGCGTCGTACTCGAACGGTCACGCGCTTGCCGGTGGACGCCCGTCTGCAGCCAAGACCGGTACCGCGCAGTTGGGTGACACGGGCCAGAACAAGGATGCGTGGATGGTCGGTTACACGCCGTCGCTGTCCACCGCGGTGTGGATCGGAACTTCCGACGCTCAGGCCATCACCAACTCCTACGGTGGTTTGATCTACGGCTCCGGAGTGCCTGCGGACATCTGGAAGAGCACGATGGACGGCGCGCTGAAGGGATCCGACTGGGAGAGCTTTCCGTGGCCGGACCCCATCGGCGGGCAGGCCGGCGTTCCCGCGAACTCCGGCGTGACCTCGGGGGACGGGACGGGCACGCCCACGACGGGCGCGGTCGCTCCCCCGGCGCCCATCGAGGTGCCCGGCCTACCGCCGATCGAAGTACCGCCGCTCCCCCAGTTGCCGCGTCAGATCGAGATCCTGCCGGGCATCGTCATCCCACTACCGGGCTGACAAGCAGCGCCCGATTTCCGGTTCTCAGGCCTGATCGTCGAAGAGACCGAGTTGGGTGGGCGCTGCATCCTTGGCGGGCAGTACGACGACGCGCAGTCCGCGCCTGAGGTTGCGGATCGCGTGCGTCCACGCGCGCTTCTCGCCCGCACACAGGTCGGTGTCGTCGTCCTTGCGGCGGATGGACTCGGTCAACGCCTCGTGCCAGGCAGTCTCCTGCTCCTGGCTGATCCGCAGGTAGTCGAGAATGGTGTCGCGGTCGTGTTCACAGATCACGGCAACCTCTTCGGCGCTGAGCTCGCCCGTTCCGTCTGCGTCGAGTTCGAGGAGCGCCATGAGAGCCGGCGGAAATTCGTGGCACTCGTGTGACTCGTATTCGGCACCGGGATCTTCGTGCTCGGAGGCCATGCCGTCGTTGAAGGCGGTGTCTCCGGTTGCGCGGATGGGTTGCCCGCCCAGTTCTTCGGCGAGTTCGTCGGATGCTTCGGCCAGTTCGGCGAACGAGCGCAGAGCCCGCAGCAGGTGCTCGGCGACGAAGGGTGCGCCGTCCACGCGGACCACGCCCAGCACACTCTGCTCGACGAGAATGAGCTTGATGGTCGGCCATTGCCGATTGAGCTGAGCAAGAATTACAGCAGCGTTCTCGAGGTTCTCCATCGAATGCACGACCCGCGAGAACACCTCTACGTACTCGTCGTCCTCGAGGACACGAACATAGGTGACCTGCTCACCGCGGACCAGCGGGATGTCGCCGTCGTCGTCACGCTTGGGCGGATGACCGAGAAGGCGCTCGACGGCCCCGTCGACCAGGATCCGCAGCATGTCGCCCGAACCCGAGGGAGCGTGAGACGGCGTCGTGGCGAACGCCGGCGTCGACTCGCGCCCACTGGTGCTGGCACGCAGGAACGACGGGTGCGCAATGCTCCACATTTCACGGAAGACGCGCAACACCTTTGTCACCAGTTCCTCGGGACGAGTGCGGTCGACGTCGATGTAGAAGGACATGGACCCATTGCCCTCGGGTTCGTGCTCGCACAGATCGGGAGCGTTGAACCCCATGTCGAGCAGCGCTGAATGGTCTTCCGGTTCGAGCATCCGCAGTGGATGCAGAAACCTGTTGGAAGGAACTTCACAGCGCACGGAGGTCTGGTTCCATGCGAAGAACTGGATGCACGCGGGTGCGTCGGCCAGTTCGTCCATGCTGTCGTAATGCGACTCCACCACGAGGGTGTCGTCGTCCTCCATCACGGAGATGTAGCGAGCGAGATGAGTCTCGAAAGTAGTCCAGGCACTCAGGATTTCCAGATCGAAAGTATTGTCCGACATCGTCGCTCCTCTGGTCCGGGGGCGCATGGGGCCCTACCGACGACTCGCCGAAACCCCTGCTTTTCAAACCCCGCCTACGACGTTAGTCGTGGGGTCCGACAGTGACAGTGTTCGTAGGATCCGAGTGACCGTGTTTCAGTCAGGGGATTATCTTCCGAGCTTGCAGATTGGCGAAGATGTCGAGGAACATCGCTTCGGTGTCGACGTGGCGGTGAAATCCGAACCGCCGAGCTTTCGATCCGTCAGCGAAAAAGTCGTAGTCCCATCCGAATACGAAGTCACCGAACCCCCAGGACGAGACATCGGAATACGGGGTCCGAGCAAGTTGGTGTTCCTCGACGAGTTCATCCCACACCGACTCCTTGTCCGCCATTGCGACATCGAGGGACATCGGGAGCGGAGGTGCGACGTCCATGTCGAAGAAGGCTGCGATCTTCGGCCACATCTCCTGCCAGCGGAACAGGTCGCCGTTGTTGATGTTGAACGCCTGATTTGCGCACTCGGGGTTGGTCGCGGCCCAGACCGTCGCTTCGGCCAGGAGTCCGGCGTCGGTCATCTCGATCAAGCTGGTGTACGCGCCGGGCTTGCCGGGGAATCGGAGTGGGACACCCAGTTTCTTCGAGATGGTCGCGTAGACGGCGATGACCATCGCGAGGTTCATCGGGTTACCCAGTGCGAATCCGGAGACGACCGAGGGTCTGATCGCCGACCATGTCCACGACTTGCCGAGCTGCCTGCGTTCGAGGAACTGCTGTTGGTCGACGTTGAACTCGGGTGGCATGTGCGGTGGATCGCTCTCGCGGGCCGGAGTTTTGAACGGTCCGAGGTGTGCCCCGTAAACCTTGTAGCCCTGCATCAGGCTGACGTGCTCGAGTCCGCCCGCAACGGGCTCGATGGCGTCGAGAGTGTTGACCAGCATCGCCAAGTTGGGCGGAACCAGCTCGGCCCATGTCGGGCGGTCTTGATAGGCGGCGTAGAAGACGTGAGTGACGTCGCCCAGTCCGCTCAGTGCTGCTGCAGTCCGGTAAGGATCGAGCAGGTCGACTGCGATGTGTTCGACCCGGTCGGTGTCCGTACCGCCTCGCCGCGAGAGTCCGATGATCTTCCATTCTCCGGTCGACTCGAGGTGATCGATCAAGTTCCCACCGATCACGCCTCGGGCTCCGATCACGAGTGCCACTTTGTCGTGCTGCACCATTTCAGCCTCCCATTGGTATATCGCGATGTTGCGATATAGGGAGTGAACCACACATATCGGCATTTCGCGATCTAGCGGTATGCTCACGAACATGGAAGACGCAACAACCGAGTGGGAAACGGCGTTCAAGGCGCTGGCCAACCCGATGCGTGTGCAAATCCTGCAGTGGTTGAAAGACCCCGGGAGCTTTCCCCCTCAGCTCGAGCCTGCTGAGGAGGTCGGAGTGTGCCTCAAGCACATACAAGCGAGGGCGAAGGTGTCGCAATCGACGGCGTCTCAGTACATGGCCGCACTCCAGGCCGCGGATCTGGTGACCACCACACGAATCGGTCAGTGGCGGCATTACAAACGAAACGAGCAACAGATCGAGAAGCTTGCTGCATTCATCAGGCAGGGTTTGTAGGTACCAGCACCTGACCGATCCCTCCGGGGCCGCCAACGTTGTGGCAAAACCTCACATCGCCGGCGCCGTCGGTATGTGCATTGTGGTCGTTTCTCGGGTTGCTCGTTGTCCTTAGGCTCGGCAGAGGGTACTGGCAAGGAGAGGCGTGCGATGAGTCGTGAGAGCTGGGTGGGCCGTAATGCCCGATCCATCGCCGAGGCCGTGCGGTCGGGTCAGGCGTCGGCGCGGACCGTCGTCGAAGACCACCTTGCACGGGTCGACGAATGCAATGACGAACTCAACGCACTGGTCACCGTGTGCGCCGAGGAGGCTCGCACGGCCGCGGATGCCCTGGACGAACGACGCCTTCTCGGTGAGACACTCGGCCCCCTTGCCGGGGTTCCGTTCACGGTCAAGGACCTGATCGCCACTGCCGGCGTGCGCACCACTGCCGGTTCTCGCACTCTGGCGGACAACATCCCGACCGCCGACGCCCCGGCCGTCGCGGCATTCAAGGCTGCCGGTGCAATTCTGATCGGCAAGACCAACACCCCGGAATTCGGCGCGTGCGGCCTGACTCGAAACGAACTGTTCGGAACCACGGCCAGTCCGGTGCGACCGGACGGCGTCGTCCGGTCCCCCGGCGGATCGAGTGGCGGCGAGTCCGCGTCGGTTGCTGCCGGAATGAGCGTGCTCGGACTCGGTACGGATTTTGGTGGCTCGGTGCGTTGGCCCGCCCACTGCACCGGCCTCACTTCGGTTCGCCCGACGCTCGGCCGTATCGACCCTGAAGGGCAATACCCCGGCGTGCTTTCGGATGGACGGGTACTCGCCAATCCTGCGACGATGCACGGCACGATCCAGACCATCGGCCCACTGGCCCGCAACCTCGGTGATGCGGCGCTTGCGTTGCGCGTCCTGTCGATGCCGCATTTCTCGTGGAGCGAGCCTGATTCGGTCGACGTCGACGACCTCGACATCCGCTGGGCCACCGGCGAGGGAACGATTCCCGTCGACGAAGAAATCCGGTCAGCGGTTCGGACGGTGGCGATCAGCCTGGACGCGAGCGAGTACGACGGTCTGGCTCTGCCGCGGGCCAACGCGCTTTTCGGCGCGTTGCGATCGGTCGAGACCCACGCGGACATCCACTCTCTCGCCGCAGGTTCAGCGCACTCTTTCGACGCGGACATCACCGCCATGCTTGCGGCAGGCCGTGATCGCAGTTCCGCCGAGGTGGAAGCGCTGTGGGCGGATCGTGCGATGTTGATCGCCGACTTCCTCGACGAGATGGGCGACGTCCTGATTCTGCCGGTTGCGTCGGTGCTCGCTCCGCCGCTCGGTGTGGAGAGCTTCGAGGTGGGCGGTCGCAAACTCACGTGGATGGACGCGCTCGCGAGTTGCCGGGCGATCAGTGTGCTCGGCCTTCCGTCGGTCGTGGTTCCGGTAGGACTCTCCCGCAACGGTTTACCGGTCGGAGTGCAAGTGGTGGCCCGGCCGTTCCACGAGCATATTGCGCTGTCCGTGGCGGCGCGAATCACGTCGAATGCGCAAGCTCTAGTCTGACTTCCATCTTTCGGTTTCGGCTGCGAAACGTGTTGCGTACGAGTCGGCAAGGTCGTGAAGAGTGGTGACGCAATCGCCGTAGTACGTCGGTGCATGCATGGTCGCCAGAATCCGCGGCTCGAGGTCGGCCAGGGCACGGATCGTGGGTTCGAGATCCGGGGTGAGGCAGGTGGCGTGGCCCAAGTCCTCGGCTTCCAAAGCGGGACCGACGATTTCGTGCTCGGTGGTCGCGGGGTGGTGCCCGAACGCGGTGAAGAGATCTCCGCAGAACAGCGTCGACGTTGTCTCCTCGAACATCAGACCCGCGTCCCAACCGTGTGGGACGTGTGGGGTGTCGATGTGCCGGACTCGGCGGCTGCCGGTTTCGAGTACGTCGCCGTCCTGCAAGGGAAGTGGCGCCCGATCGGCCAGATCGTTGACCTGGACGAAGCACCCCATCGCACCGTGTGCAACTTGCGCTTCGGGGGCCGCCGCAAGCCAGGAGTTCATGGACCCGCATTCGTCGGCCTCGACGTGACCGAACGTGATCCATTTCAGACGGTCGATGTCGATCAGCGTGGAGAGTGCGTCGGAAGCCGAGGTGAACAACGCTCGCTGCCCGGTGTGGAAGAGCAAGGGTTCCTCGCCGTCGACGAGAAACTGGTTCATCGTGAGGTTCGCTTCGTCCACGAAGGTCGACAGTCGGTAGATGTCCGGCGCGATTTCGGTGATCGTGGTGGTCATCGCTGTGCTCCGATCAGGGCTGTTGTACACGTCAATCTGTCTTCTTCAGCCTTCTCGCCGCCCCGCGCCTGCACAAGGCTCTGGAATAGTGGAGGACGTGTTCGTACTACTGCTGACAGGCCCGCCGGGCGCGGGGAAGAGTTCCGTGCTGACCGCGCTTCACGATCGACTCGGCGAGGCCGGGGTGAGCAACGCGATGATCGAGGTGGACGAACTCGAGCGGTGCTATCCGCCGCTGGGGGCCGAACGGGCAATCTCACACGTCGGGATGCTGTCCGCGTCGTACCGGGAAGCGGGGTACGGACTCCTGTTTCTCACGGCGACCGTCGAAGACGACGACTACGGGCGCGCCCTGCTGGCCGCGACCGGCGCCGAGGGGCACCTGCTGGCGCGCCTCGAGGCCGATCCGGATACGTTGCGTACCAGAATCATCGAACGTGAACCGGCCGGCTGGGCCGGGTTGGACGAGTTGGTGGAGGCGTCACAACTGCTGGCCGGTTCGATGCCGACGCTCAGTGGAGTCGACGTGGTTCTGAGCACCGAAGGCCGCGATTCCGAAAGTGTTGCCGACGATCTGGAAGCGGCTCTGCGAGAACACAGTCCGTCGCTTCTAGCCGTCGGTGTTCAGAGCGGTGACCACTGAAGCGAACATCGTCGACTTGATTGCCCCCAGTGTGCCCGCATTCTTCGGGCCGATCGGTGCAACCATTTCGATGGCCTTGGCGGTCAAAGCGTCGACGGATGCGGTGAAGTCCACCAAACCGGCTGCGAATGCGTCACTTCCGCCGTATCGCCGCCCCGTGGTCATGGCGACGATTGCCGACGCCGGGCTGAGTTTGGCCTGGATGAGAGCTGCCATTCCTTCGGTGAAGGGGATGTTGATGTCCACCTCCGGGAAGCAGTAGTAGCCGCGATCATCGCGCATGACGCGGTAATCGTGCGCGATGCCGAGCATTGCGCCCGCTCCGAAGGCGTGGCCGTTGATCGCCGCGACGGTGGGCATCGGGAACGTCAGCATCCGAGCGAACAGCGACTGCACCTGCTGCACATACCACTTCGCCTTGTCGCCGTTCGCGCCCAGCCAGTCGAGGTCGAGTCCGTTGGAGTAGAACTTGCCCGTCGCCGTGGTGACCAGGGCATGTGCGCTTTCGCTCAAAGCCTGGTCGAGTAGCTTGTCGACGGAATCGAGCCACTCCGGCGAGAATCGATTCTCGTCCTCGCCGAGATCGAGAACGGCGATCTTGTCTTCGAAGCGCAGAGTTGCGGTCATGATTGGCCTTTCCTGTTGCGTGGCTTGGGCAGTGGTGGGTCGAGATGCAGAACCGCTCGAACGGCGGCATCCAACCGCGCGCGTGCTGCGGCGTCGGGGACTCGCCAACCGTCGGCGCGTTTGGCGGGATGAATGAGTAATCCGGTAGGCAGGCCGACAACACAGGCCTCGATTGCCTCGACGGCTCTGCCGTCCTTGCGGCCCCAGAGCGCGGTCGACAACCGGATGAACAACTCGACCAGAGACCGGTCGAGTTGTGTGAGTTGCTCGGCGATGTCGGCAGGGACGTCGGTGCCGAGCAGTTCGTCGCGCTGGATCGTCAACAGCAGCAACGCGGATTGTGGGTAGTCGAGCGCGAAGACGGCCGGAACTTCGGCGGCTGCGACGACGGCGGAAACCGCCGAAGTCGGCGACGGGTCCGCGAGAGCGTCGTCCACTCTCGATTGTTGAAGCGCGAGAAATCGTCGCGCAGCACGCAGCCACGCGCTACCGACCAGTCCACTGCGAGAGCCGAATGCGTGATAGATCGCCCCGTTGGATACACCGGTGGCGTCGGAGACTGCCCGGACCGTGACAGCGCTCGGCCCGGCAGTGGCGGCAAGTTTTTCGGCAGCGTCGAGCAGGGTGTCGAGGTCGTGGACGCGTGGCCGAGGCATGAACGCACAGTAACAGAGCGTCTGCTCTGTTACTAGGCTGCGGTCAGATCACCGAATTTGCGCGAAGATCCTCGATCTCCTCCGGGCGCAGGCCGAAGTCGGTGAGTACGTCGTCGGCGTCACCGCCGAGAGTCATGGGTGGCGCATTCCTGACGGGAAGGGTCTTGCCGTCCACCCAGAACGGTCCGCGGACAACGGGAATCGACGATCCGTCGGCGCTCTGGGTCTGCTCGACCATCTGCAATGCCTCGACTTGCGGGTCGGAGAACACCTGATCGATCGAATGGATGGGGCCGCAGGGGATTCCGGCACCGCGGATCTCGGAGATCCATTGCGCTGCGCCCTTCGTGGTCAGTAGGTCCTCGAGTTCTTTGGTCAGTTGGTCTCGGTGCGCCAAACGTTCTTTACCCGTGGCATATTCGGTACGGAAGGCGAGCTCGGGGTCACCGAGTACCGAGCACAGTGCGATCCAGTGCTTGTCCGAGCCGGTGGCAATGTTGATCGGGAAGTCGGCAGTGTCGAAAGCGCCGTACGGCGTGATCGTCGGGTGCGTATTGCCGTTCGGCGTCGAAACCCGCCCGGTGCTCAGGTAGTCCTGCGCCTGGAAGGTCATGATCGAGATCGCGGATTCCAGCAACGAGGTCTGCACGCGGTGCCCACGACCGTCGCGACCGCGAGAGGCAAGCGCCGCCGTGATGCCCAGCGCTGCGTAGATGCCCGAGACCGTGTCGATGATGGGGATACCGACCCGCATCGGGGTCTGTTCCCCGGCACCGGTGACCGACATCAGCCCGGACATACCCTGGGCCACCTGATCGAGTCCGGGCGCGAACTGGTCCGGGCCCACCGGGCCGAAACCACTGATGCTCATCACGACGAGCCTTGGATTCTCCTGCTCGAGCGAGTCGGGATCGAGCCCCATGTCGGCCAGTACTCCCGGACGGAAGTTCTCGACCAGCACATCTGCGTCGAGGGCCAGGCTGCGAAGCAGTTTCCGCCCGCGGTCACTGCGCATGTCGATGGCGATCGACCGTTTGCCGCGGTTCACGGAAGCGAAGTAGAGGCTTCGATCGCCGTCGAACGGCGGCCACTGACGTGAACTGTCGCCGGAGCCACGGGTTTCGACCTTGACCACGTCGGCGCCGAAGTCCGAGAGCAGCGACGTGCACAGAGGGCCCGCGAGAGCGCGGGTGAGGTCGAGAACTTTGATACCGCTGAGCAATTGGTCCATGGGGGAAACCTCGGTTCTGTGGTGTGCAACGTCGCCCACTCGATCCGTCGCACCATCTGCGTGAATTGCCGCTGCAGTGATCGTCGGAGAGGGGAAGAATGAAGGTCAGGCCTGCTTTCGGCTGGGCTCGGTGACAACACTGGTCGAGAGCGCAAGGTGATGCGACGGCGACATTGCACAACTGCAGGGCCCGGATTTAGGCGCATTGTGTGACAGGCAGGATTGCGGTGGGCCGATACCGTGAACTCTCTACGGACGGCGATGCAAGCGGGAGGCGAGGCGATGCGCGACATTTCCACTCAGCTGGCGCAGTGGCACGCCCGCGGCGAGGATTTTGCACTGGCGACGGTTGTCCGTACCTGGCGATCCTCACCGCGCATGCCCGGTGCTTCGATGGCCGTCTCACGCTCCGGCGAGGTGGTCGGCAGCGTCTCGGGCGGGTGCATCGAGAGTGCACTGTACGAGATCGCCCAGGAGGTTCTCGCCGACGGCACCAGCCGCATCGAGGTCTTCAGCGTCTCCGACGACGACGCCATCGGAGTAGGTCTGACCTGCGGCGGAACCATCGAAGTGTTCGTCCAGGCCGTCGGAGCCGATTTCGCCGAGTTCGGTCAGGTCTGTGAACGAATCGAGGCCGATACGCCCGTCGTCGTGGTCACCGAAGTGCGTCCGGGAGCGCCGGCGCGGCATCTCGTCGTCGAGCACGGCCGACGCAGCGGGGATCTGGATGCCACGGAGGACGAGGTCTCCATCCTGTTGCGCACGATGGACACCGGTGAGTCCGTCGCTTTTGTCGCGCCGGCGGGAACCCTCATCGATTCGCAGCACGACTTGCTGGTCGAGATCTTCGCGCCACTACCGAGGATGTACGTGTTCGGGGCCATCGACTTCGCGGCATCGATGTGTACGTTGGGCGCCTTTGCGGGTTACCGAGTGACCGTCGTGGACGCACGGCCGGTCTTCGCGACACGGGCGCGTTTCCCCGACGCCCACGATCTGGTCGTCATGTGGCCACACAAGTTCCTCGAAACCGCACCGATCGACAACAAAACCGTCCTGGCCGTGCTCACGCACGACGAGAAGTTCGACATCCCCCTGCTCGAGATCGCGCTGCGTTCGCCGGCTGCGTACGTCGGCGCGATGGGAAGTCGTGCGACGCATGAGCGTCGGGTGGCGCTGTTGAAGGAGCGAGGCGTCACCGACGTCGAGTTGGGGCGTCTGCACTCACCGATCGGGTTGGATCTCGGCGCGAGGACACCTGAGGAGACTGCAGTGTCGATCCTCGCCGAGATGACCAAGACCCTGCGCAATGCCTCCGGTTTGGAACTGCGGGATCTGCAGGGGCCGATCCACCCGCCACCTCAGGAGAATCCGACCGCCCTGCATCGAACGGCCTGAGTCGACTGCGCTGAATTCGGACATCTTGTGTTCGGTGGGGATAGGATCGTTTCTTTCGTGAACCATCTTCCGTGATCCGAATGAAATCGAGGTGCCTGCCAAGTGGCAAACCCGGCCGTACCGGCATCCGAGGTGAATGCTGTTCTCTCCGAACTTCTTCGAACCCAGCTCCTTCCTGGTGTTCGAAAGGTCGCCGGCGGCTGCGAAGACCCGACGGTAGCCCGGGTGGGATTCATGGCGGTTCCGGACATCGGACCGTGGCTGCGGCACGGACAGTTGCTGATCACCACGCCGGAAACCCTCGCCAGGGTCACCGAAACCTTCAAAGCATTTGTCGGACGGTTGTCGACGCGAGGTGTTGCGGCACTTGCCGTCCAATTCGGCGCAGACGGGGACACTCTCGCGCCGGAGCTGGTCGACGCGGCCGAAAGCGCCGGCTTCCCGCTCCTGGTTTTTCACGGTGCGTGTGATCACCCTGCGGCGAGAGACCGTGAGCAGACGGAGTCGGCCCAGATCGACGCCATGTTCGGGGCCGAGCGCTTGCGACGGCTGCTGGTCGACGTCGTGATGGGCGGCGGCGGCCTCCCGCAATTGACCGAAGTCATCGCTCGGGAGATGAAGGGCGCTGCCCTGATCACCACCTCGGACGGACGCGAGATCTGCCGCGCCGGGGACGCCGCGGAGCGCAAGCATCTGTCTGCCTGTCCCGCCGTCGATTCCACCGGTCGTCTGCGGACCGACACCGTCGAGGGCGGATTGGGTCTGCACGAGTTCGACGGTCAATTCATCGCGGTGTCCGCGATTTCCGCCAATCACATCGACCACGGGCGTCTCGCGTTGTTCACCGGTGAGCGCGTGATGACGAGTTACGACCAGTACCTGGTCGAGCGGGCCGCGTCGGTGTGTGCGTTGGTCATCACCCGCGAACAAGCCGTGGCGTCGGTGGAGGAACGCCATCGCGCCAACTTCGTTCACGACCTGCTCCTCGGCCGGGCCGGGGACCACGATCACGTTGTCTCCCATGCCAAGACATTCGGTTGGGACTTCGACCGCCCGCTGGTGATCGTCTCGATCGAGCCGGACCCGATCGACGAACCGGCCTCTGCGGCGCCCGCTCGGCTGCCCGTCGTCGATCGCCAGGCGATGGCGTTCTCCGGGGCGATCGCCCACCGTGATCCCGGTGCGGCGGTGACCGCGCTGACGGGCGAGACGGTGATCGTGATGGGCGTCGGCACCGACACGATGGCATTGGTGCGGGACCTCGTCACGGTCGTTCGCGGTGAAGGTGGCGGCGGGAGAAGGCCGTTCAGTGTCGGGGTGTCCCGGCCGACAGCGGCGATCGACGCCGTTCCGGCGCTCTACAGTCAGGCGCGCACCGCACTGACCGTCGGACGCCGGATCTCCGGTCCGTGGACGGTGACTCAGTTCGACGATCTGGGCGTGTACAGACTGCTCAGTCTGGTCGAGGACGAAAACGAGCTGGAGACGTTCGCGCGGGAGACACTGCGGGAACTGACGGAGGAAACTGCCGAAGCGCAGGACATGCGCAAGACATTGGAAGTCTTGCTCGCGACCAACATCAACATCGCCGAGACAGCGCGCAAGCTCCACTTCCATTACAACACACTGCGTTACAGGGTCGTTAAGCTGGAGAAAATGCTGGGACCCTTCACGGCGCAACCCGAACTCCGGCTGGATCTGTCTCTAGCACTGAAGATAACCGCGATGCGCGGCATCAATCACTAATATTGCCAATCCGGGTCCGTGGGTTCTGGCAGATTGTCATCACGTCGATACCCCCGCGCTGTAATAGCGTTTCACTCCAGTCACGGTGTTTTGTGAGCTGGAGCACACTCAGCGTTCGGACACCTTCCTCTGCACGAAAGGTCCCATCATGCCGATTTGGACGTTGCACGGAGATGGAAAGAACATCAGACCGGGTGAAGTGGTCGCTCCCGGCGAGCGGCTCAGCTGGGGAAGAACCATCGGGCTGGGCAGCCAGCACGTGGTGTCGATGTTCGGCGCGACGTTCGTCTTCCCGATCATCATGGGGCTCAATCCTCAACTTGCCGTGATGATGTCGGGCTTTTGTACGCTCTTCTTCCTGCTGGTGGTCAAGGGACGCATTCCCAGCTACCTCGGTACGTCGGCGGCCTTTGTCGGTGGTATCGCCGCCATTCGTGCCCAAGGCGGAACATCCGCAGAGGTGACCGGCGCGATCCTGGTGTCCGGACTGGTCCTGGCGGCCATCGGTATCGCGATCCACTTCCTCGGTGGCCGGGTCGTATTCAAGGTTCTTCCCCCGGTGGTGACCGGCGCGGTGGTGATGTTGATCGGATTCAACCTGGCACCCGTCGTCGCGGGGCTGTACTGGCCACAGGACCAGTGGGTGGCTCTGATCGTCATGGTGGCCCTGATCGTCATGAGTATCGCGCTACGAGGCTTCATGGCGCGCATCGCCATCTTCCTGGCGCTGATCTTCGGCTACGTCCTCTCCTGGATCCTCGACCGGGTCTCGGGGACGATCACCTCCTACGACGCAGGCACCGGTCAGATCACCGAGCACTTCCGCGTCAACTGGGATTCGGTGCAGTCGGCGTCGTGGTTCGGCCTTCCCCCGTTCTCGGACGAGGCCAACGGAATCGTCGGCATCCACGCTCCGTCGTTCAGCCTCACGTTCATCATCCTGGTCCTTCCGGGTGTCATCGCGTTGATCGCGGAGAACGCGGGCCACGTCAAGGCCGTGGCCGAGATGACCGGGGACGACCTCGACCCGTACATGGGACGTGCGCTCGCCGGTGACGGTTTCGCCACCGCTATCGCCAGCAGCGTCGGCGGTTCGCCCACCACTACGTACGCCGAGAACATCGGTGTCATGGCAGCGACCCGTGTGTACTCCACCGCCGCCTACGCGGTTGCCGGCATCGTCGCCATGATGCTCGGCTTCTCCCCCAAGTTCGGTGCCGTCATCTCGGCGACGCCCGGCGGTGTTCTCGGCGGAATCACCGTGGTGCTCTACGGCATGATCGGCCTTCTCGGCGCCAAGATATGGAAGGAGAACGGCGTCGACTTCGGCAATCCGCTCAACCTCATGCCGATCGCGGCCGGCCTCATCATCGGTATCGGCGATACGGCCCTGAAGTTCAGTGACACGTTCTCGCTCAGCGGCATCGCGCTCGGCACCATCGTCGTGATCGGGATGTACCACCTGTGCCAGTTCATCGGTTCGAAGAACCCGGAACTGAATGCGAAGAATCCGGAACCGAACAAGCCGGATTCGAAGACTCCCGGCGGCGAGCGGGAGGAACCCGCCAAGCAACTCACGTGACGCTTGGCTGAGTGTGCTCGATCGACGAAGGCCGGACATCCTCCGCGGAGGATGTCCGGCCTTTCCGGTGTTCTGGGTACTGATCGATCAGACGGAGGTACTGGCTTCGACCAGGCCGATACGGTCGATGCGTTCGGTGCGGGTGTTGAGCCGTTCAGTCGCATCGGTAGCACTGAGCACGCTCAGCTCGTAGTGCAGTACCGCTCCGACTCGAGTGCAGAAGGCGGCGGATTCGTCCGCGGCATCGGGAAATTCGGGGATGACCCGATCGACGATGCCGCCCGCGAGCAGATCGAAGGACCTGATCCCTTGACTGGCTGCCATGTCCGGCGCGTGCGTGACGTCGTGGAACATGATCGCGCTCGCACCTTCGGGAGGTAAGGGCGAGAGCCAACCGTGGCGGGCCGCCAGCACTCGATCGGCCGGAATCAGTGCCAGGGCGCCGCCGCCCGTGCCCTGCCCGAGCAGGAGGGAAATGGTGGGGACCTCGAGTGAAATCATGTCGGCTATACACCGAGCGATCTCGCCCGCCAGTCCGCCTTCTTCGGCCTCCTTCGACAGTGCCGCGCCCGCTGTGTCGATGATCGTCACCAGCGGCAGGTCGAGTTCTGCGGCCAACCGCATACCTCGCCGAGCCTCCCGCAGAGCGCCGGGGCCGAGTGGGGAGTGAGCAGTCTGTCCGCGCCGGTCCTGTCCGAGAAGGACGCAGGGCATGTCGCCGAAGCGAACGAGCGCGAGCATGATGCCGGGATCGTTCTCGCCTTGGCCGGTTCCGTTGAGCGGGAGCATGTCCGAGGCGGAATTGAGCAACACTTCCCGTATCCCCGGTCGGTCTTCGCGTCGGGATGCGACGACGGATTCCCACGCCGACGTATCGGGTGGGCAATCGTACGAGCACGGGTCACTGGGCAATAAGTACCCACGATGCGCCCCGGTGATGATGCGCAATGCGCGTTCGACGATTTCGGCGAGCTGGTCTGGCGGCCTCACTGCATCGATGAGTCCGTGCTCGTGAAGGTTCTCCGCTGTCTGGACACCGGCGGGGAAAGGTGAGTTGTACAAGGCCTCGAACACTCGAGGGCCGAGGAATCCGACGAGGGCCCCCGGTTCCGCGATCGTCACGTGACCGAGTGATCCCCAGGACGCGAATACGCCTCCGGTGGTGGGGTTTCGGAGATAGACGATGTAGGGCAGGTGCGCTTCTTTGTGCTTGATGAGCGCCGCGGTGATCTTGACCATCTGCAAAAACGCCGTCGTCCCCTCCTGCATACGCGTTCCCCCGGACGTGGGAAGCGCAAGAAGGGGCAGCTGCTCTTGCGTGGCTCGACGGATGGCGACGACGAGGCGTTCTCCCGCCGCCACGCCGATCGAACCACCGAGAAAACCGAACTCGCAGACGATGATTGCCACACGGCGGCCTCGGACGGAGGCGCTTCCGGTCAGGACGGACTCGTCGAGCCCGGTCTTCTCCTGGGCCCGCAGAAGTGCTTCGGCGTAGTCGGAGTCGGTCGCGACGGGAATCGGAGGGGTATCCCACGATTCCCAGGTGCCGGCATCGATCACCAGGTCGAGCAAGTCGCGAGCCGTCAGGCGGTTCATCGGGTGAATCCTTGTAGCCACGACATGATTTCGTCAGTGTCTTCACCGAGAACCGGAGGTGCAGTGTGGCGGGTCTCCGTCACCTCGGTTCCGTCCGGATCGAAAAATCGTAGCGGTGGACCGGGCAGTGTGATGTTTCCGAGCGTGCTGTGGTCGACGTCGACGAGCAATCCCTGTGATCGGGTCTGCTCCCATTCGTACACTTCGGAGATCGTCCGAACCCGTCCTGCCGGTACTCCGATGCGGTCGAGTTCGGTCAGAAGCTCGTCACGCGAGTACGGCTTGAAGGTACGTTCGATCAATTCGACGACCTGGAAATGATTTTCGACGCGTTCGGCGTTTGTTGCCATACCCGGGGCGTCAGGGTCGAGGTCGAATCCTTCGCAGAATCTTCTCCACAGGCTTTCGCTGCCGACCGAGATCTGCACTGCGCCATCGCCGGTACGAAAGAGTCCGTACGGTGCGATGGAGGGATGGTGGTTGCCCTGCGCTGTGCCTACCTCGCCGGCGACGGTCCACTTCGTTCCTTGAAACGCGTGAACACCGACCACGCTGGCCAAGAGCGACGTTCGGACAACGCGGCCTTTCCCCGTCTGTTCGCGTTCCTTCAAAGCCGCGACGACACCGAACGCCCCGTACATTCCGGCGAGAAGATCGGCGATCGGAACTCCGACTCGTTGAACGTCGTCCGGACTCGAGCCGGTCAGCGACATGAGTCCGGCTTCCCCCTGGGCGATCTGGTCGTAGCCGGCGCGACCGCCTTCCGGGCCGTCGTGGCCGAAACCGCTGATGGACAGAACGATCAGTCGAGGATTGAGTTCGGCCAGCCGCTCGGTCGAGAATCCGAGTCGATCGAGAACTCCGGTGCGGAAGTTCTCCATGAGAACATCGGCGCGGCAGACGAGATCTTCGAGGGTCGCGCGCCCACTGTCGGATTTCAGATCGAGCGTGATCGACTTCTTGTTCCGGTTCGTGGACAGAAAATACGTCGATTCCCGTTGCGTGTTCGGTGGTTCCAACGTGGGCTCCACAAAAGGCGGCCCCCACCCACGGGTGTCGTCGCCGCCGTGAGGTGATTCGACCTTGATCACGTCGGCACCCAGATCGCCGAGCATCATTGCCGCGTGAGGACCCGCGAGTGCGCGCGTGAGGTCGACGACTATCACGTCGTGTAACGGACCACTACGAGCACTTGTGTTGTGAGGCTTCGAAGTCGAGTTCATGTCGCACCGCCGTGTTCTGGTGTAATTGGCTGAGCCAGTTGGTGGTTGAGGCCTCCGTAGTTCGGTCGACTCCGGTCCGCTGGACCGAGAAACCGGCCAGGGCCACTGAAGGAGGTATGTGCGGCCCGTCTTTCGAACCGTAAGCGGGCACCGGTGAACGGCACATGGGTAACCTTGCCGACGACGGGTGTCAGTGGTGGGTAAGAAGTGACGAACGCTCACCGGGCGGCGCGATTGCGGTTGCATCGAACCGTTATCGGGACGTTCTGTCAGCTCATATCGTGCGAAGTCATGACATTTCGTGCATCTTCATGACCTGCAGGGCGAGTGAGACGTTCAATCGAAGGACGGGGTCGTCGGTGAACGATCCGACGACGCTCTCCAGCTTTCCGATTCTGTAACGCAAAGTGTTGTAGTGCATGTGCAGCGCCCGGGAGGCCTCGGCGACATTACAATTGCAGTCGAGCAGGGTCTGGAGTGTCAGACGCAGGTCAGCGGCTTCGGCGTTGTCCGCCGACAAGGACTTCAGAACGTCATCGGTGAACGAACGCAGTTCGCTCTTGTCCGTCTGGAGCGAGAGGAGTCGGTGTACACCGAGTTCGTCGAAGTGTGCGATCTGCCCCGGCCCGTTGATACGTCGGCCGACGACCACGGCTGTACAGGCTTGGTCGTAGGCCGCGGGTAGATCGGCCAGGGAGTAGATCACCCGGCTCACTCCCGTGCTGAAGGATCGGCGGCCGCTGGTGCGATCGCCGGCAACCTTGCGCACCAACCCTTCGATGTCCCGAACCGCACGGTCGGTGCTGGTCGGGAAAAGCGTGACCACCTCGTGTCGAAACCCGACGGACGGCGCCGTCCGCTCGTGTGTTCGTACCACTTGTTGCCAGCCGTCGCTGAGTCGATCTTGGTCCGTGCGAGTGGAATTCGCGTGCTGGGATTCCGGGTGATCGACGTCGAGTTCTGCAACCACAACGGCAAGTGGACGAGTGACATCCCACCCCAACTGGGTGAAGTGCGCGCTCACTTCCGCAGGCGAGCCGGCTTCGCCTATCAGTGCGTCGCGGAGGAAGTCGCCGCGGAACTTGGATTCCACTGCCGCAACTGCCAGCTGTTTGGTGACGGCCAGCGCGGCAACGGTGGCCGCTCGCTCCAGCGCTTGAACGACAACTGCGCCGAGTTCGTGGGTGCCGGCGTACGCCACCATCCGGCCGTGGTCGGTGCCGCCGGCCACCACTCGGGTGAGCGCCAACTGGCCGGGAAATCCCTTGGGCGCGTTCTGTAAACCGACGGCGACCCGCTCGGTCAGGAACCGACCGGTGCTTTCGAACAACGGAAGCGCATTCAGCGCGGCTGAATCCCCGGCCTCGGTCAATACCCTTCCGTCCGGCGAGCAGATCAGAACGCTGACGTCGAAAAGCGCGGCGAATTCTGCGGCAATCTGAGGTAGATCGCCACCTTCCAAGACGATCGACGTCAACGAGCGGTGAAGTCGATCGGCAATGTCGAGTGCCGCGGACTGCTTCGCCACCAACTTGGTGAAGACCTCCGAGATCACCTCGTCGAATCCCGCGGTGACGGGAAGAACCAACAGCGGAAGCCCTCGCTGCTCTGCCATGTGCAGCATCGCCTCGGGCAGCTCGTCGAGATAACGGCCCGTTTTCACGGCAAGTGCCGCGACTCCTCGACGTGCAAGACCGTCGACGAGGTCACTGAGATCTGTGTCGTCGAGAAGCTCGCCGGTTCGCCCGTAGCGCAGCGGGAACCCGGTTGTCACCAACAACTCGTTCGGCTTCACCCAAGCGAGGATGTCCGGTACTTCCATCACGTTCACCGATTGAACGAGGTGGCGTAAGCCCCCGTGCCCGGCAAGGACTTCGGCTCCACGCAGACTGGGCAGCTCGAGGACATCCCGAACTGTGAGTCTGTAGTCGCCACCTTCTGGCAAATGTTGAAGCTCTTCGCTCGAATATTTGGCAGATCTATCCATGTCGCGAGACTACGCTCGATCACGCGACGAACATTGTCAACAGTTGACGAAAATAGCCTCTCGAAATGAGCGGTTCTCCGTATGTCTGCCAACTACCGCGGCCCGAATTGGCGATCGCCCGCGTCTCCGAGTCCAGGTATCAGGAAAGCATTTTCGTTCAGGCCGTCGTCGATGCTCGCTGTGAGGAGCCGGACCGGATGTCCGGAGTTCTTCAGTGCTTCGATCCCCTCCGGAGCCACGACGACACATATTGCAGTCACATCGGTGGCTCCGCGTGCAATGAGCAGATCGATTGTGCGGACGATGGATCCACCGGTCGCCAACATCGGATCGAGGACGTAGACGGGGGTGCTCGACAGATCAGCTGGCAGGGACTCGAGATACGGAACCGGCTGGTGTGTCTTCTCGTCTCGTGCCATTCCCACGAAACCGACGCCTGCCTGCGGAATAAGGGCACTCGCCTGTTCGACCATGCCGAGGCCCGCTCGCAAGACCGGGACCAGGAGCGGTGGATTCGCCAGCCGCACCCCCAGCGTCGGAGCAACTGGCGTCTCGATGTCGAACTGTTCCAGTTCTGCGCCGCGCATGGCCTCGTAGACCAACATATGGGTCAGTCTGCGCAAGGCGGACCGGAACGTTGCGTTGTCGCTGCGAGCGTCGCGCATGGTCGTGAGCAGCGATGCCGCCAGCGGATGGTCGACAACAGTGGTGTCCATGGTCGAATCGTAAGTGAGAACCAATGGGGCGGCGCGCAACCGGTGATTCGGAGTCGAAATAACCAATCGCGGTTTTCGTTTGGGCAAGTATTGACGATGCCGATGGGTTCGAGTCGTCATAGCGTGGTCGACACGGCAGTTCCGAACCGCTCGGCTGGACTGGGCGCCCGGAGCTGTCAAGGCCCAATTTTGCCTCCACGATTCCCTATACAAGGAGATGCCAATGCCCGAAGCAATCGAGGTCCGTAAGGTTCCGCTACACAGCGTCTCCGACGCCAGTGAGCTCGCCAAGCTGATCGACGACGGTGTCCTCGAGGCCGACCGCGTCATTGCAGTCATCGGCAAAACCGAGGGTAACGGCGGCGTCAACGACTACACGCGCATCATCGCGGACCGAGCGTTCCGAGAGGTTCTCTCCGCCAAGGGTAATCGCAGCCCCGAAGAAGTGGCGGAGGTGCCGATCGTCTGGTCCGGCGGCACGGACGGCGTGATCAGCCCGCACGCGACGATCTTCGCGACCGTACCGGCAGACAAGGTCACCAAGACCGAAGAGCCGCGACTGACCGTGGGTGTCGCCATGAGTGAGCAACTGCTGCCCGAGGACATCGGCCGTACGGCCATGATCACCAAAGTTGCTGCGGCAGTGAAAGACGCGATGGCCAATGCCGGCATCACCGATCCCGCCGACGTGCACTACGTACAGACCAAGACTCCGTTGCTGACAATTCACACCATCCGTGACGCCAAGAGCCGCGGCAAGACTGTGTGGACCGAACAGACTCATGAGTCGATGGACCTGTCCAACGGCGGAACGGCTCTGGGGATCGCGGTTGCGCTCGGCGAAATCGACATGCCGACCGACGAGGATGTCATGCACAGCCGCGAACTCTTCTCCTCTGTCGCATCCTGCTCGTCCGGCGTCGAGTTGGACCGCGCGCAGATCGTCGTCGTCGGTAACGCACGTGGCGTCGGCGGACGCTACCGGATCGGCCACAGCGTGATGAAGGATCCGCTCGACCAGGACGGCATCTGGGCGGCGATCCGTGACGCCGGACTCGAACTTCCGGAGCGGCCGCACTCGAGCGACCTGGACGGTCAACTCGTCAACGTGTTCTTGAAGTGCGAGGCCAGTCAGGACGGAACGGTCCGTGGCCGTCGTAATGCGATGCTCGATGACTCCGACGTGCACTGGCACCGCCAGATCAAGTCGTGTGTCGGCGGAGTCACGGCAGCTGTCACCGGCGATCCGGCAGTGTTCGTCTCGGTATCGGCAGCGCACCAGGGTCCCGAGGGCGGCGGCCCAGTCGCTGCCATCGTCGATCTCGGTCAGTAGTAGGCAAGAACCTCGCTGGAAACCTCGACAGTCGCGCCGCCACCGGCAATTCGTCCCCGAATCAGTTGCCGGTGTCGGCGAGTCCGCCGCGGCGTACCCCACTTCACTGCTTGAAAGGATTCACGATGGTTCATGCTGCTGACCCTGTCGACGAGAGCGTTTCCGGTGCGCCCGAGAATCGCGAACTCGTCATGGCCGATGCGGTCACGCTCAGTGGTCTGATACGCAGGCGTGAAGTGTCGTGTGTCGAGGTGATGGACAGCTTCCTCGATCAGATCGAATTACATAACCCGGCGGTGAACGCGATCGTCGCATTGCGGGATCGGGAAGCGTTGACGGCGGAGGCGCGCGAGCGTGATTCGCAGTTGGCGAGTGGGGAGTATCTCGGTTGGATGCACGGGTTTCCGCATGCGGTGAAGGATCTTTCGGCAGCCAAGGGTCTGCCGTTCACGTCCGGGTCGCCGATGTTCGCGGACCGAATCGCCGAAGATGACGAACTGTTCGTCAAGCGGATCAGGTCTGCCGGTGCCATTGTGATCGGCAAGACGAACACACCGGAGTTCGGGCTCGGATCCCAGACGTACAACCCGGTGTGGGGTACGACGGTGTCGCCGTACGACAATTCGCGCACTGCCGGCGGTAGCAGCGGTGGCGCCGCAGCGTCGTTGGCGCTCCGCATGTTGCCGGTGGCTGATGGAAGCGATTACATGGGTTCGCTCCGAAACCCGTCGGCATTCAACAACGTTGTTGGGTTTCGACCATCCTGGGGTCGGATACCGGAGACGGGATTCATCGCTCAGGGCGCCGTTGTGGGCCCGATGGGCCGAACCGTCACCGACGTGGCTCACCTGCTTTCCACGATGGCGGGGCCGGATGCTTATGCACCGTTGGGGATTCGTGAGGATCCCGCGGTATTCACCGAAAGCCTCGCACGTGATCTGAAGGGCTCTCGGATCGCATGGGTCGGTGACTGGAACGGTTACCTGGCAACCGAACCTGGAGTTCTCGAGTTGTGCGAATCCTCGTTCGAGGTCTTCGAACAGTTGGGGTGCCGCGTCGAGGCGGCGCTTCCCGACTTCAAACCCGAGGACATCTGGCAACTGTTCTTGCGGTGGCGTTGGTGGGCACAGCTCGGCTTGATCGATCAGTACAACGATCCGAGCTTGCGCGAGTTGATGAAGCCCGAACTGTTGTGGGAACTCGAGCACGCGGTCACACTGTCGGCTCTCGACGTGACCAAGGCCGCGGAGGCCCGCAACGGCTGGCTGTCGGCCATTACCAAGATGTTCGAAACCTACGACTACATTCTTGCGCCCAGTGCCCAGGTGTTTCCTTTCGACAAGAACACTCACTGGCCCGAGACCGTCGACGGCCGATCGATGGACACGTATCACCGGTGGATGGAGACGGTTGTTCCCTGGACGATGGCCGGGGTTCCGGTTGCGGGGATGCCGGTCGGCTTCGACGATCGTTCGCTTCCCATGGGTATCCAGATCATCGGTCGGCACGGAGCCGACTTGGACGTACTCCAACTCGCCTACGCATTCGAGCAGGCAACCCAGTGGGTCGAGCGGGTTCTTCCGCCCGCACTCCGCGTGAACTGACCGATCTATTTCGAACGTATCCAGTTGGGAGAGAAAGACGATGGCTTCGGCATTGTGGCACGGGTTCGCGGACATGGGCGCTGTGGAGAAGAACGGCGCGTTTGTCGTCTCACGCGGTGAGGGCGCGTACATCTGGGACCGCGAGGGCACTCGGTATCTGGATGCGACGGCGGGCCTGTGGTTCACCAATGTCGGGCACGGGCGCACCGAGATTGCGGACGCGGTAGCGGCTCAGTTGTCGAAGATCGCTCATTTCTCGAATTTCGGTGATTTTGTTCCCGAGACCACGCAGGTGTTGGCGGAGCGGTTGGCGACGATCGCGCCGGTTGCCGGGAGCAAGATCTTCTTCACCTCGGGTGGTTCGGATTCGGTGGACACTGCGGCGAAGCTCGCTCGCCGGTACTGGCACGAGGTGGGGCAGCCGGAGAAGGCGATCATCGTCGGTCGTCAGAAGGCGTATCACGGAATGCATGTTGCCGGAACGGCTCTCGCTGGTATTCCGGTGAACCGTGAGGGGTACGGCGAGCTGATGGCGGATGCGGCGACGGTCGGCTGGGATGATGCGAAGAGTCTGCTCGAGTTGATCGAGAGGGTCGGTGCGAACAAGATCGCTGCGTTCTTCGCGGAGCCGATCATCGGTGCGGGTGGGGTGTATCTGCCGCCGGAGGGGTATCTGGCGGAGGTGCGTGACATCTGCCGTGAGCACGACATTCTGTTTGTCGTCGACGACGTCGTGACCGGTTTCGGCCGGATCGGTGGTGAGTGGTTCGCGTCTACTCGTTTCGATTTGCAGCCGGACATGATGACCACGGCAAAGGGTTTGACGTCGGGTTACGTTCCGATGGGTGCGGTGTTCATCGCGCCGCGGGTGGCGGAGCCGTTCTATGCGGGTTCGTGGTGGCGTCATGGTTACACGTACGGCGGGCATGCCGGTGCTGCTGCGGCGGCGATGGCGAACCTGGACATTCTCGAGCGTGAGAATCTGCTCGCGGAGTCGAAGCGTTTGGAGGCGTCGTTGCATACGCATCTGCAGCCGTTGGCGGAGCATCCGCGGGTGGCGGAGGTTCGTAGTGGGCTCGGTGCGGTTGCTGCGGTGCAGTTGGCTGATCCGGCGGAGGCGTTGCCGTTCGTGAAGACGCTTCGTGAGCATGGTATTTCGGGTCGCGCGGCGGGTCAGGGTGCGATGCAGATTTCGCCGACGTTTGTCATGACCGATGATCAGGTCGCGGAGATGGCAGCAGGGATCCTCGCAGCCCTCGGCTAGGACTGTCGTTTTCCGTTGACAGACATCGTGTTACGGAATCATTAAGCCGAAGAAAATGTTTGGGCCCTTCGTGGCGTGGTCCTCATTTCGGTCGAAACTGCCTCCAACACTGACGATGACCCCTGCCCGCATCATCTGCCACCATTGTTGCCAATCTCGGTGAGTGGGTTCTGGCAGATTGTCATCACGTCCGAATCTCGGTCCTGCATTAGCGTTTCACTCCAGACACGGTGTTTGTGGGCTGGGGCACAAAGCATTTCGAACACCTTCCTCCTTTGCGAAAGGTCTCGTCATGCCGATCTGGACGTTGCACGGAGACGGAAAGAACATCGGAGCCGGTGAAGTGGTCGCTCCCGGCGAGCGACTCAGTTGGGCGAGAACCATCGGGTTGGGCGGCCAGCATGTCGTGTCGATGTTCGGCGCGACGTTCGTCTTCCCGATCATCATGGGCCTCAATCCTCAACTTGCCGTGATGATGTCAGGCTTTTGTACGCTCTTCTTCCTGCTGGTGGTCAAGGGGCACGTCCCCAGCTACCTCGGAACATCCGCAGCTTTTGTCGGTGGCGTTGCCGCCATTCGTGCCCAAGGTGGAACGACGGCCGAAGTGACCGGTGCGATTCTGGTGTCGGGGTTGGTTCTGGGATTCGTCGGCATCGCCATCCACTTTCTCGGCGGTGGCGTCATCAGTAAAGCGCTACCGCCGGTGGTCACCGGCGCTGTGGTGATGTTGATCGGCTTCAACCTGGCGCCCGTTGTCGCGGGGTTGTACTGGCCGCAGGATCAGTGGGTGGCACTGATCGTGATGGTTGCACTGATCGTGATGAGCGTTGCGCTACGCGGCTTCCTGGGACGTATCGCCATTCTCGTCGCGCTGGTTTTCGGCTACATCTTCTCGTGGGTCCTCGACCGGCTCTCCGGTCCGATCACGTCCGCCAGTGGTAGCGGCGCACCCACCGAGCACTTTCGTGTCAACTGGGATTCGGTGCACTCGGCGTCCTGGTGCGGGTTGCCGCCGTTCTCGGACGAAGCCAACGGGATCGTCGGTATTCATGCTCCCTCGTTCAGCCTCACGTTCATCGTTCTGGTGCTTCCCGGTGTCATCGCACTGGTCGCGGAAAACGCCGGACACGTCAAGGCGGTCGCCGAGATCACGGGCGACGATCTCGACCCGTACATCGGACGCGCCATTGCCGGTGACGGTTTTGCCACCGCCATCGCCAGCGCAGTAGGCGGCTCCCCTACGACGACTCATGCCGAGAACATCGGTGTCATGGCTGCCACGCGGGTGTACTCGACCGCCGCGTACGTGATTGCGGGTTTCATCGCGATCCTGCTCGGCTTCTCGCCCAAGTTCGGAGCAGTCATGGCGGCGACGCCCGGCGGCGTCCTGGGCGGAATTCTTGTGGTTCTGTTCGGCATGATCGGTCTGCTCGGCGCCAAGATCTGGAAAGAGAACGGCGTCGACTTCGGGAACCCGCTGAATCTGATGCCGATTGCCGCCGGTCTGATCATCGGTATCGGCGACACGGCGCTGAAGTTCAGTGACACGTTCTCGCTCGGAGGTATCGCGCTCGGCACCATCGTCGTGATCGTGATGTACCACCTCTGCCGGCTCGTGGGGTCCTGGAACCCTGAACTGAACAGGCCGAAGTCCGGGAGGCGGCCGGGCGCAACGCCGGGGGCGAATGCGTCAGATGACGAACTTGAAGAGCCCGTGGCGCAGCTCACGTGATGCCAAGTTGAATGTATGCCAGGTATGACCCGTGACCGTTGTCACATCTGCACAAAACGTGAAGTGACTCATAGAGGCAGGATTGAGTAATGAAACCGTCGCCGCTGACTTATCACCGACCGTCCTCGGTCGAGGACGCGTGCCGAATCCTCTCCGAGGTCTCTCACGAGGGGAAGGTGCTCGCCGGTGGGCAATCGCTTGTGCCGCTGCTGTCCATGCGCCTCGCCGCGCCCGCCCACATCGTCGACATCGGATCGATCCCGAACCTCGCTTCGGTGACCTCGTCCGAAGACGAAGGAGTGCGGTTCCAGGCCCTGGCCACGCACTCGGTGCTGGCGGCCGACGAAGGTGCTCGTCGAGTCCAGCCTCTGCTGAACCGTGCTCTGCAGTTGGTAGCGCACCCCACGATCCGTAACCGCGGGACGAGCGTCGGCTCCATCGTCCATGCCGATCCGTCGGCGGAGATGCCGGCAGTCCTGACGCTGCTCGGGGGCAGCGTGACCGTCCAGTCGGTGCGTGGCACCCGCGAGATCGCGTCGACGGATCTCTTCGCCGGCCCTCTCGAGTCGAGCCTGGAATCAGACGAGATCGCGGTGTCGGTGTCGGTGCCCGCCGCCGAACCCGGCGTGGGAACCGCCATCGACGAGATCGCGCGCCGTCACGGTGACTACGCACTGGTCGGTGTCGTCGCACGGATTCGCGTGGTCGACGGTCTGGTGGCCGAAGCGCACATGACGTACGTGTCCGCCGGAGAGCTGGGGCAGGTCGTGGACTACACGAACGTGCTGGCGGGGGCGTCCGCGACGGATCAGCGAGACCCGCGTTGGCGCACCCTCGGGGAATGCGCCCGCGCGCAGATAGATACCGAGGCAGACATTCACGGGACGGCGGCGTACCGCTCGCAGTTGGTGTCCGCGCTCACGGCGCGGGTCGGCTTCGCGGCGGCAACGGATGCTCTCAGTG
Organism: Rhodococcus sp. WY5; assembly: GCF_018588185.1. Lineage (NCBI taxonomy): Bacteria > Bacillati > Actinomycetota > Actinomycetes > Mycobacteriales > Nocardiaceae > Rhodococcus > Rhodococcus sp. WY5. The sequence continues at coordinate 1,310,915 of NZ_JAAMPR010000001.1, forward strand.
AGAACGCAGTACTGGCAGGAAAGTGGTGACAATGTCCAAAAACGATCGCTCCATCGAGGATCAACTTGCCGAGCTGGCAGCAGATACCGGTGAGCACCATGTAGCTGTCACGTTCACGCTCAACGAGGTGACGAACACCGTCGTTCTTCCCTCCCGCACTCTGGCTTCGGATGCCATTCGTCACCACCTCCGTAAGACGGGCACGCACGTGGGTTGTGAACACGGCGTGTGTGGTGCGTGCACCGTGCTGCTCGACGGAAAGCCTGTTCGATCCTGTCTCGTCCTCGCGGCCAGCCTCGAAGGTCGATCGATCACCACCGTCGAAGGCCTCGTCGAGCCGGACGGCACTTTGCATCCGGTTCAGCAGGCGTTCAAGGATTGTCACGGTCTGCAGTGCGGATTCTGCACTCCGGGATTCGTGACGACCATCGCGGCATTTCTCGAGGAGAACCCCAACCCCACGCGGGAGGAAGCTACCGACGCGATAGCGGGAAACCTCTGCCGTTGTACGGGGTACCAGAACATCAGGGCGTCGGTTTTGCGCGCAGCCGAGATCAAGCGTGAACGGGCCGGGCAGTTCCCGCTCGGAATCGACGACGCGTCCACTCGGGAGGCGTTGGATCGCAAGGTGCGGGGAACAACGAATCCCGTCGGAGGACGGGCGGGTAAGGCATGAGTACTCCGGTCAAACCAGCAAAGCGCAACGGGGCGAAGCACCCCGCTTCCGATCATTCGACGGCCGATCATTCGGTTGCCGACGACGGCAAGTTCTTCGGTAAACCGATTCCGCGCGAGGAAGATACGCGTCTGCTCAGCGGTCAGGGGCGATACCTCGACGATCTGGGCCACAACGCGCTGATCGCGGCATTCGTCAGGTCGCCGCACGCCCATGCGCGAATCATCGACATCGACATCGATCAGGCGCTGGAAGTGCCTGGCGTACATGCCATCTACACCTACGAAGATCTCCTCGCGGACACGCCGGAAATGGCGGAGAACCTGCCACTGCTCATTCCTCATCCGGGAATCATCGCTCCGCGCAACGGGTATCCCCTCGCGAAGGACGAGGTGAAGCATGTCGGAGAAGCCATCGCCATGGTGGTCGCCGACAACCGGTACATCGCCGAGGACGCTTGCGCGAAGATCGACGTCACCTACGAGGCGCTGAAGCCTGTAGTGGGGATCGACGTCGCTCGCACCGCCGCCAACGCCGTCCACGCCGACGTTCCGGACAACGTCGCCGCTCACCTGCAGCACGGGTTCGGAGATCTGGATGCCGAACTGGCCGCCGCGCCGCACCGACTGACGCTGGATCTCGAAATCGAGCGTTCGGCTTCCATGCCGATGGAGGGCAAGGGCGTCTACGCACGTTGGGACGGTGACGAGAACACCCTCACGTTCTGGACCTCCACCCAGACGTCCACGTCCGCCCGCGCCGCAATCGCCGCGCGATTGGGGATGGCGCTGAACAAGGTTCACTGCATCGCTCCTGACGTCGGCGGCGGATTCGGCGTCAAGATCGTTCACCCGTGGCCCGAAGAAGTCATGATCACGTGGGCCGCTCGACGCCTCGGCCAGGCCGGTATCTCCTGCGAGGTGAAGTGGGTCGAGGATCGCCGTGAGCACTTCATCTCGAGCGCACACGAGCGCGGGCAGATCCAGAAGGTCGACATCGGATTCGACGACGAGGGTCGTCTGTTGGCGTTCGACTTCACGTTCTGGCACGACAACGGTGCCTACCTGCCGTACGGGATCATCGTCATGATCAACACCGCGACGCAGGTTCTCGGGCCGTACAAGCCGAAGTCGTTCCGGGTCAACGCCTATTCGCTGTACACCAACACCGTGATCGTGACCCCGTACCGCGGCGCCGGACGTCCGCAGGCCGTGTTCGCGATGGAGCGATCCATGGACGCCATCGCCAAGTACCTGAAAAAGGACAAGATCGCGGTGCGGGAGGCGAACTTCATTCGCCCCGAGGACATGCCGTACGACTTCGGCCTGATGTTCCAGGACGGACGCCCGTTGATCTACGACACGGGCGACTACCAGGCGGGCATCGACAAGCTCAAGAAGCTCATCGACTGGGACGGATTTCCCGAGTACCAGAGGAAGGCTCGTGCCGAAGGTCGGTCGGTCGGCATCGGTATCGGCGCGTACGTCGAGGGAACCGGACCCGGACCCTACGAGGGTGCACACGTCGTCGTCGAGACGTCCGGAAAGGTCAAGGCCGCAACAGGCTTGACGACGCAAGGCCAAGGCCACCAGACCGCGTTCGCCCAGATCGTCGCGGACGATCTCGGAGTCAAGGTCTCCGACGTCGAGATCGTCACGGGTGACACCCGCCGGTTCGGTTATGCCGTCGGCACTTTCGCCTCGCGTGGGGCGGTCATGTCGGGTTCGGCCTTCCATGTCGCGGCGCAGATGGTCGCGGAGAAGGCGAAGAAGATCGCCTCCGGAATCTTGGATCTGCCGGAAACCGAACTGGAACTCCGGGAAGGGCACGTGTGCAAGATCGGCACCGAAGCCGGAGTGGAGGGTACGTCCGTACCGCTGAGTGTTGTTGCCGTGCTGTCGAACCCGCTACGATATGCGTTCGACCGTGAGTCGAAGCTGGCCACCGGTTTCGCCAAGACCGACACGGACATGTCGAAGCCGCCGATTCCCGAGGGTGAGCAGCCCGGTCTGGAAGCAACCGGCTACTACTCGCCGCCCAGTTCCACCTTCGCTTCGGGAGTGCACGCGGCGATCGTCGAAACCGATCCCGTGACAGCCGAGATCACGGTCCGTCGTTACGTTGTCATCCACGACTGCGGAAACGTGATCAACCCCCGCATCGTCGAAGGTCAGGTCATGGGCGCCGTCGCGCAAGGTATCGGCGGCGCACTCTACGAGCGGATCGTCTACGACGAGCACGGGCAGATGCTCAACGCGTCGTACATGGACTTCTTGATGCCGTTCGTCACCGAGATGCCGGATTCGCTCGAGATGGATCACACCGTCACGCCGTCGGGACTCAACCCACTCGGAATGAAGGGTGCCGGTGAGGCCGGTGTGATCCCCACCAGCGCCGTCATCGCGGCTGCCATCGAGGACGCCGAAGGAATCTCGATCACGTCCATGCCCATTTCACCGTCCGAACTGTTCGAACTTCGACTCGCACACGCGGGTTCGTCATCAGAGGAGAATGCATGAGAATCGCCGGCACCGCGCAGCTGACGGCACCTCGCGAAGAGGTCTACGACAAGCTCCAGGACGGTCGTGTACTGGCCGCGACCATTCCCGGTGTGCAGTCGCTCGAGCAGCTCACGGACAATCACTACAAGCTCTCCATCATGGCGGGGGTCGCGTCGATCAAGGGCGTCTACGACGGCGAGGTTGTTCTGTCGCAACAGAATCGGCCAAATTCGTTTGTCATGACGGCTTCGGGGGCGGGTGCTCCCGGCACGGTGAAGGCGGACGTCACGGTCACCTTGACGGAGAACGAGGGTGGCACGCTGCTTTCGTATGACGCCGACGCCGTGGTCGGCGGGATGGTCGGCGGCGTCGGGCAGCGCATGATCACCGGTGTAGCCAAGAAGATGGCCGGGGTGTTCTTCAAGAGCATCGACGGCGTCATTGCCAACGGCATCCCCGAGAAGGTCACTGCCGCCGTGGCGGCGGCGGTACCGGCAGTGGCGGTCGAAGGCGCGCCGGTAGTTTCCGGAGCTGTCGCGGCACCGGCGGTTCTCCCGGCCGCTGCACCGACAGCGGGCGGCACAGATGCTCGCACGGTGATGGTCAGCGCCGTCGTCGGCGCAGCCATTGCTTTGTCAGGTGTTGCTATAGGCGGATTCCTGGCGCGTTCTGGTTGTCGCGAGTAGTTCACTCAGGTGTCAACAGCTGATTTGCGATGAGGGAAACGCCCCGAACCGACCAGGTTCGGGGCGTTTTTCACGTCCGCGTAACCCACGGGGGCGCCGGCGAAGATCCGCTCGTGATCGTGCGCCGAACCTTGGTCCCCCGATTCGGCGAATTGTGACAAAGAATCCGCTCTTCCGAACCTGTGGAATAGCTCTACACGTCAGGTACGAGCCACTTACCGGCTAGGCCGCAACCGTCGATCGGTACCAGACGAGACGAGCCAAAGATCTCAGGAGGAAGCGTGGAACCCAGGAAGATTCGGGTCGGTATCGATACCGGCGGAACGTTCACCGACATCGTGGCAGTGGACGACGAAACCGGCGCCATCGTCACCACCAAGACCCCGTCCACCCCGGCGGACCCCGCCGAGGGCTTTCTCGCCGGTATCGAGAAGGTACTCGCCAAGCTCGGTGAGAGTGGCGACTCCATCGGTGCGGTCAGCCACGGCACGACCGTAGCGACGAACAAGCTGCTCGAAGGCAAGGTCGAGAACCTCGGCTTCATCACCACTGAGGGCTACGAGCACGTTCTCGAGATCGCTCGTCAGTCGGTGCCGGACGGTTACGGCAACTCGTACTTCTGGGTCAAGCCCGAACGCATCGTCCCCGCCGATCGTGTACGCACCGTCGGTGGACGCCTTTCCTTCGACGGCAGCGAGATTCGTCCGCTCGACGAAGAGAGTGTCCGCAGCGCAGCGCAGTTCTTCAAGGACCGCGGGATCCGGACCATCGGCGTCTGCCTCATGCACTCGTACGCCGATCCGACGCACGAGGAGCGCGTACGCGACATCCTCTTCGAAGTTTTCCCCGATGCGACGGTGAGCATCTCGAGCCAGGTGCTGCGTGAGTACCGCGAATACGAGCGGTCCATCACCACACTCGTGGACGCCGCGGTCAAGCCGAACATCCGCAACTACGTGAACAACATCGCGAATCGTCTGCGTGAGTTCTCGACCACCGACGGTGAACCCCGCGACATCCCGTTCTACGTCATGAAGTCCAACGGCGGTGTCCTGTCGGCCAAAGAGGTTGTTCACCAGCCTATTACGACAGTCCTGTCGGGACCGGCCGCCGGAGCCCTCGGTGCTGCGCTGATCGCCGACGCCGCCGGCGTCGAGCAGGTGTTGACCTGTGACGGCGGCGGAACGTCGACGGATGTCACCGTCGTGGTTCGCGGCGAGCCCGCGCTGACCACCGAAGGGCGAGTGGGCAACTACCCATCGAAGATCCCGATGATCGACGTCGTGACCGTCGGCGCCGGTGGTGGGTCGATCGCGTGGATGACGCCGGAACACACCCTCCGAGTCGGCCCTCAGTCGGCCGGCGCCGATCCCGGACCGTTGTGCTACGGCAAGGGCGGCAGCGAACCGACCATCACCGACGCGCACGTCCTGCTCGGTCGCATCCCACCCCACCTGCTCGGTGGCGAGATTCCTCTCGACACGGAATTGGCACGCAAGGGCCTCGAAGAGCTTGCAACACAGCTCAGTCTGGGCTTCGAGGAGTGCGCGGTCGGCGTCCTCGAGGTCTCGGCGTGGAACCAGGCCAACGCCCTGCGTCAGATCACCGTCAAGCGTGGCCTCGACGTTCGCGACTTCACCCTCGTGACGTTCGGCGGCTCCGGCTCGCTGCTCGCCTGCCGTCTCGTCGACATCCTGGGTCTGAAAGACGTTCTCGTCCCGCTCAATCCGGGTAACGTCTCCGCGTTCGGTCTGCTGACGGTCGATGTCCGCAACGACTACGTCCAGACGCATGTCAGTCGTCACGACCGGTTGAAGGCTGAAGACCTGCAGAGCCAGTTCGACGCGCTGGCCGGCGAAGCCGAGATTGCGCTTGCCGAAGAGGGTTTCGACGAGACGCAGCGCAAGTACTCTCGTACTGCGGATCTGCGCTACCTCGGTCAGGCATTCGAGGTGCGCGTCCCGGTGGCGGAAGGTACCGTCACGGCGCAGATCATGGACGACGCGGCCGAGGCGTTCCACCAGGCGCACCGCGAACTGTACGGCTACGACTTCCGGGGAGACCCGTCGCAGCACGTGGAATGGGTCAACCTGCGCGTGAGCGGCATCGGCCCGATCAAGCGTCCGACGCTCAAGGAGATCCCCGCCGGCGCCGGCGCCGACACCGCCCGAACCGGTTCGCGGCAATCGTATTTCGACAGCTGGGTCGAAACTGCTACCTACGATCGCACACTGCTCGGTGCGGGTGACGTCATCGAAGGACCGGCCGTGATCGAGGAGTTCAGCTCGACTGTCCCGATCCATCCCGGATTCTCGGCACGTATCGACACCTTCGGGAACATTCGTATCTCGAAGTCTTCCGACTCGAACGGAGTGAAGTGATGACCGCCATTCTCGATGCTGCTGCTGCCACCGCGGCCAAGCCGTACCGACTCACCGCTACCGACGGCGCGTCACCTGACCCGATTCTGGTCGAGATCGTCGCCGGTTACCTCGCCAGCGTGGAAATGGAAGTCGAGACCTCCATTTCGCGCACCTCGCGTTCGCCGATGATCCGTGACGCTCACGACTTCCGCGCGGGTATTCACGACCGGAACCTCCGCAAGCTCACGGGCCGTTCGTATTCCGCACTGGTTCATCCGATCGCCCGGGACTTCCCGCTCGAGACGATGAAGCCGGGAGACGTGTACTTCCACAACGACGTCTACCTGTCCGAAGGTGGCATCGGCCATCTCCCCGACCTCTGCGTCACGGTGCCTGTCTTCGCCCGCGTCACTCCCGATGCCGAGCCGAAGGTTGTTGCGTTCGTTCAGGCATTCGGTCACCACGACGACATCGGCGGTTGCTGCCCCGGCTCCATGCCGTCCGGCGCCACCACGGTGTACGAAGAGGGACTGATGGTTCCGCCGATCAAACTGTGGGACCAGGGAGTTCCCAACGAGGCGGCACTGCGCATCATGACGCGTAACTCCCGTATGCCGGATGCGTTGGCAGCTGACCTCGACGCCGAGTGCTCGGCGTGCCTGATGGGTGCGCGTCGACTCACCGAATTGTTCGAGCGCTACGGCGTCGACACCGTCGAGTCGTGCTTCGACGCGATGATGGACGCGACCACCGAGACGTACCGTCGCGAGATCCTCAGCAAGATCCCGGTCGGTGAGTACACGTGGGAGGACTACGCCGAGCACGACGGCGTCGACGAACCGATGCTCCACATCCAGCGGATCACGCTCACGAAGACGCGGCCGGAGGACGAGGGCGGCGAGCGACTCATCCTGGACTTCAACGGAACCGGACCGCAGGCAAAGGGTCCGATCAACCACTGCGGTGACTACGCGGACGGAAACTTCCTCATCAAGTGGTTGGCCCCGATTCTGCGTAACCTCGCGGACACCCCGGAGCGCATGGCCGAACTGGATGTCAACGAGGGCGTCGTACCGCTGATCGAGATGAAGTTCCCCGAGAAGGGAACACTGATCACCCCGATCTTCCCCGCTCCCACCAACGCGCGCACGTTTGTCATCCTCCGTCTGCTCGGAGTGCTGGCCGGCGTCGTGGCCAAGGCTGTGGACGGCAACATGCCCGCCGATCAGGAGACCATCAGGTACACCGGTGTTTACGGTGAGGACTTCGAGGGTCACTCGTACCTCATGCGTGAGGTGCTCGGCGGAGGTTCCGGCGGACGCTACTACGCCGACGGCGAGGACACGATTCACGTCGTTCCCGATTCACGGAACCTGCCGACCGAATTCACCGAGAGCCGTTTCCCCTTCATCGTCGAAAAGCTCGGTCTGGCCATGGATTCGGGTGGAGCCGGACGCTACCGCGGCGGTCTGGGATACGAGAAGCACATCCGCATGCTCAAGGATGCTCACTTCATGTCCATCGCGGACCGTTCGATTCTCGCCTGCTGGGGAGTCAAGGGTGGCAAGGCCGGTCGGCCGTTCTCCGTCGTCCTGGATCCGGGTGGACCGAACGAGCGTGAGTTCGACGCGCTGACCGATGCCGAGCCGATCAAGGCCGGTGAGGTCGTACGGATTCGCACCACCGGTGGTGGTGGTTGGGGAGATCCCCTGGAGCGCCCGACCGAAGAGGTCTTGCGAGACATTCAGTGGCGCAAGGTTTCCGTCGAGGGCGCACGCGACGACTACGGCGTTGTCGTGATCGAGGGTGACGAGCCGTCCGTCGACGAGGCTGCTACCACGGAGTTGCGGGATCAGTTGCGCTCGGAACGCGGTGAGAACGAGCCCTTCTTCGATCGGGGTCCGGGCTACGCGCAGCTTTCGGGTGGCGCCACCTCAGCGGTCTACGACTACGTCTAGGACGGAAAACTCTCATGGAGAACGGAATTGCTCGCGGCGCCGACATCGCGGTGATCGGCGCCGCGGGTAAGACCGGTGAGGCCGTCGTCGCAGCACTGCCGCCGAGCGTGACAGTTCGGCGACTGGTGCGAAAGGCGCGTGTCGACGGGGACTTCGAGGTAGAACTGGAAACCGGAAGCGGACTGCGCAAGGCGCTCGCCGGGTGCCGAGGCGTGTACTTCATTGCCCCGAACGTCCATCCCGACGAGCCCGCACTGCTTCGCAATGCGCTGACGGCAGCGGCATCGGCGGGAGTGGAGCACTTTGTCTATCACTCCGTCGCGTGGCCGTTCAGCCCGTCCATGCCGCATCACCTGGACAAAGCCAGGTGTGAGGACGAACTGCATCGTTCACCCTTGAAATGGACTGTGCTGCAACCGTGTGCGTACGCGCAGAATTTCGAGGCGGTACTCACGGGCCGATCTGACACCATCGTCCTGCCGTACAGTGCGGAAACGAAGTTCTCGTTCGTGAGTCTGGCGGACGTGGCGGCTGTTGCCGCGGTCGTACTGAGCGAGGGCTCGGGTGAACATCACGGAGCGACGTACGAGGTGGGCGGCCCGCAAGCTCTGAGCGTCGTGGAGGTGGCACAGATGGTGGAAAAGCAGACGTCACGGACCGTCGCGATAGATCAGATCAGCGTGGATCAATGGCGCGAACAGATCGGCAGCAGCCTTGACGTCAACGCCAGCTCGCGTCTGGCGGCGATGTTCGAGTTCTACAACCACCACGATTTTCTTGCCGGCAGCGCGGCCGTCGAACTGCTTCTGGGTCGCCGACCGATGGCCGTCGAGAGCCTGATTCGCTGAATCCGGCTACGAAATGCCTCCTGCCGCCCAGACCACCAGTGGGGGCAGGGCGGCCAGGATCAGGCAGACCGTTCCGTTGAGCCACTTGTGCTCCACCGTGACGGCGGCGAACTCGCGCAGAATGGCGCTCGGCAGGTAGTACCGGGCGGTGTGGGAACCGATGACTTCCGCATCCAGATCGAGGCTTCGGGCAAACGTCGCAGTTCGGAGGATGTGGAAGTTGCTGGTGACCAGCACCATTCGAGGCTTCGTGGTGTTGGCACGGAGAAGGTCCCTGGTGTACTCGAGGTTCTCGAGCGTGGTGGTCGAGCGGTCCTCGAGAATCACGCTCTCGCGCGGTATCCCGTGATCGACGAGGTAGACGCACATTGCGTCCGCCTCGCTGACCACCTCGTCCGAACCCTTCCCGCCGCTCACGACCAACAGTGGTGAACGTCCTTCGCGGACCTCGGCGCGAAAGACGTCGGCCGCCTTGTCCAGACGGCTGGCAAGCAGGGGCGTCACGTCGGCGCCCGAAAGCCCGGCGCCGTGAACCACTATCGCGTCCATCCCGGGCTGGTACTTCTGGCGTCCGTAGACGTAGGAGTAGAGCAGAAAGCTCGTGAACAGAAACCCCAGGTACGACGCGACCAGGCTGAACGAACCGAGAACGACTGCGAGCCAATATCTCTGCGTCAGCAGCGCTGATGCGAGCAACACGTAGGGAACGAGCAGGCCGAGTCCGGCGACGAGTGAGAGCAGATTCGCGACGCTGAATCCCTCGCGCCGCAGCATCGTGATTCCGTTGACGATCAGGAATCCTGCAAGCAGGAGCACCAGCAACGGCGAGAGCAGAGCGATCGTCGCGATGACGAACGACGGGACCTCGGTGCCTGGCGCACCCGACTGCAACATCCACAGACCGGTGAAGATCAGTCCGAGAAGTAGATAGACGCCGTTGCTCAGCCTCCGTCGATCCTGCCTGAACCGGTAGCCGCAGAATCCGAGCAGCGCGAGGCCGATGAGGAGAAGGATCACGGAGCCAGCCTAGGCGAGGCGCTTACGACACGGGCGCCACCACCTTCGACTGCTGGATCGCGGACAGGACCCTGGTACGGCACTCGATGAACAGTGGGTCTGCCTTGGTGGTCAGTTGATCTCGAGCTCCGGTCAACGGGACGTCGACGATGTCCTGCATCAATGCCGGAGTTCCGCCGAGGACGACCACTCGATCGGACAGGTACACCGATTCGTCGACGTCGTGGGTGACGAGGAGGACGGTGATGCCAAGATCACGCTGAAGCGTCAGCAGCAGGTCTTCGAGTTCCGCGCGGGTCTGCGCATCGACCGACGCGAAGGGTTCGTCCATGAGGAGTACCTGCGGCCGATAGGCGAGAGCGCGAGCTATCGCCACTCTCTGCTGCATTCCGCCGGACAACTGCCAGGGGTAGGAACGCGCAGCACCGCCTAGACCGACAACGGCAAGTGCATCGCTAACCCTCTCGTTCTGAACCTTCCGCGCCAGACCGTTGCCCCGTAGCGGCAGGCGAACGTTCTCGCCCACTCGAAGCCACGGCATCAGTGTGCGTCCGTAGTCCTGTGACACGAGAGCCAGCGTGGCCGGCGGTGCATCGATCGCGATCCCGGCGATGCGGACCTCACCGGTGGTCGGCTTCTGCAGACCGGCGATGCAACGAATCAGCGTGCTCTTGCCGATGCCGGAATGGCCGACGATGCAGACGATTTCTCCGGGTGCAACGGACAGATCGATGCCGCGGAGCACTTCGCGGCCGGTGGGACCGCCGTAGGTCACCCCGAGGCCGCTCAGTTCGACTGCGGGTATCGATGCCGCAGATTCTGTGGATGACATCAGTTTCCTTTCACTGCGAGAGCGTCGTGGGTCCGCGGCTGCCATCTGAGCAACCATCGTTCGATCACGCCGTATCCGAGGTTGAGCACGTATCCGATGATTCCCAGCAGGAGAATTCCGGACCACATGTCGGCGATCGCGAAGGTCTGTTGCGCGACGATCACGAAGTGACCGATTCCTGCAGTGGAGACGTACATTTCGCTTCCGACCATGATGACGACACCGATCGCGAGACTGGTGCGGATACCGACTGTTATCTGCGGCATCGCTCCGGGGAGGAGTACCTGCGTCACCAGGAGGGGTGTACGGATCCGGTAGCTGCGCGCCACCAATCGGATACTCGGGTCGATGGAGCGAATGCCGTCGAGGGTGTTGAGGAGTATCGGCCAGACCGCGCCGAAGGCGATGGCGGCAACGTTACCCGTCGAACCGGTTCCGAAAACGATGAAAAGAGCGGGTAATACGGCCAGCGCCGGAATAGCGCGGAAGAACTGGAGAAACGGATCGGCAATGTCGGCAGCCAGCGGGAACAGTGCCAGCAGGAGACCGGCGCCGACGCCGACCACCAGTGCCACGGCGAGACCGAAGGCAAGGTTGGTCAAGCTCGGTACGACATCGTGGGCGAATCCCGGACCGAACCAGTTGTCCACAAACGCTTTCCAGATACGCGACAGCGGCGGGAAGTAAGGCGACTTGCTCGACTCCGAACCGAAGTACCATACGACGACGATCAAGATCGGCAGCCACAACTCCCACGCGAGGAGTCGAAGTCCTGACATCATCTTCACGTCGTCATCCTCCTCGGGATGTAATGCCAGGCAAGTAAACGATTCTCGATCGCCATCACGGCGAAGGCGAGCAGCATTCCGAGTAGTCCGGCGACGATGATCAGTGCGAACATTCGATCGGGGACGGATTGGCTCAGCAGGATCTCCTTACCGAGTCCCGGCACGCCGGCGATCAATTCTGCACCGATGGTCAGCAGCAAGCTCAGTGTTGCCGAGATGCGAATCCCGGTGAAGATGTAGGGCATCGACGCCGGTGCGACGACGAGAGCGAGCCTGCGCCACAGTGGAAGTCGGAAGGATCGTGCGGTGGCCAGCAGTTCCGGGTCGACGTTGCGCACACCGTGAATCGTCTGGAGCAGAATCGGCCACACACTTACTGCCACGATCAGTGCCACCGCCATCCGTTGCGTCGGGCCCATGATCAGCAGAAAGAGCGGAATGATTGCGAGCGGCGGAACGGTTCGGCAGAAGTCGATGACGAAGCGGGAGGAGACCGTCAGGAACGGGTGCGCGGCGAGCAGCAGCCCTGCCGGGATTCCGATCACCAGGCACAGCGCCAATCCGATCGCCGTGGTGGTCACCGTTTGTCCCAGTGATGTCCACAACGAGGACGTGCCGAGTTCGTTCACAAAGGCCACTGCCACGTCGCTGAACTTCGGAATACCTTTGACGTCCTCGTCGCCGAGCATTCCGAAGATCTGCCAGACGGCTGCCAACGCGAAGAGCGTCAGCAGCCGACCGAGCAGAACCTGCCTGCGGCGAGTCTGCAGGGTTGTCAAGGCGGACAACTCAGTTGGCCGGGGTCAGCAGGGATTCGGCCTCGACCGAATCCGTCAGTACCCCGTACTTGACCAGCAGTTCGATCTCCGTGCCGAGAGCACCCGGTTCCACTACTGCGACGAACTGAGGATTCTTGCTGTTGGCCAGCATTTCGAGCGGAATCTTGGCTTGCGTCGAGAGTGCAGCCTTGACCGCGCCCGGATTCTGATTGGCGTAGTCAACTGATTTGGCAAGCGCGGTACGGAATTTCGCGAGTGAGTCAGGGTTCGCATTGACAAACGATTCCGAAGCGACCAGCGAGGTCCCTGGCACACCGGGTGCGGCCAAGGGGAAGGGGTGGCCGAGGGTCTTCAGCCCCGAGTCGGTTGCTTTACTCAGGAACGGATCGATGAGGAATGCCGCGTCGGCCCCGCCGGTGGAAACCAGGTCGCCGAGGTTGGGCATGGGCGCCTGAATGAACGAGACCTTGTTCGCTGCTCCGCCGGATTTCTCCACCGCGGCAGAGATGACTGCTTCGCTGACGGACTTCAAACCGCTGATCGCGACGGTCTTGCCTTCGAGGTCACGGAAGCCGCTGATGGAACTGTCCTTGGCGACCACGAGACCGGACTGGTCGACGCTGTCATTTGCGGCAAAATTCGTGAGCCCGCCGACAATGGTGACGGGCATGTTCTGGCTCCGTGCTTGAATTGCGGCAGCGGCAGTCGTGGCTGCCATATCTGCATTTCCGCTGAGCAGCAACGGAATTTGAGCCGAGGAACTAGCGCCGCCCTCCACGAGTTGGATGTCGAGTCCCTCATCGGTGAAGTACCCCTGCTCCATGCCGAGCCAAATCGGTGCGAAGTCCGCGATCGGCTGAGGTGCGATTCGAATCGTGGTGGTCTGGGTGCCCCCGTCGTCGGAGGCCGTGGCGTCGCTCGAACAGCCTGTCAGTGCCAATGCCGCGGTCGCGACCGCGGCTAGGGCAACAACTCTGAACCGTGGTGCCGACCGAAGGGTAAGTCCAACCGTCATGTCCGAAAACCTCTCGCTGGGAAAGATATGACTTCCTTGCCGGTAATCCGGTGGGAAGGTGAAGACGCTCAAAGAATTCCGTATGCCGGAACGATTGTTGTGACTATAGTAATTTCCTAGGCGAATGCCAAGGGTTTTCCAAGAACACGAGATTTCGGATCGCCGGGTACATCCACGGCACCGGGAGGGGATCGGATGACGAAGGGTTCTGCGTCCGCCGTCGACAAAGCGCTGGATCTACTCGAGGCCATCGCGCGCTCGACCACGCCGATGAAGCTCAGCGAACTGGCAGAAGAAGTCGGGATGCTCCGCCCGACTGCGCACCGAGTGCTCGGAGAACTCGCGAACCGTGGTTGGGTCTTCCGCTACGACGGTCGCTATCTCCCCGGCCCGGCTGCACTGCAGGTTTCCCACGAAGCGGCAGCGCATTCGTTGGCGGCCTTGTGCGATCCGACCATGCGGGTGCTGTCCGAGAGCACGGACATGATGGTGAATCTGCAGGTTCTCGAGAGCGGCGGGACGCGGATCATCGCGGCGCTGCGTCCCGAGCGACTCAAGATGATCACTCGGATGCTCGGGGATCTGCTTCCGCCGCACCGGTTCGCGGGTCCGCTCGCGTTGGTGGCGGCACTCGAGGACAACACCCGGGCGCCCTACCTGGCGATGGTGGAGAAGAGTGGCTATCCACTGGAAGGACCCACCGGCTTTCTCGCCGACATCGCCGAGACGCAGAAAACCGGATTCGCCGTTGTCCACAAACGATCTCAGGACATCATCGGTTCGGTCTCGCGTGCAGTGTCTTCCCGCAAGGGGGCTCCGCTCTGTGCGTTGACGGTGATCGGTTTCGATACCGACTTCGATGCGAAAACGACGCGAATGGTCGAAGAACACCTGCTGCGGGCCACCGATGAAGTGCAGCAACTCCTCACTGACCACACTTCGGGCAAGCGCCCGTCCGACACAGGAGAATAAGGATGATTTCACGGACCGAGGGCTTCATCACCGTCGCAGACGGCGAACGGGTCTGGTACGAGACTGCCGGCGAGGGCCCGGATCTGATTCTCACGCACGGTCTCGGCGGAAATGCGGCCGTCTGGTACCAGCAGGTGCCCTACTTCGCTCAGCACTATCGGGTGATCAGCTGGGATCAGCGAGGATTCGGCCGCTCTACCAACGAGAACGGCAACCACGGCCCGGTAGCGGCAGTCTCTGATCTGATCGAAATCATGGACCTGTTGGCGGTTGATCGAGCGCACGTGGTCGGCCAGTCGATGGGCGGTTGGGCCGCATTGGGGACCGCGATCGCTGTTCCGGACCGGGTGGAGTCGGTAGTCCTGGCCTGCACGACCGGCGGCATTCCCGTCGGATTCGGTCCGGACAGCGCACCTCCCCTCACCGCAGCACCCGTCACCGCGCGGCCCCTGGGGGAGCATCCCGCTGTGGGCGGACGGTTGCCGAGCTTGGACATGGCGAGGGCATACCTGTACCAAGCGCTCGGCACCTTCGGTCATCGCCCACCTGACACCGAGTTCTTCCGAATTCTCAAGGCCCACAACTACTCGCCGAGCGATCTTGCCGCGGTGACGGCGCCGGTTCTGCTGATCGCGGGTGAGCTGGACGATTTGATGACACCCGAGCGGATTCGCAGCGCCGCCGAGTTCCTGCCCCACGCCGAAGTGGTCGAACTTGCCGACCGCGGCCACTCCCCCTATTTCGAGGACCCACACGCGTGGAACGAGTTGGTGGCGCACTTCCTGGCCGATGTTCGTGCGCGCCCAGTGCGCTGAAACGCCAACTCGTCACGCATATTCCAACTCCGAGGAGATCTAATGGATTCATCTCAGACCGTCGAGTTCATCCCACCCGCTTTCGATACGCCGTTCTCCACCGGAGTGCGCGTCGGAGACGTTCTGTATCTGTCGGGTCAGATCGGCATGCTCCCGGACGGGACTTTGGCCGACGGCTTCGAAGCGCAGGCTCGTCAGACCATGGAGAACATCGTGGCTTCGCTGATCGCTTACGGTTCCGGCGTCGAAGCAATCTTCAAATGCACTGTCATGCTCGACGACATGTCTCGTTGGCAGGAGTTCAACAAGGTCTACCTCGAGTACTTCCCGGCGTCGAGACTGCCGGCCCGCAGTGCGTTCGGAACAGACGGACTGGCACTGGGTGCGCACATGGAGGTCGAATGCATGGCCTACACCCCGCGGTTCTGACTGCTCGCGGGCACTAGCCGTCCCAATCCACACGTTCAGCCAGGCGCAGCAATGTGCGTCGGCGTGTAGTGCTGGTTTCGCCGATGTGCGCGATCCGGCCGTAGATGTGGGCGCGGAAGTTCTCCACGCCATCCCGATTCTGTTCCTGCGCAGAAGTACTGGCGGCATTGTGCAGCAGGGCGCGCAAGCGATCGTAGTCGTCGCGCGGATACGAGGGTTGGTCGTTGATCACCAGCCCGGTGAGGTGTTGGCGTCGATGAGGGCGCATCACCTTGGTCTTTCGTGGATGGATGGCAAACCCTTCGTCTCTGGCGATCTGCTCGACCGTCCAGAGGAGGGTGCCGACGTCGGCTACTTCGATTCCGGAGAACGCGAGGTCGTCGGCGTATCGGGTGTAGGTGAGCCAGTTCGCTTGTGCGAGTCCACTCAAGCGGATGTCGAGTTTGCGTGCGACGAGATTCGCCAGTGCAGGAGAAGTGGGTGCGCCTTGCGGAAGATGCGCGGTGCGTAGCTGTGATGCCTGTGCATACGGTAGGCCGCGCAGGGTATCGGCAGGTGTTGCAACAGTGCACAATCCGGTGAGAACGCCTGCCACTGCGGGTGGATAGCCGAGGGCGGCGAAGACGGCATGAACGCGGCTGCCGCTGATCGAAGGGAAGAACTGCGCGAGGTCCGCGCCGATCACGATTTCCGACTGTGCGTGCGGCGCTGCAAAAGTCAGAGGGCTTCGACCACGGACAAATCCGTGTGCCGCGTCGTGCGGGGGCACCAGGTCTAGGATGCGGCGCAGGATCTTCCACTGAATTTCGCGCAATCGGGGTTTCGGTACCTCGAGGAGGCGAGCGCCGGCCTTCTTGCTGATCTGCATCGGCCGGTAGTGGCGTAGCGGTCGGGGTTTCGTGCGGAGCCATTCCCCTCGGTCGGCGAACCACTCGAGTTCGGAGATCGTCAGATCCAGTGAACGAGCCAGGTCCACACTGGTGTTGTAGCGGGGAACGTCGAACCGCCACACCGAGGTTTCATTGGTGTCCAGTGAGAGAGGAACAGGCCGCAGGCGAGGTAGTTCGCGAAGCAATCGATACAGAGTCTGCGGTTCGAACGGTGGAGCGGGCATGAGGTCGAGAACGCGCACGGCCAGGAGGGTCGGGGAAACGCCGAAGACGGTTCCGAATGCCTCCTCGAGGCCGCTGAGGGTCCACGGAGCGTCAGCGGCCGCAACGGCCAGACGACGCGCCAACTCGGGATCGAGCTCGAAGTCACGCATGATTCGACTCCGGGATGCGACGGGGCGGGGTGACCAAATCCTTTGTCCGGTGCGGCGGCAAGCACGCGGAGCGTGCCGAACGCCGGTGGACGCAGTATCCAATTCTTCTGGCCGACCCAGGGGTTACCCCTGAGACTGGTCGCGTGGACCAACTCTCACCCACGCGCCGCCGCATCCCTTCACAATGGCAGACCGTTC
Organism: Rhodococcus sp. WY5; assembly: GCF_018588185.1. Lineage (NCBI taxonomy): Bacteria > Bacillati > Actinomycetota > Actinomycetes > Mycobacteriales > Nocardiaceae > Rhodococcus > Rhodococcus sp. WY5. Next base: position 1,328,056 of record NZ_JAAMPR010000001.1, read on the forward strand.
GGTATCTGTCACGTGTGAAGCGGATCTGTCAGGAGTGGGTCCTCAGATCGACGAACGATCCGAACCGACGAACTCGCTGATCCACGGCACGACTGCTTCGCGGACGGTGACCGCCTTCGGTAGTAGTCCGTTGCTCAGCAGGAGATCGCCCGCGCGCTGCTGTTCGTCCAGGAACTCGTCGGTGACAGGGTTGACACCGAAAGGACGTCCGCGCAGTGCAGCTTCCCAGGCATCGAGGCTCGCGGACCCGCCACGCTTCTCGACGTCGTCGACGAAGACCTGGGCGGCTTCGCGGGGGTTGGCTTCGATCCAGGCGTCGGATTCCTGCAGGGCCTCGATGATCGCCTGGAGGGCCTCCGGGTTGGTATCCGCGAAATCGCGCCGGGTGAACCACAGTGAGGGGTGGCTGAAGAGTCCGTCGGTGGCGATCAGCGTTCGCAGTTCGTGGTTCGCTTCGATGTCCGTCAGCCCCGGGTACGCGCCAACCCAGGCATCGATGGTGCCGTCGACGAGGTCCGCTCCACCACCGCGTACGTCGGTGTCGACGGGGACGATGTCGGACCAGGTCAGCCCCGCCTGATCCAAGGCGAACAACAAAAGTGTGGTCTGCCACGATCCGTGCGCGATGCCGACGCGCTTGCCACGCAGGTCCTCAACCGTGTTGATCTCGGACTCCGCCTTGACTACCAGGCGCCCGTTCTCCACACGTGGGCCGGAGATTCCGATGTAGACGAGATCGCGGCCCTGAGCCAATCCGGTGACGGGCGGCGTGAATCCGGTTCCGATCACGTCGTATCCGCCCTCCTCGAACAGCCAGTCCGAGTGCAGGGTCGGCAAGGCGTTTTCCGGGTTCACTGCAGGCTTGGCGGGAAGCTCACGCAGGTCCACCCACTCGACATCGGGGAGACGGCGTTCGAGGATTCCGGTGTGGCGCAGTACGAACAGCGAATTGTTGTGTGGGAAGTATCCGACGCGAACGGTCATGAGATCTACGGTTTCCTGTTCTGAATCAGTGATGGGGGTGGCTAGATGAGGCCGCGTCGACGCGCCTCGTCGGCGAGTCCGCTACGGCCCCACTGCACGGCGAGGTTGGACGGATCGAATTCGACCGAACCGCCGAGGGATTCGGCGATCGCCTGGAACTGTGCGCCCTCCTCGAGGAGGACGACGAACTTCGCGAGGTCGAGCAACCCGCTGCGGCCGATGACGTTGACCCCGCCGTTGGCTTCGAAGATCGCCACCAGATCGGGATCGTGTTCGAGACGCTCGAGAATGAAATCGCCTGCAGAACGGGACCGATCGATGTGCGGCGGAATCTCTCGGGAGAGCGTCAGCCTCTGCGAAGCCGCATAGCGGATGGGTAGCGTCCGATGTGTCTGTGCCCAACCGCCGAGCCACGGTGTGTGGATGTGGACAGCGCTGGTGATTTCCGGATGCTGACGGAAGACCGATGCGTAGCCGGTGACAAATCCGGCCGATCCGTTGCCGGACAGCACCTCTCCATCGAAGGTGGCGACAACCGGTGACACCGACGGATCGTTCGCCCACGGTCCCGGATCGTTCAGGGCGACCGCGATTTCGGTGCCGGGTACTCGTTCGACGAAGTTGACGGTCCCTTTGGCTGCAACGGTTCCGGTCTTGCGGAAGACGTCGAATGCTTTGTCTGCTGCTTTGCGAGCTTCTTCGACGAATGCTGCGGTATCGGTGTCGAGTCGAGTTTCGGTGGTGGTCATCGAGTCTCCAGTCCAGAAGGTGTGATCGGGGTGCGCTGCAGGAGGGGAAGAACCTCTTCGCCGACGCGGTATGCCTCTTCGAGATGCGGGTTACCGGCGAGGATGAAGGCGTCGACGCCCAGTTCGCGCAGCTCGTCGAGTCTTTCGGCGACCTGCTCGTAACTGCCGACCAGTCCGAACGCCGGTCCGCCGCGGATGAGGCTGAAGCCGCACCACACGTTGGGTTGCACTTCCAGATCTCGGTAGCCGGTGATGTGTTCGGGTACCCAGCCTTTGATGCGGGCGGCGCCCACCGAGTCACCCTGGGCTGCACGGTCGGCGGCCCCCTTGTCGACGAAGGCCCAGCCTTTCTCGATCTCGGCCCACGCGGCTTCTTCGGTGTGCCGGGCTACGACGTCGATGCGTACGGCGAATTTCGGCGTGCGTCCCAGTTTGGCCGAGTTCTCCCGCACGCCGTCGATCTTGGCTCTCAGATCGGCGTACGGTTCCAGCCAGGAAAGGTAGTAATCGGAGTGCAGTCCGGCGGCGGCGACGGCTGCGGCCGAAGATCCGGAGAAGTACACCTCGGGAAACGGTTGGCCGGCAAGCCCGGGTGGCAGTGCAGCGCCGTGGGTTTGGAAGAAGCGACCGTCGAAGTCGAAAGGTTCACCGTCCCACACACCTTTGAGGACATCGAGGAACTCGGACGTCCTGGTGTAGCGATCGTCGTGGTCGACTTTGTCGCCCCACCACAGCTGAGGCGCTCCGCCTCCACCACTGATGATGTTGTAAACCAGACGTCCGCCGGTTGCTCGCTGCAGACTGGCCGACATCCGCGCTGCCTGGACCGGGTGAAGGAACCCCGGTTGGAACGCAACCATGAAACGGTAGGTGGTGGTCTCGGCGGCCAACGCTGCTGCGGTCGCCCACGGATCCTCGGTCATCGGGAAGGACGGCAGAAGTCCACCGAGGAACCCTGCGGACTCGGAAGCCTTTGCCACCGCGGCCATGTGGTCGATGTAGCTGTATCCGTCCAATTCGCCGCCGCGGATCGCGGGAGCAATGTTGCCCGGCCCGTATCCACCGGCATCGCCGCGGTTGTAGCGACGCGGAGTACGCAGCGACGCGTGGTCGCCTTCCATCCCGATCCGCCAATAGAAATCGATGCTCATGCGGTGGCCTTCTCTTCTGTGGTGGCCTTCTCTTCCTTGCGAATCCGACCCTCGGGATCGACCAGGTGCAGGAGATGCTCGCCCGCCCGGTGCAGCTCTTCGATGTGTGGCCGACCGGACAAGACGAAACCGTCCACACCGATATCGCGATACGACGACAATCGCTGCGCCACCTCCTCGTAGCTTCCGACGAGGCCGATACTGTGCTCGTAGCCGATGCGGTCGAATCCGGACCACAGGATGCCGCCCCGATCGATCTCGAGTGCAGCGGAATCGGCTTCTCTCAGTTGCCGTTCGACGCGAGCCCAGGCTTCGTCCGCTGTTTCCCTCGCGATGATCGGGATGCGCAGGACCTTCTCGACGGTCCTGCCGAGTTCGGATGCTCGGTCGTCGAGGGTGGTGATCCGTGTCGACAACTCGCCGCCGGCAAGGGTGAACTGATGGACATCGGCATGGTGGGCCGAGAGTTCCAGAGCTTCCGGTGAGTCCCCGGTCAGATGCACTCGGGGAAAGCGGAGTCCCGACAAGATGCCTCGGAATCCGCCGCCGAGTACGTCGTAGTACTCGCCGTCGAAGTCGTAACCCGTGCCGCCGAATCCGCCAGGGAGAATCTGCTCCTCGTTCCATACGCCACGGGCGACGGTCAGGAACTCCGCGGCGCGCGCGTAGCGGTCGGCTCCTCGAACCACGTCGCCGCGAGCAGCGGCGTCTTCGGGGTCCGTCTCTACCTTCACTCGCCATTCGAGACGACCTGCTGACAGGCGCTGAAGTGTCGCCGACATTTTGGCGGCGTAGACGGGGGTGCCGAAAGTGGGGTGAAACTCCACGACCACTCGCGAATGACGCGTCTGACGTAGGGCGGCGGCAGCAACGATCCAGGATTCTTCGCCATTCGGATCGTACGGTGCGACAACGCCGTCGACGCCCGACAGTTCGGCGGCGAGAACGATCTGTGCCAATTCGTCGAAGGGCCCGAAGTTTCCGGGACGAACATCGGTCGCGACGGTAGTCGGTCGCTGCGGCCCGAAGCCGCCGCGACTGTTCAGTGCGGCCACCGCCCGGCGTCCGTCACCGCGAGACGGTAGCTCCCAGTAGACGTCCGTCATTCTGCTGTGCCCTTCTGCGCAACGAGGTTGCGTGCCTGTTCCAGTGGTTCGTGCGCCACCCAGGACTGCAGGTCGAAGTCGGCGGCAAGGAAGCCGTGCGCATACAGGAATTGTTTCTGCACGCCGAGCAGGTCCACACGCTCGTCAGACAGGCTCAAATGCAGTCCGGTGTGGAAGTTCTCGCCGTACGCTGCCACCACACCTTCGGGCCCCGACTGTGTTTCGGTCTGCAGAACGGCTCGGACCTCGTCGATGTTGGCTGCGGCCCAGTCCGCCGCTCTCAGGCTCTCGGCGAGGAAACCCACGACGATGTCCGGGCGTTGTTCGAGTAGGTCGGCATGAACTGTGATCGGTCGTGGGGTGCCGTTGTTGACGCGATCACGTAGCGATGCAGTGGAATCGAGATCGACGGCAACGGCGAGGCCATGTTCGCGGGCAACTTCCTGGGCGCGGGCACCCTTGACGTAGATGGCGTCGACGTCGCCGCGTAGCAGGGATTCGACGCCCCACGTCGTGTTGCGGGTGGACGAGGCGGTGCGGACCTCGGGGGCTGCCGTCGTCGCAACCTCGACGAGAGTGACGTCGGCAAAACTCAACTCGCCGAGTCGAAGTGCGGAGGCGAAGCCGTGCAGGGCCATGGCACGGGGGAAGCTCCTGGCCTGATCTGCCGCCCAGGCCGGGATGCCGATCCGAGCGCCTGCCAGAAGACCGGCTTCTCGGATGTCGGAGTCTCCGCGCACCAGGATTGCCTGGGCCTCGTCGATCCAGGTGAGCCCGATGAGCCTCGTCGGAGAACCACTGGCACGCGCAGCCAGTGCGGGGACGTTGCCGCCTTCGCGAATGAGTCCGGAGAGGTGGTGATCGAAATGGCGCACTGCCAATTCCGGTCCGGCATCTTGCAGTACGCCGAAACGCACTCCGGATTCGTTTGCCGTCCGGTCGAGCCAACCGAGACTGTTGGCGAGGCCGCTGGCGGTGGGAACGGGGCAGCGGGTGTACCAGAGTGTGTCGATTGCGGAATCAGCGATCAATGTCATGACTGTCCTGTCCGTCGGGGAAGGTGCGACCGACGCCGAGTTCCTTCAGGAAACTCGCTCGGTAGCGCAGAGATTCGGGATCGTTCCGATCGCGGGGGCGTGGCAGGTCGATGTCGACATCCACGGCAAACCCGCCCTTGTCGAGGATGAGCACACGGTCGGCAAGTCGTACGGCTTCGTCGACGTCGTGCGTGACGAGCAGTACTGCCGGACGGTGGCGGGCGACCAGATCGCCTACCAAGTCTTGCATTTGGAGCCTGGTCAAAGCGTCGAGGGCTGCGAACGGTTCGTCGAGCAGTAATAGTTCAGGTTCGCGAACCAGAGCACGAGCCAATGCGACGCGTTGGGCCTCGCCGCCGGAGAGGGTGGCCGGCCAGGCGCGGTGCTTGTCCGCGAGGTTGACCTCGGCGAGTGCGTTGCGTGCATTGTCGGTGACCTGACGTGACCGTTTCTGTCCGACTGTGACATTGGCCAGAACTCGCTTCGACGGGATCAATCGCGGTTCCTGGTAGACAACCGTGCGGTCACGCGGAACCAGCACCTCTCCGCTGTCCGGTGCTTCCAAACCGGAGAGCACTCGCAACAGGGTCGTCTTGCCGGTACCGCTGGGGCCGAGGAGAACGACGAACTCGCCGCGCGTGATCTCGAGGTCGATACCGCCCAGAACAGTCTTGTCACCGAACGACTTACGCACTCCGGTGAGCGAGACCGCTACCGGTGATCCGGCACGTCGCTCGGCCGCAGTGGTGCCGGTCCGCTCACGGGCTGCCAACGGCGGCAGAGGTGCTTCGGTGGATGGCAGCGAGCCGATGGTTGTATTCGTCATCGCGCCACCGACAATCTCCGCCACGGCATGGAGTACCGCTCGATCAGTCTGACGATTGCGTCGAAGATGAGTCCCAGTGCCGCGTACATGACGATGCACAGAACCATGTAGTCGGTGCGGTTGTATTCCTGCGCCAGGGTGACCAGATATCCGATGCCCTCACGTGTGCCGACCTGCTCGGCGGCGATCAATCCGGTGATGCTGAGCGACAGGCAGATTCGAAGCCCCATCAGAACACCGGGGAGGGCGGTCGGAAGAATCGCTCCGAACACCAGTCGCCAACCCGTCAAGCCGAAACCTTGTGCCGCTTCCACCATCTTGCGATCGACTCCGCGCACTCCCAGGTAGGTGTACGCGTACATGGGGGCGACGGTCGCGACGGCGATCAGGACTACCTTGAAGGTTTCGTCGATACCGAACCAGGCGATGAACAACGGAACGAGCGCGAGGAACGGAACCGCGCGGTTGATCTGCATGGTCGAGTCGATCAGTTCTTCGCCGAGCGAGGAGAGACCGGACAGAACCCCGAGCACCAATCCGACGATCACACCGACCGAAACACCGAGTGCGGCACGTTGAAGCGACGCGAGACCGAAGTCGACCAACTGACCCGACTGGTACAGCTCGGCGAATGCCGTCCACACCGCCGGAGGTCCGGCCAGGATCTCTTCGCGGATCAGTCCGGTAGCGGATCCGATCCACCATCCGGCAACCAGCAGCGCGGGTACGAGGAAGCGGAGTGGGATCGAGACCCACTTGGGCCTGCTGCGATTGCGGCGGTAGCGGGGCGTTTCGAGTTGCGGATGCTCCACTGACGGCGACGCAGTTCGTGCGGGCCGGGTCAGCGTCACCATCGGGTCACTTCCCCTCAGTGGTGGGTGCTGCCGCTGCCGAACCTGCCACAGCACCCTGGAGGTCGAAGATCACGTCACTGCCTTTGATCGGCTGCTGGATCACCTTGTTGTCGGCGAACAACGTGGAGATCGATTCGAGGTCGGTAGCGTCGGCTGCAGTCGGGTAGCGGAAGTTGGTGATCTGGCCGCCCAGGGTGATCGCGTCGTCGAGTCGCTGTCCGGAGAGTGCGCGCGGACCGGTCTGTTCGAAGACGTTCTCGAATGCTGCCGGGTCGGCCTGCTGCTTCGCGGTGAGTTCCTGGGTGACCTCGAGGAACTTCTGGACCACTTCGGGATGCTCTTCGAGTACAACGGTGCGGCCGGCAATGATGGTGCTGTCCACGGAGTCGATGCTCGCCTCGGTTGCGATCTCGACCGCGCCCTTGGCCTTGGCCTCCTGATACGGAATCAGGAACGATGCCCAGGCGTCGACCTGCCCGGTGGAGAACGCCGACGCCGCGTCAGCCTGTTGCAGCGGAACACGTTCGACGGAATCGATCGGCACTCCGGCCTGTGTCAGAGCCTTGAGCGTGATGTACTCGCCCTTGCCTGCAGGGTTGACGGCAATGCGCTTGCCGGCCAGATCTGTGACGGTCTTGATGCCGGACTCCGGAGTGGCGATGATGCCGGCCTGGTCCTTGTTGTACGGGTCGGACGTGGCGAAGATGCGGACACCCACGTCCTTGGACAGTGCGCCGACGACGGGACTGTATGCGCCGGTTTGGATGTCGAGTTCACCGCTGTTGAAGAGTTTGAGGTTGGAGCTGAATCCCGGTGTGGTCTTGACCCATTCGATCTTTGCGCCCAGCGGTGCCAGAGCCTCGTCGTAGGTTCCGTCACGCTTGCCGACGGCGATGGCACCGGAGTTTCCGGGATCGAAGACCTTGAGCGTGAAGTCTGCGCTGGAATTGCCTGCGGCGCTGTCGGAATCGGAAGACCCACACGCCACCGCCAACCCGGCCAGCGGGATCATGGCGAGCGCAGCGGCAGCTCGTGGCAGTCGGCGGAAGCGGGACATGTTGTGGCTCCTTCAGGCGTTGAATCGTCAGAACTGACGACGATGACGCTATTGGGTGCCTGTCCGTTTTACCCCCGTTTGTTTTCTGGAGATTGGAAATCTTGACAACATCGGAAGTCTGTTCATCTGGGCTTTTGCAGGTCCACGTTCGGTTCCTTTCCATCTGATGGAAAGGATGGCCGGACTGCTGGGTCCGTGTTAGCGTCCGATTCTCAGGTCGATCAGGCCACGGCGAAAGGATCGTTCGTGACGGACGCACGCGGCGCGGGAGTTCAGACGGTAACCCGTGCCCTGACCATGCTCACATGTTTTCGCAGTGGCGAAGAACTGGGAGTCTCGGAAGTTGCGCGGCGACAAGAGCTTGCGGTCAGCACCACGCATCGATTGCTGCAGTCGCTCGTCGACGCGGGATTTCTCGAGAAGGACGACGCAACCAGTCGGTATCGCATCGGCGCGGCGCTGGCGGCTTACGGACAGGTCTCCTACCGGCAGCATCGGATCTATCTGTCCGAGCCCTATTTGGAGCAATTGGCCGCGACGACAGGAGCATCCGCCTCCCTGGCAGTGCGAAGCGGAAGTGAGGTGGTGTTGCTCGGATTCAGTCGGTGGCGCGAGGCCGACGGGCACGTGCTGCAGGGTGTCCGCCTTCCCTTGCATGCGAGCGCACTGGGGAAAGCCTTTCTGGCTTGGTCCGATGTCGACGATTCCGAGCTGGCTGCGCTGCCACGTGAAGCGACCACTCAGCGTGCGATCACCGATGTCGCCGGTATCCGCCGGGAACTGGAACTGACTCGTGAGCGAGGATACGGATTCAACGACGAGGAGTTGACCCCGGATTTCCGAACAATCGGAATTCCGATCATCGATGGATCCGGCACTGTGCGTTACGCTCTCGGGCTTCGTGGTCCGGTCGAGCTGATGATCGACGAACGGATTCCGTTTCTCGCCGACCTTGCCAAGGTGACTGCACGACAGATCGGTGAGGTCCTTCTCTGAATTGATGTGAAAGCGCTTGTGGCAGATCCGGCCGAACGTGATTACCGTTGAAGTCGAGGGCGCGATCGCACAATGGCTACGCGACGTGACCGCGTCCTCGCGAGCGTGGAGACGAGTGATGACGACGATCGGTGTCGTTGCCCTGTTGCTGGGCGTCCTGTTGATCGTGGTCGAGGCGCATGCCCCAACCGCGGGGGTGCTCGGTGCGCTTGGAGCACTCATGATCGGTGCCGGCGTGTGGATGCTCTTCACGTCCGACGGTATCGGGCAATTGATCGCGATCCCGGTGACGGCGGGGGTCGCGGTAGTCGGCCTGGGCGTGGTGGCGGTAGCGAGTCGAAAAGCGCTTACCGCGCGCCGCGCTCCCGTGCGTACGGGGACGGAATCTCTTGTCGGCTCGGACGCGACCGTTCGCAGTTGGACCGGTGTGCAGGGTCAGGTCGAGCTCGACGGCGGATTATGGCGTGCTCGAATGGAATTCGGGTACGACGATTCTGTGCCCGCCGTGGGCGAATCCGTCGTCGTAGAGCAGGTTCGAGGCCTGACTCTGAAAGTGCGCCGTCGTGAACCGTGGGAGCTGCCGCTATGACCACCGTGCTTGTCGTGTTGTCCGTGTTTGTCGTGCTGATTGCAGTCCTTGTGGGCATGTCGGTGAGAGTTCTGCGCGAGTACGAGCGCGCGGTGGTGTTCCGCCTCGGTCGACTGATCACCTTGAAGGGTCCTGGTCTGGTGATTCTGGTGCCGGCGATCGATCGCATGGAGCGGGTCAGTCTGCGAACCGTCACGCTGAAGATACCGGTCCAAGAAGTGATCACTCGCGACAACGTCCCCGTGAAGGTCACCGCCGTCACGTACTTTCGGGTCGTCGACGCTGACCGTTCGATAGTCGAGGTCGAGGATTTTCTGGCCGCCACCTCACAGATCGCCCAGACCACACTGCGCTCCATTCTCGGTAAAGCTGAGTTGGACTCGCTGCTCTCCGAACGTGAACGGCTCAACGAGGACTTGCAGAAGGTAATCGATCAGCAGACCGAGCCGTGGGGAGTCAAGGTCACGACCGTCGAGATCAAGGACGTCGAGATTCCGGCCAACATGCAGCGCGCCATCGCCAGGCAAGCAGAGGCCGAACGAGAGCGGCGAGCCAAGATCATCAACGCCGACGCCGAGTTTCAGGCTTCGGCCAAGCTCGCCGAGGCGGCCGAGGTGATCAGCCGCAATCCGACCACCCTGCAGTTGCGTTATCTGCAGACACTTCACGAGATCGGTAGCGAGAACAACTCCACCGTTGTCTTCCCCTTGCCGCTGGATCTTGTCCGGCCCTTTATCGGTGGCGGAGTTGCGGCGACTCCCGCGACCCAAGAACCTGCCCGTTTCGCCTGGAATGCGAAAGTTGTTGATTAGCATCTAGTTTCGGTTATCCGCCCTTGTATTCGAAACTATGTTCGATTAGACTTTCGGCATGGACAGTCGGGATGCATGGCAACTGGATAGCGAGGACCTCAAGAGTGAGGTCCTGGATCTGGTGCGCGCCCGGCACGAATTGCAGTCGCGGATGGTGTTGCTGATCGTGGAGATGTTTTCCCGGGAGGTTCTCGGTGGGAAGGGTTTTCGGGCGATCGCGCAGTGGTTGCACGGGTCGACGAATCTGGAGATCGGTGAGTGCAGCCTGCTCGTCGGCTTGGCGCGGTTGTTGATGCTCGAACCTGTTGTCGCGGATGCATTCCATCGCGGCGATGTGGATGCGTTGAAAGCCCGTCAGGTGGCGTCGTTTTGTCAGCATCCGCCCAAGAACATGACCCTGGCGGATGTGGACAAGGCCCGCGGGATCTTGCTTGGCCTGGCGTCGAAGAACATCGCGGATTGTGATGCGGTGCGGGCGGCGATCCGGCGGATCGAGAAGCAGTACGGCAAGCGCGAGGACGGCGTTCCGGTTGGTGAGGATTCGGAGCGTAACGAGTTCTACGCGTCGAAAGGTTTGTACGGGCGCGTGTCGGTGAAGGGTGACCTAGATGCTGTGAACGGGGCGCGTCTGATCACGTTGTTGTCGAGTCTGTCGGCGCCGACGCCGGAGAAGGACGGTGTCAAGGACACCCGTACGCCGGCGCTGCGGCGGGCGGACGGGTTCTGCGAGTTGTTGCGGCGGTACGAGCGGGCGGGGTTGGGTCCGATCGAGGGCGGGGTGAAACCGCACATCACGGTGACCGCGTCGGCAAAAGATATGACGGACCTTAAAGTTCTGAAAGACCTCCTGCCGTCCACTGAGGAGTTGGGGTTCGCGTGGGCGGATTGGGTGGGCCCGATCAGTATCGATACTGCGCGGATGCTGGCGTGCGACTGCACCGTCACCCGGATCCTCCTGGATGAGAGTGGTGTTCCGCTCGACTGCGGCAAAGAAGCAAGGACCGCGACGGTACCCCAGCGGCGGGCGTTGGCGGTTCGTGATGGTGGGTGTGCGTTTCCGGGGTGCGGGACACCGTCGGGGTGGTGCGATGCTCACCATATTGTTCACTGGAATGATGGTGGCCCAACAGATCTCGACAATCTGATTCTGTTGTGCGGTCATCATCACCGGACGCTGCATCACACGGAGTGGCGGGTGGAGATCGGTCCGGATCGGAAATCGGTGTTCTATCCGCCGATGTCGATGGATCCGTATCAACAGCCGATCGGCGGGAACAGCCCACCCACAGCAGCCTGAACGGGCGCAACTGAATACGTACACACCGGGGCATAGCCATGCCCCGGTGTGTACGGCGTGTGCGGTCAGAGCATCGTCGAGATATGGTCCGGCAGCGCGACACCGGAGTCGAGATCCTCGGACGGGATCGGTTCACCGAAGTGCGTAGCTGCGGGAACTACTCCAGCCCAAACGGTTTCGATACCGATGTCGGCGGCATCGTCACCGGGGCCGCCGGTGCGAGCCTTGACGGAAGCCTCGTACAACGGCAGCGCAAGAACGATGGTTGCCGCCATTTCCTTGCGCGTGTGATCCCGCAAGTGTTGGGAACGTCCGGGAACCACCTGGTCGACGATCAGATTCAAAGCCTTCACGCGTTCGTCGCCGTCGGTCACGACTCGAGGTGATCCGATGATGACGCCGCTGCGGTAGTTCATCGAGTGGTGGAAGCCCGACCGAGCCAACACGAGCCCGTCGAGGATCGTGATGGTGATGCAGATTTCGCTGTCGGGAGCCAAGCTCCGTGAAGCGACTGAACCGTGAACATAAATAGATCCGCCGCGGTCGGGGCCGTCGAGGTCGAACCCGTAGGCGGTGGGAAACACCATGGGAACTCCGCCGACGGTCACACCCATGTGGCACAGCTTCGCGGACTGCAAGACGTCGACGAGTGCCGCGCGTTCTGCGACGCCGTGGTGGCGGGCGCGCTTGTGCGTCGTACGTGTCGTCGGGGACAGCGGAATAGGTGCAGTGGGGGCAGGAGCAGGGGCAGCAAAGACAACGGAATCTGTCATGCAGACAATGCTGGTGGCAAAGTGGCTTCAAGTCATGGTCCAATCAGTGGAGACTTCGATAGGCCACTTCGATTTGCCACTTCCGGGAGGGTTCTGAATGTTTCTGCCTTCGGCGGTAGCCGTCGTCCTCGACCGGACAGATCGGCGGGCGCTCCCGGTCCAGATTGCCGACCACCTCAGAGCTGATATCCGCAGTGGTAAGGCGGCAGTGGGTCTGAGGTTACCCAGTTCCCGGAAGCTGGCGGCGGAGCTCGAGGTGGCGCGGGGCGTCGTGGAACGGGCGTATGAGCAGTTGATCGCCGAGGGTTGGCTTGTCGCTGTGCACGGCTCAGGCACCTTCGTTGCCGAGGCGCCCTCCCCCATGGTCACTCCCACGACTACACCGAAGAAGGCCGCCGACAAGATGTCACCCAGGGTGCAGCTCCGGCCGGGCGTGCCGTGGACGCCACCGCGTGCATCGGCAGCGTGGCGGCGGGCGTGGCGTGACGTCGGGTCCAAACCGCCACCTTTCGAGGATCCCGATCCTGCGGGTGACTACGAATTGCGTTCGGCACTATCGGAATTACTGGCAAGAGCCCGCGGAATGTCGGTTGAACCCGAGAGAATCCTGATCACCTCAGGTGCCACGCATGGTCTCGGCCTCGCCCTGTCGGCTCTGCGTACCCGTGGTGCTGTTCTGGCGATGGAAGATCCCGGATACCGGTATGCGTCCTCGGCCGCTACAGCCTGTGGATGGTCGCTGCTCGACGTGCCCGTCGACGCTCATGGTCTCTGTGTCGACCAACTCGAAACTGCGTCGGAGAGCGTCCGTGGCGTGTATGTGACACCGTCCCATCAGTATCCGACGGGTGGGCTGCTTCCGGTAGGTCGGCGCAACCAGTTGATCGAGTTCGCCCGCGTCCGCGACGTCGTCCTGTTCGAGGACGACTACGACTCCGAATTCCGTTACGACGTAGCGCCTTTGCCTGCGCTTGCCCAGTTGGCTCCTGATCGGGTGGTGTATCTCGGAACAGTTGCCAAGACGCTCGGCGCCGGAATTCGATTGGGCTGGTTGGTGGCTCCCCTCGACCTGGTCGACCGCATAGCAGTACACCGCAAGCGAATCGGCGACTTCCCGTCGGTTCCGCTGCAGCAAGCACTCCTGTCCCTGCTCCGTGACGGCGAATGGGATCGAGCGGTGCGTACCGCCCGGCGCAGATACCGGGAGCGTGATCGGGCGGTCGAGGAAGCGCTGTCATCGTTCGGTGAACTGCGGGGTCTCGGCGCCGGCATGCACACGACGCTCATGCTCGACGCGGATCTGGCAGCGACCGTCGCTCGCGAGGCGCTCCTGCACGGCGTCGAAGTGCCCACCCTGGTCGAGTCCACCCGAACGCACGGAGACCCCGGCGGATTGGTCATCGGCTACGGGCGAGTGGAATCCGCGGACCTCGAATATGCGCTCGAGGTGATAGCCGAGTGCCTCGCACGTCACAGCGCGTGAAGTCTCGTTGATCGGGAGTGCGGCAACGGATGGGCGTGGTCCAGTTCTAGCGTCTGCTCGTGACGATCCGAAGCCAGACCTTTCCGCACCTGCTCGCACCAGGCACCATCGGCCCGATGACCGTGCCCAATCGCGTGGTTCTCCCTGCGATGGACATGAACCTGTGTGAAGACGGGGAAATCGAAAAGGGCGACATCGACCACTTCGTGGCGCGTGCAGCTGGTGGAACGGGTCTGATCATCACCGGTTGCTGCGCTGTTGCGTATCCGCTGGGCTGCACCAGCCGCAAGGAACCGGGGCTTTCGGAAGACCGGTTCATCCCCGGTCTCAAGGCGTTGGCCGACGCAGTCCACGACGCAGGCAGCAAGCTCTGTGTGCAGATGACACACCACGGCAAGGTGGCGCGCATCGATACCCTCGACGGCCGACCGCAGTTGGTCCCGTCCACGCCGAAGCCGCCGGGTGACATGAGCGCGATGGCCGATTGCACGCCAGAAGAACTGGGCAAGATGGCTGCCATCAACGAGGGCAAGAGGGCTACGTACCACGAGGCAACCAAGGAAGATCTTGATTGGCTGGTTCGCATGTTCGCCGAGGCTGCCGGACGGGTGAAGGCGGCGGGCGGCGACGCCGTCGAGATTCACTGTGCCCACAACTACGTCCTCGGAGCGTTCCTGAGTCGGTACACGAATCAGCGCGGCGACGAGTACGGAGGTTCCATGGAGAACCGTGCTCGCCTCGCTTGTGAGGTCATTCGGGCGGTCAAGGAGGAGGTCGGTGGTGCGCTTGCCGTCATCGTGCGTCTGGCCGGTCAAGAGTACGGCGAAACCGACGGGCTGACGGTCGACGAGGCTGCTGCGGCCGCGAAGATGCTCGAAGAGGCCGGAGCTGACGCCATTCATGTCACCGGTACCGCGCTGAATGCTTTTGCCAACTTCACCGACGGACCACTGCCCGACAAGGTCGGCTACTACACCGACAATGCAACGCGAATCAAGCAGGCGATATCGATCCCCGTGATCACCGTCGGACGTATGCTCCCCGAGGTCGGCGAGAAGATGATCGCGGAAGGTCGCACGGACTTCGCCGCAATGGGCCGTCAGCTCCTGGCCGATCCACAGCTGGTGAACAAACTCAAAGACGGTGTACCCGAGCGGGTTCGGCCTTGCATCAATTGCTACGTCTGCGTGCAGGAGAACTTCTGGGACGAGACCCCGCTGTGCGCGGTGAACCCTGCCCTGGGCAACGAAGCGCTGCTCCCCTTCGTTCGGACCAGCACTCCGAAACACGTTGTTGTGGTCGGAGCGGGCCCCGGTGGTCTCGAAACGGCTCGCGTGGCCGCTGAACGTGGGCACCGAGTCACGGTGTTGGACAAATCCGATCGCCTCGGCGGCACCCTGTGGTTCTCGAGCCTCACTACCCCGGACAACGGGCGTCTGCTCAGCTGGTTGAAAGTGGAAATCGAGCGTCTCGGTGTCGATGTTCGACTGAAGACCGAAGCCTCGGTTGCTTCGATCCGGGCACTGAACCCCGACGCCGTAGTCGTGGCCACCGGTGCGGTTCGTGAGCGGCCTAGCGTTCCGGGCGGTGATCTCCCGCACGTGCACACCGGTGATTCGTTGCGCGCGTTGATGACCGGAGCGGGAGACGTCTCACAGGTACCGCCGTTCCTGCGGACGATGGCCAAGTTGGGCAAGCTGTCCGGTATCACCAAGAGCCCCGCGGCGATCCGAGCTGTGACCCGCAAGTTCCTGCCCATGGGTAAGGACGTTGTCGTGATCGGTGGTTCGCTTGTCGGACTCGAGCTTGCGGAGTTCCTGGCCGAGCGAGGTCGCACTGTGACGCTGATCGAAGAAGGCCAGCAGTTGGGCATTCCGATGGCGATGCCGCGCCGCTGGACGGCGGTGCGCCACGCCAAGCATGTCGGTGTGAACATTCACCGCAATTCAACGGTGCAGCGCATCACCAAGGAGCACGTCGAATTCCGTTCCGGTGACAAGACACTGACCGCTCCGGCCGACATGGTTGTCGTCGCCTCGGGAGTGTCGGCGCAGGCGCCACTGGCCGATTCTCTGATCGGCGTCGTCTCCGACGTGCACGTGGTCGGTGACGCGGTGAACGTCGACTACATCGAGGGCGCGATGCACACGGCGTGGAAAGTCGCGATGGATCTGTAGTTCAGCGTCAGGTAGCGCTTTGTGCCGCAACGATGTCCGGCCACCAGCGGGCCGCGACATCGGGGTGCGCACGTAGTCGACTCTTGAGGGCATTCGCCCCGTAGGAATCGTGGATCGGGTTGTTCGCGTCCACGGTGACACCGGTGGCGCGCGCCGCCAGCTCGGGCGGTAGGTCGAACTCCGGGATCTGCGCTGCGTAGTTCGGGTTGAAGAAGAACGGCACCGAGATACGTTCACCGTCGCCCTCGGGTGAAACTACCCGGTGCACAGTCGCTTTCAAGTAGCCGCCGGTAGCGACCTCGAGCAGTTCGCCGATGTTGACCACCAGCGCCCCGTCGATCGGCGGCGCGTCGATCCAGTCGCCGTCGTGCTCGACCTGCAGACCGCCTTTGCCCGGTTCGACATAGAGCAGAGTCAGCACACCCGCGTCCTTGTGTCCGCCGACGCCCTGGGAGCCGGCACCTTTCGGGCGGCCCGGGTATCGCACCACCTTGATGAGGATCGACGGATCGTGAGCGAACGCGTCGTCGAAGATGTTCGCATCCTGACCCAGGGCTACCGCCCATTCGCGTAAGAGGCTCAATGCGATCGAGGTGAGCGTGTCGTTCCACTCGGTGATGACGTCGCGAAGTTCGGGAAGGGCGTCGGGCCACTGGTTGGGGCCCTGCAGGATCTCCCAGGCCGGTGAGGTGTCGGTGCGCTCGGCCGCGGGCTGTTCGGCCCCGATGTCGATCTGCTCGCGCCAGTCCTGCTTGCCTTCGGTCAGTTCGCCGCCGAGCCGGGTGTACCCACGGAAGTGCGGGCTGCGGACGTTCTCGATCGCGAGCTTCTCGGCAGTGGGAAGCGCGAAGAACTCGCGGGCGACGGCGAGGAGGCGGCGCTGCAGTTCGTCGGGAATTCCGTGGCCGACCAGGTAGAAGAATCCGACCTCGTGGGTGGCCTCGCGGAGCTGAGTGCGGAACTGCTCGGCGGTGTCGGGGTTCTGCGCAAGCGACAGATCGAGCACTGGCAGCGACGTAATCGACATGGGGTCCTCGATCCGTGTGATGGTTCTGATGTCCATCATTCCACGCTGAGCGGCACCCGGACCCGCACGGCAATTCGGCAGCCGCGGGCGTGATTACCCGCGCGGATGCGGAAACACCCTGCGGATAACAGAATCGGGGCCTTGCGCCGTTGGCGCAAGACCCCGAATCAGTGTGAGTCGAATTAAGCTTCGTCTGCGCCGATGATGAACGCTTCGAGCTCGATGCGAGCCTTGTCGTCGGCCATCTGGACCGGCGGGGACTTCATCAGGTAAGCGGAAGCCGGGTAAACCGGTCCACCGATGCCGCGGTCCTTGGCGATCTTGGCTGCGCGGACGGCGTCGATGATGATGCCGGCAGAGTTGGGCGAATCCCAGACCTCGAGCTTGTACTCCAGGTTCAGGGGAGCGTCACCGAAGGCGCGGCCTTCGAGACGGACGTATGCCCACTTGCGGTCGTCGAGCCACTCCACGTAGTCCGAGGGACCGATGTGGACGTTGCGGTCGTGAACCTTGCCGGCAAGTGCGCCGGTCAGGTTGGACGTCACGGCCTGGGTCTTGGAAACCTTCTTGGACTCCAGGCGATCACGCTCGAGCATGTTCTTGAAGTCCATGTTTCCACCGACGTTGAGCTGGTAGGTGCGATCCAGCACGACGCCGCGGTCTTCGAACAGCTTCGCCATCACGCGGTGTGTGATGGTGGCGCCGACCTGGCTCTTGATGTCGTCGCCGACGATCGGGACGCCGGCGACCTTGAACTTGGCAGCCCACTCCGGGTCGGAAGCGATGAAGACGGGCAGAGCGTTGACGAATGCCACGCCTGCGTCGATCGCGCACTGTGCGTAGAACTTGTCAGCGTCGTCGGAACCGACGGGCAGGTAGGAGACGAGGACGTCGACCTGAGCGTCCTTGAGTGCCTTGACGACGTCGACGGGCTCGGCGTCGGACAGCTCGATGGTCTCGGCGTAGTACTTGCCGATGCCGTCGAGGGTCGGGCCACGCTGAACGGGAACGTCCAGGGGCGGGACGTCGGCGATCTTGATGGTGTTGTTCTCGCTCGCGAGGATCGCCTCGGAGAGGTCGAAGCCGACCTTCTTGGCGTCGACGTCGAACGCAGCGACGAACTGCACGTCGCGGACGTGGTACTTACCGAACTTGACGTGCATGAGGCCGGGGACCGTCTGGGTCTCGTCGGCATCCTTGTAGTAGTGGACGCCCTGAACCAGGGACGAGGCGCAGTTACCCACGCCCACAATGGCTACGCGCACCGCGGTGCTGTTCTCACCCATGGTCGGGTTCTCCTTCTTTCCGGGATGTTCCTGTTGTCGATTGCTCGGCTGCGATCAATTCGTTGAGCCAACGCACTTCGCGTTCACTCGATTCGAGTCCGAGCTGATGGAGCTGACGGGTATAGCGGTCCAGCGATCCGCTGGCCCGACCGACGGCCTCGCGGAGCCCCTCACGGCGCTCCTCGACCTGACGTCGCCTGCCTTCGAGGATCCGCATCCGCGCTTCTGCGGGGGTGCGGCTGAAGAAGGCGAGGTGAACGCCGAAACCGTCGTCGGTGTAGTTCTGCGGCCCGGTGTCGGCGACCAGTTCGGTGAACCGTTGCCGACCTTCCGGAGTGAGCTGGTAGACGCGACGCGCCCGACGCTTGAGCGTGCCGGTGGCAGTGTCGACGTCTTCCGAGATCAATCCGTCGGCTTGCATGCGCCGCAGTGCCGGGTACAGCGATCCGTACGAGAACGCGCGGAATGCGCCGAGCAGACCAGTGAGCCGCTTACGCAGCTCGTATCCGTGCATCGGTGACTCGAGGAGCAGCCCGAGGATTGCGAGTTCGAGCAACTGACAAACCTCCCGAGTCGTTGAACCTAACCGCTTGATGCGATAACCAACTATATCGCGCCGATATATAAAACCACACTGCGGCCCGATACGTGTACCAAGGTGTCACGCGTAGATCAGGGGGTGAACGGGTAGATCGACATGATCTCGCCATCGAGGCCGGCGGTCAGGTGACCGCTTTCGTCGAGGTCGTTGCCGACGTGAATTTCGATGGTCGGCACGGTTTCGGAGCTCTCGATCATGAGGTACTGCGTGGTCGGATTCTGCACGGAGGTGGTGGTTCCGGCGCCGTCGAGCAGGGCGATCACGATGCGAGGATCGAGCTGTCTGACGTCGATCTGTGTCACGTCGGGTTCGCGTGATCCTCCTGAAGTCGTGTCCTCGAGGTCGCCTCGGTAGTAGCTGTCCAGGCTCTTGCGCGGCGCGGCAGGATCGGCGCGCGTTACGCGTGCATAAGTGGGATAGATGGTCATCTCGTCGACCAGTCCGCTGCCGTACTCCGTTTCGATGGCATGGAACATCGCCCCCAGGCCGTCGACGGTGTGTAACTGTGGCTCGGGGCTCGAGAAGATCGTGACGTCGGACGCGGCGTATTTGATTCCGAAACCGACAGCCGAGACCAGTGACAGAGCGATGATCACAAGGGCGATCAAACGCGTGTCGAGCGAAGGTTCTGTCCGGAGAACAGGCAGAGACGCCTCGGTCTGCAGATCGGACGTCAAATCTTCGAGATCGCCGAGAGTGACTGCAACCGCGGCGAGTTCGGTCAATTCGTCGTGCTCGGTCGCCGTGAGTTGCCCGTCGGCGAAGGCGGAGTCCAGCACTGCGCATGTAGCCTCGCGATCTGCATTGCGAGCGCGGGTGGTCCTGGTCAGATCGTTCGGCATGTCCGGGGCCTATCGAGGAGTGAAGGGAGACAAGCGGATCGGGCGGCCATCCGGGGTCAAATCCATTGAGCCGCTCGCGCCGAGTTCGTTGCTGGCGTAGATGGAAATGCGTGGCTCCTGGCCCGACGAACTCATGCTGATATGTGTGATCTCGGCGTCGGGGACGTTGAGATTTGCGGACGCTCCTGCCAGATATCCGGCGAGTTTGTCGATGTCGACGGCAGCGAGGTCGAAGGTGACGGTGCTGGCCGCTCGAGTCGACGTGCTGTCGCGTGGTGTGAAACCGCCTCGAAAGTCGATGTCCTCCTCCACATTCGGCGAGATAGCGGCTGCGCGACTGACGCTTGCATGGCCGTCGTAGAAGCTCGCAGAATCGATCACCGTCGTGCCGTACTTGTTGTTGTACCGGGTGATGAACTCCCGTATTCCGCTTGCGGTGACCGTGTTCAGCGTCGAACTCACGATGGGCGCAAGTGGTTCGGCCCCCTGGGCTGCCGCCGGTGGAGACGGTGGGGGTGAATCGTCGGCGGACAAGGTGAGAAACCCGATCAGGGTTGCGAATGCAACCGATGCGGCCGCGAGGTACCAGATCTTGTCGATACGACGAACTTTGGCGACGGCGTTGCGCAGCGTTGCTTTCTGCAGATCGCGGACCAGCAGATCGAGCTGGCCGAGGGTGGTCGCGGTCATGGCCGCAGCCGTTCGGTTCGCGTGCTCGTCGACCGTGATCTGTCCGTCGGACAGAGCCGTATCGAGAACGGCGCAGGTATCGGAACGGTCGACGTCGCGCGCACGGGTGCGCGTAGAGGTAGTAGTCGGGGACCCACTCACCGGCTCACCCTAGCTCCCGTACGGGTAGGAACGAGAGATCTCGCCCCACGGCGTGACCTCGATGCGTCCTTGGTGGCCGAGTCCGTTCTCTGCATAGATCGCGATCTCCGGGACGCCGTAGTTCGCGTCCACGATCAAGTGGGTGATCGCGGCGTCCGAAACATTGACATAGTCGCCGATGTTCACCATGTACGGCGCGAGCTTGTCGATCTGGATGGAACCGAGGTCGAAGGTCGGCTGGCCCGTTCGCCGCGGAATGGACGTCACTTCCCTCTCGAAGCCGTCGCGAAAACTGATGGACTCGGTGAGAGCGGGAGCATCGGGGACCGCCCGGCTCACTGAGGAGTAGTCGCCGTGGAAGCTGGCGTCGTCTACGAACATGTCACCGAACTCTTCTCGATACCTCTCGATGAATGCGCCGATTCCTTCCGGCGTCAACGTGTCGATGTGTGCGATCAGGATCGGTTCGACGGTCGGCTCCGGCACCGGGGTGGTGGTCGGCAACGGCGGAGCGAGGGAAGTAGTGCTGGCATAACTGGCTGTGATGTCTTCCGAGGGCGTCAACGGTGACCGACTCCACGCCACTGCTGCGATCGCGCCGACGACGATCAGAGCAGCAGCACCGACGAACACGGCCTTTCGTGCCGTCGACGTCCGAGGCACCGTTTTGGTCTCGATCTTCGGCACCTGCAGATCGTTGACCAGGCGTGCGAGTGCGAGCAGGGTCTTCGCGGACTTCGCCTTCTCGGTCCGGTCGAAGTAGTCCTCCGCGCTCAACTGCCCTTCGGCGTACGCGGCGTCCAACACATTGCACGTTTCGACGCGATCAAGATCACGAGCGCGCGTCATCGGAGAACGAGAAGACTTCACAGGAAGTGATCGTAATGGCTGGTCGCCATGCCCCCAGCCCCCGAAATGTGTTCATCGTGACCCTCCCGAACCGTCCGTCGCGGCACGGACGCACGTACGCTGGTCAGGTGCGGATACAGCGGCAAGTTGTGGACTACGCGCTCGCGCGTCGGTCTGTGCTGGCCGAAGTGTCTGCGGGTCGGACCGACGTCAAGCAGGTGTGTGACGCCGATCCGTACCTACTCAGAGCCGCGAAGTTCCACGGCCGGGGCAGCGACGTCGTCTGCCCCATTTGCCGCAAGGAACAGTTGACGCTCGTGTCCTGGGTGTTCGGCGACAAGCTCGGTCAGGTTTCGGGATCGGCCCGAACCTCGGACGAGCTCGCTCGGCTTGCGGAAACAGCAGAGGAGTTCACGGTGCACGTTGTAGAGGTGTGCCGTACCTGCAGTTGGAACCACTTGGTGCAGTCCTATGTGCTCGGCGCAGTACCTGCGCCGCCGCGACCGCGGCGAGCACGCCCACCAAGCCGGCGCACCGCCAGCGAGTAACGCCACACCCGAAGAAGGGCCCGATCGAAGTCTGCACGTGATCGGTCCGTGACCACTGGAGATTTGATTCGTGAGTTCCCCCAGCAACAACAACCCGGGCGGCAACAACCCGGGTGGCCGTCCCGTCGGTCCCAACCGTCCCGCCGGACCTCCTCAGGGTCGTCCGCCGCAGGGACGTCCCATGGGCCCACCACCGCAGGGACGCCCTCCGATGGGTCCGCCCCCTCAGGGTCGTCCGCCGCAAGGTCGTCCGATGGGACCCCCGCCCCAGGGTCGTCCGCCGCAAGCCCGACCTTCGGGCCCGCCTCCTCAGGGCCGCCCCGCCGGTCCCCCTCCTCAGGGTCGTCCGCCGCAAGGCCGACCTGCCGGCCCGCCGCCTCGAGATCGCGCCGTAGGCGCTCAAGGAGATCGCGCCTCCGGCACTCAGGCGAACGAACCGACCCAGCGCGTCGCGGCAGCAGCAGCGACCACCCGTAGCAACGCGGGCACCCGCCCGCCGGTCGGACCTCCGCCGACGAAGCCGCCGACAGGTGGCTCCGGTGGCGGTGGCAACGACGGACAACCCCCGAAGGGAAGAAAGAGCACCGTGAAGAAGAAGTCCAAGTGGCGCACAGTTCGCCGCTCGGCCTACGTCTTGGTGGCGCTCGGTCTTGTTCTGCCCGTCCTTGCCTTCATGGCCGCGTACATCGTGCAGGACGTCCCCAAGCCCGGTGACCAAAAGACCAATCAGGTGGCGACGGTCTTTGCCGCCGACGGAAGCACCGTGATCGCTACCGTCGTCCCGCCGGACGAAGGTAACCGCGTCGAGGTCTCGCTCGATCAGGTGCCGATGCACGTTCGTAACGCCGTTCTGGCCGCAGAGGACCGCGATTTCTACTCGAACCCGGGCTTCTCGATCTCCGGTTTCGCGCGCGCAGCCCGTGACAACGTCCTCGGTCGCGACAGTGCCGGTGGTGGATCGACCATCACTCAGCAGTACGTGAAGACCGCGCTCGTCGGCTCGGAGCGTTCGCTGACGCGAAAGATGAAGGAACTCGTTCTCTCCTCGAAGATGGCCAACGAGTGGTCCAAGGACGACATTCTTGCCGCATACCTGAACACCATCTACTTCGGTCGTGGTGCGTACGGTATCGAAGCCGCGTCCAAGGCTTACTTCGGTAAGCCCGTCGACCAGCTGTCCATCGAAGAAGGCGCCGTCCTGGCGTCGTCGATCCAGCTTCCGTCGCTCCTCGATCCCGAGACCAACCCGACAGGCGCGAAGTCCCGCTGGGATTACGTGCTCGACGGCATGGTGTCTGCAGGCACGCTGGATCAGGCCGCGCGCACGCCGATGCAGTACCCCGCATACATCCCGCTCGCCCAGGTCGACAACAGCAGCCAGGGCTCGACCGGCCCCGAGGGCCTGATCAAGCGTCAGGTGCTCAAGGAGATCGGCGACGCTGGAATCAGCGAGCAGTTGCTCAACACCGAGGGCTTGCAGATCACCACGACCATCGACCCGCAGGCTCAGGCCGCAGCGGTCGAGGCAGCCCGTTCCAATATGGAGGGCGAGCCGGAGAACCTGCGTACCGCAGTTGTCTCGGTCGATCCGAAGACCGGAGCCGTCAAGGCGTACTACGGCGGTGAGGACGGCGCGGGATACGACTTCGCGAATGCCGGACTTCAGACCGGTTCCTCGTTCAAGGTGTTCGGCCTCGCAGCCGCCCTGGATCAGGGAATCCCGCTCTCGCAGATGTACGACAGCTCACCGCTGACCGTCAACGGCATCTCCATCGGCAACGTCGAAGGTGAAAGCTGCGGCACCTGCACCATCGCAGAGGCGCTCAAGCGTTCGCTGAACACCAGCTTCTACCGTCAGATGCTCAGCCTCGACGGCAACGGCCCGCAGGAAATCGCGGACATCGCTCACAAGGCAGGCATCCCGAAGGACATCCCGGGTGTCGGCCCGTCGCTCACCGAGGCCGACGGTTCCGGCCCCAACAACGGCATCGTGCTCGGCCAGTACCAGGCCCGCGTGCTCGACATGGCGTCGTCGTACGCGACACTCGCCGCGTCCGGTACGTATCACGCACCGCACTTCGTGCAGAAGGTCGTCGCGGCCGACGGCACCGTGCTGCTGGACCGCGGCGCGCCCGCCGGTGAAGACCGCATCGACGCTGCCGTGGCGGACAACGTGACGGCTGCGATGCAGCCGATCGCGGCGTACTCGCGCGGTCACAACCTGGCCGGCGGACGTCTGTCGGCGTCGAAGACAGGTACCGCGCAGCTCGGTGACACCGGAGCCAACAAGGACGCGTGGATGGTCGGCTACACGCCGTCGCTTTCGACCGCGGTCTGGGTCGGAACTCCCGACGGTGAAGCGATCACCAATTCCGGTGGCGCGATGATCTACGGCTCAGGTCTGCCTTCGGACATCTGGAAGGACACGATGGACGGCGCCCTCGAGGGCACCGACAACGAGAAGTTCCCGACGCCGGGCAAGATCAACGGTCAAGCCGGTGGTGTTCCGGAGTACACGGCTCCCGCACCGCCCAAGACGTCGGCGCCGCCGACCACCGCACCGACGACGACGGAAACCACTCCGCCGCCCGTGGTGACAACGACGCAGGTCGAGGTTCTGCCGGGCATCACGATCCCGATTCCGGGCATCTCCCGGCCGACGACAACCACGCCACAGGTACCAGGGGCAGGCGAGACCACCGAGGAAGAACCGGCAGGTGTGAGCCCCGGCCAGTAGTTGGAGGGTGGTCGGTTCGAAAGACGGTAACCTCGCGGAGTGGCCGCGAATGCTGATGATGCCGAACCGACCTCCCCCGCTCCGCTGGCCGAAGATCTTCGTTCGGCGGATTGGCGGGACGTTCCCAGTCGCAACGACGCGATGGTGTCTGCGCTGTCGGGAACCGTCGGCGGTCCGGTAGGTCGTCACGCACTGATCGGGCGCACTCGCTTCTTCACACCGATGCGAGTGATCCTTCTGCTCGCCGTGGTGTTCTTGGCTTTCGGCTGGTTCGCCAAGGCGGGCTGTATTCAGCAGGCGCCGGTCGGCGAGAGCGGGCAGGTCGGCCTCGACTGGAGTGGCAGCCGTCAGTACGTGGCGATGTGTTACTCCGATACCGTTCCGCTGTACGGAGCCGAGCGCCTCGATCAGGGAGCATTCCCGTACAAGACGTCGTGGGAAGAAGTACGCGGCGACGGTTCGATCCAGATGCGGTACATGGAGTATCCGGTCATCTCGGGGCTCTACCAGTACGGCGCAATGAAAGTCGCGAAGGCGTGGGATTCGATCACCTGGCTGCCGGGCGCGATTCAGGTGGCGCTCTATTTCAACGTCGTGGCGTTCGGGTTGGCGTTGGCGTGGCTGGTCACCGTGTGGGCGAGCACCCTGCTGGCCGGACGACGAGTGTGGGACGGCGCTCTCATCGCGTGTTCCCCGTTGGTGATCGTGCACGTGTTCACGAACTTCGATCCTCTGGCGACGGCGTTCGCGGCGGGTGGGTTGTTGGCATGGGCACGTAAGCGGCCCGTGCTCGCGGGAATCCTGCTCGGCCTGGGCGGCGCTGCGAAGCTCTACCCGCTGCTCCTACTGGGACCGCTCTTGGTCCTGTGTCTGCGCGCGGGCAAGACGAGGGACTGGCTGGTGACCGCTCTCAGCGCGGTCGCGGCATGGCTTGCGGTGAACCTGCCCATTGCCGCGCTGTACCCCCATGGTTGGTACGAGTTCTTCCGGCTCAACTCCGAACGCGGGGCCGATCCGGATTCGCTCTACAACGTGATCGCGTCGTTCACGTCGTGGAAGGGCCTCGACGGTCCTCTCGCACAGGGTGAGTCACCGTCGAATCTCAACGCCGTCTCTCTGCTTTTGTTCGTGGCCGTCTGCATCGGTGTCGGATACGTCGCCCTGACGGCGCAGCGTCGTCCGCGAGTTGCGCAGCTGTGCTTCCTGTTGGTGGCGGGCTTCCTGCTCACCAACAAGGTGTGGAGCCCGCAGTATTCTCTGTGGCTGGTGCCGCTGGCCGTGTTGGCCTTGCCGCACCGCAGACTCCTGCTCGCGTGGATGACCATCGACGCCCTGGTCTGGGTTCCACGAATGATGTATTACCTCGGGGTGTCCAACAAGGGGCTGCCCGAGCAGTGGTTCACCGGAACGGTCGTGATCCGGGACATCGCGGTACTCGTTCTGTGCGCGCTGGTGCTCCGGCAGATCTACCGGCCGTCGGAGGATCTCGTGCGGTACGGGTTCATCGACGATCCGGCGGGCGGTGTTCTCGATCAAGCACCGGACAAACAACCTGCCTGGCTACCCGGTTGGTTGAAGCCGTCCAAGGCGAAGGAACCGGAAACCGTCGCGGTCTGAGGTCACCACTCGTCGAGGGTGGTGTACCCGTCCTGGACCGCGCGGGCGAACAACGCTGCCTTCGTGGGAGCCGGCCGCCCGACGTCGCTGTACTTCGTGCGGATCCGAGTGATGTGTGTGTTGACGGTGCAGACGCGTAGGCCGAGTGTCTCGGCGACCTCGGACTTGGAATCCGAACGTAGCCAGGCAAGAAGTACTTCGATCTCGCGGACGCTCAGCTTCGGCTTGTGCTTGCCGTGCTTGGGGTTGCCGACTCGGGACACGTTTGCCTCGATCTTCGGAGAAATGCCGATTGAAGACATGCGAGTAGCGCCTTTCGACGGAGGGGATGGGCGTCGACTGCCGTATTTGCAGAAGGGCTGCTGGCTCAGGGTGCGACCGAGACGAGTATTTCGATCGAGGTGTCTCAGTGGAACGGGTGCAACTCTCTCGATACAGAGTCCATACAACGGACAAATCCCCTACCTGCTCCGATAGAGTGCGTCGCTATGAACTCGAAGGCGGAAGCCGGTACGCACAATCAGGTCGATCCCGCCCGGATCGAGTCGCGTGGGCAGTTTGCTGAGATCTGTGGGACGTGTCGAACGCAGCGTCGCTCCGGGTGGCCGCGACGGTGGGTGGATTCGAAAGCTACGCATTAGCAGTGTCTTTCAGCGCCGACGGAACGCTGTTGGCCGCTGGAAGTGCGGATCACGGTGTCGCCGTGTGGGACGTACGCACACCGTCGGCACCCGAGGAACTCGCTCGTCTCGTCGGCCCCGAGGGCGCAATCTATTCGATCTCGTTCAACCGCGCCGGTGATCGGCTCGCTGCCGGTGTCGGCGACGGAACCGTCTGGCTCTGGGATATCGAGACGCCCTCGCGGTCAACACGATTTGCGACGCTGTCCGCCTACCCGGGTCGCGTCAACGACGCTCAGTTCGCCGGCGAGAGTGACATGATCGCGGGTAGCGGGTCGGACAAGACCGTTCGCTTGTGGGGAATCGACCCCGACGGCGTCGTTGATCGATTGTGCCGCACCGCAGGATCTCCCATCACGGAAGCCGAATGGGAGCGGTACCTGCCCGGTGTTCCCTACCAGGATCCGTGTGCCGGCTGACGTGGGTCAGTTCATCCAGAACTCGAGCGCCGGTTCCCGACCCAGCTCGCCTCCGCTGCCGGTGATCACCAGTCCGGCGGAGGTGAGCTTGTACGTCACGTCCTTGTTGGTGACGGTGAATCCGTTGCCGGTGGGCGTCGGATCGTCGAGTTCGATGGTGGCGCCGTCGCTCAGCCGTTGACCCTTGTAGTAGTAACGCCCGACTCCGGTTTCGCAGATGACGATTCGTGATCCGGTCGTGACGGCGATGGCGACGGCGGGATTGGTGGAGTTGCAACTGGGGCCGCCGGAGATGAAGCCCTGACGGTTGGTGCCCGAGACGGTCGGCGCTGGTCCGATCGAGGTTGTGACGCGTGGGGGCGTCGTCGTTTTCGGCGCTGTGGTGGGTGCACTCGGCGCCCGAGTCGTGGTCGTGGAGTACGAGTACGGCGTCGTATAGGTGAGACTCCGCGAACTCGCTTCATTGGCGGCGTTGCCGAAAGCGGCGGCGAGCAGCCCGAAGAACGCGATCCACACGATCACGGCCAGGATGCCGAGTGCGGTGAAGATGTAGCCGATGATCAGTCCGGCAAGGGCGAGTCCGTCGCCTTCTTCGCCGGTCCGTTTGATCTGGCCGCGAGCGATGTGCCCGAAGACGATCCCCAACGGCGCGATGAGGAACGCGAAGACGAGGGCGAGTACCGCGAGTGTGTTCGTCGGCCGCCTGCCGTACGGATCGGGCTGCCCGTACGGAGCCGGTTGCCAATTCTGATTGCCCTGGTACCCGTACCCACCCTGATCGCTCATGAGGTGAATCTTGGCATGGACTTCGTCGAAGAGTGCAGGTGATGGCTAGTTTCGGGTACGTGTCTCGAGCTGAGGTGCGATGGTCGGCCAATCGTCGTCGGTCATCGCGAACAGCGCTGTTGTACGCCAACTGCCGTCGACACGGCGTCGGTGCTTGCGCAGCAGGCCCTCGAACTGAGCGCCGAGCTTTGCGATCGCGGCCCTGGACTGTTCGTTGAACTCGTCCGTGTGCCACTCGACGCGTACGGCTTCGAGCTGGTCGAAGGCGTAACGAAGCAGGAGCAGCTTCGATTCGGGATTGATCCCGGTTCCCTGAACCGATCGCGACAACCACGTGTATCCGATTGCAAGACTGCGGTTTACCGGGTCGATCTGGTACATGGACGTGGTGCCGACCACGGCGTTCGTCGCGATGTTCACCTGCGCAAAGGCGATCCGATTAGGGTCGTCGGTTGCTGCAGCGATGTACTTCTGTGCCTGTTCCCGATCGGTGATGGGCGATGCGGTCCAACGAAAGATCGCCGGGTCGTCGGCAGCAGCGAGCAGAGCGTCGGTGTGCGCGACGCCCAGGGGTTCGAGTCGGACACGATCACCGGTCAGCGTCGGTGATTCGAACCATGATGCAGTCATCAGGCGTGCTCCCGTGAGTGAGTCGGAAGGTTGTTGTCGGAGTTGGCAATCTGATCGGTCCCACCGGCAAGCGGATACCGCAACGGGACTCGCAGGAACAGGAAGAAGAACACGGCGAGCAGGATGACGTGGCCCCACACGCTCGCCTGGACGACGGCCTCGTACTTGCTCGGATCGAGATTCATGTCCAGTTGGTAGAAGTACCGGAAGATGCCGATACCCAACGCTGCGTCGGCGATCAGATAGGCGACGATCCAGAACCACCGGATCTTGAACAGTACGAGGAAAGGCAGGATCCACAGTGTGTACTGCGGTGAATTGACCTTGTGCAGCAACACGAATCCGCACAGCATCGCGGCACTGACCGCAATCCACGGAAAGTAGCCGTCGCGGACGTAGCGGCGCCAACCCAGATACATCGCGAGCGCGAACGACAACAGGATCATCACCGGAGACAGGATGCTCACCAGTGCGTCGTAGTCGGCGTTGAGCTCGCGAACTCCGAAACCGTAGAACGGGCGCAAACCCCAGAACCACACCGAGTTGGTGGTGATGTCCGCGCTTCGCTTCTCCTGGAAGCTGAACGACGCGCGCCAGCCTTCGTAGGAAATGAGGGCGAACGGCAGGTTGACGAGGACGACGGTGACGATCGCCGCGCCCGCCGTCATCAGCGCCCCACGAACGTCGTAGCGCTTGCCTTCGGTGCCGCGTAGAAGCACGTAGGCCATGAGCGGTAGCACGAACATTCCCGGGTACAGCTTCAAACAGAAACCGATCGCCAGGATGACGGCCGCCAGAACCGCGCGAGTTCGCAGCGGGATCCGCTCGAACGTCATCAGGAAGATCGCGCCGACGCTGGTGGCCACCACCGGGAGCTCCCAGTTGTGGAATGCGTACAGAACCAGGGGCGGAGTCGCCGACCACACGAGCGCGTACGCGCCGCTCATCTTGCCGAGCATCCACGCCGTGAGCAGTCCGAAAGGAGCCAGGATCAGGGCCGAGTGCAGAAGGAAATCGGTGTCGGTATGTGAGCCGATACCGCCCAGCCACATCAGAATTCCGCTGAGCACCGGGTATTCGACGGTTCCGCCGGTCAGGAATCCTTCGGGCGTTATCCCTCCGGTGACGAAGGGGAACAGATGCTGATCGATACCTCGTCCGAGCCAGAGCAACTGAATGTCGGAGTAGCAGACGTCGATGTTCTTGTTGACGTCGAAGTTCAGGCTTCGACCGTCGGGCGCGAACGGTGCACCGCCGCATCTGGCCTTGTTGAAATAGCCCAGCGCCATCGTCAGCCCGCACAATCCGACGACCAACGCCAGGATCGACGCCGGGGTCTTGCGGTCTGTTCGCATGATTCTCACCCTAGGGGGCGCAGTGGCTCGCGGGGTGATGCGTCTGCGCCACGCGTCGCGCATCGACCTGGCGGTCTTCCCGGAGGGCCGGGACGATTTCCCTGGTCAAGGCCCCTCGTGTAACCTACGAGGGTTGCTGACGCAACGACCCTCCTGCCACGGATAGTCCGTGGCCGTTTTCACTTAGTCCACAGGAGGTGATGAGGTCTTATGCGTCATTACGAATTGATGGTCATCCTTGACCCCAGCCTGGACGAGCGCACTGTCGCTCCTTCACTGGATACGTTCCTCAATGTTGTGCGCCAGCACGGCGGCACGATCGACAAGGTCGATGTCTGGGGTAAGCGTCGTCTCGCCTACGAGATCCTGAAGCATGCTGAAGGTATCTACGCGGTGATCGACATCAACGCCACTCCCGCCACCGTCGCTGAGCTCGATCGTCAGCTCGGTCTGAACGAGTCGGTTCTGCGCACGAAGGTTCTGCGCCACAACAAGTAATTACTGTCGGTAGCGAGCTCTACTCTCGCGCCCAACGGTCTTACATCAATGCAGGAGGAACCACATGGCTGGCGACACCATCATCACCGTCATCGGAAACCTGACGGCTGATCCTGAACTTCGTTTCACCCCGGCGGGTGCCGCGGTTGCAAACTTCACGGTTGCTTCCACGCCCCGCACCTTCGACCGTAATTCCAATGAATGGAAAGACGGCGATGCGCTGTTCATGCGTTGCAACATCTGGCGCGAAGCAGCCGAGAACGTCGCGGAGAGCTTGACCCGTGGTTCACGAGTAATCGTGAGCGGCCGGCTCAAGCAGCGTTCGTACGAAACTCGCGAGGGCGAAAAGCGAACTGTCGTCGAGCTCGAAGTCGATGAAATCGGTCCTTCACTGAAGTACGCCACGGCAAAGGTCAACAAGGCCAACCGTGGTGGCGGCGGTGGAGGCGGCAACTTCGGCGGTTCCTCCGGCGGATCGGGTGGCGGACGTCCGAGCGCTGCGCCTTCGGGTGGAGACGATCCTTGGGGCAGTGCGCCTCAGGCTTCGGGCTCCTTCGGTGGTGCGGGCAGCGACGAACCGCCCTTCTGATCCGTACCTGATCAGGAACATCCAGAAAAGAGCAAAGACATGCCGAAGCCGCCCTTGCGCGACAAGGTTATGAAGAAGAAGGTCTGCACCTTCTGCAAAGAGAAGAACACGCAGATCAACTACAAGGACACGACGTTGCTTCGTAAGTACGTCAGCGATCGCGGAAAGATCCGTGCTCGCCGTGTCACCGGCAATTGCGTCCAGCACCAGCGCGACGTTGCCATTGCCGTCAAGAACTCACGTGAGGTAGCACTGCTGCCTTACGCCACCGTGGCTCGCTAAGGAAAGGGAGGAAAGAACATGAAGCTCATCCTCACCGCTGACGTGGACAACCTCGGTGCGCCTGGCGACACCGTGGAGGTCAAGGACGGCTACGGCCGTAACTACCTGCTCCCCCGCGGACTGGCAATCGTCGCCACCCGTGGCGCCGAGAAGCAGGTCGAGGGCATCCGTCGTGCACAGGAAGCGCGCGCTGTGCGCGGCCTGGATCACGCCAAGGAGCTCAAGGCAGCTATCGAGGGCCTCGAGTCCGTAACGCTGACGGTCAAGACCGCCGGTGGCTCGGGCAAGCTCTTCGGTTCGGTTACCGTCGCTGACGTCGCTGCTGCGATCAAGGCTGCCGGTGGACCGGTTGTCGACAAGCGCTCCATCGTGTTGCCGAAGGCTCACATCAAGAACACGGGCAAGCACGCCGTGGTCGTGAACCTGCACCCCGATGTGGTTGCCAAGTTCAACCTGAACGTCGTCGGCGCATAGTCGACTGTTCGTCTCGCCGGGCCCCGCACACTTCGGTGTGCGGGGCCCGACGTTTTGTTTCGGGGTGCGGTGTGCCGCCTGACAGCGTCCCGAATCGGACCTGGGGATAACTCTCACACTGTGATGTTCGACTTGGTGATCAGTGACGAATCGGGCGAGGCAACACGCCCGACACGCCGACGCGCCGACTGTGGAAAAACTATTTTCATCAACAGGCCTGTGAAATTGTGGATAGCCATCTACCTGCTCTTTTGTGGTTGCTAAGCAAAGTAGTCCCCAAATGCTCCACAGGCGGTGCACACCGTGGGGCGGGAGTTTCCACAAAGCATCCACAGGTTTATCCACAGTCCGGTTTGTATGCGGACCTACTAGTCCCTAACGTCATCTCGGCGTCTATCTACAGCCCGGCCGAATGCGGCTAGGGGATGTCGGTGGGGGCAGGTACAAATGATGAGGGCGCTGCGGTTTCTGGCAGTGTCGTCGAGTGTTTTACGGGAAGGTCTCGCTTGTGGCTGTTGTAGATGATCGAGGACCTTCCGACTTCTCGGGGCCGGACTACCCGGGCCCTCCCGAGGCCGAGCCCGACCAGGAGTTCGGACGCCAGCCACCTCAGGACATGACTGCCGAGCAGTCGGTGCTCGGCGGCATGCTGCTGAGCAAGGACGCCATCGCTGACGTCCTCGAGGTACTGCGTCCGGGTGACTTCTACCGGCCCGCCCACCAGTCCGTCTACGACGTGATCCTGGACCTCTACAGCCGTGGCGAGCCCGCCGACCCGGTGACGGTCTCCGCCGAGCTCGACCGTCGAGGTGAGCTCCGCCGTATCGGCGGTGCTGCCTATCTGGTGACGCTGACCCAGACAGTGCCCACAGCGGCCAACGCCGCCTTCTATGCCGAGATCGTGGCCGAGAAGTCCGTGCTGCGTCGTCTCGTCGACGCCGGTACTCGCATCGTCCAGTACGGCTACGCCGGCACCGAGGGCCAGGACGTGGCCGAGGTTGTCGACCGCGCGCAGGCCGAGATCTTCGAGGTCACCGAGCGTCGAACCACCGAGGACTTCGTACCCCTCACCGAACTCCTCCAGCCCACGATGGACGAGATCGACTCCATCGCCAGCCGCGGCGGAATTTCCCTCGGTGTGCCCACCGGATTCAAGGATCTCGACGAGATCACCAACGGCCTTCACGCTGGTCAGATGATTATCGTCGCGGCCCGTCCTGGTGTGGGCAAGGCGCTTGCCCTCGATACTCCCCTCGCGACCCCCAGTGGCTGGACCACGATGGGTGACGTTGCTGTCGGCGATCTGTTGATCGACAACCACGGCAAGCCGACGCGGGTTGTTGCCGCTACCGACGTGATGGTTGACCGTCCTTGCTACGAGGTCGAGTTTTCCGATGGAACAGTGTTGGTGGCCGACGAGCAGCATCAGTGGTTGACGGAGACGCGTGCTTCGCGCCGTTCAGCGCAGAACGCCAAGACAGGTTACAACCGCTATAAGAATCAAAAGACATTCGCCGAGGTCCGAACCACGGCGGAGATCGCATCGACGGTGCGATGCGCAACGGCGGATGGCCGCGTTAATCACTCTGTCGTGAATGCCAAGCCGCTCGACCTACCAACGCAGGATCTCCTTGTCCCGCCCTACACACTTGGCGCTTGGCTGGGTGACGGTTCTACCGCTTGCGCACAATTCACAACTGCTGATCCCGAGATCATCATGTTGATCGAGGCCGAAGGCCTGGTTGCAGTTCCGTCCAAGTCGGCGCATTTGCGCTACAGCCTTAAACTAGCTCCGGAAGATCCCGTCGCTCCGCGCGATTGCGTTGTGTGCGGCAAGAGTTTCGTGCCGTTCACCAGTCAGGTGCGCACGTGCGGCCAATCATGTGGCGGTAAAGCCCGCTTCTTGTCGGATCCCGTTCCCGCGCCGACCTGTTCACACTGTGGCGGGCCTTCTATCGGGCTGCGACTTTGCCAGAAGTGCCGCAACGAGTACGGCACGGTACAAGGACGCCTACGTACGGTCGGTGTTCTGGGCAACAAGCACATCCCTGTCCAGTATCTCCGTGGGTCTGAGGCGCAGCGTCGTGCGGTTCTTGCGGGGCTTCTCGACACTGATGGAACTGTGACTGCCGGTGGCTCCGTTCAGTTTTCGGTAACCAACGAGCGCCTCGTCCGCGATGCCCAGGAATTAGTGGTCAGTCTTGGCTATCGCTGCCAAATGAGCACAAAGCGAGTCAACGGTCGCACCGAGGCTTCGTCGACTGCATTCACCTTGACCTTCTCGACTGATGACGAAGTGTTCGGTCTTACGCGGAAAGCGATGCTGCACAAGGAGCGTCGAGCGAGTAAAAGCACTGCGCGCAGCGGATCGCGCTACATTGTCGATGTTCGACCAATTGCGAGTGTTCCGGTTCGCTGCGTCGAGGTCGACAACGCCGACCACATGTACCTGGCCGGTCATTCGATGGTCCCGACGCACAATTCCACGCTCGGAATGGATTTTTTGCGTTCCTGCTCCATCACGCACGGCATGGCCAGCGTCATGTTCTCGTTGGAAATGAGCAAAACCGAGATCGTCATGCGTCTGCTGTCCGCAGAGGCAAAGATCAAGCTCGGTGACATGCGTTCCGGCAAGATGACCGACGACGACTGGACCAAGCTCGCGCGTCGAATGAGTGAGATCAGTGAGGCCCCGCTCTTCATCGACGACTCCCCCAACCTCACGATGATGGAGATTCGCGCAAAAGCGCGGCGGCTCAAGCAGAAACATGACATTCGCCTGATCGTGATCGACTACCTCCAGCTGATGAGCTCGGGTAAAAAGGTCGAGTCCCGTCAGCAGGAAGTCTCCGAATTCTCCCGTAGCCTAAAGCTTTTGGCGAAGGAGCTCGAAGTTCCGGTTGTCGCGATCTGTCAGCTCAACCGTGGTCCCGAGCAGCGAACCGACAAGCGTCCCCAGGTCGCCGACCTTCGTGAGTCCGGTTCACTCGAGCAGGACGCCGACATGGTGATTCTGCTGTACCGCCCCGACGCGACCGAGCGAGACGATCCCCGTGGCGGTGAAGCCGACCTGATTCTGGGTAAGCACCGTAACGGCCCGACCGCGACAATCACTGTGGCGCACCAGCTTCACCTGTCCAAGTTTGTGGACATGGCCCGGGGATAGTGGCTGCCGCCATCGCCTGAAGGTGGGACGGATTTCAGATCTTGTGAGATCCTGCTACAAGCACCAATTCGATTCCACTAGTGCAAAATTCGGTTTTTCTACAGGTGGGGTAGTGCTGCAGTGAGGAAGACGGCGCCGAAGGCGATTCCGGCGATGCCGGTGAGGATCCCGACCACGCCGGCGGTGTTGTCGCCCAGATCGCGTCCGGGGGTGTCGGGTCGGCGCGCTGCCAGGGCGGTTCCGATGGCGGCGGCACCGAGGAGGATGCCGAGGCCGAACATCCAGAACGTCAGTATCGAGAGTGCACCGAGCATCAACGCCATGTCGCTGTATTCATCGCTGGTGATAGGACGGTGGTGATCCCACCAATCGGGTGGAGTGTGCGCGCGGGATTCGGTGTTGTCGGTGTTGTCGGATTGCTCGTGCGGGGGGATAGTGGATGCAGTCATGGCAGCTAAAGGGTTCTCGCGCTGATTCTTTCGTGTGGTGGATGTACCGGTGTGCGCCACGGGTGTGCAGTGGGAGATCGAAACGATGGTGGGTGAGGCCCGAGAACCCATCGCGTGTCCTCGGGAGTCACCCCACCATCAAGCGGTGTTCGGGCCAGGCGGATCAGGCTTCGATCTGCACCTGTGTTGTCGATCCGGCGTTATCGGTTCGGGAGGGTGGTCCGGAGGAGACCTCGATCCTCCGCGGTTTCGCCTTCTCTGCGATCGGCAACGTCACCGTCAACACGCCGTTGTCGTACGAGGCCTCGATCTGTTCGGCGTCGATGTCGTCGCTGATGGACAGCTGCCGTTTGTATGTTCCAGCGAAACGCTCACTCGCCAGCCAGCTCACACCCTCTTCGGAGATGTCGGTGCGGTGCGCGGTCAACGTCAGGGTCGAGCCGTCGATGCGGACGTCCACTGATCCTGGGTCGACGCCGGGAAGATCGGCGTGCAGGACGTACAGGTCCTCGACCTTGTAGAGGTCCATCGGCATGAACCGTGGACTGCGTCCGTTGCCGGTTCCCGCGGCGAGTACGGACTTGGTGATCGCGTCGATGTCGGTGAAAGGATCGAAACGAAGCACAGCAACACACCTCCCATGTCGTGAAAAGAAAGGTCACCGCCACTGTGGCGGTTGACCGAACTTACTGTGCGAGAACATGATAACCACACGAATTAGCACTCTGCAACCGAGAGTGCCAGAAGCTTTGGGGAAGTGTTCCGGTCCCTGAAGATCGCTGCTTTGCCTGGTCCCGACAAAAGCGGTGGCCGCCTTCGGCCTCGATTCGAAGCGGGCGGCGTGGTACGGCACTTCGTCAGTAGCGGCGTTGCGGCAACGGATCCGCCGGAGCCCCGACTCTGCGTGTGCGAGTCGGGGCGTATGACCGACGTCGGCATTGAGCACACAACACCGATGACCCACTATCCGTGCGAAGTCGACGTTCATGTCGTCCGCACATCTTCAACCATAAACAGTGCGATCGGTATAAATCATGTTCAGTCGCCTTCGATGCCAAGAAGTGACATGGCCGTTTGCATGGCAAGGTGAACATCTTGGTCGTCACGCTAGCGGCGCAGTAGCCGCGGTGCCTGGAAAGGTGGCCCGTGCCTGGTATTTGGTTTGCAGACGTCTGTTCCGAATGCTTTTGCAAAATAGGTCTTTTCCCGATGTTTCCGGGTGGATCGGGCATCGAACATCGCGGGTGCTCGTTCGTCGGAGTCGCTGCGAACGATGTCGGTGTTCGTGCACACACCGAACCGGCTGTAAGGGAGAACACTTCGGCTACCGTCAAAGCTTGCTCATCACAATGGAACTGGGACTTTCGACCCTGTCGTCTACAAGCAGTGCGCAATAACCTTCGTCGGGTCGGGGGCACCCGTTCCGTTCGAGGGGGCAAACAATCGGGCGGGTGTTCGTCAAGGCAAGGCCATATCACCCTCACTGGTCTCCTTGCCGGGCCTTGAGCTGTGCGCGCCCAGAAGTGCTCAGGGCCCGCCCGATGCGGGGATCGAGAAAGTGAAGACGAAAGGTTCTCAGATGAGCCGAAGGAGCGATCGGCGATCGACAAGTTCTGCTCGCCGCCTGGTCACGCGGACTACCGGTGTCAGAGGTTCGGCGTGTAAGCCGAACTCGCTCACGGCAGAAGATCTGAGGGCTGTAATCGAGTCCCTCACTGGAGTTCTCGCTGCTCGAGAATCGAGCGCGGAAACCGCACCTCTCGCCGGAAATCCTCCGTCGTCGACGCCAACTGACAGGCAGTTCTGAATCGCACCGGTATTTTCGCAGCCGGACAGCATATTCGAACTCGGACGCGCTGTCAGCCGGGACGGGTGGTAATCACAGAAGTAGGTGGAAGATGTCGAAGGCGACTGTCCATTGGGCTGTGCCGGGGTTCTTGCGGTCCGGTTCGACCGTGGCGAAAGTTTGCGCCAGCGCTACGCTCAACCCTCCTGCGATCAGCGGCAGTCGTTGCTCTGTCTCCTCTGAGAGGGCCACGTCCAAGGGCGGGCGGGCCGTGAGCTGATCGAGCAGCGGTTGAAGTTCGATCTCCTCGTCGAGTTTTTCGAACCGGTGGATGCTCTCCTGTAATCCCTTGGTGATCGGCAGGTCCCACGGTTCGATCACGTCGCGCAAGTTTGCTTTCGCGGAGGCTTTCCCGATCAGGATCACGTCGTAGATCTTGTCGTCGATGAAATCGGTATAGCGCTTGAGATCGTTCCGGTCGACCTGCAGTCCGGCCGCTGCCCTGAAGAACCGCTGGAATTTCACGGTGCCCATTACTGGCATGTCGTCAGCTCCTTTCGAAGTATTCATGGATTTGGCGTACGGCCATCGCTCCTTCACCGACGGCGGATGCGACTCGTTTCACCGAACCGCGGCGGATGTCGCCCGCCGCGAACAGGCCGGGCAGGCTGGTTTCGAGCGTCCTGGACAGGCCGCCGTTGATTGGCAGGCTGCCGTCCGCTCGTGCGTGGATCGCGTCCACACCGGTGAGGACGAAGCCGTGGTCGTCGAGTGCGATCGCGTCGGCAAGCCACCCTGTGTGCGGTACTGCCCCGATGAAGACGAACAGGGCGCGCACCCGAATCGTGTCCTGGTCGCCGGTGCGATTGTCCTCGACTGCAATTGCTTCGAGGTATTTCTCGCCGTGGACCGCACGAATCTCGGTGTGCCGGTGCACGGTGACCCGCGGATGGTGTTCGATCTGGTCGACCAGGTATCGGGACATGCTCTTCCCGAGGTCATCGCCGCGGATGAGCAGGTGCACCTGTGAGACGTGCTCGGCGAGGAAGACGGCGGCCTGGCCGGCGGAGTTGCCGCCACCGACGATGGCTATCGGGTCGGTGCCGCATATCCGTGCTTCCTGATGCGTTGCGGCGTAGTACACGCTTGTTCCTTCCAGCGCCTCGATCCCCTGAACGGCCAACTTGCGGTACCGCGCCCCGGCGGCGAGCACAACGGCCCGGGCGTGCACCGACCCGCCGTCCGCCAGTCGGAGCACGTGGTTCCCGGCCTCGGATCCCAAACCGGTCACTTCTGCCGACACCAGGATTCGGGCGCCGAACTTCCCGGCCTGGAGCACGGCTCGCTCGGCCAATTCGGAGCCGGAGACCCCGGCGGGGAATCCCAGATAATTCTCGATCCGGGATGAGGTACTGGCTTGGCCGCCCGCAGCGATCCGCTCCAACGTCACCGTGTTCAACCCGTCCGAGGCGCCGTACACCGATGCGGCCAGGCCGGCCGGTCCGGCACCCACGACGACGAGGTTGTAGACGTCCTTGGCTGCGTCCGCGACGGGTGCCGGGACAGGAAGCCCGACGACGCGTGCGAGTTCCGCATTCGTCGGATTGCGCAGCACCTTCTCGCCGTGCCAGATCACGACGGGTGTGTCCTCGGGTGCGACGTTCAGGCTGCGTAGCAGCTGCTCCACTCGTTCGTCCTGTTCCAAGTCGAACCACTTGTGGGGCAGACGGTTTCGCATCGCGAACTCACGAAGTCGCAACGTATCCGGGGAGAAGCAGGAGCCGATGATCCGGAATCCGGAGCCGAGCCCGATCAGCAAGTGCCGACGCACAAGGTAGGCGCGCAGGATCAAATCGCTGAGCACGGGATCGTGGGCAATCAGCTCGCGTACCTGCTCGGCCGGGACGACGAGTATCTCGCCGTCCTCGATCGCTTCGGCGGTGAAGAACGCCACCTGACCTTCCAGGAGTCCGAGCTCGCCCAGGAAACGCCCAGGACCGTGCACGCGCAGTATCCGGCGCTCGCCGTCCGCGTCGCCTTCGTCGACGACTGCGATCTTTCCGGAAAGGACGACGACGAAATCGTTGTCAGGCGCGCCTTCTCGGATCAGCACCTCGCCGGCGTGAACCGGTCGACGCGAGCCACCGACCTCGAGCTTCGCGACCTGGTCGTCCGTCAGCCGCGGGAAGGCGCCCTCCTCGTCCGGGGTCTCGTCGTCGACCGGCGGGCTGTACCCGATGGGTGAGGCGCCCTCAGACGAAGTTCTGGTCGACATAACACCACCGCCAATCCTCGCCGGGCTCCATCGACTGGACGATCGGATGCCCGATGGCGTGAGCGTGAGCACTCGCGTGCCTGCCCGGCGAAGAGTCGCAGCAACCGACGTGTCCGCACGTCAGGCACAGCCTCAGATGCACCCACGGGGTGCCGAGGCGAAGACATTCCTCGCAGCCCTGCGGGGTACGGGGCACCACGGCCCGGATCGCGGTTACATGTGGGTCCGCATGGACAGGACTCATGACTTCGCCTCCTCGCCGGCATTTTCCGAGAGCGCCTGATCGAGCCACGTGCGCAGCTG
This sequence comes from Rhodococcus sp. WY5, assembly GCF_018588185.1. Taxonomy (NCBI): domain Bacteria; kingdom Bacillati; phylum Actinomycetota; class Actinomycetes; order Mycobacteriales; family Nocardiaceae; genus Rhodococcus; species Rhodococcus sp. WY5. Next base: position 1,367,977 of record NZ_JAAMPR010000001.1, read on the forward strand.
GGGGACCGGAGCTGCGCCCGACTGGCGAGCGAGAACCTCACCCCGGTCCATCACCAGCAGAGTCGGCACGGCGCGGACGGTGAATCGTTCAGCCGTCCGGGGTGCAGCATCGACGTCGACCTTGACCAGCTTGATCTGGCCGGCGTGTTCTCTGGCGAGCTGCTCGAGCGCGGGGCTGACCATGCGACACGGGCCGCACCACGTCGCCCACAGATCCACGAGCACAGGCACCGAGGATTTTTCGACGATCTCCGCGAAGTCACCGTCTCCCGCCGCGGCGATCCAGGGCAGCGGCTCGTGGCAGTTGCCGCAGCGAGGTTTTCCTTCCCCTGCTGCCGGGATGTTGTTGGTCTTGCCGCAGTTCGGGCACTTCACCTTTTCGGATCCCATGACCAGTTACCTCTTCTCAGGCCGCCGCGAAGGCGGGTTCGGCATACGCGACGGCAAGCTCGCCGCCGTCCACCGTGACGCTGATGGTGCCGTCCGGTTTGATCTCGCCGCGCAACAGTGCACGGCCGATCTTGGTTTCGACCTCGTGTGCGATGTATCGGCGCAGCGGCCGCGCACCGTAGACAGGGTCGAACCCGTGTTCGGCGATCAGTCGGCGTGCCTCCGGCGTAATTTCCAGGTGTATCTGTCTCTCCGACAACCTGTTTCGAAGGTCGGTGAGTTGCAGTTCCACTATGTACTCGATCTGGGGCAGGGTGAGTGGGGAGAACAGCACGATGTCGTCGACCCGGTTGAGGAATTCGGGGCGGAAATGCCCGCGCAGTTCTGCCATCACCCGTTCCCTGGCGTCCGGCTTGATTTCGCCGTCGGCTGTGACCCCGTCGAGGAGATGCTGGGATCCGATGTTGGAGGTCATGATGATCACCGTGTTCCGGAAATCGACCTGCCTCCCTTGAGAATCGGTGATCCGGCCGTCGTCGAGCACCTGCAGCAGGGTATTGAAGACGTCGGCGTGGGCCTTCTCGATCTCGTCGAAGAGCACCACGGAGTACGGCTTACGCCGCACCGCCTCGGTGAGCTGGCCACCTTCGTCGTACCCGACGTATCCGGGAGGTGCACCGATGAGCCGACTCACCGTGTGCCGTTCCTGGTACTCGCTCATATCGAGGCGCACCATGTTGTCTTCACTGTCGAATAGGGCGCTGGCCAATGTCTTTGCAAGCTCGGTCTTTCCGACGCCCGTCGGGCCCAGGAAAATGAACGAACCGATCGGTCGACGAGGATCACGGATACCGGACCTCGCCCGGATCACAGCGTCCGCGACCAGTTGCACCGCCTCGTCCTGACCGACGACCCGCTCGTGCAGGATCTCGTCGAGCTTCAACAACTTCTCCCGCTCACCTTCTTGCAGCCGGGCGACCGGGATACCCGTCCATGCGGCCACGATCTCTGCGATCTCGTCTTCGGTGACCACTTCACGCAGCAACGGATTTCGGCCTTGTCTGGTGGCCAGTTGCTCCTCCGCCGCCTCGAGCCGGCGTTCGAGCTCGGTGATCTCGCCGTATCGCAACTCGGCTGCCCGATTGAGGTCGTAGTTGCGTTCGGCGGCCTCGGCCTCGACGCGCAACCGTTCCAAATCTCCTCGCAGTTCTTGCACCCGCCGGATCGCCTGCCGCTCCGCCTCCCATTGAGCGTGCCGGGCGTCTGCCTCGGCCCGCAGGTCGGCCAGCTCCTTGCGCAATTCTTCGAGGCGCGCTTTGCTGGCCGCGTCCGTTTCCTTGGACAGTGCGGCCTCTTCGATCTCCAGACGGGTCACCTTCCGGGTGAGCTCGTCGAGTTCGGCAGGCATCGAATCGATTTCGGTGCGGAGCCGAGCGCATGCCTCGTCTACGAGATCGATCGCCTTGTCCGGAAGGAAGCGGTCGGTGATGTACCGGTGCGAGAGGGTCACGGCGGCCACCAATGCACCGTCTTGAATTTTCACGCCATGGAACACCTCGAGGCGTTCTCGAAGTCCGCGCAGAATCGAGATCGCATCCTCGGCACTGGGCTCGTCGACGAGAACGGTCTGGAATCGACGCTCCAGTGCCGCATCGGATTCGATGTGCTTGCGATACTCGTCGAGAGTGGTGGCACCGATCATGTGCAGTTCGCCGCGTGCGAGCATCGGTTTGAGCATGTTGCCGGCATCGAGAGACCCCTCGCCGCCGACCGAGCCCGCTCCGACCACGGTATGCAACTCGTCGACGAACAACAGGATGCGCCCCTCGGCAGCCTTCACCTCGGACAGCACGGCCTGCAGTCGCTCCTCGAACTCGCCGCGGTACTTCGCACCGGCCACCAGAGAACCCATGTCGAGCGAGAAGATCGTCTTGTCGCGTAGGCCCTCGGGCACGTCGCCGCGGACGATCCGCTGGGCGAGACCCTCGACAATCGCAGTCTTACCTACACCGGGGTCGCCGATCAGCACCGGGTTGTTCTTCGTTTTCCGGCTCAAGATCTGAGTTACCCTGCGTATCTCGGCATCCCGGCCGATGACCGGATCGAGTTTGCCTGCCCGTCCCTCGGAGACGAGGTCGCGCCCGTACTTCTCCAATGCCTCGTACGCCCCCTCCGGGGTTGCCGACGTGACACGCTGATTGCCGCGCACCTTCGTCAGCGCTGTGAGGAAGGCGTCCCGTGTGACCCCGTGACTGGCGAGGACCCGCCCGGCCGCGCTGGCCGATCCTTCCTCGGAGAGGGCCATCACAAGATGCTCCACCGACACGTAGGAATCCTTGAGTCTCTTCGCCTCCCGCTCTGCGGCATCGAGCAGCTTGGCCAGACGCTGGGTGATCATCACCTGACCGGGGGTCGCGCCGGGGCCGCTGACCTTCGGCCTACGCGACAGTTCACGATCCAGATCGGATCGAAGTGCTTCGACATTCGCGCCGGCCTGTTCGAGCAGTCGGGGCACCAACCCATCCTGCTGATCGACCAATGCGAGCAGCAGGTGCTCTCCGTCGACTTCGGTGTGGCCCATTCTGGTCGCAACATTCTGGGCTTCCTGCAAGGCTTCTCGTGACTTTTCGGTCAAGCTGCCGGTGTCCATGAGGATGTCCTCCTTCTGCGGGCCGCTGTTTCGAGTCTTTCGATTCGATCCAGCAGATCGAGCACGAGCCCGATTGCCGAGTAGTTGAGACCCAGACCCGTCCGCAGTCGTTGGATGCGTGCGGCGTGGGTCACTTCGGATGGGTCGAACGACATCTCTCCGCCGGCGTAGCGGTGGGCGTCGAGCAGTCCGAGAGTCACGAGTTTTCGTGCCAGATCCGGGTGCAGGCCAGTACGTTCGGCGAAGGCGTCCGGCGACAATCCGGTACGGCGAACCAATACGTACTGAGTGATCGGCGTTGAGGTGCTCATGTCTCTTTCCTCGGATTGAAGTTCGATTCGGCGCCCAACTGCTCGAACAGTTCGCGTTCACGTGCTGTCGGTTTCGACGGAACCATCACCTTGATTTCGGCGTAGAGGTTGCCGTTGGCACCGCGCGGATTCGGCATTCCCTCTCCGCGCAGGCGCAGCTTCCTACCAGTCGAAGAGCCAGGCACCACTTTGACTTTCGCCTCTCCGCCCGGTGTGGGAACGACGACTGTCGACCCGAGAACCGCCTCCCATGGCGATACGGGCAGATCGACGTAGATGTCCCGACCCTGCACGCGGAACCGTGAATGCGGTTTGATCCGCACCACGAGGTACAGATCCCCAGGCGGCGCGTCACCGTTGCCTCGGCCTCCTTGCCCGGCCAACCGGATTCGCTGGCCGTCCAGGACGCCGGCTGGAATGTCGACGTCATACTGCCGTCCGTCCAGTCTGAGAGTGCGTTTTCCGCCCTGATAGGCCTCTTCCAGAGCCAGTTCCAGTTCGGCCTCCTGATCGGCGCCGGGAATCGGTCCGAACCCACCGCCTCCGCCGAACATCTGCCCGAAGAGGTCTTCGAAGTCGACGGCACCCTCACCACCGACACCGTGGCCGAAGTGCACCCGTCTCCCGCCACCGCCGTACCCGGCGGCGTTTGCCCGCACCCGTTCGTCGTAATCCTCGGGTACATGCCGGAAGTCGTCACCGAATCGGTCATAGCGTTTCCGGGTGTCCGGGTCGGACAACACCTGATAGGCCTCGTTGACCTCCTTGAACCTGTCCTCCGCAGTGGGATCCTTGTTCACATCGGGGTGGTACTTGCGGGCCAGCTTGCGGTACGCCTGCTGAATTTCGTCGGTGCCGGCGCCCTTCGGTACGCCGAGTACTTCGTAGTAGTCACGGGCCATCGGTGCTCACCCCTCTGGGCGGCTGACGACCACCGCGGCGGGCCGCAACTGTCGCCCGTCCTCTCCATAACCCGGGCGCAAGACCTCGACCACGGTCCCGGACGGAAGGTCGGGTCGGGTTACCACACTGACCACCTCGTGGAGTTCCGGGGAGAACGGCACACCGGCCTCGTCGTGGCGCTCGAAGCCGAGTCGTGAGAGCACCTGTACCGCCTGGTCCCGGATCGCCTTCACACCTTCGACGACGGCCTGCGGATCGCTGCCTGCGTGTGCAAGCGCAAGCTCCAAGTTGTCCAGTATCGGCAGCCACGCCGCCGAAACCTTCGCTACTTCCGCGGCGCGTTCACGGTCCAGATCTTTGGCGTATCGCTTGCGCAGGTTGTCCAGATCTGCGACGGCCCTGCGCCAACGGTCCTCGAGTTGAGACAGCTCGTCTGCCGTCTCGGCGCGATCGGACTCGGTCTTGCTTTGATCCGTGTCGGCGCTGTTGGTAGTCGGCTCAGTCGTCGAATGATCTGCAGACATTTCCATCGTGCGCCTCAGCTTCGATCGAATTCGGCGTCGATCACGTCGCCGTCATCCGACGACGCAGCATCAGCGCCGCCTGCTTGCCCGTCGTCCGACTGGTCCGGCACAAGTCCGTAGAGCAGCTGTTGCAGCTCCGAGGTGAGTGGCTGAACCTCCGCGGGTGAAGCGCCGTCCTGCACGGCCTTTCGGGCGTCGGCAACCAGCATCTCGGCCCGCGCCTTCTCATGCGGCGGGGCACTGTCACCGAGTTCGGCGAGTCGCCGCTCCACTTGATACGCAACCGAATCGAGCCCGTTGCGCGCGTCGACCGCCTTGCGTAGCGCCTCGTCCTCACCCCGGTTCCGTTCGGCCTCCGCCAACATGCGCTCGACCTCACCCTGATCCAGGTTGCCCTGTTCACTGATCGTGATGCTCTGTTCCTTGCCGGTATCCTTGTCGCGAGCGGTGACGTTCAGGATGCCGTTGGCGTCGATGTCGAAAATGACTTCCACCTGGGCCTCGCCACGTGGCGCGGGGCGGATGTCTTCCAGCCGGAACCGGCCCAGCACCCGGTTGTCGGCCGCACGTTCGCGTTCGCCCTGCAACACCACGACGTCCACGGCGGACTGATTGTCTTCCGCCGTGGAGAACACTTCGCTGCGCCGTGCCGGGATCGTCGTGTTCCGCTCGATGATCTTCGTCATCACCCCGCCCTGCGTCTCGACGCCGAGGGACAGTGGGGTGACATCGAGTAACAACACATCGGAAACCTCGCCTTTGAGCACGCCTGCCTGGACTGCGGCTCCGAGGGCAACGACCTCGTCCGGGTTGACGCCCATGTGGGGGTCCTTGCCGCCGGTCAGCCGGCGAACCAGCGCCTGTACAGCCGGGATACGTGTCGAACCGCCGACCAGTATCACTTCGTCGATGTCGTTGGCGGCGACCTTGGCGTCACTCATGGCCTGCTTCACCGGGCCGAGGCACCGTTCCACCAGATCGGCAGTCAAATCATCGAACTTCGATCGCATGATCGTAGTGGTGAGATGTTTGGGACCATTCGCGTCAGCGGTAACGAAAGGCAGGTTTACCTGGGCCTGGGTCACCGAGGACAGCTCAACCTTTGCCTTCTCCGCGGCTTCGAACAGTCGTTGCAACGCCTGCGCATCCTTACGCAGATCGATGTTCTCCGCGCGCTGGAATTCGTCGGCGAGGTAGTCCACCACGCGTCGATCGAAGTCGTCGCCGCCCAAGTGGGAGTCGCCGGCCGTGGAACGAACCTCGACTACCCCCTCTCCGACGTCCAGCAGGCTCACATCGAAGGTTCCGCCGCCGAGGTCGAAGACCAGTACGGTTTCGTGGGTCTGTTTGTCCATGCCGTACGCGAGTGCCGCAGCGGTCGGTTCGTTGATAATCCGCAAAACCTCGAGGCCTGCGATACGGCCCGCGTCCTTGGTGGCGTTTCGTTGCGCGTCGTTGAAGTAGGCAGGAACAGTGATGACCGCTTCCTTCACCTTCTCACCGAGGAACTTGCTCGCGTCGTCGACGAGCTTGCGCAGCACGAGAGCGCTGATCTCCTCTGGTGCGTATTTCTTGCCGCGCACGTCGAAGCGGGCCTCACCGTTGTCACCCGCTACGACGTCGAAGCTGACCGCTTTGGCTTCCTCGGAGATCTCGTCGTAGTGACGTCCGATGAAGCGTTTCGCCGAGTAGATCGTGCCCTTCGGATTCAAGATCGCCTGCCGTCGGGCAAGCTGGCCCACCAGACGCTCACCGTTCTCGGTGAACGCCACCACCGAAGGCGTCGTCCGTGCTCCCTCCACATTGGAGATGACCACCGGCTCGCCGCCTTGCCAGCTTGCGATGACCGAGTTGGTTGTGCCCAAGTCGATGCCTACAGCAGTTGTCATGACTCAATTCCTTTCGATCGGCCCGGCCGTTGAGCAAGTGCGATTCCGCCCGCAACTTCGCTCGATGTCGGCAAGGACTTCGTAGTTCCCTGGTTTTGGCGAGTGGATTGGGTGAAGTCACGGAGACCGAGCAGGGCGCCGATAACGGCGCCCGACACCAATCCGTGGATGGCGGGCGTGAGGCTCGAGAGCGGCCGAGGGTAAGGGTTTCCGCCACTGTGCTTTGACATCACGCCCCTCAGCGTTGATGTTGTGGGGTTCGCCGGGCCTGTGTGTACTGACAGGGCCCGACCGCCGGTCAACCGGTTGAGCTCACGAACCACCCAGCCATGATGAGTCTTTTCGTCCACCTAAAGGGCGTCAACAACATTCGCCTGATGGGCGGGGCGCAACGGGGCAGTGGCGACCACACCTGCCCTTGATCGAAGATGCCCGCCGGAACCCGATCGAAGCGGCCATCGCATGAAACTCCGAGTATCGGCTTCGACACGAAAACTCGAGTGTCGGCCGCTACTGCGGTACGTCCACACTACCGCGGCGCATGCAAAAGGAGAACTCCCTTTGCGAAAGATCGTCACAGTCAGTGAACAGCAGCTCCGTTGAACCCGGACGAGATTCATTGTAGTTCTATCGAATCGCCTTGTGACAGAAAGGTAATGAGCCACTACTGGCCGGTTCCAATTGGTTGCGAGTAGGTGGCGAACACCCGCGTGCTGCACGGTTCAACGTCCCGTTCTGTGGCTGGTCAACAGACCGCTCAGGCGGGAGCTATTGCAATTCAACATGTTTCGGCCACCGTCACTACGGGACTTACGTGGTTCTCGTCTATTCCTGTGCTACATCCTTTGGCAGGATTTCGATCGAGGGGTCGGTTTGCTCTCGCCCCCGTGGTGGCGCAGGTGTGCCAGGTCTGGCCGTGGTTGTGTTCGTCTCGGCTCGGAGCCGCCTCAGGGATGCAGTACGACTTTGGTCCAACCGTCGTCGTGAGCGTCGAAATGCTGGTAGCCGGATTCGGTTTCGCCGAGCGGGCTTGGCCGGCGTCAATTCACCTGACGCGCGGATGAAACAGAGCTCACAGCGCCGCCACGGCCGCCTCGGCGACGGTCTTGTCCTGCTCCCCGGTGCCGCCGCTGACGCCGACAGCGCCCACGACCTGGCCGTTGTGCCGCAGAGGCACACCGCCTGTGAAGATCATGATGTGTCCGCCGTTGGAGGCGTGTATCCCGTAGAACTGCTCGCCCGGGCCCGCGTTGGCCGCGAGGTCCTCGGTCGAGACGTCTAATGCCCGCGCGGTGAACGCCTTGTTGATCGAGATGTCGATGCTGGCGATCCAGGCACCGTCCATTCGCACGTGAGCCACGAGGTTGCCGCCGGCATCGACCACCGCAATGTTCGACGGCGACTCGATCTCGGTGGCTTTGGCCTGTCCTGCGGCGATGACCCGCTGCGCATCGTCGAGGGACACCGAGGTCTGGTTCACGGTCATGACGCACCTGCCCCGAACTTCGCGAACTGCTCGACGATGGCCTGACGGAACGCAGGAAGGTCGTCGGGCGAGCGGCTCGAGATCAGGTTCCCGTCGATCGCGACCTGTTCGTCTACGACTTCTACTCCTCCGGCCCCGTCGGCAGTCGATCTCGCTATCTGCTTTCCCTGCAGTGGCATTGGCATCGTTGTGCTCCTCTCGGTTCTGGCCGTGTCAGGGATGCAGGACGACCTTGGTCCAGCCGTCGTCGCGAGCGTCGAAGTGCTGGTAGCCGGATTCGGCTTCGGCGAGCGGGAGTTCGTGGGAGATGATCCAGGAGGGCTTTGCCCGGTCTTGGTGGATGAGGTCGCGCAGTTGCCGGTTGTAGTGTTTGACGTTCGCTTGTCCGGTGCCGATCTTCTGGCCCTTGAACCAGAATTTGCCCATGTCGAAGGCGATCTTGCCGTTGCGCTCGAGTTCGTCGGGGCCGTTCTGGTCCTGGGGAAGGAAGATGCCGACCACCCCGATGTGGCCGGTGAAGCGCACCGAATCCACGAGCCGGTTCATCGTCATGGCGGCGTCCTCGTGGCCTTGCGGGTCGTGTGCCTGATAGCCGACGCACTCGCACCCCTTGTCTGCGCCTTTCCCGTTGGTTTGCTCGAGGACCTGCTCGACGGGGTCGCCCTTCGAGTCGTCGATGGGGACGACGCCGATCTCTTCGGCCAGGCGTAGCCGGTCGGGGTGGCGGTCGACGATCATCACCTTGCTCGCTCCCTGGATCATCGCCGAATACGCGGCCATCAAACCGACTGGGCCAGCGCCGTAGACCACCATCGAATCGCCGGGTTGCATGTCGGCCAGGCGGGTGCAATGCCATCCGGTGGGAAAGATGTCCGACAGCATCACGTAGTCGGTTTCCTTGTCCTGGGCATCCTCGGGCAGTCGCAGACAGTTGAAGTCGCCGAACGGCACTCGCAGATATTCCGCCTGTCCGCCCCAGAACGGGCCCATCCCCGCGAAACCGAATGCAGCGCCGGCCATCTTCGGATCGGGGTGCACCGTCAGGCAGAATGCGGTCAACCCTTCCTCACAGTTTCGGCAGAAGCCGCAGCCGATGTTGAACGGCAAGCACACTCGATCCCCTGGCGATACTTTGACCACTGCATTGCCGACTTCGGCGACGATGCCCAAGTTTTCGTGACCGAGGACCATTCCGGGCTCCAGATCGGTGCGGCCTTCGTACATGTGTAGATCCGACCCGCAGATGTTGGTGCTCGTGATCTTCACCAGCACATCTGTCGGATTCTCGATCCGCGCATCGGGCACGTCCTTGACGTGGACCTCTCGAGGCCCGTCGTATACAAGCGCTTTCATCGCGGCACTCCCTTGTCTTGTAGCTGCGGCTTTCCGGTTTATCTCGTCGGCCGCAGGCGTCCACGCGTGAGCGACCGACCGAATGAATCGTGCTGTTCGGGGAAGGTCCACGGCGCGCAGAAGTGAAGACCGCACCAAAATGTCGGCGCACCAACATTTTTCCTGCCATCGACGCAACTGCGGCTGCATCCAGGCATCGCATTCCCTTACCATGGAGTCTCCTCCTTCGGCTCCACGATCGCTAGGGGGTTGGGATCGGTTTCCTCGAACGGTGGGTTTGGGTACCTTCCATTAACCGATGGATGGTGTGATGCTTGACAGTGTTCACCACCTCGAAGAGGAGATCCGATATGGCCACCAAGGCGCTGCTGGTCCGACTTGAAGCGAAGCCCGGCAAGGAAGAAGCGGTCGAGGAATTCCTCCGATCGGCACTGCCGCTCGTCGAGCAGGAGCCCGGCACGAAACCCTGGTTCGCGGTGCGGTTCGGGCCCTCGTCGTTCGGCATCATCGACGCATTCCCGGACCAAGCTGCCCGCGAGACACATCTCAATGGTCCGGTCGGCAAGGCCCTCGGCGAACGCGCCGACGAACTCTTCGCTGCGCCGCCCGAAATCAGCTACCTCGACGTTCTCGCTGAAAAAGTCTGAACAACCGACTGGAAAATGTCTTGTCGATGCCGGTCACATTCGGTTGTGAATACAGTTGTGCCACAGCCATACCCGAATCACGGTAGCTTTGCCGGCGTGCGCGGCTGTGGCGTACTGTCCGTCGCTCGCTTCCACCCAGGTATCGGTAGATCACGAGCAGGGACTCAGTCGAGCCAACTCGCTACCCGTGTAGGAAGAGCATTTCAAACTCGTTTCATTGCAAAGTGTCTCGAGTTTGAGGTGACCTTCCTGGAGTGAAGTAGGACTCCTTGTTCTTGGAGGAGGGCTTAGTGGAGCACCACGGATCATCGAGCAAGGACGATTGGTGCTAGTCCTGTTGGAAAAGATGGTCATAGACGATGGCAAAGGTGAGGTCGGATGGATTCACCATCACCGTGCGCCGGTCACCGACCTGGGGTGGCACGTTACCTTTGGGCGCCTCGCAGTCAGCGTCGAACGTGTCCAAACCCGGGCCGCTGATACGGACGGTCAGTTCGGCGGTGTCTTGGCCCTCGTTGAGGTCCCGGATGCGGTTGACGGCGAAAATTTCTGCAGTCGCTGCGATACCGACGGTCCGGAATCGCTTTCCTCCCAGCGCCATCCATAGGTACTGACTGCAAGCCCGATTCCGATCGGGAAGGTGAAGACTCCCCACTACACGGCCGGTCGATCGAGTACGTCAACATCCCGGCGGCGAACCGATGAGTTCGACCTGCCGCGGTTTGTCCGTGTTCTTGTTGGACAAACCGACACCCTAAGTGAGGGGGTGGTTTTCGGGTGGCTGTTTCAGGATTGAAAAGCGGTGATGCCGCGTCCCCGTGTGGTTGGCGTCGGAGCGGTGTGAGCCCGGATTGCCGTGGACTGAATATTGTTGCAGTCGTTAGCTGTTCGCCGTTTGATGCGATCTCGTTGTGTGCGGTTTTGTTGGTTGCCGACCATATCATGTTGCCGTTGTTGCAAAGCGCCAGTAGGTGTTTGTTGGCATCAACGATGGCTGATGTTGGAAACGACATGGACGATCTCCGCTGGCAAAGTATGTAAGGGGTGGTTGGTGCCCCTTGGAGCGCTCGGAATGCTCGTGGGAAGTCGCGGCCACACCTGTTGCCACAGAACCATGGCGATAGGTCACCTGTCGGGTCGGTGCCTGGTGCTGGAAAGGTTCGAACCTAGTCAACAGTTTCCGTCGGCAGTCACTCCCGGTCCTCGACACACTGGTGAATCCTGACACCCCGTGCCTCGTTCGTAGCTCCGTTGCTAACGGTTTCATCCCGTCGAGTCCAGGGAGAGGGGCAGTGTTGACCGACTGCTGGTGGATTGTTCTCAGCTGTCGAAAAGGCCATCTTTGCCCGGAATTTCAGCGCCAACTGTCGCGTAGTTTTTCGAAAGTCGCAGGTTGATCTGACAAATAGATCGGAATCTACAGCCGCCATCGCCTGAAGGTTGGACAAGAATCGGTCATGGTGGGATTCGGGGCGAGCACCAGCGATTATGTCGATGTTGGGCGGCTGCCGAGCGGTTACGGTGTTTGTCGAATCAGTCTCGGAGCCCGACGAACATCCGGCCACGACAAGTGCGACCGTAGCGAGAATCGCAACAGAAAGGATGGGTACGCGGCGACTGTCACGCTGGACTCCGTTTCCTCGGTTTCGCGAAACTTACCAGGACAACCGGCTCTCGGAATTCACTCTGAGCCACGAGATGCCTGTTTTCGATACCTTCCGCCAGAGAGTGAGCCCGGGAACGCGCGTTGGTGAGCAGCGCACTGCGGGGCGGCAAACTGAAGGGGCGGCAGCACCAGCTCACCCGAGAAGACATAGATCCCTTGCGATTTTAGAGACCGGCCAGCCATGAACCGAAGTTTCATCAGGTCGATCATCACGAGTAACACTCAGTGCCAGCATCTTTCGAACGCACCCAGCTCGACGATTCCGGTGTCACTGCAAAGCCGAGAGAACCGTGTCGACCCGCCCACGGAGTGGGCCGTCAAGCTCGACAACTACCAGGGAGTCACACACCTGCATCGGATCGGCGTACACCAAATCCAGCAACGCGTCGTTCACCGCGCGCTGCAGCTCCGGCATCCCCACCGCAGGCAACTTCTGCACTGTTTCGACGGTAATCGGCACCACAACCAGCACGTCGAGAGTACGTAGCGCGGACCTCACAATCGCCGCCTCGACTTCTGCCTCCGGATCGACACCACACGCCGACAAGTACGCCAGGAAGTCGAGCGGCGTGCGATCGAATACAACACCAGAAGAAGGTGTAGCCAGCAATCGCAGTGAACGACGAAGCTGCGCACGGTAGTCATCAGCCGAGGGTGGAAACTCGAACTCGCGCCCCTCCTCTTCGAGCACGAAATACGGTTCATCGACCCGAATGTGTCCCGCGAGGCGGCCACACAACTCGTCGACCAGCGTGCTCTTGCCGGTCCCGTGCGGGCCGGATACTCCAATACGCATTAGTGGGGCCCTCTCGAAGAAAGTTACGGAACTACCCGTCAGTTGAGCACCCGTCGACCGCCGGCTCGATACCGACCCCTGGATGCCCCGACCCGCCACCAATTCTCGTTGCACCTGGAGCGTCGACAGTCATAAGTGGGGCCGCCGAGGTTGCGCACGATACCCGACAGTTCACCACGTGCGGGAAGATCAGTGGCGCTCGTAGATGGCGAACCCGGCGTCGTGATCGCCCCGTTCGGGCGTGCATTTGCTCTGATGGACATCTCATTCGACCGCGACGGGCAGACCCTTGGCGTCGGTCCCGGCGCCGTAGTGCCCGTACAGATGGACGCCGCGTTACTCGCGGCGTTGAACGCGCGCGCAGAACAAGAACGTCTCCCGGTCCGAAGCGATCCGAGAAGCAGTGCGTGCCTGGACCCAGGCCGCTTGTAAGCACATAAGTCCACACTCAAACACGGAATCAGCGGAGACGCCGGCATCTACGCTGCAGAGCACCACGTCTATGTCGCCGACCTGGACCACGACAATCCTGCCCGCCAGTTCCGGCTGGGCGTCGACCCGAACGAGCGTCTCTTAGAGCTGGTTGTGCTGCGCTACGACAGCGGAAACGAGCTACTCATACACGCCATGAAGGCCCGATCTCAAGACGTTGATCTCCTGTAATCGACCTCGTTCGCCGCGCGCGATGCAGGGAAAGTCGATCTGCTCGCCGGTACGGCGAGGGGCACCGCCCCCGTCGCTCGGTGATTGCGGCCTGCATCGATCAGCTCTGTCACTCCTCGAATCGACGCAGAATTTCCCCGAAGTGAGCCATGTCGGATTCATGTGCCGCCGTCACCAACTTCGTCACGAAATCACATCCTTCGATATGGATTCCATCGTCAGCAAAATCGGGCTCACCTGCTATCGAAACCGTATGGAAGAACTCCTCAGTCGTTCGCAGGTTTGGTGTGGTGCTGGGTTCGGACAAGCCACGCGGCCAGTCGCGGCCTGAGATACTCGGTCTCTTCCTCGACATCCACCATGAGCTGTCCGAGTATCGCTGCCGAGTACAGTGTCAGGATTCCTCCGGGCACACGCGTCGCGATATCGGATTTGCCGAATGCGAAAAGCATGGTCTGCTCGACTTCTTCTTCGGTTATCTTGATAAACGAAACAACCTTTGGGTAGAGATCCTTGGACAGCTCTGATATTCGCTCGAAATCAATACCATGTGGAGATATCCGTTCGATCTCCAGAGATAACAGATACGAGACGTACACTCCCACGGTGTTCTCCCGGGGGCTGCGCTCGACGAGGTTGTCCATCTCGTCGAGTATGTTCTTGTACTCCGGCCGAACATTTCGGTCGTGGGTTTCGTGGAGCAGTCGCTTCGTCAAATCCCAAGCGTCTTCGTACACGCCGTCCCCTGACAGACCAATTTCCCCGACACGCGCGTAACCCATGGTCATTGTCCCTTCGGCTTGAGGAATCTGAATATTATCCGGGCGACGCGCTGTCCGACGTCTACCGCGAAGATCGTGGCCGGGATCAGCGGAGCCAAACCGGGACTTGACGGCGGAATGGGCTGAATTGCAGTGAAGGGTCCAGGTGCAGTGCCCATCGTCGTTTGTGTCTGGGACGGATTGACATATCCGGGCATCGATTGCTCGATGCGGTCGCCGAAGTTTCTGAAGGCGGTGCCACCTCTGGCAAGTGCCTCTGTCGGGGCGCCTTGCTGCTCGTACGGTGCGAACTGCGTCTTCGGATCGATGACCTCGGCGATGCCGTGAGCTTGCGAGGTAGGCACTCCTTGCGATCTCTCCGCAGCCTGCGCGACTTGCGTGTCGATCCGAGTGGCGCCGGCAGCAGCACGGGACGTGGCGCCGACTTCACCGGCCACACCAGTGACCACACCGAGAGCTGCATCTAATTGGAGCTGCCGCATCCAGTACCGGGGCCCATTCTGTTCCAGGGCCTCAATTCGTAAGAGCGATCTTCCTGCATCGGTCAGAGCACCGGAGGGATCACGGTTGTAACTGACCATCCCCTGACCGACGGACATCCCGAGACCGAGAAGATCCGAACCGGCCTCGGCCAGTCCGCTAATCCCGTTGCCACCAGTCGCGTTTTGACTGAAACGGAGTAAGGATCCGAGATCGGAACCCATCTCGCTCAGCCAATCTCTGGTCGCGCGTTCTTCATCGGTCTGACGTTGCAACTCCTCGCGGTCGTTTACGGCCTGCACGGCCGCAGCTGCGGATTCGCGGTTGGCGTCCTCCTGCGCGGCCGCCATCGTGTCGCGGGCCTCGCCGGTGGGCACGATAGTGACCTCCAACTCGGCATCACCCGAATCGACAGGGTTGGTGTAGCTGGCGGTGGTGCCGTCACCCTGATCGACTGTCACTTCGGAGCCAGGTTTCATCGTGTCCTGGTTTGGTACGTACGCCGTATAGCCAGGATCCGGCGTGCCCACCACCGCGACGCCGTCCGGCTGCCCCGAGATCGCTTCCTGCCCGTTCGGCAGCGGGGTCGCCGTCAACGGCCGCCCGGTGGCGATGTTTTCTCCGCCGTAGGGGCCGTCCGCGAGGACCGGGTAGATCACGCCCGGGGTGGGGACCACGATTTGGTAGAGCTTGCCGTCACGGATCTCGTAGTAGGTGGGAACCGGATCGCCGTTGACGTCGTACGCCCACGCAGCGGCAACGGTGCCCTGCAAGTCTCCGTTCGCGTCGTAGACACCGACGGACCCGTCGTCGTTGATGCTCATGTGTCCGCCGGGTGGTACGTCGACCACCATTTGAGCTTCATGCGAGGAGGTTTCGTCGTGAATGAGGAAGATGGTGCGTTGTCCGCCACCTGGGTCGGGGATGACCACGACGTCCTGACCGCCGACGAAATACGGCATGAACGGTTTCGCGACCGTACCGACTACCTGGGAGAGAACCGACTCCCACGGGCGTGCGCTCACACGCGCACTGAACGGTCCCGGCCGCCCCCTCACTCCCATACCCGCAGCGGTGAACGCCGCGGCGCCGACCAACACGAGTTCGAGGTAGCGGTCGCGTCCGTCGTCTTCGTCGAGCACGGAGGGCGTCACAGACTGGGTCGATTCCTGCTGTCCGGGAGCAGTATTCGGCGTCAAGGCAGGAACGGGTCCGGGACCACGATCAGTGGTCGATGCCGGTGCGGTCGATCCAGCGGGTTGCGGCGTGGTCGGTGCAGGTTCGCTGGTGGTCGTCGGAACCGGGACTCCTGCAGGGTTCTCGATACCTGGTGGTGTCGGCGTATTCGGCTGTCCAGGCAGCGCGGCGCTGGGGACGGGGACGATGGGGGTTCCGTTGTAGGTGGGGAAGTTCGTCGGAGCGTTGGCTCCGACGTTGGGGCCGCCGCCCGGTGCTTGCGCACCGGGAAGTCCGACCGTTGTTGTCGGGGCGGCCGTCGGGGTCGTGGTGGGAGCGGTCAAGCACGGGTTGATGTACTCCGGCGGGATGGGTGCACCAGGTGGCAGCGACGCAATGAGATTCAGGTAGATCTGATGATCACGTGCCCGCACCGCTGCGCAGTCTTCTGCCGGTCCTGCGGAGGAGGTCGGGGCGAAGATCAGCAGCGCCAGCAGTGCGATCACCATTGCCGCGAGCACCACCACGGTGGAGATCACCGTGGTCGGTGAGGTGCGGTCGAACCGGCGCGCAGCCTTCACCGGCGATCACCCGTGTTCGACTTCTTCCGGAATTCGGCGATGAGTGTGTCTGCGCCCCAACAGAACACCCGTCCTGCGATCGACATCCACAGAAAGAATGCCAGATACACCAGAATCGTCCCGTAATCGGTGGCCCATCCTCCGAGGCGTCCGATCACCGCAAACGCCGAGATCAACAACGCGAGCCCGAATACGGTCGCGATCACAGCTTTCGACATCTGACTCAGTTCACTGTCGCGATCCCATCCCTGATCACCTGCACCGACTGCATCGCGGGGTAGGTCGGAATACGCCGATGCCGGAGCTGCAATGGTTCCTGGCGGCACGTACGGCAACGCACGCTCAGCTGTGACGTCGCGGCGGGTGGGTGAAGTCATCGGGGCGTTCGGTGAGGTGGTCATCGGAGGTGAATGCCTTTCCCCGCCAACTAAAAACGCGGGACTTGAGATACCCGACACCGACCAAAAGAACGGGCGGTCACCGGGAGGAGATGCAGCAGTGGACAGGAAGAGGGTGCGCTCTACCAGGGGCAGTTGACGTACGAGGTAGCTCCGGCGAGCCACCCTCCTGCCGGCGGGAGATAGAACTGGTACGAGGCGCACCCGTTCGGATACTGGGCAGCAATTGCCGTCCGGCGCGCCAGGACATCAGCCGACACGTCGATCACGGTCTCCCACCCGGGAACGGGGATCATGACGTTCGCGTTCGAGAGTGCCGTCACGATTCCACTGTCGCGGGCCGCGACGGTCAAGGCGTGGCCCAGGGGAACCTGCACCACCGGTGCACCGTACTGCGCCGGAACCGGCCCCTCGAACATCACGGGAGCAGCCATTGCGGCTGGGGCGGTAGCGAGCAGAATCCCGCCGACAGCGAGTGATGCAGCCGCGGTCGTGGCTGCGATTTTCTTCGTGCGAGTCAAAGACATGATGCTCCTTTGATGGATGGAAAAGTGGAAAGTGTTGGGTAACAGCGCCAACGGCGGACCAGCACGGCAACCGAGATAGGCGATTGCGGGCGCGGAATGCCGTTGACGACAGTCCCTGCGTCAGAGCCAGGTGGGATCGGAGTACACGAACACACTGTTATCGGCCGTCGCCGTCGACACCGCGAACTGCGCGTACGAACGGATCGTGACCGGACCCATGCACGCATCGACCTTGACGTGCACGTTCTCCGCCGTGATCGAGGCTTTCGCGGCTTCGAGGTCCTTCTTGCCGAGCGGGATCGTGGTGATCGTGCCGGGGGCGATGGTGGTCTGGATGCTCGGGTTCACCGAGGCGTTCACGCCGATGTTCGCCGACGGAACCCCCGAAATGCTGACCCCGACGGACGGGCCGAGGGAAAAACCAAGTCCCACGCCGAGGCCGGAGGACACATCGATTCGGCAACCGATCTGCAACCCCTGCTCGACATAGCCCGTCTTCACCGCAGAATTGCCGGCTCCAGAGATGGTGCCGGTGACCTTCGCCGACACGAACCCCTCGCGAGTGAACGCTGTTGTCGCCAGGTTCGGGACCGGGTTCGCCGAAAGTTTGGTAGCCGCCAGATCCAACGTCCAACCGTCGTCGGTGACCGTGCTAGCAAACTTGTCCGGCAGCGCCGTCGGGGTCGCCGACGCACTGCCGGCGAACGCGAGAGAGCCAGCCATCAAAACTGACGACACTGCAGCACCCACACTCGCCGCCTTCCCGATGCGCCGCTTTCCTGACAACATGCGGGTCTCGGGGGTGCTGGTGGCCATGGTCGGTCTCCCGGGGGATGAGTAGATAATTCAGCAACCTGAGCGATTGCCAAAACTTAACTGTTACGTCTGACCGGGACGCTACAACACCGTCCCTGTGTCCGACTAGCCTCCAATGCCCGAATCCATCCGCCGAAAGTCGTACTCGAAGTTACGGAAACATTTCCCGAACACTCGGACCAGGCGGTTTGTTCACGCGAAGGGTGTGACGAGCCTCATGATCACGAAATGGTGACCGCTGTTCAGGCTCAGTGATTGTTCGGCAACCCGGCCCTGGAAGACTGGTGACGCTCGATGCGAGGCTTATCTCGTCGGGTGGAGCGGCGTGGTCCGACTGCTGCTTCGGCAAATCGGCTGTAGCCCGGTGAGTCCGCGGGAACCTTCCGGCGTTGATCGGAGATACGTAGTCTCGCAGCGAGTTTCAGCAACAGTTCCAGCGAGGTCGCCGGTCCAGGGGATGGTGAAGAAGTGGCCGGGAGAGACGCCGAAGTAGTCGGCGGGCGCACCCACGACCTCATCGGACGGGCTCGTACGAACGCCGTTGCGCAACTGCGAGATACGGTGTCGAGACTCGGCAGCCACGCGCCCAGAAGATCCTGGCCGGCCACCACACACTGACTTCCTTCCGTCTGCTCCCGTCGTCGAGGTCAGGTTGCCGGCGAGGCAGGCAGATCCTGGGCAGGCGACGCACGAAGGGCGGCGACGCTCGCACAAGGGATGCTCGTGGTAGTCAACGAGCAGGGGTGAGTAGCAGTGTCATGGTGCGGAATTGTTGTTCGGCACTGGCTGCGAGAAATGCACACCGATCCGCGCTCATGCCCGAATCCGCAGCGTGCGTGTCTTTGTCGGCTGGGACGGCGCAGTCGAGGGAGATGAACCGGTCGACGCTGCGGTTGAATATCTCGATCGGTGAGGAACTCTGACCTGTCCACGCCCGCGCCAGACGAGACACCGACGATTCGTCGATACTTCGCACCAACGCGGACTTGCGACTCAGGGAGTCCGCGCACAACGATGCCTGGAAACGGCACGAGAATTCGACTTCGGTACCGAAGTCGGCGCACCCGGATGCGCACCGCTCACCCGCGCCGGCACTCAGGCTGTCGACGGAGCCGGCTCCTGGCGAGCAACCCGCTGACATGATCGCCGCGACAGCGAGAACGCCGATCGCACATCGGCGAACAACGGTGATACCGACACGGTGATGCACGGTTTCCTGCATACCGGGTTCAGCTGTTCTCTACCAGGCGCTTTCGGCGTTGAAGATGTTCCCCTGATTGATTGCGGGGTCGACGAGATACAACCCGACACGACCGCCGGGGTGTGAGGCCGCCTCGTCGACGAACTGATCGCCGGTGACCGGGGTCCATGCTCCGGTGTACCAGACGGAGTCGTGCGGCAACCCGACAGTCCAGGCGTCGCCGAATGCGGCGTTGATCAGATTGCCCGCGTTGATCTGGCTCGCGACGACCGTCTCGTGGTGATCGAGAATGACTCCGACGTAGCCGTTTCCCGATACCGGAGTCGCCGCCGAGGCAGAGCCTGCGCCGGCAATCGCCACAGCTCCAGCAGCCGCTGGGATGGCCAGAGCGGCAACGATCTTGAGTGCACGTGTCATCGAAAGGGCCTTTCTTCGTTCGGATCTAGTCAGGGGTCGAATCCGGGGTCTCGAAACCAAAATAGGTGGAGGGGCCCGTGCCTCCAGTGAACGCCATATGGCAAATAATCGGCAACCCTAAGGGCGCACTTGGGAGTCAGATCACATCGGTGGGATTGTTTCGCCGCGGTCGTGGTGCCGGTTTCGGTCGACCAGGTGTAGGACGTTGAGTCCGTGTGGGCGTCTTCCGGTGGTTTTCGGAGATGCATAGTGCGGCAGCCAGATTCGACAACAGTTCCAGTGAGGTCGCCGGGAGTCCGTTCGCGGCCCGGAGCAACTGTCTCAGTTCCTGGTCGGCGAGATGATCGACTATCTCCGCGTCCTCGTCGTGAACGCGCGCGCGATCGCCGGACCAGGGGATGGTGAAGAAATAGCCGAGAGGGACATCGAAGTAGTCGGCCAACGCCGACACCACCTCATCCGATGGGTTCGACCGAGCGCCGTGTCGAAGCTGGGAGAGATACGCTGTCGAGATTCGGCAGCCGCGTGCGAGAAGGCCTTGAGCCACAGCGACGTTCGTCAGGCGCCGATCGGAGCCGGAGAAGAGCTCGTTCAAGCGGAGTTGAAAGACGTTCTCGTCCGTCACACGGCCTACCATCGCGCCGCCACCTCAATTCTCTCGTTCCTATCCTGTGCTTGCCGAAGCGGTGCAGGCTTAGCAGATGAGCCAGTGGCCACTGGTCGAGGTCAACGACACGACCTTGCCGATCGAGGTCTCCGGAGCGTCATCCAGATGTCCGCGTACGGTCGCTGTGGCTGCAGATCCTTGGAGGGTGAGATACTCGACTGCATCGAGCGTGATTGCCGGCAGCACCTTTCCAGTGGTCGTGGTTGATACCTGCTTCTCGGCGCAGACGGTGGCAGCAACACCCTCGGACGAACCGGTACGGAGGGCATCGAGGTGAGATCGGATCACCGTGGTGATCTGCTCGGAGTCGGTGGGCATCTTCGACGACTGCCTGCCCTCGGTAGTGGGATCTGCTGAACCGATCGTGCATCCCGAGAGCAGCAGTGCTGCAAGGGCTCCGCCGAGGAGGATCGATTCCACCGATCGCCGGCGGTAGTGGTTTATGGGTGGATTCACCGAAACTCCTTTATTCGTGAACATGTTGCGCCCGGAAAGTCATCCAGCCGGCGGCCAGAAGACAAACGCGGCGGACAGCAGAGCAAGGGTGAGGACCGCGGTGGCATTGGCGGCGCGAACAAAGACGTACTGCTCCGCATCCTCGGTGCCGAGACACAGCGGGGTCAGCTGCAAGGCCAGCGACAACATCCCGGTACCGAGCGCGCCGAGGGCGAACAATTGTCGAGAATCCATCAGCGGTATCCAATCCCGTTGCAGTCCAAAGGAACAACGAGCCGGTCACATGCGCGAACGTAGACTCGGCGAGAGTTCTCCGCACCAGCGGCCGAACTCCTGAACCGAGGATGCAGTCGAGAAGCTGCAGGGGGAGATTTCAGCATCTGGTGAGGACTCCCCGGCAAAATGCGACACAAAACGTCGCTACTTCAGGTGGTTGGGCCGAATCGCAATCCGCGGAGCAGTCGGTGGTAGGAGAAGCGGTCGTCCCAAATGCGAAGCAGGCCGTTTGCGAATGTGTAGTGGCCGTCTACGTCGAGGTGCATGGCAAACCATCCGATGCGGATGATCTCTCGTCGCCGGGAGGACACGGTGTTGTGGTCGGTGGTCATCGTGAGCACTTCCACGACCTCGTACCTGGTGATCAGGCGAGAGACGATCGTGAGCGCCAGTTCGACGCGTTTGCTTCCACGCACGCTGGGCAGGCCGGTATTGCGCCATTCGATGTCGGGATCGACGAGTGCGCGCACGGCATCGGCGTCCATTTCTTCCAGTGCGATCAGCAGGTCCACCACCCGCGATGTCAGTTGATCGTCGTTCAACAGGTACTCCGGTTGTCGGGAATTGTGTTTTCTCATCGGTGGATTCATGTGGTGACCGTCAGGCAGGGACTGTTGCTCCGCGAAACGCACAGGAGCATCTTGCCGGCGGCGCGCTCGGCTGGGCTCAACGAATTGTCACGATGATCGACGTCGCCGTCGCTGACGTGGACCATGCAGGTGCCGCAGAAGCCCTGACGACATGAATAGGGGGCTTTCG
Organism: Rhodococcus sp. WY5; assembly: GCF_018588185.1. Classification (NCBI taxonomy): domain Bacteria; kingdom Bacillati; phylum Actinomycetota; class Actinomycetes; order Mycobacteriales; family Nocardiaceae; genus Rhodococcus; species Rhodococcus sp. WY5. The sequence goes on from NZ_JAAMPR010000001.1 coordinate 1,389,791, forward strand.
GGTTCACACGCAGCACCGCGTCCAGTGCGGTCTGGTCGGCGGCGACATCGATGACCTGACCGGTGCGAGCCAGTTGGATGCGGAAGGGTCGTCCATCGACGACCGGTGCGGCGGAGAAGCGTTCGGCGTGCACTTCCACACCGGGCTCGTTGCGCACACTAGCTGTGATCAGGTCCAGCATCGGGACCGGACCGCAACAGTAGATCGCGTCGCCGCTGCGGACATTCGGCGGGAGAAGATCATTCGCTGCGGGTAGGCCGTATTCGTCGTCGGTGCGGATGGTGACCCGATCACCAAACGGCGACAATTCCTCGAGGAACGGTAGTGTGCGGCGCTCGCGACCGACGTACATCAGCGACCAATCCAGGCCCATGCGCTCCGCCTCGCGGACCATCGGCAGTATCGGTGTGATGCCGATGCCACCCGCCACGAAGTGAACGCGCTTCGCGCGCTCGATTCGCCCGGGTTCGACGAACCCGAATGCGTTGCGTGGACCGCGAACGCCGACGACGGTACCGACTGGCAACTCGTCGTGGACCTCGTTCGATCCGCCGCCACCATCAGGAATCCGGCGTACCGCGATCCGGTAGCAGCGTCGATCGGCGGGATCGCCGCACAGCGAGTACTGACGTACCCGTCCCGAGGGCAGGTACAGGTCGAGGTGTGCCCCGGGATACCACCGTTCGAGGTCGCTGCCGTCAGGTGCTCGCAGTTCGAGACTGACCACGTCGTTGTCGGTGGCCACCGTCGTGCGCTCCGACACCGTGAGCGTTGTCTTGTACTCGTCGATCCGGTTTTCCGGTGGCTCGTCGCGATGAATCAAGACCGCCAACTTGACCTGCGTGGAGACCAGGACATCCAGAATGCGCAGAATCGAGTCGCGGCGCTTGCCGCGACGTAGGTCGACCGGGATCTCGCGGGGGGCCGGCCACCGCTGTGTGAGCTCGGGCGCGTTGGGTGTCATGTGTTGACCCGCTTGGCCGCTGGCGATTGTGCGACGTAGGCGAGGGCCTGGGCGGTGGACCCCACACTGTCGGGGTGAAATCCCGGCACGAACGTCGACACACCGCTCCAGAACCATTTCGATACACCAGGCACCAGTCCGCGGCGTCCGGCGCGGACGAATTCCAGTAGCAATCGTGGATAACCGATGTTCGGCGTGTTGGGGTCGTTGCGACTCAGATACATCGCAGCACGGAGCAACCACCCCAAAAAGATTGGCCACGTGATGATCATGGAGATACAGCGGCGAAAGTAGCCGACTCCGAAGTACGTGGCGACCTCGTGTGCCACGGCACGATGCTCGACCTCTTCGGCCCCATGCCACCGATAGAGGTCAAGCATCTGCGGATCCGCGCCGAATTTCTCCAAGTCCGCGTTCAACGCCCAGTCGCCCACGAACGCGAACATATGCTCCGAAGACGCGCAAATCCCGAGACGCTCGATCAGACGCTGCCGGATGGCCCGCGGATCGGAGTCGTCACCGACGCCCAAAGTGCTACGGAAGAAATACTGCATCTGGCGGTTGAACGGGGCCGGGTCGATCCCGTGCCGTGTGAACACCTGATTCATGACCTCGTCATGCGCCTCTGCGTGCAGCAGTTCTTGACCCATGAAACCGAGCATGTCCTCGCGAAGCTTCTCGTCGTGCACGTCCGGGAGGGCCTGCTCGAAGGCCTGGATCATCATCCGTTCGCCCTCCGGGATGACGAGGTTCATCGAGCTGAGGAGGTATGAGGCGATCGGCTCGTTCGGCAACCACACCAAAGGCGCTTTCTCCCAGTCGAAATCGACTCGCCGCGGACGGATCGCTACCCGGCCGGGCGGTGCGATCGGACTCTGTGTCAGTCCACTCGTAATTCGCATGACCACTCCTCGTTCATAAGTACGCAACAGTACTTATGAATGAGCATGGCGATCTACCCTTGGCTTGTCAACACCGGACTACGAAGGGTTGGACGAGAGATCCAGTACCCGTTCAAGGAAGGACATGATCGGCGCATGAAGATTCATGTACGAATTCGACCCGTCAACCACCTGGCGGTAGAACAACTCGTTGCAACCGCCGATCGCCGCGAGAAACACTTCACGCTCCGGGGCTTCTGAAGACTTGGACGAGTAGCCGACGAGCAATGCATCGGCGAGCAGTTCCACGTACTCGTTGCGCTTCGCCACCCCGGCCGGGCCGGCCACAGGTAGGTCCACCACCCAGGCTCGCACGAACTCCGGTTCGGACGAACACGTCTCGAGATACTTCTCGATGACAGCCGAAAGCTGTTCGCGTAGAGATAAATTGGCGGTCGAGCTTTGTGTCGAGGTGATGTTGGCGACGATCACCTCGATGCCGGCGTCGATCGCCGCGATCAAGCACGCTTCTTTGCTCTCGAACTGCTTGTAGAAAGCTTGGCGAGACACCCTGGCACGCCCGACGACATCGGCGATCGTGGTCGAGGCGATCCCCTTCTCCGCCGTCGACGAGATCACCGCACGCAGAATGCGATCGCGTTGCGCGTCTTGGACCTCGTCCACAGCCAGTCGGCCGCGGCCACGCGGCAACCCGGGGAGGTCACGATCGAACGATCCAGCCAGCCTGCGCATACCGAAATCGTAGCCCGCCTGGCGCCATCGGTTCTCTCGCTCACCACGTCTGTGGACCAACAGCCATGCGAGTGGACCGATGTCGAGTGGAATTGCCCCCGTGGTGCTCTGAGGCAATCTCCCATCGCGACACGGTTGCGTCCAGTTCGTCGTTTCTCCGTGGTGGGGCTGCTCCCTGTGACGAGTCCAGCCGTGGTGCGGCGGAGGGCATCGAAAAGCCTCCTGCATCGACGAAGGCCGTCCGCTGTATTGCATGGTCGTGGAGTGTTGCCTCGTGGAGTGTGAGCACGGGTGTGACACAAGCGTTCAGGCCGTCGAAGACCTCGACCCAGGCGTCGCGATCGTGTGTGGCGAAGGTTCTGCCGAAGCGTTCGGACAAGTCGTCCCAGTTCGATTGGTCCCAGCGATTCGGCAACGAGGCGGGATCCAATCCGAGTCCGAACACGAAGCGGTCGTAGTACACGTCTTCGAGGGCCCCTACCGCCATGTACCTGTGGTCTGCGCACTCGTACGCGCGGTAGAACGGGGCAGATCCGTCGAGGAGGTTGGTTCCACGACGGGCTGACCAGCGGCCGGCATGCTGCCACGATCGGACGAGCGCAGTCAACGAACTGGCGCCGTCGACCATCGCTGTATCCACCACCTGGCCTCGGCCAGTGCGTTCTCTTTCGTGCAGCGCGGCAAGTACTCCTACGAGCAGGAACATCGATCCGCCGCCGAAGTTCCCGACGTAGTTCAGCGGCGGTGACGGCGGCCCGGAAGCCGGTCCGAGCTGTTCGAGCGCGCCCGAAAGCGCAAGGTAGTTCAGGTCGTGCCCGGCTTCTCGGGCCATCGGTCCCTTCTGGCCCCAGCCACTCATTCGGCCGTAGATCAGCCTCGGATTGTCCTGCAGGCAGATCTCGGAGCCCAGGCCGAGCTTCTCCATCGTGCCGGGCCGAGAGCCCTCCATCAGGACGTCCGCTCGGCCGATCAGCCTGCGCACCTTGGCGAGATCTTCGGTCTTGGTCAGATCTGCAGTGAGTTCGGTCCGCCCTCGGAGCATCCCCGCATTCGCATCGTCGATTCCGTCATCTGCTCCCATCGAGATGGGGCGCACGATGCGCACGACATCGGCGCCAAGATCTGCCAACATCAGACCGGCGTGCAGTAGCGGCCCTATGGCCTCCATTTCAATGACCCGGATACCCGACAGCGGCCCGCCGTGCACTCCGCCGGTGGCTTCGTCCTGCATGATCACCCTCGCGCGGTCGGAGTCGGGACCGACTCGGAGCGTGCCGGCTCGGTACGAAAATCTGCCGGGTCGACTCGGTAGGTCATGGCCCAGTAGTCGTTGATCCGCCATGGAAGGACCGACACGACGCGACCGTCCGGGTTTCGGTACCAGTTCTCCATTGCCGGATGGGTCCAGACCATCTGTGCGTGCTGTCGGTCGACGGCCTCGTTGTATCGATCGTTGACCTCGGCCCGGCACTCCATCGCGCCGAGGTTTTCCGATTGCATCAACTTCAAGGCATCCATGATGTAGCGGACCTGACATTCCAGGATCGTGATGAAGCTCCCCCCATGTCCCAGGCCGGTGTTCGGTCCGGTCATGACGAAGAAATTGGGGAAGTCAGGAACTGTGATTCCCAGGTAGGCGCGCGCGTCGTGCTCGCCCCAGATTTCTCCGGTGGACCGGCCGGATCGACCGACGATGTCCATCGGGTAAAGAACGCGCACACTGTGGAAACCCGTCGCCATGACAATGACGTCCAGCTGGTGCTCGACGCCGTTCGTGTCGACGAGTCCAGAAGGTGTCAGGGCGTCGACTCCGTGGGGCACCAGTGTGACGTCGGGCTTACGAAGCATCGTGAACCAGCCATTGTCCAGCAGCATTCGCTTACCAAAGGGCGGATAGTCCGGAAGAGATGCCTCGATCAGATCTGTTCGATCACCCAGCTGATCGCGGAGATAGCGTTCGTAGAACTTGCGATGACCATGGTTGGTTGCATTGATCGAGGCGCTCGGCTCTGGCCAGTTGGGGTCGACCTGGAGGGACGAGTACACCTTGTCGTTGAAGATCCACGACAGACGCGCCCGGTACCACTCGCGATAGCCGGGGATGTTGTCCATCAGCCAATGGACGCCGTCGTCGATGGTCGTGAAGTAGTCGTCGTTCGGTGCGATCCACTGTGGTGAGCGCTGGAAGATCGTCAGCGACCCGACACGATCCGCGATGGCCGGACCGATCTGCATAGCACTGGCTCCGGTACCGACGATGCCCACTCGCTTTCCGCGGAGCGACTCGGGATCGTCGAGCTCGTTCGGCCACTCGGCGGAGTGGAAGAGGCGACCACGGAAGGTCTCGATTCCCGGTAGATGCGGGATCTTCGGACGATTGAGCAGACCGACCGCGCTGATCAGGATGGGAGCCTCGAGGGTCTCCGGCGACTCGCCCGGTCGCTGGACGGACACACGCCAACTCTGTTTCGACTCCTCGAACTCGGCGCGCGTCACCTCATGACGGAAGCGGACATTGCGCCGGATGTCGTTGGCCTCCGCAAAGTCCTCGAGATATCCCTGAACCTCGTCGCGCTTGCCGAAGTGGGTCGACCAGTTACGAGGGAACGACGAGATCGAGTAAAGGTGGCTCGGTGTATCAACTCCTGCGCCCGGATAGCGGTTCTCCCACCATGATCCGCCGACGTCGTCGTTCTTCTCCAGGATCACGTGAGGGATCCCAGCGCGGCTGAGCTCGACGGAGGCCAGCATCCCCGCGATGCCGGCGCCGATCACGATGGCGTGGAGTCGCTCGTCGCACTCGGCGGTGGCAGGCTTGATCTGCGGACCATTGACTATCTCCGCCATCATCGGCGCGAAGTCCGGCGGTACGGTCTCGCTGCAGGTGAAGTTGAGGATTCGCTCTACTTCCGAGCTGTCCAGCGTCCGCCGGGACGGCTCGTCCAGCGTCCACCAGCGTTCCACTGCGTCGATCAACGCGCTCCGGATTTCGGACTGAACCTCCTCCGGAAGTCCTCCCGTGGAATTGTCATCCATGCCCCGACTGCGCGTGGGTTGATAGCGGGGTGCCACCCACCGCTCATCGGCGGTCAGCTCCAGCAACACGGCGAGCATGGTCGGAACATTGCCCCGTAACACCGCCGAACGCAGGTGGTCACGGTCCAGGTCAGTGACGATAGTCATGTCATGCAGGCTAACAGCCGTTAGCGACACAACCAAGTGTGATTTCGATATCCCCATTGTTGCTTGGAAACTCTGCTTGACCCGCGTGGATGCCGATGACAGTATGAGCCACATCATACTAACCGCGGTAAGCATTCAGGAAGTTGAGGAACCATGGATCTGTCGACAAGTGTCGAATCGGATGCCACTGATGTGCGACGGAGTTCAGGTCCGCTTGTCCGATCCCTCACAGCGACCCAGTCGTCACCGATAGGGCGAGCGACGTTGGGCGACCAGCTACGCCGCCACTCGCAGAGTCGATACTCGAAGCCGGCGATCGTGTCGTATGCCCCAGGTGGTCGACGCACCGTGACCACCTACGGTGCGCTCAATCAGGATGCCAACCGGGCATCCCACATGTTCCTCGGACTCGGTGTTTCCCGCGGTGACCGGGTCGCCGTGATGGCCCGCAATCGCGTGGAGTCGATAGTCGCCTACTACGGTGCTCTCAAAATAGGGGCGGTGTACTCCGGCATCAATGTCCTTTTCGGGCCGAACGAAGTGGCTCAACAGATCGGGCACCTCGAGCCCGCGGTTGTGGTCGTGGCCGCGGAATTCCTGCCGGTACTGGAAGTAGCGCTGGCGGGACTCGGTACCCGCCCCGAAATCGTTGTTCTCGACAGCACGGACGAGTTCGGCGGCCACTGCTTCGATCAACTCCTCGAGTCCTCGTCGCCGACAGAGCCGGATTGCGATGTCGACGAGCACGATCTCGCAATGATCGTGTACACCAGTGGAACCGAGGCGGCTCCGAAGGGCGTCATGCTGCCGCATCGCAACTACCTGGTCTCCACTGCACCTGCGTACACATGGGGACTGCGATGCCTGGACGATGACGTCTGGCTCTACGTCATGCCATTCCACACTATTGCCGGAATCGGCTCCCTGACCTCGCTCCTGCTATTGGGAGCGACGCTCGTGCTCCCGGCCAGCCTCGCGCCTGCCGACGCTTTGCACATGATCAAAGCGGAGCAGATCACCGTCCTGGCTCAAACCCCGACGTTCTTCATCTCGCTCGCAGATCATCCTGACTTCGGTCCTGAGACTGTCGGGACCATCCAGCGCTGCCTGACCTATGGAGGTCAGGTCTCGCCGCGAACGGTGGACGCATGGCACCACGCGGCGCCCGCATCGGTGTGGGGCACCTACTGGGGTCAGTCCGAGTTGACGCAGTTGGGCTCCGTCGGCTGGTTCAAGCGACTCGAGGACATTCCCGATCAGGATCCGACCTGGATCGGCAAGCCTGTAGGCCATCTCGAGGTCAAGGTGGTCGATGCCGACGGAAATGAAGCAGAGCGAGGTGAACTCCTCTGTCGCACGCCGTCGGTGATGCTGGGTTACTACAAGGATCCCGAGAAGACCGCCGCTGTCCTCGACGGTGGTTGGGTCCACACCGGCGACATCGTACGTCGCGATTCGGAGGGCAACATGTTCTTCCTCGATCGCAGCAAGGACATGATCAAGACGGGCGGCTACAACGTGTCCTCGCAGGAGGTCGAGCGCGTACTACAAGCCCACCCCGAGGTGTCGCGCGCCGCCGTCGTGGGACTTCCGGACGAATACTGGTCCGAGGCGGTCACAGGCTTCGTCATCGTCATAGACGGCAGCGACCTCACCGGCCAGGAGTTGCGAGACCACTGCAAGACCGTGCTCGCAGGCTATAAGGTTCCAAAGGCGATCAAGATTGTGGATGAGCTGCCCACGGACCCTCAGGGGAAGCTGCTCAAGAGAGAACTACGCCGCCTGTATGCAAAGGACTGAAACGCTGAACATCGATCCTGCCAGCAGCGCGACACCCGGATCCGGTCGACCACGGCTTGAAGGGCTTCCAAGCAGACGTGACGACATACTGGCCGCGGCGGCCGAATACTTCGCTGATCAGGGCTACCACTCGGCAGGCATGCGTGGCATCGCAGATTCGGTGGGAATCAAGGGCGCGAGCCTCTACAACCACTTCACCTCGAAAGAGGAGATCCTCTACGCGATCGCGCTCAAGATGACCCGGGACCCGGTCGAGGAGCATCTACTTGTCCTCGACGAGACTGGAACTCCGGTCGAGCGACTCACCTCGCTGATCGATGTTCATCTGCGGTATTTGGCGATGAACAGGGTCGAGCATCTGGTAAGCCTACGAGAGATCTCGGCGCTTACCGACGAACACCGTATGAGGGTGCTCGAGTACCGCAAGTACTACCAGAGGCGTGTGCGCGATGTGATTGCTGCCGGGGTCCGCGCCGGAGAGTTCGAGATCGCCGACCCACAGCGTGCGGCTGTTGCGGTGCTCGACCTCATGAATGGCGTGAGCTGGTGGCTTCGAGACGACCACGATATCGAGGCGCTGGTGGCAACCTACGTGGATTACATCGTCGTCGGAATTCTCCGTCACCGTCCCGGAACGCAGAGTGGTAACGGCGGTACGCCCAGCTGACGGTTACGCCCGTTCAGCCCGAAAACAAGTGATCCCCCTCCACCCGACGTGGAGGGGGATCACTTGTTTTCGAGCTCGATCAGAGTGCCCGCCGCAACAAAGGAACCAAAGCATCCGGATTCGCGATGGGGTTCGGGTTGGTCCCGCACCAGATGTCCTTGAACGTGTACGTAGCCAGACTGGGGAGGTCGTTTTCGGTCAGCCCGACTTCTCCCAGCGATCTCGGCATGCCGAGCCGCCGAATGAGCGAGTCCGCCAACTCGTGTGCGGGCGTTTGCGGCGCACCCAAGGACGCACTGATCAGCGCCTGGCGATGCTCGTTGACTTCGCGGTTGTACTCGAGCGCGAAGGGCGCCATGACGCAGGAGGTGTACCCGTGTGGGACGTTGAACGAGCCGCCGAGTGCATGCCCGACGGCATGGCTGACGCCCATGTCGAGGCCTGCGACGATCGCGACCATTGACGACCACGCACCAACCTGACACATCAGCCGCGCATCCACGTCGTCGGTGTTCTCCTTCACTCGGACGAGTCCTTCGGAGAGCAGTCGTATGGCGTTCATCGCCATCCCGTCGTAGTACCCGTTCGATTCGAGCGAGCCCAGGGTCTCGAAGGCGTGGTCCAGTGCGCGAACCCCGGTCGACAGCCACAGCCACTCCGGAGTGTGCAGCGTGAGTGCAGGATCGAGGATGACAGCCTTCGGGGTCATCGCCGGGTGCAAGTAACCCTCTTTGACGTTGCTCGTCTCATCCGTCGACCCGGCCAACGCGTTGAACTCACCTCCCGCCAGGGTCGTGGGCGCCACCACTACCGGGATCTTCGGGGCGGAGAAGGTGGGGGCGGTCACCGATGTGTCGGGATTGACCTGCAGGTGGTAGGCGTCCATTTGTGATGCTTCGCGAACTCCGTGCTCCAGAGTGATTGCAAGGATCTTCGCCAGGTCCGTCGCCGATCCGCCGCCCACGCACAACAGCATGTCCGGATCGGCGTCGGCAGCAACTCGGGTGGCAGCAATGACGTCTTCGCGCGGTACATGAGGTCGAACCGCATCGAACAGTCCCACGAATCGATCACCCAATGCCTCGATCACCCGAGCGATCTCGTCGGTCTGCGAGTTGAGCGTCCCGCTACATACGACGAAGACTCGGTTCGCCCCGAGCAACTCTGCTTCCTGGGCCGCGGCCTCCGCGACCGGAGCGCCAATGCGGACTCTCTCCATGGACGGCAGAGAGACAAGTGATGACTGCACGGCAATACCATCTTTCTTTCTTGATCCTCAATCCACCACGACGTCGTCAAGAGCGCTCAGCTCTCGCTCGGTCTGTTCAGGAGTGGGATAGAGCGTGGATCCGGCGCTGGGAAATGTCTCGCACCCCGTCGCAGGCTAACGACGGTTACCCTATAGGAAATTTGTGGCGCACGCCACAATCGATTGTGTGCTTGGCTGGCGAAACCACGGGGCGAGGTGAGTTCATGGACGACATTGCAGGCTTGATCTGCATCTATCTATAAATCACCGCGGCTTAGATGAAGAGCGCCGTTGCATCTCCAGCGCCAGACAAGGGTCGGTTACGGTGGATTCGATCCGCAAATTATCGAACTACCTAACCGTTGGTTGTCTGTTTCTGGAACCAATTGCGTGATGGCGCGAGGGTTGAGTACTGGGATGATGTAGCCATCACTGACACTCTGGTGACGGACGCCGAATCCAGTGCGGCACCCTTCCCGACACTCAGGTGCATGGTGTCGACGGCGCGGCATGCATCGACTTCGCCGTGGAGAAACGCCTCGAACTCGCCTTGGTCGGAACAGCGGCACTGAGGTGAACAATTATCGCGAGGCGTGCCGCGGGCCGATCCCGCTGCAAAGAGACTTTGCATATCGGGGACGAAGGTTCTTCTTCCGAGATTCACTCCGCCGAAGCTGACCATTGCAGTCGGTCCGGCAAAGTTAGTCGAGACCCTCTGCTTCTGCTGGGGCTTCGAGACTGGGCATACCCACGGTAAATCCGCTGCTGTCGTACGACGCGAACTGTTTTTTCGACTGGATGGACCGTCAGCTCGAGGACATGATTTCGGGGTTCGATTACCTGCGTATCGAAAGGAGGTGCTGCGTTATCTGCGTGAGCAAGGGGCCCCGAAGAGCAGATCACGATGATGTTGCGTCACTTCGGTTCTAAGAGCGCGGTGTCACATCGGCAACCGCCTTTTCTGCTTGCCGTGCCACCCTCGCCGGAGGCCCTGGTCGTGTCACTCGCCCTCGATCAATGGATCTTCCAGTTCGAGAAGCGCGACCTCGTCCGGATGCAAGTTTTCGTTCGGATCCACGGATCGGGTCAACCGATCGTTCGGACCCAATTCGTCTGGCGCCTGGATGATTTGAAGACCTCGTGCCAAGATCTCGACTCGTCCACGGTTCTCGTTGCTCGTGAGATCTGCTGCGAAAGCAGCAGCTACGGCGTCGCGTGCCAGAGCCTCCGCCAGGTCCCAATCATGGATGTAATCCTCGACCGAAAGGTTCGCTTCTCGCCGGCTCAGCGCGGCCGAAGTGCATCCTTGAAAGTAGAGAGCGACCAACTCCTGAGCACCGTCCCATTCCGCCTCCAGGCCGAGGGCTACCGTGTTCTCCCGCAACGCGGATCGAAGGTCGAGCGCGTCAGCTGCTCTCATCGGGGGTGACGCGCGCACCTTGCTCACGTACTCCTCGAACCCGATCGCGGCGACAGTCCCGACGACATCGATTACTGCGGGCCAATTCGGCCCCAGATGGCTGCCGAGGTCGACGTCCGTGATGGTTGTCGACTCGATGTGTCGGACAAGCGAATCGAGCGAACGATCTGCGTCGTCGTAGAGTCCATCTCGTTGCGCCTGACGAAGCCACTCCGCTTCTGCGACTATCGCATCTCCGGGAATCGAACCGGCGTTCTCGAAAGCTTCATCAATGGATAGCTCAGTACCGACAGCGACTTGGGGCCCCCAAGCCGCTCCGTTGACTCGCAAGAGCTGCGCAGCAGTCTGTACCACGTTCGTCAAACGAACCGACGCGTCAGAAGAGCGACGCAACGTAGCTGCATCGGGCCTCGACGGGATGGGTTCACACGCTGGATTGTGCCGTCCACGTTCCGCTTTCGTGATGGTCTCTTCGATATTCGCAGAGGATGGGCGTGCAGCGAAGACCTTCGATACACCGATAGCACCAGCAGTAGCCACAGCGATGATCAATCCCGCTGCAACGAATTTCGCCCTCCGGGTCGGTACCGCATGCATGCTCTTGATTCCCCTTCGGTGTGCCCCGGACGATGCGAGCGAAATATCGGATTCTATCGCGAACGCTATCGGGCTCGTGGGACTTCAGTATTCGGTCAAGCGCAAGATTGTTGCGGGGATCGTAGCGCCATAGGGACTAGGTGCCTTGAAAGGGTTGTGAGACGACTTCGACGATCGCACAGTCGGGACGGGCGCGCCGGGCTCTCGTCCTTGCTGTATGCAGTCGAAGCCAAGAAATGTCGGGGGACGTAATGGGGGGAGCTGCTGTGGGCCGACGGTGATGTTTTGGTAGCCCCATGGCCACAACGTCGAGTAGATCGTGTTCGGTGCCGATCGAAACCTTGCGGTTGTTACTCTGATGACCGCAAGCAATTCGGAGTACACCTCCTTTCCTCGTCCTGACGTCAATGATCGTCCGGATGCACCCGAAACGATCGAACGGCGATGACAAGCCGCGAGGCGATCGCGAAGAGCTCACCGTCACCGCACGACGCATCGAGGACGAGGTATCGGCGGCATGCGGGTCGACGAGCGCAACGGCAGGGGTCATGCGCGAAGGACTGGCCGACTGTAGCGCTCAGCGGGTTCGGACGTAGTCAGGCGCTGACCGGGTCCAGGAGGCCGGTAAGCCGTCCGGCAATCAGTGCTTCGGCCTCTGTGACAATTCGTTCCACCAATTCACCCACTGTGGGGATGTCGTGAATCAATCCTTGCACAGTCCCAGCCGTCCAGATGCCAGCCTCCTGGTCGCCGCTGTCGAACACCGCTCTGCCCCGCGCACCGGCCACAAGATGTCGAACGTCTTCGAATTTGCCACCACTGGAGAGGATTTCGACAACTTCTTGGCTGATGCTGTTGCGTGCTACCCGTGCGGTATTGCGTAGTGACCTGAAAATCAGTTCCGTGTCGACCTCCGAGGCAGCGACTATCGCCTGCTTGATGTTGTGGTGAATCGGGGACTCCTCGGTACACATGAACCGAGTGCCCATGTTGATGCCGTCGGCGCCAAGCGCCAGGGCGGCCACCAATCCTCGCGCGTCGGCAAATCCACCGGACGCGATCATGGGAATGCTGATCCGCTCTGCTGCTGCAGCGATGAGGACGAGACCCGGTACGTCGTCTTCCCCTGGATGCCCGGCACATTCGAACCCGTCGATGCTGATGCCGTCGACACCGAGGGCCTGGGCTTTGACCGCGTGGCGGACGCTGGTGCACTTGTGGAGAACCTTGATGCCTGCGCCGTGAAAGTGCGGCAGATGGGGCGCGGGAGACGATCCAGCTGTCTCGACGACTTTCACTCCGCAGTCGATGATCACGTTGCGATACTCATCGTAGGGCGGAGGTGTGATCGTCGGGAGGATTGTGAGGTTGACCCCGAAAGATTGATCGGTGAGCTCGCGCGTTCGGGATATTTCTCGGGCAAGATCGTCAGGTGTCGGCTGTGTCAGGGCAGTGAGCATGCCGAGCGCGCCGGCGTTTGCAACTGCCGCTACGAGTTCTGCTCTCCCCACCCATTGCATGCCGCCCTGCACGATTGGGTGACGAACTCCGAACGTCTCGGTAAATGCGGTGGTCAGCACTGGACATCTCCTCGATGGTGCATGGCTATCTGTTTGTCAGTTACGTTGGTGCAAAGTCAATTTCGACCCGAACGGCGCATTCAGCGCGTCGATGTTGTCCACTCGTTCAAGGCCGGAACCTGTGAAAGTTCAGTTCGTGCCATCGGAGGTTCGGCGCGATAGGGCATGGCAGGCGTCAAATACTGTTCGCCATGTTCGTTGGTGCCGGGGATGAAGGTACGGTTCGCAATCACATCGTCGGCGCAAATTACCTGGTCGTAGTCACGCACAACTGCGGCAACCACTCCGGCCGCAGTGAGATGCTCTACCGCTTCCGCGGCGCTACGGTGGCACAGCTGCTTCTCGATCGTGGCGACGAGGTCAACACGGTTTTCCACGCGCAGCGCGTTGGTGGTGAACCGCGGGTCGTCGGCCAACTCGGGTAGGTCGATTGCCTTGCACAGTTCGATCCAGGCTTGCGGTTGGTATCCGCTGATCACCAGCTCGCCGTCGGCGGCGCGAAAGACGTCTGCTGCCGGTGCGACGCTTGGTTGTCCGTTCCCTTTGCGACTCATGGGCTTTCCGGATACCTGCCACTCGATCCAGTTGGCGGTTTGCAAGTGGATTGCGACGTCCAGCAGGGAAACTCGGACGGAGGAGCCCCTGCCGGTGCGTTCGCGCCGCAGTAGCGCTGCCAGTACCGCTTGAGCGACAACGTAGCTCGTTGCATGATCTATGACCGGTGCGCCCACACGTTGTGGTGGGCTATCCGCCTCACCCGTCACCGACATCAGTCCGCTCTCTGCTTGCGCAGCGATGTCGAGCCCCGCGCGGGTGGCGGACGGGCCTTCCGCCCCGTACCCGCTCACCGAGACGGCGATGATTTCCGGTCGCAGGCGTTGGAGTTCGGTAGAGGAGAATCCCAATCGATCGAGGGTTCCCGGGCGAAGATTGTGCAGCAAGATGTCGCTCGATGCGATCAGATCCCGAGCTCGCTGCAGATCGGCGGAGTCTTTGAGGTCGAGGCAGATTGAACGTTTTCCACGGTTGTACCCGTAGAAGATGCCGCGCGCGTAGTCGGCGTCGATTTGTCGGGCCGGTTCACCGCCGGGGGGCTCGAGCTTGATGACCTCGGCACCGAGGTCGGACAACTGCTGCCCGGCGCTGGGTATTGCGATCAGTTGACCGATCTCCACTACTCGGACACCTGCCAACGGCAGGTCTATTTCGTCGGTCATCGAATGATCTCCACATGAGGCGAAGTGACATCCTCAGCGGGCTCCAGGCAGCGCGCCAACAGAATTCCTTCGGTGTGGTTGCAGGGGTTCAGTCGGTTTCTGTCACCTTCTGCTCCCCCGATTCGGATTGTCACGGTTCCATCGTCATTGCGTTCGAAGTGTGCGTCGTTGAGGTTGACGGTGTGGTCGCGGTACTCGAAGGACTCGAACCAGTGGTTGTACAGCATCACTCCGAAGTAGGTGCAGTCCGGGAGAGTGAATGTAATATCCACGGCAGTAGCGTCTTTCAGTGACCACCAGCCGGCAACGTATTGGTTGGAGCTGGTGCCGTAGAAGTCTCCCCATCCTCGCTGCTCCGAGGTCACGCGAATCTCGTTGGGAGACTGACTGAGTGTTTCGATGAGCTGAAGACTGCGTCGAAGGCTCACGTCCATGCCACGAGCAAGTTTCGTGAGGCGCTGGGTCAGCCACGCCGTGTCGAGATCGGGGCGTGCACCAGGCGGCGGACCGAGGCGCTCGATGTGGAGAACAGGATCGATCTCCGTGTTACGCGTCTTGTGATACACACGCACTACTACGTCGAAGCAGCGCTCATCCAGCCGAATGCCGCTGCGCCCCTCAAGTTCTTGTGCGACGAAGATCTCGAAGTTGCCGTCCGCGTCACACACCTTGTCGTCGATGACGATGTTGTCGGCGACCCGGTCGGTCCCAGACGCGCCGACGCGATTGGCGAGGACGGCGACGTACGGCACCGTGCCACGGTTACCGTGAATACGGTATGTCTCGTTGGGGTCGATCATCGCAGTCCAGTAGTCGACGTCGATGCCGTCTCCCCAGAACTTTCGCATCGGTGACATCAGGGTGAAGAGTTCAGGCCGGAGTACGTCTTGGCGCTCGATGTTCATCTCGGCGAGGTATCCGAACAGACGAAGTGCGTGCCGTACACCTTCGGCGCTGTCCAGCGGCGATCCGGTAGCGGCAGCGGTCGAACCGAATGTCGCAAGGCTGTCGGTGACTGCAGACCAAGCCTCGGTGAGCTGCCGGCGATCGTGCTGGGACTCGGATTGTGTTGACTGGTCAGCGAGTTGTGTCATCTTTTCTTCTCTCTCGTGGTAGACGAACTGGATTGTGTATGGGAGGCGTTGGTCAGCAGAGGGGGTCGAAGGGGACATCTGCGTCGGACTTGCCCGAGGTCTGGTTGTTCACCCATGCGACGTTCTGGGTCCATCGGTCGGCTGAAATCTCGACCGGCCAGAGGGTCTTCTGCGAAGCCCACACCTGGTTGGCTTTGTCAGCAGGAACATTCATTCGCTCGGTGAGAAGTTGAGCTCCTGCTTGCTCGTTCGCGGGATCGGCTATCCACCCTGCTGCGGCCTCGAGCGCAGCACACACGGGGGCAGCAGCATCGGATTCAGCGAATGTGGCTGTCGTGACGAGCACCGTGCCCAGGCCGTATGAACTCACGCCGTCAGAGCCCACCGGGTCTACTTCTGTAATCGCCGTCATCGGAATTCCTTGAGCATCGAATACGGCCTGGCTGGCAGCGGTGAGAACGGCGGCATCTATGTCGCCCTTTCGTGCGAGTGGTATCTGACTCGCGGTAGGTGCCGCTGCGATGAATTGCACCGTGGAGGCGTCGATGTTTCTCTCTGCGAG
The DNA here is from genome assembly GCF_018588185.1 of Rhodococcus sp. WY5. Classification (NCBI taxonomy): domain Bacteria; kingdom Bacillati; phylum Actinomycetota; class Actinomycetes; order Mycobacteriales; family Nocardiaceae; genus Rhodococcus; species Rhodococcus sp. WY5. The sequence continues at coordinate 1,405,758 of NZ_JAAMPR010000001.1, forward strand.
AAGCTGATTGACGAATTGCTCGGCCGCGCCGCCACGTGACGGTATGGCGATCCGCTTGCCGGGCAAATCCTCGATGGTGGTGATGCCGCTGTCTTTCGTCACGGCGATCGCAAGATCGATCGACCCGTAGGGGGACAGTGGCCGCAGACTCTGCCCTTGCTCTATGGCCGGCACGACGGTTCCGGGTGCACCGACCGCGAGATCGGTTGTGCCGCCGATGAGACCGCTGATGAGTTCGGGCCCGTTCTTTCCGTCGATGAGCTCGACGTGGAGGCCTTCCTTGTCGAACATTCCTTGTTGGACAGCGACGTAGACAGGCAGGGACAAAGCACTCGCAGGGTAGACCCCGATGGCGACGCTACCGTCGTTCGGACGCCCTCCCCCTCCACACGCGGAAAGCAGTAGGGCCGCTGCAATGACTGTGCCGACAAAAGGTCGAAGTTTCATGGGATTCCTGTTCCTTGATGGCTGGGCGCATCAGAAATCAAGCTGAGTTGGCTGGGCACATCAGTAATCAAGCTGAGTTGGCTGGGCACATCAGTGGTCGAGCTGACCACGCAGCCGGTTGAAGATTTCGATGTATCGAGGTTCGGCGGTGAGGGTTTCGAGTTCGCGGGGGCGTTCGATGTCAATGCTGACGTCGTCGATCACCCGGCCGGCCCCGAGCAGCAGAACGCGGTCGGAGAGACAGATGGCTTCGCCGAGGTCGTGGGTTACGAAGATGACCGTCCGGCCTACCTGGGATTGCCAAAGCTCGAGGAATTCTCGCTGTACTTCGACTCGGGTTTGCGCATCGAGGGCGGCAAAGGGTTCGTCCATCAACAAGATGTCCGGATCCAGTGCCCACGTTCGGGCCAACGCGACACGCTGGCGCATCCCTTGGGAGAGTTGCCAAGTCCACAGCCGTGACGCCTCGGACATTTGAACGGCCGCAAGCCAGCGCTCTGATTGAGTTCGTCTCTCCGCCTTGGGTACTCCCCTCAATTCGAGACCGTACTCCACGTTCTTCTGCGCTGTTCGCCACGGGAACAGCGCATCTCGGGCCATCATGAAGCCCATCCGAGAACGAGCGTCGAATGGTGTTGTGCCGAGGACCTCAGTCTTCCCTTCTGTTGCGTCCACCAATCCAGCGAGCGCGTTGAGCAGAGTGGTCTTTCCGCAACCGCTCCTGCCGACCAAGCTCACGAACTGTCCGCGAGGGATGGTGAGGTCGAGATTGTCGACCACAGTTTTCGTCGACCCGTCGGGTGAGGGGAAGGATATCGTCAGTCCGTCGAGTTGTACGGCGGGTGTAATCACGTTGGTATCCATGATGATTCCTGTCATCGTCGAGCCGGCGGCTGCCACCGAAGGAGGTAGCGCTCGGCGAAGTTCATGACCTGGTTGAGGACGACTGCGACGATTGCGAGAAGTATGAGGATCGCGTAGACCGCTTCCATCCGGAACTGGGCCGAGTAGATCGACACAAGCTGGCCCAGCCCGTCCCGTGACGAGATCAGTTCCGAACCGACAACGCCAAGTAGCGAATAGATCAGCCCCAACCGAAGACCGGCAAAAATGCCAGGTGTTGCGACGGGGAGGAGGATGTGCCAGAACACCTGTGTCTTACTGGCATTCAGGACAGTGGATAGTCGGAGCCATTCGTCGTCCACCGACTTCACACCGGCTCGTGCACTCGAGCAGACGATGAAGAAGACGAGTGTGAACGCGAGAGCGACCTTCGCCGTCATCGTGATCCCGAAGATGACGATAAGCAGAGGCGCCAGCGCAAGACGTGGCATGGCATTCGCCGCATCCAGGAACGGACTCATGATGCGTTCGAGGGTCGGAAGCAGTCCGAGAGAGAGTCCGACCGCCACCCCGACTGCGCTGGCGAGGATCCACGCGATCACGACGGCAGTCATCGTGGCACGCAAGTTCGACGAAATCTCGCCCGACTGCACCGCTGCGGTGAAGTAGGCCCAGGCCTCGCCTGGCGTTTTGGCCAGAACTGGCTCGATCCAACCTTGCGATGCGACGAGCTGCCACGCTCCGAGTAGGACCAGAAGCAGCGCGACCTGGGCCAGTCGTACCCCGATGGTGAGTCGCGTACCGGATCGACGCTGTCGAGCGGGCTTCGGCTCAGAGCGTGCCCGCCTCGCAGAACGGGGTGACGTAGCACCGGATGGCGAACTTGCGGTGATGGTTTCGGTCATTTCGGCGCCTCCTCCGTGGTGCTCGCAGGCGGCGATAGGTGCTCGACAAAAGCAGACGGGTGCCTCTGGTCGAAGCTCCCCGGGTTGTTGCTCACTGCGTTCATATGTGAAGCAGATCACGGGATTCTTCTTCCCGTCTACGCCACATTCGAGAGGTATGCCATAGGGTTTCCCTATGCCTGACGGGCGCAAAATCGGGCGCGCGCGAGGACTGCCACGAGAAGGGAACCCCGAATGGACCGGCGTCATCTGGAATACTTTCTCGCCCTTGCTGATCGGGGCAGCATTTCCGCTGCGGCTCGCGGACTGGGGGTCAGCCAGCCGACAATCTCGGAGGCTCTCGCCAGAATGGAGAAAGAGTGCGGCCTGACGCTCGTCCGCCGTGGCTCGCGGGGAGTCACCCTGACCGACGCTGGACGCGATCTCACAGGTCCGGCGGCCCAAGTACTTCGGGCATACCGGGATTTGGATCACGCTTTGCATCCATTGAACGTCGTGCAGCGGGGTCGGCTGACGGTCGTGTGTCCGCGAACACTGGCGCGTGATCCAGCGGCCACGGCCCTGGGTGCGTTCAAAAGCAAATTTCCGAACGTTGCGGTGACGATGCTCAGCAATGACACCGACGGAATCGGAACGGTGGTCGCCTCGGGTCAGGCTGATATCGGCCTCGGGGTGGACGAGGTGTTCGACGAGGGCGTTGAACGTATCCTTCTCGGCCGGCAACAAATCGTTGCGCTGGTGCCGGCCGCACGAAGTGAAGGCGAGGGGGCAGCGGCGTTGACGGATCTGTTGCGAATCGGATTGATCACCAGCCCGCGTGACGATGTCACTCGGCGACTGTTGGCGGAACGCCTGGGCGAAGGCACTGTGGACGAGGCGGTGGTTGCGGAGACTATCTCTGTGGCTTCGATGATCCCACTTGTACGCGCGGGAGTCGGCGTCGCTTTCCTTCCCGAATCTGTCGCCGATACAGTCGGAGAAGGTGTGGTGCTGTGTCGTACTCGGCCCCCTCTCACTCGTGATATCTGGATGTTCCACGGTTCGACGCCATCGCCTGCGGCACAAGCGTTTATCGAGACGACCAGCCGATTACGTGACGAAGGTGGAATGGGGAACGCCGGATGAGCAAGTTCGGAGAGTCCGCCACCCCGCGAATCGATCCGCGGCAGCTACAAGACTTCCTTGCCGTCGTCGAACACGGCAGTATCACGGCGGCAGCGGCAAATCAGTTCACGGGAACATCGAGCGTCTCTCAATCAATTGCGCGGCTCGAAAGACGCGTCGGAGGACGGCTTTTCAATCGAAGCCGGACCGGCGCGACGCTGACTGCGCGCGGACGGAATCTCATCGATCCAGCACGCGAAGCGCTGGCCGCGCTCGACCGATTAGTGGTCGAGCGCGAGTTCTTACTGTCAACAGTCCCCCACCTCAGTGTTGCCACGACAGCGAGCCTTGCGGACGATCCCGCAGCGGTACTGCTCGGAGCGCTGCGCACGGAGGTGCCGAACCTGAGGATCACCATCTCGGATCCGCCTGGGTCGTCCGTGGCCGATGCGATTCATCCGGTCATGGCAGGCACCGCTGACGTGGCAATAATGGAGTCGCCGCCCACCGGTGTTCCCGGGACGCGCACGGTGCGCCTTCCGGACCACAAGTTGCGGCTCGTCTGCCCGCCCGGTACCTCGCCACCGGTGGACGGGGTATTCATCGGCGAAGACCTCATGCGCATCGGCTTGGTTGTCGCACCGCGGTTCGAAACTTCCGATGTATATCGCCATCTGCGGTCGATCGAACCGCGAATCGACCACGCATTCGTGATGAGGTCACAGCACCGCGATGCCTTCGCGGATTTCGCGTACGAAGGGATCGGTGCTGTCATCCTCGAACTCTCCAGTGCCGAGCGAGCATCCGAACGCGGGTGCACTGTGGGCGAGATATTCGAACTGCCCCCACGGAAGATCGCAGCCGTGGCAAGGGACGGCCAGAACACGCAGATCGTCGAACATTTCCTACGGCTGTGTGCCGAGCAATCCGCGCGGAAGCCGTAGGCCGAGGCGATCTCGACCTTGTGCTCTGGGTATTAGCGTCGCCCGGGCATCCATCGAGAACGATGATTTTGTCCACAGACACAACACTTCTGGGATAGTCCGTTTCCTGAAACAAAGCCGACGGGTTGCCTTCCCGTGAATATGTAATACACGTCACTCCGGATCAACTTCGAAAGGTTGACTTTCATGCGAAAGTCTCTGAAACATTTCGTGAATGCTGCAGCGGCGGTTGCGTTGTGCGCGACGCTAGGACTCACGGGCGCAAGCGGAACAGCGGCTGCCGATGCGCCCGGCATCCCGAGCGTCGGGCACGATTGGGCGAGTGCAGGGCCGTACACGCCGAACGTCTCGATCGGGCTGGTGCACACTCTGTACTACCCGCGCCAGCTCGGCGCGCGCGGCGAGAAGCACCCTGTTGTGATCTGGGGGAACGGGACCGGTGTGCTCCCCGGTGCGTACACCTCTTTGCTGCGCCACTACGCCAGCCACGGATTCATCGTGGTCGCCGCCAATACCCCGGCAAGCAACTTCGCCATCACCATGCGGTCGGGAATCGACCTCATCGCGGACAAGGCGGCCAGCCCGTCGAGCGTCTTCTTCGGCAAAGTCGACCTGGAACACATTGGTGCGGTGGGGCACTCGCAGGGCGGGTCTGCGGCGATCAACGCGGCGATCGACGACCGCGTCGACACCGCCGTCGCGATCCAACCAGGCCCGCTCAATGATGTCGATCTCATCGACGAGCCCGTTCTCTATCTGGCCGGCCAGGCCGACGCAATCGTTTGGCCGGCGATCGTGCGGGCGATGTACGAGGACGCCGACCACGTGCCTGCCGAGTATCTGGAACTGCGCGGCGCCACGCACTTCGGTACGGCGATCAACGGCGGCGATATGCGCGGGCCGAGCACGGCGTGGCTGCGGTACTGGCTACTCGACGATCCGAACGCCCGCACCGAGTTCTTCGGAGCGAGCTGTGGATACTGCACTGACACCCAGCAGTTCTCCGACTTCGACCGCAATGATCTGGCCCGGCAGATCCCGGGCTGACGGTAAGTCGGGAGTCGAAGACGAACGACCTGTCTGTTCAGATCGGCGGAGTTGCGAAGCTCAAATGACGACGTAGCCGTACATTCGTTCGCCCTGAGCCACAGCTCTGGTCGCTAGTTCGACGAAGGCGGTCAGGAACGGCACTGTGTCCTCCGACGGTTCACTGGTCTCGTCGATCGCCCAGGCGGCCGCAGCGGCCGCGACGCCTTCTGCGTTCAATTCCGCTAGTGCATCACGCAATTCGTCGGTAACCGTGAGCACGAGGGTGTCGCCGTCGTCGCTCATTGCGACGAGTTTCCCGCAGCGTGGACCTTTTGCAACTTCGTCGTAGGGGCGAGCGGTGAGGGCTGCTTCCAGTCGGCCGAGCGCGACAACTGGATCGACGCCTTTCGCCTGCAGAACTGGAGTCCCACTCGCAGCCAACTGGACCCGCGGACGAGAAGCTGCGTTCGCCTCCATCACCTCTGGTTCCAAGTCGACGAGTCCCGCGAGGGCAGAGGTGGCATGCTCATCCGTGCGCGCGGTGAAGTAGTCGGTGATCGCAGACATGGCGCGATCATCTCACACACGATGCATCTCAATGCCCCGGACTCCTTCCGCGACTTACTGATCGACGTCAGGAGGGGCATGTGTGTGCTTCCTCGATCGCTTTCGCGAAAGCGCGAAGTCGTGGGCTTTCGAGATCGGTACGCCACACGAGACCCAAAGCAGATTCGGGTAATCCGTTGATCGATACGAATGTGATGTCCGAGCGCTGGCTGTATGCAGCGGTTGCAGCGCAGAGGATGAGGCCGACCTGACTGAATGCGACCTGCGACAGGCCTTCCTGAACGGTGCTCGCCCCACCCTGCGTGGGAATCGTGGCTCCGCCCGGCGTCGTGCTCGGGGAATTCACACGCTGCCAATAGTCGGGGGCGGGGCCGGTGATGGGTACGAGACAGATCTGCGCCAACTGCTCGGCGTCGATCACGCCCAGTTCGCTGAACGGGTGATGGACTGAGACAGCCAGGGTCTGGGGCTGTCGAGAAAAGACGAGCCCGGTTGTCAGCTCGGGCTCATCTACGGGGAGAAGTGCCACTGCCGCATCGATTCGCCCGGCGAGTACATCACTGAACGGATCACCCAGGGGTAATTCTTTGATGGTCACGCATGTTTGCGGATGTTGTATCTCGAAACGAGAGACAGCAGCCGCGATCGAATCGTAAATTGCTCCTTGGAAACCCACCCGAAACGGCGTCGGCGTGTTGCGTGCTCTCGATTGAGCGTCCTCGATTACTCCGACGAGCGCCCGATGGGCGGGAGCCAACGACGCAAGAAATTCGGCGCCGAATTCAGTCAGGTGAACGCGGCGACTGGTCCGCGCTACCAGGCGTGTGCCGATACGACGCTCCAATGCGCTGATCAGCTGACTCACTCGGCTCTGGGAGATGAACAGCCGCTCGCCGGTGCGACCGAAGTGCAGTTCTTCAGCGAGAACGAGGAAGCACTCGATCTCACGCATCGGAGGCTCCGACATTTTCACTCCGACCTTCGACTCATTCGACCACTCCATCATGGCTCATCGATGAATTGAGCTAATGGTTGGATGAGCGATTCGCCGTTGATCCATCGGCGTGCAGGAGCTTCTCTGGTTACATGCCCCACTCCGCATCTGCACAGAACAGCCCTGCGTCCACGTCCTCAACCCACGCACACACCATTGAGAACCACTGGGCTGCGGTCGCGCTGATCGCAGCGTCCACCTTCGTCGTTGTCGCGGCAGAGATGATGCCGGTCGGGCTACTCACCCCGATCGGTGCTGCTCTGGTGGAAAGTGAAGGGACCATCGGGCTCTCACTGGCCATTACCGGATTGGTGGCAGCGGCCACTGCCCCGTTTGTGCCCATCGTGACCCGGCGCTTCGATCGTCGGTCGACGCTTATCGTTCTGATGCTTGTAGTCGCCGCGGCGAACGCCCTCACGGCCCTTGCTCCGAGCTTCGTTTTCCTCGCTGTGGCTCGCGTCCTTCTAGGCGTGAGCATGGGTGGAGTCTGGGCACTCGCAGCTAGTCTGGCACCCAAATTGGTGGGTTCCAGATCCGTCGGGTTGGCGACCACGATCATCTTCAGCGGAATCGCTGTTGCCTCAGTTCTTGGTGTCCCTGCTGGGACGTATATCGGGGCAGTCGCCGGATGGAGCGTGGCGTTCTGGACTCTCAGCTGCGCGGCGACGCTGATCGCGATCGCCATGATCGCTGTCCTACCCACGATGCCAGCTGATCGGGCCTTGTCGCTCGGGAGTCTCGTGGCGGCCTTTCGGAACCCAGGAGTCCGGGTCGGATTTGCGATTACCGCGCTCATCGTCACCGCTCATTTCGCGGCGTACACCTATGTGCGTCCGGGGCTGGAGTTCTTCGCGGGGTTGAACGCTTCGCAGGTCGGCACAATGCTCCTGATCTACGGTGCATTCGGTGTCGTCGGCAACTTCATCGCCGGGCCGTCCGCTGCAAAGTCCCCGAAGGCGGTGGTCGTCAGCCTCAGCGTGGGAATAGCGGTCACACTCGCCCTGTTTCCGATCTCGGCTACCACCTTGATCGCAGCTGCTCTGCTCATGGCGGCTTGGGGCCTCTTCTACGGTGGTGCATCGGTGAGTACTCAAACATGGATTGCACAAGCAGCTCCCGTTCACCGCGAGGCCGCTTCTGCTCTGTGGGTTGCAGTCTTCAATGCAAGCATCGCGCTCGGTGCGTTCGCGGGCGGACGCATTCACGACCACTCTGGTTCCGAAACGGTCTTCTGGACAGCCGCGGGAATCGCAACTCTGGCAATGCTGCTCGCGACATTCCGCAGTCCCGTCGTGGCAAAGCGCGAACTGACAAACTAGTCGCCCACACAAACCTTTATAGAGGCAGGACAACAGATATGCACCAGACACCCGTTTCGGCATTCATGGATGTGGCCGAGATGCTCGAACGCTACCGGGACAAATCGCTTTCTCCGGTGGACGTGCTCGAGTCCACCATCGAACGTATCGAGGCGCTCAACCCGACCTTGAACGCATTGGGACACACTTTCTTCGATACTGCACGAGCACAAGCGAAGTCAGCGGAACGCCACTACGCCCGCGGCTCGGATGTCAGCCTTCCGCTCGCCGGTGTTCCCGTTGTGGTGAAAGAGGATGAACCGGTGCAAGGACAACCTTGGACTCAAGGGTCCAAGGTCTATGAGGATGTGATCGCCACTCACACTTCCACTTTCGTGCAGCGAATCATCGACGCCGGTGCGATCGTCCACGCGCGATCGACGGCGCCCGAATTCTCCTCGGCCGCGTTCACACAGTCCGAGTTGTGGGGCGTCACTCGCAATCCGTGGAACACGAAATACTCCTCCGGCGGGTCTTCCGGTGGATCGGCAGTCGCACTTGCCACGGGGATGACGCACTTGGCTACCGGTTCCGATGTTGCAGGATCGATCCGAACTCCGTCGTCGTTCAACGGAATTGTCGGGTTCAAGCCACCACACGGCCGTGTCCCGGTCGATCCTCCCTTCAATCTCGATCGCTACTGCCACTGCGGTCCGATGGCGCGCACCGTAAGTGATTGCCTCACACTGCAGTCGGTCATCGCGGGACCGACCTCCGCTGACATTGCCTCGCATGTACCGGCATCGCAGTTACCTACCTTCGCAACGCGTTCGTGCGCGGGAATGCGTATCGCCGTGATCCCCGCATTGGGTGACTGGCCGGTTGATCCGGACGTCGCCGAGAACACGGCGAAGTTGGTGGATACCCTCACCGCTCTGGGCGCACGCGCGGAGATCATCGAAGTCGACCTGTCCCGCACTGCCGTCATGCGCGCGGCCGCCATTCACTACGACCACGTGTTCGGTGCTTCGATCTCTGCCGAAGCGTCCGCGCACCCCGACAAGGTCACGGAGTACGCGAAGGAATTCGCGCGATGGGCACGTCGCACTCGTGGTGATGCGACTTTCCTCGACGGGCTCGCGATCGAAGTCGAACTGTATTCGTCGATCGGATCCCTGTTCGATACCTATGACGCGTTGATCACTCCGGCAGTGGCGACGGAGGGCTTTCTTGCCGGCGACGACTACGTGGGGCACGGAATCAATGTGGCTGGAACAGAATTGGAGTTCTACCTCGAGGCTGTACCGGCCATCACCTTCAACATCCTGAGTAGCTGCCCGGTGCTGACAATCCCCACGGGTTTCGCTCGGAACGGAATCCCCACGGGCACACAGATAGTTACGCGACCGTACGACGACCAGACGGCCTTCGCGATTGGGCTCGCCCTCGAGAAGGTCCTGCCGTATCCCGGCAATCACCCGGACTGTCATGCGGCCCCGCAGGTATTGTTCGGCGTTTGAAGCTAGCTCTGGTGGAGGGTTGACCAGAATGTAGTTAGGTGCCATATTAGTTGCATGGCAGTGGACGGAACCGATCACGACTCACCCACGTTGGATCAGGCGCGGCGGCAGTTGGAGCACTACGGCCTCGGGTCCGATCCGCAGGCTGTGCTGGTTGCGGTGCGGCTGATCTCGGCGGGCGCGCGGCTCGGTCGAGCAACCGAGGTTCACTTCGCGAGGTATGGGCTGTCGACCGGCCGTTACCGACTGCTTGCGGATCTGGAAGACCACGACGGGGAGAAATCTCCCTCACGTCTGGCGGCTGATCTCGGCGTCTCGCGGGCCACAGTCACCGGCCTGGTCGACGGGCTCGAGCAGGAGGGTTTGGTCGCTCGACGTCCGTCCGCGGAGGACGGGCGTGGTGCGGTGGTCGTCCTGACTGCTCGTGGCGCTCAGCGTTTACGTGACATGGCGCCCGAACACTTTGCTCGTCTCGAGGAAATGGTCGACGAGCTCACCGTCGACGAGCGTGCGGTTTTTCTGGATCTGCTCTCGCGGGTCGTTCGCGGTATCGGTGCGCTCACTGCGGAGTAGTCGGCTGGGATTCCAAGCCGTCGCGTAGCGATTCGAATCGTCGTCAATTCTCGACAGAGGCTTCTCCTTCCATGCCCAAATAGTTAGCCACCTAATTATAATCGGAAAGTTGGTCTCCTTCATGTCCGGACTCACCCCACCGATCCGTCGCGAAAACAAAAGGGAGATAACCGATTCCAATCGACTCGACCCGGTTGCCGATTGTCGCGCCGCACGACCTTTCACCCTGTGGAGAGAGGTGCTGGTCGCCTACCTTGCCCCTGCGCTGATGGCGGGTGCGGGCGGAGTCGCATCCGGCCAATCGGGCCTCACGATGGCGGCATTTACGTCCATCGCGGGCACGTCGGCAGTGGTGGCGTTGCTGATCGGCTCCTGGCTGCAGCGTCGCGGGAGGTCACGGCCGTGGACCACGGCCCTGCCTCGCATCATGGTGGCGGCAATTCTTGCCGTCGGAGCCGCTGTGATTGCTGGTCTCGTCGGGTGGTTCGCCTCCCGTTGGCTACCAGCTCACACGAGCGTGGTCGACACTGCTTGGCTTGCTCGCCTGCAACTCGATCTACCGATATCTGCCGCGGTCGCTGCCGTCATCGTCAGCTGGCGATGGCGCCGTCAGAATCCCTGACCGACAACACATGTCAACGATCCCCGGCTTCCCGGGGAAGACCGAAAGGAACACGATGATCGTCATCATGGGAGCGTCCGGAACCACAGGCGGCGCGTTGCTACGCAGTCTCGCATCCTCGGGTGTGCCGAGCCGAGCGCTGTCCCGCGACCCGGACAGGCTGCGCGCCCACCTCGGCGATTTGGCCGACGATTTGGTCGAAGTAGTGCCGGCCGATGCCGTAGACCCAACTTCGCTACGCACGGCTTTCAAAGGGGCCGAACAACTTTTCCTTGCCATGGCCAACGGCCTCGAACAGGTCGAGCTCGAGACGCGTGTGATCGACATAGCCGCCGAGAGCGGCGTCGAACACATCGTCAAGATCTCCGACCCCGCCGCCGCGGCCGACTCCCCCATCGCTCTCTCCCGCGGCCACCATGCCGTCGGCGAACACCTGCGTGCATCCGGGATCCGCCACACTCTGCTCCGCCCCTATGCGTTCATGCAGAATCTGTTGCTCCTGGCTCCGGCGGTGGCTGCGCAAGGGGTGATTCTGGGCGCGATGCGGGACGCGCCGTGCAACTGGATCGACTGCCGAGACATCGGTGACGTCGCCGCGGCCGTGCTCACACGCGCCGACCTCGCCGGCGGTACCTACGTCCTGACGGGCAGCGAGGCAGTCGGCTACGGCGGCATCGCCGATTCTCTGACCCGCATGCTCGATCGCCCCGTTCAATATATCGACCTGCCACCGCACGAACTGCGGCAAAACCTCGTCGATCATGCCCACATGCCTCCGTGGCTGGCCGAGCACATCCTGGAGATCCAGCAACTTGCCGTCTCGCGCCCGGAGTCACCCACCGACACGGTGGCACGTGTCCTGGGGCGTGAGCCACGAAGCCTGGATGCGTTCCTGTGTGAGCATCTGGACCGTTTCCGCTGATTCACGCTGCGAGAGCAGTGCCGCCAGAAGTCACGCGGTTGATCAACGAGCCCACCGAATCCTGATCGGACCTCGTACGGATTCCGGGTCGACGACTTCGCCGCCTTGGGTGATCTGTACTTCGCCCTCGGCCACCATGTGGCGGGCAGCCTCTCGGACAGGTTCCATCAGCGGCCGCCAATTGTCGGGTGCCGCTGCGCGGGCCACGTCGGAGGGGCAGATGCTCGACTCGGCCGATCGGGCACTGAGTAGTTCGCGGATCTTCGCCGCCAGTTCTTTCTCTTCCACCATATGACCTCAGTTTCCGGACGTGACCGTAGGCCTTCAACAGAGTATGAACCTTCGGTTCGGCGAGTTGTGGCGAAGGAATGGTGCACATCGATAATTATTGACGGCGTGGAGAATTCGAGTGCAACGCGCCGCGACGTAGTCCGAGAGTCGTATTCGGCCAGATCCCAGGAGTACACGGACCTCTTCGGCTCGATGGATTCGACGCATGCATCTGATCGGGCCCTGGTGACCAGCTGGGCTGTCACTTTGACCGGCCCCGTGCTCGACGCCGGGTGCGGGCCGGGGCAGTGGACAGACTTCCTGGCCCAGAGCGGGCTGGCTGTGAGCGGGATCGATCTCGTGCCCGAGTTCGTCGAACGAGCACGCAACCAATACCCGGATCTTTCCTTCGAGGTCGGGGGCTTCGAGGCGTTGGACGCGAAAACGAATTCACTGGGCGGCGTGCTGTCCTGGTACTCGCTCATTCACCATCACCCGCAAGATATCGAGGCACCGCTCGCTGAATTCGCGCGCGTGATCCGCCCAGGTGGTGGGTTGCTGGTGGGCTTCTTCGAAGGCACAACGGTAGAGCCTTTTGATCATGCCGCGACGACTGGTTATCGATGGCCGGTGATCGAACTTGCCGAGGTGCTGGTCACAGCGGGTTTCGACGTGATCGAGACCCATACCCGGACGGGGAGCGGCTACAGGCCGCACGGCGCAATCACTGCCAGCCGGCGCGGCGTCGAATAGCGGATCGAGACAGCGGATCGAGACAGGGCGAGCAATTCTCTTTCATTCATTTCGTGTGAGTGGTGTGCTGGATGAGTCACTCCCCGGCTTTTTCAGCACCGGATCATCCACAGTTGAAAGAAGGCGCCATGACCACGATCCATCTTCACAAGACGACCACTGCGACGCCCGAACAGGTCCTTGCCGGCCTGACCGACTTCGGCCCGGGCCGTGAGGAAATCTTCGGCCGCAGTGCGGACAGCTACCTGAAAGTGCACCAACAAGGACCCCACGATGCTGATGTCACCGAGGGCTCCAGTGGTATCTGGGAGCGTCTGCACTACGACTGGACCGACCCGCACCGCGTCGTGATGACAACCACCGACTCCAACCTGTGGGGCGGGGCGTCGAGCCATACCTACACGCTGACCCGGCAGCCGACGGGCCTGACCGATGTCGACGCCGTCGTGGTCCGGGACGGCAAGAACCTCAAGGGAAAGCTCCTGGCGTCGGTACTCGGACTCGTCGGCACCCAAGTGCTGGGAAAGTCGTTCACGAAGTCCATCGATGCCATCGAAGCTCGCAACGGTGGCGCGAGCGGCGGCAACACACAGTGACAAGAACCTGACGGACTTGTCAGAGCGCTTCGAGGGCCTCCGTCATCTTCTTCACCGTCTCCGGTGCCACTTTGGCTTCGAATCCCGCCTTCAGGAGAGGCGACGCAATCTTGGCGGCACCGTTGAACTCGACGTTCGCGTGATATTCGATCTCGGTCGAGTTCGGACCCACCGAAGTCAAGGTGATGTCGTCGGTACTGGTGGCAGTCTTGTTCTTTCCTTCGAGAACAACGTGATTCAGCTCGTCGGTCACCAGCGTGTACGTCAGTTCCGTGGTGACGCCGAACAGCTTCGACACGTTGTGCCATTGGGTTCCGACGCCGACAGGACCGTCGGAGATCTGCGTGCAACTCTCGGTGCCCGGATCCCACGTCGGCGCATTGGCGAAGTCGCGGAGAAACGCCGCAGCCTTCTCGATCGGTACCTCGGCGGTGAATTTGCGGGTGACGTCAACCATGCGGTGGGCCTTTCGGTTCATTTTTCGGCGGTAGTGCCGCGGCGAGACTTCGTTCCGACGCCCGGGCTACCCAAACTCGACGAACGGTAACCGCCTTCAGAAGACTGCGCGGTCCAGTGGACGTGGAAGCGGATCGAGGGCGCCGGTCTCGCGCAGGCGCTCGTAGGCCAAAACGACCCCCTCGACGGCCCCGATCTGTAGCAACACGCCGCCGGGTAACGCGGTAACGTCTACGGCCAGGTCATCCGGGATCGCGTCAGCGCGAGCGGACGAGAGGTAGCCGACGCGGCCGATCACGGGATCTCCGACGCGATAGTCGGACTCGTCTTCGAGAGCGTCGAGGATGTTGTCGTCGGTGACATCTCCGAAGTCCGGTTCCCACACCGCGGCGAGCATCCGAAGTAGTTCTGTCTCAGGAACTTCGGCGGCGTCTGGCGCGCTGACAGCGAGAATCATCGAACGTAGGACGATTTCCGGTTCGCCGCCCGCCAAGCCGGAGACTTCGAGGTCCCATTCGGGCCCTCCACTGGATGCGAGCCTCAATCCGATTCCCAGACGATCCGACCAGTCTTCGGCGGCCTGCGCGTTCTCGAGGACCTGTGCCAACTGGTCGACGGTTACGGAAGTGGCAGGTCCGGAGGAATGGACCTGTTGCCACGATCCGTCGACCGACTCGGGCAACAGGAACTCGACTTGTTCCAACGTCCGGCGCCACCGGGAGGCCACGGCCTGCACCGATTCCGGCCGTCGTCCCCAGAAAACTCGAATAGCGCGTCGTGTCATCGAGTCCTCCGGTAAGGATCGTCCATGGGTAGCCATATCCCGTCTTCGTGGATTCCGAGATCAGTCACGCCGCGGGTGAGAGCGTCGACGGCCGCGAGAACGGCAGGACGCGTTTCGTTCTCGCGACACAGGAGTGACCACGTCCAGATTGCCGCCGGGTCGATCATCGGGCGTGCCGTGAGATCGCTCGGCAGCGTGATGGTCTGCCCTTTGGGCGAGTTGACGAAAGGACGGCCGATGGCACGCACGTGATCGAAGAATGCCGGGCCGGTGATACCACCGTCGTTGATGCGCAGAATCTGTGCGCCGGTGTCGCGAGCGAATTCTTCGGCGTAGACGTTCCACGAATACCAGGAGGTGGTGTCTTCGTCGACGAGTACGACGACGTCGCGTGCCCGCACCGGTGTGGTGTCCTCTCCGGTGGAGACCGCGTACAGCCGATCCGCACCGAGCAGTTTTGCGCTCAGAGCATGTTGGGCGACATCGGTTTTCCGCACCCAGGCGATCGCCAGGTCGAGGCTGCCGTCCGCTACCCGCGCGGCCTGCGCGTGCGAAGGCACCACCCAGGCGTCGACGTGCAGTTGCGCGACCCCTGAAGTGCGCGCGATCAGATCCGTGGGGAGCCAATTGACGTAGCCGATCCGGACGGGCTCCGCTCCGGACAGACGCTCCGCGCGGCGCCGCAGGTTCTCGGCACTCTCGAGTAGCGCACGGACATCGGGGAGCAGCGCCGCGCCGGCTGGCGTCAGAGCGACGGAACGGCGGTCGCGGACGAACAGCTTGACGCCGAGGTCGCGTTCGAGTGCCATGATCTGCTGCGACAATGACGGCCCGGCTATCAGTAGTCGTGCCGCGGCTCGGCCGAAGTGCAGTTCCTCGGCGACGACCTCGAAGTATCTCAGCTGACGCAGCTCCACGATCCTTCATGCTACGTGCGGTGGGAGGTTGCGCCTATCAGTCGGGAGCAAAGCGGTCGTGGCGGTCCGGCGCGGCCGGGGCACACGATAAGACCATGACCACAATCCGCAACGGCGTCTCCTCGCGAGCGCACGCTGTCCAAGCTGCCGCTGCGCTGGCGGCGAGCATGGGAATCGGTCGATTCGTCTACACACCGATTCTGCCGTTGATGCACACGCAGGCCGGTCTGTCCGCCTCGCTCGGCGCCACCCTGGCGACGGCCAACTACGTCGGGTACCTGATCGGCGCGCTCGCGGGAATCCTCATTCCCGGCGTGGTGCGCTCGGCAGCGGTGATGCGTACGTCGTTGGTGGTCCTCATTGCGACTTTGGCACTCATGCCCACTACCCACGACGGATCCATCTGGTTCGCCCTGCGGCTCATCGCAGGCATTGCCAGTGCCCTCGTCTTCATGATCGCCGTCAGCGCTTTGCACGCGCACCTTCGGGGGCAGTCCCAATTCCTGGCCGGATGGGGATTCGGCGGAGTTGGGCTGGGTATCGTCCTGTCCGGGGTCCTCGTGTTCGTCGTCCGCTTCATCGGTTCCTGGGGTACTGCCTGGCTGGCATCTGCGGGCCTTGCAGTGGTGTGTGCGGTCGCCGCCTGGGGATTGACGCCGGAACCGCGTCCGATCATCACGCCGGACGCGCCGGGAACTCCCAGTTCCCATCGCTGGTTCACCGCCCTGGTCATCAGTTATTTCCTGGAAGGCATCGGCTACATCATCGCGGGCACGTTCCTTGTTGCCGCAATCGATCTCGCCGCTCCAGAATGGGTCGGCAGCGGCGCTTGGATAGTGGTCGGTCTGGCCGCATTTCCCTCGTGCGCCCTGTGGGCTTGGCTCAGCCTGCGTTGGTCGAGGCCGACTCTGCTTCTCGTTGCCCTGTTGATTCAGGCGGTGGGCATAGCGCTTCCTGCTGTGATCGGAGGCGTCGGCCCCGCACTGATTTCAGCTTTCCTGTTCGGTGTCACCTTCCTTGGTATCGGGTCAATTGTGTTGGCAATCGGCGCGCACCTGCAGTTCCCACGCGCCGTGGCGTTGCTGACCGCTGGATACAGCGTCGGTCAGATTCTCGGCCCACTCGTTGTCACTCCGTTGCTGCGAGACGGGTATCGCGACGCTCTGCTGTTGGGTGCGGCCGTCGTCCTGGGCGCGGCAGTGGCCGCCGCGGTTTTGCGGTTCCGATTCCCTTCCGATCTCGATGCGGACCCTCGGTCGGCCACCTCGACTGAGGAGGTAGTTTTTGATGTCAGATGACGAAACCGCCGGAGCACTACCCGACGTAGGACTGGAGATGTTCGAATGAGCGCACTCACAACCGATCTCGACCTGAAGGTCCCTGTCATCGCAGCGCCCATGGCCGGCGGCGCTTCCACACCGGCACTTGTTGCTGCTGCCTCTCGCGCAGGCGGTCTCGGCTTCCTCGCCGCCGGGTACAAGACGCCTCAGGCTCTGTCCGACCAGATCGACGCCGTGCGCGCCGAGGGAGTGTCCTTCGGTGTCAACGTCTTTGCGCCCAACCCGGTGCCTGTCGATGTCGATGCCTACCGTGCCTATGCCAGGGCGATCCAGGTCGAGGCGGATCGCTACGGCATCACACTGGCTGACGGTGAGCCGGTCGAAGACGACGACTATTTCGAGGACAAGATCGATCTGCTCCTGGCCAGCCCGGTTCCGGTGGTCAGCTTCACCTTCGGCTTTCCCGCACCGGGCGTCATCAAGGCGCTGCGCGCTGCCGGTTCACTTGTCGTCCTCACAGTGACTTCGGAGGCAGAGGCGCTCCTTGCCGTCGACGCCGGTGCCGATCTGCTTGTCGTGCAATCGTCGGCTGCCGGCGGCCACTCCGGAACGCTCACTCCCCTGCAGGTTCCGGCAGAAACACCGATCACCGAACTGATCGCACAAATCCGTCATCGCACCTCTGTTCCGCTATTGGCGGCCGGTGGACTGGCGACCTCCGCCGACGTCGCTGCAGCCTTACGTGCCGGAGCGGACGCGGCAGTGGTCGGTACCGTACTGCTGCGCACCGAGGAGAGTGGTGCCTCGGCTCCGCACAAGGCAGCTCTGGCCGACACGTCACGCGGGAACACGTTCGTCACAAGAGCTTTCACGGGACGTCCTGCACGAGCACTTCGGAACGAGTTCATCGATCGCTACGACGCACGGGCGCCCATCGGGTATCCGGCCATCCATCACCTGACCAACCCGATGCGCAAAGCCGCTGTTGCGCAGGCAGATCCCGAGCGCATGCACCTATGGGCCGGCACCGGCTATCGCCACGCGACGGAGGAACCAGCCGGGGTAGTGCTTTCGCGATTGGCTAACCTGTGACGGCGCGGACACCGGAAGCCGCATTGCCCGAGGTAGTGACATACGACGGGTTGCCCGGGTCCGCCGGTGGTGCACACTCGCTTCGAGTCAAGCGTCCCGATGTTGCATTTCAGCGGCTGCAGACATTCCTGGAATCCTGCACCGAACCAGTGTCGTTGCCGTCGTGGACGTTCGAGATCTACCAGAGGGGGCCATCCGAGCCGACCGCGCAGTTGTCATCGTTCGCTACCGAGCTCTTCGGTGGGCCCCGCTACAAAGCGCAAACCCATACCGAATGGAACGTCCCACCTGGTTCTGTCAACGAAGCGCTCGATGCCCTCGTTGGTTGCGATGCGGTCACAACCCACGGACGTTCTGTGGCGGCGCTGACCTGCAGCGCGCCCGTACGCCTGATCGACCCCAACACCCGCGCGCCGTACCCCGACATCACCCCCGACGCGTTCGGCCGTTTTGCCGTGGATGGATACGGCCGGATTCTCGGCGAGTCAGGCATACGCGCAACCCTCGGCAACGCGACATCCTCACTGTCCCTGTGGCTCAACCTGCCTGCAGACGAACGGTTGTCGTCCGGTGCTCGTCACCTACAAGACCATCTCCCGTTCCGGTTGTCCGCGAAACACTGGCGTCTCTGGCGGCCGAACCGGAGCGGAGACTCGTATCGTTCCAACAAGATTCCGTCGCCGGTTCACGACCGCGTTTGAATCACGCAGCAAGCATTCCGAGTTGCGCACTACCCATACCGCGCATGGCACGTTGTCAGAATGCGTCTTCCTCGAGTTCCATGATCTCGTTGTCGAGGGAACCCAGGATTTCTTTGGTCGACGCCAGGACGGGCAGGATGTTCTTGGCGAAGTACGACGCGATCACCACCTTGCCCCGATAGAACGACCGGTCCTTTGCCGACGCGTCACGGTCCAAGGCTGCCAACGCGACTTCCGCTTGCACCAACAGGCGCCATCCGATGAGCAGGTCGCCTACCGCGTACAGAAAGCGCACCGAGCCGAGGCCTATCTTGTACAACTCGGAGGGTTGGTCCTGGGAAGCCATCAGATACCCGGTGAGCGTCCCGGCCATCTCCTGCACGTCGGTCAAGGCGGTCTCGAGTAGGACTCGCTCGGCCTTGAGTCGACCGTTCCCGGCCTCACTGTCGATGAACTCTCGTATGCGACCGGCTACGTGAGCGAGCGCAACGCCGCGGTCGCGTGCGATCTTTCGAAAGAAGAAGTCCTGCGCCTGGATTGCCGTGGTGCCCTCGTACAGGGTGTCGATCTTGGCATCGCGGATGTACTGCTCTATGGGGTAGTCCTGAAGATAACCGGAGCCGCCCAGGGTCTGCAGGCTCTCGGTGAGCAGTTCGTAGGCCTTCTCGGAGCCGACGCCCTTGACGATCGGCAGCAGCAGATCGTTGACCCGCGCCGCCAATTCGGCATCCGCACCCGAAACCAACTCGGCGACATCGGCATTCTGGTGTGCAGCGGTGTAGAGGTAGACCGCTCGGAGGCCTTCGGCGTAGGCCTTCTGCATCGCCAGGCTGCGTCGGACGTCAGGGTGATGCGTAATGGCCACACGGGGTGCGGTCTTGTTTGTCAGCTCGGTAAGGTCTGCACCTTGAATTCGTTCTTTCGCATACTCGAGGGCGTTGAGATAGCCGGTGGACAGTGTTCCGGTAGCCTTGGTGCCCACCATCATTCGAGCGTTCTCGATGACCTGGAACATCTGGGCGATACCGTTGTGGACATCACCCACGAGCCAGCCGACGGCAGGAACGTCCGTCGCTCCGAAGGTGAGCTCGCAAGTCGGGGAAGACTTGAGACCCATCTTGTGCTCGACGCCGGTGACGTACACACCGTTGCGCTCTCCCAGTTCAAGTGTGTCCGAGTTGAAATGGGACTTCGGAACGTAGAACAGGCTCAAACCTTTGGTTCCTGGACCGGCTCCCTCGGGCCGGGCAAGCACCAAGTGGAAGAGGTTCTCGGCCGTGTCTCCGACGTCACCGCCGGAGATGAATCGCTTGACGCCCTCGATGTGCCACGTGCCGTCGTCCTGCGCGATTGCCTTTGTTCGGCCTGCGCCTACATCGGATCCGGCGTCTGGTTCGGTGAGCACCATCGTTCCGGCCCATCCGCGCTCGAATCCTTCTTTGGCCCAGTGTTTTTGCTGTTCGTTTCCGATGGTGTAGAGCACGCTCGCCATCAGTGGACCCATGTTGAAAAAGCTTGCGGATCCGTTTGCCGCGACCAACATTTCGCCGATCGCCCAGACCAACGGTGCAGGAGCAGGAACACCACCCATGCCTTCTGGTAGGCCGAGTCGCGACCAACCGGCCTCGTTCACCGCCTCGACCGTCTTGCGCAGAGGTTCCGGGACCACAACTGCGTGATTGGGTGCGTCGAATTCGACAGGGTTCCGATCCGCGTCGGCGAAGGACGCGGCGACCGGGCCTTCTGCCAGTCTCGCTACTTCCGCAAGAATGTTGCGCACAGTGTCGGTGTCGAGGTCCCCGTAAGCGCCGGCATCCAACAGTTCGCCGGTCCCGAGCACCTCGAACAGATTGAACTCGATATCACGCACGTTGCTTTTGTAGTGACCCATTGTTCTCCGACCTTGGTTCGTCAGCAATACGGTTCGTCAGCAGATACGGCTCGTCAGCAGTACACAAGAAAGCCTGCCCCACAAGGAATTCAGTACGCAACCGTAGGTAGAGACGAGTTTCGTTGCTGCAAAGTAGCGCCGAGTCGCTCTCATTGAAACATTCACTCGTACAATCGGTTTCCGCCGGTGGGGGTGCATATCAGTCGCGTAGCATCCTCTGGGATCAAAGCGACTGCGCGCCAATAGAAGTACCCATCCTCACCTTCGGCGTCATACGCATTCGCTGTGATCAGTGAACATGCTGCTCGGTAAACCAAGAGCGCCTCTCGTTGGTAGCCGAGACGTTTCTCGATCGGCGTGTAGAGCCCAGTTCTGTCTCGTGAGCCTTTGGTATCGGTCAGAGGGTGAGTAGCACTTTGGTGGCGCGCCGCTCGTCCATCGCCCGGTAGCCTGCGGCGGCGTCCTCCAACGGGAGAGTGAGGTCGAAGACGATGCCTGGGTCGATCTGGTCGGTCATGATGAGCTCGATCAGTTCGGGTAGGAATCGCCTGACCGGCGCGGGACCGCCGAGCAGGCTCACCGTCGCGAAGAACAGGTTCATGCCGTCGAGTTCGACGCCGTGGGATACCCCGACGTAGCCGACATGTCCGCCGGGGCGGGTAGCTCCGATAGCCTGCATCATCGATTCTTGGGTACCTACGGCTTCGACGGTCGAGTGGGCGCCGTAGCCGCCGGTGAGTTCCTTGATCTTCGCGATGCCCGCGTCGCCCCGCTCTTCGACGATGTCGGTGGCGCCGAATTGTGTGGCGAGTGCCTGCCGGTCGGCGTGACGTGACATGGCAATGATCCGCTCGGCGCCGAGTTGTCTGGCAGCGAGGATCGCCAAAAGTCCGACTGCGCCGTCGCCGACGACGGCGACCGTTTTGCCAGGTCCGGCTTCCGCAGCTACGGCGGCGAACCAACCGGTGCCGAGTACGTCGGAGGCTGCAAGGAGGCTGCGGGCCTGCCGCTCGGTCGGCTCTCCGTGGACAGGGACGAGGGTGCCGTCCGCGAGCGGGATGCGAGCGTATTCGGATTGGGTGCCGACCGAGCCCATCATGACCTGGTGTATACAGCGAGACTGAAAGCCGGCCTCGCAGATTTCGCAGGTGTTGTCCGACGCGACGAACGAGCCCACGACGAAGTCCCCAACTTCGATGTCGTTGACGTCGGGGCCGACCTGTTCGACGACGCCCACGTATTCGTGTCCCATCGGCGTCGGGCCATTCAGCTCTTCGATGCCGCGATACGGCCAGAGGTCGGAACCGCAGACGCAGGTGGCTGTAACGCGAATGATCGCGTCGGTCGGTTCGACGATCACCGGCGCATCGATCTCTTCGACCCGGACATCGCCGGGGGCATGCATGACGACAGCGCGCATGACGTGGCTCCTCACCATCGGTTTCTTCGTGTCACTTCAACCTGATCACGATTCGGCGGCGTGCGGGAGTCCCGCGCGATAGTGGTACTGCGAGGGACTCCCTCGCTACCGGTCACTGACTTACGCTCGATGGCATGGACGATCGAGCGCAAGTACGCGAATTCCTGACCTCGCGGCGCGCCCGAGTCACGCCCGAACAAGTTGGACTTCCGGCCGGATCGAACCGCCGCGTGGACGGTCTACGTCGAAGTGAAGTGGCAACCCTCGCCGGCGTGAGCGTCGAGTACTACACGAGGCTCGAGCGCGGAGCGATCAGCGGCGCATCGCCGGGTGTACTCGACAGTATCGCGAAGGCCTTACGACTCGACGACGCCGAGCGCGCCCACCTTTTTGATCTCGCGCACGCGGCAAGCCCGGTAGCCAGGCCCCCGCGTCGGCGAAATGCGAAGGGCTGGAAGCCCCATCAGAGCCTGCAGTGGGCGCTTGATGCAGTCACCGCGGGACCCGCTTTCGTGCGGAACGGTCGCATGGATCTTCTTGCTGTCAACCCACTCGCGCGTGCGTTCTACAAGGACCTGTACGACATGCCGGGGCAGCCCCCGAACATCGCGCGCTTCACGTTCCTCGACGAAAGGGCTTTCGAGTTTTATCCGGACTGGAACGAGTTTGCCGAGGTGACCGTCTCGATTCTGCGAACCGAGGCCGGGCGAGATCCTCACAACAAGGAATTGCACGATCTGATCGGTGAACTCAGCACTCGGAGTGAGGAATTCCGGCGTCGGTGGGGCGCGCACGACGTCCGCCATCACGGCACCGGATTCAAGACATTTCACCACTCCGCCGTGGGGGAGCTGACGCTTGCCTTCGAAGGTTTGGAGATGGCCGCCGAGCCGGGGTTGACGCTCACGATCTACACCGCAGAGCCGGGATCGCCGTCCGCGGAACGGATGCAGTTACTCGCCTCGTTGGCAGCCAGTGAGAATGCGGACTCTTCGCCTCACGTGTCGGAGCGGTCGCTGACGGACGGCTGACGAACTGCGCGACGGTTGATCGGGTCGTCAGTTGACGACTTCGACGGCGGTGCGCTTCGTGCGTTCCTTGCGCAACAGGATCATCAGCGGCAGAAAGTAGAGAGCGGCAACGCCGGTGCCTACCAACACCGGCCCAGTGGCACCGAGACTCGAGGCGAACGCAAACCCGGCGATCCAGGAGCCGACCGCCGTGCCCAGATTGAACGACGAGGTGCTGAGAGCAGAAGCCATCGTCGGCGCCTGATCGGCATAACGCACAGCCATCCCGATCAGGATGGGATTGGTCGACATGCCGAATAGTCCCAGCATGACTACGAGAAACACCGTCACGATCACGTTGTGCGAGAAGAGGCAGAGCGCCCCGAGCACGAGAAACGTCATCGCTGCCGAGACGAACAAGACCCCGTACTGATGCTTCGCACCGAGTCGACCGCCGAGATTGGAGCCGACGAACGCACCGAGTCCGTAGCCGACAAGCACTAGCGGCACTGCCGACGCAGCAAGTCCCGTGTTCTCGGTCAACAGCGGAGAGATGAAGCTGTACGCCGCCAGCGACGACCCGCACACGACGGCGCAACCGGACAGAACGAGCCAGATGCGTCCGTCCCGTAGGCTCGCGATCTCCGCTCGCCAGGACGGCACCGCACCGGATTCGGTGTCGGCGGGTACCAATCGGTGGACGACGGCCGCGGCGACGAGTGCGAGGGCGGCGAGGGCCCAGAAAGGACCACGCCACCCGATGCTCTGACCGGCCAGAGCGCCGAGCGGAACACCGATGACGTTCGCGAGCATGCCTCCGCCCAAGACGATGCCGAGCGCGCGCGAGGAAGACGCCGGGCCTGCCGCTTTTGCTCCGACCACTGCAGCGACTGCCCAGAAGGCGCCCGTCGCCACGGCTGTGAGGAAGCGGGCGCCGAGAATGAGTCCGAAGTTGGACGAGAGCGCGACGATGACGTGTCCGATCGCGAAAACAATCAGGGCCGAGCTCAAGGTCACGCGTCGGGGAACCCTGAGTGTCAAGATCGCCATCGCCGGCGTGCCGACGATCATCCCGATCGCGAAGACGGTGATCATCAAGCCGACGTTCGCGATCGACGTCCCGAGGTCACCCGCAATCTCGGGAAGAATGCCGGCGACGACGAATTCGGTTGTGCCCATCAAGAAAACTCCGACGGCCAGCACATAGATCACGAGCGGCAGGCGGCCGGTTTCTTCGACGGTCGGGGCGGAAATCATGAGGTGGTCAGTTCTCTTTCTGTTGACGACGCGCATGTCGTGGCGCACCCGTCCAGGGCATCACGCCCGTCGCCTGCGAGGGAGTCCCGGTCGTTGGGGGTACTCGAAGGGACTCCCGGTGTGACCGATTGCGCGCTACCGTCGGCGCAAAGACTGCCTGAACCCGGGAGGCGCGCCCATGACACGACGACAGATCCGAGGGCTTGGCGCCGCAGTGGTCCTTTCGGCCTTCCTGACTGCCTGCGGTAGCGAGGATCCTGAAGGGCCCGGTCCGCAGGCAAGCACGACAACACGATCGGCGCCCGCCGCGGCCTTCGGCGAACCCGAGACCGTCGCCGACGGCTTGGACGCGCCCTGGTCGATCGCATTCCACGGCGATACACCACTTGTCAGTGAGCGCGACAGCGCGCGAATCCTCGAACTCGACGCCGGCGGAAACAGCCGCGAGGTGGGAGTCGTCGACGGCGTCAGCCCCAGGGGTGAGGGCGGTTTACTAGGGATCGCAGTACGTGAAAACCGCCTGTACGCGTACTTCACCGCGAACGGGGAGAACCGGATCGAACGCTTCGACATCATCGGTGCTCCGGGGGAATTCGCGCTCGGGCCGGCCGAGACGATTCTCGACGGGCTCGCTTCGGCCAGCTACCACAACGGTGGTCGCATCACGTTCGGCCCGGACGGGATGCTGTATGCCACTGTCGGTGATGCCGGTAGTCGAGACAGAGCTCAGGACCTCGACTCGATGTCCGGGAAAATCCTTCGAATGACTCCGGATGGCGATGTGCCGCTAGATAATCCATTTCCGAACTCGTTTGTCTACAGCTACGGCCACCGCAACTCCCAGGGCATTGCCTGGACCGAGGACGGCACGATGTACGCCAGCGAGTTCGGGCAGGACACCTGGGACGAACTCAACCGGATCGAAGCAGGCGGAAACTACGGGTGGCCCGAGGTCGAAGGGATTGTGGGTGAAGACGGATTCATCGACCCGCTCCAACAATGGTCACCTGACGACGCCAGCCCCAGCGGAATCGCCATCCACGACGGCACGATCTACATCGCCAATCTTCGTGGTGAGCGACTCCGCACGGTGCCCTTGACCGATCCCGCGACCGCCGACGAGCAGTTCGTCGACGAATACGGGCGCCTCCGTGACGTTGTAGTCGCACCGGACGGGTCGCTGTGGATACTGACGAACAACACCGACGGTCGTGGCGACCCCAACCCCGGTGATGACCGCATCCTTCGCGTGCCGTTGCGCTGATGTCGATTTCCGGCGAACGCAGTACTTCCAGCCCGAGGGTCCTGGCCGAAGCCTGTGATTCACTAATATCTTTACGACAGGTGCGCCGGGTACGGATCGGAGAGACAGCATGGGGACTTGGGGTTCAGGACCTTTCGACAACGACGTAGCGGGCGACCTGCTCAGCGCAGTACAGGCGGGTGACTACGACATCGACGATTACGCTAGCCACCCCGATGGCGGTTATCTCGATGCCGATGATGCTCAAACAGCAATCGCCGTCGCCGAGATTCTTGCGGTTGCGCACGGCGTTGCGCCGAAGCCTGTGCAGCTGGATGGAATTGACGCCGCCGGGTACGTCAGCACCTTGAGCCCGGAGCAGAAGAGTTGGGTCCTCTCCGCACTCGAGCGTGCAGTTTCCGACAGCGACACTTCGGAGTTGTACGAGTTGTGGGAAGAGAACGGTCCGGAAGACCTCGCAGCTTGGCGGGCACCGATCCTGAGCAGATTGGCCACCCTCAAAACGGTGGGGTAAGCGTCACTCGTCTGCAGTCCCTTGCTTACTCGGAGTTCGACGAGGACAGACTCCCCTTGACGTACCGGGTGGTGTCGTCAGCGAGGATCTCGGCGAGCCCGCTTTCGATACCGTCCAGTGCTTGCGCGGCGACGTCGGCAGGATCGATCTTCTGTTCGGCGGGTACGCCAGCGGCCATGTCGGTATCCATGTATGCGACATGCAGTGCCGATACGGAGATTCTGCGCGGCGCAAGTTCTTCTCGAACGGCGTCGGTCATCGCCCAGGCCGCTGCCTTCGACGACGCGTAAGACCCGAGCGCGGCTGGATGGAACCAGGACAGCACCGAAAGAACGTTGAGTATTGTTCCGCCGTCGTTGTTTTCGATGACGGGAGCAAACGCCCGGGTCACGGCGAGCGGGCCGTAGAAGTTGACGTCCATCTCTCGTCGAATGTCATCGATGTCGCCCCCGATCAAGGGCGCCGAGGTAGAGATACCTGCGTTGTTGACCAGCAAGGTCACATCCGATGCGATTTGCGCGGCGGCGGTTATCGATTCGGCGTCCGTCACGTCCAACCTCAGGGGGATGACGCCGGGTAGATCGACAGTTTCCGGATTGCGCGCAGCCGCGTACACCTTTGCGCCGCGCTCGACGAGTCCCGCAGCCAGATGGCGTCCGAGCCCGCGATTGGCTCCTGTGACGACCGCAACCGTCTTGTTCAGGTCCATGATTCTCCCAGAGTTGTGATTGCTCGTGAGGTTTAGATTATGAATCAAATCTAAGTGTCGGCTAGGATAGATGTCAAGTGAAATCCAAACTGGAAGGCGTTGTGATGGGCCGCGTATCGCAGCAACAAGCGGAAGAGAACCGTCGGCGCGTCGTGGAAACCGCAGCCCGACTGTTCCGAGAGAAGGGCACTCACCTCAGCGTCGCCGACCTGATGAAGGCGTCGGGGCTGACCCACGGTGGCTTCTACAAGCAGTTCGCGTCCAAGGACGCTCTCATCGACGAAGCGACCACCCACGCCTTCAAGGAACTGGCTCAGCTGCATTCTGTGGGACTCGAAGAGCATGCAGGGCAACGTGACTCCGCCCGAAAAGCTTTGATCGATACCTATCTCTCGGTGGCGCATCGCGACAACCCGGCAGACGGATGCCCCGCTGCTGCGCTCGCCGCCGACATGGCGCGCGAGCCTGCAGACAGCGAGGCCCGTCGGGTTTACACGGAGGGAGTGGGGGATTTTGCCGCAGCTCTTGCCGACGACGAAGCTGTCGGTCTCCTCCGGCTCTCCACCATGCTCGGTGCACTGGTTCTTTCGCGAGCTACCAAGGGTTCCCCGCTCTCCGAGGAAATTCTCGATTCCGCGCGCGTCGAACTGATCAGAGGGCTTCGAGAGCCGCTGTCATCTTCTTGACGGTCTCGGGTGCCCCTGGCCGCGAATCCCGCTTTCACGAGGTCCAGTGCTCGCGGTTCCGAGAGTCGGACTCTCGATATGTCGATTGAACGCTCTAGTTGATTCCGACGACTTCCTGGGCGATCGCTGCGAGTCTTGCCTGGGCAGCGGATACGACGCCGTGGCGGTTCTTGTGCGCTTCCTCGTACGCAACGATGTCCCGCACCTGTGCGGCGTCGGTCAGTTCCTTCACGGCGGAGACGGCTTGGGTGACGTTGAGTTCGTCGAAGTCTTCGATGGGAAGTTCAGTGGGGTCGAGTAGCCCACTCGACTTCCGTACCGAACGGAAGACGTCGGCGGCACCGTCAGCACCTTCTCGGCGAGTGACCTTTTCTGCAGTGGCAATCGCCGCATCCCTACTGGCCGAGAGTGTTTTCACAGTCACGTCACCGGCATATGCGCCCCAGCTGATCAGCTCACCCAGTACCGGCGGTGAGGTGCGAACAGCGTCGATGGCACGGTCGAGGCTGCGGGTGGACCAGGAGACCGGAACGTTGACCAGCCGTATCGCCGCGCCGGTGGCAGCTTGCATCGGTGTGCGGCGCAAAGCTGCCGGTCCACCGAGTGCCTCTTCGGCCAAGACAGTCGTGAGCCAGTCCACGGTCGCGGAGTGTGCAGTGATGAGGCGGTCGGCCAACGCCGCGACGGTCTGATCGCCGCCGGCAGTGGCCAGGGCCTTGAGGTAGCGGGAGCGGTCGAGGAGTTGGTGTTCGAGCGCAAGGTCTCCCAATACCGCTTCGTCGAAGGGCTGAGCCTGTTCGACCATCGCTTTCACTCCGGCTGTCGCGCGTCCGATGAACGGACCGACCAGTTCCGGCACGCCCCCCAGATCGCGAACAGTGGACTCTATGGAACTCGCCCTTTCACGGCCGTTCTCTGCGTTTTCCGTCAATTCGCGTCGAACAGCCTCGGTTCTGGCCTGTGCGACGCGCGTTTCGGCGACCTGGATCTCGGTGTGCGTCAGACCGAGGAGGATGCGTAACTGGGTGATCAAGGCGGACGTGGTTTCGGAGTTGCTCATATCGGGGTCGTCCCTTCGTCGGTGCGTGCTTTACGTGATGTTCAGCTTCTGCTCGACGAGTGCTCCGCGGGTCGCGGAGCCACCGCCGCTACGCGGGCTACCCCGACCTACCGCGTAGTAACCACAACGAACAAGTGGGGTCGACGCACCGAGATCGTCGGCGCCAGGACGAGTGAGATCCCGGCCACCCCGAGGTTTCGATTTCTATTCGGTGGGAAGGAGGCATGTGCAGTGCATCCATCCAGAAGCCCACGAGAAACTGCGTCACCCGAGGAGTATCGATATGCCGGACCAGTACGCAATGCAGGACCCGACCACGCGGTTCCCCGCTCCTGTGCGTGAGCGGCAGGCGGAGATCGCACACCCCGGTCTCACCGCAGACATGATTTCTCCTCCCGACCACGGTGAAAACACCTATCGAGGAAGCGGTCGACTCGAAGGAAGGCGTGCGATTGTCACCGGAGCAGATTCGGGCATCGGACGTGCGGTCGCGATTGCATTTGCCAGAGAAGGCGCGGACGTTGTCCTGAGTTATCTCGACGAGGAAGAACAGGACGCTCGGGAAACCGCTCGCTGGGTCGAGGAGGCAGGTCGCAAAGCCGTCTCGGTGCCGGGAGATCTCCGAAGCGAGGAACACTGTTCTGCTTTGGTCGAAACCGCGGTGCGTGAACTCGGCGGACTCGACATCTTGGTGAACAACGCCGCGTTTCAGATGGTGCAGATGGGCGGCATCACCGATATCACCACCGAACAATTCGACCGTGTGATGAAAACCAACCTCTACGCACTATTTTGGCTCTCCAAAGCAGCGATCGCGCAGATGGAGCCCGGATCGACGATCGTGAATACCTCGTCCATCCAAGGTGCGTCCCCGTCGCCCGAGCTGCTCGATTACGCCACGACAAAGGCGGGCATCATCGACTTCACCAAGGGGCTGGCCGCCGATGTCGCACGGAAGGGAATCAGGGTCAATGCCGTTGCACCTGGACCGATTTGGACGCCACTGATTCCGGCGACGATGCCCAAGGAGAAGTTCGAGACGTTCGGGGACGACGTTCCGCTCGGGCGGGCAGGTCAGCCGGCCGAGCTTGCTCCCGCCTATGTATTTCTCGCCTCTGGCGAATCCAGTTACACCACTGGGGAAGTCATCGGCGTGACGGGTGGAAAACCGCTCACCTGAATGTGCGACTAGACAAGGCGTACGACGACGGCGTAACGGTCAACCGTTGTCGAGGCCGGCGGCGACCATCGCTGCGGCGGTCTCTCGTTCGGAGAATGAGCCCTTCTCCAGACCCCGGATGACGCCGGAGCGATCAGCGGGGGAACGGTTTTGGTTCAACTTCGCTTTTCCGTAGACACGGGCCACGTGCAGTTCGATCCCCACAATCCCTCGCAGCTGCGCATCGACGAACTGCGGCGGCGCGTCGGTGACCTTCCATTCGTTCTCACGGCCGGATTCATGTCGAGCTGTCAGTGCGGTGACATGAGCACGCAGCCACTGCTCGTCGTCGTGCGCAACCAGTTGGCCGTAGACGTAGAGAACTTCGTAGTTCCACGTCGGGACGACCTTCCCGTGGACGCTCTTGCTCGGGTAGAACTCGGGGCTCACGTAGGCGTCGGCGCCGGGGAGGATCACCAGAGACTCCGATGTCCCGGTGTATCGCCAATGCGGATTCGTCCGGGCGAGATGCCCCTCCAACACGTTTCCTTCGGCGTTGTACAGCAGTGGCATCGACGTGACTTCGAGGGTCTCGGGGCCCGGTGTGACCAGGTGTCCGAATCCACCGGCGTGGAGAGAGTCGGCGACCGCGTCGTCGGAGAGGCGGAATTGTCCGGGCAGAATCATGTGTCTCCTCACAGATTTTTTGTCATGTGACAATGTGTCACAGCGTGGAGGTTTTGTCATGTGCTAATAGAGTGAGCCTGTGACCAGCACTGTGGCGGACCAGGTGAGGCTCTATGTCGTCCGCGGGACAGCGGGCGAGATTTCCGAGGGCATCCGCAATCTCATCAGTGCTGGGGTACTGGCTCCAGGGGATGCGTTGCCGCCCATACGGGCCTTGGCCGACGATCTCGAGGTTCACCGGAACACAGTTGCCGGAGCCTATCGCTTGCTCGTGGCGGCGGGAGTTGTGGAGACACAGGGCCGGCGCGGCAGCTTCGTGCGAGCCATACCGTTCCTGGAAGGAGAAGGCGGTATCGCTCTTCCTGGCAGCGTGGATCTCGCCAGCGGAAATCCTGATCCGGCATTGCTGCCTGATCTCAGAGCCTCGTTGGACCGGACCACTTACACGCCCCGGTTGTACGGCGCCGCAGCCACCGAGCCTCTACTCGATTCCTGGGCACGTTCCTCGATCGAGGACGAGGTTCCAAGGCCGTGCTCGATCACCATCACCAACGGTGCCGTTGACGCGGTCGAGCGACTGTTGACCGCTCATTTGACCCGAGGTGACGCCGTCGCGATCGAGGATCCGTGCTTCCTGGCGAGCATCGGAACGCTCAAAGCCAACAGCTTCCGAGCGGTACCGATGGACATCGACACTTCGGGTATTACCCCGCAAGGGCTGCTGCGTGCTCTCGAAAGTGGTGTGCGCGCGATTATTTGCACCCCTCGTGCGCACAACCCCACCGGGGTCAGCATGAGCGCCGACCGAGCGGCGATTCTCGGAAGCATCCTGGCCGAGTTCCCTCACGTTCTGGTAATCGAGGACGATCACTTCTCTGCCGTGTCCAGCGATCGGTACTGTCGGCTCGCTCCGATGAGCACGACGCGGTGGGCGCTTGTTCGTTCCGTGTCGAAATTTCTCGGGCCCGACCTGCGCGTGGCAGTGGTCGCCTCGGACCTCGACACCGGCATTCGGCTGAGCACTCATCTCCGGTCGGGCGCCAACTGGGTCAGTCACCTGCAGCAGCGCTTGAGTGCTGAACTGCTGAGTGATCCGACGGTGATCGACGGCCTCGCCAATGCTCGCGCTGTCTACGAGCGCCGCCGAACCCTTCTGAAATCTGCACTGTCAGAACATGATATCGAGGTTCCTGACACTTTCGACGGACTCAATGTCTGGGTTCCGCTGGATCGGGATTCCGAACCGATTGTCGAGCGACTCGCCGAGTCTGGCTGGCTCGTGCGGGACGGAAGTCAGTTCTCGGCGACGCCGGGTCAGTGCCACCGGGCACTTCGTGTGACCGCCTCCACCATCACCTCTGACCAAGCACGCGAGTTCGCCAGTGCCCTGGCTGAAATATTGGCGAGCCCGTAGTTGTCCAGCTGCACTACGGTGCGAATCTGAGTCTCTCGCTTCTCGACGAAACTACCGGCGACGGCTGGATCGATAGGATCGGTTCGAGCGACGACGAAGGGTGTAATTGTGGCGAGGGCGGTTGTTGTCGGTGCGAGCCGAGGTCTTGGTCGTGCTTTGATCGAGGGTCTGAGGAGCGATGGCGACGAAGTTCTCGGCATATCGCGTCGGCGTCCTGACGGGTTCGACGTCTCCGAGTGGATCGAAGCCGACCTGACCGATCCTGTTACGGCAGCGAATTCGATCGATCAGGAGCTTGTCGGTGGTGTAGATACCCTGATCTGCAACGTCGGAATTTGGGAAGGGGATGCCTTCACTTCCGATTATGCGTTCACAGATCAATCCGATGTCGAAATGCTCGAAATGATCAACGCCAACATCACGGCCACAATTCTCCTGCTCAAGCGCCTGATCCCGAGAATGATCGGCCGTCCTCGACCTCGGATCATCTTGACCGGGTCCACCTCGGGACTCCCGCGAAGCGGTAGGCCGGAGGTTGCGTTCGGTGCATCGAAGTTCGCGATCAACGGCATTGCCGACGCGTTGAGAGAGGGCTATCGGAAGGACAGACTCGCAGTGACTGTCCTTCATCTCGGATATCTCAATACAGAAGACGGACTCGACGTGCCCCGAGACGTCGCTGCCGCCAGGGGAGAGGGATCTCTGGTCCCGGTACATGACGTTGTGGATACGGTGCGCTCGATCTCGAGTTTGTCGTCTTCGACGTCAGTGCGGGAAGTAGTCCTCACTGCGATCGACGATCCGCGATTCTGATTTGCGGCTGTCGACTCAATCTGGTTGCTGAACAGACGTATTCAGAGAATCTAGACCCCGATCAAGAAGTAAGCTCCGGTCAGATACGTCAGGGTGAGGCCCGCCAAGGTCCACGCCATGTACGGCCGGATGTAGAGGCGCCGCAGGCGGTGCAATCGCAGGGAGGCTCGCAAGAACGCGCCCACGGTCCCGAGCAGCAACATCAGGCTCGGGACGAAGACCGCCAGTCGGCGATCCTTCTGTGAGCACAGCAAGGTGTCGGTACCGAAGCATTCGCCCCGCCGGGAGCCCAACCACACGATCGCGATAACCAAAACCGCGGTAGCCAGAACGACTGACACGCCGTACGTCAGGGTTCGCCTGTTGATCTTTCGCTCTCGACGCTGAATTACATCTGACGCGTCAGAACTGTCGGTCATCACACCGGCTCCTGTACATCGCACCTCACTTCGTGGATCGGCGGTGGGAGAGGGCGTACAGCACTACTCCGACGGCCAAGAGTAATGATGCGCGTAACCACGTCGCAGCGCTCTGCTGGGTGAGCAACGCAACGCACGTACCGAGAGCGAGGATCGGGAAGATGATCGGCGTTCGGAAGTGTTTGTGTTGCACTGCGTCACGGCGCAGAACCAGGACGGCGATGTTGGTGCTGATGAATACGAAAAGCAGCAGGAGTACCACCGTCTCCGCCAGGGCTGACAGCGATCCGGTGACGCAGAGAGCCATGGCGACGGCGGTGGTCGCGATAATCGCCACCCAGGGGGTCCGTCGCTGCGGCAGTACCCGAGCGAAGACGCTCGGGAGCAAGCCTTCCGATGCCATCCCGTAGGTCAGCCTGCTCGCCATGATCATTGTCAGCAGTGCGCCGTTGGCGACGGCGACCAACGCGATCAGACTGAACAGGCGAGGCGGAACACCGACATCGGCAGCTGACACAACTTCCAGCAGTGGCCCGGAGGATGCGGCAAGTTCGTCGGCGGGCAGGACCACCGAGACAGCCAGGCCGACAAGGACATAGGCGGCGCCGGCTGTCAGCAATGCTCCGAACAGTGCGCGTGGGTAGACCTTGCTCACGTTCTTCACTTCTTCGGCGACGTTCGCGGACGTTTCGAAGCCGACGAAAGAGTAGTACGCGAGGAGTGCCGCAGCCAGCACCGCGAGTGCAGGCGATCGGCTGTCGTCGAACTCCACGACTCGGCTCAGGGTTCCGTCGCCGCGCCCGAGAACTATGCAAGCGAGGACGACAACGAGGACGAGCCCGGTGACCTCCACGACTGTCATGACGACGTTGGCGCGCATCGACTCCTTGATGCCTCTGGCATTGAGAAGTCCCACCAGGAGCAGGAAGACGAGCGCCGCTGGAACGGTTGGGACGTCGATGAAGGCTTTGAG
The DNA here is from genome assembly GCF_018588185.1 of Rhodococcus sp. WY5. Taxonomy (NCBI): domain Bacteria; kingdom Bacillati; phylum Actinomycetota; class Actinomycetes; order Mycobacteriales; family Nocardiaceae; genus Rhodococcus; species Rhodococcus sp. WY5. The sequence continues at coordinate 1,439,651 of NZ_JAAMPR010000001.1, forward strand.
ATAGTCGCCCGAGAATGCGAGGGCGAGTCCCGCCGCACTGGTTACGCCGGCCGCCAGCATCGAGAAGCCGACAAGGAACGAGATCAGTGGTTTCCGATACGCCCGTTGGGCGAAGACGGCTGCGCCGCCCGCTCGCGGATATTTGGTGACCAGTTCGGCATACGACGTTGCTGTCAGCAATGCCATGACGAGCGCTACGAGCAGTGGTACCCAGACGGCTCCACCAACTTCACCGGCGATGACGCCCACCAATGCGTAGATGCCGGCACCCAGAACGTCTCCGAGGATGAACACGAAAAGGAGTGGGCCGGTTATGGCCCGAGTGAGAACGTTCTTACCGCCGCCTTCATCTCCGCGTGCGGTTTCGTCCACGTTCTCAGCACCCGCGGCGCGTCGCATATGCAAGGTTCGTCCTGTCTTCATGGTGACGTGCCGCCACCTCAGGAGCAGACATGTACCCAGTGGTCGAAGTTTCAAACGTGGGTCGCTCGCCTTCTCGTGCTTTGCTTGTAGGTGAATCGCAGAAATAGTGACTGGAGGACGACGTGGCTGAAACGACGGTTGCTGCGGTGATGGACGAGCTGGCTGCGCTCGAGGATCCGAAGGCGCGCGCGGTGAACGAGAAACACGGTGACGATCACGGTGTGAACCTTTCAAAGCTGCGCGCTGTTGCGAAGCGATTGAAGACTCAGCAGGAACTCGCACAACAGCTTTGGGCAACGGGCGACACCGCAGCGAGACTGCTTGCCCTTCTGATCTGCCGCCCGAAGGTGTTCGAGCGTGACCAGTTGGACGTCATGTTGCGTGAGGCCCGTACTCCCAAGGTGCAGGACTGGCTCGTCAACTACGTGGTGAAGAAGAACCCGCACGCGGAGGAATTGCGGGTGGTCTGGACCGCAGACTCCGATCCCGTGGTTGCGAGCGCCGGCTGGGCCCTGACCACCGAACGTGTCGCGAAGAAGCCCGAGGGCCTTGATCTTTCAGGGTTGCTCGACGTCATCGAGGCGGAGATGAAAGATGCTCCTGATCGCCTGCAATGGGCGATGAACCACTGCCTGGCTCAGATCGGGATCGAACATGCCGAGTTTCGGGCCCGCGCAATCGACATCGGTGAGCGTCTGCGAGTGCTCGAGGATTACCCGACTCCGCCGAACTGTACCTCGCCGTTTGCGCCGATCTGGATCTCGGAGATGGTGAGCAGACAGAGTGAGAAGTAGGTCGACTACCGCGACGTTCGAAACTGCGTCCGGTATCGCTGTGGACTGGTGCCGACCAGGTCTCGGAAGCGTTCGCGGAATGTCGTGACGGCATTGAATCCGACTTGTCCCGCAACACGTTCGATCGAGTGGTCGGTAGTCTCGAGCAGAAATTGCGCTTGGCGGAGCCGCGCGTGATGGAGCCACTGCAACGGCGTCGTACCGATTTGTTCCTGGAATCGGCGGTTGAGCGTGCGAGTGCTCATCGTTGCCTTGGCCGCGATTGTCGTGATGTCGAGTTGCTCCCCGAGGTTCTCTTCCATCCAGTTCAGTAGCGGCCTGAGGGTTGTCCCGCTGGGTACGGGAGGCTCGTGAACGATGAATTGTGCTTGCCCTCCGGCACGTTCGAGCGGCATCACACTCAGCCGCGCCGTGTCGGCGGCGACCGCGGACCCGTAGTCCTGACGAACCATGTACAGACACAGGTCGAGTGCGGCCGCGGCGCCGGCGGAAGTCAGGACGTGCCCGTTGTCTACGTAGAGAACGGCAGCGTCGACGTCGATAGCCGGGTGCCGGCGGGCCAACTCCGACGCAGCCGCCCAGTGCGTCGTCGCGCGAAGTCCGTCGAGCAGGCCTGTGTCGGCGAGGGTGAATGCGCCGACGCACAGTGAGGCGATGCGCGTGCCGCGATCCGCGGCAGTTCTGAGGGCTTCGATGATCTCGGGGTCGATCGGCACATCGAGATCGGCGGTGCCCGGGATGATGATCGTGCTGGCTTGGGCGAGACGTGACAGTCCGTGCGGTACGCGCATCGTGAACGTTCCGGTCTCCACCTCCTCGGTGAGCGCGCACACGGCGGTCCGGTAGGCCGGTGCGCCTGAGGGAAGCCTGCATCGTCCGAAGACTTCGAGGGGTGCTGCCAGGTCCATCGGCACCACTCCGGGCAACGCGAGAACTGCAACGTCATGCATGTCTGAAACGTAGCGTATGTGGCGCGAGATTCTGTGATCTCGTGTCGTGAAATATCCTCTCAACTGGTATTTCACAGAAGATGTGAGGTTGGCTGAAAGCCGTCGAAGGTTGGCTTTCAGCCGTCGCCGCAGGGGTCAACTTCCTCCTACTGTCGTAGGAACAGCGACGCGCACAGGAGCGCGTCGCACAAAATCGGAGGTTGCAGTGCACGCGCAGATCGTGTTGTTCGACGGATTCGATCCCATGGATGTCGTGGGTCCGTACGAGGTGCTCTACGCCGGGGGTCTCGCCAGCGGTGGGGCGTTGAGTGTCGAACTCGTCAGTGCGGAGGGGCCTCGGACCGTCCTGAGTGGAAGTGGTGAACTCGCTATGACCGCCACTGCAACCCTCGATGTCGAACACGCGGATCTGATTATCGTTCCCGGAGCATCGGGTCTCTTCGAACCCGATGCGGACCAGCCGGGCACCAGTTTGCCGGAAAGACTCGCGGCCACAACGGAAACCGAACTGCCTGTCATGATGCGGCGTGCACTTGACGATCCTGGTGTTCTTGTTGCGACCGTCTGTGGAGGATCTTTGGCGCTGGCGATGGCGGGGCTTCTCGAAGGGCGCCGCGCCGTGACGCACCATCTTGCCGTGGACGCATTGGCGGCCGGCGGCGTTATTCCGATCCAGGCGCGAATCGTCGACGACGGTGACCTGATCACCGCCGGCGGTGTGACATCCGGTCTCGACCTTGGCCTGTACCTGTTGGAACGATGCCTCGGGCCCCGGATAAGTCTCGAGGTCGAAGCGCTCTTCGACTACGAGCGTCGTGGAACGGTGTGGTCGGCCAATGGCGCCGAGCCTGTAATCACCTTCGCCCCGGACGCTGCGTGAATACGCTTGTGCGTACCGAAACGCGAGAAATCCCATGACCGGAATCCTGCTGTCCCTCCACGTGATTGCGGCCATTCTTGCCATCGGCCCCGTCGCGGTGGCGGCGAGTATGTTCCCGGTGGCGAGCCGCGCCGCGCTCGCCGATCCGGACAGCGCCAGTGTTGCGACGACGGGCATGCTGCATCGCATCGTTCGGGTGTATGCCACGATCGGCGTTGTCGTTCCGATGCTCGGTGTCGCCACCGCCGTCAATCTCGGAGTGCTCGGTGACCTGTGGATCCTCACCTCGATCGCACTCACCGTCGTTGCCGCCGTGATACTCACCGCGGTCGTGCTTCCCGCCCAACGGCTGACAATGGCGGCGATCGAAGGAACCGGGTCCGTTGTGGATGTCGCAACGCGGCTCACCCGTCGACTGGGCACAGCGACGGGGATCTTCAATCTGCTCTGGGTCGTTGTCGTCGTGCTGATGATCTTTCGGCCAGGATCGACAACCGGCGTGTGATCCGAGGCGATATTTCCCGTGTCGGAGACAGCGACGCTTGACCTTGACACAGTGACAAGGACTCCAATGGTCGACGAAGGAGGTGGTTGTCGTGAACACAACCAACCATGGTGGGCAGAATGCTCACCTCGTCGACGCATTGGCCGCGGCTGATCCCTCGGTTAGGCTGCGCGCCGCGCTAGCCGCCGGCACACGCCCGGACCCTGAGCTGACGGTTGCCCTGGTCGATCGGTGTGCCGTCGAGCCGGATTTCTTCGTCCGCGACATGCTGACCTGGGCGTTGTGCCGCCTGCCGGCCGAAATCACGGTACCGAAGCTGATCCGTGAGCTCGGGTCCGATGGTTCGCAAGCCCGCAGTCAGGCGCTCCACACCTTGTCCAAGATCGGCGATCCGACCGCTTGGCCCGAGGTCTCTGCGCTGGTGCACGACCAGGACGACGAGGTCGCGCGCAGTGCGTGGCGCGCCGCAGTGGCACTCGTGCCGGCAGGAGTCGAGGGTGCACTCGCAGCGGATCTGGCGACCGAACTCGGGCGGGGTGAACTGCAGATGCAGCTCAGTCTGAGCCGTGCTTTGACCGGGCTCGGCGAGGCTGTACTCCCGGTGCTCGACGCGGCCGGTATGAGCCCGAATCCGCGTGTCCGGGCGCATGCTGATGCTACAAAGCAACTCTGGCACGACCCCGACGGTGGGTTCGCACTCTCTCACGAGTTGGCGAAGCGCGTCGCGGCAATCGGCCCGGACGCGTAGGAAGGGGAGACGGATGTTGATCGGCGAGGTCTCGCGGCGTTGTGGTGTCAGCACACGGATGCTGCGTCACTACGACACCTTGGGACTGGTGAAGCCGACGGGCCGCACGTCCGGCGGTTACCGGGAGTACTCCGCCGACGACATCCGTCGACTCTTCCACGTCGAGAGCTTGAGGACGTTGGGGCTCTCGTTGAACGAGGCCAAGCGTGCACTGGACGAACCCGACTTCGCGCCGGCCGATTTGGTGGGTGAACTTATGCAACACACTCGGCAACGGATCGCGGCGGAGGAGGAATTGCTGACCAAACTCGAAAGGGTCGATGCCAGCGCCCCTTCGGAGTGGGACGACGTCCTACGCATGGTCTCACTGTTGCGTGCACTCGAATCCGAGTTCGCTGCCCATCGTCAGCAAGCGATCCTGTCGCAGGAGCTGAATGCGGCGTTGCCCGTCGACGCACTCGTCGAGGCCATCCTGTCGGAGAAGGATGCCAACGTGGCCGGAGCGTTGCAGTGGGCGTTGGCGAGGACCGAAGGTGCGGGCCTTGCAGGTCTCACGAAGGGCCTCGAATCGGAGGACGTCGAGGTTCGACGCCGCGCGACGTCGGCCATCTCCGGGATCCACACCGAGGAAGCAACTCGGGCGCTGAAGCGAGCTCTCGATGATTCGGACGCGATAGTCCGCGCTGATGCCGCTCTCACCCTCGGATCTCGCGGAGAGGCCGTCTCGATGCCCGCTCTCCTCGAGATGGTCGCCGACGGGCGACGCGACGTCGAGGCCGGAGAGGTGCTCGGTCTTCTCGCGGAGCACTCACCGACAAGCGGTGAGGTCGTCGATGCCGTGCAGGCAAGGCTCGACGGCACTGACGACGCCCCGACGAGGTTGCGAATCACGCAGGCACTCGCTGAGATTCCCGGCGCGGCGGCCCGGGAAGCGCTCGCCCGGCTGACACGCGACGACGACAAGACGGTCGCGTCCACGGCAGCGGCGATCCTCGCGATGCGGGACCGTGGACCACGCCGACGCGAACGACCGCGTATCGGGAACTGAAATCGGAGAACTAGGGCACCTCTGAAAAATGCGGGCCCGGGTGGTCAGCGCCGCAACGATTTTGCCGCAGCGTTGCCCTTCAACGCTGCACAGAGCAGGACAAGGAGCACCGCTAGAAACACGACTGTTGAGGCGACAGCCGACACCACAGATCCGAAACCTGTCACGACACCGATGGCGACCTGCATGCACAGTCCCACTACGGCTGTCCACACCGTCCGGCGTAGAAGGGGCCACGCAATCCGATGGGCCAATTGCCACGCCTCGGGGCTCGAGATCGTCGCCTTCGTGCGTATGCCGACAACGGGATTCGGTTCATCACCGACGACTCGCGGAAGAATCCCGGCAACGAACGCGAGGACAAGCGTCGACGACGACAGCGAGGCCGTCAGACCCAGTAAGTCAGGCGATCCCACCCGTCCAGCCCCCCTGTCGGCAGATTTGACACAGCGGACATTCCAGTCTGGGTTGCCGCTGGGACACACCCGACCGTATGCGAACGAATGCATGTACGGCTGTGCGGGTGACGCACTTTCAAGCTTTGCCGAATGAGCAGTGGACTCGATCTCGGACTAGTTTTCAGACAAGCCCTAGTGTGGATTGCCTAGGCAGAAAAGGTTTCCCGCCGGATCTGCCAACACGTGCCGGATGATCCGCCCGAATCAAGTCGAGGTGAACCGTATTCCTTTGGCTGCGAGCCTGATCGATCTCAGGCAAAGCCTCGAAGCTGCTGCGCACCCGCTGCGCGGTGATCAACGGATATGGTCTCTCACGTGGTGGATCAACGGCGAATGAGTTTGCGACGCAGGTACCTGAGCCTCGGTCTTGGCGAACTGGCCGCCGCGGGAGTGTTTGCCGCCGTGGCTGTCAGCGTCGTGATGCCTCGGCTCGAAGGTCCGAAAGACTCCGCGGCGCTGTGGTCGGCGCTGGCCCCAATGCTCGTGGTTCTCGTGCAAGCGGGTGTCTATTGGCTGCTTGCCCGAGGCTGGGTCGAGCAGGCGCCGGTGCCTGCCCGCCTCGCGGCGCTCTACCGTGTGTTTCGGGTCCTCGACATTGTCGTCTTGGCGGTCGGTCTCCTCGGCGTGCTCATTTGGCTACCAGATCATTTCGTCACTGCGGCGGCCATCATGGTGGTGTGGGCTTTCGGCGTCGTCGAATACGTCAATTACTTCGTGGCCCGTCTCGCTTATCCGCTGCGGCGGTGGCCGTTCGAGGTCGGCAAGTGGCGGACGCCTCAACTTGTGCGCGACCTGCATTCGGCGCGGTGATACCGGCAATTAAGCCGGCCTTTGCCGCAACGGCAAAATTTGATGCGGGATCGGCGTGAGTTCGGAAGGATCGGTACTGCCTATCCAGGAATGAAGCCTCTTCGTCGTTCTTCACCGAGGAAGGAGATCCACCATGGCAACGTCGCGTCGGAGCCGCCGTGATGTCCCACCGCCCCGGACAGGGATTAGCGAGACCGATACGCTGCGCGCGTTTCTCGACTACCTGCGTGATTCGATCGCTGCCGAGGTTGAAGGTGCTCCGGAACCTCAGGTGCGCACCACAATTGTTCGGTCGGGAACAACCTTGCTCGGGCTGGTCAATCATTTGACCTTTGTCGAACGATCGATGTTTCTCGCCGAAAACGTGACGGATTGGAAAGCGACGTTTCAGCGAAGAGACCGGGCGCCATGCCGGGCACGCTGACATCCTCCGCGAACTTATCGACGGTTCGACCGGTCGGTGACATCGCAACATCGATCACAACAGTGGTTCGAAGTCGTCCGTCTCGCCGACAGCTTCCGCGCTTCATTGAGGCGAATGTCCACTACCGAAATCGGGGCCCACAGGTATCGGGTCGGTCGCTCCGTCGGGAGTTGTTACTTCCCAGTGCAGTTCGGATGCAGTCGGGGGAACGAGCGCGCCGATCCACTCGGCAACGACACCGACGATAACTTTCTCGAGTTCCGTGCGTGACCACTCTCGCGGACGAGTGGGAACCGGTGGCTCCCAGCCTTCCTCACCCCAGATCACGCTGAAAAGCTCCCGCTCGTCGCCGATCTGCTGATTCAAACTGAACGCATCCGGATCGTCGAATCGCGCCCAGACGCCGAAAGTGCCCTCGCCGTCCTGGTCCACGGAGACGTCGATGACAATGCCTTCGGCATGTGCTGTCGCCGCGGCGCGCATCGCCGCCAGCCGGCTTTCGACTACCGACGATGTGGTGTCGAGGACGGACCTCAGCGAGTCACGGTATTCGGTAGCTTCCACGGACTCAGAATATAGAACTCGTGGCTTCGAGCATGGTGGTATCGGGTCTTGGCCGAAATGTGGAGCGATGACGAGACCTGGGGGACTCGCAGTGCATCTTCGTGTCAAAGGATAACCATTCGCCTGCAAGCATTTTCGGAAATCGATAGGGTTTGGCTTGTATTGATGTGGGGAGACTCGCAGCGTTGAGTGCGGAATCTGCGCACGACGGTTTCGCTCCTCGAGATCAGAGCGGTGAAGGTGGCATATGTCCGTTATCTTTTAAGCGGTGGTCCCATCTCCGGCCGCCACGCACTTGCGAGTGCGGACTGCAAGTGGAAGGCGGCCCTCGTGCAACAGGTATCGAGCCGAGTCTTGTGACGGCCCTGCGAGTGGTCATCGCCGACGACGACGTGCTCCTACGGGAGGGGGTGGCCAGCCTGCTCACTCGGGCAGGCCTGGAAATCGTCGGACAGGCAGGGGATGCGGACGAACTGCTGACACTGGTCGACGGGCAAAATCCGCAACTGGCCATCATCGACATCCGGATGCCACCGTCACACACTTCGGAAGGGCTCGACGCAGCGCTGCGTATAAGAAGAGAGTTCCCCTCCGTTGCAATGCTTTTACTGTCAGCACATGTCGAGGTCGATCATGCGTTGGAGCTTCTCGACGGAGGGAAGGGGATCGGGTACCTCCTCAAGAGTCGAGTGACCGACGTAGACGATTTCGTCGCGACGCTCGACAGGATCGCAGCCGGCGCCTCGGTCATCGATCCCGCTCTGGTCTACGAATTGGTGGCGGCCAGGCGACGTGACGACCCGTTGGCGGCACTTAGCGTCCGCGAGCGAGAAGTGCTGACGCTGATGGCAGAAGGCCTGTCGAACGTGGGGATAGGGCGTCGGCTGTGGATCACCGAGGGCACCGTCGAAAAGCACGTGCGGAGCATCCTCACCAAGCTCGATCTGGAGAGTACCGCCGACGACCATCGCCGCGTGCGCGCAGTCATCATGTATCTCGATGCCGTCAGCTGACGGGTGTCTGCGTTTGAATCGGCACACTCATCCTTGCGAAAGAATCCGCGCAATCGAGTCTGCGGACAGTTCGAACTTCGAGAGGAATCCGATGGCTGAACTCGATTCGACAAGATCGGCGAAGTCTTCTTCGTCGTGTGTCGACACAAGGATGATGGCCGGCGTCGGCGCCAAACCGGCGGCGTGGAGAATCTCCACCACGTCGAATCCGCTTTCGAAACCGAGGTCGATGTCCACCAGGACCAGGTCGGGGTGGGTAGCTTCGGCCACTGTGATGGCCGTGCCGAGGCTGGATGCGGTTCCGACAACCGTCATACCCGCGGCCTCGAGCACTCGTCGTGCAGCGGTGCAGAATGCATCGCTGTCGTCGACGATGAGGCAGCTCCGGTCGGAAGACTTCACCCTGTCAAGGCTGTCAGACGTCGGCGCACCCGGCATTACCGCTACCCGTAATTTCTCGGGGAACCCGGGCGTCCGATGACTTCGTCAGTTCCGTTGCGCGGCCGTCTCGTCACGTCCGTGCTGCGTCCGAGCGCTCCTCCCCTCGGTTGGGGCATCGCCCTGGCTACGGGATTGATTGTCGTGGAGATTCTTCTCGTTCTGATGTTGAAGCGGATTGCACCCGAGAATGCGTTCGGCGCGGTTTTTCTTTTCGGTGTCCTCGTCGTTTCGGCAGGCTGGGGATTTCGGCTGTCAATTGCGACGGCGGTTGCCAGCACTGCCGCGTACGCCTACATCCACGTCGTCGAAAGCCGTGAAAGCCTTGTACCGGCAGTGGTGGTTTTTCTCGTCCTGGCCTTGCTGACCAACGTTCTCGTCGGTCAGTCACGTCTTCGCGCCATGGAATCGGATCAGCGTCGTCGTGAGGCGGATCTGTTGGCTGCGCTGGCTCGGACGATGCTTCGGACGTCGAATGTAGTGGAGATGCTTGACGACGCGAGCGTGCGATTGTCCGCCGTGCTCGACCTGCCCGCGCCGTATGCGAAGTTAGGGCCCGCGGATGCCCCGGTGGGGCGCGGGCAGAGGCGGATCGTTCTACGGGATGGAGCCTGTGTCGCGGGTTCGCTACTTGTACCGGCAGAGTTGACCCAGGCCGATGCTCGCCGCGTTCAACGAATCGTACCGTCGCTCGAGGCCCTGCTTGCCGCTGTGCGAGATCGCGGGGTACTTCTCGAACAGACTCTCGCGTTGGCGCGTCAGCAGGCTTCACTGCGACGCGTAGCGACACTTGTTGCCTCGAGAGCCGAACCCGACGATGTCCATCATGCTGTCGCCGCGGAGTTGGCCGACGGACTGGACATCGAACACGTGTCGGTCGTGCGTTACGACGACGACGACTACTTCACAATTCTCGCTGCGCGGGACGATACTACAACCGGAGAACGATTGATCCCGGGTGAACGCTTCCCTGTCGGTGGATACAACGTCTGCACGATCGTCGAGACTTCGGGTGCGCCGATTGCCATCGACTTCACCACTGCGACAGGGGCGATCGCGGGGAGGCTGCGCGGACGCGGGTTGCGTACGGGAATCGGGGTACCGATCAACGTCGACGGTCGGACGTGGGGAGCTGTAATCATCGGCGGTACGGGACGTGTTCTCGCGAGTGACGTCGAGGACCGGTTGACCGACTTCGCAGACCTGCTCGCAACCGCGGTCTACAACGGTGAAACCAGGCGCGAGCTCACACGGTCCAGGGCGCGCGTCGTGGCTGCAGCCGACAAAGCCCGCCGAACCATCGAACGTGACCTGCACGACGGGGCGCAACAGCGGATCGTCACTCTCGGGATGGAGTTACGCGGCGCTCAGGCCGCAGTTCCCGACGGATTCGATGAGCTGCGAATCAGCTTGGCCCGCACCGTTGAGACACTGGCTCAAGTCAATACCGATCTTCGTGAACTCTCGCGAGGGATTCACCCGGCGATCCTGTCCCGCGGGGGTCTCGCGCCGGCGCTGAAGACTTTGGCTCGCCGCAGTCCGATCCCGGTCGCGCTCACAGCCGAGATCGTCACTCGACTAACCGATTCTGTGGAAGTCGCGGCGTACTACGTTGTCGCTGAAGCGCTCACCAACACCGCGAAATATGCCGACGCGTCCGTGGTTACGATCGCGGCCGTCTCGCAAGAGGGTCGTCTGGACCTCACCATCAGTGACGATGGCAAGGGGGGAGCAGACGCCGAAAGCGGTTCGGGTCTGATCGGGCTGCAGGACCGCGTTGCCGCGGTTGGAGGAACTCTGACGATCTCGAGCCCGGTCGGTGGTGGCACCACCATCACCGTTCGCATCGATCCCTCTACCAGTTAGCCGGTAGTGGGTTCCCCGGGTAGCGCTCCCCCACAATGGAAGCCAGCAGCGACGACATCGCTCCTGAAGTGGACGAATGTTCTTGTTACCCAACGAGAACCTTTCGCCCAGGAGGACATCATGCCGTACATCACCACTTCCGACGGAACCGAGATCTACTACACCGAACAGGGCGCCGGGAGGCCTGTGCTGCTCAGCCACGGTTGGCCCCTCTCCTCGGACGCCTGGCAGTTGGAACTCAAGGTGCTCGCCGACGCCGGTTACCGTGCCATCGCACACGACCGTCGCGGCCACGGCCGGTCCTCGAAGACCTATCAGGGCAACGACATGGATACCTATGCCCGTGATCTGGCTGAACTCGTCGAAGCGCTCGACCTCCACGATCTGACGCTCGTCGGTCACTCGACCGGAGGCGGCGAGGTCGTTCGGTACGCAGCGCAACACGGCGCAGGGCGTGTTGCCAAGGTGATCACCGCCGGCGCCGTTCCGCCGATCATGGTGAAGTCGGAGAACAACCCGGAGGGCACACCGATCGAAGCGTTCGACGACATCCGGTCCGGAGTTCTCACCGACCGTTCGCAGTTCTATCGCGACATCGCCGAGCCGTTCTTCGGCGCAAATCGCGAGGGGTCGAACGTGTCCCAGGGGGCGAAGGACGATTTCTGGCGCCAGGGAATGCTGGTCAATCTGGCAGCTGCCTACGACTGTGTCAAGGCGTTCTCGGAGACGGACTTCAGCGAGGACTTGAAGGCGTTGACCGTTCCCGTCTTCATTGCGCAGGGTGACGACGACCAGATCGTTCCCATTGGCGCAGCCGCCCTCAAGGCAATCGAATTGGTCAATGACGGCACATTGAAGATCTACAAGGGTGCGCCGCACGGAATCTACGGCGACTACCAGAAGGCTTTGGACGCAGACATTCTCGACTTCATCGCCAAGTAAGCCATTCAGCCCAGGCCGGTGGTGACCATATGGTCACCACCGGCCTTTACGCGACAGAGTCCCGCCCTCGTCCGGAGACGGGACTCGGGTGTCAGCGAACTCGGCAGCGCGTCAGACTGCTTCCTTTGTCGCCTGCGCTGCGAGGGTGAGCGCGATGTCGACGATCATGTCCTCCTGACCACCCACCAGACGGCGGCGTCCAGCTTCGAGCAGCAGTGTGCGAACGTCGATTCCGTAGCGCTCCGACGCAGCTTCGGCGTGGCGCAGGAAGCTCGAGTACACGCCGGCGTAGCCGAGAGTGAGGGTTTCGCGATCGACGCGGACCGGCCGGTCCTGCAGCGGTCGGACGATGTCGTCGGCGGCATCCTGCAGGGCGAACAGGTCGCAGCCGTGCTCCCACTCCTCGATGTTGGCGACGGCGATGAAGGCCTCGAGGGGGCAGTTGCCGGCACCGGCGCCGTGACCGGCAAGCGAAGCATCGACGCGGGTGACGCCGTTCTGCACTGCAACAACGGAATTGGCAACCGAGAGCGAGAGATTCTCATGGGCGTGGATACCGATTTCGGTGCCCTCGTCGAGGATGTCGCGGTATGCACGAACACGATCCGCGACTTCGTTCATCACCAGACGTCCACCCGAGTCGGTGACGTAGACGCAGTGCGCGCCATACGATTCCATCAACTTGGCCTGCTTGGCCAGTTCCTCGGCAGGCGCCATGTGGCTCATCATCAGGAAGCCCGAGACGTCCATGCCGATCTCGCGGGCGGTTTCGATGTGCTGCGCGGAGACGTCGGCCTCGGTGCAGTGCGTGGCAACGCGAACCGAGCGCACACCGAGGTCGTAGGCATGCTTGAGTTCACTGATCGTGCCGACACCCGGAAGTAGCAGCGTGGTGAGACGAGCGTGCTCGAGTACCTCGGCCGCTGCTTCGATCCATTCCCAGTCGGTGTTCGAGCCGGGGCCGTAGTTGAGCGAGCCGCCGGCGAGGCCGTCACCGTGTGCTACTTCGATCGCGTCGACGCCGGCAGCGTCTAGAGCTGTGACGATCCGCTTGACGTCGGTGGGCGAAATGCGGTGGCGGACAGCGTGCATGCCGTCACGAAGGGTGACGTCCTGGACGAAGATCTTGCGGTTGCTCACTTGGTTGCTTCCTTCTGCTGGGCGATGCGCTCCGCGATCTGCATTCCGGCGGACGTCATGATGTCGAGATTGCCGGCGTACGCAGGCAGGTAGTGTGCCGCGCCCTCGACCTCGAGGAACACCGACACCTGGTGGGTGGGGCGATTGCCGTCGACGAGCAACGTCTCGACGGGCTGGTCGGCCGGGATCTCGGTGATCTGGACTTCCTGCTTGAGTCGATAGCCGGGGACATACGCGGAGACGTCGCCGACCATCTTCTCGATCGACTGACGGATCTCGTCGTGAACAGCCGGGTCCGGTGCGTCGACGAGGCAGAAGACCGTGTCGCGCATGATGAGCGGCGGCTCAGCGGGGTTGAGGATGATGATGGCCTTGCCGCGACGAGCGCCGCCGACTGCCACGATCGCCTCGGACGTGGTCTCGGTGAACTCGTCGATGTTGGCGCGCGTTCCGGGACCGGCCGACTTGGAGGCGATGGACGCGACGATCTCCGCATACGCCACCGGGACGACCCGAGAAACAGCGGCAACCATCGGGATGGTGGCCTGGCCGCCACACGTCACCATGTTGACGTTGGGTGCGTCCAAGTGCTCGTCCGCGTTGACAGCCGGTACGACGTACGGTCCGATCGCGGCAGGCGTCAGGTCGATCATGCGCTTGCCGAGGGGAGCCAGCCGCGCGTTGTTGGCCACGTGAGCCTTTGCCGAGGTGGCGTCGAAGACGATCTCGATCTCGTCGAAGTTCGGCAGACCGACAAGGCCTTCGACGCCTTCTGCCGTGATCGGCACGTTCAGACGCGCGGCGCGAGCGAGGCCGTCGGACGCGGGGTCGATACCGACCATCGCGCCCATCTCCAGGTAGTCGGAGTTGCGCAGCACCTTGATCATCAGATCGGTGCCGATGTTGCCCGATCCGATGATCGCGACCTTGACCTTGCTCATGCGTTGTCCTCTTCGCTGGAAAAACTGGTGGTGACGGAACCGAGCCCGGAGACGGTCACGGTGACTACGTTGCCTGCGGTGACCGGTGCCATGGGGCCGAGAGCGCCGGACAGGATCACCTGCCCTGCGGTCAGCGGCTGCCCCAACTCACGTGCAGTGCGGGCGAGCCAGACGACGGCTTCGATCGGATCGCCCAGGCAGGCGGTTCCGACGCCGGTGGACACCTCGGTGCCGTCGACGGACATCGACATGACGACGCCGGCGGGTTCCACCTCGTCGAGGGTGCGTCGTTCGGTTCCCAGGACGTACACGCCCGAGGACGCATTGTCGGCGACGGTGTCACCGAACTTGATGTCCCACGACTCGATGCGGCTGTCGCAGATCTCGATCGCGGCGACGGCGTAGTCGATCGCACCGCGCACCTGCGCACTGTCCAGCGGTCCGTCCACGAGGTCGGCACCGAGCACGAAGGCAACTTCCGCTTCGACCTTGGGCTGGATCAAACGGCTCATGGGGATGGCGCCGCCGGCGGGGAACTCCATGTCGGCGTACAGCACGCCGAGGTCGGGCTGGTCGACACCGAGCTGCTGCTGGACTGCCACCGAGGTCAGGCCGATCTTGCGGCCTACGACCACGGCCCCCGCCTGCCGACGGATTTCGTCGACGCGGCGCTGGACGGCGTAGGCGGCGACGAGGTCGTCGGCGCCGATCAGATCGCGCACGGGCGCGCAGGGAGTGCCGCTCGCGATGGCGGCTGCGAGGCGGTCCGCAGCAGCTGCGATGTCGGTCTCGCTAGCTGTACTGGTATTCGTGGGCTGGCTCATGGCCACTACTTTCGCCGCGGCACCGAGATTGCGCCAGGGAACTGTCTCACTCAGCGATACGCTGGGGAGGTGACTGGCAGCGCAAACCTCGACACCGTACTCGGCAAGGCGGTGACGATCCTGCGCGCCTTCCGGGCCGACGACCACGTGTTGCCTCTGGCCACCCTGGTCCAGCGGACGGGCCTGCACAAGGCGACGGTGCACCGCCTGGCCAACGAACTGGTCGCGAACCGGCTACTCGACCGTATCGACGGTGGCTACCGGCTCAGCGGCGGCCTCTTCGAACTCGGCATGCTCGCCTCTCTCGAACGGAGCCTTCTGGAGATGGCGATGCCGTTCCTCCAGGACCTGTACGAGCGGACCCACGAGACAGTCCACCTGGGGGTCCGTGACGGCCACGACGTCGTCTATGTCGCGAAGATCGGCGGCCATCGACAAGCCAACTCCCCGTCTCGGACCGGCGGCCGGATACCGCTGTATTGCACCGCAATCGGAAAGGCGCTCCTTGCATTCTCCGACAACGAATTTCGCCGCGAAGTGTTGTCGGAACCGATGACGCGCCGAACCCCGCACACAATTGTTGCGCCCGGCATTCTCAACACCCAACTGAACCGAGTGGTCGAGACCGGTATTGCGTTCGAGCGCGAGGAATCAGCGCCGGGTCTCGCGTGCGTTGCGGCGCCGGTATTCGGAACCAATGACAAACCCGTCGCGGCCATCAGTGTCACCGGTCCCACCAGCCGCTTCGTTCCCGAGAGCCAAGTGCCTTACGTCCGCGCCGCTGCCGAAGGACTACACAGCACCATCGCTCGCCGCGAACGATTGCGGTGATCTGGCCGTCCCGACCCGGACGAGCCCGGTCAATGCGTGCGGCAATGGCCCCTCGTGTAAGACGCCGAGACGTTGGGTTGCGCGGGTGAGGGCGACATAGAGTTCAGACGCACCGCGTGGGCCGTCGGCGATGATTCGCTCCGGTTCCACGACGAGCACGGCATCGAATTCCAGACCCTTCGTTTCCGAAACCGGCACAGCGCCGGGCACACCCGCAGGTCCGATGACGACGCTCGTACCCTCGCGTCCGGCCTCGTCCTGATTGAATTCGTCGATGGCGGAGGCTAGTTCGTCGGCTGATATTTGTCTGGACCACGGCGCGATCCCGCAGGCGCGGACGGACTCGGGTGGCTGGACGTCCGGCGCGAACTCGGCGAGCAAGGCGGCGGCGACGCTCATGATCTCGGCGGGGGTGCGATAGTTCACCGACAGGGATCGGTAGATCCAGCGGCCGGGGACGTACGGCTCCATCACCGTCGCCCACGAGCGAGCACCTGCGGGCGAACGTCGTTGCGCGAGATCACCTACCACCGTGAAAGACCGGTCCGGGCAGCGGCGCATCAGGACTCGCCAGTCCATCTCGGACAGCTCTTGTGCCTCGTCGACCACGATATGCCTGTACGTCCAGTCTCGGTCAGCAGCAGCGCGTTCGGCGAGCTCCCGGGTATCGCGTTCGACGAAACGATCCGCCAGGTCCTCGGCGTACAGCATGTCCTGGGCGAGGAGATGATCCTCGTCGTCCATCAAGTCTTCACGACTGATCATCATGTCCAGCACGCCCGCTGCATACGCAGCCTCGTCGCGGCGTTCACGTTCGGCACTCTGGTCGACGGGCTTGTCCCGGCCGAGCATGTCCACCAATTCGTCGAGAAGCGGAACGTCGGACACCGTCCAGGCATCGCCCTCTCGGCGCAACAGTGTCTCGTCTGCGCCGGCCTTGCGTAGGCGTTCCGGCGAAGTAAAAAGCTGTGTCAGTAGCTCTTTCGGTGTCAAGATCGGCCAGAGTGCGTCGAGTGCGGCGGCAAACGCGTCATTCTCCGCCAACTCTGCGGTCAGATCTGCGCGCACTTGTTCCCAGGCTTCACGGTCACTGCGTGTCAACCATCCCTTGCCGATCCGCGCTATCGCCCGCTCGGTCAGTGCCCAGGTGACGATTTCGGTGAACACAGTGCGAGCGTCGTTGTGGGGGAGTCCGCTCGAACGAGCTTCTTCGCGGGCCCACTCCGCCGTTTCGGCGTCGATTCGCACTGTGACGTCCGCCAATTCGATCAACAACGGGTTCTCGGGCAATCGCTGATGATCGGCAATCGCTGCGCCGAGAACGTCCAGGATCTTCAGCGAGCCTTTGAGCCCAGCGGCCTCAGGAGCATCCTCGGCGGTGACGCGTAAACCCGGAACGAGATCACCGGTGGTCATGAACACCACGTCGGACTCGCCCAGCGAGGGCAGTACGCGGCCGATGTGGTTCAGGAACGCCGGGTTCGGCCCGACCACGAGAACGCCGTGACGTTCCATTCGCTCTCGCTGCGTGTAGAGCAGGTAGGCGACGCGGTGCAAGGCGACGACGGTTTTCCCGGTACCGGGGCCACCTTCGATCACCAGCACCCCGGGGTGTTCGAGTCGGACGATGTCGTCCTGCTCGGCCTGGATCGTGGCCACGATGTCGCGCATGCCCTCATCTCGCGGTGCGTTAACCGCAGCGAGCAAGGCGGAATCGCTGTGGGTGTCGTGTTCTGCGCCGTCAGGGCGCCCGAGTACCTCGTCGGTGAAATCGACCACGTGTCGACTGCGTGTGTGGAACTGACGGCGTCGACGCATGTTCTCCGGGTTTGCAGCGGTGGCAACGTAGAACGGGCGAGATGCCGGCGCCCGCCAATCGAGCAGCACCGGTTCGTAGTCGTTGTCCGCATCGAGAAGGCCGATTCGGCCGATGTACGAAGTCTCACCAGTCAGCGAGTCCAACCGGCCGAAGCACAGGCCGTTGTCGGCTACGTCCAGCCTCTTCACCTCTTTGGCAAGCGCGCGCACCTCTGCATCGCGTTCCATGAGTGCTTCGCCGTTTCCGCGCAGAGCGGTGCTGTACCTGCCCTTGACTCGGGCGCGCTCCGCATCGAGGCGTGCGTAGAGCCCCTCCACATAGTTCCGCTCGGAACGCAGTTCTTCTTCGTATCCCTGGATTGGCACGTGCCCTCACTTCCGCTGACTGTTCCGATCCCGTAGTAGGTCGTGCGGGATCGGAAGAGCCATTCTGCGGCACTACCCGGGCCTTGCCGCAAGGCCCCCGGTGAGATATACATTGATAGTGGAAGGGAGTGTCGATCCTCCCCCGCTTTTTCCAACAGATCCTCTCGCAACCCCCAGACTGGTGCACGGCTCCGCGCCTGGTCGATGTTTGGACCCCGAGTGCCACGGGTACAAATCCAGTGACCGGTGTTCCAAAATCGGTTCCCCTCATGAACTTACGTGGATCGAGGGATTGTGAAGGCGATACTGGCAACGGCCGCGAGCATCCTTCTGGTGGTTGCCTTGGCCGTCGCCGTCTTGCTTCTCCTTTCCGGATCACCGCGCGAAGGTACTTCGCACGAGCTCGCCGATACGGTTCACACGATCGGTGGGAAGCCGACAACCTGCACCGAGTTGTTCGGTGAAACATGCAGCTTTGCTTTGCAGTCGGACTACAACCAGTGGGGACAAAACCTCGAGGGTTTTGTCAATGCCGGGACCCTCGGACCTTTCGCCCGCAGTATCGGCTTCGTGGCGGAGGCGAAACTGAGCTTGCAGGCATGCGAAGTCAGCGCAACCGCCGGGCGGACGATTCTCGATTTCTACACTCTCGCCGAGATCGACCACCCCACGGCCACCACCACCGACCTCTTCCCCTTCTGGAACGAGTCCCGCCAATTCCTGTGCCCGGTAAACAGTTTTTGAGAACGGGTGATCGCTACTTGAGGCCGGACTGAACAAATGCGTCGCGCACGTAGCGCTGAAGGAAGAGATAGATCAGGAAGATCGGCAGACACGCGAGTCCGGACGCCGCCATGATGGCGCCCCAGTTGTTCCCCTCGGCGCCGAGGAAGCTACGGATACCGATCTGCAGCACGGAATTCGACTGACGCATGATCAGCGCGGGCCAAAGGTACTCGTTCCAGGCCGAGATGAACAGCATGATGCCGAGTGCTGCGAGAGCGGGCTTCATGTTGGGCAGCACGACCTTCCACAGCGTTGCCCACGAGTTCTGTCCGTCGATCTGACTGGCGTCCAGTAACTCCCGTGGAAATGCCTCCATATGCTGACGCATCAGCAGAACTCCGAAAGCCGAGCACAAGTTCGGGATCACGATGCCTGCGACGGTGTTGAGCAAGCCCATCTGGGAAATGAGAAGGTAGTTGGGGATCATCGTGACCTGAAACGGAACCAGCCACGACCCGACGAAGAGCAGAAACAACGCTTGTTTGCCGAAGAAGTTCCACCGCGCGAACCCGTACGCGGCAAGGATTGCGACGAACAGCTGGCTGACCGACATGGCCAAAGCCATGGTGAAGGTGTTCACCATCATCGACGCCATCGGGATCGTGTTCCACACGTAGCGGAAGTTCTCGAGGCTGAAAGGCGAGGGGAGGGGACTCGCCGACAGAGAATCGTCGGGGCGACGAAAGGCCGTGGTGAACAGCCAGTAGATCGGGAAAATGCTGAACACGGTCACGGCCGCGAGGACAACATGCCCGAGCACTCGCCGCGTTCGAGAGCGGGACCGGACCGGTCCGTCATTGCTCTTGCTCCGTGTGTCGAGGTGTTCCACCGCCGGAGTTGCACCGGGACCATGCGTCTGGCTGGGTGCGTCGACCAGAACAAATGCCATGTCAGTTCCTAATTGTCGTAGAAGCTCAGTCGGTCCGACAGGCGGACGAAGATGACGGCGATGATTCCGAAGCCGACGAAGAAGAGAGTGCCTGCGGCTGCTGACAGTCCGGCGTCGAAGTTCTGGAAACCGAACTGGTACAACAGGTAGTAGATGTTCGTGGACGCACCGCTCGGTCCACCCTGGGTGAGAATGTCGATCACGGGGTACGCCCACTGCGCACCCAGCAGAATCGTCATGAGGGCGAGGAAGACCAGTGTCGGGGAGAGCAGTGGCAGCGTTATCTTTCGGGTGATCGTCGCCTCGGATGCGCCGTCGAGTGACGCTGCCGAAGCGTAGTCCGGGTTGATGCCGGCAAGCCCAGCCGAGATGACCAGGACACCGAAGCCGAGCATTTGCCATCCGACGATCACGACGACGCCTAGCAGTGCGAATTTCGGATCACGAAAGATGTTGCCCATCTCTATTCCCCACGTTGCGGCCACCCGTGGGATTGCGCCGCCGTCGGGATTGAAGAGCCAACGCCAGACGGCACTGCCCGCGATCGGTGTCACCAGGAACGGGACAAAGATCAGAGCTTGATAGATCGTCTTGGACCGTCCGGATATCCGCTTGGACACCAACGCGATGACGATCGGCAGCAACAGCGAGAACACCATGAAGGCGAGTGTGTAGACCACGGTGTTTCGTAGTGCCTGATGCAACTCGGGCAACGACAGAACACGCGTGTAATTATCCAGTCCTACAGCCACTTTGGGAGTGGTGGGAATCATGTTCCACTTGTAGAAGGACAGATTGACAGTCTCGCCGAGTGGCTTGTAGATCCACGCGATCAATAACACCACAGCCGGCAGTAGGTACAGGTAAGGCACCAAGGCGCGGGGCGCCCACCCGGAACGGGCCGGGTGCGCCGCTACGGCACGCTCCGACCCGCCGGTGCTTGGAACTTCGACAAACATGTTCGAAACTCAATTCGCCAGTGCAGCAGAGGGACTGGACGAATTGTTCGCAGGAACCAGCTTGGAGATCGCCTCCGCAAGATACTCCGCGCTCACTTCGTATACAGTTGCCGACTCCTCTACCGGAACTACCGTGTGCAGAACCCGATCTCGGAACACATGGACCATGTTGAATGCCTGTGCACCGTCGCGGCCGCGCATGCTGCCCTTGTTCGCAAGAAGATCCTGTGTGTAGCAGGTCGCTGAGGCAACCGAGACGGGAATTCCGGCGAAGGTACAGGTGGTCGAGTAGTGCAGGTGGCCAGCGAGGATACCGCGAACGTCGGTTCCCTCGAGTACCGTGGCAAGTCTGTTCTGCTCCTTCAGTTCCACCAAAGTGAGCACATCCAGAACCGACGGGACTGGCGGATGGTGCAGCGCGAGAAGGGTTCCGTGTGGTGCGGGTACAGCCAGAACCTCTTCGAGCCAAGCGAGCTGTTCGTCGGTGATCAGGCCGTGATGGCTTCCGGGAACAGTGCTGTCCAACACGACGATGCGGAGGCCGTTCACGTCGACCACCGAGTCGACGGATTCCTGGGTCGGAGCGGTATCCAGCAGGCCGCTACGGAATGCCGGGCGTGCGTCGTGATTCCCCATGACCCAAATCACCTTTGCGCCTAGCTGTTCGGCGGCCGGTTCGACGATCCGGCGCAGTCGCACGTATGCCTCGGGTTCCCCCATGTCGGCCAGATCGCCGGTGAAGACGATAGCCTCAGGACGCTGGCCAGTCCGTTCCAGTCGCTCGAAGATGCGTGCCAGATTGGCATCGCTGTCCACGGAATCGTGGAGAAGATCTCCGTCGGTGACGAAGTGAGTATCGCTGAGGTGCAAGATGTAGTGATCGGGTTCGCCGTACTGGGACATGAAAAATTCTCCTTCAAGTGTGTGTCAGTTGACCAGTGCAAGATGTAGGCGGTCGAGTTCTTCGGAGCTCATTCCGTGGGCAAGAAGGTAATCGGACGCACTTCCGTACGAATCGTCGATGGTTTGCAGGCTTGCACGCATGAGCGCAGCCGGGCTTGCCCCGACGAGCTGGGCGAGGTTCTCCCCGTCGCCGATGCCGTATTCGCGCATCCTGACGGCCATGGCCGTTGCCCACTCGCCGGCCAACATGACCTCCGAGAGCGAATAGTCCGCGACGATGTCGCGGTAGTCAACGCCGACCGCTGCCAGAGCGAGTGCAACGACGAGGCCGGTACGGTCTTTGCCTGCCGTGCAGTGCACGAGTACTGCGCTGTCGTCGGACTCTGCTATTGCGCGTACAGCTCGAACCAGTCGGACACCGCATTGATCGATGACCTTCGCGTAGATTGCTGCGAGGTCCAAACTTGTTTCTCGAGAGTTTATTTCGCTCTCGAAGATGGGCAGG
Organism: Rhodococcus sp. WY5; assembly: GCF_018588185.1. Lineage (NCBI taxonomy): Bacteria > Bacillati > Actinomycetota > Actinomycetes > Mycobacteriales > Nocardiaceae > Rhodococcus > Rhodococcus sp. WY5. The sequence goes on from NZ_JAAMPR010000001.1 coordinate 1,461,476, forward strand.
TGGAGTTGCTGGAGGTCAAGTCCTCCGAGAGCGTTCGGTGCTGTGTCCAACTCTTCCTGCTCGCGCAGGTCGATGACGAAGGCCAGCCCACGGGCGCGGAGGATCTCGCGGTCAGCTTGATCGAGTCGATGAAGAGCGTCCGCACGAAAGAGCTTGTTCCACTTGGTGCTGAGGCCGTCGCGGGTAGCGTATCCGCCCACGTCGCGAAAGTTGTAGGTGCCGTTCAGGTCGAGCCGACGATTGGCCCGCTGAACCGGAAGAGCTGTAGTCATAGTTGTTCCCGATTCGGAAGTGATGTTCGCTGGAATTGGAATGGACCGTGTCAGCCGATCAAGGCCTGAGCCCGTTGCTGCGCGGCTTGCATGGTCGCTTTCGGGTCCTTGCCGTAGAACACGGATTCCTCGATGGCTTGCGCGAGAATGTCGTCGACCTGGACGTAGCTGTTGCCGGGGTACGACTGCCACGGCTGAAGCGAGTCGAGCTGCTTGAGGTTGGGCGCCAGTAGCGGATTGCTGTCGGCCCATGGCTTGAGTGCAGCAGGATCCTGTGTCAGCGAAGAGCGGAGAGGCAGGTATCCGATCTTGGTGGAGATCTGTGTGTACGCGTGATCGCTGGTCATGAATTTGATCAGTTCCCAAGCAGCGCGGGCCTTTGCCGGGTCTTGCGAGAAGACGGAGAGGACCGAACCTGAATTGGTGGGGACCGCTGCGTGCCCGTCGAAGGCAGGCATCGCGGTAGCGCGCAGATCCCAACCCGCCTTGGCCGCAGAACTGACAAACATGCCTTGCAGCGCAGACGTGTTGAGATCGATCGCGATGTCGCCCTTTGCGAAACCTTCGTACTGTGTGGCCGAATCCGCGTTCACCAAGACTCCGTCCTCGTAGAGTCCACGAAGCATGGAGACTGCCGACACTGAGGCAGGCTCGCCGAATTCGATGGTCTTGCGATCTTCGGACAACACACCCCCTCCGGCCGATTTGAAGAGTGCCTGCATACACCAGCTGCCACCCTTGACCGAACAGCTCACTCCGAGCGACGGCTTTCCTGTCTTGGCGGTCACTGCCTTTGCGGCAGCGGCAACCTTGCTCCAGGTGGAGAGATCGGTATCGGCCGGGAGCCCGGCCTCGGTCAGTGCGGTGGAGTTGTAAAACAATGTCGGGGTGGAGAACACGTACGGAACGCCGTAGGTTTCCCCATTCCAGTCGCCGAGTGTTGCAGCTCTGGGGTGGAAGGGATGGTCGCCGCCGAAGTTCGCCTGCACTGCGTCCTTGCCGACGAGTTCGTCGAGATTTCTTGCTTTCAGCGCGGTGACGGCGAAATCAAGTGTGTCGAAGGTCAATTGAGCGACATCGGGTGGCGAACCGGCGAGCATCTGTGTTTGCACGCTGCTCGCGGTGCCGGAACCGGCCGCACCACCGCTCTGCGGCGGCTGAGCTTTGACGTGGATGTTCGGGTGGGCGGCCTCGAAGTCGGAGATGAGACCGGTGACGGTGTCTGTCCACAAACCTGCCTGGGCAAGGTTGTAGGACTCGAAGACGATGTCGACCTGCTGATTCGGGTCGAGTTCCGGAACCTGTACTGCGGAATCGGAGCCGCCGGTGGTGGCACCTCCCGTGGCACATCCGGCAAGGGCGAGGGATGCCGCCAATGCTGTGGCGATCTTCCATCGTGTTTTGCGCATGACAAATCTCCTGGTGGTGGAATGCAGTGTCAGAGGATGAGTTGAAGGTTCAGCTGAGAACGGATGAATCAAGGTCCAATGTTGCTGGTATGTCCAGCCATTCGAGTCGCCGTCCGCTGGATCGGTCGAAGAGGTGAAGATGGCGCAGTTCGGCGGACAGCACCGCGGGCCGACCCTCGTGAAGTGCGATCGGTCGCGGAGCGCGCACGCAGATCGTGGTCGACCCGACCAGACAGTAGGCCACTTGCTCGCTTCCGAGGTTCTCGACCGAAGTGACGTCGACGGTGATACGCGCACCGGTTCCGGAATCCGTGCCTGGATGTATCGGTGTGAGGTGTTCGGGACGAATGCCGAGTACGACGTCGCGCGAATCGGTCTCCCCTGACCAGAGTGAGGCTTCGATTCCTTCTGCCGAAACCCTCACTTGCCCGTCCGTCGAGAATGCTCTCGCATCAACAAGATTCATGGCTGGACTGCCCAGGAATCCTGCGACGAACACCGATGCCGGACGATCGTAGACATCCTCCGGGGTGCCGAGTTGCTCGAGCCTGCCATGGTTGAGCAGTGCGATACGCGTCGCCATTGTCATTGCCTCGACCTGGTCGTGGGTGACGTAGACGAAGGTGGCACCCAACCGTCGGTGGAGGTCGGTGAGCTCACGACGGGTCGCCGTTCTGAGCTTCGCGTCGAGATTCGACAGAGGTTCGTCCATCAAGAACGCCTTCGGATTTCGAACGATCGCGCGTCCCACCGCCACTCGCTGACGCTGGCCACCAGACAACTCCTTCGGCTTGCGCTCCAGCAGATGTGCGATCTCGAGCTGCTGTGCTACCTCCTCGACACGCGCTACTGCGGAGGCTTTGTCGATCTTCTTCACCTTCAAGGGGAATCCGAGGTTCTTTGCCACGGAGAGGTGAGGGTAGAGCGCATAGTTCTGGAACACCATCGCGACGTCGCGTCGACGCGCGGGAGCGGTGGTGATGTCTTCGTCGTCGAGCAATATCCGGCCGCTGGTCGGTTCCAGCAGGCCGGCGAGCATCCTCAGCAGTGTCGTCTTACCGCAGCCACTGGGCCCGAGGAGGACCAGGAAATCGCCGTCACGAACATCGATGTCGATGTTGTCGACTGCGGTGACATCTGCGAACTTCCGACTCAGATTCTCTATTCGAATCCTGCCCATTGGCTTCTCCCGATGAAATGACGTTACCCAATCGCATCGAATTGGGAATTTTCGTTACATCGGAAGTTAGCCAGTCGAAGGTGAACGGCGATCGAACGCTGTCGTAAATGTCCGTAATTCTCAGGGCAACTATTCGGGCCGGAACGTAGGGAGGATCCGAATTTCAGCTAGTGGAACCGTGATTGAGGATTCCGATCACATGCTCGAGGGTCTGGGCGGCAGCTTCCGCCGACCCGCCGCGTCGTTCACTGACGGCGATCTGGAGGCCGATCAGAAAGGTCAGCTGGATGACGGTTGCCGAAGCGCCGTGCGCGCCCCACGGCCCGGTTCCGCCACCGAGAACCAGGCCCATGTCGGCCAGTTCCACCAGTGGGGAACGTGCGTATCCGGTCACGCCGATGACGGTGGCGCCGGCCTCTTTCGCGGCATGGGCCGGTTGGAGGGTCAACGAGTTGAGTCCACTGTCACTGATCGCCAGACAGACGTCTCGAGAGGTGAGGTGGCGGGCTGTCAGCTGCTGCATCACTGCATCGGTGGGTGCTTCCGCGGCCCGTCCGTTCAGGATGAACCGCACAGCCACTGCGGATGCCGACGGCCCGGATACCCCGTTTCCCACAACGAGTACGCGGTCGGCGTCGGCGATGGCTTCGACGGCCTGGTCGAAAGCATCGCGATCCAGTGGTGTGAGTGCTCCGCCGAGATCGGCCGCCACTTCGCCGAATACCGCTTGCATCAGCCCTATGCTGTCCTTGGTGTGCGATGCATCCTGCACGCGTGATTCCGTAGCGCCGAGATCTCTGAGCAGCAGCATCCGCAGATGCTGAAAGCCTTTGAATCCGAGATTCTGACACGCTCGAATAACCGTTGCTGTCGACGTGGACGCGTGCTCGGCCACATCTGCCGCCGACCACCAGGCGAACTCCTTGGGCCGGGCTATGCAGATGTCCGCGACGCGTCGCTCGCTCGGAGCCAGGTTGGGCGCAAGCGCGCGAATCGTGGACAGCGTTCCGCCCACGGGGGGATCGGTCTGTAACTGGCTCATGAGCACTGAATAACACACGAGAGTGAACGGCACTCCTCTCCGTGGCCGCTTCTTGTACGCGTTGCGCCGTGTCGGTGCACGGATGTTTATGCGAATTTCGACGGGGTAGGGCCTTCTGTGTGGGAGTCCTGCCTGTGTGGGAGCCCTGAGCAACAATCCGAAACGTATTGGAGGGTCAACGTGCCAGATGACAAGAGCGGTCCCAGCGAGGGAATCAAAGGCGTCGTAGAGGACGTCAAGGGTAAGGCCAAGGAAGCCGTGGGTGCGGTTTCCGGAAACGACAGTTTGACCCGAGAGGGCCGCGCCCAGCAGGACAAGGCCGAAAGCCAGCGAGAAGTCGCGAAGAAAGAGGCAGAAGCCGAGAAGGCTCGCGCAGAAGCGGCCGCGGACGAAGCGCGACAGAAGTCCGAGCAATAGCCCTGACGCACTCGTCACCCTCGGCCTGGAATTGATCCCAGCCGGGGGTGAGTCGTGGCTCCGCGTTCAGTTTGAAATCTCGACTTACATAAGGCGTAACAAGATTCTTGCGCCCAGCATGACGATCAAGAGGAGCTGTTCGATGCCTTCATCTCAGTCCGTCCCAGGTGCACCGGCCCCGAAAGCGCCGGACCTGAAAGAGCCGGTCAAGCCTCGACAGCCGTTGCCGCCCAAGGATGACCAGCGGCAGCCGGAGGTGCGTACTGTCGCGGGTGCCGAGGAGAAGGTGAAGGGAAACGGTCGCGGCCAGCGGGGGGAGTACCTCACCACCGCAACCGGTACACGTCTCTACGAGACCGACCACTCACTCACTGCCGGCGAGCGCGGCCCGACTCTTCTTCAAGACCACCACCTGCGTGAGAAGATCACACACTTCGATCACGAGCGAATTCCGGAGCGCGTCGTCCACGCCCGCGGGGCGGCTGCACACGGAACGTTCCTGGCGAATGGCGCGGCCGAAAACATCTGTAAAGCATCGGTGTTCGCTTCCGGTGCTCGAACCCCGGTGTTCGTGCGGTTCTCGACGGTGCTGGGTTCACGAGGTTCGGCGGACACCGTACGCGACACACGCGGTTTCGCCACCAAGTTCTACACCGACGAAGGTGTCTTCGACCTGGTGGGCAACAACATCCCGGTGTTCTTCATTCAGGACGGCATCAAATTCCCGGACATCATCCATGCCGCGAAGCCCCACCCGGACCGCGAGATTCCGCAGGCGCAGAGCGCGCACGACACTTTCTGGGATTTCGTGTCGCTGCACACCGAGGCCACGGCGCACACATTGTGGAACATGTCCGATCGCGGCATCCCGCGCTCCTATCGCATGATGGAGGGCTTCGGTATTCACACGTTCAGGCTCGTGAATGCCGACGGCGAGACGAATCTGGTGAAATTCCACTGGAAGCCGGCCGCCGGAGTGCATTCACTCGTGTGGGAGGAAGCGCAGATCGCCGGCGGTGTGGATCCGGATTTCCATCGACGCGATCTTGCCGACGCCATCGAGGCGGGCGCATATCCGTCCTGGGATCTGGGCGTGCAGGTGTTCCCTGATACCGAAGACGAAATGTTCGAAGGCATAGATCTATTGGATCCCACCAAGATCGTGCCCGAAGAACTCGCGCCGGTTCAGGTCATCGGAACGATGACACTCGACGCCAATCCGACGAACTTCTTCGCCGAGACCGAGCAGGTTGCATTCCATCCGGGTCACTTGGTTCCGGGTGTCGACATCACCAACGATCGTCTCCTGCAGGCACGTTTGTTCTCGTACCTCGACACCCAGATCACGCGACTCGGTGGCCCCAATTTCGATCAGATCCCGATCAACCGTCCTCACGCGCCTGTCAACGACATGCTTCGCGACGGCTTTCACCAGGACGGTGTGCATACCGGAGTCGCGCCGTACCATCCCAATTCGTTGGACGGTGGGTGCCCGTTCTTGGCCTCGGCGGACAGCGCGGCCTATATCGAGGTGCCCGAGCAAGTTTCAGGGCGAAAGGTGAGGCAGGCGCCGGCATCGTTCGACGATCACTTCTCGCAAGCTCGACTCTTCTATCGCAGTCTCTCCCCTGTCGAACAGGAGCACGTCGCGCAGGCGTATACCTTCGAATTGGGTAAGTGCTACGAGGAGAACATCAAGACCCGGAATCTGGGCATCTTGGCAAATATCGACGCGGGTCTCGTGTCGATCGTCGCAGGGGGGCTTGGCCTTCCGGTTCCCGAACCGACCGAGCCGTTGAGTGATCCGGAGCTCAGCCCTGCACTGTCCCAGGTTGGTGCGGAATGGCCGGTAGACGGAAGGATCATCGCACTACTGGTCGATGAGAACTCCGATCTCGAAACGGTTGTCGCCGTTCGAGACAAGATCTTCGACGCCGGCATGGTGCCGCTGATCCTCGGCCCGCACGGCGGAACCATCGGGGACGGTGACGACGCGGTGACGGTGCAGCGAACGTACCTCACAGCTCGTTCGATCGAATTCGATGCAATCCTGCTGAGCGGCGACGTTTCTCGGATCGGCGAGGGCAAGTTGGATCCACGGGTGGAGACTCTGCTGAACGAAATGTATCGTCACAGCAAGGCAATTGGTGGTTGGGGAGAGAGCATGAGTGCGCTGGCTGCGGCCGGTATCGACGAGTCTGCATTGGGAGTCGTCGTCGATGCAGACGCGGAAGGAGCGCTCGCCTCGCTGGCTCAGCTTCTGAAGACGCACCGCGTGTGGGGGCGTTTCGAGGTGCCGCCTACATCCTGAGTGCCGACGTACGTTCGAACCTGCGGTGTGGCCGAATTGCCAGTTCGGCCACACCGTCGGAGTGAAGACGAGTGAAGGGACGAAACAGTGGCTCGCAAGGACTCACAACCTCAACTCAAGGATCAAGAACTCTACGAAGAGCTACGCGAGAAGGGCGATTCCAAGGAGAAGGCGGCCCGAATCTCCAATGCGGCCGCCAATCGAGGGCGGTCGAATGTCGCCAAGTCCGGCGGACAATCCTCGCCGTACGAGGAGTGGACAGTCGACGAGCTGAAGAAACGTGCCAAGGAACTCGATCTGCACGGCTATTCGAAGCTGAACAAGAGTGAGCTGATCGAGCAGCTCCGCACTCACTGAGCTGTGTTCTGCTCGAGTCGTATTCTGCTTGAGCAGAATACGACTCGAGCGGTCGGTTCAGTGCCCTTCTTGATCGAAGAGTTCCTGACCTTCCAGTCGTTTGACCCGTCGGTGTTCCATCAAGATGGCCAGTGTTCCGACGATGAAGGACACCACACACACGACGCCGGCAATGACTGCCCAACCACGAAATCCGTAACCTGCTGCCACCAAGGTCAATCCGAGTGTTGCCAGACCCAGCCCGATCAGCAGGTATCCGGGATAGTTGCGACCGTCGCTGATTGCCTCCCCTACGTGCGATCGATTTGTGTGTTCGTCATCTACCGGTGAACTTTCGCTCGCGTTTGTCACGGCACACTCCATCCTGAGCTCATGAAGACTTGCGATTCTTCGCTCGTCGTCGGTCCACAGGGCAACTACCCGATCGGTGACTGGATGAAACGGTCGGAGTAGTGCCGAAAGGGGTAGAAGGTCGTACGCTCGAAGTATCGGATGTGGATGAAAACCGGTGCGAGGAAGCCCTATGAACGCGAAGCCGACTCCCGACATATTCTCGGTAGGTACACCGACTCTCGGTGTCGAAGAGGAGTTCTTGCTCTGCGATCCGCAGACTGGACATCCCACTCTGCGCAACTCCGAGGTTGCTGCCGCCGGGCGGGAACTCGGTATCTCGCTGCAACTCGAACTCACGCGCTGTCAGGTGGAGACGTCCACGTCTATCGGAAACCATATTCGTGATCTTCGTGATCAACTCTGTGAGTCGCGTGCCGTCACCGCCGACGCCGCTGCCCGTGTGGGTTGTCAACTCATCGCAGTCGGGACGCCGTTCTACGATCCGCCGGTAGACGAGATCACTCAAACGTCGCGATACCAGCGAATGGCCGGTCAATTCAGAGCGATCACCGAAGGTGTGATGTGTGGTTGCCACATTCATGTCGGTGTGGAAGATCGAGAACGATCGGTCCAGATCATCAACCATCTGCGCCCATGGTTACCGACCTTGTTGGCACTGACGGCGAACTCTCCGATCAGCGCCGGTCGCGATACCGGTTATGCGAGTTGGCGTTACGTTCTGTTCGGCCGATGGCCCAGTTCGGGTCCGCCGCCCTACTTCGAGTCCGTGGCGCACTACGAAGATGCTGTTGCAGCAATGCTGGAGACAGGGGTCATTCTCGATCCACACATGGTCTATTGGGATGTGCGCATGTCGGATCACCTTCCCACCGTGGAGATTCGGATCAGCGACGTGCCCGCCACCGTGGAGGAGACGATGACTCTGGCCACACTGGTGCAGGCACTCGTCGGTACCGCATCCGCCGCGATCACGAAAGGTGAAGCAGCGCCTGCTGTCGATCACGAGCTACTCCGCGCGGCTTGCTGGCGGGCGGCGCGTGACGGACTCGACGGGAGGTCGCTGGACGTGGAATCCGTGCGCTTGCTGACTGCACACCAGGCGGTTCGGCAATTGGTGGATCACGTCGAACCTGCGTTGACTGCATTCGGAGAATTCGAGCAGGTCACGGCCTCCTTGGACAAGGTGTTCAGCAACGGAAACGGGGCGATCGTGCAGCGCCGTCAACTCACGCGTCGGTCACGTGTAGCTGATGTGATCGACGAGTGCGCTCGACGCACTTTCGAAGGGTGCAGTTCGCAAGGGGGCAGTGAGCTGTAAGGCACGGTTGGAATGGGCATTCGAGAACTTTCAATGTCTTGTCGAAGTCACCGATCGGACTGCAGGAGGAGGAACATATGAATGGCGATCCACGACCCGAGCTTCCGTCGGGCAAGGATCTCGACGATATGTGCAGGCAATTGGCTGCGGCAGTAGAGGAACACGGTCTGTCGGTGGCGACGGCGGAATCGTTGACTGCCGGGAACATCGCCGCACATCTGGGAAAGGCGCCGGACGCCGGATCGTGGTTTTGTGGTGGGATCGTCGCGTACACCCGCGAGGTGAAACATTCCGTACTTCATGTTCCGGACGGGCCAGTGGTCTGCGAAGAGGCAGCCAGGGTCATGGCGCACAGCACCGCCACACTGATGGGTGCGTCGCTAACGCTGGCCGTCACCGGTGAAGCCGGTCCTAATACCCAGGAGAACGATCGACCCGGAACTGTGTGGTTCGGAGTCGTCGACCATGGGACCGCCGAAACGGAGAAGCAGGTTTTCTCGGGCGACCCCGAAGCTGTCCTCGGTGCAACTGTCGAGCACGCGATCCAACTACTTCTGCGTCACGCATCCGGTCGCCACACACCGAGTTCGAGAGTTGTGAACTAGTCGAGTTTTCAACTCTTCGAACGGTTCTTCTTGTGACGACCTGTGTGTTTCGCAGGCGCCTGCGCGGTTGGAACCAGATGACCGTCGGCCGTGTATTTTTCGACTACGAGGTTCTTGCTGACTCCTCGGTTCGCATCCACTGCGCAAGTGATTGCTTCCTTGTCGGAATTGAAAGGTTCCTCGGTCGAAGAGCCGTCGGGCATCGTGATTTTGTACCGATCCATACATCGACTATTGCGGGTTGATCCGTCTCCGACAACCCGAGTTCACGGAAATATCGGTCTGGGAGTCAGGCGGATCAGCGGGTCCAATACTCTTCGGGACGTTGACCCGGACGGAATCCGTAGTGCGCGAGCATCGCGGTCGCTTCCGGAAAATTGGCTGCCAGAGCTTCGGGCACATGTGCATCGCTGCCGAATGTCACCGCTTTACCTCCCTCTTCGCCCCACCATTGGGGTATCCAGGGCCACAGCCGACGGGTGTTCATCTCGAGGATCCGGTCGCTGTCGGCGATGGCGCGCATCGCATTTCGGAATCCCTCTTCGAATCGACGGGGATCGAAAGGTCCGGCACTTTCGATCGGCCATGCACGCACCGCGTAGTCGATATGGGCGAACACCTCGAAGGTCCGAGAGCCAGCCACCATACGCCGGATCTCATCGAGGTATGCCCACATGACTTCGTCGGCGCTCCACTTTCGAAACAGAGTGTTCGGTTCACTCCGATCGTCGCCGACCTCAAGCGTGTGCAAGGAACCCACTACCCGGTCGATGACACCGAGATCAAGGAGGTGCGACGCCTGCGCTTCGTGCAGGTGCGGTTGTCCGAACTCGACGCCGGTGAGTATCCGCAATTCAGGAAAACGGTGTCGGCATCGTTCGATGCTGTCGAGATAGCCGTCGACGTCCAGGATCGGTGCGCGCGCAAGTCTGTTGCATTCGTCCGGATGCGTGCGACAGCGGTCCGCCGGTGTCCCACGACCACTCGCTGTGAACATGACTGTCCGCGGGTAGTTGCATGTTCAGTTCGTACCAGAGCCGGGAGTTTCGAGGGGCGGTTAAAGCTCGGACTGTCGCGCGAATTCGCTCTGTGCAGTGGTTCCCCAGATCTCGGAGGACTGAGTCTCGGGCTCGCTGTCCAGCTTTCGGACGTCGTGAATGAACTCCACACCGTGCAGTTCGTCGGACGGAACCGACAGAAGCTTGCACGTGGTGCTGACGAAGAATCGCTGGACATCTTCCAACTCGAGACGCCCACCGGGCCGGTACCAATGCGCGACCCCGGTACACATCTCGAGTATCGCGAGTCGGCTCAATGCCAGATCTTCGATGTCGAAGGCGCCCACGCGTTGTCCGCGTTCGAGGATCTGTCCGAAAAGTTGCTCGTACTCGTCGCGCAGGGTCTGCAACTCGATGCGGTTGTCTCCGGTCAACCCGCGCATCTCGTACTCGGCGACGCGGGCAGTCAGTTGGTTGACGGCGGTAATGCCGACGTGTGACGACACCAGGCCGGCGAGCTGGACTACGGGATCGGCGCTTCGGCGCATTGCCCGCTCTCCCGACTGCGTCAGCTCGTCGAGGCAGGACCGAATGATCGAGGCCAACAGTGACTCTTTGCTGCCGACGTAGTGGTAGAGCGTTGCCGAGTTGATGCCGGCTTCGGCTCCGAGCTCACGAATGCCGGTGGCGGCGAATCCTTTCGTCGCGAACAGCGTGACTGCCGCCCGTTGAACGCGCCCCAGGTCCATGATCCTCATTTCGGTTGGTTGCCCAATCATGCTAGCATCGCCGCCGAAATCGACCGGCTGTCAATCAGTCGATTGATAGCTGTTTGTGTACTGGCAAATTGCATCTCAACTAATCAATCGATCGATTGAAATACGCTTGACTGTGCCCTGGGTCACTGCATAGTCTCCTTGTCGAGCCTCCCTCTCGGTGCGAGAGCTAACAGGGCACTCCATACAAGGAGCAATGACATGAACGACGCGAATCCCCCATCTCCCGCAACTGTCGACAGGCCTGCCCTGCGGCGTGTGGCCGGATCGGTTCTGGTCGGCACCACGATCGAGTGGTACGACTTTCAGATCTACGGCGCCTCCGCCGCGTTGGTCTTTGCGCCGCTGTTCTTTTCGGGCGCAGACCCCGCGCTGGCGACAATTCTTTCCTTCGCCACCTTCGCTGTCGGCTTCCTGGCGCGGCCACTCGGCGGTGTTGTGATGGGCCACTTCGGCGACCGCATCGGACGCAAGAAGGTCTTGGTGCTCGCACTTCTCTTGATGGGAGCAGCGACGTTCCTGGTCGGCGTCCTTCCGACCTCCGCCCAGATCGGTGTGTGGGCCCCGATTCTTCTCGTATTGCTGAGACTGATTCAGGGCTTCGGCGTCGGGGGTGAGTGGGGCGGTGCAGTTCTGACTGCTGTGGAATACGCACCCAAGAACCGCCGCGGTTTCTACGGCAGTATGCCGCAGGTCGGTGTGCCTGCTGGCCTTCTGCTGGCAACGGCCGTCATGTTCGGCACCAAGGCGCTCACCGGGGACCAATTCCTGGTGTGGGGGTGGAGAATTCCCTTCCTGCTGAGTATCGCGTTGGTCGCCGTCGGGCTTTACATTCGCACCGCGTTGGAAGAGACTCCCGCATTCGCTCGCGTGAAGCAGCAGAACACTGCGGTCAAGATTCCGATGGTCGACGCGTTCAAGAACTACCCTCGTCAAATCATTCTTGCCGCAGGTTCGATGATCAGCACGGGCGCTTACTTCTACATCCTCAACACCTACAGCCTGACCTACGCCGATCAGTTCGATCTGCTGTCCGGAAACCTCATGCTCGGAGCGGTCATGGTGTCCGCGCTCGTTGCAGTCATCTTCATTCCGATCTTCGGTCAACTGTCCGAAAAATTCGGCCGACGCCGGATATTGATGGTCGGCATCACCGGCATGGGAGTGTGGGTCTTCGTTGCATTCGCCGCGATAGATACCGGCAACTTCTGGATCACCACCGGCGCATTGGCAGTCGGCGCATTCATGCTCAGCATCTCGTACGGGCCGCAGGCGACGTTCATCGCGGAACTGTTCGACGCACGGGTGCGGTACAGCGCAGCGTCCATCGCTTTTCAGATCGGGGTGCTCTTGGGTGGTGCAATCGCGCCGATGGTTGCCGCCATGTTGGTTCGCGCAACCGGTGGATCGCTTGCGGTCGCTGTGTATATCGCTGCCCTGTCTGTTATTTCGCTGATCAGCGTCTACTTCGTCCGTGACACCGACCTCGACGAAGGAAGTCGCGACATGTACATCGATGACAACGGGGCGTATCTGCCGCCGGTCGATCAACGCTCCACGGTTGTCAACTAATAGAGGAAACTTCAATGATCACAAAGAGTTTCGAAGAGATCTCTGTCGGAGACATTGCGGTGACGGACCCGCGGGTCGTCACCGAAGACTATGTGCGAAATTTCGCCGACCTCACCTGGGACCGCCATCCTCTTCACCTCGACCCCGACTACGCGCAGCAGACGCGCTTCGGTCGCCAGATCGCCCATGGTGCTCTCATGTTGTCCACCTTGCTCGGCCTGGTGGAGTTGGACCCCCGTTACCTGCAGTGCTTCTACGGGCTCGATCAGGTCAGATTCCACCGGCCGACTTACCTCGGCGACTCGGTGCATGCGGTGTCGGAAGTGCTGTCGGTGCGCCCTCGCTCGGACGGTGAGACCGCGATCGTGACGTCGAAAGGCTCACTCGTCAACCAAGACGGAGACCTTGTCTTCTCCGGCGAATTCTCATTCCTGGTAGGCGAGACCCATTCCCTCGAAATCGAAGTGGGTGCTCGGTGAGTTCTCGGCGGCATATGTCATGGTGGCAGGACCTCGAAGCAGAACACTTCGAATGGGCTGTGCCAGAGCAATTCAACATTGCGCACGCATGTGTCGATGAACAGAATCCCGATGATCTGGCCCTCGTCGTAGACACCGGTGGGCACTGGGCGCGGTACACATTCGGTGAAGTCGCCACGATGAGCCGAAAGTTCGCGACCGTGCTCGCAGATCTCGGCCTCGTCTCAGGCGACCGCGTCGGTGTGATGGTCCCACAGGGAATCGAGGTTCTGGCGACACATCTGGGCGCCTTCCGATCCGGAATAGTTACCGTTCCGCTCTCGGTCAAGTTCGGGTCCGACGCATTGGTGCATCGAATGCGTGACTCCGGTGCGAAAGTTCTTGTGGTCGAGAAGGACTGCTATGAAAGAGTTGCCGACGGAATCGGTGACATCCCTGGCCTCGAAGCCGTAATCGTGGTCGGAAGGCTCGATCAGCTCTCCGATTCGACGCCCGTGCAAATCCTCGATTTCCACAGCCTCGTCGACGATGCCGCAGAATGTAGTGAACTGGTAGCCACGGGCCCCGATTCACATGCCATCATCATCTACACCTCAGGGACGACCGGGAATCCGAAAGGCGCGCTCCACGGGCACCGAATTCTCCTGGCGCACATGCCCGGTATGCGGACGGCGTTCGACAATGCTCCGCAGCTGGGAGACGTCTTCTGGACGCCGGCAGACTGGGCCTGGATCGGTGGTTTGTTCGACGTACTGTTCCCCGCACTTGCGTTGGGGTGCCCCGTAGTTGCGACGCCCGACAAATTCACGCCTTCGCGTGCGGTCGAGATTCTGAGCCGTCACAAGGTGACGGGCGCCTTCATTCCGCCCACTGCCCTCAAGCAGATGCGAAGCATCGGCGTCGACAAGACTGCTGCGCGTGGTATTCAGCTGCGGGCATTGGGAACCGGTGGTGAGGCACTCGGTGACGCCCTGCAAGCCTGGGTTGTGAGCACGCTCGGTGTAGATGTCAACGAGTTCTACGGGCAGACGGAAATGAATCTGACCATCGGGACTTCGCGTTCGAAATGGAACCCCGCCAGCGGTTCGATGGGTCGGGCCTTTCCGGGCTTCGAAATCGCCCTACTCGATCCGCTCGGCGAGCCGGTCGAGATTGGTGAGGTAGGCGAGATCTGTGTGAAGGCAGGCAACCCCGGACAGTTCCTCGGCTATTGGAACCAGCCGTCGAAGACCGATGAAAAGGTGTACGACGGTTGGATTCACACCGGTGATCTGGGGCGGACTGATGACGCCGGGAACTTCTGGTACCAGGGACGTGCCGATGACGTCATTTCGTCCGCGGGGTACCGAATCGGCCCCGGAGAGATCGAAGAGTGCCTGCTCTCGCACGACGAGGTAGCCATGGCAGGTGTCATCGGTGTTCCGGATCCGTTGCGCGGCGAAGCGGTTCACGCTTTTGTCGTACTGTCCGAGGGGTCGAACTCCTCGGAGGAGCTCCGTCAGGAGTTGCAGACCCACGTGAAAAGTCGCCTTGCTTTCTACCAGTACCCGAGGGAGATCACGTTCATCGACAGCTTGCCGCTCACCACTACCGGCAAGATCCTCCGACGTGAACTCCGAGCGCTGGCCACCTCCGCGAACGGACTCGGCTAGCAGAGGGCTACATGTTGGGTAGGACCACGACGAAGAACCAGCCGCTCAGTGCCAGACCGATGAATCCGGTGAAGAGGCCGACTATTGCATCCCATGGCAGCTGGCGGGCATTCGAGAGCAGATGCCCGCCAGACTTCTTCGGGTGACGTCGGAGCGCGAAGATTCCTGTTGTGATCGCGCCGACGCTCAGCAGGATGCCGAAGCCGAAAGCCCAGAACAGGAGTACCGACAGCGCGCCGAGCATCTCAGACCGCTCACTCCAGCGTGCGATGCGCTGTGTTTCGGTGGGCGGAGGCCACTTGTGTGAAGGCGACAGAGCTGCTCCGAAACGGCGGGTGTGGTGACGAATTGACTGGTCGCTGAGAAACATTGTCCACCACGCCTGGAGTTGAGTCGATGTGCCGCTGGTATGTACTCGTCTACCCCGTCTTCGCGGATGTATTCCGCTGATTTCGAGGCTAGGTGGTTGCCGCTTCTTCCCAGGAGTTTCCATTCCACACGATGGAGATGGGGTATTCGTTGTTGACCCCGTTTTCCCAGTAGTCGATGACGCCGTGGCGCTCCGATTCGAGTTCGATCCAGCCGATGCTGAATCCCCCTCGAAGTACGCGTTGAGCCCGGCGGTCGATCTTGTCCAGGGAACTGCAGAGTCCTCGCACGCGGGAGTCGATCCAGCCCGCAGAGGCATCAAGAACGGTGATCTCGACGATGCTCGCGTCGCTCAGCGGAATCTCGATGAGAAGCTCGCCGGAATCTCGTACCTCTCGAGTCGATCGATTCTCGTAGGCGTGCAACAGCTCTCGCGGTTCGAACACCGAAGGGTCGCCGTCGGACCGTCGAGACCAACCGAAACGCTGCACGGACACATTGTCTCCCACGAATTGCAGGAATGTCATTCGATGTGAATGAGGCCGTCCAGGGCGTCCAGTACCCGGTCCAGCCCGAACTCCCACGCCGCCTCGGGACTGTACGGGGAGTTCTTGGCCTCGCCGGCCGCCCCTCCGACTCGCTGCGCCAGCGGGAAGTCGTCGCCGAGATAAGCAGCCAGACGCTGGTTCCAGGACGACCACACCTCGGCCATGTCGGCTGCTCGGGGGTCAGGGCGCCGCGCTTGCGCCGAGGACCGGGCGAAGTCGGCGACAAATGTCAGGGCGGAGTCCCGGTCGACGTCGGTCAGTCCCGTGCCGTCGAAGGCGTGAAGTTCGTGGTCGTACTTCGCGATAGTTCCCGGACCCAACGCGGAGCGCTGATCGGAGATGTCCAGGAGCCACCAATGCTCCGTATAGAGGGCAAGTTCTTCCTCGGCGACCCGACGCACACGTTGGCGCCAGGTCATGTTCCCGTACGGCAGGAGTGGGCTGTGTCCGTGTACTGCGTCGACCATGAGCACCAGCAGATCGTCGCGGGATCCGACGTGGGTGTACACCGCCATGCCCGAGATTCCGAGTTCGGCGGCCAATCGGCGGACCGTCACGGCGTCGAGGCCGTCGGTATTCGCGACGGAGATCGCGACGTCGACCGCCTGTGAGGTGGTGACCTTCGCTCGCGGGCCGCGGGTGCCACCCTTCGGCGCGAGGGGGTGATCGCGCCAGAGCAGGTCGATCAGTTCGCGGGCCATCAGTCGTCTCCAGAAATCGGGAATACCTCAACGGTGGTATACCTTATACGGTGCATACCGTATGCACTGCATAAGGTTTATCGATCATGGGAGGCCCACGATGAAAATCACCAGCACTGCTCTGTCCTTGAACGTCGCCGACACCGACGCATCGGCAGACTTCGCGACAACCCATTTCGGTTTCACCGAGGCCATGGCCGATGACGGCTTCGTTTCCCTGAATCATCCGGATGCCGGGGTCAACGTGGTCTTCCTGCGCACCGGGCTCGGGACGTTCAAGCCCGACTTCGTCGCAGGTCCGGCCGGTCAAGGCTTGCTCATTGCATTCGTGGTCGACGATGTCGACGCCGAGTTCGCCCGCATCGCTGCTGAAGGTGCCTCCGTCGTCACCGAACCGGAGACGGAACCGTGGGGTGAGCGTTACTGCCAGTTCGTCGACGCCAACGGAATCGTGTGGCAACTCGTTCAGTGGGTGTGAAGAACCCGAGCGCTCGGCTCCGCGGCGCGCGGCACAGAACGTAACCAGAGGGCGCGTTCGACGGACTGGGCTTGGAAGCGCTGCGGCGAGATCCCGTGCGCAGTGCGAAACGCTCGGCTGAATGCGGGCAGGTGCGCGTAACCCAGGTTCCTCGACACCGTGCCGGGTGCAACCCCGAGTTGGAGTTGGGTGCGTGCCTGGGTCATCCGTGAAAGCGATCGCCACTGCGGATACGTGGTGCCGGTTTCGATACGGAACTCCCGGCGCAGCCTGGCCGCGTCAGTACCGAACTCTTGCGCCCACTCGTCCAGAGTGCGAGGGTCGGCCGGCCGGGCTGCGATCGTCGCTGCCAGTCGTGTGGCAATCGAATCGGCGGGCGAGGGGTTCGAAACCGGTTGTGCAAGAGGGCCGGTGGCGATGATGTCGAATGCTGCGGAACTGTCGTGGCCGTGCGGGCGCAAGGGCGTGTATGCGGCGACGAAAGTGTGCAGCAATGCCAACTCGTCAGCGGGGGAGAACTGCACGGTCTCGAGGGCGTCGGCAGATACGGTCGACCCGTTCGAGGAACGGAAGCCGAGCGGCAGAAGCAGTGAACCAGTCGGAACCGTGACGGTATTGAGGACGCCTGCAGGAAGAATCATGGCCTCTCCGGTGCGCAGTTCCCAACTGCGGTCCGCGACGTCCACCCGGGCTTGGCCTCGGTAGACCCACACGGCGACGTGGGCGCCGTTGACGCGCGGCCACGTCGCATTGGCCGGTATCGGCGGCGCTGTTTCCCCGGGCTGCCTGGTCTCTGCGAGCATGCGGACCAATGCTTGATCGTTGTCGGTGTCCACGCTGCGATCGGTTGGACCGGAGAGGGCCCGGCGGCGATAGTCGCTCGGGCTCTCTCCCATCTGGGACCGGAACGCACGCGTGAATCCGCTGCCCGTTTCGAAGCCGACTTCGTTTGCAATCCAACCGATCTCGCGGTCCTGCTTCAGGTACTCCAACGACGCGGCGATCCGAGCTCGAAGCCGCCAGCGCGTGAAGGTGAGGCCGGTTTCTTCCACGAAGTACCGCTGGAGCGTTCGAATGCTGATCCCGGCACGCTTCGCGAATTGTGCCTCGGTGTCGTCGGTGCCAGGTGTTCGCAACAGGGCGTGCGCGATCTCGAACGCTTCCCGTGATTGCGGCAATTGCGGCAGCGAGGTGGCCCCGTCGTCGGCCCGGGTAATCATTTCGAACAAGGACGACGGGTGTGCAGCGTCGCCGCGCAGATAGCCCAGGTTGTGAACGAACTCGTGGATCAGTCTGTCTTCCCATCCGGGCGGAACGCGCAGACGCGTCACGGTAGCCGGCCCGGCGCTGACGCCGTTCGAGGGCGGAAGCAGGATGGGAAACGCGACGGAATCCGAGTCCGTCTCCATCGAATATCGCACGCCCGCAGGGATCCACAGCAACTCGCCCGCCGGCACCTCGTAGACGGTCGATCCGGTCCTGACGCGTCCACTACCTGCGAGAACCCAGAACAACAGCGGTGAGCGGCCGATGCTTGGCTCGGTGCGGCAGGCGCGGATCGACCCCAAGTCGATTGCGTCCGACCTTCCCGATAGTGGTAACACGTTGGCGCTCCTGGACAACCTATGCGACTTAAGTATGGCTAACTTTACCTCTGCCGACTGCGTTCGCAGCGGCGCACTCTCGTATCTTCAGAAAGCCACATACTCATGCGCAGATCTCTACGCCCGACGGCGGCAGTACTCGCCGCGGTCGTCGCCCTCGCTCTTGCCGGTTGCTCGAATTCGTCAGGTAGTGACACCGGAACCGAGGGCACCCAGGAAACCTCCGGGGCCACCGAGGGCTGGCCGCGCACCGTCGATCACGGCGGCCGTAGTACCGAGATCACTGCAAAGCCGACTCGGATCGTGTCCACCTCGCCGTCGTTGACCGGCACGCTGCTTGCGATCGGAGCGCCGGTGGTCGCGAGTGCGGCGACAACGCCGTCGGGAATGACCGATGACCAGGGGTTTTTCTCCCAGTGGTCGGGCGTGGCGGCTGATCGTGGCGTCGCGGTGCTCTACCGAAATCTCGAGCTGGACCTCGACGCGATCGAGACCTTCGAGCCCGATCTGATCATCGGCTCCGCCAACGGCGGCGACTCGACGCTCGATGCCTACTCGCAGCTGAGCGACATCGCACCCACTGTTCTTCTCGACTACGGCGCCAGCTCCTGGGAGGAGCTCGCTGATCAGCTCGGGACTGTCACCGGACTCGAGAGCGAGGCCGCCAAAACCGTCGACGAATACGACAGCTGGGTCACCACCCAAGCCGCGAAGATCAAACTTCCCGAGCAGCCGGTGACGGCACTGGTCTACATGCGTGCCGACGGTGTCTGGACGTTCCGAGCCGACAGCCCGCAGGGCAATCTGCTGGCCTCGCTCGGCTTCACCTATGCCGAGCCCGCTGAGCAGTTTGTCGCTCCGGACAAGCGGGGTGCCTCCGGCGTCGCGATCGTCAGCTCCGAAAACATGTCTGCCGCACTAGACGGGGCGCAGACGCTGTTTGCCGTCTCGATGGGGCCCAAGGACGTGGAGAAGCAACTCGCGGCCGACCCGCTCCTTGCGAATCAACCTGCGGTCAAGGGTGATCGGGTATACGCGATGGGAACGGCAGCTTTCCGTCTCGATTACTTCAGTGCAAAGCAGACGGTCGAGTCGCTGGTGTCCACGTTCGGTGGATGACCGCGTGGGCGTTTCTGCGCAGTCCCGGACCGAAGCGCCACCGCGGTCCGGGACGGCCGCGCGTGCGGGGTTGTTGGTCCTCGTCTCCATCGTTGTAATCGTGCTGGCATCCGTCGGCGGACTCGTCATCGGCTCACGCAACATCCCCGTCTCCACTGTCCTCGATGCAGTTCTTTCCTACGACGCCGGTAACAACGAGCACCTGATTGTGATCGAATCACGTTTGCCTCGAACAATTCTCGGGCTTGTGGTCGGGGCCGCGCTCGGACTGGCCGGCGCGCTGATGCAGTCGATCACCCGCAACCCTCTGGCCGATCCGGGACTACTCGGTGTGAACGCCGGAGCATCAGCAGCAGTCGTGATTGCGATTGCCTATCTGGGGGTGACTTCGGTCGGCGGCTATCTGTGGTTCGCGCTTGCCGGCGCGGCCGTTGCCTCGGTAGGTGTGTACATGTTGGGGTCGGCGCATCGCAGCGCCGCGACCCCAGCGCGCATGGCGCTTGCCGGTGCCGCTGTTGCGACGGCGATCACGGCTCTCACCAGCATGGTTCTCATCAGTAACGAGGCCGCATTCAATCAGTTCCGATTTTGGGCAGTGGGTTCGTTGCAAGGCCGCGGCGGAGACGTGATCGTCACTGTTCTGCCCTTCGTCATCGTCGGTATCATGTTGTCGTTGTTGCTGATTCGTCCACTCAACGCAATCGCGCTCGGCGAGGATGTCGCCAAAGGGCTCGGTGCCAGCACCGGACCCGCACGGGTCGGATCCGCTGTCGCAGTCATCCTGCTGGCAGGGGCCGCCACTGCGGCGGCTGGACCGCTCGGATTCGTGGGCCTGGCTGCGCCGCACATCGTGCGCAGCGTCGTCGGACCGGATCTGCGATTTCTTCTGCCGTGCGTGCTCGTTGTCGCCCCGGCATTTCTGCTCTTGGCCGACGTTCTCGGTCGCGTTGCCACCGCGCCGGGAGATCTGCAGACGGGGATCGCCGTGGCGGTGCTCGGTGGACCCTTGTTTGTTGCGCTCGTTCGCTCGCGTCGGGTGGCGTCGCTGTGAACGCGATTGCAGCGCAGCCGGTTCCACCGCTGTTCCGCGGTTGCGTGGTTCGAATCGGGCCGTACTCGTGGCGGATAGTTCCGCGAGTGCTGTTCGTAGCCGTGACGATCAGTGCGGCATTGGCGGCGCTCTCGTTTGCCACGCTGATGTATGGAACCCTGGATCTGTCCTTGGGCGAAGTATGGCGTGCCCTGCACGGCGAAGGCGCCCCAGCGGCGGTTCGGTCCGTCCAGAATCGCAGGCTGCCGCGGCTGATCACGGCGATCGGCGTGGGCGGAAGCCTCGGTGTGGCCGGCGCGGTTTTCCAGACGCTTTCGCGCAATGTTCTCGGATCGCCGGACATCATCGGTTTCACCACCGGCGCTGCGACTGCAGCCGTGGTTCAGATCGTCTTCTTCGGAGGCGGGGTACTGCAGACCGCGGGCGCCGCTGTTCTCGGCGGCATGCTGACGGCGCTTCTGGTGTATGCGCTGGCACGCAAAGACGGAGTCAGCGGCGGTCTTCGACTTGTCCTGGTCGGTATCGGTGTGG
Organism: Rhodococcus sp. WY5; assembly: GCF_018588185.1. Lineage (NCBI taxonomy): Bacteria > Bacillati > Actinomycetota > Actinomycetes > Mycobacteriales > Nocardiaceae > Rhodococcus > Rhodococcus sp. WY5. Next base: position 1,482,619 of record NZ_JAAMPR010000001.1, read on the forward strand.
GCGCGATGCTGAGCGCCGTGATGTCGTTCCTGGTGGTGCGTGCGGATATCGACGACGCCACCGTTGTGCAGCAGTGGACGGCCGGCTCGCTGACCGGGCGCGGTTGGCCACACGCGGTCAGTGTTGCGATCGCCGTCGGTGTTCTCGTTCCTGCTCTCGTCGTGGTGTCCCGGCGCGTCACCATGATGGAGATGGGCGACGACGCAGCGTCCTCGCTCGGGATCTCCGTGGAGCGATACCGATTTGCCGGCATTCTGCTTGCGGTCGCGCTCACCGGCGCGGCGACCGCGGCCACCGGCCCCATCGCATTTGTGGCGCTCGCCGCTCCCCAGATCGCACGACGGTTGGCACGGCGCAGCGGTGTTCTTGTCGCGACTTCCTTCCTCCTCGGCGCAGTTCTGCTGGCGGGCGCCGACTTGATCGCGCAAGCGGTCGAGGTCGGTCTCCGCACTCCGGTCGGTCTTGTCACCAGTCTGCTCGGTGGTGCCTATCTGATCTGGCTGCTCGCTCGTCAGGCCTGAAAAAAACTCGCTACGAAAGAGATTCATGACTACTGCCACCCCAACATCGCGGCTGCGCGCCGAGAAGATCGAACTACGGTACGCCGATCGAACCATCGTGGACGAGTTGAGTCTCGAGATCCCCGATGGAGGGTTCACCGTCGTCGTCGGACCGAACGGGTGCGGCAAGTCGACATTGTTGCGTGCGCTCGGCAGAATGCTGACACCTCGATCGGGTCGTGTTGTGCTCGACGGTAACGATATTCGGTCCTATCGAACCAAAGAAGTCGCCCGGCGAATCGCCCTGTTGCCACAGTCCCCGCTCTCGCCTGGAGCGATCAGTGTCGCAGACCTCGTATCCCGCGGCCGATATCCGTATCAGAGCATGCTGCGCCAGTGGTCACCCGAAGACGAGCATGTTGTCTCCGAGTCCCTGAATGAAGTCGGAATGCGATATGCAGCAGACCAATTGGTGGACGAGCTGAGTGGGGGACAACGTCAGCGGGTATGGATCGCCATGACGCTTGCGCAGCGCACCCCGGTGTTGTTGCTCGACGAACCGACCACCTTTCTCGACATCGCCCACCAGATCGAGGTTCTCGACCTCTGTTCCCAACTCCACCAGTCCGGTCGAACATTGGTCGCGGTCCTGCACGACCTGAACCTCGCGGCCAGATATGCCACGCACGTAGTTGCCATGCGGTCCGGAAAAATTGTCATGCAGGGCAGTGCCTCGGACGTCTTCACCCCTGAGCTACTGCACGAAGTCTTCGACCTCGAGGCGCTGGTTCTCGAAGACCCGGAAACCGGACGGCCACTTGTTGTTCCGCGTGATCGAAGACCTGTCAGTCAGCTACCCGTCCACAACTGAACCACCGATCAGGAGATATCAATGACTACCGCATCTCGACCTGAAGAAACTGAAACGTCTGCGTCGGCAAAGGCGCCACGCGGAGAAGACCACGACCGCGGTCTCAACGACGTGGTTGCCGTCGTCGAACGCGTCGAACGGCCGACCGAGAGCATCTTGCGCATCGCCGTCCAGTTGACTTCGTCGGCGGACGACCCGAATTGGTTGCGGCCCAACGTCGCATTTCGCATCCAGCTCGGTCCGCAGTACGGCGACGTCTCTCGTGTCTACACGGTGCGCACCTTCGATGCGTCGAGCGGTTCGATGACCTTCGACGTAGTGCTGCACGGCCACACCAGCCCGATGATGAGGTGGGCCGCCGACCTGCGTGTGGGTGACACGTTCTCACTCACCGGTCCTCGCCCGCACTTCCTCGTTCCCGAGATCGCCGGGCGCCGCGTCGCACTGTTCGCCGACGACACCGCGATACCTGCCCTCTATTCGATTCTGCTTCAGTGGCCCGAGGGACTGACCGGCGTCGGCTGGGTCGCCACCGGTGACGCCGAGGCTTTCGCGGAACTACCCGTGATCCCCGGCCTCGAGCTGCACCATGTCGAAGATGGCCTCGCCGAGTACGCCGTCGAACTCGAAAACCCAGGAGACTACGCGGTGTGGGGTGCCGGGGAACGGGACGAGATGCGAGCCATTCGAGCGCATTTCCGCAAGACAGTCGGCCTGGCGAAGGACGATGTAGTTGTCTTCGGGTACTGGAAGCGAGGGGTCAGCACTACCGAGATAGATCAGAACCGACTTCGGAACTACACGAGCATCCTCGAAAACGGCGGCACGCTCGCAGACATCGACGATCTGGCAATCGGTATCTGACGCTATCACCGGGAACTAGTGCCGGCGGGAGGTTCGGGAACGTCGTGCCTCATCGCCTGTGAGACGTACCCCGTGCCGATTCTGACGCCGCCCAGCCACTCGGTGAGGCGCGCCGCCTCGGCATCGAGAGAACGTCGCGCAGACGCTGACACGGTCTCGAGCAATCGGACGTGCACCACACCGGTTTCGTCTTGGATCCAGCACCCTACGACGCGACCGTCGACCCAAGCGGTGGTGCCGGCATTACCGCGGGTGTCGAAGAGTTGGTTGCGGTGCGGGCCGAGGTAGAAGTCACGGTTCTTCCACCCCATGATTGTCGGGTCGAGCACCGGTAGGAGTGCCACCCAAGGACCTGGATCAGGCACCGTGGCGACGTCATCCGGTAGCAACCAGCCGGTGTCGCCTCCGTCGAGTGAGACTGCAACGGCGTCGAGTTCGGCGAGGGCGGCCCGGACGACCGTCTTCGTCGAGCCCAGCCACCAGACGATGTCGTCTTCCGTGCCCGGTCCGAAGGTGTAGAGCCAACGGCGGACTATTTCTCGATAGCCGTCTGCAGATTCGAGATCGACGGGGGCGTCGTCGAGCCAGTGTCGAGTGAGAGTCCACAGTGGGCGTGAGACGGGGAAGCGGGCGGTGTTGGTGCCGCGCATGATGTCTGCGGTCGCCCCGAGATGCGTGAGAACCCTGGGTGCCGACCAGATTTCACCTGCCGAACCCTCGACCTTGACGTCTATCATCGGCACGGCCTGACGAATCTCTACCGCTGAAAGCCCTTCAGGCCTATCGGTGAGCAACTTCAGCACTTCCGTCCGTGCGCGATCGAGCCAGTCGTTGCCGTCGACGGCGAGTCCGGCTTTGACGACATCCTTGGCCATTCGTGCCCGCTCGGTGTTCGCGACGCGGGCGGACGCACTCGACCACGCGGCCGGCAGCAAGTCGCGGGGAAAGGTGAAGAGTGTGCGGCGCATTGCCAATTGCTTCACGAGACTGCGTTGGTCGTACAGGGCGCGGTCGACGTCGGCGGCGTCCACGGACCGAACCCTCGCCCAGCAAGACAGATAGACCGTCGCTGACTCGGTGGCGTGCAGTACCGTCATCGCCCGCGTGGCAGCTTCCGGCGAATCGACGTGGAACATTGGCTCCAGCGCATGACGTACTCCTATGCGAGCACGGCGTTCGTCGTCGGAGACATGGCGCATCAGGCCATCGTGCCACAGTCCAGGTGCGTCGTATCAGCTAGTTGCGCGAGGGTTCGGTTGCGCCAGTAGTCGTCGTGTCGGAGATGTGTGATTGCGCCCGGGGTGGTCGCGAAGGTCGCAAATCCTGCGGCGTCGACGGGAATCTGTAGCCAGGCGGAGACGACGAATGTGTGTGCAAAGCCGTGGGTTACGACGATGTGATCGTGATCGAGATCGTCCATCAGTTCGCGCATGCATTCGTGAACCCTTGCTGCGATGTCGCGGCGGGTCTCGGCACCGGCAACGGGGCCACGGTGATCGAGGCGGTTGTTGTCAGGGGCCGGGACCTGCCGCTGGGCCAGCCACGAGTTCGGGCGTCCTTCGGCTTCGCCGAAGCTGATTTCGCGCAATCGAGTGTCTGTTGTCGCCGGAGCATCGAGTGTCCGGGCGATGATCGTGGATGTCTCGGTGCACCGTTCGAGGTCGGACGAGGTGATGCGGACCGCGCGCGAAGTTCCGGTGCGTCGTCGTTTCAGTGCTTCGGCGATCAAACCTGCATCGCGCCGACCAGCGGGGGTGAGAACCGAATTGTGCCAACCGCCGACTACGTCCTGCGCTGTGTGTTCGGCATGAGGATGAGTGACGACGTAAAGATCCTGCATGAGACCCCTTTTGCTTACCCGACTTTTTCCGGCAACAGTATTCCAGGATTGAGGATTCCACGGGGATCCCAGGACGATTTGATCAACTGCATTGCGGCGATGTCGGTTTCAGTGCGCCCCAGCGATATCCACGGCGACTTCGCGCGGCCTATCCCGTGCTCGGCGCTGATGCTTCCATGGTGGGCGGCGACGAGTCGGAACACCATATCGGTCAGTTCGTGTGCGACCCTCGGCTCGGCATCCAGAAGGTTCACATGAATGTTTCCGTCGGCGAAGTGCCCGAACAGGATTGGCCGCACGAGGGGGAATCGTTGTGCCAGGCTTTCTCGGAGGTTGTCGATGAACATTCCCATCACGGACAAGGGGACGGAGATGTCGAGCTTGACTACCGGCGTCGTCGACGACGCGCTGATGCTTTCGGTATGGCTTTCCCGCAGAGTCCACAGTTTTCGAGCCGGCCCAGGCTCGACCGTCGCGTCCTCGATGAGGTCGGCAGAGTCGGAGAGTACTTCGAGGAGCGACTCTTCCGTTTCGCGCGGTGATGACACCTCGATGAGTGTGTACATCGGTGAAGGGGTGCCGAACGGGCGACGGGCATCGGTGTGTGCGCAGACGAGGGAGATGCCGTCGTCGGTCATGATCTCGGCGGCTTCGACGGTCAATCCGCTCTGACGCACGCGATTACACAAAAGTAGCGCTTGATCGACGTCGCGTACACCCGCGAGCACGACCTGGGTGTCGGTCGCCGGGGTGACCAGCTTCATCAGGACCTTGGTGATGACTGCGAGCGTTCCCTCGCTGCCGGCAAGAAGTCCTGGAATATCGTATCCGACATTGTCTTTGACGAGTGGAGTCCATCTACTCAGTACCGAACCGTCCGCGAGCACGGCTTCGATACCGAGTATCTGTGCGCGTGTATTTCCGTATCGGACCATGCGCGTCCCACCGGCGTTGGTTGCGACTATGCCGCCGAGTGTCGCGGATTCCTTTGATGCCAAATCGATTCCGAAGCGGAGACCGTGTGCCGATGCCGCCAGGTCGGCGCGAGCAACGGTCACGCCGGCGCCGGCTGCGATTGTCCGACCGATGGGGTCGACGGCTTCGATCGTCTCCAGACGTCTGGTACTCAGCACCACGGACCCAGCCGAGGCGATCCCACCACCGACCAGTCCGGTGTTGCCGCCTTGCGGTGTGACGGGAACCCCCGCGTCGAAGCATGCTCGAAGAACCGCAGACACTTCGGAAGTGTTGCCGGGGCGGATGACCGCGATCGCGTCGCCGATCCAACGTCCCGTCCAGTCACGTGTGTAGCCCTCGATCAGTTCGGGATCGGTAAGGACATGCGTGTGGCCGACGATCTCTGCGAGGGCGTCGAGAAGCCTCGCGTCTGTTGCAGGTTCAGTGAGTGCTCGGGGGTTCATGTGCAACCTTGTGATCGTTCGGGTGACAATTTTCGGGAGACAGACGGTGGATCAACGTGAACTCGATCCTCCGACCTCAGGTGATGCCGTGTCCAAGACCAAGTAGTGACACCACCATCTGTTTTTCTTATAATCGCCGTATGAACCTGCAGCGTGCCCGTTATCTGATCGCTCTGTCGGATCATGGGAGCTTCACTCGAGCCGCTGCGAACGTCCACGTCGCGCAATCGGCCCTCAGTCAACAGATCAAGGTTCTCGAGCGCGAACTCGGAGTTCCGCTGGTGGATCGTCGGGGTCCGCAGTTCACCTTCACGGAAGCCGGCAAGGTGGCGGTACGAGAGGCGCGCTTTTTGATCGGGTGTGCGGACCGGGCTGTCGAACGAATTCGGTTGGCCGCGCGCGGTGTGGACGGAGAACTGCGCATCGCGTACACCCGTTCGTGGGCGGGCGGCGCAGTCGCGGATCTGGTCAGCACCTATCGAAGGCTCTACCCGGGCGTCGAAGTTGTCGTTCATCGTGGCACTTCGGCGCAGACTGTCGACCTCGTCCGAACCGGAGCCGTCGACATCGCGGTTGTTCGCCCGCCGCTCGATGAAGACGATCGAGAACTTCCCCTGATCGTCCTCGACACCGAACCTATCCTGGTCGCTGTTCCCGTGGATCATCCGTTCGGAGATCGAGCGACGCTCGAACTCGGAGATCTGGTGGATGTCCCCGTTGTGTTCTGGCCGGAGGCCAACGCCCCGGGGATGTATTTGCGTACGCTCGAACAACTTTGGCCAAACGGGGCGCCCAGCATCGTTCGATTCGAGGCCGACGACGAGCAGGTGCTGCATGCCGTCTCGGACGGGGTGGGTATTGCGCCGATCCCCCAGGGCAGAGCGCGGATGCTCCGCATCCCGGGTGTCCATCTATGTGAGATCGCCGGTGAGCAACCAACTCTCGACGTGGCAGTGACCTACCGGCCGGATAATCCGAATCCGGCGCTTGCGCCGTTTGTTGCGCTCGCTGAACGCGAAAGATCTTCAACCACTGCGTAGTACCTGTGATGCGCGGTGGGTCCTATCCGCCATCGAGGACCAGCATCATGGCCGTTGCGCGTGCTCGGTTCTCGATGGAATCGACGTGGAATCCGACGTGCTGGGACAGTTTCGCCAATCGGTGCGCGACGCTGCTGTGGTGAAGATGCATGGAATCTGCTGCGGCCCTCAAGGTTCCGGACTGCAGGTATGACCTCAAGGTTTCGAGTAGTTCTAACCCCTGTTTGGTGTCGCCGATCTCTTCGGCACGAACCAGATCCGGTATTCGCGAGTGATCGATGTGTGGTCCCGGCGCCAGGAGGTTGAGGGCGCCGAGATCGTCGGCGTTCACGATCGGTGTTGTTGCCGACGCCTGTGCGCGAGCGAATCGTGCAGTGCTCAGTATTGTGCTCACTTCGGAAGCGGGAGCAGTCAAAGATATTCCGGCGCGAATGAATGACGACAGCGCGGCCTCGGACAGCTCGGGTGTCGCCGCGAACGAACCCGTCACGAGATTCAGATACTCGCCGTCAGCGTCTATCCCAGTGGCTTTGCCAGGTTTGTAATCTGGCGAAATGACAAGGTGTGCAGTACCTTCGGCCGTGCCTGAGACTGCCTTGGTTGCCATTACACGGACTGGGGTATGGGGTTCGATACCGAGACCGGCGCAGGAGGTGAGCACCGCGAGTTCATCCATCGGGAACAACAGATTTCGAGTGTGCTCGGCTTCGGTAGGCAGGCGTCGCGGTTGCAGAATTATCGCTGCGGTCAGGGCCATCCGGTCGACGAGCATTTCGTCGAGTGGCAAGCTGGCCCCGGGTCGTTCGATCCATACCGTTCCGAGAACCTCGTCGTCTACGGCAATGTTTCTGGTCATGCTCGGTGGGAGCTGAGGATCGGGTGACCAGCGGCCGCGCGGATCGCAACGGCGCAAATTCTTCTTGCTTCTGCCGCGCTCGACGATCTCGATACCCACGACGCAGTCCGCCAACTGCGCGCTCGCACGAAGCAAAGACGCGGTGTCGGAGCCGTGCCGCACGAGGGCGTCGAAGTAATCGATGACACGTACCAGGCCTGCCGAGTCTGCATCGAGCTCGGCAAGCCGGTACATCAGTCCCTGCATCTCGCAACGCTACGAGACCGGCGAGAGCGAACGCAACCCTCTCCTGAGCGCAGTGAGGGCTTCGGCGGCACCTCTTTCGCTGACCGCGGCGGTCGCGACCAGTGCCGACCCGTGAAAGGTTCCGGGGAAGGAGTGCAATTCGACGCTGACTCCCGCTTGCAGCAGCCGAAGGGCGTATTCGATTCCTTCGTCGCGGAGCGGGTCGAGTTCCATGGTGGACAGGTAGGTCGGCGGCAGGCCGGTGAGGTCGGTAGCCCGGGACGGCGCAGCGTAAATGGACACGTCAGGATCTTCGGGACCGGAATACGACTCGCCGAGATAGTACTTCCACGACAGGATGGCGTTAGGGCGGTGCCACAAGGGGGTGTCGACGAAGTTCGTCATCGAGACCGTCGCCAGGCGGTCGTCGAGTTCAGGGATTTCGAGGAATTGGAAGGCCACGGGCACAACGCCCTCGTCACGGGCTTTGAGGACAGTGCCTGCGGCCAGTCCACCGCCTGCGCTCTGCCCTCCCACTGCGATGCGGCGTGGATCGACCCCCAGCTCCTCGGCATGGGCGTGGATGTAGAGGAGTGCGGCGTAGCAGTCGTCGACGGGGCCGGGGAAGGGGGTTTCGGGGGCGAGGCGGTACTCCACGTTCGCAACGGCGAATCCGAGTTCCCGCGCCACCTCGACGCAAAATGGATCGCTGGATTCTGCGGTGCCGATTGCGAATCCGCCGCCATGGATCCAGAGCAGAACGGGGACAGGGCCGGCAGTGTTGTCCGGGGTGAAGAAACGAATCGTGACCTCCGGATCGCCGTCCAGGCCGGGTGCCGACAGTTCACGAAGCGAGACTCCGTCGAATGACAGGTCGGCCAACATGGTGCCGACCAGAGCGTCGTAGGTGGCCCGTGCGTTGGGGAGGTCAGCGAAGTCCACCTTCGGGAGCATGGTGAGTGCCGCGGCGAGTTCGGGGTCGAGAGTCGGGAATGTTGTCATGCACCCATCATCGAGCCTGATTGTGTCCTACGTCACCAGCGGCTTGTAGGAAATCGGAGAGTCTCCCTCCGACACCCGTCGGATCTCCCTAGGATGACGCCGGTGGACAGGGTACATCTCGGGGTGGGTTCGAGCGATTCGAATAGTGGGGCACGGATTGGTGGACGACCTCCGCAGGTTTTCGCTGGTCAGGCGATTCTGCGGTCGCACGAGTACCTTCTGACGCTCGAGGCACACACGGCGCCGTGGCTCGGCGTGCGAGAGCTTTCGATCTTCATCCGTCGAGGTTTCTCCATCGGCGACGACGACCTCGAATACCCGGACATCGGGGTTAGGGCAGTCCTGCACTTGCCGTCGTCACGAAGTGCGGAATCGGCGGGCAGCCATGCGGGCCTTGGCAGCGCGGCGTTGATCAGGATTCCATCGGACGACGAGGTGATGCCGTTGGTGTTGATAGCTCCGCAACCGGTGCTCATTCAGAACGAACCGTCCTACGCCGATGCCGTTGAGGCGGATGGACACAGCTTCCTGTTCCAGATCAACGAAGAGGGGTGGCCGGTGGTTGCCGAGTCCCACCCCGATTTCGTAGAGGAGTACCTATTCGGTTACGGGTCGGTGTATTTCTACGGGAGCTCTGACGCGACCGGGCTCGTTCGCGAAGTTGTACCGGGATTTCTCGACTTCTGACCGGCCCGACGGCCCGTCCGCCGATACCGTGGGCAGCGTATCGCGACCGGCGGTTATGTACTCGGAAAAATTGTTGCGGAAGTTTGTCGATCGGTGAGTGCGCCGTTCGACGTGTAAGCAGAGGGATCGAACAGAGCGGTCCACGAACGAAGGAGATTCTCATGAAGTACATGCTGATCATGCGTTCCACCGATGAGGCCATCGAAGCATCCAAAGACATGGACTTCGACGAGATCATCGCCGCGATGGGGCAGTACAACGAGTCCCTGATCAAGGCAGGTGTCTTGCTGGCCGGTGAGGGACTGGCGATGGAGGAGGGATTCATCGTCGATTTCGAGTCCGATCCTCCGCTGGTCTCCGACGGCCCGTACGGGGAGACGAAGGAGTTGTTCTCGGGATTCTGGATCATTCAGACGTCGACCAAAGACGAAGCCTTGGAATGGGCGAAGCGCTGCCCGCTCGGGCCGGGAAGCAAGCTCGAGGTGCGCCGCGTGAGCGAGATGTCGGACTTCGATCAGGACAACGAGTACATCCAGAAAGAGGCAGGCTGGCGTGAAGAGCTCGGTACCGATCGTCCGGTCGCAGGCTGAACCATGACCGACGAGGCGGTGCGAGAAGAAACGAGAAAGGCTGTCGACGCGGTCTGGCGTATCGAATCCGCGAAGATTGTCGCCACGTTGACTCGCACCGTCGGAGATCTTGATCTCGCCGAGGATCTGGCCGCGCAGGCTCTGCTCGAAGCCGTCGAGCAGTGGCCCGCGACGGGGGTTCCGAGAAACCCCGCTGCCTGGCCGACATCTGTGGCGGCACGACGAGCAATCGACGGGTGGCGACGACGTGAGAGGTTGGACGAGCGCTACGCCCACTTTGCGCGTGAACTCGAGAACGACGCTTCACATTTCGACGACGTCAGCTGGGATCCGGACCGCATCGACGACGATGTCCTTCGCCTGATGTTCATCGCCTGCCATCCCGTGTTGAATCGAAAAGCGCAGGTGGCGTTGACGCTTCGAGTGGTGGGCGGTTTGACCACGGAAGAGATTGCGAAAGCGTTCCTCACGCCGACGGCGACGGTGCAGCAGCGGATAGTCCGCGCGAAGAAGGCGCTGACCGCCTCGAAAGCGGTTTTCGAAGTTCCAGGGCGAGAAGAGTTTTCGAGCAGATTGAGCGCCGTCCTCGGAGTGCTGTACCTGGTGTTCAACGAAGGCTATGCAGCCAGTTCCGGGGACGAGTGGATGCGGGCGGAGCTCAGTGCTGAGGCTCTGCGGCTCGCGCGAATACTCGCCGAATTGGTCCCCAGGGAGTCCGAGGTACACGGCCTTGTCGCTTTGATGGAGCTGACAGCCTCGAGATTCGGCGCTCGGACAACCTCGACCGGTGAGCCCATCCTGCTGGCTGACCAGGATCGGACGAGGTGGGATCGCCTACAGATCTCGCGTGGGCTTGCCGCGCTGGAACGAGCTGACGCCGTCGGGCGTGGACGAGGCCCGTACGGCCTGCAGGCGGCGATTGCCGAATGTCATGCGCGAGCAGCAACTTTCGAAGACACCGATTGGAAGAAGATAGTGATCCTCTACGAGGCTCTGGCGCAACTGGCGCCATCGCCCGTGGTCGACCTCAATCATGCGGCGGCGGTATCCATGGCATACGGTCCTGGCCCTGCGCTCGAATTCGTCGACAAGCTTGTCGCTTCAGGTGAACTGGCCGACTACCACCTGCTTCCCAGCGTTCGGGGGGAGTTGCTCAGTCAGCTCGGCCGATCCGAGGAGGCTAGAACCGAACTCCTCGAAGCGGCTCGGCTGGCCGGGAACGAGCGTGAGCGCGCTGTGCTGGTCGCGAAAGCCGATGCGCTGCTGCCGGATCGGTAGTCACGCGATTGTTAGTCACGCGATTGTTAGTCAGGGCTGAGTCGGATCATCATTCGGCACCATGGGCGGCATCCCGACTCCGTAGGGATCGAGCATGTCCGATACACGTCGACCCCACCGTTCATGCGCGGACTGACGGGTCATTCCCGCTGCGCGGCCGATGGTTGACCATGTTGCGCCGAATCTACGCAGGCTCATGACGCTTGCCGTCGAATCGATACCTGCGGCGAGCTGAATCCGGAAACAGGCCAACTGCCACGCCATCTGACGCTGCGCCGGGATGTCGGTGTCCTGTTCTGCCTCCCACTCAGGGCTGCCAGGTAAAGGATCTGTTCCGACAATCTTGTCTGCCTGAGTGCCGGCCTCGGTGATCGCGGCGTTGACCGTGGTGATCGCGGCGGTCTCGATCTTCGCAGTCAGGGCGCGTTCGATCAGGTCTTCCATGAGAAGTTCTCCTTTCGTCAGGACTAGCCTGACAGGCGCTGTTGAATTCTGTCAAGAATCCCCTGACAGACTTTGAGTTTAATTAATGCACGATTTATTTGTGTACTATCTAAATAGTCTCCGGTTCTGTTGACCGTCGTCGAAGGGGTTGCTGGTGAAAATCGTGGTTTTGTCGTTCCTGGTGGCATTGACTTTGATGACGGTCGGGATCATCGCCGCGCGCAACCGCAGCACTCGACCTGCCGTGACCGGGGCAGTTACTGCGGCGTCAACGGTTCTCGCTGCCGCCTGGACACTTTTTGCCGTGGCCTTCGTATTGGCCTGATCGTGCTGCAGTGCCGATGCGCCGGTAGTGGTGGTGAAGGAACTTCGCAGCAGGTCAGATGCGTTTTGTGTGCGGCGCGATGCCGCATACTCTGGCAGACGTGGCAATCGCTGAAACAGACAGAAATTACGGCGGAAGGTCGGTCGCGGCTCGCAAGGCCGAACGCCGTTCCCTCTTTTTGAATGCTGCTCTCAGCGTGTTTGCAGACCAGGGGTATGCCGGAAGTTCGGTGGCGGATATCTGCGCGTCCGCGAGTCTGGCCAGAAGGCAGTTCTACGACGAGTTCGGTAGTCGCGAGGATCTACTCCTCGCGCTGTACGACCAGATCCAACTCGACGCCAGAATTGCAATGGTCGACGCACTCGATGCAGAGCCTTCGGTCAATCTCCGTGACAAGGCAGCGACGGCCATGGCCGCCTTCGTCGAGTCGGTCGGAAGTGACCCACGACGCGCACACGTTGCCTTCATCGACGTCGTAGGTGTCAGTCCCCGGGTGGAAAAGCATCGTGTGGACCAACGTTCGGTCTGGGCAACATTTTTCGAGTCGATCATCAAAGGGATCGTGGGCGAAGATTACGAACCGCCGGGTGGTTACCGGTGGGCGTCCACCGCCTTCATCGGCGCGCTTACCGCGCTGGTGCACCAGTGGAGCACTGCGGAGCCTCGTCCTCCCGTGTCGGTACTGGTCGATCTGATGACGGTGCTCTTGAATGCGTTGATCGACGACGCGCCCCTTCACGCCGACGAATAGGTCACGAACACCAGGGGATTGTAATCCGGCCCACAATGCTCTACTCTCGTCCTCAATGTGTTAGACACTCGCATCTAACTTGTGTGCTCGTGATGAGAACTGCGGCAACACAAGGCAATCTGTGCTTTTCCGGGGAGGAATTGGTATGGGACGACGCTGGACAACTGACCGACAACGCGGGGGCCTCGCAATTGCCGTGATTGCAGTAATCGGGCAGATCGGACTTTCGGCACCTGCCTCAGCGGCACCGGACGAAGGTGTTCCCGCCCAAATTCAGGTCCAGCCTGCCCTGCCGCCTGCGGTTGCACCGCCTTTGCCTGAACTGGACCAGGCCTTCTATGAACCGCCTGTCGAGGTCGTCGAATCCAAGCAACCGGGTGAGATCATCGCCGCTCGTGCGGTGAATCTCGGTACTCTCAACCTGATTCCGACCAACGTGGATGCGTGGCAGATCTCGTATCGATCCAATAATGCTGCGGGCGAGGCGATTCCTGCTGTCACCACAGTGATCAAGCCGCGTGGCGACACTCGCGATGGAGGCCCGCGCCCGCTGCTGTCCTTTCAGATGGCAGAGGATTCACTCGGAAACTACTGCGCACCTTCGTATGTCATGCAGCAAGGCGCGTTGCCGTGGCTGGTGACGGGCGCTGCGACCGGTGGGGCTCAATTCCTCGAAGTGCAGGCGGCACTGGCGCAGGGTTGGGCATTGTCGGTGCCCGATCATCAGGGACCCAATTCTTCCTTCGCCTCCGGCCCCGTCGCGGCCCGGATCACGCTCGACGGTATCCGTGCTGCTGAGAACTTCGAACCCATGGAGCTACAAGGGCGGTCAACTCGCGTAGGGCTGCTCGGCTACTCGGGTGGATCGATTCCTACCGGTCACGCAGCTGAAATACGGCAGGCGTACGCGCCGGAACTGAATATCGTCGGAGTCGCCGAAGGTGGTGTTGCCGCGGATCTCGGCGCTTTGCTCGACAATGCCAACAACGCTCTCGGGGCCGGGATCGTCGCTGCCGGTGTAGTCGGAGTGAGCCGAGAAGATCCTGAACTTGCAGGCTTCATCGATCAGCACATAAACCCTGCCGGCCGAGCGCTTTTCGCTGCCAAGGACAACCTGTGCATGCTCTGGACGTCAGCTGCAGTGCCCTTCCTCAACATCAAGGGCTTCCTCGATGTCCCGGGAGATCCCGTCCAACACCCCACGGTGAGAGCTGCGCTCTCCCGAGCTGCCATGGGTAAGTCGGTTCCTGACGTGCCGATGTACATTTATCAGTCGAATCCCGACTGGTTGGTGCCTGTTGGCCCGGTGAACAAACTTGTCGATACCTATTGCCAAGATCCTTCTGCGAGTGTCGTTTACACCAGAGACCACTTTAGTGAGCATGTCAGCATGGAAGTCGTCGCTTTGCCGAGTGCTCTACTGTGGCTTCGTGATCGGTTCGCTGGTGTGCCTGCTCGGCAGGGATGCAGCACCTTCGACGCTGGATCCATGGCGCTTGATCAGAGGACCTGGCCAGTCTGGGTGGATGCGGTCGGTGAACTCGTCGCAGGCCTGTTCGGCAAACCGATCGGGACCTGACGGGTGACGTGATTCTGCGGTGGTGAGGAATTCTCACAAGGGCAGCGTGTTGCACTGACTGGACGTTATTTCATTGATCGGGCCTTGAAGATGGTGTCTTGTCACCAATGGGTTCCTGTTACCGACGAAAGGTTGCGCGATGACAAAGCTGTTGTTTGCGGTCACTTCTGCAGATCACTGGACGCTGAAGGACGGAACACCCCACCCGACCGGGTACTGGGCGGAAGAACTGGTCGAGGCGCATCGCGTTTTCGTCGACGCCGGCTACGACATCGTGATCGCGACGCCTGGCGGTAAAGCTCCCGTTGTGGACGAGGGAAGCCTGGCGCCCGAGGTGAACGGTGGGCAAGAAGGCGCCGACCGTATGCGCAAGTACATCGCCGATCTGCAGCCGGTGCTCGATTCGCCGGAGATTTTGGAGAACGCCGATGCTGCCGATTACGACGTGGTCTTCGTACCGGGTGGACATGGACCGATGGAGGATCTTGCGGTGTCGGCATCCTTCGGTGAGCTTCTCGTGAACTTCTTGGACGCGGACAAGGTGGTCTCGGCGGTCTGTCACGCGCCGGCGGCACTCCTGCCGGCCCAGAGACCCGATGGAAGCTGGCTGTTCGACGGCTATCAGCTGACCGCGTTCACCAACGAAGAGGAGACGCAGGCTGGTCTGGCGGACAAGGCTCCGTGGCTGCTCGAAACTCGCCTACGCGAATTGGGCGGCAAATTCTCGAAGGCTGAGGCGTGGTCGCCTTATGTCGTGGTGGACCGCAAGCTCTACACCGGTCAGAATCCGGCGTCGTCACGGCCTCTCGCCGAGCGGATTGTCGCCGACTTGGGCTGAGCATGTCTTTTGGCGCCGCATCGAGGTCTCCTCGATGCGGCGCTGGTCCGTGTTCTGTTGTCGCCAAAGAGGTTTGACCTCTCAGGTTTTGAAGATGGTGTTCGCCGGCCTGGGTTGCTGTCCGGGGTCGATCGAGGGTGGCGGGATGAACCACGGTTTGTTGTCGACACCGATCCGAATCGCCCACTTCCCGACGAACCCTGATTTCCGGTGCATCAACCGGTGGTGCGAACGGCACAGCAGGACCAGGTTGTTCATCACCGTCGGGCCGCCGTTGGCCCAGTGCCGGATATGGTGCGCATCGGTCCACGCCGGTACACATGTGCAACCCGGGAACGCACAGCCTCTGTCTCGGGCAATCAACGCAGTCCGTTGTTCGGCGGTGACCAACCTCTTCCCTGGTTTCGCATCGAGCGGCGCCCCGTGACCGTCGAGCAGAACGGTCGACAGGAAACAGTCGCAGCCGAGAAGCCTGCTCTGCGACACCGACAGTGGTCCGAGCCACGGCATGTGCCCGACATCAAGATCAGACGGAGACTCTTCACCATCGGAGGGCGCGGCGGCGCAATCCCGATGCTCAGCGAGATCACGCGCGTTGATGTGCACGTTCACGTGCGGGCGCTGGCCACCATCGGTTCCGGTCTTGGCACAGTCCAGATAGCGGCGGATCAGTTCGCTGAACCCGTCCGCCGTGCGTTTCGCCGCCGACCTAGAATCCGGGGTTCCATCCGGTGCCGGGGTCGGCATCGTCAGATTCGACAACGCCGACAGCAACATTTCCCCGGTGAGGGCGTCGAAATCCCCGCGCACCACCACTCGACCATTCAATGTCGACGCGATCCGCAGCTCATTCCGGTCGACGTCTTCGGCGGGTGGAATCTCATCGGACTCGAACAACCGCTCCAAGGTCGCGATCACGTTCCGCACCTTCGTGGTCGTCGCTTCCACCCCCGACGCAGCAGCCAACAACAGATCGATGCACTTCGGTAGTGCTTCCTCCGGCATGCCTTTCGGTGGTGATTCGCAGAACGCCACGATCAACACGGCATGATCGAACGAGCAATCCCCATCATCGAAGCCTGCCGCCACCGCCGGAAACGGCCGCAAAGCTGCACCCAGGGCGGCGATCTTCTTCCCGTCCCGAACCTGCAGCATCGTGTTGGCCGCCAACCACGAACCGACCCCGCGGCTGGCGATCACCTGATCATCCGGGCGCATCGAGAGTTCGTCGACCACTGCCACCCGCACAGCCTCGAGACGAAGAATCTCCGCGCTCGCCGACACCGCAGCCGCACGTAACTCAGCAGCCGACAACTGCCACAGACGTCCACGTAACCCCACCGCAGAACCCGAAACCACGTCCGACAACAAGACACTCATTGAATCCCCCGATCCCCTCCCCAAATCATACTCGAACACGCGTTCGAGTCAATAGGGAATTAGGCGAGGGCGCGAAGGAGTGGAGTGGGGTCCGCGACGACGAACAGATGGCCGCCTCCGTTGATCTCTTCGAAGCGAGAGTCGGGAATCAACGAGTGTGCCCAGCGGGCTACTTCGATGGGTACGTTTCCGTCGTCGGTTCCGTGTAGGAAAACCGTTGGTACCGAGATCGATTGGAAGAGTCCAGGCATCTCGTGGCGATACCGAGCCAAGTCGACAACCCCTGCGGATCCGCCCTGTGCGATCCCTTCGGATGAATCCAACTGGAGGGCGGGGCGATGTACCTCGTCGGTCATGACTGCCTGATCGGCGGCCGGCCAGATCGAGACTGAGTCGCTGCGTAGCTTGGAGAACACTCCGGTTCCTGCGAGCATTGCGCCGGCCACACGGGGAGCCCAGGTGGCGGCAAAGTACAACGCAGATACCAGTTTTATTCTGCGTCGCAAAGTATCTCGCGGTGCCCCGGGGATCATGGCGCACGCCAGCACCAGTTTCGAGACTCGTTCGGGAACGGCTGCAGCGACTGCGAGCGCGTAACCGCCGCCTCCGGAGAAACCCATCAGTGTGGCCGAGCCCAACTCGAGGTGATCGACCAGGGTGACGAAGTCGTCGTCCCAGGAATGAAATCCCTTGTCCGTGTACGGATCCGTGCGTCCGAAGCCGGGTCGATCGGGGACTATCAGCCGTATGCCTGCCGTCGAAGACGCGTTGTGGAGTGAGAGCCCTTCGTATCGGCTGCCAGGTGATCCGTGGGCCACGACTACCGGGTTGCCAGTCGGATCGCCGTACTCGCAGAATGCGATACGACGCCCCGACGCGTCGCGAATTTCGGTTGTGGTCACGCTGCTCGTCATGATGTGGTTCCTTGCTGCGCGATCGACGCCACACCGTCCAGGATGAGGGCGACTCCGAACTCGAACCTTCGGGTGGGATCGTGATGAAGTGCGAACACCGATGCCTCGCGTCGATCGGCAGGTGCGCTGTCGAAAGCGCCGCGTCCCAATTGAATTGCGACGTGTCCGGTGACGAAATCATGCAGCGCGCCGTATGCGTACGTGGCCTGCTCGTCCTCGAGGCCTGCCAAGGAAAGGGCGCTCACGACTCGGTGGGCGGTATCGTCGGCCCCGGGTGCTTCCAGTGATGCCTGCCGATGGGCTTCCAGGACCAGGGGATGGCGCATCAGGAGGTCGTGGAGGCCGTAGGCGAACGTGCGGGCAACCCCGCGCCAGTCGGTCGGCCAGTCGATCGACGAGACGGCTTCGCCTACGAGAGTCGAGATCAGATCTCGCCTCAAGGCGTCGATGCCGCCGGTTGTGCGGTGGACGGACATCGGCGATATGCCGAGTCGTTCGGCGAGCACTCGAAATGACACCGCATCCAGGCCGTCCGTATCGGCGATCTCTGCCGCGGCATCAAGAATCTGTCTGTGACTCAATGCTTTTGGTCGACCAGCCCTTGCAGAGCTGGTGGATTCGGATACCATGCTGACAACAATAGCGATACGCGTATCGAAATTACAAGTGTCCATCGACCTCCAAGGAGCGCTGCCCGATGACCGATCTCCATCAACTGTCCGCCGTCGAACTTGCCGGTGTTATCGCCGCCAAACAGGTCTCGATTCCCGAAGTCACCAGGTACTTCGTCGACCGTGCGACCACTTCCGATGACGTCGGCGCCTTCACGACGATCGCCGGGGAGCACGCAGTCGCCCTCGCCGAACAAGCGCAGCGCAGGTTGGACGAGCGGGACGCCGGGCCCCTTCCGCGTCTGTTCGGCGTTCCGACGGCAATCAAAGACCTCGACGCAACGCGCGGCATTCGCACGACCTTCGGATCGGCGCTCTTTCGCGACTTCGTGCCGGACGCTGACGACGAGATCGTCGAGGCGATCCGAGAAGGTGGGTTGATCGACATCGGTAAGACGACGGTGCCCGAGTTCGGGGCAGCCTGTTACACCGAGCCGGAAGTCGCTCCGCCTGCTCGCAGCCCGTTCGATCGCACGCGGAGTGCCGCCGGCAGCAGTGGCGGCGCTGCTGCCGCCGTCGGCGCTGGTCTGGTGCCGTTTGCACAGGGAAGTGACACCGCCGGTTCGTTGCGTTCGCCGGCAAGTACGTGCGGAGTCGTTGGCCTCAAGCCGAGCCGCGGTTTGATCACGATGGGCGTGGCGGGGCATGACAACTTCGGATTTGCAAGCAAGGGGCCGATCGCCCGGACAGTTCGCGATACCGCTGCGCTGCTGGACGTTCTGGCGACGCGACCCGGCGCCGGAACTATCCACCCGCCTCGGCCGAAGTCGTTCGAAGAGTTCGTCGTACAGGCTGGGGGAGTTCGGGCTCGCCCCTTGACCGTCGCTCTTGCTCACGGATCGGTCTCCGGCGGAGCCGTGGATGCGCAGCTCTCGGCTGCTGTATCGAAGGTTGGGTCTGTGTTGGAGGGGCTGGGTCACAACGTGTTCGAGCGACCGCAGGCTCGCGATGACATTTTCATCGATGCTTTCGTCAAGATGTTCTCGTCATTGGCGGGAACCAAGCCGATCCCGGAGGAGTACGAACACCTTCTGCGTCCGATAGTGCAGCACTTGCGAGTTCAAGCAAACCAGGTGTCTTCGGGTGAGCTGGCCGCGGCAATCGGTATTGTTCAGGCCTGGGCGCGGCGATGGAGTCTCGACTACGCCGACGCCGACCTTGTTGTCACTCCGACTGTGACGAAGCCGCCGCTTGCGATCGGGGAGTTGCGCAACGACGAAGATCCCGCGACCGAACTGATCGACATGGTCGCTTTCACCGGAAACACCGTCGTCGCCAATGCAACCGGTTTCCCGTCGATCAGTCTGCCACTCGGTTGGACGGAAGACGGCGTTCCACTCGGCATCATGATCTCGGCGAAATGGGGTTGCGACGCGGAATTACTTTCTGCCGCTGCAATGCTCGAGGCCGAGATGCCGTGGAAGGATCGGTACCGATTCGACCGCGCAACCGTGCTCTAGTTCGGGAGCGGTACCCGGTCGCTCGCCGATGCGAACCCCAACCACGTGTGGCGGTTACCCCACCAGCACCACCCGACTTTCGGGGCTTTGCGGTTGTCTTTGCCGTCGCGACCGGTTCCGTTGCTGATCCACACGGCGGGAGTTCTGGTGTCGAAGGATCCGTCAGGTTTGCGCAGTCGGGAGCCGATGGTCATGAAACACTTTCCGCGTTCGAGAATGTCGGGGCGCTGCAACAGCCAGTGGATGCCTTCGGTAAGCGTCAGCGGCGTACGGTGTGCGTCGACGATTGCGGGCAATGCTTCGTCCGGGCTCCAGTTGGCCAGGTGATCCCCGCGGTCGACTCCACTGAGCAGATGTAATGAGCTTTCGGGCAGCGTTGCCTGCTCGGTGGGGGCGAACAAATCGACGTCCGCCATGTCGACGACTATGAATCCGCGCTTGTTCTCGAGCTCGAGCAGCGGAGTCAGAACTGAAGCCGGAGCCAGTTTTTCGTGCACGGTGAGTAGTCCGACATCACCGTGCCCGGTTGCGGCCTCCCTGACATCGCCGGCAGAAAGTCCGGCCATCTCGTGAACACCGAGTTCGATCAATCGCTCGGCCTGCTGATCGATGGGCGGGAGGTCGAAATGCATATCTGCGATCCTACCGATCGTGAGCAGAGCGATCGGAGGGTTCGGCCGCGAGGGAAGTCGGCCACGCAACGCCCAACGCGCGCATGATGAACGGGACGGTGGTCGCTACGACGGCGTCCACTCGGTCGCCGGCCATGAGCATCGGGCGTCGGCTTTCCACGCAGGCGAGGATGAGTTGCGCGGATGCGGCAGCATCGGAATCGACAAAGACACCGGCGTCGACACCTTCCTGGACGACCTGTTCGACCAGAACCGACAGCGGGACAATATGTTCGAGGAAACTTTCGCGATCCTGCGCTGACAACAATTCGACCAACGCGATTCCTGTGAATCGTTGCAGTGAGAACTCGACGAGTGTCAGTTTGACGAGGATTTCGAGTCGGTCCACAGGATTCTCGCGGTCCGCGAGTTCACGCTCGGCCAGGAGTAGGAATCTGTCCATCTCGCGTGTGGACCAGGCGAGCAGCAACGCGGATTTGTCGGGGAAGTAGTTGTACACCGCTGTCCGCGAGACGCCGGCCGCCTGGGCCACGGTCTGCAGCTTCACGTTTTGCCAACCCTGCTCGTGAAGTTCGCGAATGAATGCGTCCAACATGGCTTCTCGGGTGGCGATTTTGTGCTCTGCGGTCGTCGCACCACCGGTCAACTTCGGCATGGTCGATCCTCCTGGGTCTGATTGACGGTCACGGGGAGGTCGAACAGGTCCGCAACAAGGCGCGGATCACCTTGCCACATCGAGACGGGTGCGAGCATCATCTGCTGCGCGATCGAGCGTACGGATCGGCAGACCTCTTGTTCTTCGGCGAGTGTGAGCGTCGTGCGTTTGCGCAATCGCTCCATCTCCGCGGTAGTGAGATCAGTGATCCATTCCTCAGCTGCAAGCGAGAGGGGTGAATCCGGTGTCACGACCGATCCAACTCGGCACTGGAGAACCGCGAAGTCATCACGGACAGCGTGATGACGGCGACGACCGAGACGGCGTGTGCCGCCGCCAGCCAGAGCGACTCGGGTGCATGTTTGTGAAGGGTGGGCGCCATCAGCATGGCCATGAGGAGGGCGAGACTCGACAACATCGCGGGACCGTTGGGGCGGCCGACAAGCAGGCTGACCAGAAGAACGAGCGTGACGACGCTGCACGCCACATCTACAGGCGGGTACGTGGCCGGAACGATTCCGCTGACAGTGTCGGTGAAGTTCAGCCCGATCGACACCAATTGTGCGAGACCTGTCGCGCCGGCCAACCAGGCCGTCCAACGTAGTCCGTGGAGTCCGGCTTTCCGAATGCCGGTCAGGGTTCCTTCGGCGGATTCCCACGCTTCGGACGTCGGTGTTGTCACGGCTACTCCTTTTTATGACGAGGTGTCGTCATAAAGTAGCAGTGCGCGATCGCGAGATTCTTGCCGGTAGGTGACTGGCCTGCTTCGAAGGGATAGCGTCGAAGTACCGGCCGAAATGACAATCGCGGGGAGGTGGCTCGATGACGACCTCTGCCCACACGGATCGGCCCTCGTCGAAACAGAGTTGGTTGGCGCGCGCAGCCTTTGCGGCCCTGGTTCTTGCAGTCGCGGTGCTCCTGATCTTCGCCGGACTGAAAACCTTGACCATGCTGATCCTGGGGATCGGTGGGGTGGTCGTGTGCGTCGTGGCCGTGTACTGGTTTCTGACGACCCGCGGATTCCTCCGCTGGCTCTCGTTGGCCGTGGCGGTTCTGACGCCGATCGTGGTGCTCACCTTCCTGGTCCGAGAACGACTCCTGTGGGTGGTGCTGCTCGCGATCGGGTTGTTCGTCGTAGCCGGTATCTGCGCTCGCACCGCCTTGGCGGGGGAGGAGAAGGAATTGCCGGTTGTCGAGCGACCGGCACCGCCGCCCGTCAAGCCGTTCTTCGTGATGAACCCGAACTCCGGTGGTGGCAAGGTCGAGAAGTTCGACTTGAAACGCAAGGCCGAGGAACTGGGGGCCACGGTCGCACTGCTCGAGGGGCCCGAGAAGATCGACGTGACGGCCTTGGCCAGGCAGGCGGTCGCGGACGGCGCCGACCTACTCGGTGTTGCCGGTGGCGACGGAACACAGGCACTGGTTGCTGCTGTCGCGGCCGAACACGACCTGCCCTTCCTCGTCGTCAGCGCGGGAACGCGCAACCACTTCGCCGCGGATCTGGGGCTCGATCTCGAGGATCCATCTCGGTGCCTCGACGCGCTCGTCGACGGCGTCGAGGTCACGGTGGATCTGGGAAATGTCGGCGGTCGAACTTTCGTCAACAACGCATCGTTCGGGGCGTACGCCGAGGTAGTCCAGAGTCCGGAGTACCGCGACGCCAAGACCAGCACCTTCTTGCAGATGCTCCCGGATCTCCTCGCCGGACGTGCCGGAGCGGTGCTGACCGCGCGCTCCCCGAGCGTGTCCGCGGTGGGTCCACAGGCTGTGCTGGTCAGCAACGGCCCGTACGAGATGAACGACCTGGCGGGGCTCGGTCATCGGCCGCGATTGGACCGGGGCACTCTCGGAATCGTCGCGATCTCCGTCAGCAGTGCACGTCAGGCCATCGGGTTGCTCCATAGGGCGCATCAACACGGTCTGGCTCAGGGCACCGGATTCGAGGTGATCGTCGACGCCGACACCGACGAGATTCCGGTCGGCGTCGACGGCGAGGCGCTGGTGATGCCAACTCCGGTCAGATGCACGGTCAGTCCGCAGGCGCTGAGGGTCAGAGTCCCCCGAGATCGACCGGGTATCCGTCGCCCCCGGCACGCCTGGGATCTGGTCCGGTTGCGAGAGTTGGCGAAGTTCAGGAGATCCGGCGCATGACCTGACCGACGGCCAGAACTCCCTGTGGATCATGCGTGTCCGCCAAAGCGCTCAGCCAGTGAGCGGTGTCCTCGTCGTAGGTGCGGGCGATCTTCTCCGGGTCGACGCTCGGCGCGAAGTTGGGCAGTGCATGCCCGTTCGTCCATGGCGCCATCGTTCGTCCGAGAGTCTCGGCGTGCGGGACTACCGCGTCGACCATCGGTGGGGCAAGAACTCCGACGGTGAACAGCGAGAAGGCAGCGTCCCGATGGCAGAAGGCGCTGCGGTGCTCAGGTTCCCGTGCGAGGGCGCCCCCGAGGAGACGTAATTCGACGACGGTTTGGGGTGAACCGGATCCGGGGCCGGCAGCGGCGAGCAGTGCGTCGACGGCCTCGTGTGACAGCTCGTTGGTCAATGCCGTGGATTCGTGCGTCGGCATCGGGTCGACGGGATCGGCGTGCACTGCCCCGAGGGCGGCATAAGGCAGCACACCGACTGCGTCGATCAAGGGTGTTGCGATTGAACGGATTCGGTCGATCAGTGACTTGGCATCGGATTCCTCGGCAAGACTTGCGAATCTGACCGCGACGGTGAGCCTGCCGGCCAGCGGTGGCGGAACCTGTGGAAGGGGTGGAAGTTGCAGAAAGGCAAGAGAGGTCGAGCTGTGCTCAGGCAGGTCGGCGCACCAGTCCAGCCAGGCGTGCGCGACCGCGCTTGCATCTGCGCCGTCGAAATAGAGTGCACCGCCGTAGAAGTGGGTGACCGGTAGTAGGTCGATCTCGATGGCTGTGACAATGCCCAGTGTGGCCTTGCCGCCGCGCAGTCCCCAGAACAATTCGGCATGTTCGACGGGGGTGACATGAATGAGTTCGCCACTGCCGGTGACGATGTCGAACGAACGAACGTGATCCGACGACAGCCCGTACGTGCGCACCAACGGGCCGATGCCGGCGCCGGTGAGGAAGCCGGCGACTCCAACCGTGGGTGAAGAACCTGCCAGTGGCGCCAAGCCGTGGGGTGCGGCAGCGTCGATGACGTCCTGCCAGATCAAGCCCGCGCCGATTCGGGCAGTGCGGTTTTCGGGGTCGACGACGCACTCCGTGAGCCTGCCGGTGTGGACGAGGAGAACGTCACTGCCGAGAGGGACCGCGCCGTGGCCGGTGCGCTGAACACCGACGCGCAGACCCAACTTCGCCGCGAATCGCACAGTTGCGGCAATGTCTTGCGCGCTCTCGACTGCCACCACAGCGCCAGGCGCGACGGGAACCGCTGCATTCCACGGAATCGCCAACTCGTATCCCGTTTCGCCAGGCAGGGAAACGGAGCCGGTCACCTCTGCGCGCAGTGATTCGACCGCGGCGTCGAGCGTGGGGGTTTGAAGGTTCATGGTCTTCCTTTCCTCATCCGTCTTTCGGTCAAGGGAAGGATGTCCGAACAGGCTTGGGTGGTTCTTGACGTATGTATCCCGAGCGGATCCAAGTTTTATCCAAGCGCATTCTCGCAGTTCAGGGCCATGTCGATCGCGCTCGTTCAGCTACGCCCCGCATGCCGAGTGTCTCCGATTCGGCCGCCACTTCCGTCAGCTCCCGTTCACGTTCGGCGGACGGCTCTCGGAGCTGCGCCCGAAGCAGTCGACAGCGCAGCAGTGTTGGTGCTCCGCCGGAGCCAGTTGCGATCTTCTCGGCCTGATCCAGGAGAGTCGATGCCTGCTCGACGTGACCGAGAAGCGCGTGCAGACGCGCGGAGGCTTCGGCAACCGAGCCCAGTTCACCGACATGGCCTACCGTTGCGATGCAGCCGGTGTGTGGCGAGAGAAGGCCGATGAAGGTGTCGGCGTATTCGACCAGTTCCAGATCAGCCACGACGCGTGCAAGTAGTGTCTGGTGTCCCAATGTCGTCCACGTCTGTGGCCCGCGATTGATCAGCCACTTCTTGATGCCTTCGGAAGTGGCGTCGCGCTCGCCTCGGGCGGCGTCGATGGCGATGTTCCACGAATCAGGTTCCACGACACCGGGATCAGATTCTGCCAACGCACCTCGCTCCCA
The DNA here is from genome assembly GCF_018588185.1 of Rhodococcus sp. WY5. Lineage (NCBI taxonomy): Bacteria > Bacillati > Actinomycetota > Actinomycetes > Mycobacteriales > Nocardiaceae > Rhodococcus > Rhodococcus sp. WY5. The sequence continues at coordinate 1,507,617 of NZ_JAAMPR010000001.1, forward strand.
CTCCAGAGTGTTGAACGCCAGATCTGCGCTGCCAGCCGTGTACAACTCCGTTTGCAGATGGATCTGCCTGGCCGTCTCGTACTGCCGGCGGGCTTGCGCGAAGTCTCCGTACCATTCGGCGAGAGTTGCTTCCATCCAACGTAATTGGACCCGAACCACCGGGAGTCTCAGTAGCTCGCAGCCGATGATCCCCTGCCTGACGTGTTTGACGGCAGCATCGACATTGGCCAGATTCATCTCCGTCATGCTCGCGACGGCGTGTGCGACGACGCTGTCGACACGCGATTGTTGGTGCGGCAGTTCGAAAAGCTCGCGCAGTAGGCGCATGGACTCCGCGCTGTGCACCGCGACTCCGGAGAAAAGCAGAATCCGTCCGAGCAGCGCGTCCGCGATCACATCCGGATCGTCGAGTTCGCGGGCGATGTCGAGAGCACGGGCGCTCCATCGATTCGGGATCTCGGCTTCGGGGTGGTAGCAACTTCCCACCGCCAGCGCAGCAAGAACCCGTGCGTGAGCTGACCTGTCGTTCTCGACCAAGGGCTCGACCGCCGCGAGCCGTTCGAGCAGTGGTCCCGGATCGGTACCGTAGGAAACCCACGGCCACGCACCGGCGGCCCGAAGTAATGCGCCTGCCAATCGTCCGACGGCGGAGGTTCGCCCCTCCCGAACAGCCTCGAGGAGACCGGCATTGACGACGTCGAGAACTGTCTGCCCTCGACCTGCGCGGGCGAGGGCCTCGACTCTGGCCACCAGCAGGTCGTCCCGATCGTCAGCGGATTGCTGGGACACCGGAAGTAAGTCGAACGCGCGGACAGCTGCCTCCCACCACTCGGCCGCGGTCTCCGAACTCCACCGATCGGTCGCATCCTGAGCTGCAGCCGTGCATGCCTCCAGAACGACGAGTGGATCGACCAGGGGAAGTGCCGACATCAGATGTTGCGCGCGGCGGCTCAGCCGGTCCGGATCGGAGGAATTTTCGAGCACTTCGGCAACTCGGGCATGTATCCGCTGGCGACGAAGCGTGGGTATCGCTTCGAGGACTTCGTCTCGGAGAAGGCCGTGAGCAAAGACGTAACCGCCGTTTGCCGAGTCCGCGACGATGATTCGTTCATCAGCAGCCGCGTCGAGATGGTCGGCGAGAGTGTCGACATCGAGACGGGTGGCTGCGGCCAGTGTGTACACCTCGATGGCGTCGCCGATAACTGCGGCAACCCGAAGAGCGTGCAACACTGCCGGTTCCACTGCGGCAAGCCGTCGACCGAGGACAGATCGAACGGCGACGGGGATGCCGTCGCCCAGTCGCTCGTTCCGGGGAAGCCTGGCGTACTCCGAGACGAACAGCGGGTTGCCGCCGGTTCGTTCCGCCAGGGTTCGCGCCTCCGCGTCGTCGAGCGTGTCCCCGGAGACGCACCTTGCGAGTGTTGCAACCTCGCCCTGCGCGAGCGCCGGCACAATCATGGTTCGGTTTCCTTCGCCGTGGAGTACGGCTTCCTCGAACTTGCGCACTGCCGGCCCGACTTCCGAGTCTCGGAGCGTCGACACGAACCAGACTCTGGCACTGGTCATTGCGCCGACCAGGTAGGTCAGACAACGAAGGGACGTGGGATCGGCCCATTGAATGTCGTCGATGACGACGGTCAACAGTGCATCTTTCGCCGCAGCTTCGATGGTGGTGCGAACCCGTTCGTAGACGGCAAATCTCGCTTCGTCCGGATCGATGTCCGTCGGCGGCGTCAGTACGAAATCGGCGTCGGCTCCGAGTTCCCGAACCAGTCGGCGGATCGGCCACCACGGCGGCGTTCCGTCGTCCTCCGGGCAACGTGCCCAGACGGTGGCTCCTCGAATGGACGTTGTTCTCGACGAACACTCCTCGGCGAATCGTGTCTTGCCGATGCCGGCGGGGCCGGTCAAGATCAACCAGCGAGGTGAGCCACGGCGAACGTCGTCGAGCATCTTGTCGGCGACAATCGTCTGAGCGTCGCGCCCGACGAACAAGCGTGAGGAATCCGTCTCGGGCATCGCTGCTAACGCTGGGGGAGAAGCCGGGACCGACACTTGTTCGGCCCCCGTCCATCCCGGAGTGCGCGGCCAGGCGGCCAGGCCGGGTTCGTGGCGCAGGATCGCGCCTTGCAATGCTGTCAGCTCCCCGCCGGGCTCCAGTCCCAGCTCGGCGTCGAGCCGAGACGCGTGTAATCGAAACTGTTCCAAGGCTTCCGGTGACCTGCCCGCCCGATGCAGGGCAACCATTCGCAGCCAGCAGGTCCGGTCGCGGAACGGGTACTCGCCACAGAGTTGAGCAGCTTCGACCAGCGCGGGTGCCAGGCGCCCCAGAGCCAGAAGCGCCGTTATCCGGGTCTCCCGGCACTCGGTCCGCACTTCCTCGAAGGCTGCGGCTTCCACCTCCACCCAGTGCGCGTCGTTCAGGTCGTCCAGAAGCTGCCCCCGGACCGAGGCGAGGGCACGGTCAGCGGTCGTCAAAGCCTCCTGCCACCGTTCGTTCTCAGCGTGTTGTCGCGCCGTTTCGGCGTCGTCGAGAAACACCGACAGATCGACGTCTGCCGGAGCGACCTCGAGGACATAGCCCGGCGATTGACGCACTATCGGTGACGCCGTACCGGTTTCGACGCGTAGCGCTCGGCGCAGGTTGGAGATGTACGCCTGGATGCTTGCCATCGCACTCGCCGGTGCGTCGTCGTGCCAGAGAGCATCGATCAGCCGGTCGGTGGAGACGACGCGACCACGGTTGAGCAGTAGAACGGCAAGGACCGTTCGTTGTTTTCGAGGGCCCAGATCGATCACGTCGCTCGTCGCCGGACCCCGTGCGACCTCCAACGGCCCGAGCAGTCGATAGATCATCCGTTTCCCCTCGTACCTGCGGATGCAGGACGGTTCGATTCTAAGGAGCGAAATTCATACATGCAGGACAAAACGGTCAACTAGTTCTCGTCAACATCTGCTCGGATTCCTCGGAAAGAGTCTGGTTGACGCTGGTAGTGCGCAGCGTCGCCGCACAGACCAACGCACCGAGAGCTGCGATGAAGGCTGCGACAAACAGTGCCAACCGAAGTCCACCGACAAAGTCGTCCGGTGATCCGCCGGGCAGCATCGACTGCGCCGGAAGGAAGGCGCCGAGCACGGCAACCCCGACTGCGATGCCGGTCTGCCGGAACGCGTCGTTGATCCCTGCGGCCAATCCGGAATGGTTCGAAGTGCTTTCGCCCAGAACCAACCCACTCATGACGGGGTTGAACACCCCGGCCCCCACGCACGCGACAACAAATCCGGGAAGTATCGCGTACGGCGAACTGGTCACGTCGACGACGGTCATCATGACCAGCCCCACCGAGACGAGTAGAAGCGAGCACGTCAACGAGACCGAGACGGGGATGCGCCCGTCCAATTTCGCGGTGGCGCCCGCGACGAAGAACATCGCTATCGTCGCCGGTAGATACACCAGGCCGGCGTCCACGGGAGACAGATGCAGCACGTTCTGCAGGTAGATGGTCGTGTAGACGAACACCGCGAACAGGGAGGCGGAGATCGAGAACGCTGCGATCTGCGCTCCGGCGAAGGCCCGATTGGCGAGCAGATGCGGGGGCAGCATGGGCTCGGTGGTACGAAGCTCGTGCAGGGAGAAACCGATCATGGCGGCCGCGGCGATCACCGCGGCGATCATCGGCTGCGGCTCGAACCACCCATCCTCGTTACCGCGTAACAAACCGAACACCAGAGCTGCCAGGCCGGTGGACACCAGAATCTGCCCGGGCACGTCCGCGCCGCGAGGTCGAGGATCGCGTGACTCGGGAACCCACCGCACCGTCATCGCCAGTGTGATCAACCCGATCGGAACGTTGATCAAAAAGATTGCGCGCCAATCCAACAACTCGGTGAGCAACCCGCCCACCAGTGGGCCGACGGCAAACGCGCCCCCGATCGTGGCGCCGTATGCAGCCAGAGCAGTCGCGCGCTGGCGACCCTTCTCGAACACGTCCGCCAGCAAGGCAAGTGAGCAGGCGAAGAGTACGGCACCGCCGATACCCTGAGCGGCCCGCGCGAGGTCGAGCACCCAGATGTTCGGCGCCAGAGCGCAGAACAGAGATGCCGTGGTGAACCACAGAATGCCGATGATGAAAACATGGCGTCGACCCCGTCGGTCTGCCCACGATCCGGCGCTGAGAACCACCGTCGCCAATGCCAGCGTGTACGCGTCGATCACCCATTGCAGGGCGCTGACTCCGGTATCGAGATCGGATGCGATCGACGGCAGGGCGGTGTTGACGACGGCGATGTCGAGCATGAGCATTGCGGTGCTCACGCATACTGCCAGCAAAGTGGCTCGTCGTACTGCGGTGTTCTTCGGGGTGATCGGTGCGGTCATGGCCCGTCCTGATGGTCGAAGGGGTGTGTACTCGGAACACCCTGCGCTCCGACGCTTGGGACATATCGGGCGAAATGCTTGGAACCCGCATGGTTGATAACTGCCGTGTTACTCGGAATCCGTCACCACCTGCTCGGTCGAATACGCACTCTCCCAACGGTTAATCTCTGGTCATGGAGACCAGCCAGTGGGTGCGACGGGTGTTGGTGGTGGAAGACCAACCACTGATGCGTGCGCTCGTCGGTGACACGCTCACACACGCCGGTTTCGTGGTCCATACGGCCGGATCGGCGGTCGAAGCGCTCACGGAGTTCGACGGATTCGATCCTGACCTCTTGGTCACGGACATCGACCTTGGCGTGCGGCCGAACGGCGTCGATCTCGCGAACATCGTCACCGTGAAGGCTCCGCATTGCGCGATCGTGTTCCTGACGAACTACCCCAACGCATCGACAGCGCCAGGTTCTGCGGGTGTGCCGCCGAAATCGCTGTTCGTGGACAAGGCGGCTGTCCAGTCGGCGGATCAGTTGATCGGCGTAGTGGAGGCCGCGTTGACGGAAACCGAGCCACCGGCGCTCGGGAGTGATCCGGACTCCGCCTTGTCGAGCCTCACCAGATCACAGCTCCATCTTCTGCGTTACATCTCGCTCGGGTGGTCGAACAGCGCAATCGCAGCGCATCGTGGGTCCTCGATCCGAGGTGTGGAGAAGCTCATCGCGCGCACTCTCGAGAGCCTGGGATTGACGCACGATTCGTCCACCAATCCGCGAGTGCTTGCTGCGAGTATCTTCATCCGCCATTTCGGTGTGCCCGAAGTGACCGACTCGGTGTGAACCCGCGCGAGTGGTGGCTTCGACTCGGTGATCGGAACATCGTCACCAAGTGGTCCTGGATTCTGACGCTGCCGTTCGCGGTGACCGTGATGGCCAACTACTACCTGTGTACCGGGGTGCGCGAAGTAGGCGTGATGGCAGTCGGCGCCTTCGCGACCCACTGCGTCGTCGGGCTGATGCTGCTGATGGCGAGGGCTGTTCTTGCAGCGCACCGATCGCAGCTCGCAGCCCTGGCCCTGTTCGCAGTGGTCGGCGCGATCCGCCCGTTCGTCCTCGACGCGATCACCCGCTCGCTCGAACTCCCCGTCGACCCCAGACCGATGCTCGTCCGTGTGGCACTCAACGTCGTGTGCAGCGTTGTCTTCTTGTCGTTGACCGCCGTACTGGTAAGCGCTCTCCGTGACCGCCTCGCGCTGCAACGGAGTTTGAAGGTTGCCGGGGCCGCCGTCCAACTCCAACAGACCCGGGATCGATTCCGCCTCGGCCAAACCCGTGCGCAGTGTCGGCGAGAGCTCGAGCGCAGTATCGAGACGGTCATGCACGCGGTTGCTGAAACGGAACTCGAGGGAGTGCGAGGAGCAGCTCTCTTGAAGCGAATCTCCGACGACGTGGTTCGCCCGATGAGTCATCGACTGTTCCGGGAGATTCCCCCGATCGAATCACCGACGCCGACTGTGCGGCTGACGGCGAGAGATCGACTGATCGGCGTCGTACGCAGTGTTGAACCGGCGCCACTGTACGTACCGGTGTTCGCGTACACGGCACTGGTGACCGTCTACCTGCTCACGACTTACGGCGTGACGTTCACGGCGGTCCAGCTCGGCGTCGGTTTCTGGCTCTTCGTCGGTGGCAATGCGTGCGCTCGCCGAGTTGTCAGCAGCGGAGACGGCCCTCTGAGACGGATCGCGACTCTTTCTGCGGTGTACTGCTCGAGTGCGCTGATCAGCAGTACCGCGACGTGGCTGCTCCTGACGGTGTTCGGCCGTACCCCGACTTTCTATCTCTCGTCGATGGCCGTCTACCCGTTGGTTGCGCTGTCCGTCTGCCTGATCAGGGCTGCGGATACGCAGCGTCAGGACGAGGAGCGTCAACTCCGCAGTGCCCTGAGCCGGCAAGCGCTCGATGCAGCTCGTATCCATGCCGAGCTCATGCACACCCGACGTGGACTGGCCAGGTTGTTGCACTCGTCGGTGCAGGGCGAACTCGTAGCGGCCGCATGGTCTTCGGGCGCCGTTGCCGGTCGCCCAGTCGATGTTGCGGCAACCATTGCCCACATTCTCGACGGCTTGGAAAGCGACCTGTCTGCGTCATCCGATAAGCCGGCTGACTCCGATGCCCGAAAGCGTATCGATGATCTTGTCACGGTGTGGCGATACGCAATTCCGGTCGTCAGTCACGTCGACGACGAAGTCTGGGCGGTGATCGGTTCCGGCTCCGCTCGGCTCGACAGCGTGGTGGAGATCCTGTCGGAGGGACTGACCAACGCCGTGAAACACGGTGCAGGAGGGCCCGTCTTCCTCGAGGTGACACTCGCCGATGCTCGGGCGGTAGTAGTGCGGATCAGTTCGCCGGGTCGGCTGCCGGTGGCACGGGACTCAGGGATCGGGCTTGAATCGCTCGCCGGTACGGTAACGTCCCTCGAACTTGTCGAAGAGGAAGACCGGGTGGTCCTCACAGCCGTGCTTCTGTGACACCGTGAGTGGCGATGTCGTGGAGGCCGAACGTTTCGCCAATGGCCGGATTGGCCGCTTGTACGGTCGCAGAAATGGAATCGATTACTGCGCAGCTCATCCCACTCGCCACCGGCGTCGTCATCAGCCCGATTCCTCTGGTTGCGATCATCGCGATCCTGCTGTCCACTCGGGCGAAGGCAAATGCATTCGCGTACACCGCGAGCATCGTGCTGGCCGCGGCAGCGATCACAGCAGCGACGGCACTCTCGACCACCGGAGTGGAATCGAAGTCCAGCGGCAGCGCGCATACCGTCCAGACGGTGTTCGCCGTCGTGTTCACTGTCGGTTTTCTGGCGCTCGCGTACTCGAGTTGGCGTGGCCGTCCGAAAGACGATGCCGAGCCGGCGATGCCGTCGTGGCTGGCGCAGATCGACTCGATGCAACCGGCCAAAGCTGCGGTTCTGGGACTGTTGTTGACCGTACCCAACGCGAAGAACCTGCCGCTCGAACTCAAGGCAGGTTCGATCATCGGTGGCGGGCGCCTCGGCTGGGTATCAGTGATCGCGTACTCCGTTCTGTTCGCGGTAGCGGCGTCCATCGCCTTGATCGTGCTGTCAGCATTGGCTGCCGTGCCCTCGGCGAAGGTGACCGATGCACTGAGCGCCACCAAAAGCACTCTGATCCGCCACAATGCGGCAATCATGACCGTTTTGTTCCTGATGCTGGCAGCATTGGAACTCTCGCACGTTGTCGAAGCCCTGTCGAAGTAGCAACTTGTTTTCGAGGAGAAATCGAATGACGATCACACCCAGCGAAGCGCCGGTAGTCGAGACAACGTACGGGCCGGTTCGAGGATCGACGAAAGGCTCGGTGTCGAGTTGGAAGGGGATTCGTTACGCGGCACCTCCGGTCGGTGCGCTGCGATTTCGCGCGCCGGTTCCGCCGCAGCCGTGGACCGAGGTCCAGGACGCAACAGAATTCGGGCCGTGTGAGCCGCAAAGTCGGCTCGCGATGATCCCGCTCGGTGAGAACGTTCCGATGGACGAAGACTGCCTGTTCCTCAACGTGTGGGCACCGGGCCCCGTCGGTTCTGATGCGCCGGGTAAACCGGTGATGGTCTGGATTCACGGCGGAGCGTATTTCCGCGGAGCGTCCAGCCAACCACTTTTCGACGCAACCACATTGGCTGAGAACGGCGACGTTGTCGTCGTCTCGATCAACTACCGCATCGGTGTGTTCGGCTTCGTCGATTTCTCGTCCTTCAATTCGAGTGAACATACCTTCGAGCCCAATGTCGCTCTCCGCGACATGATTGCAGCGCTGCAATGGGTTCAAGGCAACATCGCGGCTTTCGGTGGCGATCCCGACAAAGTGACGTTGTTCGGCGAGTCGGCAGGTGGCGGCGCGGTGACGACGCTGATGACCGTCCCGTCCGCTCGCGGCCTGTTTCATCGCGCTATTGCCGAGAGTTCGCCCGCCACTTCGGTGTACGGTAGTGAACGTGGTGAGATCGTCGCGAAGCTGTTTCTCGAGATCTTCAGCGGCGGAAGCGATCTGGGTCTGTTGCGGTCCACGTCTGCCGAAGACTTGATCGGGCCGTCAGACGAACTGTTTGCTCGCGTCCCCCAGGAGACGCCTGGCACTTTGGCGTTCGCGCCGATCGTCGACGGTGATCTGCTCCCTGACTACCCGGTGCGCGCGTTCCGTCACGGCAATGCACACCCGATTCCGCTGATCATCGGAACCAACAAGGACGAATCTTCGCTCTTCCGGATGATGAAGTCGCCGTTGATGCCGATCGATCCCGTCGTGATCACGTCGATGTTCGCGGAGATCGCCGACGAGCATCCAGGACTCGAGCTACCGGATCATTCTCAAATCGAAGGCGCGTATTCGGGACTGTCCAAGCTGGGCGCCGGTCTCGGTTTGACCCGTGATTTCGGATTCCGGCTGCCTACGTTGTGGATCGCCGAGGCGCACAGCAAGGTTGCGCCGACGTGGTTGTATCGCTTCGACTACGCGCCGCCGATGCTCAAGGCGCTGAAGATCGGTGCGACCCACGGCACCGAACTTGCCTACGTCTTCGGCAACATCAACCACGGGGCACGAGACATTACCTACAAGTTGGGTGGCTTGAGCGCGGCGCGTCATGTCTCTGAGCGCATGCAGGCGAGGTGGTTGGACTTTGCCAGAGCTGCAGGCGATTACGACGCCGGGGACGATCGCGAACTGGGTGCGGACCCGGGGTGGCCCACTTACGACACCGACACACGCTCGACACTGTTGATCGACAAACGCGATGCCGTCGTCGCTGATCTCGACCGCGAGATCCGGGAGGCGTGGGGTGAGACGGTGATTGCATTCACCTGACGGTTCAGCCCTGCTCCAATTCGGCCAGGTAGTGCGAGACGGGTCCCACGGTGAGCATTCCGCTTCCGGCGCCGGCTATTTCGGCGGCGGCAGGTAGGAGCGCCGCTCGCGCACGCTCCTTGACTCGACGGTCGCCGACTGCAGTCGCCGCTGCGGCAGTCAAGCACCACAGTGCCTCGGAGAGTAGGTCTTCGGGCGGGTCCGGCAATGCCTCGACGGCCTTCGCTGCTTCGTTCGTCTGCCCCTGTGCGATGAGCAGGTGTGGCCGGGCCCAGGGTTCGTAGGGGCCCCACTGCGTGGTCGGGTCGAAAATCGCCGGCAGTCCCCGCCATACGCGGAGGGCGAGAATTGCGAGAGGGAGTATGCCGTCCGCGAGACCCGGCATGCCGGCATCGGAAAGATTGACCGCCGCAGCTTCGTACAGCTTCTCGCAGTGCGCGGCCTCCGCGCCGGCAGCGGCAGTACGCATAGCGCGAAACCAGGTGGTGAACACCGCTGCCAACGGGCGTTCGTGACGTCCGGCCAATCGATCAACCGTCTCGGAATGTAGCTCGGCTGCATCGAATTGCCCAAGGGCGCTGAGGGCTTGCATGCGGATCAGATGGCCGAGGATCTCGAAGGTAGCCAGGCCGTGTCGAAAGGCGAGGTCGACCAGTTCACGGCCGATGTCGTCGCGCTCGGAGGCCAGACCGTTAGTCCAGAACGTCTGCATGAACAATCCGTTCAGAGCGAAGGCCTGGAGCCCTGGATCGTCGAGAGCGCGACCGATCTGTACTGCGGCACGGGCACATTCGAGACCGTGATGACCGGGCAGTCCGCGCGATTCGAGTGCGATTGTCGCCAACAGTCTCGCCCGAGCGGGTTCGTTGCCGCCCGGAAGTCGATCGAGAGTGCGCTGAGCGGCCTCGACGATCTGCGTAGCCTGCCGAGGATCGTCGGATCGCGTCCAGATCCCGGGCACGTCGTAATTGCCGATGATCCGCGCGGTGAGTTCGACGTCGTCCAATTGTTCAGCGGCGCCGATGATTGTCAGTCGTTGGTTTCGGGCAGTCTCGAGTCCGCTTCCGCCCGCAACTGCCAAACTTCGGAGGAGGCCGACGGTTGACTCCAGTCTCGATTTCGATCCTGCCGCTACGGTCCGGTCGTACGCTGCCGAAACCTGACTGAAGATCTGTTCTGCCCCTGCAGGATCCAGGTGGGTTTCCCGGCGGAGAATGTCGGACTCGAGGTCGTTCAGCCGTGGGCCAGGGTCGATGCCCAACTCTTCGGCGAGTAACTTCCGTGCGCGACGTAGGACTGCCAGAGCATCGCCTTGACGATCGGACCGGTACAGCGCGAGAGCGAGTAGTCGCCAACCATCCTCGCGCCAAGGGTGTTCCGTCACGTGGGCATCCAGATCGGGAATCGCTTCGGCAGCTCGCCCGAGATCGAGCTGCGCGGATGCCAAGCGTTCGACGGCAGTCAGACGCAGTTCCTCCAAGCGTGATCGCTCCGTTCGGGCCCAAGGCTCGTCGGCGAACTCCGCGTAGGCCGGCCCTCTCCACAGCTGCAGCGCGGTTCGGAGCAGTTCGAGTGATTGCGCCGGCGTCGAATCTGCGGCTTCTCGCACCAGTCTTTCGAATTCCCAAGCGTCGACCGCGTCGGGTGCTGCATGAAAGGCGTAACCGGGCCCTTCGGTGACAATGACTTTCGGCTTCTTTCGCGGCGCGCGATCCGGTTCGAGCGCACGCCTCAATGCGGAAACGAACGTACGTATTGCGCTGGTAGCGCCGGACGGAGGATCGACCCAGAGGTCGTCGACAATCACGTCCACGGGAACAACACGTCCGCGGGCGACGACGAGACGAGCGAGGACCGCTCGGTGTCGTGGACCCTTCAGATCGATCTGGTGTGAAGACTCGTTCCACGCGACCACGGGTCCGAGCACTCCCAAAGCCGGGGCTTCAAATGTGTGGTCTCGCATTTCCCCACGCTATCGCGCTCATCGAACGCTCATCGACTGCGGCGAAGCTGATTGCCATCACCCCGACCTGCCATCACCCCGACTAACGAGAGCGATCGATGACTATCACCATTCCAGGCTTCGACTACCAGCAGATTTCCACAGCAGACGGAGTGCGGCTCAACGTCGCGGTCGGCGGAAGCGGAACACCACTCGTCCTTCTGCACGGCTTCCCTCAGACTCACCTCATGTGGCGTCACGTAGCCACTGCCTTGGCGTCGGATCACACCGTCATCTGCCCGGATCTCCGCGGATACGGAGCCAGCGACAAACCGGTCGAGGAAAACCCGGACACCTACTCCAAACGAACAATGGCTGCCGACATCGTCGAGGTGGCGAGGAAATTGGGACACGAGAAGTTCGCCCTCGTCGGCCACGATCGTGGCGCACTGGTTGCCGTCAGAGCGGGGCTGGATCATCCGGATGTGATCACGCAACTCGGCTCGCTGGACGTGCTCCCCACCCTGGATATGTGGGACATCCTGCATGGATCGAATGCTGCTGTGGCGTTCCATCTCTATCTCATGGCTCAGCCACCTGGTCTTCCCGAGCAGATGATCAGCGCCAGCGCCGATGCGTTCTTCGAGTACTTTCTCGACGTGTGGACGCAGAACCGCGAAGCGATTCCGGTAGACGTGCGGGCGGAATACCTGCGCGCCTCACGGGAGGCGGTGCCGTCGATCGTTGCTGATTACCGGGCGTCGGCAGGCATCGACATCGAACACGATCAGTCCGATCGGGAGGCGGGCAACCAACTGCACATGCCGGTCACGGTCATTCAGCAGGACTGGGGCTCGATGCTCGGCTACGACGCCGAGGCCCTGTGGAAAGCGTGGGCGCCCGATCTCGAGCACCGCACGCTGTCCGCAGGTCACTTCATGGCAGAAGAGGCGCCTGCCGAAGTGGTCGAGGCGATCCGGACCCTACTCGAGAGGTAGTTTTGACGCTTCTCGGCTGTCGAGGTACTGGCGAGCGCATCACGTGCGTCGCGAATGGACGAGGGGGATCGATGGGTTTCTCGCTGCACTTCATGCGGGTGACGAAGGACGTGCAACTCGATGTTGATCGGGCGGCGGTCGCCGCTTTCCTCGATCAGCACGGGCTGCGCGTGGTCGAGAGCCCGTACGGAGGCGAGATCGTCGACCGTGACGACAGGGCATTGACGATCGACGGGGCCTTCTCCGACCTTCATCTCGACTCGCTCGAGCAGAGCGATCCACTCAGTGGTGGAATCTTCCACGCGACGCTGTCGCCTGCCGAGTGCGCGTTCGTCTACGACCTCTGCGCGGCCGCTGGGTTCCTGATCGTCAACCCTCAGGGTGACCCGACGTTTCTCGTTCCTCAGCGCAATCACGAGCCCGACGACGTTTCCGAGTTGGAGGACGTCGTCTGGGTCGACAGCGCCGAGGAACTGGCGCGGGCGCTCACCGGAGGATTCGAAGCGTTCCGCGAGTTTCGGGACCGCGTGACAGGACGAGCCGCCGGCGCCGAATGATCGGGGCCCCGTCGGGCTGACGAAGGACAGGTTCTACCGCTTGACCCCGGCCGCCAAGTCGTCGACGAGAACCTTGGCGGTCAAGGCGTATCCCGCGGCCTTGTAGTAGTCGAAGGGAATCACTCGACCAGCCTGCGCGGCGGGCAGACGCTGCCACGTCGGCGAGGTGTACACGCTGCCGGAGGCGCTGCGATCCAAGGCGAAGATGACGTCGGCTTCTTCGAGACGGTTGAACTGCTCCGACCCGAGCATCACGCGAAGGTCGGGGCCTTCACGGAGCACCTCGAATCCCAGGTCCTCGGCGACGGCGGTGCGGAAATCGTTCTGGAACCACGCGATCTGATCCTCCGCGGCGGCGACGAAGGCAACCTTCTTGCCGGCCATCAGCGGTTCGACGGTCGGGCGGACCTGAGCTACATGGGCGTCGTACTCGGCGAGTACTTCTTCGGCGCGATCGCTGCGCCCGATGCCGGTGAGGAAGTCCGACATGACCTTCCGCCATTCCGGGGTGAAGTCCTTGCCGACGGGCAGGACCGGTGCGATCTGCTGCATCCGGTCGTTGCCGTACGACCCGGTGTCCCACCAGCCTGCGCTGAGGACGAGAAGGTCTGCGCCGAGGGTCGAGATGTATTCGAAGTTGGGATCGGAAGCACCTTCGGCGAAGATCTCGACACCCGTGGCATCCGGGACCTCACGGCGCAGGTGTTCGGCGGCGCCGGTCGGGTAGGCGGTCACCGGGTATCCGGCGAGGATCGACAATTCGAGGCCGTCCCGTGGATCGAGGGCAACGACGTTCTGCGGGTCCGTCGGAATGATCAGCTTCTCGTCGCCGCGCGTGAACTCGAAGGTCTCCGCGTTGTCGGGCGTCGAACTTTCCGTGCTGCTGCAGGCGGCGAGTAACGCGGCCGCAGCGACGCCCGCGCCGACGCCGAAGAAACCGCGTCGCGTCAGGTTGTCCACGATCGCCCAGTAGTCGCGATCGGTCGTGGAGGGAGAAAGGAGTCGAGTCATGCTTGTTAGGTTAGCCTTAGGGGCTGTCTTCGGGAATGCTGAAACAGCTCCCGCGAACGCCAAGAAATACGGCGAACACGCCAGCACAGAGAGTGTTGTCCGCGTCACCGGCAGGTCTGATTCACAACCCACTTTCGACCTCTGACGTGCATGACGTCACAACCGGCCGCCTCCTCGATCGCGATTTGGCCCTGATCGCGCCGACTATGCTGAGTTGACCAGCAGTACGATTTCGGAGGTTGCAATGCAGATCACCAGCGTCGGCCACGCAGGATTTCACATCCAGACCGAGGCCGGATCCATCCTGTGTGATCCATGGGTGACCCCGACGTATTTTGCGTCCTGGGTGCCGTTCCCCGACAACACAGAGTTGGACTGGGACGCGCTGGGCAACTGCGACTACCTTTACGTCTCGCACCTGCACAAGGACCACTTCGATCCGAAGAATCTGATCGCGCACGTCAACAAGGACGCCACAGTCCTGCTCCCCGATTACCCGGTGCCGGACCTCAAGCGTGAACTCGAGAAGCTCGGCTTCCACAAGTTCTTCGAGACGGAAGACTCCGTCAAGCACACCGTCAGCGGTCCCAAGGGCGATCTCGACATCATGATCATCGCTCTGCGCGCTCCCGCGGACGGTCCGATCGGTGACTCGGGCCTCGTCGTCTCGGACGGGGAAACCACCTGTTTCAACATGAACGACGCCAGGCCCGTCGACCTGGACCCGCTGACCGACGCCTTCGGGAAGGTCGACATCCATCTGCTGCAGTACTCGGGCGCGATCTGGTACCCGATGGTCTACGACATCCCGAAGGGCACCAAGCGCAACTTCGGCAAGCAGAAGCGTCAGCGCGGCATGGACCGCTGCCGCAACTACATCTCCCAGGTCGACGCTGCCTGGGTTGTCCCGTCGGCCGGCCCGCCGGTCTTCCTCGACGACGACCTGCGTTACCTCAACGACGATCACGGCGACGAGGGAAACATCTTCCCCGACCAGATCACGTTCCTCGAGCAGATGCGCATCAACGGCAACGATCGTGGTCTGCTGATGATCCCCGGCTCGGCCGTCGAACTTCGCGGAAGCGAGAAGGTCGCGCTGACGCATCCCATCCCGGACGCAGACGTCGACAAGATCTTCTCCAACAAGGCCGAGTACATCGAGAAGATGGCGCAGAAGATGGCACCGGTCATCGCCGCGCAGAAGGCCACGTGGGCTCCGGCCGAAGGCGAGCCGCTGCTCGACGGTCTCAAGGCCAAGTTCGAGCCGATCATGGCTCAGTCCGATCTGATCTGCGACGGAATCGGCTACCCCGTCGGACTCGTGATGGGAGAGGAGACGGTCGTCCTCGACTTCCCGAAGCGGATCGTTCGTGAGCCCATCGACGGAGAAGGCAAGTACCGCTACGGCTTCCGCATCGCTCCCGAACTGGTTCGCACCGTTCTGCGCGACGACGAGCCCGACTGGGTCAACACCATCTTCCTGTCGACACGCTTCACGGCGTGGCGCATCGGTGGGTACAACGAATTCCTCTACACGTTCTTCAAGTGCCTCACCGACGAGCGCATCGCGTACGCCGACGGCTGGTTCGCCGAGGCCCACGACGACAGCGCGTCTATCGAGTTGGGCGGGTACGAGATTCAGCGTCGTTGCCCCCACCTCAAGGCGGACCTGTCGAAGTTCGGTGTTGTCGACGGCACCAACCTCACCTGCGATCTGCACGGCTGGCAGTGGGATCTCGAGACCGGCCGCTGCAAGACGTCCAAGGGCCACGAGCTGCGCACCAGCAAGCTGAGCTGAACCGAGCTCGTCGGGTGACGGGATACAGCAGGTCGCTGATCGGCCTGGCGACAGCGCTCGCCGGGTTGGCCGGTTACGTCGACGCGCTCGGATTCATCACGCTCGGTGGGCCTTTCGTTTCGTTCATGAGCGGCAACATGACGCAGGCGAGCGTCGCATTTGCCGACGGGGTGTGGTCGACCGCGAGAGTTGCCGGCGGAATCATCGTGCTCTTCCTCCTGGGAATCGCGCTGGGAACCGTCGTCACCCACTTCACGGAGCGCTATTCGGTCCGGGCTCGCAAGGTCACGGTGCTCGCGGTTGTAGCCGGGCTGCTGTCCATCGGTTCGGTGATGAGCAGCCTCGACGTCACCCCCGGCGCGATCTCGGCGATGGCCTTGGCGATGGGAGCCGTCAACTCGGTGTTCCAGCGCGACGGCGAGGTGACGATCGGTGTCACGTACATGACCGGTGCGCTGGTCAAGATGGGCCAGCGTCTGACCGGAGCCTTTCTGGGTGGCCCGAAGTGGGCGTGGCTGCAGCACTTCGGGATGTGCGCGGGGTTGATCGCGGGCGCGGTGGTCGGTGCGCTCGTTCATCGGTGGATCGGTCTTCACGCTCTGTGGCCCGCATCGGCGTTCACGGTTGTTCTGATCGCCGTTGCCTGGCAGGTCTCGCCCCCGTCTCCGGCAAAGGTGTAGAAAGAGCCAGACACAAATCCGGGGGTACAGGGGGAAGCAGTGGATGCTCTGATCATCGTGGTGCTCGGACTGCTCGGAATCGTCGCGGCCTCGACGCTCGGAGCGCGGATCGGAGTCGCAGCACCGTTGATTCTGGTGATGGCCGGGATCGTTGTCAGCCTCCTACCATTTGTCCCAGCAGTGGACATCGACCCGGAATGGATTCTGGCAGGCGTGCTTCCGACACTGCTGTACTCCGCCTCGGTCTCGATGCCGTCGATGGAGTTTCGGCGTGAGTTCGGTGCCATCGGTGGGCTTTCCGTTCTGCTCGTGGTCGTGAGTGCGCTTGTTCTCGGTGTGTTCTTCTCCTGGGTGATACCAGGACTCGGTATCTGGTGGGGCATTGCACTCGGTGCGATCGTGAGCCCGACGGATGCCGTCGCGACGTCCATCGTCAAGAAACTCCCGGTCTCGCCGCGGGTGGTGTCGATCCTCGAAGGCGAAAGCCTGCTCAACGACGCCACCGCTCTGGTCCTGTTGCGTACTGCCATCGCCGGGGCCGCCGCATCGGTGTCGCTGTGGAGTGTGTTGGGCAAGTTCGCTTTTGCCGTCGTCGTGGCCGCGGTCATCGGAGTTGTCGTCGGCAAGGTCAACCTGATGGTTCGCGCCCGTGTCACCGATTCGACGGTCAACACGGTCATCTCGTTCACGGTGCCGTTTCTGGCGGCGATCCCCGCCGAAGAGTTGGGTGCGTCAGGGTTGGTTGCTGCCGTCGTGGCCGGGCTCGTCACCGGCTACGACGCTCCTCGGAAGCTGTCACCGCGACACCGGTTGTCCGACTCCCAGAACTGGCGCACAGTCGAATTGGTCCTCGAAGGTGCGATCTTCCTGGTGATGGGCCTTGAACTCTCGTCGATAGTCGACGATGTCCGGGTCGACCACGAGGGCATATCCACGGCGGTCTTCGTGGCGGCGGGTGCACTGTTCCTCACGATCTTGGTGCGGGCTCTGTACGTGGCCCCGCTCCTGCGAGCGCTCCAAGCGCGGGCGAATTTTCGTGAACGCATGAAACCCAGACTCTCCGACATCGCGAATCGCCTCGACAATCCCGAGGATTACCCGCCAGACGAACGACGCAGCAGGCGCCGGGCACCTTCGGCGAATCAGATGGAAAGGTTCAAGGTTCGGGTTCGGCGGACGGTTGCCGATATCGACTACTACCTTGCTGCGCCGTTGGGATGGCGTGAAGGCACGATCGTCATCTGGGCCGGCATGCGCGGGGCGGTCACTCTGGCTGCAGCGCAGACTCTGCCGGAAGACACCCCGAGTCGATCGCTCCTGATCTTGGTTGCGTTCCTGGTGGCAGCAGGCTCGTTGATCCTTCAGGGAGGAACGTTGAAGCGCGTCGTAGTGGCGACCGGTCCGGCAGCGCAGGACCTCACCGAATCCGAACTAGACGAGCATCGCAGGTTGCTCGACCTCCTCGAAGATGCTGCTGCGAGTGTCGTTCCGCCAGAGGGTCGGTCGAAGAAGAGGATCCGCCTCGACGTGATCGACGCGCAGCGTCAGGCACTGCTCGACGCACGTGACGATGGCGTGTTCGACGCACGGATGCTCGGATCGGCACTTGCCGCGCTGGATGCCGATCAGATCAGCCTCGAACTCAAGGGCGGTCCGGACGGTTGATCACGTGCACAGTCTCTTTCGAGCGGACGTCATCATTGCCCGCGTGATCACGCCGTGCAGTACCTGAACGGGTGCGAAGTAGATTCGGCCCGCGCGGTTCTTCAGCTCCACGGCGGTGACGACGTGCAGGAGGCCGGCGTCGTTGTCGGCCTGAACCGAGGCGACGAATCGTAGGTGTTTCTCGTCCGCTTCGATGAGGGCCTCGCCGTCGGCGATCTTGTCGACGGCAAAGGTGTCGGGGCGTCCCTTGGCGATGCCGAGCAGTCCGACTATCCGCTCCCTGAGCCAGAACATCGCGAGGACGGGTGCGGGGACATTCCTGACGTCGAAGACTGCCTGCGCCCACTCCTCGGATGTATGGGTCGGAACAGACGGGATGGTGATCGTGGTGGCTTCTGCCCAGTCCGGTGCAGGCATTGCCTTGAAAGCGAGTGTCATTTCGTCCTCCGTACGGTGCCGTATGGAACTTACCCATACGGTACCGTACGGAGGTGCCGAATGCCCGCGCCCGACTCTCTCGCGACCAGTGGATCGATGCAGCTTTCCAGGCTCTGACAAGCCATGGGCCTGATGCAGTTGCAGTCGAAAAGGTGGCGCGCACGCTCGGATCGACCAAGGGTTCCTTTTATTGGCACTTCGCCAACCGCGACGAATTGCTGCAAGCTGCGCTCGGCCGGTGGGAAGTTTTGGCAACCGAGAGACTGATCTCCTCCGTCGAGTCCTCTGGTGAACCGGCGGAGGTGAGGTTGCGTCGTCTGGTGGATTCGGTCACGACCGGATTGGCCGGTCGCCGTGCGGAGTTGGAACTGCTTGCCGGGATCGGCCATCCTTTGGTTTCGGCGGCGGTTCGACGTGTCACCGAGCGTCGAGTTACCTACATCGTGACGTTGTTGGTCGATCTGGGGATGGACAGGCAGAAAGCGGAACATCGTGGCGTACTTGCCTATTCGATGTACCTGGGGCAGATGCAATTGGTACACAGTGCGCCCGATGTGGTTCCTGGCAGCGGTGCGGACGCTCAGGCGCTCGCCGACGAGTTCGTGAACATGGTTCTGGCCAGGTAAGTTCGCCGTCGAACGCAGCGTGATCTGCGCATCACCCTGCGCTTTCAGGTGAGGGACCACACATTGCGCGTAACCCACAGTTACAGATACTTTGAGGTCAGCTGAAGTGGGGTGCCGGATATGTCGACATTTCCCGGAGGCGCAAAACCGTTTCACGACAGGAAGAAAGGTGACTCACCATGAGCGTTGTGCTTATTTCGTTGCTGGTCGCCGCTGGACTCACCGTGCTGGCCACCAGTGACGGTGCCGGTCTGGACTTCGGGAGTCGGCAGCTGAACCGCCAGTTGAAGACCCGCACGCACCGGTAACCCCGGAAATCGGCCGGCTCCACGCGATACTTCGCGGAGCCGGCCGTTTGCGTTGTTCCGGTCAGTTCACTCCGAGATCTACCAGCCAGGCCCGGGGGCTGCGGGCGACGATGCCCAAGGCAACGGCAGAACCCGTCGCGGAGTCGAACGCGACGCTGTCGGCAGATTCGAGCCCCGTGTAGAGCTGGGAAACCCCGGCTGCTGCGCCCGCTCCGATGATCGGCGCAATCGACGCACCGAAGGCGTCGGGCGTCACGGCTTCGAAAGTTACCGCGCGCGAGAAGTGTTCGGCGAATGCCTCGGCCAGTTCGATGCCGGTGATCGCCGGAATCTGTCCGATGTCGACCGCGTCCGGTGCTACGTCGAGAGTCAGGGCCGCAACGGCTGCATCAGCGACGTCGAGATGTGAACTCCATGCGACCGCGAGATCGGCACGTAGTGGGTAACGCAGGACCCCTTCGTCTTTCACCCCCGACAGCACGGTGGGCAGAAGAAGATTCTCGAGGAACAAACGCGGGGTCAGGACGGTCACCGCGATACCTTCGGCGCGGAGTCCGTCGACGAGCTCGGAGAGAACGGGTGTGTTGGGACCGGCAAGCGGCGAAGTAGCGTCGCCGGTCACCGTGCCGCTGGTAGAGATCACGAACCGCGAAGGACCTGTCACTCTTGCTGCTGCCAGAACGTTGTGGGCGTAACCAGCTAGCGTCTCGGTGTCGCCGGCGAGTGGCAGGTGGAAGAACACCCCGTCTACCCCGCGATAAGCGTCGGCGAGAGAGTCGGCTGACGCATTGTCCGCGACGACGGTGTTCGCACCCTCGAACGTCTGGTCGGGGTTGCGGGTGATTGCTCGGACTTCGGCACCTGTCGATCCGGCGAGAGCCGCGACCAATCCCGCGAGAACGGGAGAACCCTGTGCGCCGGTGGCGCCATGCACTGTGTAAGTCATGACGCCTATAGTTCAGATTGGGAACCAGTTACTTCAAGTGAACTAATGGGGAATCGATGAGTGAATCAGGTCACGTGCTTCCGGAGTGCGGCGTCGCGCGCTTTCTGCTGGTTCTGGACGGACCGTGGGCAACGCTGATCGTTCGTGAGCTCACGCACGGCCCGATGCGCTTCACGGAACTACGACGCGCATTGCCCGGCATCAGTCCCAGGACACTGTCCACCAGACTCAAGCGATTCGAGGAGTTCGATCTGGTGACCCGGACTGCCTACGCCGAGGTGCCGCCGCGAGTGGAGTACGAACTCACCGCGACGGGGATGGAACTGCGCTCCGTGCTCGAAGCGATGGTCGAGTGGGCGGATCTGGCACTCCCCGTTTCGTGACCCTGCCCTCAGTGCGGGCCCGAAAGTCCAACCCGCAGAGCGCCGCAGGCCTCGAACATCGCATCTTGACCGGTATGGCCGACACCGGTGGTGTTGACGAAGGCATGGATCAATCCATTGTGACGCCTGAGTGCAACCGGGACTCCGGCCTCTCGCAGCCTGTTCGCGTATTCCTCACCCTCGTCGCGTAGTGGGTCGAAACCGGCGACGGCAACGTACGCGGGCGGTAGGCCGGCCAGGTCCGGAGTGAGCAGCGGGGAGACTCGCGGGTCGAGGGCCGAAGCGCCGCCCGACAGGTAATGGGCCGCATACCAGTCGAGTTGGGCGTCGGTGAGAAAGAAGTCGGTGCCGAACATCTTGTGCGAAGGGCGCTTCGACGAAAGGTCCACCCAGGGAAAGAAGAGTAGCTGAAATGCGGGCTTGACGTCGTCTTCGATCGTGGACTGCGCGACGACGGCAGCCAAGTTCCCACCCGCGCTGTCTCCGCCTACCGCAATGGATTTCGGATCTGCTCCCAGATCTGTGGCATGTTCGACGCAGTACCGGAATGCGGCGACGGCGTCATCGACCCCGGCGGGGAAGGGGAACTCCGGTGCTAACCGGTAGTCCACCGACAGCACACTGATCTCGCCGTGGCGGGCCAGGAAGCGGCACACACTGTCGCCGCTCTCGAGGCTGCCGAGGACGAACCCGCCGCCGTGGAAGTACACCAAAAGTGGAGCGGGCGTTGAGACTCCGGCCGGGCGATACAGCCGAGCCGGAATCGCGTGATCCCCGGCCGGGATCTCGAGGTCACGTACCGTCTCGATGTCGATGGGCGTACCGCCGAACAGTCGCGATTCGGCGTCGATCTGAGCCCGTCCCTCTTCGACCGGAAGATGCTCGAAGCTCGTACCTTCGACCGCTGAGAGCAATCTCAGCGCAAGCTGGATCTCGGGGTGCAGAGTCTGCCCGTCGATCTCCTTCGGCTTGCCACCGAGAATGCGCTGCGCGCCGGTCGGTAAGGCGCCGACGACATCGAGCACCACCCGCGCAAAACGATCTTGGACAGACATCTTCTCCGTGGACATACTCGCCTTCCGTCGGCCGATCACCCGTCGCTTGTACGTTACGAAAGAACCGGACAAATATCCAGGAATCTCGACGCTCGCGATCAGCTTGCCGGCGTCACCGTGACCGTGACGGGGCCCGCGTCGTCCGCGGTTTCCACTGTGAGAAGACGGCTTTGGGGGTTCCAGTTCACGATGTCGGCGCCCGCGACGTCGACGCCGCCGGGAAAGCCGCTTTCGGGTAGGTAGATCTCGGTCGGTGCCGTTACCGCGGGGTTCGGGGTGAACGTCAGCTGAAGGCGGTCAACGGTCGAGGACCATTCGGTGGGTGTGCCCGCGACGGCACGCGGATACGGCTTGTTCAGGGTGTCGACGAGGAGTGTCTGCGATCCGTCCGGCAGGTACGGGCCCCAAGGACCTGGATCACTGGACCAGTAGGAGACACCCGCGCCGAGTTCTCGGGCGGTCGTGTAGACGCGGTCGATGTAGTCGGTTGCGCCGGGCAGTGTTGTGTCGAGCCCGAATTCGCCGAGAATGATCGGAACGCCGCCGAGTACGTTGCCTGCGATGTGTTCGACGCTGTCGCGCCAGGTGTCGATGGTCGCGTCGGTGAGTGTGCGTGAGAGACCGGAGTATCCGTCACCGAGGTCGAGGGGCAGCGGGTACAGGTGTGGGCAGTAGGCGATTCGCTGTTCGCCGGCTCGTGGGTCGTTGATCTTCGTGAGTCCGCTGGGGACACCTTGGTTGACGCCGACTGCCTGCGGGGCCACACACACCCAGCTGTCCTGATCAACTTCCCTGATGGCGTTGGTGGTTCGCTGATACAGGGCAGCGAGGGGCCCACCTTCGAAGGCGGGGCCTTGGAGGGAACCGCCCCACGGCTCGTTCATCAGGTCGTATGCCACGACGGTGTCATTGCCTGCAAAACGTTCGGCCACCGCCTGCCAGGCGTTCGCGTAGTGCTCGACCAGTTCGGGGTGTTGGCCGGTGGTGTTCCAGAAGTTGTCGAATGCGCGCATCACGCCGGGTTGGATGTAGTACAGCTCCCAGCGGTCTTGAGGGCTGACCGGAAGGCCGTCCATGTAGGTCGCCCAGGCCGGTGCGCCGTTGCCGATGTTGCCGGCGCCGTTGCCGCTGTTGCCCTCTGGTGTGATCGCGCCGGAGTAGACGTCCTGATGCATGTCGAGCATGACCTTGTACCCGCGTTCGGCGTACCAGCTGACCCGGTCCTCGACGCGGTCCAGATATTTCTGGTCGTACTGTCCCGGCTCTGGCTCCACCGAACGCCAGGAGATCAGGAAACGCACGAAATTTGTTCCCATGTCGGCATGTTCGCGCTCGAGATCGGCTTCGGTGAACTTCGGCATGCCGTCGGGTGCGCTTTTTGCGCTCGACGCCGTGTTGAACCCTTGCAGGATCAAGGAGCGCCCGGCGTCGTCGGTCAGGTACGACGGTGGCACCGACGTGCCATCGGCGCTCTCCGACGTGGGCAGGCTGCCCTGAGCCGCGGCAATTCCGCCGCCCAGTATCAGTGAGCCCGCGACTATCAGTGCTGAGAGCGGGATACGACGCACGGAAACTCCTTCTGGGTGTGTGGATGGATTGACTTGTCCGAATGGGGATTCGGCCCTGGGCTTGAACGCTCGGTGTCGATTCACGTCGGTTGGCTTACACTGGTCCGCCCGTTTTCGATGTGTCCGACGAGCACGCGCTTGAATTCAGGATCTTCGTCGACCGTCACGGCGGCCTGATACCAGCCGTCCACCGAACGCACCGTCCACTGAGAGTGTGCACCGGCAGCGAGTTTGCGTCGGTTTCCGTCCACATTGACCGTCAGTGCACGACTTCCGGAATTGGTCGCCGTCAGTACAAGCGTGCGCGTCCCTGCGTCGACAGTTGTCGAGACGTCGAGCGAAGCTGCCGCACTGTCTGTAGCTCCGCTGAACTCGCGCCTGAAACCGTTGGGACCCAACAGGGTCAGGCTGTAGACGCGATCACTGAGCGCAACGGTGTCATCGACCTCACCCAGGAGGTCGTAATGCCGTGGCTCGTCGAACTCACCTGCGTACGGGTACAAGGCCAGGTGCGTTGATGCGGCGCCGGTATTGGCCAGATGGACCGCCAACGAGCCGGTTTCCGGGTTCACCGTCGTGTAGGCGTCGGGTTGATAGGGAAGGGCCCGTGCTGGTCGAGTGCCGCTTTCCTGCAGGGGCATTCTCTGTTCGGTGGGCGGGGTCGGTGTCCACCGCGGTTCCAGCGGCGGAGTGGGTTGCGGGCGAGCCAAAGTCGGTCGGCTGCGCGGGTTGGCGAAGTCGAACGCCGACGTCAGGTCGCCACTCACCGTGCGTCGCCACGGGTCGATTTCCGGTTGCGTGATTCCGAACCGCGTCTCCAGGAACTGCGTGACGGACGTGTGGTCGAACACCTGCGAACAAACGAAACCGCCAACAGTCCACGGCGAGATGATCGTCATCGGCACCCGCGGGCCGAGACCGAGCGGCTGATTGCCGACCCATTCGGTTTCGACCGAGCGCGGTGGTCGAGGTGGCGGTACATGGTCGAAGTACCCGTCGTTCTCGTCGAAGTTGACGATCACGGCCGTCTTCGCCCACAGATCGGGATCGGAGGCGACGGCGTCGAGCACTTGATAGAGCAGTGTTGCGCTCGCCGCAGGTGACGAACCCGATGGATGCTCCGAATCCACCTCGGACGGAACGAGATAACTGACTTGCGGCAGTCGGCCCGACTCGACGTCCTTCCTGAACTCGGCGGCCAGTGTGCCGGGCCGGGATCGGTACAGTGCGCGATCGTAGAGTTGGCGATCAGCGGGCGACAGTTGGTCTGCAGCATTCTCGAGGGCCAGTACCGCTGCTTCCTGGACCGGCGCCGGCATCGACGGCAGGGCGAGATAGAACCCGGCCAAGGTCTGCAGTTCGTAGGGGAGCAGGCTTGGCCGGCCAAGCAGCCCTGCCGCCACTTTCTTGAAGGCAGTGAAGTATTCGAGGTTGTTGTCTCCGAAGTTGTCCCACTCCTGGTAGGTCTTCCAGGAAATGCCGGCGGACTGCAACCGCTCGGGAACCGTCGTCCATCCGTAGCCGGCGTGCCAGGGGTTGTAGGCCGCATTGGTTACAGCTCTTCCCTCGGGGCCGGGCGGATCCGAAGGCAGGACCGACTCGGTCGGATTGGGCGAAAGTGGCTCGTATCCGGTGTATCCAGAGACCCAATAGTTCCGGTTGGGGCTCGTCGATGTCGGTACGGAGCAGTGGTAGGCGTCGCAGATCGTGAACGCGTCCGCCAGTTCGTAGTGAAAGGGAATGTCTTGCCGGTCGTAGTAGGCCATCGTCGTGCCGGTTTTTGCCGCGATCCAACCGTCGTGCCAGCCGTCGGCGAGTGCGGCATGTCCGCCCGCCCAGCTGTGGTCGAGTCCGGTCACGTTCTGGGTGTCCATGCGTTGCGCCGCAGCCGAATCGCGGATAGGGAAGGGGAGCACAGGACCGGTAGGCCCGGGTTGTTCGAAGACGCTGTGGCCGCCGCGCAGACGCAGCGCATTCGGATCCCCGAATCCGCGAACACCCCTCAGTGCGCCGTAGTAGTGATCGAAAGATCGGTTCTCCTGCATGACGAGGACTACATGCTCGATCGAATCGAGCCCGCCGGAGTTTGCGGGTGTCGCCAGTACACGTTGAAGCGACGGCGGCAGAAGGGAAGTAGCGGCGACTGCAGTTGCACCGACCCCGGCGGCGAGAAACGACCGTCGAGAAAGAGAGTTCCTGGACACTTGTGCTCCATCGATAAATCAATCAGTTCTATGACCACGGCCGCGACATGCTGCTGCCGCTGCTCCGAATCGGTGCAGCGGCAACAGTGTCGAGAAGAATTCGATCAGGAACCGAAGAGACCGCCCAGTGAACCGAGGCTGCCCGAACCGCCGTTCCCGCCGTCGTCAGGCGCAGCAGAAACCTTGACGACGGATTCGTCCGACGCGGACTGTGTGAATCCACTTCGCCCGGCGTATGACGCCTTGATCCGATGATCGCCCGTCGATGCGAAAGTGTGCGTCAGTCGCGCCACTCCATCGACTCCGACGACAACGGGCTGTCCGATGGGTTGGTCGCCGTCGTAGAACTGAACCGAGCCCCCGCCGGGGTTGGGGGTGACCGTCGCGGACAGTTCTGCCGCGACATTCTGCTTGGTCGTCGCGGGAGCTGCCAGTGAGGTCGAGGTGGTGACATCGGACGGTGCGGGATCAGACACGGTGACCGTTTGAGCGGGTGCCATCGACGGCATGAATCCTGTTGCACCGGAGTAGTAGGCCGAGACGGCATGAGATCCAGCCGAGGTGAAGGCATGTTCCAGAGTGGCTTTGCCGTCAGTGCCCACCGGGACCGGAGCGCCGATATCTGCAGCGCCGTCCTTGAACTGGAGAGTGCCACCGGTGGGTGTCGGCGTGACCTGCGCCCTCAGTGACACCGAAACGCCCGTCTTAGCATCGGTAGGAACGTTCACGGCAGTGTCGGTCTGCTTGACGACAGGTGCGGCAGTCACCGTCACCATCGCCTCGGTCGAGTTGGAACTCTGGAATCCGTTGACGCCCTGGAACGTTGCGGAGACCCGCGCGGTTCCGGCGGTGAAGAAGGTATGCGGTAGCCGGGCAGTGCCGTCGGCACCGGGCGTGACCGGTGTACCGACGTCGGCGCCGTCCACCCTGAACTGCACGTTTCCGTTGACCGGAGCCGGATCCACCTTTGCGACAAGCTCGGTCGGTGTGCTGGCTTGGATCGAGCCGGGCATCTGGATTGTGGTGGTTGTCGGTTGGCTGACGTAGATGGTGGTCAGGGCCTGCCCACCGGCGTTGAGGCCGGAGTTCCTGTTGTCCCGCGGGGAGCAGTTGTAGCGCTCCCAGTAGTTGACTGTGAAGACATCCTTTTCGCGCTGGACGAATGTGAGCGCATTTCGGTCGTCGTCGTAGTTGGCGGAACCGGGATCGGAAACCCTCAGCGAAGGCTTGATCTCGGTACCGGCCGCACCAGCTTTGACCGTGACGTCGACTGCGGGGAGTCGGAACTTGGTGTTGGCACCGACGATGATGCCGTCACTCGATCGAACTGCGGAGGACGGACCGTTTCCGGTGGTTCGATTCGATCCGGAGATACGCAGGTGCGTACCGGATGCCGATGGATTACCGCCGTCGTCGATCCGTGTGACTGTCGGAGTGGCACTGTCGGATCCGAGGCCGTACGCACTGTCCGCCACAAGCTGGGAACTCACGAATTCGACGCCGGACGGGATGTCGAAGTCGTACTTGATCCGGGCCCAATGCACGACTCCACGGCTGGCATGGCCGCCGCTGTTTGTCTTCATCTCGTTCGGCTGCACGCGGTAGGTGACGGTCTCACCTGGTGCCGCGGTGGTCGGCGCGGTGATGGTGACTCCCGAGCCGAGTGTCTCGTTGAACGTGATCGGGCTTGCCACACCGTCCATCTCGCGCACATGGCATGCAGTTGTGAAGGCCACGCTCTTGGTCTCGGGGGCAGCCGAGGCGATCCCGCCGCCGACGATGAAGAACAAGCCGCCGGCCAGTACCGAGACGGTTGCAATCGCAGAGCCGCGTAGGAGTTTCGAGTTCATCGTCGAATCCTGGTTTCTGTTCACAGTTTTTACGACCCGAATCCGGGGGTACCAAGGCTGCCGAGGCTACCGGTGCCAGGCTCGGGCTCGGACGGTTCGACGACGTTGATCGTCACGGCGCCCGACATCGACTCCATGAAACCGGCCGATCCCGTGTAGTACGCCGTGATGTTGTGGTCGCCCGCTGTTGTCATCGTGCGGTTGGCCTTCGCGACGCCGTTGACGACGGCCACCGGAGCGCCGAGGTCGACCCCTCCGTCACGGAACTGCACTGTTCCTCCCGACGGCCACGGAGTGACCGTTGCCGTCAGTTCCACGGAGTCACCGACGACGGCCTTACCGGGTGCGTCGATTCGCGTCTGTGTCTGAGCGAGGCTGGAGTCGACGTTGATCACGGCGAGCGGCCGGCCGCCGGCGTTCAATCCGGCCGAACGATTGTCGCGTGGTGAGCAATTGGTGGTCAGCCAGTATTTGACGCCGCCGAGCAGGGTCTCCTGCTGCAGGAAGGTCAGGTAGTTGGCGGCACTGTCGTAGGAACCCGAGTTGGAGTCGGACACGCGCAGCATGGGCTTGATCTGGGTGCCGACAGCCCCTGACGTGACGGTGACGTCGACTGCCGGGAGCTGGAACGTCTTTCCTCCACCGACCTCGATTCCGCCGCCGCCGTTGTCGTCGGTGTTGGGTCCGTTGCCCGCCGTGATGTTGTTGCCGGAGATACGAAGATGCGTCCCATTCGGATCGGGTGAACCGGCATCGTTCACCCGCGTGATCGTCGGGGCGACCCCACCCAGATTCGAGCTGGTGCCGGCCACGATCTGCGCCCCCACGTAGGAGGTGCCTGCGGGGATGTCGAAATCGAACTTGAGACGCGTCCAGTTCACGACGGACCTGAGGTCGTAACCGTCCTTGGGGACCGTCATCGGCTTGGGCGCGAGGCGGTATGTGAAGGTGGAGTTCGGCGGGACCACGGCCGGCGCACTGATCGTGACGCCGGAATCACGCGTCTCGTTGTGCGTGATCGGTCCGGGGAACTGCCACCCGTGGCACGATGCCGTGAACGGAAGGTCCACATCAGCGGCGGACGAGACTCCGGTTCCGCCGATCACGAGGGCAACGCATCCGGTCAACGACGCGGCCACCCCCACTCCTCGGCGCATCAACGTCGACACCATTCACATTCTCCTTGAGTAGCGCTCGACAAGATCGAGCTCTCGGCTTGAAGCCGGGTCCGGGAACCGGCCTCGAGCTGACAGAGAATCGAATACGTCTCGTCGTTTGCTCACCACCAGCTCAAACCCTGGAGAGGAGTAGAACACAGAGCGAGCCGCAGAATATGCGATTCGGACAAATTGTTGGACAAACGTCCAACCGGTGAAATTTCTCCACTTCTCCGACCGCTCTGCACTGCTTTAACGTGGCGTGAAGTGGGCCCGGTAAACGGTCAGGCGATCGCGCGGCGCATCAGGTCTGCCGTATCCTTGTTGAATGCGACCAGTGTGACCGTCTCGACCTCGGTCTTCGCCGCGCGAATCGCTGAAACGGCCTGTCGGACGGCATCTTCCTTCGGCCAGCCGTAGACCCCTGCCGAGATCAACGGAAAGGCGACGGTACGGGCGCCGATCGAGTCGGCCACGGCGAGGCTGCGGGTGTATGCCGACCGAAGCAGACCGGATCGGTCCTCGGAGCGCGAATACCTCGGGCCGACGGTGTGAATCACGGCCTTGGCGTGCAGCTTTCCGGCGGTGGTGGCTACGGCCGCACCCACCGGCAGGCCGTCGGGAAGGCTGGTGTTGCGCAATACCTCGCAAGCCTTCAGGATCTCCGGTCCCCCGGCACGGTGGATCGCGCCGTCGACACCGCCGCCGCCGAGGAGCCTGGAGTTGGCCGCATTGACGATGGCGTCGACGGTCAGCGTCGTGATGTCACCTTCGACGACTGTAATAGCGGGCATGGATCCTCCTGTGTATCCGACGGCTGTGTGTCCGACGGACGCGTTTCCGACTGCCGTGTTCCAGAGTTCACGCTTCGGGCGAGCCCACGGCATAGCCGAGCGTACGTCGTAGGGATCACGTCCGATCAACATCGAGTATCGCGCTGCAACCGACGGCGTGCGACTGTGCGCCTGAACGCAATGGAGGAGTACGCGCTTTCCCTCGGCCCGCAACGCCTGGACGGTGCGCGCTGCGTCGTCGAGAACGAACTCGAGGTTGGCGTTGGAATCGTGACCGTCGTCGACCAACCAGAACTCGACGTGATCAGGGGCGACCTGTCGTGTTCCCATGCGGCACAGGCTGACCACGGCGTCGTAGTCTGCAGTGGACACCGCATCGACGCCGCCGAGCATGACGCCGTCGTCGTGCGGGTGCGTCGTCAGGTGGTGGGTTCCGCGAAACCTCGAGTAGTCGAGTTCTGCCGTCGACGGCCATCCGTTCTTGTCGTCGGTACCGCCGCGAGCAGTCTTTATTGCCAGGCGAATCAGATCGGAGGAACGGTATCCCGGCCAGCCATGCATGATTCGGCGCCAACGGGCGGGAACCGCCGACGCTCCCCAGCGGGCGCCGAGGAGGCCACCCGCGATGGCCGCCGTCGTGTCGGTGTCCCCGCCGGCTCTTACTGCTGCTTCCAATGCGTACTGGAGGTGGCGAGCATCGCCATTGTCCGTGGAAGTGATTGCCCACCAAGCAGTCTGAAGTGCATGCACCACCCAACCGTTCTTGGAGAAGTCCTGCGGGTTCCCGGTTTCGGCCTGATCGAGCAGCGGGCCCCAGTATTCGGCGACGTCCTGATCGGCAACGGAGAGGAAGCCGCGAACACCGTCGAAGTTGCCGGAGACAACGGCATGGCGGATGGCATGGGTCCACAACTCGCACGCCTGTCCGGCACGCGGGTCGTCGTGCGTGAGTGAACTGATCCGGTGCGCTGCCGACCTGGCACCTTCTGCATCGTCCAAGTAGGAGAGGGCGACGGGAGCAGTCCGCATGAGCGAGCCGTTGCCGGCTTTGCGGCCGCTGATCGCCCGCACACGATCCGCCATCGCCGCTGCGCTTTCGGAGCGGACGGACAACACTGCTCGCGTCTGGTTGCCGATGTCCGCGGGCGTCGAGTCGTACCACCGGATGAACTGTGCTGCAATGGCATCGAGACCGTCAGCGCTTCCGATGTCGATTCCGGTAGCGGCCACCTCGGCGATCGCAACTGCCATCGAGGCGTCGTCGGTCCATTCTCCCGGAGCCCAGTCGAACGGGCCGCCACCGATCATGTCGATCGTGACCTCGGCCTTCGGGTAGGTGAATTCGTAGCCGGCGCCGAGTGCGTCTCCTGCTGCGGTGCCGAGCAGAACGCCGGCCGCTCGATCGGACTGCTGTGCGGTGAGTTTCATAGCCACCTCTTCGGTTCGCGATGATCGTTTGATCAACTTTGCGCTAACCATAGATCATGTTTGAGATAACATGCAAGGGTGAATAAATGGACAGACACGAGCGGCAAGGGATTGACGGACTATCCGCGTCCGTCTGTGGCAGTGGACGTCGCGGTGCTGACGTACAGCGGTGGATCTCTGAAAGTTCTGGTGGTTCGGCACCGTCTCGGTGCGCTGGCGCTACCGGGAACATTTCTGCACGAACGCGAATTGCTCACGGCTGCAGCCGATCGTGCCCTGTCGGTCAAGGCAGAGTTGGCCCAGACGAGCTTCCACCAGTTGGCGATCTTCGACCGACCGGACCGCGACGACCGTGGATGGGTTTTGTCGGTCGCACACACGGCTTGCCTACCGGAATCGGCACTGCCCGATTCGGCGCTTCTCGTCGATGTGTACGACGACGAGGCAGTGAGCGGACTCGCATTCGATCACGCCGACATGGTGCGACTCGCGGTCACGGACCTACGCACGAGGTATGCGTCGTACGTGGATCCGGACGGATTGTCGGGCGGGACGTTCACCGTCGCCGAACTTCGGGGACTCTACGAGGTGATCTTCGATCGTCCGTTCCAGAAGGACAGCTTCCGCCGGCAGGTGTTCGACGCGCTCGAAAGTACCGGCGAGATGAGCAGACCAGGTAACGGCCGACCCGCCGAGACGTACCGGAGGCGGGGTGACGGCGCACTGACTGCGCAGGCAATGGCATTTTTGACCGGATGAAGTGAAACGAATTCTTGCAGTTCTGCTGACCTGACGCGCTGAGCTGGGTAATGTCCGATTGATGGGTGCAGTTTCGAATGAAGCCGAGTCCAAGATTCCGACTGTCGTGTGGGGTACCGGCAACGTCGGGCGTGCATCGATTCGCGCTGTGACAGCCAATCCGGCCCTCGAACTTGTCGGCGTCATCGTTGCGAACCCCGAGAAGGTCGGGCGAGACGCCGGTGACCTCGCCGATCTGGGAGTGCACCTGGGCGTCGCGGCTACCGACGACGCCGATGCCGTGCTCGCAGCGTCTCCCGGCGCGGTGGTCTACGCGGCGTCCGGCGACATTCGGCCCGACGACGCGGTTGCCGACATCACGCGGGCACTGGCCGCCGGAGCTGTGGTGGTCACGCCGTCGGTATATGCGCTGTACGACCCGAAATCTGCGCCTCCCGAACTTCGTGATCCCGTCGAAGCTGCTGCCAAGGCGGGCGGCGGCGCTCTGTTCGTCTCCGGTATCGACCCAGGCTGGGGCAACGACATCCTGCCGATTCTCGTCAGCGGGCTCGCGGGGACAATCGACCAGATCCGGTGTCAGGAAATCTTCGACTACACGACCTACGAACAGCCGGATTCTGTCCGCTACCTGATCGGGATGGGTCAGCCGATGGACTACGAACCTCCCATGGTCGCGCCGACCGTACCCACCATGGTCTGGGGCGGGCAGATTCGGCTCATCGCGCGGGCACTCGGGGTGGAACTCGACGAGATCCGCGAGACCTTGCTGCGCCGCCCGCTCGAGGAAACCGTGTCGACCGAACATATGGGGGAGTTCGCGGCCGGCACCCAAGGCGCACTGCGATTCGAGGTTCAGGGAATCGTCGGCGGGGAACCCCTGATCGTGATCGAACACGTCACGCGTATTCATCCGTCTTGTGCCCGCGACTGGCCGCTCCCGCCCGACGGCGGCGACGGCGCGCACAAGGTGATCGTCGAAGGACGACCACGAATCGAGATCAACGTCGAAGCCACCGATGAAGGTGGAAATCGCGCGGCCGGTGGAAATGCCACGGCCGTAGGACGTCTCGTCAACGCAATTCCCTGGCTACGTCAGGCTGAACCCGGTCTCTACGACGCGCTGGACGTTCCGCTCACACCCGGCGTCGGCAAGCTCGGTGCCCGAAACTCGGAGGTACTCACATGAATATCGACATACCCGAAGGCAAGAATCCGATCGGCTACGTGTGGGGAGAGATGGTCCCCGGCATCGGACCCGCGGCCGCCGGGTTCTCCCAAAAGGTCTACACGGACGGCACTCTCGGACTCCGCGAGTTCGAGGCGGCCAGGCTTCGGATCGCTCAGATCAACGGGTGCATCTTCTGTCAGGACTGGCGCACCGAGCGTGACGGCGAGACTGTGGAGTCGACGTTCGATCAGTCTGTCACCGACTGGCGCACCACCGATGCCTTCGACGACAGGACGCGCCTCGCTGCCGAATACGCCGAGAGATACGCCCTCGACCACCACGGGCTCGACGACGAGTTCTGGGAACGCATGACAGCTCACTACTCCCAGCGAGAAATCGTCGAGTTGAGCATGTGCCTCGGATCGTGGTTGGCCTTCGGCAGGCTCAACCACGTCCTCGGCCTCGATACTCAATGTGTGTTGCCCGGCAACTGAACTAGTTGCCCAGCGTCGTCAGATCCGGGTAGTTCGAGACCTCCCAGCCGCCGTCGACGACCAGACTGGTTCCGGTGATGTACGAGGCGTCGTCGCTGGCGAGATAGAGGCAGGGGCCCGCGATCTCGTCGGGAGTTGCTGCTCGGGACATGGGGATTCGGCTGAGAAACATGTCGCGGGCGGGTTCGTAGTTCATGACCGGCGCGACCAGTGGCGTGTCGACCAGGCCGGGTAGAACGGCATTGACCCGGATCCCCGACGCAGCCAGTTCGATCGCGGCATTCTTGCTGAACATCTCGACTCCGGCTTTGCCTGTCGCGTATGCGCTCCCGTAGGGGCTCGGCACGTGCGCGTTCAATGAGGACACGTTGACTATCGCACCACCGCGACCGTGCTCTCGGATATGCCGCGCTTCATGTTTGGTGCAGAGGAAGACGCCCTTCTGCACCAGGTCGATGGTGAAGTCCCAGTCGGCCTCGTCGAGGTCGACGATCTGCCCCACCCTCGACGCACCGGCAACGTTGAAAGCCAGATCGATACCGCCGAATTCCGCCGCCGCCGCGGCAAGGGCCTCGGCAACATCGGATTCCTTGGTGACGTCAGTGGGAACGGCGAGGAAGGCCCCGCCGTGCTGGGAGGCTATCTCTTTCAAACCCTCTGCAGCGATGTCGATTCCAGCTACCTGTGCGCCTTCGTCGATAAGCCTTAGTGCGATGGCTGCACCGATACCTGATGCTGCTCCAGTGACGACTGCTGTTTTCCCGGCAAATCTGGACGTGTTAATGGGCACCTGCTTTCAAGAACTTTCCGGTTCGGCGGTTGCCGAGAACGGGTGCTGCTTCTCCGTCGCCGAAGACGTACTCGCCGCCGACGAACACTGCGGTGACGGTCTGGTCGTTGCGATTGACCATGCGGGAGAGGTTGTCGTACTCCACAACCGGGCTTTCCGCGTACGCGTCGAGCGAATCGTCGAGATGAGCGGGATCGATCACAACCAGGTCGGCGCGATCACCTAATCGAAGGTGCCCGGCATCGACGTCGTACCACTCGGCGAGTTCACCGGTGAGACGATGCACCGCTGCCTCGACGGTCATGAACGGACGGCCGACCTTTTGGGCATCGTAGACACGTCGTAGTAGGCGTAAGCCGAAGTTGTAGAACGCCATGTTGCGCAAATGCGCTCCGGCGTCGGAGAACCCGAGTTGGACGCCATTGTCCTGGGCGAACTTGTCCAGAACCTCCGGCCGGTGGTTCGAGATGGTTGTGCGCCAACGCACTTTCGTGCCGTGTTCGAGGACCAGATCCAGGAATGCATCGACAGGGTGGAGGCCGCCACGTTCGACGCCGACCTGCCCGAAGCTCTTGCCGACCAGGGATTCGTCGGGGCAGGACACGATCTCGGCGTCGAAGAAATCGCGATGCCAAACTTTGACACCGAACTTCTGGTCGTAGTCCTTGCGGAATTGTCGACGGTAATCCTCGCTCTGCATGAGGACGTTGCGTTCCATCTCGTCGGTCAGATGCAGTGCTGCAGCGCCGGATCCGAACTCCTCGAAGACAACCAGGTCGATGCCGTCGGCATATACCTCGAAGGGAACTGGTAGGTGCTGCCAGCGCAGGTCGCCGCCGAGTCGATTGACCAAGTGTGCCAGTGGGCCGAGTATCACCACGGCCAACTTGTTGGACTTGATGTCGGCCGCCGAAAGCATGCTCGTCTTGAGTCGCTTACGCCAGATACCCGCGCTGGAGAACGCCATCGCTCCGGTACTCATCGGGTTGGAGAGGTCAGGTCCGGCCTGAAATACCCGTCCCCGACGGCGCAGGATCGCATTGAGTCGGCGTCGTTCTTTCGTGGTTGCATACGTCGACGGCAGCGTGCGTGAGCGGCAGGTCTCGCCGTCGAGTTTGTCGAACAACAATTGCTGACTGGACATCCCGACGAATCCTGCGTCGAGAGCTTCGGTCAACTGTGCTTCCATCGACGCGAGTTCGGCGTCTGTGGGATGGACGTCCTTCCTGGTAGCACGATCCAGTCCCATCTCGGCGGCCCGCATATCGGAGTGTCCGATGAAGGCTGCAACGTTGGGACCTAGCGGAAGCGCCTCTAGTGCAGCAACATACTCGCTCGCAGAGTTCCAGGTCTTGGCACGGTTGAGTGCGTCGACGACGTGCTTACGCGGAATTGCCTCTACTCTGCCGAAGAGATCACCCGCGTCGGAGGGGCTGGCGTGAATGGTGGACAGGGAACACGATCCGACAAAGATCGACGTGACCCCGTGTCTGAGAGATTCGCTCAGCGCCGGGCCTTCGAGGATCTCGACGTCGTAGTGAGTGTGGATGTCCACGATGCCCGGGATCACCCACTTGCGCCTCGCGTCGATTACACGGGGACAGTCGGTTTCGTCGAGTGGATCGAGGGAGATGGCAGTAACCAACCCATCGCGGATACCCAGATTGCGGACAGCTGGTTTGGCCCCGGTGCCGTCGAACCACAGACCGTTGTTGATCACGGCGTCGTAGGTCATGAGAGAACCACCTTTGCACGTATCGTTTTTCCGGTTGCATTGCGGGGCAGAGGAGTTGTGCTCAGTTTCCACTTCACCGGCACCTTGAAGTAAGCCAGTCGTTCGGCGACGTAGTCGCGTAGTTCTTCTTCGCCGGCGGCTCCCTCACTCCGCAAAACGACGACGGCTGCAACTTCTTGGCCGAGGTCTGCCGAATCAATGCCGATCACAGCGCATTCGAGTACGGCGGGATGCTCGTCGATGGTCTGCTCGATTTCGAGAGGGTAGACGTTCTCGCCGCCGCGCAGGATCAGGTCGGATCGGCGACCCGTCAGGCGGAGTCGGCCGTCCTCGAACACTCCGAAGTCGCCGGTTCGGAGCCATCGATCAGGACCGATAGCGGCTGCAGTCGCGGTCTCGTCGTTCCAGTACCCCAACATCACATAGGCGCTGCGCGCACAGATCTCACCTTCCTCGCCGTCGGGGACTGCAACACCGAAGGGGTCGCGCACCTCCACGCTCACCCCGATGATCGGCCGGCCGAGAGTTCCGGGGAACGCGGCAAGTTCCGGTGGTGTGGCAACTGAAATGCCGGTGGAGGATTCGGTGAGCCCGTAGCTGTCGACCAAGGTGTGCTGCGCAAAAGGCAGGCGTGCGCGCAGGCGGTCCTGCAAGGCCGGAGATGACGGTGCAGACGCGAGTGCAAAAGCCCTCAGTGAGGTCAGGTCGTACTTCTCGAGACTGCCGTACTCGAGGAGACGGGTTGCCATGGTGGG
This sequence comes from Rhodococcus sp. WY5, assembly GCF_018588185.1. NCBI lineage: Bacteria > Bacillati > Actinomycetota > Actinomycetes > Mycobacteriales > Nocardiaceae > Rhodococcus > Rhodococcus sp. WY5. The sequence goes on from NZ_JAAMPR010000001.1 coordinate 1,543,980, forward strand.
TACGACCGCCCAGTTGGTGACCTTCTCGCGTTCGACGAGGGAAAGGACTTCGTCGACGTCGAAGGCGCCCTGATGGATGACCACCGCTCCGCCCGTCGCGAGTCGTGGGATCGCCAGGTTATGCAGGCTTGCAATGTGAAACAGCGGCGCGGTCAGCAGATACCGCAAGTCACTCGGTCGGCCGTCGCCGGGTTTGCCGGTGAACGCCGCAGCGAGGCGATCGCTGTAGCGGTGGTAGTCGATGACGGCCAACACGTTTCGGTGACTGTGAACAGCCCCCTTGGGGCGGCCGCTGGTTCCGCTCGTGTACAGGATGACGGCCGGATCGTCCTCGTCGACGGACGTGCGGGGCAGTGCAGAACCCGAATACTTCTCCAACAAGGTAGGTAGATCTTCTTCCATCGTGAGCACGGGAACATCGGTGTTCAGTTCGGAAAGAATCTGCGCGCGTTTGGCGTCGGCGATCACCACTGTAGGGGTGGTGTGATCGATGCCGTACGCCACCTCGCGGGCCACCCACCACGAGTTGAATCCGACGGCGATGGCACCGAGGGACTGAGCCGCCCAGAAGGTCATCACCCATTCCGGCGTATTGGCAGCAAGTATGCCGACCCGATCACCCTTGCGGACGCCGTACCGCTCGCGCAGCGCCGTCGCCAATGCTGCTACGGCCTCGCCGTGCTCGAGGTAGCTGAAGCGTCGGTCCTTGGTCACCAGATAGTCGCGTGATCCGTAGTCGAAGGATGCAGCGAGCACGTCGCCGAGTGCCTTGTCGCGGTTCTTCATGACGGGCATCGAACTGCCCAGTACATCCTCGACTTGCATCTCGAAAGGACCACCGGGGCCGGTCAGCCCGGCCATGACGGACGCGATGAATGCTTGTGTATCAGCGGAAGTAGTCACGTGAAGTGCCTTTCGAAGATTAGGGTACGAGCACTGCGCGTCCGGTGACCTTGCCGTGTTCGAGACGGTCGAGTGCGTCGCGGGCATCAGCGAGGTCGAAGCGGGCTACTTCTACCGTTACCAGACCGGCCTGTGCCAGGGCGATGGAATCGACGAGGTCGTTTCTGGTGCCGCCGTACGACTTCCGGATCGATGCGCCCCACGGCCAGCCTGGTCCGCCGGCAGCTTCGGCAGTGATTCCGGGGTTTCCGCCTCCGAGACCTACCATGCGATACGCGCCGTTCGGCGCAACCGCTTGAACGGACATCTGTGCAGTTGCGTCGATACCGACGAAGTCGAAGATGACTTCTGCGCCTCTGGCCGATGTGAGGTCGAGGATGTGCTGCGCGGTGTCCGGTCCCGATTCGAGCGTGATGTCGGCGCCGCAACGTTTGGCGAGATCGAGTTGATCCTGTCCGACATCGACGGCGATGATGCGCACGGCACTGATCGCGCGAAGTATCTGTACTGCAACGTGACCGAGTCCGCCGACGCCGATCACGACGGCGGTGGCACCGGGCTGGAGATGTTCGCGGGCACCGCGAATGGCGTGGTAGCTCGTCAGCGCTGCATCGGCGAGTGGTGCGGCCTGCAGGAAGTCGAGGTCGCCGATGGGTACGAAGGAGCGAGCCGGGATCTTGACGTACTCGGCCATCCCGCCCTCAGGGCCGAGTCCGGGGCAGGGCGGCATCGCGGTGCGTCCAGCGGCGAGGCACATATTCTCGTTGCCGCTCATGCATTCTCGGCACTGTCCACATGACCAACAGAGGTAGACGACGCCACGCTCTCCGACGGAACGGCCGTCGACGCCACTCCCGACGGCTTCGATCGTTCCGGCAATTTCGTGGCCGATCGTCAGCGGTTCTTCGCGCATCTTGTACGGAAAGTGCAGGAGATGGAGATCGGAGTGGCAGATTCCCGCTGCGCCCACCCGAATCAGTAGTTCCGACGGGCCGATCTCCGGGACCGGCACGTCGTTGATTTCCAGGAGCCCGGGCCCCATGAGCTGGGCTGCCTTCATGAGCTGACCTCGCTGACCTCGGAGTTGTATGCGGCGCTCAGGTACGCGTTGCTGCGGTCGGATCCGATCAGACCCGGTGCCATCTTGTTCATGACGTAGGCGAAGGTCATCCGTCGGTCCAGATCGTTGACCAGCATCGAGCCGCCGATACCTGCCCACCAGCAGGTGCGCCCGTCGGGAATCAGTGGCGCGGTAACCGGATGTGGCAGTCCGTAGCCGATGCCGAACTTGAGTGGTGTCATGATCCCGAGATCGATACCGTCGGCTTGGATCTCGAAGATCAGGTCGATGGTGCTCTGCGAGAGCAGCTTCCGGCCGTCGAGCACACCACCGTTCGAGATCAGGGATTGGACCCGAGCGATAGAACGTGCGTTGCCGTGGCCGTTGACTGCGCCGATCTCGGCTTCCCGCCAGGGTGCGGTGTTGACCTCGGGGTAGTCGAGCAGTGGGCAGGTCAGGGTCTTGATGAAGATGCTGTCCTGGTCGAGCGTGGACAGGTCGAACTCCAACGCGGGCGGCGGAACCATGGTGGCGATTCGACCGAAATGCTCTGCGGACGTGCCGATATGGAAGTCGGCTCCCAGTGGACCGGAAAGCTCTTCGGCAAAGAACCTGCCGAGAGTTCGCCCGTCGATGCGACGAATGACCTCACCGACGAGATGGCCGTAGTTGATCGCGTGATAGCCCGACGCCGTACCCGGGGTCCACCAAGGCTTCTGGGTAGCGAGGCGAGCGGTGGACGCCTCGAGGTCGTAGATGTCCGTCAGTTCGATCGGGCGCTCCCAACCGGAGACGCCAGACGTATGCGACAGGAGGTGGCGAACTTCGATGTCTTCCTTACCGTTTGCCGCAAATTCGGGCCAGTAGTGAGCAACTTTCTGGTACACGTCCAATTGGCCGCGTTCGACCAGCAGGAGCGCACACAGGGCCGTCATGGTCTTGGTGATGGAGAACGTGTTGACGATGGTGTCGCTGCCCCATGGAGTGGTACGGGATTCGTCGGCGTACCCGCCCCAGAGATCGACCACGGATTCTCCGTCGACGGTGATGGCAACGGAGCCGCCGAGTTCTTCACCGGATTCGATTTGAGCCTCGAAAGCCGCTCGGACGGCGTCGAACTCGGTGTCGCAGTGACCGTTCACCACACTCATGCGCGATCCGCCTTCTCGAGTTCATGTGCTGCTGCACGCGCGGCAACAGGTAGCTTGTTTCCGGAGGCCGCAGCACGCTTGGTGCCCTTGGCGATTTCCTTGTTCATGTTGCGGACGTAGGGATCGAACTCGAGCTGAATCGTGTGGCGTGGTGACTTGTAATAGGGGGCGAGGAAGTACGCCTCGTCGGCTTTGGTGATCTCCTGCATCTCGTTCGCGGACGGCAGTTGGTATTTACCGGTGAGGTAGGCCGCGACGAGCTTGCTCTGCTGCTCGGCGAAGTTGACGAGCGTCGGCATGGGCTGCGCGAGTCCCATGAAGAAGAGGTTGTCGATTCCGGGCTTCATCATTCGTTTGAACAGTGGGAATCGGTTGTCTTTGTCCGGCAGCAGATTCGGATCACTGAAGAAGGGGAAGCTGATGTTGTAGCCGGTGGCGCAGATGACCACGTCGACGTCCTCGGCGGTGCCGTCCGCGAAGTGAACCTGCTTTCCGTCGAGTTTGGTGATGGTAGGCTTGAAGGTTATGTCGCCTGAGCCGGCGCGTCCGAGGAACTCGCCGCTGGCCGAGGGGTGGGCCTCGAAGGGGCGGTGGTCCGGCTTCGGCAGACCGTAGCCTTCCATCGTTCCCAGATTCTTGCCGAGGAATCGACGACTCAGGAACAGTCGTAGACCACGCGGCATCCAGGGCGGGGTGATCAGTTTGTCGCCGGGTACACCGCCGAGATATTTCGGCAGTACCCAGACTCCACGGCGAGCCGACACGATGAGCTTGTCGGCGAGGTATCTCTGGCCCAGTTCGGAGGCAATATCCAAGCCGGAGTTGCCCATTCCGACCACGACTACCTTTTTGCCGCGCATGTCGACCGGGTCGAACGGGTCGTTGTAGCTGTGGCTGTGCATGAGGACCCCGTCGAACTCACCTGGGTAGTCCGGGATGTTGGGATCCCAATGATGTCCGTTGCAGACCATCAGGACGTCGTAGGTGCGAACTTCGCCGTCCGAGCGCGTGATGGTCCACAGCCCGTCTGTATCACGTTCTGCTGCAACAACACTGGTGTTGAAGATGATCGACTCACGCAGTCCGAAGTGCTCGACGTAGTCCTTGAAGTACTGGAAGAGTTCGGAGTGGTGCGGGAAGTCGGGAAGGTCAGCGGAGACCGGGAAGTCCTCGAATGCCAAGCGCCACTTCGACGTGTCGATGTGCAGGCTCTGGTAGCAGGCCGACATCCCGTTGGGATTCTTGTAGTACCAGTTTCCGCCGACCTCGTCGGACGCTTCGTAGCAGTCGAAGGGTATTCCGAATTCCTTCATTCGCTTGGCCGTCGTGATTCCGGTAGGCCCGGCGCCGATGATGCACACGCTCGGCAAGGGGGAGGGGCTCATTCGCCATCGCTTTCTGTTCTGTCTCGGGCGTGCGAGAAGAAGAATCGAAGCCCGAGAAGTGACTTGAGTCATAGTGCGCCATTCGCTGACGTTGTGTCAATGAATGACGCAATGTTTTTTGGTGACGGCGAGTCGGTGATTTGCCAGGAGGTTGAAATGCGAGCAAGGTGGGCGACGTGAGCACGACTACGGACGGCCCGAAGAACAGGCGGGGAACACTTCGCGACGAGCAGAAACGCGCGACGCGGGCCAAACTCGTGGACGCCGCACGCACTCTGTTCGAGGAACGGGGATACGCGGCTGTCACGGTCGACGACATCGCCTCGGTCGTCGGATGCAGTCGAGCCACGTTCTACGTGCATTTCGCCAGCAAGGTGGAGATGCTCAAGACGATCGGCGCGGCCGGGATGGCGGCGAGTGCGTTCGCTTTCTACATCGATCTCGATCGGGTTCTCGACACGAACTCTCGCGTGGAATTCACGGCTTGGCTGGAGCGTGCCTTCGACTGGTTCGACGAGAACAAACGCCTGCTGCCGGCCTGGGACGAGGCCGTGGCACTCGAACCGGAGTTCCGCGAGACAGCGCGAGACGGTATGACCCAACTACCGAATGCCATGCCCAAGTACCTGGGCCGTTGGCCGGAGGAACAGCACGACGAGGCACGGTTGCGCGTCGAACTGCTCGTGAGTCAGTTGGAGCGATTCTTCACACGCTGGGCCGTGCAGGGGACAATCGATGTGACGCGGACTCAGGCCGCCGAAGTTCTGACCGACATCTGGTTCCCGGCTCTGTCTCCGGAATCGAAGGGCGTCGGCGAGCGGTAGAGGCTAGCTCGGATCGATCTCCACACTGATCGCGCCGGTGAGCAGTTCTCTGGCTCGTTCGATGGGGATCGAGCCGCTCAGCCAGCGCTCACTCAAACCCTCGACCAGGGCGGTGAGTCGCTCGGCGGCGTCGGCCGGGCTTGCCTTCGGGTCAGCGAGTCCGGCGTCCTGCGCTTGGCGGATCAAAGATTCGACGTCGTCTGCCCACTCTTGCGTCGTGGTGCGTAGCGGTTCGCGCAGTTCGTCGGCGAAGACTGCGCTTGCTCGGAGTTCACCCCAGGCGATGCTGTTCTCTCGAATCTTCGGGGCATTCTGAAACTCCAGCAGGAGCATCTGCTCGAGCTGCGCACGAGGGTCTGTCTCCGTGAAGGCACTTTCGGTGTACAGCGCGGCGCGATCGTTGATGTGATCGAGGGCCCGGCGCAGCACACCTGCACGGTTCTGGAAGTGGTAGTAGATGAGTGCCGTCGACACTCCGGCCTCGGCAGCGAGCGTCTCCACCCTCAGCCCGCGTACGCCGTGTTGGGCAATGACGCGGACTGCTGCTTCCAAGATTTGCGTTTGGCGGTTCGACACGAGTCCGAATTCTACGAGGGTGGTCGGGACAGGTTTCTAGTCCGCGGGTTCCTGCTGGGTGGTGCAGTGAATGCCGCCACCACCCGCGGCGATGGCGTCGATGTTGATCTGCACGACACGGCGGTCGGGGAAGAGGCGCTCCAATTCACTTCTGGCGGCCTGGTCGGCCTCGGGGTCACCGAACTCGGGTGCGATGACCGCGCCGTTGCATACGTAGAAGTTGATATATCCGGCTGCGAAATCATCCGATTCGAAGTCGGGCCTGATCGCGACCGGCGCCTCGAGGACAACCACTTCCAGCTTCCGTCCCTGTGCGTCGGTCGCGTTCTGGAGAATCTCGAGGTGACGTGCGGTCACGTCGTGGTCGAACGACTCCGGGTCTGTGTCGAGGCCTGCGACCACGACACCTGGGCGTGCGAAACGGGCGTAGAAGTCCGTGTGGCCGTCCGTGATGTCCTTGCCGGCGATTCCCGGTAGCCAGATGATCTTGTCGAGACCGAGCAGGGGGCCGAGTTCGGCTTCGACGTCCGACTTCGACCATCCCGGGTTGCGGTTGTTGTTGAGTACACAGCTTTCGGTGATGATGGCTGTGCCTTCGCCGTCGACCTCGATGCCGCCGCCTTCGAGGATCAGGTCGGTAGGCAATGATTCGACTCCCGCACGGGCGGCAACGAAGGCTGCGACCTGGCCGTCCTGATCAAAATCCTGCTTCTCGCCCCAACCGTTGAAGTTGAAATCGATACCCGCTTTGGTCCCGTTGCCTTTCACGAATACAGGGCCGGTGTCGCGCATCCAGAGATCGTCGAGAGGCGCGGCGATCAGTTCGACCGATGGGCCGACGAGGGAGCGAGCCAAGTCCAGTTGCTCGGAACGAACAAGCATCGAGACGGGCTCGAACTGCGCGATGGTCTGCGCGATCGTCGCGAGGTTGCGCTGGACCTCGGGCAGGAGGGCTGCTCCCCAGATCGCTTCGCTGGCACCGAACGCCATCCAGGTGCGCTTGTGCGGATCCCCCTCTTCCGGCATCACCCACTCGCGAAAATCGTTGCTGCCATCGCTCCCGCGCGAGGCTGAGTCGGAATCGCCGCAACCTGCCAAAAAGAGGCCACTGAGCGCAGCGGCGCCTGCCTGAATGAACCGACGTCTTTGCATTGCGGTGACTCCTTGTGCTGTGTGCGTGCGCGCCCGGTCCGCGTCCTGCTTGCATGGAGCGTAAACCTTGACTGAAAATTTAGTCAAGGAAGTAGTGCCAGTTCGAGACCGTTTCGGCGGGCGACACGACGAATCGAAGGACTCATCCGTCGGAAGGTCACGAGTCGATGAGTCCTTCGACCGTTCCCCGCCATCCGCGGCGCTGGTAGTCCCGGGGCGACATACCGTGGGCACCGATGAAGACCTTGGTGAATCCGGACGCGTGCGCGTAGCCGAGTCGACGGGCGGTCTCTCCGGCCGAGAAGCCCTCCTCGAGATAAGCGCGGGCGAGGGTCATCCGCAACTGACCGCGCCAGCGCGGGAAGCTCTGGCCGGTGGCCGCTACGAAGCGTTTGTGGAGCAGGCCCTCGTCGACGCCGAGTCGAGCGCTCCACTCCGGCAGCGTGCGCGAATCGGTGGGGTCCGCGCGGAGTGCGGTAAGGATCGTTTCGACAGGATCGGTTCGGCCGCCGGGTGTCCGCGTCGCCGCGCTGTTTCGGATCAGCCTCGAGATCCTCGCTGGGTCATGGATTTCGGGGCGCAGAAGGGTGTAATTCGCAACGACCGTGTGCAACAGATACGCCTCCGCTTCGCGCGCGAAGTGCAGCACTCGTGGCGGCGGTGCAGTGACGGGAGAGTCGCCAGGCTGGGATCCGAGCGGAAGTAGAAGCGAACCCTCCGCGATCTCGACGCTGTTGCGTACTCCCGCGGGAAGCCACATCGCGTCGCCCCGCCTCAGATTCCAGGTTCGGTCGCCGAAAGTGACCCGGGCGGAGCCTCGGTAGATCCAGACGATGACGTGAAAGTTGTTGACCCTGGCCCACGTTCCGCTTGCGGGAATCGTCGGCGGTATCGGCGCCGAGCCTGAGTGGGCGCCTTCCTCGGACAAGAGTGCGACGCTCTGTGCCAAGGTCTCGTTCTCATGGATCGGCGCTGAGCCTTGGTTTGCACGTGTGTAGTCACTGGGTGTCACACCGGTGTGTTCACGGAAGGCACGGGTGAATCCCGCGGGCGTCGCGAATCCGACCTGCCCACCCGTCCATCCGATTTCGCGGCCGGAGTTCAGGTATGCGATTGCTGCCGCGATCCGGGCCGAGGTGCGCCAACGCGCGAAAGGCAACCCCGTCTCCTCCGTGAATCGGCGCTGCAGGGTGCGGACGCCGATCTTGAGTTGCCGGGCGAACTGGGAAAGCTCCGTGTCGTCGGCTGGCGTCCGTAGAAGCGTGCGAGCGATCTCGAGGGTCTCGGCCGAGCGTGGCAAATTCGGTGGGGCGTACGACACCGAAGCGTCGGCGTCGTTGGAATGGGCCCCCGCGACAAGCTCGAGTAGTCCGGCCCCCACAGTCGCCCCACCGCGCAGAAATCCCAAGTTGTGCGCGAACTGGTGGACGAGCCAGTCCTGCCAGGCTGCCGGTATCTCGAAATCGATGATCCGGTTCAACGTGGGCGGCAGGTCGGCAGCGGGCATCGGAATGGGAAACGCGACCGCTCCCGGGTCGACTCGGATGCTGTAGGCGATTCCCGCGGGCACCCAGGTTGCCGCCCCAGCGGTCACGCTGCGGGTGCGGTCGCCGATCTGTAGTTCCGCGTGTCCGGTGTGTACCCAGAAGAGCAGTGGCTCACGTGCATTCGCGATCAAGGAGAGTCGGGACGCGGGGATCTCGGGGACTTCGCCCGCGGAGAACACCAACCGTGGTCCCACGTATGCCCTCCCGATTCAGATGCTTTCTCACGCAGCCACCGATGAGTGTAAGAAGTCGGCACGCACGGATAACCGTAACCGATTAGGGCAGGCTAGCTTTATTCAATGGCCCTCCCGCCGTGATCGAGCGTGGGTCGAACCCCCCATCTGTGCGCTTCCGAGGAGTCTTTCCGTGCCCCGAAACACCCGTCCGACAACGGCGTACTCAGTCACCTTGCGTGAACTCGAGGTACGTCGGGTGACAGACGTGACGCCGGGCATGCGGAGAGTGACGCTCACCGGAGCGCAGCTCGAGACCTTCACAAACGCCGACGGCTTTGCCGAGCCCGCCTTCGTCAGCACCGGCTTCGACGACGACCTCCGATTGTTGTTCGCCTATCCTGGCGAAACCGATCCGGTCTTGCCGGTGATAGTCGACGGCACTGTGACTTTCGCAGCGGGACGCCGTCCACTTGCCCGCGCGTACACCGTGCGCCGTTACGATCCGCGAACAAGGGAACTCGACGTCGATTTCGTCGTTCACGGCGGTGGAGTTGCTACCACCTGGGCGCGCGACGCCGGCCCTGGCGACCGAATGCACATCGCGGGTCCCTCTGTATCGCAGGGACTCCCGGAAGATTGCGAGTATCTGCTCGTCGTCGGTGACGAGACGGCGCTACCTGCGATCGCACGTCTGCTCGAGGAATTGCCTGCCGATGCCAGGGGGCATGTGTTCGTCGAAATTGCGGACTCGGCTCACATTCAATCGGTGCGCGAGTTGCCCGGGGTGAGTGTCACGTGGTTGCCACGCGAGGGGGCGGAGCCCGGCACTACTTCTTTGTTGCTCGACGCGGTCAGTGCTGTCGAATGGCCTGACGGACGCGTATTCGCTTGGCTTGCAGGCGAACAGGCGACGATTCGCTCGCTTCGGCGTCATTTGATTCGTGATCGAGGAATTGCGAAGACCGACATCGATTTCACCGGCTACTGGAAACGCAGCGACACAGTGCGCACAGATTCCTGACCCGGCTCCATCGCTCGGTAAGACCGAAGCGCTCGATAACACCGAAAGGCAGAAATGACAGTCCTGCGCACCAGACGATCACGGATCATCGGACTGATCGGGGCCGCGCTCGCCGCAGCGCTCCTTGTGTCCGGGTGCTCGGCCTCGGCCGAAGACTCGAAAACGGCGTCCACTCCCGGTTCGGAGGGGAACGCCCTTCCCGCTGCGGAAGGAACGACTACTTACCCGCTGACCCTGGAATCGCCATACGGTACAAGTATTCTCGAGAAGCGCCCGGAGCGGGTTGCCGCAATCGTCCCCAATGCCGTCGACACGGAAATGCTCCTCGCGCTCGGCGTCAAACCCGTCCTCTCCTCGTCGATGGTCAAGGAGTCGGCTTCCCAGTCGTACTTGCTGCCTTACGGCGCAGAGGATCTCGACACCTTCGAGTTCGCGATGGGCGGCACACTTCCCGTCGAAGCGATCGCCGCGAGCGAACCTGACCTCATCGTCGCCGTCGGCTGGGCCGACGGCCTGGGTGGTTTGTCGATGGGCGATTACTACGAACGTTTGTCCTCCATCGCACCGGTGGTGACGAGCCCCGACACGAAGTCGCGGATGCTCGTGCCGTGGAAGGAATCGATCCGCGTACTCGGCGAGACACTCGACCTCCCGAAGGCAGCCGAAAAGATCGTGGCGGACCATGATCGGTATTTTGCGAAGGTGCGTCAGGAGAACCCTGAACTCACTGGCCTGACCGCAACCTGGGCGATCTTCTACGGAACCGGCAATGGGCTGCAGTACCTTTCAGCGCCCGATTCGGCTCCGGCAACTTTCTTGGGCGAGCTCGGTTTTGCCGAGAACCCGCGTGCACAGGAGTTCGTCACCCAAAGCACTGTCGGCGAGGAACTTCTAGAGAACATCGATGCGGACTTCCTGCTGATCGGCCGCAGTGCCGCCGGCAGCGAGGAGGATTTCGACAAGCTGACCGGCGGGAAGCTCTTCCAAGCGCTGGGAGCGGTGTCCTCCGGTCGTTGGGTCGCCCTGCCTCCGCGTACCGCAGACGGCGGGGATGTTCTATGGGCAATCACGAGCGGTGGCCCGATCGGAACGATGTGGGCGGCTGAACATATCGTGCCGCTCATCAGCGCGAAGCTGTAGGCGTACAACTGGAGAACGGAAAGCACTCACCCGTCGCCACACGATTGTGTGGCGACGGGTCGTTCGTACAGCAGGTGTCCCGGGTTTGGGGGTTGCCTATGGGACGAAGAAGGTTGCGAAACCCGGGGTGACAGGTCCGGCGGCAGGTAATATGGCGACGGCAACTTGCCCGGCTCCAGTCTGCAGGGTTGCCTCTCCCGGGGTTCCTTGGTTGTCGCCAGAAAGCCGACCGGAGCCGGAGGCTCCTGTCGAGAGGTTCATCCAGCGCACTTCCGTCGAAAGCATGCAACCCCACCGCTCTTCTTTGGCGCCGGTGATCGTCACCGTGCCAGGTTGTTCGCCGACTACCGCCACACAGTGGACAGGGGGTGCGTCGAAGCTGCCGTTTGGGTTCCCGAACGGCGCCGGGTTGATCTGGAACGGAACGGTGACCGCAGCGGAGGCAACGGCTGCGGGCGCGAGAACCGATACGGCCACTATGGATACGCAGGCAGATAGTCGGCGTACGAGATTCGTCACGGTAACCTCCGGTAATCGAAGACGGTGTGGTGCCCATGCTCTACCCGGGGCGCAATTACCGCAAGGGGATCCAGTTTTCGAGCCAGCGGCGGTTCGTGAATCGCTGAGTGCGTGACCGTTTGTAGAATCGTTGTCCTGCAACGCGTATCGGTATACGAAGCCTGTATCGGGCGGTGAATAGCCCAATCGTGCTGGGCTCCACCGAAAGTACCAACTTTCCAGCCATCGGCCAGCCGGCTTGCGGTGTAGCTCGACAAAGCTGGTGTTGTTCGCAAGGCGGGCTGAACGATTTCTCAGGGAAGGCAATGGATATGGATGATGCGCTCGTTCCGCTCGAAGATGCACTCCCGCAGCTGTTCTCGCATCTTTCGCCGTTTCACGCTGGCGTGAGGGGTCTGCGGCGTGGGCAGCCAAGTCGCGTTTGGGGGGTCGAGCCTCGAACTGTCGAATGATTGCGACAGCAGTGGATTTCGTTGGATAGAAGTGCGGAGACCAATCCTGTGGTGGTGGCTGCGGGTCTCGAAATCACGTTTCATCTACCAAACAAATGCTTGATCGCTAGAGTGTGTGCGACATCGAAAGCCCGACAAAGCTCGATTTCGAAGGAGTTCGTATGGTTGCACCTCAGGCTTATGTCGTCGATGCGCTCCGCACTCCGGTGGGTAAACGGCACGGCTCGCTCGCAGGAGAGCACCCAGCGGACATGGGGGCCCACGTGATCACATCGATTCTCGACCGCACTCGACTGGACCCGATGGCCGTCGACGATGTGATCTTCGGTTGTGTCGACGCTATCGGGCCGCAATCGGGCAACATTGCCCGCACCGCCTGGCTTTCAGCAGGCCTACCCTTGGACATCCCAGGAACGACAGTCGACAGACAATGCGGATCTTCACAGCAAGCCGTCCACTTCGCAGCGCAAGCGGTCATGAGCGGGACCCAAGATGTGGTGCTTGTCGGCGGTGTGCAGAACATGTCCTCGATTCCTATCTCGGCGGCAATGCGTGCCGGCAACGAGTACGGATTCGACACGCCCTTCAGTAGGTCCCGGGGGTGGGCAGCACGATTCGGCGAGGCCGAAATCTCACAGTTCGTCGGCGCCGACCTGATTGCCAAGAAATGGGGTATCAGCCGTGAAGACATGGAGGAATGGGCACTGCAATCGCATCAGCGTGCCCGTGCTGCCATCACAGACGGCCGATTCGAGCGTGAGACAGTGTCATTGGGCCAATGCGTCGTTGACGAATGCCCACGAGAGACATCCATGGAGCAGATGGCTGCACTGCCCGCATTGAGGGATGGCTCGTTGCTGACGGCTGCTGTGGCTTCGCAGATCTGTGACGGCGCATCAGCGGCCCTGATCGTCTCCGAGAAGGCGCTCGAGGTTCATGGATTGAAGCCACGTGCGCGCATTCATCATATGAGCGTGCGCGGCGACGATCCGATGCTGCAGCTCTCGGCGCCGATACCCGCGACGAAGTATGCACTGGCGAAATCCGGCATGGCGATCGGCCAGATGGATACCGTAGAAATGAACGAGGCATTCGCTTCGGTAGTTCTGAGCTGGTTGATCGAGACGGGTGCAGATCCCTCCCGGGTCAATCCCAACGGTGGTGGAATCGCATTGGGCCACCCTCTTGGGGCCACTGGCACCAAGTTGTTCGCCACGATGTTGCACGAGTTGGACCGCATTGATGGACGGTACGGACTCCAAACCATGTGTGAGGGTGGTGGGACCGCGAACGTCACCATCATCGAGCGGCTGAGCTGAGCTCGAGAAATTGGGCGGCATGGAAGACCTTCTGTTGTAGCGCTTTGTCGGGTGCAACGCGCCCAACAGGGGTGCCGTGGCGCGGTGTGCGACGATCCGAGTGTGGGAGAACAGGCGGATCGTCTTGCTCGTGGTGAGTGGTATCTCGATGATGACGAGCTGAGGCAGCGGCGGCTGGAGTGTTGGCGTCGACTCGACTCGTTCAATGGGGCTTCGGCGGACGAGGATGCTGTCCGCTCGCGGGCTCTCGCCAGCCTTTTGGGTGAGGTAGGTGAGGGAGCTTTGGTGGTGCCGCGGTTCCAATGCAGCTACGGATACAACATTCGGCTTGGAGTAAACGCATTCGTCAACGCGAACGGGTTCTTCATGGATGATGCGCTGATCACAATCGGCGCTGACGTGAGGATCGGGCCTGGAGCCCAACTGATGACAGCGTTGCACCCTGTCGATGATCATCGCCGGCGTCGCGAGGGATGGGAGCGGGCTGCTCCGATCGTCATCGGTGAGAACACGTGGCTCGGCGCCTCAGGCACTGTCGGTGCAGGAGTTTCGATCGGTCACAACGCCGTGATCGGCGCGGGAAGTGTGGTCTTGCATGACATTCCTGATCACGTCGTTGCTGCTGGATCGCCGGCAAGGGTTATCCGTCGGACACCTGCCGAAGTTGAGGGACTGCAACGCGAGCACTAGGGCATGCGATGTCAGAGGGTGATCGTGCGGGTGGGCTCCCAGATGGCGGGGTCGCGGTGGGTGACGACGAAGACGGTGGCCGCCAATTCCCGCACGGCGCCGGCGATACGGCGCTCGGTGGCCTCGTCGAGGGCCGAGGTGGCTTCGTCGAGAACCAGGACGGGAGCGTCTTTGAGGAAGGCGCGAGCGATCGCCACCCGCTGACGTTCGCCACCGGAGAGAGCGGCACCCTGGTGTCCGATGTCCTGATGAATGCCGAGCGTCGAGCGGTCGAGAACGGCGCCGAGGGCAGCGCGCCTTGCGGCGTCCTCGATCTCGGTTTCGGTAGCGCCCGGTCTTCCCAGTCCGATGTTCTCGCCGAGGGTGCCCGAGAACACGAGTGGGTCCTGCGGCACGTAGCCGATGTGTGCCGCCAGGTCTTCGTAGGGCAAGTCGCGCAATGAAACTCCGCCCAGAGTGACGCTGCCTTGGTCCGGATCGTCGAAGCGCATGAGCAGCCCGAGAAGTGTGCTCTTCCCCGTACCCGAGCGCCCTGTGACGAGAACTCGCTCACCCGCGGGGATCTCAGCGGTGATGCCGCGCAGAACCGGAGCGTGGTCCACTCCGATGACCTTGATGTCAGTTCCAACAGGGCGCGCGGCGTCCCGGGGTGCGGGCTCGGCCAGTGCGGGAGCCGAAGTCGCGGCGCGGTAGTCGCGAACCGTTGCACGCAGTTCATTGACTCCGATTCCGGCCAGGGCGAGTTCGTCGAGCGGCGCAGCGGCGCGAGCGGTGAGGACGACGAGGGCGAGAGCGGCTGCGGGATCGTCGAATCCGGTGGCGGCGAGGAAGATCACTGCGCCTGCCAGCGGCACAATGGTGGCGATCGCCGAGATGAATGTCGCTGGTGCCGCGGCGAGATTGGTCCGTGCAAGCGCGGCTTCCTGATTCCGCCAGCTTCGCTCGATTCGTTCGACGGAACGTGTGGGACCGGCTGCCGTACGCAGTAATTCGAGGTGGTCGGTGAGCTCGAGTGTCGACTGAGTTGCTGCGAGCTCGGCTTCGTGTCGGCGCTCGTCCGCTCGGCTGAGCGCACGTTGGGCCAGCGTCTGAGCGACGAGCGACACGGCGAGCAGTCCACCGACGAGCAGTATGACGCCTGGCCCCGCGACGACCGCGATCCCAGGAAGCAGGAGCAGCGGGATCAGCGGTGCAACCAGGAAGGTCTGAAGTTGGTGCGCGGGAACACTCATCAGCGACGGGATTCCGCGCCCGGCGACGGTGGCGAGCAGTGCCCGGTTGTCGTCGGTGAACCAGGACAGTTTCGCACGGGCGAAGGCGTCGCCGAGAGCGTCGTAGAGATCGCCGACGAGTCGAGCCCCGGTGAAGTAACCGCCCCGCGAGACCAGGACGGTCACGAAGAGAGCGATGGTGGCCGTGGCCAGGACGAGAACCGGCGACCGGTGATCAGCGATCGAGAGCGCAAGGGTGGTGTACGCGATCGCCTCGAGGACAGCGACGGACACCCAACCGAGTCCGATGGTGATCAAGCGTCGTCGGGCTACATTGGCGCTGTTCATTATTCGGCTCCAGTCAGGGCTGCACTGTGCGAGGCAGCGTCGTTCACGTTTCGACCGCCGAGGTCGAGTCGATCGTCGGCATCGTCTGCAAGAGCGGGGTCGTGGGTGACGATCACAATCGTCTTTCCTTCGTCATGTGCGAGGTGTCGCAATTCCTTCAGCAGTTCGGCGGCCGTGCGATCGTCGAGTGCACTGGTCGGCTCGTCGAGCAGCAGTACTGCTGCGGGCGAGAGGAACACCCGAGCAAGCCCGACGCGCTGACGTTCTCCTCCGGAGAGTGAAGTGGCGTCGGCATCGAGGCTGACGTCGATCTGTGCCCGGCGTAGTGCGGCGGTGTATTCCGCGTCCGTTGCATCGGGGGCGGCCAGCGCGATGTTCTCGCGCACCGTGGCAGGTAACACGTCTGCGCCCTGGGGTGTGAGCAGAACGGACGGTGGCCGCAGGTTCTCGTCGATCGCGGTGATGCTACGACCTGCGTAGCGGACGGTACCCAGTTCCGGGATCTCGAAGCCGGCCAATGCTTTCAGGAGCGTCGACTTGCCCGCTCCACTCGGTCCCGTGATCGCAGTGATCGCGGCTGGGCGGAATGCATGCGTGACGCCGTCGACGACTCTGCGGTCCGTGATCGTGACAGTCAGGTCGACGATCTCCAGGTGGTCGGAGGGACTCGCCGCCGGAACGGTGAGTGCTTCACCGGCAGGGAGAGTGGGTTCGTTCAGGGCAGTGGCGAGCCGGACCGCAGCAGAGCGTCCAGCCGCGACGTAGTCGAGGCCGTGCCCGAGTCGCAGGGCCGGTGTCACGATTGCGAGGCTGAAGAGAATGGTGGCGGCCAACGTCGTTGCATCCCAGTCAAATCCGACGGCATAGGCGATCGCGAACGTCGCTGTCGCCTGCATGAGGGCAACGGCGACGGCCGCAGGGGTAGCCACGAGTCGAACGCGCTCCTGCATTCCCCGGGTGAACCGTGCTGTCGATTCTGCATAGTCGGCGGCAGCGCCGGTCTGCGCACCGTAGATCCGGCAGACGCGGATGCCGCGGGCATAGTCGTCCACGGCAGTCACGATGTCGCCCATGACATCCGCGCTTTCAGCGCTGTGCCGAGCGGCCATTCGGGGGATCACGACCAGGTAGAACAGAGCTGCCACGATGCCGGGAGCCAGAGCGAGAAGCGCCACGGGGCCGGCTGAGGCAACCAACGCCGCGATCGTGACCGCGGGGACCACGATGAGTGTGGCGAACTCGGCCGGTAGGTGCGCAGTCATATGGTGCAGCGCCGAGATGTCGTCCGAAACGAGCCTCCGCAGTGCGTCTCCGCTGTAGCGGGACAGCGTGCTTGCCGGTAGGCGAACGAGGTGGGCTGCGAGTTGGCGGCGAACCCTTGCCTCGAAAAGCGATTCCGCGTGGTGCGAGAGCCACGACGATGTGGCAGCGAGCGCGACGCCCACGAGCCATAGCGCACATGCCCACCCGGCCCAGCTCATCGACGGTTCACCGATGAGTTGCACGACGCACCAGAGCGCCCCGAGCATCGCGACCCCCGACGCTGCGGCCGCGACGACCCCGGCAGCCAATGCAGGCAGCGCCGGGCGCAAGGCCGGGACCAGCGACGGTTCGACGAGAGGGCGGGGCATGGATAACTCCTTGAATCAGCGCCAGGGTGCAGGCACGACAAATGACCGAGACCTAAGGTTAGGGGTCGATGGCTCCATTTGGTTATCGCCGTACGCCGATTTCTTACACTTGCCCAGCATCCGTCGGTGTCAGGATGCGGCCGAGATGGAACTCATGACGTCTTCCCACACGCCCATGACTGCGGGTTCGGTTGGACCCGTTTGGGTGAAGACTGCCACGCATTTGCGGCGGAAGTCGTACATCTCGATCGAGCTGGTCAGGCCGTGAACGCCGTGGGTGCGGGTCAGCCAGCAATCCGAGACACCATTCAGGTCGATCATCGTCCGGCAGGTGTCGGACGCCAAAGTCAGCGTCCCCCCGAACATGGCTGCGGCGTCGAGGTCACCACGGTGGATCTGCAGGCATCCGTTCCCGGCGACGACGGTCGTGACGGGCAGTTGGTGGTAGGACAGGTGCTCCATCCCGGCAGCCATGAGGTGAGGATCGACTCGCCGGTAACCGAGGGCGCCCAGAGCGACCAGGCCGCTACGACGTTCGCTGCCGCCGTCCGCGAGGATGAAGTCGAGCTGTGTCAGCTGATCGGCTTCGGCCCAGAATGCGGGCGTATTCGATGTCTGGATGGGAGGGCTTGTTTCCCTCGCAGTGCTCGGCGCAGTTCGCATCGCTTCGAAGGCGAGACGATCCGAGGCCGGGGTCAAATACGTGGTGTGTGAACTTGATCCGTGGATGTCGAACATGCGGAGCGTCGGCGGTAGGTGCTGCTCTGCGTCAGTGGTCACCACCGAGCCGAGGGAGGC
Source organism: Rhodococcus sp. WY5 (assembly GCF_018588185.1). Classification (NCBI taxonomy): domain Bacteria; kingdom Bacillati; phylum Actinomycetota; class Actinomycetes; order Mycobacteriales; family Nocardiaceae; genus Rhodococcus; species Rhodococcus sp. WY5. The sequence continues at coordinate 1,561,883 of NZ_JAAMPR010000001.1, forward strand.
AACGTTCAAACGTAGAGCGACGAGCCCGGGCGCGCAGACCAACGGATCGCCGGGAACTGTCGGAACGGAGTACTTGCCCGAGTCGTTGACAGCCACCGGGCCTGCGACGGTGATTGCTACCGTGTCGTCCAAGAGCGGCAACATTTTGCCGACTACGTCAGGTGCGGTGTCGATCAGTCCACCACGGAACCCCGGACGCGCAAGCAGTGCGTCCAGGTCCGAAATGCGTGCCAAAGCTGCGCAACGACATTCGCCACGGTGCGGGCACATCTCAGTAGACATCCCTTAGGTACCGCTTCGATCGTTTGAGGTTGTTGACGTAATCCTCGGCGGCGTCCGCATCCAACCCACCGTGCTCGGCGACGACCTCGTGCAATGCGTCGTCGACGTCCTTTGCCATCCGAGTGGCGTCACCGCAGACGTACACGTGCGCACCGTTTTCGAGCCAGTCGAACAAGTCTCGGCCCTGCTCGCGCATACGAGTCTGGACGTAGATCTTCTCGGACTGATCGCGCGAGAAGGCCAGATCGAGGCGAGTCAGGACACCGTCACGGGTCAGCCCGTTCAACTCGTCCTCGTAGATGAAGTCGCTCGACTGATGCTGATCGCCGAAGAACAGCCAATTCTGCCCCGACGCGTTGCGCGCGCGACGCTCGTGCAGGAAAGCGCGGAAGGGTGCGATGCCGGTTCCGGGGCCGATCATCACGACGGGAACAGCGTCATCGGCGGGTAGGCGGAACGAATTGTTCTTGGAGACAAAAACTCCGACCCGATCTCCCTCGCCGACGCGGTCCGCCAGGTACGTCGAGCAGACGCCGCCGCGGTCCCGCTCGCCCGAGCGGTAGCGCACACTCGCTACCGTCAGATGGACGGTGCCGTCGTGGGCCAGCGGGCTGGAGGAGATCGAATAGACCCGATGTTGCAGCGGGCGAAGAAGTGTAAGCAGATCCTCGGGATTCAGGCGAATGCTGTTGTCCAACTGGAGGAGATCGAGAACGTCCTTGCCCCACAGCCACGCATCGAGCGCTTCCCGATCTTCCGTGTCGAGAATATGCTGCAGTTCGGCGTCGCCGCTGCGTCGGGCGATGTCTTCGATCAAATCGCGCGAGGGAATGGAGATCTCGTAGTCGCTGGTCAACACCTGGTCCAACGGTGCGGACGAGCCGTCTTTCGCGGTAACCACATAATCGCCGCTGACACCGAGCTGATGGATGATCGCCTCGACGAGGGCGGGGTCGTTGATCGGGCGGATGCCCAATCCATCTCCGGCCTCGTAGTCCAGACCGTCCTCGCCGAGCGCAAAGGTGAAGTGGCGGACTTCCTTGGCTGAGTCCTCGCCGGACAACAGCCGGTTGGCGAGGACGGTTGCAGGATAGGGGTTCTTGCGAGTCCACTGGGACTTGGTCTTCGTCTGAGCGGGCGCAACCGGCGAGGCAGCGGCCCCCGCATCACCGTCGACACCGGCCACCGCAGCGACGGCCCGAACGATCCACTCGGCCGCCGGATCCTCGTAGTCGACGTCGCAATCGGTGCGGTCGACAACCCGGGTCCCGCCGAGCGCTTCGAAGCGGGCGTCGATGTTCTTTCCCGACTGGCAGTAGCCGTCGTAGCTGGTGTCGCCGAGCGCGAGCACGCCGAAGTAGAGACCGTCCAATCTGGGTGCGCTCTCGGATTCGACTGCATCCCAGAACAGCTGCGCGTTGTCAGGCATCTCGCCCTCGCCGTAGGTGGAGGTGATGACGAGCACCCGGCGCATGGCGGAAAGTGCATTGATATCCACGGTGTCCAGACTCGCGACAAGTGGTTCGAGACCGTGGGCACGAGCAGCTGCGGCTGCGTCTTCAGCCAAGGACTCCGCGTTGCCGGTCTGACTTCCGTAAAGGATGTGCACGGCTGCGCCGGCAGCTCTCTCCACTGTCGCTGTTGCAGTACCGGTTTGACCGAATATGACAGTTCGCGAGTGTAGACCGGCCAGGAATCCGGAAAGCCACGCGCGCTGGTCGCCGGTGAACGGTGCGTATTCGGGGATGTACGGGATTTCCATGATTTGAAGCTCACCTACTTTCAGGGGAGGAGGTCAGGACACCAGGTCGGGGATCGTGCGCGAAGCGAACAGTTCGTCGAAGTTCGGCAGTGATCCGAGCTTGTCCCGATTCTTGTTGTCTTGAAACAGAATCCACCCGTACGTCGCCGGGCTGTCCATGGCCAACACGTTGCGTAGGCTCAGCGCCTGTTTGTAGTCGTCGACGCGCTTGGCTGCAATCAACGCAGCCAACTGTTCGTCGTCGTAGCCGGCGAGAATCTCTTTCGAGTACTTGACCAAGTGCTGGACGAGGGCGAAGTCCTCGGTCAGCACCAGGTTTCGGGCCGCCTTCTGCACTGCTGGATCGTCGGGTCCGGACGCACCCGGCGTGCGGGCGGCGGCGAGTTGTTGTGCGAAGTGAAGCACGGTGTACGCACTGAGCAGCGCATACATCGTCGCGGTATCGGTCTCGCCATAGGCGGGGACTGCTCCGTTCAGTGCGGGGCGCCCATCGCGCACTGCGAGTTTGAACGTGCGGACCTGACGTGCTGCGATGGCGGACGCCAATTCTTCGAGGAGCTCTTTGTGTGACTTCGCAGCCAGGATTGCATCACTGTCCTGGTAGAGCATCAGTGCCTTGGGCATCGCGTAGACGAACGAGTGCTGTTCGACTTCCCAGTTCTCGAGCAGTCGGGTGCCGAGCGCGGATCCCGTTGCTTCCACATGCAGTTCGAGCAGGAGTTGTACTGCGTGGTTGTGGACGGCGGCCAGAGGATCGGTCGCAGCGGTGATCGAACCCAGCAGTACGGAATCGGTACTTGCTCGCAGTGCCAATTCGCCACGAGGGTCGTACTGGTAGAAGAAGCCACCACTCATGCCGTTGCCGACACCCTTGCCGAACTCGCCGAGATTCACGACAGCACCGTTGGTCATGTACTCGCCGGCGAAGTCTCCGACACCTTCGACGACAGCACTGGCGCCGGAGTTGCGAACTGCGAAGCGATCGCCTGCTTCACCTTCGACGAACACTCGTCCACCGGTGGCGCCGAAGAGCGCGAAGTTGCCGATCAACACGTTTCCACCGGCGTCACTGGAGCCGCCGCCTGGGCTGCGCACGGCAATCACGCCGCCGCTCATGCTCTTTCCTACGCCGTCGTTACATGTCCCGGTGTGTTCCAGGTGCATGCCGTCGTTGCAGAATGCGCCGAACGACAGGCCCGCAGATCCGGTCGTCAGGACGCGCACGCTGCCCGGCGCCAGGTAGCGTCGCCCACGCTCGTCGGTCAGTACTCCCGGAGCGAGAAGGCCGGCCGCTCCGTAGTTGAGTTCGCGTTCGAGGTCGATCGCCAACTGACCACCGACGCTCTTGTTCCGGTTACCCAGGTGCAGTGCACCTTCGGCGAATTCAGGTCCGGACACGGCGACCGAGGCCTCGCCACGGTTGAAGAACACCGTGCGAACCTCGTCCATGATCTTCTCGTCGAGCGCGTACTCACGTTCGAGGTACACAGGATTGTCGATGGTGATGTCCGGGGCGGACTCGAACATCGCGTCCAGCTTCAGATTGCCGACAATAGACGGGTGATCGAGCAGATGCAGGAGATCCGTTCGACCCCGCGCTTCCTGAAGGGACCGCATTCCCAGATTCGCGAGCAGTTCCCGAGTTTCGTGAGCGATGTTGAGAAGGTACTGCGCCATCGCGCGGGGATCGCCGTCGAACAGTTCCGGGTTGGTGGTCAGACCGGCGGGGCACTTGATGTTGCAGTTCTTGGCCATGACGCAGCCCATCATCATCAGCGCCGACGTACCGAACTCGAAGCTGTCTGCGCCGAGTAGGGCGGAAGTGATGATGTCGCTGCCGGTCTGATGCGCGCCCGAGCATCGCAGAACGACTTTCTGGCGAAGGCCGTTGGCACACAGAGCTTGATGGACCTCCGCGATACCGACCTCGGCCGCACGACCCGCGTATTTGAGGCTGGTCACCGAAGCTGCGCCGGTGCCACCGGTATTTCCGGCGACGTTGATGACGTCGGCGCCGGCCTTGGCGACACCGACGGCGATGGTGCCGATTCCTTCCGAGGACACCAACTTCACGATCACCCGAATGCGAGCTGCCTTGCAGTCGTGGATGAGCTGAGCGAGGTCCTCGATGGAGTACGTGTCGTGGTGAGGCGGCGGCGAAACCAGTTCGACGCCGGGCGTTCCGCCGCGGGCGGCAGCGATGTCGACGGTGACCTTGGCGGCCGGAAGCTGCCCGCCCTCACCGGGTTTTGCGCCTTGGCCGAGTTTGATCTCGATCTCTTCGAGCATCGGATCGGCGAGGTAGCCCGCCCAGATTCCGAAGCGTCCGGATGCAAACTGCTTGATGCGCGACGCACGAATCGTGTTGTAGCGCGAAAGGTGTTCGCCGCCTTCGCCGCTGTTGGACATCGCGCCGACCATGTTCGTGCCGTGAGCGACGGCTTCGTGCGCCGGAGCGTTCAGCGCGCCATGGCTCATGGCACCCGACGCCAACTTCGGGGTGATGTCGCTTGCGCTCTGTACCTCGGAGAGAGGTACACCTGCCGGTGCGACCCTCAGCTTGGAAAGGAACTCTGCTGCAATAGCGGTTGCATTCAGCACCAGATCCGGGTCGGTGGCCTCGATGGTGACGTCGTCGGCAAAGGCGACGGAGAGAGCATCGCCGAGTGCTACCACCCGAGCGGTGTCGTCGGCCAGTGGACCGTCCAGGCGAAGTGTGTACCGGCCGTCCGCGGCAGATTCACACCGGATTCCACGCATCACGATCGTCCTATTGCCGCGCACCGAGAATCGGCTGATCTGGTCGGTGAACTCGGCTGTTGTCACCGCAAATGTGACATCACCGGGCACGGAGATGACATCGCGCAACGCGGCGGGACGACGCGATCGTTCCGCAGCCATCACAGTGGAAAAGTCCCGGTACCCGGCGGTGATGTCGAAGTCGTCGATCTGCTCGGTGGTCAACCGGTCGAAGCTCGTCGCCCGGTATGCCCCGGCGTCGAGGCGGAAGGCGTCGTCGAGCCGTCCGAGCGGCAGTAGACGTAGAGCCTCGAATTGTTCTGTTCCGGAGGGACTGTCGAACGCGATCTTCTCCTCGGTGAGTTCGACGTACTTACGGACCGCGGTGGTACCGAACGAATGCCCTGCGCCGTCTGCACGCTCCTTGAACAGGCCGAGCAGTGGCAGATCCTTCTCGCCCCCGACTGCGCTCGCACGCTCGTGCCACTGCTTCGAGGTCACCGCGACGGTGTCGAAACCGACGCCACCCACCGGTGACTTCATGTTGGGGAACCACTGGCGCAGAACAGGGTCGGACGTATCGAGGAAGTTGGGTTCGAAAAATTCTCCGCCGATGTAGCTTTCGACGGTGCACAGACCGACGCGTCCCATCGTCTTCATCAGGGACTTCTCGGCGGCCTTCGCGAAGCGTCGGAACGCGGCATCCGGGTCAGCGGCGAACTTCTCCTCGGCTCGCAACTGAACGGACAGCGGGTAGACGGCGGAAGCGCCGAAACCGAGTGCGGCCGCAACGTGGTGTGAGGACTCGATCTGGCCGCTCTCCACGATGAGAGAGACGCGCAATCGCAGGCCCGCGTCGATGAGGCGTTGGTTCAATGCTCCGACGACCATGATCGCGGGAAGTGTTGCGCGCTCGTGAGATACGTGGCGGTCGGTCAGGACTGCGATTCCGCCCTGTTCGGCCGCGAAGGCTACAACAGCGTTGCCGAGCGCGGTCATCGCGTCGACCATTGCCTGCGCGTCACCCTCGGCGGGGTAGAGCATTTCGAAGCGGCGGTGCGGAGTGTGGTTCTGTTCGCGGATCTTGAGCATGTCCAGGTGCCCGAGGATCGGCGAGGCGATGACGATCTGCTTGCCCTGTCCGGGGGACATCTTCGCACCCAATGCAACCCTGAGAGTCATACCGTCCGCTTCCCGGATGCTGTCGAGGGGAGGGTTGGTGACCTGGGCGAATCGCTGCGAAAAGTAACGAGCCACGCCGCCTTCGCGGTCGCTGAATGCGTTGATGGCGTTGCCGTAACCCATGGCGGAGACCTTTTCGGCTCCGTGCGTGAGCATCGGATCCATCAGGAATTTGAAACTTTCCTGATCCAGGGAGTACGCCATGTAGCGCTGATGAACCTCGAAGGTGCCGTTGTAACGGGTCGGGGAGCTGACTTTCTCCGCTGGCACGGCGGGAATGTCTTCGATCAGGATTCGCGATTGCTCCAGCAACGACTGGTAGTCGCGCTGAGCGGCAATCTTTTCCAGAGCTTCGCGGGCAGTGTAGGTATGGCGATCGCGATGATCGAAGTACAACATTCCGCCGGCCTCGACGCGGCCACGGTGAATCACCGTCTCGGGTGCGAACGCGATCTGTCCGGCTTCGGAGAATGCGCACACGTAGTCGTGCGTCTCGATCGTGCGTAGTGGACGCAGACCGAGGCGATCCAGGCGCGCACCGATGATGGTGCCGTCGCCGAACACCAGCGCTGCCGGTCCGTCGTTCTTCTCCTCGTACAGCGAGAAGTACTCGAACATCGCACGCACTGCGGGGGAGAGAGTGATGTCGTTTTCCCAGGCCGGCGGCATCATCGAGACCACAGCCGTCACCAGGTCGACACTGTCCTCGATGACGCGTGCTTCCAGGGTCTGATCGAGTCGGCAACTGTCGGACTGGCCGGGCGGACGGACGATCGCACGTCGTTTTGCACTGGCGACAGCAGCTTCGGAGAGCCGATTCTTCTTGTCCGTGTTCAGTTCTCCGTTGTGAGCCATGAACCGGAACGGCTGCGCCATCGTGGGATGCGGGTCCGTGTTGGTCGAGAACCGCGTATGGAAGTACATCGTGTGCACGGCGTGATCGGGGTCGACCAGGTCGCGGAAGTACGGGATCACTTCGTCGGAGTTCAAGCGACCCTTGAGAACCTGAGTTCGCGCGCTGAGCGAGAGTGGGTACAACCCGCGTAGTGCAGGGGTGTTGTACGCGATGGCTTCGATGGCGAGCAGAGCTTCGTGCACGAGGCGATCGACAACCGCAGGCTCGGGACGCGGAGTGGGGACCTCGAAAATCCACTGCCTGATCGGAAGCTGATGCGCGATGGCTGCCGGCCGAATCGCCGAGTCGTCGACCGGCACGTTGCGCACAGCGAGGGTGGTGAAGCCTCGGTCCAGAAGTTCGCGTTCCACCAGAGCGGCTGCACGAGCATGCTGAGCATCGTTGTCCGGAAGGAAGAAGTTGCCGACGCAGAAGCGGCCGGCGCGGAGATCTGAGCGCCCGGTGACCTTGCGGAAGAACCGGAGGGAGAGGTCAACCGAGACACCGCCGCCGTCGCCGACGCCCTCGGAAGACATACCGCCGCGGTGCGGTACCGAGCAGAGTGCTTCTCGCCCCTTGATCAGGACATCGTGGGTCTGCACGCCGTCCTTGCGCGTGATGAACCCGACCCCGCAACTGCTCTTGTCATCTGCGGGGTCGTACAAACCGACGATGGACGTGCTCACTGCAGCAACCTTCTCCCTGTCCTGGTTGCCCGGAGATTGTTCGACCGGGCAGATACGACGGCATGTATTCCGTCAGGGCAGGGCGTCGCTGCTTCGATGAAGCGGCACCCGAATGGGTTCAGACTACTGAGTAGAGGCTTACCTTAGTCAAGTCTGCTTGGTGTGACTTGGATCTGAGCAGGTCAGAGGGTTGCTTTGTAGGCAAGTGCGTAGGCGATCTTGCCCGGCTTGTCGTCTGTGTACGGCTTGGACAGCTTTGCGAACTCGCCCTTGGACTCGGCTTTGCCGTCGTTCCAGGCCGACAGGACGCCAAGATCGGTGGCAGTGAATCCGCTGTCGACGACGGCATCGCCCGTCAACGCAGTCTGTGCTTTGGTCACCGACTTCACGGTGCCCAGGTAGCTGGAGAGATCATCGCGATTCCAGTTGGTGAGGTCGACGGGCGCGGTGTCGCGGACCCAGGCGCCCCAGTAGAACTCCTGGAACGGAATCGTGCCCGCGGCGAATCCGATGTCGCGGGAGAAGTACATCAAGCTGCGGTACTTGTCGTCGGCGAAGTTGGCCAGGCCGACGCTCTTCGGCAGAGCCTGGACCGGTACCTGGTTTCCGTCGACGTCACGCGACCAGACCCACTTGTTCTTCTCCATCTCGGTCCAGAAGGCACCTTCACTCAAGCCGCTGAGGTTGCCGAGAACCCGCAGTCGCACGTGAAGGTCGGGACCGCCGTCGGCCGTCTCGATGAAGGACGTGAGGGTGTGGTGACCGTCGGTCAGATAGAGATCGCCGCGGGGACCGACGACCACGGTCTTCATGGGCGCGATGCTCTCCGCGGTTTCCTGACCCACCGGGAGCTGGCAGGTGAAGGACGACGGGTCCTTCAGCGTCGACGCCGCAGTAGCGGTCGCGGCCTGGATCTGGCCGTTCGCCTCACACCAGTCGTCGAACTTCTTGTTGATCGTGTCTTTTCCGAGCGTGTATCGCCCGAGCTTGTAGTACACCTCGTCGTAGCCGAGGGACGGTTGTGTCGCGTGAACGTCGCCGATGCGCACGTCCAGGAGATCACCTTCCTTGGCGCACAGGTACTCCGATCCGCCGGCGGAGCCTGAGAACGAACCGGTGGAGATTCCGCCACACGCGAGGGGAGCGGCGACAGCGGGAGTGCTGACCAATGTTCCGGCGCCGAGCAGTGCCAGTGTTGTGAGTGCCGAGATGGCGGAACGACGCATGTGGGGATCTCTCCTGATGATGGGTTCGCACGTGAAGAAGCTTGCGTCACAATCGCTCAGGGTGGTTTCGGACTTACTGACAACAGACATCCGCGCGGTGGCTACCACGTGAATTCACGTCGTAACCACCGCGCGGTGAGCCGGTTGGTTGATCAGCCCTGCAGTTGATCAGCCTTGCAGTTGATCAGCCCTTGTAGTTGTAGAAGCCCTCGCCGACAGCAACGCCGAGCTTGCCCTCGTCGATGTAGTTCTTCTTGATGTAGTCGGCGAATTCGCGCTGCTTCTCGCCGCCCTGGGAGGAGATGTTGTAGACGGTGGTCAACCCGACGACGTCCATGATCTGGAAGGGGCCGAACGGGGCTCCGGTGCCGATACGCCACGTCTTGTCGACCATGTCGGGATCGGCGATGCCGTCGATCAGCAGGTCGGAGGCCGCGTTGAGGAGCGGGACCAGGAGCGAGTTGAGTACGTAGCCCGCCTTCTCCTTCTTGAGTTCGATCGGCACCATGCCGATGTTCTTCGCGAACTCGACGACCTCGCGGTACACGGCGGGGTCGGTGGACTCGGTGCCCATGACCTCGGCAGTGTTGTTGACCCACACGTGATTTGCGAAGTGCAGTGCGAGGAACTTCTCGGGGCGGCCGGTGAACTCCTTGAGATCGCTCGGCAGCAGCGTCGAGGAGTTGGTAGCGAACACCGTGTGCTCAGGAGCAACCGTGGCAAGCTTCTCGTAGGTGTCGCGCTTGATGGCGATGTCCTCGGGAATTGCCTCGATGACCAGGTCGGCCTTGGCGACGGCTTCGCCTAGATCGTACGAGTACGTAATACGTTGCAGCGCTTCGTCAGCCTTGCCTTCCTTGGCACCCTCGACGTTCTCGGCCTTGTAGGCCGCGGCCAACGAGTCGAACCGAGCCTTGGCCTTTTCGATGACCTCGGCGTTGATGTCGTACGCGACGACGTCGAAGCCGTGATAGGCGGTCTGATAGGCGATCTGTGAGCCGAGAACTCCGGTACCCAGAACGGTGATCTGCTTCAGTTCAGTCATTTTCGATCCTCAATCCTATTCGGTGGGTAGTCCGGCAAGCGTCAATCGGACCTGTGCGGCAACGATGTTCGTGAGTTCGTCAGCCGTGATCCGGTCCAATGCCGCGCGGGCTATTTCGAAGTGCAGCACGTTGGAAATCGTTCGCGCTGCAGTGGTTGTTCGGGTGGTGTGGTTGGGGTGTGCCTCGTGCAAGATTTGTGCAATCCGCGTTTGCAGGCGCTGCGAGAGTTCCAGGCCTTCGGCCCGGAAACACTCGCTGGGCTCACCGAACAACACCTCGCGTTGGTAGATGCCGGTGTTCTCGTCGTTTCGGCGACTTGCGATCAGCAGGGGTGAAACCAGCTCGAGCACACGATCTTCTGTGCCGGTCGACTTGGCTTCACGCTCTTCTCCCAATTCGATCTGCTTGCGGTATTCCGCGTTGTACACCATGAGCAGCAACTCGGCTTTGCTTGCGGCGTAACGAAAGAGAGTGCCGCCGGCTACATCGGCGCGGTCGGCAATTTCTTGAGTTGTGACTGCGCTGTAGCCCTTTTCCGCGAACAGTTCGGCAGCGGCGTCGAAGATGCGTGTCTGCTTCTCGAGTTTGTTGCGTTCGCGACGGCCCAGCTCTTGGTCCGGCTTCGTCATCCCGCTCACCTCGTTCCATTTCGGATCACGCTCATAAATGAGTCTACTCCGAAATATCGGGAGGGTGGAGTCTCCTCCGTCACATCACCGCAGTCCGCTGACCCAACCGGCGAACACGTCTGAGAACACGTCCGCTTCGCACGCATGCGCCGATTCGGGATAGGCGCACTCTGGGTATCCGGCGACGACGGCGGCAAGTTCGACGTTGCAACACTGCGCCAAGAGGCCACGCAGGAGATCCGCAACCGACCAACCCGCGACGGATACCGCAGGGATTCCCTCTTCCTCGTACACCTTCACCAGATCGGCGTGCCTCCAGGACAATTCCTCGGCCACCAGTGCATCAGGGTTGAAAGACATGGCGCGGTCGAGTGATCCGCGCAGAAGTGAGTGCGGATCGTCCTCGCCGCGAAGCCTGGTCGCGAGGTCCGCCGGCGCCTTCTGCATGACGAACATCCAAGGTTTGCCGTCGGGAAAGACTCCACCGAAGCCTGCCACGTTGAACGGTAGGTGGCTACTGAGAAAATCGGTCTCCACGTCGACGTGTTGATCGTCGCCCAGATGAATGAAGTGGCCGGAGGCAATCTCCTCGCCCATTGCCGGCTCAGCCCATGTGTTGTTCCACAGATCGGTCATCCGACTGCCTTCGGGAAAATCGAGAACCTCGAAGAGAAAACCCATGTCTCTACAACTCCCCGTCGAAGTGGGTGGTTACTCCACCGGTCAGTCGAGAAACCGTCTGCGCCGAGGTCGCGAGGACGACTCGGCTTGTCTCGAAGGTCATCTCGTCGCGTTCGGTGTCCTCCGATTCGGGATCTTCGGCGAGTGAGAAGTCGAGTTCCACCTCTCGATCGGTGCTGGAACAGACCGAGATCATCAGCCCGAGTCGTTCGTCGGTGAACGCCGGAAGCGATTTCTCGGGATGGAAGTCTGCGGCCGCGTGAAAGAAGAACGCCGCCAGCCGTTCGACGAATCCGTCGTCCGTATGTCGGCTGAGATACTGATTGAAGCGGTCGGGGCTGAGCAGCCCGACGTCGAAAACGAGTGTGGGCACGTCGGATTCGAAGACAGTGGCGGGAACCGCATGACTGCGAAGGAAGACTGCGGCGCCGCCGTATCCCGGCAACCTGAACCCATCACGCATCTGGTGTACTCCCGTCGCAGTGGTGTCCTGTCCACGCTAGGCCATTGCTCGGCCGCGTGCTGCCTACTCGAGTAGGCAGCTTGATGGAAGAATCACCGCCTATGACTGCTGTCCTGTACCCGCCCGTCGAGCCGTACGAGTCCGGTCTGTTGGAAGTGGCGGATGGTCAGAGTCTCTACTGGGAGACAGTCGGCAATCCGGCGGGCATTCCGGTCCTCTACCTACACGGCGGTCCCGGTTCGGGATGCACTGTCGGCGCCAGGCGTTTCTTCGATCCCGAAGTCTTTCGCGCAGTTCTGTTCGATCAGCGAGGCTGTGGGCGCAGTCTTCCGCTTGCGAGCAGTCCGGACGTCGATCTGACCGTGAACACCACGGCGCACATTGTGGAAGACATCGAGCGTCTTCGTGAGCATCTCGGTATCGAGCGATGGATCGTCACGGGACTTTCCTGGGGCGTGAGTTTGGGTCTGGTGTACGCGCAGGCGTTTCCCGCGCGGGTGCAAGCGATGGCCCTGGGCGCGATCACCGGCGGGACGAGGGTCGAAATCGAGTGGATCACCCGTGCCATGGGCCGGGTATTTCCGCGTGAATGGGAAGAGTTCGTGGCGCCGTTGCCGGTGGACGAGCGTGACGGAAACCTCCCCGCGGCGTACGCGCGACTGCTTGCCGATCCAGATCCTGTTGTGCGCGAGAATGCCGCGTTGCAGTGGTGCCGTTGGGAAGACGTGCACGTCTCGCTGATGCCGGGGTGGACTCCGAGTGTTCGATACCAGAATCCGGACTTCCGCCGGGTGATGACCAGGCTGGTCACGCATTACTGGGGTAACGATTGCTTCCTGGCGCCGAATCAGATATTGGACGGAATGGACCGTCTCGCTGAGATTCCCGCGATTCTCGTGCACGGACGGTATGACATTTCCGGGCCACTCGACACTGCCTGGGCGATCCACCGGCGTTGGCCGGGTAGTGAGTTGGTGGTACTCGACGACGCCGGGCATGGCGGCAGCGGATTCAACGAGGCAATCGTGGAAGCGCTGAATTCACTGGCTCATTCGGCCTGATCGAGTGCCCCGGCGCGGGCCGCAGCGAGCGCGCCGGCAGCAGCACGATCGGCAACCGACTGGTCGACGGGTAGATCGGCGACCAGCAGGCGATAGTAGATGGGTGCGGCGACGGCCGCCAGAAGATCAGCGGCTGAGACCTTCTCGGAGATCTCCCCGCGCTCGACTGCTCGGCGGACGACGATGTCTGCCAGTTCGTAACGTGCGGAATAGAACTCGCGCTTGAGTCTCGCGACCTCGGGCGTGCGGACCGCGTCGGAGAACAGTGCAGCCACCAACGCGCCGCCCGACTCGCTGGTCACCAGTGTGACTATCGATCTGGCCATCTCGCGCAGGTCGGATTCGATGGAACCGGTATCCGGGATGGGAACGGTGGTTGCCGATACCTCGACGGCCGCGTCGGCCACCAGTTGGGACAGCGTGCTCCATCGCCGGTAGATCGTGGTCTTGTGGACTCCGGAGCGGGTGGCTATGTCCTCGATGGTCATCGCGGCGAATCCGCGTTCGGACAATTCGGCCGCCGTGGCTGCCAGGACGGCCTCGCGCACCCTGGCACTACGCCCTCCGGGCCGTTGTGGTGTCGAAGTCATGAGTCAACCTTATCGCAACAAGGTGTTGTGTTAGCTGGAGGCGCGTGGTTCACTGAGCTAATGCAACTGATCGTTGCATTAGAGATGAATTGAGGGGTGTTTTCCCATGTCATACGAATTTCCTGTCGATCACCGAGGCCTCTTCGAAGAGCGCACAGGACAGTTTCTGAGCTTCGGGCTCCCCGTCTCGGATCTCGAGGAACTGCGCGCGTCCATCCACTCGACCTGGGCCGACGCGCCGGGTGGTTGGTCGTACGAGTGGTCGGCGTTGGCAGCAAAGTACTCCGCCGACGGCAATCATTCACTCGCGGCGATGATTTACGGAATCGCCAAGTTCCCCGTCCTGGCCAACGATTCGCGGCGCCGGGCCCTGCAGAATCAGGTGGACGAATACGTCAAGGCAGCACCGGGATTCGGGCTCGAGTTCGAGCGTCGAATCCTGTCCCTGCCCTACCGATCCGGCGAGATCGAGCTACCGGTGCACATTCTCTCCGTGGACGGGAGGTACGAGGATGCACCCGTCCTGTTGCTCAGCGGCGGCGTCGACGGCTGGAAGATGGACATGCATCCGTTGGTCAGTGCGTTCGCGAAGAACGCCGGAGTGACTGTTGTTGCCTTCGACCAGCCGGGAACTGGTGAATCACCGGTTCCTCTCGACGCTTTCGGTGACGAGGTGATCGACGGGCTGGTGGCGACGGCTCGCGCCCTCGGCAATGGCCAGGTGGCACACCTGGGAGTCTCCTTCGGTGGCAACTTCGCCGTGCGGTCGGGGTTGACCGGCGCCGTCGATGCGGTGATCAACATCGGCGCCCCGGTCAAGGGCGCGTTCGAGACCGCGAACGCGGAGCGCCTGGTCTACGGCATGGGTGACATCGTCGGAAACGCACTGGGTTTCGATGCGCCGGCAACCAAAGATGCACTGGTACAGGGTCTGCGTGCTTTCGATCGCAGTGCCTTGATGACCGCAGACGACGGCCGGACCCCGATGCTTGTGGTCAACGGGGCCGACGACGTTCACATTCCGCTCTCGGACACCACCCTCTTCGAGGAGCGCCCGAACACTCAGGTACACGTCATCCCGGATGCGGGGCACTGCGCAGTGACCAAGCTGCCCGAGTTGACGCCGATGATGATCGACTGGCTACGAGATGCCCTGTCAGGAACCGCTCCACGAACCGGTCGATGATCCGCCGCCGAAGCTGGCAAAACGATACGTCGCAAGAACGGCTTTGTGATCGGTCGGCCACGGCGTCGGCGAAGCGATGAAGTTGTCCTGGGAGTTCTCTTCCACTCTTTGGTTGTGCACGATCGTCTTTCGCGGGCCGATGATCCCGACGGATCCCAGCTTCAGGTCCGAAGCGCGATCGGCGAAGATGTAGTCGATCCGATCGCGTTCGTCTGCCTCGGGTGCCCAGGTGAGCTGTGAGGTGTCGACGTCGGGATTGTCGGACGGCCAGGTGAAGCCCGGGTGTGTGGCCGGGTTCGGGTACTTACTGCGGTAAGCGTCGACGAATCCGGCTTGGTCGAGCAGGCGGGTGGATTCCCAAGGAACGACTACACCGTTGTGGTCGAACAGATTTCGCGTGCCGTCGGTCCAATCCAGGGCCGACGGTTCGTTGAAATCGCCACCGAGGATGACGGATCTGCCCTTGGCCCGTTCTTGTGCCGCATCGTCGATGAACGTCGAAATCGCCTTGGGTCGTCCCGAATTGATGTTCACACGCTGAACCGTCTCGGGGTCCGTGACCGGACCGGACGGCATCTTGTTCCAGCCGAACTCGGAGAACTCTCCGGGCTTGGGAACACCCGCGCCGTATCCGCGCGGTAGATACGTCGCGTAGGACGTGTAGGCCAGATGTGCCGAGTACGCAGCGATTTGTTTGCCGTCGACCGTCACGACTGCCTTGATCATCGAGTTCAGGTCGGCTGTTTCCTCGATCGGAAACTTGGAGAGAATCCCCACGTCGGAGGACGCTGCTCCGTAGAAGGTGGTTCCTGATTTGGTCAGCATGTCGGCCAATGCAGTTGTCGCAGTGCCGGCTTCCGACAGGAGAACTATCGACGCCTGTGTCGAGATGATCATGTCGGCGATCAGCTGCAGGCCACCGTTGATCTTGGTTCCGCCGTGCCAGGTGTTGAGGGAGAGCACTTTGATCTCCTGCGCGGGGCTCGCCCCCGCGACGGAGGTATTGGCACCCAATGTAAATGCGCTCGCGGTGACTGTGCCCGCGGCTACCGCCATCGCCTTGACCATCTGGCGGCGCGTCAATCCATTCATCAAATCCCGGCTCTCGTTGTCGTGTGCTCGAACCCCCGGAAGATGATTACCATCGCTACCTAAACGGACAGTTAACCAATTGTAAAATGGCAGATTTCCACAGAACGCCGTGCGGGCAATAGTCTTCTGATCGTGGTACTCAGTGAGCGTTTCCCCGGTAACAAGACCTTCGCGAAGGTTCGTGTCCTGCCGCCGGTGGTGAAGCTGCTCCTCCTCTCGATGGTGCTGTTCAACATCGGGTTCTATCTGGTTGTCCCCTTTCTGGCGGTGCACCTTTCGGAGGACCTCGGATTTGCGGCCTGGATTGTCGGCCTCGTCCTCGGATTGCGGATGTTCAGTCAGCAGGGCATGTTCTTTATCGGTGGAAGCCTCGCCGACAGGTTCGGCAAGCGTCCGATCATCCTGCTGGGCATAGCCGTTCGTGTGGTCGGATTTCTGATGCTCGGTCTGGCAGAAAGCATGAGCGCCGTGATCGTCGGCGTGCTCCTGGTCGGCTTTGCTGCCGCGCTCTTCGCGCCCGCAGTGGAGTCGGCCAACGCGGAATACGGACGCGAACTCGAGTCCGCCGGAGTTATGCGTCGTACCGATTTGTTTGCAGTGGAACAGATGTGCAGCCGCCTGGGAACCGTGATCGGTCCGGCGCTGGGAGCTGCTCTCCTGATGTTTCCGTTCTCGTGGACGGCGTCGAGCGCCGCGTTGCTCTTCGCGATCATGTGGGTCGGGTTCTTCATCTGGTTCCCCCGACCGGGCGATGCCCACGACGGCCCGGTGTCGACCTATACGCTGCGCGACGTCTGGCGAAGTGTCCTGACCAACAACAACTTTCTGCTCTTCGCGACGCTGTGCAGTTTTCAGCTGGTTGCGTACAGCCAGCTGTACCTGATGCTTCCGGAACAGCTCGAGCGCGGAATCGGTTCGCAGTCGGCGCTGGGATGGTTCTACGTGGGCGCGGCGGTGTTGGTGATCGTCGGGCAGGGACCGACGGTCGCGGTTGCCCACCGCATCGGGCATCGGCGCGCGATCACCTTCGGGCTTGTGCTCATTTCGGTGTCGTTCCTGGTTCCGCTGGTCACCGGCGTCGACTCCGCAGCTTCGGCGTCGACGCAGATAGTCGGTCTGGCGGTGTGGATAGGGCTGCTGCACCTGGGACAGATGTTGATGGTGCCGCCGATGCGAGACACCATCGCGATCCTCGGTCGTGAAAGCAACCTCGGAGCGCACTTCGGCATGCTCAACACGATCGGCGGTCTGCTCGCGCTCCTGGGAACCGTGGGAGTCGGATTCGTGTACGACCTCGTCGACAACGGCCACGCAGCGCCGGCGTCACCATGGGTGATCGTTGCGCTCTGCGTGGCCGTGTCGGCTGTGGTGTTGTGGGTGTGGTCAGGCCGAACGAAAGTTATCGACCCGCGATCGTCTGATTGATCTTTGCGACGAAATCTTCCAGCACAAACGGAATGGTGAGCGGGTTCGGCATGGACACCGCGTCACTGACGATGGGGTCCAAGCTGATCAGGCCTCCGGTCTCGACCACGTTCAGATTGGTGAACGCCGGCTGCGACTCCATCTCGGCGCGAGCCTTCTCGTAGTTGTCGAAGAGCAGGTAGTCGCACTCGAGGAGGTCGTAGTTCTCGGCGGAGATCTCGTAGTTCAGCTTGCCCGCGAACCGGTCCTTCAGTGCGGCAGGCGCCGTGAACCCCAGTTGCGTGAGCAGCTGAGCGCGCGCAGCCTCGGGGCTGAACGCTCGAAGATTTCCATCGCTCCAGCGAATGACGAGAGCCGCTGTCTTGCCTTCGAACTGGGGGTTCTCCGCGCGGGTGCGAACGATGAGGTCTTCGACTTCCTGGACCTCCTGCTTTGCCTGCGCGGGAACGCCCACAGCGGTGCCGATACGGGTCGTGACTTCCTGCCAGGGCAGAACCCAATCCGTCTGATCGGCGGCGTGCAGCACCGTCGGCGCGATGGCGCTGAGCTGCTTGTACAGATCCTCGTCGATCGCGTTGTTGACGGCGATGATCAAGTCAGGCGCTGCCGCCACGATCGTTTCGATGTCGAAATCGGTGGTGGCGTTGGCCAATGGCGTCGGCTCCGCGCCCTGGACTGCAGAGTCGGCCCAGACGCCGATTCCGTCGTCGGTCGATCCCTTCCACACCGGGACCAGGACGGGCGTCAGCCCGAGGGAAAGCAAAACGTCTGCGTCGCCGATACCGACCGCTGCGATGCGGCTGGGTGCCTGCTCGATGGTGGTGGAGCCGAACTTGTGGTCGATCGTCACCGGGAAGGCGTTGGCCTCGGCGTGAGCACCTTCGGTGCCGGGAGTGGATTCGTCCTTCGCGCTGTCGCCGCAGGCAGCAAGGGCGAAACCTGCTGCTGTTGCGAAGGTGACGGACAGCATGGCACGGCGGCTCAACATAGGGTTCACGGCAACCTCGGGTTTCATGGTTATGGGACCCTAACCATAGTGGAGTTGCTGTGTCGGCAGTGTTTGTTAACCTCCGCCCATGACGGCGGTTCTCGACTACACATCAGCAGGACCGTTTACCCGCATCGACGGGGTGGACATGCTCGCCCTCGAGTCGCTCTCCACCGACCCCGTGAAAATATGCCGGGTAGTGCCGTACCTGGTGGTCCAACCCACCGATGCTCAGTCGCTGAATCTGCCTGCCGACCGATTCGACGAAAACCAGATCCGGCCGGTAAGCGTTCTGCTCCAACGCCTGCTTGCGCTCGATCCGGCACCGGTGACCTCCGCCCGTGAACCGGACAAGCGGGTCGTCGGAACCTGTCGGCACTTTGCAGTTTCGAGTTGTGCGTTTCTGCGCTACCGCGGTTTTGCCGCCCGGGTCCGTTGTGGTTTTGCCACCTACTTTCAACCGGGACAGGGCGTGGACCACTGGATCACCGAGTACTGGGACGACGCGGGCAAGCGGTGGATCCGCATCGATTCCGAGATCCTCGGACAGAACGTCCTTCCTCACGCCCATGATCTGCAGCCGGGAGAATTCCTCAGTGGTGGTGAGGCGTGGCTGGCGTATCGACGCGGCGAGATCGACGCATCCCAGTTCGGGGTGTACGGCACCGAGAACTGGGGGCCGGCCGAGATCCGCGGCAACGCTGTGAAGGATCTTGCCGCGATGAACAAGGTCGAAACTCTGCCGTGGGACGAGTGGGGTCGTATGACGGACGCCTACGACGGAAAGACAGGCGCCGACTACGACCTACTGTTGGACGATGTCGCCGCGGTGTGCGCCGCCGACGATCCCGTTGCCGTGCGAGCACTGTACGAGCACGATGACTTGCGCGTGCCGGACAAGCTGATTCGTTTCTGAGATGCTGGTGCGATGAATCCGGAGCATCGCCAACTCGATTACGGACTTCGATTCGACTGGGGGTTGCGCGGCGCCGAAGCGATTGCTGCCGGCGTCGATGTGGCAGTGGTGGTAGACGTTCTCTCGTTCACGACGACGCTGAGCGTTGCCGCCGACGCGGGAATCGACGTACTTCCCTTTTCCTGGAACGACGAGCGCGCGGTCGATTACGCGCGTGATGCCGATGCGGTCCTGGCGGTGAGGCGGAGCGTAGCCGCGGAGGGTCAGATCAGTCTGTCTCCCAAGACGATTCGCGAAGCCGAGGTGCCGAGTCGGCTGGTGCTGCCGTCGCCGAACGGGTCGACTATCGCGTTTGCGTTGGCGTCCGAGGTTGCGGTGTGTGTCGGCGCTTCGTTGAGGAACGCTTATGCCGTCGCGGATTGGATTGTGCACGAACATGGTTCGAGATCGCGGGTTGCGATAGTCGCATCCGGGGAGAAGTGGCCCGGTGGAGAGTTGCGCCCGGCGGTGGAGGATCTGTGGGGTGCCGGTGCGGTTGTCACGGCGCTGACCGCTGCTGGTTGGGACGGCCACGTATCGCCCGAGGCTCGGATGGCGGCGGATGCGTGGGCGGCGGTGGCGGATTCGTACGAGGACCGCCTGCGGGACTGTGCCTCAGGACGTGAGTTGATCGCCATGGGGTTTCCACACGACGTCGCCATCGCCTCGGAACTCGACGACAGCGACACCGTACCTGTTCTCGAAGATCGTGTGTTTCGAGGTCAGCGCACCGGGCGTCGGTTGAACAAACTCCGTGCCCAGAGGTAGGAGAGGAAGGTGATTGCGACGCACCATCCGATCGCGAGTATCGCGTTGTTTCCGATGGCTTCGCCGAGAAGAAGTCCTCGAAGAGTCTCGATGATCGGAGTGAACGGCTGATACTCGGCGAACCATCGCAACACGGTCGGCATCGAGTCGGTGGGGACAAAGCCGCTTCCCAGGAACGGCAAGAGGATCAACACCATTGGAAGGTTGCTGGCCGTCTCGACACTCTTGCTGACGAGGCCGAAGGCGACCGACAACCAGATCATGGCGATGGAGACCAGGACGAGGAGTGCAAACGTCGCGGCCCACTCCACGAAGCCTGCAGTGGGCCGGAAGCCGACGGCTATCGCTACGGCGATGACGACAACGAGGCTCACGATCGTCTGAAGGAGGCTGCCGAGAACGTGACCGGTCAGGACGGACGTGCGCGTGATCGCCATCGTTCGGAATCGTGCAATGATCCCGGCGGTCATATCGGTTGCGACGGAGATGGCAGTACCTTGTGCCGCTGATGCCACGGTCATCAGAATGATCGCCGGTGCAACGTAATTGACGTACTCGGCTCGACCGCCACCGCCGGGGCCGAGGCCGTTCCCGAGCGTTCCGCCGAGCACGTAGACGAACAGCAGTAGGAAAACGACTGGCATTCCGACGAGCATCACCGTCATCGACGGATATCGAAGGATGTGTCGAATACTGCGACGCAGCATGGTTTTCGAGTCCTGATAGGCAAGCGTCATGGTGGTCATCGCGCGTCGGTCCTTTCGGTGGCGGTCAGAGTCAGGAACACGTCGTCCAGGTCGGGTGTGTGCACGGAGAGTTCCTTGACGTCGATCGAGTGAGCGTCGAGTTGGTCGAGAAGAGAGCGCAGCGAGCGGACACCCCCGTCGCTGGGGACCTGGAGGACATAGGCGGCATCGTCACGTGATGATTCGTCGAAAACAGCTGCAGCAGAATCGAGCTGATCTCGGTCGAAGAAGTGAAGACGAATGTGGCCGCCGGGGATGTGCCGTTTGAGTTCCGCTGCCGTACCTTGGGCGACGATCCGTCCCTGATCGAGGACGGCGATGTGGTCGGCCAGTTGATCAGCTTCCTCGAGGTACTGGGTCGTGAGGAAGATGGTGACACCGCCCTCGACCAACTCCCGGATGATCTGCCACATGGTGCGTCGACTCCGGGGGTCGAGACCGGTGGTGGGTTCGTCCAGGAAGATGATCTCCGGCCGCCCGATCAACGTCATTGCCAGGTCGAGCCGTCGACGCATGCCGCCCGAGTAGGTCGACGCCAGCTTGTCCGCGGAGTCGATCAGATCGAACTTCTTCAGGAGTTCTTCAGTGCGAGTACGACGTTCGTCCTTGCCGAGATGGTGCAGGTCGGCCATGAGGAGAAGGTTTTCCTCACCGGACAGATAGTCGTCGACCGCTGAGAACTGCCCGGTGACGCCGATGCGCGAACGCACCGCGTCGGGATCGTCGGAAGGGTTGTACCCGGCGATGCGGATGTTGCCGCCGTCTGCCGGAACGAGGGTCGAGAGAATTTCCACGATGGTGGTCTTGCCGGCGCCGTTGGGGCCGAGGAGCGCAAAGACGGTTCCGCGGTCGACGGAGATGTCGATTCCGTCCAGTACCGTCTTGTCGTCGTAGGCCTTCTTCAGGCCCGTCGCGGTGATGGCTGGTTTACGGGACATCAGCGTTCCTTTCGCTAGATCTTCTTGTTGGATTCTTCTCGGGGCTCCGAACGTCGAATGACGATGTCGCCGTAACTGGTGTGTGCCCGGACGTCTACCCGGCGTTCAGTGGAAGCCGGACCGTGCGTGGCATTCATCTGGTTGTCGACGCGGCCGAAGGACGTATGAGCGTCGAATCGTGCGGCGGTTCCGGATCGAACGCCGATATGGATTCGCCCGGCGGCCGTCTTGGCGGATACGACTCCACTCTCGATGGTCTCGAAACGGATGTCGCCGTTGGCGGTTGCGGCGCTCGCGTCGGATTCGGCGTGCTCGACGGCGACACTGCCGTTGGCGGTCTTCGCCTTCAGTGCGCCGGTGATCGTGCCGATGTTGATGTCGCCGTTGGAGTTCTTGACCTCCGCGTTGCCGTCGACGCGGCCGATGCGGATGCTTCCGGACCCGGTGCTCGTGTCGATGTCACCGGCCACGTGCTCGACGATGATCGCGCCGGCCCCGGTGCTGACGTTGAGCGGCCCGGTGGTTTCCAGTGTGCAATCGCCCGCGGAAACCTTCACCCGTGATCGTCCGAGAGTGCCTTCGCTACGGAGGCTGGCAACTGCGGCAGTGCCTTCGAGTTCCGAGCCGGAGGGAAGCTGAACGGAGATGTCCACAGATCCTGTCTTCCCGAAGATGCCGAGGCCGCGCTGTTTCGGAGTCTTGATCTGCAGCCGGCCACCTGCGAATTCGACGCGTGTTTGTTCGGCGACTCGAACGTCGACCTCGCGAGACGAGTTGCTGGGCAACACTTCCACGACAGTGTCGTTGCGGCTGCTCGCCGTGATCCGGATGTGTGCGACTGCCACGTCGAAGTTCAAGGTGATGGGGTCAGGTGTGCTGAATGTAGGCATGGTGATACTCCCGATGAGGTTGTCTCGGTTGATGAAAGAGGGTGGTGCGAAAGATGAAGCCGGTGTCAGTGCACCCAGCCGCTGAAGCTTTCGGAACCTTGGGACGTGCGCTGTCTCGGAGTGCTTCTGTTCGCGCCGCCTTCCAGAGCCGTTGCAGCCGAGCGAACCAGCCACGCGTTGACGGAGATACCGGCTTCCCGGGCCGCCGCCTCGATCCGGTCTTTGAGGTCTTGCCCCAGCCGCAAGTTGATTCGAGTCATCGAGGCGTCGTCGGACTCCGTGACGGGGCGCGGTGCCGGAGTCGGGTCCTCTTCGACGGGGGCTGGAACCGGTTCACTGATGGCTGGTGCCACCACGAATTCGGGTTCGCGTCCCCGCAGACGCAGGTCCACCGAACCCGGGGCGAGGTCACGCGTGATCTCGGCGGCTGCCGCAGACAATGCGTCGAGAAGGGTGAGTCGCACTGCTGATTCCAGCGGTGCGGTCAAACGATCGGCGAGTGCCTTTGCGTCTTCTCCGCCTGCTTCGGCCGCCACCGCGAGTTCGTGGCGAAGGTTGTCTACGTACGGTGTCAAGTCCATGGCATCACTATGGCACCACTTTGGTGCCACCGCAATAGTTTGGTGGCACATTCGTGTGAATTTGGTGAGAATTGCCAGGTCATCGGGGTGGTTGACGATTCGGTCCGCGGCAGGCTGGCACACTCGTAAGGGTGAGTCCTGCCGAATCGAACCGCCGACGCCGCATCGTGCTCTGGATCGCCGGGGTGCTCGGCGTCGTGATCGTGGTTGGAGTGGTGGTCGTCGCGGTCGCACCATCGCGGTACCTGCCCTGGGACACGGCTGAGTTCCCGGCGGTGGACGCGAGTGCGCTCACGTCGGATCAAGGTCGGGTGCTCGAGCTACTGCAATCCGAGCATGAGCAGGACCGTCCGGGCACCTTCTATTCCGACGGCATCGACGAAGAGTGGTGCGCCGACTTTGTCAGCTGGATCATGAGGGAAGCGGGTCGACCGTTGTCCAACCCGAACTCCGGAAGTTGGCGCATCCCGGGGGTGTACACCTTGCAGGAGTATTACCAAGGGATCGGCGCGTACGCCGAGAACGGCAGCGGGTACACCCCGAATGTGGGTGATGTGGTGATCTACGACAGTTCGAGATGGGTCGGTCAGCACACCAACATCGTTGTGGCAGTGGACGGCAACTCTGCGGTCACGGTTGGCGGCAACGAGTTCGGCAAGGTGCGGGTTCATGATCTGGACTGGCAATCCGACTCTGCCGTCGTGGGATTCGGAAAACTTCACCC
Organism: Rhodococcus sp. WY5; assembly: GCF_018588185.1. Lineage (NCBI taxonomy): Bacteria > Bacillati > Actinomycetota > Actinomycetes > Mycobacteriales > Nocardiaceae > Rhodococcus > Rhodococcus sp. WY5. Next base: position 1,585,418 of record NZ_JAAMPR010000001.1, read on the forward strand.
CTGATCGTTGCTCTTCGGAGACAAGGCGAACCACCGCGCCGACGCACGTGCCTCGTCGCCTGCGTCGATGTGCAGCGTGTTCGTGCCGGTTCGCACGCTCACCTGCTCACCTCTCTTGATGGGCTGGGTGTACTCGAGGATCGCGCGAAAGGGCCCGCTTCGTAATCTGTCGGGCAGCGCATCTTCCACGGGCTGCCAGTAGATTGCGTTGTTCACGTGATCGAAGGGGTCGAAATCGCTCGAGCGCAACGGGAACGGCGTATCCGCTGACGGCGTCGTGTCCGGGGTCGGGTCGATCCACCGACGCCAGTGAAGATGCTGGTCCACGGCCGTCGATGCCAGGGCGGCGGTGAACTTCTCACTGATGGATGCCGGCATTCCCGTCTTCGGGTCGATGTTGATCCAGAACGCCTCGGTTTCGATCAACCCGCCGCCATCGGATCTGATGCGAACTCGCATCGAACACCACTTGTTCGACAGGCCTGAACACCAGCGCTGCAGGTGAACTCGATCCGGCCAGACGACCGGTTCGAGTACATCGATCACCGTTCTTCGTACCATCCACAGCGGGTGTGTATCCATGGCGCCGCGGTCGACGAGATTATCGAAGCCCGCGTCTTGGAGGTAGCGCGCGATCGCGTCGAGGCGCAGTTGTTTGTCGGTGTGGATGTCACCCGTACGCACCGGCCACGAGGCCTGGAAGATGCTTCCGGTTGTCGGTAGTTCGGCCAGCGCTACGTGGTCGTCGACTTTTGTACGGTTCATCGGATGTGGGCTCCCGGTGTTCGCTTGGTTGGGTGGCTTCACGCTTGCGTTACCCGATGGTGGGATCTTGAACCATCGGAGTTCATCGTTTTCTGAATCCAGTTTTCGATGTACTGTCGCACGTATGGATATCGAGGGCGTAGATGTGGTGACCAACGTGGCGGTGCTTGCGAGGTTCGGGCATGCACTGTCCGACGAGACTCGGACACGGATACTGCTCGAACTGAAGACCGCACCGCGGTATCCGTCCGACCTCGCTGAAACGCTGGCTGTGACCAGGCAGAAGCTGTCCAACCATCTGGCGTGCCTGCGCGGTTGTGGCTTGGTGGTGGCCGTCCCGGAAGGGCGCCGGACCAGATACGAACTCGCCGATGTACATATCGGTCGGGCCCTCGACGACCTACTCGGGGTCGTACTCGCGGTGGATCCGTCGTACTGCCCGGACAGCGAATCAGAGGGGTGCTGCTGATGGTTGCGCCCGTTGACGGTGTCGGGCTCTCGACTGACCGGCGTGCGCTCTTGTCGAGAAGAATTCGCATCTTCGTGGCGATCACGATCAGCTACAACGTCGTCGAAGCGATCATCGCGCTGGCGGAGGGCACACGAGTGTCGTCCGCAGCACTGTTCGGTTTCGGCCTCGATTCGGTGATCGAAGTGTCCTCGGCGGCAGCTGTTGCCTGGCAGTTCTCGGCGCCGGATCCGACGAGCCGTGAGAAGGCGGCACTGCGAGTGATCGCATTCTCGTTCTTCGGGCTCGCTGCGTACGTCTCGTTCGACGCGATTCGGTCGCTGTTCGGTCTGGGGGAAGCTCAGCACACGAGCGTCGGAATACTCTTGGCTGCGGTGAGTTTGGCGATCATGCCGGCCCTGTCCTATGCGCAACGCCGAGCCGGTCGGGAGTTGGGTTCGCTGTCGGCGGTCGCGGATTCGAAGCAGACGCTGCTCTGCACTTACCTCTCTGCTGTCTTGTTGGTCGGTTTGCTGCTCAACTCGCTGCTCGGCTGGTCGTGGGCGGATCCGATTGCGGCACTGGTCATCGCCGTCATCGCGGTGAAAGAAGGCATCAACGCGTGGAAGGGTGATCCGTGCTGCCCGGTTGTGGCTGCGCCCGAGAGCGGTGACGAGTGCGACTGCTGCTGAGTGAACACAGGTTTTGTCGAGTGAGCACCCCCTGCGGTGCGTCAGAGCGGGTGTTCACTCGATGAAAGGCGTGCCGACTTCTGCGCGGCCCTTGATGTGCGCGGCGCGTTGCTCGAGAAGGCGCCGCAGATACGGGCCGACAGCCAACCTCAGTGCCAGGTGTCCGAGCACTCCGAAGGGGGCCGTAGCCGTGAAGCGGTCATGCATCCGCGTCCACCCACCCGGCTGAACGTCGAAGACGTGCTCGTGCCGCATTGCGGCAAACGGGCCGCGGACCTGCTCGTCTGTGAACGAGTACGGACGGTTGTACTGCGTGATCCGGCTTGTCATCGAGAATCTCCACCCGAGATGCCGAGCAGTGAACGACACCTCGTCGCCCTCTCCCAGCGTCGATCTACCCGTACTCGTGACTGCCACCTCATCTGTTGCGCGGAGCGAGGCCGAGTGTTCGTCCATGTCGAGCTCGAGATCGAAGATCACCGCCGGTGGAGCATAGATATCGGTGATCACGACTACGGTGTGTTGCACAGTGCCAGTCTGCCAACATTGGTTTGCGATCCCGGCAAACGGGTACGGGTCGGTGACCTGCGGTTCATCCGCGACGGGTGATGTTTTCGCCTTCCAGCCCCTCGAGACTGAGTAAGGGAAGTGCATTCTGTCGAAAGGAACGCTGATGACTGCTCCACCGCGGGAACCCGCGAATCACCCTGTCCGGCAGGGTTTCGCGGTAGGTACGACGTTTGCAGCAGCAATTCTGCTGCTCACCGCAGGCATTGTCGCTCTGCTTCAGGGCATCGCGGCCGTTGCCGACAACAATCTGTTTGTCGTGGGTATCAACTACACGTACAAGTTCGACATCACGACGTGGGGTTGGATCCACATCATCTTGGGCATCATCGGGATCGTGGTGGCCCTCGGCCTCTTCACCGGTGCAGTGTGGGCCAGGGCGGCGGCAATCGTCATTGCGTCGCTCTCGATCATCGCCAACTTCTTGTGGATGCCGTATTACCCACTGTGGTCGATCCTGGTCATCGCGCTCGATGTCGTTGTGATCTGGGCGGTCGCGACCTGGGACAGGGACAGAGTCTAGGCACCGAACAACCCGAGAGCAGTTGGTCCCGACCGAGTCGACTCGGTCGGGACCGTCGCTCGTGCGTGGGACATTTCGACAGGGTGTGGCTCGGATCAGTCTGGGAGTCGACGCATTTCGGCGACGGTCAGGCCGAGGGAATCGAGACGGGCCATGATGCTCCGCATAGCCGTGTGGTCCGCGACGGGTCCGTACAAACTGGTGAACCCGCCGGCGGCACTGGCGACACTGAGTTCAGGAAATGCGGCCTTGACGCGGTCCGACACTTCGCCGTCGATGAGGAATTGATACCGAGTGGGAGCATTCATCAGTATCCGCTCCATTTCGTAGGGCCATGAGGTTCGAGAAGGCAGCGCTCCAAGCCTCGAAATCGCATGTCGTCAAGTGTAATCGGCGTCGCTGCCCGATCCAGGACTCCGCATCCGTGGGATTCAGTCTTACTCCCGTACGCGCTCGGGGCGTCATCCCCTACGGGTGAATGTCGTCGCGGGTCCGTTCATCCCTTTTGTGTGAGGCTCCGTAGAGTCGCCACCCCTAGTGTCGACCGGGAGAGAGAAGAGGTCGGCATGGGATCTGTCATCGGGGATCTGTTACCCCTCGCGGTCGGCGTTGCGGTATCGCCGATCCCGATCATCGCGGCAATCTTGATGTTGTTGTCCAAGCGTGCCGGCAGCACGAGCGTCGGGTTCGCGCTGGGCTGGATACTGGGAATCGTCGTCGCCACCGTGATCTTCGTGCTTCTGTCCAGCAAGCTCGGTGACTCCGAAGGTGATCCGTCAGCGACAGTGTCGTGGATCAAGCTGGCGTTGGGTGTATTGCTTCTTGCGTTCGGAGTCAAGCAATGGCGCGGACGCGGAGGCGAGCACGAAACCCCGAAGTGGATGCACGCCATCGATGACATGACCGCTGTCAAAGGCCTCGGCTTGGGCTTCGCTCTGGCTGCGATCAATCCGAAGAATCTGATGATGTGTATCGCGGCCGGAATCTCGATCGGATCCGCGTCATTGGGTTCCGGAGAAGTTGTTGTCGCCATTCTGGTTTTCACGATCATCGCGGCCTGCACAGTGTGCGTGCCCGTGATCGGCTACCTCGTTGCCGCGGAGCGACTGCGTGGTCCGCTGGCCAAGCTGAAGGTGTGGTTGCAGGAAAACAACGCCACGGTGATGAGTGTGTTGATCCTGGTTATCGGTGTTGTTCTCATCGGCAAGGGCATCGGCGGTCTCTGACAACTGGAGGTAGTTATGGGATCGCTGCTACTGCAACAGATCCCGCTGGCGCTCGGGATCATCATGAGCCCGCTGGCGGTTGTCGCCGTTGTGGCCGTACTGTTTTCCGAACGAGCGCGTATCAACAGCATTGCGTACCTGATCGGGTGGTATCTCGGAATAGTTGTCGCGCTGGCCGGTTCGTACGTCATCTTGACCGCACTCCAGGTTCATCAGCGCACACACCCTCCGCTGTGGGTGCCCATCATCCATCTCGTTCTCGGGGCAACTCTGCTGGCGGGTGCCTGGTTCGTCTACTCACGCAGTCGTCGCGGGGTTCAGGCGATGGCGGCTGCAGTTGCCCCTGGCGACGTTGTGGCTGCGGCCCCTCAGCTGCCGAAGATGCTGCAATCGGTTGAGCACTTCCAACCAATGCGATCCGGTGGGCTCGGTTTCGCGCTGTTCGTTCTCAACCCCATCGACATGTCGTGTGCCATCGCAGCAGCGATGAACCTTCGTCTCAGCACCGTGGCACCGACGTCGCAGATCGTCTCGGCCGTGATCTTCTCGTTGGTGTCCGTGACCTCGGTCGCGGTACCTGTTGCCCTCCTGCTGATCAAGAAGGACGAGGCAACCGAACCGCTGCTGAAGATCCGCACCTGGATAGCCACCAACACGCACTTGCTGAACGTCGGGCTCCTCGTCCTGATCGCGGCGATGCAGATCAGTAAAGGGGTGCAAGGACTATGAGTGCTCCGCACACGCGGACCTGGTGGGTCTTCGGATCGTTGTCCGACTATCAACGCGCTTGGCTTCGCCCCGACATCATTGCGGGCCTTACGGTGTGGGCTGTCCTTGTTCCGGAAGCGCTCGCGTACGCCACCATCGCCGGAGTTCCGCCGGTGGTCGGGCTTTATGCTGCGGTTCCGTCATTGATTCTGTATGCAGCAGCCGGCAGTTCGCGCCATCTGATCGTCGGGCCGATGTCGGCGACCGCAGCGTTGTCCGCGGCGATGATTGCGCCATTGGCTTCAGGAAACGACGGCCGATTCATCGCGCTGTCGGCGGCATTGGCGATCGTGACCGGGCTCGTCGGATTGCTCGCAGGATTCATGCGCCTCGGATTCATCGCGTCCTTCATCTCCGAGCCGGTTCTCAAGGGATTCATCGTCGGTCTGGCGCTCACGATCATCATCGGTCAAGTACCCAAACTCCTGGGCGTGGACAAGGGGGAGGGAAACTTCTTCGTCCAGACGTGGACAGTGGTGAAGGAACTGGGTGAGGTCGACCTACCGACCGTGATCATCGGATTGCTCAGCCTGGCAATGGTCCTGGGCGTCAAGCGATGGCTTCCGCTCGTACCGGGTTCGCTCCTCGTCGTGCTGCTGGGCATTACCACAGTAGCGTTGTTCGGCCTCGACGATCGTGGCATCGACATTGTCGGACACATCGACTCGGGCCTGCCGTCGATGGGTCTGCCGAGTGGTGTGGGAGCCGAGGACTACCTCGACCTTCTCGGACCTGCGGTCGGCGTTCTGCTCATCGGTTTCGCCGAAGGTCTTGGCGCTGCAAAGACATACGCGGCCAAGGCCGGCTACACCATCGACGCCAATCGTGAACTGGCAGGACTGGGTGCGGCCAATCTCGGATCGGGTCTCTGCTCGGGAATGGTGGTCAACGGCAGCCTGTCGAAGACCGCTGTCAACGGAGGAGCGGGCGCCAAATCTCAGGTCAGCGGACTGGTGGTCGCGGCGCTGACGCTGGTGACACTGCTGTTTCTCACCGGCCTGTTCGAGAAGTTGCCAGAGGCGACGCTCTCGGCTGTGGTCATCGCAGCAGTGATCGAACTGGTCGATTTCTCCTCTCTCGCAGCGCTGTACCGGGTGTGGACGAAGAGGTTGGGCAGTATCTACGGGCACGCTGCCCGGGCCGATTTCGCGGCGGCGATCGCGGCGATGTTCGGGGTTCTCCTCTTCGACACGTTGCCCGGTCTGATCATCGGAATCGCCGTCTCGATGTTGCTGCTCCTGTATCGGGTCTCCAAACCGCACGTGGCCGCTCTGGCCAAGGACGGCACGCGCTGGGTCGACATCAGTGGGCATCCTGATCTGAAAACACTCGACGGCGTCGTAGTGGTCAGGGTCGAAGCGGGGATGTTCTTCGCCAATGCCGATCACGTGCGTGATCAGATCACCGGTCTGGTGACCGCCGGCACCACCATGGTCGTTCTCGACGCCGAGACGTCACCGTTCATCGACGTCAGCGCTGCGCAGATGTTGGCTCAGCTTCGAGATTCGTTGGCACGCAGAAATGTGAGCTTCCGAGTGGCACGCGACATCGGGCAGTTCCGCGACGTTCTGTCCGGTGCCGACCAGGGCGCGCTGAAGGTCGACGTCTATCCGACCGTCTCGAAAGCGCTTGCAGGTCGAGACAACACCTCAGCGTGATGTCCGTAGCCAGATTCCCAGGGGACCGGAATCTTTGGCCACTGATCCGACGATCGACGACGCGACAACCACGATGGCCGAGAAGATGAACAGCCAGCCGATGACGGTGAACATCACGCCCAGAAGACCGAACTCGTCCTGCGACGTCTTTGTCATTCGGGGGAGGAAAAGAGTGCCGGCCACGTGCAGTCCGGTCAGGCCCGTCGCGGTGAGCAATCCTGACCCGACGCACATTCGAGTGGTCATGCGATTGGCCGTCAGCAGCATGGGCACGGCTGTCCACACGAGTGCCCACACGACGTAGACCGCTGTGAATTCCAGGACTCTGCCCACTCCCGGAACACCATTCAGTTCACGGCACAGGGCCGCACCGACCACCGACGCGGCCACGACGCACACTACCGCGAACCACCGCCACGCCTGACGGAGTGTCGCCGTCGGCACGCTCCAGATCCGTCCGTACATCCGGCCGAGAGCGCGAGCGTAGGACGTGGAACTGATCAGCAGCATGAGCAAGCCGACAATCCCGAATGCTGCCGCGGTAGAGGTACTGGTCAATACGGTGTCGGGGAGTTGGACGCCGAGGTCGTCTTTGGCGGCATCAGCCAACGGCTTCAGCTTCTCCAAGGTCGACGCTGCAATCATGACCGGGAGCAATGACGTAAAGGCCTGGGCCGCCAAAGTCATGGCGCTGTCCACGAGCCCGACTTCGAAGACCCCGATGGTTGCATCAGTCGCCAACCGTCGACTGGGTGTACGTCTCGCCCACACGGTCAATCGATCGCGCGTATCGGAATACAGCTTCGGGGGCATGGAAGCAGTCTTGCTCAGATGAGTCCGCCGCGTCGCGCAGCCTTGAGCGCGTCGCGTCGGTTGCTCACTTCCAACTTGCGATAGATCCCGCGAAGATGCGTCTTGATGGTGTTGACGGAAAGGAACAGCGTGTCGGCAATGGACTCGGTGGTGTCTCCGGAAGCCAGTTCACGGAGCACGGTGTATTCGCCTGGCGTGAGGATCGGTGCACTCACCAATTCTTGTGGGCGAATGCGGCTACGTACCTGTTCGGCAAATGCTTCCTGATCGCCGAAATGTCCACTGAACTCGTCGAACACCGGCCGCAGGGATGCGCCGTAGTCGAGGAAGGGGCGTAGCAGGCTACCGGCTTCCGCGGCGCGCAGCGCTTTGTGGAGGGAGCGAAACGACTTGCGCTCGTGACCTGTTGCAGCGTGGATCCCGGCTTCGAGTGTCCAGGCGTAGACGTGATGTGCGAGCAACGGGATTTCGGAGGACCCGAGAGCTTCGGAAACTTCGACGAGTGCTTCCGCGAACTTGTTGGACGAGAAGGCGACGGCACCCCGTGCGAGATGTATCTCCGACGTTTCTCCGAATTGATCGGCTGCGTCACGCACGAGTCTCGCTGCCCATTCCACCTCGCCGACGGAAAGGCATGCGTGGACGACGGGTGGTAGAAGAGCCAAGGTCGCGAACGCGAAGGTACGTAATTCGATCGCGCTGAGCATCGCGTCGCGGACATCGGCGGCGGTCGAGCGTCGGTCGGTCGAGCCGTCGAGACTGTGAAGGCCGAAGGTTACGACGGAGTGCCACCCGAACACCGGCGCGCTGGCGCCGAGAACGTCTGTGCTCCGGTAGTTTCCGATTGTCGGGATGCGGTACGGGAGTTCGCTCGAAGCGCAGAGATATGTGGCAAAGGCGGCCACCGACGCGGACAACTCGTACTCCGCAGTCGTCGTGATGCGATGTTCGACCGCGTAGTCGAGAGCGTAGACGGAGTGAGCCCTCATCGCCCCGATGTCTCCGCTGAGAGAAGCTACGTAGCCCAGTCCGGTCAGCGACTTCAAGACGAATCGCGCCCTGCCCCGTATTGTCCCGAGTGCGACGGCTTGAGTGTATTCGACAGTCGCCCTGTCGAACTCACGTCGCAGTAAGTGTGCCGTCGCCAATTCCATGTGTGCGTAGGCTTCGATGTCGGAGTGGGTGCTTTTCTGGCGCCGCTCCAGACGTGCCGCCAGCGGCTCGTTGTCGGAAGTCGCCGTAACGCAGGAGATTTCCAGGCTCATCGCCAGGAACAATGGATCTTCTGCAATCGGTGGATGAGTTGCCTCGAGAAGATCGAGGCACGTGGTCGCCGAGGTCACGTCACCGGAGTGGAGGGCGGCCGCCGCCAGCACCAGTCGGGTGATCGGGGATTCCGAAACCTGCGTCGACACCGATTCCAGGACTCGCACGACGTCCCCGCAGTGCCCGTCGAGTACGAGGCCCAGCCCGCAGCGTTCGAGAAACGCGAGAATGCGGTGTGGGTCTCCGATCGACACCTCGAGTTCGAGCGCCTCGAGTTCGAAGTGATTGCTTTCGAACCAGCTTGCTGCTCGCAGGTGTACGCGGTTTCTCTCGACGTGATCGACGCGACGGAACTCTGCCCGAAGGTGCTCGCGCAAGAGAGGGTGATAGCTGAACCAAGTTGTGTGGTCGGCGGAATCGGTACGGGTCACGGGGAAGTTGAACTGAATCAGCGAGTCGATCTCGGATAGAGCGTTCGAGTCCGTCAGAGTTTCCGCCAGTTGGGCGGAGAAAGAATCGACTACCGATGTTCGCAACATGAACGAGGTGACATGTTCGGGCAAGGACGTCAGTACCTCGTCGACGAGAAAGTCGGCGATCGGGCGGGGTGTGTGCGTGAACTCGTTCAGTGCATCGCCGATGTCACTGCGGCCGGCCAGAAACGCGGCGGTCAGCCGAACGACGGCGCCCCACCCCTTGGTGAAGTTCTCGACGATTGCGAGTTCGTCGTCGCGCAGCGTGATGTCGTACTCGCCGAATATCGCGGTGATCTCGGAGCGATCGAAAGCGAGATCGGTGGATGCAAAGCGGGTGAGTCGGCCGTCGAGAGCCAGACGATGCCAGGTGAGCGGTGGTTCGTAGCGGGCGGCAACGATAATCGACAGGTTGCCCGGGGTCTGTGTGAGTATCCGATCGAGGAGACCGATCGACATCGGATCGTGGAGGGTGTGAACGTCGTCGAGGATCAACGTTGTTCGGCGCTCGTGCGTTTCGAGGGTTTCCGCAAAGTGCGCGAGCCACTGCTCGACGGGCGGCCTGGATCCGGTCTGCACGGGGAGCCTCTGGCCGGCCGCATCGACGGAGGTCGCGATCGCCTCGGCGAGGGATTCACACAGTATCGACACGTTGTTGTCGCGCTCGGCCAACGTCAGCCAGGCCAGCGCAACATCAGGGGAGGCTCGAGAATATTCGCGAGCCCAATCGGCCAGAAGTAGGGTCTTCCCCGCACCGGCCGGAGCCGAGAGCAACCCGACAGGCCCGGGGCCTGAGCCTTTGGTGGCAGTGGATGCGGTGAGTTTGCGGTGCAGGCGCGGACGCGCGACCAGTCCTTTCACGGCAGTTGGCGGGTGAAAACGACCGTTGAGTGCGGCGCCTGGCACGTGCGCTTGCCCGACGCGGTGAGCCGCGTCGAGCGTTACTGCAGCGGCATCACGAAATGGGCTGCTCATCCGACTCCTGTTCGACTGGCTGCACTGGACGTGACCGCTGGATCGAAATTTTGAACGAGTTAGATGATGTGAAACTACCCAATTCGGACACCAAATAAGCGTCCAAGTCGAAAATTCGGACCAAAGTCCCTGATTTAGTGTAGTGAATTTCGAACAATGAATGGTGTCGCCAGTTCTACCGCCCGAACGGCGGGGTGCGAGCAAACCTCGAATAGCGGTCGAATACCTTTTCCAGGCCCACGAGATCCGGATCTGACAACAAGGCTGCCAGAAGTACACGTGCCTGCCCGGCTCGAAGATCGGTGGAAAATACAGCGCCTGCGGCGATCAAGTCGTGCCCGCCACCACCGCCACCGTAAACCGGGGAGATTGGCCCCGAGGGCACCCGAGTTGTCACGGCTACCGGAATGTGAGCGCCTACGCAGTCTCGTACGGCCTCGACTATCGTCGGATTGGCATTTCCCGAACCGAGTCCGTCGAGAACAAGTCCCTGCGCCCCGGCGTGCACGCAGGCGTCGATTTGTACGCGGTCTGCCCCGGGATACACGGCGATGATGTCGACGCGGGTGTCCGAAATCGGATGCCACGGCAATGGTTCGGGATTACGCAGCAGGAGCGGATCGATGTGCACGCGGCGGAAGGCATCGAGTGCCGTCGTATCGGACTTTCGCGTACCTGCGGCTGGATGGACCGAACCGCCGAAGGCGATGAGGACACCACGCCCGTGTGACGAGATGTCCAGTCCGGCTGAGATCGCCGCGGCGAGATTCGAACGAGCGTCGGATTCGGGATGGTCGAAAGTGCGCTGCGCGCCGGTGAAGACCACCGGGCGTTGGTCGTCGTGGTGCAGGTCCAACAAGAACGCAGTTTCCTCCATCGTGTCGGTGCCGTGAAGCACGACCACCGAGTCGAGTCCGGGATCTTTCAATTGATCGGCTACGGCGTCGCGAACACGATCCATGTCCGCGAAGGTCATGCTCGAGCTGTCCTTCGACATCACGTCGACGACTCGAAGCTCGATGTCGGTCTGCTCGTTGCCGACCAGATCTGCACCGGTGATTGCGGGCCGGCTGATTCCATGCGCATCCCGGGTGCTGGCGATGGTGCCACCGGTAGTGACAACTGCGACTTTCGACACTGTGGTCCTTTCACGTCAAGCTGCGGGGTGGTGGATGGCCAACTCGCGAATACGATTCCTGGCGGCGTACCAACCAATCATCAAGAGCGGTGCGATGATCGCGATGGATCCGACGGTCCACGTTCCAACGGGGTTGTCGAATGCCATCAACACGATAACGACCGCAAGAAAGACCAGTGTCGCGATCCCGGTGTACGGTGCGCCGAATATGCGGAAGGAAGGGCGAGTGACTTTGCCTTGTTTCGCAAGTTGCCAGAGCCTCAACTGGCACAGCACAATTACCGCCCATGCACTGATGATGCCAAGTGCCGCAAGATTGAGGACTATTTCGAAGGCCTGCGCTGGGACAACAGCATTGAGCCCGACGCCGAACAGGATGACCACGCCGGTGAGTGCGATTCCCCCGTACGGCACTCCGGCTTTGTTCATTCTGGCAGCGAAGGCAGGCGCCGAACCGGCCGTCGCCATCGAATGGAGTATTCGTCCGGTCGAATACAATCCGGCATTGAGGGAAGACAACGCCGCCGTGAGAACGACCAGATTCATGATCGCATCTGCGCCTTGGATGTTGATCGAACCGAAGAATGTGACGAATGGACTTTCACCGGCGTGGTATTCGGTGTACGGGAGCAACAGTGAGAGCAGCAGGACCGACCCCACGTAGAAGACGAGGATCCGAATGATCACTGTGTTGATCGCCTTGGGTATCACCTTCCGGGGATTTTCGGTCTCTCCAGCCGTGGTCCCCACGAGTTCAATTGAAGCGTAGGCGAACACGACGCCCTGAATCACCACGACTGCCGGCAGTATTCCGTTGGGGAACAGCCCACCGTTGTCGGCGATCAGGCTGAATCCGGAGGAATGCCCTTCGATGGGCGTGCCGAAGAGTACGAAATAGACACCGAACCCGAGGAATGCGGTCAAGGCCACGACCTTGATCAACGCGAACCAGAACTCCAACTCTCCGAAGACTTTCACGGACACGAGATTCAGTCCGAGAACCAGCAACACCGCGATCAGAGCGAACATCCACTGATCGATGTGTCCCAGTGGCGCCCAGTACTTTTTGAAGAAGTTCATGTACAACGCCACAGCCGTGACGTCGACCACGGCAGTCATTGCCCAGTTCATCCAGTACAACCAGCCCGCAGCGAAAGCCATCTTTTCGCCGAAGAATTCGCGTGCGTAGGAAACGAAGGATCCGGAAGTCGGTCGGTGCATCACCAGTTCGCCGAGCGCCCTCAGGATCAGGAACGCGAAGAATCCGCACAGCGCGTACACGAGAACCAAGGCCGGGCCCGCCTGTTGTAGTCGCCCTCCCGCCCCCATGAAAAGGCCGGTTCCGATCGCGCCACCGATCGCGATCATCTGAATTTGTCTGGGGCCGAGCGCCTTCTGATATCCGAGATCCTCCTCAGTGGCAACTTCGGCGCGGCCTGTCTCTTCCCGTTCGACGGTCATCAAACCTCCTCCGCAACAGCGGTGGCATGAGGCTTCTCCCCCGAAACGCGGAGATTGGCGAGATGTTCGGGGCTGAGCAACCGATCGAGTTCCTCGCGGTCGAGCAGGCCGGCTTCGATTACGAGATCGGCGACGCGACGCCCGGAAATCAACGCCTCCTGGGCGATCCGAGTGGACGCGGTATATCCGATGTAGGGGTTGAGCGCGGTGACGAGGCCGATGGAGTCTTCGACTCGGGCGCGCAGCAGTTCAGTGTTAGCCGTGATGCCGAGTACGCACCGGTCCGCCAAAATGCGGCAAGCCGCACCGAGGTGTCGCATTCCTTCGGACAGTGAGTGCACGATGATCGGCTCGAAAGCGTTGAGTTGGAGCTGACCGGATTCCGCAGCCATCGTGATCGTCACGTCGTTGCCGATGACTTCGTACGCGACCTGATTGAGGACTTCGGGAATGACAGGATTGACCTTGCCCGGCATGATCGACGAACCTGCCTGCACCGGTGGAAGATTGATCTCGTTCAATCCGGCTCGCGGGCCCGAAGAGAGCAGCCGGAGATCGTTGCACACCTTGGACAACTTCACAGCGACCCGCTTGAGGACGCCGGAGAGGTGGACGAACTGGCCCACGTCCTGGGTCGCTTCGACAAGATCCGTTGCCAACACCAGCGGCAGTCCGGTCAGTGCGCCCAGGTCGGAACAGGCCACCTCGGCGTAGCCGGCGGGTGCGTTGAGGCCAGTGCCGATAGCAGTCGCACCGAGGTTGATCTCGTGAACGAGAAGAGCGGCCTCAGCCAGACGCGCCCGATCCTCCTCGATCATGACCGCGTAGGTCCCGAACTCCTGACCCAGGGTCATCGGCACGGCGTCCTGCAGTTGGGTGCGTCCCATCTTCACTGTGTCGGCGAACTGAAGAGATTTGGTCGTGAATGCGTTCTGGAGTGTAAGAAGTGCATCCAGCAGGTCATCGATCGCGAAGATCGTCGAGATATTCACGGCCGTGGGGTAGACGTCGTTGGTCGATTGGCTCAGGTTCACGTGTTCATTGGGGTGAAGCCGTTCGTAGTCGCCGCGCTGGTGGCCGAGGATTTCCAACGCGCGATTGGCGATGACCTCGTTCGCATTCATGTTCGTCGACGTGCCGGCGCCACCCTGGATGACGTCCACCACGAACTGTTCGTGCCACCGCCCGTCCACGATCTCCTTGCATGCCTGTGAGATGGCCTCCGCGCGCGGGCGGTCGAGGATGCCCAGCTTTTCGTTTGCGCTGGCTGCGGCCCACTTGACGTAAGCGATGCCGCGGATCAGATGCGGGTTCGTGGCGATTGTTCGACCAGTGATCGGGAAGTTCTCCATTGCGCGCAAGGTGTGGATACCCCAGTACGAATCGGCTGGAACCTCGCGATCGCCGAGCAGATCGTGTTCTGTTCGCGTTTCGAGCACTTGATCAATTCCTCGTGTCTCTTCGCGCAAGCATCACTCTGCGCGGTGGGTGTATTTCGGGATCGCAGCGCTGAGGGTCGAGTAGTAGTCCCGCCCAGCTATCGGGCTATCAGGCTGTCTGACAGGCGTAATTGTTACCTCGCTCACTCCGGCACGTCAACCCTTCATCAAGTGCGATGTTTGACGCGGGTCTTCGGCAGTCGCAACAATGACGGCATGAACCTGTCAGACAGCTGGGCCACCAGGCGACCCGTCGCCTCGCGGGTGAGTGCTGCCGAGGCGGTTCTCGCCGACCTCCGTGCCGCAATAACCTCCGGCGAACTGGCAGTCGGAGAGCGTCTCCCGTCCGAGGCGTCCCTGGCCGAAAGACACGGGGTCAGTCGATCGGTCATCCGTGAAGCCCTGCGCTCGTGCCATGCCCTCGGGCTCACCGAGACGAAATCCGGGCTCGGCACCTTCGTCGTCAGCGATTCGATAGCGCGAGACCTCGACTTCGGCAGCTACGCGGCCAACGAGTTGGTCGAAGCGCGGCCGCATGTTGAAATTCCGGCCGCAGGGTGGGCTGCCCAACGGCACACAGCGGAGGAACTGACGGCCCTCCGCGGACTGGTCCAGCAGATGCGTGACGAGGATGATCCGCTCGTATGGGTCGCACTCGATGCGCAGTTCCACGGACTGATCGCGAAAGCCAGTAGGAATCGGGTCTTCGAGTCGGTAATCGTCGATATTCGTGAAGCGTTGACAAGGCAGTCCGAGACACTCAATCTTGTTGCCGGTCGCCAGGAAAGGTCGAACGAGGAACACGAACGAATAGTCGAAGGAATCGCATCCGGCAGCTACGACCACGCCTCCAGAGCGATGGCCGAACATCTCGACGCCGTTAGGCTGACGCTTGAAACTCTTGTCCAAGAAAGTAATCCGCTGTGACGGCGCTTCCGGGTAGGTCTGCCCTCGTCTGCGTTATCCTCGCGGTATCAGTGACCGGGGCGTTGGCCGGCTGCAGTTCGTCCGACACCCCGGTGACGTCGACGATCGCCGCGTCAGCGACGACAGCGGCAGCTGTATCGATTACGGGCGTAAAGCCGCCATCGACGCCGGAATCCGAACGGGCGCTCTTCGATGCGGTGGACCGCAATGATCCGGCAGCGATCACCGCGGCCCTGGCTTCGGGCGCGAACATCGAAGCTCGCGGCGAGGGCGAACGGACTCCACTCGTCGAGGCCGCCAAGAACGACGCTGTCGCTGCGGCTTCTACGTTGATTCTTGCCGGAGCAGACGTGAACGCGAAGGATTCCATGCAGGATTCGGCCTTCCTGTATTCCGGAGCCGAGGGTTTGAACGAGATTCTGGCGCTCACGCTCGCCCACGGCGCGGACGTCGACAGCGTGAACCGTTACGGCGGTACGGCGCTGATTCCCGCGAGTGAACACGCGCATGTCGAGAGCGTCCGGATGCTGATCGCTGCCGGGGTTCCGGTCAATCACGTCAACGATCCCGGGTGGACGGCGCTACTCGAAGCCGTTGTGTACGGCGATGGTTCGGTGCGCTATATCGACGTGATCACTCAGCTTCTCGACGCGGGGGCAGATCCCTCGATCCGGGATGCATCGGGGAAGACCGCGTTGGACAATGCCGAAAGTCGTGGTCAGTCAGACGTTGTGGCGCTGCTTCAATCGCGGAGCTGACGCCAACGAGTCGGGCTCAGCCCGTAGGCCTGTCGAAAGCGTCGGCTGAAGTGTCCGGCGTCGACAAACCCCGCCCGGTGCGCAACGGTCGCGATCGGCAGATCGACGGTAGCGGGTCGAGCCAGTTCGTCCCGAGCCTTCTGCAGGCGCTGGGTGATGATCCACTGTTCGATCCGAAAGCCGTTGTCCGAGCAGATCTTGTACAGCTGTCGCAGTGAGATGTTGTGGGCGTGAGCAATTCGTGCGGGATTCAGTGTCGGATCGTGAAGGTGTTCACGGATGTATCGACGGATCGAAGTCATGGCAAGGGCCGATCTCGGAGCGGATGCGTCAGGATTCGCATGTGCGATCGAAGCGACCAAAGCACGTGCGAGTTCGATCGAGGCCTCGCCCAATTGTTCGGCGGCAGGATCGGTCTCCAACAGAGCGGCGCTGCGGAACAATTCACGAACGTGCGCGATCATCACGGGGTACAGATTGCTGTGATGAGGCCGGGTAGCTGCGTCCCGCACGGTGTCGATCGGCAGTCCCAGCCGATCCATCGGAACGTAGAGGCACTGGGAAGCGCCCGTTCCCGGCCAGGAGAAATCGTAGGTCGACGTCAGGTCCGTCATCAACAGCTCACCGGCGGGCACTCTGCGTTGTTCGTCGTGCTGATCTAGATGGCCGATCCCGATCTCCTGCAGGGCAATCGCAAGGACGGGCATCGACGCGGACCGGACGTGACGTGGTGTTCGGGTCAACCGCATACCGGTCGACTCGGAGCGGAACAGTGATGCTGCACCGAGGTTCCACACGTTCATTCTCGCGCTCACCCGTTCCGGGTTCTCCAAGTGGATTGCACACGGGACCGAGGCACGACCCATCGCGTCGACAAAGGCGTCCGCGCGTTGGTCAGGCTCCAACACGGA
Source organism: Rhodococcus sp. WY5 (assembly GCF_018588185.1). NCBI lineage: Bacteria > Bacillati > Actinomycetota > Actinomycetes > Mycobacteriales > Nocardiaceae > Rhodococcus > Rhodococcus sp. WY5. The sequence continues at coordinate 1,602,226 of NZ_JAAMPR010000001.1, forward strand.
AGTATCCAGGAGCAAAGCCATGCAGCCCTGATACCCCGCGATGCGGACGCTCAACCAGAAGTTGTGCAGTGTGAGCTCAAAAGTCTGCACGGACAGTCACGTCCGTCGCAGCAGGTATTTCTAGGATCGAAACGGGCGTGTCCCGGCCTACCGCAGTTTCTCGCTTTTCGACGAGAGTGAAGGAAACGCATGAAGATCTCACGTGTATTCACCGCAGTTCTGGCGTTACTCATGACAGTCGCGGCTGGAGTGATCTTCGGCTCCGGCGCTGCGGTGGCGAGCCCCAAGCCAACCGTCGTTCTCGTCCACGGCGCTTTTGCCGACGCGACCAGTTGGGACGGCGTTGCCGCCGACCTACGCTCGCGTGGCTATCGCGTCGTGACGCCGGACAATCCTCTACGCGGGCCCGCTTACGACGCGTCCGTGATCGAGAAGACGGTTGCGGACATCGACGGACCTGTCGTGCTCGTCGGACACTCGTACGGCGGCGCGGTGATCACCAATGTTCACGACCCGAAGGTGCAGTCGTTGGTGTACATCGCGGCGTTTGCTCCGGTTCAGGGTGAGCCGGTGCAGATCACGATCGATCCCATCAGGTTTCCTGGCAGCCAATTGCTTCCTCCGGCTCTGGGATTGAAGATCGTCGACGATCCTCACGCGATCGGCGGGAAGAACGCCGACGGCTACGTCACGGACGAGTATTTCCATTCCGTCTTCGCTCAGGATGTTTCCGACGAGACAGCGGCAACGATGTTGGCGCATCAGAAGTCTGCGGCTTTGTGGGCGAACCTCGAGCTCGGCGGGCCACCGTCGTGGGCGAACACACCGAGCTGGTATCTGGTTGCCGGTGAGGATCGCGTGATCCCAGCATCGGCGCAGCGGTTCATGGCAAACCGGATGGGCGCGAACACCAGCGAACTCCCGACCTCGCACGCATCGCTGGTTTCCCGGCCAGGGGCAGTGGCAGACGTGATCGTGGCGGCCGCTCACGGGTGAGTGTGCGACCGCCACGAAAGTAGAACAGGGTCAGGCGGAAACGATTACCGAGGAGCCGTGTCCGAACAGACCTTGGTTGGCGGTGATACCGATGCGGGCGCCTTCGACCTGACGGCCTTCGGCCTGTCCACGAAGCTGCCAAGTGAGCTCGCACACCTGCGCAAGTGCCTGTGCGGGAACGGCTTCGCCGAAGCACGCGAGACCGCCGGACGGATTGACCGGGATGCGGCCTCCGATACTGGTGTCACCCGCACGCAGGAGGTGCTCGGCCTCGCCCCGCTTGCAGAGGGCAAGGTCTTCGATCCAGTCCAGTTCCACGGAGGTAGCGAGGTCGTAGACTTCGGCGACGTCGACGTCCTCGGGAGAGATCCCGGCTTCTTCGTATGCGGCGTAGCCGATGGATTCCTTGAACGTGCGCTCCGGAGCGGGAACGGCGGAGCTGGAATCGGTGGAGAAGTTCGGCATGTCCATGACCGTCTGGGGGAACGTCGGCGTGACCGTCGAAATAGCCTTGATGCGAACAGGTTCCGCGATGCCCATCTTGCGGGCGTATTCCATCGACGTCAGCAAGATTGCGGCGCCGCCGTCGGACGTCGCGCAGATGTCGAGCAGGTGAAGGGGATTGGACACCACGGGGGAGGCCAACACGTTCTCGACGGTGACTTCCTTGCGGTAGCGCGCATTCGGATTGCTCAGCCCGTGCCTGGCGTTCTTGACCTTCACGTTGGCGAAATCCTCCGCGGTGGCGCCGTAGAGGTCGATGCGACGACGCGCGTTGAGCGCGAAGTACGCCGGGTTGGTCATACCCATGAGGCGGAAGCGCAGCCAGTCCGGGTCGTCCCAACGCTCACCGGCGACGGGAGCGAGGAAGCCCTTCGGCGTGGTGTCGGCGCCGACGACCAGGGCAACTTCGCTGAGGCCGGCCAGGATTCGTGCGCGAGCGGTGTCGAGTGCCTGGGCTCCCGTCGCACACGCGGCGTACGACGTGGCGACGCGAGCGCCGTTCCAGCCGAGTGCCTGCGCGAAGGTGGCTCCGGCGACGTATCCGCCGTACCCGTTGCGGACGGTCTCGCCGCCGACGATGAAGTCGACATCCTGCCAATTCACACCCGAATCGGCGAGCGCGGCGCGAGCGGCCGCAACGCCGTATTTCACGAACGACTGCCCCCACTTGCCCCAGGGGTGCATACCGACACCGAGTACTGCGACGTCCTTGCTCATGACTGCAACTCCTGATCAGCTGCGGCGACAGGCTTCCATCGCCACGTCGTACGTACTCCGGTTTCGTCGGTGTACAGCGGCTCGACAACCAATTCGACGGTATTGCCGACCTTGAGATCGTCGACGCCGAATCCGTCGGCCACCTGGCCGAGGATGACGATGCCCTCGGGCAGTTCGACTGCTGCGAGAGCAAAAGGCTCGTACGGATCCGAGCGCGGGATGTATGGCGGCGGGGGCTGGTATTGCGCGTCGGTGTACGACCAGACAGTGCCGCTACGGGAGAGTTCCACATCGTCGAACTCCTCGCTGAAGCAGCTCGGGTTCTTGCAGAACGTCGCCTCACGAGGGAAGGAAATGGTGCCGCAGGATTGGCACTTCGTGCCGATCAGAGCAGGTTCGTCGCCGGTGGTGAACCAACCCTCTACTGCAGGCGTCACACTCCCGTTCGGCGCCGGCGTTGCAGTCTCGCTCATGCAATCCTCATCTGGTTGGCGAGCCTGATCCGGGGGATCGTGGGCCCGCTGTGCCGCTTACTGGAACAGGTTGCAGTATTACACGATTTCGGCCGCTGACGGGCAAAAATTTTCGCTGAGTGGGACGTTGCCGGAACGCAGACGGCCCCGCCGGGCAGACGAGTCTGCAGGCGGGGCCGTGTGCGTGAAAGTAGCTGTTTACCTGTAGCGGATCAGCGAACGCGTACAGGTCGACCGAATCGACGCGTCGGTTTCACCCGGGCCGCAGCGTCGAGGATGGAGGTGATCTCGACCTGATCCAGAACCTTTTCGCGGGCACGATCGTGCGCAGCGCCGCGTTCCAGTTCCGCCTTGTCGATGGCATGCCAGCCCTCGCGGTCGACGACGTCGGACTGTCGCGCCCGGACCAGACGATCGACTGCGGAGTCGTCTGCGACCGGGTTGGTCAGGCGTCCGTCGTTGAAGTCGTCGACGAGCATCCTGATCGTTTCCTGCGCGCAGGACTTGTTGGTGCCGATGAACCCACTCGGTCCGCGCTTGATCCAACCGGTCGCGTAGACCCCGGTGGCGGGATCACCGTTCGGAGCTTCGAGGACTCGGCCGTTCTCGTTCGGAATGACCGACGCACGCTCGTCGAACGGGACGCCGGGGATGGGCACTCCGCGGTAGCCGATCGAGGTGAGGACCAAGCCGGTATCGATGGTCTCGGTATCGCCGGTTGCTTCGATCTGCACGGTTCCGTTGGCGTCGACAAGAGCGTTGCGCGCGAACTCGATTCCACTGACCTGATCGTCGCCGGTGATCGAGGTCGGCGTGAGCAGGTAGCGCAACGTGATGCGCTTGTTGCCGACGTCGACGTGATCGCGGTTCTTCAGGGCTTCGAGGAGACGCAACTTCTGCTCGACGGCATGCGGGAGTTCGCCGCGTTTTGCCAGTTCTTCGGTGGCCGAGTCGAGAACCATGTCGTCGGGTCCGACAGAGAGTTCGATGTCCGGCAGTGCCATCAGGCCGGTGAACTCGGGGACCGTGAACGCGGACTGCGCGATTCCGCGTCGACCCACGATGACAACTTCTTCGACGCGACTCTTCCGCAGAGCGGCGAGTGCGTGAGCGGAGATGTCGGTACCGGCCAACTTCTCGGGATCGGCCGTCAGAATGCGAGCGACGTCGAGCGCGACATTTCCGTTTCCGATGATGACCGCGCGGCGATGTGAGAGGTCGAAGACGTCGTCGGCGTGATCGGGGTGGCCGTTGTACCAGGCCACGAAGTCGGTGGCCGAGGCCGTGCCAGGCAGATCAGCGCCCGGAATGCCGAGACCACGGTCGGACGAAGCGCCGACTGCGTAGAGCACCGCATGGTGATTTTCGAGCAGTTCGCTGTGCGAGATGTGCTTGCCGATCTCGACGTTGAGGTAGAACTCGAAACCCTTTTGTGCGGCGATCTTGTCGAACAAGCGAGTGACCTGCTTGGTCTTCTGATGGTCCGGAGCAACGCCGGCGCGAACCAAGCCGTAAGGCACAGGAAGGCGATCGAAGACGTTGACCTGCACGTCAGGCTGAGTCAGCAACTCGTCCGCGGCGTACATCGCCGACGGTCCGGAACCGACGATCGCAACGCGCAACGGCGGTCGGCCCTTGTCGACGTGGGCTGCCGGGATGACCTTGGCGAGAAGCGGCCTGGGTCGCTCTTCCTTGTAGAAGTCCGCATTGATGGACAGGAAGACTCGCTGCGGGTCGGTCAGCTTCGACTCGGGGACGATGGCGTCGACCGGGCAGGCCGAGACGCATGCGCCACAGTCGACGCAGGCCTGCGGATCGATGTGCAGCATCTCGGCGGTGAGGAAGTCCGGCTCGTCCGGCGTCGGATGGATGCAGTTGACCGGGCAGGCGTAGACGCACGAGGCGTCGCTGCAACAGGACTGCGTGACTACGTGTGGCATGGCGCTATGAGTCCGATCTCGACTGTCCGGGAGCTACGCGGCGGCGTTGTGCGAGCTGCGGTGAGGTTCGCTACGGAAGCGTGATGCGCGGCCGTCCATCTTGCAGGCCTTCCACACCAGGCGCGAGGCACGGTTCATCAGGCCGGTGTCGGTGGCCAGCATGCGGACGTCACCGAAGTAGTTGCGCAGGGTCTGGCGCGACTCGGGCAGATCCCAGAACAGGTCCTTCTTCACGGACTTCGGGATGTCGAACTGCTTCCAGAAGGACTTCGGCGGGATGACGATGGCGTCACAGAGAATGCGCATGACGATCGGGAACAGCAGCGAGAGGACAAACCGGTTCGGGCGTGACATCAGCGGGATGCGGCGGCTCAGAAGCTTGTGCGCGAACGAGATATGACGCGCTTCCTCGGCTACGTGGATGGCCATGACCGACTGCATGATCGGGTGGATCTGGCCGCCGGCGCGCAGGATGCTCTTCTGAATGTGGTCGATGGGCTCTTCACCGGCGAGGACACCGACGAAGAACAGTTCGGGGAACGGACCCGCAGCGAGGGGGATGAAGGGTGCAAGCATCTTCATCGGACGGCTCATCCCGGGAGCGTCGGCACCGATGCGGTTGACCATCTCCTGGAACATCATCGTGTGGTTGCACTCTTCGACCGACTCGTGCGTGCAGTAGCGCGCCTCGGCCGAATCGTTGGGCAGTGAGAAGACGTACTGCATCATGCCGCGGATCAGAATGTTCTCGAACTGGAGACCGACCTTCGCGACATTGGCCTGGCGCCACATGCCGATTTCGATCTGCCTGGCCTCGGACTGCGACTGGTACCACGGGTGTGCACCCAGCGGGTCAGTCTCGGCCGGGAGGATCCAGCGGCGATCGTTCGGGACGACGGCAAACTCGGGGGAGTCCCAGTCGATGTCGAGGTACGGGTCGAAGTGCTTGTGCACCGAGCCCTCGGACAGGAGTCGAAGCGTCTCGTTGTACGAGTCGTCGGATGCTTCTCCGCGCTTGTCGAGCGGCGATGTGAGCGTCATGGCGTCTCCTCTTCGTTTCGGTCACCGCTGGTATTTCTCGCGGTGTTCGGTGGAATCGAGGGCCGGTTGTGTGATCGCTGGCACTCGGTCTGGATTTAATGTAACCCGAGGTATCAGGAAAAGCTAGTGGCAGATACTCCTGAATCCCGACGAATTCTTGACACGGCCGAAACGGCGCCATAACTTACTTTTGAGTAATTTCCGCGGTGCGTCCGAAGTGGGCTGTTCAGGGACGGGTTCGCACCGAATCGCACGCGAAGATCGAACCGAGGCCGACGTGATCAGATCGATTCTCAGCAATCTTGCATTGAGACCGCCGACGCGTCTGCGCTCCCTTGTTCCGTCACGCGGCGTCACGCTCTCCGACAAGACGATCGTTCTGACAGGAGCTTCCTCGGGGATAGGTGAGGCGACAGCTCATCTCTTGGCTCGTCGGGGAGCCGAGATGATCCTGGTCGCGCGCGGTGAGGAAAACCTCGAACACGTACGGGACGAGATTCACCGCAGGGGAGGATGGGCACACATCGTGCCTGCGGACCTCTCCCGCGGTGAAGCCGTTGACGAACTCGCGGAGACGATCGCGGATCGATTCGGGTCGGTCGACATCCTCGTCAACAATGCGGGTCGCTCGATCCGGCGTACCGCGTTGGATTCGGTCGACCGATTCCATGACTACGAGCGCACCATGGCGCTGAACTACTTCGGGCCGACAAGACTGACGTTGCGGCTACTGCCCGCAATGCTCGAGGCGAAGTCCGGACACATCATCAACGTCGGAACCTGGGGAGTCACTGCGGGCGTGATGCCCAGGTTCAGCGCCTATCACGCGTCGAAGTCTGCTCTCAGTGCATTCGGCCGAAGCCTCGGCGCGGAATGTCACGGCACCGGTGTCGATGTCACCACAGTGCAATTCCCACTCATACGAACACCGATGATCGCGCCGACGGCGGATTACGTGAGCCAGCCGGCGCTGACGGCCGATCAAGCTGCATCGTGGATCTTGAGGGCGATCAATACGCGTCCCGTCGAGCTGTATCCGCGGTACGCGGGGCTGTTACGAGCGATTGACGTTGTATCCCCTTCTGCCACTGACGCTCTCGTGCGAAGGGCCGGGATCTGAGGGGCTGGGATTTGAGGGGTTGGGATTTGAGGGGTTGGGATCTGACCAGAAACGTGCACCAGCACCGGGGCATGGTTCGTCCCCGGTGCTGATGTATTCGATTGTCGCGGTTCAGGCTGCTGTGGGTGGGCTGTTCCCGCCGATCGGCTGTTGATACGGATCGATCGACATGGGTGGGTAGAACACCGTCTTCCGATCCGGGCCGATCTCGACACGCCACTCGGTGTGGTGCATCGTCCGGTGGTGATGACCGCACAACAGAACCAGGTTGTCGAGATCTGTTGGGCCACCATCGTTCCAGTGAACAATATGATGGGCATCGCACCACCCCGACGAAGTCCCGCACCCCGGAAACGCGCACCCGCCATCCCGGACGGCCAGTGCTCGCCTTTGCGGAACCGTCGCTGTTCTCGCTTCCTTGCCGCAGTCGAGCGGAACACCGTTCTCATCCAACAAAATTCGCGTCACGGTGCAGTCGCACGCCAACATCCGCGCGGTATCGATACTGATGGGGCCCACCCAATCCGTCCACGCGAAACCCAGTTCCTGAGTCGACGGCAAGAGGTCTTTCAACGCTTGCAGGTCCGTCATGTCTTTTGCCGACGCGGTCACCGTGATGTGCGGTTTCACTCCGCCTTCGATCGGACCCAACCCCGCCCGCTCGTACCGGCGCAACAATTCGCAGAACCCGTCCGCCCGTCGTAATGCAGGCGTGCGTGTGTCCTTCACGCCGTCTTTTTCCGGTGTCGGCGCAGACAGGCTCGACAACAACGTGATCAACCGGGCCCCGTTCACCGCATCCAGATCACCCTTCACCGACACCCGCCCGTACAAGCCTTTCGAGGCGTAGAACTCGTTACGCTCCGAATCCTCACCCACCGGAACGCCGTCCTCGCGTTTGCCGTACTGCTTCTCGATCCGCCGGATCGCCGCCCGCACCGCATCACAATCAGCAATGTTCTTCGACGCCAGGCCAAGCAGGATCCCGCGGGCCTTGTCCACATCCGCCGGCGTCATGTTCTTCGGTGGATGCTGACAGAACGACGCCACCTGCCGCGCTTTCAACGCATCCACGTCACCGCGGTGAAACGCATCGCCCACAACGGGTTCGAGCATCAACAACCGCGCCAACCCGACCAGCAGACTGCACTCACCGATCTCCAGATTCGTCGAACCGTGCAACCACTGCGCGATCGCCCGAAAACCCTTTCCACCGAGAACGTCCCGGGAAAACATCTCCACGATCAGCAACACCATCCGCGACTGCAACTCGTGTCGGGCGCGCACCAGATCCAGAACCTCCCCCTTGAGGTCCTCGCCATCCAGCTGCCACGCATCCCGACTGTCCATGCCGAAAGCATAATCGAACAAAGTTTCGAACACAAGAGAATGTGGATCGAAAATTGCTGCTATCAAATCGATTTCGACATTTCGGACAGTCGGTTATAGGCGGGTCGCCGACGTAGTCCACGTGCGCCGACGAGTGCGAGCGCCACCATCAACCCGGAGCGCAACAGCATCACGTCGGAATTGTCTGAGCCCCAGCACATTTTGCAATCGGCGTCGATCATGTTGCCGCCTGTCCCCGGCAAGCGCATGGGTCCAGCCGAGCACCAGGCCCAGGAGTGTCATCGCCAGCGTGATGGGAACGAAGACCACCAGGACCCGCAAGAAATGCCCTCGAACAAGGCTGGTGGATTCGCGAAGATCGACGAGTGGTGGAAGCGCCGGACACGACGGACACCGATTTATTACTCATCGGTCTGGTGTCGAGTGCGCATCTGCAGTCCCGAGCCAAAACCAATCTTCAGCGCTTCCGGCGGCCGAACAATACGCCGACAGTCGAGATCATGATCAGCGCCACAAGAACGACGACGATGTACGACCTGTCCGCGGCCGGTGCCACCGTTTCGCTTTCTTTGGTCACTGCATCAGTGAATGTACAGCTTATGCCTGGAGGGAACCATCCCCAGAAGTCTGTAATTCCTGCCGCTACCCTCTCCGCCCGGCCGGGAAGGAGATAATTGAATCGTGATGGGATTCCATAGTGATCAATGCACCAGCTGGGCTGATGTTGGAGGCGCAAAGAAAATGCGTCCAACAAATAGACCAAGGTTAGTGCGATCAGCGATGTTGCTAAAGACGCTTGGCTTGCTCGTAATAATCGAATCTTCACGACTCGCCCGCAACAGTCACGTCATCATGGGGTGACGATGGTATTGGTTGCTGCGATCCACCGAATCCAGCCGTGCTCAAAATTGACCTGTCGACTTTGGGAGTCGCCGAGCTCTCCTGACATCGGTAGTTCAAATCGACCATCCTCGCAGCCCTGCCTCCCATAGCCAGCAAAGATAGCACCGTGGACACTTTCTCCGTGCCGAGAAACAATCGATCGTGAGATCGGGGAAGTGGTTACTGCTAGTCCGCGACAAACAGCTCGCTATTCTCATCGAATGGATCAGGCAGTGTCGAACTCGCAGGCAACGAGAAGGTCCGGTGCTCTTCGTTGGGTTGTTTTGGTAAACGCACTTATCGCAGCGTCGGCGTCGGCGATGTATGTCGCAGCGAAATGCCATCTCACCTGGCCCGAACCTGCGGATAGTGCACTCTCGATCGCCGGTGCGGTCGTTCTCTGGGTCCTCACGGCGAGTGTTGCAATCGTGCTGCTCGGAGTGTGCTGGTGGCAGCGACGCCGATGGTTGTGGTCCGATGTCGCTGTTCCGGTTCTCGTGGTGATCGCACTCGGGATCGCGGCCGCGGGGCAGCCACATTTCGATCAGTATCGGGCAGACTTCGAAACCGTTGCACAGCAACTACTTCAAGAACCTGACGATCCCTATTCCGATGGGTATCATCGTGATCTACGAATCGGCAGATTCGATATCTCCTATGCCAACGTCAGCAGTGAAGGCCACGTCTATTTCTATGACGCACGAGATGGATTGGACATCTTGGACAATCCCGGCTGGGTGTACGCACCCGATGGTGTGTCCGACAAGACCTTCAATCAGCTCCGGCTGGAAGACATCGGGGGCGGATGGTACCGATTCCCTCATCTTGTCGTTGACAGCTATTGAAACTCAAACCACCAGACCCTCCGCTCGAAGTCTCGGGCGAATGTGGTGACGCCGACCAGCATTCCTGAGGCGAACGGTAGTAGGAGTACGAGAAGCGTCGTCAAGGTGAGAGCGGTGTTGGCACGGCAACCGCCACCCCCGTCGTACCAGCGTGAGCAGATGTCGCCGAAGTCCCAACTCTCGCCCCAACGCTGAACGAACCAACCCGAAAGTGCGGCTGTCAGGATCAGTAGGAATATCGTCGCCAGTGACCATGCGATCTACCCTCGGCATTGCCGCCAGGTCGCACACATCATCGGCGAATACAGCTCGGTGAAGTGCGGATGCGTCTCATGATGAAACAATATTGTTCGTCTGATGATCCGCACGGATTCCGAAAGCCGATACCCCGGACTTGCTCCGAGGTATCGGCCTGAGGTCAGAGGCAGAAGAAACTGAGGGAACTGATTGCCGCGTTCTGCTCGAGTTGGCCGGCATCTCCGACGTTGCCGGCGGCGACTGACAGATCTTGAAGGGAGAGAATAGCGTCCATTGTCATTTCCTTTGTTGATCGGCGTTCTTGCCGATGGATTTGATCGATCGAGTTTGCTTGCGGTGTTGATTTAATTCCAGGTTTTTCGCCTGGTACTTCTGTGCTCCAATCTGCCGTGGGTGATAACTTCCGAACAATTAGGCGATGTGGCAGTTCGACGCGCACATCAGTGGAAACGACTGTCGGGCAGTTGCCGATCGGGTATATCGGAGCAACGCCAGTATTCCTGCAGATCCGGTTGCCCAGTCTGTCGAGAGTCTCAGGTTCTGTTCACCTGGAAAGTGCAGGCCTCCTGCGTGATTGAGGCTGTGCAAGCCCAGAAGCTGAAACTGCTGTGCAAGCGTCTGTTCACAATCGGCGCCGGCGTATGGAGTCTTGGAGAGTTCGCTGAGAAACAGAATCAGCCCGGCTCGCCCGTTGAGTAGTCCGGCTTGGGCAGTGAATTCGACTGTGGCGGCGCGGGATATCGCACGCACCGCAGCTGCGTAACGCGGTTCGTCGACATGGCGCAGAAGTTGTAGAAGTACCAGGCCCACACCGACAGACCCGGATCCGAGATACGGCATCGTCCGGCGCTCCTCTCTCAGCTGCATCGACCCGTCAGGGCACATCGACATCACAGACAGATCGATGTCGACGAGCTGGCGTGCGTGTTCCAGCGATCGAGGATCACCACTCAGTTCGTAGTGGCGAGTCCAGAACAGTGCTTGTCCGCTCGGTCCCCGCATCAGCCCACCTCGGCCGGCCACTGCCCAAGGTGTTCCGCCGGCGTCGCGGACATGCAAGCGAGCAGCTGAAATTCGTTCGCGCAGAGTTTCAGTCACGACAGCGAGAGTGGGTGACACGATCGGCCGTGAAACCGATTCCTCGAGTAGGAGGCAACCGATGCCGGAAAGGCCGTCGAAGAGGCTGGAGTCGAGCTCGTCGAGTGAAGCTTTGCACAAAGTCTCGACCCATCTGTCGGCAGTCGAGTGTCGTCCTAGTTGCCGAAAGGTATGCACCGCACCTGCGAGCCCGTCGAAGAAACCGAACCGTGGTTGCGTATCCGAATCAACTTGATGTTCAGTCCATTCCAGAACTGTCTCCAAGGTGTCGGTGGGAAGATCATCGGCGAGTAGGTTTCCGCACGAGCCGTGAGCAATGCCGTAACCGTTCACTTCGAACTGGGCGATGTCACCGGGAAAGAGTCGATCAGGGCGGGAGAGATCAAGCGAGGCGAGTATGCCGCAGCGCAATAGAGCGGCCGCCCGTTGCAGGTTTTCCCCGGGCGACGTGTCCCAACGATGTGGGCGATTCTCCGGCTCCGGCGCCTGTACGTCGAGCATCGAATAGAGCGAGGCACCGAAGGCGCGGGGAAGATCGAATCGAGACACCGCATAGTCGATGAGTTCGGGAATCTTGTTGCGATCGAGAGGGAACAATGTAGTAAGTGGAACAAAGAGTCCCAGCTCGATGCAGCCCAACGAGTATCGATCCGCCGCGATTCCTGTCAACTGTCGAGGTGCTGTGTATCCGGGGGCTCCGGTGGACCGGGGCGGATGCTCGTCGATGTTGTGGGCCATCTCGAAGTCGATGATCCGAATACCGGACGGTGAGCACATGACGTTGCCAGGGTGAAGATCGGCATGAACGATTCCGGCGTTGTGGAAGCTCTCGACTGCGGTAGTCAACTGTTGTGCAATGTCGAGTGCCCAGGTTCTGTATTCCGTTCGGGAACTGAGTGTCTGGTCCGCGCGTATCAGTGGGTGGCGGAGCGCAACTTCCTGATTCAGGGGAGTGCCGGCAGCGCGCTCGGTGACAAGGAAGTGGTGTCCCTCGCGCTCGAACAACCTGATCGCAGAAGGTGCGTACGGGTTGTCGGCAAGGTGGGTCAACTTGTCGTACTCGTTACGGATGCGGTCGATTGCGTACCGGCCGTTGGCGTCCGGGGCGGTAAAGGGACGGCCTTCTTTGATGACCAGATCGATGCCGGCGTCGTCGAACGCGGAGTAGATCCCCCCGCTGTTGCTGAAGTGCAGGGCTTCATTGATCGAATAGGGGAATTCGTCATGTGATTTCAGCTTGTCTTGCTGCGCGCGAACGAAGTCCGGGATTTGTACCCAGTCCGGAGTTCTGAAGGAAGTGCCGCGCACATCGGGTTCGAGCGATCCGTCAGGACGCCGAATTGCGGGGACGCGATCGCCGAATGAATCGTAGGTCTGCATGGGCAGATACGCGCCGTACCGTAAGTAGAGCGGTCCCCGGTTCCATCGCACATCGCTGAGGATGTACGGCCCGTCGGCACCGGTGACAAGCTTGTCCAGTTCGGTGATGACACGTTGTGTGGCAACACCATCCGCCGGATAGATCGTGATGAATTTTCCGCTGGAAGTTCGATTGGCCTGCTTGCTGTTGGACAACATGAGGTCTGCTGCCGTCCGAAGAAATTTGAACGGCACATGATTGTGACCGCAATACACGGAAACGGTATCGAGCAGCTCCTGCGCGTTGGCTTGGGTAGCGGAGCAGTGAATCTTCCATCCTTGTTCTGGCAGCAGACCGTCGGGCGGTTGGAAGTAGTTCCACGGTCCACTTTGGGGACCGCGCCGCCAGAGCGACCAATCCACCGACTTCGCGGGGATAAAGTGCTGGTCAGTTGATGTATCTGGTCGGGTGACCGTTCTGATTCGGTCGTAGAAATGCGGGTCGGCACGCGTGAAGGCAACGTATCGCAGGTCCACGCCAAACCTCCCGGTCAGTCCCCCTGCGGTTGTCATCGATTGGTGCCACGCCCCGAATCCCCTGTGGCTTGGATTGCTTGTGGCGGAAGGTTATCCGATTCCGGACATTTCGGGCGAAGATTGAAAACCTATCATTCGAAAGTACTAATGAATGGCGTGGGCCAGGCGAGGTCACTGATCGCCCAGCTTTTAGTCGGCCGCATTTGTTTCGAGTTCGGAGGCCCCCTCTTGACGAGAGGATCAAGTCGGTGGTAGTTCTTTAGCGAGCGCTAAGTCAGGGTGCTCCCTCGATCTCGGTCCGGTACCCGGCGCCACGAAACTCGGGTGCCGGACCGCCCCAGCAATGCACGTCCTGGAAGGGAACGAAGATGACCAAGGCAGTGATCGTCGATGTAGTCCGGATCGCGTCCGGCAAGGGAAAGCCGGGCGGAGCACTGTCCGGGACGCACCCTGTCGAACTGATGGCCCACGTTCTGCGTTCCATCACCTCGCGAAACGGCCTCGACCCCGCCCTGGTGGACGACGTGATCGGCGGTTGCGTCGGCCAGGCCGGTGAGCAGGCGCTCAACATCACCCGCAGCGCGGTCCTGTCGGCAGGGTTCCCCGAGTCGGTACCCGCCACCACGATTGATCGCCAGTGCGGATCAAGTCAGCAAGCTGCGCACTTTGCGGCGCAGGGCGTGATCGCCGGGGCCTACGACATCGTGATCGCGGCAGGCGTCGAATCCATGAGTCGTGTCCCGATGGGTACCACGACGATGGGGAAGGACGCTTCCGGTCCGGGCGTCGCGGCTCGCTACCCCGAAGGCCTGGTCAACCAGGGAATCTCTGCAGAATTGATCGCCGCCAAGTGGAAGCTTGACCGCGACGCTCTCGACGCATTCTCCGCGCAGTCCCACCAGCGGGCAGCAGAGGCAGCGGCGAAGGGGCTCTTCGACAAGGAGATTCTGCCGATCTCGGTGACCAACGCCGCCGGTGAGACCGTCTCGCATATCGTCGACGAGACGGTTCGCGCGTCTACTACCGCCGAGGGACTCGCCGGTTTGAAGCCGTCGTTCTACTCGGAGAAGTACGCGCAGCGCTTCCCCGAGGCGCAGTGGTCGATCACTCCCGGTAACTCGTCGCCGCTCACCGACGGCGCGTCCGCAGCACTGATCATGAGCGAAGAAATGGCGTCGAAGCTAGGGCTGACGCCGCGAGCTCGTTTCCATTCCTTCTCCGTTGCGGGCGATGACCCGATCTTCATGCTCACCGCACCCATCCCAGCCACCCACAAGGTGCTCGCTCGCGCGGGTCTGAGCATCGACGACATCGACACCTACGAGGTCAACGAAGCCTTCGCTCCCGTTCCACTCGCCTGGGCTCACGAGTTCGGCGCCGACCCGGCAAAGCTCAACCCGTGGGGCGGCGCGATTGCACTCGGCCATGCCCTGGGGTCCTCGGGTACTCGTCTGCTGACCACGATGGTCAACCACCTCGAGGCCACCGGCGGACGCTACGGATTGCAGACCATGTGCGAGGGCGCCGGCATGGCCAACGCCACAATCATCGAACGCATCTGAAACACATAACCTTTCGAAAGGAACTCTCATGATCGTCAACGACAGCGTCGCCGTCGTCACCGGTGGAGCATCCGGCCTCGGCCTGGCTACGACCAAAGCCCTTCTTGCCGACGGTGCCAGCGTCGTCATTATCGACCTTCCGTCGTCCAACGGTGAAGCCATCGCCAAGGAACTTGGCGACCGGGTCCGCTTCGCGGCTGCAGACGTCACCGACGAGGCTGCGGTCACCGCGGCACTCGACGTGGCCGAGTCCCTCGGACCCCTGCGCGTGGCAGTCAACTGCGCCGGAATCGGCAACGCAGTCAAGACGGTCAGCAAGAAGGGCGCTTTCCCGCTCGACGCGTTCAAGAAGGTCATCGACGTCAATCTGATCGGCACCTTCAACGTCCTTCGTCTTGCTGCGGAACGTATTTCGAAGACCGAGCCGATCGACGGTGAACGCGGCGTCATCATCAACACCGCTTCGGTCGCAGCGTATGACGGCCAGATCGGGCAGGCTGCGTACTCCGCGTCGAAGGGCGGCGTCGTCGGTATGACGCTTCCCATCGCCCGTGACCTCGCGTCGCTGCTGATCCGCGTCAACACCATTGCACCCGGCTTGTTCAAGACCCCGTTGCTGGCTGGACTGCCCGAAGCAGCCCAGGCGTCGTTGGGTCAGCAGGTGCCTCACCCCTCTCGCCTGGGTGATCCCAGCGAGTACGGCGCGCTTGCTGCGCACATCGTTTCCAACCCCATGCTCAATGGTGAGACGATCCGCCTCGACGGTGCAATCCGTATGGCACCGCGGTAATTTCGGCTATCACATGACTGGCGAGGTGGAGTCGGTGAGCTCGGTGGCAGTGGACTGGAGGTCCTTCCCGCCGCTGGTGATGACCGACATCCTGATGGCTTCGCTCGAGCTTTTCGACGAGAATGGTTACCACGGCACGACGGTGCGCCAGATTGCCAATCGTGTCGGGGTAACCGTTCCCGCGCTCTACTATCACCACGCGAACAAAGAGGCAATTCTCGTCGCTTTGTTCGAGGTCTCGATGAGTGAGCTGAATACCAGAACCGAAGCGGCAGAAGCGGAGGCCGGCGAAAATCCGGTACGACGCTTCGCCTTGGTGGTGGAGGCGATAGTTCTCTATATGACCCACCGGTCGCGGCATGCTGCGTTGGACACCGAGATCCGGCATGTCTCACCGGAAAGCCGAAGTCGATACGCCGCCAGTCGTAAGCGGCTCGAGTTGCTGATGCGCAGGATCGTCGACGACGGTGTGGCATCGGGAGATTTCGCGGTCACCGATACCGAAGAGACCGTCCGGGCAATACTCGGTATGGCGCAGTCACTGCCGCGTTGGTTCCAGACCGGCGGTCCGATGTCGCCGTCGCAATTGGCGCAGAAGTACGTCGACATCGCTTTTCGCACGGTCGGTTATCGTCCGTAAAGTGCATTGCTCGTTAAATGAAGGTGGGCAACAGAGTGAAAACCTGTTGCCCACCTTCAGTATTCATGCTTCAGCATTCACTCCGTGTCAGAGGCGAGTGACTTCGAGTCCGCCCTCGTGGTAGTCGGCGCGAAGGCGTTTCTTGTCGAACTTGCCGACGCTCGTCTTCGGAACTTCCTGAACCACAGCCCAGTTCTCGGGGAGCTGCCACTTGGCTACCTTGTCCGAAAGATATTGCTGGAGTTCGGACATCGTGGTCTCGGATCCGGCGCGCAGAACAACCGCGACCAACGGGCGCTCGTCCCACTTCTCGTCCGGCACGCCGATGACGGCAGCTTCGGTGACGTCAGGGTGACCCATGACGGCGTTCTCGAGGTCGACCGATGAGATCCATTCGCCGCCGGACTTGATGATGTCCTTGGAGCGGTCGGACAGGCTCAGGAAGCCGTCGGCCGTGATGGATCCGACGTCGCCGGTCTTGAGCCAGCCGTCGTTGAACTTGTCTTCCGCATCGACGCCGTAGTACGACCCGGTGATCCAGGGGCCGCGCACTTCGAGCTCGCCGACGGAAACGCCGTCGTGTGCAACAACTTTGCCGTCATCGTCGATGAGACGTGCCTCGACGGATGCCGGGAATCGACCCTGGGAGTAGCGGTACTTCCACATCGCGTCGCCGGTGACGCCGGCCGGCGGGCGGGCAACGGATCCGAGCGGGGAGGTTTCGGTCATGCCCCAGGCATGCAGGACGGAGACGTTGTGGTCGGCTTCGAATGCGTGCATGAGGGCAGGCGGTACCGCGGACCCACCGATCAGAACCTCGCGCATCGAGGAGATGTCCTGCGGGTTCTGCTCGAGGTAGAGGTGCAGGCCCTGCCAGATGGTGGGGACGGCTGCGGCGAACGTCGGCTTCTCGCTGGCGATGATCGCAGCCAACGGGGCAGGCTGGAGGAAGCGGTCGGGCATGATCAGCGAAGCACCGATCATGAATGCGGCGTAGGGAAGTCCCCACGACATGGCGTGGAACTGAGGCACCACGGCGAGTGCACGATCGCCCTGCGCGAGGTTGGGGCCGTCGCTCATGCAGACCTGCATGGAGTGCAGGTAGATCGAACGGTGGGAGTAGACGACGCCCTTGGGGTCACCCGTGGTGCCGGACGTGTAACACATTGCGGCAGCGCTCAGTTCGTCGACCTCGGGCCAGTCGAACTCGGTGGGCTGATCGGCGATCAAGCCCTCGTAGGTGTGAACCTGCACTCCCTCGGGAGCTTCGAGTCCTGCAGTGGAGGAGCCGGTGACGACGATGTGTTTGACGGTGGTCAGCGACGGAAGCTGCGGAGAGAGAAGCGGAATCAGGGACGGGTCGACGATGATCACGCGGTCCTCGGCGTGATTGGCGACATGGATCAACTGCTCGGGGAACAGACGAATGTTCAGGGTGTGGAGCACAGCGCCCATCGAGGGGATCGCCAGGTACGCCTCGAGGTGCTCGGAGTTGTTCCACATGAACGTGGCGACTCGCTCGTCGCCCTCGACGCCGAGCCCGCGCAGGGCGTGCGCGAGCTGAGCACAGCGCTTGCCGACGTCAGCGTAGGACACACGGCGCGGGCCGGACTCGGTCCACGTGACAACCTCGGAGGCGCCGTGAACGGAGGCACCGTGGCGGAGAAGTTGAGCAATGGAGAGGGGGGCGTCTTGCATGGTGCTCAGCATGGGCTGCTCCTGTGTGGTGTGTGAGACCGGTGCTTTCGCCCACGGGTCGTCACAAACGATGTGCTGTGGCTGCCAGATTAGTCACAGCCCCGAAGTGCTCGCTAGTGACCCACTGCACTGGCGAAGAACCACGCTATGAGTAGCGCTCCCGGATCGACTACTCCGCGAGCGGCTTCGCCCACATAACTTGCACGTCCGCGGTTCGCGAGCATGGTTTCGGTCGACTCCGCCCCGGCCGCTGCGGCTTCCGCTGCGCTCGCCAGCGCAGCATCTCGATCGGCTTCCGAGCTCACGGATTGCTCCAACGACTCGACCGCCGGAACTATCGCGTCGACCATCGTCTTGTCGCCGACGCGTGCGCCGCCGAGCGAGGTGATGTTGTCGAGTCCCGCTCGCGCTGCAGCCGCGATCGCGCCGAGGTCGAGTTCGGAGTCCGCCGAGTCTGCGGCAACGCGGAAGAAATGCCGGAACCAGATGCCGAACAATGCGCCGGAGGTGCCACCGGCGTGGCCGAGGTACGCCTGTGAGACTGCATCGAATATCGTTGCGGTGGAGTACGTGTCACGGATCGCCGAGATGTCGAGTTGATCCAGTGCGGCCACCATGTTGGTCCCGAAATCGCCGTCGCCCGCTCGTCGGTCGAGATCGGTCAGTGCCGGTTCCTGATCCAGTACCTTCTCGGCCCAGTCCGCAATCCAGCTTCCGACGAAGCTGCTTTCGGCGGTGCGTGAGGTGTCGGGTGTGAATGTGGGGCCGAAAGATTCGCGCGTGCCCATGCCGGTGTACTCACGCGCTATAGCATTCGGCCAGGCGGGCGCTTTTGTTGGTGCGTCCCATAATTCGAGGATTTCTTTGTCTGTGCGAACAAGGGTGATGGACGCGCCTACCATGTTCAATGCAGTGACGAAGGTTCCGATCAGTGTCCGCTCGATGTGAATTCCCTGTTCGTCCAGATAATCTCCGAGTTCGGCGAACAGAAGTTGCAACTCCAGCGGGTGGGTGGCGCCGAGACCGTTGACGACGGCGATGACGCGGTCGCCTTCGGCGAGACTCAGGGACTTGATGATCGGGTCCGTCAGCCGCCGCACCAATTCCGGTGCGGGCAGGGCGTCCACGCGTTCTGTGCCGCGTTCGCCGTGGATGCCGATACCGAGTTCCATCTGACCCGCCGGCAAGTCGAACGACGGCTCGTCAGCCCCCGGCAAAGTGCATGGGCGAAGGGCGACGGCCATGCTCCGAGCGGAGTGCGCGACGTGTTGTCCGATCCGGGTCACCTCGGCCAGGTCGTCGCCGCGGGCGGCGGATGCGCCGCAGACCTTCTCCACCACGATGGTTGCCGCAGTACCGCGTCGTCCCGGACCGCTGCCGTCTGCGCGTTCGGTCGCGACGTCGTCGTCGACCAGGACGACGTCCGTATCGATCTTGTCCTCGCGTAGCAACTCTCGGGCGATACCGAAGTTCATCACGTCGCCGGTGTAGTTCTTCACGATGTGAAGGACGCCGCCGCCGGCGTCGGCAGCCTTGGATCCCTCGTGGATCTGAAGTGCATTGGGTGAGCTGAAGACCAATCCGGGGCAGACGGCTGTGAGCATTCCTTCGCCGATGAATCCGGCGTGCATGGGTTCGTGGCCTGAACCGCCGCCGGAGACGAGCGCGACCCGTCCACGGGGAAGTGGCCTTGCGCGTGTGAGGTACCCAGGGTCGGGATTCCACGCGATGTCGTCGGTGGATGCGATCAACCCACGGAGTGCGTCGGGAACAAATGTCTTTGCGCTGCGCATGAACATCACTTCAGAGTAGGTCTAACGTCGACTTCGGGCACGGATCACGATCGACGAGAGGTGGACGGCGTGAAATTGGGGTTGGTACTTGCCGGTGGCGGCGTTGCGGGAATCGCCTGGGAAACAGGTTTTCTGTTGGGCCTTCAGGACAAATCACCGGACACTGCCGCTGCGCTGCTGACGGCGGACGTGTTGATCGGCACTTCCGCAGGTTCCACGGTGAGCGCTCAGATAGCGAGCGGCGTGACACTGCAAGAGCTTTTCGACGCACAAACAGCGGAGGCCACCGGGGAGCTCGACCCGAAGGTCGATGTCGAGGTACTCGGTCAGATGTTCGTCGACGCGATCGCAGGATCGCAGGACCGGGCCGAGCAGCTCCGTTTGCTCGGCGAAGCAGCGATGAGAGCCGATACCGTCGAACCTGCCGTGCGTCGCGCGGTCATCGAGGCGAGGCTGCCCAATCGGTTGTGGCCCGACCGGGAGTTGCGCATCCCGGCGATCAACGCACAGACCGGTGAGTTGAGGGTGTTCGGCAACGCTGACGGCGTAGAACTGATCGACGCAGTCGGAGCAAGTTGCGCCGTACCAGGGGTGTGGCCGGTAGTCGTGATCGAGGGCGAGCGGTACATGGACGGCGGAATGGCGAGTGGCTCGAATGTTCATCTGGCTGCCGACTGCGATGTGGTCGTGGTTCTTTCACCCGCAGCCGACCCCGCCCCGAATCTTCTGGGCGGCAGTCTACGAGAGGAAATCGACGTGATGACGCCCTTGCCCGTGCTGCCTGTCTTCGCCGACGACGCCGTCGTCGAAGCGATCGGAACGAACTCGCTTTCACCGACAACCAGGCGCCCCGCAGCCGAACTCGGCCGCGAACAGGGCCGTCGAACCGCCGACGAGATCGCCGCGTTTCTGGTGACGGCATGAGCGCCGCACGGATTGCCGTCGTCGTGCGCCCGGAGCAATCTCCGGAAGATCTGGTTCGACATGCCAGGTATGCAGACGAAGTCGGTATCGACGAGGTCTGGTTGTGGGAAGACTGCTTCTTCGGCGGAGGAATAGCCACTGCTGCAACTGTATTGGCTGAGACCGATCGCGTGGGTGTGGCGATCGGTGTGCTGCCGACCCCGATGCGCAACACCGCGATCACGGCGATGGAGATTTCAGCGCTGGCCAGAGTTCATCCGGATCGACTACGGGTTGGCTTCGGTCACGGCGTTCAGAGTTGGATGCGGCAGATCGGGGCCAAAGCCGAATCGCCGTTGACCCTCCTGCGGGAGCAGTTCGGAGCAGTCGAGCGGCTACTGGGCGGTGAGTCGGTGACGGTGTCCGGTCGATACGTGAATCTCACGGACGTCACGCTGGCGTGGCCACCGGAGACGGTGCCGCAGTTGCTCGTCGGCGCCACGGGGCCAAAGACTTTGGCGCTCAGTGGCGAGTTGGCGCAGGGCACCGTGCTCTCGGGTGGGACGACCCCGGACGGCGTGCGTCGGGCGATCGCTCACATCGGGGCGTCGGATCACGAGGTCGTCGTCTACGTCATCTGTGCTTTCGGTTCCGGCGGTCGTGAGCGCGCCCTTGCCGAGGCCGCAGCGTCCGGTAGCGAGTCGCCGGAGGATGCGATTGCCGTGGGCAACGCGGCCGAAGTCGCGGCAGCAGCACGGCGATGGGTTGCAGCAGGTGCAACCACCGTGGTACTCCAACCGACTGTTGACGAGCCGGATGTCCGCGAGTTCATTCGCTTTGTCGCGCAGGAGGTTCAACCCCTGGTGGCGTAGTTCAGAAGGTTACTCTGGACAGAACCGCGTCGATGTCGGCAGTGCTCACGTCGCGATGCGTCACGAACCGAACCTTCCCGGCAACGGTGACCGCGCCGACATCGACACCGGCGAGCTGAGCAACGGTGACCGACGGATCAGCTGTCGCGGCCAGAACGATGTTGGTGGCAGGTTCGTCGACGGCCCAACCGCGTTCACGAAGCCCCGACGCGAGGCGCTGCGCGTTGTCGTGATCGTCGGAGAGGCGAGCTTGTGAGCGCAACGCGACGATGCCGGCTGCGGCCAGCACTCCGCCCTGACGAACGCCGCCGCCGAGCATCTTGCGGATCCTTCGGGCTTCGGTGATCAATTCGGGTGATGCGGCGAGTATCGAGCCGACCGGCGCACCGAGTCCCTTACTCAGGCACACCTGTACGGTATCGGCGCCGGAAGTCAATTCGGTGGGCGAAACATCGAGTGCAACAGCGGCATTCCAGAGACGGGCGCCGTCGAGGTGAATCTTCAAGCCGCGTGATCGCGCTGCGTCGACCAGCTTCGTCCATTCGGTCGGATTCATGACGGCACCGCCGGCGAAGTTATGAGTGTTCTCGAGACAGAGCAGCGTGGTGTTCAACGCGAAGTACGGGCCGGGGGAGCCCGCCGCCTTCACGACAGTCTCGGGGGTGGGACGTCCGGGTCCGCCGTCGTGCGGCAACGCCATCGGCATTCCCTGGGCGAGCCAGGCAGCGGTGCCCAATTCGGAGCCCAAGACGTGAGAGTGTTCCGGTGCCAGGAACTGATCGCCGCGGTGAAGGTGCAGCATCAGCGCAATCAGGTTGCCCATCGATCCGCTCGGCACCCACAGTGCCGCCGGTAAACCCAGAGTGTGCGCCACCTCTTCCTCGAGCGCCGCCATGGTCGGGTCGTGATCGAGGACGTCGTCACCGACCTCGGCGTCGGCCATCGCCTTCCGCATCTCCGCATCAGGCTTGGTGACGGTGTCCGAGCGTAGGTCGATGTACGACGAAGTCATGGCTCATTCGATCAAGCCGCGTGTTCCGGCGTCAAACCGCGGTATTTCCAGGACGGCTCTTCCGGCCTGATAAATCGATATCGCTGAGGATGCCTTCCGTGTGATGATGAGCGTCGGCAATAGCCGGTGACGAGAACAAGAAGTGGAAGGGGACAGGCATGCGCGACTGGAAGCAAGCGTTGCACCTGCGCGGGCACTCACCCCGCGGTATTTCCCATCCCGCATTCGGGGAACAGAGCGGCGCTGGATATATGCCGTTCCCCATTTCTTGCATTTGCTCCTGACCCGTCTTCGTGTCCAGGAGTTTCACTCCTCGACACGAACTGAGAACTCTCATGCGGAACCCGAACCGCGCACTTGCTCACAGTTGGATGAACCGCCCCGTCCGGGTACTCAACGCCACGTACGAGTACCTCGGTGAAGTGAGCGCCGATCGTGCGGTCGTCCTGATCGCCACCGGCTCCGCGCAGTCCACCGAAGACGTGACCCCGATATTTCCGGTGCGCTCCAAGCACGTCGAAATCCCACTTCCGAGGACGATCCTGCTCGCCGAGTACGTGTACGTTGCTCACCGGGTGACGGTCACCGATTCCAGTCGGGCCACTTTTGCCGGTGTCTTCGACCGGGACGGTCGTCAATGTGCGTACTGCGCCGCCCGGGCAACGACCATCGACCATGTCCAGCCGCGGAGCCGTAACGGGCCCAACACGTGGGGAAATCTGGTGGCGTGCTGCAGTTCCTGCAATCAGCGCAAGGCGGATCGCACTCCGGCCGAGGCCGGTATGCGGCTGCTGTGGGAGCCGAAGGCACCTCGGCGCATCGAGAAAGTGCAGCAGGAGATCTGGCGTGAATTGAGTCGGACGTGACAGTCGAAGGGAGCCAGTGATGTGCGCTGACGAAATCTCCAATTTGGCTGAGCTTTTGCCGATCTCGGACGACCGGACGTGGTGGCAGGCGGAATGCCGAGGAGACCCCGAGCCGGACCGGTGGTTTCCCTTTCCGTCCGAGGGATACGACTACGCGACCGACGTGTGCAACAGGTGCCCGATTGCGGAATCGTGTCGCGAATTCGCCTCTGCCACTGGCCAGACCGGAATCTGGGGAGGAGTGAAGTTCGAGCAGGGCAGGATCGTCGCGGCGTGAGGGATCAGATTCCCGGCTCCGCGGCGATCGTACCGGCCGATACCGCCCGGCACAGAGCGTCGTGGTCACGTTCGGTTTGATCGGCGTAGAGCCGAGCAAACCGGGTGAGGGCGGTATCGACCGCGTCCGAGGTTCCCAGGTAACCGGAAATCAGTGACGCGCCACTGGTTCGTGCGTGTCCCTTGGCCAGTAGGCGACCGCAGATCGCGACATAGTCGGTCAAGGCCGCTGCATCGATATTGTTCAGGTCCACAGAACCTTTCATGTTCCGGAACTGACGGACGTAGTACTGGCGGTCGTCCACGGTGCACCACCCGAGCAGTGGATCGCTGACTGTCTGGAGAGCCTGCTGGTATTCCGCGACGCGTCGTCCTTGATGGTCGTGCCAGGCCGAGTCACCGTGCACGAAGGGTGCAACGACGGATCGGCGAGCCTGCTTGAGCTGCAAGAAGATGACGTCGTCCGGGATGCTCCCTTCGCACAGGGCCACATAGGCGCGCAGAGCGACACTCCCGACTCCGACAACCCGGTGCGCGACGTCGATGACGTTGTATCCCGAGACGACTCGGCGCCAGTGTGGTGCAAGGGTTTCGAGATACTCGTCCAGACCCTCCAGGAGGAAGTCGGTGTCCTGCGGCGTGAGTCGTGTTGTGAGCGGCGGGTTCTCGACCAACTGGCGCCGTCCGTGATCCTCGACGGTGAACCGCGGCACCGCATGGTCGCTCGTACGCCGCCGGGCGCGCTCCGCGGCGCGCCTGATCTCGGCCAGCAACCCAGGATCGGTGACGTGGTCGGTGAGTCCGTCGAGATCGACCCGGTCGAAGGAGCGATCGAACAGCGGACGCTCGGAGAGCTTCGCCAAGTGGAGGCGATACGCGGACACACACGAGGTTGTTGCTGTTTCGCATTGAGCTTCGGTGAGACCGTTCTGCCGACCGGCCACCCAGATGCTCGCAGCCAGCCTTCGTAGATCCCATTCCCAGGGGCCGGGATGTGCTTCGTCGAAATCGTTGAGGTCTATGACAAGTTCGCGTTCCGGAGATCCGTAGAACCCGAAGTTTCCGACGTGCGCATCTCCACAGATGACGGGAGTGATGCCGGTGGACGGCAGCTGCGCCATGTCCTCTGCCATCAATCCGGCGGTACCGCGCAGGAATCCGTATGGCGAAGCGACCATTCGCCCCACACGGATCGGAACCAACCAGTCGAGTCTTCCCTCGTGTGCCGTGTTGACCTGATCGACCGGGTCACGTCGATCGGATGGGGGCGTCCAGTCGCCGAGCGACGATCGCGCCACTCGCTTGCGCAGGCCTTTCCCGATCTTGCGACGCTCACTGCGGGGCGTCTGACGCGCCCGCAAAGTCGCCCTGCCGTCCGGTTCGTTCTCGAGAGCCAGCTGACCGGCAGGCCTGTTCAGCGGGTCCATGTCGGGCTCTCTTTCGTCGGGCGTGCGAAACTCGCGCTCGATCTTATGCCCGCCGGATTGTGCGCCGCGCGACGAGTTCCTTAACTACCCGCCTGGGCAATCAACTCGACAGCGCGGTCGGCGCACAGTTCAGGATCCGGCATTCTCCCGATACCGAGGCATTCGACAACGGCGAACGACGTATCCGGTGTCGTTTCCACGCCGAGCGCCCACCCGAAGTAGTGATTCCAGGCGAGTACGGCTCGGTGGCCACTGTGCTGCGGAATCTCGCTGCCCAGAACGAGTACTGCGTCGAACGCGGGGCCGTCGCACCAGATGACCGATTCGGCGAAGGTGGAGCTGGCGACGGCGACTACGTACCTGTGACAAGTCGATTCACTCGGAATGGCGATGTGTGCACGCATGGTCGCTCCTCCGACTCGGTTGCGATCGGAGGGTTCCCCGTTGCCGGCGCCGAAAAAACGCTTGTCAGATTACGTCCCGGCCACAGATCTACGACGCAGACGGTGCCTGAGATGTTTTTGTGCTGCCCGCGCGACCGAGCGAGTCGAGAGATACTGTTCGGCCGGTATCAACCGGGAACCGAACAAGTAGAACCTTCGGGCTTCGTCGTGGTCGTGGGTGGCCGCGGAGATGAGCAGACGTTCGATCGCGGTGAACTTTCGCCCACCGGCGTAACCGCTCATGTAGTCGATGTGATTCGTCATACTTGCTCTGGCGCTACGGTATTCGGTCAATGCAGCGGTCACGTTCCGATGTGAGTCGAGTGTGTCTGCCGGCGTCTCCGTCAGCATGTGCGCGGTCGCATCGACCAGCATCTGAGCGGTCTCGAGTGCCCACGAGCATCCGATACCCCACAACGGGTCGTTGGTTGCCGCAGCGTCGCCGATGAGTGCGAACCCGTTACCTACGGGTTCGGTGAGGGTTGTGGAGAAGTGTTTGGTACCAACGATCTTCCCGACGATGTGCTCTCGCCGAACAAGCGGAGCGCCGGGTAATGCGTTGGCGTACTCGAGGAAAGCAGTAGACAGGTCGTCAGCGAACGAGCCGAGCTTGTCGAGGGCAGGGAAGACGACCAGCACGCTGATTCCGCCGTCGTTGGGGAGCAGATAGGCGACGTCGGGATCCATGAACCACGACAATGACGTTTCTCCGCCGGGTCGTTCGAGTCCGGAGAGTTGGGCGAAATAGCTGAAACGCCCGTTGGATGCAGTCACGGAGTCGCAACGAGCGGATCGTGCGACGGTCGAATCCTTGCCGTCTGCTCCGACGGTCAATCGTGCTCCGACAGTGAAGGCCGAACCCTGTTCGGTGCCGTAGACGCCTGCAGTAGTGCCGTTCTCGGTCAGCAGTCCGGAAACGCGATGCCCGAGAAGAAGGTCGACGTTCGGGTAGTCGTTCGCGAGTTGGCGCAGTAGGGGGTCGAGAGTTTCCCTTCGGACGTTGAACCCAGGTGGCGGTGAGTTCTCTGCGGCATCAGGGGTGATCATTCCCCACGGGGTCCAGAATGTCGGAACGGTTTCCACCATTCCCAGGGCGAGCAGTTTTTCCGTGGCGCCGAGTCGTTGCAAGATCGGGGCACCGCACGGTTGCAGGTGGTGAGTGCACAGGACTTTGTGCGCCCGGATGTCGGAGCGAGCGTCGAGAAGCGCTATCCGCAGACCTTGCTGGGCGTACATGATTGCGGCCGCGCATCCCGCGATGCTCGCGCCGACAATCACAACGTCATACTTTTCCCGTGCCTTCGAAGTCACTCGATCAGCTTAATGCATAAGATTATAACTTAAATATGACTGGATTCAGTCATCGTGTTCGGGCGTTAAGTCCCGAACTGCGGCCCGGATGGACTGTTCACGAAGCTCGTTCTCTCTGCGCAGTTCACGACGCCGACGCCCGGCCTCGAAACGCTGCCTGGCGATTGTTCCGGTCGGCCGGAGTTGGGGTACCTCAGCCGGTTTCCCGTCGCTTCCCATCGCCACCATCGTGAAATAGCAACTATTGGTGTGTCGAGATTTTCCGAGAAGAATGTCTTCGGTTTCGACTCGAATTCCGATTTCCATCGAGGTGCGCCCGGTGTAATTGACGGAAGCGCTGAACGTGACGAGTTCGCCGACATGCACCGGTTCGCGGAACACCACACGAT
The DNA here is from genome assembly GCF_018588185.1 of Rhodococcus sp. WY5. Taxonomy (NCBI): domain Bacteria; kingdom Bacillati; phylum Actinomycetota; class Actinomycetes; order Mycobacteriales; family Nocardiaceae; genus Rhodococcus; species Rhodococcus sp. WY5. The sequence continues at coordinate 1,629,328 of NZ_JAAMPR010000001.1, forward strand.
CCACCGACAGAGTCACGACGTAGGTCTGGGCATATCGACTCGCGCACGCATAGGCAACCTGGTCGAGAAACTTCAGAATCGTTCCGCCGTGCACGTTGCCCGAGAAGTTTGACATGTCCGGCGTCATGAGGACGGACATGGACAAGGTTTGTTTCGATGCTTGCTGCGATGCTTGCTTCAATTCAGGTAGGGAGTTCGATTCAGACATCAAGCGGGCCTCTTCGGTTCGGTGGACGGTGAAGAGACCGTATCCGGCAAAGAGGGTTACCCGCGCGTTCGGAAGAGCGCGGTGTCAGAGTTCGGGACAGTGCCCGTGTGGAGGACGTATTCGCTGGTGGCGACGGGGCCGGCCGCGCTCGACCTGAGATAGGGTGCGAGCGTCGAGCGGAGGTGCGCTGACATCGAAGCCCAATTCCCTGCGCCTCGAACCGCCTCGCGAAAGTTCTTCAACGCCGGCGCCTGGTCGCACAGTTCCTCGGCGGGATCCGAACCGGCTGGTAGTTGCCACTCGAGCAGGTGCGAGGCCGAGCTCACCGACTCCAATCCAGCTGCTGCCTTCTCGAATTCGCTCGGGCTCGACCATGTCGTCGGTAGTGGTGTGATGCCATTCCACGCAGAGGCGGCCTCCCTTCGGAGTGCTGCTGCCCACCCGTTCTCCGACCATGTTGCGACACAAATGCTTCCACCCGGGCGGGTCACCCGCATCATCTCTGCGAGGGCGATCGCAGGGTTGGGACAGAAGATGATCCCGAAGATGCTGACACAGGCGTCGGCGCTCGAATCCGACCACGGCAGAGACTGTGCATCGCCGATCGTGAAAGTGGGTTCGGTAGTTCCGGGGCGAGGAATCCAGCGTTCGCGCGCGACCTCCAGCTGGCTGGCGGAGAGGTCGAGTGCGTGGACCGCGATCCCGGACTGGGCCGCCGGGAGCGTAAAGTTCCCCGTTCCGGCGCAGACGTCGTACGCCGTGCTCACGTGCCCGATCGAGCGCAGTACCTCTGTCGATGCAGGTGAGAGTTGTTCGGCAAGAGGGGAATATGCCGCACCGTTCCAGTTTCCCCGATTCACGACAAGCTCCTTTCGACTGCGTCGATGACCGTATCGAGCGCTGCGCCTGCCGCACGCGCTGCTTCGCCGGGGTTGCGTTCCTCGATGGCAGCGATCAAGGGTCGGTGCTCGTCGACGTGGAAACCTGGACCGACACTGACGGCGGACAGCGAATCCGTCACGGCGGCAAGGACTCCCCGGTAGACGTCGATCAGTGCGGAATTGTGGGACGCCTCGACGATCGAAAGGTGCAAGGCCATGCCGGCTTCGACAGTGAAGCCGCCGACGTGACCGGGGTGGGCATTCCAGGCTGCATGTATCCGCGCGAGATCTTCGGGGGTGTGGCGCTGCGCTGCAAGTCGCGCGGCTTCGACCTCGAGTCCGCGTCGCAGGCTCAGTACGTCGAGAACGTCACCTATGGCGAGCCTGCGCCCGAGTAGTCCTTCGACCGGCGACGCCGCCATGACGTACACGCCGCCACCGTGACGAACGGACAGAACTCCGGCGTGGGCAAGCGCCCGTACCGCTTCGCGCATGGTGTTTCGGGCGACTCCCAATTCTTCGACCAATGCGGTCTCCGGCGGGAGTTTTGATCCGACGGGCCATCGACCGGTCGAGATCGCCTCCTCGATCGCCGCGGCGACGATGTCTACCTTGCGTCCGGAATCGGCCATGTATGTCACCTCGGATAAGTGGGTCAATGACTTGATCGAGGTTAGCGTGCCCGACCAAGTGGGTCAATGACTCGGAAATTACCCGCGTACGTCCAGGCTGCGGGCGTAGTGCTCCTTGAATACCTCGAGATGTGCCCAAGATTCCAAGCCGCTGACACCGTCGATCCCGCGGATTCGTTCGGACAGCGCATGCAGGTCGCTCGAGGAGTTGGCGGCAACCGTCGCGATCACGTCGTATCGTCCGAGGGTCCGGGCGAGGAATTCGATTCCGGGCAGCGACTCGATCTCCGATACCGCGTTGTCGTCCCGTGAGCCCAGATTGACGCCGATGCCCATTGCCAGCGTTCGGCCACCACCTCGCCGCTTGACGACAGCGCCGACGCGCAGTGCCGTGCTCGCGATCAGATGATTGACCCGGTTGCGCACGGCGCTCGGCGACAGTCCGGTGTGTTCGGCCAGCTCGAGAAAGGGCATTCGCCCGTTGCGCTCGAGCAGTTCGATCAACGCGACATCTGTCGAGTCGAGTCGGATATCGGCTTGTAAAGCGGTCTCGGGCATGAAGATTCCCTTGATGACGTCGACGTAGACCAGCGTGCTCACGGATCGAACGCCACGTTGTGAGCGGAGTTCGGCGATGGCACGGTACAGATCGTCGTGACTGGGCACCCGAAGTTCCGCAATCACGTTGTACTGCCCGCTAACTGCCGAGATGTAGACGGCGGCCTCGGATGCGATCAACGCGTCCAGCACCGGGGTCATCGGTCCGGACACTGCGATCGAGACGTGTGCAAGCGCCTTCAGCCCGAGAAGTTCGGGGTGCGCGACGGCCACTACGGACACCGTTCCCGAGTCGAGTAGCGCCTGCACTCTGGTGGACACCGCCGCTCGTGGGGCGTCGACCGCCACGGACAGTTCGCGGTACGTCGCTCGCCCGTTGCGCTGAAGTGCGGCAATGAGCTTGGAATCGAGATCGACCGTCATGGTTGCCCCAACTTTTCCAGAGATTTTTCTGTATGAGCTTCCTATTAGAACAGTCGCATGTGGCCATGGATGATGTGGATAAGTGCAGAAATGCTCGAAAACTCATACAAAAAAGTTGTATACCGCCTGGTCTGAAACTTTGATGCATTGCATAGCTCCAGGTCAGGGCGTAGTTTTCGCTCAACACGCAGTGACCTGCACCACCATCTCGACGAAGGACCACCATGCGCAAGTTGCACACGCACGAAGCCTCGCCTCTCGACGCCACCGGCACGATCTTCACCGGCGCCAAGATCCACACCGTTGACGACAGCACGGTGGGAGCCGAAGCGTTCCTGGTGTTCGGAAACCGCTTTGCAGCGGTGGGAACGCTCGAGGAATGCCGCACGGAGGCGCGTCGGCTGAGCACTCGCACAACCGCGGTGGTCGAACTCGACGGCGCCACCGTCGTCCCCGGCTTCGTCGATCCACATGCACACCCGTTGATGTACGGGCAGATGCTCAGCTGGGTGGACTGTGGGCCGGAGAAGGCACATTCCATCCCCGGAATCATTGCGCTACTTCAGGAAGCGGCGCTCACAGCACCTGCGGGCGTCCCGATTCGCGGATACGGCTACGAGCACCGCAACCTGATCGAAGGGCGTCACCCGCTCAAGGAAGAGCTCGATCAGGTGGCCACCGATCGCGAGGTCTACCTCATGAACGCGAGCGGTCACGGCGGCGTCGTCAACTCCTTCACTTTCGACAAGCACGGTATCGACGCGAGCACCGAGAATCCGGCCGGTGGCGAGTTCTTCCGAGATGAAGACGGCGAACTCACCGGTGAGCTCTCCGACGCCGCGTGCAACATTCTCACCGGCGTCAACGGAGTGAAGGTCGGCCATCACGGCCCCAACTTCCATCTCGAGGACGAGCCGGAAGAGCACCTTCGCCAGCTGTCGGTCGCTCAGGACAAGTTCCTGGCCGGTGGCGTCACCACCATCGGTGACTGCCAGGTGACCCGGCGTGAATTCGACATGTACCTGCGTCTGGCCGAGCAGGATCAGCTCAAGACCCGCGTCAGCATGTACATGCTCAGCCACCTCCTCGATCACGTCATCGACACGGGAATGCACGGAGCCTTCGGCAATTCGCGGCTCGCGTTCGGGGGCATCAAGTTCTACGCCGACGGCACACTCGGAGGCTGGACCGCATACTTCCCCGACGGCTACGTGGGCGACCCGTGCCGCACCGGGCAGCTCTACCACGAGCCGGCGGACTACTCGGAGCTGATTGCCAAGGCACATTCGGTGGGTCTGCAGACCGCCACGCACGCTCAGTCACCGACCGCCATCGACATGGTGCTCGATGCCATCGAAGCTGCGCAGAAGGCTCACCCCGACGCCGACGCTCGTCACCGCATCGAGCATTGCGGACTCCCGACGGCCGAGCAGATCGCAAGGATGAACCTGGCCGGTGTCTACCCGGTGAACCAGCCACAGCACTACTACAACTGGGGCGAGGGCGTCACCGCTGCGATCGGCACTCCGGGCGAGCGGTTCAACCCGCTCGGCGAGTTCATCGCTGCCGAAGTTCCCGTGACCATCAGCTCCGACGCCCCCGTCGCAGAGCCGAAGCCGCTCGAAGCAATTCAGGCAGCCGTTACTCGTGTGACGCGTCAGGGCCATCAGCTCGGCTCCGATGCACTCCGCATCACCGCCGACCAGGCATTGCAGGCTCACACCCTCAACGGTGCGCGTGCGCTGGGCCGCGAAGCAGAGCTGGGCAGCATCTCGGTCGGCAAGCGGGCCGACTTCGTCATTCTGGGCGCGGATCCCCTCGAGGTTCCGGCCGACGCGATTGCGCAGATCGAGGTCCGAGAGACCTGGATCGACGGCGAACTCGCACATTCAGGTCATAACCACCTATTGTCGAGCACTTCGACCACCGAGGAAAAGTAATGAACCGAGAGCAACAGATCGTGAAGGCCCGCAAGGCGGGATTTGCAGCCTTCGTCGGTACAACTATCGAGTGGTACGACTTCTACGTGTATGCCACGGCAGCCGCCCTGGTGTTCGGTGACATCTTCTTCCCACCCGGAACCGACCGCCTGACCGGCGTTGCGGCGGCGTTCGCGACATACGCCGTCGGTTTCTTCGCTCGCCCGCTCGGCGGAATCGTGTTCGGCCATGTCGGTGACAAGATGGGCCGACGCACCGCATTGGTTGTGACTTTGACGCTGATGGGTGCAGGCACGTTCCTCATCGGCATGTTGCCCACTTACGCGTCGATCGGGTTCTGGGCGCCGTTACTGCTGGTACTGCTCCGCTTCGTCCAGGGCTTTGCCGTCGGCGGCGAATGGGGCGGCGCGGTCCTGATGGCCGTCGAGCATGCACCCGAGGACAAGAAGACCTTCTACGGCGGTTTCGCTCAGCTGGGCAACCCGGCCGGCGCGCTCCTGGCCACAGGTTTCTTCAGCATTCTCTCCACCTTCGGCGACGACGCTCTGCGCGAGTGGGCTTGGCGTCTGCCGTTCCTCTGCTCGGCGCTGCTGATCCTCGTCGGCTTGGTCGTTCGCCTGAAGGTCGAAGAGTCCCCGGTTTTCGAATCCGAGGTGAAGTCCGCGGACGTACCGGAAATGCTCCCGCTCAAGTACGCGCTGGTGACCAACTGGCGCCCGATCATCCTGGGCATCGGCATTCTGCCCGTCGCAGTCGGCGGCTACTACCTCGTGACGACCTTCATCACGGCATACGCAACCGACCCCGATGTCGGATTGTCGGAGACGTTGATTCTCAACGCGCTCAGTGTCGCTGCAGTGGTCGAATTGATCGCGACTCTCGGCGTGGCGTGGCTCGGCGACAAGGTGGGACGCGTCCGCGTCGTCATCTGGGGCCTTGCGGCAGTCGCGATTCTCGCAGCGCCGCAGTTCCTGGTGCTGAAATCCGGATCAGTGTTCCTGATCTTCCTGACCTTCGCTGTCATGCGACTGGTGCTGGCGGCCACGTACGGTCCGATCGCCGCTGTTCTGTCACAGATGTTCAAGCCGCAGGCCCGCTACACGAGCATCTCGTTGGCGTACCAAGGTGCAGGCGCTATCTTCGGCGGACTGTCACCGCTGGTGTCGACGCTGATGTACAAGGCAACCGGCAGCATCTGGCCGGTCATCGCACTGCTGATCGGCATGTGCATCCTGAGCATCGTGTGCCTGCTCTTCGCTCCGCAGCACGTGGACGAGGCGACCGATACCGACAGTGCTCAGCAGGGACTGAACAAGGAATCGGCTTCCGCCTGATTGCCGAGAGTCGGCTTCCGCCTGACTGCCGAGAGTCGGCTTCCGCCTGACAACTGAAAACACGACAGCTGGGGCAGTACACGATTTCCGTGTACTGCCCCAGCTGTCGTTTCAGGTCAGTTGTCGTTCAGCGCCGGTTACGCGCCGACGAGATGGCGATGAAAATGATCGCTGCGTCGGTGGGCCTGGCTGAGATTTCTGATCTCACGCAGCCAGAAGTGAGACGCCAGCGTGTTACTGCTTCCGTAACCAGTGCCGGACGTGTCTTCGTCGATCAGGGCGACAAGCGCTTTGATCAGGCTGGTGACCTTGAGGTTGTTGGTCTGAGAATGTCGGAGCAACAGCTCGGCGGCTTCGTCGGTGCTGCAACGGTAGAGGGTGCAGACGATTTCGATACCGCGCTCGCGGATCCGGCCCGAAGTAGTCGGGATCCGTAGACCGTTCGTCGAGTTGCTGTTCGTCTGGTTGTTCGTGTCGTCGGGGTGAATCATGGTGTTGATCAAGGTATTCCTTTGAACCGCAGGGTCTTTGGGCCCGTGCGGTGTGTAGCGCATGTTGATACTGGTGCAGTCGGTACGCGATTGGCGGCGGACTCCGTCGGAGCCTTCGGCCTGGTCAACAATCTGCGGGACTGATGAAAGTGCGTAGTGATCAAAGGCGCGGATTTGCACCGAACTGGAAGTCTGCCCCTGGAACGAATACTGGAACTGTTGTTCCGGGCGAAGCGACCGGCTGCCTGACTGACGGCTGCCCTCTGATAACCCCACCGTACGTCATCGATTGAGTTTCAGCTAATTCTATTTCGAGCGGCTGAGAGCACTGTGGCCCGTATTACCTGCTCAAGAGGCATTTATGTGGCCGATTATTGCTTGCTTGGTGGTAGCCCAGGCGTCGGTCGTCGGGTTGCCGAACTCGCCGTGGCCGACGCCGGGAAGTTCGATCAGATCGACCACGTCGCCTGCTGCTCGGGCGGCACGGGCATAGCGCCGACTCTGTTCGACCGACACGACCTTGTCTCCGAGTCCGTGGATCACCGTGACGGGGAGGCCGGTGGGGAGGTGCTCGATCGGTGATGCGATGCGGTAGCGATCGGGATGATCGGTAGGCATGCCGCCCAGAAGGTTTCGAACAAATCGATCTTTGCCCGCGGTTGCGGCGAGCGTCATGTCGAAGACGCCGGCCATGATCGTCGTCGAGCGAACCGGCACCGAGAGGTTTGGTTCCGGGGCGTCTGCACCCTGTTGGGATCGCGATGCGACCCAGGCGGCAAGTTGTCCACCCGCGGAGTAGCCGGCGATGTGTATACGGCTCAAATCCAGTCGCCCGGAGGCCTTTTCCTGAACGATGCCGGCCAGGGCGTTGGTGGCCGTAACGGTATCGGAGAGCGTGGTCGGCCAACCACCCTGACCGCCGACGCGTCTGTATTCGATGTTCCAGACCGCAATTCCGTACGGGGTCAGGGTTTTTGCCCACGCGCCCGCGTATTCGAGATTGCTCTTCTGGGCCCATCCACCGCCGTGAATGAGTACGACGACCGGCAGGTCACCGTCCGATCCTTCTGGAAGATACAGATCGCCGAAAGTGTCTGCGGCCGCGGCGTAGGCGATGCGGACCGGAGCGACGTCGCGGTCGAGGCCGGTCGCACTGCTGACAGATGCGAGGAGGGCGAGTGCACAGACCAGCACTACGGCGAGATACCCGGCCAAGCGGTCGCGGGAGCGGTGCGCGATGACCTGATTCCTCTCGGCAGGCGACGGACGATAATTCGGAAATCAGTCTATCGGTGCCAGGTGAATTTATGGTGTGAGCGAATGGGCCGTGCTCGCTCGCACACGGAGTTCGCTACGCGTATAGCTCTGAACTGGGGATTCGTCACCGTTGACCAGAGCCAACAGTGCATCTACGGCCGCTGCCGCCTGTTCTTGGGGGAAGAAGTCGAATGCGGTGATCGGGGGCTGGGAAACCAGCAGGGCGGGTTCGTCACTGTCCTGTGCAATCAAGACGTCACCGGGAATCGACAGCCCGAGATCGAGGGCCGCTCGCGCCGCTGCCGGGGCGCAACCGAGAATCAACGACAGGATCGCGTCCGGCGGAGTCGAGGAGTCGAGGGCCTCGCGGGTGGCCGCATACGCGGCGCCGATGAGGCCTTCGACGGTGCTGGCGCCCGGAAACGACGTCAATTCCTCGCTGGTGCGTGGTGCCACGCCTCGGGCGCGGCACCACTCGAAGTAAGCGAAAGTCGTTGCGCGGGTCCACTCCGAATGCATTCCGGGAGTGAGGACGAAAATGTCCCTTGCGCCACGTTCGGCGAGGTGGTTCAGAAGAGTCTCCGTGGTGGAGACGAGGTCCGGCGAGGTGGAGTATCCGAATTGCCCGGATTGTCCAGGACCCACTGCGACAGAGGGGATTCCGATCTTCTGCAGAACCTCGACGCGCGGGTCGTCGACCATCGGGTCGACGACCAGTACGCCGTCCATCTCGATGCGCCGCAGTCCGTTCGGATCTTTCATCGACGGTAGTAGGAGGAGTGAGTGATCGGCGTGGAATGCAGCCTGGGTCGCGGCGGTCGCCACGCGCCCGTACCAGTCGAAATTGAGGTACTCGGCCGATGACAGTTGGTCGGGAGCGGGGAGCATCAGCCCGAGGGTGGCAGTCCGACCCGACCTGAGATTCTGGGCCGACCGATTGGCACGGTATCCAAGGCGGTCGGCAACCTCTTGAACCCGAGCGCGAGTGGCCGCGTCGACCCGGCCCTTGCCGTTGAGTGCATAGGAGACCGTGGACACCGCGACGCCGGCGGCGTTGGCGACATCACGAAGCGTCGGCGAAACAGGGGTAGCCACTGCGGATCGTTTCTACTCGTTGGTCGGTTTGTCTCCAGCCTATCGATCAATCGTTTCGGCATGTTGCGTGCACCGGTGAGGGGCACCTCAAAACAAAACGTCGAATCGTTTCAGCGCAGGTATTGACACTGGTGAAACGATTCGGCACTCTCTTAGGAACACCGGGCGAACGTCGAGAGAAATTCGGGCGAACCTCGGGAAACCTGACCAGGCAGGCGCATACTTGCCTTAACTCGCGGAGCCTCCCCATGACCGAAAAAACCGACCCTCCCGGTGCAGGAACGCATTCTGAATCCGGTTCTCTCACGTCATCCTCGGGCCTGCGCGCCGGAACTATCAACAGCCGTCATCTGGTCTTCTTCGTCATCGCCGCAGCGGCGCCACTGACGATCCTGGTGGGATTCGCGCCACTGGGCCTGATGGTTTCCGGCGCTGCGCTTCCGGTGGGGTACGTCGTTCCCGGGATCGTCTATCTACTGTTCGCCGTCGGCTTCACGGCGATGAGCAGGCATATCCGCGGCGCGGGCGCGTTCTACGCCTACATCACCGAAGGGCTCGGAAAAACAGTCGGCGCAGGCGCCTCTGTGCTGGCTTACATCGGCTATCTCGGTGGCCAGATCGGATTCGTCGTCGCTTGCGGCATCTTTCTCTCGTCGACGATCGAGTTGTTCTTGGGAGTAACCGTTTCCGTCTACACCTGCGCATTGGCGGTCGCAGTTCTGGTCGTGGTGGTGGGATATCGCAGGGTCGATATCGGCGCGAAGGTGCTGGCCGTTTTGATGGCGCTCGAGCTCGGCGTCCTCGCAGTCTTCTGTGTGGCGGTTCTGTTGAAAGGCGGCCACGAAGGACTGTCGCTCGACAGTTTTTCGCCGTCGACCTTCATGACAGCCGGACTGGCGAGCGTCTTCGTGTTGACCTTCACCTCCTTCGTCGGTTTCGAGCAGACGGCGATCTACAGCGAGGAAGTTGTCGATTCCAAACGCACAGTGTCGCGTGCGACCTACACAGCAGTCACTGTTCTGGCCGTGGTCTACGCATTCTGTGCTTGGGTGATCGTGCAGGCCGTCGGCCCAAGTCGGATGGGCGACCTACTCGGCGGTGACCCGTCCGAGCTGATCTTCGATCTCAACAATGAATTTGCCGGCTCCATGATGACCGACGTGATGCATCTGTTGATCGTCACGAGCTTCTTCGCGGGTTGCCTTGCCCTCCACAATGCTTGCAGTCGCTATCTGCTCACCATGGGGCGCGCGAAAGTCTTTCCTGCCGCGCTTGCACGGGTTTCGCCGACCACTGGAACGCCGAGCGTCGCCGGAATCACACAAGGCGCACTGGTATTCGCGGCAATCGCCGGCTTTGCGCTGACGCCCGCAGACCCGTACACCCAAGTAGTCGTGTGGACGAATACACCAACGATCATCGGTGTGCTGGTGTTGCAGGTTCTCACTTCCGTCGCCGTGCTCAGGTTCTTCTCGCAGGATTCTCGCGGTGAAGGTCTGTGGCAGAGGTTGATTGCACCCTCGCTCGCTGCAGTGGCGTTGATCGTCGCGCTCGGATACCTCTTGATGAACATGAGTGACCTGACCGGGTTGACCACCGCGCAAAACTTCTTGTTGGCAGTGCCATTGCTGTTGGCTTTCGCATTCGGCGTGGGACGCGGGATGCGCGTACGTGAACACTCGGTCGAGGAGTTGTCGGCATGAGCGAATACGCATGGTCGGTCCCCGGAGGGTTGGTCGAACGTCCCGGAATTGTTCCGGGCGCTCCCGAGATATGGGTCTATGCGGACAGGTTCTCGTACTTCGGTGGTGACACCGTCTCGATCCGAGTGCATACCACCGCAGAAGAATACGACCTCGAAATTGTTCGAGACGGCGCCCGGCCGCAACAGGTCGCGCAATACGTCGGTCTGCCGGGCAAGCAGCAGCAGACGCCTGCCGACGCGTACGCAGTGGGCTGCGACTGGTCGGAATCCCTTGCCGTCGAGATAGATCCGAAGTGGACGTCCGGCATGTACTTGGTTCTGGTCCGGATGCTCCACGAAGGGGTGACTATTGAGCGGGAGGGCTTCTTCGTCGTCAAGGCGCGCGAACCCGAGCATGCCGACTTCGTACTCATTCACACCACCAGCACGATGTTGGCCTACAACGACTGGGGTGGGGCAAACCACTACCGAGGTGTTCCGGACGGCTCCGGCGATGTGCCGACACCGATTTCCTCGACGCAGCGTCCCGTCGCGCGGGGGATGTTGCGCAAACCCGAGGGCGCAGCACGCAACATCCACACCGACACACCGGGAATCGGATGGATACCCCGTCACCCGCCGTACGAATGGGCGTGGGTGAACGGCTACTCGCGTCACCATGCGGACGCCTTCTGGGCCACTTACGAGAGGCCGTTCACGGTCTGGGCGGAAGAGCAGGGGTTCCGCGTCCACCACGTGACACAACACGATCTGCATAACGATCCGTCAGCGCTGCATGGATATTCATGCGCAGTTGTCGTCGGTCACGACGAGTACTGGTCCTGGGAGATGCGTGACCGCATAGATGATTTCGTCGAAGAGGGTGGTGGTCTGGCGCGATTCGGCGGGAACTTCCTGTGGCAGGTACGCCTCGAAAACGACGCACAAGTCTGTTACAAGAATCCGTTCGACGATCCGATGCGAGAAGTCGACCCGACCCGGGTGACGACGGCGTGGGATTCGCCCGAGGTTGCCCGACCGGGGGCGTGGACGATGGGATTGACCGGCATGGCCGGTGTCTACAATCGTTACGGTGCAACAACTCCCAGGTCTTCGGGCGGTTTCACGGTATACCGGCCGGATCATTGGGCGTTGAACGGAACCGACCTGTACTACGGAGACAACCTCGGGATCGCCCCGATCTGTGTTGCCGGATTCGAGATGGACGGCGTGGATTTCACGTTCCGGAAGGGCCAGCCGTATGCGACCGGCGTCGACGGCGCTCCCGAGGATCTGGAGATCATCGCGATGGCGCCGGCAGTTTCGGGTTCGCGGGACAAATGGAACGGGAAAGTTCCGATCGGTGCGCCTTTCGCCGAAGTGCAGGGAATCATCGAATGCTTCTATGGCAGTGAGCCTCCAGATCACCTTCGTGATCTCGAATACGGATCGGGAATGGTCGCCTGTCACAAGCGAGGTCTCGGCTCCGTGTTCAACGCAGGTTCCACCGAATGGGTGAACGGGCTGATCCATCACGATCCGTTCACCGAACGAATAACTGCAAACGTACTGAATCTGTTTGCTGCACGAATTTCCAGCTCCAACACGAAGGAAAAATGACATGAGTGTCAACGACATTCGAATGTTCGGGCCAGGGCAGGGGACGCGGTTCATCCCGGAGTGGGGTGACGACGCGAGCCCGAACTGGTCGGAATCCGAATGGAGGTCGTTCGGAGATCCGAACGGGGAATACTTCGGCGGTGGTTGGGAAGGCGAGCCCGGCACGCTCTTGTGCGACCCGTATCCGTACGACGAGGTCTGCATCATGATCAGCGGCCGGGTGGCGCTGATCGACCTCGATGGAAACCGTCGCGAATTCTCCGCTGGGGAAGCATTTTTCGTGCCGCAGTCGTTTCGCGGTACCTGGGAGACGGTTGAGCCGTCGAAGAAGTTCTTCGTCGCGCTCCCCGGATCGCGCTCATGACGGTGGAAACTTCGATGACTGTCGCAGCGTTTGGTCACGTGATCAACGGAACGTGCGAGAGCCCGGCAGGTAGACTTTCCGTGCTGGTCGATCCGGTGACCGACAATGTATACGCCCGTGCTGCCGTCGGTTCCGCCGATGACGTCGACCGAGCCTGCCGTTCGTCCGAGAAGGCTGCGCGGTCCTGGCGCCGGTCCACCCCTGCGCGCCGTCAGGAGTTGCTGCTGGCCCTCGCGGACGCGCTGGAAGCAAACGCGAAATATTTCCTCGAGGTCGAATGCCGCAGTACCGGCAAGCCTCTCAGGCAGGTGCGAGACGACGAGATCCCGCAGTGTGTTGACTTTCTGCGGTACTTCGCGGGTATTGCCCGCTCTCTGCCGGGCGTTGCCGCAATGGAGTACACGGAGGGTGCTACGTCTTATGTCAGACGTGAACCCATTGGCGTGATCGGTGCGATCGCTCCTTGGAACTACCCGTTGATGATGGCGGTCTGGAAGATCGCGCCGGCACTCGCGACGGGAAACACCCTCGTGCTCAAGCCGGCCGAGGAGACGCCGGAAACCGCGGTGATGCTGGGAGTGCTTGCAGCGCAGATCTATCCGCCCGGGGTGTTGAACGTAGTGTGCGGCGATCGCGATACCGGAGCCGCGCTCGTCGCTCATCCGGTTCCTCGGATGATTGCGCTGACGGGATCGACGAGAGCGGGTATTTCGGTCGCAAAGGCCGCGTCGGAAGACGTCAAGCTGTTGCATCTCGAACTCGGAGGCAAGGCACCCGCCGTTGTTTTCGCCGACGCGGACCTCGACGGCGCAGTCGCGGGGATTGTTGCCGGGGCCTTTTACAACAGCGGTCAAGATTGCACCGCTGCGACGAGGATTCTCGTTCAAGAGGAGGTTGCGGAGGAGTTCACCGAGAAGTTGACGGCTGCGGCCGCGGACTTGAGGTTGGGCGGACCGGAATCGGGCGATTGTCTCGGCCCCCTGGTCAGCCGCGCTCACCGTGATCGAGTGGCGGAGTTGGTAGAGAGACGCTCAGCAAATACGAACGTATGTATTGGCGGGGGAAAGCCAGCTGGACCAGGGTTTTTCTATCTGCCGACTGTTATTTCCGGGGTGCAGCAGGAAGATGAACTGGTCCAGGAAGAGATATTCGGGCCGGTTGTCACCGTACAGTCGTTCTCCACCGAGGCTGAAGCGATCGAACTTGCGAACGGGACCAAGTACGCTCTCGCGTCGAGCGTGTGGACGTCCGACCACGGCACCGCGATGAGGATGACGGCCGAACTGGACTTCGGCTGCGTCTGGGTGGGAGCCCACGGAATGCTCGCCGCTGAGATGCCTCACGGTGGCTTCGCTGGGTCGGGTTACGGCAAGGATCTGTCGGAGCTCGCACTGGCGGAGTACACGAGGGCCAAGCACGTCATGCATGTGACGAGCGTCTGACTCCTCGGCAATATCCAACGATGGCCACCTGCCCGCGCTGCGGGACGGTGGCCGTCGTCGTGCCTCGGTGGACCTGCAAGCTGCTGTTTGAATATGTTGCAGTGCAACATGTTTAGAGAGAATTTTCGTTGATTCGGGTCGCGAATGCCGGTAAAGTGACGTGTGCAACATTGCGCACTTCGGCGCACATTCAACCCCACTTTCAATTCTGACTCCAGGAGACTGCCATGGGTTCATCCGACACCGATCTCAAAGCGCTCGACAGCGTTATCACCGTCGCCGGTGCATTGGCGGCGATATTCGGCGGAATCGCCGGAGTTGCCGGGCTGGCCACTTTTCTCGGAACCGGCGGCGGTTCTTAGGTTTTCAGCTGACATCAGTGAGGCTCGGACCGTTCGATTCTGACGATCAGATCCGCGCGTGGCCTGACTGCGCTGATCAACTCGGCGTTCGGCTGATCTACCCGTTTCACCCACTCTGCAGCCGCTTCGGAACTCTTTCCGAAGCGGCTGTGGCGTTTCACCAAGCGCTTCGTCCGAGTTTCCTCCGGAACGTCGAGATACCAGACCTCGTCGAGTGCTGCTCGCACTTCCTGCCATCCACCACTGGGTAGGAGGAGATAGTTCCCCTCGGTGACTACCAGCGGTGTACATGGATCGACAGCCGTTGTGCTGCCTATTGATTCGTCGAACTCGCGATCGAAGACCGGAGCATAGACCGTCGAGTTCGAGGCTCGGAGTCGGCGTAGTAGAGCCGCGTAGCCGTCGACGTCGAAGGTGTCCGGTGCGCCTTTGCGTTCATGCCTGCCGAGTCGGTCGAGTTCCCGATTGGCAAGATGAAAACCGTCCATCTCGACGATGGAGCAACGAGAACCTAATTTCCGCACAATTGCCTGTGACACCGTCGACTTTCCGGCTCCCGGTGCGCCCGTGATGCCGAGGATTCTCCGACCGTCGTCGGTGATCAGGGAAGCAGCGCGTGAAGCAAGTTGGTCGAGCGTCAGCGAGACGGTCGGCGGTGAGGTCGTCACGTGTTGCTCCGATCAGTCCGAAGGGCCGGTGCATCGAGAGTACGCCGGAGGCTTTCGGCCATTGACAGTCTGAATGGACTGTGAAACTGTGATCCATGCCACTCGAGAAGTTGGAGGTGAGACCGTGACCCTGCGCGATGCGCAGCGCGAAGCGACGCGCCACCGGATTCTCGATGCGGCAACGGATTTACTGATAGCGGACGGTTATTCATCTCTGACGGCGCAGTCGGTGCAAACCGCTGCCGGAGTCAGTCGGGGCGCTCTGCTGCACCACTTTCCGAACATGCAGGAGCTCACTGCGGCGTTGGTGTCGAACATCGTCGTACGGAACGAGGTGGCGGTAAGAGCTGCCATGTCTCGGCAGGATTCGTCGGTTGACACGATCGAGAACTCGATCTCCGCTCTGTATTCGGCGTTGACTCAGCCGCCATTTCAAGCGGAACTCGAACTGTGGTCCGCAGCGCGGACGGATCCGGTGTTGGCCGAGGTGCTCCGGGAATCGGAGCGAATCGCCGGACGGGATCTGCGGCGAGTTGTCCACGATGCTTTCGGTCCCGAAATTGTTGCTTCCGAGAACTATTCGCAGATTGCAGATCTGACGGTGCTGATGCTCCGTGGTTTGGCGCTGTCCCGGGCAGTGCAGAAGAGCGACGCGTCTGCGCGTCGTTCGATCAGTCAATGGGCAGGCGTCGTTCGCCTGCTCCTCACCCAGAACTAGCGCAACTCGTTCCGAGCGAGGCGCGCTCTGTCGACAGGACCGATGATGACGGATTTTGCGACCCTGAAGTACGAGACGTCCGGTGGTAAAGCGTATATCACGCTCAACCGTCCCGATCGGCTCAACGCGATCGACGACCGGATGCCGTCGGACATTCGAAACGCGGTGGCAGCAGCCAATGACGACGACGAGGTCCGTGTGATCGTCTTGCAAGGTGCGGGCAAGGCGTTTTGTGCCGGGTACGACCTCAAGAAGTTTGCCGAAGGCGACCTTGACGGAAAGTGGAACCAGGGCCCGGTCTGGGACCCCATCAAGGACTTTCGCGGGATGAAGCAGAACACCGACGACTTCTTCACGCTCTGGCGATCGCTCAAGCCGACGATCTGCAAGGTTCAGGGATATGCGATTGCCGGTGGGAGTGACATCGCGCTGTCCTGCGACATGCTGATCATGGCCGACGACGCTCGCATCGGATACCCGCCTGCGCGTGTGTGGGGTTGCCCGACGACGGCGATGTGGGTGTACCGGCTCGGCGCCCAGCGTGCCAAGCGAATGCTGTTGACGGGAGACACCATTGACGGTGTCACTGCGGCTGACTGGGGATTGGCGCTCGAAGCGGTGCCGGCCGACGAATTGGACTCGGCGGTGGAAGCGTTGGCGGATCGCATCGCCGGTGTTCCGCTCAATCAGTTGGCCATGCAGAAGATGATGATCAACCAGGCGTACGACAACATGGGGCTGCAGGGCACCCAGGTGCTGGCAACCCTGTTCGACGGAATTACGCGTCACTCGCCGGAAGGGCGCTGGTTCAAGGATTTTGCCGAGCGCGACGGATTCCATGCCGCGGTTCAGTACCGCGATTCCGGACGCAAGATTCCAGACGGAGGCGGGCCGCTCCCCGCGTCCGACACCCCTCCTCGATAGAAAGTGGATGTGAGATGAGCAGTGTTCTCGAAACGTCGTACTTCCCCGCTGACGTGTCTGACCCGATAGAGGAGCAAACGGTGGGTGGGCTGCTGCGAGAGTGCGCCGCGGACTCGCCGAATCTGATTGCAATCAGAGAAGTGGTTCCGACGCAATCGCATTCGCTTTCCGGGGCGGCTGAAACCGATCGCACGTGGACCTTCGCGCAACTGCTGGACGAAGCGGAGGGGTGTGCGCACTACCTCTTGTCCCAGTTCGATCGCGGAGACAGGATCACCGTCTGGGCTCCGAACGTTCCGGAATGGATGATTCTGCAATACGGCGCCGCGCTCGCCGGAATGGTTCTGGTGACCGCCAATCCGGCGTTGGGTGCGGAGGAGCTGGCGTACGTCTTGTCGCAGTCCCAGTCTCGGGGGCTCTTCCACACCGGAAAGTTCCGCGGTGGCGATATGGCAGCGGTTGCATCCGAGGCGATTTCGATTTCGGGAGAAGAAGTTCTCGCAGTCAACTTCGAGGAGTGGGATCGCCAGGTTCGAGGTTGGGCGGGCGAACGGGGCGCTCTGCCGGAAGTCTCGCCTGACGACAATGCGCAGATCCAGTACACGTCGGGAACCACCGGAGTTCCCAAAGGTGCTCTGTTGCATCACCGCGGATTGGTCAACAATGCCGATTTTGTGAGTCGGAGAGGCCGATTCCCTGAGCGGGGTTCGGTTGTGTCGGCCATGCCGCTGTTCCACACCGCCGGGTGCGGCATCCTGGTTCTCGGCGCCGCGCAGCGAAGAATGTCCATCGGCCTGATCCAGTACTTCGATCCGACTGCGGTTCTCGATGCGGCGGAACGCTTTCACGCTGACGTGGTCAGTGGAGTGCCGACGATGCTGATCGCGATGATCAACGACGCCAGCTTCGCGAGTCGCGACTTTTCGGCCTGTTCGGTGGTCGTATCCGGCGGGTCGTCGGTCCCGCCCGAACTCGTCAGCACGGTGGAGTCGGCCTTCGGGGCGGGGTTCAGCATCGTCTACGGACAGACCGAGGCCAGCCCCGTCATCACACAGACCAGCCCGGCCGACACCCCCGAGGACAAGTCGGAGACGGTCGGACTCGCGTTGCCGCAGGTCGAAGTGAAGATCTCCGACGTCGTGACCGGGGACAGCGTGCCGCTCGGCGAACAAGGCGAGATCTGCGCGCGCGGGTACCTCGTCATGACCGAGTACTTCCGTAATCCGGAGGCTTCGGCCGACACCGTGGACAAGGACGGTTGGTTGCATACCGGCGATTTGGGGACGATGGACGAACGTGGATACGTCCGGGTTACCGGCCGCCTCAAGGACATGATCATCCGCGGCGGTGAGAACATCTATCCGCGTGAGGTCGAGTCCGTGATCTTCACACATCCGAAGATTCTCGACGTGGCGGTCGTGGGTGTGCCCGACGAGGTGTGGGGTGAGCGAGTTGTCGCCGTCATCCGCTGGAAGGACGAGTCCGACCAACCGACCGCCGCCGAGCTGGTCGAGTTCTGCACCGAGCGACTGGCGCGCCACAAGGCGCCCAAGGAGTGGTTCAGCGCGGAGGCGTTCCCACTGACAGGGTCGGGCAAGATCCAGAAATATCGAATTGCGAGCCTGGTCGGCGAAGGCGTGTACGGCGTCGTCAACTGATCGGTGCACATAGCACGTCGGAGCGATTCTGTCTGGGTTATCCCCGTAAATCGCTTCGACGTGCCCTGCTTATCCTGGTGCCGTGAGTTCAACCTTCGGTGAGACCGGACACAACGCCACCTCCAACCGCATTCGCGCCACAGCGTTTGCGTCGAAGGTGATGTCTGCGTCCGACGCCGTGAAGTTCATCAACCCGGGCGACACCGTCGCGATCAGCGGTTTCGCGAGCGCCGGTACACCCAAGGTTGTCATTCCGGCCCTGGCCGAGCGTATTCACCGGACCCGCGGCAACGGATCGAACTTCACGATCAATCTCCTGACCGGCGCTTCTGTGTCCACCGAGACCGAAAGGCTGCTCGCGGAGGTCGACGGAATCGCGCTGCGCATGCCGTATCAGTCCGAGGCCACCGCACGTCGCCGGATCAACGAGGGTCGTATGGACTACGTGGACATCCATCTCTCCCACGTGGCTCAGCAGGTGTGGGAGGGCTACTACGGCAACGTAGACGTCGCGGTGGTCGAGGTCGCCGGTATCACCGAATCAGGGGAATTGATTCCCTCCGCGTCGATTGGCAACAACAAGACCTGGCTGGACGTCGCCGACAGAGTCATCCTCGAAGTCAACTCGTGGGTGCCCGAGGCGATGGAAGGTATTCACGACGTCTATTACGGCACCGCGCTGCCGCCGCATCGCAAGCCGCTCGAGATCATTCGTGTCGAGGACCGGATCGGCCAGACCACGTTCCGAGTGGATCCCACGAAGGTTGTGGCCGTTGTCGAGACCAACTGCCGTGACAGCGCGAGCCCTCTCACTGCACCCGACGCCGTCAGTGAGGCGATCGCCGGCCACGTCCTGGAATTCTTCGACTTCGAGGTGCGCGCCGGACGGATGCCGGCCGATACGTTGCTTCCGCTGCAGGCGGGCATCGGCAATGTCGCCAACGCGGTGCTCGGAGGGCTCGATCGGGGGCCGTATCGCGGCCTGACCTGCTACTCCGAGGTCATCCAGGACGGGATGCTGAAGCTGATCAAGGACGGAACCGTCGCGCATGCGTCGTCGACGGCTTTGGCGCTCACCGAAGAGGGCATCGAAGAACTGACCGCGAACATCGACTTCTACCGCCACCACATCACGCTCCGTCCGCAGGAGATCAGCAACCACCCGGAGGTGGTGCGCAGGCTCGGAATCATCGCCATGAACGGCATGCTCGAAGCCGACATCTACGGCAACGTGAACTCGACGCACGTCATGGGGACGAAGATCATGAACGGAATCGGCGGCTCGGGGGACTTCGCCCGCAACGGCTACGTGTCCATGTTCCTGAGCCCGTCGACGGCCCGCGGCGGTGAGATCTCGGCGATCGTGCCGATGGTTCCGCACGTCGACCACACCGAGCACGACACTCAGGTGTTGGTGACCGAGCAGGGGTTGGCGGATCTGCGAGGTCTGTCGCCGCGGCGACGCGCGCGCCTGATCGTCGACAAGTGTGCTCACCCGGAATTCCGGCCACTGCTCCACGATTACATCGCTCGCGCCGACGCTCAACCGGGTGCGGGGCAGACGCCGCACATCCTGGGCGAGGCATTCTCGTTCCATCAGCGGTACATCGACACGGGTTCGATGCGCCTTTCGTGACGCCAGGCAATGCTGCCGGCAGTGAGAGAATGCGAGGGTGAGCCGAACCGGGGTACCTGACGACGCCATACGCCGGGTTGCCGCGGCGGGGGCCGATGACGCCGGTGGCCTGCCCGTCGAACTGCTGGGTGATTTCCTCGACGTGCTCAGCGACGCTGTCTGTGAAGGGAAACCGCTGCAGCGTCGCCAGCTGCACCGCTTCCGCGCTCGCGGGGAAGAAGCAGCGCAGCAGGGTGTCGCCTTGCGAGCCCTGCTCGATCTGTATCTCTCCTCGGCCTGGCGTCTGTGGCGTGAACTGCCTGCTGTTATTGCGGCACAATCGGATCCGAACGCCGTCGTCGCGGCCGGCGAAGTGATGCTGCGTGCCGTCGACGATGCCGTCGCCGAACTGGCCGAAGGGTTTCAGTTGGCCAGACGTTCTCTGGTCCGCTCGCAGGTATCGGCACGCCGCGAGTTCGTCGACGACTTGTTGACCGGCGGCGCTGACGTCGTCGGATTGTTGGATCGCGCTTCAGGATTCGGTCTCCACCTCAGTGGTCCGCATGCCGTGGCGGTAGTGACCGCCGCCCGTGAGTTCACCGACGACAACCCTTTGGTGCGCGCCGTCGAACGTGCCGTTCTGGGTAGCAAGGGTGACGCCGATGCGTTGGTCGCCAGCAAGAGCGGCAAACTGGTGGTCGTTTTCGCGGCGCCGGATCGCGATGCCGTCGACCACGTGCTGGCAGGGATTCGGTCGGCTCTCGGGCCGGGGACCGATGACGACGGGCGAGTGCAGTTGCAGCGGCGTCCTTTGGACGGCACGTGGCAGATCGCTGTCGGGCGCCCTCGAACCACCGCTTCGGGCGTGGTGGCGTCGTACCGGGAGGCGCTGGACGCACTGGACCTGGCGCAGCGCCTGTCGTTGACCGCACCGATCATCGATGCTCGTGACCTGCTGGTCTACCGGGTTCTGGTCAACGACAGACCGGCGGTCACCGACCTGATCCACACCCTTCTCACACCGCTGCTCGAGGCGCGTGGTGGCGCTGGACCGATGATCGACACACTGCTCGCGTACTTTTCCGCCGGCGGCAATACGGCTAAAACCGCCCGAGACCTGCATTTGTCCGTCCGCGCCGTGACGTACCGGTTGGACCGCATCCGTGAACTCACCGGTCAGAACGTCAACGATCCCAACGACAGCTTCGCGCTCCACGCTGCCGTACTGGGTGCGAAGCTGCTCGACTGGCCGGCCACCGAGCTGACCTGATCAGCTTGCGCGGGCGCGTTCTTCGTAGGCAGCACGTGCCGCGGTGTCGACGTCGCCGAGAAACTGCGTCTCGACGCCGAACAGTCGGCTCAATGCCTCGTACGGCCGCCGGGGGAAGAAGCCCTGTGCCTGCACGAGCAGCCCGGACACCCGCGTAATGCGTACGCGTGGGCGCGGTTTGGTGATCAAGCCGACGACGGCTTCGGCGATTTCCTCCGGCTGAACCTCTCGGAATCCCTTCATTCCCGAAGTGCCCGAGGTGAGTTGGGTGTTGGTGAGCGTCGGCAGCACGGACGAGATGTGAACTCCGGTGCCACGAACTTCCTTGCGGACAGAATCGGTGAAGCCCAACACCGCATGCTTGGCGCCGCAGTACGTCGACAAACCGGGGCACGGGAGTTCGCCTGCAAGCGAAGCGATGTTGATGACGTGTCCACGTCCGCGCGGAAGCATCCGTCGCAATGCGAGCTTGGTTCCCGTGATCACGCCGAGGACGTCGATCTCGATGATGCGTCTGGTCACGGAGTCGTCCTCGTCGACGATCCGTCCGACCGGCATGATGCCCGCATTGTTGACCAGCACGTCGATCGGGCCGAGTTCACCTTCGACGGTGTCGAGGAAGTCGAAGAACGAGGCGGGGTCGGTGACGTCGAGGCGCCCGAACGTGCGGATGCCCAAATCCTTGGCTGCTCGCGCGAGAGTGGCTTCGTCGATGTCGCCGATCGCGACCGTCGCACCCAGGCTGATCAGCCGCTTCGCGGTGGCGTATCCGATGCCCCGGGCGCCGCCGGTGATGACCACTACCTGACCGTCGAAAGGTTTGTTCATTTACTCCAGCGTCTCCAAAGATAGGGGTTGGTTGCAGTGAGATGAATCTGCAGGGATGTGATTGTGGACCAGTCGAAACCGGGTTGCTAGGGCTTCTTGGCCGAAGTGAGACGATAGATTTGTGACTAAGTCACAATCAGGGTGACAAGTCGGGGAGGCGCCATGGACACATCGGAGTTGGACGGCTGGATTGCAAATCTCGCGCCCATCTATCTCCAGCCGGAGGTGATCGACGGTTTCGTTCAACGCATCGACGACGCCATTGCGGTGGCCAATCCTGAAGTGGCGGGTGATCGGGAGCTACGACGCGATGTGGATGCGAGCACTGCGGCGCAGCTTCGAGTCATCGTGGCCGCGATCGCGGGCGGTTCCCAGGAGGTCACGCCGCCGCCGGAGTCGGTTGCGCTTGCACTCACCGTTGCCAGGCGCGGTATGGATCTTCGAGTCCTGCTCAAGATCTACGGTGCCGGACGGCTCGCGATGCTGGGCTTCGTCGACGAGTCGATAGAAGCACTCCCGATCGGTCCGGAACTCAAGCGCGCACTTCTGGTCCGAGTGTGGGGTTCGGCGATGAGATGGCTGGAAGTGACCACCGAATTGTTGGTGGCAACGTATGCGAAGGAGCGTGAGAGCTTGGCGCGCGGCGCTTTTGCGCGTCGGTCCGAGACGGTGCACGCGATTGTCGCAGGCGAAGCATTTCACTCCGATGAGGTGTCGCAGATTCTCGACTACCCGATGCGGCGCCACCACACTGCGTTTGTTCTCTGGACGGACGACACCGATCCGGCCGCCGACGTATTGGCCCGATTGGATTCGTATGCGCGTTCCTTTGTGGACGAGTCGAATGCCGAGCGCGTGCTGACGCTGCCTTCGGGGGCGCGCGAGGTGTGGTCGTGGGTCGCGCATTTCGACGACCATGAGTGGGCGGCGCTCGATCGTGCTCGGAATTCGGACCTCCGTGTCGCGGTGGGGGCCAGCGGTTACGGAATGGAAGGATTCGCGCGCAGTCACCGCGAGGCTCTCGCCGCGCAGCGCATCGCGGTCCGTTCGACGGGTTCACCGGGGGTCACCGTCTACGAAGATGTTCAGGTTCCCTGTCTGCTCACCGAAGATCTGGACGAACTGCGTGCGTTGGTGGCCCGGGAATTGAAAGGACTCGCCGGCGCGGACGGTGTCACGACGCGTATCCGTGACACCGTTCGGGTCTATTACGAGAACAATTGCACTGCAGCCGCTACCGCCGTGGCGCTCGGTCTGCACAAGAACACCGTGCGGTATCGACTCGATCAGGCCGAAAAGCTGTTAGACCGCAGCGTGGACCAGCGTCGGCTGCCAACAGAGTTGGCGCTCATCGCGCTGGAGAGCTACGGAGCCGCCCTCCTGGCGAACCCGTGACTCGCTACTGCATGTCGTCGAGCCCGGGGAGCGAATAGCCGGAGCTGTCATCCCAATCGGCGGGGGTGTCGTCGAGTGAAACGTCCCAGTCTGCGTCGGGCACCGCTCGCCGGAGTTCGGTCAGAGCGTTGAACCAGTAGACGAGCGAAGGGATTACCTCGGTCGGGTCGCTCGAGATCTTTGTCGAACCGTTGAGCAGAGTGTCGGGGATATCCGACGGATAGAGGTCCAGGACCTCGTAGTCGAACGGAAATTCGTCGTTGTGGACGGCGATGAGTCGGTCGACTTCGGCCTTCTCGTCGTCGGTCAGCGGTGTGGTGCGGACGGCGGAGTAGTACAACGAGGTGCTCATGCTTGCCAGGCTAGAACAAGATGCCGTCCAGCGGCGGTTTCGGACGCAACACCCTCAGATTGCATGGTTTCGGCAACTTCAGGTGTGAAAGTCGTCGATATTTCGACCCGGATGGATAGAAGTCGGCAAGGAACACTGGAGAAGACGGCGAGACGGCCGTCCGAACCCAGTGAAGGAGCTCCCCGTGACCGCAGTCATCAGTGCCATTCGGGTAGGTGGTCAGCGATGAACGTTCCCATGTGGGCGTGGGCCGCGTTCGCCGCAGTCATCGTCGTCATGTTGCTCATCGACCTGCTCGCCCACCGCGGCGCGCACGTCATCGGCTTCAAGGAAGCGGCCTGGTGGAGTGCACTCTGGGTCGGTTTGTCTCTCGTATTCGCGGTGGTCGTCACCCTGACCTTGGGGGTGAACTCGGGCGTCGAATTCACCACGGCCTGGCTGTTGGAGAAGAGCCTCTCCGTCGACAACCTGTTCGTGTTCGCCCTGATCTTCGGTTACTTCAAGGTGCCCCGTGAATACCAGCACCGCGTGTTGTTCTTCGGTGTCATCGGCGCCCTGATCTTCCGCGGTATCTTCCTCGCCGCCGGCGTTGCCGTGGTCAGCAAGTTCACGGCCGTGCTGTTCGTCTTCGCCGCCATCCTGCTCTACAGCGCCTACAAGCTGCTCAAGGACGACGACGAGAACTTCGATCCGGGAACCTCGCTGGCGGTTCGCTTGCTGCGCAAGATCATGCCGGTTCGCGAGGAATACGCAGGAACCAAGTTCTTCGTCAAGGAAGCCGGAAAGCGCGTCGCAACACCACTGTTCGCCGTCGTCGTCGCCATCGAAGCTGCCGACCTCGTGTTCGCAGTCGACAGTGTCCCGGCAGTGCTGGCAGTGAGTGACGATCCATTCATCGTGTACTCCAGCAACGCGTTTGCGATCTTGGGTCTGCGTGCCCTGTACTTCCTGCTCTCGGGCCTGCTCGAGAAGTTCCACTACCTGTCCAAGGGTCTGTCGATCATCCTCGCCTTCATCGGCGTGAAGCTGATCATGCAGGCCAGCCACAAGGTGATCAGCACGTCGATCCCCGAGATTCCCTCACTGGTCAGCCTCGCGGTGATCATCGTGGTGTTGGCAGGCTCGATCATCCTGAGTCTCAAGAAGCCGCTACCGGAAGAGCCTGAGGCCGAAGAGGTTGCGACCGGTGATGCACCGATCGACCTCGAGAAGTCAGGTGCTGACGGCAGCATCGAGAAATCCGGCGTCCAGCTCGCAACCGGCGAGCGCGACGACGATGACGACAAGGTAGATGCTCGGCCCAGAGGCTGACGCCTGATCGGCTGAACGAATCGAAAAGGGAGACCACACAACGACGTGTGGTCTCCCTTTGTCAAATCATCACCAACTGCTTCCCCCGGTTGTGCCCCGAAAGCTGCCCGATCAAGGCCGCTGGGGCATTTTCGATGCCCTCGGTGACATCGTTGCGGTAGCGCAGTCCACCTTCGGCGATTCGAGCGGACGCCCACGCCCGGTACTCCGGGTACCGGTCGTAGTGGTCGTAGCAGATGAACCCTTCGATGCGTAGACGTTTGCGTAGTACAGGGCGTAGGGGAGGCCCGACTTCGCTTTCATCCTGGTTGTATTCGCTGATCATTCCGCACACGACGACCCTTCCGAAATCGGCCATGCGATCGAAAACCGCTCGCGTGATCGAGCCTCCGACGTTGTCGAAATAGACGTCGACGCCCTTCGGACACAATTCGTCCAACTGCTCGCCGATGTTCGCCGTCTTCCTATCTATGCAGGCGTCGAACCCCAATTCCTCCACAACGTATTCGGTCTTCTCACCCCCGGCGATTCCGATCACCCGGGCGCCCGCCAGCTTCGCGATTTGGCCTGCAACCATGCCGACTGCTCCGCCGGCCGCCGAAACCACGACTGTGTCTCGCTCTCGGACGTCGGCGACCAACCGCATTCCGCAGTGTGCGACAAATCCTGGCTGTCCTAGAATTCCGAGTTCATCTCCTAAGGAAGCTCGATTCTCCCTCGGTATGCGGTCCAGGGCAGCGCCTTTGATTGTGTGATAAATCTGCCAGTGCGTTCCGCCTCGAACCAAATCACCTGCCGCAAAGTCAGGATGCCGCGAAGAAATCACTTCGCCGACTGCGATGCCGTCCAAACCGGAGTGCGCAGGCACTACTCCAGCCAAGACGACGTCGCCGATACCGGCAACAGCTCCCAACGGCCCGGGGGCAGAGCTGGTGGACGGTAGGCGTCTTCGTATCGCCGGATCGATCGAAAGATAGTGGGCGCGGAACAGAACTTCGCCGTCCGCGGGCGGCCGGATCGGAACCTCGTCGATCCGAAAATCTTCTACGACAGGCAAGCCGCGGGGAGCTCGAACGACTCGCACAGCGCGGTTCACATATTCGGTCATGCGCAATTTCCAATCTGCTTCGACACCGGTTCGCATCACTTCTCGGGACGATTGCCCGGAATTGATCTCGCCGCCTTACTGATTCACGGCGAAGACGTCTGGGAATTCTGTCCTCGAGCAGCAAGGAGCGCACCTTCCCGCCCGCTCAGTGAGAATGTGGCAACCCGACGTCCGGAGCGCGACTTCATTTCCCATACAGCGGGCGGTTTGTTGGTTGCCTCGTAGTCCGACTGTGAAGCTCTGCGCAGTTCAGTTCAGCGCAGCGCTGACGCTCGTCACCAGTGGTATTCGGCTGTGGATTCTTACGAGGGCGTCAATGATCTGCCAGATCTTGTGTGAGTGATTTTGTCGAGGACGAGAGGTTGACTATGACTTCGCCGGTGGGTTCGGAGCGTGCGGTTCATGACACAACGGATTGGCTCAGAACGGGATTGGTCGATCCAACGGAGCCAGGCTTCCTGTCCGATCCGTACGCGCGGTACGCGATTGCGCGAGAAGTTGCTCCGGTACAACAGCATTCGAATGGCGTATACATGCTTTTCGCCTACGACGACGTGAAACGCGCACTGGCGGACAAGTCGCTGAGTTCGTCGGAACAGTATGCACTCGAGGCGCCGCGCAATATGCGGATCAAGGCGGCCGGTGGCAGCGACGCCTACTTGTTGCGCCCATCGTTGTCGAAGCTGGATCCGCCGGACCATCTGGCATTGCGCAAGCTACTGGCGCGCCCGTTCACGCCCAGGGCAATCAAGCGTTACGACGCGCGGGCGAAGGAAATCGTCGACGAGTTGCTTGCCGATCATGGACGGGGCTCCGAGATCGAGCTGGTGACGGAAGTTGCTCATCCGCTACCGATTCGCCTTGTCTGCGAAATTTTCGGTATCCCCGTACCTGCCGACACCGATACGATGTTCGAGTGGACCCGTAAGGGACTCAACCTACTCGATCCGTTTCTGACTGCCGAGCAGACCAGCGACTACATTTCCGCTCAGCGTGATTTCTCGGCACACCTTCAGGACGTTATCGCTTGGAAGCGCAACAATCTTGGCGACGACATCCTGTCGGACTTCATCTCCGCCGGCGACGAAGGCGAGATAATCGGGCCGGATCAAGTTGCCGCTACCGTGCAGACTTTGGTCATCGCCGGACTGGACACCACAGTCAATCAGGTCGGTCTCACCATGAATGCACTTATGGGCCATCGTGATCAGTGGGAACGACTCGTCGACGACAGGGCACTGCTCGATCACGCGGTAGAAGAAGTCCTGCGCTATGAGCCGACGGCGCAGTTGATGATTCGCATTGCTCCCGAGGATTACGCGGTGAGAGATGCGGTGATTCCGGCCGGAAATCACATTGTGACGTGGCTGGCGTCGGCAAACCGCGATGAAACTCGATTCGGTCCGAACGCGGACAGATTGGACTGGTCGAGGTCAAATGTCCGGGACCACATCACGTTCGGTCACGGTGCGCACGCTTGCCTCGGTGCGTGGTTGGCCCGGCTGGAGATCAAGACCATCCTGAATGCGTTGATCGACAAAGCGCCGAAGACCGAGCTCGTCGACGGTGGAGTGACGTGGGGTGGCACGGCCTTTATCCGCGGTGTCTCCGAACTGCGATTGAACCTTTTCTGATTGCACGAATTCGTGAACAGACCACTCGGTGGGCAAGTCGGTGTCAGATGGTCGACGTCTTGTTAGTCTGGGCCGGTGCCTGATCCCGCAACTGCGTGTTACCCGGCATTGCCCGCGACAAGTTGGGCAGTGCTGGGAATGCTCACATTCGGAGAAGAACTAAGTGGCAGCGATCTGAAAAGCTGGGCCGACTGGAGCATCGGGTTCTATTACTGGAGCCCGTCGGTGAGCCAGGTCTATACCGAGCTCAAAAAGCTGGAAACGCTGGGATTCGTCAGTTCGCGGGAGGTTTCGGAATCGGGTGGGCGTCGTCGACGAGTGTTCACGATAACCGAATCCGGTATCGAGGCTCTCAGATCATGGTCACGCCGATCGGAGATCGAAACCCCCGTTCTCAAACATGGAGTGATGTTGAGACTGTGGGTCGGCCACCTCAACGACCCCGATCAGCTCAAGTCGATAGTGCTCGATCACATCGACAACCTCGAGGCAAAGAAGCTCAAGGCAATCGAACACGCCGATAACTCGGAGAATGAACCCGCCTGGGCATTTACCGAGATGAGTCTGCGATGGATAGGCCGCCATTTTCAGATGGAGATCGACCTCGCCGCTCAGTTGCTCGATGACATCGATGAGGCCGCCGCTCGATTCGCGCAAGGCGACGCCAACTCTCTCGGCTTGCCGCAGCCCGTCAATGCCGGTAGTTGGAAGTTGATCTGAGCGTGCGGAGGTACAACTCTCCAGATTCTGCCCCACGCCAATAGAATTGTGCTGTCGAGGTTTTCGTGCCCAGTCTTCGTGCCTACTGAGCTCGCATGCTTTCGGTGGTCCGGACGCCCGCATTTCGCCACAGGGAAGCGGCTGTTTCCCGAAGAAGCCCGGTGAGAGGCGAGTTCCGCTCGTCGAGCGGCATTTGTCGGAGCGGTCCGCAGATCGACAGCGCGGAGGTCGCGACGCCGATCGGGCCGATCGGAGTGGCGATCGTGCCGAATCCGTCGATCGGCGTGTCACGGCCGTATCCCACGCCGGTTTTTCGGACCTCGTCGGCCGCCTCTCCTCGCTCGTTGTTGAAGGTGTGGAGGACCCTGCCGACGAGAGTTCCGTCTGCGCGCGTGCTGAAACCGATCCGATTCGGAATCATGCTGGCGAAACGACCTGCCATGTGGGCGCGGCACACCACATTTGAGCCGTCGAGAATCGTCATCTCGACGATCAGTCCGGTACGCCGGTGCAATTCGTACAGGTGCGGATGCGCAGCTGAGTGAAGTCTGTCCTGGTACACGGCCAACGAGCCGAGTTCCACGAGCCGCAACCCGAGCGTGTAATCGCGGCCGCTGCGGTGCAGCCACCGAAGTTGGACCAGATGGTCGAGTATGCGGTGGGCTGAAGACCTTGGAAGCCCGGTTCGTCGGACAATCTCGGCGAGGGTGAGACGATCTCGACCGCCGAACGCATCCAGTAGCAGAGAGACTCGGTCGAGGAAGGCGTTCGGCGTTGCGGGATCGACCTCGAGCTGGAGCGACATGTGTTCCCTCTGCTATCCCGTAGTCAAGTTGGACAACTGCCCTGGACAAGGCTATTTCGATTAGGAATGATGACATGTTTTTTCTGCTTTGTGAAGAAGGCCACCCTGTGGATCGGACGCCTCCGGTGCTCGTCGGCGGAAACGGACCACTGATCGGGAGAGCGGGTTCCTTGCTTGGTGGTGGGCGATCTACGTTGACGTGATCACACGCCAAGTGGACAAACGCGGATGCCGGCGCAGACGTAGCGCCACCCGCCGGGCTGAGAGACCAGGAGACGATATGACGATTCAAGCGGAAGTCACCACGATGCTTGCAACCCTCAACGCTGGATTCCCGGATGTCACCAGTGTCCCGCCGTCGGAGCTACGAACTCTGATTCGGAACCGACGTGCGCCGCTGACGGGTCTTCCCGACATGCTTTCAGTCGAGAATCACGTAATCGACGGTCCCGGTGGAGATCTGGCAATTCGCGTCTTTCGTCCGCATGGAACCTCGAACGACGTTCCTCTCGTGGTCTTCGCTCACGGGGGCGGTTTCGTGTTCTGCGATCTGGACAGTCACGACGAATTCTGTCGATCGATGGCGCAGGGAGTCGGCGCAGTAGTGGTTGCCGTCGACTATCGGTTGGCGCCGGAGCATCCGGCACCGGCAGCCCACGACGACGTCTACGCCGCGGTGGCGTGGGCCAGCGAGCATGCTGCCGAATACGGTTCCGACGCAGGTAAAATCGCACTTGTGGGCGACAGTGCGGGAGGGAACCTCGCGGCGACCGTGGCTATTGCCGCTCGGGATCGGGGTGGTCCGGAAATCGCCCTTCAGGTTCTCATCTACCCCGTGATCGACGACGACTTCGAAACCGAGTCGTATCGGCTCTACGGCACGGGTCACTACAACACCACCGCAGCGATGGAATGGTACTGGCAGCAGTACGCGCCTGAAGGTCGCGACGACGCCCGTGTGATTCCTACGCGTGCGGAGACGCTCGCCGGTCTTCCGTCTGCTGTCGTCGTGACAGCCGAACTCGATCCGCCGTGTTCGTCAGGTGACGCGTATGCGCAGATGCTCGCGACGGCTGGCGTTTCGGTGCGCCATCATCGCTTCGAAGGATTGTTCCACGGCTTCCTCACTATCCCGTCTTTGTCACTGACCGAGCCTGCGCGACAGAAGCTTTGGGCGATGACGCGCGAGGCGCTCGGTAGCGAGTAGGCAGATCACTCCACTGTCAGGAGTCTCTCGGTGAGATTGCCGAACGTGTGACAGATTCTGTCGTGGACCACGGCCTCGGGACATTCGGGGTCGAACCACCGGTCCACCACTGCCCAGTGAATCGGATGATCGAGGTACTGGGTCTGCAGTGAGCCGAGGTCGGTGAACTCCTGCTCCCAGACATGAGTCCATGGTGTGTGCCCGATCGCTGCGTCGACTCGGCTGAGACGCCAGGCGCAGATCGACGAGATATGGGTAGGCATCCTGAGCAGATCCCGTTCGAATTCCTCGAGTACGTCCTGGGGTGTGCTGGGGGATACCCGGATGAACAGCGCTCGGTACACCTGACCGGCGGCTTCGGCGCCGGAACGTCCCGTGGTCCCGGACGAGTACTCGGCACCGTGGAAGTGGTCGACGGCGGCGCAGCGCAGGCTGTCGTCGACCGCATCTCGGGCTGTCTGCCAAGCCATCTCGTCTTCGAACTGAAGATGGACGATCAGATCTCCGCCGTTGATGACGCCGGGTAGTGTCGTACAGACGAGACGACGCAGCGCGTTCGACGATTCGGCAACTGCGGCAATGTTCTTCACTGCAGCGGTCCACTCGTCGGCGCCCGCCCCGTTGGCGGCGTGCACGACTCTTGTCACGTTATACATTGCTCAGTCCTTCGATGTCCTTTGCTGCGGCGGCCATGGAGCGACTCCGTTCGATTATGAGCGGAGCCATTGCATCCCACCACTGCCTGAGGGTGGAGTCTCTGCGGCCCTGGCGCGTCATCGACCACCAGCCGGCCGTGCCGTCGACCGTCCAGGTGACGGTCAAGGTGTTCGGGTCTTGATCGCACCACAACGGAGGGCTGACGAGTACGTCGGCGAGTGTCATGCCGCGACGCTGTGCACTCGGCAAATACTGGTCGAGTAGCGCGTCGACGAACTGTCGACCGCATCCCGGTTTCGTGACTATCCGATCGATCACGTAGAGCGTTTCATCTGCCATTGGTGAAGATTACTTTCCCCTAACCCGTTGTGATGCTTTCGATCTCACACAGCGGGAGATAGCGAATTTGGTCATGTGCCCGGCATTTCGACACCTCCCGTCAGGCGGGAATCGTTGCTGTGCAACAGAATCGGATGATGCAACATGGCGGACAACGATTGCGTGAAATGCAGTCGAACTCAGGTCGAACACATACGTCATGTGTTCGATGTCGTGAAGTGGAAGAGCCTTGGAGGAGCAGTTGAATCACTCGCTGGTAGGGAAGACCGCGCTGGTGACCGGGAGCAGTCGAGGCATCGGCAGGGCGATCGCCAGGCGACTGGCGGCAGAGGGGGCAACCGTGGTCGTCACCGCACGGTCGACTCGGCCTACCGCGGCAGTCCGTGCCGACAGTAATGTCGTCATCGGCGGTACGTTGTCCGAGACCGTCGAGATGATCGAGTCGCAACACGGTCGTGCACTTGCCATTCCGGCCGATCTCGAGGATTCCGAGGCTCGCGACGGATTGATCGAGAAGGTCGTCTCGCGGACCGGAGGTATCGACATCCTCGTGAACAATGCCGGGTTTGCCGACTACGCGCCGATCGAGAAGATGTCGCTGGCGACGTTCGAACGGACCCTCGACCACTACATTCGCGCGCCGTTCGCCCTGTCGAAGGCAGCCATCCCCTACATGCGAGAGCGCGGCGCAGGCTGGATCGTGAACATCGGTTCCTCGACGGGACTGAATCCGATCAGGCCCTTCCGCGACTACAACAAGACGTCGGGTGACGTGATTTACGCGTCGATGAAGGCAGCACTGCACAGGTTCACACAGGGCCTCGCCGCGGAGGTGCTGGACGACAATATCGCGGTCAACTCGGTGGGGCCTTCCACTGCGATCTCGACTCCCGGCGCCGACGCACTCATTCCGGATGGATACGAAACCGAGCCCGTCGAGTATCTTGCCGAGACGGTACTGGCCATGTGTTCTCTTCCCGCGGCCGAGCGGACCGGCCTTGTAGCCTTCAGTCTTCATTTTCCCTGGTATCAGGATCTGGTCGTGAAGGCGCTCGACGGGCAAGGGCTGATGCCCAGACGTGAGCCACCGACGTGGTGCAATCCCAACATTCTGCCCGAAGGAATCTGAAGTCTTTGTCGAGCAATAGTTTCGGCGACACAACCCGAGGAGTGGAGATGTCCCACGCTGAACGCCGGTTCGGTACCGGCACGGCCGTCGTGACCGGTGCGGGGGCCGGTATCGGTGCAGGGTTCGCCCGTCACCTTGCGCGGCTGGGAATGACGGTGGTCGTTGCCGACATCGACGAGGAGCGTGCGTCGCTCGTCGCCGAGGACATTCGCGCGGCCGGTGGGAGAGCTGACGTCCATGGAGTGGACGTAGCGGATGCCGATGCCGTGAAGAGGATGGCGGACAATGTGTTCGATCGTCACGGCAGCGTCGAGTTGCTGGTCAACAATGCCGGAGTGGAGACGGCCGGGTTGCTGTGGGAAGTCAGTGGTGCGCGGTGGAGACGGTTGATGGAGATCAACGTCGACGGCGTCTTCTATTGCCTTCGTGCTTTCGTGCCATTGATGTTGAAGGTGGGTAAGCCGGCGTGTGTGGCCAATCTGTCTTCTGTCGGCGGGATCAACAGCGCCGCGGTGCAAGGACCGTACATCGTCAGTAAGTTCGCGGTGCTGGCGATGACCGAGAGCTTGCACCAAGATCTGTCGTTGGTCGACTCTCCGATTCAGGTCAGTGCTGTTGTTCCACACTCGATCCGGAGTGAGATCTTTCGTGCGGCCCAGCGTGACGCGCCGACTACGAACGTCACGGCAAACGCTGTCTTCGATGCAATGCAACAGGCGAACGTCGAATCCGGACTCGACCCGCTCGATGCCGCCGAGCACATGACCGAAGCAATAGCGCGTGGGGACTTCTGGGTGTTCTCCGACGACGACGCGTGTCGGCAGTTCACCGACCGCCGAGCCGCTCAGCTTCGAGACCTGCTACCTCCCGCCGATCCTCGCACAATGCTCACACGCATGGGCATCTCGTGAATGCGGAGCTGTTCGGAGCAGGCCTGTTCACGCGCTGCCGTTGACAGACGTCGACGCACTCTTGGGGAGGCCTGACCAACCCACCAGGCCGACCAGAGCGAAAGCTACGGCGGCAGTGACGAAGGTGACGGTGAAGGCGGATTCGCTGGGCAGAGCGGATACGCCCTCTGGCAGGTTCGCGATGGTCATCGAGGCGAGAATCGTAGTCACCACTGCACTGCCCATGGCGCTGCCGGTGGAACGGGAGATCGAGTTGATGCCGTTGGCTATTCCACTCTGGTGTCGCGGAACGCTCGACATGATGATCGCGGGCATGGCCGCGTAGCCCAGGCTCACGGCGGCGCCGATCACGATGCCGGCACCGATGACCGACGCGGTGTGCGTGTGGTCGTACGCGAGCCAGGCGAACGGCACCGCACCACAGATGGCGGTGAGTCCCAGGACGAAGCGTGGCCCACGCACTCTGATGAGCCGCCCACCGATCGGTGCTGCGATCAGCGAGGCAATCGCACCCGGCAGCAGGAATTCCACCGACGCACGCAGAATGCTGGCGTCGAATCCGTATCCCGTGAGGGCGTGGGGAAGCTGCACGAGATAGGAGATGCCCAGGAAGTTGGCGAACATTCCGAAGCCCAGCATGACCCCCGCCAGATTCGCCATCATCACGGGCCGGTGGACGAACATTCGCATGTCGACCAGTGGTTCGTCGACGATCTTCTCGATCCAGACCCAGACTGCGAACATCACGATCGAGCCCAGGAAAACACCGATGGTCACGGGTGAGAACCAACCCCATTGGTGGCCTTGCGAAATCGACAACAGGAGCAGAAGGAGTGCAGCGCCCAGGCTCAGCGCGCCGATGACGTCGACGCGCCCGCCGCTCTTGTGCTTGGTTGCCGGAACCAGCGTGACGACGGCGACGAGGGCAAGCAACGCGAACCCGGTGGCCATCCAGAAGGCGTTGCGGTAGTCGGCATCCGGAGCCGATGTGAGAAGTCCGGTGGCTACGAGGGCGAGCCCGCTGCCGAATGCGAGAGTTCCGCTGACCAATGCCATCGCGCCGGGAAGCTTGTGTGGGCGGACCTCCTCGCGCAGGACCGACAGAGCCAGCGGGAAGATGGCGGTGGCGGTCCCCTGGAGGACACGTCCGAGGATGAGAAGTGGCAGATTGTGTGCCAGTGCGGCGACGATCGAACCGATGACCATGACGACCAGAACGCCGACCAGCGTGCGCTTCTTGCCGTGCTGATCGCCGTAGCGGCCCAACAGGGGAGTGAAAACGGCGGCCGACAGCAACGTCGCCGTCGTCACCCAACTGATGCCGGCCGCGGATGCGCCCAGATCGGACTGAATACGCCCCAAAATCGGGACGGGCAGTGTCTGCATCATCGAGACGATCATCGCGGCCAGGCTGAGCGCCCCGATGATGACGGCCTCGCGGCGCGGCGATGTTACGACGGATACATCCGGGGTGTCGTGGACCGTTGGCTGCGCAGCGCTGTCGGTCGTCACTGAATTCGTCAAGTGGGTCCTTCTCGGGAATTACAAGAGAAATTGCTTAATGTGCCGAAGTAATTTTCTCTGGATGGTAAGTCCGCGAGATCGATCCCGTCAATGCTGGTCAGTGAGCCCCTGGGGCCAGCTCGGTGTATTCAGGACCAACTCGGCGTGTTCCGGACTAGAAGGGGTAGACCGGGAGTGCGCTCTGCGCAGTCACCCACTGCGTTTCGGTGAAGGCGTCGAGGTTTGCGCCGATACCGCCGACGCGGCCACCGTTACCCGAAGACGCCATACCGCCGAACGGGATGACTGCTTCGTCGCCGACGGTCTGATCGTTGATGTGTACGAGGCCGGTGGGGATTTGTTGGGCGACCTCGAGCCCGCGCATGGCGTCGGAGGTCAGAATGCCCAGTGACAGTCCGTACTCGGAATCGTTGGCCATGGCGACGGCCTGTTCGACGGTGGCGAAGGAGGTTACCGGTGCGACTGGCCCGAAGACTTCGTCGGCGAAGGCCGGGGCGGTCAGTGGGGTGTCGGCCAGCACGGTGGGTCGGTAGAAGAGATCCTCGTAGGTGCCGCCGGCCGCCAGTTTTGCTCCGGCCGCGATACTTCCGGTGACCAGGGAGTGGATGTGGTCGCGTTGTTTGGCGTCGATGATGGGTCCGAGTGCGACCTGACCGGTGAACGGGTCGCCTACCGGAAGCTTGTCGGCGTGTTCGGCAAGGAGTGCGGTGTAGTCGGCGGCGATGCTTTCGTGGACGAGCTGGCGGCCGGTGGTCATGCAGATCTGCCCCTGGTGCATGAAGGATCCGAAAGCGCCTACAGATGCGGCCTTTTCGAGGTCGACGTCGTCCATGACGATCAGTGCGTTGTTTCCCCCGAGTTCGAGGTGTGCTCGTTTGAGATGGCGGCCCGCCAGTTCACCGACAGCGCGTCCTGCCCGGGTCGACCCGGTGAATGCGATGACGCGAACGCTCGGATGAACCACGATTGCCTCACCGGCGTCAGCGCCACCCGGCAGCATGCCGAACACTCCGGCAGGCAAACCGGCTTCTTCGAAGATGCGGGCAAGAACCACACCGCCACAGATCGCCGTGCGCGGATCAGGCTTGAGGATCACCGAATTGCCCAGTGCCAGTGCGGGAGCGACTGCACGGATCGACAGAATGATCGGGAAGTTGAACGGTGCGATGACGCCGACGGTGCCGACGGGGACGCGACGAGAGAAGCTCAGCCGCGGTTGCTCCGAGCGCAGCACCTCGCCGATGGGGTGTGCGGCCAAAGCTGCTGCGTTGTAGCACTCTTCGGCAGCGGTGTGGGTTTCCAGTCCGGCTTTGGCGGGAATGCTGCCGGCCTCGCGGATTACCCATTCGCCGATTTCGTCGGCGTACTGCTCGAACAGTTGACCGGCGCGGCGTAGAACGGCGGCTCGTTCGGTGTACGGCCTTGCTGCCCAATCCTTCTGAGCGGCACTAGCTTTTGTTGCAGCGGCTGCCACGTCGTCTGGTGTTGCCATGCCGACCGTCGTCAACTGCTTGCCGGTGGCCGGTTCGACGACAATACGATCGTCGGCGCTACCGCGAACCCATTCGCCGTCGAAGATCTTCGATTCCCACACAGGTTCGCTCAGCAAACGCGTCATGGCCGCTCCTCGGTAAAGGGATGCAACCGCGCGCCGCATCACATGGTTGTGCACCACGTTGCTCCGTGAGGGGAGTCGATCGCCATCGCACTTTCACTCAGTGAAAGACGGATTCATGGCGTCCTTGAGCGCTTGGATCAGATCGGCGAACTCGGTCGAGTGGGTGGCGCCGCTGCGGGTCACTCCCGAGACGGGAATTCGCAAGCGGCCGTGCGATTCTCGCATGAAGCTGATGCCGGCGCGTGGAGATTCGCCTGCGGTGATCGAATACAGGAGGGTCCAGGCGCGCGGGTTGGTGATCACGTCCAGCGTGGCTGTGTGATCGCTCGGAATTGCAGGGCCCAGTTGGACGCGTCGATCTATCTCGCGGAACGCGTCCTCGACCACCTTGTGAATGAGCACCTGGCTTTGGCGCGGCGGCAGGAGCAGGGGGTATGCGGCCAGATCATTGAGGTCGACGCTTTGCTGGCCGGCCAGGGGGTGCCGGCTCGACATGACGACCAGCAGATCTTCGACGCCGAGGTCCAAGGGTTCGAGTCCGGGGCGGTCGACGCCGCCGCGAATCAGCGCGATGTCGGCGTCACCGGAGGCTACGGCGTCCATGCGGTGGGCAAAACTCTTGATGACGAACTCGACGTCCAGGTCCGGATGAAGTTCGCGCACGTGTGCGATGGCGTCCAGCGTCTGAGCGGCGAAGCTCATGTTTCCGGTGATCCGGATCCGGGCTCGTGGGTCGCGTGCGACGGAGTAGGCCATCGTTTCGAGGCTGAGGACTTGCTGCGCAATGGGCACGAGTCGCGATCCTGCCGGGGCAAGGCGAACGGCTCGGGTCGAGCGTTCGAAGAGTGTCGCGCCAAGCTCCTTCTCCAGTCGGGCGACCTGATGGCTGATCGCCGACTGCGAGATGAAGCAGCGCTCGGCAGCGCGACTGAAGCTCAGTTCCTCGCTCACGACGAGGAAGTACTTGAGTTGGCGGAAGTCCATGAGGACAGCTTACTTATGAGCAATCGAGATAACAGTCTTGCGAATACTCCAGCTAGCTGGACCCGACCCATGATCAGTCCATACCGTAATAGTCATACTTTCAATTTGGTTGAGGAGATTTGTTGTGGATAGAACAGCTGCGGGTCGCGCTGACATCGACGCGACTGGACACGAGCAGACTCAGGTAGTCATCGTCGGTTCGGGATTCGGAGCCCTCGCCGCGGCCAAGACCCTCGCGAAGTCCAAGACGCCGTTCGTCCTCATCTCCGCCACCACCGAGCACCTCTTCCAGCCGCTGCTCTACCAGGTGGCGACGGGCGTTCTGTCGGCAGGCGAAGTTGCTCCGCCCATCCGCACGATCCTGCAGAAGTACCCCAACGCCGACGTGCGTCTCGGTCGCGTCGTCGAGGTCAACGCCGAAGAGAACACCGTCGTCTACGAGGCTTCAGGCACCCGCCACACTCTCGGATACCGCTCGCTCATCGCAGCCACCGGTGCCACCCAGGCGTACTTCGGTCATGACGAGTTCGAAAAGGTCACCTACAAGCTCAAGACCGTCGAGGATGCCGAGGTCCTGCGTAAGCAGATCCTGCGTTGCTTCGAAGAGGCTCACACCACCAACGACGCGCTGGTTCGCCGCAACCTGCTCAGCTTCGTTGTCGTCGGTGCAGGCGCGACCGGCGTCGAGCTCGCCGGACAGATCAAGGAACTGGCGCGTCGCTACTTCGCCAAGTCCATCAACAACATCAGCGCCGACGAGGTCACGGTCACCATGGTCGAGGGCGCGGGCGTTGCGCTTCCGGCCTTCGGCGGCAAGCTCAGTGAGTACACACAGGCCTCGCTCGAGAAGTCGGGTGTCGAGGTTGTTCTCAACACTATGGTCACCGCCATCGACGAGCACGGTGTCACCGTCTCTTCGGCAAAGACCAAGGAAGAGAAGCGCATCGACGCCGAGACCGTCATCTGGTCGGCCGGTGTTCGCGCCAACGACTTCGCAGCAGTGCTCGGCGAGGCGACCGGTTGTGAGAGTGACCGTGCAGGTCGTCTGCTCATCAATCCGGACTTGACCGTCGGCGGGTTTGCCAACGTCTTTGCCATCGGCGACATGACTTCGCTGAACGGTCTGCCTGGTCAGTCGCCCGTTGCAATGCAGGGTGGACGTCACGCAGCGAAGACTGTGAACGGAAAGGTCAAGGCCGGAACGCCTTTCAAATACTTCGACAAGGGCAGCATGTCGATCATCAGCCGATTCAGCGCTGTGTGTCGCGTCCGCAAGGTCGAGTTCAAGGGCACGATCGCCTGGTTCATGTGGCTGGCCGTGCACGTGATGTATCTGGTGGGCTTCCGCAACCGGTATGTCGCTGTGATGTCGTGGTTCGGTTCGTTCATCGGTCACCGTCGTCCGCACTTCCACTACGCGCAGGAGCCGATGAAGATCGAGGCCACGCCGCCGGTGACCGAACGCGAACCGGAATTGGCGCACTCCGCGTAGCTCCGCACCGCCTGAACACGTTTCGCCTGATGTCAGTCACACTGTGTGAATGGCATCAGGCGAGCGTTCGTTGATCGGCCGGGCATTTATCGTGCTCGGTGCCTTCGACGCGAAATCGCCGCGGTTGACGCAGTCGGAGATCAGTCGTCGCAGCGGTTTGCCTCTGCCCACCGTCCATAGACTGTGTGGGCAGTTGGTGGCTGAGGGCGCACTCGAGCGTCGGAGTGACGGCAAGTACCAGGTCGGAGTCCGGTTGTGGGAGATCGGCGCTCTCGCTCCCGGCGCTCACGGCCTACGGCAGGTGGCGTTGCCGTTCCTCGAAGACCTGTACGAGGTCACCCGAGAGAACGTGCAGTTGGTCGTTCGTGAGGGCACCGAGGCTCTGTACCTCGAGCGCTTGTCCTCGCGTAGCGCCGTCACCGTGGTCGGCCGTGCCGGCGGAAGATTGCCGTTGCACGCGTCCAGCGGTGGATTGATTCTCCTCGCGCACGGCGGAACCGAGCTTCTCGACGACGTCCTTCGCGCCGGCCTCGAGTCGTTCACTCCCAAAACCATTACTTCCGAGCGGATTTTGCGAGCAACTCTCGACGAGATCAGGCGCGCCGGATTCGTGGTCTGTCGCGAGTATCTGAACGTCGGAACCCTTGCCGTCGCCGCTCCTGTCCGCGAAGCCGGGGGCAGTGTCGTGGCAGCGGTCTCGACAGTTGTTCCGGTGGAGCAGGATCCGGCTCCTTTACTGCCGGCGTTGGTCGCGGCCGCCCGTGGAATATCACGCGGGCTTGGTAGCGGTGGGTTTCGATAGCTCGTTTCGGTCTTTCACTGAGTGAAATTGCAGCTGTTCAGAGGAGTGATCGTGGTCGAGGGTGGTCTCAATCGTCACTCACCTCAGGAGCTCTCTGTATGTCTTCTTCACGCACCCAGGTCGGAATCGTCGGTGGTGGTCCCGCCGGGTTGATGCTCTCGCATCTGTTGCATCTGAAGGGAATCGATTCGGTTGTCCTGGAATGCCGCACCCGCGAAGAGGTAGAAGGCACCATTCGTGCCGGCGTGCTCGAACAGAACACGGTTGATCTCATGGTCGAGACCGGACTCGGTGATCGACTGAAGCGGGAGGGCCTCGAACATCACGGAATCGAGTTGCGATTCGGTGGACGAGGGCACCGAATCGCGTTCGACGAACTGACCGACGGGCGAGCAGTCACGGTGTATCCGCAACACGAGGTGCTCAAGGATCTGATCGCGCGGCGTCTCGCTGACGGCGGGGACATTCGATTCGGAGTGTCCGACGCGCAAGTACACGATCACGAATCGGATCGCCCGAGTATCACTTTTGTCGACTCGGACGGAAATGATCAGAAGCTCGAGTGCACCCTGGTGGCCGGTTGCGACGGTTCACGCACCGGAACGCGAAAGCTGATTCCCGAACCGTCGATCCGAACGGATCATTTCCGCCAGTATCCCTTCGCGTGGTTCGGCATCCTGGCCGAGGCGCCGCCGTCGTCCGAAGAACTGATCTATGCCAACCATGAGCGCGGGTTTGCACTGATCAGCACACGGACGCCCGAGGTACAGCGTCATTACCTTCAGGTCGATCCGGACGACTCCGTGGACAACTGGTCCGACGATCGAATCTGGGACGAGCTGCACATGCGCGTCGACGGTGAGGGGGCGGAGATCAAGGACGGCAAGATCTTTCAGAAGTCGATCCTCCAGTTCCGCAGCTTCGTGTGTGAGCCGATGCAGCACGGCAACCTGTTTCTTGCCGGGGATGCGGCGCACACCGTGCCGCCGACCGGCGCGAAGGGAATGAATCTCGCGATCGCCGACGTTTACGCACTGGCGAAGGCAATGGACGGTTTCTTCACCTCGTCCGACCGAAAGATGCTGGACGGGTACACCGAAACGGTGTTGCCGCGTGTGTGGCGGACGCAGCACTTCTCGTGGTGGATGTCGTCGATGCTCCATCGCTTGCCAGACGACAGCGGTTTCGGGCATCGCCGACAGTTGGCCGAGTTGGACATGGTCACGCGTTCCGTGGCCGGACGAACGCTGATCGCCGAGAACTACGTCGGAACTCCCTTGCATCAGTAGGCCGATTCGCAGGTTGCACGGTGCGAAATCAGGGGGAGTGGGGTGCCAGGTGTCACCAGGACCCCGAAGTTCTTGGTATGTGTCCGCCTGGCGGGAAGCCGCCGAGCCGAAGTAGCGGGAGCTTTGTAACCTCGAACACGTCCTTGTCCAACCGAGGGTGGCTGATGCTTCGACCGCACTGCGGGGGAGTTGTCGTATGACTGAGCGTTGCAAGAAGTGACTGTTCAGGATCCACTGTCTCCCAAGCCGATCGGTGCGAACCGACTTCGAGCTCATCGAGGCACTTCAGTCGCTCCGGTCAACTGAACAGAGGGATCTTCCGATGAAGTTCAGCCTCGCCGTGGCGATGATTCCCCTCTCTCAACTCGTTGCACTTGCGAAAGTGGCCGAAGAATGCGGCTTTTCTTCGATCACGATGCCCGACTCACTGTTCTTTCCCGAGCGGGGCGCTACCGGGTATCCGTATACCGCTGACGGTGTGCGGATGTGGGACGCGAAGACACCATTTGTAGACCCCATGATTGCCGCGGCCTTCATGGGGCCCGGAACGTCGAAGATTCGCTTTTATCCGCAGGTGCTCGAGCTCAGCTCACGCAATCCTCTGCTGCTGGCAAGCCAGGTGGGGTCGGTCGCGAATCTGACAGGAGGCCGCTTCGGTCTCGGGGTCGGTGTGGGCTGGGCGCCAGAGGAATTCGAGTGGTGCGGCGCTTCCCCCAAGGATCGAGGCCCGCGAGTCGACGAGATGCTCGAGGTACTGCGACTGGTTCTAGGCGGCGGTATGGTCGAACATCACGGCAAGTTCTTCGACTTCGACAGGCTGCAGATGAGCCCGGCGCCGGTCGATCCCGTCCCCATCTACATCGGAGGACATTCCGCGGCCGCATTGCGCCGTGCAGCGCGAGTGGGTGACGGTTGGACCTCGGCTACAGTCTCTTTCGCTGATCTGCAAGCTCTCATCGCGAGGATCGGCGTCCTGCGGGTCGAGTACGGGCGCGCCGAGTCCCCGTTCGAAATTCAGGCCGTCTGCGCCGATCGCTTCGGTCTCGACGGCTCCCTGGAACTGGCCGATAGCGGAGTGACGGAATCGATCGTCATTCCTTGGGCCATGTACGGCCTCGGGTTCGACTGCGACCTGGAAGCGAAGAAAGATGCGGTACGCAGGTTCTCCGAGGAAGTCATCTGCAAATTCTGAATTCACGTAGCGCACCCGTGCTGCAATGACCCGTGTGCGGGGATCAATCCGTATGCGGGCGTTGCGGCTCCAACATCCGTTCGCGCAGACTGTCGTAGATAGGTGCCGACCCTGCCGACGTGGTGACGAATACCGCTGCCGCAGTGGCAGCGAGCATCGGGACCAGCGTCGACGTCACCGCGGTCATCTCGACCACGATCACGATGCCGGTGAACGGTGCGCGTACTACGGCGCCGAAGAAGGCAGCCATACCGACGGTGGCCATGGTGACCGTGAGCCCGGCGTCCACTCCGGGCACGAAGCTCGACAGTCCGGTGAAGATCGACCCCCAGAGCGCGCCGAGAGCGAGTAAGGGAGCGAACAGTCCGCCGGGAGTTCCAGCGGCATACGAGAGCGGGCCGGTGAAGAACCGAACCACCAAGTACAGCAGCAGGATCGGCAGTACGAAGAT
The DNA here is from genome assembly GCF_018588185.1 of Rhodococcus sp. WY5. Lineage (NCBI taxonomy): Bacteria > Bacillati > Actinomycetota > Actinomycetes > Mycobacteriales > Nocardiaceae > Rhodococcus > Rhodococcus sp. WY5. The sequence continues at coordinate 1,672,220 of NZ_JAAMPR010000001.1, forward strand.
CCTTCCGCCGACGATCATCTGTGCAAGAACGTCGCCGCCCCCACTGGCCAACGGGTCGAGGAACAGCGTCAGGCCGATGACGGCGCCGATCGTTGCGCCGATGACAGTCGGTGGGATCTTGTCGAGTCGTGCCACGATGTCGAGTAGTCCCAGAATCAGGCGGTTGTACGCAATACCCAGTAGCCCCGTGAGGATTCCGAAGACGACGAACAGTGGCAAGAGTGCAAGTTGAGGTGTCGGCACGGTGCCGACCTCGAAATCGGGTTGATCACCGATGACGATCCGTGCACAGCCCACCGCCACTGAAACACCGAAAAGCGTTGGCAGCACGGTGCGCAGCCGGAACGAGTGCGTCACCTCCTCGCAGACGAACAGTGCTCCCGCGATCGGCGCGTTGAATGCGACAGCGAGTCCTGCCCCGGCCGCGGATGTTTGCAGCATGGCGACGTCGGGTTCGGTGAGGCGGGCTCGCCGTCCCGCTTCTGCTCCGATCGCCGCACCCATGTGTACGGTGGGGCCTTCACGGCCGAGAACCAGACCGGAGCCGATCGCCAAGAGGCCGCCGATGAATCTGGCGGGCACGAGATTGATTCCCGGCGGTTTCGCTTCACCGCGGGACACCGCCTCGACGTGCTGGATGCCGCTTCCCTTTGCGAGGGGCACTCGTCTGACGATCAGTACGGCAAGTACGGTGCACAGGGCCACCAGGAGGACCGGCACGAGCCACCCGACGTAAGGAACGTGATGCGCCCAGTTCACGATCGCCTGACGAAGTTCGTCGGCCCTGATCAGACACCAACGGAACGCGCCGCCGACAAATCCGACCCCGACGCCGGCGACCGCAGCGAGTAGACACAGCAAACCCAGTCCGCGGTTGGAGTCCCGCGGTTCGGTGCCGCCATCGTCCTCGGTCATCGTGATCAGCCCTACCTGATGGTCACAACTCGCGACAGGTGATCAGCCCTACCTGATGGTCACAACTCGCGACAGGTGAATTGAGCTTCCTCATCTTGGACGGTAACCCATCCCGCTACCCGCAGGGTCGGATCGAGGTTGTGCAGCCTGGTCACAATTCGACAAGCAGGCTGATTCCGAGAACCGCCATCATCACGGCGATCAGAGCATCGAGAACCCGCCAGGCGTTGGGTTTCGCAAAAAGCGGCGTCAGCAGACGTGCGCCGTAACCGAGGGCGCCGAACCAGACCACACTTGCCGTGATGGCACCGGCGGCAAACCACCAACGTCCGATCTCGCCGCGACCGTTGGCGATAGAACCCATGAGCACCACGGTGTCGAGGTACACGTGTGGATTGAGCCAGGTGAGAGCCAATGCCATCGTGACGGCGGCAAGCCTCGACCCGTTGCCATGTCGATCCGGCGCCAACGTCTGGGGGTGAAGTGCCCGCTTGGCGGCGAAGAGCGCATAGCTGAGGAGGAAAACGGCGCCGGCGATACGAACGAACGTGATCATCGACGGTGCGTGTTCGAGGAGGGTCCCGATTCCGCTGACGCCCGCGAGGATCAGAATTGCGTCTGACAACGCGCACACTGCGACGATCGGGAGTACGTGCGATCGCGTCAGGCCTTGACGAAGAACAAACGCATTCTGGGCGCCGATTGCGACGATCAAAGACAGTCCGACCCCGAAACCGACGAGGGCCGACGCAGGGTCGTTGGTGCTGAGCATGTCGTCGAGCCTGCCGCTTGGATTTCAGTCAGTCCAGCTAATGATTCTTAGGATGCATCAGAGTAGCTTCAGATTATGTTGGATTTCGAGCAACTGAGGGCATTGCACGCCGCGGTCGACGAGGGAACCTTCGAGGCGGCGGCGCGGAAGTTACACATCACGCCTTCGGCGGTCAGCCAACGAATCAAAGGTCTCGAGACCTCGGTTGGCCGGATCCTGGTGCAGCGCACCAAGCCCATCCGGGTCACCGATTCGGGGAGAGAAGTCCTGCGTCTTGCACGTCAGATAGACGCTTTGTCGCGTGACACCGTGCGAGAGCTCGGCCTTGAAAATGGTTCAGGGATGTTTGCACGTGTCTCGATCGCGGTCAATGCCGATTCGCTGTCCACCTGGGTTCTCGGGGCCCTCGCGGAGTTCACGCAAGAAGTCGGTTTCGATTTTCATCTCGACGATCAAGACCACACCACCGAACTACTGCGCGACGGTTCGGTCATGGCTGCCGTCACCTCTGTTGCGTCACCGATTCAAGGGTGTACCTCCAGCCGTTTGGGCATCATGCGGTATCGGCCGATGGCGAGTGCGGAGTTCTGCCGTCGTTGGTTCGCAGACGGTGTCACGGCCGAATCCCTTTCGGAGGCGCCGCTGGTTGTGTTCAATCGCAAGGATCTACTGCAGGATCGCTACCTCGATCAAAAGGTCGGCCACCCCGCCGATCCGCCCCGTCATCTTGTTCCGTCATCGGCAGACTTCGCGGACGCCGTCAGGCGGGGATACGGCTGGGGATTGATACCGGACCTGCAGCGCGGCGACGACGATCGCTCCGGCGTGCTGATCGGATTCGATCCGGACTTCGTGGACGACGTTCCGCTGTACTGGCAGCAGTGGAAACTGTCGTCACCTGTCTTGCGCCGGATCTCCGAGGTGGTGACCAGACGCGCCCACGAGGTGTTGCATCAGCCGTCGAGCTGATGTGCACCGCACGTGCGGTGTTGTGCTCGGGCGGTGTTGTGCTCAGGGAACAAAGAACCTGGACAAGTTGATCCCCTGGGACCGTTTCTTCGGCCGCAGGACGCCGATAGTGTTTTGAGTCACACACGAATGAAAGGTGCTGACTCTCGTGGCGAACATCGGATATCTGGCTTGGGATCTTGCAGAGAAGTACGGGCAGAAGCCGTGCTTGCGGGACGACCACGTCGAACTCACGTATGAAGAGTTCGCAGATCGCACGGAAGCTGTTGCCGCGCAATTGGCCGGACTCGGAATCGGCCTCGGTGACGTGGTGGCGATCATGCTGCCCAATCGCGTCGAGTTGCTGATCGCGATCATGGCTGCCTGGCGCATCGGTGCTGCGGCTACACCCATCAATCCGATGTTCACCGCGAACGAAGCGGACTACCAGATCGCGGACTCCGGGGCCGAGTTGGTCATCACCGCCACTGCCGACGCACCCTCGGGCGGCCGAGCAGTGCTGGCCGTCGAAGATCTGGCGACAGTGCCGCCGACCGATCCCCGACCCGGAATCGATGTTGCAGCAGACGATCTGGCGTTGCTCATCTACACCAGCGGCTCCACCGGACGGCCCAAGGGAGTGATGCTCACGCATGCCAACCTGCAGTTCATGGCTTCGTCGATGGGCAAGAACATCGGTGTTACCGGCGCGGATCACTGCCTGCTGATTCTGCCGCTGTTCCATGTCAACGCGATCTGCGTCAGCGTCTTGATGCCCTTGCTTGTCGGCGGGCAGGTGAGTGTCACCGGGAAGTTCTCGGTTTCGAGATTCTTCGACGACGTCGCGCGGCTTCGCCCCACGTATTTCTCGGCGGTGCCGGCAATCTACGCGATGCTGACCTCACAGCCGGAAGACTCCTCGATCGACACGTCGTCCTTGAGGTTTGCCGTGTGCGGTGCGGCGCCGATCAGCAAGGAACTCCTCGAACGCGCTGAGCAGCGTTTCGGTTTCGTGATCGTGGAAGGTTACGGACTCACCGAGGGGACCTGTGCGTCGGCCTGCAATCCTGTGGACGGCGTGCGCAAACTCGGTACGGTCGGCCCGGCGTTGCCCGGCCAGCAGATTGCCATTCTTGCCGAGGACGGAACCTTTGCGCCCGCCGGGACTGCCGGAGAGGTGGTCATCAAGGGTGGCAACGTGATGCGTGGCTATCTGGGGAAGCCGGAGGAGACTGCGAAGACCGTCAAGGATGGTTGGTTGCATACCGGTGACGTCGGAGTCCTCGACGAGGACGGCTACCTGACCCTGGTCGATCGCATCAAGGACATGATCATCCGTGGGGGAGAGAACATCTACCCCAAGGAGATCGAAAATTCGCTCGCTACACATCCTTCCGTGCTCGAGGCAGCCGTCATCGGCGCTCCGCACCAGGTCTACGGAGAGGTGCCAGTTGCCTATGTCGTCGCCTACCCCGATGCACCCGTCACCGAAGACGAACTGCTCGAACATGTCACGGCCTTGCTCACCCGAGTAAAGGTGCCAGTGGCGATCTACGTCGTCGATGCGCTTCCCCGAAACCCGGTGGGCAAGATCGACAAACCTGGAATGAGACGAGCTTTGAGCGCAACTCCCGCTCACTAGTCACTTCCCCGTAATACCAGCACAGCTCGACGACGTCCGTCGAGTCGATCCGTCATGCCCACATTCCGTATTTCAGGAGCACATCATGGGATTCAAAGAAGGAAACTTCCCTCCCGTCGATCCGGCAACGTTCATGGACAAGCCGTTTCTCGAGCGTCTGCGTGACATGTCCACGCACTGGGTGGATTACGGCTTCGGTACGCCGAAGATGGTCCACACCGTCTACATCATGAAACTGTTGTTCCTTTACCTGGCGGCTGGAACAGCCGTTGCCACTTTGACTTCCGGCCTCTCGTGGTTCGACATCGGATCGTGGTGGAACCAGCCGATCGTCTACCAGAAACTCATCATCTGGACGATGATGCTCGAGATGCTGGGCTTGGCAGGATCCTGGGGGCCGCTCGCCGGCCACTTCAAGCCGATGACCGGTGGAGTTCTCTACTGGCTCCGCCCCGGCACCATTCGTCTGCCACCGTGGCCGGGCAAAGTGCCGCTCACCTCGGGTGACACCCGCACGGTGTTCGACGTCTTCATCTATGTCGCCGCAGTCGCCAATCTCCTTGTTGCCGCTGTTCTCCCCGGTGTTCACACCACAGGAATCGACTCGGCAATCGCTGACAATGCCGGACTGGTGCGCCCGACGGTCTTGTACTCCTTCCTGGTACTCATGGTGATTCTCGGGTTGCGGGACAAGGTGCCCTTCATCGCTGCCCGTAGTGAGCAGTACCTGCCGGCGATCTTCTTCTTCACATTCCTGCCGTTCGTCGACATGATCCTGGCGCTCAAACTGCTGATCGTCATGGTGTGGATCGGTGCCGGTGTCTCGAAGTTCGGTCGCCATTTCTCGCTGGTGGTTCCTCCGATGCTCAGCAATACCCCGTGGATCCCGTCGAAGAAGATCAAGCGCGCCCACTACCGGAATTTCCCGGAGGATCTGCGGCCTTCACACCTGGGCGGCGGCGTCGCACACGTGGCCGGAACGATGGTCGAAATCGTCACGCCGTTGATACTGCTGTTCTCGACGAACAAAACCCTCACGATCCTCGCCGTGATCCTCATGGTCGGATTCCATCTGTTCATCGCGTCGACCTTCCCGCTTGCCGTCCCACTCGAATGGAATCTTCTGTTCGCCTACGCCTCGGTCTTCCTGTTCCTGGGATTCCCGGCATGGGACGGCTACGGACTCGGCGCCATGTCCTCACCGTGGATTACCGCGGGAATTGTTGCAGCCCTTGCCTTCTTCCCCATTCTCGGAAACCTTCGACCCGATCTGGTGTCCTTCCTGCCGTCGATGCGCCAGTACGCCGGCAACTGGGCATCCGCGACGTGGGCATTCGCGCCGGGCGCTGAAGCCAAGATCGACCAGTTCATCAAGCGTCCGTCGCCGGATACGCGCAATCAGTTGATGACGATGTACCCCGAAGATGTGTCCGATGTCGTTCTGCATCAGCTGTTGGGCTGGCGTTCCATGCACAGCCAGGGGCGTGCGCTGTTCTCTCTGATGATCAGGCACCTCGGCGACGACATCAACACGTACTCACTGCGGGAAGCAGAGTTCATGTGCAACTCCATCGTCGCCTTCAACTTCGGTGACGGGCACCTGCACGACGCGAAGTTGATCGCAGCCATTCAGCGTCGCTGCAATTTCGCACCCGGTGAGTTCCTGGTGACCTGGATCGAATCGCAGCCCATCCACAAGGGAACGCAGGAGTACCAGGTGATCGATGCCGCTCTCGGTGTCATCGAACGAGGTACTTTCAAGGTCGCCGACGCAGTCGCCGAACAGCCGTGGTTGCCGAACGGGCCCATTCCGTTCGACGTTCAGTGGACACTGGACGTACGGGCCGACCGCGCGGCAACGGATCCGCAGGTTGTCTCCGAACCGAAGATGCGTACGAGGGTCAGCGGTAGCGAGCAAGAGGTGAGTAAGTGACAAAGGCCGTAGTCGTCGGCAGCGGGCCCAATGGGCTCGCTGCCGCGGTACACCTCGCACGTAGCGGTGTGGACGTGCAGGTGCTCGAGGCTGCCGACCAGATCGGCGGAGGCACCCGCTCCGGTCCGATCGACGTGCCGGGGTTGATCCATGATCACTGCTCGGCGTTTCACCCGATGGGTATCGGCTCGCCGTACCTGTCCAAGCTGGACCTCGAGCGATACGGGCTGATCTGGAGATGGGCAGGGGTGGACTGCGCGCATCCGCTCGACAACGGGGACGCCGGGGTTCTGTACCGCTCGCTGGAGCAGACGGCTGCGGGACTCGGCGCTGACGGGCCTCGATGGCAACGCATGTTCGGTGACTTGTCGACTGGGTTCGATGCGCTGGCGTCCGATCTGATGCGCCCGATCGTCAATGTTCCGCACCATCCGCTGCGGCTCGCAGCTTTCGGTCCGCGAGCGCTGCTTCCGGCAACGGTGACCGCCAAACTGTGGAAGACGGACAAGGGGAAGGCGCTGTTCGGCGGGGTTGCCGCACACGCCTTCTATCCACTCAACCGTCCGGCCACCTCGGCGGTGGGATTGATGATCACTGCTGCTGGTCACCGCTACGGTTGGCCGGTTGCCGAGGGAGGTTCGCGGTCGATCACCGACGCGATGGCCGCGATGCTCCTCGATCACGGCGGCAAGATCGACACCGGCGTTCGGGTTCGTACGGCCTCCGAGATTCCGGACGCCGATGTTGTTCTGCTGGATGTCAATCCGGGGGGTGCGCTCGAAATTCTGGGCGATCGACTCCCTGGTCGAGTGGCGAGGGCCTATCGAAAGTTCAAGCAGGCTCCCGGAGCATTCAAGGTCGATTTTGCGATCGAAGGTCATGTGCCGTGGACCAATCCGGACTGTGCTCGGGCCGGAACTGTCCATCTGGCAGGTGGTTTCGACGAAATCGTGGCCGCTGAGCGTGAGACGAATTCAGGCCGCATGCCGGACCGGCCGTTCGTGCTCCTAGGTCAGCAATACCTGGCTGATCCCACCCGATCTGCCGGGAACGTTCATCCGCTGTATGCCTATGCGCACGTGCCTCACGGTTACGCCGGCGACGCTACGGAGGCGATCATCCGTCAGATCGAGAGGTTTGCGCCAGGATTCCGGGAGCAGATCGTCGCGACGTCGAGCAGTGGTACAGCTGACCTGGCAGAGGACAATCCGAATCAGGTAGGCGGCGACATCATCGGAGGTGCCAACACCGAACTGCAGGTTGTCTTGCGTCCTCGCGTCGCAGTCGATCCGTACAGCACGGGGATCGCGGGCACTTACCTGTGCTCGGCCTCGACCCCGCCGGGTGCCGGAGCACATGGAATGTGCGGGTACAACGCAGCCGAATCGGCTCTGAAGTACCTGCGACGAAAGGGTGCGGAAGTTCTGTGAGTAGTCCATCGCACAAGGAGCGAGGCGCCGGTGCGATGCGGCGCCTCGCCCGAGTGCCTGCAGCCGCGGAGCCGGAAGTGCTTGCGGTGGTTGCCGAGTTGGCACGACGACTCGACGAGCGCAGCGCCGACATCGCGCGCGAGATGGCCTTCATGATGGCTCACGAAATCGACCAATTGGATGCAGACGCCAAATTGCTCGAAATGCTCGAGGCCAGCGTGCAAGGAAACATCACGACGATCATCCACGTATTGGCCAACGACATTCCGATCGATCATCTCCAACCCACCACTGCTGCAGTGGAATACGCTCTGCGTCTGGCGCAGCGGGATGTCCCGTCCAACTCCCTTGTCCGGGCCTATCACATGGGCCAAGGCGATCTGATGCGGATCTGCCACGACGAGATCAGCACACTGGATATTCCGGCGCGACTCACTTTGGCTGTCCTGAAACACACTTCGGACGTGGTCTACAGCTACATCGACTGGATCACGCTCTACGTCTTCGACGCGTACGAGCGGGAACGCAGTCGATGGATGGCAGCGCAGGGAAACCTCCATTCGGCCGCAATCCACGCACTCCTGTCCGGCACCAACGCAGATACCGCTGCTTTCGAAGCGGAGACCGGGTACCGCCTCGGTCAGAACCACGTCGCCCTGGTGGTCTGGTCGACGTGGGATGCCGACGTCATGGGCATCAATACGCTGGACCGACTCGTACGTGATCTCGGCGCAGCGGCGGGAGCGGACAAGCCGCCGATCATCACCGCCATCGATCGACGCACGGTGTGGGCGTGGCTGCCGTTCGGTCGCCGGGTGCCTGCGCCGGATCCGGAGTTTCTCGCGGCGGCAGTGCCGTTGGACGGCGGGGCGCGGGTGGCAATCGGACTGCCGGGGTCAGGGGTCGACGGTTTCAAACGGTCCCACGAACAGGCAACCGCCGCCTATTCGGTTGCTGCCGTCCCGGATACACCGCAGCGACCTGTGGTGAGCTTCGGAGATCGCGGCGTCGCTGTGGTTTCACTTCTGTCCGAGAACATCGATTCGACGAAGTCATGGGTCTGGGAGGTGCTTGGCCCGTTGGCGGAAGATACGCCCTCTGCTGCATCCTTGCGGACGACGTTGAGTGTGTACTTTGCACATGGTGAAAGTCATCTGCACACTGCCAATCACATGAATCTGCACCGGAATACGGTGAAGTATCGCATCAACAAGGCGCTCGGCGATCCAGTTGCTGCCGGCCGAGACAAGTTGGATCTTGCTCTGGCCCTGCAGGTTTGTGAGTTGTTGGGCAGATCGGTCTTGCGCCCCGCGCGAACGTCGTGAGTTGTGGAAAGTTGTGGACGCGCCACGGCCTGTTGGCACCGCATCGGGGGGATCCCTTCTATGCGGTGCTCGGCCGTGTTCTGTTGTGCCTGAGGTTCGTTCTCAGGTTTTGAAGGTGGTGTTCGCCGGCCTGGGTTGCTGACCGGGGTCGATCGAGGGCGGCGGGATGAACCACGGTTTGTTGTCGACACCGATCCGAATTTCCCATTTCCCGACGAACCCGGATTTTCGGTGCATCAATCGATGATGTGAACGGCACAGCAGGACCAGGTTGTTCATCACCGTCGGGCCGCCGTTGGCCCAGTGCCGGATGTGGTGCGCATCGGTCCACGCCGGTACACATGTGCAGCCTGGGAACGCGCAGCCTCTGTCTCGGGCGATCAACGCCACTCGCTGTTCGGGGGTGACCAATCGTTTTCCGGGTTTCGCATCGAGCGGTGCGCCGTGATCGTCGAGCAGGACGGTGGAGAGGAAGCAGTCGCAGCCGAGGAGTCTGGTCTGTGACACGGACAGTGGTCCGAGCCAGGGCATGTGCCCGACATCAAGATCGGCCAGGTCCAGTGAGTCGTCATCACCCGAATCCGAAGACTGTGCGGCACAATCCCGATGCTCCGCCAGATCCCGAGCATTGATGTGCACGTTCACATGCGGACGCTGACCACCATCGGTGCCGGTCTTGGCGCAATCGAGATAACGCCGGATCAGTTCCGTGAACCCGTCGGCCGTCCGTTTCGCCGCCGACCGAGAATCCGGGGTTCCATCGGGTGCCGGGGTGGGCATCGTCAGATTCGACAACGCCGACAGCAGCATTTCCCCGGTGAGAGCGTCGAAATCGCCGCGCACCACCACTCGACCGTTCAATGTCGACGCGATCCGCAACTCGTTGAGATCGACATCCTCGGCGGGCGGGATCTCATCCGATTCGAACAACCGCTCCAAGGTCGCGATCACGTTCCGCACTTTCGTCGTCGTCGCTTCCCCACCCGACGCAGCAGCGAGCAACAAATCGATGCACTTCGGTAATGCCTCCTCCGGCATGCCTTTCGGCGGTGACTCGCAGAACGCCACGATCAACACGGCATGATCGAACGAGCAGTCCCCGCCATCGAACCGAGCCGCCACCGCCGGAAACGGCCGCAAAGCTGCACCCAGCGCGGCGATCTTCTTCCCGTCCCGAACCTGCAGCATCGTGGTGGCCGCCAACCACGCACCCACTCCGCGGCTGGCAATCACCTGATCATCCGGGCGCAACGACAACTCGTCCACCACCGCCACACGCACCGCCTCGAGGCGCAGAATCTCCGCACTCGCCTCGACAGCAGCAGCACGCAACTCGGCAGCAGGCAACTGCCACAACCGTCCGCGCAACCCCACCGCAGAACCAGACACCACATCCGACAACAAGACACTCATTGAATCCCCCGATCCCCTCCCCAGATCATATTCGAATATGTGTTCGAGTCAAGGGGCTATTCACCAACGAATCGGCCTGACTCTGTGATGTCAGCGGGTTGTCATACTGTGGTCGAGTGACTTCGCCGTGGACAGCTGGGCAGGTGGCGTCGGTAGCTCCGGACGCCGCATCGCTGGCCGCTGCGCGCAAGTTGGCTGGTTCGTGGAGCCATGCCGGCAACAGGGGTCTCGCGCTCTGGGGGCTGTGTCAGGGCAGCGGCTCGAAGCCGTATCAAGCAGTGGTCGACCTGAGGGGCCCTGCATACAAGTGCTCGTGCCCCAGTCGAAAGTTTCCGTGCAAACATGCTCTGGGGTTGCTGGTGGAATGGTCGGAAGGGCGTGTGCCGTCGACGGACGAGCCCGCCGACTTCGCGGCAGAGTGGTTGTTGCGCCGCGAGGAGAAGGCCGAGACCCGCGGCGAAAGGGCTGAGACCGGCGACGAGGCCCCCAAGAGGGCTCCCGACCCGGCGACAGCGCAGAAGCGCGCCGACCGCGTTGCGAGCGGGCTCGTCGAATTGGACCTGTGGATCACCGATCAGATCCGCAGTGGTCTGGCAGCGATGGACACATCCTGGGCGGGCTTCGACGCAGTAGCTGCTCGAATGGTGGATGCTCAGGCGCCTGGTGTCGCAGGCACACTTCGAGCCTTGGCGGGCACCGTTGCGTCTACCGAGAACTGGCCTGAGAAAGTCCTCGACGAGTTGGCTCGGTTGCACCTGCTGGTTGCTGCGCATCAGAAGCTGTCCGAGTTGCCGGAAGATCTTGCCCATTCGGTGAAAGCACACGTCGGCTATCCGGTCTCAACCGAGAGTGTGATGGAATCGATTCCGGTGAAAGAGAACTGGATGATTCTCGGTTCCGGGATCACCGAGGAGAAGCGACTGTTCACCCGAACGGTGTGGATGCTCGGCAGGAATTCGAAGCGGTGGGCCATGCTGCTCGACTTCTCCCACGGGTCACCCAATTTTGCCACCGAAACGCCGCCAGTCGGGTTTCTGCTCAACGCCGATGTTCATTTCTATCCTGGTGCCGCGGCATTGCGGGCTCGGATCGGGGTCACGCACGGAGAACCGGAGCCCTTCACAACCATGCCGTTCGGAAGCATCGACACTGCGTTGCAGCAGTTTACCGATGCCCTCGCCGCGGATCCATGGTTGCGCTCGTGGCCGGCAGTGATCAGTTCGGTGGTCCCGTCGTTCGTCGACGGATCATGGTTTGTCGTCGACGAATCGGGCACAGCGCTTCGGGCAGAGGGTGATTCGGATCTTCTGTGGAAGTTGCTCGGCATTTCCGGCGGTTACCCGGTCACAGTCTGCGGAACGTGGAACGCGCTGGCTCTTACTCCGATCTCGGTTTTCACGGGAGGGCAGGTGATCGTGCTGTGAGTACATTGATCTCAGCGGCGCTCCTTGGGACAGCCAGAACAGCAACAACATTCGAGGAGCTGCCGACTGAAGTGCGTGGCTACGCTCGCGAACTCGACGGCGATCCTGCCGAGATGCTTCTCGCAGGAGCAGCGTTGGAGAGGGCGTACCGCCGTGGTGGTGCGGGCTCCACCACGGCGGCGGTGCCGACACCTGCGCCAGACGATGTTCGATTCACGCTGCCGGAATCCTCATCGGCGCATCTGCTGTCGATGCTCGCGGCCAAGGCGACCTTGCTCGACGAATGGTTCGCAGTCGCGTTGGAGCACAATTACCGTGCGCCTGATCATCTGGTCGCCGAGTTGCTTTCTTTCGCACGTGCAAGTGAAGCTCACCGGGAGAGCATCCTGCAGATTGTCGGCGAGCGTGGTCGATGGCTTGCCGCGCAAAACCCCGAGTGGAGCAAACTCGTCCGAACCAGGGATGCCAACCCGGACGTGTGGCGTCACGGAAGTTCGTCGCAGCGCACACAGTGGCTGATAGACACTCGTCGAACAGATCCCGCGCTGGCGCTGGCCGAACTCCGAAAGTCCTGGGGCACCGAGCGGGGCGAACAGAAGGCTGCCTTCGTCGCGGCGCTGGCAAACGGACTGAGTGCGGATGATCAACCATTGTTGGAGGAAGCCCTCGACGACCGTCGCAAGGACGTGCGACGCGCGGCAGTGGAAGTACTCGGACAACTCCCCGAATCGGAGTTCGGGGAGAGAATGGCTGCTCGGGTTCGGAAATGGGTGCGGGTGGAACGGAAACTCGTTCGGTCCACGCTCGTCATCGTCCCGCCTGAGGAAGTCGATTCAGCGGCGAGGCGAGACGGCATCGAAGACCGGCCGAATCCACACACCGACTATCGTGCGGAGTATGTGCGTCAGGCGATCAGTTCTGCGCCGTTGTCTCTGTGGAACAACATGATCGGTGGACCAGGCAAGGTCTTGGGGATGAGCGTTGACGAAGGCTGGGAGCCGATCCTTCACGACGCGTGGTCCACCGCCGGAGTCGCGCAGAACAATACGGAATGGGCGCTGGAACTCTTTCGTATGCGCGGCACGGCCACCGATCGACGCGTGCTCCCGTTGGTGCCGGCCAAGGCGCTGGCTGATCTGTTGAGGTCCGGAAACGGCGACGCCAATGTTCTGCACCCGGGCCGGGCAGCGATCTACGACGCTCTGCGAGGTCCATGGCCCGAGGACATCACCCGGGCAGTGGTGGCCCAGTGGGAACGAGTTGCGGCTAGACGTGCCGACGGAGGCGCCAAGGCCGGCGAATTCTCACGCTACAAGTACGTCGCATCGCTGCGCCTGGCCGAGACTCGATTTCCTTACAGCGCAGTAACTTTGCTGGAGCGTGCGGCGGAGCGTGCTCGTGACCCCGACTGGCGGCAGACCTTCGCCAGAACTGCCAGCGCCATCACCCACCGCAAGACCCTGCTCGAGGAGCTCACATGACTGACAGCGTAACCGTGCCCACCACGGAACCGGAAAAGCTCGCGCAACCGGCAAAGCTCGCGCAACCGGCAAAGCTGATGCGGCCCCACGCAGAGCAGGAGTACGCGCTCGAACTCGAAGCACTGGCCGCGCAGGACACCCGTCCGCGTCCACCGTCGTGGAACTTGTCGCCCTGGGCCGTGGTGACGTATCTGTTGGGTGGCACTCTCGACGACGGAACCGTCATTTCGCCGAAGTACGTCGGTCCACGGCGGTTGATGGAAGTGGCCGTCGCAACTCTTGCCACCGACCGGGCGCTACTGCTGTTGGGGGTTCCCGGTACGGCCAAGACCTGGGTCTCCGAACACCTTTCGGCCGCAATCTCGGGTGCGTCGACGCTCCTGGTTCAAGGCACGTCGGGTACGCCCGAGGAAGCTATCCGCTACGGCTGGAACTACGCACGTCTTCTCTCCGAGGGGCCGACCGCCGGTGCGCTGGTGCCTTCTCCCGTGATGACGGCGATGGAAACCGGGAAGATCGCCCGCGTCGAAGAGTTGACGCGTATCCCGGCCGACGTGCAGGACGCTCTCATCACCATTCTCTCCGAGAAGACGTTGCCGGTGCCGGAACTGGGCATCGAGGTGCAGGCAGCCAAGGGCTTCAATCTGATCGCTACCGCCAACGATCGCGATCGCGGTGTCAACGATCTGTCGTCCGCACTGCGTCGACGGTTCAATACCGTAGTCCTCCCTTTGCCGGCCAGCGAGGAAGACGAGGTGGCCATAGTGGCACGTCGAGTCGAACAGCTGGGCGCAGCACTGGAATTGCCGACAACCCCCGCAGCAGCCGAGGAAATTCGCCGGGTCGTCACCGTGTTCCGGGAACTGCGATCAGGCACGACCACCGACGGCCGCACCAAGTTGAAGTCCCCGTCCGGAACTCTGTCGACGGCGGAGGCGATCTCGGTGGTCACCAACGGTTTGGCGTTGTCTGCGCATTTCGGGGACGGCGTACTGCGGGCATCCGACGTCGCTGCCGGAATCCTGGGTTCGGTGATCAAGGATCCGGTCGCAGACAAGGTGGTGTGGAACGAGTACCTCGAGGCAGTAGTGCGTGAACGCGGCGAGTGGTCCGACTTCTACCGGGCGTGCCGCGAGGTCACCGGGCGACCATCGTGATTCCGGACCTGCGTGTCCGGGTCTTCGGTATCCGTCACCACGGCCCGGGATCTGCTCGTTCGGTTCGGCAGGGTCTGGAAGAGTTCTCGCCTGACGTCGTCCTGATCGAAGGGCCCTCGGACGCAGACCCGTTGGTGATGCTGGCGGCGTCGGATTCGATGGAGCCACCGATTGCGTTGCTCGCGTACGCCACTGGCGAGCCGTCGAAGGCGGCCTTCTGGCCGTTTGCGGTGTTCTCACCCGAATGGCAAGCGCTGCAGTGGGCTGCGAAGAACGGTGTGCAGGCACGGTTCTGCGATCTGCCCGCCTTCAACGTGTTGGCGGATCAGGGGATTCGTACTGTCCGCGAGGGCGATCCTCTGTCGGAACTGGCCGCGGCCGCGGGTTTCGACGACACCGAACGCTGGTGGGATTCGGTGATCGAATCGAGCTCGGGCGCAGATTCTTTCGATGCGATCACCGAGGCGATGGAGGCGCTGCGTGAGACAGTGCCGATCGACGAGGAGACAGCGCATCGCGAAGCGTATATGCGTCAGGTGCTGCGAAAGACGTTGAAAGATGGCGCTGAGCGGGTAGCCGTCGTCTGCGGAGCCTGGCACGCGCCGGCGTTGGTCGGAGCCTTGGGGCCGGCGGCACCCGATGCTCGCATCCTCAAAGGAATGTCCAAGGTCAAGACCTCGCTGACGTGGGTTCCCTGGACTCACTCACGTCTGGCATCGGCATCGGGTTACGGCGCCGGAATCACCTCGCCGGGCTGGTATCACCACCTGTTCACCGCGAACGACAAGACGATCACGCGGTGGCTCACCAAAGTTGCGCGGGTGCTCAGGGACGAGGACCTTCCGATCTCGAGTGCTCACGTCATCGAAGCTGTCCGGTTGGCAGATACGTTGGCGGCACTGCGTTCTCGACCCTTGGCGGGATTGTCGGAGGTCACCGAGGCAACGAGGTCGGTGATGTGCGACGGGAACGACGTTCTTCTGGATCTGATCACGCGAAGATTGGTTGTGGGCGAAGCGCTGGGCGCGGTGCCCGAAGAAACTCCGACGGTTCCGCTCGAAGCAGACCTGCGAGCACGTTCGAAGACTTTGCGGCTCAAACAACAAGCGGGAGCCAAGAATCTCGATCTGGACCTGCGACGCGATATCGACGTCGAGCGTTCCCAGTTCCTGCACCGACTGGGGATCCTCGAGATCGATTGGGGAACCCCGGCCGACAGTGAGGTCCGTTCCACCGGAACGTTCCGGGAGACTTGGGCGCTGCAATGGAAGCCCGAATTCTCGGTCTCGGTGATCGAGGCGTCGCTGTGGGGCACGACGGTGGCTGCAGCGGCAACATCACGTGTCGTCTCGAAGATCAACGAGCCGGACATCTCTCTCGCGTCACTGATCGGACTACTGGAGAACTCGCTCCTGGCGAACCTGCCGGCAGCGTTGTCCGCTGTGCTGGAAAGTGTGAAAACGGTTGCGGCACTGGATCATGACGTGTCGCACCTGATGGCGGCGCTGCCCACGCTGACGCGAACGCTGCGGTACGGCGATGTGCGCGGAACCGACGTGTCTGCCTTGGTCGACGTCGCCGACAGCTTGTTGATCCGCATTTGCACCGGCCTCGCAGTCGCCGTCACGGGCCTGGACGATCCCAGTGCCGAGGAGTTTCGCGAACACCTCGACAAGGTTCACTCGGCAGTCATGGTTCGTGACGATCGCGATGCGAGCGCACGGTGGCTGCAGGCCATGGCCGGCGTGATCGACCGTGACGACGTCAACGGACTACTCGTCGGACGGTTGGTGCGGCTACTGCGCGACAGCGGTTCGATCACGGAAACCGCTGCAGCCCAGCGCTTGTCTCGGGCCCTGTCCGTGGGAAGCACGCCGACCGCCAAAGCCGGGTGGGTCGACGGGTTTCTCGGTGGAGGAGGGCTTGTGCTCGTTCACGATCGAGCGTTGCTCACGCTGATCGACACGTGGGTTCGCCAACTTCGTGAGCAGGACTTCATCGACACGCTTCCACTGCTTCGACGTACGTTCGGAGCGTTCGAGGCGGGGGAGCGTCGAGCGATCGGTCAGGCGGTCAGAGGTGGACGACGCGTCGAAACGACAGTGGAGACCGATGCTCGACGCGGCAGAGCGGCAATGGCGGTCGTTGCGGACATCTTGGGGGTGGGCGCATGAGCGACGACGATCAGCGCCTTCGACGCTGGAGACTGATGCTCGGGGAATCCGCCGAAGAATCGACGGGTGGGCTGGGCCAACCGGGCGAGCGTCGAATGGATGCAGCTCTTGCCGCACTCTACGATTCGTCCGGCCCGACCAAGGGGCGACGCCGCTCAGCCGGATTGGGGGCGTCGGCTCCGTCCGTCGCCAGATGGCTCGGCGATATCCGGACGTACTTTCCCAGCACGGTGGTGCAGGTGATGCAGAAGGACGCGATCGACCGACTGGGTTTGGCGCAGTTGCTGCTCGAACCGGAACTGCTCGATGCCGTCGAGCCCGATGTGCATCTGGTCGGGACGCTGCTGAGCCTCAACCAGGTCATGCCGGAGGCCAGCAAGGCAACTGCTCGAATGGTCGTCGGCAAGGTGGTTCGGGAAGTCGAAGAGCGAATCGCGCAGAAAACGAAGGCCGCGGTGACCGGGGCTCTCAATCGTTCGGCCAGAACGTCGAATCCGAAGTTGCGTGACATCGACTGGGACCGAACCATCCGAGCAAATCTGTCGCACTACCTTCCGGAGTATCGAACCGTCGTCCCCGAGCGGCTCGTCGGATACGGCCGCAAGTCGAAATCCGTGCAGCGCGACGTAGTCCTGGCGATCGACCAATCGGGTTCGATGGCGTCCAGCGTCGTCTACGCATCCGTGTTCGGCGCGGTGTTGGCGTCGATGCAGGCGCTGAAGACTTCGCTCGTGGTTTTCGACACTGCCGTCGTCGACCTGACGGACAAACTGTCCGACCCAGTCGACGTCCTTTTCGGGACCCAACTTGGTGGGGGCACGGACATCAACCGCGCAATCGCGTACAGCCAGTCACTGATCTCGCGTCCTGCCGAGTCGATGTTCGTTCTGATCTCGGACCTCTACGAGGGCGGTATTCGCAACGAGATGTTGCGCCGGATGGCCGCCATGAAGAACTCCGGCGTTCAAGTCGTGGTTCTACTGGCACTCTCGGACGACGGGGCACCGTCGTTCGATCACGACAATGCAGCGTCGCTGAGTGCCCTCGGGATTCCCGCGTTTGCGTGCACGCCGGACAAGTTTCCGGAACTGCTGGCGGTGGCTCTGGAACGCGGGGACGTGTCGGCTTGGGCGGATCAGCTCAGCCTCGAACAGCACTGACCGGTCTGCTTCGAGGACCTGAACACCGGGTACACCCGCACGATGGGTGACGGACAGGTTGCTGGTTCGACGACGCAAGCGGGTTCAGGACTGGTTCTCACGGTGTTGGCATCCAGCCAATTCCTGATGACCTTGGACAGTTCGGTCATGAACGTTTCGATGGCAACCGTCGCCGAGGACGTCGGCACGAGCATCACCGGCATTCAAACCGCGATCACGCTGTACACCCTGGTCATGGCGACGCTGATGATCACGGGCAGCAAGCTGGGGTCGATGATGGGTCGTCGCCGGGCCTTCGCGGTCGGCTTGATCATCTACGGCGCTGGTTCTCTGACAACGGCGCTCGCTCCCAATCTTGCGGTCCTGCTGATCGGATGGTCGTTCCTCGAAGGCGTCGGTGCGGCACTCATCATGCCCGCGATCGTCGCGCTCGTCGCCACCAACTTTCCGGCGCAGAAGCGCCCGGCTGCCTACGGTCTGGTCGCTGCCGCCGGCGCGATGGCCGTGGCGGTCGGGCCGCTGATCGGCGGCGCCGCGACGACATTTGCGTCATGGCGTTACGTGTTCGTCGGCGAAGTCGTGATCGTTGTCCTGATCTTGCTGGTGCTGAGCAAGGTGGTCGACGTCCCACCGTCGAAGTCGCGCCTCGACTACGTCGGATCGATCTTGTCTGTGGTCGGGCTGGGCATGATCGTCTTCGGCGTACTGCGCTCGAGCGAGTGGGGTTGGGTGCAGGCCAAACCCGACGGACCGCAGTTGGTCGGGCTTTCCCCGGTGGTGTGGCTGCTGATCGCCGGGCTCCTGGTCGTGTACGGATTCCTGCGCTGGGAGGGACGCCTGGCCGCTGCGGGGAAGGAGCCGTTGCTTGATCCGGCGATGCTGCGAAACCGCGAGCTCAGTGGCGGGCTGTCGATGTTCTTCGCGCAGTTTCTGGTCCAGGCGGGCGTGTTCTTCGCGGTCCCGTTGTTCTTGTCCGTAGTTCTGGAGCTCAGTGCCCTGGAGACGGGAGTTCGCATCCTGCCGTTGTCGGCGGCGCTCGTCGTGGCGGCGATCGGTATTCCGAAGCTACGGCCTACCGCGAACCCGCGACGCGTGGTCCGAGTCGGATTGTTGGTCATGGTCGTCGGCATTCTGATGCTCGTTGCAGGCATGGACCCCGGCGCCAATGCGGCGATCGTGATGATTCCCATGCTGTTCATGGGTTTCGGCTTGGGGTGCCTGTCTTCGCAGCTCGGAGCCGTCACGGTGTCCTCGGTCCCGGACGAGCGCAGCACCGAGGTCGGCGGGTTGCAGAACACCGCCACCAACCTCGGCGCTTCCTTGGGAACTGCCCTGATCGGATCGGTTCTCATTGCCACTCTCACGACGTCGGCGATCGCCGGAATCGAAGACAATCCGGCGGTTCCGACATCGGTGCAGCAGCAAGCGAGCACCGACATGGCCTCGGGCGTGCCGTTCCTGTCGACGACGCAACTCCGATCCGCTCTCGATGACGCCGGCGTCGCCGAGTCCACGGCGGATGCGATCGTGGACGTGAACGAAGAAGCCAGGCTGGACGCGTTGCGTGTCGCCTTTGCCGTGGCTGCGCTGCTCGCGATCGCAGCGTTGTTCCCGACCGCTCGAATCCCTCGCGTCGCAGTCGGCGACAAACGTGGATCGAGCTAAGAATCAGCAATCGCAGATCGACCTGGAAGATCGAGGGAGCGACCTCTGGATATAGTGATCTGCGCACAATCGATTCGTCAGATGGCTACCGTTGTGAAGGAAACAAGCAGCGAGTCTGAAACACTGACGTTTCACCGGATAAGGGTTCGGTGGGGAGCCAGGGGAGGTTCGGATGGCCAGGCGAGCGGATTCGACGCCCGCTGATGGCGCCTGCGCAGATGTCGGGATGCCTCGCTGATGAGCCGTCCGAGTCGATTGGGCAGGCAAGATCCTGCTTCGGAGGCCGACTGCAACAGCCTGTTTCGCCGTCAGATAGACGAAGCTGCAGCCGTCGCGCCGTTCGCCAATCTTGCGTACATGGCGAGTTTGGTCGTGATTCTGACCTACACCGTCCCGCCCGGACGTCAGACGCTCAGGTGGTTGGGTGGCGCCCTCATCTTTCTCGTCCTCGCGAATTCGATCCGAGTATGGATTCCCCTTCGCTGGCGGCCGTCGAAGCACACCCCGCGCTACGACTACGTGGGTCTGCTCGTCGAAGTGATCGTGGTCGCGACCCTCGATGTCACACTTTTCGCTCTGCTCTTTCACGACATGGACGTCTTCCGCGACTTGGTTCTGATCGCGACGATGGCCGGGATCATGGGCGCCGGGACCGTGACGTTCTCGAGTCTGAGATCGGTGAGCCTGACCTGGATCTACATTCACGGCCTCGGCGTCTTCACTGTTCTCGTCGTCCACGCCGAACCCCACTTTCGCATACTTGCGATTCAGTTGTGCATCTACATGTTTGCGCTCACCGTAGGGGCGGTCTATCTGTCGGCCTCTTTCCAGAGACGTTGTCTCGCAGAGTTTCAGGCGGAATCCGAGCGTCAGACTGTGGCGTTGTTGCTCGACGGTTTCGAGGGCGGTTCCCGCGACTGGCTGTGGGAGTGCGACACCAACGGCCGGTTCTCCCACACCTCGGCACGTCTCGCCGAGGTCGCAGGTATGACGGTGGACGAGTTGCAGCAACTCACCTTCGGACAACTCCTCACCAGACTCCAGATCGCATCGAGTCCGGAGGGGCGTGCGGCCGCGGCCCAGATGATCGACAAACTCGAATCGAGTGCTCCCTTCCGGGACACTGTCGTGCCGGTGCATGTCGACGGTAGGCGACGCTGGTGGTCTCTTTCCGGCAATCCACGGGTCCTCGAATCCGGCGTGATTCTGGGTTGGCGCGGTGTCGGTTCCGACATCACGGAGAGGTATGTCCACGAGCAGGAGATCCTTCGCCTTGCGGCCACCGACTCGTTGACCGGGTTACCGAACCGTCGTGCGTTCGGAGTGGCGCTCGAGGAAGCGATCGATTCCCGCGTGCCGGAGAAGCAGGTTCTCGTCGGGATTCTCGACCTCGACAACTTCAAATCGGTGAACGACACCCTTGGCCATCCGATCGGGGACCAATTACTTCTCGAAGTCACGAAACGCCTTCGCGACGTGATCGGTTCGGACATGTGCTCGCGGATGGGCGGTGACGAATTCGGGCTGATCGTCTGCACCTCTTCGCGCGACGATCCCGGTGTGATCTTCGATCGGTACCTGGAAGTGCTGCACGAACCATTCTTTGTCGAAGGCAATCGGATCGAAGTGCGGGCCACGATCGGTTACTCGAGCGCGCCCGAGGATTCGACGGACGCCGACGGATTGGTGATGCTGGCGGATCTGGCTCTGTACGAGGCGAAGTCGACGGGACGCAATCGAGTGGGCAAGTTCTCACCGCTGCTGCGGGCGAGGGCATCGGCGCGGGCGACGGCGTTGCACGAGCTGGACAGAGGGATCGAGGAAGGGCAGTTCGAACTCCATTACCAGCCTCAGATCGACACTCAGACCGGTGAAGTGGTGGCCTTCGAGGCTCTTCTTCGGTGGAACCATCCCAGCCGCGGCCTCATCGGGCCCAGCCAGTTCATCTCGGTGGCGGAGGAAACCGGAATGATCATTCCCCTCGGTGCGCAGGCAATGGCGATGGCGACCGCCGCTGCTGCGGGGTGGCCGACCGGAATTGGCGTCTCGGTCAACGTTTCACCAGTGCAGTTGGTGTCGCGAGAGTTCGGTGCGATGGTGAAGAAAGCGCTGACGGATTCGGGCTTGCCTCCGCAACTGCTGCAGCTCGAAATCACCGAGACAGGTGTTGTGGACGATCGCGCGATCCGGGATCTCTACAAGCTGCGTGAGCTCGGGGTCACCGTCGCACTCGACGATTTCGGCACCGGCTATTCGTCCTTCGCCACGCTCCAGAGACTTCCAATCGACGTTCTCAAGATCGATCGCATGCTGGTCACCGACTCGGACGATCCGAAGATGTCCGTGGTGAAGTCCATTGTCGAATTGGCCGCGGCCCTCGGTATGAAATCGTTGGCCGAGGGCGTGGAGACCATCGAGCAGTTCCGCCGCGTCCAGTGGGTCGGGTGTGACCTGGTCCAGGGTTACCACATCAGCAAGGCTCTGACCGCTGAGCGCGTCGATGTGTATCTTGCCGCGACGGACACGGAAACCGGGCGCAGCGTCCACCCACTTACGTGGCTGTGAATCAGATCTGAGCCGAGCGGATCGTATTACCGCCTGCCGCCTTCGCTTGATACATCATCGAATCCGCGACATTTGTCGCCGCCAGGATTGCGGAAGCACCGCCGCTCCACGCCTTCGATTCGGCGGTCATCATCACCGCTCCGACGCTCACCGTTGTGGGGATCGCGTCGGAACAATCCGACAGCGCCGCGTTTATCCCTTCGATCAACAGGGTTGTCGATTCGGGATCGCCGGCGATGACGGCCAGGTATTCCTCCCCGCCGGTTCGAGCAATGACTCCGCGTTCGCCGAGATGTGTGCTCAATCGGTTCGCGGTTCTCCTGATGACATGATCGCCTTCGGCATGACCGTGAAGATCATTCACCGTTTTGAATTTGTCGATATCGACGACGATGAAGGCGAGAGATGAAGAATCGTCTCGGGCGCTCTCGAAGAGATCGCCGACTGCCCCTTCCAGCCCCCGACGGTTGAACAGTCCAGTGAGGGGATCCCGGTCCGAATACTGGGCATCGCGGTAAAGAGTGCGCCAAGTCAGGTGCGCAAAAATGGGAACGAGTGTGACAGCTCCGAAAAGAACGGTGCCGCGGGCCAGAAGCGTCGTGATATCGACGTCGCCTTCCATATATGCAAGAACGAAAACGGTAGTCGTGACGGTCGTCGACCAAACGACATGAGCGACAAGCCACTTTGCGCTGACAAAGAGCGTCGCAAAGGTTCCGGTGACCGCGAAGACGATGCAACCGAACGTCCCGGACGAGCGATCCGGCACCAGGAGGACGGCAGCCGCGATCCCGAGATCTGCGAATATTCCGAATGCAAGCAACCCCCGGCGTCCGGGAAACGGTTGTGTGAACCAGCATGCGGCGATTCCCACACACGTACAGATCATGAAAATCGAAAGAGCTTTGCCGGGTGTGGTCGGCGGCGTATCCGGACCGATCAATTTGTAGAAAGCGGACAGTCCGAAGATGATCGTCATCATTCCAAGCAAGGTTCGGAAGATCGGAATGATTGCCCGGCCGGATCTCTGGTGCTTTATCCACTCGTAGTCGTGTGGTTCGTTGAACCATTCGTGAAGTGTTCGCCAAGAACTGTGCCCCTCGGAGGCGATGACAGGGCTCGGCATGCTGTCCATTTTGCCTTGAATTTAGGTAAAGAGAAAATCTATGTTCGACCGCTTCCATCGGATCGGCTCTTTTCGGGGAAGAGGTTCAATTATCGAGTCGAGCGCTTACTCGATGCTTGTTTCAAGCCTTCTTCGAACTGCTGTGTGCGTTGTTCGAGGCGGTCGCGAACGATCCGACTTTTCGCGTACGAGACTTTCTCACGCCGTAAGCGGCGAGGATGACCCCCAGCGCGACCAGGCTTTGGACGAATTCCGCGCGCGTGGGTTCGTTGAGACCCATTCCCACCAGGATCACGAGAATCAGACCAGTGACCACTATCGGCAGGCCGGGATACAACCAGACACGGAATTTCAGAATCTCGGGGCTTTCGCGTTCCCATCGGCGTCGGAGGCGTAGTTCGGATACACAGATCAGGATGTAAACGAACAAGCAGATTGCGCCCGACGAATTCACGAGGAACAAGAAAATCGTATCCGGCCAGATGTAGCCGGCCGCGATACAGAAGTACCCGGCCACGGTGCAGGCGAGTACGCCCTTCACCGGCACGCCGCGGCTGTTGGTCCGTGTCATCCAGGCCGGCGCGTCGTTGTAGACGGAGAGTGCGAAGAGCATCCGTGACGCCGTGTACAGGCCGGAATTGAGGCAGGACAGCACCGCGACCAGAACCACGAGATTGAGAATGTCGGCGGCGCCGGGAATTCCGAGCAGGTCGAGTGCGGAGATGAACGGAGAATCGCCGACGACGAACGAATCCCACGGCAGCATCGTCACGAGGAGGAAGGTGGCGACAACGAAGAAGGCGAGAATGCGGAAGACGACCGTGTTCGTGGCCCGCCTGATCGCTCCGGCGGGTTCGGCGGATTCCGCTGCGGCGATCGTGACAAGCTCGGCTCCGGTCATGGAGAAGATCACGGCGACAACGCCCACCAGTACGGGGGTGAAGCCGTTCGGCAGAAATCCTCCGTGGCCGGTCAGATTGCTGAAATCGACTTCACTGCCGGGCCAGATGCCGAAGACGAACAGACTGCCGAGCACGATGAAGCCGATGATGACGGCGACCTTGATACCCGCAAACCAGTACTCGGCCTCGCCGAAGTTGCTGACGGAGAGAAGATTGACCCCGGTCATCACCAACAGGAGTACCGCTGACATGAGCCAGAGCGGGACACCATGGATCCACCGGGAGAGCAAGGTTGCTCCGACGACGGATTCGATGCCGACGACGATCACCCAGAAATACCAGTAGAGCCAGCCAGTGGTGAAACCCGCCCAGTCGCCCAACGCCATGCGGGCGTATTCGGTGAACGATCCCGTACACGGCTTGGCCACGGCCATTTCGCCGAGCATGCGCATCACCAGGAACACGATGATCCCGCAGATCGCGCACGTGATGACTGCGCCGGGGCCGGCCTGGTTGATGATTCCGCTCAGACCGACGAAGAAACCGGCGCCGATGACGCCGCCCATGGAAAGCATGGTCAGGTGGCGCTTCTTCAAGCCTGTTTTGAGTGTCGAATGAACGCTGGCGGCTTCGGCTGTTTCGGTGCTGCTGTCGGGCATCTGGGCTCAGCTCCTATTGCATGACGCGATCAGTTCTTTCGGAGAGACGCTAAGCTCATCGTGTGATCCAGAACATGGACTTGATGTACAAATCTGAACTGGAAACTGTCAGTTCTGTCCACTGCCTTTCTATTCACTGCCCTCGGAGGTTCCGGTAATGCCGATGACTGTCCGGCGCCTGGCGGCCACCACCTCGCTCGGCCTCACGATCGTTGCCGGTCACGACGACGTGGATCTGTCGATCAGCTGGGCGCACGCAATCGAATTGCAGGATCCGACCCGTTGGCTCGCCGGTGGAGAGCTTGTCATGACGACGGGGCTGCATCTACCGCGTTCGGCGACAAAGCAATACGAGTACGTCGAGCGCATCGCGCAGACTGGTGCGGTGGCACTGGCGTTCGACACCGGCACCGTCCACGAGAGGGTGCCGGACGCGATCATCAAGGCCGGCGACGAACTGGGTTTTGCCGTGCTTTCCGTCGCCAAGGAGACGCCGTTCATCGCCATTTCGCGGGCCGTGATCGACGAACTGACTGCCGACCAGATACGAACGGTGCAGGCGGTGGTCGACGCGCAGGAGAAGTTGGCGCGTGCCCTGCTCGACGGGGTGCCGGCTCTGATCACTGCCCTGGGTCGAGCCGTTCACGCAGCAGTCTGTGTTCTCGATCGGGACGGCGCGGTGCTGGCTCTGACGGAAGGTGCGAGTTCGTCTCTGCCCGAACGCATCAGGGAGCGATCAGGTAAGGAGCGCAGCCGGATCGTGGTGGACGACGACGGCCACCTGGCCATTCACCGCCTTGCTGTGAGCGGCACGCTGGCCGTGGCGTCCGAGGCCGCCTTGGATCAGTCCGAGCGATTGTTGGTGGGCCACACGGTGTCGCTGTTGACCATCGAGCTTGCCAAGCCGTTGCGGGTTGTCGATGCCGAACAGCGGCTGAGGTTGGCCGTTACGACGATGGTGCGCCAGGCCGGCGGTGACGTCGACGAAAGTCTGTTGCGGTACTTCGGATTCGAATCCGAAACCACGGTGGTGGCAACCGCCTTGACCGATGTCGGACCTTTGCTTGCGGCCACCGACATCACTTCAGCGGCCCTGGAAGAAGAGTCGGTGCCGTACCTGTTGGCCCCGCTGACTGACGGAACCGGTGTGTGGTTCGTCGTGAAAAGTGAAGTTGCGGAGAAGGTCACACGCAGTGTGTACGCGAGAGTGCGGGAGAATTCACGCCGGAGTATCAACGGTGGAATCGGTGGCGTCCGCCCGATGACCGGTGTAGCGGCCAGTCTGCGCGAGGCCGTCTCTGCTGCCAAAGTGGGGCAGGTCGAAGGACACACACTCGTTCCGTTCTCGGAACTCGGGACTTTCAGTCTCTTGTTGAGTGTGCAGTCGAGCGATGTTCTGCAGTCGATCGCGGCCAGCGGTCTCGGTGTGCTGGAAGGCTACGACGCCGAGAACGGTTCCCGTCTGGTGGACTCGATCGAAGCGTTCCTGCACCACAATGGTCAATGGGAATCCGCTGCAGCGCAATTGGGTGTTCACCGGCACACGCTGCGTAACCGCATGGACAAGGCTGCCGAGTTGATCGGGAGAGATCTCGATTCCGCCCACACCCGGTCCGAGTTGTGGATCGCACTCAAAGCTCGTGAACTGCTGCAGGCGGAATCGAATTCAGATCACGCTCGGCCGCCCCTGAGATAGACGGTGGTGGTGTGAGTGAAGAACTCTCGCGCCGCGTCGCCTTGTTCCTTGGGTCCGTATCCACTCCTCTTCGCGCCGCCGAAAGGTACGTGGGGATCAGCGCCCGCCGATTCCGAATTCACGTGCAGGATCCCCACGTCCAGATCGTCGATACCGGCCAGTGCACTGGTCAGGTCTTGCGTGAACAATGCTGCGGACAAACCGAATTCGCCCTCGTTCGCCAAGCGGAATGCGTCTGCGGTTGTTGCTGCCCGCTGCACCGCCAGTACCGGGCCGAAGAGTTCCTCGAACCACAGTTCGGTGCTCGACGGTAGTTCCAGCACTGTCGGTTGGACGTAGTAGCCCGACTGCGGCGCTTCGGCGGTGGCCACAACCCTGGCGCCGCCGTCGACGGCTCGATTGATCCCCTCGATGATCGACTGCTGCGCGTATGCGCTGACCACGGGACCTGTCGTGACGTCGGGATCGAGTGGATCTCCGACTCTCAGTTGCTTGACTTCAACGGTCAGCCTGGCCAGGAATTCCTCGGCGATGGATTCATGGAGCACCAGACGTGAAGTGGCCGTGCATTTCTGGCCGGTTGACCGGAATGCACCCAGCATGACCTGCTCGACCGCAAGCTCGAGATCTGCGTCGGCAAGTACGACGGCTGCGTTCTTTCCACCCATTTCCGCCTGTACCGGAACTCCTCGCGCCGCAGCAGATCCCGCGATCTTTCGGCCGACTCCGGTGGAACCGGTGAAGGTGACGGCGTCGAGGTCCGGGTGATCGACCAGCGCTTCACCGGCCGCGCTGTCGGCGAGGATCATGTTCAGGACTCCGTCGGGTAGGCCCGCTTCGGTCAGTGCCTGCGCGAGACGGAAGGCCAGAAGGGGCACCGCGGCAGCCGGTTTCCAGACGACGGTGTTTCCGTACACCAAGGCAGGCGCAATCTTCCATGCCGGGATCGCGATCGGGAAGTTGAACGGCGTGACGACGCCTACCACTCCGAGAGGTTTGCGAGTGACGAGAATCTGCTCGCTGCTACGTGGGGAGGAATACACCGTTCCGGTCTCGCGGTCGGCGGCGTTGCCGTAGTAACGCAGAATCTGCGCTGCGCGGCGCACCTCTCCGATACCCTCGGCCAGCGTTTTCCCTTCTTCGCGGGTGAGTTCTTCGCCCCAGGCCTCAGCGTTGGATTCGATGATTTCCGCTGCGCGAGTGAGGTATGCGCCGCGTGCGGACATCGGCAGGCGGGCCCAGTCGTTCGCGGCGATGCGGGCGACGCGAACACCGGTCGCCATTTCGGAGGCACCGGCGCGGCCTCCGGTGGCGACAACCTCGTCGGGACGGGCCGGGTTGGTGTCCGTCAGTGTGCCGTCGCTGCCCGTGACCCAAGCTCCGCCGATCAAGCTGCGCACTGCGACGCTCATCGGACTGCGGCCACAGCGTCGCGAAGAATACCGAGTCCTTCGGTCAGCAACTCGTCGGAGATGCTCAGCGGCGGGAGGAAACGGACGACGTTTCCATAGGTGCCGGCGGTGAGCAGAAGGAGACCGTGTGTGTGGGCGTAGCTGACGATCTGGGCGACGGCCTCGCGATTCGGAGCCTTGTCCTCGTCGTGGACGAGTTCGATTGCAATCATGGCGCCGCGTCCGCGAATGTCGCCGATTATGTCTGTGTCCGAAGCGATTTCGGACAAACCTGTGGTCAGGATGTCGCCGATGTCCTTGGCGCGGTCGAGGAGCCCTTCCATCTCGATCGTCTCGAAAACTGCCAGGGCGGCCTCGCAGGCAACGGGATTGCCGCTGTACGTACCGCCGATACCACCGGGATGCGCGGCGTCCATGACGTCGGCACGGCCGGTCACGGCGGCGAGTGGCATTCCGCCGGCGAGACCTTTTGCGGTTGTGATGATGTCGGGGACGAAGTCCTCACTCTCGCTGGCGAACCAGGATCCGGTTCGTGCGATACCGGTCTGGACCTCGTCCGCGACGACGAGAATGCCGCGCTCACAGCAGAATTCCGAGATTCGCTTCAGGAATCCCGGAGCGGGAACGATGAAACCGCCCTCACCCTGAATCGGTTCCACGACCACAGCGGCTACCGATTCGGCGCCGATCTGAGTGTCGATCGCAAGACGGAACTGGGCGAATGCTTCGTCGGCCGCGTTTTCGGGGCCGCTCGGCCAACGGTAGGGGTATGCCATCGGAACCCGGTAGACCTCTGGTGCGAACGGGCCGAATGTGGCCTTGTACGGCTGGTTCTTGGCTGTCATCGTCATGGTCATCAACGTGCGACCGTGGAATGCGTGGTCGAAGACGACAACTGCTGGGCGACCGGTGGCGGCACGTGCGTATTTCACGGCGTTCTCGAGCGCTTCGCTGCCGGTGTTGAACAGCGCTGTTCGCTTCTCGTGATCTCCCGGGGTCAGGCGGTTGAGCGCTTCGCAGACCTCGAGGTACCCCTCGTAGGGGTTTGCGAGGAAACACGTATGGGTGAACTGACCGAGCTGGCGCGTGGTGCGTTCGACCACGCGCGGCGCACTGTTTCCGACGGTGGTCACGGCGATGCCGCTGCCGAAGTCGATGAACGAGTTGTCGTCGACGTCGACGACAACTCCTCCGCCCGCTGCGGCAACGTAAATGCTGGATCCGCTGGTCAGCCCGGCCGGCAGTGCGGCGCTCCGGCGCTTTGCCAAAGCGCGCGAGTTGGGGCCGGGCACTTCGGTGACGAGGCGTCGTATCTGGGGAAGGGTCGGTCCACCGATGCACGTTTCCGTGCCGTGCTCGAGAATGGTCATCGCAGTGCCTCCAGTCGTTTTCCGAACTGTAGGACGGCGATGAATGATCCGGACATGGCCGGATTGTCGAGTGGCTTCTATCTCATAGGACGCCGCGTCCAGCAGGTTGTCCAGCAGGTTACTGTGCGAAACTGCCGAGGAATCGTTGCAACAGTGGGTTGTACACCTCAGGGGCTTCCCAGAACGCTGCATGCCCCACACCGGGAATCACGTGATACGTGCCCTCCCAGAGATTCGCGAAGGTCAACGACGCGACATACGACGTGTTCACGAACGGGTCCTCGGCGCCGTCGATCACCGCGAGAGGCACAGACGCCGTTGCAACCAGAGCCTTCTGATCCGATTCGCGGCCCGCGCCGAATGCGTCGAACATGATCTTGCGAGCGCGTCCGTCCGTGCGTATCGCGGCGTCGAGGGCAGCCTGCTCGAAGGGAACGGCGGTCATTCGTGCGTAGAGTTCGGCTTCTTGCGCGGTGATGACCTCGGTGCCGCCGATGGACAATCCGTCGCCGGCATTGAAGGCGTCGCCGAGCGTCTCGGGATTTGCCGGCGGCGTACCGGTGATGACGATTCCGGTGAGCCCGGGGAATTTCGCGATCAACTCGAGAGCGATGTGTCCGCCGAGCGACCAGCCGACGACAACGGCTCTTTCGACGCCGAGTTCGGTCAGAACATCGACGATGGCGTCGGCGTAACCGTTCTGCGTGTATGCGGCTTCGGGATCGCTCGCGTCCTCGGAGTCGCCGTGGCCGAGTAGGTCCAGAGTGATCATGCGGTAGTCGCCGGCCCAGTCGGCGTCGACCTGATGACGGAAGATGGAGCGGCTGGCCGAGTTCCCGTGGATGAAGACAACCGGAAAACCGTCGGTGGCACTGTCGTCGACTGCCATGACGCCATGCCGGGTTTCGATCTTGGTGGTTGTCATCGGAATCCTCATCGTTCGAAGTGCACGGTCAGCGGGTATCCACGCTACCGGGCATATGCGGCATAGAGTTCACCCGTGGACTTCGCATTGCGCTCGTGCAGTTGGCACGGTCACGAGACCTACGCTCCGGACGAACCTGAGCTGCGGGATCGACTACATGTGGATACTGCGGTGGGTCAGGCGTGGCGGTGCCTACGTTGCGGCAACTTCGTCCCGGGAGCGCCCCGAGCATCGGGACCGGCGGACGCCGCCCCCGAGGTTCCGCGGGGGAGGCTGCTTCGCGACCGGTTGATCATGCGACTTCTCGCCACCGAGAGAATGTTCCGCGCTCTGGGTTTGGTTCTTCTGGCGATCGGTGTGTTCGAACTGAGATCGTCGAAGGGTCGCGCCGAGGACGCCTTCGAGAACGAATTGCCGTTGATCAGGCCACTTGCCCGTCAATTGGGCTGGAACATCGACGATTCCAAACTGGTCCATCACATCGAGCAGGCGTTTTCGTTGTCCGCTACGACGCTCACCTGGATCGCAGTCGGGCTGTTGGTCTACGCCGGCCTTCAAGTGATCGAGGCAGTCGGCCTGTGGATGGTCGAACGCTGGGGCGAGTACTTCGCGGTGGTGGCGACCAGCTTGTTCCTGCCCCTCGAAATCTACGAATTGACCGAGAAGATCACGTGGTTGAGGGCCGGGTTGCTGCTGGTGAACATCGCTGCCGTCGTATGGCTGATCTGGAGCAAGCGACTCTTCGGTGTCCGCGGCGGCGGCGCGGCGTATCACGCCGAACATTCGGAGGAGAGCTTGCTGACGGTGGAGAGGGCCGCGGTCAAGCAGGCTTCGTGAGACCAGCTTTCGACGCGGCAGCACCCGCCAGCGTTGCTGCACCGATCGTGATCATGGCGGCGAGGAGGATGGCTGCGGGTTCACCGTCGCCCATCACCCCCAATTGAGTGCCCACCGTAACTGCGGCAACCGGTACTCCCAGTTGTGCGGCGGACAGCACGCCGAGAGGGAGCGGGAGACCGAGGGCGCGTATCGCGGCGTGAACCACGAGAGTTGCTCCGCCCAAGACCAATCCGAGCCAGATGGCGGACGGATGGGTGACGAGGTCGCGCAGATTGATCGCCGCTCCCAACCAGACGAAGAAGAGGGGAGCGAAGAAGCCGTCGGTGATGGCGAAGAGCTGTTTGGCGAGGCGGCGGGGTTCACCGATCGCGGCAAGAACGAGCCCGAAGGCGAAGCCCGCGAGCATGATCGACACGTGAGTGCTCGACGCCAGCGCTGCCAGAGAAAAGAGGATCACCAGATTGATCCGGAGTTCGAGTGCAAACTTTCGTTTCTCCGAGAATTTGTGGAGCCTTCGCCAATGGCCGGACCGGTGGAAGGCTCGCAGTACGAAGAACAAGGCAACCGCACACGCCGCCACAGCCAGTGCGCCGACACCGGCACGAGGGGCATTGTCCGGATCGATCACCAAAGGCAGCGCAACAATGCAGACGGTGTCCGCGATCGCGACCTGGGCAGTCATCTGCAGAACCGAGGTTCCACCGAGCCCCAGCGAATCGACGATGGGGAGAATCAACGCCGCGGACGACGACGCGATCAGGACCGCGTACAGCGCGGCGTGACCGGTGCCGAATGCCGTCGCCGCACCGTAGCCGGCAACAACCGACAGAAGTCCGACGACAACCGAGCGAACGGCACCCTTGCCGATTGCCGCACGGACTGCCGGATCGCGGACCGGGACGTGTGAGCCGGCCACCATCATCGTGAGCGCGAATCCGATATCGGCCAGGAACGTGAAAGTCTGGTCCGAAGAGTCGAGCAGCCCGAAACCGGTGACACCGAAGACGACGCCCGCGGCAAGTTCGCCGACCACCACGGGGACATGCCAGCTGACGCGAGCGCCGAGCAGCGGGCCGAGAATGCCGGCCAGCGCGACGAGGGCAAGGATGCCGAAGGTCATCGACGACCTACGAGTTAACTGTCGAGGGTGCGATCTTCGCGGGGATGGCGGTGTTCTCGTCCACGTGGTAGCTCGCACAGACACGGTGGTAGCCGTCGGCGATCTGCGCCGGTACTCCGGCGCGGAAGTCTCCCTGCACCAGCAGGATCGGCGACAGCGCGATCCCCTTGCGGATCTTCAACAGGTCGGCAGCAACGTGTGGGTTGTCGACAGGCAGCAGGGGTAGCCCGGCAGCCCGCAGGATGTCTTTGGCCTTCTTCGAGACCAGCGTCGCCGTCTTGAGGGCGTACACGAGAGCTTGGACCTGAACCGGCGTCGCGCCCAACTGGAGGTAATCGCGGGCTGCCGGGTAGTCGTGCTCGTCCGGCAGGTCCTTCCAGAGAACGGCGGGAGCCTTCTCGGCTACCTTCGGCTCTGCTGTCTTGGGAGCCTTGGGCTGCGCTGCCTTCGACGCCTTCGGCTGGGCTGCCTTCGACGTTTTGCTCTTGGCCATCTGTGCTGTTTCCTTCAGTGTCGGTCCGCGAGTGGAGCTGGTGCAGAAATCGTGCACTATCAGCGCCGCAGGCACCACATCGGAGCTGTTTGGCCCCCTAGGCGGCGGGTAATCAGCAGACTGCGGGGGAACGAGCAGGAGGCGAAGCAATGAAGCGGATTCTCGCAGTGCTCGCAGCGCTGATCCTGGCGGTGTTCGCACTGACCGCGTGCAGTGACAACAACGATTCGTCGGACAACGATTCGGCCGATCACGACGGCATGGGGATGACCAGTATGCCGATGACCAGCATGCCGACCAGTATGTCGATGCCGAGCATGCCTCTGGGTATGTCGACGCCGGGAGCGTCGTCGATGGGAATCGTGATCAGCGGTTTCGAATATTCGACGCCGGAGTCGGTGATGCCCGGACAGGTACTGACCATTCAGAACAACGACACCGTCGAGCACTCGGTCACGTCCGATACCGCGGGGTTGTTCAACGAGGACATCGAAGCGGGTGAGACGGAAACCATCACGGTGCCGAACGAGCCTGGAACGTACACGTTCCACTGCACCTACCACCCGAGCATGCACGGCACCTTGACGGTCAAGTAGAGGTCGGCTCGGTCTGGCGTGACTTTCGCGAGAAAACGTTGGCGGCACGCGCCGGATTGAGCTGGTGGAGAACAGATCCGGGTGTACGGTTTTCAGGTGCGCCGGAGAACAGCGATCAGTGTCGTCACGCTCGTGGTTTGCGCCCTCGGCTTTTCGCCGCCGGCGCTCGCGGATTCACCGAACGGCTCGTATTCGTCACAGCTGCTGTACTTCTCGGTCGATGTCGGGCCTGAACTCTCGACGCCGTGCACCGTCGTCGGTGAACTCTTTGTTCCCGATGGCGTCGACGCTGACAACCCAGCTCCCGCGATCCTGACCACCAACGGGTTCGGCGGTTCGTACAAGGACCAGATTCCTGCCCTGCAGAACTTCGCCGAGAACGGGTATGTCGGACTGACGTATTCGGGATTGGGTTTCGGCGGCACGAGTTGCAAGATCACACTCGACTCGCCCGCATACGACGGTATCGCCGCTTCCCAGTTGGTCAGCTTCCTCGGCGGCCAAGAAGGGATTGCCTTCACGGATCAGGCTCTGACGCAGCCCTATCCGGCGCTCACCACGGTCGTTCAGGACTCCGTCGATCACACCGGTGCACCGTCGACGAACGACCCGCGGGTCGGAATGACGGGTGGCTCTTACGGCGGCGGGATTCAATTCGCCGCCGCGAGTGTCGATCCCCGTATCGACACGATCATCCCCATGATCACCTGGAACGATCTCTCGTATTCTCTGGCGCCCAACAGCACCGGGATCATCTCCGGAGTGTCGACTGCGGAGCCGGGAGCCGCGAAGGTGCTCTTTGCATCGCTGCTCTTCGGCGCGGGCATCGCGAATCCCGGTGTGGACGGTTACATCGCAGATCCCGCACGGCTACCCGGCTGCCCGAACTACGTCCCTTACATGTGCAACGCGATCGCCGAGGCGGTGGTGACCGGCGACATCGGACCGCAAGTAGTGAGTGAGCTCCGAGCGTCGTCGGTCTCGTCGTTCGTCGACCGGATCAACATTCCGGTACTGCTTGCTCAGGGGCAACAGGACACCCTGTTCGATCTGAACGAGGCAACCGCGACTTACGACGCGCTGAAGGATCGTG
The DNA here is from genome assembly GCF_018588185.1 of Rhodococcus sp. WY5. Classification (NCBI taxonomy): domain Bacteria; kingdom Bacillati; phylum Actinomycetota; class Actinomycetes; order Mycobacteriales; family Nocardiaceae; genus Rhodococcus; species Rhodococcus sp. WY5. The sequence continues at coordinate 1,706,456 of NZ_JAAMPR010000001.1, forward strand.
GCGTCGAAGCCAAGATGATCTGGCATTCGTGGGGGCACAGCCACTTGGCCGCTGCGCCGGGCGAGTTCAGCTTCTCCGCACCCGACGAGGATACCCAGTACGAGACCGGTCGCTTCATGGACTGGTTCGATCACTACCTCAAGGACGAGAACACGGAGACCGGACCGGAATTCGCGTATTTCCGCAACTGGATCGACTACGAGGGAAACGCGGCACCGGCCTACGCGACGTCCGACACCGTCGATGTCGGGACCGCTCGCGCCTTCCATCTGTCCGCTGACGGGGGACTGCTACCGGACGGCACGCCGGTGATACCGGGTTCGAAGACGATCGTCACCGCACCGGCTGGGCTGCCGACGGGCGTAGAGCCACTCAATATCAATCCGGCCGGAAACATTCCGAATGCACAGATTCCGGGAACCGAGGCGCTCTGGACCACTGCGCCGATGACCGAGGCGATGGACGTGGTGGGAGCCCCCACTGTGACGCTGCGTGTTGCGGCGCCCGGACAGCCGGTGGTGTTCGCGAAACTCTACGACGTGGCTCCGGACGGAACTTCCTCGCTGATCAACGGACTCATCGCACCCATACGCATCAGTGATCCGTCGCAGCCGGTGCCGGTGACGATGCCGGCGATAGTGCATCGATTCGAGCCAGGGCATTCCGTGCGTCTCGCGATCACCGGTGGCGACATCAGTTTCCGTGGGGGACTGCAAGGTATGCCGGTGACGATCTTTGCCGACGGTTCCGGCCCCCTCGAACTTCCCGTCGTGGGCTGATACACCGTGGGCTGAATTTCAGCGGGTGATGGTTCGACTGTCGCCGCGGAACTCGGCCACGACGGCGTCGCCATTGCGAACGGTCACGTCGTAGATCCCACTTCGGCCGCCTCTAGCCTTCTCGGTGGCGACCGCGGTCAAGGTGTCGCCCAGACGGGTCGGACGCAGAAATCTGATGTCCGCGCGCGCTGCAACGGCTGAATCCTCGTAGCCGTTGCAGGCGAGCGCAAACGCGGTGTCCGCGAGCAGGAAAACATAACCGCCGTGTGTGATTCCGTGACCGTTCACCATGGTTTCGCCCACGGTGACGGTCACGGTTGCGCTACCGGGCGCCAGTTCGGAAATCTCGATACCGAGTGCCTGCGATGCCTGGTCCGCGTCGAACATCTCTCTGGCGGTGATGCTTCCTGTACTCACGAGACAACTCCTGTGTGATCGGGAAATTGCAGGGGTCTAGAGGACCGAGACAACTTCCTGGACATACATGTCGACCGTGCCGGTGGCAAAGTTTGCGACATCTTTTCCAGCGGCGCCCATCTCCGGGGACTTCAGGCCGCTCTGCATAGTCTCGAGATCGGGAAACTCGAGGTTGGCGACGGCATAGAAGACTGGATCGGAGCCGTCCAGCGTCGAGCACTTGCTGAACGTGAAGTCCGAGAGCCCTGGCACTGCGCTGGCGAGCGGGACGTGGATCTCGTTGTAGTACTTGTCGAAAGCCTCCGGATCGGTGGGGCGTCCGTAACACACTGCTACTCGATAGGTCATGTGCTTTCAATTCCCTTCGGGGCGAGTCTTGGCTACCAGAGTCAGGACGTCGTATGTCGCGACCGGATCGTTGTCCTGGTTCGTCACCACGGCGTCCCAACGAACCTCACCGTAGTCGGCGCTGCTGCGAGGTGTGATGGTCTTGGCTGTGAGGGTGACCGTCAGGCTGTCTTCGGCTTTGACCGGAGTCAGGAACCTGAGGCTGTCCACGCCGAAGTTCGCGAGAACCGGGCCGGGAGCCGGGTCGACGAACAGGCCCGCAGCGAGTGAGACAACAAGATAGCCGTGCGCGACGATGCCGCCGAAGAGTGGATTCGCCGCAGCGGCCACCGGATCGGTGTGAGCGTAGAAGGTGTCACCGGTGAACTCTGCAAAATGATCGATGTCTGCGAGTGTGACCTGGCGCGGACCGCCGACAACAGTGTCACCGATCTTCAACTCGGCGAGACTCTTTCGGAATGGATGTTCGGATCCGGTCGTGCGCTGCGATCCGGTGAACCAGCGCTCGCCGACTGCGGTGAGGACGTCGGGTGTGCCCTGTACGGCGGTCCGCTGCATGTGGTGCAGAACTCCGCGGATGCCACCCAGCTCCTCACCGCCGCCGGCACGGCCGGGACCGCCGTGTACGAGGACTGGAAGGGGAGAGCCGTGGCCGGTGGATTCCTTGGCGTCGTCGCGGTTCAGCACGAGCACTCTGCCGTGAAAAGCTGCGAGACCCAGCACCAGTCGACGTGCGATGTCGGTGTCGGCAGTGACCACCGAGGCGACGAGGCTTCCCTCGCCACGGGCCGCGAGTTCGATCGCATGATCGATGCCGTCGTATCCGATGACGGTGCTGACGGGTCCGAAGGCCTCCAGTTCGTGTACCTCGTGCGCATTCTCTTCCGCCCGGAGAAGGACTGGGGAAAGGAAGGCTCCTGACTGGCCGTCGGCACCGACCACGTCGACGTTGTCCGGGTCTCCGAATACGATAGTTGCCGACTTCGTCAGACCGCGAATGGATTTCAAGACCTCGTCACGCTGTTCGATGCTGGCGAGAGCTCCCATAGTGACGCCATCAGCATCGGGGTGTCCCACGACCACTTTGTTCAGTCGCTCGGATGCGGCATCGACAACGGCGTCGACCAGCGAGAGCGGGACCAGGGCGCGCCGGATCGCCGTGCACTTCTGGCCCGCCTTGACCGTCATCTCGGTGACGAGTTGTTTGACGTACAAATCGAATTCGGGCGTTCCTTGTACGGCGTCCTCGCCGAGGATCGACGCGTTGAGTGAATCGGCTTCGGCATTGAAATGGACGCCCTTGCCGACGACGTTCGGGTGAGCACGCAGCGTTGCTGCGGTGTCGGCGGATCCGGTGAATGCCACTGAGTCCTGCCCGCCGAGGTGATCGAGGAGGCCGCGTGCACTACCGGAGAGCAGTTGGACGGAACCCTCTGGGAGCAAGCCTGACTCGATGATGCGCCGGAAGACGAGTTCGGTGAGATATGCCGTGGAACTGGCAGGTTTGACGATGGACGGCACCCCCGCGATGAATGCCGGTGCCAGCTTCTCCAGGAACCCCCACACCGGGAAATTGAAGGCGTTGATCTGCACGGCGACGCCGCGACGTGATGTATAGATGTGTTGCCCGAGGAAGGTTCCGCCCTTGCCGAGAGGCTCGACGTTTCCGTCCAGAAAGACTGTGCTGTCGGGCAATTCGCGCCGAGCCTTGCTCGCGTAGCTCAGCAGGGTCCCGAATCCGCCGTCGATGTCCACCCCGGAATCTCGCGTCGTCGCGCCGGTGGCAGTGGAGAGTGTGTAGAACTCGGCTTTTCCTGCCATCAACGTGAGGGCGAGAGCCTTGAGCGCGCCGGCACGTTCGTGGAAGGTCATCGCGGACAGTGCAGGCCCGCCGACCTCGCGGGCGTACGTAACCATCTCGGCGAGGTCGATGCCGGTTGCGGAGATCCGGGCCACCTCCGATCCGTCCACTGCGCTCGGCAACGGGGTACCTGCGTCCGGTGCGGCGTACCACTGACCGGCCACATAGCTTTCCAACAGTCTGCTCACGACAACTCCATCTCACCGTACGTTCGGTTGGTAATTACGATCGCCCGGTAACGCCGCGTTGTCAAGGATTCGGCAGAACTGCCTGGAGTCAGGCCTTGCGAAGTCCGTCGAAAGTGACGGCGACGACCGCGTCGGCGATGTCGGAGACGGACTCACCCGCTCGGGGTTTGTACCACTCGATCAGTGAGTTGACGGTGCCGAACATCAGCTTGCTGGCGAGGGCTGGTTCGATGTCCGGGCGCAAGTCTCCCTCCGCTGCGGCGGACGCGACGAGACCTCCGACGAAGTTGTCGAATTCGCGTCGACGAGCTAGCGCGGCGCGCTCGACCGTCGTGTTGCCGCGGACGCGCAGGAGCAGGGTGACGTATGGAAGCTCTGCGACCAGCACCTCTACGCTGCGCCGGACCAGGTATTCGAGCCGGTCGATGTACGGACCGGTGGTGGCGCCCTCTTCGGTCGTGACCGCAAACAGGGCGTTGAGTGCACGCGAAAGGGCGAGTTCGAGAAGTTCTGACTTTCCGGACACATGGTGGTAGATCGAGGACTTCGTGATGCCGAGTTTCTTGGCGAGCACCTCCATGCTGGCGCCGTCGTAGCCCTTGTCGTTGAACACCTTCACGGCCACGGCCAGGAGCGAATCGAGGTCGTAGCCGGGACGTCCGGGGAGGCCGGTGCGTCGAGTGGGGCGTGCCGTAGTCATGTCCCCATCTTCTCAGTTCGGGCAAAGCTGTGCACCATCCTCGTTCTCACCCTTGCCAAACGACCGAATGTTCGGTTACTAATGGAGAAGAGCGAGAAGGAGCGAATGTGAACACCCTGCACGTGGACGAGCGCGAGGATCGCGTCGTGGTCACCCTCGACAGGCCCGCGCAACGCAATGCGATCAACGCGGAAATGATCGACGAACTGCATCAGGTTTGTGGACGCCTCGAACGGGATCCGAAGCTGCTCCTGCTTGCGGGGCGCGGCGACCACTTCGCAGGCGGCGCTGACATCGCGGAGCTCCGAGAGCGCGGACGAGAGGAAGCGTTCGCGGGTATCAACCGCACGCTGTTCGACCGAATCGGAAAGCTCCCGCTTCCCACCGTGGCCGCCGTGAGCGGCTACGCGCTCGGCGGTGGGGCAGAGTTGACCTACGCCTGCGACATTCGCATCGCGACAACGACGGCGGTCTTCGGGAATCCGGAGCCCAATCTCGGCATAATGGCAGCCGCCGGCGCCAGCTATCGATTGCCGAAGCTCGTCGGCGTCTCGATCGCGAAGCAGGTGCTCCTCGGCGCCAGGAACCTCGACGCCGAGCAGGCGCTACGAGCGGGCCTGGTTGTCGAGGTAACCGAACCGAACTGCCACGTCGACGCAGCGCATCGGCTGCTCGACCGCATTTCCCGACTGTCCCCGCTGGCACTGCGATTGACCAAGATCATCGTCGATGCGCCGGGATCGCATCCGTTTGCCGACGACATCGCCCAGGCCGTCCTGTTCGAGAGTTCGGACAAGCGCGATCGCATGACGGCCTTCCTGGAGAAGAAATCATGACTGAAGCAGTTGCACCGAAGACCGTCGGAGTCATCGGCGGTGGACGCATGGGTGCGGGTATCGCCCAGGTGTTCGCCAGTCTCGGCGGGGCGGTCACCATCGCGGAGAGTGGCGACACCGCGGCCGCGTTGCAGCGTGTTTCCGCCGGCCTCGACAGAGCTCACGAGCGAGGGAAACTCGACGACCAGGACCCCGCGACGGTGCTGGCGCGCGTGAGCACCGTGGACGCAGTGACCTCGTTGCCACCGTCGCTCGACCTGATCGTCGAGGCGGTCCCGGAAATTGCGGCCCTCAAGGTCGAGGTGCTCGCCGCTGCGGAAACCGTTGCCGGAGAAAGCACCGTGATCGCCAGTAACACCAGTTCCATATCGATCGCCGAACTCGGCGCAGCGCTGACGGATCCGGGCCGGTTCATCGGTATGCACTTCTTCAATCCAGTCCCGGCGTCGCTGTTGGTCGAGATCGTCCGGGCGCCTCAGACCCGCCCCGAGGTTGTCGACTCGGTACGAGCATGGGTGTCGATGCTCGGCAAAGCCGAGGTGCTCGTCAACGACTCACCTGGTTTTGCAACCAGCCGGCTTGGTGTCGGTCTCGGGCTCGAAGCCATCCGCATGCTCGAAGAGGGTGTGGCGGACGCGGAATCGATCGACCGAGCAATGGAATTGGGGTATCGGCATCCGATGGGCCCGCTGCGTTCGACAGATCTGGTCGGGTTGGATGTGCGCCTGGCGATCGCCGAACACCTCGCGAGCACGCTCGGTGATCGATTTGCACCTCCAGCACTGCTGCGAGAGAAGGTGGCTCGCGGCGAGTTGGGGCGCAAGACGGGACAGGGTTTTCACACATGGAGCTGAACCGAACTGCCTGCGAAAGGAACATCGATGACTGACGTGATTCGCTTGGAGATCGAGCGAGGTTTGGCGACAATCACTCTCGACCGACCCAAGGCCGCCAATGCCGTCAACGGCGAAATGAAGTCTCAGCTGCTCGAAGCGTTGCTGCAGGTCCACACGGACGCAGAGGTTCGAGCGGTGTTGATTCTCGCCGAAGGCAAGAACTTCTGCGTCGGTCAGGATCTGGGCGAGCACGCTGCAGCGTTGGATGCTGATCCGGCGCACGCGATGGATACCGTCGAGGCGCACTACAACCCCATCGTCACGGCGCTGTCGACGCTCTCTGTCCCGGTCGTGGTGGGTATCGGCGGTGCCTGCGTCGGGGCCGGGTTGGGAATCGCGTTGGCCGGAGACATCCGTGTCGTGGGGGCTCGCGCGAGCTTTGCGACGGCATTCACCGGCATCGGTCTGGCCAGTGACTCCGGGCTCAGTCATGCGCTCGTGCACGCGCTCGGACCTAGCCGCGCCAGTGGCCTGATGTTGCTCGGCGACAAGTTCGACGCGCAGAGCGCGCTGGAGTGGGGCTTGGTTCATCGCGTGGTGGCCGACGAGGACGTCGCAGCTGAGGCTCGGGTACTCGCGCGTCGGCTTGCCGACGGACCCACCGCGGCCTTCGCCCACGTGAAATCGCTGATCCGTGCCGTTGCTCCTGGGCTTTCCCAGACGCTGGCGGCCGAGGCGAACGCACAGGTGGAGCTGGGTTCCACGGCAGATCATCGAGGCGCAGTCACGGCTTTCCTGTCGAAGCAGAAGCCGGTTTTCGGGGGCCGCTGATTTCTGGTGCGGCGAAAGATTCTCTTGTGTGCTGGGACACCTCGGTGCATACTAGTTACCAACCGATCATTCGGTAATAAAAGGTAGGTACGATGACCAACGTGGAAGCTCCACAAGACCTGCAGAACCTGTTCGACGAGACGATCGCGGCAGACCAGCGCATCGAGCCTCGCGACTGGATGCCGGACGGCTACCGCAAGACTCTGATCCGTCAGGTTGCCCAGCATGCGCACTCCGAAATCATCGGAATGCAGCCCGAGGGAAACTGGCTCACCCGTGCGCCTTCGTTGCGACGCAAGGCGATCTTGATGGCGAAGGTCCAGGACGAAGCCGGGCACGGTCTGTATCTCTACTCCGCGGCCGAGACGCTCGGTGCCGATCGTGGCGATCTGACCACCAAACTGATCGAGGGAAAGCAGAAGTACTCCTCGATCTTCAACTATCCGACGCTGACATACGCCGACGTGGGTGTGATCGGCTGGCTGGTCGACGGAGCTGCTATCTGCAATCAGGTTCCGCTGTGCCGCAGCTCCTTCGGGCCGTATGCGCGCGCGATGATCCGTGTGTGCAAGGAGGAATCGTTCCATCAGCGGCAAGGCTTCGAGCTGTTGGCGACGATGATGCGCGGCACGGAAGCTCAACGGGCAATGGTGCAGGAAGCCGTCGACCGATGGTGGTGGCCCGCTCTGATGATGTTCGGACCGCCGGACGACGAATCGCCGAACACCGAGCAGTCGATGAAGTGGCGCATCAAGCGGCACACGAACGACGAACTGCGGCAACGATTCGTGGACATGTCGATACCGCAGGCCGAGATACTCGGTGTGACCTTCCCTGATCCCGACCTGCGCTGGAACCCCGAGCGTGGCGCACACGATTTCGGCGAGCCGGACTGGAGCGAATTCATGGACGTGGTCCGCGGCAACGGAGCGGCGAGCGTCGAGCGGATCACCAATCGGAAAGCCGCACACGACAACGGGGCCTGGGTTCGCGACGCCGCGTACGCCTTTGCACAGCGCGAGAGACTCGCGCACGATCGCACGACTGGGGAAACATCATGAGCGAGAACGATCAGGTACAGCGCGATCAGGTGCGGGGCGAATGGCCTTTGTACGAGGTATTTCTGAGGGGAAAGCGCGGACTGAACCACGTGCACGTCGGATCCCTGCGCGCGGCAGACGATCAGATGGCCCTACGCCACGCGCGCGACGTCTACACCAGACGTAACGAAGGCGTGAGCATCTGGGTCGTGCCGTCAGCGAACATCGTGGCTTCGAGTCCGGCAGAAAAGGATCCGTTCTTCGCGCCGAGCGGCGACAAGGTCTACCGGCACCCGACTTTCTACGACATCCCGGACTCCGTTCCGCACATGTGAGAATCACTTCGACTTCGAGGACCAACAGATGAACGATCACGACAGTGCCTACGACGGCCTGGTCGACGGCGACGGCCACGGTCAGTGGGCGTTCGGAACCAGCTTCGACGACCCCCTCGCCGGAGTCGACACCACGGTGCCGGATGACGTCGATCTCGGTGCGCTGGCGCACTACTGCCTCATGCTCGGCGACGACGCGCTCGTCAGTTCGCAGCGACTCGCCGAATGGTCGACGCGGGCACCGGAACTCGAAGAAGAGGTAGCTCTCGCCAACGTCGGCCTGGACTTGATCGGGCAGGCCAGGCTGCTGCTGGCTCGCGCGGCAGCAGCCGATTCCACTGTGGTTCCGTTCATCTCCGATACCTCTCCGGTGCCGGCTGAAGATGCGCTTGCCTTCTTTCGTGATCAGTTCGGTTTCCGCAACGTGAGACTGGTGGAACTCGCCAACGGCGACTTCGCGCACACGGTCGTTCGGCTACTCGTGTTCTCGACCTGGCGGCTGGCGCTGTTCGATCGGCTGCGCATGTCGCGCGATCCGGTTCTCGCAGCTGTGGCGAACAAGGGCGTCAAGGAACTGACCTATCACCGCGACTACGCGGCAAGATGGGTCGTCACCTTGGGCGCCGGCACGGCAGAATCCAAGCGTCGGACGGCCGACGCCTTGCTCGAGATCTTCCCGTTCGTGGACGAACTCTTTGTTCCCACTCAGGACGAACTCGTCTTGGCAGAAGTTGGCGTCGGAGTGGACCCGCGTACTGTTCGGCCGGAGTTCGACGCTGTTCTTGCCCAGGTCCTCCATGCAGCCGAAATGGAAGAGCCCCCTTCGCGTTTCTCCGGTTTCGTCGGCGGCCGCGGCGGGCGTGCCGGACTGCACACCGGGGCACTGGGGCTACTTCTCGCCGAAATGCAGAGCGTCGCTCGGGAGCATCCGGAAGGGGTGTGGTGACCGTGACTGCCGCTACCGTCTCTTCCGCGCAGGAGATCGTCGCCTCGGTGATGGATCCGGAGATGCCACTGTTGACCTTGGCCGATCTCGGCGTCATCCGATCGGTCGACGTCGAAGCGAACTTGGTCTGTGTGACAATCACTCCCACCTATTCCGGGTGTCCGGCGATGGCGACGATGCGAGACGACATCGAGCACAAGCTGACCGACGCGGGGTACGGCAGCGTCCAGATCAAGACTCAACTGTCGCCGCCTTGGAGTTCGGATTGGATCAGCGAAGAGGGGCTCGCGAAACTTCGGACGGCCGGGTACTCGGTGCCGGGGGCCGCGCCGCGTCGCACCTCCGGCCCGATCGCCTTGACCTTGACGGCCAAGCCGCGCGACATCCTGTGCCCCCAGTGCGGTTCGGCAAACACCAGACTGAGTTCGGAATTCGGTGCGACCCTGTGCAAAGCGCTCTATCGCTGCCTCGACTGCCTCGAGCCGTTCGATCACGTGAAGGAGATCTGAACAGATGAGTACCGCAACGACGAACCGGAACAAACCATTTCACGTGTTGACGGTCGCCGGTGTCGAATCACTGTGCGACGACGCAGTTGCCGTCACCTTCGACGTGCCTGCCGATATCGCCGATCAATTCGACTTCGGCGCCGGGCAGTCACTGACACTGCGGCGGATGATCGACGGCGTCGAACACCGTCGCTCCTACTCGATCTGTGCACCGGTAGGGGCGTCTCCACGGGTGGGGGTTCGCGAAGTGGCAGACGGACTCTTCTCCTCCTGGTTGGTGCGAGACGTCAAGGCCGGGGATCGAATCGACGTCCAGGGCCCATCTGGCAATTTTGTCGCCGATCCGGCATTGGGTGGACGGCACGTCCTGATCGCGGCGGGCTCCGGAATCACGCCCATGTTGTCCATCGCTGCAACACTGCTGGTGAACCCCGAGGCCGATGTCACCCTGCTGTACGGGAACAGGCGCACCCGTTCGGTCATGTTCGCCGAAGAGATCGCCGACCTGAAGGACCGGTACGGTGCGCGCCTGGACGTTATTCATGTCCTCTCTCGCGAGCCGCGCGAGGTCGAGTTGTTCTCGGGCCGTCTCGACGCCGACCGGTTGCGTGAGATCTTCACCTCTCTCGTTCCGTGCGACCAGGTCGACGGCTTCTGGTTGTGTGGTCCGTTCGGGATGGTCAACGACGCCCAGGAAGTACTGGCCGGCTTGGGAATTGCCAAGGATCGCATCCATCACGAGCTGTTCTACGTCGACGACGTCGCTCCGCCGGTTGCAGTGCATCGTGAGCCCGGAATTGTGGGACCAGGCAGCGAGGTCACCATCACGCTCGACGGTCGATCGACCACCGCGACACTTCCGCGAGACCAGTCGATTCTCGATGCAGCGGAACAGTACCGATCGGATCTGCCCTTCGCGTGCAAGGGCGGGGTCTGTGGAACGTGTCGCGCCAAGGTCACCTGCGGTGACGTCGAGATGCGCAGGAACTACGCACTCGAAGACTACGAAGTCGGCGCGGGTTTTGTACTGACCTGCCAGACCTTCCCTGTCGGTGAACAGATAACAGTCGATTTCGACGCCTGACCGCCCGCACAGCGCCCTCACTGAGCCCACCGGAGACAATCATGACCGAACTCGTCACTGCTACTTCGCAAGAAATCGAATTTGCCAGTCGGGACCGCATTTCGACGCTCCAACTCGAGCGGATGCAATGGTCCCTGATGCACGCGTACACCAATGTTCCGCACTACCGCAAAGCTTTCGACGACGCCGGCGTCCACCCGAGCGACTTGAAGGATCTGAGCGATCTCGCGAAGTTTCCCTTCACCACCAAAGCGGATCTGCGTGAGAACTATCCGTTCAAGATGTTTGCGGTGCCACAGGACCGGGTCTCGCGAATTCACGCGTCTTCGGGGACCACCGGTCGCCCGACGGTGGTGGGGTACACGAGCAACGACCTGAACAACTGGGCCGATCTCATCGCGCGCAGTCTCTCGGCCGGCGGCGTGCGGTCTTCGGACAAGGTTCACGTGGCTTACGGGTACGGTCTGTTCACCGGTGGGTTGGGAGCACACTACGGTGCGGAGCGCTTGGGCTGCACGGTCATTCCCATGTCCGGTGGCATGACCGAGCGGCAGATTCAACTGATCGAGGACTTCGAGCCCGACGCCATCATGGTGACTCCGTCGTACATGTTGACCATCGTGGATGCGATGATCAAGAAAGGTATCGATCCCTCGAAGACCTCACTGAGGGTGGGAGTTTTCGGAGCGGAGCCGTGGACCGAACAGATGCGTACCGAGCTGGAACAGCAACTCGACATGCATGCGGTCGACATCTACGGACTCTCCGAGATCATGGGCCCGGGTGTGGCAATGGAATGTGTGGAAACCAAAGACGGGCTCCATATCTGGGAAGACCACTTCTACCCGGAGATCATCGATCCGGTCACGGGCGAAGTGCTGCCGGACGGTGAAGAAGGTGAGCTGGTTTTCACCTCTCTCACCAAGGAAGCGCTGCCCATCATTCGCTACCGAACCAGGGACCTGACCCGTCTGTTGCCCGGTACGGCGCGCTCGATGCGTCGGATGCAGAAGGTCACCGGCCGGACCGACGACATGATCATCCTGCGTGGGGTCAATCTGTTCCCCACACAGATCGAAGAGCTGATCCTGACCGTCCCCGCCCTGGCACCCCAATTCCAGTGTGTGCTCGAGCGTCCGGGCCGGATGGATACTCTGACAGTGCGCGTCGAGGCTCGCCCTGACGCGGCAATTTCCGATCATGCGGCAGCGTCTTCGGCGTTGCAGAAGCTGGTGAAGAACAAGATCGGTGTCACGGTCGAGGTGAGCGTTCTCGAACCCGGCGGACTCGAACGCTCGATCGGCAAAGCGCGTCGTCTGATCGACCAACGTCCGAAGGACTGAAACTACTCCAGGGCCATGCGGGTGGCGAAGATTCCGAGAATGCCACCAGCTAGCCATTTCTGAGCCCGCATCCACACCGGACGCGCCATGAGGAAGGTCGACACGGCTGCCGCACAGCACACGATCAACGCGTTGACGGTGACTGCGACCAGGATCTGCACGCCGCCGAGTACGAGTGCCTGTTGCCAGACCGGACCCGCAGTGGGATCGACGAACTGGGGGATCAGGGCCGCGTACATCAGCGCAATCTTGGGATTGAGCAGATTGGTGGTCAACCCCATCCCGAACAGACGGCCGCTACCGTGGCGGTCGACCTCGCCCACCTCGAAAGCGGACTTCCCACCTGGTCGGAGTGTCGACCAGGCGAGATAGGCCAGGTACAGGGCACCACCGATTTTCACCGCGGTGAACACCGTTGGTACGGCGAAGAGAACCGCCGTCAGCCCTGCACACGTGGCGGCGAGGTAGACCAGGAAACCGGTTGCGACTCCGCCGAGCGAGATCAAACCCGCCCGGCGGCCCTGGCTGATGCTGCGGGACACCAGATAGATCATGTTGGGGCCCGGTGTCAGAACCATCGCCAGGGCGATCAGCGCGACTCCCGTCATCGACGCTGACGTGATCATGTCGGTCTCCCACTACTCGATGCGTATGTTTCTTCGAGTACACAAGGGTTTGCAGTCGCGCGCCAAGGTCCAGTTCGCAGGCAGTGGTCCGCTCAGGTGTTGGCCCAGCTGTCGGGCCCGAAGACCTCGTAGTGGATATTCTGTGCCGGGACGTCCCTTTCGAGCAACGATGCGCGCATCGCCAACATGAACGGCATCGGCCCGCAAAGGAAGGCTTGGGTATCGGGCTCCACTGCAATACCTTGCAAATCCGCCCGTCCTTCGTGAACCGATCCGAACGCAACGTGCGTGCCGAGATCCTCGTACCAACGGTGCAGGGTTGCGGCGGGAATCTGGTCGACGAGTGTGCTGAGTTCTGCGCGGTGCGCGTGATCCGCAATGGATCGATCCGCATGGATGACAGATACCGAACGGTCAGCACCGGTGTCCACGAGATGATTGAGCATCCCGATCATCGGTGTGCAACCGATTCCGGCCGACGCGAGCAGGAGCGGTGAGTTGTCGTCCGGCATGGTGAGATCGCCGAAAGGTGTGGTGACGGAGAGTTCTTGACCTTCGAATACGTTGTTGTAGAGGAAGTTCGACACTTCGCCATCGGGAGTTCCGGAGATTCGCTTGACGCTGATCCGCCAGTCTGCGCTGCTCGGTATCGAACACAGGCTGTATTGGCGGATCTGACGGGCGCCGTCGGGCAGCGTAACCCCGACCGAAAGGTACTGTCCGGGAGCGAAGGTGGGGAGCGCGCTACCGTCGAGCGACGTGAGTGTCAGTGAGACGGTGTCGGCGGACTGAAGAACTCGTTCGCTGATTCTGACCGTGCGCCAGACGTCACCGGCGTCGACGCCGGCGAGTTGGTAGAGGCCTCGCTCCATCGTGATGAGGGTTTCCGCCATCAGCCAGTAGACCTCGTCCCAGGCTGCTGCGACCTCGGGAGTGACTGCATCGCCGAGTATTTCGACGATCGCGGCAAAGAGGTGTTCGTGCACGATTGCGTACTGGTCGGGCGTGATTCCCAGCGACGCATGCTTGTGGGCGATACGTGAAAGTATGAGATCGACCTTGGCGCTGTCCGGCTCGAGCTGAAGCGTCGCGAATGCCGCGATGGCGCCGGCGAGAGCCTTCTGCTGTTCGCCCTGCTTCTGATTGCCGCGATTGAACAAATCGCGTTCGAGTTCAGGATGCGCGTCGAACATCCTGCGGTAGAACAGGGTTGTGATATCGCCGATGGCAGCGCCGACCACGGGAAGGGTGGCGCGAATGACCTCGGTTGACTGTGGGGAAAGCATGAGCTGCTCCGTTCGGTCGAAATTCGATTGATCAGCCTGCTTCGTCGCTCCGGGTGGTGAGGCGTAGCAGGACAGTTTTGGACGGCTGCCGGATGACGTCTTCGATCGTGACCGCGTCGAGTGAAACGAAGAACGCTTCCTGTGCTTCGCGCAAAGCGCTCCGAAGGAGGCAACCTCCGCGCAGTGGGCACGGTTTGTCCCCTTCGCAGTCGACGACTTCACCCGCGCCTTCGAGGCGTCTGGCCAGCCAGCCGATGGTGGCGGTGCGGCCGAGTTCGGTGATGGAAAGCCCACCGCCGCGGCCGCGCCTGGTTGTCACGATGCCGAGCTCTCCGAGCCGTGTAACCACCTTGGTGGCATGGGAGTACGACACGTTGAGCTGCTGCGCAACATCCCGGGTACTGGGGGAGGCATCCGCGTCGAGTACGGCCAACCGCATGACGACGCGCAATCCCAGATCGGTGAACTGCGTCAGTTGCATGATCTGAACCTACATAATTCGCATCTGAGATGACTATTTATGTGAGGGGGATCTCGAGGTGCCCCAACCAGGGCGAACGGTACGTTCGGCGCCTCCAGTGCGCTGAACGTGCCGTTCGCTCAGAGACGGGCGGCCGAACCCCCGGCAACGACGCCGAGAAAGTGTGGTGCTCGCCAACCTCGCGCCGCAAAGTCGCGGCTCACCGACGCGATGACCTCCGCTCCGCTTCCTTCCGGAACCAGCGCGATGGCCGAGCCTCCGAATCCGCCGCCGGTCATCCGCGCACCGATCGCGCCGCCGCGTCGTGCTGCGGCAACGGCGACGTCGAGTTCATCGCACGAGACCTCGAAGTCGTCGCGCAACGAGGCGTGCGAGTTGTCGAACAGCTCGCCGACGTCACTGAATCTGCTGCTGCGCAGAAGTTCTGCGGTCTTCCGCGTCCTCTCGATCTCGGTCACGACGTGCCGTGCCCGCGCCCGGAGGATCGGGTCTCGCACTGTCTCGGCCTGGTCTGCTGTAGCCTCTCGCAAGCTGCCGACGCCGAGAGCTGCTGCTGCAGCGACGCATTGAGAGCGCCGCATTCCGTACTGTCCGTCTGCGAGTGAGTGTTTGACCCGGGTGTCGATGACGATCAGTTCGTAACCTGCACCGTGGAGTTCGAAAGGTATGGGTTCGGTGGATCCGTCCTGGCAGTCCAGCAGGAGCGCGGTCGAGGGCTGAGCAAAGAGGGCAATGGTTTGATCCATCCCTCCGGTCGGTGCGCCGACGCCGTCGTTCTCGGCCTGGATGCACACCTGTACCAGCTCATCGCGGGCGAAAGGTGAATCATGAAGTTCGTTGACGGCCAACGCAACCGAACAGGTGAGGGCAGCGGAGCTCGACAGCCCGGCCCCGACCGGTACCGACGAGTCGACGGCAAGATCGATTCCTTCGATCGGGAGGCCTCTGCGCGCAAGAGACCACAGAACGGCTGTGGGGTAGGCGGCCCACCCTGTGGCGATGTCGCCGAGGGGCCCGGTGTACGTCTCGGCGGATTGCCGACTGTGCACGCGGACGACCCCGTCGCTGCGCAGTGCGACGGCAACCAGTGTTCGCTGCTCGAGAGCGACCGGTAGGCACAATCCACCGTTGTAGTCCGTGTGTTCACCGATCAGGTTGACTCGACCGGGTGCCGCCCACACTCCGGTTGCCGGATAGCCGTAGGTGGCGTGAAACTGTTGGAGCACAGAATTGTTCGAGACCGTATCCACTATTTCAACTCCCGTAGGCGGGCCGCGACTGCCTCGGGAACGGTGTCGTTCACCCAGGCGCCCATGGCGGACTCGGACCCGGCGAGGTATTTGAGTTTGCCCGGTGCGCGCAAGATCGAAGACAGCTGAAGATGCAGTCGGCCCAGAGGTCGGTTGATGCGGACGGGAGCTTGGTGCCAAGCCGCGATGTACGGTACCCGGTCGACGCCCGGATAGAAGCGATCGATACGGCGTAGGAGATCTTGGTAGACGACCGCAAGCTCGTCGCGCTCTTGGTCGTTCAGCGAGGGAAGGTCCGGGACGTCTCGGTGCGGTGCCAGGTGAATCTCGATGGGCCATCGTGCGGCGGTCGGGACGTAGGCGCTCCAGTGATCGCCGTCGTAGATCAACCGGGCCTTGTCCTCGCGCTCGAACGCCAGAACATCGGCGAGTAGTGAGCGACCGGTGCGCTCGAAGTGTTTGTGCGCCTGCGTCAGCATCGATCGGGTGCGTGGCGTGACATACGGGTATGCGTAGATCTGTCCGTGTGGATGGGTGAGTGTCACCCCGATTTCTTCGCCGCGGTTCTCGAAGCAGAACACTTGTTCCACAAGCGGATCCGCCGACAACTCTTCGGTCCGAGAAATCCAGGCGCCCACAATCGTGCGCATGCGTTCGAGTGGAAGCTCGGCGACGGACGCCGTGTGATCGCTCGAGAAGCACATCACTTCGCAGTGACCGGCCGCTGGGCGATCGCCCGCACCGTCTCCGGGACTGTCAATGGCTTCCTCAGGCGCCGCGGCAAAGCTCGGAAACCGATTCTCGAACACCGCGACGTCGTAGTCTCCGTCGGGTATCTCTGTGGGCGTGCGTGTTTCGTCGGTCGGGCACAATGGACATTCGGCGGCGGAGGGGAGATGTGTCCGTGTCATGCGATGCGAAGCCATGGTGATCCACTCCCCGGTGAGAACGTCGAATCTCATCCGAGACGAGTGGTCGAGAGCCGGCAATTCGCGGGAATCTCGCGCAGAGTGGGCGCGGGCACTGCCGGCATCGTCGAAGTAGAAGATCTGACGCCCGTCGGCGAGGGTGCGACGGGTCGGTTCCTGCTTGGGTGTCATGCGTCGACTTCCCATTCCAGAACACCCTTGCTGACAACGGGTTTCCACACTCCGATCGTTGATCCTGTTTCCAGCGCTACGGCATGGGCGGCCAGCATTACCGAGATGGACGCCCAGATCGGACCGCCGTTGTCAGTGGCGTCCGAGGCATACTCGGTCACACAATGGTGGAGTGCGCCGCTACGGGTGTCCACGAAGTAGTGGTACTCGTCCAGTCCGGCAAAGGGAACGAACGAGGGGATGAACATGGTTGCGGCAGTGCCTGCGTCGCGTTGATCGTGTCGATCCATCTCGTCCTCGGCGTAGAGGTCTGGATTCTCGTAGATCGTCTCGTCCCACGTTTCGAGCAGAGTGAGACGAACTTCGGTTGCGACGTCTATGGGGTAGAAGAACTTGTCCGGGAGCACGCTGCCGAGAAAGAGGCCGGTCCGGTCGTCGTGGGTCAGGCTGCCGTTGTGGACCCGATACAGGTCGCGAAGTTCCTGGGGCCACGTGACGCCGGTCGAGGCTTCGAATTCCTCGATAACGGCGTCACCGAGTCCTGGTTGAAACGCTGCAGCCGTCACCGGTGCGTTTGTACGGCACCACGCTTCGATTCGGCTCCATTCGTTTGCAACGCTCATGGGCTTTACGATACGTCCGAGTCAGGACCCGTGAATCAGGTACTGCAGTGTGTCCACGAGCTTTCGGTCCGAAGCGTCGGACTTTCGGCCGGTGATTCCCGATCGGAGAATTGCGGAACCCTCGAGCAGGCTCACGATGGTCTGCGCTGTCGCGCCAAGTTCCGCCGCATCCAGCTCCGGTTGTGCACACGCGACTGCGCGCTCTACGTGTGCGATGTACTGGGCGTAGAAGTCTCGAAGCACGACCGCGACTTCTTGGTCCGCCGCTGCAATGGCCCATACTTCGACGTACAGACGCACCGTGGCCTGGTCGTCCTGTTCTCCGAGCAGGACTCCGATGAAGTGTTCGGATTCCTCGCGGGAGAGGCTCTGATCCGTATCGGGGACGACGGCAAGGCGATCCAGTGAGCGGGTCAATGCACGTGACATCACTGCGCGTATCAGATCTGCACGGGTGGGGTAGTAGTGCTGCAGATGTCCTACCCGCACTCCGGCCGCGGCTGCGAAATCGCGCATTGCCGAGTTGGCATTGCCCTGAGTAGTGAGGACCTGTTCTGCTGCGTCGAGAAGTGCTGCCGCACGGGCGGCGCCCTTGGAGAGGGTCATGGTCGCAATACTGCCACCCCGAAGCTCTCCAACTCGGAGACGGTGCGGCGAGGGTTCGGAAGCGATTCGGGGAAAGTGACTCCAGGCCGGGCATCGTCGGCCAAGGCTCGTCTGACGGCCAGCGCGCCGCCCACCGCGGTGAGGTGAGCCTGGCCCTGCCGGTCGACGATTGTCGCGCTTGTCGTGCCGCTCGGGCCCGTGACATCGATGCGTACTTGCGCGCTCCCGCCCTTGCCCGGCGAGTACAGGAGTCCGCGTCGTAGCGGTGTGAAGCGGTCGCCGCGACCCCAACGGAACAGACCCACCTTCTTGGCGGCGAGCAGCGCAGTTGTGGATGCATTCGAACTGAAACCTATTCGAGTGCTGGCAGTTTCGGCGCCCAAGGTCATGGGGAACGTGAATTGTTCCGGAGTGTCGATTCTTCCGACCTTGGTGCGCGATCCGGGGAAGTCGACCCAGCGCGTATCCGTCAACGGGCTGACGGTGATCGGGTTTCCTTGCTGCATCACCTCGAAATCCTGCCCGAGCCGATCGATGAAGTCGACGGAGTCCAGCCCGGCAATGTCGTTGACGTCGTAGCGAATCGAGACGTCGATCGTGCTCGCGCCACCCAGTTCCTCGGCCAGCGCTGCGGCGACGATATTGGTGACTCCGCCCATCCATCCGGACGACAGGTACACCGGTGCGCTCGGCGACTTCTGACCCGCCAGAGTGGCGGCGCGAGCGACGCGGGTTGTCCAGCGGGTGATGTCCACGTACGGAATGCCGGCCTCGACGGCGGCGGACAGGACACGATCGTGGGGATCGTTGACCGTCGAAACGACCGCGCGTACGGACGCGTCGAAGGGTGTCGGGTCGAGGAGGTCCCAGCGGCGGACGGAAGCGCCGTGACGGCCGGCCAGTTCGTCGCCTCGCTCGGGGGTGCGTCCGGTGAGGAGTAGTGGGAAGTCGGGGGCGAGCAACGCTGTCAGGGCGCTGCCCACGGTTCCGTATCCGCCGGCCACGAGGATCGGGCCGTCGGCTGAATACTGCAATGAATCGGTCATGCACCTAACTCTAGGTCAAATGACCTAAAACGTCGAATGGGGTTCTTTCCGCTGCTCAGTCCCGGTGTCGCACGATGTTGACGACGTTGCCATCGGGTGCCCGGACGAGGAATCGGCGAACACCCCACTCTTCGGTCGTTATGGGGTGCACGATTTCGTAGCCGAGCCTGCGGGCCTCTTCGTAGGCGCCGTCGACGTCGTCCGTGTGGACTGAGATGACCGAGTCCTCGGCTGCAGTGGCGTCGTGCGTGACGAGCTGTACGTTCGCGCCGGTGTCGGGAGAGGTGTAGCGAGCGACCCACCCCATGTTGAACTCTTCGGTGCTCAGGCCGAGAAAGTCGGAGTAGAAGCTCTTGGCGGTTCCGACATCGGCGACTTTGAGATTGGCGGTGATGCGTCGAGCGCGCATGTGGTTCTCCTACCTTCGGCAACAGATGCGCTCGATGATCGTCCGAAAGCGGAGCCATGTCGACTGTGCCGTCCGAAGATGCAGCCCGCCTGGTTGATTCGATCTGTCACTGCGGATCGAACGAGCTCACAGTTCCCCACCGTGAGAAGGGAAGGACGATCAATTGAACCTTGCCGATGACATTGTCGATCGGCACCGTTCCACTGTGTTCGTCATCGAGATGGAAACGTGAATCCTTCGAATGGGCGCGGTTGTCGCCCATCACCCACAGGTTCCCGTCGGGAACCGTGACCGGCCCGAAATACCTTCCTTGACAAGAGGTATCGTTGCCCGGAATGCGCTTGTCGATGTACGGCTCGGTCAGCGGCTTGCCGTTCACCCGAAGCCCCTCTCCCTCGGACAGGCACTGTACGGTTTGGCCACCGACCGCGACTACCCGCTTCACGAGGTCGTTTTCGTCCGGCGGGACCAAGCCGACGATGGACCCGAGTCCCTGAAACGCGCGAACAATCGAATTGTCGGATCGAATGGATTTGTACTCGTCGTTCCAGGACTCGGGTCCCTTGAACACGACCACATCCCCAGGTTGCGGATCCCCGAATCGATAGCTGATTCTGTCGACGAGGATCTTGTCTCCCGTGCAGCCGGTGCAGCCGTGAAGTGTCGGTTCCATGGACTCCGACGGGATCAGAAAAATGCGTCCGACGAAGTTCTGAATGACAACACTCAGGACAAGTGCGACGACAACGAGGATCAGAATCTCACGCCACAGTGGACGTTTCCTCGGGTGATCGGCCACTGCCGATTCAGTGGAGTCGGTCGAGTCCTCGTGGGCGTCGGATTCCGTCACACTCCCGACAATAGATGGCGCAACCAGTCGTCGGTCCGATACGAATCTTCTCGGTTCGTGGGTCTGTCTGTCGGCTGACATGCTTCGGAATTGGATCACATCACGCGCGAAGATCCGGTCGAGATCGGCAATCCGCGCAGTCCTGACCCAAACATCGTGCCGACGAATACCTTTCGCAGAAGCAGGTTGAACAACTCTCCGAGATTCAAGCGTGCAGCACGCCGGCGCCTCTGTTGATCGATTGGCACAATCTTTTGCGAGAGATGGGCATTCTCCCACTGAAGCGTCGGTGCGAGACAGCGCCTCGTAAGGACGACTGTGCTTCCGGGCATTTTCTCTCGAACTTGGATTGACCGCACGAAAACCTGATGTTTGGGGGACAATCATCTGGGGCGATCACCTGGGGCGACAAGTCGAGGAGATGCAAATGTCCGAGGCCAAATCCGAAAGCACTGAGTCTTTTTCTGAGACGACACCGCCGGCGGAGCCGTCGAAACAATCGGTGCTCAGGCGGTACTACCCGGCTGCGGTGCCCGTCGTCCTCGGCCTGATCATCTATTTCATGCCTGTTCCGGACGGTGTGGATCCCAAGGGCATGCACATGCTCGGAATCTTCGTCGGCACCATCGTGGCGTTGATCTTGCAGCCTCTGCCGACGGGTTCTGTGGCGCTGGTAGGCCTGTCGATCGCCATGATCACCCAGACCGAGACGCCGACGGAAGCGTTGTCCGGCTTCAGTAACACCACGATCTGGCTGATTGTCGCATCGTTCTTCATTGCCGAGGGCTTTCTGGTCACTGGACTCGGCAAACGGGTTGCGCTCATGTTCGTGACCAAACTCGGCAAGTCGAGTCTCGGATTGTCCTACGGAATGGCGTTGACGGACTTGATACTTGCTCCGGCGACGCCGTCGAACACCGCCCGTGCGGGTGGCGTCGTCTATCCGATCATCGTCTCGCTGAGCAAGTTGGAGGACTCCAATCCCGAGCCCGAGGACTCTCGCAAGAAGCTCGGAGCATATCTGCTGCTCACGTCGCTGCAAGTCAACGTCGTGACCTCCGCGATGTTCATCACCGCCATGGCGGGTAACCCTGTGGCCGTCGATGCGGCTGCCAAGATCGGCATCGACATCTCGTGGGGCAAATGGGCGCTGGCAGCATCGGTTCCGGGAATTGCGAGTCTGATCGCGATCCCGTGGGTGATGTCGAAGATCTTCCCGCCCACGATGTTGAAGACTCCGAAAGCACCCGAGCAAGCCAGGGATGAACTGCGCAAGGCAGGTCCGATCAGCCGCAACGAGAAGATCATGGCCGCCACCTTCGTTCTGCTGCTGGTGCTCTGGTGCCTGGGCTCGCAGCTCAACGTCAATGCCACTACAACAGCATTCGTCGGAATCGGCATCCTGTTGGTGACCAAGGTGCTGACGTGGAACAACCTGGTCCACGACACCGGGGCGTGGCAGACGCTCGTGTTCTTTGCCGTTCTGGTCGGTATGGCAAGCCATCTCGAAGAACTCGGCGTGATCTCGTGGATCGGAACCCAGGTCTCCTCGAGCGTCGACGGTTTGCCGTGGATCTGGGCTTTTGCGATCCTGACCTTGGTGTACTTCTACGCGCACTATCTGTTTGCGTCGAACACCGCGCAGATCGTCGCGATGTACGCGGTGTTTCTCGGCGCGGCGGTGGCAACCGGTGCACCGCCGCTGTTCTCAGCCCTGGTGTTCGGCTTCATCGGCAGCCTGTTCGGCGGTATCTCGCACTACGCGTCCGGTCCGGCCGGAGTGATCTACGGTTCCGGATACATCAAGACCTCGGAATGGTTCCGAATCGGTTTCGTGATGAGCGTCGTGATCATCCTGATCTGGACGATCATCGGCGGCGCGTGGATGAAGCTGATCGGCGCCTGGTGACGATCAGTTGTCCTTGCGCCGCAATCCGAATCGCATCGATTCCTTGTTGACAGCGGCAATCGCGGTCAGCGGTATCTCCGCGGGACACACCTGCGCACATTCACCGTAGGTCGAGCACGGCCCGAAATCGGCCTCCATCTGGTGCGACATCGCTCGGGCCCGCTTGCCACGTTCGTTGCGGCCCTGCGTGACGAGAGACAGGTGGGTCAGTTTGGACCCGGTGAAGAGGTGCGCGGCACCGTTCGGGCAGGCTGCCACGCAAGCGCCGCAGCCGATGCACGCGGCGAAGTCCAGTGCAGCTTCGGCACTTTGATGCGAGAGCGGCTGACTGTCTGCGTCCGGCGCGGTTCCTGCATTGATCGAAACGTATCCACCGGCTTCGAGCACCCGGTCGAGCGCAGAGCGATCGACGACGAGGTCGCGGACCACTGGAAAGGCTGCGGAGCGGAATGGCTCCAGTTTGATTCGGTCACCGTCGGAGAAGCTGCGCAGGTGCTGACGGCACGTGGGAGTGTTCGCAACCGGCCCATGGGGAACGTCGTCGACGGTGATGCCACAGGACCCGCAGATCCCTTCTCGGCAGTCGGAATCGAAGGCGATGGGTTCGTTGCCGCTTTCCACGAGTTGGTCGTTGAGTCGGTCGAGGAGCTCCAGCAGCGACATCTCCACCGTCGCGTCGTCTATTTGGTAGGTGTCGAATGCGCCGGACGACTCAGGTCCGGATTGGCGCCACACGTCCACGGTGATTTTCATACGTAGTTCCTCGTCTGCAGTGGAACAGCGGTGAAGGACAACGGCTCGTCGTGTCGAACGTGTCTGCCGTCCTGGGCGGTTTCCCACGCGGAGACGAAGCACCAGTCCTGATCGTTTCGCTGCGCTTCGCCGTCGGGAGTCTGATGTTCGGCACGAAAGTGCGCTCCACAGGACTCGTCACGATCGAGAGCATCGACGCACATCAGTTCGGCGAGCTCGAGGAAATCGGCTACCCTGCCGGCCCTTTCCAACTCCTGGTTGAACTGGTTTCCGCTGCCGGCAACTCGCAGGTTCGACCAGAAATCGGTTCGCAGTGCGCGGATTTCGGCGATCGCCTTGGTCAAGCCCTCGGCCGTTCGGGTGACACCGCAACCCGCATAGAGGATCTCGCCCAGTTGTCGATGGAACCTGTCGGGGCCGTGTGTTCCGCCGACCGAGAGCAGCAGGTCCACCCGACCCCTCACGTCAGTGAGCGTCGACGTCACAGCGGGATCGGACAGTTCGAGTGGAGTGGATCCGAGTAGCGGTGCAAGATAATTCGGAATCGCGTACGGGAGGGTGAACCAGCCGTCGACGCATGCCGAGAGCAACGAATTGGCGCCGAGGCGGTTGGCCCCGTGGTATCCCCAGCCTGCCTCACCACCGACGAACAAGCCGGGGATGGAGGTCATCTGGTCGTAGTCGTTCCACAGTCCTCCCATGGTGAAGTGGGCTCCGGGGGCGATGCGCATCGGCACCGTATAGGGGTCTTCGCTGGTGGCGTCGCGATACATCGAGAACAGATTTCCGTATCGCTCCTCGATGGTCTTGCGGCCGAGCCGTGCCAACGCATCGCGGAAATCCAGGTACACACTGTTTTTCAGAGGGCCGACGCCGTGACCGGAGTCGATTTGCTCGCGGGCGGCCCGTGAAGAGACGTCGCGGGGAGAGAGGTTCCCGAACGCCGGATATTTGCGCTCGAGGTAGTAGTCGCGTTCGTTTTCGGGAATGTCGCCGGGCTCACGATCGTCTCCGGGCTTGGCCGGTACCCAGATCCGGCCGTCGTTGCGCAGGGATTCGCTCATCAGAATGGTTTTCGACTGCCACTCGGAGTTGACGGGAAGTGCCGTCGGATGGAATTGGATGAACGAGGGTGAAGCCATCAACGCACCGCGTCGGTGCGCTCGCCAGGCGGCCGTGGCGTTGGAATTCTTCGCAAGTGTGGACTTGTGGAATACGGTTCCGTAGCCGCCGGATGCCAGTACGACGGCATGGCCTGTGGTGGCGCCGATCTCACCGGTCACGAGATCGCGTGTGACTATCCCTTGTGCTCGCCCGTCCGAAACGATGAGATCGAGCATCTCGGTTCGGGTGTGTAGGTTGACCGTTCCGGCTGCGATCTGACGTTGCAGTGCCTGCGACGACGCTATCTGCAACTGCTGGCCTGTCTGCCCGCGCGTGTAGTACGTGCGCGACACCTGAACGCCGCCGAAGGATCGGGTGGCCAGAGTGCCGCCGTACTCGCGAGCAAACGGTGCCCCGATGGCATTCATGTGATCGATGACGCGTACGGATTCTTCGGCGAGACGGAAACAGTCGGCCTCACGGCCCCGGAAATCACCGCCCTTGACGGTGTCCTTCACGAAGCGGGCGAGACTGTCGTTGTCCACTTTTCGAGCGCGAGCAGCGTTGATGCCTCCTTGCGCGGCGACACTGTGTGCACGGCGGGGTGCATCGTGGAAGGTGAAGGACTCGACGTGGTAGCCCAGTTCACCGAGGGAGGCGGCGCAGGCCGCGCCGGCGAGGCCGGTACCGACGACGATGACCGTGAACTTGCGCCGGTTGAGTGGGCTGACGAGCTTGTAGTCGAGTTTGCGAGTGGGCCAGGCCGTCGCAGGATCGCCGGCCGGGACCTTACCGTCCACCGGTGTCCCGATGCTGCGCAGATCGTCGAGTTCGAAGCTGTTCACTTATGACGCTCCTGTCTTCGAGATGGCGCCGGTCATGACCGCGATGGGGATCGACATGTTTCCGACCATCACGGCGAGCGCAAAGATTCCGGAGAGTGCAACGCCAATCCGGCGCAGTCGTTGGCCGGTCACGCCGAGATCGTTGACCGCGCTCCAGAGCCCGTGCGCGAGGTGCATTGCCAGCAGAGCCATCGCGACGATGTAGAACGCTGCCACCAGCGGACGCTCGAAGCTGGCAATCAGATTGTCGTATGCGTAACTCTGTGTGCGCGTGGCCGCTTCGTACTCGCTGCTGCCGATGGGTCGGGTTCCGGTCGTGAGGTCGAGTATGTGGAAAATGACGAACAGCAGCAGCACAGCTCCGGTGACGGGCATCGTGCGCGCTGTAAAGGACTTGATTCCCAGACCTTTACGTCGAAATTTTCCTCGAGCTCGGCGTCCGCGGACGGTGAGCAGCCAGGCACACCAGACGTGTGCGACCAATGACGCGAGCAAGACGATGCGAAGAATCCACAGAAGTCCCTCGTAGGGCAGGAAGGGTTCGAACACCGTTCGTAGCCAGTGTGCGTAGTCGTCGAAGTGATCGGCACCGGTGTAGACCTTCAGGTTTCCGATCATGTGGACGAGAACGAAAGCGGCGAAGATCAGTCCTGTCACGGCCATCAGAATCTTGCACGTGATGTTGGACGGCCGCGGTCGAGCTTGGAGTGAATCGCCGGTAGCTCGCGATACACGGGTCGGAGCACTCACAGACAAACCTCCCACGCCAGACTTGCCGGACAGGTGCCGTCAGCCTAAGCCCGATCGAGGTTTTCGGCCAACGGATGGGTGCCCGACTTGTCTGTTAATGCAGGTGAATGGGAGTGTAGGGGTGCTCATTACCCGAAAGTAAGGAACTCGTGAACGATGTTTGACTCGACGTGGCGACGGTGGTCATGGCGCGCCGGAACGGCATCGGCCCTGGCAGTGGCCTTGTTTGCGGTGGGGTCGCCGGCTGGTGCGCAGGAGACCGTCGACCTGGCCGACGTGTTCAACCCGTTGGTCGTGAAGGCACTCCAAGGCGCTGACATTTCCACCGAATTGACTCCACTCGGGCTCTCGTCCGATGATCCGTGGTTCGACGAACCTGAAATCGAGCCGGGTACCGCCCCCGGCACACTTCTCAAAGCGCGTCCGGTCAGCGTGCAGGTCTACCAGGTCCGTCCCGACGTGGTCTCGGCTCACCAACTCATGTACACCACCACTGATCACTTCGGTCGGCAGGTGATCAGCACCGGAATTCTGATGATTCCCGAGGACGGAACTGCGCCAGGTGATCGCAAGATCATCGGATACGCCGAGGCGAACGACAGCCTCGGCGCGAACTGCGCACCAAGTCACCAGTGGACCGGCGGCAATCAGAGCGACCCGGCGATGTTCTCGGCGCTCGGCCCGGTGGCTCAGATGTTCGGCCACGGCTGGGCAGTGATGATGAGCGACGTCGGCAACGACGGCGACACTGCTCCCCATCCGTTCTCGATCGGACAGTTCTCAGGGAAGGCAACGCTCGACGGCGTTCGGGCAGCACTCGCGCTTCCGGAAGGCGGCCTCGAATCAGACACCCCTGTCGGCATCTACGGTGTCGCCGGAGGCGGTGTCGCAGCGGGCTTTGCCGCGGAACAAGCCCATGATTATGCGCCGGAACTGAACGTCCAGGCCAGTGCCATTCAGGCGATGATGATCGACCCCGCAACGTTCGAGGAAACAGCGGCCGGTGGGATCGGTTCCGGATTCGTCTTCTCGAGCATTCTCGGATTCGACGCGGGCTACCCCGACGTTCGGCTCGACGATCATCTGACTCCGATCGGTCACAACGTCGCCGCAGCCTTCCGCGCGTCCTGCCAGGCGCTCTACCTCGGACTCCCATTCGTTCCATTCGACGTCCTACTCACCAACCCTTCGCCCCGAACGATCCCTGCGCTGGCCGCGGCGTACGCGGACAACACGTTGGGAAAGCAGGCGCCGGCTTCCAAGCTTCTGATTTCTTCCTGTGAGGACGACTTTCTCGTTCCCTTCAGTGAGGCAGAGCAATTGGCGCAGACATATCGAGCAGACGGCGGCAACGTGGACCTGCTCCCGTCGCAGTGCGGGCCGCTCGATTACGTGACCAACCTGTACAAGACGGTGACCGATCAGCTGGGTATGCAGGACATCGCCTGGCTGGCAAAGACGTTCGACGAAGCCGAGGGACGATGAGCTTGCGGAAGTCTCTGACGCGCAGGGATTTTGCGCGCACGGTTCTCGTTGCTTCGGCAGGTATCGGCGGTGCCGTCGTACTGGGAGGCAGGGCGTCCGCGGGTACTGGTGAGCTCGACAGGTACCTCGACCTGGAAGCAGTGAACGCAAACGCCGAAGCCACGGGCGGCCTGCATCCTTCTCTGCCATCGGATTCCGCGACGCTGCGGTCTTTGGTGGATACCGCCCGAGCCTCGGGAGTGGATCCGCATCGCTATCAGACACTGCTCAAGCAGTACTGGCTCGCGGTCGGGACGGAGTCGGCAGGTATCGATCTCGCTTCGTGGACTCCGTTCGACGGTGTGCACGCGAATCTCGGAAACCTCACCAACACTTTCCAATTCTACGAGCGACTCCAGCTCGAGCATCGAGAGCTGCAGTGGGCAGGTATGGGAGGAATGGTCGGGCCCGCTTTCGCCGGTGGACTCCTCGACTTGGACTACGGGCGGGTTGTGCTGGAAGTCCAAGCGATCAGCGAGGCGATGGCACTGGTGTGGCGAGAGATCGACCGCATCGGGGCGCCGGTTGCATCGTCGATGGGAGCGCCCGAGGACATTGCGGCACTTCTCCAGGTCGGCCACGAGATTCGCCCCGAGGACGTGATGTGGTTCCAGGGGAAAGTGATTGCGATGAGCAAACACATCTTCTCGGACCTGATTCCCATGCACATGGCGTGGGTTCACGACGGTGTCGACGGCATCGCCGAACTCGATCGCGCAGGGCTGCTCGACGAGAACGCCCGTATCGCGTGGAACAACATTGCTTCGGGGACACCGGAATCGGTCTTCGACGGCAATGTGCGTCTGCTGCGAAGGGAGCAGTACCAGTCGGTGGGTGATCAGTGGGACGAGGCGAAGGCCTACCGCGGTAGCGTTGGTCGCTCGTTGACTTACCTGACCACCTTCGCCGCATCACCGTCGATGCCTGGCGTCGTGCCGCCACGCGAGTCGAACCCGCTCTCGTTCGCGGTGGGCAATGCTGTTGTGCAAACGCCGCTTCCGGACTTCAACTGGGCGGACCGGGATGGTCGTTGGACCTACATCAACGATCAGTTGCTCCCGGTCTACAACAACCTGATGAAGAATCAACCGGAACTGTGGCGAGCGACGCTGGCCGCGCCCGTCTCCGTTCGGATAACCGAGCAGCGAATGATCGCTCGCTTGCCGGACATGTTGCGGTCCATGTTGTCGACTCTGGCGATTACGGTCAACTGAACTCGGCGGTGGCGGGGCCTCAGGGTCCCGCCACCGCCCGTGAACTTGTCGGTCAGGCCTGGCTCAGCTCCGCTTGCATGCGCGCGGAGTCCTTGCCTACAGTGCGGGTAGCCAGGTAGATGAATACCGCGGTGAGTGCCAACATGATCGGCACGAGATACATGGCCGAGTTCAACCCGTCGCCGGCGTACTGAGCCAACTTCCCGGTACCGGCATCTGCAAGTGCACGCTTGGCGAACCAGTCCGAGATCGCTCCAACGGCAACCGGTCCGGAGAATCCGCCGAGAAGGTACATGGCAGCGAAGAACAACGCAGTCGCAGTGCCGCGGAGCCTGGGAACCACGACGTCGTGAATGGCAGGGTAGACGCTGATGTAGAAGCCGTAAGCCAGAAGCCACCCGGCCGAGAACAAGAGCGTGAACATCACGACGTTTCCGCCGTGTTGCAACAGTGCCAGCGCCGTCAAAGGTGCCGCCAATGCCGAGGTTCCGACACCGATCATCAACCGTGCGCGTGGTGAGCGTGCGCTGGCCTTGTCAGCGTAGCGAGCGCCGAGAAGCAATCCGATCAGGCCCGTGATTCCGACGATGATGCCGGTGACCGATGCCGCCGCAGTCAGTTTCAGGTGGTACTGGCGCATGAGCAGCGGGACGACAAACGAATTCACTGCGTAGGCGGCGAAGTTGAACGTCAGCCCGGCAAGGATGAGCCAACGAAGCGTAGGAATTGCGAGCAGACGACGGATCGGGCGGGTGATCGGTGCCTGTGAAACAGCGGCTGCGCGGGCCTCCGGACTTTCGGAACCACCACGAACCGGATCTGCCATGCGGTAGAGCACGACTGCAAGCAGGACACCGGGAATCGCCGCGAGGAAGAACGGTGCACGCCAGCTGTCGAATGCCTCGGCGATCTTGCCGACGGTGAAGTAGGCGAGCATGAGGCCAATTGGCAAACCGAGCATGAAGACACCAAGTGCGCGTGAGCGTCGTTCTGCCGGGTAGATATCACCGATCATCGAGTTGGCTGCAGGTGTGAAGGTCGCTTCGCCCACACCGACGCCGAGACGCGCGAGGATGAACAGCACATAGCTGCCGGCGGCACCGGTTGCTGCCGTCAGTCCGCTCCACACCAGGAGTCCGATCCCGATGATCTTGGGACGGTTCTTCGTGTCGGCCAACCGGCCCAGAGGCAGTCCTGCGACTGCGTAGACGAGGGTGAATGCAGAGGTGATCAATCCCAATTGCAAGTCGCTGAGCGAAAACTCGTTCTTGATCGGCTCGGCAACGACTGAGGGGATCGCCCGGTCGAAGAAGTTGAGCATGTTCGCGAGAAACAGGGCGACGAGTGTGCCGCCGAGAAGTTTGTCACGTGTTCCGACAGGGGCGCCGTCGACGGACGGCAGCGGCGGAGCGTCTCGTTGAATTGACATGATTGTTCCACCCTTTTCGCGAGTGCTGAATGAATTGTGCTGGGGGAGAAGCTCAGGACAGAGCGTCGGCGACCGTTTTCCCGATCGCCTGCATCCCGGCCGCAGTGGGATGCAGTGGAACCGCCGGCTGGGTAGGGACGATTCCCGTGTAGTAAGCAGTGGCAGGGTCCGTGCAGATGTCATGCCCGGCAGTGGTTTCGGTGATGTCGATGTACTCGACGCCGTAACGGGCCGCAGTTGCTGCCATGACCGTGTTGCCGTAGTCGATCACACTCTGGAGATAGTCGGCGTCGCGCGGCCAGAACGGCTGAGTGCCGGGGCAGCCGCCACTACGGATGTATGTTCCGTATCCGACCACGACGATGCGCGCCGACGGTGCTCGATCCTGCGCGACTTCGATCATGGAACTCCAACCTGTGGACGCATTTTCGATCATCTGTCGCTGTTGATCGACGCCACCGGAGGTGAACTTGTCACGGCAGGACGTTCCGGTGGGTTCGGGGAGTGGATTGACGCAGCTCAGAACTGTCGGTAACAACGAGATGTCGTTGGCACCGATGGTGATGGTGACGAGGTCGGTATCAGGCCCCAATGCTGTTGCCTGCGGTGATACTTGACCGGAGAACGTCGATTGTGCGGTGTCCGTGACGTTGGCGGATCGCGCCGACGAGCAGGTCATATCCGTGAGTTGAGCGCCGAGTTCTCGCGCCACCACGGACGGGTAGTTGTCGAGTGATCGTAGACAGCCCGGTGACGACGAGTCCTGCGCGGTGACCAGTGGGCCGGCCGCCGCGGAATCGCCGAGCGCGACGTACTGGATAGTGCTGACCGCTGTCTCGGCACTCGACACACCGGTCCCGAGAGCCGCGATCGAACCGGCAGCCACGACGCCTGCCAGAATGGCTGCGCTGCGCGTTTTCCACGTCACTCGAGGCTCCTCTTGGTCGAAGGTGGGACTTCCAGTTACGCCGCTGATTGTGAATTCGTGAGTGGCGTGGGTTACATAGTGATAGGAAAAAGGCAGGTCGGCCTTGTGGTGGCAATTCAATTCTGTGGAGGGTTTTGTGTCAGGAAACAAAGATCTGCCGTTCGAGCCGATCCTGGTTGGTGGCAGATCTCTGGCCGACCGACTGGCGCAACGCACCCATCCACTGGTCATTGAGACAGTCGATCTGGTCCACCGCGACGTCACCTTCTACCGGTTGCTCCCTGACGAGGCATTGCGTAACGACGTCACCACCATCGTGAGGCGCAATCTGGAACTGTTCATTTCGATGCTGCGGACCGGCGCCGATCTGGCGCCCGAGTTGCTCGCCGACATCAGCGAATCGGCTCGCCAACGGGCTCAGGAATTGGTTCCGCTCGGTGAGGTGCTGCGGGCATATCACTTGGCAGCCGGGCTGTGGTGGGAGACCATCAGCGAATGGGCGGTCCCGGAAGACGGTGTCGCACTTGCCCGCACCGGACGACTCTTGAATGCATACACCGCGGCTTCCGCGTCGGCGGTTCTTGCCGGCTACGGTTCCGACCATGTCACCCAGACGGACGAGGATTCTGCGCGAAGGTCATTGTTCGTAGCACTTTCGACGGGTGTCGATGTTGATCGGATCTCCGACGATGTGGGCATCAGGTTGGCGCGCCTGTACTGGGTGGTGGCGCTGCACGTCGAACGGAATGACGACGAGTCCTCGACCGAGGTGGACACTGCCGTCGCCGAGCGGAGAAAGGTGCGCCACCTGCAACGAGAGCTTGATCAGGTGGGGCGTGACAAAGCGCTCGGGGTGCTCGGGAGCAGTGGCGGAGCCGTACTGATTCCTATTGTGGAATCGGAACCCGCTGAGGGGAACTGGGCGTCGAGTCCGCAGTATCTTTCATTGTGTCGACGATTGGGTGATCTCGAGAAGGTCATCGGTGCATCGACGGTTGCCGCCGTACATGTCGCGGCACCGCCGGCAATTCCCGCAGCGGTGTCGCAGGCGCGCGAGGTGCTGAACGTTGCCCGAAAGTACGGCCGTACAAGTGGGGTCGTGCGTCTCGAGGATCTTGCAGTCGAGTATCAACTGACCCGCCCGAGCGCTGCGCTGCCGATCCTCGCAGATGTGTTGTCGCGGTTGGAGTCCGATCCTGCCGTGCTCGAGACGCTCGAATCTTTCATCGACTCCGGATTCGATCGAGCTACCACCGCTCGGCAGTTGCACGTACACCCGAACACGGTCGTGTACCGCCTGCGTAAAGCGAGTTCCCTGACGGGACTTGACCTGTCGTCACCGAAAGATCTTGTACAGGTCACCATGGCGCTGGGAGCGCGTCGCGCGCTCGGAATGGAGGCGGACTCTTCCCAAACGTGATGCGTCTGTGGTTCTCTGTGAACGTGTCTGATTCTCGGATTGGCAATGCGGCCGGGAGACATGGCCAGACTGGGTCAGCTGATGGTGCAACGAGGCGCGTGGCGTGATCAGACGTTGATCGACTCCGCCTACCTCGACGAGTTGTCCGCGCCCTCTCCGTCCAATGGGGGTACGGCTTCTTGACCTGGGTGAACGCGGGCGAGGACTTCTACTCCGAGAATGCGCCGGTGAGCAAGTATGTTTCGCATCCGGTGTGGCAGAACGCGCCTCGGGATCTCTATCTCCAGGAGTTCTTGCGGCTTGTCGTCGCTTCGATTGTGGACGTTTCACCGCCGCCGTACGTCGGGCCTCCCGTGCATGGGTCGGGTGGTCCGCTCATCGACGATCCGTCACAGCTCGTCGGCTTCGCGAACCCCGAATTGATCTTCGACACGATGGTCGGGACGGGGCGAGCAGGAACACCCGGATGCAACATCGTGATCTGCAACAACGAATTGTTGCCGTTCAGTGTCGCCGACCTGCTCGGGGATGCTGCAGCTCAGATCGGTAACGCGGCAGGCGCGTCGATTCGAGATGCTGGTAGATGACGGTTTCGAACCCGAATTGTTGCCCAATATTTATGTTTAATCTGTGTGACGGTCAGTGAACAGTAAATTTGAGTCAAATGATGCAATCGCGACGAAATGTTCGTTACCGTGGGCTGGACAATCGACAATCTGGGGGTTCGGCTACATGGCAAATGTTCGTAGGTCTCTGACGAAGGGATTGATTGCTGCTTCGGTAATCGCCGCAGCCGGAGTGGGATTGACGCCGGCGACAGCGAGTGCCGACATCACTCCGACGACGGTCGTCAACGGCATCCTGTCGACGGTCGTCAACGGCATCCTGTCGACGGTGGGCGGCTGCCAAACACCGGTGCGGTCTCTCATTCTCGCGTGCACGAGTGCTGAGACGCTGACACGCCAGTCGCCCGTGCTGCTCGACCTCAACCCCGTGGGCACGAACATCGTCGTCTTGGGTGCCGGCCTCTTCGACGACGGCACGATGCGTCCGATGTTGGTCGACCGGCTTCAGGCGGCGCTCCAGCTGGCCCGTCAGTACCCGCAGTCTCCGATCATCACAAGCGGTGGGGCTCCGAAGGCCGGAGTAACGGAAGCCAGGGCGATGCGCGAATGGCTCGTTGCCAACGGCGTCAACCCGGGCCGGATCACCGAAGAGGGAACTTCGTGGTCGACAGTCGAGAATGCGATCAACTCTGCGCGGATTCTCGCCGATCGAGGCGCGACCGGCGTGGTTGTGGTCTCGAGCGCCAATCACGTGGAGCGCGCGATGGTGGACTTCCGCGTTGCAGTTCTCGGCCGGATCCCGGTCGCAGGCGTAGTCGCTGCAACCTGACGTCAGTGATTGTGGGAGTTGGACTTTCGCCAGTTCAACGGCGAGGCGTCGAATCGTCGACGGAAGGCGCGGCTGAACGCGGCATCGGATTCGTAGCCGACAGTTATCGCAATGGTTCCGACCGGCTCGGTGGTTTGCACGAGTAGTTCGGCGGCACGGTCGAGTCGGCGCTCGGTGATGTAAGCGCCGGGCGTCTGGCCGACCAGTCGCGAGAAGCGCTCCGCAAAAGACGATCTCGACAGGGTGGACAGCGTCGCCAGTTCGTCGATGGTCCAGTTGCGTGACGGGTCGTTGTGGACGGCCTCGAGGGCCTGCCCGATTCGTGGATCCATTGCTGCGGTCAACCATCCGCCGTTCGATCCGTCCGCTCGAGCCCACGCTCTGAGGATCTGGACGAAGAGAAGGTCGAGAATCCGGGAAACCATCACGGAGGAACCAGGTTTCGGATCGTCCACCTCGGCGCCCAACAGTCGGCTGCTCACCTCGAGCCACTCGACCGGGGTTCCTTGTGTCGCGCGCAGTTCGACGAAGTCCGGCAGAACGGACAGCAGTCGCTGCGCTGCGACGTCGTCGAGTGTGAAAGTGCCGAAAAGCCAACATGTTTCGTTTTTCGTGTGCATCGGCATCGCATTCTCGATCGTATGAGCAAGCCCATGGGGTAACAGTACGAGTTCCCCGGGGCCGAGTTCGATCGGGGCTTTGCCCTGCGTTCTGATCACGATGTCACCGTGCTCGGCAATGTGAAGTGCTCGCACCCCCGTGGGTACCTCCACGGTGAAGTTCTCGCCGT
Organism: Rhodococcus sp. WY5; assembly: GCF_018588185.1. Lineage (NCBI taxonomy): Bacteria > Bacillati > Actinomycetota > Actinomycetes > Mycobacteriales > Nocardiaceae > Rhodococcus > Rhodococcus sp. WY5. Next base: position 1,740,847 of record NZ_JAAMPR010000001.1, read on the forward strand.
GGACGCAGCGATGAATCTGATCACCGCGAAGGTGGACGACTTCGAGAACGTGCGAGAGGGTGTCCCGGGTTCGAGTCTCGTCGGTGGTGGGTACGTACCGCTGTGATGATGTTGTCCTCATGGATCGATCACTCCGATGTCTCGAGCATTCGGCGTTTCTGCACAAAAACTTGGCAATCTGGTCATGGTTATTGATCCAGGATCCCCTTAACGTGGGTAACAGGCAAGGTCTGGGTTTCGAAGGCTTGCCGATCGTCGGAGTATTCGTCGCACTGCGTATCTGGAGGAGTTGGTCATGACCGAGAAGGTAAACATCGTTCTGGTGCATGGAGCCTGGGGAGACGGTTCTCATTGGCGTCACGTCATACCCGCCCTGCACAACGCCGGGCATCGAGTGGTTGCGGTCCAGAATCCACTTACTTCGCTCGCCGACGACGTGGACCGGACCAGGAAGTTGGCCGAATCGATGGACGGCCCGACCTTGCTGGTCGGACACTCGTACGGCGGCGCGGTGATCACAGGCGCGGGTCATGCGGAAAACGTTGTGGGACTGGTATATATCGCTGCCTTTGCGCCGGACGAGGGTGACAGCCTGGGAAGTATCTTCGCCCGCACGGATCAGCCGGCGGGCGCGGCGAACATCGCGCCGGACGCCGAGGGCTTCTTGTGGATCGCCCCGGACAAGTTTCAGGAGAGTTTCAGTCAGGATCTCGACGACACCGAAGCATTGGTCATGGCGCTGACGCAGAAACCCATTGCGGGTCAGTGCTTCTCGGACCCGTCAGGGCCGCCGGCATGGCGTGGGAAGCCCAGTTGGTATCAGGTTTCAGGGCAGGACCGAATGATTCCGCCGGAAACCGAGCGATGGATGGCAGAGCGTATCGGTGCCCGCGAGATCGAGGAACTCGACGCAGGCCATGCATCCTTGGCGTCCCACCCGCACGAGGTCACCCAGTTGATTCTGCGTGCTGCTGCAGAATTGTCGTGACGGCGTAAATCGTCCGGCTGTTCGAGTGGGCTGCCCATCACGATTACTTTGTCGTCAGTCCTCGGAACTGCCCAGTCGGTGAAGCAGCGCTGTCAGCGTGGTGATGTCGTCCGTATCCCATTTCGCGAGTCGGGCGCGCCAGCGATCTATCTGGTGATTGCGGATGGTCGTGAGCTTCGTTCGCGCCTCAGGGGTCAGAGCTACCAACTTGGCGCGAGCGTCGTCGGGATCGGGGATTCGTTCCACCAGGCCGAGTCGAGCTGCGGCGTCGATTTGCCTGGTCAAGGTGGACTTCTCGATATCGAGGGTGCAGATCAGGTCGGACATCCGCACCGCATCCGAACGGTTCAGGATGACCAGAACCGGGTAGAGCGCCGGATCGAGTTTGGGATGAATTGCGCGCGCATAGGTGCGCGCCTGGGCGCGTCCTCGTTGCCACATGTCGGCAAGTTCCATCTCCAGGCCCGTGATCGGATCTGAAACCACTGTCGTTTCCCCTTTGGTGCGATTCGTTCGGTGTTCATCAAACCAGAAGGGGGGCCGAAGTGATTTGGGTGAAGTCACGCTGAGCGAAAGGTACGTTCGGCGTACTGAAGGCGCCGGGCGTACCTTTCGCTCGCAAAAGTGCGTGGGTCAAGCCACCGCATACGCCCGCACACACGTGTTCAGGTCGCGGGTGAGATCGGCCGCGGTACTGGTCGGAGAACCGAATTTCACGACGGACCCGTCGCTCCCGTGGAACAACAGCGTCGGAAACGAAGTGGCGCCGAGCCTGCGTGCTCGGACGAAATCAGCGCGGGCGGCATCCTTCGAGGCGGCGGTGAACAGGGAAGACACCGCGGCAGATGGGTCGAGTTCGAGGGATTCCGCGATGGATCGGTACGTCTCAGGATCGGAAAGGCTGCGACCGTCTCGGTAGAACGTGATCTGCATGGCCTCCGCGATGTCGAGGGCGCGTGTCGGATCTTGCGCGCGCAGTGCGGCGAGTCCGATCGCTGCATCCGTCGAATCCATGACGAACCGCCCATCAGTCACCAGTTGTGAATATCCGTCACCGAAGACAGCGCCGGTCTGGGCGGCGATGGTGGCGTTGGCTGATTTCAGGTACGGAGCCGAAGACATGGGCGCGACGCGCTCACCGGTGAACAGTCCGCCGCTGACCACGGACAAGTCGATGGAATCGGCATTTTGACGGACGAACTCCGTCAACGCAGGGCCGAAGCCGAAACACCACCCGCAATAGGCGTCGAAGACGTAGGTGAGTTGCGTCTTGCCTGCTGTTTCCGAGCGTGATGTCTGCACTGGAAGATTCCTATCCGAGCGTGAACTGATTGATACCCTGACGATATGTCGCATTCGGGTATTCGGTCACGGTGAAGATGAGTCCCGAACTAGTGAAAAACAGACAAGTACCCGTCCGGGACGTCGGGTACGCATCGTCGGTGGCTGACGCGACCGAGATCGAAGTACTCAGCCTGGACACCATTCGCATCAACGGGGGAAGCGCAGAGTTCGTCGGCCCCCAACGTCCGCAATTTCACTTGCTCGCGCTGGTGACCGAGGGTTCGGCGCTACACACCATCGACTTCGTGAACTACGCGGTGAGCCCGGGGACCGTGTTCTGGGTCAGACCGGGGCAGGTGCAACAGTGGGGGCGAATCCAGGATTTCGAGGCGACGGTTGTTCTGTTCACGCCCTCGTCGCTCGATGCCGTCAGTCAGCAGTTGTTGGACGGGAACGCTCGCAGTCGGCAGGCAGCGTGGCAGTTGTCCGGTGAGAACCTCGAGACCATCAGCACGGGTATGAAACACCTGAACCTGAACTACGGCTGCCCGGATACTTCCGCGCCGGTCGTTCGCGCGGCCATTCTGCGGCACACGCTGACAGCAATTCTGTTGAAACTGACCCATCTCGGTGGACAGGAACAGAGTTCCGTGCTGGCGCACAATGACGTGTTCGAAAGGTTTCATGCCGTTGTCGAACGTGACTTCGCCACGGTCCGTTCGGTTTCGGAGTACGCCAACAAGATCGGGTACTCCGAGAAGACTGTGCTGCGGGCTACCCGAGCCGCTGCCGGGATGACGGCAAAGCAGTACATCGATCAGCGTGTGGTTCTCGAAGCGAAACGTCTGCTGTCTTTCGGCACGGACACGGTCACCCAGGTGGCGTCGAAGTTGGGGTTCGACGATTCTGCGAACTTCACGAAGTTCTTCGCCACCCGGGTGGGTGTTTCTCCGCTGACCTTCCGTCAGGACGTCAGAGCGCGCTGAATGCCGCCCATCGCGCGTCGGCGCTGTCGAGGGTTCCGATACTGTTCTGCCCCTTGCCATGTGCGATGCCGTCCAGATCCTGGATGATCCAGTAGATGGCAAAAGGATGGCTGCCGAACCAGAGATCACCGCTGACGTCCAGAGCGTGCGCCGGATCGGGTGTCAGGTTGTCGAACAGTGGAGTGTTTCGCACGATGGATGCGTCGTACTGCTGCCCGGAAAGTACGGCGACGGTCTGCGCCGCATGCTCGGGTAGGAGTTCAGGTGAGACGGGCGAAATCGTGCCGGTGTCTTGATTGTTGGTCGCGTTGATTTCCGATGCCGGCCTGGTGAATCCGGCCTCGGTGACCAGTGTGGAGATGGGAGTGGTCGGTGGCACGGTGAACAGGTTTCCGCTGTAGCCGAGAAGGATCGCAAGGCTCTGGCCGGCCGCCGCAGTCTTGACGTCTTCGAGACCGGATTCCAGCTTTCCGATCATGGCGGTTGCTTCGCTGCCTCGATCGAGCTGTGCCCCAGCTTGTTCGAGCACGTCACGCCACGGCGCCGAGTACGGGAGGACCAAGGTTGGCGCCACGGCGTTGATCTGAGCGAACAGGCTCGGTAATGGACCGGCATTGCTCATCAAGATCTCGTCGGGTTCGACGGACGCGATCTCCTCGACGGCGGGGTTGGCGAAGAAAGTCGGCTTGTCGAGAATTTCGACGCCCTGCTCGCGCAGAATCGACTTGGCGACGTCCGATCGCAGGGTGCTGTAGACGACGGTGGGCTTCACGCCGAGTGCGAGTGCACTCAACCCCGCGTACTCGTCGAGCGCGAGAATGCGCTGCGGTGAGGCCGGAACTTCGACGGTGCCGAGTTCGTGGGTGACGGAGCGAGTTGCAGAGGCGGTGTCGGACTCGGCGGAGCTGCTGCACGCGCTTGCGCCGGCGACGGTCAGGAGAAGCGCCGAGACGATGCCGAATGCGGTTCGGGTGGTGAACATCTGAGGTCAACGATCCATTCGTGGGAAGAAGAAGGACAGGAGGGTACCGGCCAGCAGTAGGCCGGAGCAGACGAAGAGGGCTTGGGAGTATCCGGAAACCAGTGCTTCGGTCGGCGCGCTGTCCGAACGTGCCGTCGAGGAAGCGGCGACGCTCACGAGAACGGCTAGTCCGAGTGAACCGCCGATCTGACGCGATGTACTCAGTAGCCCGGATGCCATGCCGACTTCTTCGGGGGGAGCGTCGGCGGTGGCGACGTTACTGAGCGGCATGAACGACAGACCGATGCCGATGCTCGCCAGAAGCGAAGGCACCAGGATGACGGCCCAGAAGGGACTGTCGAGGTTCATGGTCGAAAACATGAAAGTTCCGATTGCGGCGACTGCTGTCCCGACTACGAGCAGCGGTCGAACTCCGTAGCGCGGAAGGAGTTTGGTGGACGCGAGGATGCCGATCACCAGGCCGAAGCAGAAGGGCAGGAAAGCCAGACCGGTGGTGGTCGGTGAATAGCCCAGCCCGCGTTGCAGGAAGAGTGAGACGAAGAAGAACGCGCTGAACTGTGCCGCGCACACCAGGCACATGATGGCGTTGGCCAGTCCGATTCGGGGTCGAAGCAGGGTGGACAGTCGTACCAGTGGTGTGGCGCAGCGGCTTTCGACCACAACGAACGCAGTGAGCAGCGCGATCGTGAGCGCGAATCCACCCAGCACGTAACCCGAAGTCCAGGAATGTGATTCCGTGGCGATCACTGTGCCGACAAGGGCGGTGATTCCGGCCGTCGCCAAGATGGCTCCGGGGAGATCGAGGGAGCCGCCTCTGGCGGCTTGGCCGGCCGGCAGGCCACGGGCACCGGCAACTGCGGCGATCAGGGCCACTGGTGCGCCGGCGAACATCACCCATCGCCAACTGAGCCCTTCGGTCAAAATGCCGCTCAGGACGACACCGAGTGCGCCGCCCAGTGCTGACGACATTGCGCCGATGCCGAATGCCTTGGCCCTGGCGCGTCCGGTGGGAAAGGCCTGACTGAGTGCGGCGAGCCCGGCCGGCGCGATCAGTGCAGCGCCGACGCCTTGAAGTGCCCGAGCTCCGACAAGCATTTCGGCGGACACGGAGAAGGTGCCGACGATGCTGACGAGGGCGAACAGCAGAAGCCCGGAAACCAGAACTCGACGAGTGCCCATCACGTCGCACAGACGACCGCCGAGAAGCAGCAGTCCGCCGAAGGCGAGGGCGTACGCGTTGACGACCCAGGACAACCCGGCGTCGGAAAAGTTCAGCGATTCCTGGATGTCGGGCAGTGCGACGTTGATGACCGACATGTCGAAGGCCACCAGGAACTGCGCTGCCGCGGCGGCTGTGAGGACCAGAGCTGGTGCGGCTACCGCTCGAGTTGTTGTTGTCATTGCAGGTACCTAATTTGTATACGCGTTCTCATAAGTAGTTAGGTTTACCTTGCTGGCGACTGAGATGCAAGGGGTTCCCCGGGCGAGAGCGTCGTAGCAGGGGCGCGCACAATCGACGGATGGCCGAAAAGATGGAACCGAGATCACCGCGGCTCGGACGTCCCCCGACGATCACGTCGGAGCAGATAGTCGACGAGGCGAAACGGCAGCTTCAGACCGGCGGCGCCGACGCGTTGAGCATGCGCGCGTTGGCGAAGTCGCTCGGCACCACGCCGATGGCGCTGTACCGGCACGTGGGCGACAAGGAACAGCTGATCAGCGCGGTGCTCGATGTGTACTCACAAGATCTCGGCGCGCTGGTCCTGCCGCAGGATCAGGTCGAACGGCTTCGCACGATCTTCACCGCGATCTTCGAAAAGCTGGCGTCGGAGCGCTGGATCATCGAGTTGCTTCAGCGCGGTGGCCGTGGTGGGAGCGGCGCTGTGGTCTTGGTCGATCGGGCGATGGCCGCGTGTGTCGAACTCGGTATGTCACCTCGTCGCGCACTGTTGATCTATCGAGCGCTGTGGAACTACACACTCGGCGCATTGCTCAACATCTACGACACCACTACGCGACCGGAAGGCAGCGTGTCACCTCTCGCGGTCAAGATCCGAGAAATCGGGCCCGAGAAACTGCCGGTGCTCAGTGAGGTGCTCGAGGACTGGCCGGGAGGGACGACGACTGAGAGCTACTTGGAAGGACTGGAAGTCTTGATCAGCGGATATATGAACTCCGACTGAGTGTGTTCACAGCAGTCCGTGCCGCGGTGGGATTGTCCCGGACAGTGTCCACCGGCCGATGTGCTGGACCTTCCACCTCGTCGGATCGTGCAGGGTGTGCGTGCGCGCGTCACGCCAGAACCGCGAGAGGTTCGCCGATTCGCCCGCGCTTCTGGTGCCACCGATCTCGAACAAAGTGCTCGTGGCCGCCAATGACGCCCTGGCGCCGACCACTTTGGCAGTTGCAGCGTCGATGGATGCTCGGGCCGTGGAGTCCTCGGTGGGATCACGACGCGCCACGTCGATCGATCGCGCTGCTTCCGCCAAGAGGGATCTGGCAGCGCGAACCTCGATTGCCGCTTCGCCGGCGAGTTGAACGAGCAGTGGATCCTCCACCGCTGTATCGACTTTCGCTTCGAAGAAGGGACGCGCCTTTGCCGCGAGTTTCACGGATTCACGCAGTGCAGCCGACGCGATGCCGGTGTCGATCGCGGCGTGCAGGATCTGGGCCTGTGCTCCGTAGGTGGTCGGGTGAGTGAAGAGCGACGTGAAGGGCACGACATTGAACCGCGGCACCGAAACGGATTCCAGGGTCACGGTTCCGCTTGCAGTTGTCTTCTGTCCCATGCCGTCCCAGTCGTCGACGATCGACAGTCCGGGAGTATTCCGGGGTAGGTAGACCGCGGATTTCACCTGTGCGCCGGTCTCGGTGAATTGATCCGCATTGGCGGCACGCACCACGATCCAATCTGCGAAAAGCGCTCCGGTGCAATAGAATTTTCGACCTTCGAGCACAAAGTCTTCCCCGTCGGGGGTGAGAGTGGTGCCGTCGATGTCGATGGTCTTGTTGCCGCGCTCGCTCTGGGCGTTGGCGAACTGCTTGCCCGACAATGCTTCGGCGTAGAAGAACTGCTTCTGCTCGTTAGACCCCTGGTACCGGAGCGCTTCCAGGAAAGTGAAGTGGCTGTGCGGAATCTGCGCGATGCTGGGATCGCCCTCGGCGAGTAGGCGGAAGACCTCGGCCAACGTCTCGGTGCTTGCGTCGATGCCACCGAACTCCTTCGGCACCGAGAGTCCGAGCAAGCCGGACCGCGCCAGGGTGCGAACCTCGTCGTGGGGAAGGAGGCGCTGCGCATCGCGGACTCCGGCACCTGCCGCGAACTCGTCGGACAGCTGTGACGCCACCGAGAGCGCCTCGTCCTCGCTGGTGATGCGGTGCGCGATCTCCTGAATGTCCACAGCAGTCATGCTGCCACCGTTTCACAGTCGCAGCACCCACCCAACACTTACAACCTGTGTGATCGCTACCCTGGAAACCACTGGGAACTGCATGTTTGCTGGGTTTCATGTCTACTGAACGTATCGCCGACGAGATCAAGTTCGCCTACTGGGTGCCCAATGTCAGTGGTGGTCTGGTCACCTCCGACATCGAGCAGCGGACCAGCTGGGACTACGAGTACAACAAGAAGCTGGCACAGACCGCCGAGAACAACGGCTTCGAGTACGCCCTGAGCCAGGTACGTTACGAGGCGAGCTACGGGGCCGAATTCCAGCACGAATCCACGAGCTTCAGCCTTGCGCTACTCCTGGCCACCGAGAAGCTCAAGGTGATCGCCGCGGTGCATCCGGGACTCTGGCAGCCGGCCGTGTTGGCGAAACTGGGCGCTACCGCCGATCACTTGTCGAACGGTCGATTTGCCGTCAACGTCGTCAGTGGTTGGTTCAAGGACGAGTTCACACATCTAGGCGAGCCGTGGCTCGAGCACGACGAGCGTTATCGGCGTAGCGCCGAGTTCCTTCAGGTTCTTCGGAAGATCTGGACGGAGGACGACGTCGATTTCCGCGGCGACTTCTACCGCATCCACGACTTCACGTTGAAGCCGAAGCCTCTCAACACTCCGGAGCGCCCCAATCCCGAACTGTTCCAAGGTGGTAACTCGGCGGCAGCCCGTGAGAACGCGGGCCGGTATTCGGATTGGTACTTCAGTAACGGCAAGGACTACGACGGCGTCACCGAACAGTTGGTCGACGTTCGCCGTGTTGCTCGTGAGAACGATCGGGAGGTCAAGTTCGGGCTCAACGGATTCATCATCGCCCGCGACACCGAGGCGGAAGCAAAGGACACACTGCGCGAGATCATCGCCAAGGCCAACCGCCCTGCGGTCGAGGGATTCAAGAATGCAGTCCAACAGGCCGGCGCGTCGACCGCGTCCAAGGACGGGATGTGGGCGGATTCGACGTTCGAGGACTTGGTTCAGTACAACGACGGTTTCCGCTCACAACTGATCGGCACGCCGGAACAAATCGCGCATCGGATCGTCGAATATCGCCGTCGCGGTGTCGATCTGATTCTCGGCGGATTCCTGCATTTCCAGGAGGAGATCGAATACTTCGGGGCCAAGGTGCTTCCGCTGGTTCGTGAACTCGAAGCAGCCGACAGCGACGAGCAGGTGCTCGTCACCGCCGGCTGATCGCCTGATCTCTCAGGACTTCGCGTGGCGTTTCGCCAGCATCCAACGTGAGATCTTCATGTCCCTGGCTTTTCGCTCGATGGTCAGCAGGTCCAGTGGAGCGCTGAACTTCTGAACGGCCAGTGATTTCACACTGCTGAACTCACGCAGCCCATCGGCTCCGTGGATACGGCCGAATCCGGAATCGCCGACCCCGCCGAACGGCAGGGCGGCGATTCCGGCGAAACCGAGAACCGAATTGACCGTGACGACACCGCAGTCGAGCTTCTCGGCAATTGCTCGGCCCTTCGACGAACTCTTGGTGAACACCGAGGCGCCCAAGCCGTACTTCGACGCATTGGCGCGTTCGATCCCCTCGTTCATGTCGGCGACCTTGTTCACCACGACGCTCGGGCCGAACGTCTCCTCGGTGATCGCCGTGGAATCCTCCGGAACATCCGTCAGGATGATCGGATCGATGAACGGACCGTTGAACGAATCAAGTCCGCCGAGTACAGCTTTCGCGCCGCGACTGAGAGCGTCTTCGATCTGGCCCCGGACTATCCCAGTCTGCTTTCCCAGCGTCATCGGCCCGTAGGTCGAGCTGTCGGTGGCGCCGGCGTGGGCGTCTCGTAGCGCGGCGGTGAGCTTGGACAGGAAGGCGTCGTACACGGGCGCTGCGACGTAGATTCGTTCGACGCCGGCACAGGTTTGTCCGCCGTTGCCCACTGCCCCGAATGCCGCGAAGCTCACGGCCGCATCGAGGTTGGCATCGGAGTCCACCAGCATGGCGTCCTTGCCACCGCATTCGGCGACCAGGGGAGTGAGGGTGTCCGCGCAGGCGGCCATTACGCGCTTTGCGGTAGCGGTCGAACCGGTGAATGCGATCTTGTCGACGCCGGACGAACACAGAAGTGCTCCGGTTTTGCCGTCGCCGGTAATGGTCTGCAGGACAGGGTGTCCGGGTGCCGCGATGTTCCACAGCCGGGCCAATTCGACGCCGACGCCTGGTGAGAGTTCGCTCGGTTTGAACACGACGGCGTTACCGGCGGCCAGTGCGTAGCCGATCGACCCCATCGGTGTGTACAGCGGATAGTTCCAGGGGCCGATCACGCCGACGACGCCCATCGGCCGGTAGCCGACGGATGCAGACTGGTTGGCGCTGATCAGTCCTGCACCGACGCGTCTGCGGCGCAACACTTTCTGTGCGTTGCGTGCCGCCCAGTCGAGATGTTCGACGGCCAGCATGACTTCGAGTAGTGCGTCGTCGCTGGGTTTTCCGGTCTCGGCGGAAATGATCGCCGCCATCGATTCGGCGTGAGTGGCGATCGCGGCGCGGAAATTGCCGAGCACCTTCCGGCGGCCTTGGAATCCGAGTTGATCCCACCACTTCGACGCCGTGCGTGCTGCGGCGACCGCTTTCTCGATCTCTCGCTGGTCTGCAATGGGGTGCTGCGCGACCACGGAATCGTTGCGAGGGTCGAGGCTCGCGAAGGTGTGATCGTCCGATCTCGGATCTGTCGACGTGGACGTGCTCTGGCGGCCGAGCTGTTCTGTCATGTTCTTCAGATCCTCCACATGTCGGTGCATCACATATATGTGATGTGATTTACTGTGCTGGTAGTCACAGTATGCGTCGGACCGAGCTCCGACAAGCCTCCAGCCTCATCTCACTCGGGAGTTTTCGATGTACATGGATTTCACGCAGGAGCAGTCTGATTTCGCCAAGTCGGTAGCGTCGTTCTGCAAGAAGGAAAGTGGTACCCGTGAGCAGCGAGACCTGCTGACCGATCATGGCGCCCATAACCACAACCAGGCGTTCTACGAGAAGATGGCGGAATTGGGATGGCTCGGGCTGACTGTCCCGGAGGAATACGGCGGATCCGCCGGAAGCACGGTCGACCTGTGCATCTTTCTGGAGGAAGCCGCGAAGGGCATGGCGCCGATCGGTGGACTCGGCCCGACCGTCATCACCGGGGCTGCGTACGAGAAGTTCGGCAGTCCGGCCCAGAAGGAGGCAGTGCTCGGCGGGATCGTCCGTGGCGCGTCTCAGTCGATCTCGATGTCCGAACCCGAAGCGGGCTCCGACGTGGGAAATCTGAGTTGCCGCGCCGAGAAGGTCGACGGTGGGTGGCTGATCAACGGCCAGAAGACGTGGTGTTCCAACGCGCACTTCGCCGAGAACATCCTTCTGGTGGCTCGCACATCCCGAGGTGAAGGCAAGCATGAGGGCCTGACGATGTTCCATGTCCCGGCCGACATCTCCGGATTGAAGATCAGTGGAATCGACACCATGGGCGGCAAGGAGGTCAACGATCTCTACTTCACCGACACATTCCTGCCCGAGGACGCGGTGGTTGGCGAAGTCGGCAACGGCTGGCGTCAACTCATGGCCGGACTCAACATCGAACGCCTCATCCTCGCGGCGATGATGCTCGGGACCGCGCAGCGCGCTTTCGACGACACCCTCGAATTCGTCACCACGCGTAAGCAGTTCGGCCGTCCGGTCGGATCGTTTCAGGCGCTTCGCCACCGGATCGCGGATCTCGCCACGGAGATCGAATGCGGCCGTCTGCTGGTCTACAGCGTGGCCCGAATGGTCGACGCCAACCCGACCAAGATGTTCCCGCGGGAAGCGTCGATGGCCAAGCTCAAGCTGACCGAGACCGCCAAGAAGGTCGCGCTCGAGGGGATGCAGATGATGGGTGGGTACGGTTACGCGACTGAGTTCGACATGGAGCACCATGTGCGAAAGACTCTTGTGTCCTCCATTTATGGTGGTACCAACGAGATTCAGCGAGACATCATCGGCAAAACGTACGGACTGTGAGGATCGGTTGTGGCAACGTCTGCACGCACTCGGAGAGCGACATCTGAGCTGAGGAGACGGCCACAGTTGTCGGAGGACGTGGCCAACCACGTTCGCAACCTGATCATGTCCGGCTCGGTCCGTCCGGGCGAGTTCGTCAGGCTGGACGAAACCGCGGCCGACCTCGGGGTCAGCGTCACGCCGGTGCGAGAAGCCCTCGTCGCATTACGCGGCGAGGGGATGGTCGAGTTGGTTCCGCATCGCGGCTATCTCGTCTCGCCCCTCAGTCGCCAGGACATCGAAGACATCTTCTGGTTGCAGGGGCAGATCGCGGTCAAGCTGGCGTTGCGGGCGATGGACAGAATCACCGCTGATCAACTCGCGGAACTCACGGAACTCAATGCCGATTTGCGAGCGGCGGTCGACGCTTCGGATGCAGCTGCGATCGAGCAGTGCGAATTCGAGTTCCATCGCCTGATCAATCGCGCTGCGGGTGGTGCGAAGTTGGCATGGTTCCTGTTCGGCGCGATTCGGTACACCCCTGCTCGTCTCTACGCGACGGATCCAGGCTGGGGTGAGCTTGCGGTATCGAGCCACGATGCTTTGATCGCGGCGTTCGAGAAGCACGATCGAGAACAGGTGGACGCGCAGATGAGTCTGCAGTTCTCCGACGGCGCTGCTCGACTTCTCGCTCACCTCGACAACATCGGGATCTGGGACTGAATGCAGGAGCTCAAGACGGCGGCAGGGCGGGTGCGAGCAGGATCGCCGCACATTCGGCGACCAGTTCTTCTTCCGTCACGTCGATGTACCCGTCGAGCCATGCACTGAGGGTCTGCGCCAGGCCGCCGACCAGGAACGTGGCCGTCAGGGTCAGATGACCGCTGTCGTTCAATCGGTAGAAGGTCTTCGCGTTGGCGGCCAGGAGACCGATGAATATCGTCGTCGACGCTTGGCGTTTCTCGGCCAGGACAGGGCTCGTCAGGGCGCTGGAGAACAGTAGACGTCCGCGACGGGGATCGTTCGCGATAGTGCGGACGATGTTCGCGATTCCAGCGAGCGCCTTGCCGCGTTCGGTCTCGGCGGCGTCCACTGCAGCCTGGGTTGAAACGGCGATGTCCGTGATGACGGTGTCGTAGACGGCCGACATCAGAGCATCACGATCGGTGAAGCTCTCGTAGAAGTACCGCGCCGCGACACCGGCCTTCTTGCACACTCCGCGGACCGTCAGTTCGGGCTCGGCGGAGCCCATGAGTTCCAGACCGGCCTCGATCAGCGCCTCCCGTCGTTGGGCTACGCGGAGCGCGCCGTCGACGCCACCGTACGAACGCGGTTGGTCATTCATGAAGACCATCTTTGCATCCCGAGATTGCTTGACATCTCGGCATTTCGGCGTTTCACTCATCTGAGAACATGCGTTCGCAGATATCGACTCGAAGGGGTTCTGCCATGACGGTGAGTAGGGATTCGATGGACGGGCGCGAGGAAGCGGTGGTAGGCGGCATCGGAGCGGTCGGCGTCCAGGCGGTCGACATCGACGCCGAGGTTGAAAAGGCGATGTCCGGGCTCGGACTGTTGGCCGCAGGCGCCAACGTCATCATGCAGTTGGCGCGCCCGGCGGTGGGGTACGGCGTGTATGAGAGCAAGGTCGAGACGGGTCGGTTGGATCGGCATCCGGTGAAGCGAACCCGGACGACGCTGACGTATCTCGCGGTGGCGAGCCTGGCGACGGACGAAGAAAAGAAGCTGTACCGACGCGCAGTCAACGGCTCTCACAAGCACGTTCGCTCCGATGAGAACAGCGCGGTCGAATACAACGCGTTCGATCCCGAACTGCAGCTGTGGGTGGCCGCCTGCCTGTACCGAGGCTTCGAGGACGTCTACAAAATCTTGTACGGGGATCTCGATCCGGTAACCCGGGATGCGTTCTATCAGCGCAGCGCCACGTTCGGTACAACCCTACAGATGCGACGCGACATGTGGCCGGCGGACCGGGATGCGTTCGAGGTCTACTGGAACGAGAACCTCGACAAGGTGGCGATCGATGAGACGATTCGTGAGCATCTCTACGGGATCGCGTCGGCGACCTTCACTCCGAAGCTGTTGCATCCCGTGGTCGGTCCGCTCAACCGATTTGTCACCACCGGGTTCCTGCCCCAAGCCTTTCGTGACGAAATGCGGCTCCCGTGGTCAGTGCGTCAGCAGCGTAACTTCGACCGATCCATGCGCGTCGCCGCGCTGGTCAATCGGTTCAGTCCGAAGATTCTGCGGATGTTTCCCTACAACTTCTATCTCTGGGATCTGCGTCGGCGCATCGCCAAGGGAATCCCGTTGGTCTGAGCCGACTCTGGCACTTGAAGTGATTGACACCACAGGTGAATCGGACACATACTCGACATAGTTGAAGTTGACGTCAAGTTTCATCATTCCTGTGGAGGCTGTCAGTGGCGAACATCGAAGGCGTATGTGACCAGCGATTCTCTGGCTTGAAGGAGGCGCTGGCACGCAATCTCGATTCCGGCGAGGACGTCGGGGCAGCGATCGCACTGACGATCGACGGCGAATCCGTCGTCGACATGTGGGGCGGTTGGGTCGACGTCGAGCACACTGCTCCTTGGTCTCGCGACACCGTTACCAATGTCTGGTCCTGCAGCAAGACCGTGACCGCACTGGCCGCGCTCATGCTCGTCGACCGCGGGTTGCTTGATCTCGACGCCCCGGTCGCGCAGTACTGGCCGGAATTCGCAGCAGCGGGCAAGGACCGAATTCGGGTCCGGCAACTGTTGTCGCACACCTCGGGTGTGTCGGGGTGGGATCAACCGTTCACCCTCGAGAACATTTGCGACGACGAATATGCCACCGCCCGGTTGGCGACGCAGGCTCCGTGGTGGGAACCGGGTACGGCATCCGGATACCACGCCCTCAACTACGGCCACCTGATCGGCGAGGTCGTCAGGCGCATCGACGGACGAACCCTCGGCCGCTTCATCGACGAGGAAATCGCCGGCCCACTCGATGCTGATTTCCGCCTGGGCTTGCCGAAGTCGGAATACGGGCGAGTCTCGAATGTGATTGCGCCACCGCCGTTGCCGATCGACATCGCGGCACTCGGGATGGACAACATCATGGTGAAGACATTCACCGCGCCGCCCGCTGACGCTACAGGTTCGTGGACCGACGGGTGGCGCGCCGCCGAGATCGGTGCGGCCAACGGTCATTCGAATGCGAGGGCACTCGCAAGGATCCAATCGGTGATCGCGTGCGGTGGCAAGGTCGGTGACGTTCGCTTGCTGTCGGAGGAAACGATCGACAAGATCTTCGAGGAGCAGTCGTACGGGGTCGACCTCGTCCTCGGCGTGCCGGTCCGCTTCGGCGTCGGATTCGGATTGCCGACGCCCGAGTCCGTCCCGTTCATTCCGGAGGGGCGAATCTGCTTCTGGGGAGGTTGGGGTGGCTCGCAGATCATCATCGACACCGAGAAGCGCATGACGTTCTCGTACGTGATGAACAAGATGGGGCCGGGTCTGCTCGGTTCCGAGAGATCGGCGCAGTACGTATCGGCGGCCTACGACGCTTTGAGTTGATCGACCGATTCAAATCCGGCAGAACGGTTTTTGTCTGTCGCCGCTGACTATGCTGCCGGATATGCCAGTGTGCTCCGGGGGGAAATCAGCGAGTCCGTTTCGTCGAAGTACGCCCAAAAGTTGCGGAGCTGCATCGGCTGATCGGCGATGAACGGTTTGGTCGACGTCGTCATGCGCTGGTGGCAGTTGCCGGACCAGTTCCACAGTTTCAGCAGGTACCTCCAGGACCGCGGGTTCTTGACTTCCTGCCGGGCGCTGGTCGGCGGAACAGCATTCTGGATGGGGCTGGTGTTGCTGTCGGCGCGATTCAGTGACGTCGGTCCGCAAGGTACGTTCTGGCGAGCGGTCAATCTGGCGGTCATCGCGCTGTGCCTCGGCGCGGCCCTGATCTGGTGGCTGTTTCCGCCTACGCCGCTGTGGTCGTACACCTTTGTCGTGGGTTCCGACGTCGCGATTGCGGCGGCGGCCGCAACCGACTCGGAACCGCTGGGACGACTCATCGCGTGCGTCGTTTTCGCGTCGATCGGCGGCTACATCGCGTTCTTCCACAATCCGAAACTCCAAGTCGGTCACTTGGTCTTCGCCTCGACCGTCACGGTGCTTTCGGGGTGGACTTTGTTGTTCGGGCCAGCAGCGGACGTCGGCTTGGGACTGGCGAAGATCTCGGTTGTGCTGGCTACGATCATCGTGATTCCTGTTGTGTCACAGATTGTTCTGGCGGTCCTGGGTTCGGATGCCACTACCTCCGACATCGACCCGTTGACCGGACTGCTCAACCGTCGCGGATTGGCGCGTCGGGTGAATGACTTGATGGGCGCTCCGGTCACCGAAGCGGATGCACTGCTCGTAGTGGTGATCGACCTCGATCGCTTCAAGACGATCAACGACGTTCACGGCCATGACGTAGGAGACAGCACGATCATGCGAACTGCACTGCGCATCCGTTTGTGGACAACCCAGTCCGCCTTGACTGCTCGTATGGGCGGTGACGAGTTCGTCGTGGTCGAACGGGTACCGGTCAGCGTGATCTCCAGGCTGGAAGGACAGATCCGCTCCGCGATGGACGGAGCGAACGATGACCCTCCGACGAGCGCGAGCATCGGAATGGCGGTCCGCACCGCGCCCCGGAATCCGGGTGAGTCCGTCGACGCTGCTTTTGCCGAACTCTTCCGCGTCGCGGACTCGGTGATGTACGAAGCGAAGCGCGAAGGTGGCAACCAGGTGCGGGCGAGCTTGGTCTGATGTGAGAGCTCAGTCGGCGAAGCTCAGACCACGTTCGGCGAGTGCTTCGCGCAGAATCCTCAAGGCCTTCGGTCCCATCCCGTGCAAAGCGCCGAGTTCCTTCTCGGACACGGACGTCAGCTGCGCGAGATGGGTGTAACCCGCTGCGATCAGCGCGCGCTGTGCGGGAGCTCCCGTCTTCGGGAAGTCGGTTTCCACTGTGCCCGGATCCGGTTCTGTCACTGGCCAACTCCTCCGTGTGGGTTTCTCACAGTTTAGCGAGCGTCGTGAACGATTTCGGGGCTGCCGATTTTGTCGGGCGTTCGCGGAAGTGCGCGAGCTGCCACGGCAATGCCGATGATCGAGACAGCGGCGAAGGTGAAGAGAAGCAATTGCGCAGAACGAAGCGTCGACGGTTCGCCGATGTTGACCAGCACTCCGGCCAGGGCTGCACCGAAGGCATTGGCGATCAGCTGAACGGTGTTGATGGCAGCCGAGGCACGCGCACCTTCTCCGGGATCGGTGACCGAGGTCATCGCCCCGACTGCAAGATGAGGCCAGGCGATGCCGATTCCGACGCCGGCGAACAGCAGTCCGATCACCCACGCGACCACCGCACCGGCGCCGGCGTGTTCGGTGAGAAATGCTGCCATGATGCCCAACCCGATCGCGACGAGGATCGGACCGCTGACAACGATTCGTCGCACGATACGAGGGGCTGTTGCCGAGGCGCTCGGGATTTCGCCGAGAGTCCAGCCGAGAGCGAGTGCGGCCCCGAGGAATCCGGCCGCGAGAGGCGCCAGGCCGGCAAGTCGTTGCCCGAAGAGTGGAATGAACGTCTCGACGGTCGACGCGACGGCGAGGACGACGATGGTCAGGTACACCCATTTGAGAGATGACGAGTTGAACGTCGACGGCGGTAGTACGCCGTGGCGCGAGCGACGGTCAGCGGCGACAAAAGCGATCAGTAGCAGCACAGCGGCGAGAACCATGGCGGCGGTCACGGCGAGGTTGGACAGAATTCCGGCAACGCTGACCAGCAAAGCTGCCGCAGTCAGCAATGCCAGCGAGAGGACCGGCACCGGGCTACTGGTGGTGCTGCCCGGTTCATGTGCCGGTAGCGCGCTGGGGACGAGAGCGGCGACTGCGATCGTCGCGATGACCAGGACGCCGAAAGCCCATCGCCAGGCTCCGAACTGAGCAAAGACACCGCCGATTGCAGGGCCGGCGAAGGTGCCGACTCCCCACATCGCCGAAACCAGCGCGGCCCCGCGAGTCCACAGATGTCTGGGGAGCGCGGCATTGATGACGGCGTAACCGAGACCGGCCAGCAGGCCACCGCCCGAACCCTGGATCGTGCGGCCGACCAACAGCAATTCCATCGTCGGGCTGACCGCACAGACAACGGTGCCGAGCGCGAAGATCGCGAGGCCGATCAGGTAGGCCCCGCGCGGTCCCCTGGCGGCGAGGACGTTGGTGACCAACATCGAAGAGATGACGGAAGCAATGAGGAAGACCGTCGCGGTCCAGGCGTAGTACTGCTGACCGCCGATGTCGTCGATGGCAGTCGGAAGCAGGCTGGTCGTCAGGTAGACGTTGGTCGCGTACAGCGCAACGCCGCCTGCGAGGACGGTAGCGGTGCCGAGGTATCGACCGCTCAGGAGCTGCCGCCAGGTTCCGGTGGGAGCATCGGTGGGGGAGTGCATGTTGTCGAAGGTAGAATCTCAAGTGCGCTTCAGGTCAATGTCGCGCAGCCATTGGGAGGCAGAATGATCCGTAAGAGTGACGAACTTCTCTCGATCGGCGAGGTATCGGAGCGCACTGGCGTCGCCGTGTCGGCTGTGCGCTACTACGAAACACTCGGTCTGGTTCCTGCGGAGCGGACGGCAGGAAATATGAGGAAGTTCCCGCGGCATTCGATCCGGCGGGTGTCGCTGATCCAGTTGGCAGTCAGATTCGGGATACCTCTGGCCGAAGTTGCCGAAGTATTCGGATCGTTGCCGCAGGGGCGAACTCCGACGAAGAAGGACTGGCGCAAGATTTCCACGGAGTGGAATCAGCGCCTCGAGGATCGCAAGCAGGCCATCAACCGGATGCAGGACGAACTGACGGGCTGTATCGGCTGCGGGTGTCTGTCACTGAAAACATGCAACCTGCTCAACCCTGGAGACGAACTGGGCCGGGAGGGACCCGGCGCCAGACGTCTCTGAAACTACTGTCGGTCACACTCTTTCGCGTGGCCGCGACTGAGCATTCCACCGACCACCACGACGCTCGATCTCGATGGGATGCGAGAAGCACTCGCTGATGTTCTGGGTGGTGATCACATCCTCGGCGAGGCCGCTGGCGGTCACGACGCCGTCCTTGATCAGAAGAGCATGTGTGGTGGTGCTGGGGATCTCCTCGATGTGGTGCGTCACGAGGATGCTGGCAAGTGACGGGTTCTGATTGCGGAGGTCGTCCAGTGCCGTCAAGAGTTGTTCGCGTGCAGCAAGATCGAGCCCGGTCGCCGGTTCGTCGAGCAGAAGCAGGCGCGGTTCGACCATGAGTGCGCGGGCGATCAGGGCTCGTCCCCGTTCGCCTTGGGACAAGTTGGGCCACAGTGCGTCCGAACGCGGACTCATTCCGAGTAGATCGATCAGTGCGTCGGCGTGAGCCTCTTGCTCCGGCGTCGGTGACCAGCGCGGCATCACCTCGGTGGTGTTGGTGAGGCCGGTGATCACGACGTTGCGGACGGTGATCGGAATTCCGATCGTGTGACGAGGGTTCACGTGCCCGATGTCCATCCGCAGTTCCCTCATGTCGACGCGGCCCAACTTGTGGCCGAGGACGTAAACGGAACCGCGAGTCGGGTGGGCGGTTGCTCCGAGCAGGCTCAGAAGCGTGCTCTTGCCCGCGCCGTTCGCGCCGAGGAGGACCCAGTGTTGTCCGGGTTCGATCGAAATGTTGATGTCTTTCAACAAGTATCGGCCGTCGCGGACGAGATCCACGTGTTCGGTCGACAGAACTGTGCCGGTGGGGTGTTGCACGAGAACTAACCTCTCTTAGGCGTCGAGCACACGCAGTCGTCGTAGGACGGTGTCGATGTTTGCTCGAGTTGCCGCTACCGCGGCTTCTGGGTCGGCGTCTTGAAGGGCCTCGACCAACTGATCATGGGCATGTGAGGTGTCGGGGACGCCGGCCTCGTGGGCCATCATCTCGACGAGGGATTCACGAAGGAGTGGACGCACCGACGTGAAAAGCGAGAGCAGAACTGCATTTCCGGACAGCCGAACGACTTCGGTGTGGAAGTCGAGGTCGACGTCGACGAACTTCTCGACATCACCCTCGAAATGACTGTGTCGCATGGTCAGTCGACGCCGCAGGCCGTCGAGGTCCTCGGGTTGTACCCGCTCCGCGGCCAGTCTGGCGGCCTCGATCTCGAGTGCGCGACGGACTTCGAAGACCTCGAGGATCCTCGAGCGTCGAAGAAGTTTGGTGAATTCGTCGACGTGCTCGAGTTCGGACGCGGCAGCCACGAAGGTTCCGACGCCGTGTCGGACTTCGAGTAGTCCGTCGCGAGCGAGGAGGCGGATTGCCTCGCGAATCGAGGAACGCCCGACGCCGAGTTCGACGGCGAGGGCCGCCTCGCTCGGTATGCGCTCGGACGGCGCCCACGTTCCATGCATGATTCGCCCGCGCAGCAACTGTTCGAGTTGCGGTACCAGCGGACCACTGCGAAGTGTGAATCCTGTGTGGTCGTCGGACACGGCTTGCCTCTCGGGTGGGTACCGAAAGAGTAACAACTCATCAGACGTCTGAGGACTCGGGTGGCCGGTGTGTCGCCGTAGTGTTCACGCGGTCGAAGCGTGTCAGTTGCGGGTGACGCCGAGGAGCAGTGCGATCAGGTCGAGGGCCGTCTCGATCTCGGCCTTTTCTCGGCCGAGTAGGGGGGCGTAGAGGTGTACGTCGCAGATGCGAACGAGGGCTTCGCCCAGCACTTGCGGCGAGAGCGTGATCGTCAGTTGGCCGGCGTCGACCTGGGACTGCAAGATTTCGGCGGTGATGGAGGCGGAGATCGATTCGATGGAGCCGGGCATCATCGCGAGTTTGATGAACACCATCGGTTCGCGTTTGGTCAGCGCGCGCAGTTCTGTCGACGATTCCACCGATCGCATGACGCGGCCGAAGACGTCGAGAATGTACTCCGGACCTTGCCCCGACGCCTGTGACATCGCCTTTCGGTATGTCCGTTCGGTGGCCTCGGCCAGCACTGTTCCGAGCAGCTCGTCGCGGTTGCCGACCCAGCGGTACAGCGTCGCGCGGCCTACGCCGAGACGTTCGGCGAGCAGTGACATGTCGAGTGGTTCCTCCGCGAGGTACATGCTCGCGGCGGTGTCGATCGCGCGTCGGCGTTCGAGGTCGGTAGGCATCGGGACATTCTCTCCGGTTGTCCGGTACTGCACAATTTCGGCCGTTGAAAAATGGTGAGCCTCGGGGGATCGAGCCTATTGACGAACCTGGCCACGTGAGACACACTAGCTCATTGTCTCATGTTA
Organism: Rhodococcus sp. WY5; assembly: GCF_018588185.1. Taxonomy (NCBI): domain Bacteria; kingdom Bacillati; phylum Actinomycetota; class Actinomycetes; order Mycobacteriales; family Nocardiaceae; genus Rhodococcus; species Rhodococcus sp. WY5. The sequence continues at coordinate 1,761,851 of NZ_JAAMPR010000001.1, forward strand.
GTGATGGCGATCACAGTCAGGGGTTCGATCGATGAGTTCAGTACAAACCGTTCGTGGGCCGGTGGATACAGCCGATCTGGGAAAGGTGTTGATGCACGAGCATGTCTTCGTTCTGGGTGAGGAGTTGCGCCAGAACTACCCCGACTACCCCGAACCCTGGGACGAGGAAGTGCGGGTAGCGGACGCAGTAGCAAAGCTGACCGAGGTGAAGTCCCGCGGAATCAGCACGATCGTCGATCCCACAGTGATCGGCCTCGGCCGGTACATTCCGCGCATCGTCCGGATCAACGAGCAGGTCGATCTCAACATCATCGTTGCTACCGGCATCTACACCTACAACGACATTCCCTTCCAATTCCATTACACCGGACCGGGATTGCTGTTCGACGGCCCCGAGCCGATGGTCGAACTGTTCGTCAAGGACATCAGGGAAGGAATCGCCGGAACCGGTGTCCGAGCCTCCTTCCTGAAGTGCGCCATCGAGGAGCCGGGCCTTACCCCCGGCGTCGAGCGGGTCATGCGCGCGGTCGGACAGTCGCAGGTGGAAACGGGAGTGCCGATCACCGTGCACACCAACCCGCACACTGAATCCGGGCTGGTCGCGCAGAAGGTTCTGGCCGAAGAGGGTGCGGATCTGACCAAGGTGGTCATCGGTCACTCCGGCGACACCACCGATCTCGATTACCTGTGTGCGCTGGCCGATGCCGGTTCGCTACTGGGGATGGACCGTTTTGGTCTCGAACCGTTCCTGTCGTTCGAGGATCGTGTCAACACCGTGGTGGAGATGGCCCGTCGCGGTTACGCGGAGAAGATGGTTCTGGCACATGACGCGTCGTGTTTCATCGACTACTTCCCCAGCGCGGCAAGAGAAGTGGCACTTCCGAACTGGAACTACACCCATATCAGTGATGATGTCATTCCGGCGCTGCTCGAACGTGGTGTCACCGAAGACCAGGTCAAGGCGATGCTGGTGGACAACCCACGTCGGTACTTCGAGAGCTGAGATATGACCAACGTGTACGAGAGCAAGCCCTGGCTCGCCAATTACGACGCCGACACTCCGCCGAACGTGGACATCGAGCATGCCAACGCCCTCGCGATGTTCCGTGCTTCGCTGGAGCGCGATCGCACCGCCCCGATCATCAGGTACTTCGACAGGACCGTCAGCTTTGCCGAACTCGACGAGATGTCGGACGCGCTTGCGGTAGCCCTCGCCGTGGACGGAATCGGGTTCGGCGACAGAGTTTCCTTTGTCCTGCAGAATGTTCCGCAGTTCGTGATCGCGACAGTCGCGGTCTGGAAGCTCGGTGCCGTCGTCGTTCCGGTCAATCCAATGTACCGCGACCGTGAGCTGTCCACCGTACTGGCCGACAGCGGAGCGGTAGCAGTCATCTGTCTCGAGTCCTCGGCCGAGACCGTGGCGACTGCGTCCGAGGGCACCGAAGTGCGACGGGTCATCACTACGTCGGAACGGGATTTTCAGTCGCGCGACGATGAACGGATCTTCGGTTCGGCGTCCAGGATTCGTCATGATGGATTTCCGGACCTACTGGAACTGATCGAGGCTCATCGAGGACAGAAGCCCGAGAAGGTCGATCTGTCCCCGGAAGACCTTGCCTACCTTCCTTATACGTCGGGGACGACCGGCCCGCCGAAGGGGTCGATGAACACGCACTCAAATGTCGTGTTCGCAGCGCAGATCTATCGGGACTGGCTGGGGTTGCGCCCCGGCGGCGCGATGTTCGCGGTGGCGCCACTGTTCCATATCACCGGGTTGATCGGGCACGTCGCGGCTCCACTCCTGGCCGGCGCGCCCACGATTCTGACCTGCCGATTCCATCCCATCGTTGCAGCGGAGTCGATTTCGGAGCATCGGGCTACCGCGATCATCGGAGCGATCACGGTATTCATCGCGTGGACGGACAGCGCCGCAGTCTCGAAGGAATCTTTGAGCTCTCTCGAGTCGGTGTATTCAGGTGGCGCGCCGATCCCGCACGCGGCGTTGGAAGCGTTCCGGTCGAAGTTCGGTCACTACATTCACAACGGCTACGGGCTGACCGAGACGAACAGCCCGGCAATCGTGGTGCCGAATTCGCGTGAAGCGCCGGTAGATCCGGCGTCGGGGGCCGTTGCTGTCGGCGTACCGGTATCGAATACGTACGCCGAGGTGGTGGACGAGAACGACAAGCCGGTACAGGTCGGGGAGTACGGCGAGATCGTGGTCTCCGGGCCTCAGGTTGCACTCGGTTACTGGAACAAGCCAGCCGAAACCGCGCATGCCATGCCGGACGGGCGTTTTCACACCGGCGACATCGGATTCATGGACGGCGACGGTTGGTTCTACATCGTCGACCGGATGAAGGATCAGATAAATGCGTCGGGCTTCAAAGTGTGGCCACGCGAAGTGGAAGATGTTCTCTACGAACACCCCGCCGTACGAGAAGCTGCCGTCGTCGGTGTCATGGATCCGTATCGGGGCGAAACCGTGAAGGCCTTCGTGTCTTTCAAGGATGGTTTCGAGGCGACCACCGAGGATCTGGTCGAGTTCTGCAAGGAAAGGCTTGCAGCATACAAGTATCCACGCATCGTCGAGGTAATGAACGACCTGCCGAAAACAGTGAGCGGCAAGATTCTTCGTCGTGAACTGCGGGTACCGAACTAGATCTACCTGACAAACGAATTGCCGGCCGCCGACAAGGTGAGCCGGCCATTCGTCGTGGTGGCTGACGAGCATCGGTAGGGGGTTTAGTCCCCTATGCGGCAATGTATTTCAGTGATTGACATCACTCTTTTTGTATCGCAGACTGATCGCAACGCCACAGAGTTGAAGTTGGTGTCAGTTTCTACTTCTGGCCCGGTTCCGCTTCTCAACTCCCGGCGCGACGAGCGTCCGACCCATCGAGGAGTAACCCATGACGAGATCGGCAGTGGATTCGAACACGCAGGCAGGGGGCCTGTCCGATCAGGAACGGAAGAAGAAGAAAGCGCACCGCAAACTTCTAGGCGCGGGACTGCTCGGCAGTTCCATCGAGTGGTACGACTTCTTCTTGTACGGAACGGCTGCGGCACTGGTCTTTCCGCATGTGTTCTTCCCCGATTCATCCGCACTGATGGGCACATTGCTCTCGTTCAGTACGTTCTGGGCCGGCTTCGTTGCCCGCCCCATCGGCGGTTTGGTCGCCGGACACTTCGGCGACAAGTATGGGCGTAAGCCCGCTGTCGTCACCTGCCTGTTGCTGATGGCCGTCGCGACGTTCCTGATCGGCGCGATCCCGAGTGCGTCGGCAATCGGCGTCGTCGCTCCGATTCTTCTGGTGACACTGCGATTCATCCAAGGTCTCGCCTGCGGTGGCCAGTGGGGCGGAATCGTCCTTCTCCTCACCGAATCCGCGAGTCCCAAGAAGCGCGGATTCTCAGGCACTTTCGGTCAGATGGGTGTCTCGTTCGGTGTAGTGCTGGGCAACCTGGTCTTCCTCGTCGCGACCGCGACCATTTCCAATGATGCATTCCTGAGCTGGGGTTGGCGAGTTCCGTTCTTCGCCAGCGCGCTGCTCTTCCCTGTGGTTCTGTACATCCAGACGAAGGTCGAGGACACGCCGGAATTCCTCGAGTTGCAGGAAGACGCCAAGAAGAACCAAAAGGACGTCGTCGTTCAGGCTCCACTGGCGCAGGCGCTCAAGGATCACTGGCGCAAGATTCTGCTCGGTTGCGGACTTCTGGCCGCCACCAATGCACTGTTCTACATCAGCATCGCCGGCGTGCTCAGCTACGGCACAACCGAACTGGGGTTGAAGCGGAACTCACTGCTCATCATCTCGCTCCTGAGCGCGTTGCTGACAGTCGGCGTGGTGCTGTGGTCCGGGAAGATGTCCGACAAGATCGGTCGTCGTCCGATGATCCTGATCGGCGCCGCGGCGATCGTGGTCTGGGCATTCCCGTACTTCTGGTTGATCAACACCAAGTCCCTGCCGCTGTTCTTCATCGCGGTGACAGTCGGCAGCGTGTTCCAGTCGATGACCTACGGGCCGATCGCTGCGTACATGGGTGAGCTGTTCGCGCCCAACGTGCGTTACTCGGCAGCATCGTTGGCGTACCAGCTGGCGGCGATCACGGTCAGCGGTGGTACTCCGTTCATCATGACGGCACTCATCGCGAAGACCGGGACCACTACATGGGTTGCCGTGTTCGTAGCCCTCATGGGTCTGGTGACCTTCTTCAGTGCCTGGGTGCTGAAAGAGACCAACCCGAAGGAAGTTCGGGATGATCCGAACGCAATTCCGGGCGCGCACCTGTACGCCAAGTAACTCTTTCGGTTTCGAGCAGACGCCCGCTATCGGTCACCGGTAGCGGGCGTCTGACGTATAACTGGAGCATGGCTGCAGCACGCACAGGCTCCGAAGATGCTTCGTCGACAGTGTCACGGGAACTCCCCTCCACTCAGCGTGGTTTGCGTACGCGGCGAGCGTTGATCGATGCGGCCCGCACCGTTTTCGAACGGTCCGGCTATCTGGACTCGCGGCTGATCGACATCACTGTGGAGGCGCAGTGCTCGGCCGGTACCTTCTACACCTACTTCGCGAGCAAAGAAGAGATCTTCGCGGCAGTGATGGAGTTGGCACGCGAAGACATGATGCATCCGGGTATGCCGCACACTCCGAAAGGCGCGGATCCTGCTGAGGTCATCGCGGCGAGTAACCGCGCGTACCTCGAGGCGTACCGACGGAACGCGAAGCTGATGGGACTGCTCGAGCAGGTAGCAAGCATCGATCCGGAGTTCAGGGTTCTCCGCCTCGAGCGTGCTGACGCGTTTGTTCGACGCAACGCGCGCAGTATCGAGAAGCTGCAGAAGGCCGGACTGGCGGACGCGAATCTGGATCCGCTACTGACGTCTCGGGCACTCTCCGGGATGATCAGTCGACTTGCGTTCGGGTACTTCGTATCCCGCGGCGGCGAGGACGGCGCCGCCGGAGTGACCTTCGACGGTCTGCTCGATACCGTCAACCGGTTGTGGATCAACACTTTGCAATTCTCGCTACGCCGAAATTGATGTTGACGCCGGGTTCATGTTTGGTGTCTGATGGAGCAATGACACCCACGCGTACGGCAGTGCTCGTCGATTTCGGTGGAGTTCTCACCTCCAGTGTGCTGCGGGCCTTCGAAGATTTCGGGGCCTCGCTTGGCGGCGACCCACGACTTCCGTTGACCCTGCTCTCCCGCGACGACGTCTCGAAAAAACTGCTCTCCGATCACGAATCCGGAAAGATCGACCAGGAGGCCTTCGAAGCAGGATTCGGGGAACGGCTACGAGCGCACGGCGCCGTCGTGGACAGCGAAGGATTGGTCGACCGTATGCAGGCCGGGCTTGTCCGAGACGAAGAGATGGTGCGACTGATTGCGGACGTCCGAGCGGCGGGTCACCCTGTTGCGCTCGTGTCCAATGCTTTCGGGCGTGATTGCTACGCGGGTTTTGTGCTCGAGGACCTCGCCGACGAAGTGGTGATCTCCTCGGAAGTCGGGATTCGTAAGCCCTCTCGTCAGATCTACACCATCGCGTGTGAGCGGCTGGGTGTAGCGCCCGAAGGCGCCGTGATGATCGACGACCTGCAACAGAACCTCGACGGCGCGGCACGATTGGGGATCGCCGGCATTCTCCACACCGATGCGGAAAGCACTCGCAGTCAGTTGGAATCGACGTTCGGACTACTGCCCATGCAGTGAAACTGTAGGTTCTCGGTAACACTCGAATACTGCTGGAACACTTTTGGAGGAATGAATGATTGCTGTCATCGCGGATATCACTGTCAAAGACGGAAGCGGCGAACAGTTCGAAGCCGTAGTCGCCGAACTTGCCGAGAAGGTGCGCACGGAAGAGCCCGGAACGGTTCTGTATCAACTGATCCGCTCGAAGACGGATACGAATTCGTACAAGTTCATGGAGCTGTATCAAGACAGTGCTGCGATCAAGGCCCATGGATCGTCCGAGCATTTCCAGGCCGCGGGAAAGGCGATGGCGCCCTTCCTCGCAGGCGCCCCGCAGATCGAGTACTTCGACGCACTCTGAGCGTATGGACAGGGCACTCTGAGCGCATGGACAGGTGAACCCCGGCGAAATCTCGCCGGGGTTCACCTGTGTTTTCAGTTCTGCTTCTGGGCGAGGAGTTCGGTGCGGTCGATCGATCGCTTGAGGATCTTTCCCGTCGAACCCTTCGGGAGCGCGTCGATGAACTGGACCACCCGCGGAATCTTGTAGGCGGACAGACGTTCCCGAGCCCACGAGGTGACGTCATCTGCTTCGAGGTCGGAGCCTGGGCGCACGGCCACCACCGCCGCAACCTCCTCGCCGTAGTAGTCGTCGGGTATACCGATCACCGCGGCCTCGATGATGTCGGGGTGCTGGTAGAGCACCTCTTCGACCTCGCCTGGATAGACGTTGTATCCACCGCGGATGATGAGGTCCTTGACGCGGTCGACGATGCGAAGGTCACCGTCGGCGTCGGTCTCGCCGAGGTCTCCGGTGCGGAACCATCCGTCGTCGGACAGGACGGCGGCCGTGTCGGCCGGGCGCTTCCAGTAGCCCTTCATGACCGTCGGTCCTTTGATGAATACCTCGCCCACTGTGCCTGCCTGGCAGACATTTCCGTCGTGATCACGGACCTCGACCTCGGTGCGCGGTACGGCGCGGCCGGTGTATCCGATCTTTGCGACGCGGTCGATGCTGTTGAAAGTTCCGAATGCGCTCGTCTCGGTCAGGCCGTAGCCCTCGAGGATTGTGCAGTTGAACCGTGCTTCGAAGGCGCGAGCGACTTCACCGGGAAGTGATGCGCCACCGGAGATTGCGATCCGCAGTTGTTCGAAGTCGGAGCTGTCCACGTCGGCTGCGGCGTGCAGCATGGCATTCCACATGGTGGGGACGCCCGCCGTGATGGTGAGCTTGTCCCGACGCACCAGGTCGAGCATGGCGGCCGGGTCGAACCGGGCGAGCAGGGACAGTGATCCGCCGCCGGTGAAGGTTGCCATCATGACCGAACCCTGGCCGAAGATGTGAAAGAGCGGCAGTCCGGTACCGGTGCGGTCCGAGGGATTTCCGCGGCTGCTCTCGGCGCCGATCTCACCGGCAGACAACAGATTCCCGACTGTCAGCTGAGCGCCCTTCGGACGTCCGGTGGTACCGGAGGTGTAGAGAATCGCCGTGGTGTCCGCTGTGTCGCGGTCGACCACCGTTGCCGGTGGATGGTCGGCCTTCGCCGATTCTTCGGTGAGCGTCCACACCGGGACGCCGCGCGCACTCCCTGCATCCTGAACTGCGGGACCGAGCTGGTGCCAGGCGATCGCCAGCGAAATCTCGGCGTCGTCCAGTACGTACTCGACTTCGGGTTGCGCCGACATCGTGTTGATGGGCACCACGACACAACCTGCAGCCTGAATCCCCATGTACGCCACGATGAATTCAGGCACCGACGGCGCCGCGAGCAGAACCCGGTCGCCGATGCTCAACCCTTCGTCGCGAATGCGGCCGGCAAACGCCAGAGACGCGTCGTGGAGCTGTCGGTATGTCCAATGATTATCCGTGCCGCGAATTGCAATATTTTCCGGAGTGGCTTCCGCGTGACGGGTCACCGGGTCGAGAACGCTAACCATGGTTCTGCCTTTCGGGAGGAATCGACCGATTGTGTGTCCTGGGTCTCACCAGAGCGTACACTTGAATCCGGCGTCAACATCGAGTCTGCTGGGATTGTCCCGAAAATGATGTTGATCGGAAGGATGAGGAGCGCACCGTGCTCGACGACGAATCGCGAATTGCCGCCTTACCGGTGGCTCCGCCCGCGCTGCTCCGGGATCGACCGACCACCGAGCGGGGGACACGCACGCGTGCGGCATTGGTTGCTGCTGCCCGTAAGGTTTTCGAGCGCAGTGGCTATCTCGATGCACGTTTGATCGACATCGCAAAAGAAGCCGGTTGCGCGACGGGATCGTTCTACACGTACTTCGCGAACAAGGAAGAGGTGTTCGCCGCCGTCCTCGAGGTCGCGCGAGACGACATGATGCACCCGGGCATGGGACGCGTTGCGAGCGCGGACGATCCGTACGCCGTGCTCGAGGCAAGTAATCGAGCGTATCTGGCCGCGTATCAACGCAATGCGAAGTTGATGGGGCTCATGGAGCAGGTAGCTCACATCGACCCGGAGTTCCGGAAGTTCCGCAGCGAGCGTGCCAATGCGTTCATACGCCGTAATGCCCGCGGGATTGCAGATCTGCAGTCCCGCGGCATCGCGGACACGACGCTGGATCCGATGACGGCGTCGATTGCTCTGTCCGGCATGGTGAGTCGACTCGCCTACAGTCTGTTCACCCTTCGTGAGGGTGAGGTGGACGGGCGTTCACCGGAGTTCGATCAGATTGTCGCCACTGTGACCGATCTGTGGGCGAACGCTCTGAAGTTCCCCGACCGTCTCTGACGAGGTGGGCCGCCCCGGCTGCATCGATGTTCGAGCGGCCGGGCGTCCCAGTCTCGGTTCAGCTCTTTTCGGTTCAGCTCTTTTCGACGACGCGAGCGACGGATTCGGCGACCACGACGGGCTTGTCGGAACCCTCGCGCTCGACCACCTGGCTCATCTTCACTTGGATTCCGCCGGGCAACTGCTCCGCGGACACGACGGTTGCGCGCATGCGGACCCGGGATCCCACGGGAACGGGAGCGGGGAAGCGAACCTTGTCGTAGCCGTAATTGAGGCTGTGGGCGAAGCCGTCGAAGTGGATGAGTTGGTAGGAGAACTGGGGGCCCAGCGAGAGGCTGAAGAGTCCGTGCGCGATCGTGCTGCCGAGCGGGCTCGATGCGGCTCGTTCCGGGTCGACATGAATCCACTGATGATCGTTTGTGGCTTCGGCGAACGCGTTGATGCGCTCCTGGGTGATGTCGTACCACTCCGTCGGGCCAAGTTCCTGGCCGATGAGCTTCTCGAGCTCGGCGAAGGTGGACGGGCGGACGGGCAATTGGTTTTCAGTCATCGTTATCCCTTTACTCGCAGTTCAGGAGGACGGAACGGGCCGTTCGGGTGACCGTCGCGATTCGACGGTTGAAACTGACGCCGGATTCAACTATACATGAGGGGAGACGTGGATCACTGTCAGCGCGTAGGTATGACGCAAGCGAGAGGAATCGCTCATGAAGGTTGCCCAGAAGGTAGCAATTGTCACCGGTGGCGGCGGGGGAATCGGCGGTGCACTGGCCGAGCGGCTGGCTGCCGAGGGTGCTCGCGTCGTAGTGGCTGACCTGGACGGGGCAGCAGCTTCGGCAGTAGCAGAGGCGATCAACGCGGAGCGTCCCGGAGCGGCCGTGTCTGCCGGTGGCGACGTCTCCGACGAGACGGTCATTGCGGGTCTGATCGCGCAGGCGGAAAAGGAATTCGGCCCGGTCGACCTCTACTTCGCCAATGCCGGCGTTACCGGTGGCATGGGCCTCGACATCAGTGAAGACGTCTGGGACACGACGATCGACGTCAACGTTCGCGCCCACATTCGCGCTGCCAGGCTCCTCGTCCCCGGCTGGACGGAGCGCGGGGAGGGCTACTTCATCAGCACGGCCTCTGCGGCCGGCTTGCTCAGTCAGGTCGGGTCCGCCGCGTACTCGGTGACCAAACATGCCGCGGTCGCGTTTGCCGAGTGGCTCTCGATCACCTACGGAGATCAGGGCGTACGCGTCAGTTGCCTGTGCCCGATGGGCGTCAACACCAAGCTTCTCTACGAAGGTGAGAACTCCGGCGATCCGGTCGGCAAGGCCGCAACCGGAGCCGTGCTTGCGGCAGGCAATGTTCTCGAGCCTGCCGAATGCGCCGAAATCGTTCTTGCGGCAGTGGATGCCGAAGAATTTCTCATCCTTCCGCACAAGAACGTGCTGGACATGTACCGGCAGAAGGGCGCCGACTACGACCGTTGGCTGCGCGGGATGCGCCGGTACCAGGCGTCGCTCCTCGCGGGAACACGATGACCGAGGAACTCGTCCTCTCCGAGCAGAGAGGAGCGGTGCTGGTTCTGACATTCAATCGGCCCCGCGTTCTCAACGCGTGGACCAACGAGCTCGAAGATCAGTACTACGACTTTCTGGCCGTGGCAGACGAAGATCCTAGTGTCCGAGCAATTGTTGTCACCGGCTCCGGCCGAGGATTCTGCTCGGGGGCTGACCTCGGCAATTTGAAGAACGTCGGCGAAGTCTCCGAAAGTGATCTTGTCCGGCCGCGAGACCGTCATTTCCCGACCACCATCCGCAAGCCGCTGATCGCCGCCGTCAACGGCGTCGCTGCCGGGCTCGGAATGGTCGAGGCTCTGTACTGCGACGTTCGTTTCGGTTCGAGCGCAACACGATTCACTACCGCGTTCGCGCGTCGAGGCCTGATTGCGGAGTACGGCATCTCCTGGATGTTGCCCCGCTTGGTCGGGCACAGTCGAGCAGTCGATCTTCTGCTTTCCAGCCGGATGGTGGACGCCGACGAGGCGTACCGCATCGGTCTGGTCGACCACCTGGTCACCGGCGGTGACGTTCTGGATGCGGCGATTGCTTACGCCGAGGACATCGCGGCGAACTGCTCGCCGACGTCCCTCTCCGTCATCAAATCTCAGATGAGTGCCGACGCGCACTCGACCTTCACCGATTCCGCCAGGCGTGCGGAATCGCTGATGCTGAACGCATTTCACGGCCCGGATGTCGTCGAGGGTGTCAACAGCCATCTCGAACATCGAGCCCCCAATTTTCCTTCCCTCTCTGTCAGGAGTTCACATGTCAGTGTTTGAGTTCTCGGATCGCACCAAGAAGTACCAGGCCGAACTGCTCGATTTCATGGACAAGCACGTTTACCCGGCCGAAGCGGTCTACGAAGAGCAGATGCGTGAGTCCGGTAACCCGCACTTTCAGCCGCCGATCATCGACGACTTGAAGAAGGAAGCCAAGGCCCGCGGGCTGTGGAACCTCTTCCATCCCCATCCCGAATGGGGCCCCGGCCTGACCAATCTGGAATACGCACCGCTCGCGGAGATCATGGGCCGCAGCCACCTGGCCTCCGAGGCCACCAACTGCGCCGCTCCGGACACGGGAAACATGGAGGTGCTCACGCTCTTCGGCACCGACGAGCACAAGGAGAAGTACCTCAAGCCGCTTCTCGAAGGCGAAATTCGTTCCGCTTTCGCGATGACCGAGCCCGAGGTTGCCAGCTCCGACGCCACCAACATCCAGCTCCGTATGGACCGTGACGGCGACGAGTACGTGCTGAACGGCCGTAAGTGGTTCGCTTCCAACGCCTTGCACCAGAACTGCAAGGTTCTGATCGTCATGGGTAAGACCGACTTCAATGCCGCCACCCACCGTCAGCAGTCGATGATGGTCGTGCCGATCGATGCTCCCGGCGTCACGATCCTGCGCAACCTGCCGGTTTTCGGCTACCAGGACCGCGAAGGACACGGCGAGATCACTTTCGAGGACGTGCGCGTCCCGGCCAAGGACATTCTCGCCGGTGAGGGTGAAGGATTCGCGATCAGCCAGGCCCGCCTCGGCCCCGGCCGCATCCACCACTGCATGCGTGCAATCGGAATGGCCGAGCGCGCACTGGAACTGATGTGCAAGCGGGCATCCACCCGCATCACCTTCGGGAAGCCCGTCAGTGACAACGCGAATATCCAGGACTGGATCGCCGAGGCTCGTATCGACATCGAGATGGTTCGACTCCTCACACTCAAGGCCGCACACATGATGGACACGGTGGGCAACAAGGAAGCGCGCACCGAGATCGCAGCCATCAAGGTTGCGGCACCGAACATCGCGCTCAAGATCATCGACCGCGCCATCCAGGTTCACGGCGGTGGCGGCGTCACCGACGACTTCCCGCTCGCGATGGCTTACGCCCACATGCGCACCCTTCGCCTGGCCGACGGCCCGGACGAGGTGCACAAGCGCGCCATCGCCAAGCAGGAACTGCGCAAGTACCGCGAAGTCAAGGCGAACTGACATGGCAGGACTGGATCTCACTGGTAAGACGGCAATCGTCACAGGAGCATCGCGGGGCATCGGCCTCGCGACCGCGCAGGCGATTGCGGCGGCGGGCGGAAACGTCGTACTGACTTCGCGCTCACAGGAATCCGCAGATGCGGCTGCCGCGCAGGTGAACGGCAACGCGATCGGCGTCGGCGCTCACGCGACGGACGAGGATGCTGCACGCAAGTGCGTCGAGCAGACGATCGAGCGTTTCGGCAGTCTCGACATCTTGGTGAACAACGCGGGCACCAACCCGTCGTTCGGGCCGATCATCAACCAGGATCACTCGCGCTTCGCCAAGACTTTCGACGTCAACGTGTGGGCTCCAGTCCTGTGGACCGGCCTCGCAGCGCGGGCCTGGATGGGCGAGCACGGTGGTTCCGTGGTCAACACCGCTTCGATCGGCGGCATGGCGTTCGAGGCGGGAATCGGTACGTACAACGCGTCGAAGGCTGCTCTGATCCACATCACCAAGCAGTTGGCGCTCGAGTTGTCACCGAAGATTCGTGTCAACGCCGTTGCGCCGGGAGTGGTGAGAACCAAACTCGCCGAAGCTCTGTGGAAAGAACACGAAGAAGCGGTGTCCGCGTCGACTGCTCTCGGCCGCATCGGTGAACCCGAGGACGTGGCCACTGCCATTGCCTTCCTGGTTTCGGATGCAGCCCAGTGGATCACCGGCGAGGTCATGACCATCGACGGTGGCCAGTTGTTGGGTGACGCACTCCCGTTCCGGCAGGGAGCGTCCGTCGGTGGCTAGCGTCGGAGTAGTGGGACTCGATACCGAAGCGGTCACCGGGTGGATCGCAGGCCTGGGGATCGACTTTTCCGGGCCGTTGTCCTTCGATCGAATCGGCTTGGGGCAATCGAATCTCACGTACCTGGTTCGCGATCAGGACGGCAATCGCTGGGTGCTACGACGCCCACCGCTGGGGCATCTGCTGGCCTCGGCTCACGACGTGGCGCGTGAGGCTCGAATCCTGAGCGCTCTCGAATCCACCGACGTGCCATCGCCGCGAGTATTCGGGTTGACCGAGGATCCTGCCGTCACCGAAGTTCCGCTGCTCCTCATGGAATTCGTGGACGGCGAAGTGGTGGACCGAATGCCTCTTGCGGAGGCGTTGTCGGAAGATCGTCGCCGGGCAATCGGAATCTCGCTCGCTCAGACGCTGGCGAAGATACACGCCGTCGACCTCGAGCAGGCAGGTCTCGACGACTTGGCAAGTCACAAGCCCTACGCCGCGCGGCAGCTGAAGCGGTGGGGTGGTCAGTGGGAACAGTCGAAGACGCGGGAATGCCCTGATCTCGACGATCTCACCCGACGCCTGATTGCAGCCCAGCCGGATCACACTGAAACCACGTTGGTGCACGGCGACTTTCACCTACGCAATGTGATCACCTCGGCGAGCAACGGCGAAGTTGTCGCGGCCCTCGACTGGGAACTGTGCACACTCGGTGATCCGTTGGCGGACGTCGGAAGCTTGTTGGCGTACTGGCCGGCGGCTGGTGAGAATACCGGCGGCGATTTCCCGGCGTCGGCACTCCCGGGATTCCCCTCGCGAGAGGAGATCTCCCGGATCTATCTCGAGGCCACCGGACGGGATCCTGCTGCGCTGAAGTTCTGGCACACGTTGGGACTGTGGAAGATTGCCGTGATCGCCGAGGGCGTGATGCGTCGCGCCCGCGACGAACCGCAGAATGCCGCCGAGAGCGGAACTCCCACCGTGGAACGTATTGACGCCTTGGTCGCCAAAGCCAGGGAAATTGCAGATCAGGCCGGGATCTGACGAGATCGTCCGGTGTCCGTCGAATCACGAAAGTATGGAGGGCCAGTGAGCCAGGAACGTAGAACCGCAATTGTCACGGGTGCAGCACGCGGAATCGGTGCGGCAGTAGCGAAGCGACTGTCGGAAGACGGTTTTGCCGTCGCCGTGCTCGACCTCGACGAAGCGGCGTGTGCCGGAACCGTCGACGCGATCAAGGCCGCAGGCGGACAGGCGCTGGCCGTCGGCGCTGACGTCTCCGACGAGGCTTCGGTCGCCGCAGCGGTGGATCGTGTGGCCGCAGACCTGGGTGCACCTACCGTGCTGATCAACAATGCCGGTATCACTCGCGACAACCTTCTGTTCAAGATGAGTGTTGCCGAGTGGGATTCGGTGATGAACGTCCACCTGCGCGGAGCGTTCCTCATGTCGCGTGCGGTGCAGAAGTACATGGTGGAAGCGAAGTTCGGCCGCATCGTGAACCTCTCGAGCACGTCGGCTCTCGGCAACCGCGGACAGGTCAACTACTCCGCTGCGAAGGCCGGAATGCAGGGCTTCACCAAGACATTGGCCTTCGAGCTGGGCAAGTTCGGCGTGACCGCGAACGCTATTGCCCCCGGATTCATCGAAACCGAGATGACCGCCGCAACGGCCGAGCGCATGGGCGTCGGCTTCGAGGACTTCAAGACCGCTGCCGCTTCGCAGATTCCGGTCAATCGCGTCGGACAGCCCGAGGACATCGCGCACACCGCGTCGTTCTTTGTCAGCGAAGGCGCAGGCTTTGTTTCCGGTCAGGTCGTCTACGTCGCCGGTGGACCGAAGGACTGACCGTCCGCTCACCGCTCGAACCGAAGGAATGGGCATGGCTTTCGACGAAGAGGCAGTATCGCGTGATCTCACCGAGAAGGTGAACACGCTTCTCGCGGAGAACGATCCGAACAGCGTGTCGGTATCGGACTTCCTCGGCGCACGATTCGACGCCGGACTGGCGTGGGTTCATTTCCCCGAAGGTCATGGGGGACTCGGTGTACCGCAGAGCTTTCAGCGTCAGGTGAACGCTCAGCTGGAGGCCGCCGGCGCACCGGGCCCGGCCACCGGCAAGAACGGGATCGGACTGGGCATGGCGGCACCGACCATCGCTGCCTTCGGCACCGAGGAGCAGAAGCAGAAGTTCCTGCGCCCGTTGTGGACTGCGGAGACGGTCTACTGCCAGCTGTTCAGTGAACCGGGCGCAGGTTCGGACCTCGCGGCCGTCGCTACCCGCGCCGTCCGCGACGGCGACGACTGGATAGTCAACGGGCAGAAGGTATGGACGTCGGGCGCGCAGAATGCGCAGCTGGCGATTCTCGTGGCCAGGACCGATCCGTCGCGCTCCAAGCATGCGGGTCTGAGCTACTTCATCTGCGACATGACCGACCCGGGCGTCGATGTCCGGCCGCTGCGTCAGATCACCGGCGAGGCCGAATTCAACGAGGTATTCCTCACGGACGTCAGAATTCCGGACGGCAATCGCCTCGGAGCCGAAGGCCAGGGGTGGAAGGTTGCGACCACCACCCTGAACAACGAGCGTGTTGCCATCGGTTCGGGCGCACCGCGTGAGGGAGGCATGATCGGAAAGGTCGCTCAGGCCTGGCGTGACGAGCCCGAGCTGCGTAACCCGGCGATGCACGACGAGTTGATGCGGCTCTGGACCGAATCCGAAGTTGCGCGTCTGACCGGTGAGCGACTGCGCCAGCAGCTCGCCGCCGGCCAGCCCGGCCCCGAAGGCTCGGGAATGAAGCTCGCGTTTGCCGGTTTGGCCCAGCAGATTTCTGGATTCGACCTCGAACTGCACGGCGAAGCCGGTCTGCGCTACGACGACTGGACACTGCGTCGACCGGATTCCGTCGACTTCACCGGGCGTGAACCCGGATACCGGTACCTGCGAGCCAAGGGCAATTCGATCGAGGGCGGAACGTCGGAGATCCTGCGCAACGTCATCGCAGAACGTGTACTCGGGTTGCCGCCCGAGCATCGCGTCGACAAGGACATCGCCTGGAAGGACCTACCCCGATGAGCGCCGATCTGCTGTACTCCGAGACCGAACAAGATCTGCGAGCCAGCGTCAGACGACTGCTGAGCGAGCGGGCCGGCGCCGACACCGTGGTCACGGCGTACGACGACGTGTCCGCCGACTTCACCGGGCTGTGGAAGTCGCTGGCGTCGGAACTCGGTTTGGCGGGACTGCTGGTACCCGAGGAACTGGGCGGGGCAGGTGCGTCGACGCGTGAAGCGGCGGTCGTGATGGAGGAGATCGGACGTGCGGTCGCTCCCGTTCCGTTCTTCACCAGCGCGGTGCTGGCGACGACGGCGTTGCTGAAGGCCGGCGAGACCGAGGTGCTCGGTCAATTGGCAGCGGGGGATTCGACGGCTGCTCTAGTCGTCCCGTTATCCACTGCACCAGGCACTTTCACACCTACTGTCAAGGTAACGGCGAGTGGACTCGTCGGCAGCGTCACGACGGTTGCCGGCGTCGCCGAGTCCGATGTTCTTGTTGTTCCGGTTGCCGGTGAGAGCGGCCTTGAGCTGCACACCGTTCGGATCGCCGACGTTACTGTCACGCCGGTTCTGTCCCTGGACATGACGCGCCGATTGGCGGACGTCGAGTTCTCGGGGTCGTCGTCGGTGCAGGTCGACAGCGGCAATGCGGCGCAAGCGGTTGAGGAAGCGTTGCTCTGCGGAAGCGCACTTCTGGCGTCCGAGCAGTTCGCTGTAGCTCAGTGGTGCCTCGAAACGACTCTCGCGTATGTGAAGGAGCGCAAGCAGTTCGGCCGGGCGATCGGTTCGTACCAGGCGATCAAGCACCGCCTCGCCGATCTCTGGCTCGAAGTCAGCTCTTCGGGAGCGGCAGCACGATATGCGGCGGACACCTATGCACGCGGCGACGCCGATGCGGCGATCGCAGCGACGGTGGCCCAGGCATTCTGCAGCGGCGTCGCGGTTCATGCTGCGGAGGAGTGCGTCCAACTTCATGGTGGTATCGGAATGACGTGGGAGTATCCGGCGCACCTGTACCTCAAACGGGCGAAGAGCGATCAGCTGTCGCTGGGAACCGCGTATCAGCATCGGGCACGCCTCGCCGAGTTGGTCGACCTCCCGATCTCGTCCTGAAACTCACCCACTATCTGTCTGGAGAATTGCTGTGAAGGCTTGGCGCGTCAACGAACTCGGTCAACCCCGCGATGTGCTCGCGTTGGAGGAGACCGCGGATCCCACCCCGAATGCGACGGAGATGTTGGTCAAGGTGCTGGCGGCTCCGGCCAACTTCCCCGACGTCCTCATGTGCCGGGGTGAGTACCAGATCAAGCCGCCACTGCCCTTCACACCCGGTGTCGAACTGTGTGGTGAAGTGGTCTCGGTCGGTGAATCGGTGACCAAGTTCGCAGTGGGGGACCGGGTGATCGGTAATCCGAGTCTGCCGTCTGGCGGATTCGCCGAGTACTCGGTACTGGATCAGAACAACACGTTCCCGGCGCCGTCGGCTCTCGACGACGCGGAAGCATCCGCTCTGAGCATCGGCTATCAGACAGCGTGGTTCGCTCTGCATCGCCGCACCCAACTGCTCGAGGGTGAGACGTTGTTGGTCCACGCTGCTGCGGGTGGTGTCGGTAGTGCGGCAGTGCAACTCGGCAAGGCGGCGGGCGCCAAGGTGATCGGTGTCGTCGGCGGCCCGGACAAGGCCGAGTACGCGCGCAAGCTCGGCGCAGACCTCGTCGTAGACCGTCACAGTGAGGACTTCGTGGCAGCGGTCAAGGAGTTCACCGGCGGCAAGGGCGCCGACGTGGTCTTCGATCCGGTCGGCGGCGACGCATACGCGAAGTCCACCAAGTGCATCGCCTTCGAGGGACGGATCGTCATCATCGGCTTCGCCGGTGGCACGATCCCGCAGCCGGCACTCAATCACGCTCTCATCAAGAACTATTCGATCATCGGACTGCACTGGGGGCTGTACAAGGCCTACAACCAGCAGGCCATCGACGACTGCCACGTCGAGCTCACCAGGCTCGCCGATGCCGGCTTCGTCAAACCACTGATCAGTGAGCGGTTGTCGTTGACGGACGTTGCCGACGGTATCGGTCGCCTCGGCGACGGCACCACGGTCGGTCGCGTCGTGTTCCAGCCCTGATTCTTGCTGTGC
This sequence comes from Rhodococcus sp. WY5, assembly GCF_018588185.1. Classification (NCBI taxonomy): domain Bacteria; kingdom Bacillati; phylum Actinomycetota; class Actinomycetes; order Mycobacteriales; family Nocardiaceae; genus Rhodococcus; species Rhodococcus sp. WY5. The sequence goes on from NZ_JAAMPR010000001.1 coordinate 1,779,807, forward strand.
GCCTTTATTAACCCCCGGCGGTTAATAAAGGCGCACAGCACTTCGTGTTCGACGAAAGGATTCCCCGATGAGGCAAGCTGTCATCGTTTCCACCGCCCGTACCCCGATCGGTAAGGCGTACCGCGGCGCGTTCAACAACACTCAGGCTCAAGAGCTTGCTGCACATGCCATTTCGAATGCAGTTCAGCGCGCGGGCCTCGAGGGCGGCGAGGTCGAGGACGTCATCCTCGGCGCCGCGCTGCAGCAGGGCTCTTCCGGCGGCAACGTCGCGCGGCAAGCGGTACTGCGGGCCGGGCTTCCGGACTCGGTGTCCGGAATGACGATCGATCGTCAGTGCTCGTCCGGGCTCATGGCCATCGCGACCGCAGCAAAGCAGATCGTGGACGACGGAATGCAGATCGCGGTCGGCGGCGGAGTCGAATCGATCTCGTTGGTCCAGAACGATCACATGAACAACTTCCGCGCGGCTGATCCGTGGCTGAAGGAAAACAAGCCGTCGATCTACATGCCGATGCTGCACACGGCCGAGATCGTCGCCGAGCGCTACGGAGTCACCCGCGAGCAGCAGGACGAGTTCGCGCTCGTCTCCCAGCAGCGGACCGCAGCGGCCCAGGACGCAGGTCGGTTCGATCTCGAGATCGTCCCGCTGCCCTCGATCAAGCAGGTGCAGGACAAGGAGACGGGTGAGATCCGCAGCGAGTCCGTGACGCTGACCCGCGACGAAGGCAACCGCGCTTCCACCACGTTGGAAGGGCTGTCGAGTCTGCGACCGGTTCTGGCCGACGGGACTGTCAGTGCTCATTCGTCCATTACTGCGGGCAACTCGTCTCAGCTCTCCGACGGCGCTTCGGCGTCGGTTCTGATGGAGGCAGGCGAGGCGGAACGCCGCGGGTTGGCTCCTCTCGGTATCTACCGTGGCATGGCTGTCGCGGGTTGCGCTCCCGACGAGATGGGCATCGGACCGGTGTTCGCGATTCCGCGTCTGCTGGATCTTCACGGGCTGAAGGTCGACGACATCGATCTCTGGGAACTCAACGAGGCCTTCGCCTCTCAGGCCCTGTACTGCCGCGACAAGCTCGGGATCGATCCCGAGAAGTACAACGTCGACGGCGGCGGTATCTCCGTCGGCCATCCGTACGGAATGACGGGGGCTCGTCTGGTCGGCCATGCTCTTCTTGAAGGAAAACGGCGCGGAGCCAAGCTCGTGGTGGTGACCATGTGCATCGGCGGCGGTATGGGTGCTGCCGGGCTTTTCGAGGTCGCATGAGCTTGATCGAGGGACTGTTCGACGTCAGTGGCAAGACCGTTGTGGTCACCGGTGGATCACGCGGCATCGGATACATGATCGCTCGCGGGTTTGTCGAAGGCGGAGCGACGGTCGTCATTTCGGCCCGAAAAGCCGAAGCCTGTGACGAAGCCGCGCGAGAGCTTTCGGAGTTCGGCACCTGCATCTCGCATCCGGCCGATCTGTCCACGGACGAGGGGATCGAGAGCCTCGCTGCGAAGGTCGCCGAGATTTCGCCGACGCTCGACGTACTGGTCAACAACGCCGGTGCCACGTGGGGAGCTCCCGTCGACGATTTTCCGGCCGCCGGCTTCGACAAGATTTTCGACATCAATGTCAAGGCAATCTTCCTCCTGACGCAGAAGCTGTTGCCGCAGTTGCGGTCTGCAGCCACGGCGGAAGATCCCGCGCGCGTGATCAATATCGGATCGATCGACGGACTCGTGGTGTCGGGTTCGGAGAACTTCTCGTACGGAGCCAGTAAGGCTGCGGTGCACATGTTGACGCGCAAGCTCGCGGCAACGCTTGCGGGGGAACAGATCACGGTCAATGCCATTGCGCCGGGCCCGTTCCCGTCGAAGATGATGGCATTCCTCCTCGAGGACGAACAGAGTGCAAAGGCTGTGGCGGACTCGGTCCCGTTGGGCCGGGTCGGAACTCCCCAGGATGCCGCAGGTCTTGCCATCTTCCTGGCTTCACGTGCCGGGGCTTATCTGACCGGCGCGGTGATTCCACTCGACGGCGGTGCGAGCGGAGCGCGCTGACCTACTGACCGATCTCCTCTGTCCCAAAAGGCCTGAAAGTCTGAACTACTATGACTTTCAGGCCTTTTCGTCCCTTTGTCTGATTGGGTTGTCTGTGACTGCAGTTGCTAGATTATCCGAGGTTCGGGGGGAACGACGACGACAACACCAACAATCCCGGCCATGGGGGAGTCATGTTTCGCGCGGGGAGATCGTTGGGGGTGTTCGGGGTAGTTGCTGCTCTGGCAGCTGCTGCCGTCACGGCGGTGGCTTCGCCGGCGATGGCTGCGCCGGGCTGCGTCGGAGTCAGTGGCGTCGGTAGTAGCGGTGGTCCGGCCAATGCGGCGCCGTGGCTCAACGGCAACACCGGAGGGTTGCCAGGTCTATCCGGTCGTACTACCGCGATCGAAAAGGTCACCGGCACATACAGTCCCAACAAGACAGTTGATCGCTTCAATGTCCTGGGTACCGACCTGGGCATCATGTGGGACAACGGTGCGGGGCAGATTCTGACCGCTTTCGGCGATACCACCGGGCTCAGTCGTAACCCCGGCTGCGACGGTTTGGTGGGCGAGTGGCGAAGCAATGTACTCTTCCGCAGCTCGGATCGGGTACTGGCCGACGGTATGCGCATCGACAGCGCGCCGATGGACGGCACAGCTCAGGCGCGTGAGATCATTTCCGGTCTGAAGATTCCGGGCGTCGAGGCCTCCAGCATCCCCACGAGCGGCATCGCAGTGAACGGTGTGCAGTATCTGAGCTACATGTCGGTGCGCAACTGGGGCGAGGCCGGGCAGTGGAGTACAAACTACTCACAGATTGCTACCTCCTCGGACAACGGCGAGACGTGGACCACTCGTCCGGAAACTCTGCGCCCCAACATCGGTGGGGTTCTTCCCGCGGGTGTCGCCCCCGTCGCCGGTAGCGAGAACTTCCAGATGAGCTCGATGGTGAAGGACGGCGGGTTCGTCTACAACTACGGAACCCCCGCGGGACGATCCGGCGAGGTTCGACTTTCTCGCGTGCCCGAGGGGGCGATCCTCGATCTTTCCGCCTACGAGTACTGGAACGGAAACGGCTGGATCCTTGCCGATCCCGCTGCGGCCGTACCCGTCATGGACGGCCGCATCGGTGAGGTCTCCGTTCAGTACAACGAGTTCCTCGGCAAGTTCGTGGCGATGTACGCCGACGCGTTCAGTTCGATCGTGATGCGAACCGCTCCCAGTCCGGTCGGTCCGTGGACGGCACCGGAGACACTGGTCAATCTGGTCGAGGTTCCCGGTATCTACGCCGCATACATCCACCCGTGGTCCAGTGGTTCGGATCTGTACTTCCTTGCCACCACGTGGGCCGACTACAACGTCATGTTGATGCGTACGACGCTCGTTCGCTGATCCGGCTCACGCTTGCGTTTGCTGGAGGTACACGATCTCCTCGGTGATCGGCGCGTCGTCATCGGCGTCGGTCGGCGGTTCTTGTCGGCGGCGCCACCAGATGGTGAACAGGACGGCTCCGATCACCAAGGCAGCCAGAGCGATTACCGCCACCCAGAATTTCGGGCCGTAGTATCCGACAAGGACCATGCGCATGGCGTTGCGCGCCCACGTGAGTGGCATCAGAGCGTGCAGCCACTGCAGAACCGTCGGCATCTGTTCGATGGGGTATACCGCGCCGAAGGCGAAGATCTGAATCATCAAGGCGCCCAGAGCGATGAAGGTTCCGTTGACGGCACCGAACACAACGGTGAAGAGCCTGCCCGAGCTGACCGCGGCGGCACCCACCAGGATCATCACTGCGATCATCGCCAGAACACTAGGTGGTTCGACGTTTGCCACGGTCAGTGACACCACCGACAACACGAGCGCCGCGACCAAGGTGACCAGGGCGGGAATGCGGTAGCGGCGCAGCCCCTCACGTACCACGCTGGTGTGCGAGTTCAGTGAACGTCCGCGTCGTGGGCGGACGACGAACCACGTGAGAATTCCGCACAGGAACAGTGCCACCGAGATCACGGCAGGTACGGCTCCCGGCCCGAAACCGGCTGCGGGATAGTTGTTCCGCGCGTCGACGGCAACCGGGGAGGAGAGGAGATTGGCCGTGGTGGCGCGCTCGTCGTCCGTGAACTGCGGTACCTGGGCGGCACCGTCGGACAAACCGGTGGCGAGTTCCGCGCTGCCCGCGTCGAGCTCGCCGACGCCGGCCGATAGCTGCCCGAGACCGTCACGGAGCGCAATACTTCCAGTGTCCAACTGCCCCAGCCCGGTGGAGAGTTCCTGTGCACCGGTAGCGAGTTGGCCTGCGCCGTCGGACAGTTGGCCCAGGCCGGTGTTGAGTTCACCTGCACCGGCCGCGGCGGCAAGGAGCCCACCACGGTAGTCGCTGCTCGGATCAGTGAGCTGCCGCGAGATTTCCCGCGCGCCGTCGCGAAGCTGGCCGAGCTGACCGATCACGTCGTCGTCCGACGGTTGTGCAGTCAGGGAAGCCCGCAGTCCAGCCAGGGCTTCGACGAGTCCGGCGGAGACCGGATCGGCCGAGTTTCGAAGCATCGACGTGAGGGCGTCGATCTGACCGACGACGGCGTCCGAGGACCCCGCGAGGTCGAGTACCGGGGTGGTGACCATGTCGACCACTTCGCTGATCTGTCGGGCGCCTGCGCCGAGTTCGTCGGTGCCCCCGACCAACTGGTTGAGTCCGCTGCTCAGCTCGCCCGAGCCTGCAGCAGCTTCGCCAGCTCCGGCAGCCAGCTCGCCGGCTCCGGCGGCCAGCTCCTTGCCGCCCTGATTTGCTTCGCCCATGCCGGTGGCGAGTTCCTTGCTTCCAGCGTAGAGCTCGTTGGTTCCGGCAAGCGCTTCGGAGGATCCGTCGGACAGCTGTTGCGCTCCTGCTGCTGCTTCACCGAATCCTGTTCCGAGTTCACCCAACCCGACCAGCACCTGGTCGATGGACTGCTCGCCGATCGACTCGGAGACCGCCGAGCGCACCTGAGCGATGATGCTTTCACCGACCGGGCCGGCGACCAGACTGTTGTAGTCGTTGTACAAGACGTCGAGTTCGGCCTTGCGGCCCGAACCCGATGCGGCACTGGCCACATCCGCGCTGAAAGTTTTCGGAATGACGACCGAGAAGTAATAGGTGCCGTCGTTGACGCCGTCGGCGGCTTCCTGTTCCGAGACGATCTTCCATGCAACGTCTCCGCTCTCGACGAGCGCGGCAACAACTTCATCGCCGGCTTGCAGACGTGTTCCGTCGAGTTCTGTGCCCGCATCGGCGTTGACGATGGCGACGGGCAAGCGGTTGACCGTGTCGCCCGGATCCCACAGTGCCCACATGTAGAACGCCGCAATCGACAGCGGTGCGATGACGAGGACAGCGAGAACTGTCCGGATGATGTGCGTGCGTCGCGTCGTGGCCGCGTTGTCGACTACGGGTTGTGGCGCCATGTGGAGCTCTCTTCTCGTGGACCGAAGCAGGTGTGGCACGAAAGGAAGCCACCAAAACTGCTGGACATACGTCCAGCTCGGTCACGATACAAAGCTAACGGCCATCCTGTGACCGTTTTCGAAGAATTGGGCGTTATCGGCCGCCGTGCTCTGCCTCGATCTTTGCCCACTCCCACCCTCGGAAGTTGGCCAGACGAAGCTCCTCTGCTTCGTCGAAGGTGTACCACTCGGTGCTCGGCGCATCAGGGAGAGTGCCGCGCAAGTATTCGCCCAGGTAGTGAAGTGGGCCTTCCCAGCCGGTTCCGACGCCGTAGCAGCCGGTGTCCGGGTCGTTACGGAAGACATCGGCGACGGAGGCGTGCTCCAACTCGAGCCAGGTGGCGTCGGGGCCGTCGGCAGTCAGCCGGATCTCGACCTGATCGCTGTATCCGCGATCGCCGGGCGGTGTCCACTGCAGTCGCAGCAGGTGTGGGGCGTCGCAGGCCAGGATCTCGCCACTTGCCTGGCCTTCGAAGGCGTACGAGCCGCCCACCTGGAAGTCTCCGCTCACCGGAAGGAAGAAACGGTTGATGCGGTCAGGGGTCGTGATGGCATCCCAGACGTCGTCGACCGACGCGTTGTAGCGGCGCTTGAGTACGGCTGTTCGAGCCGAACCTTCTGCGATGTCGCGGTTACCCATGCTCCGCTCCACCGCGGTGAGGCTGGTGTCCTGGTTCGCGATCTCGGTCATTGTGAGTCTCCTTCGTCGGAAGAATTCGATTGTGAAGATCTGCTCCGCTTCGAGCCGCGTCGTTTCCCGCGTGCGAGTTCTGTGGCCAATGCGTCGAGAGGGCCGCTCCAGAACTGCCGGAATCCGTCGAGCCATTGGTCCACTTCTTGCAATGGCGCGGGCTCGACGGCATAGAGACGCCTGGTGCCTTCGCTGCGGACGGTGGCGAATCCGTTTTCTCGGAGTACTCGCAGGTGTCCGGACGCGGTCGGTTGCGAGATTCCGAACTCCGCTGCCACGACTTCGGCGATCTGACCCGCCGAGCGCTCGCCGCCGGACAGGAGTTCCATGATTCGTCGCCGCACTGGGTCTCCGAGAACGTCGAATGCATGCACCAGTCATTTATATCGGCAATGACCAATATAGGCAAGCGCCGAAACTTGTACCCGGACTCGGTCAGTCCGAGAGCGCGAACTCGTCGGCGTCGAAAAGTTCGCCGATCAGCCCGCCGAGATGGCGTCGATGTTCGGCTGACAGCGTCGCTGCCGCCTCGGCATCGTGGTCTGCGCACAGCTTGATCAGTCTGTTGTGATGATCGACGGAGTCCTGGCTCCCGAGGAGGCTCGAGAACTTGCGGTAGTAGATGCGGTGAATTTGTGGGTGAACCTGGTGAATCAGCTTCTTCAACAGCGGATTCGCCGCAGCATCGATGATGACGCTGTGTAGGCGATCGTCAGCGGTCAGGGCTCGGCCTATGTCGTTTCGCTTGACGGCGGCAGCGAAGTCCTTGTTGGCCGAACGCATCGCCCCGATCATCTCGTCGGTGAGATTCGGTACAGCGGTGACGACGGCCAGTTGGTCGAGAGCTTCGATGACTGCGAGTGTTGCCTCGACGTCGCCGCGGTCGAGGGTGGTGATGCGTGTGTACGCACCGGGTTTCGCTTCCACGAGTCCGGTGTCGACCAGCCTTGCGAGCGCTTCGCGGACCGGAGTTCTGCTCAAGCCCAGATACTCGGCGAGTTCGCTGTCCTTGATCTTCGAGCCCGGCGCCAGTTCACCCGTGACGATCGCTTCGCGAATGCGTTCGAGAGCGATGTCGCTCATTCGTGCTCGCTCAACCGGTTTACCGCCACGCAACATACTGGATATCGTACTCTGCAGCCTCCCTGCTGCAGGTCAGCCCGAAACGACCATCGAAGGGTGTCTCCGGGCATCTGCAACCCGCCGGAGCAGAGCGCGGGCGAGAATTGTTGCCGGATCGATGATCTGACAGGTTGTGGCGTCGGCGGGCAGTCCGAGCGGAATCTCGGTGCATCCGGCCACGACGACCTGCGCGCCCGATTCGACGAGAAGATCAGCGGCCCTGACGAGCTTGTCGGTGGTCTCGTCTCCGACGTTGCCGCTCTTGATTGCTCGGATCGCCGGCATCACCAGTTCGTCCTGGATCGCAGGTCCGGGCACCAGGACGTCAATCGAGTATTCCGACAGCCATTGTTGATACAACCCGGTGCGGACCGTCCCCGTGGTGGCCAATAGTCCGACGGATGTGACGGCGGGTGAGAGCGTCCGGATGTGCCGAGCGACTTCGTCGATCATGTGGACGACGGGAAGTCCCAGTTGGGACGAGATGGCGGGCAGGAAGGCGTGGGCGGTATTGCATGGGATGGCGAGCGTCGTCGCGCCCGACTCTCGGAGAACGCGCGCACCGCGGATCAGCCAGGGGGTGGGGTCAGGGCCGTTCTCGGTGAGTGCCAATGTCCGGTCGGGAACGGTGGGATCGGCCCAGATGACAACTTTGGGGTGCTCCTGATCCGTCGAACCTGGTGTCAGCGCAACGAGTTTGGAGTAGAAGTCGGCAGTAGCGGCGGGCCCCATGCCTCCGAGTATTCCGATGACGGGGTCGCTCATGGCCATTCTCATGTGACAAGTACACCCTTCTGGAATCCAATATATTGGATTCTACGTCTTGGTGATCAGAGTGCGGGAAACGGCAAGTAGTTGTCAAGCGTGGCGCCGCCGCGACCGGCAGCAGAAAGGGCCATAGGCTTACAGGCATCGGGAGCGAAAGGACCGCGAGCATGCATTTTCTGGAGCTACGACACGCGCAGTGTGAACCCCCAGCGGCGTATTCGCCTGTCCTGGAGAGCTACGGAGACGTGCAGACTGTTCTTCTGGGCACCGACCCGCTTCCTGCCGATCGACGGTTCGACGCCGTGATCGTGATGGGCGGGCCGATGGGCGTCGGCGATCAGGGCGAGGTCGAGTGGTTGGCATCCGAGATCGAATACATTCGCGATCTGGTCGAGAGCGACGTCCCGGTGTGGGGAGTGTGTCTGGGTTCGCAGTTGCTCGCCGCGGCGCTGGGTGCTCGCGTCTACACGGGCGCTGTGCCTGAAGTCGGAGTTGAGGAGATCACCTTGACTGTCGAGGGCCGGCAAGATCCCGTGTGGGGAGATCTGCCCTCCACTTTTCCTGCAATGCAATGGCATTCGGATACCTTCGACATTCCGAACGGCGCGGTTCGGCTCGCTGGTTCAGCCAAGTATCCGAATCAACTCTTCCGATACAAGCAGAGTTACGCCGTTCAGTTTCACCTCGAAGCGTCCTCCGCGGTGGCGCGCGAGTGGATGGAACTGGCCGAGTACCGCGATTCGCTGCATGCTTCGCTGGGAGCGGACGGTCCGCGCATCTTCATGCAGCAGTTGAGTGCAGCCGAGTCGCAGGGGCTCGAGATTGCCGCAGCCGTGATGGAGAAATGGTTGAAATCCATCTCCACCGAATAAGCCCGTTTTGTCCTGATTGACCGATTTACCTGTTACCTTGTGTTCTCGTGGGTGGATGAACCGATCCGGTCGAGCAACACACCTCGTAGAGTCCGGATCTCCCCCGCGAAAGGGGAGCGATGCGCCGGATGCGGAAGATATCGACAGCAGCAGTGACGTGTGTACTCGCGTCGACCGCGGTCTTGGGGGCGACCCAGGCCAATGCATCCCCGTGGGATTGCAATGTCACCAGGAGCTTGGATCAATCAGGTGGGCCGACCAATCCGATTCCCTGGCTCAACGGCACGGATGGCAAACTGCCGGAATTGCAAGGCCGCACCTCGGCGGTCGAGTACATCACGGGCGCGCTGAGCCCCAACCAAACCGTCGAGCGGTTCAACGTTCTCGGCACGGATCTGGGCATCATGTGGGACAACGGCGCAGGTCAGGTCCTGACAGCTTTCGGTGACACCGTCGGTATCGGATCTGATCCTCTGTGCTCCGGGGTGGTCGGCGACTGGCGCAGCAACGTCCTGTTCCGTAGCTCGGACGGAAATCTGTCCGACGGCATGAACATCGACTCCTCACCGACCGACCGACCGAATCACTCGCGCGAGATCATCGGAAGTCTGAAAGTCACCGGCGTCGAAACCAGCAGCATTCCGACGACGGGTATCTCGGTGGGTGGCGTTCAATACGTCAATTACATGTCGATCCGCTCGTGGGGAGGGTCGGGCGAGTGGGTCACCAACTTCTCGCAGATCGCGTCCTCACACGATAACGGTGAGACCTGGCAGGTCGAACCGGCCTCGTCCCGGCCCAATCTGCCGTTGACGGGGAACGACAACTTCCAGATGGGTTCCTTCGTCAAAGACGGTGGTTACGTCTACAACTTCGGTACCCCCGCGGGACGTTTCGGCGAGGGGCGCCTTTCGCGGGTCAAGGAAGCCTCCATCGCGGACGTCGCGGCGTACGAATACTGGGACGGAAAGGCATGGGTCCCCAACAATCCCGCTGCCGCGGCGGTAGTTCTCGACGGGGATGTCAGCGAACTGTCGGTGCAGTACAACAACTATCTCGGCAAGTTCGTCGCGATGTACTCCAACGAGTGGGGAGCGTTGGTGCTGCGGACGGCGTCGGACCTGACCGGCCCGTGGAGCGCACCGGACGTCGTGATCGGCACCGACGAGGTTCCGGGACTCTACGGCGCGTACATGCACCCCTGGTCGCAGGGGCAGGACCTCTACTTTCTCGCCACCACGTGGTCCGACTACAACGTGATGCTCATGAAGACCACGCTGCACCAGTGAACCGGATGGTTATCGTTGAACAGTGAGCACCACCGACAATGCGCTACTGATCACCGCCCTTCGAGACGTGTTGGTGGGACCACTTCCCGAAATCGGCCGACGATTTTCGACGCTGATCGCGGACATGGCGCCGCACACCTCTCTGGTGATCTTCACCCGTGAGTGCACCGGTAGGCCGCGCAAGGTTGCCGGGGATCCAGCCGTCGTCGATCGTGTGACCATCGCCGAACTCGACCGTATCCGTACGGATCTCACTGTCGGACAGATATTTCGGGGAAAGTGCGCTATCGCCGGCCGAGACCGTGAAGTGCTCGCGATGCTCGATCGAACAGACACCCTCCTCGTGCTGACGCCACACCCCGGACCGGTGAAGGCGGCATCCCTCGAATTGATCCAGGCACTGTTCGCGGTGACTGCAACCGGAATTCAGCTCCAGGTGCGGAACGCGAGTCCGGCATATCTCGCCGAGTCGCGGGCAGCGTCGTCCGAGCGTGCACGCACCGTGGCAGAGATGACGGAGGTGCATGCGGCCACCCTCGAGACGATGCTGGCGACGCTGCGCTCGGCGGATCTCGACGACACGCGTGCTCGAACCTCGGCCAGGGAGACTGCGGCTTCGGCCCTGATCGGCCTGCGTTCGGCCGTCGACGTGCACCGCGAGTTGGCCGAGGAGTCGACCACCACCGCTTTTGCGCGGATGCGTGGGGAATTGCGTTCGCTGCTCAAGCATCGGGAAATCGCGTTGGAGTTGGTGGAGCCACCCGTCGACGGGCGTGGGTTACCCGGTGAAGTGGCGCACGGCGCCCGCGCGGTCGTCCGCGGCGCGGTCTTGGCCTTGTCGGATCAGCAGACGCTCTCGCGAATCCGGGTGGCCTGGACCCTCGACGCGGCTTCGCTCTCGATCGACATCCGCGACGACGGTGGTGGTGAAGCCGACGTGATCGACGTGGAACGCCAATTACGTTCGAGGGTAGAGACTTTGGGTGGAACCGTCGAATCCGAGTCGACGCCCGGGTGGGGGAACCGGATCAGCGCAACCATCCCGCTCGACGCGCCCGTCGCCCTACCGAACCGCGACGTCCTCACCGAACTGGCACCGCGGGAGTTCGAGGTACTCGAGCATCTGGTGGCAGGACGGCGCAACAAGGCGATCTCGGAGCGACTCGGTGTCAGTGAGAGCACAGTCAAGTTTCATGTTACCGGGGTCCTGCGGAAATTGGGCGTCGAGAGTCGGGGTGCGGCGGCCGCCGCGGGCGCCGAGGCCGGCGTGAAGCCCGCGCCCTAGTCCTTTCGGCCAGGTCGGTCAGTCAGTTCGACCAGGGTTGCGGGCACCTGCTTCGGGCTAACCTTTAAACGAGTGCACATATCGCAATGTGAAAACACGGCGCCATGTGACGACACGTCCTCAAATCGCACGAAGCCAGGAGCAAAGCCATGCCACAGCAGGTACGCGGCGTCATCGCCCGATCCAAGGGTGCCCCCGTCGAAATCGTCCCCATCACGATTCCCGATCCCGGCGCCAACGAGGTAGTGGTCGCCATTGCAGCGTGCGGTGTGTGCCACACCGACCTGACCTACCGCGACGGCGGAATCAACGACGAGTACCCGTTCCTGCTCGGGCACGAGGCGTCGGGCATCGTCGAGAGCGTCGGCCCCGGTGTCACTCACGTCGAGGTGGGCGACTTCGTCGTGCTCAACTGGCGTGCCGTATGCGGGCAGTGTCGTGCGTGTAAGCGTGGCCGCCCGCAGTACTGCTTCGACACGTTCAACGCCGAGCAGAAGATGACGCTCGAAGACGGCACCGAACTGACGCCGGCACTCGGCATCGGCGCATTCGCAGACAAGACGCTCGTTCACGAAGGCCAGTGCACCAAGGTCGCCGCCTCGGCCGATCCGGCTGTCGTCGGACTGCTCGGTTGCGGCGTCATGGCCGGCATGGGTGCCGCGATGAACACCGGCAACGTCGGACGCGGTGATTCGGTGGCTGTGATCGGGTGTGGCGGCGTCGGCGACGCAGCGATCATGGGTTCACGCCTGGCCGGTGCCAATACCATCATCGCCATCGACCGGGATCCACGAAAGCTGGAGTGGGCCACGGAACTTGGTGCCACGCACACGATCAATGCCACCGAGGTCGACGACGTCGTCGAAGCGGTCCAGGAGCTGACCGGAGGTTTCGGCGCCGACGTGGTTGTCGACGCAGTCGGCCGTCCCGAGACCTGGAAGCAGGCGTTCTACGCCCGCGACCTCGCGGGAACCGTAGTGCTGGTGGGAGTTCCGACGCCGGACATGAAGCTGGAAATGCCGCTGGTGGACTTCTTCTCGCGCGGCGGAGCCCTCAAGTCGTCGTGGTACGGCGACTGCCTGCCCGAGCGTGACTTCCCCGTTCTGGTCGACCTGTACCAGCAGGGGCGTCTGCCGCTCGAGAAGTTCGTCAGCGAGCGCATCAAGCTCGACGAGGTCGAGAAGGCATTCGAGACGATGCACCGCGGCGAGGTCCTTCGTTCGGTGGTGGTCCTGTGACATTGCGAGTCGATCGCGTCGTCACCTCGGGCACGTTCAGCCTCGACGGCGGAACATGGGACGTCGACAACAACATCTGGCTGATCGGTGACGACAACGAAGTGGTGATCGTCGACGCAGCTCACACCGCGCAGCCGATCATCGACGCTGTCGGTGGACGCAAGGTGATCGGAATCGTCTGCACCCACGGCCACAACGACCACGTCACCGTTGCGCCGGAGCTGGCCGAGAAACTCGACGCTCCGATCTACCTGAACCCGGCCGACGATGTCCTCTGGGAGATGACTCACCCCGGGGTGAAGCATCTGAGCTTGGAAGATGATCAGCGTATTGCTGTGGCGGGTACGGACATTCTGGCCATCCACACACCGGGCCATTCCCCGGGGTCGACCTGCCTCTACCTGCCCGAGGCGGGGGAACTGTTCAGCGGCGACACCTTGTTCTCCGGTGGACCCGGCGCAACGGGGCGGTCGTACTCAGACTTCCCGACCATCATCGGGTCCATTCGCGACAAGCTGTTCGCGCTCCCCGCCGAGACCAAGGTTCACACCGGTCACGGCGACGGCACGACGATCGGTACCGAGGCGCCGCATCTCGAAGAATGGATCCGCGCCGGATCCTGATGTGATCAGAAGCGAAGTGGGGACGCCGGTACCGGCGTCCCCACTTTTGTCACAACGCTGATGCCCAACCGGCGGTGTCGTTCTCACCCGGGATTGCCATCAGGCCGTGCCACAGTTCGAGGATCTCGAACCATTCTGTCTCGGATCGGCTGAGGGGACGGACGGATTCGTAGCCGGCGCGCAGGCTCTGCCGTACCGCGATCGGTGTCGGTCGCCAATCGGTGAACAGGGTGCCCAGATAGACGCTTGCCTTGGCCAGGTCGCTCACCCGGTGGTCGATCACCACGTCGTCGAAGTCGAGTACTCCGGTGGTCCGAGAGTTTCGAGTCAAGATGTTGGCTGCACGGAAGTCGTTGTGTACCAGTTGAGTTTGGTCATCGAGCTCGGACGCACGCGCCAGGAGGCCCACGAGCCTACGCGTTGCCTCAGGCGCGAACCCGCGGTCGAAATTCTCGAGCCAACCACCGATGCGCTCCTTCAACCCGGTGCTGCGCGACGAGAAAACCGATCCGTCGACATGGGTGGCGCCGAGCGTTCGGTGTATTTCTGCCAGACATGCTCCTGCCGAACGGACCGCCACGCGGTCCTGCACGTCCAACCAATCTCCCGCCAACTCCGGCAGTACGGTGAATGACACTGCGCACGAAGGCCCTTCCAGTGTTTCCCGGTCCAGCAGTGTTTCCCGGTCCAATCCGTTCAGGGACGTGATTGGTGACGGAACGGGCACACCCTGCCCGGCGAGTGCGCTCAGCAGTCGCGTCGACGCCTCCAGGTTCGCGAAGCGCTCTGTGTCGCGCGACCACTTCACCACCAGCCCACCTCGGTCGCTCGCAACCCACACAATCGCGTTCTGGTCACTGATCGCCATTCGCGAGCACTCGAGGGCCGTCAATCCCCAAGTCTGCTCGAGTACCGCCGAGACCCAATGGGTGGCTGCGCCGAAGCTGTTGAATCCGAATCGCTGCTTCAGAGCGGCTTCCGACTCCACCGACTCCCAGAGCATGGACAACCCGAGTGGCAACATGCCGTTCGACTTTAGTGGGATGAACACAGTCATCTCATGCGTCATGAGCAGGTTTGCCCGATTGTGTAGCTGCGTTTTCGAGCATCTCGATTCGGTTGTTGAGCCGCTCGATCGTCATGCGCACACTCCAGATGAGTTCGACGAGGCTTTCCTGCATGACGGGGATGCCCATGATGTCCGACAACTGGCGCCACAGCGCCATAGTCGACTTTCGATGGGAATCGTATGTGACTTGTAGCGCCGCCAACTGCACCTCTGCGGGTACTTGATCCTTGACATGCGAACCGAAGGGTGGGGGTTCCTGGTCAACCCACGGCGACCATCGCGATTGGACTTCTGCCTCCGTCATCTTGGACAGTCTTTCCAGTATCTCGCGGCATGCGGCGGGTGAGGAGAACACCGTTTCGAGGCATCGGTGGTAGTCCGGGGGTTGCATTTGCTTGTGTTCCGACATTGATCAGCGCTCCGCGTACTCCGTCCGGAGACGAAGGTTACGAGAGTACACCGAATCGGCCTTGACGACAGCTGCAGTTCAGCCGCCTTGACTCAGTTCGCTGAAGATCAGGTTGGTCTGGGTATTGGCGATGGCCGGATCGTTGAGGTGCGCGCTGACGAAATCGCGAAGCCGAGTGGGGGATTCACACGACACGTGCACCAGGAGATCACGGTCCCCACTCATCAGGAACACTCGCTGAACGGAATCCAGTCCGCTCAGGTGCTCGGCAATTTCCGTCATCCGACTTCTGGCGTGGGAGTGAATCAGAATCGACACCATCGCCGAGATCTCGAGGCCGAGTAGCTCGAGGTCTATGTCTGCGTGAAACCCCTTGATGACGCCCGATTCGCGTAGAGCGCGCATCCGCGCCAGAGCGGTCGACGGCGCTATCCCGACCTTCTCGGCGAGTGCGTTGTTGGGGATGCGTGCATCCCGGACGAGTTCGCGGAGAATCGCCGTATCGACGTCGTCGAGCCGAACATGGTTCGGCCGAGCTGCGGCAGCTGCCCGTTCGATCGCATTTATCATCCGATTTCTCCCTGCCGTCGCGAAAATATTCAGCATCTATTGACCGCGCCCGTCGATGATCCTAGCTTTTGCCAAACACATCGAATTATCAAACGGTCGAGATCTACACAGTCGACTGTTGCGACGAAGGGGTCTGGATGCTTCCGAGGATCGGCCGACACGCGGGCGACGGACACACGGGCGACTGGAGGGCGCGGTTGATCGACATCAGCCCGCCGATCTCCGAATCGACGCCCGTGTGGCCAGGTGATACCGCCTTCAACCGGGCTGTCACGTCCGACCTCGGCGGCAGTGACGCCGTCACCATCAACCGAATCACCACCACTCCTCATATCGGTGCTCATGCCGATGCGCCGGCGCACACTCGCATCGACGGCGCGACCATTGGTTCCGTTCCCCTCGAGCCCTATCTCGGCGAAGCACTGGTGGTCGACATGACGGGGGTCGACGGTGCCGCCTGCATCAGGCCCGTCGAAGAGACGGTGGAGCGACTCGGCGGCCATCTGCCGCAACGGCTGATTCTGAGGACGTACCCGAAGTACCCACGCGAGTGGGACAACGACTTCGCCGGTGTATCTCCGGAGCTGACCCACTGGTTCGCCGACCGCGGTGGAGTTCTGATCGGAATCGACGGCGCCTCGTTCGATCCGATGGACAGCAAGACCATGGACGGGCACCACGCGGCAAGCGATCGTAGCGTCGCGATCCTCGAAGGACTTTGCCTCGACGACGTCGACGAAGGCTACTACGAGTTGATCGCACTGCCGCTGAAGTTCCTCGACCTCGATGCCAGCCCGGTACGGGCCGTGCTCCGGACTCTGCCTTCATCACCCTCAACGCCGACACATGCAGGAGAAGAATCGTCATGACATCGACAACCACACTTTCGTTGGAAGACTGCGTCAAGGCCGACGCAGTGGATCCCCTGAGGGAGTTCCGCCGCGAGTTCGCGATTCCGGAGGGCGTTCTCTACTTCGACGGAAACTCGCTCGGCGCGCGTCCCATTGCCGCGCAGGAATGCGCCGCGAGAGTGATCGGCGACGAGTGGGGCAACGGCTTGGTTCGCAGTTGGAACGAGGCTGGATGGTTCGACCTCCCGGTCCGCCTCGGTGACAAACTTGCCCCGTTGCTGGGAGCAGGTGAAGGCGAAGTGGTAGTAACGGATTCGACGTCGATCAACCTGTTCAAGGCATTGGCCTCCGCGCTGTCCATCGCGGCTGCTCAGGATCCCAGCCGGAAGGTGATCGTCTCCGAGCGCGACAATTTCCCCACTGACCTCTACATTGCGGAGGGCATCATCTCGCTGCTCGATCAGGGATACGAACTACGCCTGATCGACCAACCGGGCGACCTCACCGAAGCAGTAGGACCGGACACCGCCGTAGTGATGTTGTCGCACGTCAACTACCGCACCGGAAACCTGTATGCGATGACGGAAGTCACTGCAGCAGTGCAGGAACGTGGCGCCCTCATGATCTGGGATCTCGCACACTCGGCCGGCGCCGTCACTGTCGATCTGAGCGGTGCCGACGCCGACTTCGCGGTGGGGTGTACGTACAAGTACCTCAACGGTGGTCCGGGTTCACCTGCATTCATCTGGGTCAACCGTCGCCATCAGAACACCGGAATCCAGCCGCTGTCCGGGTGGTGGGGGCACGCGCGACCATTTGCGATGGAGTCGGCCTACGAACCCGGCGCAGGAATACGACGGTTTCTGAGTGGTACTCAACCCATCACGTCGTTGTCACTCGTCGAGTGTGGTCTCGACGTCATGCTCAAAGCTGACATGGCCGACATCCGCAGCAAGTCGCTCGCGCTGGCCGATCTCTTCATCAGCCTCGTCGAGGAGCGTTGCGCTGCTTACGGTTTGGAGTTGATCACGCCGCGCGAACACGAGCGTCGTGGATCGCACGTGAGTTTTGTTCATCCCGAGGGCTATTCCATCATGAAGGCTCTCATCGCGCGGGGCGTCATCGGCGACTACCGCGAACCCGGAGTGCTGAGGTTCGGTATCACTCCGCTCTATCTCGGATACGCCGACGTGTGGAACGCCGTCGACGTGTTGCGAGACATCCTCGAGAACAAGTCCTGGGATCGCCCCGAATTCCGCGAGCGCGACGCAGTCACCTGATTCTTCCAAGTTTCCGCGGACCGGGAGGTACCGCCTTTCGCAAGGAGCTTTCATGAGTGATTTCAAAAACATTCAGCAGCGAGAATCAGGTCTCAAACGCGAACTCGGCCCCAAGCAGATGAGCATGATCGCGCTCGGTGGTGCAATCGGCACCGGACTCTTCCTCGGCAGTAAGTTCGCCATCGGATTTGCCGGCCCGAGCGTCATCATCAGTTACGCGATCGGCGGGTTGATCGCCCTGCTGCTGATGGGCGCCCTCGCCGAAATGACTGTCGCGCATGCGACATCGGGTTCGTTCGGTGCGTACGCAGAGTTCTACGTCGGACCGTTGATCGGCTTCCTCGTTCGCTATCTCTACTGGTCGTGCATCGTCCTCGCGGTCGGTACCGAGGTCACCGCAATCGGTGAATATATGCAGTTCTGGTTCGCCGACGTACCGTCATGGCTGTGGATCGTGTTGTTCTCCGGGGTGCTGATCGGCGTGAACATGTTCAACGTCAAGGCCTTCGGAACGATGGAGTACTGGTTCTCGACGATCAAGGTCTTCGCGATCGTGGCATTCATCGTGATGGCAGCGTACGTAGTGTTCGGTAGCGGGAACCCGGACTACGGATTTCACAACTACACGGCCGGTGGCGGATTCTTCCCGAATGGTTTGTCCGGCATGTGGTTTGCCGTGATCGTATCGATCTTCAGCTACTTGAGCATCGAGATGATCGCCATTGCAGCCGGTGAGGCGGAAAACCCCGCGGTGGCGGTGAAGAAGGCGTTCCGTGTGACGATCGTCCGACTGTTCGTCTTCTACATCGCAACGCTTGCCCTGATTCTGGCAATCGCTCCGATGGACAAGATCTTGAGCGGCGGAAGTCCCTTCGTCACGGTGATGCAGGTCGTGAAGATCCCGGGCGCAGACAGTGTGCTGAACTTCGTGGTGATCATTGCCGCACTGTCCGCGATGAACAGTCAGTTGTACGTGTCTTCGCGAATGATGTTCTCGCTCTCACGTGCTGGTGACGCGCCGGCCATTCTCGGCAAGGTCAGGGCCAACGGCTCACCGGTCAATGCCTTGCTGCTGTCGACGTCGGGTATCGCCGTCGCAACCATCGTCTACGTGCTCTTTCCCGAGCAGGCATTCACCTTGATGATCTCGCTGTCGATGTTCGGGGCGATGGCGACGTGGCTGCTGATCTTCGTGACGCACTGGTTCTTTCGCAAGCGGATGGCAAGCGAAGGACGGACACTCTCCTTCACGATTCCGTTCTTCCCGGTGGGGACGATACTGGGAGGTGTCCTCATGGTCGCGATCCTCGTCACGACGTTGTGGGTCGAGGATTTCAAGATGACCTTGGTGTTCGGAGTACCGTTTGTCCTCGCCGTGATCGGCATCTACTACTTCACCCGCTCACGTCGGGCACAGAGTCGAGCGGTGACGGCTGAGCAGGTTCAGGACGAGATCACCGGCACGGTGGTCAAGCGGGTGCCCTGACTCGCGCTGGCAATCAAAGGGTTTCGTTGAAGAACTCCATAGTGCGGGTCCAGGCGAGGGCAGCAGAATCCGGGGCGTAGTGGCTGGTCGAAGTGTCGTTGTTGAACGCGTGGCCGGCGTCGGAATAACGGTACACCCGGGCGAGATCGGACGCGGTTGCGCGCAATTGCTCGACGCTCTCCGGCGGGATACTCGGATCCAAGTCGCCGTAATGGCCGAGCCATGGGACCTGCAGTTGCGCAGCGAGTTCGGTGCCTGCGGCAATCCCATCCCATCGGGCTTCTGCAACGCCGCCACCGTAGTACGTGACAGCGGAATCGACGAGGGGTACGGCGGCACACCACAGGGATGCGGTGCCGCCCATGCAGAATCCGAGGGAGCCGACTTTGTCTGCTCCCTCGGATCGGCTGTAGTCGACGGCGGCACGTACGTCGTGGCCGATGCTTGTGCTGTCGAGTGCCATGAGCGCATCCTTCGCGGACGGGAAGTCGGTGAAGGAGGTCTGTGCGCCGCGGTGGTAGAGATGCGGGGCGACGGCAAGGTAGCCGGCATCGACGAGGCGTTCGAGGATGCTCTCGATGTGTTGGTTCACGCCCCACGCTTCTTGGAGAACTACTACCGCATGTCTCGGTTCACTCGGCGAATCCGGTCGGCTGACGGTCAGCGGTACATCACGTGTGGTCGTCGTGAAAGTTCCCATGTCCCGACTGTATGCGAGCCCAGCCTGTAGGTGCACGGTCGAACTAGACTCGTCAAATGTTGAGTTCCGCCGTTCCGCCGATCAGCTTGGGCAGTTGGCCGACGCCCGTCGAACCTCTGGCGCGTTGCGCGCAGGCACTCGGATTGGGGCCGGAAGATCTGTGGATCAAACGTGACGACGTCACTGGCCTGGGCGGCGGCGGCAACAAGATCCGAAAGCTGCAGTACACCTGCGCTCAGGCTTTGGCCGTCGGCGCGACGACTCTGATCACTACCGGTGCACCGCAAAGCAATCACGCTCGCTTGACTGCGTCGGCAGCAGCCCGTTTGGGATTGCGTTGTGTGCTGGTGCTCGGTGGTGCCGAGCCGGAATCCGCGCAGGGAAATCTCGTTCTGGATGCACTCGCGGGCGCTGAGATCGTCTGGGCCGGTGCGGACACGGCATCCGCGCTCGACGCCGCGGTGCAGGCCGTCGCGGACTCGGGCGGTGTACCTTTTGTCATTCCCTTCGGTGGTACCAGCGCGGTGGCTGCGCAGGGATACGTGGACTGCGCACGCGAGATCGAACAGCAACTCGCCGGCGTCGATCGCGTCGTGGTTGCACTCGGATCGGGTGGAACGATGGCAGGCCTTGTCGCGCATCTGGGCGTCGACAGAGTTGTGGGCGTCGACGTCGGGGCTGTTGCCGACCCGGTGTCGACTGTCGCTGGGTTGTTGGACGAGATGCCTGGTCCGACCGCGCGAGCCGCAGATCTTCAGATCCTGCGAAACCAAGTTGGACAAGGATATTCGACGCTCACGGAAGCATCAGCCGGCGCGATCCGATGTTTGGCTCGTACTGAGGGCATCTTCCTCGACCCGACGTACACCGGCCGAGCCTTTGCGGGATTGATCCAACTCGTGAAGGACGAAGCCATCATTGCGGGATCAAAAACGGTCTTCCTGCACACCGGTGGGTTGCCTGGCCTGTTCGGACATCCCGAACTGTCGACGCTGCGGTGAGCGAGCAGATCGACTACCCGCTCAGCAGTCCGCTCGACGAACTGTCCGAGTGGCAACGCGTCGTTCGACCGCTGCGCGTCAGTGCCGACGGGTACTTGCGGTTGGCGACCAATCGGCTGGCCGTCGATTCCGACTTCACGTGGGAGATGCACCGCCACAGCGATCACGAATTGCTGTGGGCGATCGACGGTGTTCTCGAGGTCCGTACTCCGGAGACTGTGTACACGGTGCCGAGCGGAGTCAGTCTGTGGATCCCGTCCTTTGTTCCCCACGAGGTGACGGCGCGCAGCGGCACAGAATTGTCGTGCACGTGGTTGGTGGCATCCGATGTGACCGGGTTGGATCGTGTGGTGGCCTTGTCCACCCCTCCACTGCTCGAACAAGTACTCGATCACCTCACCCGAGACGACTTGACGGACGCGGCGCGTCGGCGAGCCGAGGCGTTTGCCATCGATCTCGTCGAACCCGTTCCACGACTGATTTTCGATGTACCGCTGCCGACGACGCCGTGGCTTCGGCAGATCGCAGACCAGTTGGTTGCCAGCCCGGCCGACACCCGATCGGTCGAGGAGTGGGCCACCGACGCAAAAGTCAGTACGAGGACTCTCACACGAAGGTTTCCGGCCGAGACCGGATTGACCTTCTCGGAATGGCGTATGCGATTGCGGGCTCATCACGCGATGCAACTTCTGGCACTCGGTCGAAGCATCTCGTTTGTGGCGCGGAAGACGGGTTTTCGTTCCGAAAGCGCGTTCGGTGCGGCTTTTCGTCGAACGATGGGCGTGACGCCGGGGGAGTTTGCAAGCCTGATCGATCATCCGCGCGCGCCAATGACCGATTGGCTACAGGACTAGTCCGAACAGCGACTCTAAGCGCCTCGATCGGACTTGTGCCGTGCCGCAGAATGAACTTAGGGTTGGCTAAACAATCACCCTGTAGGAGTTCTGCGTGCGCGCAATTCGATCATTTTCTTTCGGTTCCAGAGTCATCGCAGCGGCGGCGGTTGCCGTCGTAGGTGCGATGGTGGTGACCGGCTGTTCCTCGTCGTCGGCCGACTCCGAGCAGACGGACGTCCGGACCGTCGCGTCGGCGTACGGGGACATCGAGGTGCCGGTTTCACCTGAGCGCGTCGTCGCCGCGTCGTACGACACTCCTTGGCAGCTCATGTCTCTCGGAGTGAAACCGGCTGCTGTGCAGGACTACGGCAAGTGGATCAGTGAATTCACGCCGGAGCAGCAGGCCTTCGTCGACGGGCTCCCGACCATCGGGCCTTTCGGGGAAATGAACTTCGAAGCGATCGCTGCGGCGGATCCCGACATCATTGTCGGCGACGCCGACGAGGTGGACCAAGCGGCGTTCGACCGTCTGTCCGGCATTGCACCCACCGTCATCGTCAAGGGAGAGAGCCGAGGCGACTGGAAGAAGATCACCACCGAGCTTGCTGAGGCAATTGGCAAGACCGACGTGCTCGAGTCGACGCGGACTGCTTACGAAGAGAATCTCGAACGTGTCCGTGGCGAGTACGCCGACGTGATCGCGACCAACAAGTGGATTCACATTTCACTCGGAGACGCGCCCGGCGCTTTCTCGGTTCAGCAGCCCACCGGTGCGATCGGCAATTTGGTGGTCAACGAACTCGGATTGGCGTACGGGCCCGGTGTTCCGACCAATTACACCGATGCCGGATACGCGTCCTATCCGATGGAGCAGTTGGCCGACATCCTGAACGGCGTGACGGTCGTGCTGTATCCGCTGAACGCGGACGGGTCGACCAGTGCGGCGGTTCAGGCGGTCCTCGACGACAACCTCTTCACGAGGCTGCCGGCGGCGCAGGCCGGGCACGTCTTCGGATTGCAGTCGAGCGTCACAGACTTCGTGACCGCGAACGGTTGGCTGAACGAAGTGAAAACGAAGGTGTTTGCAACGCTCTGACGCTTGCTCACCTTTTCACTGCGTGCCCGCAACTGACCAGTTGAGGGCGCGCAGTCTTTTTGGTCGCCACTACGAGCGGAAATCCTGTCCTCTGCTTATGATTTCTGTCACTGCCGGTTACCGTTACTTCGACGAGGGCGACGCGGTTCGACCTTGCCTTGGCAGGGATCATCGATCCTCGGCGACGTGCGGAGGTGGTCGCCATCCCCGCAGATCCGTGGGGTATTTTGTCCGTATCTACTGTCGGGGTGAGCAGTGATGTGCGGGGGAGTTTTTGGTGAGTACAAGCGCTCGTGCCGTCTTTCGAGCAGGGCGCTCTGGATTTCGGGACCATACCCGTCCGGACGTTAGTTCTGGTTTGCTGAGCGTGAACGGTGCGTGGGGCGAATCGTTCGAGGGGACGAAAGGCGAGATCGGCGAATGACAGCGACTTCCGACGCACGGCGTACCGAATCGAACGCTGTCCAGAACACCGACTCGCCGTCCGGCGAAAATCCGCGCTGGCGCGACCGCAAGAGGTACCTGTGGCCGCTCGGATTGCTGATTCCACTCAGCCCGTTCCTCTCCTGGTTTCTCGTCGACAACCTTCGTCTCGGATTGTTCTGGGCGACCGGCGCGTGGCTACTGGTCATCGTCATCCCGATCATCGACATGTTGGCCGGTGAAGACGGCGAAAGTCCGCCGGACGATGCGATCCCACGACTGCAGAAAGACCGCTACTACCGCTGGTGCACTTACGCGTTCCTCCCCTTGCAATACGCCGGTCTGGTCTTCGCCTGCTGGTGCTGGATCAACGCTCCGATGGGAATCGCGGAGAAGATCGCGATGTCGTTCACGGTGGGCGTCGTCGCCGGCGTCGGTATCAACGCGGCCCACGAGCTCGGCCACAAGAGCGAGAAGATCGAACAGTGGCTCGCGAAAGTGGCGCTTGCGCAATCTCTCTACGGGCACTTCTACGTGGAACACAATTTCGGCCACCATGTGCGTGTAGCTACTCCGCAGGACCCGGCCAGCTCACGGTTCGGTGAGAGCTTCTGGAGGTTCTTGCCACGAAGTGTGTTCGGCGGGCTGCGTTCGGCATGGCGCATCGAGAGCGCTCGACTCCAGAGGAAAGGCAAACGAACCTGGAGCTTCGAGAACAATATTCTCAACGCTTGGGCGATGAGTGTTGTCCTCTTCGCGACGCTGATCGGTATCTTCGGTTGGGAGGTCGCGCCCTGGCTCCTGCTGCAGGCAGTTGCCGGATTCACCTTCCTCGAAGCCGCGAACTACCTCGAGCATTACGGCCTGCTGCGTGGCAAGCGTGCCGACGGCTCGTACGTTCGCTGCAGCCCCGCTGACAGTTGGAACAGCGATCACGTCGTGAGCAATCTGTTTCTCTACCAACTGCAGCGGCACAGCGATCACCACGCCAACCCGAAGCTGCGGTACCAAAGTCTGCGTAGCGCGGCCGAAGCGCCGCAACTTCCGGCCGGCTACGCAGTGATGATCGTGATCGCGTGGATTCCACCGCTGTGGCGCCGGGTGATGGATCAGAGATTGTTGGACTACTACGACGGCGACACAGAACGAATCAACGTCGGCTGATCCGCATCCCTCTCTGAACTGTTCGGAGTTGTCGTCTCAGCGACCGTCGTCCCACACGGTGTTGCCGCTTGCAGTCGTCGACGGGTAGTCCTGGACGGCGTCCCAATGCTCGACGATTTTGCCGTTCTCGTCGAATCGGAAGATGTCCATCGAGCCGCTGCCGGCCGTTCCCCCACCGGACGAAGCGAAGGTCTGAACAAAGACGAAGTCGCCCTCGGCTACCGTCCGTGGAAACTTGGTGGCCTTGTCTCCGGTAACGGGTTCGATTCCGGCCAGCGCGGTGACAAATGCGTCCTTGCCGTCAGCGAACGAGGGGTTGTGCTGGGTGTAGGTCGGACCGACCAGCTGGTCGGCAGCCTCGGCGGCTTTGCCCTCGTTGAAGGCGAGCTGCAGGAACGTCAACGCGTTGGCCGTGTTGCGCTCCAAGACTTCTGACGACTTGGACGGCGACGAGGTGGGTCCGTCGAACATCGTGTTCGGATTCGCGGACGTTTCCGGCACGTCTTGAATGGCATCCCAGTGTTCGACGATCTTGCCGTTGTCGACGCGGAAGATGTCGAATACGGCCTGGCCGCGGTCGCCGGGTGCAGACGTGGTGTGAGACTGGAGGGCAACCAGATCGCCCTCGGCGAAAACGCGAGTGATCTCGACGTGCAATCCGGGTGTGGCCTCGACGTAACCGCCTATGCCGCTGACAAATCCAGCTGCCCCATCGGCGGCGGTGGGGTTGTGTTGGATGTAGACGTCGCCAATGTACCGGTCGGCGGCTTGCTGAACCTGACGGCTGTTGAACGCCAGTTCGTAGAAATCCGTGACGATGGTCTTGTTGGATTCGAGTTGATCGCCCTGTTCGGCAACAACGCTCGTGGACGTCGTAGAACTGCTGGGCGTTGCGGATTCCGCGTCGTTGGAGCACGCAGTGAGCAGGAGTGCGGCGGCAGCGGGAACAGTCATCCAGGCTGCGCGCCTACGAAGGTTGCTCATATTCAGTGTGCGACGGTGAAACGCTGGCGACGGTGGGCCGGAGTCTCGATCTCGTCGACAAAAGCGTGTGCGTAGTCTTCGCCCGCGATGGCGGAGTTGCCCTCGGCGTCCGTCAGGAGGATGTCGCCACCCACCTGGAAGGATCCCTTCGGAGCGACGCCGGCATGTGCGCCGAATGCTGCGGCCGGGCTCACGTAGAACCAGTCGACATTGCTGTCGGTCGCGCGGAGCGCATCGAGGACGTCGGCGTGAGCGAGTGCCTCACCCTTGTATGCGTCCGGGAAGTCGGGGGTGTCGACGACGCGTGGCCCACCCTCGGAGACCAACAGGCTGCCGGCGCCACCGACTACGGCAATGCGAGCACCGTTGCGTGCGGCGGCATCTGCGAGGGGAGTGACGGCGTCGAGCAGGCGCTTGCCGTCGATCTCGCGAGCGGGGATGGCAACGACAACGACGTCGTTGTCTGCCGTGATCTGCTCCACGATCGTGTTGTCGTGAACAGAACCCTGCACGACATTCGTGTCGGTTCCGGACTGCGCGCTGCGAGCGACGACGGTTACCTCGTGGCCGCGTGAAGCGGCTTCCTTCGCGATTGCGCTTCCTGCAAAACCGTTTCCACCGAATACTGCGATCTTCGACATGGGGTGTGCCTTTCCTTGACGTCGTCGTTGTGCTTGTAGTAGTAAATTTATTCACCCCGAGGTGCATTGTCTCGGTCAGATGCGGGCATTCCTTGGTGAAAAACAGACATCATGATGACGATGGGCCGACTGCTTCGGGTCGACGTTGCGAACCGTAGGGTTGGTACATGACTCTCACCGCCGACAACAATGCAGGTCCAGTGGCAATCGAGCGCTCGGACGTCGAAGCTGCACGGACTCGTATCGCAGGACTGGCGCGGCGTACTCCGATCTTTCGCACTGCGCTACCGACACCACACGGTGAGGTGCCGGTTCTGTTCAAGCTCGAGTACCTCCAGCACGGCGGTTCCTTCAAAGTGCGCGGCAGTCTCAATGCAGTGGAACGAGCGGTCGCCGACGGCACCATGCCCGATGCCGGCGTGGTGATCGCGTCTGGCGGCAACGCTGCAATCGGGGCCGCATGGGCAGCGCGGCGACGAGGACTCACCTGCACAGTGGTGGTGCCGGAGACAGCGCCTGATGCCAAGGTGAAGGCTCTCGGAGAGTTGGGTGCAACCGTTCACAAGGTAGGCGACCGGTATGCACTCGCTGCTGCCGCTGCGGCGGACATCGCACGCACCAGCGGTGCGCTCGAACTGCACGCCTACGACCTGCCCGACATCGTCAGTGGGGCCGGCACCATCGCTCTCGAGCTCGAAGACGACGCATCCGGACCGATCACGTATTGCGTTGCAGTCGGCGGCGGCGGGTTGGTCTCTGGAATCGTCGCGGCGGCTCGTCCCGAAGATCACGTGGTAGCCGTCGAGCCGACCGGGGCTGCCACCTTGCGCACCTCGCTCGATGCGGGGCGTCCGGTGGATATCGAAGTAAACAGTATCGCCGGAGACTCGTTGGGGGCTAAACGAATTGGTGCCATCGCCTGGGAGACACTGCATGAGAGTTCGGTAGATAGTGTTGTGGTCGAAGATGATTCGATCCGGCAAGCGCGGGCATTCCTGTGGCGGGAGTTCCGGATTCTGGTGGAGTTGGGAACCGCAGCAGCATTGGCTCCGGTTCTGAACGGAACGGTGTCGCCGCCGTCCGACGGTGAACTGTGCGTGGTTCTATGCGGAGCCAACACACATCCGACCGACCTGTAATTTCAGCGTATTTGTTTGCCTGCGTGTGAGAAAGTCGCAGGTGGGTACCTCTCGCAGTATGAGTACCAGCAGCATTATCTGGATAATTGTTGCCGTGGTCGTGGTGATAGCGATCGTGGCCGCACTCCTGTGGGTGGCGCGAAACAGGCGTGACGAGCGTCGTCACATCGAGGCAGAACAGATCCGCGAAGACGTCGCAGACAAGTCACTGCAAGTAGGCGAGCGCGAGGCGCGGGCAGAAGAGACAGCAGCCAAAGCGCGCATGGTGCAGGCAGAGGCCGACGCCAAAGCGGCGGAAGCGTCTGCGCTGCAACATCATGCAGCGCAGCATCGGAAAGAGGCGACGAGTTCTCGCGAGGAACTGAACCAGCAACGAGATCATGCAGACACGATCGACCCCAAGGTTCCCAACCCCGAAGAACCGCGGTCGACGCCGGATCAGAACCCTCGAAACCCTTGATCTCGAAACACTTGATGCAGGCGTTCGAGGGAAGCGTCTGCCCGTATATGGTTCGACGATCATGATGAATAAAGAATCGTCACCGCACGACCAGAAGAGCGTCGCGTCCACGGCGGCTGACGTCGCACAGAACAATGTCTTCGAGCGCTTTGCCCGTGCCGGATTCGTCGTCAGCGGTGTGGTTCATCTGCTGATCGGATATATCGCGATCCGCCTTGCTCTCGGTGGATCCGGGTCTGCGGACCAATCGGGTGCGATGGCCGAGTTGGCAGGAAAGCCAGGGGGTGTCTTCGCTCTGTGGGTCGGCGTCGTGGCCTTCCTTGCTATGGCGTTGTGGAGATTGGCCGAAGCTGCGTTGGGAAGCTCGTCGTCGCCGTCCTCTGACGACAAGAAGAAAGAGTTCTTCAACCGCGCAAAGGCTCTGGGCATTTCGCTCGTCTATTTCGGTTTTGCGTTCACTGCATTCGGATTCGCCCGCGGTAGCGGGAAGTCCAGCAGCGGTCAGAGTGCGGGGATCACGGCGCGTTTGATGGAGAACACGCTTGGAACTATCGCATTGGTGATCGGCGGGATCGCGATCATTGCCGTTGGTGTGTACCACGTGTACAAGGGCGCGAGCCAGAACTTCCTCGATGATCTGAAAGGCACACCCAGCAACTTCGTGCGCCGACTCGGAACCGTCGGGTACGTCGCCAAGGGCTTGGCCATCGCTGCAGTCGGCATTCTGGTTCTTCTTGCGGTCAACAGTTCCGAACCCGGCAAGTCCTCCGGACTCGACGGAGCGTTCAAGACGCTGGGCGCGCAGCCGTACGGAGTGGCGCTGCTGATCCTTGCCGGATTGGGCATCATCACCTACGGGCTCTACTGCTTCGTGATGGCACGCTCGACGAAGATGTAGCGCCCGTAGGTAAGTGGGCCTATCCGAATGACCCGGTCTGGAAGCCGACGTCGCTGCCCGACGAACTTCCCGTCGAGCTACCGAATATGGGTCGTCTCGGAACCAGATCATGCATCAGGTTCACGGCTGCAGGGTCGATCATCGCCGCATTTCCACCGTTCGCCAGAATCGTGATCGACCAGCCGCTGTCGGGAACCAGCAGGGTGATGCAGTTGGATCCCGAGCTGTCTCCGTTTTTCTTGGCGAACCGTTGTGGGAAGTTCGGCGTCGGGGGTTGGAGCTGCCACGCCATTCCCATTCCGAATGCAGGATTCTCCGGAGCTTGCGTGTCGATCTGCTCGAGCATCGAGGTCAGGACTGGTTTGAGCGGGTTGTTTCCGTAGCCGAGAGTTGTTGCAGCCCAAATCGACATGTCCTCGGCGGTGCTGACCAGCCCACCCCCTCCTGCGATCGCACCCGTGTTGTTCCACAGAGGCGCTCGTGTGCCGTCGAGGTGGTACGGAACGGCAAGGTCGGTTGCTTTGGTCTCGATCACGGTACCCATCATCCCGAGCGGGTCGGTGATTTCGCGGGCGACTGCCGCCGCGAATGGTGGCTTCTCTTGTCCCGGAATGATTTTGTCGGCCATGAGTGTGCCGAGCAGTCCGAACCCGAAGTCCGAGTACAGCCAGTGGCTACCGGGGGCGAACTCCAAGGCGCCGGCGTCTTGGAGTCCTTTCCAGAGCATATTTCTGGTGTACTTCGCCTTCTCGTCCGTGCACGATCGTGTGGGATCGGCACACCCCGCCGAAAGATTGGGCGGGTCGTCGCTCAGGCCGGAACGGTGGGTGACCAGTTGGCGAAGCGTGATCTCCTCGCCGCCGATGCCTTTCGGCAGCGGGTTGCCATCCGAATACTTGCTCGCCAGGTCGTCCAATCCGACTTCTCCCCGAGAGATCAGTTTCGCCAGTAGTGCAGCGGTGAAGGTCTTGGTCTCCGAGGCGATCTCGAATTGCGTTCGTGGAGTGACTCTCACGCCGTTTTCGACGTCGGCGTGGCCGTAGTGGTACGTAGTGGTGACACTCGCCTTGCGGTTCTTCTCATCCGGTTTGACGATAGCGAAGGCAAGGCCGGGAACGCCGCTGTTCAGCAGTGTCTCTGCGACGCGTTGCACCGCTTGGGCTTCAGCAGGATCGCCGACCCGCGAACCTGGATTGGGTGCCGTGGGGCCGGCGGCGCCGGCGGTCGAGGAGGTCGCGAGGGTTATGACCGCGGTTGCCGCCAGCCCTGCAACGCTGATGAACTGTCGTCGTGACGTCCGGGCGGACCCTCGATCCTGGTTATCCATTGTTTGCACATTACAACCAAAGTCGACTGGTTTGACTGTTTTGTCGGAATTGCCAAGGTGTGCTCCTTAGACGATGGTTTTGCTAAATCACGCCGCCGTTGACGTAGATGACCTGGCCATTGACCCAACGAGCTGGGCCGGCGAGAAACGCGACAGCCTCCGCGATGTCCGCCGGTGTGCCGAGGCGTTCCAGGGGAGCCAGCTTGGACAGGTTCTCCACTGTAGCTTCATCTTTCCCGTCAAGGAACAGATCGGTGGCCGTGGGGCCTGGGGCTACGGCGTTGACCGTGATATCGCGTCCCCGTAGCTCTTTCGCGAGAACCAGAGTGATCGCGTCGACAGCACCTTTGGTGGCGGCGTACGCGGCATAAGTCGGAAACGCCAGCTTCTTCACGGAGGTGGAGAAATTGATGATCGCACCACCGCGCCGGACACGTCTGGCTGCCTGCTGGTCGACCACGAAGGTCCCTCGGACGTTGGTCCGATGCATCCGATCGAAATCGTCGAAGTTCAGTTCTGCGACGGTGGAGAGAATCATGATTCCGGCTGCATGGACGACGACGTCGATGCCCCCGAATTCCTCCTCGACCGTATCGAACAGGGCCGCGACTTCACCTTCGTCGGCGACGTCCGCATGCACCGCTATGGCGCGACCGCCCGCAGCGACGATGGCGTCAGCTGTTTCCTGGGCGCGTTGAATGTTTCCTGAATAGTGCACGGCGACAGCCATTCCGTCGGCGGCGAGCTTCTCGGCAGTCGCTCGCCCGATGCCGCCGGAAGCGCCAGTGACGATGGCGACGCGGGTGGTGGTGTCAGTCATGATGTAACTCCTGAACTGGTTTCGGTTGCATCGGACAGCTTGCGAAGCCACTCTCGTAGTAGGCCGACTTCGTTGGCGGAGAGAGAAGTTGAATCTGCGGCGGCCAGTTGGGCGTCGAGAGTAGATGCAACTCTGTTGAGTGAGGTTTCCGGGTGGACGCCGGATTCGTCGATGATGGACGCGAAGATTCCGTCGCGAACTCGCTGTGACAGCGTCGGATCGGGGTACTGTTCCGGCCTGACGACGAGCATCAGAGCGACGCCCGCATTGGCGGACATCACCATCTGCGTAGCCACGTCGACCGATACGGTCAGAACACCTGCCGCAGCGCATCGTTCGAGAACGGATCGAAGTAGCGCCTGGGCCTGCAGGGCGGTGTCGGCGCTCTGGGCGGAAGGTGAGTGCATCAAGCGGTAGTGAGCGGGATGCGCGAGCGCGAAGGCGGTGTGCGCATCCCAGCCGGCCCGTAGATCGGCAACGGGGTCATCGGAAGGTGTCGCAGCCCGTTTGCCTTCGAGGTATTCGAAGAAACCTGCCTCTACGACGGCTGCGAGCAGTCCGTCCTTGTCGCCGAACTGACGGTAGAGCGCGGGGGCGCCGACGCCGGCCATCTCGCACACGGCGCGGGTGGATATGTCGCCGTTGGGGGAGGTATTGAGCAGCTCGGTTGCCGCGGCCAGAATCTTTGCTCTCGAACCCATGGAAACAACGCTAACACAAATATGTAATCGTTGCTATCGCCGGTTTGGTCGTGCGAACGAACTACAGACACAGGCGCCAGAACTTGATCAGATGAGTGAGCCGGTCCGGCCACGGTTCTGTGTGGAGTGACAGCTAGAGCCGTTCTGTTCTCACACTCTGAACGAAGGAATCCTGGTGATCGACTCGGAAACTACTGTTGCGCAAAATAATTCGCATTCCGGTTATCTGGGGTGGATTCTGCGGGTCATCAGTGTCGTGGCGTGCGCTGCGGTTGCAACGGTCGTTGTCTCGCTGACGCTCGGGCCGCCATTCGCGCGGGCCTGGGCACAGTGGGTTGCTCGTCATCTAGGTGGGGACTTCGAGACGGGAGTCGTTGTCGGATTTGTGACTGGGCTTCTGGGCACCGCTGTGACTTTGTTTGCAGCGCTGATGAGTTCGTTGGCGTGGCGGCGCCGAGGTGGCCCGGCATTGTCGCTTGGTTTCGGTGCCATTGCCATGCTTGCCGTTATTCCTGGCGCAGTGAATTTGAGTATCGCGGTCGGTGCAGCAGGATCCGGTGTGAGGGCGTCGGGGAGGATCCTCGACGTCGACGGGCCGGCGTTTCGTGGAGCCTGGATAGCCGGATCTGTGGCGGGGCTGTTGCTGTATATGGCCGCGGCGCTGCTGTTAGGGAGGAGCCTTCGTTCGACGTTCGGGCCTGTCAGGCAGGTGGCGGCACCGCTCCCTGGGGTGGTCGGCGGCACGAATGCCTTGGCCATCGTTGCACTCGTACTTGGAATCTTCGGTGGGGTTCTTGCCATTCCAGTGGGTCATGTGGCGCTGAATCAAATTCGCCAATCCGGCGAAAGTGGGCGTGGGTTGGCAGTGGCCGGCCTCGTTCTCGGTTATCTGTCGCTGATCGTCATCGTAGGTTTCGTATTAGTGGCTGTGTCCGCGGCGTATCGGTAGTTCGGATCGCGCATCAGAGCGGGATCGGTGAGAGGGGTTCGATGTCGTGGTCGCGAGGTCCGAACAGGCCCAGAGCCCGGGTGCGAATGGACGGTAGTACTTCGTAGAGGCTCCCGCCGAGGCGGTGGAGGGAGTTGAACGAGCGCGATTCCCAAACCGGAAACTCTCCGTCAGCGCCGCGGGATGCTGTGTCCCACAGCAGAGCGTCACCGTTTTCGCTCCATCCGAAAACCTGCAGCGAGTCAGGGAGTGACCAATCGCCGTCGGGTTCGATCATCCAATCGAACTCGTCATCTCGTCCTTCTCGGTAGACGGACCGAAGATGAGCGGTGAGGTTGCGGGCGCGCCCTTGCCAACCGTCGGCGAATCCGGGAAGGACGGGCGGATAGATGAGCCAGAGTCCGAAGGTCCGCGCCCAACCTGCGTGCCGGATGAATGCGCGATAAGAATCGGGGAAGCCCTGCCGGTCGGGAAATCGAAAAGAATCCAAAACAGTGAAATCTATGTGTTGAAGCGTCGACTGGCCTTCTACCGTCAGCGCGTTGGGTCCCTGTGCAAACACGTCCTCAACACTAGCAATGCGAGTTCGTGAAGGATCTCGGGCGGGAGGTCTTGGCTGGTTGTTCCCCGAGTTCGTCGGATCAAATACCTTCAATGGCCCGCAAGATTCACCACCAATCGAATCACCAACTCGCCGTCCACCTCTCGGGTCCGTTTCTCGCAGATCACGTTCATCAATGCGGTGCCCTCATCGATGCCGAGTTGGTGTGTGAGTAGCGTGTCGATCGTGTCGCCGGCGCTCGTCAATGCAGCTGCAGCGGAGGCGAGTTGGTGGTTCGTGACTCCTCTGTTGCCAGTCAAGGCAACGCGCAGAGCGCCCCTGGTGAACGTGGTGATCGCGGGTGGTGTCGGTCCACCCGTGTTGGCTTGTCGCACCCCGGCGATGTCCACCCCGGGTAACAAATCGGACGTGGCCTTGGCCGGCACTCCACCAATCGGATGCATGGCGACAACTCGATCGCCGAGGCGTTCCAGAGCGGTGTCGATCGACGCTACTGTGCCGGCGCGGTGAGTCGCGACCAGCACAGCGACCGAGCCTGCGGTTTTGCGTACCCAGTTCTCGGTAGCGAGCGAGTTGACCACGGATGGAAAGTGATTCGTCGTCCACTCCATGCCGAGTTCGGTGCGGTGGACCATTACTACTCGGACGGTTGGGAAGAGAACGGAGGGTGCGAGGGCCGCAGCCAGATTTCCGATGAGACCGTCGCCGAAAATGAGCAGCGTCTCCGGTGACTCGCGTGAGAGGCAGGAGAGCGCATACCTGACGACGGCGTACGGTTCGACGAGAGTAGCGCGTGCGCTGGAAAGTTCCAGTGGCAACGGCGTGACCAACCCTCCACTGACCGCGGGCACGCCGATGATGACGCGTTGTTGAAACAACCCCTCGACGTTGTGGCCGAGAAGAAACGATGAATCATGCGGATGCGTCGGGTTGACCACGACTCGATCACCTACCTCGAAGTCGGTGACGCCGTCGCCCACTTCGACGACGCGGGTAGCGCCTTCGTGGCCGACAATGGGCGAGGGGTCGTCCCTGTCTCCGCGCACAATCTGAATATCAGTCCCGCACAGGCTGACTTTCTCGGGGGCGACGAGAAGTTCGCCGGGCCCGGGAGTTGGAGTCGGCCGCTTTTCGACGCTCGACCGACTGCCCCTTCTCACGATTGCGCGATGGGTGAGTTGCGTTGTCATGAATCCTCTTTCACAGCTTGCTTACGCGGAGGCGACCGGCGGCAATATCGTCGGCACCGGACAGGGTGTCGATATCGTGAGGACGGCACAGGTGTATCGTCTTACGGATTCTCTCGGGAGTCAGTGACGTGTCCGCGTACGATCGCACCGAGGCGAGTTGGGAACACAGTTCCCTCTCGTACATCTCGGACAGACCTTCGGCGAGCCCGCCACCGATCCCGATGCGATCCAGTCGTGGATCGAGGGCGATCATCGTTCTGACCAGCTCGGCGATCGGCTCGACGACCACGCGCAACAGAAGTGATGCACCAGGGGCGCCTGACTCGAGTGCTGGACCGAACGAATCTCTGTCATAGGGCAATTCGAGAGCCGAGGCGACAGCAGTCAACGCCGAGCCGGACGAGATCGCCGCGACATGTCCGACGCCTCCACATGCGCAGGGCAACTGTCGCACCGTATCCGGCCCCGACGTCACTGCACGAAGGTGGCCGACCTCACCTTGCAACCCCAATGCGTCCACTGGAATCACTCCCTCTTTTGCATCAGCTATCCGCAGTGCGATCCCGCTGCTGATGGTGAGGTAGGCGATGCGCCGATCGGTGGGACGTGTAAACCCACGAGCGAACGACGCCAACCCTGCCGTCACGTCGTTCACGAGCGTCCATCGAACGTCCGGGCGGTGGGATTCGAGGAGACGCAGCAACGGAATCTCACCGGCAGGAGCGCCGCCCCACAATGGGCCGGATCCATAGGCGACGCCCTTCTGTTCGTCGAGCGCGGCCCCGCACGCCATGTTCACTGCGGCACCCGGCGGTAGATATCGATCCAGTGTCTCGATCAGCTCGCGCAGGAGTTGATCGGGAGTGGCAGACGGTTGTCGGAGCACGCTGGGCGATGGCAGCCGTTCGGTTCGCTCACCGCTGCGGATGCGTAGCCACGTACCTCCCAGATCGACCGATACGGTATCCGTCATAGTTCCGGTACCACGTCGATTACGAGCTCCGATCTCTCTCGGGAGAGTCGTAGTGAAGTAAAGTTATTCACTCTCAAAAGGTTTCGTCCGGGCTCGGCTCCGATTGCAACGCATGATGCGCCGGAATCGGCCGCAGCAGCCATGCCGGCCGAGGAGTCTTCGAATGCGGTGCAGGAGTCGGCGGAAACCTTCAAGCGCGCCGCCGCTGCAAGAAAGCCCTCGGGATCTGGCTTGCCGACGCGCACGTCCTCAGCGCATACCGACGCGTGTGGAAGCGGGAGGCCGGCTTCAGTGAGCCTTCGCACCATCATCGATCGAGGGGCTGACGTGACAATCGCCCACCGCTCCGGGGGCACAGACGCCAGAAAGTCCTTGGCGCCGGCGATGGCGCGAACTGGATGCGAGTTCTGCTCTTCGCTTTGCCTGATCCAGTTCAGTTCGGATTCGACGTTTGCTCGATTGCCGAGAACCCGAACGATGATGTCGGAAGCGATGCGGCCTGGAAGTGCCTGCGCTACCACCGCCCGATCAACGCCGTGCCGGTCCGCGAATTCGAACCAGACAGCCTCGATCGACGCCTGCGAATCGACGAGGGTTCCGTCCATGTCGAACAGCAGTGCCGAGGTCGAAATGGATTGTCGAATCGAGCTGGGCCGCAGAGTCATAAGACGGCCACCCGACTCATTCCCAAACTTTCGCCGGCAATGCGAATCAGATCGAGATCGTGGTCGGTTGAGCGGCGCAGTCGCTGGTCGCCAGGATCGGTATCGAGCACAATCGTCTGTGCACCGATCTCAGACAGAAAATCGATGTCGGCACGTATCTGGTTGATGGTTCCGTACCCGAGTGGACGGTCTGGTGATTCGACAGATTTTTCGGTGGGGAGAAAGTAGATGCGGGGGACGAACTCACGCCCGGGGGCGAGTGAAGCGACTCCAGCGATGCATAGGCCCCGGGTAGGGTGCAATGGGTGCCATGCAGTGCCTAATCTGTTGGTTCGGTCGATCGCAGCGGGTCCGTTGCCGCCGATCCACAACGGAGGGTGTGGTTGCTGCAGCGGTAGAGGTCCGTTGTGCACGCGATGTGTTCCGGCCGAGCCCGGTGCGTCGTATGTCTCCGACGTCCACGCTGCGATCAGGGTTTCGAGAGTGGTATCCGTCAGTCGGCCTCGACGTGTGAACGGAACGCCGAGGACGTCGAAAGCCTGTGCAGTCCAGCCGACCCCGATGCCCACGATCAACCGTCCGCCGCTGAGTCGATCAATCGTCGCGGTCGCGTGGGCGAGGTGGGCCGGGTGTCGGTGACTGCCGATCAGCACGCCGCTGCCCAGGCGAATCGACTCGGTACCCGCTGCGAGCCAGGACAGCGTGGCCAGGCACTCGTAAAACGGAGCGGGAGAGCGGCGATTCGCATCGTCGGTCAACACCACGTGATCCGAGAGCAGGACATTGTCGAATCCGGCAGCTTCCGCTGTCCGGGCCCACGCGAGAATCCCCTCGGGGTCGATCTGCGGCCCGAAGTTGGGGAGATTGATTCCGTACTTCACAGCGAACTCGGAATCAGTCGTGCGGCGCCCCCGTAGCGGAACGTCAGGAAGTTTCCCCCGTTGGCGGTCAAAGGGCGAGGGGCCTCCTGCTGGCCGATGTGGTGCTCGAACAACTCGATGTTCAAGTCGCCGACGGATACCATCGCCATCCGGGACGTTCCTTCGACGTCGAGATCGAACTGTGCCGTCATGAACCCGCGATCCGCTGCGATGTCGGTGCGGAGCACCTCGGTTCCCGAATGGGCGGTCACCAGACGCGCTATCGCGGCGTCAAGGTCCGGGACGCTGTAGCCCGTGTGATCCAAACCGCGGCAGGTCGGGAGAAGGGCCGACGCGATGTCCTCTCGTCTGTGGTGGAGTCGGGCCTGGGTCTCGTGGAAGTATCCCGGCTCCTCGGGCCACTGCTGAAGTTCGAAGAGATCGCCCCACGGCGACCGGAAGTACACCCACTTGTTGCCCGCAATCGGACCCTCGGGTACCTCGATCACGTCGCCGAGGACTGTCACGTCGCTTCGCGAATCAAGGTAGCTCACAGCGAGTTCGATATCGCCGACAGTGAAGCACAGATGGTTGGTGCCGATGTCGACCAACCGCGGCGGGGGTTGATGGGGCCAATCCGCTGATACGAAATCCACGACCCCCGACAATCCGATCGGTACGGAGGCACGTCCGGGGGATCTTACGACGCGGTTCGCACCCAGGAGTGAAGCGAAGAAGTTGGCGGCGGCGTCCGCATCGGGAACGGTGACACCGACTGTGGACAAGGCATTTTCGACATTCGCGGTCACGGTCATGGGATCAGCAGTACCTTTCCTCGGGTTCCGCCCGCGGCCAGCAGAGCGTGGGCTCGGGGTGCTTCGTCGAACCGGAATGTTCGGGCGACAGGGACGGTGACCGAACCGGTCGATACCAGTTCGGCGAATGATTCGAGGCCCGAGCCGTCCTCGTCGACATAGCTTTTCGCCGGTGTGATTCCACGTTGCGGTGCGGGTTGCTCGTTGTCGTCGATGGAGATGAAGGCGCCGTCGTCTCGCACACTGTCGACGGATTCGGCAACACCCGCCGTGTCGACGATGGCGTCGTACTCCTTCTGCGGCAGGTCGACGGGACTCGCTATGACCCTGCTGAGGCTGAGGGCCAAGAGTTCGTCAGTGTCGCTCTCGCGAGCGAGGGCTTCGACGCGGTGTCCCCGCGAGATCAGCAGCGCCGACGCTATTCGGCCCACCGCGCCGGCAGCACCGGTCACCAACACCGTGGATTCTGATGCAAGGTCGAGTTTCTCGAGGCATTGCACAGCGGTGAGCGCTGCGAGTGGGATCGCAGCAGCGTGCTCGAGGGTGACGTTCGACGGAGCGGGTGCGAACAAGGACTGGTCGGCGGTGACGCGTTCGGCATAGGTTCCGTAGCGGTGTGCCGGTTGCGCGATCATTCCGATGACGCGGTCTCCTGGCGTGAAGCGTGTTACCGCGGATCCGACTGCGATAACAGTTCCGGAGACGTCCCATCCCAATACCGCTGGGAAGTGCAACTCGATGGGCAAGAACCCCGAACGGGTCTTCAGATCGACAGGGTTGACGGCAGCGGCTGCAACGGAAACAGTGACGTCTCCGGGGCCGGATGTCGGCTCGTCAACCTCGGTGAGAGTGAGAACGCTTGGGTCGCCGGTGGCTTCGATTGCGATGGCTTTCATGCGATTCCTTTCATGAGACCTTGCGTTGGAGAATGATCGACGGCGTAGCGGGCATTCGCTTCGGCTGCAGTCAGAACCAGTCCGCCGTCGACGGTAACGGTGGTCCCCGTGAGATAGCTCGAACCGGACCCGGCGAGGAACGCCGCGGCTGCTGCGACCTCGTGCACACCGGCCGGACGCCCCAACGGGATAGCGGGGCGATCGATGTCCGCATACGAGGATTCGTCATCGATGCCGTTCATCGCGGTGGCGGTTTCTCCCGGTCCGACGGAATTGACGCGCACTCCGTGGGGCGCGAATTCGAGGGCGAGGACACGACTCGACGCCGCCAATGCGGCCTTGCTGGCGCAGTAGATTGCACCGCCGGTGATGGGGACCGTGTCATGGATCGATGTGATGTTGACGATCGATCCTGCGATACCTCGCGCGATCATCCGGCGCCCCACCGACGAGGCCAACGCAAGTGGGGTGATCGAATTGACGGCCATGACCTCGCGCATTCGATCGATGGCGAGTGCATCTGCGGGTGATCGATCGTTGATCCCGGCATTGTTTACCAGGCAGTGGATCTCACCCAGTTCATCTGTGCATCGCAGAACGGCGTCGACTGTCGATTCGGCATTGCGCAGGTCCAGTTGCAGGGGAACGACGTCGATGCGGAACTGCGCATTTATTTCGCTCACCAACCGTGCGATGCGATCGAGACCATTGCCGTATCCGAGGACGAGGTTGTGACCCTCTTTCGCAAGCGCGAGCGCGATTGCCCGGCCGATACCACTACTCGCTCCGGTTATCACTGTGTATTCGAGCTCACTCAACAGAGATCACCACCTTCGGCCGTGTCCTGTGGCCTTCGAGACGATCGAACGCGGACTGTGCTTCGGTCAGAGGAACCACACTGTCGATCAATGCGGTCAATGCCGGGCGAATCAGCGGGAACAGTTCCGCGGCTCGGCGGTAGTGATCTACCCCGTGACGTACTCCGATGATCGAAATGCCGGCCAGCGCAACCGCTCCGGGATCGATCGATTCCGTGTGCGCCGCGACGCCTACGAGGATGCACTTGCCTCCCGGACGGAGAACGCCTACGGCGGTACCCAGCGCACCGGCGCCGCCAGACGCCTCCACGACCACGTCGTACTGCCCGGTCAGGTGTGTGGCATCGGTGAAACTGTGTGTGACGGTGCCGGAGTCGAGGTGTTCGATCGACCGGGGTTCGAGAACGTCGACGGTGATCGGGTATCGACTCAGCATGGCGATGGACAAGCTGCCGATCGTGCCCGCGCCGACGACGAGAACCCGATCACCCGGCGACACCGAAGCAGCGTCGAGCGCCTCGAGCACCGTTACGAGCGGCTCGATGAGAACGTGCTCCGGTTCGACTGTGACGCGACCGAGTGAAACGACCGTGCGCCGCGGCATGCGGAGGAATTCGGCTGCGGCACCAGGATGTTCGTATAGCCCGACCTCACGCAGATCGGAGCATTGGTTGCGTCGTCCGGCCCCGCAGGCCGAACACGCCTGGCAGAAAATCATCGTGCTCCCGGTGACTACGTCACCCGCCGACAGATCGTGAATATTCGGGCCGGTCTGCTCTACGGTGCCCACCCATTCGTGCCCGAAGTGATGCGGAAACGACGTAAGGCCATCAGTGAGGTATGACGACGTGCCGTGCAACAACTCCAGATCCGTACCGCACAGACCGACATAGGCAACCTTGACGACGACATCGTCAGGCCCGCAGTTGGGACGGTCGATCGTCACGATCGACACGGAACGGGGAGCGTCGATCATCGCAGCTCTCATGGCTTTCACGTCACGCTCCGAGCAGTGCGCCGACTGACGAACAGCAGCAGTACTGCGCCCGCCGCGAGGACTGCCCCGATAGCAGGCAGGACTGCAACACTGTTGCCGCCGGATAGAGCGATCGAGCCGATCCACGCGCCGGCAGCATTCGCCAGTTGGAATCCTGCAATGTTGACCGTGGCAGCAAGGTGCGGGGCTTCGCTTGCGGCACCGATGAGTTTCGAGGCGAGCGGCGGAATAATGGAAAAACCGGTAGCACCGAGCACGAACATCCAGGCGAAGGCAAACCAAGACGTTCCGCCGAAGACGAAGAGAGCGAGAAGTGCCAACGCGAGCGCGGTCAACGCGATGTACAGCGTTTTGTCCAGGTCCTTGTCCGCGTAGTAACCACCGAGTTGATTGCCGACAACAGACCCGACGCCGAATACGAACAACACCACCGTCACCGTCGACACCGAGATGCCGGCATGCTCGGTGAGATACGGCGAGATGTAGGTGAACACCACGAAAAGCGCTGCCTGACTGAGAGCGGTCAGCCCGATCGCCCACAGAACTGGGCCACGGGTGAACACCCGTAGCTCTGAGCTGACGTTCCCGGTCTGGTGCGAGGGAGCGGCGTTGCGCGTCGAGGCGATCAGCGCAGCGGTGACCAGCAGTTGGAAAACGGCGATGATCGCAAAAGACCAGCGCCAACCCAGTTGTGTACCGATGAGAGTTCCCAAGGGGACGCCGAGGACCGTCGCCAGGTTCAGTCCGAGGGTGACGCGGGCGATCACACGCCCTTGGAATTCAGGCGCCACCAACGACGTCGCCAGCACCAGGCACAAAGCGAAGAACGTCGCGTGTGGCAGAGCAGTGATGATCCGAAATATCACCATGGTTGCGAAGTTCGGTGCCAGCGCAGTTCCAATGTTGCCGATGACGAAGAGAGCCATCAGAGCCGCGATGAGAGGTGTCCGCGGCACCCTGGTGGTAGCGATCGTCAGTAGAGGGCCACCGATGACCACTGTGACGGCATAGATGGTGACGAGCAGTCCTGCTGTGGAGGTGCTGACCCCGAGGTCGGTGGAGATGTCCGGAAGTACGCCGGCCACAAGGTATTCGACAGTGCCGACGCCGAACACTGCCAGGAGCATCCAGATTATTGCGGCATTCGCGTTGGTAGAGCGAGCCGTTGTCGTCAATTCGTGCGGAGTTTCGACCACCATGGCCTATCCCTTCTCGTATCCGGTGTATTCGACGACTGCGCATCCCCATGTGAACCCGACGCCGATGCCGGTGAGCATGATCCGGTCTCCGGGGTGCAGGGCCTTGCTGCGGCGGAGCAGGTCGAGGCCCAGTAGTGGGTCGGCAGCACCGGTGTGGCCGATGGTTCTGCCGAGTTCGACCAAGGTCTGCTCGGCGCGGATCTTCAGCGGTTCGAAACATTGTTTGCGAAGTAGGACGTTGCCGAAATTCGGTACGATCCAGGTGGCGATGTCACCGTGATGAGTGGCGGCATCACCCAAAGCTGTTTCAGCGCACCGAGACAGGGCGGCCGCGTTGCGTGACCAGAACTCGTCGATGGAGTGAGTCTCGGTGAAGCCCCCCACCCGTGCCCGGAGATCGATCGGGTCGGCGGTGCCGTAGACAGGCATGCTTGTGCGCTCGTGCCCGCGGTGCATCTGCTCGAGGTGTGCATCAGTGACTACGGAAGTCGAAAGAATACGAAAGGGACCCGGATCCGGGCCGATGACAGCAGCGGCCGCGCCGTCTCCGTAGGCGAGACCGCTGTCGGAATTCCACCGGTCGAACAAGGGGAGACGCCAAGCGTCGGATGCAGTTACCAGGCCTTTGCCGTGTCCGTCGAACCAGCGGCCGATCAGTTCGATTCCGACGATTGCTCCGGCGCAGGCTGTTCGGATCTCGATCGGCAGGCAGTCGTCGATGCCAAGTTCGTTCTGAATGTAGGCGCCGCAGTTCCACGCCTCCAGGCCGTTGTGCAGAACCACTGCATGCACGAGTAGGTCGATTTCGTTGCTGCTGATTCCGCTGTCGGCCAACGCAGCTCTGCCTGCGAAGACTGCCATCTCCGGCGCGGATTCGCCGATATCAGGGTCCGACACTGCAACCGAAGTCTGTCCGGTCTTCTGATGTTCGACGGGATCGAACCGTCCTTCGGTCACCATGTCGGAGGCTTGTTCCCGCCTGTCCGGTAGGTATGAGCCGAAGCCTTCGATGTAGAGGCCGCCCCACCTCATGACGCGACCTTCGTCACCGACGTCTCACGGACGCGTAGCTCGTCGCTCTTCCTGTTCAAAAGGGCGGAGGCAGAGTTGATTCCGTCGATCGTGACATCATTGACGAAGTGGTGCCCACCGATCCCGACCGGCAAAGGCAGCCGTTGCCGCCCGTCCCGATGACGCACTGTGTCGGCCAATGCGGCGCCGAGGACGCCCGGTGTGGACAAGACGTCGTTCCAGGTGGGAAGGCCGAGGCGCCTCATTACAGTCAGGACGCGATCAAGTTCAGCTTCACTGACACTTCCCCGCAAATAACCCAGTGCAGACGTCAATGCCATGTCGACAGCTACGGCTTCACCGTGCAGAAGTTCCGGTAGTGCTTCCATCTCGAGCGTGGGCGAGAATGTGTGGCCGTAGTCGACGCAGCGTTCGAGGCAGGATTCCCACAGATTGGGCTGCAGTTCCTCGAGCATCAGGTGGATCGACTCGGCGATGACTTGTGTTGCTGCTGTGTCGAGTTCGTCGGAAGAGCCCTGAAACCTGTCATCGATCAATCGTTCCCCGAAGATTTCCAGCAGTTCGAAGAGGTCGAGGGATTTGATCAAGGCCATCTTGAGTATCTCGGCAAGGCCGTTGGACAAGTGTCGGTTGTCGAGGGTACGCAGGAATGCTCGGTCGACAAAAGTTGCCAGGGCCGGTGCATACGTCCCTAGTCGATTCTTGCCCATGCCGTAGTTGACTCCGGTCTTGACGCCGACCCCGGCGTCGACGAGGCCGATC
Source organism: Rhodococcus sp. WY5 (assembly GCF_018588185.1). NCBI lineage: Bacteria > Bacillati > Actinomycetota > Actinomycetes > Mycobacteriales > Nocardiaceae > Rhodococcus > Rhodococcus sp. WY5. Next base: position 1,822,775 of record NZ_JAAMPR010000001.1, read on the forward strand.
AGTGTGGTGGGGACCCGGATGTACGGCGTTCCGCGGCGGTAGACGCTCGCGGCGAAACCGACGATGTCGAGTAGAACACCCCCGCCGATCGCGATTACCGGCTCCCTGCGTCGGTCGATGCCGAACCCGTTCATCGCGTCGACCACCCGCACCGCAGAACCCCACTCTTTGACCGTCTCGTCGGCTCGCATCGGTACGAAGGATGCTCGTATTCCGTGGTGTTCGAAGTAGCCTCGAATTCGATCCCCGTGAATTCGGTCGACGTTCGCGTCGATGATGATCAAGCGTCGGTCTCCGCGGTGTAGCGACGCTGCGCTGCACCCGTCGAGTAGTCGAGTGCTGTCCTTGGCGAACAGATTTCGTGCGGCGATCACGTGATACTCGACCTGTTTGACCGCTTCGACCTTCCATGTCGAATCGGTGGCCGCGCTGTGGCTGAGACCCAGTTTGAATGAAGCGGCACTACGCATGTCGATCCCCCTAGACGGTGTGAAAGAGCGTTCGCGAGCTGTGTCAGCAGTACGGCGGTACTTCAGTGAACGAAATGAACTTTCGAGGAGAACAGTAGGACATTCGCATAGTGATCGCTACAAGAGTAGAATAGATCACATTTGGATCGGTAGATGCTGCGGAATTGGGAGGTTGCATGGCCGGGGTGCCGGGACAAGGGCGGAAGTTCGACGTAGACGCGGCCTTGGACAAGGCGATGTATGCCTTCTGGGAGCACGGCTACGAGGGGACATCCGTTGCCATGTTGACTGCTGCGATGCAGATCAATCCACCGAGTCTCTACAGCGCTTTCGGCGGCAAGGAAGGAGTGTTCTTTGCCGCCGTCGATCACTACAACGCCACTCGCGGCGACTTCATGGACCGGGCGTTCGCCGAAGAGCGCGAGGCATCCGAATTGATTCGCCGCCTCTTGAACGACGCGGCGTCCCATTACACCGACGAGTCTTGTCCGGGTGGTTGTCTGATCATCAGCGCGGCGGTCAGCGTGACCGACGCCAACCGTCACATAGCAAACCGATTGCGCGACATGCGAAATGCCAACGTGGTATTGCTGTCGCAGAGGATCGCAGCCGATATCGCCAACGGACTCTTGCCCGCTGACTCCGATCCCGAGGACCTTGCCGAGTTCATCGGCGTAGTCATCCAAGGCATGTCTCAGCGCGCCCGAGACGGTGCAACACAGAGGCAATTGGAACTTGTAGCGAACAGGTCTTTCGACTCGCTGAACTTCTCGAAAGACCTCATCGGCTGAACAGATTTCAGTTGTTGGTCGTGGGTCGAGCTGGATTGGGTGATGGAGAGCATCGAGGTCGGTCCTAGTGACCTTCTATCCCAATATAATTCGTCACTGACCGTGATGGCTGTCGGTTCGTTGAAGGAAGGGGCGGGGCCAGGCGCCGAGTGCAAGGACGGCGAGGGTTGTCTGGACGAGTCCGGTGGTGAAGAAGATGCCCTGCAGCGGCGACCAGGCCAGGATCATGGCTATCTCGACGAAGATCCAGGTCATCATCGTCAGGCCGGCGGCGGCGTGCAGGCCCCACGTCAGACGGAACCTGTTGTGCTGAGCGAAGAGCGCGGCGGCCTGGATGCCTCCGACGACAACGCCGAGGAGGATTCCGGGCCAGAAATATGAAGGGAAGACGGTTCCCTCGATCCACTCAGGAGGCAGGCCCATCCCGCCGCCGATCGTCAGGCCCGCCATTCCTACGAGCGCAGAGAGCAGGTTTAGCCACGCGATGGCGGACAGACCGATCCGGAGACCCCGTGGAGGGAGCGATGTGGACGTCATGCCTGACAACGATAGAGAGGGTCAGTCGAGCCCGTCCATGTTCCTGCGCGTTGCCGCGCTGGCAGCGTCGGCATCACCCGCGACGATGGCTTCCACTAGATCTCGGTGGGCAGCGGCTTCGTCGTCGATCGATTCGGGGTCTCGCGCCGCGACGTCGGTGATCACGTCCAGGGCCGAGTTGCGGAGGGTTTCGATGAATGAATCGAACACCATCGACAGCACGCTGTTGTGCGCAGCATTCACCACGGCGCGATGTAGTTCCATGTCAGCGTCGACAAATTCTGTTGGTGTCGAGGCATTTTCACGCGCTTCGAGTGCTGCCTGTAACAGATCGACGTCGGCCGAAGTTCGGCGAATGGCAGCCAGGCGGCCCGCTTCCACTTCCAGGAGTCTGCGTACTTCGTAGACTTCGCGGCGGTCCGAGCGTTTGAGTTCTCGCTCGAGTTCTGTGACCGGTGTCGAGGACATGACGTAGGTGCCGGACCCTTGATGCGAGTAGAGCTGGCCCGACGCAATCAGTGCGCGAACTGCCTCTCTGCCGGTCGAACGCCCGACTCCGAGGAGTGTGCTCAGATCCTGCTCGTTCGGGATTTTGGTCCCGACCGGCCACTCGCCGTCGCCGATGAGGCGCGCAAGTTCGTCCGCGGCTTTCTGTACCAGCGACTGCTGCTTGATCTGGCGCACTGCCATGTGACTGCTCCTGACTGACTCGGTGAACCGCAATGGAGCGGCTCACCGAGTAATACTTCATGTCCTCCGATGAATCTTCAGACTACGGGGCCGTCTTATGGTTTATCGAAGGGCGATGACGTCCAGTTCGCGCTCCGTCTCGTCTTCCGGGTCGAGGCGTCGATCGTGCAAGGTGAATGCGATGACGGCGGCGACGAACAGCACTGCAGTTGTCGCCCCGATCGCCATGCGCGGTCCGAAGTGATCTGCCAGGTAGCCGAACAGCGGAGATGCGATGCCCCCCACGGACATCGCGAGTCCGAGCGTCACCCCACTTGCTGTGCCGGGGCGATTCGGTAGGTAGTCCTGCGCCAATGTCACCTGTGGCGCGAAGGGCAGGAACATAGCAAATCCGAGACAGACGATTCCCAATTCGGCAACTGCTACGTGCGGGGCGGCAGCGAGCAGTGCCAGTGAAGGTACCGCAAGCAGGTAGCCGAGTCGGATGGATGCGCGTCGACCACGACGGTCCGCGAGGACTCCTCCCAGTAGCGTTCCGGCCGCTCCTGCCAATGTGAAGGAGGACAACACGATTGCAGCGCTCGAGGACGATCCGTTCAGTGCGTTGAGCACGAACGGTGAGACCAACGACAGTGTGGTCACGTACGGAATTGACCAACAGACCGTTACCAGCACGAGTCGTGTGAACGAGCGCCAATCGTCTGACACGGGACCGTTCGCTGCCAGTTGCGCACTCAACGACTGGGCTGATTCGGCCGCACCCGTGTTGGCCGATCGCGACTGGGCGACCATCCACCAAATAGCCGCCACCACTGCAGGAACTGCGAGTAGATAGCCGCCGGACAAACCGAGTGAGCCAACCACGAGCGTGACAAACGGTGGCGCCAGCGAGGCGCCCAACGTACCGCCCACGGAGAACACGCTCATGGCTTTCTGTGAATGACCTCCAGCCGCGCGTGCCAAATTTGTGGCGGGAGGATGGTATGCGGCGATGCCGATGCCGGCCACGGCAATTGCCAGCCAAGTGACGATGTAGGTGGTGCTCATCGCTGCCACGACAATGCCTGCTGCGGCCGTCACAAAACCTGTGGGTACCAGCCAGTTTCGGCTCTTTCGATCGACCAGCATGCCGAATGCAGGTTGCACGACACTGGATAGTCCGGTCGCGGCGAGCGTGATTCCGGCGACCGCGGAATAGGAATATCCGCGTTCGAGCATCATGAACGGCAACAGTGCAGGCACAGCCCCCTGGTACAGATCGTTCACGACGTGTGTGCCGGTGAGAAATGCAACTTGCCCCTTCTTCATCTCCTTGGGCATCCCTTCGTTCAGGTCTTCAAGTCCTCAGGTCCTCTGAGGACTTGAAAGCTATCACGAACCCGCGGGCGCACGGTTGCGTTGGAGACCTGGATCTCATTCGAGACGACTGACTAACTCTCAGCAGTCGCGGCGTTGCGGGCGGCGAGTTGTGCGAAAGCGTGGGTAAGTTCTGCCGGGCCGACGACATCGATGTCGGTGTCGAATCGGTTGAAGGAGGCTGCCAGCGCCGTCCAAGACCATGATCCGGCTTCGAGACTGCACTGCTCGGGGCCAAGATCTTCGACGATGCCGTCCCCGACAAAGGGAAGAACATAACTGGCTGGTCGATGGAGAACGACCTTGCCGTGACACGGCCATTTGTTGATATGTTCCGATCCTTTGAAGCGCGCGGACACGTATTCGCTGACGTCGCCGCCGGGGATTTCCTTCGGCGTGAACCGGGGACCGTTCGGGGTGCGTGGGGTGATGCGATCGGCGCGGAAGATTCGCCAGTCGTCTCGCGCGAGATCCCACGCGACGAGATACCAGCGACGCTTGGAGGTCACCAGATGATGCGGCTCCACTCGGCGCGGGGGTGTTATTTCGCTGTTGTCGGTTGAGTGGTCGTTCGAGTAATCGAAGCGGAACACCTCGCGAGCGCGGACTGCAGCGGAAATCGCTACGAGCACCTCTGGGGACACGGAGTCTGCGTCGCCGGAACCGGCCGAAATCGTGGTGAAACTGAGCGCGTCGAGGCGATGGCGCAGACGCGACGGCATCACTTGCCGCACAGTGGTCAACGCTCGAACCGCATCCTCTTCGATACCGACGCCGGTCAGCGTCGCCGCCTGCAGCGCAACTGCCAGTGCGATGACCTGATCGTCGTCGAACAGCAGGGGTGGCAGCTCGCTGCCGGCGTCGAGTCGGTATCCGCCGTCCGGGCCCATGGTCGCCGCAATGCTGTACCCCATCTCCCGGAGCCGGTCGATGTCGCGGCGGACCGTGCGATGGCTGATGTCGAGCCGCTCGGCGAGTAGAGCGCCCGGCCAGTCGCGTCTCGTCTGCAAGAGGGACAGCAGATTCAAGAGTCGAGTGGTGGTCGCCATGCGGTGAGACTACGACGAGTCTAGGACGAAAACAGTCCTATACGGCTGTGAGAGTCGACGTTGTCAGGGAAAACCCGAGCGACGTTCGTACCAGGAGCAGACATGAGCATCAAGACAACGACCCACCTCAACTTCCGCGGAGACGCCCGCGCGGCTCTGGAGTTCTACCAGTCCGTCTTCGGTGGCCAGGTCACGATCGCAACCTACGGCGACTTCGGGATGCCCAAGGAGGTGCCCGGCGCTGAGAACGTCGTGTTCGGCCAGGTGGAGACAGAGGACGGCTTCTGTGTGATGGCATACGACATCCCTGGACAGTCGGGCGGCTCGGCCGGCAACGCAGGCTCGACACACCGCGAGAACGGCACCACGATCACCGACCAACCGTTCTTCGTCTCGGTTCGCGGTGAAACCCTCGAAGAGGTGCAGAACTACTGGGCCAAACTCTCTGCTGGTGCATCGATCATCGAGGGTCTTGCCGCCGCGGCGTGGAGCCACGGTTTCGGCATGCTCACCGACGCGTTCGGGGTGACGTGGATCCTCGACGTCGCTGCCGGCGAAAACCCGGCCTAGCTACTCCCCGTGCTGCGGCGCGCGTTCCGAGTCACCGCGTCGCAGCACCTTCGTCATTGCGGCATCGAGTCCTGTGTCGCCGAGGCAGTCACAGTGCCTTTGTCGTGAACAGCAGGTCCCCGTGGATTTCGTGAGGCTCCGCATGGTCGGTCGCCACGAATACGAGTTTTTCCAGCACACGGCGAGAAGCGCCGTTCCAGTCACGGACCGTGGCCCACAGACGTCGATAGCCTGATGCCTGCGCCCATTGGATTACCGCCCATGAGGCCTCAGTTGCATATCCCTGACGCCATGCCCTACGGAGAAATTCGAATGCCAGTTCAGGCTCTCCGTCAGGTCCGTGCTCAGTCTCGATCAGGCCGCAGTAGCCGATGACGTCATGGGATCCTTTACGCTCCACCGCCAGTAGACCGGGTTGGTGTGAGCGACTGCGAATCTGGTCCTCGATGTCTCCGATGGAGGGTCGACCATCGGAATCGATCCGACGATGCGGTGGGACACGAGGATCGCGCTCACCCCAGAGCTCCCGCAAGACAACGGCATCGGGCACACGGAACGGCCGGAGAAGCAGTCGGTCGGTCTCTAGCGAATTCTCCCGTTCGGACTGTGAAAGGGCGTCCATGTCATGGACTCTATCGGTGCGGATCACCTGCGGGCCGCGACGTACCAAATCGCTATGATCAACAAGGTTGCGGCCGAGGAGTATGCGAGGAAACCTCCCATATCGAGCCAGTTGGCCTCCCCGAACGGGCCCGGCTGTATCGGTGACGTCTCGACTGCGCGACTGCCTCGCCGTGAAAGGTGGATCCACCACACCACAGAGTTGCCGAGGCCCCATGTCAGCAGTAGCCATCGGAGTGCCCTGTCGGCAGATGGACGGTCATAGCTGCTTTGGCGCATGATCGAGTGTCCACCCTCCGGTAGGAAAACCACGCGTTTTCGGTTATTGCAGATTCGGCGGTCGACTCCGTGGACCTCGACCGTCACGGACCGAGGTCCGACCCCGGACACGACGAAGCCGCCGGACACCTGCAGGTGTCCAGCGGCTCCAGCGCGTCGGTGCCCGTCTTGCGCCTCTCGGCAAGTGGCCACTCGAAGTGGCAATTCTGGGGTGGTACCCGGGGCAAAGAATCGAACACCGACACCATCTCCAACGAACCTCCACACGGAGTTATTCCATGCTGACTTGTGCCGCGGTCAATCGTGGTCCTGCTCATCGCTCAGCTCCAGCAGAGCTGGCGACAACGGCTTTCGATTCTCTTATGCGCGCGTCGTAGCACCTCGAGGATTGCCTGGGTATGAGATTCCCTGGTCAGTAGGCGAAGCACGAGAACGGCTCAGGCCCTCATCTCGGTGTGAGATGGGGGCCTGAGGTGAGGATCTGAATCAGCCGGTGACACCGGTCAATTCGTTGGGGGCGTGATCGAGAGTGGTCTCGGTCAGGATGCTGCCGTCCTCGAGGTCGACTGCGATCAACTTCTTCGACGCTGGGTCGGTGACGTAAGCGGTGTGATCTTCTACGAAGAGCGCGGGCCTGGGCTCTTGCCATTTGGTGGGCTCGGTCCATGCGTCTATGACGGCGATCTTCTTGGTGACGACGCCGGTGTTCGGGTCGATGACGTGGATGGCGCCGTCGGTGCCGAGCACCAGTGCCTCTCCGTGTGGTCCGCGGCCGAGTGAGCGGAAGGTGTAGCTGGTGCCGAGGTCGACGAGCTTGAGTTCGGACGTCGTCGTGTTGGTCAGTGAGACCCGTTGCGGACGTTCGAGTTCGGCGTCCTTGTCGGTCTTGTAATCACCCAGCACGATGTCCGACTCCTCCGAGCCTGCCTGATTTCCGATGCGGCCGTATGCATCCGGACTCTGGACCTTGGTGATCGCTCCGTTCTTGTACACGAGCAACCCGTCCTGGCAGCCCAGCACGATGGCTTCGCCGGCAGCGACTGCTTCGCCGTGGACACCGGGGCACTGTTCGTTGCGCAGGATTTCCTTGCGGTCGGCATCGAGGATGGCAATGCCGTTGCGGGACTCCGAATTTCCGATGGTCGTCAACAGGCTGCCGTCGGCAAGTGCGACCGCAACGCCGTGATGGGGTTCTGGCGTGGTGTACGTCTCGACGCGGGGTTGGCGTTTTGCCAACTGCGCCGGATCGAAGATCTCGACGAGTCCCGAGCCGTCGTTGAAGAGGACCGTCTTTCCGGCATGGCGTACGACGTGTCCGGGCTCGTTGGCTGCGAACTCGACCTCGGACATCGCGGGATCGGCTGTGTAGTAATGAGAATGATCACCGTGAGCCGAAGACCACGTGCCGGTGTCGAGCACCTTGAATGCTTCGCCGGCAGAGATCATGACGTGGCGACCGTCGCCGGCCGGGTTGAGTCGGGTGAAGCCGTCGATCTCGGTCTCGCCGACCACGTCGAGGGAAGTTGCATCCAGCACCAGGACGCCGCCGTCGTACGACACGGCGAGACGTGGTGTTGCCGAGGCCTGTTCGGTTGGTGCGGCCGACGTCGTGGTCGTGGTTTCGGACTGGGCGGAGTCCTTGTTGTCGGACGAGCAACCCGTAACGAGGGCGAGTGAGAGGCCTACTGATGTGGCAAGGGTGAGGCGCCGCGACATGCGGGTGTTGAGGTGCATGGGTATAGATCTACTGCTTAATGTAAATGATTGTCAAAGTCGAGTATGCGAATATTCGCATGTCAGGTGTAGTCGGCTCGCTCGAGCATGCGCGAGGCGATGACCCCGAAGACGAGTCCCCAGAAAGCGGCTCCGATATTGAGTAGTTCGATGTCGGAGATCGTCACGAGGAACGCGATCAAAGCGCCGAAGGTGAATTTCCCGCCGAATGCGGTCACGAAGGCTCCCTGTAAGGCCTTGAGCATGGCCAGACCACCCAGAGTGACGATGAATGCCGTCGGAGTTCCCAACATCATCGCGACGAAAGTCGGGGCGAACAGTCCGAAGACGACGGCGAGTAAGCCGCAGAAGATTCCGGCGGTGTATTGGCGTGTCCGCTCTCCCGACGCCGTGAGCAATGCGTTCGTCGGCCCGGTAAGGCACGTCGAGACACAACCCACCGCCGCGTTCACGAGAGAGAACACACCGCAGGCAACCGTTGCTGCCCCGATCGGCGGTTGATGACCCGCTGCGCGGAGGACTGCGATTCCTTGGCCGTTCTGCACGACGACGACTGTGATCGCCAGCGGTACAACCAGTTCGATCATCGCCTGCCAAGACCAGGTTGGCGTGGTCAGCATCGGATGCGCCAGCCACTCGTGCGCGTCGCCGGCGGAGTTGAATCTTCCGGCCGCGAGTATCACGACCACGCCGACGATCAACGCGCCGAGAACGGGCGGAACGAATCTTCCCAGCTTGGCGAACACGCTCAGAGCGACAAAGGTGGCGATCATCGGCAGGGCGATCACCGCGTCGTGGGCGGGCGCTTCGACCAAATCCGTTCCGAAATGAAGGAAAACGCCTGCCACCATTGCCATTACGATGGGCAAGGGTAATGCGGCCATGATCGGTGTGACCCACCCTGTCAATCCCAACAGCAAGATCAGGGCGCCGGTCGCGAAGAACGCTCCGAGCACTTGCTCCCACGGCAGATGCTCCAACGACGCTCCGACGACAACGGTTCCGGGAATCGTCCAGAAGAAGGCCAGCGGCTGCCGGTACAGCCAGGAAGCCGTGATGGTGAGAATGCCGTTGACGAAGAAGGCACCGAAAAGCCAAGAGGCCAATTGGGCTTGACTCAGTCCACCCGCCAACCCCGCAGCGAGAATGACCGCCACCGGCCCGGTGGCCGAGAAGACGATGCCGATGATTCCGTTGGCAATGGACGTTCCGCCGAAGTCGCGCAAGACCCGCTTCGGGCCGTAGAGCGGTTGGGGGAGTGGCTCGGTGACGACGCGAACGGGCGCGGTCGTCGTAGTGTCCGGCATGTTCTCAGTTCTCCTGATGCGGATCCGAAAGCCCTCGGTCGCGGAACAAAGCCGCGAGTTCGCTCCGTGATCGCAGTCCGAGTTTCGCGTACGCGCGCGTGAGGTGATATTGAATGGTCTTGACGGAGAGGAACAATTCGCCGGCAGCTTCCTTGTTGGACTTGCCCGCTGCGACAAGGTCGGCGACGGCTCGTTCTTGCGGGGTCAGGTCGGTGATTCCCTTCTCCGTCCGCGAGAGGTTCAACCCGCCCGCGCGGAGTTCGCGCTCGCAGCGCTCGACGTAAGTAGCGGCGCCCAACGAGTGATACAGCTCGCGGGCGGCGCGGAGGACGACGTCGGCCTCCGCGCGTTTCCCGGCCCGGCGGAGAGTTTGGCCGTAGGCAAAATTGATTCGGGCTCGGTCGTAGGGGAGCGGCAGCGTCTCGATGCCGAGTAGTGCAGCATCGAAACTTTCTCTTGCCAAGTCGAGTTCGCCCCGTGCGCCGTGGATCCGGCCGCGAACGTAGCCGAGACGTGCCGCAGCTGAGCGGTGCTCCCGACGTCGTGCGGTCTGCTCGTGTGGTTGCAGAAAGGCGTCGGCATCATCAGCTCGCCCGACCATGACCAATGCATTGGCGTAGAGATCGACCCACGGCCAGAAGCCCGGCTCGTCGAGCCATTGTTGCGCCTTGCTCGAGGTGAGCGGAGCCAGCGCCACCAGAACTTCGGCGTAGTCGGCGGCGGCCTCGGCAACCTGGGCCCTGGCGAGAAGTGCAGGAACATACATGATTTCGTAGGCGTGAATGCCGGCGTACGCACGTCGCACATGGTCACGGGCCAGTTCCCAGTTGCCGCGCAGAGCGTGAATCTGTGCTCCCGACCAGTGGACCAACGGCCGGATGATCTCGATCTCGAACCGATCCACCTCGGCACCGGCGCCCTCGACGGTCGAGAGCGCTTCGTCCCAGGCGCCGAGAGCGAATTGAGTGCGGGCGAGCCAGGCCTGTGCCCACAGTGAGATTCTTGCCGAACCACTGGAAAACTCTGTGGACACAGCGCTTTCGAGGTCGCGTCTGGCGGACTCCGGGTGGTCCAACGCAAGCTCGAGCCATCCGCGTCCCATCTGGAAGCGCTGTGCTTGGGCTCCGGGGCGGACACGATCGGAGAGTTCGGCGTATGCCGCGAGCGCATTCTCGGTTCTTCCGGTAGCACCGAGCCCGAGACCCTTGATCGCTTCGGACTCCACTGCTGCGGGATCAGAAGGGCCCACCAATTCGACTGCGCGGTCAACCCACTCGACGAGCGCCGTGCCATCGAGCCGAGCCAGAGAATGCAGGACCATTCGTTGGGCGATCATCGCAGCGATGCCTGGCTCACGATCCACGCTGCAGCTGTCCCACGCTCTGGTCAGAAGATCGGCGGCCTCGGTCGGTCGCCCTCTATGGATGGCGAGGTAGCCGAGGACGGCGTCGCGGAGAGGCCCGCGCGAAATACTCTCGATCTCCGGCACGAAGACCATGGCGCGGGGGATGTCACCCGATCCGGTCAGCGCGTCGACTCCGCGGAGCAGTCGGTCCTCGTGTTCGGTTCGGGCCGTGGTGAGACGGCTTGCCGTGACCATGGCGTCGGCGACTTCCGACCACGCGCCGTCGGATGCTCGTAGTGATGCGTACGCAACGAGTTCGGCGGCGAGGTCCTCGTCATGGGTGGTGCTGGCAGCGGCAAGGTGGAAAAGCCGTTCACCTTCTCCCCAAGCGATCTCGGCTGCGCGTGTGTGCAGCAGATGCAAGTGCGCGGGTCCCAACGCCCCGCGCACTGCGGCCGTGACCATCGTGCTGCTCAGTGACACCTCGGTGCTGCCGTGCTGCTCGTGGACAGAAAGGAGGCCGCTGGCGAAGGCGCTGTCCAAGGCGCCGACCACGTCGTCGATTTCGGCCAGCTGAGCAAGATGCGACAACGTCGTGCTGCGCCCGACAACTGCTGCGGCTTCGATCAACGTTCGTGCTCCCGCCGAACACGTAGCGAGGGCGGCGGCGATCGATACTGCACGATGGCGAGGGACGGGCAAAGTTCGGTGCCACTGGGTCCAATAGGTAGGTGGCAGCTCGTCGAGAAGCGAGACGATGTCGAGTGTGTTGCCCGCGGTGAAGTCCTGAAGGGCAAGCGCGACGCCGGAGCTGAGGTCGATTCCGCTTCGCATGCGCGCGATGTCGATGATGACGGGTGCGTCGATCGGGCTGATGTGCAATCGCGTCGACCAGTGCAGGTCGAGAATCTGCCTGACATCCTCGCGCAGGAACGGCGTTTCCTCGGCGACGAGGACGAACAGCAGTGGTGCCGTTCGGCCTCGATGGAGGGCGGAGGTGATTGCCTGAAGCGAGCTGACATCGCTGTGATGGGCATCGTCGACGACGATCAGGGTCAGTTGCTCCGCTGCGTCGACGATCTCGTGTGCAACGGCGACCGGGTCCGAGTTGGAAACCGGACGTTCGAGTAGTTGATCGATCACTCCGAAGGCAGTGTTCGATTCCCACTCCAGCCCACGAGCGCGGCGGAGCGTATGAGCGGAAGAGATTTCGGCGAACCGGTCGACGAGAGTGGACTTACCGCTACCGGCATCGCCCTCGACCAGCACGAGAGTCGGCACTCCTGTCTCTGCCGCGGCCAAGGCTCGGCCGAGAACGGCGAGCTCGCGTTCTCGGCCGAGCAACAGGTCACGAAGTGTCACCCGACTACCGTAACGCCGGGCTCACCACGGGTTTCCTTTTCGGCACGGTCTCCATCGGATCGAAGTGCAGTGGCACCCAGGTCGGGTGCTTGCTTCGGCACGAAGAAGGTGACGATGGCGCCAATCACCGCGATGCCGGCGAAGACGTAGAACGCCGATTCGGAACTGATTCCGGCGCTGATCAAACTTCCGCCGATCAGTGGCCCGAATATCCCGCCCAGACGTCCGAATCCGGCGCACCACGCGACACCTGCGGCCCGAGCGGCCGTCGAATAGTAGTTGGACACGAATCCGTAGATCAGAACCTGAGTACCGATGGTTCCGACACCCGCGATGGCAACGGAGGCGAGGAGTACGGGAAGCGGGAACCCGAATGTGAACAGGAGCAGGGCGAGTGCGGCCAGGCCGAAGGTGGTTGCGACAACCCGCTGTGGACCGGTGACGTCCGCGATCTTGGAGGCGAGAAGTCCACCGATGATGGCACCGCCGTTGAGTACCAACAGGAACGAGAGCGAACCCTTCGCGTTGTATCCCGCGTTTTCCATGATCTTGGGCAGCCAGGTGTTCAGTCCGTAGGTCAGGAGGAGGCCGGCGAAGCTCATGAGGCCGAGAAGCGCGGTGCCCCAGACATATTGTCTGCTCGCCAACGCTCGGAAGCCGACCTTCTCAGCTACGGCGTCGTTGGGTCGATCTGTACCGGCAGGCAATGGAATTCCGGTTTTCGAGGAAATGGCGCGAGCTTCGTCGACACGTCCGCGAGCAATCAGCCACGCGGGAGACTCGGGCAGTTTGAACCAGGCGAGTGGGAACAGGAACACCAATGGCAGGGCGCCGACGAGGAACAGTCCGCGCCATCCGATGGAATCACGGAGAACGATCGCCAGGACGGAAGCCATGACGCCACCGGCCGGGACACCGCTGTAGACGATGGCGTTGAACAGATTGCGGCGTCCCGGCGGCGCGAACTCGGCAATCATGGCTCCGGCGGTGGCGACAAGCCCACCGACTCCGATGCCGGTGAAGAACCGCAGCAGACCGAAGGTGGTGATGCTGGTGGCGAACGCTGCCAGTGCCATTCCGACCGAGAACCAGATGATGTTGACCAGCATCATCTTTCGGCGACCGAAGTGATCGCCGATAGCTCCACACGTCAGTGCGCCGACCATCACTCCGACGAGTGCATACGAACCCAACGCGCCGGCCTGAGATGCGGTCAAGGTGCCGATATGGCTGGGGTCGTCCATGAGTACGGGCAGGATCGTGCCGTACACGACCAGGTCGTATCCGTCGAACAGAATGGCAATGGCGGCGATGGTGACCACCCACAACACTGACGAGCGATGGCGGGCACTGGCCCAGGAACCACGTTCGATCGAGGACATGGCGAATCTCCGTTCGAGAGATCAGGAATCGGGGGAGGCTGGATTCAGCCGAGGTCGCCACCGGCGACGGGCAGAACCGTTCCGGTGACATACGAAGCCTCTTCGGAGGCAAGGAAAGTGATAGCAGCAGCCTGTTCGTCCAGGGTGCCGTAACGCTTGAGTAGCGACGAGTCGACGGTCTGGTCGACGATCTGCTGGTACCAGGCCTTCTCCTCGTCGGTCTCGGCACCCGGCCCGCGTGCCACGACGCGTGGTGGCGCCTCGGTTCCGCCGGGAGCGGTTGCCACGACGCGTATTCCGTACTGTGCGACTTCCATCGCCAGTGCAGCGGTGATCGCGCTGACCCCGCCCTTGGCCGCCGCGTAAGGAACACGGTTGACACCGCGGGTGGCGACCGAGGAGACGTTGACGATGGTGCCGCTCGCCTGCTCGATCAGATGGGGCAGTACGGCGCGACACGTCCAGAGCGTGGGGAACAGTGATCGTGTGACCTCGGCTTGTATCTGCTGCGGCGTGTAGTGCTCGTAGGGTTTGGCCCAGATGGTCCCACCGACGTTGTTGATCAGGACGTCGATGCGTCCGAAGCGCTCCAATGCGGAATCTATTGCATTCTGGGCACCTTCGAACGTCTCGAGGTCCGCGGTCACCGAATGGGAACGCTCCAGCGGTGTCGCGATGTCGTGAACCAGTTCAGCTCGATCCACAAGCGCGACGGAACCACCTTCTGCGGAAACTCTTTCGGCAACGCTGCGCCCGATCCCCTGAGCCGCTCCGGTGACGACCACGACCCGGTCGTCGAACCGGCCGGCGAAGAATCTCGTGCTCACGACGCCACACTTTCCCGAGCGTCAGTGATGGCGCGGTGCATCGTCGACTTGGCGTGTTCGCTGTGCTGGACGATCAGATCACGGGCCGCGGCGCGATCATTCTGCTCGAATGCACTCACGATACGTGAGTGATCCTCCGCGACATGTTCGTCCACCCAATCGGCGGTGCGGAGCACTCGGTTCATCAGTTGTGTGACCTCGAGACGGTGGTATGCCTGCAGCAGCACTTCGTTTCCGGTGCAGCGGAAGAGGAAGTCGTGGAACAGGGCATTGGTTTCGGTGAATGCCGCTGCGTCCGTGAAGTGATCGCGGTCGATGGAAGCAGCCGAGTTCTCCGCCAGAATGCGGTACTCCGTCAACTGTGCTGGAGTGAGGCGGCCGATCGTGAGTTCCATTGCTCCGAGTTCGAGTGCCATCCGAGCGTCGAACTGTGCGTCCGACTCCGCGACCGGCAGATGTTCTTCACCGATCTCGTACGGGCCGGCAGCTGATTCTTCGGCCGAGGCTGCCGGTGAATCAGCCGGTGCTGCCGCATTGTTGAACTTTTCGAAGTAGAAGTTCGTGGGTGTGATCGATACGTCCTTGAAGTGCAGACGTACGGCTTCGACCATCGGCGGCGGGCCGCACAGGTAGACGTCTACGTTGCCGTCGTCGAGGTGATCGGGCTCGATCAAGCCCGTGACATAGCCCTCGTTCGGTGCTGTGCTGTCGGGATCGGATACGCAGTAGTCGAAGGTGAACTGGGGTAGAGACTCCGCGTAGTCGTGCAGTTTGTCGAGTTCGACGAGATCGGTGTCGGAGCTGACGCCGTAGACCAGATGGACGGGCCGAGTGGAGCTTTCGGTACGCATCTTCTCCAGTATGGAGAGCAGCGGGGCCAAGCCAGTTCCGCCGGCAAGCAGTAGGGCTCTCCGTTGACCTGACCGGAGGAAGAAGCTACCCATCGGTCCGGTCAATTCGAGAGTGTCGCCTACCTGCGCGCGCTGACTGAGATACTCGGACATCAGACCACCCGGGGTGATCTTGACCAGGAACGACGCCGACTCGACCTCAGGGCCGGAGCTGAACGAGTACGACCGCGTCGCTTCGGTTCCGGGAACGAGGATGTTCACGTACTGACCGGGGAGGAAGACCAGATCTGCGCGGTTGTCGACTGCGACGGTGAAACCCACCGTGGAATCCGAATGGCGAATGATCTCGGTGATGGTGGACGTGTACGAACCGGCAGTGGTCTTGGCGACCGCCGACGTGGTGGGAATCTGCAGCACGAGATCAGATTCCGGCACCATCTGGCACGGAAGGCAGTATCCCTGCTCGGCCTCGTCGTCCGTCAGGGCCTCCTCGATGTAGTCGCCGGCATCGAAAGTACCTGATTCACAGAGTGATTTGCAGGTGCCACATGCTCCGTCGCGGCAGTCGAGCGGAATGTTGATTCGTGCGCGGTACGACGCGTCCGCGACGGTCTCGTCGGTGTTGCATTCGACGAAGCGGGTGATGCCGTCTTCGAAACTCAGGGCTACTTGAAAGGTCGGCGCAGCTTGAATGCTCATGGGAAACAGCTCGATTCGAAGGGAAGTCGTGTCAGAAGTGGTAGATGTCGACCACGTGATGGATGTAGTCGTTCTTGAGGACTACCTTCTTCTTCATGATCAACGGCTGCTCGCCCGAGAAGTCGATCGTGTAGTGCGAGGTGCCGAAGTAGGTGTCGACTGTGTTGTAGCGGAAGTACAGCGTGAACCAATTGAAGCGGACGTCGACGACGAAGCCGCGTTCTTCGATCACTTCCACGTTGGTGATGTTGTGACCGGTGCGGGGCTCGGGAAGGCTTGTCGCGCTGGAACGGTCAGTCCTGATTCGGAACACGCGGTCCTCGATACCGCCGCGATTCGGGTAGTAGATCAGGGAGATCTCTGCGGCCGGGTCCGTGGTCAGCTCGCCGTCGTCCGCCCATGCGGGCATCCAGTACTCGGAATCGGGGTGGTAGCACTCGATCCACTTCTCGAACTCGCGATCGTCCAGATAGCGAGCCTCACGGTAGAGAAACTGCTGCACTGTTTCGAGGGCGACGGCATTGGTGGTGGTGACAGTCATGGTGATCGTCCTCAGATGGTCCGGTTGGAAGCGGCTTGCTCGGCATCTACGGCCGCAAGCATGGCGTCGCGCCAGTATCCGTGCTGAATGGGATACAAGCCTTCGTCCTCGGTCTTGGCTCCGCTCGAGAGCACACGATTCATGCCGAGATCCTTCGCGACGTCGTTCGGACCGGGAATCTGGTGTGTGACGCCACGGCTGAGGTCGTTCCACGGGGCGCCGGTTGCCTGGTAGGTCTTCTGGCAGGAACGGAACTCTTCGAGATCGTCCGGGGTGGCCATACCGCTGGCATTGAAGAAGTCCTCGTACTGACGGATGCGGTTGCTGCGCGCTTCGGCGCTCTCTCCCTTGGGCGCGATGCAGTAGATGGTGACTTCGGTCTGGTCCACGGAGATCGGACGGAAGTGCCGGATCTGGCTGCTGAACTGATCCATGAGGTAGACGTTCGGATACAGGCAGAGGTTTCTCGACGCACCGACCATGAATTCGGCCTTCTTGGAACCGAACTGAGCTTCCAGCTCCGCCTTGCGTTCGAACAGGGGACGGTCCTCGGGATTGCCCCACCACATCCAGAGCAGGAGGTGGCCGTAGTCGTACGAGAAGTACCCACCGCCCTGCTTCCCCCAGGTGCCGGCGTCCATGGCTTTGGTCTCGTTGGACGATTCACCGGCGGTGCGGCGAGCGGTGGTAGCGGCGTAGTTCCAGTGCGTCGAAGACACGTGGTAGCCGTCGGCACCGTTCTCGGTCTGCAACTTCCAGTTGCCGTCGTAGGTGTAGGTGGAAGCACCGCGCAGAACTTCGAGTCCGTCAGGTGACTGATCGACGATCATGTCGATGACCTTCGTGGTGTCACCGAGGTGCTCTTCGAGTGGCAGCACGTCGGGGTTGAGGCTGCCGAAGAGGAAGCCGCGATAGTTCTCGAACCGCGCCACCCTGGTCAGGTCGTGTGAGCCGTCTTGGTTGAACTGCTCCGGATAGCCACCGGTGCGAGCGTCCTTTGCCTTGAGGAGTTTTCCGCTGTTGTTGAAGGTCCAGCCGTGGAACGGGCAGGTGAAGGTGGTTCGGTTGTCGGTCTTACGGCGACAGAGCATCGCACCGCGGTGGCTGCATGCGTTGATCAGCGCACCCAATTCGCCGTCCTTGTTGCGGGTGATCACGATGGGCTGACGGCCCATGTAGGTGGTGAAGTAGTCGCCGACGTTCGGGATCTGGCTCTCGTGCGCGAGGTAGATCCAATTGCCTTCGAAGATGTGCGTCATCTCGAGTTCGAACAGTTGCTCGTCCGTGAAGACGCTGCGCCGCACCTGGTAGCGGCCGGTCTCCGGGTCCTCGACGAGCGCGTCGTCGAGGACGGCGCGGATGTTCGCGAACTGGTCGGTGCCGCGGGCAGCATCCAACATATCCGTCATGGGTGTCCTCCAGATAAGAGTGGGCGCCTACCGAGAAAGCCGAGGGCTGTCGGACCAAATCGGTGGGACCCGCTTTCCGGACGGGGCTGCGTCCGGTACTGAATTCACCTTGACATCGTGTGTCTCGGGTCACACTAGGCAATTGCCTAGTCCTGACCAAGGGTGCAGTGTTCGTCGAATTCTGCTGATGGGCCATGCCTGCTGAAGACGACGAGCAGGGCGGACTCGACATCGCGAGTCCGCCCTACCTGCCGAGGGGATTACCGGTTCTTGAAGAACGAGACGTCGTCGTTGCCGATGAGGTCAGGGACCGTCCAGCCGTCGAGGTCGTATTCACTCAAGCACTGCTCGGCCAGTCCCTTCATGGAACTTGCGTGTCCACGATTCTGGGCTGCGAACAGCAGTTCGGCTTTGACGTTCTCGTGATTGCCGGAGTAGTTGCGCTCGTAGAGTTCGTGTCGGCCGCCGAACTCGGTCCCGATCGAATCCCACAGCGCCTTCATGACTTTCACGCGGTCGACGGCGGTGATGCCGTCGGAACCGCGAACGTACTTGTCGAGGTACGGACGCACGTCCGGGCTCTTGAAGTCGAGTGAACTCGAAGGCAGGTAGATCAAGCCCGACGCGACGTCCTGTTCGATGATCTCCTTGATCCGCGGGTACCCCTGGATCATGAACATTCGATAGGTGAGGCCGTACTCGAGCTTCGGGATCACCGAATCGCCGACCCACTGTTCGGGATCGCGTGCCATCGATTCGGTCAAAGACCAGAAGAGGTTTCGCCACCCGATCACCTCACCGACACGGGTCTGGACTCCGCGGAAGCCGCCGGCGCCGGTGGCTTCGAGTGCCTTCATCAACAGTCCGGCGATGAAGTCGAGCTTGACGGCCAGGCGAGTGCAGCCCTGAAAGGTGAAGCGCGGCAGGAAGCCTGATTGAGGGAAGAATGCGTTGATCCGGTCGACGTCGCCGTACATGAAGACGTTTTCCCACGGAACCAACACCTTGTCGAAGACGAAGATGGTGTCGTTCTCGTCCATGCGACTCGACAGCGGATAATCGAACGGACTGCCCATCACCGCAGCATGTTCGGTGTACGAGGTGCGGCAGATCAGCTTCACACCCGGCGCGTCCATCGGTACCGTGCAGATCAGGGCGAACTGCTTCTTCTTGATCGGCAGACCGTAGTGAGCGATGAAGTTGTAGTTCGTGATCGCCGATCCGGTGGCGACCACTTTGGCGCCGCTGACGATCAAACCTGCGTCGGTTTCCTTCTCCACCTTCATGAAGACGTCACCGACCTCGTCCGGTGGAAGTTGGCGATCCACCGGGGGATTGATGATCGCGTGGTTCCAGTACAGAACTTTCTCCTGCGATTCGCGGTACCAGCGTTCGGCGTTGTCCTGGAACGGTGCGTACAACTCCTTGTTGGCGTGGAGGGTGCCCAGGAAACTCGCCTTGTAGTCGGGGGAACGGCCCATCCAGCCGTAGGTCATACGAGCCCACGTCGCTATGGCATCGCGTTCCTTGAGCAGATCGGCCGACGACGTCGGAGTGCGGAAGAACGGCATGGTGACACCGCCGTTGCCCGTGTCCGTCGGAACGGTCAAGGCGTCCACGTGCTCGCCCGTATGCAGAGCGTCGTACAGCCTCGCGGTCATGCGGATCGGATTCCGGAACGCGGGGTGTGTCGTGACGTCCTTGACGCGATCACCGTGAAGCCAGATCTCGCGACCGTCCTGCAGGCTCGAGATGTACTCGTCACCGGTCATCGGTCGGGTGGCGAAGTTCTTCGTGCGGTTGGCTTCGCAATCGGCGGCCGGATTGACCTGTGGCGCTCCGGAATCTGCGGGATCGACGCCGGTGGGAGGAATTTCGGTGGTCGTCATGGCAAAGCCTTTCAGATCGTTTGGGGTGCGGGCTGAAGATGAATCGGGGTGAACGAAGTGGTGGCGTCGAACCAGCCGCTGTGGGGGTCGTCCTGACTTCCGTTCCAGACTGTGGTCGACGAGGTAGCGCCTAGATCGTGAAAAGTGCTTCGGTAGAACAGAAGCGGATCCTTGCCACTCGACTGAGCGTCGACGATCTCGCCGATGAAGATGATGTGGTCACCGCCGTCGTACTCCCTCCACGGGACGCACGAGATGGTTGCTGCGGCGCCGTCGAGCAGGGGAGCGGTCGGTCCGTCGATCCACCTCGGTTCGGTGCGCTGCGGTCGGCCGGCAAAATGCATGGCCGCGTCCACTTGGTCGGAGGCAAGGATGTTGACCGCAAACGGCGCGTTGCCGAGGTAGCCGCACGCCTTGGACTTGCGAGTCATCGTGATCTGGCACAGCCGTGGTTCCAGGGAAATGGCCGTGAATGCGGTGACCGTGGCTCCGTGTGGTTGACCGTCGGCATTGGTACAGGTGATGACGGTGACGCCGCTCGCGAATTGACCGAAGATTCCTCGAAGCTGATTTTGTTCCATGACCGGACCTCCTTGTCGGATGGCGGTTGAGTGAGAGTGCCGCGAAGTGCGGGAGGGAAGTAGTGGGCGACTCGCGCCGGGAGTGAAGACGAACGTACGGCGGGCGCAGGCTTCGGTCGATCCGTACAGCGCGGTGGCTATCCGGATTGCGCACCCGATCGCGGCCCGTACCCGTTTTCTCTTGGAAGTGACCGGGGACACAGTGTTCAATGATGTTCAGCGCCCTTGCTCGGCAATGTGGCTGGTCACGGGTTTGGAAGGTGAAGAAGGACGATGGTCGACTCCATGATCGGTACAGCTCCCCGCGACTGGGACGAGGCGTGTCATGCGGTTTCGGACGCCTACTTTCCGCACACGCTGACGCCGTTGTCTCCGCATGCGGCCAGTGGAGTCGGGGTGTGCACCACCGAGTTGGGACCGCTGAGGATCGCTCATATTCGGTGGGGAGCAGACGTCGCCGTCGAATCCGATCATCCCGGTGCCTATGGGGTGAACATCCCGCTCTCGGGCGAGCTCGAGTCGGTGTTCGCGGGCTCGCACGTGCTCTCGACGCAGGGTGTTGCGACGGTATGTCCACCCGACATCACGACAAGAATTACGCGGTGGAGTGCGGACTGCGAGATCGTCGGAGTCCGGATGGACCGTCAGTACCTCGACCGTGAGATGGAAAAGGTTCTCGGTCGACCCGGAATGCACTTGCCTGATCAGGTGGATCTTCGGGGCGACGACGGAGCCAGATGGCTGAAATTTGTTCGCTCACTGTCGGATCAGATACTCGGCCCGGTCGGCGTGCTGCACAACGAACTGGTGGCAGGTCAGCTCTCCGGCGCCGTGGTCACGGCATTCGTCCTTGCCGCAATGCCCGAAAGCGAGGACGCGGTGCGACACGCCAGGCCACGCATCGTCAAGCGGGTGCTCGACGAGATGCACGACGACCCGGCCCGCGTGTGGACCGCAGCCGAGATGGCGGAGGTGGCGGGCGTCAGCGTACGGAGATTGCAGGAGGGATTTCGGCAGTACGTGGGCCGGAGTCCGTCGGAATGCCTGCTCGACATCCGTCTCGCGCGGGTCCATGCAGATCTGGTGGATGCCGACGACTCGACGACGGTCACCGATGTCGCTGTGAGATGGGGTTTCACGCACACCGGACGGTTCGCGTCGTCCTTTCGGCGTAAGTACGGATTGCTGCCTTCCGAGGTGTTGAGGCGCTAGCTTCGGTACCCCATGTCCGCGCTGAGTTGGTTCGCCTTTTCGACGAGGAAAGGCGCGACGTCGGCGCGGAAAGCTTCCGGGGATGTTCGTCCGGCCGAGGTCGAACACGCTGTCACTCCGACGACGCTTCCACCGGCGTCGCGGACGGGAGCAGCGAGGGAAATCAGGCCGTCTTCCAGTTCCTCCGATGTGAGCGCGTATCCCTGCTCGCGCACCACCCGGAGGGCGGTATGGAATGCGCCTTCGTCGGTGATCGTGGTGGGTGTGAGGGCGTCGAACGTGGAGTTCGCGATGACGTTGTCGACGATTTCGGTTGGCGCCCAAGCTAGCAGGGCTCGACCCATGGAGGTGGCATATGCAGGCACTCGGGTGCCGACGCTGACGTTGATGCTCATGATCCGCCGGACGGGTACACGCGCGGCGTAGACCACGTCGACACCGTCGAGCACCCCGAGCGACGCCGACTCGTGGGTGTGTTCTGCGATCTCCAACAGACGAGGGAGCGCCGCCTCCGTCAAGGCATGTGATGCCGAGAAGTGCTGCCCGATGCTCAGAACGCGTGGGGTGAGCGACCACCGACTGTTGTTGCCGGTGACGTATCCGAGCTTCTGCAGCGTGAGGAGGATGCGCCGGACCGCTGGGCGGGAGAGACCCGTTTCGGCGGCAAGATCGGCGAGCGACGGGTTGGGGTTCTTCTCGTCGAAGGCCGTCAGCACAGCAAATCCACGCTCGATGCTCTGGATGTAATCGCGATCGTTCTCGCTCACGGAATGGCCTTTCATCTGCGGGTATGCCCGATCGGCGCCTTCGAATGTTGACAAACCTTGTGACTGGGCGCACAGTACAAGCGTACGCACAGCGTAACAGATGTACGCAGAGCGTACAACCCAAACTTGGGGAGCCGACGCAGCCCAGCAGTACGGCACCCACCCGGTAACAGCCACATACGGCCCCGAGGAGGACCACATGACCACTTCCGAGAGCCCCACCGCAGTAGGTTCGGGTACTGCCGCCACCGACAAGTTCCTCCAGGAACGAGTCAGCGCGGACACCCCGCCCGAACGCGTCTCGGCCATCGCCAAGGACGTGCTCGAGGCACTCGCAGGCGTCATCGACAAGCACGGCATCACCTACCCCGAGTACCGCGTCCTCAAGCAGTGGCTCATCGACATCGGCCAGTTCGGCGAGTGGCCCCTGTGGCTGGACGTCTTCCTCGAGCACAACGTCGAGGAGGTTGCGTACCGCGGCCAGCACGGCACCAAGGGAAGCATCGAGGGCCCGTACTACGTTGCCGATGCCAAGACGTTGCCTGCCAAGTGTGAACTTCCGATGCGTGACAACGAGGTTGGATCGAAGCTGGTCTTCGAGGGCCAGGTTCGCGATCTCGACGGCAAGGGGTTGGGCGGTGCAACCGTCGAACTCTGGCACGCGGACGACGAAGGCTACTACTCCCATTTCGCGCCGCACATCCCCGACGGCAATCTCCGCGGAACGATCGTCGCCGACGACGAGGGACGCTTCGAGATCACCACGATTCAGCCTGCGCCGTACCAGATCCCGACCGACGGCCCCACCGGCTGGTTCATCGAGAAGGCCGGCTGGCACCCGTGGCGTCCGGCTCACCTGCACCTCATGGTGAAGGCTCCCGGTAAGCGCACCATCACCACCCAGCTCTATTTCAAGGATGGAGAGTGGATCGAGAACGACGTGGCAACGGCGACGAAGCCCGAACTGATTCTCGATCCGAAGCCAGGTGCCGACGGAACCAACCGGGTTACATACGACTTCGTGCTCGATCCGGCCTGATCCACAACTGCTCTGAAGAAAGTGATTTGATGACAGACCTGTCGATCGTCTCCATCGAGACGACCATCCTCGACGTTCCGCTGGTTCGCCCCCACAAGTTCGCCACCACGTCGATGACGGCGCAGCCGTTGTTGCTGGTCGCGATTCGCACCTCCGACGGGGTGATCGGATACGGCGAAGGAGTCGTTCCGGGCGGGCCGTGGTGGGGTGGCGAATCGGTGGAGACGATGCAGGTCATCATCGAGAAGTACATCGCGCCGGTGGTGGTCGGCAGACGCGTGGATCACATCACCGTGATCATGGCCGACATCGAAAAAGTTGTTGCCAATGCACGATTCGCGAAGGCCGCAGTCGACGTGGCGTTGCACGACGCCTGGGCGCGTAGCCTGGGAGTCCCCGTGCACACGCTCCTCGGCGGGGCTTTCCGCGAGAGTGTCGACGTCACGTGGGCACTGGGTGCTGCGCCGGCGGACGAGATCATCGAAGAAGCTCACGAAAAGCTCGAATCCCGGCTCAATTTCAGCTTCAAACTGAAAATGGGAGCACTCGATCCGGCGGTCGACGTCGCGCGCATCGTCAGCATCGCGCAGGCGCTGGACGGCCACGCCGGAGTCCGTGTCGACGTCAACGCACGGTGGGATCGCTTCACTGCCCTGCGGTACTTGCCGCAACTCGCCGAGGGTGGAGTCGAACTGATCGAACAACCCACTCCGGCAGACCAAATCGAGGTCCTCGCCGAACTCAGTAGGCTTCTACCGATTCCGATCATGGCCGACGAGAGTGTGCAGACCCCACACGACGCTCTGGAAATCGCCCGCCGGAGCGCCGCCGATGTCATCGCCCTCAAGACCACCAAATGTGGTGGCCTCCAGCGCAGCCGCGACATCGTCGCGATTGCCAAGGCCGCCGGTATCGCGTGCCACGGTGCGACGTCCATCGAAGGCCCGATCGGCACGGCCGGTTCGTTGCACTTCGCGTGCGCCGAGCCCGGAATCAACTTCGGAACAGAGCTTTTCGGCCCACTGCTCTTCAGTGAAGAGTTGCTTCAGGAACCCCTGAAGTATTCCGAGGGTCAGTTGCACCTCCCCGCCGGACCTGGCCTGGGAGTCGAACTGAACATGGACGCCGTCAAGACCTGGACCAGGAACTAGAGGATAGAAGAACATGGCACTCTTTCACGTTCGGATGGACGTCGATATTCCGCGCGACCTGGATCCGGAGGTACGCGCCGATACCGTCGCAACGGAGAAGGCGTACTCGCAAGACCTTCAGCGACAGGGAAAGTGGGTGCATCTGTGGCGAATTGTGGGACAGTTCAGCAACATCAGCATCTTCGATGTCGAGTCGGCTGACGAACTCCATGAGATTCTCTGGAACCTGCCCCTGTTCCCGTACATGACCATCGAGGTCATGCCGTTGACGCAGCACGGATCTTCGATCAAGTAGCTCGCCGTGTCTGCCGTGTCTGCCACGCCTCCGAGCCTGCCGGAATCTGTGCAGCAGTGGCACTGCGAGATGTCGGAGACCTTCGGTGGCCTGTGCCCCGAGAGTTCCGTCGATGCCGCGCCTGTCGGTACGGTCAGCGGTGTAAGTCTCGGGGACGTAGGCGCTTTCGACATCTCCGGTTCACCGCAGATACTGCGGCGGAGCGCACGCGCAGCAAAGCGACACGGTAGTGATCTGCTCAAGATCTGCACGGTCCGAACCGGGAGCGCGATACTGCGCCAATCGGACCGCGAGTTGACGGCCCCGCCCGGCGCGATGATTCTCTACGACGTCGAGCATTCGTACGCGCTGCGTTTCGACGGTCACTGGTCGTGCACCGTCATGACCCTACCGCGCAGTGCGGTGAGTCTGACCGAGCGAGAACTGAGTTGCGCGCTCGAGCGCACCCACGACGGTCGGCGTGGGTCCGGTGCATTGCTGGAAAATTTCATCTCGGGCGCTGTTGCATCCCAGGTCGACGGCAGCGCAGCCGGGCTTCTCGGAGATGCTGGAGTCAATCTCGCTTCGGCAGTTCTGATGCAAGGATCTGCGCCCGCGACACCCGGACGTTCGACGCGAGAGGAGATCTTGCGATATGCGCTTCGGAATCTCGACTCACCAGACCTCTCGGTCGCGTCGATCGCCGGTGCGTTGCACCTGTCGCCGCGAACCGTTCAGCGTCACTTCGGTGACGGGGATCTGACCCTCAGTGCGCTGATTCGCCGCGAACGGTTGATCCGCGTACGCCGCGATCTCACCGACGTCTCACTGCGGGGTCATTCGATCTCCATCCTGGCCGCACGATGGTGTTTCCATGACGCACCAGCGTTTTCGCGTGCGTTCAAAGCGGAATTCGGTGCGGCGCCGTCGGAAGTACGTAACTCGCCTGATCCGAACGCCCGCGAACGTCACTGATCTGTCGCATCCGAACAACAAACGTGTCCGATCACGACAACTGGGAGCCCGAATACCGGGGCAGAGTGTGTTTCAGATCGCTTTTTCAGGCTCGCGAAGAGCTCAGGTCCACGAACAGCGAGGACCGCAGCGAAAGCTACGAATCGAGGAACGCATGACGAATCTGCTCGCTCATCAGCAATGGCACGGAAAGATTTTCGACGGCCAATGGATCGACGGAGGCGGTGACACCGTCGAGTCGCTCGAACCGGCTACCGGCGAGGTGCTCGGTGTGATCGGCACGGCGACTGCTGCGGATATCGATCGAGCGGCACACATCGCGTCGGCCGCGCAGTCGGCGTGGGCGGCGACGATCGGGCAGGCTCGCGCTTCGGTGATCCGTAAGGCAGCGCAGATTTTGGAAGCCGAGCGAGCCGAGGTGGAGCGCTGGTTGATCCGTGAAGGTGGTTCCGTACCAGGGAAAGCCGCATTCGAAGTTGATCTTGTCATCTCCGAACTGTGGGAAGCCTCGGCACTGCCGACACAGCCGTTCGGGCACCTTCTGCCCGCCAGCCAAGAGGGGCGCACGAGCATCGGTCGCCGGGTGCCCCTGGGTGTGGTCGGCGTGATCAGCCCGTGGAATTTCCCGCTTCTCCTCGCCATGCGCGCTGTCGCCCCCGCCTTGGCGCTCGGAAATGGCGTCGTTCTCAAGCCGGATGTTCAAACCGCGATCAGCGGGGGTGCGGTCATCGCGGAATTGTTCACGTCCGCAGGTCTTCCCGAAGGCCTCCTGCATGTGCTCGCCGGTGACGCGGAACCTGGTCAGGCATTGTGCGAGAGCCCGAGCATCGCGATGGTGTCCTTCACGGGTTCGACCGCCGTCGGCCGTCAGGTCGGGGCAACTGCCGGTCGCACGCTCAAGCGTGTCTCGCTGGAACTGGGTGGGAACAATGCGCTGATCGTCCTCGACGACGCAGACCTGGATGCCGCGAGCTCGGCGGGCGCGTGGGGTTCGTTCCTGCATCAGGGGCAGGTCTGCATGACCGCAGGCCGCCACATCGTGTTGGAATCGGTCGCCGATCAGTACCTGGACCTGCTGGCCAAGCGCGCAGCGGTCCTGCCGGTCGGGGATCCCAATACAGGCGACGTCGCTCTCGGACCGCTCATCAACGCGCGGCAGATTGCGAACGTCGATCGAATCGTCCAGGGCACCAAGGCGGCCGGCGCCGAAATCCGCGCCGGTGGAACATACGAAGGGCTCTTCTATCAGCCGACCGTCCTGGCCGGAGTCACCTCGGACATGCCCGCGTTCCGTGAAGAAATCTTCGGGCCCGTGGCGCCCGTCGTGATCGTCAAGGACGAAGACGAGGCAGTCAGGTCGGCCAATGACAGCGAATACGGTCTGGTTGCTGCCATTCAAACAGGATCGGTCGAACGCGGCGAGCGGATCGCGGACCGACTGCGTACCGGCATCGTGCACATCAACGATCAGACTTTGAACAACGATGCCTATGCACCATTCGGTGGCACGGGTGCCTCCGGAAACGGCGCGAGATTCGGAACTCAAAGCAGTTGGGACGAATTCACCACCTGGCAGTGGCGAACCAGCCGGCCAGCGGCGCAGACCTTCCCCTTCTGAAGTCGAAAGGTACTCCTATGCACACCATCTCGGCTCACGATCTTCCCATCGTGTTGCAGGACGGCGAATTCGAATTGCGGATGCGAGAAGAAGGCGACATGATCGTCAACTTCGTCAAAATTCCTGCTGGTGCAGACTTCGCCGAACCGTTCGCACAATTGGAAGGCGGGCGCTGTCAATGTCCGCACTACGGATACGTCTTGAAAGGAAGGATCTACACAGATTCCGAAGCAGGTCGGCAAACCTACGATGCCGGCGACGTGTTCTACTGGGCACCCGGTCACGTTCCCGGAGCGATCGACGACTCGGAGTATGTCGACTTTGCTCCCAAGGCCGAATTCCTCGAACTGATCGACGGAGTGCGTAAGGCGATGGGCGGCTGAGCTGTTCGGCCGCCACCGAGGTCAGCGTATTCCGTCGCGACGGAGTGCGACGGACACTGCGGCAGAGCGGGTATCGACACCGAGTTTGGCGTAGATGTGCCCGAGGTGTGTTTTCACCGTCGCTTCGCTGATGAAGAGTGCTTTACCCAGCTCGCGGTTGGTCATCCCCTCGGCGAGCAGGCTGAGCAGTTCGGACTCACGGGCGGTGAGCGCTTCCTGCGGGCGCTGCATCTGCTGGACGAGACGAGAGGCCACGGCGGGGGAGAGGACGCTGCGCCCGGCGACCGCGCCGCGCACCGCGCCGAAGATCTCGTCAGGAGTCGAGTCCTTGAGTAGGTAACCGATGGCACCGGCGTCCACGGCCCGCACGACGTCGGCGTCGGTGTCATACGTCGTGAAAACCAGTACGGGAACATCGACACCGTCGCTTCGCAGGCGTTTGATCGCTTCTGCACCGTGCATGCCGGTGCCCATGTCCAGATCCATCATCACCAGATCCGGTGAGGCCGACGGTATCGCCGTGGCCGCCTCCTCGCCGGACGATGCTTCGCCTACTACTTCGACGTCCGGCTGAGTGTTCAGCAGCGCTCTCAGCCCGGCTCGCACGACCAGATGATCGTCGACGAGGAACACGCGAATGGTGGTGGTCACCGGATCCGCCGTTCGAGAGGGAACTGGGCCGCGACGACGGTGCCGTCTCCCGGTGCACTTTCCACGGTGAACGATCCGCCGAGCTGTGCGACGCGGCTTCGCATCGCACGCAGGCCGTATCCACCGTACCGAGAATGGTCGGCGAGCTTTCCCGGATCGAAGCCGACGCCGTCGTCGAAGATGTCTACGGAGACGGAGTGGTCGAGATACGTGATCGTCACGCCCGCCGTTTCGGCGCGAGCGTGGCGGGCGATGTTGGAGGACGCGCTCGAGACCACTCGCACGACGGCATGAGCTACGTCCGAGGGCAAGATGACGGCTTCACCGACGGTGCGGATCCGAACGGCCGGGACGAACTGGCGGGCGGCGGCCACGACCAAGGCGTCGAAGTCGCCCGTACCGCCCTTGGTCGGCGCCAGATCGTGGACGAGGTCGCGACTCTGCATCAAGCTCGTTCGGATGTTCTCTGCTGCGGCATCGACATCGGCTCGAGACGGCGAACCCGTTGTATTCCACGTTTGTTCGGCTGCCTCGAGCCGTAGAAGGGCGCTCGCCAGTCCCTGGGTAACGGTGTCGTGGATTTCGCGCGCGAGGCGCTCTCGCTCAGCGGCAACGCCGGCAGCGCGTTCGGTATCTGCCAATGCAGATTGCGCTTCTGCTACCTGACGCAGAAGCCGAAGGCGTTCTCGGGCATCTCGTTCCATCTGCCCGTACGCGGCCGCGACCAGTGCCGCGGTGCACAGCGGCCCGAGAAGTGTCACCAATTCGGCACGACCGGTGACCCGGTAGAACGCGATACCGGCGAGGACGCCCAGGATCCCGACGAGGGGGTAGGCGATCTTGCTCGGATACAGACGAATGCAGAGGAAGAGAACGGGAAACGCACACCACGCGAAACTCGGGGCAAGCCAGACCAGCGCTGCCCATGCGCTCAGTACCGGCCACATCCACAGCCGTTGGCGAACCACATCTCGCGAGGACACCGTGGCCATGACGGCGTAGAGCAGGGCGAGGACCACGGCCAGGACGAGTACCACCCCGAACCGACCGCTGGTCCCGTGGACTGTGACGTACCGAACTCCCGATGTAGACAGCAGTACGAAGAACGACGCGTGGATCGCATACGCCAACGGGCCGCGTAGGCCGCGTTCGGCGTCGGCGTTCATGGCTCCGTTACTCATCCCTCGAATGTTACGGAGGGCACCAGGCCGTCGTATCAACCATTCGGATGATATCCGGGTAGCCGTAGGGGGCACGGTTCGTCACCCGAGCGCCCGATGTGCGCACCCGCACCCGGACGCGACGCTGTAGTGGACGGTTTCGAATCATTCGACTGAAAGTGTGCCCGATATGAACCACCGCATTTACACACGACTTCCCCGTACGCTCGCTGTCGCCGTTCCGGTTGTCGCAATCCTTGCCAGCGCCGCATGCTCGACCACCGAAACACCGGTGGCGAACGCATCGAGCACGACGTCGATTACTGCCACGCAGCAGCCTGCTGCGACCGGTGATTCGGCGATTGTCACTCAGAATCGACTCAGTGCCGACGCAGCAGTGAAGGCTGCTGGTGCGGCCCTGGCGAAATGCCGCGCCGACGGTCTCGGCTTCGTCACCGTCTCCGTCGTAGACCGCGCGGGAAATGTCATCGCCATGGTGCGCGGCGACAACGCAGCCCAGCACACGGTGGAAGCCTCGCGCGAGAAGGCATACACCTCTGCAGCTTTCGGAGCCGACACCAGTGACCTCTCGCAGCGTACCAAAGGCGAAGGATCAACCATCGCCGACCTTCCCGGCACTCTCTTCCTTGCAGGTGGAGTCACATTGAAGGCTGGAGCCGGGTCGATCGCCGGTATCGGTGTCGGTGGCGCTCCAGACGGAATGCAGGACCAAGCGTGTGCTGCCGCAGGTCGTGATGCGATCGCTTCGTCACTCGGCTGAGTGAGCGCATTCAGCGTGCTTCGTGAATTGTGCTTTTCGCCACCTGGATTCGCTCGGCACGACAGTTGTCCGATTGTTGCGATGACCTCGACTTTGTAACACCGGAGCCCCCGGAAAGGGACAAACACGTCGACAGTGGAACCGACGATGCACTTACCGAAGCGAGTTTCTTGATGCGCAGTTTCGGGGAAAGACACAACCTTGCAGAGAATCAGATTCACGTTGCCCGAACGCAATACACGGCGGGTGCGGGTGCTCGTAGCGGCGTTGTTGTCGATATTCCTGCTCGGCGGTATGTTCGGTCCGACCGCCGCGAGTGCTACTCCGGCGCGCTCGGCGCCATGGGGTGGGTACGACGAGTTGTGGGTCCCGTCTTCGATGGGAAACATCAAGGTTCAGGTGCAGTGGGCCGCGCGCGGTGGCAACGCCGCGTTGTACCTGCTCGACGGTCTTCGCGCGCAAAACGACAGAAATGCTTGGAGTTTCGAAACGAACGCACTCGATCAGTACCGCAATGACAACATCACGTTGGTGATGCCGGTCGGCGGTGAGTCGAGTTTCTACACGGATTGGTACGCGCCGTCCAATTTCAACGCTCAGCCGATAACGTACAGGTGGGAAACGTTCCTCACCCGCGAGCTTCCGGACTTCCTTGCAGGGTATGGCGTTTCACCAACCAACAATGCGATCATCGGGTTGTCGATGGGCGGCAGTGCCGCGTTGAACCTGGCGGGGCATCATCGGGATCAGTTCAAGTTCGCCGGCTCGCTGTCCGGCTACATCAATATCTCGGGTCCGGGTATGCGTGAAGCGATCCGCGTAGCCATGTTCGACGCCGGCCGGTACAATGTCGATTCGATGTGGGGCCCGCCGTGGTCATCCGGATGGCTTCGCAACGACCCGTTCGTCAACGCGGAATCGCTTCGCGGACTGTCGATGTACATTTCGTCGTCCAACGGCATCCCGGGACCGTACGATCATCCCTCTGCGCCGATCGATTACTTCCACACGGCGACGGGTATGGGGCTCGAGGCGCTCTCGTGGGTGCACGCGCGTGCATTCGAAATTCGCCTGAAATCCTTGGGAATCCCAGCGACGTACAGCTTTCCGCCCGCCGGAATTCACTCGTGGCCGTATTGGTCTGCTGAATTGTGGATGGCCAGAGGACAAATCCTCGACACCATGAACGCCTGGTGAAGCTGTAGTGAGGATCTCTCCGGACTTGCTCTCGATCGAAAGTCCGGAGAGAACTCGCTCAGAAGGTGATGATTCCACGGAGGTTGCGACCGGCATGCATGTCGGCGAAACCGTCGTTGATCTGGTCGAGGGTGTACCTGTTGGTGATCAGTCCGTCGAGTTCGAGCTTGCCGCTGGTGTATAGATCGATCATCCAGGGAATGTCGGCGGTGGGATTGGATGCACCGAACAGGGATCCCTGAATTCTCTTCTGGTACAGCGTGAGTTCCATCAGGCTCACGGGAATTCCGACGTCCGTCATCTTCCCGAGGCCGGTGACGACGCAGGTTCCTGCCTTGCGGATCGACGAGAATGCCTGCGCGACATGTCCTCCGGTGGTGACACCGACGGTGACGATGGCCGAATCCGCGCCCTGGCCGTTGGTGAACGAGCGCGCTATGTCGGTGGCTTCCTCCATGGTGGCCACGGCATGGGTGGCGCCCAACTTCAATGCACTGTCGCGCTTGAACGCAACCGGGTCCACCGCGATCACGTGGGCGGCGCCGGCATGCGAGGCGCCCTGCACCGCGTTGATTCCGATTCCGCCGACGCCCATGACGATGACAGTCTGCCCGGGATACACCTGAGCGGAGTTGACCGCGGCGCCCCAACCGGTTCCGACGCCGCAGCCGAGCAGACACAAAGCGTCGAGTGGCAGGTGCTTGTCGACTTTCACAGCCGAGAGAGTGCTGACCGTGGTGTATTCACTGAAGGTGGACAGGCCGCAGGTTTGTGCGACGGGCTGACCGTCGAGAGACATTCTGTAACTCGAGGTTTCGCCGGGTCTGCTGCCAGTCATGATTGCGGCGCCGTTGTCGCAGAGGTTCTGGATTCCGCTTGCACACCAACGGCAACGGCCGCAGGCGGCGAGGAACGAGAACACGACATGATCGCCCTCGGACCATCCTTCCGTGTTCGGCCCGACCTCGACGACGATTCCGGCGCCTTCGTGTCCGCCGCAGATGGGGTAGCGGCCGACTCCGTGGTCGCCGCTGGCGATGTGATCGTCCGAGTGGCACAGGCCTGAGGCGACCATTTTGACAGTGAGTTCGCCGCTGCGGGGTGAATCGAGTTCGAGATCGACCACCTCGTATGTGCCTGGTGCTTGGCGAATGACGGCTCCACGAGTGCGCAAGGTATCTCCTGAGGTAAGAGTTGTTCTTCGGCTTCCTCAGTTGTCTACTCGAGAGTTCAGGACGGGCTCGAGGCCTATCTCACTGATCGGACGTTTCGTATCTTTCAGACTCGTCCGGGGTGCGTCCCAAGATGGCGAGTTGCAGTTCGGTGAGCAGTCGCGTATCCGGCTCGTCCAACGAAATGCCCATGATCTGTTCAGCGCGCCGAATGCGGTAGCGCAGCGTGTTCGGATGTACTTTCAGAGACGAGGCGGCCTTCTTCACATCCCCGAAAGCTGTCAGGTAGGCCGTGAGCGTGAACTGCATGTCTGAGGTGTTCTTGTCGTCGTAGGAGACGAGTCTGTCGATACGAGGGTCCCGCAATCGCTCGTGATCAGCAACGAGGTCGAGTATCTCGCCCAGCAACACCGCGGTGCGTGACGCCGCGAGTGTGGTGACCTTCGAGGTTTCGTGATCATCGGTGGTATCGAGCACGCGGTCCACTTCTCGACGCGCCTCGGGTACGCCGTGCAATCGCGCGATCGGGACCGCGACGGCGGCGCGCACGCTGATGCCCGCACGGGCCTCGACTACTCGCACGGTGTCGTAAGCCCAGTCGCTGATCGCGACCTCGTGTTCGGCCTGAGGAAACAGCACGTAGATCCGGTTGTCGATGATCGTTGTGACCGCGTCGCTGCGGAATGCGCTGGCGCGCAGGCGCAAGGCGTTCGTGATTCGTTCGTGATTCGATCCAGGCGCGAGTGATGTCGCAAATCCGATGACCGCAGACGGTCCGTCGGTGTTGATGCCGAAGGAGCCGGCCAGCGAGTGCATGTCGACTCCGCCGGAGCGAACGCCGAACAGCCTTTGCAATTGGGCATTCTCGCGGCTGGAGGCGTCCAAGGTTCGCATGAGAATGCGTGCGGCGACTGCCGCTGCACCCCGCAATACCGCTTGGGCGTCGTCGGAAAGAGGTTCAGAGGCGCGCTGCACCCAGATGCTGCCGAGATTGTGTTGGTGTGCAACAGAACCCGTCGGCGCTGACAGGTCCGGGCGGGTGATGCTCACAGCGAACCTGTGCGCGGCTCCGATGCTCGGCTCGGAGGGCAGACTGATGACCTCGTCCGATCGCCTGAGATGCTCGAACACGCCTCTGCGCTCTATCCATTCGGTGTATTCGATCGGCCACTCCCGGCCCAGTATGGAGAGCTGACGGAGTTCGTCTTCACCTTCGTGAGCAGCTGAATATGCGATGACATGGAGTGCCGTGTCGTCGATCGTCACGAGTCCGCCGGTCAATTCGGCGATCGTCTCCGAGAGCGCGAACAGATCCGAATCGCCACCGGCCACAGCTCCTGAGACGGCCCGCGAACGGTACATGCTCTGTGTCAGAAGTCGTTGTACGAGTGAATAGACGTGTCCGGAACTAGCCTGCGGATGTACCGCGGCCACTGCGATTCCGATGTTGCGTGCGGCGGTGAGAAGCGTCGTCGCCTCGCGCGCATTCTTGACGAGCAAGAGCTTCGGACGACGCCTCGCCGGCCTGCCTTCGAACTTTCGCAACCACTGCGTCAACGTCGATTCGGGAACTCCCACGGGAAGGTAAATGTCGGAGATCGCACCACGGCTGTCGGTGCCGTCGATATCGGAGGACTCGACGAGGGCGATCGAACGGATTTCGACATCGAGTCCGTCCGGGCTTTCCAGAAGCTCGATCACGGACTTGTCCGTGGAATGCATGAGGGCGCCGAGGGTGGTGCCGACACTCGGCCCGTTACTCCTCGGACCTGTCGACGCTTGCGGGAGGGCTACAGAAAGTGGCTGCACATTTGCTCCTCGGCCAGTGGGTCATTACAGGCTAACCCCGACAGACGAAATGCAGAATAAGGAAATAGGGGACAAATTTATTCGTCAGGCATGGTGATGCCGAGTTCCTGTACCTTTTCGGCGACTGCCTCTGGAAAAACGTTCTTGAACAGATAAAGGTCTTGTCCGATCACCCAACCAGGGGCCAAAGCCGTCGCATATCGTTCGAAGTATCCGAGTTGTTTACCGAAAAGAACCAATTCCTCGGGACTCGCAACGCCCCACTGCTTGCCCAACTGAATCAGTGCCATGATCAATTCACTGAGCTTGAGTTCACCCAGGTCACGGCCGAGAATCGGGGCGAGGGCCGTTGCGACCTGCATACCGAGCTGATCGTCGTCGACCTCGTAGTCGGTTGCATATCCCAAGGATCGAATTCCGCGGGCGACACGGGCGAAATCACCGTCGATGAGGGTCGCTCGGAACATGTCGGAAAGGATGGATCTCCAGGTCTCGGGAAGGACACCGACGATGCCGAAGTCGAGCATCGCTATCCGGCCGTCGTCGAGGACCCACAGATTCCCGGCATGTACGTCTCCGTGAAACGGACCGTGAACGATGACTGATTCGAGCCAGACCTTCACTCCGCGTCGGATCAGCATGCGGGCTTCGTCGATACCGTCCGGACCGGCGACGAACCGATCGAGCGGAACGCCTCGCATGCGTTCCATACAGATGACTCGGGGGCCGCAGTAGTCCCAGTACACCTCTGGTGTCGTGACTCCTTTGTTGTCGCCGAACGCACTGATGTTGTTCCGGAAAGTGGTTTGCCGGTCGGCCTCGACCGCGCTGTTCAATTCCGTCATCGTGGCGTTGTGCAGATCGCGAATGATGGCGGTGGCATTGGCAATTCGAAGGAACTCGACAAATTTCTCGAGGATGTTCGCGCCCCAGTACGCCGCCCGCAGGTCGATCAGCATCCGCGCATAGATGTCCGGACGCTGGATCTTGATGACCGCCTCTCGGCCGTCGTGCAGAACGCACGCGTGTACCTGCGCTACCGATGCGGCCGCGAGAGGTACGTCGTCGAATTTCGCGAACAGGTCGTCCACGGAGTAACCGAGGTCCTTCTGCACGACGCTTCTGGCCTGCTCGGCCGGGAAAGACGGAACATCGTCGAGGCAGCGTAGGCATGCATTGGCGACGGGGGCCGGGAACAGGCCGGACGACGACGCGACCAGTTGGCCGAGCTTGACGAAGGTGGGCCCCAGCGCGATGAAGCCGTCGACCATCCCGTCGGAAGCAGCGTCCGCCCAGGTGCGTCCACGCTTGCGGAAAGGCCACACGATCAGTGCCAGCATGATCGACGTGGACAACACGACGGCGATGATCGCGGAACGCCACAACTGGGCGAGGCCGAAGCGTTCGAGGTCCGGCATGCGGACTTCGAGGGCAGTGGCGGGCACTCCTGACGAGTACGGCCCGACAGGTCGCGTTGGATCCAGCACAGCTCTCCCTCGTTCAACGAGCGCATCCAGCATTTTGCCGTGAGATCACTTACGCGACCCCTTCCGTTAGTCAGTATGCCAAGTCACACATAACTGCCGGAACCGCCTACGCGTTCAGCCTACGATCGGTGAATGCGTGAGCACTTGATCCCGATCGGCGAGGTTGCAAAATCGTTCGGAATTGCGGCGTCGACCTTGCGTTATTACGAGGACGAAGGACTGCTGTCCGCGCGGTCGCGAACTGGCGGCAAACGCTGGTACGGGCAGCGTGAGCTGCGCCGGCTGGCATTGATCCGGATGTACACCGAGACGGGAATGTCCTTGGAACAGGTGCGGTCCTTCATCGAAACCGACACCACGTCCGACCAGTTCTCGACGGTTCTCGCAGATCAAGTGTCGACACTCGAGGCACAGATCGCCGCTGCTACGCGAGCGAAGCTGATCCTCGAGCATCACCTGACGTGTCGGCAAGAGCGTCCGATGCAGTGCCCGTGGTTGCTCGAGCAGCTCGACATTCGTGTCGAAGCGGCGCTTGACTTCAAGTTGACTTGAACCTTCATAGTTAGGGCGCACTTACCGCCCTACCCGGAGGTTGACCATGTCGGCACGACGATGGCTGCCGCTCATCGCCGCATGCATCGGAACTTTCCTGTTACTGACGTACGCCACGATCACAACGATCGCGGTGCCGGCCATCGCAGTCGGTTTGGACGGCAGTACGGGCGCGATGTCATGGGTCGTCGACGCCTACACGCTGGCTCTTGCCGCGCTTCTGGTGGGCATGGGCGCACTCGGCGATGCGTGGGGACGCAAACGCCTCTACATCTGTGGACTGGTCGTGTTCCTGGTTGCAACGGCCGTGTGCGCGATTGCTCCGGACATCACGGTTCTGGTCGTTGCTCGCGGCGCGCAAGGAATTGCCGGTGCGGCGATGTTCGCGACACTCCTGCCTCTGCTTGGCGACGCATATTCGGGCCGCGATCGGCACGTGGCTTTTGCCGCGTGGGGTGCCGTCGCTGGATTGGCGGCGGGAATCGGCAACGTTGCAGGAGGGCTGCTGACGCAGTTCTTCGACTGGCGTGCGGTCTTCTATTTCGGAATCCCCGTGGCCGCAGTGGCGCTCGCAATGGCTGTGTTCTGTTTCGCCGACAGTGAGCGCGGCGACCACAACATCGACTGGGCCGGAATCGTTTTGTTCACCCTCGCTGCCGTTGCCGCGGTTCTCGGCGTGACGTGGGGCGGCGACATCGGGTGGGCTTCGCCGTCGACAGCTCTTGCCTTCCTGATCGCAATCGGTGCGCTGACGGCGTTTGTGTTCTGGCAGCGTCGAGGCAGCAGTCCGATGCTCGATCCGGCGTTGTTCCGATCCCTGAAATTCGACGGCGTCCTCGTCGCTGCGTTCGGGTACTACCTCGCGGCCTACGGCCCGCTCGTAGTCCTTTCACTGTGGCTGCAGAACGGGCTGGAACTGTCGGCATCGGCGGCCGCACTTGTGCTCTCGATTCAACCGCTCGCTTTTGTCTTCGTATCGGCCCTGTGTGGATCACGGCTTCAGCGCGTCGACCTTCGACTGTCGCTCGGATTCGGGACGATCCTTTGCGGAATCGGTTGCGTGGCCATGCTGTACGTTCTCGCCGAGCCGCTCTGGCCCGCACTGATCGCCGGGCTGATTCTGACCGGTGTCGGTTCGGCGATGGTGTCGCCGGTGCTGCCGGGTGCCGCGATGTCGGACGCCCCGGCAGAGCGCGCCGGGACGGCTTCGGCAACAGCCAACTCGTCGCGTCAATTCGGGCTTGCCGTCGGAATTGCGTTGTGCGGCTCGCTCTTCGTCGGTCCGGACGAGTTCGCCTTGCTGTGGCCGTTGGTCTTCTGTGCCGGCGTCGGAATGCTCACGGGTTTGGTGTCGATCCTTCTCTTTTCTCGTTCGTCAACTCCTGAAACAGTTCAACCAATCGCCGAAAGGGCACACACATGACCACGCTGTTCACTCCACGACCGCACCCGCGTATCGAGATGGACTGGAATCGCCGCAGGTTCCTCGGCGCTGCAGCAGGATTGGCTGCTGTGCTGGCAGCGGCCGGTTGCTCGCGTTCGGACGCAGACGCCGGGGGCGAAGGCGACGCAGGCTGGTCCTTCACCGATGATCGCGACAATCTGATCGAATTGGATTCACCACCAAGGACATTTGTCACCTACACCGGTATCGCGGGTGCTCTGTGGGATTACGGACTGGTGCCTGTCGGAGTTTTCGGGGCACTGACACGATCGCCGGGATCAACGGACACCAGCATCTCCGGCAATTTGGATTTCTCGAAGACCGAGATGGTCGGGCAGCTCTGGGGACAAGTGGAACTCGAGAAGATCGCTGCGCTGGAGCCGGACGTCGTCATAGTCCCTCAGCTGCGTGGTTCGGCACTACTCGACGAGGCGAACTTGGATGCGGTGAAAGGCTTGTCGACAGTACTGTTCGTGGAAACGGCAGCAGGAACCATCGACCGAACCGTGCAAGAGATCGTGGAACTCGCCGTGGAACTCGGGGCGGACCAGGATATGGAGGCTCAGCGAAAAGACTACGACGCTGCGCGTGCACGGATCTCCGAAGTTGCTTCTTCGCTGAATAATTCACAGGTTTTGTTCGCGTCCGCAGATCCGGACACGATTCGTGTCAGTCGTTCGGGATTCCCGATCCTTGCAGATCTGGCGGGATTGGGCCTTGCCGTCGTCGATCCGGCCGCGGGATCGTCGGTCTACG
Source organism: Rhodococcus sp. WY5 (assembly GCF_018588185.1). NCBI lineage: Bacteria > Bacillati > Actinomycetota > Actinomycetes > Mycobacteriales > Nocardiaceae > Rhodococcus > Rhodococcus sp. WY5. The sequence goes on from NZ_JAAMPR010000001.1 coordinate 1,861,493, forward strand.
TCGAGAAACTGGCTTGGGAGATGGCGGACCACTATCCGGCCGACATGATCTTCCTCGACGATCGCCCGTCCAGTTTGCAACTGGATACGCTCGGAACCAATCCTGCGTGGTCCAACTTGCCCGCGGTGAAGGCGGGGAAGATCGGGACCTGGAATCCGGAACCCGTGCTCAGTTATGCCGGGATCGCCCGTACGTACAACGATCTGGCTGACCAGCTGCTGGCATTCTCACATTCCTGACCGCCGCGTCGTCTACGACGTATGGACCTCTTCACCGCTCTGTCTGCTCGTGTTGAATCCCTCGATTGGCCTGCGCTGATCGAGGGAATCGACTCCAGTGGGTGTGCCCAGACGGCGCCGATACTCGACGAGTCGGAGTGCCGCGAAATTGCTTCCTGGTACTCGGACGTCGACCGGTTCCGGAGCACCGTCGACATGGCTCGATACCGTTTCGGACAAGGGGAGTACCGGTACTTCGGTGATCCCGTACCGGAGCCGATCACGGCTATGCGATCCGCCTTCTACCGACACCTCCTGCCCGTGGCGCGGGAGTGGGCGTTCAAGCTGGGCGAGGGTGCACCGTGGCCGGATTCTTTCGAAGAATGGATCGATCAGTGTCACGACGCCGGTCAGAATCGCCCTACCCCGATCCTTCTGTCCTACGGACCTGGTGACTGGAATGCATTGCATCGGGACTTGTACGGAGAGTTGGTGTTTCCCTTGCAAGTCGTGATCGGGCTCGACAGACCTCGCATCGACCACGTCGGCGGCGAGTTCTTGCTCGTGGAACAGCGGCCGCGCGCCCAGTCGAAAGGGACGGTGACAGTTCTCGAGCAAGGTCACGCGTTGATCTTCACCACGCGGGATCGACCGGTGCAGAGTTCTCGTGGGTGGTCGAGAGCCCCTGTGCGACATGGTGTCAGCGTGGTGCACTCGGGTACGCGTCGAACATTGGGATTGGTGCTTCACGATGCCGAGTAAGACGTACATTCTCCGCGACGCTCGCAACAAACCCTACGAGAGTTCGACGCCCGGTGTGCTTGGCGGGCACCGGAAAACGAAGATCTACGGGCGACTCGACTGTCGAGGGGCTGCGCAGGCAATCGCGCGTGGCGGGTATGTCGCCAGTCGGGTGTTCTTCGCGGACGAGCCGACCGCGATTGCGGCCGGCTATCGCCCCTGTGCCGTCTGCATGCCCGAAGGTTACGCAGCCTGGAAGGTAGTTGCTACGCGCCGAAGCGGTCGCGGTACTCCTTCGGAATGAGCGGCTTGTCGCCGCGGACCTTCAGCTGCTGGACAGCCCAGGTATTGCCGTCCGGGTCGGCGAATCCGAAGAAGGTGCCCCCGTCACGCTCGTCGAAGACGGTGACTTCACTGGCATCGACGCCGCGGCCGATGAGCTCTTGGCGAGCCGCTGCAGCGTCGGCCACGACCAACTGCAATCCCTTCAACGAACCAGGGGTCATCTCGGTCTGCGACGGCAGGTTCCCGATGACGATCGAGCAGCCCGAACCACGCGGAGTGAGCTGGGCGACCGTCATGTGTTCGTTGACGGTGTGGTGGTCGAGATTGAAACCGACCTTGTCGCGGTAGAACTCGATGGAGCGGTCGAGGTCACTGACGGGAACGATGACTACTTCGAGGGTCCAGTCCATGAAACTGCCTTTCGCTGAGGAGGTTCAGGCAAACAGGTGGTCAGAGTTGCGCGACGATCTTGTCCAGGCGTTCGTAACCTTCGGTGACGCCGAGCTCCATATTGCTCTCGATCATTCCGTCTCGCGCTTCGAGGCTCGGATATACGGAATGGCCGGAGAGGCGGGTGCGTCCGTTGCCCAGATCCTCGAACGTGATCGATTCGATGCTGACGACGTCGGGAAATCCCTCGTATTCGAAGGTCTGGATGGCAAAGTCGTTCTCGCGAACGACGTGAAATACACCGTTGAACCGGAACTCTTCGCCCTCGGGGTTGCGATGGACGTACTTGTATCGACCGCCGCTCACGAACTCGTATTCGTCGATCTCCATCTCGTATCCGTTGGGGCCGAGCCACTGCTTGACCAGATCGGGATTCGAATGAGCTGCGAAGACGGCACTGACGGGTGCGTCGAATTCGCGGGTGATGTCGATGTACGGCACGCCCTCAGGAGCTGTGATGGTGACGGGATTGGTGGTAGCCATGGCTAAGTCTCCTTCTGTGTGGTGCTGAGTAGGTGATCGAGCTTGCGGAACTGTTGTTCGTGGATCAGTCGATAGCGGTCGATCCAGGCGGTCAAAGCCTCGAGAGTTGCGGCGTTGAGATGTACCGGCCGCCTCTGGGCTTCGCGGCTGCGAGTGACCAAACCCGCGGCTTCGAGTACCTGAATATGTTTGGAGATGGCCTGTTTCGTGATCTCGAACGGCTCGGCCAACTCGTTGACCGTTTGGGGGCCGGTGCTCAGGCGGGCGATGATCCGCCGTCGTACCGGGTCGGCAAGCGCCATGAACGCTTTGTCGAGACGCTCGTCTGCCCCTGGATCCACGATCACTTGTCAATCATCTCCTTTATCAACCAACCTGTTGATTACGATACGAGCCCATGCCGAGGGTGTCAATGCTTCGAAACCGATTAGCGTGGAAACCATGAACGCTCTGATTCCTCGGCCACGATTGGAAGTGGTGCCGGGGGCGATCCTCGTTCCGGATTGGCTCAGCGTCGAACAGCAACGCTTCTTGGTGGCCGAGTGCCGACGGTGGGCGACCGCACCCGTACCGATGCGCTCCGCTGTTGTCCCTGGTGGGCACAAGATGTCGGTGCAAACAGTCTGTCTCGGTTGGCATTGGCAGCCGTACAAGTACACGCGCATCGCCGACGACGTGAACGGTGCGCCTGTCGCAGCGGTGCCTGACTGGCTCGTCGATCTCGGCCGGGCCGCAGTTGCCGCTGCCTATGATGATCCGACTGCGGGGGAGCGGTACACGCCGGACACCGCGCTGATCAATTTCTACGACGAGGGCGCTCGGATGGGAATGCACCAGGACAAGGACGAGCGCTGCGACGCTCCCGTCGTCTCACTGAGTGTCGGGCAGAGTTGTGTCTTTCGATTCGGGAATTCCGAGAACCGGAACAAGCCGTACACCGACGTCGAACTCTATTCGGGTGATCTCTTCGTCTTCGGTGGAGAGTCTCGGTTCGCATATCACGGAGTGCCGAAAGTTATTGCGGGAAGTGCAAGTCCCGACATAGGTCTGCCGTCCGGACGGTTGAACATCACGCTGCGCGATACCGGGATGTCCTGAGTTTCAGGTTGATTTCGGCCTCGCGAATGGGAGGATCGGTGGGCAGCGCTCGGAGAAGAAACGGGCATTCAATTTATCGACATCCCAGGTCATTCTGAAATAGTCACCAACTGTGGTCATTAGTTAAGGCATCAACTTCGTTGAATCCGTCCAATTGGTCTCGTTTCATGTCAAGATCAACCGACGACGTTTCAGGCTGAACGAGATGGAGATTCGATGCATTCGATCACACGAGCGGCCCTTATCGGTGCTGCAGCTCTTCCGTTGGCAATGGCTGCTCCCTCGCTGGCCTCAGCTTCCACAGCTGCCGACGTCACCTTCGCTTACAGTGCTTCCGGCTCGACCGTGAGCAACACCATCACCAACAATTCGGGTGGAGCTCTGCAATGCAGCACCTCGCTCGCGAACGCGCCCGGCGGAGTGCTGCCACCGATCGAAGTGACGATCGGTCCGGGACAGACGATCTACGAGAGCGGCGTGATCCCCACCGGCACAACAGTTCAGACGATAAACGATATTCCGGACGGCTCCTACGTCGTCCTGGCATCCTGCGGCAGCGTCGATGAACCGACGAGTATGTGGGTATCGGACTATCCAGGACTCGAGCCCTACCTGGCGATGTTCCCGTACACCACATACGCGGTGCAACAGGCATCCTGGGTGGTCTCACTGCCCAGCGCTGGTGCGCCCACATCAACCCCTGGCATGAACTTCGGGAGCTGACACCGGTAGTGGAACTGTGGATCGCCATCTGCCCGAGAGAATCGGTGTCGGGCGCGATCACTGCCGTCTTTGTACAGCCGTGGTTTTCGTCGATCAGAGCTCTCTCTGTTCGCCTGTAGTGACTGCGAAATAGGCCCTATTGATTGCTGAGGCTGAACAATAGGGAGGGCTGAAAAGTTTGGGAGACAGGTATTTTGGCGAGAGTGATCCGTGTGCCATCAGTACAGTCTCGACCGGAACCAGTGATCGAGGCTGATCATGTCGATCTGGTGCATGTCGAGACTCAGCTGGGCAGCAGCTTTCACCGCGTCGGCGCGGGGGATAGAGTTCTGGGGCAGAGTCCAGTTGGTCTCCCGTGCATGTTGCTCGAGAAGGTCGATGACTGTCCGCGGGACAGGCTCGTTGACGTGAAGTGTTGAGCCGTAGCGAAATTGCTGTTCTATCGACAACTCGTAGATGGATCGGGCGAGTAGGTCTACGTCGACTACCGACAGGACAGCGCTACCGCCGTCGATGATCGAGTCGAGGCGAGAGACAATTCGCGTCAGTGTCGGAAGAAACCATCTGTCGCCGGGTCCGTACACGAGATGCGGCCGGACGACCAGGCCTCCGGCGTCGCGCACGAACTTCTCGGCGAGAGCGCGCGTGCGACTGGCAGGTGAGAAGGGGCTGAGAGGTGCGCCGTTGACCGGCAAGTCTCGAAACGGTCCCGGCCCGTACACGGCCGCGGTACTGACGTAGAGCAAGCGTTCGACGCCGACGTCGGCGGCCATCGACGCAACGTTCTGTACGCCGTGTTGGTTGACGTGAACGCACTGTTGTTCGTCGTCGCCCACGTACGACACGCAACAGATGACGGTCGACGCCTGACTCATTGCAAGTCGTAGAGAAGCACTTTCGTTGATGTCGCCGATCACGGTGGCGATTCCTTCACGGCCGAACTGTTTGGCTGCGGTGGCCGTGCGAACGAAACCGATTGCAGCGTTTCCGTCGCGGGAAACCAGCTGTTTCATCACTGCGGAGCCGATGAAACCAGTGGCCCCGAGTACCAGAGTCGTCACGGTGTGTCCGTGTCGAGAGCGTTGCTGCGAGCTCTTTCGACGTATCGTTGAGATTCATTCCGTCGGCAACGAGAGCTGGGTAGATCATGCAGGAGCGTGCTGTCCTGACGCGCCAGGCCGTCATTTTGGGTGCTGCGAAGAGCTTCGAGAAGTTCGGGTACTCCGCCAGTTTGGGCACGATCTTGCAGCACGGGGGTGTGTCGAAGGGGGCGATGTATTTTCATTTCGCGTCCAAGGAGGAGCTTGCGCACGCGGTCATCGCAGCGCAGCACGGTATGGCGATGGAGGGTACCCGGCGGGTTGCTGCGCACTCCGACATCGCGGTCGAAACCCTGGTGCTCGTTTCGCAGGAGATGGCTCGGCAGCTTGTGACCGAGCCCATCGCGCGAGGTGGCATGCGGTTGACGATGGAGATCGGCAGTATTCAAGGCCCCATCGAACAGCCGTACCTCGATTGGATCGAGGCTATCAAGCAGGTGGCAACCCAAGCGGCCGAAGCCGGCGATATCGTCCCGGGCACCGATATCGACGCGTTGGCTCGATTTGTGGTGGGGTCGTTCACCGGAGTGCAGATTCTCTCGGAAATGCTGACGGGCAGAACCGATCTGTACGAGCGGTTGAGTCAGATGTGGAACCTGGTGCTGCCAACGATCGTCCGCGAGGACAAGTTGGCGCACGTCATGCAACTGGCGGCGCTTGCACCGAGAGAGTGGGAAGCACCGAGCGCTTGACGTGGAAGACGCGACGAGAAGAACGTGTTCGTTCCCTCTCATGATTGGTCCGCAACTGTAATTTCGAGTTCCGCGGTGGTTTCCAGTTCTTGAGTGAACCGAACTCGGTGCACATGGCCCGACGCGTCAAGGGGGATCATTGACACCTCGCACGGCGTTTCCCATTCAGTGAACCTCGGAAAGACCGCCGAGAGTGAGGCGATCTTTGTTGCTGGGTTGCCGATGTGAAATCGGAGCGCTTGTCGGGCGGCCTCGAAAAGAATCATTCCTGGGATGTGGTCGACGGGGTGATCGAAAAGGGAGTGGTTGCGCGGATCGGGAGCGCAGAACATCGCGTGCCGAGCAGGATCAGTGCTGATGAGCACATCTCCATCGGTTAGGCGTCCGACTCGCTCCGATCCGACCACCGCGGCTCCGGAAGGAAGGATGCGCCGGCTCGGGCGGTGGTCTTCTCGTCCTTGCCGAATTCGACGGTATCCCTCGGGGCTGACTCCTCGCGCAACAGCGTTGCATCTGGCGACGTGCCGGTTGCCCTCGCTGAGGATCCCCGATACTTCGACCCCCGAAACCGCTCCGTCGCGATGAGTGAGGTTGTCCACTGTCATCGAGAAACTCAACGGCTCCGCGACTGATTGCACGTCGAGCGCGTCCAGCATCTCGAAGCTGAACGTTTCCATGAGGAACTTGTAGTGCAGTGGAATCTCGTATCGGGTGTGGCACAGAAGCACCACTGCCTGTCGAAATGCTTCTGCCACCCCGAGCGGATCGTGTTGCTCGCTCGATACGTCGAATATCCGGTGCGAGACCGGGAGTTGCACAGCAACCTGGTACGCCGAGTCCGATTCGATCCGGTAGTCCGTCAAGAAAACCTCGGCAACAGCATGTCTGTGGACAAGATGCCGCGGCACTGTGCGTGTGTATTCCATTGATTGAATGCACCTTTCGATGTTCACTCGTGTCTTCGGTGTCGTGTAGGACCTAATATTCGACGTCCGGGCGCGTCATCGAATCGTCAAAATTGACGATCTTTTCGAAGGTCGAGTTCGATCAGGGGCGGCACCCCATCTCAGCGAGTGTGTCTGGGGCACTTCCTGCTAGAAGCGTCCGATCCGAAGTTCCAGTGGGTGTCTGCGTGCGTCGTGACCAGAGCGGCGGAGCATCGCGCATGCCTCCAGCTGGGAATGCACCCCCAGTTTTTGCAGGATGCTTCGGATGTGGGCGCGAACCGTGGTCGGTGCGATGTGGGCGGTTCGAGCAATCGAGTCGACATTCGAGCCTCCGTAGAGAAGGCCCACGATCTCGAACTCGCGATCGGTGAGACTGCTGATTCGTGCGAATTCTTCGGTGCGCAACCGGATGCGTTGTACGAGCGAGGACTTGTCGTGTGCAGACCGAGCGGAGTTGGGGTTGATCGCGGCCTGCAGCTCATCGAGCAGGGATGTGAATGGCAGTTGAGAGTTGAGCACGGCGTGGGCGCCCGCTGCGAGCCCCCGAATCATGGAGTTGCCGCTACTGAGATCGCCGACCAGGACCGATCCCTCGAGCGCGGAGAGCTCCTTCACCTGCCAATCGACGCCCCCGCGTGGTAGGAGAACGAGCGCTCTACCGTGATCGCTGGTGTGATGCCTTAACAGGCTCATGTCTGCGGTTTGTGGCTCTGAATAAGCCCTGGCGCTGATTCCGGCAGCGATTGCATTGGCGAACCCTTGATCGCTATGAGTGGTGTACAGGGTGACTGTGCTGGAGAGTGTCATAGCGACTACATCTCCGGTGGAGGTCCACTCCGCCCGCTCCCTTCGCTGCGAAACCAAAACCGTTGCTTTCAGCGTGGTTTCGTCAGCAGGTTAGCTATCGCAGTGACCTTTCCGCTGATGCGCACGAAGGTTACGGCAATATCGCAGTTGCCCGTCTTCCCATGGAAACTCGCGCGTTCGACACCTGATCGTGGACCTTCGAATTATGCTGGGGCGCTGAATATTTGGGAGATGAGTATCCCGTGTAGACGAGTCATTGGGCGTTCCGTCGACGACGTGAACAACTCTCCGGTGCCTCGAGGCATTCAGGCGTCTCGATCGAGTTCCGCGAGGCCGGTGCGTCGCACCTCAATGTTCCGTACGCGGCCGGGTCGAGATATTGACTGTTACCGTCAGTTGCACATACCCTGTTCATTGGCGCTGACCTTAGGGAACCCGGCCTGAACCGGCCGATCGTTCTCGGTCACTGCCGACGCCAGAAGTAGCTTCGCGACGACCGACGAAACGAGTTTCCTCATGACACAGCATGTCGACGTACTGATCATCGGCGCTGGCTTGTCCGGAATCGGCGCGGCTTGCCACCTCATTCGTGAGCAGACCGGAAGCACTTACGCGATCCTCGAACGCCGCGAGAACATCGGTGGCACCTGGGACCTGTTCAAGTATCCCGGCATCCGATCGGATTCCGACATGCTCACCTTCGGATTCGGTTTCCGTCCGTGGATCGGAACCAAAGTGCTCGCAGACGGCGCCAGTATCCGTGACTACGTCGAGGAAACCGCCAAGGAATACGGCGTCACCGACCACATCAACTTCGGCCGCAAGGTCGTGGCAATGGACTTCGATCGCGCGACTGCTCAGTGGTCCGTGACCGTCCTGGTCGAGGCGACGGGGGAGACCGAGACGTGGACCGCGAACGTCCTCGTCGGCGCCTGTGGTTACTACAACTACGACAAGGGATACCGCCCCGCCTTCCCCGGTGAGGACGACTTCCGCGGTCAGATCGTGCACCCGCAGCACTGGCCGGAGGATCTCGATTACACCGGAAAGAAGGTAGTGGTCATCGGTTCCGGTGCCACCGCGATCACCCTGATCCCGTCGATGGCCCCCACCGCCGGTCACGTCACCATGCTGCAGCGCTCGCCCACGTGGATCCAGGCGCTACCGTCCGAGGACCCTGTTGCCAAGGGTCTCAAGCTTGCACGCGTTCCCGACCAGATCGCTTACAAGATCGGTCGAGCCCGCAATATCGCACTGCAACGCGCCAGCTTTCAGCTCTCACGCACCAATCCGAAGCTGGCGAAGAAGCTGTTCCTCACCCAGATCCGCTTGCAACTCGGCAAGAACGTGGACCTGCGTCACTTCACCCCCAACTACAACCCGTGGGATCAGCGCCTGTGCGTGGTTCCCAACGGGGACCTGTTCAAGGTGCTCAAGAGTGGCAAGGCCGACATCGTCACCGACCGTATCGCCACGTTCACCGAGAAGGGCATCGTGACCGAGTCGGGCCGCGAAATCGAGGCCGACGTCATCGTCACGGCGACCGGCTTGAACGTACAGATCCTGGGCGGGGCGACCATGAGCATCGACGGCGAGCCCGTCAAGCTCAACGAGACGGTCGCCTACAAGAGCGTGCTCTACTCCGACATTCCGAACTTCCTGATGATCCTCGGCTACACCAACGCATCCTGGACGCTCAAGGCCGACCTGGCCGCGTCCTATCTGTGTCGCGTACTCAAGATCATGCGTAAGCGCGACTACACGACTTTCGAGGTTCACGCCGAACCTGAGGACTTCGCCGAAGAATCTCTCATGGGCGGAGCCCTGACCTCGGGCTACATCCAGCGCGGCGACGGAGAGATGCCGCGTCAGGGTGCCCGCGGTGCGTGGAAAGTGGTCAACAATTACTACCGCGACCGCAAGCTGATGCACGACGCCGAGATCGAAGACGGTGTGCTGCAGTTCAGCAAGGTCGATATTGCTGTCGTGCCTGATAGCAAGGTCGCCAGCGCATAGTCGGCTCCACCGGGGGATGGACCGGTCGTACCAGTGGGGACGTCGGAGAATGTGCTGGAGATGTTGCGTCGACGTACCCGCGTCACGGGGTTTGCGATCAGTGAGTTCGCTTCCGTAATCGTCGGTTGTGCACCACCACGGGAAGAACATAGGTAGCGACCATGATCACGGCGAGCAGTCCGAGATAGAGATATGGCCAGGTCCATCCCGCTGCTCGTATGGCCAGCAACGATCCGCCCATGATCAAGGGCATCCCGGCCCCGGCGAGCAGGTCGACGTCACGGGGCGAGACGGGTGGGGTTCCGAGCAGAGGTACGCGGCTGCACGAGTTTTCTCTGATCGTGCGCATCACTGACATGCAGTAGAGGGCGGCGCCGGCGATCGCGATCGCCGCGCCAAGTGCAACTTCGACGACGCCGGTTCTCGCGGACATCAATGCGTAGGCAAACACACCCACCGTTCCCAAAGTGACCGGTGCCGACTTCCAGATCGGCGTCGACTTATGGGTGTCGGCGGGAACACTGACCGGGCGCATCGGTTCGAGAGGCTCCATCAGCTCAGCGTGCCATGCGCCGCTCGGGAAACAAACTGCCTGTGCCGTTTCTGGCAGACTCCGGCTGCCTGGCCTGGATGTCGGGACCCCTCACTACGATTCTCATCGTGACCGATTACGACGATCTCGACATGTTCGGTGGCCTCGACGCCTCCTCCCTGCCGCTCCGCCAGCAGCAGATTCTGATGACCATCCGGGATCTCGTGGCTGCCAACGGGTGCACGCCGAGCACACGGCAGATCGGAGACGCGGTTGGTCTGCGCTCGACGTCGACGGTGTCCAAGCACCTCAAGAGTCTCGAGGAGAAGGGCTTCCTCCGCCGAGGAGCGGCCATGGCTCGGCAGTTGGACGTGCGGCCGTTCCTCGTAGGCGCGAAGGAACAGTCGTCGTCGAATACGGTGACGGTTCCGGTCGTCGGTGACATCGCGGCCGGCGCGCCGATCCTCGCGGAGGAGCACGCCGACGAGGTGCTTGCGCTTCCTCGTGAGCTCGTCGGCTCCGGCACGGTGTTCGGACTTCGGGTGCGTGGTGAGTCGATGGTCGACGCAGCGATCTGTGACGGTGACGTCGTCGTGGTGCGCCGCCAGGACGAAGCTCATTCCGGTGAGATCGTCGCCGCGATGATCGACGGCGAGGCCACGGTGAAGGTGCTCCGGCGTCGCGACGGTCACGTGTACCTCGAGCCTCGCAATCCCGCGTACAGCGTCATCGACGGCGATCGCGCGGTCATCCTGGGCAAAGTTGTTTCCGTGATGCGCCGTATCTGAGAGGTGTCCGGTCTCAACGACGTCTGGCGCGGGGACCGCCGTATTCCTCATCGGTGACTTTGTCGCCCCATGTAGTTTCGGTGCTTCCGCCGCCGGGTCCTTCCCACAGCGCAAGGTGGCTCATGAAACGGTCGGGTGCCGCGCCGTGCCAGTGTTCCTCTCCCGCTGGGGTGTAGACGGTCTCACCCGGGTGGACTTCGACGATCTCGCCGCCGCGAGCTTGAACCAGCGCGGTACCGGAGACGATGTGGAGGGTCTGTCCGACTGCATGGGAGTGCCAGTCGGTTCGCGCGCACGGTGCAAAGCGAACCATGTTGGCGCGCATCCTCGACGGCTCCTGTCCGGCGTAGATGACGTCCCACCAGACGTCGCCGGTGAACCAGTCGCTGGGTGCTTTGCTGGTGGGCTGGGGCTTCAAGATTTCCATGAGGTCTCCTCGGAATCGAAAGGGGCGGTTCAGTTCTGCGTCAGCGGAACAAGTCGAATGGTGTTGGGTGCGGCGGCGCGGCCGGTGACGGAGCCGACGATCTGCGGGCCGTAGCGGTCGTACTTGGTGTGATAGGCGGAGTCGATCGACGAGTGGGCATCCGGTGCGGCGGACTCGAACGCCACGTCCCGCTCGATTCCTCCTGCTCGGATTCGGCCCGTTCCACTTGCCGTTGCTCGGACGAACCACGGGTTGTCGGTTCCGTAGGCCGAGCGAACGTACAGTTGGTTGTCGGTACGGACAACCCAAATCGTGACGTACGGCCTTGCGGTTCCGTCTCGGCGGTACGAGGAGACCTGCAACTCCTCGGCGTCGCCGATCTTGGTCAGTTCATCCTCGGTCCACGAGTGCGACATCTCGGCTTCCTTTCTCCTGGTCGAATTGCTTTGCGGTACTTCGCGTTCTCGTAGCCGGGACGATCAGTGCGAGGACGATGACGAGACAAGCGGCGAGCAGGGCGGTGCCTGCGGTGAGAGCCGTTGATACGTGATCGGTGAGTGCCGTTGTAGCGTCGTCGGCAGAGGATCCGGCGCCCGCGGAGACTGCGACGAGGATGCCGAGTCCGAGAGCACTGCCCAGTTGATGTGCAGTGTTGACCAATCCTGATGCGGCACCGGCATCTTCGGCCTGTACCCCGGAGATGCCAGCAGAAGTCAGTGGGGCGAAAGCCAACCCCTGTCCGGCGCCGATCAAGATCATCGGAAGTGCTATCGCAGTGAGGTACGTGCTGCCGGGATGGACCAGACTGAGCCACGCCATCCCGGCTAGGGTGACGGCAATGCCAACCGACAGAATTGCGGAATTTCCGAATCGCGGTGTCAGTCGCGGAATAAGCATCGCCACAGCAAAATTGACGATCGTCATCGGGAAGAAGGCGATGCCTGCTTGGAACGCGCTGAAGCCCATGACGCCTTGGAGTAGCTGAGTCGTGAAGTAGAAGAATCCGATCATGGCACCCAGATAGAGCATTCGGGCGGCGTACGCCCCGGATCGCTCCCGGCTACGGAACAACCTCAGTGGCATGATCGGCTGCTCCGCTCTCGCTTCGTTGAGGAAGAGCAAGGTCAGTAGTATCGCCCCGGCCGCCAGTGTCGCAACGGTGATCGGTGAGGTCCACCCCGCTTCGGCCGAGTTGACGGTGCCGAAGACGAGCGCGGTCATCCCGAGTGTGGCGAGAACAGCGCCGGCCACATCGAAACGTCCGGAGTTGGGCTCGGTTTCCGGAATGAACCGGGGAGCGAGAGCGATCATCGCGATACCGATCGGAACGTTGATGAAAAAGCCTGCGCGCCAAGACACCCAGTCGGCAAGGGCGCCGCCGATCACGAGTCCGAGGCTGGCGCCTATTCCCGCAGCAGCGCCGTACCAGGCAACAGCGCGCGTTCGCTCCGGGCCGGGCGGGAAACTGGCGGTCAGCAGTGACAGCGACGCCGGGGCGACCACTGCTGCTCCGACGCCTTGGAGAGCGCGCGCTGCGATGAGCCACCAACCGTTCGGCGCGACCCCGACGAGAAACGACGCAATCGCGAAAATCGCGAGACCGGCCACGAATACGCGACGACGGCCGAAGATGTCCCCGAGACGAGCACCCAGCAGGAGAAGCCCGCCGAACACCAGGGTGTAGGCGTCCTGGACCCAGGACAGCCCGGTTGCCGAGTAACCCATGCTGCTTTGGATGCTGGGTAGCCCGGTGAAGATGATCGAATTGTCGAGCAGGATCATGAAATAGCTGATCAGAATGATCGCCAGGATCGCGGTGGGATTGATGCGACCGGCAACAGGACGGGTGGCAATGTGGGTCACGCGCATCTTCTTCGCAAGTGGTGGACTTTCGCAAGTGGTGGACTACGGGCGGACGAGGACCTTCAACGATTCACGGGAGTCCATGGCTCGGTAGCCTTCCGCTACGTCGTCGAGTCCGACGGTGTGGTCGAAGACCTTGCCCGGCTCGATCTTTCCATCGAGCACATCCGGCATCAGCTCTTCGATGTACGCGCGCACCGGGGCCGGTCCACCGGTGAGTGTGATGTTGGGTCCGAAGAGTGTCCCGAATCCGATTGGAGCTTCTTCGTATTGGGGTACTCCGACTCGGCTGATGACGCCGCCCGGTCGGACAACTCCGAGCGACTGCTCGTAGGCAGGCATGTGACCTACCGCTTCGAGGACGACATGAGTGCCGTCGCCGCCGGTCAGTTCGCGGACTTTCTCAATGCCCTCGTCTCCACGTTCGGCAACCACGTCGGTGGCTCCGAACTCGAGACCGAGATCCGTGCGGGTCTTGTGGCGCCCCATGAGGATGATGCGCTCGGCGCCGAGGCGTTTGGCGGAGAGCACTGCCATCAGCCCCACGGCTCCATCGCCGATGACCGTGACCGTCGTGCGTTGGTTGACGCCACCCTTGACCGCCGCGTGATAGCCGGTGCCGAAGACGTCGGAGAGTGTGAGCAGTGACGGTAGGAGTTCGGAATCCTCACCGACCGGCGCCTTGACCAGGGTGCCGTCTGCCAACGGCACTCGGATGGCCTCTGCCTGACCGCCTCCGATCCCGTTTCCGGCCCAGAATCCACCGTGTCGGCAAGACGTCTGCAAGCCTTCGCGGCAGAAGTCGCACGTCCCGTCGGACCAGGCGAAGGGGGCGATGACGAAGTCGCCCTTCTTCAACGTGGACACCTCGCGACCGGTCTCTTCCACCACTCCGACGAATTCGTGGCCCATCGGGGAACCACCGGGCGTGGCCGGCATGTTGTGGTAAGGGTGCAGGTCAGAGCCGCAAACGCACGCCCCGACGACCCGCACGATCGCGTCCGTCGGCTGCTGCAGTGCCGGATCGGGCACGGTCTCGACTCGAACGTCTCCGGCGCCGTACATGATGGTTGCTCGCATGGTGTCCCCTCTTGCTTCTGGTGTCGCGTGCGTCGAAGTCGACGTTTCGGCGTGGACCGGTCGACTGCAATCAGTCAACGCCGCGCCTCGCGGGCGCGGGAGTGTCTGTTGTTCCAGGTAACGGCAGTACCTCCCTCGGTCTTCTCCGCTCGAGTAACGTGAACTGCATGGACAACCGAGCCGAGATCCGCGAATTCCTCAGCTCCCGTCGTGCTCGCATCACACCCGAGCAGGCAGGGCTGCCGGCCTACGGCGGAAACCGTCGCGTCAAGGGGTTGCGCCGTGAGGAAGTCGCTCTGCTCGCCGGTGTGAGCATCGACTACTACGTGCGCATGGAACGCGGAAATCTGGCGGGAGCGTCGGACTCGGTGCTCGAAAGCCTTTCCCGAGCACTGCAACTCGACGAAGCCGAAACTGCCCACTTGTACGACCTCGCGAAGGCCGCCAGTGCAGGCGCACCGAGTAGAAAGCGGCCCGCCCCCAAGGGCGTGAGCCCGGCGATTCAGCAGATACTCGACGCCATCACCGACGCACCGGCGTGGGTACGTAATGCCAGGCACGACATGCTGGCGGCCAATCGTATGGCGCGCGCGTTGTATTCGCCGGTGTTGGCCGATCCACGTAGGCCGGCGAACAACGCCCGCTTCGTGTACCTGGACCCGGCATCGCAGGACTTCTTCGTGGATTGGGAGCGCGCGGCAGACGACATCGCCGCGATGCTCCGCTCGGAAGCGGGGCGCAATCCCCATGACAGGGCGCTGACCGAGCTCATCGGTGAACTTGCCACTCGCAGTGAGGTATTCCGCACCCGGTGGGCGAAACACAATGTGCGCTTTCATCGGACGGGATTCAAGAAGGTTCGTCACCCCGTCGTCGGCGACCTGGAGCTGAACTTCGAGGCGATGGAACTGCCGTCCAATCCCGGGCTGACACTGCTGGTCTACACCGCGGCGCCGGGGACGCCCACGGCTGACGCACTCAAACTCTTGGCGAGTTGGGCGGCAACCCAGGATCAGCTGGATCCGGCGAACGACAGCGAAGCGGCGCTCTGAATTCGATCGACAGGTAATCGTGTCGATTCAGCTCAGATGCGTTACTGCCCAAGCTACCTGGTCTCCACCTCGTCGTTTCGCCCGATACATCGCGTTGTCGGCATCGGCAAGAATCCGATCGATGGTTCCCGAAGCGTCCGGGATTGTCGAGGACAGCCACACGCTCGCTCCGACGCTCACGGAAATCGACTGCCGGCCGGCGGGCCGCGATATCGAATTGTGAATGTCCACCACGGTTTGTTCGATGCGACGTGGCTCCACGGGCATGAGAATCACGAACTCGTCGCCGCCAGTCCGCGCAACCAGCCCGACCTCTCCGACCACCGAGTTCAGGCGCCGGCCGACTGTCACCAGCATCCGATCGCCTTCCGCGTGACCCAGTTTGTCGTTGACGCTCTTGAACGAATCGACATCGATCACCACCGCAAGGACTACGTGTCCTTGGAGTTCGCCGACACCGAACAACTGTTGCCAGACATTGTGCAGCCCACGTCGATTCAGTGCAGCGGTGAGTGGATCGCGCCAAGAGTGTCGTGCGTCGTCGGTCAAATACAGGACGAGGAAATGCACGGTCATCGAAGCTGAAGCGATAACACACCCGATGACGAATCCAGTGGACACCGACAGCGAAGAGTCGGTATCCGGATCGGTTACAGCACGAATTGTCAGTAGCGCAACGACGAACAGCGCGCCGGTGATCTGTGCTGTGACTATTCGAGGGCTGTGGAATACCGACGAATAGTTCGCGACGACCACGAACAGGACGGTGCCGGTCAATGCCAGGAAGCTCGAATGGATTCCGGCGAGAAGTATCAAGGACAAGCAGATATTGGTGAGCGAAACGAAACGAACGGATTGATGGTGACTCGGCCAAGACCGTCCGAGTGACCAGCGAATCATGCAGTAGAGCGCGATCATGCATGCTGCGCCCGCCGCGAGCCGTTCAGGGAGCTCGGTTGCGCCACCCTTCACGAATTGAGCCAGTACGGCGAGTGCCACGAACACAGCACACCAAAAGGTGACGACCACCCTGGCTGTCCCCAACATCGATCGAGCAGCCAGGAACCTCGGGAACCATTCGCCGTCGTACGCAAGAGACCACCAGCGACTCAACAGTCCAGTTGTTTGACGAATGTTCTGCCCCAACCCCGCAGCGCCACTGACTCCCATGAAACCCCCTCCGAGATCTTGCGAAAATTCCCGGAAGATTCTTCGTCAAGATTTGATCCCCGAACAAGGTACCCGATAGTTGAACGATGGATTGCCGTCTCGTGGGGTGTGGGCTGCTCTAGGGTGTGATCGGTGTGGTCACGATCTTTCTGAGTGCCGGAAGGTCCAGGGTTGCAGCAAGATCTGCAATAGTGACCCCCGACAGCGATGCGCGCCAGGCTTTTTCGGCGTCGGCCATGACCTTGGCGATTCCGCAGGCGGAACGGCACTGCTCCGGTGGAGCGGCGAGGATTCCTTGCTGTCGAATCTCCGTGCACCGGAACGCAGGTTCGGTGCCGTCAACGGCCTGTACGACGTCGAGAACGGTGATCTTCTCGGGAGCCCGGGTGAGAACGTACCCGCCGTCTCGGCCCTCGGTCGGATTGACCAGGTCGGCGTGCGCGAGCGCTCGCAGATGCTTCGCCAGGTATGTCTTCGACACCCCGTGAAGTTCGGCGAGTCTGGCTGTGGGTACCGGCCCCTCGGACTGGCTCAGAACCACGCAGCAGTGGAGTGACCACTCCACGCCTCCGGAAAGCTTCATGATTGGACTCTATCGACGCCGCGGAAAGCGGTGCGGGCCGGACGTCGCTCGAGTTGTCGACGTCAGGCCTTCTCGGCAAGCCACGCGTCGTATGTTGTCGGCGCGATCCATGCATCTGCACCGGGCGTCGGGGTCAGTGCCGAGTTGTCGAGTTTCGCGCCGAAGTAGCCGGCTTCGGGATCGGAGATAACCGAACGCTTGTCGCCGGTGACGAGGAACAAGCGCCGGACCAGTTCGTCGATGCCCAGCGGTTCGGGTCCGGCAATCTCGACCGTGCCGTTTTGCGGCGCGCCGGTCACTACCTCGGCGACGTGGGACACGACGTCTCGAGACGCGATGGGTTGCAGATGTCCCGGCGTTGCGTGGACGGCGCCGTCGGTGGTTCCCGCGTCGGCGATTCCGGCGACGAACTCGAAGAATTGGGTCGATCGGACGATCGTGTAGGGGGTCGGGCCCGCTTTGACCAGGTCTTCCTGGGCGACCTTGGCTCGCATGTACCCGGAATCGGGCAGTCGATCGGCACCCACGATGGACAGTATGACGTGGTGCCCGACGCCTGCCTTCTCTTCCGCGGCGAGGATGTGGCCGGTTCCGTCGCGGAAGAAGGCCAAGACGTCGTCGTCCGACCACGAAGGGGAATTGGTCAGATCCACGACGACGTCGGCACTCTCGACTGCCTCGGCGATACCTGCGCCGGTGGTGATGTCGATCCCGTCGCCGCGACCGAGCGCCTTCACGTCGTGCCCGGCGTCAGCGAGCTTGGCGGCGACCTGGCTTCCGATGAGTCCGCTTCCGAAAATGACGATCTTCATGTTTTTCTCCTTTACTCGGATAAGTAGTGTCCAAGTATACTCGGACACTACTTATCCAAGTCAAGGGTTGCCCGGTCAGTCGAAGAGTTCGGCGGCCAGTGCTTCGTAGGTCGCGATCGGATCACCTTCGGCGGGAAGTGCTTGGATCGCAACGTGATCGGCACCCGCCGCGACATGCTCCCGAAGTCGATCCGCGATGGACTTCGCGGTACCCCGCGCAACCAGGGCGTCGATGACGCGATCGTTCCCCTCGTTGGCCAACTCTTCGGGCGCAAAACCGAGGCGCTCGAGATTGCTCGTGTAGTTGCGCAGATACAGATACGGGTTGGCGACGGCGGGGCGACCGATTGCTCTGGCCTTCTCCGGATCGGTTTCCAGGACAACCTTGTGCTCGGGGGCCAGGATCTTCGAAGGGCCGAGGATTTCGCGAGCTTCGGCCGTGTGTTCGGGGGTGGTCAGGTACGGATGCGCGCCGGCGGCGCGAGCGGCGGACAGTTTCAACACCTTCGGCCCCAGTGCGGCGAGGACGCGCCGCGCTTCCGGGACCTGGGCCGCGTCGAGTTCGTCGAGGTACGACACGAGCGAGGCGTACGGCTTGGTGTAGTCGCCGGTAGCCTCCGGATGTCCGACGCCTACGCCGAGCAGGAATCGACCCGGGTGCGCGGCTTCGAGTCGGTGATAGGACTCCGCCACCTCAGCCGCAGGTGAGGACCAGATGTTGACGATTCCGGTTGCCACGGTGATGTGCTCGGTCGCGTCGAGAAGTTTCTCGGCGATCCGTAGATCGGCGCGTGGGGAGCCGCCGATCCAGATGGTGCCGAAACCGAGTTTCTCGATCGCAGTTCCCAGCTCGGGCGGCAAACCAGCCGCTCCTCGCCAGATTCCGTAGGTTCCCAGGTCAGGTGTTTTCGTAGTCTCCGTCACAGCGGGTGCAACTCGGCTGCTGCCGGGATCTATTCCTTCCGTCGTCATTTGCCCGGCGCGCGGTAGTCGGTCGGTCGCTTGACTGCCTCGTCGATCTGCTCCGGCGTGAGCAGTGTGATCGACTCCGAGCGTGCTGCACCTGCCGCAGCCGTGCGAATGCTCAATGCGGCTGCCGCGACGTCGTCCGGCAGGTTGCCGATCACGAACATGTCGTGACCGCCCAGTGCGAAGTGGCAGGATTCGACAGTGCCACCGATGCTTTCGACCATTCGCGTTATCGCGTCGCGCCGCGCAGTGCCTCCCTCCTGCTGTAGACCGGCGGCGCCGGAGGGTGAGTACGTCACTTGCCAGAGGTATTTCGGCATTTCCACTCCTAGCTCGGGATGGGTACTTCGATCGTGTACCCGTAGGGCGCTCGGTGGCAATGGGTAGGGGACAATCAC
Organism: Rhodococcus sp. WY5; assembly: GCF_018588185.1. NCBI lineage: Bacteria > Bacillati > Actinomycetota > Actinomycetes > Mycobacteriales > Nocardiaceae > Rhodococcus > Rhodococcus sp. WY5. The sequence continues at coordinate 1,880,727 of NZ_JAAMPR010000001.1, forward strand.
GGCATGGTTGGAACTCCGGTGATCGTGACTATCGTGTCCGTGTGTGTAGGTTTTGTGATCTTCATGCTCGCTGCCAGTGGTGCACGCGGAAAGTGGGACCGTCGCCTCGTGATCGCGTTGTTCGTCGGTGCGGTGGTGTGCCTGACCGTCGTACCGGTATCCGTCGCGCTCAGCGCCGGAGTTTGAAACACGGAGTGCCAAAACGCTCGAGTGCCGCTTAGTCTGAATCGATGGCAGATATTCGGGTAGGTATCTCCGGGTGGACGTATCCCGCGTGGCGCGGAGATTTCTATCCGAAAGGTCTTGCTCACCGCAAAGAATTGTGTTATGCCGCAGAGAGATTGACGTCGATCGAGATCAACGGCTCGTTCTACGCGCTGCAGAAGCCGGAAAGCTACACCAAATGGCGCAGCGAAACTCCCGAAGATTTTGTGTTCGCGATCAAGGGCGGCCGGTACATCACACACATGAAACGGCTGCTCGACGCCCGTGACGGACTCGCCAACTTCTTTGCCGCCGGAACACTCGCCCTCGGCCCCAAGCTCGGGCCGATTCTGTGGCAACTACCTCCGACGCTGCAGTTCGAATCGCAGCGATTGGCCGACTTCTTCGACGGTCTTCCCCGTACCACTCAGGCTGCAGCCGATCTGGCAGCACAGCACGACGACAAACTCACCGAAGACCGAGTGTTCGCCCAGACCGAGAGGGACGTGCCGATTCGCTACGCGGTGGAAGCGCGGCACGCCAGCTTCGAGACCGACGAAGCCGTGGACCTGATGCGCGAGCACTCCATCGGTTTTGTCGTCGCAGACACAGCCGGCAGGTATCCCCGCATCACCACTCCTACTACCGATTTTGTCTATGTGCGGATGCACGGGGACAAGGAACTGTATGCGAGTGGGTACACCGACGAAGCTCTGGACAAGTGGTCCAAGCGCTTTCGGGATTGGATGGACGAGGGCCTCGACGTGTACGTCTACTTCGAAAACGACATGAAAGGCTTTGCGCCGCACAACGCAATGTCCTTGTTGGAGCGGCTGCGCTGACGGATCGCCTGGCCTGTCGGTGGGATGTGGAAGGCTTCCGCATGAACACGAGGACCGAGGAGATACCACGATGACGCCAGAACAGCGGACGCCAGAACAGAGCTGGCCGACGCATTGGCCGAAGGTCGCCCGTGACATCGCCGATGCCACGGCCGACGCACTCGCCGCGGTGCGGGCGGCAAATCGTGACGGACTACTCGTGGCTGTCGAGGAACTGCGCGGGCTCTCTTTCGAGCAGGTCAGCTCGGTTCACGCGGCGATCGTGCGCGAATTGCTCGAGGACACGCATCCGGACGGCTTGTCCAGCGAGGACGTGCAGGATGCGCTCACCGCCTGCGCCAAGTCCACGATCGTGTGGCTGCCGGATCTGGACGTGCAGGCGCTCGCTGCGGTCTACACCGGGGCGCTCGGGATCTCGGATCTGGAAGACGATTCGTTCCGTATCGGGCACGGCGCGTACCTGCGTTCGGCGGTTCTGGTCATCGGGAGTTTGTCGACCGGAGTGAAGAAAGCTCAGAGCGCGTACATCATTCGTGCAATCGGCGAAATCGCACGTGCTCAGACCATCGAGATGCCCTGAGCGTCAGTTCGTAAATCGAATTAGGCTGAGGTCATGTCCAAGATCGCCAGCGCAGATCGTGTGTCGTTTGCCGAGCTCCTCGAATTCGTCAGGCCGCGCCATCGGGCCACGTTCGTCACGGTGAAGAAATCCGGCGAGTTGCAGATCTCTCCGGTGACGTGCGGGGTCGACGACGAGGGTCGGATCGTCATCTCCACGTACCCGGAACGGGCCAAGGCCGCGAATGTCCGCCGCACCCCGGCGGTGTCTCTGTGTATCCACTCCGACGAGTGGAACGGCCCGTACGTCCAGGTGAACGGAACCGCGGAGTTGATCGACCTCCCGGACTCGGTGGAACCGTTGGTCGACTACTACCGATCCATCGCCGGTGATCATCCCGACTGGGACGAGTACCGCGAAGCCATGCGCAAGCAGGGTAAGAGCCTGATCCGCGTCACCGTCGACTCCTGGGGTCCGATCGCAACAGGCGGGTTTCCGCCCGGACGCTGACGCTATCGAGCAGGCGGCGAGAGTTCGACTACATGCGCGTCTTTGGCGGCCAGCGGCTCTTTGCAGTGCGCGCACACAACTTGGGCGTGCAGGATCTCACCGCAACGGTGTTCGACGACGGTTGGCGGTGGACCCGTCGTCGCAAAGGCGTCCCCCCATTCCATGAGCGCCATCAGAATGGGATAGAGCGCCTTCCCTGATTCGGTGGCGACGTATTCGTAGCGCGGTGGATGGTCTTCGTAGCGTCGCTTCGTGAGGACGTCGGCGTCGACAAGGGTGCGTAGACGCGCGGCGAGGATGTCGCGGCTGGCTCCCGTGCCCGCGGCGATCTCGTCGAACCGTCGTTGCCCGAGGACGATTTCTCGGAGCACCAACAGTGACCACTTCTCGCCGACGACCTCCAAGGCGTTGGCGATGGAGCAGTTGCGTCCTTTTGTCGCCGTCATCTCTGGGCCCCTGTTAGTTGGAAATGTTAGTTGGGAATTCCAACTTAGCACTTGACGGCATGTATTCGAGGGCGGAAGGTAGGTCGAGAAATCCAACGGAGCAGATGAGGGGTCGTCATGACGGAATTGAATCTCGAGGCAGCAAGCGGATTCGTCAGCGCTGCCGGATTGCAACTGGACGAGGTGTCCGGCACGAACGTTGTCGGGCACATCGATCTGTCCGAGGCACACCACACTCCGTGGGGCGTTGTCCACGGCGGCGTTTACACGACTGTCGTCGAGTCGGCCGCGAGCATCGGGGCGAGTACCGCAGTGGCGGACCGTGGCGAATTTGCCGTCGGAGTGCACAACGGAACGGATTTCCTGCGGGCGCGTACGGGTGGGCGCGTGGACGTCGTGGCTGTGCCGATACAGCAGGGACGCGTTCAGCAGTTGTGGTCGGTGGTCATCACCGATCCGGAATCGGGGAAAGAGGTGGCGCGCGGTCAGGTGCGCTTGCAGAACGTGCCGCTGCCGAAGTAGGTCAGTCCCAGATCCCCGAGTCGATGTTGAGTGAGATGCGTTTGAGCAGTGCCGTCAGTTGGGCACGTTCGTCCTCGTCGAGTCCGGTGAGTACTTGACGGTCTCGCTCGACGCGTCGGGGAAACTCTGCCTCGACCAATGCGCGACCGGCATCGGTGAGTTGAAGCAGAACCACTCGTCCGTCGTGTTCGAAGCGCTGACGCTCGACAAAGCCCAGCTTGGCCAGGCGGTCTGCGTGTTTTGTGGTGGCGGCGCCGCTGACCATTGTGACGGCGGTGACTTCGCTCGCCCGCAGGGGACGGTCACTGCGAGCGAGTGCACTCATCACGTCGAATTCGGCGCGAGAGACCCCGCTGGACGCCAGTGCGCGGTCGAGCTGGTGAAGAGACTGCGCGTTGATGCGGGCGATCCGGCCCATCACTTCGACGGGGGCGGTGTCGAACTCCGGGTAGGCGCGCTTCCATTCGCGACGGACTTTGTCGATGAAGTCGTCTTCGGATCTGTTCGCCGCGCCCATGGCCCCATCTTAGCGACAGATTTCACATTACTTCACAAGTAATTTACTAGTGAAATAAATGTATGCTGGGTGGGTGAGCCGAACCGAAACCGCAGCCAGGACGCCCAGCCGTCTCACTCATTCGAGTGAAGCCATTGCACATACCGTCTCCGGGGCGACGTGGCGAGCGGCTTTTCGCGTCGGATCTGCCGACGCGACCATCGCCCCCGCGATCAGGGTCGGGCTCGCCACCGCCGTAGTCCTCGTGGTCGGCGGACTGCTCGGGCATCGGGAATTGGCCGGCTTCGCGGCCTTGGGCGCGCTGTGCGCCGCGTTCGGCAGGTACGAGCCGTATCCACGGTTGGCCGGCAAGCTGGCAATGGTGGGTGCTGCACTGGTGGTTTCGATTGCCTTCGGCGGCGCCATGGGTGTCGCGGGCGTTCCGATGTGGTTGCAGATCGGCATCCTCTCTTTGCTTGCGGGTGCGTCGTACTGCTTCATGTCGGGCTTCCGGATCACCGGGCCAGGGCCCGTCATCCTCGTCTTCGCGGCGACCGGTGCAGCCGGATATGCCTCCAGCGTTGATGATTTGGCGCGGTTGGTCAATGCCGGTGCGCTCGGAGTTCTGGTCGGTTGGGCGGCCGCGATGCTCCCAGCGCTCGTACTGCCGATGGGACCTGCCCGCCTGGCAGTTGCCCGTGCAGTTTCTGCGGTGGGGCGTCTCGAACAGTCCGGCGCAGACGGAGTGGAACCGGCGCTCGGATCGATTGCCAACGCCCGCTTGGTTATTGCGTCGAGTGGCCGGATCGAGTCGACCGTCGATCACGGACGCGAACTGGTGGCGGTGCTCGACGAAGCAGAAGCGGCAGTTCAGGAGTGGCAGTTGCACGGCGACGCCACCCTGATTCGCAGCATTGCTCGGCACGAGAAGGAGCTTCGGAAGCTCAAGCGATCCAGCATGATCGAACACGATCTCGCACCGGCAAAGAACCTGGCCGCGCCCGAAGGCTATTTTCTCGAAGGATTGAATCGGCTGTATTCGCGCCCGGTGCGGATGAATGCTCTCCGCATCGTGGCAGCGTCGGCTCTGGCCGGTTGGCTCGCGGCGGGAGCCGGGTTGGAGCATCCGCTCTGGGCGTCGATGGGTGCCATCGCCGCGATGCAGGGGCTGAACTACAAGCAGACCGTCCAGCGTGGGATTCAGCGGTTGGTGGGAAATGTCGGTGGCGCCGTCGTCGCTGCTGCTCTCATCGCATTGACGCTCGGCTACTGGCAAGCGGTTGCCGTGGTCGTGATTCTGCAGACTGCTGCTGAGTTGCTCGTGATCAAGAACTATGCACTGACATCACTGGCCGTCACCCCGATGGCACTGCTCCTCATCGGTTTCAGTGCTCCGATCGGGACCGAAGCGGCAGTGGCTCGCGTCGCGGACACTCTCATCGGCGTGGTGATCGGTGTTGTCGTCGCCGCTGTGACGATCAGTCGATCGGATCGCCACCACGTCACCGTGTAACCGGTTCTGCCGTGTTTCCGGTTCTGCCGTGTTTCCGGTACTGCGTAGGCTCCTGCAGGTGGAGGACAGCACGCCGATCGACGGCCGGAAACTGCGTTACCAGCATCGCCGTGCCGAATTGCTCGAGCAGGTAACCGCGTACGTCACGGCGAACGGCGTCGGTGAACTGTCCATGCGGCCATTGGCCAAGGATCTGGGGATCAGTCATGCGACACTCATCCATCATTTCGGTTCGAAGGAACAACTGCTCACTGAAGTGGTTGCCACCCTGCGAGACAGCTCTTCTCTCGACATCTCTTCCGGGACCGACATCGTCGAGATGTTGACGAGTTACTGGAATGGGCGCACATCAGCGGAATCGTTGCCGAACTTTCGCTTGATGTTCGAGATCTACGGACAGGCGTTGTTGCATCCGGAGCGGTATCGCGAGTTTCTCGACCATGTGGTGGGGGACTGGTTGGGTGGTTTGGCGGAAGCTGCGCTCGCGCACGGATGTCCACCCGATCGCGCTGATCGCTACGCGACGATCGTGTTGGCGCAGATTCGCGGGTTGACGCTCGATCTGGTGACCACCGGTGACCGCGTCAGAATCGACGCGGCGTTCGCCGAATTCGCGGCTGCGATGGGCGCTCTGGCCAGCTCCTGGAAGGCGATCTGACGCTCCGAATGCCGTGACGCTTCAGGCGATCTGCTCGAACAGGGACACGATGATCCCTTCAGGCCCCCGGACGTAGGCCATGCGCACGCTGTTCTCGTACTCGCCGATCCCGCCGATGAGTCCGTAACCGTCCGCAGCCACCGCGTCGACCGCAGCCTGGAGATCGCCCACCTCGAAAGACACGTTGCGTATCCCGATCTCGTTGGCCATCGGAGCAGGCGATCCGGGTACGTGCTCGGGCGTGACGAAGGACGAGAGCTCGAGCCGTGATCCTTCGCCCGGCGGGCGCAGCATGGCGATTTCGCACTTGGCTCCAGGGATACCGCAGACGGTTTCCACGAACTCACCCTCCACGGATCCGGTGCCCTCCACCTCGAGACCCAGACCGACGAAGAATGCCGTCGCTGATTCGAGGTCCGTGACGGTGATGCCGATGTGGTCGAAACGCTGTACGTGTGCCATGGACACATCCTCCTACTGTTTTTTCGTGCGGTTCGATGCTAGGTCGGAGTTGGGGCCGGAATCTCGACATATACGTTTCACGAAGCTGCAAGATTTTGCTTGACCGATCGGTTAAACAAAATCTACGATAACGTCCAACGAGGTCGCCCACCGCACGAACCGGAGTCGTCAGACGTGAAATTCCAGTCGAAGTCGTTTGCCCGCATATCCATCGCAGCCCTCTGTGCTGCAACGATCGGCTCCGCCGTTGCTGCGCCCATCGCGTCCGCACAGGCACCGAGCGCGTCGCAAGCCACCGGCACTGTGGTGTCGAGTGAGCCGCTACCGAAAGATCTGTGGATTCCGGGTACCGCCGACGCCAAGCGATTCACGTACTGGACCATCGGTTCCAACGGCGGGCCTGCGCTGAGCAGTGGCGCGTACTACGTCCCGGCCGGTCCGGCACCGGAAGGTGGTTGGCCCGTCATTGCGTGGGCGCACGGCACCACGGGACTCGACGATTCCTGTGCCCCTTCGCTGGTCGGTCCTGGCCTGCCCGAGCGCGACTACCCCTACCTGGGGCGTTGGCTCTCCGAGGGCTACGCCGTAGTCGCCACCGACTACGTCGGTCTGGGAACACCGGGGCTGATGCCGTATCTCGACGGAAAGGTGGAGGCGCACAGCGTCGTCGACTCGGTCAAGGCTGCTCGGGTGATCGACCCCACCATCTCGAATAGGTGGGCAGTGGTCGGGCAGTCGCAGGGCGGCGGTGCGGCCATCACGACGGCGCGCTACGCCACCGAATACGGTGGGGATTCTCTCGACTATCGCGGCGGGGTGGGTACCGGAGTGCCGGCCAACATCGAGTTGACCCTCCTGCCTGCCGGTCCGGGCTTCCCTCCCATCGCCCTCGGCGGCGGATTGACGTCGTACGCGCTCTACATCCTCGCGGGCTTGCGGGAAGCGCACCCCGAGATCGACTTGAATTCCTACCTGAACGACTTGGGAAGGGAAAAGGTCGACTCGGCCGAAAAGCTCTGCGCCGCAGACCTGGACGAGGCATCCAAGGATCTGGTCCTCGGTGAGATCTTCTCCCGCCCGCTCAGTCAGATCCCGAACTTCCAGGGTCTGCTGAACGATTACATGGGTGTACCGACCAGTGGATACGATCGCCCCATCTTCATCGGCCAGGGCTTGCTCGACGTGGATGTCCCTGCACCGTCTGCACTTTCGCTGGTTGCAGCGTTGGTCGCCAACGGTGAACCGGTCACGTTCAAGACCTACAACACCGATCACAGCGGCGCTTTGGTCGAATCACAGGCTGACACGATTCCGTTCGTCGCGAACCTGTTCCGTTAGACATATCGAGAATCCAACTCATCCGAGGGTTGCTGTCGCACAACTGCGACAGCGACCCTCGGTCATTTCTGTGACTCCTTGATTGCGTTCAGCCGCGCCTCGAGGCCGTCGAGGACACGGTCGAGTGTGTAGCGATAGTGTTCTGCCCGTGTTGCTTCCGCAGCATCCGGTGGACCGGCGAACTTCCCGATCAGTGTCTCCATCGATGAACGAGGATCTGAGGGTCCGTCGTTACTCAGTCGTTCCAGCATCGCGCTGTGATCGGGTGAAGGCTGTCCGCTGGGAATGCGCCTGGCGTCGTTCATGGCGATCAGTGTGATTGTCGAGGTGAAGGCGACGGTGTAAGCCTGAGCGGCTTCTTCCCCGAACCCGGCGTCGATCAGCGATGCCAATCCGGCCTCCATGAGTTCCCGGCTGCGCTGGGTGGCAACTCCGTTCATCAGCAGCCACTGTGCCGCGCCTGGACACTCGATCAAGGCCTCTCGCATCTGCAAGAGCAGATGCGTCAGCCATTGACGCCAATCTTCTTGTGCAGATGGCACGTTCACGGCCGACACCGCACTGTCGACCACCGCAGCCGAGAGTGCGTCCCGATCTCCGACGAGTCGATAGACGACGGAGAACGACGTATCGAGTTCGCCGAGCAGCTGCCGCAGCGACCAGCCCTCGACTCCGTGCTCGCGACTGAGCCCGAACGCCACGGTCAGCACCGCGTCCGCAGTGATCCCGGTGTTGTAACTCCGGCGGCGCTGTGATTTCGCGGCGGACTTCTTGTCAGGTGATGGCGCAGTCATGGTCCGACCGAGCTTAGTGGCGTCGGATCGGTGTGCGTAGTCGACGCAAGCGATTGACGGATGTACTTAGGTGAGGTTTACTTGCCAAATCCGAGCAGTGCTCGGATTTATGCGAACCCCCCGATTTTTCGAAGCTGAAGGACACCATGAAGTTGAAAACGCGACCCGGTTACCTATCGAGGCTGGGTGCTTCGCTGCTGGTCAGTGTCGTTGCCCTGACTGCGGCCGCCTGTAGCTCGAGTGAGGCGGGACCGACGACGGAACCTGCCGAGGGAACGCGTGTTGTGTCCCACGAATTCGGTGAGACGTCGGTTCCGGGCGACCTCGGGCGAATTGTTTCCCTCGACGAATACGCCGCACTCGGTCTCCTTGCCGTCGGCATCACCCCTGACGTGGTCTTCACGTCGTGGGGATCGGAGATCGGCCAGGATATCTTGGCGTCAGCGGGTACCGAGGTGGTCACGGTGCCGCCGCTCGGTGCACCCCCGATCGAGCAGGTCCTCGCCCAGGATCCCGGACTGGTCATCTTCACGTCTATGGGCGATCGGAGCTACTACGACTCCCTTGCGTCGACCGTACCCACAGTGCCGGTCCCGGCCGTCACCACTCCGTGGCGTGAGAATCTTGCCTTCTTCGGACGCGCTTTTGATCGTCAGTCGGTTGCCGACAAGCTGACTGTCGCTTTGGAGGGCAAGATCGCTGACGTCTCTGCTCGGTCCGGTGGTGAAGTGAACACCGTGTCGGTGCTGATGAGCAGTTCTGGAATCCTTGCCACCACCACCGAGCAGGCGCCGCCGTCGTTGCTGTTGGCGGAGAGCGGCTTCGGGCGTCCGGAATCCCAGCGAGCGAATGCCGCTGGAGGACTGCCGTATGCGCCCCTGTCCGACGAGGCGATCCCGGCGCAGGATGCTCGGATCGTAGCCGTGTTCGACGAGGGCGTGTACGAGTTCGGCAAGGTTGCCGGTGTTCCCGGATTCTCGAGTCTTTCAGCGGTGCAGGAGAACCGAGTGGCCAAGGTCAACGGAGACATGTGGCTTGCCACTCATCCCTTCGCCACCTTCTGGATGATCGAGGACATGGATGCCATGGCTGCCGGCAATCTGACCGGCACCGGAACCGAAGCTGTTGCCGCGACGCGCTATCAGGAATTCACGGCGCTGACGGCATGAGTTCGAGAGTGTTGAGTCGGCGCCTGGCTCTGCGATGGGGAGCGGTGACGCTCGGCTCTGCGGCTTTGGGCTCTGCGGCTTTGGGTTCTGTGGCACTGAGTGCGTGCAGCCGTGGTTCGGCGAACGAAACCGGTTCTGAGATTTCACCGTTCGACGACGAAGTTCGTGCTGCCGAACAGGCGAGATTTCATAGCGGGCGCACAGTCGAACGGAATCTGACAGCTGCACCGGCTCGGGTGAGTCTGGGCGCCAGAGAGGTCGACACATGGTCGTACGGTGCGGAAGCAGTTGGCCCGGAGCTTCGAATCTCCAAGGGAGACCAGCTCAACGTTCTTTTGCAGAACGACCTTCCGACGGAGACCTCGGTGCACTGGCACGGCATTGCGATCCGCAACGACATGGACGGCGTCCCGCCGGTCACCCAGGAACGAATCCAACCAGGTGCCGAGTTCACCTACGACTTCGTGGCCCCGGATCACGGAACATATTGGTACCACTCCCATTCAGGCTTGCAGGCCGATCGAGGGTTATTCGGTGCACTCGTGGTCGAGGACCCGAACGACCGGACCGGAGCCGACGAGGACGTCGTCATCGTGATCGACGACTGGCTCGACGGGCTGGGAACAACCCCGGATGCAGTGCTTCGCGCATTGTCACCGGACGTGCAGGGAGGACACCACGGGCACGGCGGCACTCCACCGGAAGTCGATGGTGCAGAGATTGATTCTGCCGCAGAACTTCTCGGCAGTGGTCACGGAAATTCCGAGGCGCTCGGTGGAATGGCAACGCACATCACGTATCCACTGCACCTGATCAACGGACGGCCTGTGGAAGATCCCTTCGTCGTCAGTGCGACGGCCGGAACTCGGCTTCGATTGCGGGTGATCAATGCCGGGGCGGAGACTCCGTACCGTTTCTCGGTCGCCGGGCACGAGATGACCGTTGTCAGTGCTGACGGGCAGGACGTTGCCTACACAGCCGGAGACGAGATTCTGATCGCACCCGCGCAGCGATACGACGTATTGGTGACGGTGCAGTCCGGCTCGTGGCCCATCGCCGCGAAGGTGGAAGGGAAGTCAGGTGGCGTCGCGTGCCTGCTTCGGACGCCGGATTCGGTAGCGGTCGTCGACCTGACTTCGCCTGCAGTGCTGTCAGGTTCCGGCGGTCGGCTCGTTCTGGAATCGGAGCTTCGCCCGTCAGGAGCGCTGGAGCAGAGGGCACCGGATCGTGCGTATTCGGTGGATCTCATTCAGGCCGGCGATCGATACCTCTGGGGAATGGCGGGCGCCGATGCAGGTCGGTTGAGAATGAAGCAGGGCGAGCGAATACGAATCGTCATGAACAACGACACCGACATGTGGCACCCGATGCACACCCATGGGCACACCTTCTCGGTTCCCTCCTACGGCGGGCTTCGCCGAGACACCCTGATCGTACTTCCGCGTACACAAATGGCGATCGACTTCGACGCCGACAATCCAGGACGGTGGATGTTTCACTGTCACAACGCGTACCACTTCGAGGCCGGGATGACTGCCGACCTCCACTACGTTCGATGAGGAGAGCAGAATGTCAGTTCGCACCGGATTGACCACATTGATCGCTGTTGCAGCGGTATTCACACTGACGTCGTGCGGCAACGATTCGACGGGATCTACCGAGCAAGCGCCGGTCGAGATCTCGGTGAAAAACCTTGCGTACACACCGAACTCCGTCACCGTGCACACAGGACAGACCGTCACGTGGATTTTCGAGGACCAGGGAATGCCGCACGATGTCGTGTTCGCCGAGTTGGGGATCAAGAGCGATCTCCAAGGAAGCGGAACCTACAGTCAGACCTTCGACAAAGCCGGAACGTTCACCTACACGTGCACACCACATCCGAACATGACCGGCACGATCATCGTCGAAGAGTGAGTGCGGCAATGAAAGTGAACGAGTCCGCAGCCCCGGAAGACTCGCCTGGACTCGTCGACCGAGACGCTTTGGGCAGGATGATCGCGCCGGTGAGAAATCAACTCCTCCTAGGGGCGGGTCTGTCGGCACTGTCGGTGCCGTTGCGATTCCTGCCCTACGTTGCGGTGGTCGAGATCGCGCGGGTGCTCCTGACCGGCTCGTCGTTGAACCTGGTCTGGATGTGGGCCGCAATCGGTGCAGCGGGCACAATTCTCGGTTTTGTCGTCTACAACGCAGCACTGACCGTCTGTCACACCGCCGACGCGCATTTCAAATACTCGATCCGCTCGCGTATCGCTCGGCATCTGTCCCGAGTTCCTCTGGGGTGGTTTGCAAATGGTGGCACCGGTGAAGTGAAGCAGGCGATGACGGACGACGTGAAGCGGATGCATCTTCTCGTCGCTCACCTTCCCGCCGACGTGGTACCAGCGATCCTGTCGCCGATAGTGGCCCTGATCTATCTGGTGGCGATGGACTGGAAGTTCAGCCTGGTCCTGGTCGGCTACATCGGAGTGTGTCTCGCTCTCGCCGCGCCGTCGATGCGCAGAGCCTATCGAACGAACGTCGACTCCTGGAATCTTGCAATGTCGACATTGACTTCTGCGACAGTAGAACTGGGCGACGGTATCGAGGTTGTCAAGACGTACGGGAGTGGGAGTCGCGCATTCGCGCGCTACTCGAGCGCTGTCGATTCGATGGTTGCGGTGTGCGTGCGATGGATGTCGGGGATGGGAAGGCCGGTGGTCGCGATGTCGATCCTCCTCTCACCGGCGGTACTCATCGTGGTCATCACGGCGACGGGAACTGCAATGTTGTCCGGGGGTTGGATTACCCCGGTAGCTCTTGTTGCCTTTCTGGTCGTCGGAATCGGTGTTCCGTCGTCGGTTCTGCACATGGGAACGATGGCCAACCTCTACCGCGAAGGCCAACTGGGAGCGACTCACGTCGAGAGCATCCTCGGCGAACCAGAACTGGCCGAACCTCAGGATGCAGTGCCTGCTCGCAGCACTTTGGTCGAATTCGACAGCGTCGGCTTCGAATACACCATTGGGCAGCGCGTCCTCGAGAACATCTCCTTCGAGATGCAACCGGGCACCGTGACCGCGATCGTTGGCCCCTCCGGCTCCGGAAAGACCACTTTGGCGCGTCTACTTCCGCGGTTCTGGGACGTCACGGACGGGTCTATTCGACTGGGCGGAAGTGATTTACGAGATCAGTCCAGTCGCGAACTCTTGAGATCAATGGCCATCGTCTTCCAAGATGTTGTGCTCCTGCGGGACAGCGTGCGCGAGAATATTCGGCTCGGTCGACCGGATGCAACGGATCTGGAAGTGGAGACAGCGGCGAGGCGGGCGCAGATTCACGACGTGATCATGCGACTGCCGGACGGGTATGACACCGAGATCGGTGGTGGTTCGGGCGGTGAGCTGTCGGGTGGGGAGAAGCAACGCCTGACGATCGCCCGCGCCATCCTTCAGAACCCGCCGATCGTCATCCTGGACGAGGCGACTTCGCAGGCCGATCCCCACAGTGAATCGGCCGTTCAACGCGCACTGGGCGAGATCAGTGCAGACGGCGGCACCCTGATGGTGATCGCTCATCGACTGCACACCGTCCGATACGCAGATCAGATACTCGTTCTCGACGCCGGACGGATCGTGGAAAAAGGTACGCACGAACAGTTGTCGGCGCTCGGCGGAACCTACGCGCGGATGTGGGCGCTCCAGAACCCCCTCGTCGAAGACATCTCTCCGCGAAAGGCGCCGCAATGATTCGAGACCTGGACGAAATCCTCGGGCGCGACAATGGGATGCGAGGTCAGATAGCAGGTTTCACGCTCGCCGGGATACTCGAGGGTGTCGTCTTTGCACTGATGATTCCGATCCTGAAAGCGGTGGTTCGCGGCGATTACGACGCCGCAGTTCCGTGGGCTGTCACTGCTGCTCTCGTGGCGGTGGCCTGTGGCGCCGTACGGTGGATCGCCGAGAATCGGGCGTACCGCATCGGAATCGAGGGTTTTGCCGGTGGAATCATGCATCGCCTCGGTGAGCACTTGGTGCAGGTTCCGCTCGGGTGGTTCAGCAAGGCAAACCGTGGAGCGTTCACTCGCCTGGTTACCGAGGGCACGGCTATCTTGATGAGCATCCCGGGAATGATCATCGCGCAACTCGTCACCGTCACGGTGACTCCAGCGACAGTGGCGATCGCTGTCTTGTTTGTGGACTGGCGACTGTCTCTCGCGATGGTCGTCTTCGTTCCACTGGGGATTCGGGCTTACCGCAACGTGCAGCGGGCGGTTGTTCCTGAATACGAGGCGATCGGCAAGAGCGAATCCGAGTTGGCATCGCGCGTCGTCGAATATGCACAGGCGCAGCAAGTTCTACGTTCGGCCGGTAAGAGCGGCGAAGGCTGGACTCGGTTGGACGAAGCTCTTGTGTCCAACCGGGACGCACACCTGCAGGAAATCGGATCGGTCGACAAGTATCTGCTGCGCTTCATGATCGTCGTTCAGATTGCCTTTCTCACCGTCCTGGTTCTGGCGGCACTGCTGGTCACCACCGGGTCCATCGACACAGCAAGCGTGATCGTTGTTCTCGTGTTGGCCGTGAGGTTCGTGGAGCCGATGCAAATGCTCGCAGGATTCGGTGAAGGTATCTCACTGGCCCGGGTGTCGCTCGGATCTGTCCGCGAGATGATCGATGTACCGGTGCTGGCGGAGCCTGAGGTGCCGAAAGAGCCTACGTCGTATGATATATGGTTCGATTCGGTCTCCTTCGGCTACGGCCCGGATCGCGTGATTCGTAACGTGAGCCTCGAATTCCCGGATTGCTCGGTCACTGCTCTGGTCGGTCCTTCCGGTTCCGGAAAGACAACTCTGGTTCGGCTGATCTCCAGATTCTGGGACGTCGACGAAGGTGCGGTATCCATCGGGGGAGCCGATGTTCGCGACATCGGAACGAGAGCATTGATGTCTCGGATATCGACTGTCTCACAGCAGGTTTACCTGTTCGACGGAACCATCCTGGAGAACGTTCGGTTGGCGAGACCGGATGCCACCGAGTCGGAGGTCCGTCAAGCAGTGGTGGATTCCAGGCTAGGCGAAGTGATCGACCGTTTGCCGAGCGGTGAGGAGACCAGGGTAGGTGAAGGCGGATCACTGCTGTCCGGCGGTGAACGTCAGCGGGTCTCGATTGCGCGGGCATTCCTCAAGGACACTCCGATTGTTCTTCTCGACGAAGCGACTTCCGCCCTCGACGGAGAGAACGAAGTCGCCATCACCGAGGCAATTCACCGATTGGCCCGTGGTCGAACGGTGGTGATCATCGCTCATCGCCTGTCGACTATTCAGGGAGCAGATCGCATCGTCTACCTCGAAGACGGTGGGGTGGAGGAGGTCGGCTCCCACGAAGACCTGATCGCGCGAGGTGGGAAGTACTCGGATTTGTGGGCCGAGCGCAGTGGCGCGGAGGGATGGAGGATCGACCGAGCGCCTAAGCGGTGAAGAAACCGTGTGGTTTGATCGACGAATGGACGAAGCCGCTGCAGATCCAGTGAAACCGCCGCGCAAGCGCCGGTGGCCTCGTTGGGTCGCAGGCATTGCGGTGCTCGGAGCGGTTGTCTACGCAGGCTCGATCGTGTGGATTTCCGTGGCGTCGGCCGGCCATACGTCGGACGCCGTCGATGCTCCCGATGCTCCGGTAGTGATCGTGCTGGGCGCGCAGATCAAGGACGGTAAGCCGATGGCTTTCCTGAAAGGGCGGCTGGACGCAGCAGTCGAACTGGTGGAAGCGGGAAAGGCTAAAGCGGTCCTCGTCTCCGGCGACGCGAACGGCGGCTCGGGTGACGAGATCGCGGCGATGACGAACTACCTGTTGGAGCAGGGAATAGATGAGCGTCGCATCGTGGGGGATCCGTACGGCCTCGACACCTATGACACCTGCTTCCGGGCCATACATACGTATGGGGTGACCAAGGCGTTGATCGTCACTCAGGGGTATCACGTGCCCCGCGCTGTGGCGCTGTGCCGAGACGTCGGCATCGACGCAGACGGGGTGAACAGCGATTGCGGGTGCGCAACTCCGACGCTGATCAAGAACGCCGCCCGGGAGTGGGTTCTTGCCAAGCCCAAGGCAGCGCTGGACATGCTGTGGAGTCGGGACGCAAAGGTGACGTCGCCGTCGGAGGACTCGGTCCAGGTGGCGCTGTCGATTCCCTGACACGGGGTGAGTGTGCACGGTTTCTGTCGAGTGAACACACGCTCCGGAGAGTCGGAGCGTGTGTTCACTCGAGGTGAAGGGTGCTCGGTCGAGAGTCAGATCAGTGCTGCGGCGGCGAATGCTCCCAGTGCGATCAATGCCGCGCCGGTGACGCTCTGCACGCGACGGTCCACGACGCACATGATCGAGAGGAATCCCGGCATCGAGCCACCGCGCTTGGTGTGCACGATTGCCGCGAGGCTGGGCATGCAGCGGCCAAGGGATACGACCGTGAACAGCGCCGCCCCGAGAGCCGGTGTACCCGAAGCCATGACGCCGAGTGCCAAGAGGTAGTACGCACTCGAGCGGATGAAGATCAGAAATCCCGGACCGATGATCGCGCCGAAGATCAGCGAGACCTTCCACGGCGCCATCGTGCGGCGCAGATGGCGCGGAAGCTGTTGGCGCCGCATCGGAGTCGGCATGCTCACCGCACCCAATTCATGCAGCCCGTATGCAACCGCGACGACGGCCCAGACGCCGAGCGCCCAGCCGATCGGCACGTACCCGGACATCGCCGCACCGAGAGCGCCGATCAATGCCCCGGTGACGGCTCCCGTCGTGACCGAACCCAGAGCGTGCCAGCCGAGTCGGCGGACGGGAGTCGAGGATCCCTTCCGATCGACTTGCTTCGGCGCCGCAACAACTCCGGCGACGGACATTCCGCAGGTCGACCAGTTCGCGGCCAGCGACGTAACCAGTCCGGCGCCGATAACAGCTGTGGTCAAAGCTGTTGTCGCAGATGGCGTGGCCACGAGTGCGAGGCCGGCACCCGCAGCGGCGCCCGCCGCGACGAGGCTGACACGGGTCGCAGTGCCGACCGAGCCTTGAAGGGTCGGCCGGATGTCAGGGACGTCGGTCTGCAGTGGGCCGTGTGAGAGAACAGTAGTCATCAGATCCTCCGAAGTGTTTGTGGTTCAGGAAAAGTGTCGAGCCGAAGTCGCAGCGAAAAGTGATGAGCCAGTGTTCACAGCACTGTGATGACTCCGATCATGTACGGGTGCACGGAGCACGAATACTCGTAGACGCCGACGCTCTCGAACGTGTGCCGGAACGTTCCGTCTCCGGTGATACCGCTGTCGAACAGGCCGGGTGATTCCACGTGATGCAGGAGTCCGCCGTCGTCGAAGCGCCACTCGACGGTGCCGCCGTGTTCCACGGTGACGTCCATCGGACTGAACTGAACATTGCTGATCTCGACCACCACGTCGGGGACGGGATCTTCTGTGCCGCAAGCTGGGACACACGTCGCCGCGACGGCGAGGCCGAAGCCGGCGATCCACCTCCTCACTATTGAACGATCACGGTGCCCACCATCATCGGGTGGGGCGTGCAGTGGTAGGTGAAGGTTCCGGCGTCGTCGAACGTGTACGAGAAGGTTCCCTCGGTGAGCAACTCGCTCTTCAGTTTCCCGTCGAGATCACCGTTGCCGACCACGTCGTGGGGGAGTCCGCTGTCGTCGAACTTCCATTCGACGGTCTGTCCCTTCTCGATGGTGACCGATGCCGGTGTGTACGCCATGTTCTTCACCTCGATCACGACTGCAGGTTCGTCCGACGACGCACCGGCATCACTACTGCAGGCGGTGAGGCTCAGGGCAGCGCACGCGGTCAGGAAAGCGGGAACGAGTTTCTTCATGAGGTGTTCTCTCCATTCTTCGACTTGTCAGCGGACGTAACGCAGATTTGCCGTCATGCCGGCCTCGAAGTGGTAGGCGTTGTGGCAGTGGAACATCCACTCGCCGGGATTGTCGGCGTCGAACTCGATGGCAAGCTCGGTGCCGGGTAGGACGTTGACGGTGTCGCGGCGAAGTCCGCCGTAATCCGGTACCGCAAACGTGTGGCCGTGGGTGTGCATGGGGTGCCACATCGTGGACGCGTTCTTCATCGTGATCCGGACCCGTTCGCCCTGTTTCATGACGAGCTTGCCTGCATCGGCCCCCGCCATTCCCCAGACGTACCGATCGCCGGCCTGGATCAACTCGATGCGGTAGTCGCGATCAGGCGATTTCGTCTCGAGCCGTGCGGATTCCGTGGGCCGGAGTTCGCTTTCGGTGACCAGTCGGCCGGCCAGTTCCGAGAGGTTTCCGCCCACATCCGGGTTCGCCAGGGCCAACGCGTCGGTGCTGCGTAGGACGGTCGACGCATAACCATCTCGGCCCTCGACCTTCGCCACCACCGGCCATGTTCCCGACTTCACCGTCACCAGCACGTCGTAGCGCTGCGCCATTCCGACGATGATGGTGTCGGCGGGAGTTGGTTCCACGTCGTAGCCATCGGTAGCGACAATTGTCATCTCGTGACCGGCCACAGCAAACCGGTACGGAGTTTCGGCGGCTGCGTTGATGATTCGCAGTCGCAGGGTCGAACCGGGCGCTGCAGTCACGACAGCAGGATCGTTGGGTGGCCGCCCGTTGATCAAGTGCAGTGGATACGCGATGTGTTGAGTCATCCCGCCGAGTGGTTCGGAAGAACCGTGTCCGCCGCTCACCAACTGTTGCGCGACAGACATGTCGGCTTCCGAGTGTTCCGCCGGAGTTGTTGCCCCACCGCCGTGTCCGCCGTGCCCGCCCGAAATTGCCGGGTTCAGGGCCATCAGGACGGAATCCGGTGTGGTACCCAATCCGTCAAGCCAGTCGTCGAGCACTAGGACGGCATCGACGTCGGCCCCGGTGATGTCGTTCGGGTCCTCGACGATCAAGGCGCCGAACAGCCCCCGATCGGCTTGTAATCCGCTGTGCGAGTGGTACCAGTACGTTCCCGGATCCGGTGCGATGAAGTTGTACTCGAAACTCGAACCGGCGCCGATGGGAGCCTGCGTGGTGGGTGCCGCGCCATCCATGTCGTTGCGGATTCGAATTCCGTGCCAATGCAGTGTTGTCTCGGCGTCGAGGCCGTTCTGGACGCTGACGTTCACCCGGTCACCGGACTTCAGGCGAAGTTCCGGAGCCACCGCAGCGCCTCCGTACGTCCACGTGTCCACGAGGCGTCCGCCAAGATCTACCGTCGAGAATCCGGCGGCAAGGGCAAACGCAGCGGTGGTCCCGTTCCAGGCTCGCGCCGATTCTGCGGCGGCAACTTCCGGGTCGGTGGGCAGGATGTAGTCGAGATCGGTCGTCGGCGTCGGAGATGCTGCAGTGGAACTGCATCCGGCAATCGTCCCCATTGCGCCGAGCCCGAGTGCTCCGGCGCCGAGTGCTCCCAAACTCAGGAAGCGGCGCCGGCCCATCACCACACCGGATCCGGGACGACTCATCGGAGTACTTCTGGTGTGATCAACCCGCTGACATCCCCGACGTTGCCCGAGACATCGACGGAACTGACCTGCTCGCCGGTGCTCGCGTTGTAACCCACGATCTTCTGCGGAGCGGAGCCTTCGACCTCAGGTCCCGAACCGAGCACGTAGAACGTGGCGCCGTCGACGGAAAAGGTCATGCTCTTGATGTCTGTCAAGCCGAGGTCTGCAAGCGTCAAGCTCTTCACCGGGGCGAAGGTTGTTGCGTCGGACAAGTCGATCTTGACCAGTGAGCCTCCCCGAGCAGAGTCCGGATGAATAGCCGTGTCCGTATACGCGATTGCGAGCCGGGTTGCGTCGGCGTTGATGACGTTCTCCGAGAATCGACCGGAGTCCTGCCCGGCGTTTCCGATCGGCTTGACACCTTCCTGAGGCAGTCCGTTGGAGAAGTCGAAGACGTACACATCGCCGTTCTCACTGACCAGCAAGGCTTTTTGTGCTTCCGAGGCCCACGTGACCTTACGGGTGGAGACAAAATCCTCGGGTAGGACCTTGCTTCGGGCGGTTTCCTTCGGAACACCGTCGTCACCGATCGTGACGTGCAGCAGTTCCCGGGTGTCCTCGCAGACGCTGTACAGCTCGTGATCGACCATCCACGTGAACGGACCGCAGCCGACTATCTGGAGTGCACCGGTCGCTTCCTTCTTCTCGAGGTCGACCACTCTGATGCCGTACAAACCGTCGTCCCACGTGACGAAGAACTTGCCGTCGGACGTCACGGCGTTCGAGCCGGGACGGGAATGTACGCGTGCGACGTCCGGAAGCATGACCTCGGCTGGTTCCAGCAGGTTTCCGGAGTAGGTGCTGACCGTGAAATCTGCCGCGCCGCGGGAACCTCGGGGCCGCCACACCTCGGCAGCGAGCACCGCAGGATCCTCGGCGGAATCCCCGACGAATCCGTGAATGACCGGATCCCAGATACCAGGGCCGACGGTGATCCGGCTCTCGGCCACACCGGTTTTCGGATCGATGACGTTGACGCTGAGCTCGAGTTGGCCGAATCCACCTTCGACGCCCAGCAAGCGGTCAGCTGCGATCGGGGTGATCGAACCGACGTGCAACGGCTCGGGAATGGTATCGCCGATTTCCTGGTCGTCGTGACCGAGGGAGATCCCCTCGCCCGGAGCAGTGAACGGAACTGTCGGATAGGTGACATCGCCTGCGCTGGAGGGTTCGTCGTTGTCGGACGAACTGCAACCGGCCAGCGCGAGTACGACGGTGAGTGGGATGACGGCAACGGCGGGTCGCGCCAGTTTTCGGGTTCGCGGACTGCTCATGATCCGGCACCGACCTTGGGGCGCTCGGCCGGTCGAGTCTGGCAGTCCTCACCGATGATGGGCGCCATCGTGCAGGTGTATGCCTGGGACTCGTCGGAGACACACCAGATGATTTCCTGGTCGTAGCTTCCGGAGACCGGGTTGTACATCACGGCCTGCATGTCCGGTTCGCCGCAGAATGCGTTGGAACACGAAGGCGCACCGCAGCAGTCGTAGTAGGCGATCAGATAGGTCTTGCCGGTATCAGGGTTGGTGCAGCATCCGACCCAGAACTCTGCGCCGGGCTTGCTGCCGGGGGCGCAGGTGGTGACACCGCCGCCGTTGCATGCGGCACAGGACGTTCCGTCCATGTTGCACCAGCGCCAGTACTCGCACTCGGCCGGATCTTTACCGTCGTAGACAGGGACAAGAGGTTCGGGGCCAGGTGCCGGCGCAGGAACCTCGGGCTCTTGGGCGAAGGCACTACGTGTCACAGGAAGTGTGCTGATCAGTGCCACTCCTGACACACCCATGGTCCACTTGCCGATCCGGCTGATCATGGACCGCCGCGAAACGCGTTCGGAGAGTTTGCGTCCGGTTCGACTGGTGAGCGAACCGCCCTGGCCCGCCATCCATTCGGCCTGTGCCTGAACTGTCGCCTCGTCGACGGGATATCGATTCTCCGTCATGTTGTGCTGCGGGAATTCATTGTCGTCCAACGATTTTCTCCTGATTCGTGAAGAGGATCGAACTGTGCAGGAAGATCAGGCCGCGCTGCCGGATTTCGCCTGGGCATGAAGGTGCTGGAGTGAGGGGGTGCCGGATTCGAGCGCATTGAGCAGGCTTTCCACCTGAGCCATGTGATTGCACAGGCCCTTTCCTCGGATCTTGCCGTGCTCGTCGAGAATCACGCCGTACGGAGTGGTGCCCACCTGGTACGCGATACCGACGTCTCGAGCGTCGATGTAACTGAGCTCGGAACCGATCCCGCTACCGGCCAGGAACTCGCGATGCTCTTCGGTTGTTCCGTCGGAGATGATGATCACGTCGAGATCCGATTCGGCCCGGGCCATTGCCCTTACGCCGGGAAGAAGGCTCTTGCACGTCGAGCAACTCGGTGCTGTGAACAGCAGGAGTTGAGGTTTGTCGCGGTGACCACCGACTCCGACGGTCCGTCCTTCCTGATCGATGAGACCGGCAAACGACGGGCCGGCCTGTTCGACCTTGGGGCCGGTATCCATCATCCGGGCACCGAGAGGTCCGAGACGTACTTGTACGCGGCCGATTTCACGAGCCAGAGCAAGAACCATCAAGAACAGTACGGCTACGGCGATCACCAGGATCACTGTCGCGACAAGGAGGAAAGTGGTCATCGTGGTAGTCCTGCCTTCGAGTTTTCAGTGGTGGGGATGTAAGTTCACGAGCCGTACCGGGACGCGGTTTCGGCGGTTCGGAGGCGGATGGAGGCGCTCGACAGATAGTCGTCGACTGGGCGTCGTCCGAGGTGGACCACCGAACGAATCTGTGCGAGAGCAACTCCAGCCAGGACGAGGAGGAATCCGAAGGTCGCCGCCACGACCTGGACGCCGATCTCAGCCTGTCCGGCGGTGACCGACAGTGCCACAGCGATCACCGCGAGTGTTCCGGCGCGAACGGCGTGGAACCATCCGATACGCGGAATCTCGCCGACTCCGAATGCAAAACATCCGCAGTCCAGATCGCGTCGCCCACGCAGGAGGTTGATCGTGAGGCCCGTGAAGAACGACGCGAACATGACGGCAGCAACCAAGGCGGCGAGGCGATGGGCCACGCCGAGAACCAGAAGGATGCCTACGACGGTTTCCGCGACGGGAAGGATGCGAGCGATCGGTACTTCGAGTCGCACGGGCAACACTTTGTATCCGCGCACCGAACGAAGCACCCCATCGTGGTCGTTCAGCTTGGGAATGCCGGCGAGCAGGAGAACAAATCCGATGATCGCCGAAGTGGTGGCGCTGACCAAGTCCATGCTTCCTCCGTTCCTCTCGGGTAGTGCCGGTGGTGTGTGGGACACATCCTGTACGGGCGATGCTGCGAACCCGCGTCGACCGCGCTACGCCTGGACGAGGTGCAACTGAGAGAGCAGTTGTCGTGTGAGAATCGGAGAAATTGCAGTTCAAGGTGCTGCCGGAGGGGGGCGGATACCGTCGGCCGCCCTTGATCCGGCATGACGCTGGGGGGGAAACAGAGTCGGATTCTCACTTGAAAGTTCTGTGCGCGCCATCGTGGAAACTGCGCGGAAACATAAGCGGACTAACTTGACCGAATTCTGACAATTCGCTCGTAGGTTCGGGCCTGGACGCGACGGACGGTGACACATGGCCGTGAGTGCGGCACTGCGTGCGGCGATCACGCGAGCGCAGAATGCGGATCAACACAGTGAGCCCGTGTTCTCCCCGCTCCGTGGTCTCGGACGAGGACGTCTGACCCCGATCGACCTGTTGGGGCAATCACTTTCCACGATCGCTCCGGCAACGGGAATGGTGTTCATCGCCCTGTGGATGATCACCTACAGTCCCGGCTACGTCGGGTTGGCTGCGATTGCTGCGACAACTTCGGCGGTGTTTCTCGTTGCGTTCTGCATCACTCAGTTCACGCGGAGACTGGCCGCAGCAGGATCGCTGTACAGCTTCGTCTTCCAAGGCTCCGGTATCCGGGCGACACTGACGGCGGGCGCCGCACTGGTACTCGGGTATCTCGGAATCTCGGTTTCGGTTTTCTCGCAGGCGGTTCCGAGTCTGCTCGATACCATCGCCATTGTCGGCCCCGACGTGCGAGGGCCTGCCGCGACGGTGATCACGACGGTGGCGATTGCCCTGGCCGTCGCGTGGATTGCAGTGCGAGGCGTCCGGTTCGCCACCCGAGCGATCCTGGTCGTCGAAGCGTGCTCGTTGATTCTCATCGTCGTGGTCATGCTGGCGACGCACAGTGACACGACAACTGCTGTTGCCCTGCCGAATCCGTCGCTGAGCGCTGTGCCGTTTCTCGCCATGCTGACGGTGCTCAGCATGGCGGGCTTCGAAAGTTCGGCCTTCTTCGGCCCGGAAGCGAAGCGACCACTCATCAGCGTCACACGCACGGTTCTCATTTCGCCGATCATCTGCGGGGTCCTCTTCGTTTTTGCGGCCTGGGCGGCGATGACCGGCCACGGCGCGACGATCGTCGGAGCGTACTTCGAGGGAACGGCATCGGGGGCCAGCGCGGAGGTGGTTCTGGCAGTCAAGATCGGAATGACGTGTTCCTGGTTCGCATCCACTCTCGGTTGTGCGCAGGCGGGTTCGCGGTTGTTGTATTCGATGGGGATCGAACGGGTACTGCCTGCGCCGCTCGCTCGCGTGCACAGACGGTTCCGCACCCCGTACGTTGCGGTACTTGCGTTCGTCGCGGTAAGTGCGGCGGGAGTATTCATCTATTCGGATACGGTTCGCGACGATTCGGGATCCTTCGACGGCGTGGTGGAGACCGCGTTGGTCTGCGCTTACACGCTGGTGGCCTTTGCTTCGTGGAAGTTCTTGCGCCGAATCGGGGAACATACTTCGCTGACCCGGATATGCACCGTATCCGTGAGCGTCGCCGGTGCCGGTCTACTGGTCTACATCGTTCTCGACGGTGCGGTTCACGGGATGTGGGCACTGCCGATCGCTGCTCTTGCTGTTGCTGTGTCGGGGACAGTGTGGAGTTCATTGCTTCGAAGAGCCAGACCGGAAAGCCTTCTGATGGTCGGCGCTTTCGACAGCGTCGAGACGGCGGACCTGTTGCCCGGTGCGGGCACTCTGCTGATCGACGGTGACGGGCGAAGGCGACTCGTTCCGGATCGTGGGACCGCCGAGGGTAACTCGCCGGAGCATGGGCGGTGACCGCGGACCGTGCAACCGCTGGTCCACGATCAGGCAAACAGATCGGCGACGAGACCCACTTCAGTGGACAACAACCGCGTGCGGTCCAGAAGGCGCTGGGGATGCTCGAGGCGGTGGCTCATCTGGGACCGGGAACAACCGCGAAGGAGATCGCCACTTTTGCAGGCGTTCCATCGGCCACGGCGTACCGGATGCTGAATCTGCTGGTGGCGGAGGGCTTTCTCGTGCGGGTGCCGGACCTGTCAGGGTTCGCGTTGGGGCGTCGGACTGCCGAGCTCTCGCATGCGGCGTCGTCGAGTGGTCCGGCGCCGACGCTGCACGAGCGCGTCGAGGACATGCGGACACACACGAGGTTCGGATTGCACGTCGCCTCATTCGCTGGTGGGCGCTTGAGGTTCGTCGACAAGGATCCGGATCACGAGATCATCGGAATAGCGGCACTGGCCAAGAACCTTCACGCGAATGCGCTGGGGAAGGTTCTGTTGGCGCACGACGAGCGGCTGCTTTCGGGTTTGGAACTTCGCCGGGTCACGGAGTTCACCCTCGGTGATTTCGATGCGTTGTATGAGCAGTTGAGGTCTGTTCGCCTGCAGGGTTTTGCATTCGAGAACCAGGAATGTCGCCTGGGTCGATCCGCAGTGGCAGTACCGGTTCGAGATCACGCAGACCAGGTGGCCGGCGGGTTGTGTGTTCAGGGAGCGAGCGGGCGAGTGACGGACGAGGATCGAGAGTTGGTCGGTTTCCTACTCGATTGCGCGCGTCAGCTCACCGGATTGCTCTGACGTCACACGCGCAGGCTCAGGGGGAGCCCGGCGGTCATCAGGACCACGGACTCCGATTCACTGGCGATGCGGCTGTTCACCAGACCGAGTAGATCGCGGAACAGTCTCCCGGACTTCGTGTCCGGGACGACGCCGCTTCCCACTTCGTTCGTGACGGCGACAATCGGAACCGGACAGGCGGTCCAGGCGTCGGCCAACCGGTCGATATCTGCGTGGACGTCGCTGAGATCTTCTGTCGCCCACGCCTGATGTCGGTCCAGACGTGCGGTCAGCCACGTGCCGAGGCAGTCGATCAGGATCGGTGTTGTTGCGGCCACGAGAATTTCGGCGACCTCGGAGGTCTCCACCGTCGTCCACGTCGGCGGCCTCCGCGCGCGATGCGACGCAATTCGTTCGATCCAGTCGGGATCGTCGTCCAGCGGATCCCCGGTGGCGATGTACGTGACGTGCCGGTAGCCGGCAAGCAGGCCCTCCGCGTAAGTGGACTTGCCCGAGCGAGCGCCACCGGTGACCAGAGTTCGATGGCTCTGTCCTACCCCGATCTCGAGCACAGCTCCATCCGGAACCGCTCGCGCCCCTGACACACGAAGTGCTTCCGAGAGTTCGTTTTCGACGGGGTTGTGGTGCCCGAGGTGTACGGCGACCACATCGGTTCGATCGGTGATCGCGTCGCAGTTGCGGAGCCGCAACACCGTCTCCGCGAAACTCGACAGATCGTGGTGCCCGGTGCCGTGGTCGGTCTTGTAGCCGAAGGTCTCTTCGAGAAAGACGGCGTCGAAACGCGCGTCGGCAAGGGCGTCGACAATTGATTCGGGCAAAGGCCCGGTGTCGGTGGCCCAGAAGATTCGGGTTCCGGATGCGTCGGTGATGTCGTAGAGAAGGGTGGGTACTTCGTGCGCGGCCTCGAGTGCGCGAACACGATAGGTGCCCAACATGATCGACTGGTCGGTCTCGAGCGGTGTGAAGGTCACCGGATCGTCCGGGCCTACCCAGTCTCGGCAGAGATCGAGCGCGTCGGGTGGTCCGAGAACCTGTAGTGGTTCGGTGCGCGAGGCCCAGGACCGGAACAGCAATGCCATCGGGCCGAGGTGATCGGGATGCGAATGCGTCAGCAGGATGTGTTCGACGTGTGCCAGCGTGCGACCGAATCGCGACGCGGCACGCGGTACTTCCGGACCACAATCCAACAGGATTCTGTTGTCCACCAGGGCAGCAGTGTGCCCGCGAATGGTTCCACTCGACAATGCTTCCAGGCAGGAAGGGCAGGTACAGAACGGGTTCGGCCAACCGTCAGCAGCACCGGTGCCGAGCAACATCATTTCCATCAGCGGGTGCCCTCCTGCCGAATCGGAACAACTATGGGACCGCTGGGCCGGTCCAGGATTTCGACCCGAGCTCCGTACACGCGGCCGAGGAGGTCTGCCTCCAGCACCGATGAGGGAGTGCCGTCGGCAACGACGCTGCCCTTGTCCAGCAACACGATTCGTCGACCGTACTGTCCCGCGAGAGTGAGGTCGTGCATCGCGGCGATGACCGTGATGTTGTCGGCTTCACGCAGTTCCTCCACCAAGTCGAGAACCTGCTGCTGGTGACCGATGTCGAGCGCGCTGGTGGGTTCGTCCAGGAGCAGTACCTGCGGTTCTTGAGCCAGCGCCCGAGCCAGGACCACGCGCTGCAATTCGCCGCCGGAAAGTTCGGTGGCTCGTCGATCTGCGAACTCGGTGAGGTCGAGCCTCTCGATCACCGAAGAGATCACCGAACGGTCAGTGGCGGTTTCGGTTCCGAAGCGTCGTAGATAGGGAGTGCGGCCGAGCGCAACCAGTTCCTTGACCGTTGAGCCCTCGGGTACTACCGGACGCTGAGGCATCAACGCGACGACGGCGGACATCGCCTTGCGGCTGGAATTGCGAGGACTCAGTCCCCCGACCGAGAGCTCACCGGTAGACGGAATCAATCCAGCGAGGGCATGCATCAAGGTTGTCTTGCCGGCGCCGTTCGGCCCGACCACGGCAACCCAATCGCCTGGTGTCACATCGAGATCGATGCCGTCGACGACGTCCTTGCCGCCGAGGTTGACTCGGAGGTCGCGGCACCGCACTGCGCTGTCGGTCATGCCGAGACCCGGCTGCGGCGCAGAACCAGAAGAAAGAACGGAGCGCCGATCATCGCGGTCACAACTCCGATGGGGAGTTCGGCCGGTGCCATGACCGTGCGGGCGGCAACGTCGGTGAGGACGAGAAACGCCGCTCCGAGCATGAGTGACAGGGGGAGAAGCAGCCGATGAGACGGGCCGACGACCAGTCGAACCGCATGGGGAACAACGATTCCGACAAAGCCGATGAGTCCACTTGCACTCACGACCGCGGCCGTTCCCAGAGTTGCGGCGAGCACCAGCACCAGGCGTGATCTGGCCGGGTCGACGCCGAGGCTGGCGGCTTCGACGTCACCGACGGCCATCACGTCGAGTACACGCCGGTGTACCAGGATGACGGCTGAGGCCAGCGCAACGTACGGCAGGACAACCAGAACTTCCGACCAACCGTCGGTGGACAGTCCGCCGAGTAGCCAGGAATAGACCTCGCGCAGTGAATCGTCGAACCGCTGCTGAACAAAAGTCTGCGCTGCATTCGTGAACGCTGCGACTGCGACACCGGCGAGGATGATGACTACCGCGTTCTGCGGCCCGCCAATGCTTCGACCGAGCGAATAAGTTGCGAACACTGCCAGCACACCACCGACGAAGGCGGCCATGGGAATTCCGAACATGCCCAGCGCTCCACCCGAAACGATGGCGAGGGTTGCGCCCAGTCCGGCTCCGCTGGAAACTCCGAGGAGATACGGATCCGCCAAGGGATTTCGGAACACGCCCTGGTAGGCGGCGCCGGCTACCGCCAACATTGCTCCGACCAACGCGCCCAGGACTACTCGCGGAAGCCGGATCTGCCAGAGAATCGCCTGCTGTGTTGCGGTGAGGCCGGAATCGAGGTGGATGCCGGGTATTCCGTCCAGAAGTTCGAGAATGGTCCGATCAGGCGTCAATCCGGCCGGCCCCACCAGAACACCGATCAGCAAGGCAGCGCACAGAATGAGCGCGGCGCCGAGCAGAACGGCGGTCCGATGTTGGGAGATACCGGCTTTGATCATCGAGTGCTCAGGCCGCGGGAACTTGGGCAACGATGGCCGCGACGGCCTTCACCTGGTCGGCGACACGAGGTCCCCAGCGGCTGGAGAGGTCTTCGTCGAGCACATGGATCTGGTTGCCGGTAACCGCTTTCATGCCGCTCCACCCGGGTCGAGCGGCGACGGATTCTGCTGTCACTCCACAGCATTGGGAGTCTGCGAGAAAGATGAGATCGGGATTGGCCTGTACCACGAATTCGGCGGACAACTGCGGATAGTCACCCTGCCCCGCGGCGTCGGCGATGCTCTTCATTCCGAACAGCGAGTAGATCTGCCCGACGAAGCTCGAACTCGTGACGGTGTAGAGCGAGGAGTCGAGTTCGTGGAAGTACGTCAGCGGCTGTTGGCGCGCAGGAACACTGGCGACAGCGGCGTCGATGTCCGAGCGCATGGTGTCGACAACTTCGGTGCCCTTGTCTTCGTGGCCGGTGGCCTTCGCGACGCGCTCGATTTGGGCGTAGACGTCGTCGATGCTCGTCGCTGCCGGTAGTAGGAGTGTCGGCACCTTCGCCTTTTGCAGTCCGGAGACAAGATCGTTCATGTCATCCGATGCGATCACCAGATCCGGTGCGTAGCCGAGGATGGCTTCGACGTTCGGTTGAAAGCCCGAGAGATCGGTGACCGGGATACCGGCCGGGTAGTCGGACTGATTGTCGACGGCCTTCACCTGATCGCCCGCGCCGACGGCCCACAGGGTCTCGGTGGCGCTGGGACTGAGTGACACGATCGACTGCGGACGTGACTCGATGGTGATGTCCGTGCCGGAATCCGTGGGACCGGAAACAACAGTCACCGGGAACGAGCCGTCCGAGGCCGCTGTGGTTGCGGGTGCATCGGACGTCGAGCTACTGCACGCACCGGCAAGCAGTGCGGTGCTCACCGTCAGTGCTGCAAGTACAGATCTGAATTTACGTGTCGGCCGAGTACTCACAGCCACCCCTCCGCTAGTGGTGAAGGGTCGCGAGCAGCGCGGCCGCGAGGCGAAGCGCCACGAGCGGTCCTTCGTCCGAGAACCATCGTGTCGCCACGAGGCCGGTGACCTGACTCGTTCGCCTCGAGTAGTGACGGGCGAATTCACAGTTGCGTCGACAGTGCCGGGGTTTCACCGAACTTCACACGAGCAGCGTGGCACCCCGGTGAACCGGGGCATCTGCACTTTACAGGGGTCGTCTGGCTTGACCCGGGAGGTCAAGGCAGGGTAAATGTCTATTCCACTAATGAACTAGTGAAAGGGTTCGGATGATCGACTTCCGTATCGACCGCCGATCCGGCATTCCCACTTACGTGCAATTGGTCCTTCAGGTGAAGCAGGCGCTCAGGCTCGGTGATCTCCAAGTCGGGGATCGGCTGCCCACAGCCAAGGACGTCGTGGGAGCGCTCGCGATCAACCCGAACACAGTCCTGAAGGCCTACAAGGAACTCGAGCGCGACGGACTTGTTGCTCCGCGGCCCGGATTGGGCACGTTCGTCGTCAAGTCCCTGGCCAAGCCCGGTATGGCGGAAAGCTCTGCGCTACGGCGCGAGTTGGCGCGTTGGGTGGCAGATGCCGTGGCCGCTGGACTCGAGCGCACGGACATCGAAGCACTGGTGAGTTTGGAACTCGAGAAGACGTTCATCGAAACGGATCCGTCCGGAAAGCAGGGGGAGACATCATGACTGCGCAAGAATCGGCACTGACAATGCAGGACGTGGACAAGCGCTTCGGCAAGAAGAAGGTGCTCGACGCCTGCACATTCGAGATCGCAACAGGAAGCATCACTGCCCTGGTCGGGGTGAACGGCGCCGGTAAGTCCACGCTGATGTCCTTGGCGGTCGGGTTGACGATGCCTGACCATGGTTCGATCTCCGTCCTGGGCAGCACGCCGGATCAGGACGGCATCTGCCCAGGCCTGTCGTACCTCGCTCAGCACAAGCCGCTGTATCCCAAATTCACTGTTGCAGAACTTCTTCGATTCGGCGCATATACCAACGACGAGTGGGATGCGAAGTACGCTCTGGATCTGGTGGAGCGCGCTGGGATTGCTCTCGATGCAAAGGCGAAGACTCTGTCACCAGGTCAACGAACCAGGGTTGCACTGGCTTTGGCGCTGGGGCGCAGACCGCAGTTGCTTCTACTCGACGAGCCCTTGGCGGATCTTGATCCCGTGGCGCGGCGGTCCGTCGCGACCACTCTGCTCGAAGACGTTGCCGAGTACGGCACCACGGTTCTGTTGTCTTCACACATCGTCTCCGAATTGGCAGACGTCTCGGATCGACTTCTTCTGCTGGGCGGCGGAAACGCGAGATTGTCCGGTCCGTTGGATGAATTGATCTCTGCCCATTACGTATTGATCGGGGACGGCGACCCCTCGGACGTGGTCGGCGCCGGTGCGGTCATTCATACCGACAAGGGGATGCGGTCGAATTCTCACGTGGTGGAGGGAATCCGTCCGAGCCCTCGGGCCGGCTGGGTGATCGACGACGCAACTCTCGACGACGTGGTGCTCGGGCACCTGAGCGCAGAAACGATGGTGGCGGCATGATCTGGGTTACGTGGCGGCACCACCGGACATCGCTCGTTGTGTCGCTTGGATTCATCGCAGCTTTGGCTATGGCAGCGATAGTCGGCGGGATCGGAACTCGAAGTAGCTTGGGTACAGAGGGCCGAGGAACGTACTTCGGGTGTGTCGGGGTCGGATGGGACTGCTGGGCGGATACCGCCGTTACCGGCGTGAACACGATCGCCGCCGCCTTACCGGTACTACTCGGGGCGCTGGTGGGCGCGACGGTATTCTCCCGCGACATCGATCAGCAAACACATGTTCTCGGTCTGACGCAGTCGGTGAGTCGAGCACGATGGTTCTGGATGCGAGTCGTTGTTGTCTTTCTTCCGCTCACTGCCGCAGCCGCGATTCTCGGTTTCATTCTCGAAGCCGCTCGGGTTGGATTCGAGAGTTGGAGTTATGTGGTCAACGTCGGACCCGTTCAGTCGTACG
Source organism: Rhodococcus sp. WY5 (assembly GCF_018588185.1). Taxonomy (NCBI): domain Bacteria; kingdom Bacillati; phylum Actinomycetota; class Actinomycetes; order Mycobacteriales; family Nocardiaceae; genus Rhodococcus; species Rhodococcus sp. WY5. Next base: position 1,911,835 of record NZ_JAAMPR010000001.1, read on the forward strand.
GAATGAGTTCGATGCTCTTCCCTCTGTTCAATTCCAGCGGAATCGTCTTGGGTGCATACACTTTCATGGCGTTGGTCGCCGGAGCTGCGGTATCACTGCTGGTGCGATCACCCATCGCCGCGGTGGCCGTCACCTTGGTGGCCGTCGCAGGTTTGATGGTGGGATTTCAGAATCTGGCACGGCCGCACTATGCCGAGCCGACTGTGCTGACGCAAGGTATCGACCACGACACCTTCTACGCAACTTACGTCATGGACTCCTCGATGGCGTGGGTGATACGGAGTGGATACACCGATGCCAACGGGAAGCCGGTCGAGATCGACTATCAGGCGTGCACTAACGATACAGCCGGCAATGAATACGATCAGCGATCCGACGAGAGTGACGTGGATTTCTATGTTCGCCAGAAAGCCTTCTTGGCCCAACTCGACGCCGAATATCGTGCGTGTGTGCTCGCGCAGGGAGTGGACCACTACGAAACCTGGTACCACTCGGTCGACCAGGTCAGACGATTCCAATTCACGGAAGCTGCACTCGTCCTGATCCTTTCGGGATTGTTCCTCCTGCCTGCGCTCTGGGGTCTACGACGTCTCAAGCCGTGACTCAGCGGGCGACCGGCGCGACCGTCAGCTGGTTGATGTTCGCGCCGGTCATCGAGCAACCCTTGGTGGGGTAGGCGAGGAAGACCGAGTCGTAGCTGTTGGGTGGGTAAACCCTCAGTCCCGCAACGTCGGTCACGCCGCACTGATCTGCCGGGTAGTTCTCGACGTTCGTAGCTCGCACCAAAGACGTTGCGGCAGAGCCAGGGGCAAGGGAGACGAGTGAACCGGATCCGGAGCGGCCGGCTGCAGCACCCACTTCGCTTCCGGACGCTCCCGTGACATACGAGACGCCGGGGAAACCGTCGAGCGTGCACGTGCGGCCGCCCGTGTTGGTGAAGACCACCGGAAGCTCCACAGAACCGGCGGCGCCACTCGACTCGCCGAGGGTGACGTTCAGTTCCCCGATCGCGCAGCCTTCGGGATTGGGTGCCGTCGAGGTTGTCGTTTGGGTGTGGTCGGTATGGGTCGTCGAAGGTGAAGCGGTGCCGGTCTGGGTCGTCGGCGCAGAGGCGGTCGTCGTTGAGGCGGGTGCCGGTGAACTCTCGGCCGTTCCCGTTTCATCCGAGCCGCAACCGCTGAGAAGGGCGAGAGCAGCAAGTGGAGCCGCCAACAAGCCGACGTTGCGCATGCGGTTCGAATTCATCGCTCTGTACTCCTCAGGCTGGTCGACAACTGTTTCCGAACATCCGTGTCCGGTATATCCGAGTTTTAAGCCGGATGTGCAGAAACGAATCAGGCTCGCCGGTGATCAGGACCTACTTCCCGGATGGATTGCCGTTGCGGATCTAGCATGAGAAATGACCTGTCCGGATCGCGACCACCGGGAGTAGCGCATGTTCACCTTCACCAGCGACGACGGAGTGGTCATTCATGTCCACGAATGGCCCACCGAGCAGGAACCTCGAGGGGTTGTTCAACTCGCGCACGGTATGGGTGAGCACGCAAAACGCTACGCACACGTTGCCGAAGCCCTGAATGCTCGCGGTTTCCACGTCTACGCGGCGGACCACCGCGGCCACGGTGAGAGCATGCACGCCGGCCCAGGCAACATCGGCGACGACGGCTGGAACCGCTTGGTGGCAGACATGGTGACCCTCACGGGCATCATCCGCGACAACCACCCCGGCCTGCCCGTCGTACTGCTCAGCCACAGCCTCGGTTCGTTCGCTTCGCAGCAGTACATCCTCGACCATTCACACCTGATCGACGCCGTCGCACTGTCGGGGACCACCGCGGTCGATCAACTCATCGAGAGCCTCGTCAACGACGGCCCGGACGTCCTCGCCCAGTTCAACGCCGAATTCGAACCGGCCCGTACTCCGCACGACTGGCTCAGCCGTGACGAAGCGCAGGTGGATCTGTACATCAACGATCCACTGTGTGGTTTCAGCCTGGACGACGCCGGCATGGGCGGGCTTATCGCAGCTGGGCCGAGGTTCGTCGACGTCGAGGGCGTGCGACAAGACCTTCCGATCCTGGTCTTCGTCGGCACCTCGGATCCTCTCAACGCCGCACTGAGCCGTACCGACGTCGCAGTCGAACGGTACAACTCGGCGGGGATCGAAGACGTCACCTACTACACCTATCCGGGTGCCAGACACGAGATCTTCAACGAGACCAACCGCGACGACGTCATCAACGATCTGACGACGTGGATGGACCGAGTACTCGAAGCGTGACCGCCTCACCGGAAAGGGGAACACGATGTCCACAGTTCCGGCCGCACGACCCGATCCAGACCCGCGAGATGTCAAGCGCTGGAGACGATACCTCGCCGACGAACAAGCCGAGGCCGCCGTCTACCGAGACCTCGCGAGTAGGCGCAGCGGCGAGGAGCGCGAAATCCTTCTCGCACTGGCCGACGCGGAGGGGCGACACGAGGCGCACTGGCGAGCGCTACTCGGCGATCACGTCGGCAAACCACTTCGCGGCGATATCCGCACTCGGATACTGGGCTTTCTGGCCAGGCGCTTCGGCTCCGTCTTCGTGCTCGCTCTTGCGCAGCGCGCGGAGACGCGATCCCCGTATCCCAACGACGCCGACGCGACTGCATCGATGGGCGCGGACGAGAAGATCCACGAAGAAGTGGTGCGGGCCTTGGCCACTCGGGGTCGGAACAGACTTTCGGGGACGTTTCGTGCCGCCGTCTTCGGAGCCAACGACGGCCTCGTCAGCAATCTCGCTCTTGTACTCGGCATCAGCGGTAGCGGCGTCTCCAACCAGATCGTTCTGATCACCGGCATGGCCGGGCTTCTGGCCGGCGCCCTGTCGATGGGTGCCGGCGAGTACGTTTCAGTCCGCTCTCAGCGAGAGTTGTTGGAAGCGTCCAATCCTGGTCCCGCGGCCAGCGAAGCTGTCGGCCTGCTCGACGTCGACGCGAACGAATTGGCCCTGGTCTACCGGGCCCGCGGTATGTCCGCCGAGGAAGCGGACCAGCGCGCCGCCGAGGTCCTCGCGAACAGCACCTTCGGCGCCGCGGACGTTGTCGACGACCATGAAGCCGTCGGAACCGGGTTGGGCGCAGCGGCGGCAAGTTTCTGCTTCTTCGCCTCGGGCGCAATCATTCCGGTGCTGCCGTATCTGTTCGGCCTGGAAGGCATGACGGCTCTGATCGTCGCATCTGTTCTCGTGGGGATCGCGTTGCTGACGACGGGCGTTGTGGTCGGGTTGCTCTCGGGCGGGCCGCCATTCAAGCGGGCGCTACGCCAACTTGCGATCGGCTACGGCGCTGCCGGCGCGACGTATCTGCTCGGCATGTTGTTCGGGACTTCGCTCTGAGCGTCGGCTTACGCGCGTAGGGCGGGATCGCGGTGAGCCGGATCGATCCGAACCGGAATCTGGCACACCACGGCCTCGGTGTGTTTGCGCAGTGCATGAGCGATCTCATCGGTCCGTTGGCTCGGGAGGAACCGGTGCCATCTGGTCGCCGGGTCGATGGTGGCGACGACAACAAAGGTCTCTCGGTGGGGGAAGTGTGTGCGGATGTATCGGGCGAGGGTGTTCCCCACGGAATTCTCGGTGTCCTCGATGACGATCAAACGCGAATTCGGGTGTCGGGCTTGCCATCGGCGTGTGAAGTCCGTCGTCGATTCGTGGGCCAGGCAGACTCGAATTGCGATGGGCTGTGACGACATCGCCGTTGCCGCGGCCATCGCGCGGGTGGAGAGCGACGTAATTTCGGACACCGGTACTAGGACCGCTGGTTTGTATCCGATAGACAGAGAATCGTTCTCACCCTGAACGGTTAACCGCGTACCGATATGTGTGTACGCACCGCGGATGCGTTCCATACCGAGGACAAGCGCAGGGAGGGCGAGAGCGATCAGCCAGGCTCCCTCGGTGAACTTCATGGCGGTGGTCACCACTGCTGCGATCGAGGTCAACACTGCGCCGAAACCGTTGAGCGCTAGGCGCCACTTCCAGCCCGGCGTCTGTTCGGCGAGCCAGTGGCGCACCATGCCGAACTGCGCGAGCGTGAATCCGATGAACACACCGATGGCGAACAGCGGCACCAAGGTGTTCATGTTTCCGCCGGATCCGATGAGCAGGAGAGCACCGACGCCACCGAGCGACAAGACGCCGTAAGTGAAGACGTCGCGCGTCGACTTCCGGCTGAAGCGGTGCGGGAGCACGTTGTCGTCGGCGAGGATTCGCATCAGGTTCGGAAGTCCGCCGTACGAGGTATTCGCGGCCAACGCCAACAGAATCACAGTGGAGAATTGGACGACGTAGTAGCCCACACCATTTCCGAGGGCAGCGGAAGTGAGTTGCGACAGGACCGTTGTTCCAGGGACTGGGGCCAGTGAGAACTTCTCGATCAACACGGCAAGGCCGATCAACATGGTGCCCAACAGGATTCCCAGAGCTACTTCGGCACGCTGAGCGCTACGCACGCGAGGCTTCTTGAAACTGGGTACCGCGTTGGCGATGGCTTCGACACCGGTCAATGCGGCGCAACCACTCGAAAATGCCTTGAGCAGAAGGAGAATGCCGATCGTGTGTGCGTTGTCGACGACGAAGGGAGCCGTTGCGGCAGCAGGGTTTTCCCGAAGCAGTCCGGCACCGATCACCGTGAAGATGCTGACGACAAAAACCACGGTGGGCAACATGAATACCCGCGCGGAATCTGCGATGCCCCGCAGATTCAGTGCCGTGATGCCGCCGAGTATCGCCAGTGCGATCCAGACCGTGTAGGGAAGAAGCGCAGGGAAGGCGGAGGTCAGAGCCGCGACACCGGCTGCGATCGATACCGCGACGTTGAGGGTGTAGTCGACGATCAACGATGCGGCGGCAGTCAGGCTTGCGCGAGGACTCAGATGCTTCTTCGCGACGGCATATGCGCCACCGCCTTCGGGAAATGCGGCGATCACCTGGCGATACGACGCCACCAGGACCACAAGCAGCACGGCGATGGCGATCGTCACCGGCACGGTGAACCCGATCCCCGCGCCGCCGGCGAGGGCCAACACCAACACGATGGCTTCTGGCCCGTACGACACCGAGGCCATCGCGTCGAGCGAAAGCCCTGCCAGTCCGGTTGCGACGGAGAGCTTCTGATTCTCTGGCCCACGGGCCGGGCGGGTCGTCGACGATATGACTCCACGGTGTCCGAGTATCACTGCATGTCTCACCGAGTCAGTATCGTCATTTCCCGTAGCTCTGAGACTGATCTTGACGATGCTTTGACGCGATGGCCCGCAAATCTGTACGGGTTCACAACGGGGGTTCGAGTCGCGGGAAGCCTTGTGACAGCTGATCAATCCAGCGAGCGCGCTTGGCGAGAATATCGCGGTTCCGAGACTCCGATTGGGCGGCGACGTGCGAAAGTAGGTCGCGAAGTCGGCCCAGAACGAGTGGCGAGTTCGATGCCGAGGCTATGACGTCGTCCAGTCCGGTTCTGACGAAGCTCGTGAAGTCGGGCAGTGGAATCACCACACGCAGATCACCACGCTCGTCGACGGCCCGGATCGAATCTGCGCGTACGGAGGCCACCAGAGAGAGGAGGTCCTCGATCTCGTCCAGAGCCTGCACGGCCGTCGCAGGATCGTTGATAGCGGGTGAGAGCGCTCTGAGCGCGATGTCAGCCAACAACCGAATCGCGAGTAGGGGGTCCTGGGTGAAGGTCCGCTCACTCCCACTGACCAAGGCGTCAAGGATCGCGTTGGCGGGCATGGGTCCGCCGTAGACGTCGGCGAGCGGCAATCCGTCTCGCAGCGTGCTACCCGGCGACACTCGGAGGACCACCATGGATCGGCAGTTCCGAGCGTTCTGCAGCAGATCTTCGACGAGGATCTGCTGCAGAACGGCCGGCGGTCGATGCCACTCGATTGTCGTGATCACCGGAAGTGTTGGTAGAGGCGGCAACTCCAGATCGGTGGTGGGGTACACGGCGGCGAAGACTGCTCGGCCACGACTCGAGATCGTGGTCAGTACAGGAGCCAACTGGATGGCCGAGAATGCGCGCAGCTGGAGCAGTCTGATCAGCGTCAGCGTGGCCAAGAGTGCCAGCACTGCGAGACTTGGCACAACCACGGACACATCCGTTTCGTTGCTGATGGCGAGCGCCGCCGTGATGTCGAAAACCGACTGGCCCATCGCGAAGGCAAACGTCCGCCACACGATGGGGTCGTCGCGGAACAACAACAAGCGAGGAGTGAAGGTGGTCGCGGCCCATTGGACGACGAGGAACAGCAGCGAGAAGATCACTGCCACTACACCTAATAGCCCCAGTCCGAGGGCAACGAGCATCTCGCTGACCTGACGGGCAGGAATCGTCGGGCCGCTCCGGACGTACGGCATCCCCAGTCCGGCAGCCAGTCCCACGACGACGCACAGGATCTGGGTCAGGCCGGCACGTACACGGCGCCGGGGGACGAGGAAGGCATGCCCGATCGGGGTGGGAGCGAAACGTCCGGGCTGATCCACACTTCAAGCCTCCACGCTGCGGCAATGGTGCGCCTTCACCCGAAACGGATGATGTCGACGTCGTCGTGATCCTGAAACGCTTGAAAGAGCCATGTGAGAGACAGAAGGCGAGACGTCATGACGGATCCGACAGACCAGAGCCGCGCCGTACTACCGATTCCGGATCGACAACATCTTGGTCTGGTGACGTACGACGCGAAGGATCCGGACACCGAGTTTCCACCGATCACTCCGCTACTACCGCCGGCCGGCGCACCCAATGTTCTGGTGGTCCTGTTGGACGACGTGGGATATGGCGCGAGCAGTGCCTTCGGAGGACCAGCGGACACACCGACTGCTGAGCGATTGCAAAGTAATGGGCTCACGTACACGCGGTTTCACACGACGGCACTGTGTGCTCCGACCCGCGCCGCTCTTCTGAGCGGGCGCAACCATCATTCGGTCGGCATGGGATCGATCACCGAAACCGCTACCTCGGCTCCTGGTCTTTCCGGCCTGCGGCCGAATACCAAAGCCGCACTGCCGATGACGTTGAAACTCAACGGATACTCGACGGCGCAGTTCGGCAAGTGTCACGAGGTTCCGCCGTGGCAAACATCCCCGGTGGGACCGTTCACGTCGTGGCCGACGGGAGAAGGCGGATTCGAGCATTTCTACGGATTCATCGGCGGGGAGAACAACCAGTATTACCCGGCGCTGTACGAGGGCGTCGCGCCTGTCGAGCCGGACAAGACACCGGAGGAGGGTTACCACCTCACTGAGGACCTTGCCGATCACGCGATCGACTGGGTTCGGATGCAGAAGTCATTGGCTCCGGACAAGCCGTTCTTCGTCTACTTTGCACCCGGCGCCACACATGCACCGCACCATGTTCCGAAGCAGTGGGCCGACAAGTACGAGGGCCGGTTCGCAGGAGGTTGGGACGCTCAACGCGAATCGATTCTCGAGCAGCAGAAGCAGCGGGGGGTCGTTCCCGCGGATGCGGTCCTCACCCCGCGTCCCGAGGCCATCCCGGCGTGGGAGGACATGAGTGAGGAGATGAAGCCCGTCCTCGAACGCCAAATGGAAGTCTATGCAGGATTTCTCGAACACACCGATTTCCATGTCGGCCGGCTTGTCGATGCGATCGAAGAACTCGGAGCTCTCGACAACACTCTCGTGTACTACATCATCGGAGACAACGGAGCATCCGCAGAGGGGACGATCAACGGCGCTTTCAACGAGATGGCCAACTTCAACGGACTCGCCGCCATCGAAACACCCGAGTTCATGGCGGAAGTGAAAGACAAATTCGGTACCAAGGACGCATACAACCACTATTCCGTGGGGTGGGCGTGGGCAATGTGTACGCCGTATCAGTGGACGAAACAGGTTGCGTCACACTGGGGTGGCACCCGTAACGGGACGATCGTGCACTGGCCTGCAGGGATTCGGACCAAGGGGGAGACGCGGTCGCAGTTCACCCACGTCATCGACGTTGCACCGACGATCCTCGAAGTCGCGAAACTACCGGAACCGACCTTTGTCAACGGCGTCCAGCAATCACCCATCGAGGGGACCAGCATGGTCTACACCTTCGACGACGCCGAAGTCGCCGAACGTCACGATCTGCAGTACTTCGAGATGGCCGGCAACCGTGGAATCTATTACAAGGGTTGGAGTGCGGTCACCAGGCACAGCACTCCGTGGCTTTTCGCGGAGGCACTCCCCGCTCTCGACGACGACGTGTGGGAGCTCTACGACGGGTCTCAGGATTGGACGCAGTCCAAAGATTTGGCGGCCGAGTTGCCGGAGAAACTCGCTGCACTGCAACGCTTGTGGTTGATCGAAGCAGTCAAGTACAACGTGCTTCCGATCGACGACCGAAGATTCGAGAGGTTCAACCCTCACATCGCGGGGCGTCCGCAGTTGGTGTCCGGGAATCGACAGGTTCTGTTTCCCGGAATGAAACGGCTGAGCGAGCACAGCGTGCTGAGTATCAAGAACCGATCATTCAGTGTCACAGCAGCAGTCGACGTCGCGGATGGCATTACTGCCAACGGTGTGATGATCGCGCAGGGAGGCAGATTTGGTGGCTGGGCACTTTACGCGCGGGAAGGCCGCGCCAAATTCGTCTACAACCTATTGGGCATGACCGAGTTCGTCATCGGTTCCGACGTTGACATTCCGGCAGGATCACACCAGATCAGAGCTGAGTTCACCTACGACGGAGGTGGTCTCGCGAGAGGCGGTGGGGTCACGATCTATCACGACGGTCGCGAAGTGGGCTCAGGTCGCGTCGAGCAGACGCAACCGATGGTCTTCTCCGCGGACGAGACCACCGACATCGGGGATGACTACGGCATGCCTGTCAGTGTTGATTACAGTGGCGCAACCACATTCAACGCACGTATCGACGTCGTGCAGATCGATGTCGGTGACGACGACCATACCCACCTCATCGATCCGGAGGAGGTGGCGCGAGTGGCGGTGTCCAGACAGTGATTCCACAGGCAAGAGCAGCAGTCACAATCTCCTGAGGGAGGGTCGCAATGCCGACCGTCATCCGAACTGTTCACGATCTGGTCCGCCACGCGCGGGGGCCGACGCACCATCACCACCATCAATCCGTGCACGAGGCGCGGCGAATGCGTGCCCACCACATTCTGGTCACGCATTCGCTCGTCTGATTTCGGAGCTACAGGTCGCGCGCCAATGCTCGTCCGGCTGCGCGGCCCGAGAAGATGCAGCCGCCGAGGAAGGTCCCCTCGAGTGCGCTGTAACCGTGGACTCCGCCGCCGCCGAAGCCCGCGACTTCACCGGCTGCGTACAGACCGTCGAAGACACTGCCGTCGGCCTTGATGACCTGCGAATCCAGGTTGGTTTCCAAGCCGCCGAGGGTCTTGCGTGTGAGTAGGTGCAACCGGACCGCGATCAGTGGGCCGTTCTTGGGGTCCAGGATCTTGTGCGGTGCAACGACGCGCACGATCTTGTCTGCCAACAGATTACGGGCACCGTGGATGGCGGTGACCTGGAAGTCCTTGCTGTACTTGTTGTCGACTTCGCGGTCGCGGGCGATCATCTCGCGTTCGATGTCCTCGTAGTCGAGGAGCGGTTCGTCGGTGAGGGCGTTCATGCCGTCGACCAGATCGCGAAGGTTGTTGCGCACCACGAAGTCCGCGCCCTTCTGCTTGAACGCCTCGACCGGTCCCGGCGCGCCCTTCTTGATTCGTTCGAGGAGGAGCTTGAAGTCGCGGTTGGTGAAGTCAGGGTTCTGTTCCGATCCCGAGAGTGCGAACTCCTTCTCGATGATCTTCTGGTCGAGGATGAACCACGTGTACTCGTGGCCGCTGTCGAGGATGTACTTGAAAGTTCCCATCGTGTCGAAGCCGGGGAAGTTGGGGACCGGCAGACGCTTGCCGGTGGCGTCGAACCACATCGAGGACGGTCCGGGGATGATTCGGATTCCGTGGTTGGGCCAGATGGGATTCCAGTTCTGGATGCCTTCGGTGTAGTGCCACATGCGGTCGCGGTTGACGATGTTTCCGCCCGCGGATTCGGTGATTTCGAGCATGCGTCCGTCGACGTGCGCCGGTACTCCCGTCAGCATGTGCTTCGGAGCCGTGCCGAGTCGCTCCGGCCAGTTCTTCTTCACCAGTTCGTAGTTGCCGCCGATTCCACCGGAGGTGACCACGACGGCCTGTGCGGCGAACTCGAATTCGCCGATGGGGGTGCGTGAGCTCTTCACACCGCGCAGATCACTGGAAGGTTCGAGGACGGTTCCTCGTACACCGGTGACCGCGCCATCGGTGACCACCAACTGATCCACCTGGTGGCGGTGCTTGAACGTGACAAGGCCACGTTTCTGGGCAGCTATGACCTTGGTCAGAAAGACATCGACGACGCCAGGTCCGGTGCCCCAGGTGAGGTGGAAGCGCGGCACCGAATTTCCGTGTCCGAGAGCCATTCCGCGGCCGCGTTCGGCCCAGCCGACATTCGGCATCAGGCGAAGCCCCAGATCGTGCAGGTACTGACGCTTGTCGCCCGCTGCGAACTCGACGTACGCCTTGGCCCACTGACGCGGCCAGTGATCTTCGCGCTCACGGTCGAATCCGGCTGTGCCCATCCAGTCCTGCATCGCCAACTCGAGGGAGTCCTTGATGCCGAGTCGGCGTTGTTCGGGGCTGTTCACGAGGAAGAGTCCGCCGAGAGACCAAAATGCCTGCGCGCCGAGGTTGGCAGCGTTCTCCTGTTCCACGACAAGGACTTTGCGGCCCGCGCGCGTCAGTTCGTAGGTGGCGACCAGTCCCGCCAGCCCTGCCCCGACAACGATGACGTCAGCTTGTTCGCTCACGACAACTCCTCTTCCGATTGGTTGTTCTGGATTATTTCGCTGTAGGACAGCAGAATTCGAGTGAAGATATCGCGGCGCAGTGCAAAGGCGGCGTTGGTGTCGGTATCGACGAGGCACTGCACGCTGGTGCCGTCGTGCACTGCAACCAATGCCCGTCCCAACGCCGTCGGGTCGCCGACGATTGTTCGCCCGACATCGCTGAGTGCGGACTCCACAATGGGCAACAGGGTGCGAAGGATCGCGTCTTCACGGTCGGCAAGGGCTTTGCGAAGTGCCGGGTTACGGAGCGCGTGGGCTGTGAATTCCGCGTTGATCCGGTACCACTGCGGGTCGACCGGAACCACCGCCACGATCCGGGCGACAGCGGCATGGATGTCGACGATGTTACCGGCGGTGATCGACTCCGTCGCCAGCCGTAGATCGGCGAGCATTGATGCAGATCGCTGCTCCCACATCGCGAAGAACAATTCGTCGAGTGAATCGAAGTTGGAGTAGAACGCGCCTCGGGAGTATCCGGCGCGTTCGCAGATCTGCTCGACCGTGGCGTGCCCGAACCCGGATTCGGAGAAGACATCTGCAGCCGCGTCGAGCAGACGCTGCCGGGTCTGACCACGGCGTTTGGTGACACGCTTGGCCGGCGAGTTGTCCGTTCCAGTCGTCATCGGCGCCTCCGTCAGGGTGGGACCCCAAACGATACACCGATGTATCCGATGCGCAGGCGTATCTCGATCTATTCTTCTTCGCAGGTATTTCTATGCATATCTAGTAAATGTGCAAGATAGGTGAATATTCAGATGTGATCGCTACAGATGCAGATCACGCTTCCTGATCGCCGCAGTGGCGACGACGCTGATCGCCGAGGTGGCCACCAGATATCCACAGGCCAGCCACGGTGAACCGCCGGTGGCGCCGATCAGTGCAGTAAGGATCAGAGGTGTGACGCCGGAGGCGTAGATGCCCGAGAACTGGTAGACGACCGACAACCCGGTGTACCGGATTTCTGTGGGGTAGAGGCTCGCATACAGCGTTCCCTGGGCGCCGTAGAACAAGGCATGAATCACTCCGAAGACCACGACCATCGCGACTCCGAAGAGCAGGAGATTCTCGGTACCGAACAGTGCGAAGGCGGGGAAGATCGCGAGGCCGTACGCGGCGATACCCACGATGTAGACCCGTTGCGGGCCGAACCGATCAGTGAGTGAACCGGAAAACGGCAGCAAGATCGCCATCACTACTGCGGCCACGGTGACCACGAGAAGTACCGGAACCTTTTCGAAATGCAGAGTCTTGGTTGCATACGTGATTGCAAAGACGCCCCAGGTGTTGAACGCGGCGCCCTCGCCCCAGCGAGACAGCATGCCCAGTACGGTGTTTCGCGCGACTCTTCCTTGAAAGACTTCCCTGAGCGGGGCGGACGAGCGTTGTTCGAGGTCGCGAACGGCCTGAAATGCCGGCGTCTCGTCGACCTTCAAACGGACCACCAACCCTACGATCACGAGCACCAAGCTGAGAACAAAGGCTATGCGCCAGCCGAAACGGAGAAACTGTTCGTCGTCGAAGACCGTTTGAAGTAGTGCGAACATTCCTGTGCCCAAAGCCAAGCCGAGAGCCAGTCCGATCTGCGGGATGCTGCCGAACAGCCCGCGCTTCTTCTCCGGACTGTGTTCGACCGCCAGAAGAACGGCTCCGGCCCACTCACCACCGAGAGCAAATCCCTGCAGGATACGAAGCAGCAGAAGCAGAATCGGTGCAACGACCCCGATTTGAGCTGCGGTCGGAAGGACACCCATGAGCGCCGTCGCGATACCCATGATGAACATCGTGAGGGCAAGCGTTTGCTTGCGCCCGATGCGATCGCCGATGTGACCGAACACCACTCCGCCGATGGGGCGAACGAGAAAGCCGACCGCGAAGGTCGCAAAAGAAAGCATGGTCCCGACAAAGGAACTCTGGTTGGGGAAGAACAGTTGGTTGAAGACGAGGCTCGCGGCCGTCGCATAGAGGAAGAAGTCGTACCACTCGACCGTCGTGCCGAGCAGGCTCGCGGCGACGACGGTTCTCAGTCTGGATCGCCGCTCGTCGTCGGTCTCGTTCGAGAACGGTGAATTGTGCTCGACTTCGGCAAACGTGGTCATCGGAGCCCCCGGGTCGCGGTGCAAATTCACGAAGGTATCGCCGGAGCCGAAAGTGGGCACCCGTAGCGATCAGGGTGATTTCAACCCTGTTCTTCGAGGTGGACTGTGGTTGTAATGACAGAAGAGTTCTGCCTGTTTGTCGACGAAAGGAATCACCGTGTCACTGCGCTTCCACTGGTTCTTGCCTACTTACGGTGATTCCCGGAATCTGATGGCGGGTGGGCACGGCAGCTCGATGTCCGGTGATCGTCCGGCGACGCTGAAATACCTCAATCAGATCGGCGCGGCCGCCGAGACGAACGGCTTCGAAGCTGTCCTCACGCCGACCGGCGCGTGGTGCGAAGACGCATGGCTGACGACGGCGATGATGCTCGAGACCACCGAGACACTCAAGTTTCTGGTTGCTCTGCGCCCGGGATTACTCAGCCCCACGCTTGCCGCTCAGATGGCCGCAACCTTCCAATGGCAGTCGGGCGGTCGTCTGCTGCTCAACGTCGTGACCGGCGGGGAGGACCACGAGCAGCGCACGTTCGGTGACTTCCTCGACAAGAACCAACGGTACGCACGATGCGGCGAGTTCCTAGACGTGATCCGCCAGTTGTGGTCCGGTAACGGTCCGGTTGATTTCTCCGGCGAGTACGTCAACGTGGAAAAGGCTATGCTGCAGCGTATTCCGGACCCGGTACCGCCCATCTTCTTCGGTGGATCGTCGCCGGCGGCCGGAACCGTCGCATCGCGTTACGCGGATACGTATCTCACCTGGGGTGAGACGCCGTCCGCTGTTGCCGCCAAGATCGCCTGGATTCGCGACCTCGCGGAAGTTCAAGGTCGTCACCTCGACTACGGAATCCGTCTGCATGTCATCAGCCGGGACACCTCGGAACAGGCATGGGCAGAAGCGGATCGGCTGCTCAGTGCGCTCGATCCGGCGACCGTCGAGCAGGCTCAGGCGAGTCTTGCGCGATCCGGCTCCGAAGGTCAGCGTCGGATGCTTGAATTGCACGGCGGCGGTTCGGCTTACAAGGAAGACGTCGGAGCGAGGTCGCTGGAGATTGCGCCGAACCTGTGGACCGGCGTCGGATTGGTGCGAGGGGGTGCAGGCACCGCATTGGTCGGTTCGCACCAAGAAGTGGCTGATCGGATTGCCGAGTACGCGGCGATCGGTCTGGATCACTTCGTATTGTCGGGCTATCCCCATCTCGAAGAGGCGTATCAGTTCGGTGAGGGCGTGCGTCCGATCCTCGAAAAGCGTGGATTGGTAGCACCGCACGGTTCGGTCGGCGGACCGGTGCGAACGCCCTTCGTCTCCAGTGGGAACTGAGTCGAACAGCGAGCTCTTCGAGAAGGGGACGTTTGTCCCGATCTTTCGGGCACGGCCTCCCTCCGGGACTATTCACGCAATTCGGTCAGTAGATCCGTTCTAGGCTGCGCACTGTTGCCGAACTCAAGGCGCAGTACGAAAGGATCCTCGATGAAGCTGGGCACGAGTGGAGTACGTCGCGTCGTGGGAACCGTGGCAGTCGCCGCTGCAACCGCGGCAGGCGTCGCGATGGTCAATCCTGCAACTGCGTCGGCCGAGGTGGTCCCGCCGGTCGTCTCGTACAAGGTGACCGGAAACGATCTGGCACTGACGATCACGAACAACAACACGGGCATTGCCCCGTTGTGCCAGGCGTTTGTCGTCAACGCCGCGGATTCTGCTGCCGTGCTTGATGATCCGCTCAAGCTGCTCGATCCGAACCTTGTGGTGTACCCCAAGATCACCGACCCGTCCTCACTGTTCGCCGTCGGTAAGGGGCAGACGGTCACCAACACCGTGACCGATGTTCCGGACGGAACCTACGCCGTGCTCGGTGCGTGCTCCGATCTTCTCGATCTGGAGACGTTGGGTAAGCCTGTTCCTGGCGTGCCGAGCCTCGTTGTCATCGGTGGACCGTTCAGCGGCATCAATACCGGAAGCCTGAGCGACCTGTTCGGCAGCGGCAGCCTCGAAGGACTTTTTGGGTAGCTCACCGTCTGTCTCCCCAATTTTCCGACTGAGCGGTCTATTCTTCAGGCATCTGGTGATCTGACCGACTTGCCTGGAGGTTCGGAAATGCGAAGTCGTGGATTCAAACGCGTTCTCGGAAGCATTGTCGCGGCGTCGGCCGCCGTCGTGGGACTTGTTGTCATGACTCCGGCGACGGCGTCGGCAGCACCGGCGATTCTTCCGCCTCCGGTATCGGTGAGCGCAGCGGACAATGCGATCACCTTCACCATCACCAACCCGAACCCGCGGTTCAGCTTCATCAACTGCACGGTGGCGATCCTCAATGCCAGGGATGTCCCCGACGTGGTTCGCGATCCGGCAAAGCTGCTCCAGCCTGGCGTGTTGGTGTACCCGACCGTCAGTAACATCCTCGATCTGTTTGCCGTTTCGCCTGGGCAGACGATCACGCGGACCGTCGGTAATCTGCCGGCCGGGGTTTACGCCGTTGCGGGAGCGTGCGTTCGACTGCTCGATCCGACCAACCCCACTATCGCGATTCCGCAGGCAGTTGTGGTCGGCGGCTGGTTCGAGGGCGCGGGAACCGGAAGTCTCTCAGGATCTTTGGAGGATCTGGGATACAACACGGTCCAGGACTTGATCGACGCGTGGAATCGGATCAGCTCGGGAAGCAGCGGCGGTAGCTTTCAGTTCGAGTACCAAGGTGGCTCGGATTTCGAGGTAGTGGGTCCCACGTCGTAGTAGGTGCAACTCACTTGCGTGCACGATGACGCCGCACCGCGTCGCGGTTCGCGCACGTGGGGGAGCAGTACCGCTGATTGCCGTTGCGGGAGGTGTCCGCGTAGATGTTGGTGCACTCGTCCAGGGTGCACCGCCCTAATCGGTGCATGCCGCGGCCGACGAGGTGTAGCGCCGTGCCTACCGAGAAGAGTGCCTTGAGGACCTCGGCGAGCGACTGTTGGGGATCGCGGTAGTGCAGATGCCAGCCGTCGTTCGCGTGGTTGGTCATGCGCGGATACGCCGACGCTTGCTCGAGCATGACGTTCACCAGTTCGGCGCGGGCTGCCTCCTCCGTGACGTCGACGATTTTCGACCACTCGATCAGAAGGTCGAGGGTCTCGTCGAGGTCCTTCTCGGCGATGGGGAAATCGAGAATGATGCCTGCATCGACGCAGCGTTCGACGAGTTCGGCCAAGGTCTCGGGATTTCGATTGGCCAGGTCGGCGGCCAGCGTCACCGCATATTCGCCGTAAGGGTTGAGATGCACAATGCCATTACATCATGCTCGTCGTATGAAGAAAACAGATTTCGCGCCGATAAGTTGCATCCACCGCTGGGAGATCGAATCTCGGCATCGGACCAGCGAGGGGACGGTCACCTACCTGCGCTGCCATTGCGGGTCGTGGCAGACCTTGCTCGCCGAATGGGTGTCGGGCGGTGCGGGCTCGGCCGTCGCTGCGCCGATCAAGGTCAGGTCCAGGTAATGGTCAGCTAATCGCTCCGTTTTGCCTCGGGTGACATGGAACGTGTTCTAGATTCAGGGTTGTATGCCTCGGTATCGCGGCGCAGACTCTGAAAGGGAAGACGATGCAGTTCAACCTCGCTGATGTATTCGAAACCGTCGCCAGCTCGGTGCCTGATCGCGTCGCCTTGACTTACGAGGGAGAGAACTTCTCCTACGCTGAGCTGGACGCGGAAGCCAACCGAACGGCCAACCTGCTCGCGCAAGCCGGCATCTCGCGAGGCGATCATGTAGCCCTGTTCCTGAAGAACAGCGTCGAACATGTCACGTCGATCCTCGGGTTGATCAAGATCCGTGCGGTCCCGATCAACGTGAACTATCGGTACACACCCGCCGAGCTCGAGTACATCTTCACCAACTCCGACTCGGTCGCAGTGGTCGTGGAACTCCCCGAGCATCAGCGTGTCCTTGCTTCCCTTTTCGGTGCATGCCCGAAGGTGAAGACGGTGATCGTGATCGGCGAGGTCGAGGCCGAACTGGTCGCTGCCGCGAAAGCGCATGAAGTGTCGGTGGTTTCCTTCGACGACGCTCGCGAGATGTCACCGGTAGGGGAGTTCGATTCTCGTTCGGGCGACGACGTGTACCTGCTCTACACCGGCGGGACGACCGGATACCCGAAGGGTGTCATGTGGCGTCACGACGACTTCTTCCGTAAGCCGCTCTCCGGCGGAAATCCGTACGGCGAGGAAGCTCGACAGGACCTCGCCGAGATAGCCAGCGCTGCAAAGGAATTTCCGGAACTCTCGTTCCTCATTGCCGCCCCCCTCATGCACGGCGCAGCGTTGTATTCGCTGTTCACGTTCCTCACCCTCGGCGCGCGCGTGGTTCTACGACGAGAATTCGTTGCGGAGAAGGTCGTCGAAGCGATCGAGAAGGATTCGGTACAGGTGATCTTGATCGTCGGTGACGGCATGGGATTGCCGTTGGTCGACGAGATGGAACGACGCAAAGACGAGGTCGATTTCAGCAGTCTCTTCTCGATCACGTCGGGTGGTGCGATCTGGTCCACCAGCGTTCGAGACCGCATGCTGGCGGTGAAGCCGGACCTGCTGCTGCGGGACAACTTCGGAGCCTCCGAGTCCGGTAACGACGGCGCCTTCTCCATCGACGAGGCGGGGAATCTGCGAATGCCGCCCTCGCCGAACATGATCCTGGTCGACGAGCGGCTCGAAGAGATCCCCGCCGGCTCCGACGACGTGGGCTACATCGCGCGTATCGGAAACGTCCCGCTCGGGTACTACAAGGACGAAGAGAAGACCGCCCGCACGTTTCCGACCCGCGCCGACGGCACCCGCCTTTCGGTGCTCGGCGACATGGGCAAGGTCGAAGCGGACGGCACTATTGTCTTCCTGGGTCGTGGCTCGCAGTGCATCAACACCGGTGGCGAGAAGGTCTTCGCCGAAGAGGTCGAGGCCGCCCTTCACGCGCATCCGGCAATATCGGACGCACTCGTTGTCCCCGCGCCCGACCCGCGTATGGGGCAGCAGGTCGCAGCGGTGATCGCGACCTACCCCGGATCCGACGAGTTGACTCTCGAAGCGGTACAGGAACATTGCCGCAAGACGTTGGCCGGCTACAAGGTGCCGCGCACGATCGTGCTGGTCGATGAAGTCAAGCGAACCCCGGCTGGTAAGGCGGACTACCGCTGGGCGACGACACTGGCATCGACCTAGCAACGTGGATTGGGCGACGACGACCTTTCACACGGATTTCACCACGACATAAGAGACATACCGGAAAGATGGTGCAGAGTAAGTCGTTCGCGCCTTGCGTCGTCACTCCACGAAAGGGCCTTGTCTCATGCTCATCATCGGAATACTCCTGTTCGGGATCGTCATCGGAGCGGGAGCCCAGCTGATTCTGGGGAAAACGACCGCACGAGTGGACTGGACCTTCGCATTCATCGCGGGAATCGGTGGTTCGCTGGTCGGCGGATTGCTCGTGAGTTTGATTGCAGGCGACGGATTATCATTGCGCCCGAGCGGCATCCTCGGGTCCCTTGCCGGCGCTGTCATCATCACCGCGGGGTGGCAGTGGTACCGCGGGAGGAACGCAACTACAACTACGCGTCCGTCTGATCGCTGATTTCCACAGTTCCGTCAGGGGACGGAGAGCGTCGACATATGACCGAACTACTCGATGAAGTCCTCACCGCACATGGCGGAGTCGAACGTTGGCAGTCTGTTTCAGCGATCACGGCACGGGGACGTTTGGGCGGTCTGCTGCCTCAGCGCTTCCCCGGCAACAAGCTGGCGAAGTTCACGGTCGAGGTTGAAGTCGCCGAGCAACGCACTGTCCTCCAAGACTTTCCGCGTGTCGGCGAGTGCGCTGTGTTCGACAAGGGCGTCGTGCGGATCGAAGCTCGTGACGGCGAAGAACTCGGGAGTCGAACCGACCCACGTCCAGAGTTTTTCGGGTTGAGTGGAGTCCGGCGCAACCTCCACTGGGACGCGCTCGACACCGCTTACTTTGCCGGCTACGCCTTTTGGAACTATCTGAACGCACCGCTGCTGCTCGCCCGCGACGACATCACTGTCACCGAAGCCGAACCTTGGCAGGAATCCGGGCAGCAATGGCGACGACTACAAGCAACATTTGCGCCAGAAATCGACACCCATTGCCGGCAGCAGACCTTCTATGTCGACAACGGTGGCCTCATCCGCCGTCACGACTTCGTCGCCGAACCGGTAGGCAGCTGGGCGAAAGCTGCTCTCTACTGCGACCAGCATCGCGAGTTCGACGGTCTCACCTTTCCCACTCGACGACGTGTGCTCCCGAGAGGCCCAGGCGGCCGCGTTCCCTCGCGGCCGACGCTCCTGGCGCTCGACTTCGACGACATCGAGATCAAGCGATGAACATCAGTTACTGGTTACCGGTTGTCGAGTGTGAACAAACGGAACACGGTCCGCATGCACAGAACGACGCCGACGAAGCCCAGTACCGCACTCGCGAGTGCATAGCCCGACAACTGAGGTGTGAGTTGTGGTCCGCCAGGTACGAACAGAAGGATCGCCGCGACAATCAGCGCGGTCACTCCCGCCGCCATACCCAGGGCGTTGTTCGCCGACCGTCGTAACCATCGCCTGTCGTCGGGGTGTGCGACCGAGCGAGTGCGAAGTGTGAAGCTTCCCGACGCGATCGAGGTCGCGATCTGATCGAGCTGACCAGGCAGGCGCCGGACCACCGCGGTTGTGACCGCCGTCGTCGACAGGATTGCCTGCGCGGCTGCAGTCGGGCTGGCGACATGGGTCAACAGTCGGGGTACTTCGGCCCGAACAGCAGCGACGAGGTCGATCTGCGGATCCAGGAGCCGCAGGGCGCGCTCCAAGGACGCGAGCGAACGGAAAGCGGCGGCGACGTCTCCCGGCACTCCGATTCGGTGTTCGCGAAGCACAGTGAACATTCGCGCGAACGATGCCATGGAAACATTGGGTTGGACACTGAGCAGGGTGATCTCTCGGCCCACCTGGTGACGTAGTGCTCCGCGATCAACTTCGGGCGGCACGTCGAATGCCATCAGCATCGCGTCGACTGTCGCCACCGGATCACCTGCGAGGGCAGCGTTGAGGAGCACGGCGAACAAGATCCGTGTCTCGCCGTCCAGAACCCCTACTGCGCCGAAGTCGAGGAGCCCGACCCGGCCGTCATCGAGGATCATGATGTTGCCGGGGTGCAGGTCCGCGTGAAACACGCCGTGGACAAAGATCCCGTCGAGCAACGACGCAAGAAGTTCGTTGGCGATGCTGCTGCGGGTGTCGCGGTCGAGGCCGGTGAGCGCCGACTCACCGTCGGAGAGCGGTGTGCCGTGAAGACGTTCCATCACGAGCACCCGTCCGCTACTGAGGTTGGGGTAGATGTGCGGAACGACGATATCCGGGCGGTTCGACATGGTGGAAGCAATCGCGCCGGTATTCGCTGCTTCGGTGCGGTAGTCGAGTTCCTCGAGCAGTGACGTGACGAGGCCCCCGGCGAGTCGGTGAACGCCGATATCGCGTGCCCAGGGAAAACGGGTCTCCGCGCGGGATGACACGCGAAGGAAGATATCGCAATCCACGCTCACTTGTGCGCTCGCCTCGGGCCGTTGAACCTTCACCACAACGTCGACGCCTTCAACGGTGCGCGCGGAATGTACCTGTGCGACAGAGGCGGCGGCGAACGGCTCCACATCGAACCATGCGAACACCGACTCTGGTGCGTCGCCGAGTTCCGATGCCAGTAGCTCCGCAATGCGGACTGGATCAGCCGGTCGTGCCGAACTTTGCAGAGACGAGAGAGTGCGAGCCAACTCGGGTGGTATGAGGTCGTCTCGCGTGCCGAGGATCTGTCCCAACTTGACGAAAGTGACACCGCACCGGTTGATTACTTCCACTAGCGCGTCCCCGAACTGAGGCGCTGATGGCCCAGCACGGAGAGCGGGCCCGCCTCCCGCTCGCACGACGATGCCCATGATCTGGACGTATCGCTTGGTTCGGCGCCACGATTTTCGGCTGCGCTGCAATGCTTCTGGCGGTCCGGGGATGGATCCTGTTGGAAGGACAACTTCGAGGAAAACCAATGCGGCCAGGCATGCTGCGAACACCCAGAGCGCGACAACTCCGAAGAATATGAGCGCTGTTCCTACGCTCACCAGAAGTTGATCGTCCTGGCTGGCAATTCCTGCAAGTGTTGCGACGTATCCCGACAGTGGAACCCCCACCGAGAGTGCTATCACCGCGACCGCAAGGGTTCGCGGCCATCCGACTCTCGTCCCCAGCGTTCGTCGCATCACGCCCGCCAGTGCTGCTGCAAGAAATGGCGTCGTGACGATCCAGACCATCAAGTCCATTGCGATAGCGTACGGGTTTGCAATCTGCGATTCATCCAGGAAAACCCTGAGCCCACCCCGACTGACGGGTAACAAAGTCCGACAGTGCCCAAGCGTCGAACGTGCTCGGGCACTTTGGAGTTCATTCGCTCCGATGTCGACCCGTCCTGATCGAACGTCCAAAAAGAAGATAGTGCACCGCAGCAAAGAAACAATCACAGCGCACGGTGCGCTCAACCCTCGATCGCAGTGGATTATCGTCGAGGAGTTGCGCGATCGGCAGCCCTGAAATCGAACCAGTCGGGCGACCGTTGCGGTACACGATGCGGTTTCGCTGGTACCGTCGATGTCATGACTCTGCAGAAAGGCGCATGAGCGCCCACCTCCGGCGTAGGTTCCTGCGCCCTCGATATGTCTTCTTCGCCGCTGCTCACCTGTGGGTGGTCGACGAGCGTCAACCCGTTGCGGCACTGATTGATCCGCACACAGAATCGTTGGCGGGGTTGGTGGCGTGGACCGATCTTCCTCCGACCCCTCCGGGATTCGGCCCAGCACAGATCTCTGCCGACGAGTCCGGTTTGTGGATACAGAATCACCGCGACGGCCCTTTGGTTCACGTCGGTACCGACGGCATCGACCGGTCCGAATACACCGAAGGGCACCATCTGATCGGCGCGGGACGCGCCGGCGCCTGGTGTATGACGACTACACGCAGGCACAACGACATCTCACCCTCGCCGGATATTCCGCCACGGACGCTGAGGCGCAAACCGGCGCTGCTGGTGAGCAAGCCGGGTGGTGGGATGCGTCTGGTCGAAGTGGATGCCGCGGCGATCGTGTCGGCCGAGTTCGACGAATCCTCGCTCTATCTCGGTGTCGAGCACGATCCGTGGGAACGGGTGCCGCGCGTGGACGGCACGGGAGGAAAGCGGGCCGGGTTCGAGTTGCGTTACAGCTCATCGGTATTGCAGATACCTCTGCATGATCCGGCCCCGCTGCGCATCGACCGCAACACCTACCTGTGCGCGGAAAATCGGCAGGTCGGGTACGCCAGCGAGTATGCGGATGTGTCGTACAACGAAAACCATCGCCGCAAGCGCGCATTCGATGGCAACGTGCGCTGGTACTGGGGCAAAGACCCCATTGCGCGTGGCGCCACAACTGTACGGGCCTACCGTGGTGAGGTTCCGTCGCCGGTGACGACTTTGATGCTGCCCGGGATGGATGTCGCCCACGGGGTCGCAGGGGCCAGGAGGCTGTGGTTGGTCGCGAGGACCGCTACCCGTCCTGCCGGCGGTCGGTCGGTACTTTCCACCGGGGTCGATGGCGGCATCCATTCGCTGATCACCGGCGGCATCGACATCACCGATCGGTGCTGGCCTGTCGGGCCTGAGCCACTCGATCATCACGGGTACGTGCAGTACTGCCTGCGCGGTCTCGACCGAATGCGGTTCTCGGACAAAGTCGATCAGGTGAGCGCCACGTACGTCGGCCACTGGCCGAGCGGCCGGATCCATGTCCGATTCCGGCATCGTGACTACCCGGGACTGATGTTGACAGCTCGGCTGAATCTGTACGACGAGCTTGGTGTTCGTCTCGACAATCTCCTGTCCTACGCCTCGGCAGAGTTGAGGGAACAAGCCGACACCCGCGCCTACCCCGCGGCTTCCGAAGCGATCGCGGGAGTCCTGCATGTCTGAGCTGAGCGGCGCAGGCGATCGGGCCGGAAAGCTCACCGAAACCAGTGGGAGGCGCGTTGACCTAGGCCGCAGACGACCGATACCCGAATGCATAACGGAGGCAGTGATGACCGAATGGGTGCAGATGTTGGTGACCTTGGCCGACGGACCGCGGCAACCGGTCCACGGGGTCGTGGTCCCGTACCGCAATTCCGACGAACCGTTTCACTATTACTTCGGCAGCTACGGTGAAGAACCTGTGTTTCTTCCCGTTCGCCTCCCCGGCGTGCATCTGTATCGGTGGGGGCGCCGATCGAGGATCGAGTCACTCGACGGGCAGGTGATGTTCGTCAGCGACGGCACCACCGCTTGGGACTTCACCGCCGACCCAGACCAACCGCGCTGCACCGAACTCCATCACGTGCACTCGCCCGGCGCGGGCCGATACCTTGCGATCACCCCGCGCGTTGAGCATTGGGTCGGCAACGATCATTCACGCCCGACAGGGCCGGTGACAGACGTCGAGTTCCTCGGCCGTCGATGCTGGTCGGTGGATCTCGCCCCACGCGAGAGCCGGAATCTGCCGAAGCCGTCGCTGCGGCTTGTCGTCGACGCCGAAACCGGTGCGGTACTTGCCCAACACTCCGGCGACGGTATCGACGGCGCCGCATACACCGACCTCAGAGTGGGGGAGCACCTCGAACTCTCCCTGTTCACCTGGGACGGTCCGGTCACCACCGATGCAGAATCGAGGAGCCTCACCGGTCGCGGCGGGCCACCAGTAACGCCGGCGCAGGAGTCGATGAGCTGGTTTCATGAGGAGATCGCCGCCGAACCCATCAGGGTGCCCATGCTGACGGACCTGACCCCACGCTTCGTTCACTCGATCGAACCCGAAACCGGCGCATTCGCCGCAGAACTCGGTGATAAAGCGGGATGGATCGCCCGGAGGCCACGATCGAACCAGCCGTGGAAAACCAAGACTTACGGATATCAGATCGCCTGGTCTACAGAAGATTTCGACTGGGTCTGCCAGATTCACCACGGAACACTCGACACCGCCGGGATCGAGTCCCTACAGCAGCAACTACACCCCGGCCTATCGGTAGTGGGCACGCCTGAACTTGTATTCGGCGGTTCGAACGGCGACTGAGACTGAGGGCGATAGGCACTCTTCAAGGAGAACGGGCATCTGGCAGCGTCATCGAACATGGCCGGAAACTTGCTGCACTGCCCACCGCGGCGACGAACGCACCTCCGCCGGTCCCGGTGTTCGACAACGATTCGGTGTGGATCGGCCCTGATTCAGTGTGAATTGTGATGGTGCCGAACGGTATACCCTTGATCGCTGCCCGAACGATTGCCGATTCACCATTGGTGGTCAACTTGCAGCCAATCTGCGCGCACTGTTTGTCAGCGGTTGCCGCCAGTGACAGTTCGATTGCGGGTGCCGCATCTGAGCTTTGCGAAGTCTCGACTGCCGCCAAAAATGCCGGGGACAGCGACCCCAGCTTGGTCGAGCCGATCGCCGGGTGGGCGTAAACCCAGCCACTTTTCGACCACTGCGTGTGGCTCTGCCGCCGGTTTCCCTCTCGTTCCCCGATGTTGCCTGACTGGCGAGACAATGAGAGCCTATACGTACTTGGGGGAGTCGGATCCAGGAGTATCGTATGCAGATCCACGCTTTGCTTCCGGCCATGATCCCGCCGGACGATGGCCGTTTCGTCGAACTATCCGATGTCCACGTGCGCGCTTCTGCTGCAATGAGAGTCCTGCGTGATTCGATTCCATGGGATGGATACGCATTGACGGCATGGGATGCGGGTTCAGGAAGTCATAGGCACGTCACGTTGGCGAGCGAAGGCTATACGCGGGAGCTCGACGAACATATGAACGATGCGTTCGTCGATGGGAATCCGGGCTTTCATTTGTTGCATACCCAGGTTCCGCACGCCCTTCGTTGGCTGGACTTGCAGAGGGATTGGCACATTCCGTTCGCGCAGACTCAGTCAGCCGAGGGATTCTTGATTCCCGCTGGGTTCAAGGAGGGGGCGACCATGTGTCTGAGGTTGCCTGGTGGGCGATATACCGGTGCTCTGCACGTGAGTTGGGCGCGCCCCAAAGACGCCAGTAACGAGGCACTTCGCGTGATCGAGAGGTTCCGTCCTGTACTCGCTGACGTCTGTGATCTCTTCCGGAGCGCTCATGGTGCCGTGCAACGGGCTGGGGTGGCAGCGCACGCCGCCATCGTCACCGATACAGGCGCAATTTCGGAGCTGCCCGGTCATACGGCGGGTCCGGTTCTTGGAGAGTCTGCGCGCAGGTGGTTGGCGTCAGCGATCCGGGATTGGGCTGGCCGACCTGCGCAGTACTTGTGGGCCGAGTCGGATGGTTCGTGCCATCGGATCGAGTTGTCGGCGGGTCCCGGAACGTCCCTCGTGGTTGTTGAACGTCGGATTCCGTGGCCGTTCGGGTTGAGCTGCCGGGAAGTGCAGATTCTTCACTGGGTCACCCGAGGCTATTCCAATCCCCAGATCGCGAAGAAGCTGTTCATCAGTCCTAGAACCGTTTCGACCCACGTCGAGCATCTTCTCGTCAAACTTGGGAGCCAATCTCGGGTGCAGCTCGCCGCGCTTGCTGTGGAAGCAGGACTGTTGCTCGCGAGCGAGATGTGAGGACCCGGAGTGCAACCGTCGGGCAGGGTGACCGCAACGACCAGCGAGTCGGGGTAGCCGGAACGGGCGTAAACCAAAGCCCTACGGTAGCGCCAAAGGCGTTGTGAGGGAAGATGTATCTCCGTTGATGATGCAGCAGCCGCATCTTTAGTGGCGGATTCTCGCCCGTTCAGTTCCGGTTATGAAATTCTCGATGCCCCAGTACATTTCGCCCGTTCGGTTTGTTGTGTCCGCATGCGATGTCCGACCGGAGGTATGCGGAAAATACGTCAACTGACCGATGGTCGAGGAATGTGATTGTTCATACGCTTTTCATCTGGCTATACGCCGCCCAGCCGGCCCTGTTGACGGCCTGCAGAGACGAAAAGAGTACCAATGAAACGCACTGGCTTATTCAGTCGTTCCCCAGCGAGGAACATCGCCTTCGGCGCACTATTCGCGCTGATCAATATGATCGCGCTCTGGCCACCTTTGTACATCGCAATGTCCCACCAGCACGGTCTGGTCATCGGCGTACCGATTTCGGTCTGGTACCTGATACTCGTGTCCGCAGCTGCGATCGCAGCAGTCACCGGCCTCTGGGTCACCGAGTGTCGTCAGGGAGCGGTGGACTGATGATCGTCACTTTTGGCGCCTTAGGCGTCTTCTTCGTGGTCATCGTTATTGTCCTTCACATCTCCAAGAACCGGCAAAGCGTCGCGACGTTCAGCAACTACGCCGTCGGCGAGCGCTCGTTTTCGAGCTGGTTCGTGTCGATGGCGTACACGAATTCATGGTGGCCCGGTTCGACTTTTACCGCGGTTTTCGGTCTGACCGTTGCTAGTGGCGTGATCGGGTTGTACTTTCTCGTCTACTCCGTCCTTGGTGTTCTCGCGATGTATTTCATCGCCCGGCCAGTATGGAAGTGGGGTAAGAAGTTCGACCTGCGGACCCAGGCGGATCTACTGGACCTGCGGTACAACAGCCGCGGCCTGAAATTGATCGGAAGCGCCATCAGTGTCGTCGCCCTCGTGCCCTGGCTCGTTCTCGGGCTCATTGCAATGGGCGCGGTAGTTCAGTGGGCATCGCTGGGTAAACTCTCTGACGCCGACTCCATCCTGATCGGGATTGCAGTATTGGTCGTGCGTCAGTTCTGGACCGTCCAGATGGGTATGAGGGGTCTCATCCTCACCGATATGGTCCAGGGGATTGTTGCCTACATCGGATCGGCCATTTTGTGCCTGGGCCTGTTGTTCTTCTACTTCGGTGGCATCTCGAACATGAGCAAGCTTACCGACGCTCAACTGAGCCTGCCCGGCTTCGGATCCGATGAAGGCGGACTCTACTACTTCGGCATCGTGGCCGCCGGAATCATTGGAAGTCTTTGCTGGCCTATGATATTCACGCGAATCTACACTGCGGCCAGCGTGCGTGAAGTGAAAAAGGGCTCGCTGCAAACAATGGCAATCGGCTTCGTGTTCTGCGTTCTACTCATGTTTGTCGCGCTGTGCGCGGCGCCGATTCCTTTCGCGGCCGCCAATCCAGTATCGTCGTTCTTCGCGATCGCGCAGGACGCCGGTGGTACCTGGTTGTTGGCGATCGCGCTTGTCATAGTTTTCGCGGCGGGAATGGGTTTCGTCGACGGGGTCACCCAAGCGATCGGCACTCAAGTTGCAAACGACATCGTTGCTGTCGTTCACCCACTGCGGGACAAGCAGGAGCTCTACCTCGCCAAGGCTGCGATGGCAGTTACCGCAATGGTTGCCGCGATCATCGCGTACCGCATCTACGATTCACCCAAATTGGCCGGCGTCACGCAGTTGGCGTATCAAGCCATCATCCAACTTGCCGTACCGATCTTCGGTGGACTCATGTGGCGCAAAGGTAACAGGGACGGCGCAATCGCCGGGCTGCTCGTCGGTGCGGTAATCGCTCTGGCGCTGACGGTTCCGTACATGGACCAAGGCGGGGCAGTGCCGTGGCTTGAGGGGTTAGGTTCCGGGCTGGTCGGCCTCGTAGCCAATCTTGTCGTCTTCGTCGCGGTCAGTCTCCTTCGAGCCAGTGACCGGGAAGAGTTGGAACGAGTTGATCAGCTCTTCGAGTCGGCCCGAGAGCCGTCCCGCAGCCCCGGCCAGACAACACCCGTGCCGAGTGCCGGCCAGGTAGCGCCCGCACCTTTACCGTGACCCGATCTCGGGACTTTCCCACAAAGAAGAGGAATTGAGTTCATGAGCACGTTTGATCAAACCATCACCATCCCCCACCTCGGCGGCTCGGTCATAGGGGCCACGTTCGGGCGACCTTACAACCCCGAATTGCCGACCCTGGTCATGATCAACTCGTACACCACCTCTGCGGAGTTGTACCGCGACCAGTTCGCGGATACTGCGCTGACCGGCAGGGCCAACCTGCTGGCGCTCGAGCCGTACGGTCATGGTCGAACCCGTTCGACATACAAGCATTTTACCTACTGGGACAGCGCAGTTGCGAATCTGCAGGCGCTTGCGGCACTGGACATTCCGAACGCATTCGTCTTGGGGACTTCGCAAGGGGGGTGGATTGCCACTCGGATGGGCTTGCTGGCACCAGAGGTAGTCAAAGGCCTGATTCCGTTGGGTACCTCGCTGGACGTCGAGAGTCAACGCAGTCGTGACCTCGGGTGCTGGGACGGGCCGGGATTCTGCACCCCCTACATCGAGGCCTTCGGCGAGCCGGTCGACGACGACTGGGTTGTTCCCGATGATTTCGTCGATGCCACCTTCGACGCTGCGCTGGGAGGCTTGAGCCCGGAAGACCGAGTGAGGTGGCTCGAGATCTACCGCACGAACTATTCCGGCGACGCGGGCCGGCACCGACTGCGGCTCGCCAC
Source organism: Rhodococcus sp. WY5 (assembly GCF_018588185.1). Taxonomy (NCBI): domain Bacteria; kingdom Bacillati; phylum Actinomycetota; class Actinomycetes; order Mycobacteriales; family Nocardiaceae; genus Rhodococcus; species Rhodococcus sp. WY5. The sequence continues at coordinate 1,940,345 of NZ_JAAMPR010000001.1, forward strand.
GATCAATCTCCGTGATCGCGACGGCTTGTTCGGGCGATTGGACGAAGTGACGCAGCCGGTTCTGTGGCTCCACGGCACGGCAGACCAGGTTTATTCAGTGGCCAACGCCGAGGACGAAATCAAACTGTTCACCCGTGCGGCAGAAGTGCGCCTCGAGACGATCCCGAACGGGCATCACTTCCTGAGTGCGTCCAAACCCGCTGAAGTCAATGCTGCTGTGATCGATTTCCTTGGTCGGTGGGCATGACCGACACACAGCTCGAGCAAAAGGAAGAAGCTATGCAAGACATATTGTCGGACAGGCGAATTCATGCAAATGCGGTCGCAGTGAATGCGATGCTGCAAGCAGACCCCGTCTTGATCGACGTCACCCCGGCACTCGATGCGCTCCCCGGCATGACCCGCCACACCATCCTCACCTCGGGGGCCCCGTTGCCCTGGCCTGCATACGAAGGAGGCCAGCGCCGAGCAATACTGGGAGCAGCACTCTTCGAGGGGCTCGCGAACTCGGTGGAAGAGGCCGACGCTCTCCTGCATGCGGGAGACATCCTCGTCCGGCCGTGCCATGACTACGGGAGCGTAGGCTCGCTGACCGGGGTGACGACGGCGTCGATGCCTGTCCTCGTTGTCGAAGATTCGATGTCGGGTTCACGCGGACACTGCGTTCTCTACGAGGGAAGTGCCCGCGAACGCCTCACCTACGGGGTATGGAACGAGGCCGTACACCAACAATTGACCTGGATCAAGGACGTGCTCGGCCCAGCTCTCTCAGCGGCACTACGGCGCACTGGCGGTCTACACACCAGTCCGATCATTCGGCGTGCCCTCGGTATGGGCGATGACTTGCACAGCCGTAATACAGCGGCAACAGCGGTGTTCTTCGAACAGATCTACGAGTCTGTTCTCGAGGCCAACGGCTTCACTGCAGCAACCCGCGACGTTCTGAACTTCCTCAGTCGGAACGACCTGTTCTTTCTCCATGTCGCCATGGCGACGGGTAAGAGCATCGCGACAACCGCCAGCAATACACCGCACAGCAGCATCGTCACCGCTATGGCGTTGAGCGGGAAGGAGTTCGCGATTCGTACAGCTGGCACCGGCCAGCGATGGTTTCGCGCGCCGATTCCCACGTTGCAGGCGAAATATTTCGACGGGATCACCGCTGAGGATACTGCGTACATGGGCGGGGAGAGCCTGATCACCGAGACGGTGGGACTCGGCGGCCTCTCGGCGGCGGCTGCTTTTTCGCTTCAGGATTACAGCGGCGGATCGGCTCAGAACATGGTCGAAACGACGGAGACAATGTACGGCATTACTCACACTGAGCACCCCCGGTGGAAGATTCCGTATCTAGGGTTTCGTGGCGTTCCGTTCGGAATCGACGCGGCACGTGTGGTTTCCACCGCGATCACTCCACATATCCACATGGGTGCCGCCCTGCGTGAGGGCGGACACGCGGGCGCCGGTCTGCTCATCGCCCCGATCGAACCCTTCCGCGAGGCCATCGCGGCGCTCACCGTGTCGGCGGCATGACGGAGAATCCCCCTTCGGCCGTCCATGGCTCCGCGACTGGCGGCTACTTCAGCCGAAGAACCATCACGGACCTGGCTGCGGACCTTCGGGCTCGTCGGGTCACGTCAGCGGACTTGATCGGGATTGCCATCGAGGAGGCCGAGAGCTCGCAATCGACAATCAACGCGTTCGTCACCATCGACGTGGCCGGAGCTCGTGCGGCCGCAGCCGCCGCCGATCGAGAATTGGCCGCAGGTGCTGACCGGGGTCCGCTGCACGGGGTGCCGATAGCGGTGAAGGACATGATCGATGTACGAGGTCTCCCGACGACCGCCAGTTCGCGTCATTTCGTGAATCGGATCGCCGCTCGCGATGCAGATTGCGTCGAGCGGCTCAGACGCGCAGGTGCGATAGTGATCGGGAAGACGACGACGCATGAATTCGCGAACGGTCCGACGGGGGATCGTGCTGCTACTGGACCCACTCGTAACCCACATGCATTGGGGCACATGTCCGGAGGGTCTAGTAGCGGTTCGGCGGCCGCCGTCGCTGCCGGCATCGTTCCAGTCGCACTCGGCACCGATACCGGTGGTTCCGTGCGAATCCCCGCAGCATGCTGCGGCGTCGTCGGTGTTCGCCCCACACAAGGGGCGATCAGCACGCACGGAGTACTTCCTCTGGCCAGTTCGATGGACACTGTGGGCGTTCTGGCTCGCTGTGCGGCTGATGCACACGTCGTACTGTCGGCGTTGATCGACGATTTCTCACCACCGGCCGAGGGCACTTCCGTCGCCGGTGTGCGCGTTCGCTGGATATCGCCGAGATCAATTCATGCCACTCAACCATCGATTGCCCGTTCTGCCCGCGATCTGGTCGCACCATTTCTCGCCGACGAAATAGATATCCACGGCGCGGAGGCACTTCGCTTCTCCTATCGTGTCATCCAAGGGCGTGAAGCTCACGCGGTCCACGCCGAAAGGCTCAGTCTCGCAACCGATCTCTACGACACAGAGGTGCGTGAGCGTCTCGAGATGGGCGGCACGTACACCGATTCGCAGTTCTTGCAGGCGATCGCAATTCGTGAACAGTTCCGTGCAGGTGTTGCTCAGCTACTCAGTGCGGTCGATTTCATTGCGCTGCCTACGATTCCCTTTTCGGCACCGCCGCTGTTCAGCCGTCGGGTGAGTGTCGAGGATCAGCCGGTCGACGTTCCAAGTGGTCTGCTCTCACTCACCGCGCCGTGGAGTCTCATCGGACTGCCCGCAGTGTCCATTCCAGCAGCCGACGTCGACGGTTTGCCTGTGGGTGTACAGCTCGTCGGACGCTCACACACCGAGGCTGGTCTTCTGTCGTTCGCGGCGAAGCTCGAGGCGCGGAAGCTGTTCGAGAGTTGAGCGGGCCAGATCACGCTGCTCGCGCACCGATCAGCTGACCTCGCTGATTCGTAGTCCCAGTCTGCCGCCGTATGCAGGTAACCGGTGTCACGCAAGGTGATCGGGGTTCTTCACGGACAATGTGATGAACAATGCTGACGCAATCAGCACGACTCCGAAAACCGAAAACACCGCCATGGCACCCCCGGCTCCGAACATCGCACCGCCTGCTGCGGCACCTGCAGCGATTCCGGACTGGACACCGACCACCACGATCCCGCCTGCACTTTCCGCCTTGTCGGGCACGGTCCTGGTCGCCCACGTCGACCACGCCACCGAAACTCCGCCGAATGCCAAGCCCCACAACACCACCAAGGCTGCGCTTACGCTCTGAGTTGCAGGCACCAGTGCCAGACCTAGAGCAGCTGTCCCGATCAGTAAGGGCATCAGCGCCAATGCCAGACGCAGGCTGAGTTGGAGGAGCCATCCGGCGACAAGTGTGCCTGCCAAGTTCGCCACTCCGAAGGCGAACAATAGAACAGTCAAGGTGGAGGCGCCGACATCGACCATGGTTTCGAGCGCCGGTCGAATGTAGGTGAACAGTGCATAGTGCCCGATATGGACGAGCAACATGCCGACGATGCCGATCCCGAAGCGTGGATGTACCAACACCGACCACAAAGTTCTCAACCGTGCCTCGTGCCGCGGTGCCATCGGGGGCAACGCGAACAGTTGGAAGGCAAGCGTCACGACCCCGAGGGCCGCGGTGACCCAAAAGGCACTGCGCCAACCGGACAGTTCACCGAGGTAACTACCGAGCGGCACGGCCACGATGGTTGCCACGGCGATACCGCTGAAAATGATTGATACAGCGCGAGGTACCGACGATTCCGGTACCAGGCGCATCGCCGTGGCAGCCGCCATGCTCCAGAAACCACCTAACGCAATACCGAGCAGGATCCGCATCGCCAACAGCACCAACATGTTCGGGGCCAGGGCCACGAGCGAGTTCGACGCGATCATCAGCACAGTGAAGCTGAGCAGAACAATCCGCCGGTCCATCCGTCGTGTCAGGCTTGCCGTCAGTAGTCCAGAGAGGATTGCTGCTCCAGCCGTGACGGTGACTGCTTGGCCCACCAGTGCTTCCGGCACGCCCAAATCATCGGCAATCGGAGTCAACAGACTAGCCGGAAGATACTCGGCCGTAAGCAGTCCGAATACGCCCAGAGCCAGTGACATCACCGCCATCCACTTCGGTGTTACCGGCAGCGGTGGCGGGTCGACAAATGCGGCTGCTCGGACGGGTCGGGTATCGGGCGCGGTGCTGCACACATCACTGGACAACGGCTGTACTTCTCCTGGATCGCATGAAAGGCTTTGAGTCAACACTAGATACGACTTTCAGGATGATCTATGACCGAGGATCCGGCCGTTTTGATCAAGAGTCCGGCCGAGTCGGCTGCCGGGACGTTCGCCTCGTCCTCCGACCTCATCAGCGAACTGTTGACGAGTATGCGGTTGCGTGGAGTGCAGTACCGTCGCGTCCATGCCGGTCCGCGATTCGGCATCGGCTTCGATGCGAAACCGGGCCGTGCCTATTTCCACTTCCTCGCAGTCGGTCACGCGTTTCTGCGTGCCGAGAACGGCACCGTCCACGAACTGTCAGCGGGCAACGCTGTGTTCATCCCGCACGGTCGACCCCATCAGTGGCTGTCCGGGCCGGGCGTAGTGGTTCAGGGCATCGACAGCTACGACTCCGAACCCCTCGGCGATGCGGTGGGGGACGTGAACGTCGGCCTCGCCGCCGACCTGTCTCCCAGCGCCGTATTGTTCACCGGTTACATGGAATTCGATCTCGGCGGGATGCAAGGCCTGAGTCGTATCATGCCCGAGATCATGATCGCCGACGCCCAGGGGGAGCGATATCCCGGACTTTTACCGATCCTTGCTGCGATGAGGCGTGAGACCTGTTCGGCGCGTGTCGGTTTTGCTGGTGTTTCAGCGCGTCTCGCCGAAGTCGTGGCTGCGATGATCGTGCGAGGGTGGGTTGAATGTGGCTGCGACAATGCCTCTGGACTGGTGGCGGCGCTGCGCGATCCGCGACTGGCGGGAGCCATCTTGGCTGTCCACCGGGATCCCGGACATCATTGGACGGTAGCGGAATTGGCATCGCAGTGCCATGTTTCCCGATCGGTGTTCGCGGAGCGCTTCCATGCGATGATCGGCGTACCGCCTCTGCGGTACGCGACGGAACTGAGAATGCTTCTTGCCAGCCAGTGGCTGGCCCAGGACACGATGTCGGTGGAAGCCATGGCTCGAAATCTTGGTTACACCTCTCAAGCTGCGTTCAGCCGCGCTTTCAAACGCGTTACCGGGCAACCTCCCAGCGCACGCAGAGCTACCTCGCCCATACAGTTCGTTGCGTGACGCTTCCGACGGCGATCGCCCCGAGAAGGTAAAGGGGAAGGCGTTCGAGTGCTTCTAGGCCCAACCCACGACGAGTCTCGCCGATTGTTCAGGAATCGTGGGGTCCAAACCGGTGAGTTTCGCAAATCGATGAAGACGATTGGAAACGGTGTTGCGGTGACAGAACAGCTCGTTGGCCGATTCCCCGATACTGCCTGTTTTCATATAGCTGCGCACGCATTCTTCGAGGCGGACCCGCTCCGCGTCTCCGCAGGTCACCAAAGCATCGTCGACATCGGTGAGTAGCCCGCTACCTGATTCTTGTAGGCCTAGTTTGGCCAGTCTTGCCCACCCTCGGTCCCAGGTGAGAGCCGCGTGGTCTTCGCTGGTGATTGTTCGTGTGAGAGCTCGTGCGGTATTGGCCGCCGCGCGAAGGGCTGACAGACCGGTGTCGGCGTTGACAATTCCGACTCGAAGCTTGAGGAGGTTCCGGCCGACATCGGTAGCTTGCGGTCCGTCGAGGTCGAATCTGCGCGTGAAGGCAATCAGGACGTCGCCGAGGTAGTGGGTGTACACCGTTCGTCCGGAGCGCTCGGTTTCGGAGATGAACACTCGTAGCGCCGGGATGTCGTCACCGGCAGCTCCGATGACCAGAAGGGGGGCGCGTTGTGGGATTCGGAGTTCGGCTGCAATAGCATCCAGTTGATCTGTGTCTGTGGATCGGGGATCCTGGAACAGGTTTGCGATGCGTCCTTGCAGTGCAGACGATTCCTCTCTCAGCATGCGTTCTCGTTCGGCCATGTAGGCCCCTTGTGTCTGTGCGGCGTACTCGTCGACGGTGCGAAGCACGATCCACGTGTGTCGAACCAACAGTTCGGCATCCCTCGGTGACGACGCGGAGGTGAGGGCCTCCCACAGCACGTTGTAGTCCAATCGGATCGCGGTCATCAATGAGGTGATGGGGATCCCTGCCCGTGCACGAGAGATGCCGACATCGTTCGCGACGGGGACGAAATCGGGCAGACCTCCCGCGCGCAGACCTTGGAGCATGGCGGAGAAGGCCATCCGGCCTGTGCGTTCGATCTCGGACGTCGGAAGCGGCGACGAGTCGTAGCCCGCGATCGAGGCGACACGTTTGACGAAGGTGTCGGTCAGTTCGGCGACGTCGAGGCTGTCGAGCAGCTCTTGCCATCTTCCTGAGTCGCGGGCGTCCGGCTCGTTGCCCGGTCGTGAGGGGGCGAAGTGGTTCACCAAGTCAGAATAGGGCATATGCACAAATTCGTGGCCGTAATCGGCGGGGAATGCCTAGGGACAGTGAGCGAATAACCTGAAATGCTTGCAACAGGCCGAAATCCCCTGGGGACAGAAGCAGACCGAATCCCTCATCCCTGATGGAGAGTTATGACGTACACACAATCGACGTCGATCGAATTCGGAGCCGTTCACGAGCTCGACAAGAAGAGCGCAAACAAGGTCGCACTCGGCGCTCTGGTCGGTTCCGTGCTCGAGTACTACGACTTCTTCCTGTTCAGTGCCGCGGCCGCTCTCGTGTTCAATGTTCAGTACTTCACCAGCGGCAACGCAACCTTGGCCGCACTTGCCTCGTTCGCCACTTTCGGAGTAGGGGTAGCGGCCCGACCGATCGGCGGCATTGTCTTCGGTGCAATGGGCGATCGGATCGGCCGCCGAAAGACGCTGATGATCACCATCGTCGGTATCGGCATCATTACCGCGTTGATCGGCATACTGCCCACCTACGCAGCGATCGGCATCGCGGCGCCGGTGCTGCTCGTGCTGCTGAGAATCGTGCAGGGACTTTTCGTAGGAGGGGAATGGTCAGGTGCCTTGACCCTGGTGGTGGAGAACGCGCCACTGCATATGCGGGCGCGATACGCAGTGATTCCCCTCATCGGATCTCCGATCGGAACAATTCTGTCTTCTGGTGGATTTTTTCTGGTCACCATTGCAATTTCGCAGCAGAACTTCGAATCCTGGGGTTGGCGCATTCCCTTCCTCCTCTCGTTACCGTTACTTCTTGTCGCGGTTTATATTCGGCGCAAACTCGAAGAATCCCCTGTCTTCCGTCAGCTCGAGGAAGCTGGGGAGTTGGCGACCAATCCCGTGAGCACAGCCTTCAAACACAGCTGGCGTCAGATTCTGATCGGAATGGCGGCTTCACTTCTCGGAATGGGCGGGTTCTACCTCGTCACGACATTCTGTGTGTGGTACGGAGTGAACGTACTCGGATACAGCCGATCGTTGATGTTGCTCGGAACTATCGTCGCGGCCGTCGTCGAGATCTTCGTGATCTTGTTGAGCGGGCGGTTGGGCGCGCGATTCGGTTCGAGTCGGGTGATCATGTGGGGCGGGATCGCCTCTGCCGTAGTCGCTTTGCCGGCTTTTCTGCTACTGACTTCGGGCGTTCCCGTGCTCATCGTTCTGTCGATGACGTTGGCAGTGGCGACGTTGTCGTTTCCCTACGCAGGTACAGGAGCTGTTCTGACCGGACTCTTTCCGGCGCGAACCCGATTCACAGGTGTTGCCGTCGCGAACAACACCGCCGCGATGATTGCAGGATTCGTTCCACTTCTGGTTACCAGCCTCGTAGCTGCAGCTCATGATCACTGGTGGCCAGCTGCGTTGGTTCTCGCGCTGATCTCGTTGATCACCGCATCGGCAGGAGCGATCGCGCCGAAATTCAGCGTGGACCTCCCCGGCTTCAAGCACTGAGAAACGTAGCGCGGCTGGTGTTCGAAACATCGCACCTCGTACCGCTGGATCAGACGCGGCTCGATTACTGGACAAGGACATTTCTCTTATGCAACTCGATCTCATTGTGCGGGCGCGCGAAATCATCACTATGGATCCTGATCGGCCGATCGCTTCGGTTGTCGGAGTAATCGGTGACCGTATTGTCGGGTTCGACGACGAGGTCGCCGGTATCGAGGCGATACGAACCCTGGACTTCGCAGACGCCTGTGTGACGCCCGGTCTGATCGACGCTCACTGTCACACCGTCTGGTGGGGACTCGGATTGGCGGCGATCGACCTCAGCCGCGCCGCCAGTCTCGAGGATCTCTACAGGCTGATCGAGACCGAAGTAGAGCGTATCGGTGATGACGCCGATGCCTGGGTCCACGGCACAGGTTTCAACCAGGGGCACTATGGCGGCGAATTCCCTGCTATCGATCGGCTCGACGCCGTGACGGGAGACCGCCCACTGTACTTACGGCACACCTCCGGTCACGCAGCGATTGCGAACACCGCTACGTTGCGTCTCATCGGTGCGCTTGACGACGGGTTCGAAGTTCCCGTCGGAGGTGTCGTCGTGCGGGATGACGAGGGCCGCCCTACCGGTGTCGTCGAAGAGTCGGCGCAAGGGTTGGTGCAGGCGTTGCTCTTGCCCTACTCCACCGAGCGGCTCGCTGAGGCAATCGACGAAGCAACCAAACGCTTTGCTGCACAGGGGATAACAAGCTTCACAGAAGCCGGTGTCGGTGGCGGTTGGATCGGCCACAGCCCCATCGAAATCGCGGCCTATCAATTGGCCGCAGATCGCAATCATCTGCACGCTCGTGCACAGTTGATGCCGGCAATCGACGCTCTTCATCCCCTTGCCGCGAACGCTTCGGACTTCTGCGGCGAGGGGACAGGAGTTGGCTTGGACCTCGGGATTCGTTACGGCTTCGGCGATTCCCACCTTCAGCTGGGGCACGTCAAGGTCTTTCTCGACGGTTCTTTGCTCGGGGCGACCGCCGCTGTGACAGAGGACTTCTGCGGCCATGAACATAACCGGGGATACCTCCTCGACACGCCGGAACTGTATCGAGAGCGTGCACTCGCGGCATATCGATCGGGGTGGCCGCTTGCGCTGCATGCAATCGGAGACGCAGCAATAGACCTGGCCCTGGACCTGATCGAGGAGGCACAGAAGAGCTACGGCCGCCACACAGCTCCGTGCCGTATCGAACATTTCGGCATCGCTCGACCGGATCAAGTGCGGCGTGCCGGCGATCTTGCTATTGCTGTGACCCCCCAGGCAGGTTTCATCGGGCCGCTCGGCGATCAGATTGTCGATCTTGTCGGGACCGACCGTGAACCGTGGCTCTACCGTGGGCGATCAGTCATCGATGCGGGAGCAATACTCGCAGGCTCATCAGACCTTCCTGTCGCCGACAACAATCTTCGTAGAGGTATGCAGTCGGCCGTCGATCGTCGTACCGACACCGGATTCGTCCTGGGCTCGAACGAGGCGATCACACCGGAGGAAGCCCTTCGAACGCACACGGAATGGGCTGCGCGCGCGACCGGTCAGATCGACGACAAAGGCACCCTCGAACGGGGAAAACTTGCGGACTTCGCCGTGTTCTCGTCGTCGCCGCTCACCGCGCCAAACATATCGGAGATCGACGTCGTCGCAACAATACTCGGAGGAAACCTAACCCATGATGCCCGACCGACTCGCTGAAGAATTACTCGTAATCTTGTGAAGGAGAATGCCGTGAACGTGATGCGAGAGCCGGCTGACGAACTCGCCGTCGATCTCGGCTACGTGAAAGCCGGACAAACGCACTTCGACCGGACGTTGCGTGAACTCGGTGACAACGAACTACGTGGACCCTCGTTGCTTCCAGGATGGACTCGCGCGCACGTGATCGCGCACGTCGGTTTCAACGCCCGCGCCCTCGGCCGCCTGGTGGATTGGGCGACGACAGGCATCGAGAAACCGATGTACGAGTCTGCCCATGCGCGGAGCCGGGAAATCGGCAGTGCAGCACCACTGTCAAATGTCGAACTCCGTGAACTCTGCGACAGGGAGGCGAGAGCGCTCGAAATCGCCTGGAGCGCAGTCCCCGACAATCGCTGGTCTACCGAGGTGAGCAACGCTCAAGGTGTGCGGATACCGGTCGTCGATACAGTGTGGATGCGATCTCGCGAATTGTGGTTACACGCAATCGATCTCAACTATTCGGCGAGTGCAGCGGACATACCGCCAGCGGTGCAGCGACGAATAATTCACAATGTCCTGGATACGTGGGCCACCCGAGACGACTATCGCGTGCACATGACAGTTGCGGACACCGGTGAAGAGTTCGAACCGGCTTCGAGTCACATCACCACCGCCGATTCGACCACGGCACGCACGGCGGTGTCCGGGTCGCTTCCGAATCTGCTGATGTGGGTGACCGGCCGCAGAAACATCGCAGTGTCCGCGGTCGACACGTCGGGCCGCGAGATCGGCACAGCCCCGACAGCTCCGCGCTGGCTCTGACGCTCACTATCGACAACACGAAAATGAGGAACGAATTGTCAGTCTCGTCAGTAACGGGCGGCCCGCTGGTGTCGCAACATAGAGAACTCGTAACCGCAATTCCAGGACCGCAATCGCAGGTGCTTATGCGTCGAAAAGAGGCGGCCGTTGCGGCCGGTGTAGGGCACGTTGTACCCATATCGATCGTCGCAGCCGGAGGCGGGATCTTGATCGATGCCGACGGCAATTCTCTGATCGATCTCGGTTCGGGCATTGCCGTCACCGGCGTCGGCAATTCAGCTCCAGCCGTTGTCGAAGCCATAACTCGCCAAGCGAAACTGTTCACTCACACCTGCTTCACCGTCACCCCATACGACGGCTACGTTGCGGTCGCCGAGAAGCTCAACTCGATCACCCCCGGTGACCACGAGAAGCGCACAGCACTGTTCAACACCGGTTCCGAAGCCGTCGAGAACGCGATCAAGATCGCACGCTCCTTCACCAACAAACATGCGGTTGTGGTCTTCGATCACGCGTTCCACGGCAGAACCAACCTCACCTTGGGCATGACTGCGAAGAACACCCCTTACAAAAACGGCTTCGGTCCGTTCACGCCCGAGATCTACCGTGTTCCAACCTCGTACCCATATCGCGATGGGCTGAGCGGAGTGGCGGCGGCAGAAATTGCGCTCCTGCAGATCGAAAGACAGGTCGGCGCTTCCAATCTCGCAGCAATCGTCATCGAGCCCATCCAGGGCGAGGGTGGATTCATCGAACCCGCGACCGGTTTTCTGCCTGCTCTATCCGAATGGGCAACTGCCAACGGCGTCGTATTCATCCTCGACGAAGTCCAAACCGGGTTCGCCCGTACCGGTGATCTCTTCGCTGCGAACCACGAGCGAGTCGTACCTGATCTCATCGCAACAGGAAAAGGTATCGCGGGTGGATTGCCACTGGCCGCGGTCACTGGCCGCGCAGAGATCATGGATTCACCACAATCCGGCGCTCTCGGGGGCACCTACGCCGGAAACCCAATCTCCTGCGCCGCGGCGCTCTCCACAATCGAAACGTACGAAAAGAACAACCTGGTTGTTCGTGCACGTGAAATCGCGGCGATCATCGATGAGGTCTTCACCGAACTGGGCGCCTCGGACGACCGTATTGGTGACATCCGAGGCCGCGGCGCGATGAAGGCCATCGAAGTAGTACACCCCGACAGCACAGATCCGAACCCGGCGCTGACCGATTCCGTCGCAAAATTCGCCGCGGATCATGGCGTAGTGGTTCTTACTTGCGGCACCTACGGAAACGTCATCCGATTTCTCCCTCCGCTCGCAATTTCGGACGAACTGCTACGCGAAGGTCTACGCGTCGTGGCCGACGGATTCCGTACGAACGCCCCGACCTCAGCCACAAAGGAAAGCCAGTCATGACATTGAAGCCACATGAACAGGACCTACTCAACCGTGTCGAAACCGGTATCGGCGTCGGCGGAACATGGGCGACATCGAGTTCGGGCGCGACCTTCACCGTCGAAGACCCCGCAACCGGGCATGTGATCAAGACGATTGCCGACGCAACGGTCGACGACGCCATTCGCGCCCTCGATTCAGCCGTTGCAGCACAACAAGAGTGGGCCGAAACACCTAGCCGCCTACGTTCGGACATCCTCCGCAGAGCATTCGACTTGCTGATGGATCGCAAAGAAGAGTTTGCTCTGCTCATCGCCCTGGAAATGGGGAAGCCGATCGCCGAAGCGCGCGGTGAGGTCGTTTACGGTGGAGAGTTCCTTCGGTGGTACTCCGAGGAAGCCGTACGCGTCAGCGGAGACTATCGCCGAAACCCCGAGGGGTCAGGCAACATCACAGTGTCGCACCTCCCTGTGGGGCCCTGCTACTTCATCACACCATGGAACTTCCCACTCGCGATGGCAACCCGCAAGATTGCTCCGGCACTCGCCGCCGGTTGCACCACTATCATCAAGCCGGCGGAACTCACTCCGCTGACCACGATCTACCTGGTGCAGCTGCTGGAAGAGGCAGGACTTCCGCCGGGTGTGGTGAACGTAGTGCCCACGTCGAATCCCAGCGCTCAGTCCAGTGCCCTGCTATCGGATCCACGCCTTCGCAAGCTGAGCTTCACAGGCTCGACGGCGGTTGGCGTCAAACTCCTCGAAGCTGCTGCGCAGAACGTATTGCGTACTTCGATGGAGCTCGGCGGCAACGCACCCTTCCTGGTTTTTGAGGACGCAGATATCGACCGAGCGGTCGACGGCGTGATGCTCGCAAAATTCCGCAACATCGGTCAGGCATGTACCGCCGCAAACCGCATATTGGTACACGATTCCGTGGCCGACGAATTTGTTCGTCGAGTAAGTGAAAGGGTTGCTGCGTTGAAAATTGGTCGTGGGGCCGACGAAGGTTACGACATCGGCGCACTGGTCGACAAGAACGCCATCGCGAAGACAGAAGGTCTCGTCGCTGACGCAGTGGACACCGGCGCGGAGATTGTCACCGGAGGTCAGGCCATCGTCGGCCCAGGCAACTTCTTTCAACCGACCGTGATCGACAAGATCGGGCCCGAAGCTCGGATGGTGAACGAAGAGATATTCGGACCAGTGCTGGCAATAACTCGCTTTTCGTCCGAGGACGAGGTCGTGCACATTGCCAACAACACCGAGTACGGCTTGGTCAGCTATGTCTACACAGAGAACGTCGGCCGAAGCCAGCGAATGATAGAAAAACTTCAAACCGGGATGATGGGCCTCAACACCGGTCTCGTCTCGAATGCAGCAGCGCCTTTCGGCGGCATCAAGCATTCGGGGATCGGAAGAGAAGGCGGCTTCGAAGGAATTCGCGAGTTTTTGTCCACGAAGTACACATTGACACCCCGATGACACTTGAATCGACCGCACGAAAAGCGTCAGCAGGCGCCAGGACCCGTACCGAACGTAATCGTCGTTGAGTTGCAGTCCGGCACTGTGTTCTGCTCGTAATCTACTACTAGAGAGGAAGTTTCGTGACCGAGAGCACACAACGTGCTACGTCGAACTTTCGGGTAATCGCCGAATACCGGCTGGACGAGGAAACCGCGGACGAGGCGCTCGGCCATCTGGCCCAACTCGCTGAGGCAAGCCGGAACGAGCCGGCCAATCTCGGCTACGAGTACTTCCGCAACGTCGAGAATCCGCTACACGTAACCATCCTCGAGATGTATATCGACGAAGTCGGCTTCGAAGCGCACCGAACATCGCCGCACTTCATATGTATCGGCACGGACAAGATCCTTCCACTTCTCACTGATCGCATCGTGCGCACGTACTCAGACGAGGGTGATCGCTGATGGCCAAGGCCACCGAGTCGCGTCCCATCATCCTTACAATCGCCGGCCCGGCAATCGTCGGCCCGACTGGTGGCATGATGGAGGACCGAATTTTCTCGCCAAGAGATCCCGACGAGTAGACGCGTCCTCCGACGACGCTCACGCGATGTTCGGCAAGAGCATCGCTGCAGCCGACTGGCATTCGAACCGACGGAAGGCGTCGGGTTCAACGGGGCCGAAATCAGACGAGTCACGTACGTCCCGAACGAAAAGTTCGCCGCCGGCGGAAGCTTCATCGGCAGTTTGCCGACACGCGTTCCACCGCGAACCAGATGCAGGGTGGCGTCCGATGCCATTCGGCAGCAATGCTTCTCAGATTCGTCACCATGCCCGTTGTGCCCGGCGCCGGTAGCAGCCATTTGCAGGATCGCCACTGGGTGTAGATGACGGGCGCTGGGTACAACGCGCAACAGTGCTCGCCCGCCACGTGGGGCGGACCTACGGGCTCGCCGAGATGGCCGATGACGGCGTGGATGGTCCTCTTTCGTCGGACTCTGCGATATCCGATCTCGAGCTGGATATCGTCTGCAGCCTTGCAAGGCCTTGGCGATGCTGTACGTCGATGTCTTTCGGCGTCACGGCTTCGGGTTCACGAAGTGGTGTTTTCTGTGGCAGTCCGTGCATCCGTGTCGGTCCGTCGGGAGGTGCAGGATCGGCGGATGTTCCATGCAAATCCGAGGTCGGCATTCGTGTTGCGTGCCGGCAGTTCAAGAGTGGGTGCCCGGTCGCCGTATCCAGCAGTGCTACCTCGGGATTGCATTTGAACTACGTTGCACAACTGCTGAAATGGAGGATGGAACCGATGCGAGCAGTCGTTGTGTGTATTGGTGATTTGGTGCGTCGAGCACGGCCTCTGTCTCGCCGGCTTCTACGATTTCACCCCGGTAGAGAACCACTGTTCGATCGGTCATCTGCCTCACGACTGCTAAGTCGTGAGTGATGAAGAGCATGCTCATCCCGTTTTCCGCTCTGATAGAGCGAAGCAGCTCGAGAATTTGGGCCTGCACGGACACGTCCAGGGCGGCAACAGGTTCGTCGCAGATGAGCAGCCTGGGTCGAACGGCAATTGCCCGGGCAATCACGGCGCGCTGACGTTCGCCACCCGAGAGCGCAGCCGGACGGAGAGCGGCGTAGCTGCCTGGTAGTCCCACCTTGCCGAGTAACTCCGAGACTTCCGAGGCTACGGAATCGCTATCGCGTTTGTCCGCTCCGGTTCGTACGGCTATAGCTTCTCGCAAGGCTGCACCGATGGTTCGGGATGGATTGAGCGCTGCGTACGGATCCTGAAACACTACTTGGATCTCCCGGGCCAACTCGACTCTGGTTTTTCGCGCAGTGGATCCAGTGGGCGCGAGCTCTCTGCCGAATGCCGATATCCGGCCGGAGGTGACGTGCTCCAGACCTAGGAGAGCACGAGCGATAGTTGTCTTCCCTGAGCCGGATTCACCTACCAGTCCCACTGATTCGCCGGCGCGGATCGAGAAAGTCACGCCGCGGAGGGCGTGCGAGTCCTTGGGCTTGCCGAACATCGCTTTGGCGCGATATACCTTGTGTACGTTCGCAACCTCGACTATCGGTGGGCCGATGGTGTCGAAAGATCGTGACTCGGATTGTTGAGGTAGAGGTGGTTCGAACTCGGAACCGCGGGGAAACTCGTCGTGAATCCGATCGATCCGGATGCAAGCCGAAGCGTGTTCGATCGTGATGGGAGTAAGAGCTGGTCGGGCTGAAAAGCATTCGCCGACAGACCATTCGCATCGGTCAGCGAATGCGCAGATCGCCTCGACGGCTGCGGCTCTGGGCACACTGCCGGGAATCGACGTCAACCGTTCGACTCGACGATCGACAGGGGGACTGGCCGACATCAGCCCACGTGTGTAGGGATGCGTCGGGGTGCGGGCAAGATCGGCGACCGTAGCCTCCTCCACCACGCGTCCGGCGTACATGACCTGGATCCGATCGCAGACGTCCATCGCCACGTGCAGATCATGAGTGATCAAGATGAGCGCCATGTTTCGTGACTTCTGTAGACCGGCGAGAAGTCGGAGGACTTCGTCCTGGGTGGTCACGTCCAGTGCAGTTGTCGGTTCGTCGGCGATCAGCAACTCCGGATCGCCGGCAAGCGCGGCCGCCATGGCAACTCGTTGCCGCATCCCCCCGGAGAGCTGAAAGGGGTACTTTTGTGCGACGGCGGGATCCAAGCCAACCTCCGCGAGACGCGCAGCAACTTCGGCCCGAACTTGTTGGCGTCCGCCTTTTCTGACATTTGGCGGGAGTGTCTCCCGCACGTGCTCGCCTACCGTGTGGATGGGGTTGAGCATGCTGAACGGGTCCTGCATCAAAAGACTGATTCGGGAGCCCCGTAACGATCGCAGTTCACGTTCGCGTGTGCCGATCAACGGGATTCCGTCGAAATCTGCTGCTCCTCGTGCATAGATTCCCGGCGGTAGCAAACCGACAAGCGAACGAACTGCCATCGATTTTCCACTGCCAGACTCGCCGACTATCCCGAGAGTCTCGCCTCGGGGGACCGTGATGTTGACATCGCTGACGAGCACCTGCGACCTGTTCGCGTACACCGATAGCCCGGAAACTTTCAGGAGGGGGCCATTCGCATCGGCCGTTTCCGATTGTACTGTCACATCTTCCACAGTCATCTACTTCCGTTCTCCTGAGTCTGACAGCCGTTTGAAGAACCAGTCGCCGAAGATAGTTGCGGCGCTGCCGGTCAGGATGAGACAGGCTGCGGGGGCAACTGCGACCCAGGGGTTCTCGGAGATCATCGATTGCCCCTGGGAGAGCATCGATCCCCAATCTGCAGCCCCGGGGGCGATACCGATACCGAGAAATGACAACGACGAGAAGGCGACCAACGCTCCGACGAAATCCAGCAGGAAGACGGCGAGCACGGTGGGCGCGATGTTGGGCAGCACATGGCGGATCATGATCCGTGAGTCGGTCAATCCGAGGGTCTTCGCAGAGTCGATGTACGGCAGACGAACCTGGACGCGCGTCACACTGCCGACTATTCTGATGGCGCTCGGTACTGACAGGAAAACCAGAATCGCCACAGTCAGCCAGTAGCTCCCGCCGAGAATCCCCAGGAGCACGATGGCGACGAGGAGCGCGGGCAGGGCATACACGAGGTCTGCGAATCGGTTGAGGACGTTGTCGAGTGCACCGCCGTTATATCCGGCGACCAGCCCCGCGGATGCGCCGGCTATCACTGTTCCCATCGCTACGCACAGCGGTCCGAGCACGGAGCGGCCGGTACCGTCGATCAAACGGGAGAGGACATCGCGTCCCATATCGTCGGTGCCTAACCAGTGTGTGCGATCGGAACCGGTCACACCGCGGAGAAGATCCTGAGTGTAAGGGTCGTAAGGGCTTATGAGCCGACCGGCGACAGCCGCGAATACCATCACACCGAGGATCACCAGTGCAATCACAACGGTGATGGGAATTCGCGATCCCTGCCTGCTCTTTTCGCGATCGGTGAGTGCGGTCATGTCATCCCTTTCCTGCGTACCGCATGCGCGGGTCGACGAGGAGAGCTACCACGTCCACCGCCAGGTTGACGACAATCACGAAGGCGCCGAGACACACGGCCAACCCTTGTACGACGGGTAGGTCCTTTTCGGTGACCGACTGCACCATCAGCGAACCGACTCCCGGTACGGAGAACACGGTCTCGACGAGTATGGCGCCGGACAGCGCAGCGATCAGTATCAGACCGGCCGCAGTCACCACCGGCATTGCGGAGTTCCGTAACGCATATCGGAAGAAGACCCGTGAGGGGTCGAGACCACGAGCTTTCGCGAATGTCATGTAGTCCTGCCGGAGCACGTTGAGCGCTCCGGCGCGTGTCTGCCGGATCAGCAGTGCGATGAGCGCGATGCCGAGTGCTGTTGCTGGCAGGGTGAGGTGCACCAAGCGATCGAAGAATCCATTGCCCACGCCGTAAACGGGGAACAGTCCGAGCTCGAGTCCGAATACGAAAATCAGCAACATTCCGACTGCGAAACCTGGTGCACTCATACCTATTACGGAAGCCATCGAGATACCTCTGTCCACCCATTTATCGCGCTGATACGCCGCTGACATTCCGCAGGGGACCCCGATCCCGACCACCAAAACAAGTGTGTACACCGCCAGTTGGATCGAGACCGGTAGGTGATCGGTGATGATGCCGGTCACCGGCGCACCTGATCTGGTCGACGTCCCGAAATCGAGCTGCAGTGCATCGACCAACCAGTGCCAATACTGAACAAGGAAAGGATCGTTGAGGTGATGTCGTGCCTCCAGGGCCGCGATCAGTTCGGGTGTGCTCGGACGAGAGCCGACAAGGACGGCAATTGCAGAGCCTGGCGTCACCGACAGCAGACTGAACACCAGAAAACTGATTACCAGAAGCAGCGCGGCCGACACCACGAGTCGCTTGCCGATGAACGCCGCTACTGCCATCTCAATCGAACCTCGTTGTGTGGGAGAGATAGTCGTTCACGACGTTGCCTTCACCGCGGTAACCCACGAACCGTTGACGAAGTCGTAGAAGGACATGTCGCGATCGAAGGCGAACCCGTCGGCAATTGCGTAGACCAGATTCGGATTGAACAGCGGGACGTACGGAAGTTGTTCGTGGATGCCGGTCAAGATGGTCTGGGCGGCAGTCCATCGGTCCAGGGGTGAGGTCGATCCGTTCAGGACGGGCAGCGCCTGTTCGACGGAATCGGTAGACCAATTCGAGGCGTTGAATTTCGGTGCGACAGCGTTCTCCTTTCCGACGACGGAGCCGATCAATTTGGGGTCGGGCGTCGATGCGGTAATCGACAGGAATCCGATTCCGGGAACCTTGTGGGCGTACAGGTCGGAAATCCATTGGGTCTGGGTGATGGGCTTTGGAACAACGGTCACACCGAGTGGCGCCAGGTTTTGTTGCAGGTTGAGTACCGTCAGTTCCGTCCAGTTCACGTTGTCGGTGTAGGGGACCTCCACCGTGAATCCCTGGGGGTGCGACGAGGCGGCAAGTTCTTGCGCCGCAAGGTTACTGTCGAACTCGATTCCGCCGATTCCGTCCAGGAAGGATTGCGCGTTCCCAGGGGAACCGGCGACACCGGTCAACATTTCCGGAGTTGCCAAACCCTTCAATATCGCGGAGTCGTTGCCGAATGCCGCCTCTGCGATTCCTTTTCGATCGATCGAGTGCGCGACGGCCTTCCGCACGTGGACATCGTCGAACGGACTCGTACTGGTATCGAACGTCAAATACGTGAGCTTGGTCAGAGGGACCTCGATCGTGTCGATTCCACCGATCTGCTTCCACTGTGACTGCTTCTTGATGTCGGCCACATTCGCAGCTTGGATGTCGCCGGATCGCATTGCCAACTGAGCGGTGTTGCCGTCCGGAATCACGTCGAACTTCAGCGTTTCCGGTGCAGGTTGCTCCGACCAGTAGTCATTGTTACGGACAAGTTGCACACCGGAACTTGAATATTCTTGGACCCGGTACGGGCCAGTGCCCACCGGAACCGCTTGCGCAGTACCCAATTCGGCAGCATGTTCTTCAGCGAACCTTGCCTGTTGGATCAGTCCGAATAGCGCGATGCTCTGCCTGGCAACCGGATCGGGATGCGACAACTTCACAGTCACCCGCATCGGTCCGGTTTGTTCGATGCTTTCGAGACTTTCCAGCTCGCCGGCAGTTTGCGCCCCGGCTGCGGAATCAGAGACGTGCCGAAGGCTCCAGATCACGTCCTCCGGGGTCAGTAGAGTTCCGTCGGAGAATCGCACGTCGGACCGGATGACGTAGTCGATGGTCGTCGGGTCAGGAACCGATACGGCTTCGGCGAGATGAGGTCGCAACTCTCCTTCACCGGAAAGCCGTTCCAGCGGTTCGGTGAACAGGGTCTGAACCTGCATGGAAGGACCGAAATCCTTAGTGATATCTAAGGAGATCGGAGCCGCTGCAAGAGCGAAGGTGAAGGCGGGTATCGGATCGTCGGTGATCGTTCGAGTCTGTGTGGCGCCCGGTGCGGAGCCACACGCGGAAACCACGAGGACGAGTGCTGTTGCCGATACCGCGTACGTGGCGGTTCGCGTGTAAGCGCGCATCGCGCGATGTAGAACTGGCTTCTTCAAGCGTCAACTCCCTGTTCACGAAAACCCAACCGGATATGACGGGTAACGCTACGGAGATGTAGGTCACATATCGTTAGACGATTGTCGAATCCAGCGCGGATATTTTTCGACGATCGGAAGAGTGCTTTGGAAAGTCCCGAGATACAGAGTCAGAGCAAAGATTGCACGCCAACGCGTTCAGACGGAAGCCGGGATTTCAGTATCGGTGTTCTGGGGGTGATGCGACCTGAAGTCGGGATCGGTTGTTGGAGGGCTTCTTTAGGGCCTCGGCCACGACTGGGCGTTCACCAGTGCGACCCGTCGCCAATGTCGACAGCCTCAAAGCATCAGCGCGCGGATGACCTCGGGTTACCTGATCGGCGACTTGGCGACAAGACTGGGCGGGCTTTACGCCCGGTCTGGCGGGCCTGTCGGTGCCCACGGGCGGTTGTTGTTCTCTTTTGGGAACTGCTGCGTGTACTCCGATGACTGGTGACCGCAGGTTCACCGCGTGGGGAGTGGCTCGAGTTTAGGGTGCTCGGCGTGCAGTGCTCGTCCATACCTTCGAACGGGCGGTCGCTCTCGCCGCCGAGCGGGAACAGGCCTAGTCCTCCATTAACCGCCGAAGTCCTCGCATCCAAATCGAGTGGATCCAGGTTGCGGCTCGCAGATATGGTCCACTGGTGACGCATCCGAATGGTCGAAACGACAGCCCGATCCTGGTGATTGGTGCCGGTGTCGTCGGTGCGTCGATCGCGTATCACCTGGCGCGCGTTGGTCTCCGAGTCACCGTGCTCGAGCGGGGCTCGGTGGCGGGAGGGGTGACCGGCAACTCGTTTGCCTGGGTCGGCCTCTCGAAGAGTGCAGCAGAAACCTACTCCGATCCGTTCCGACATGGCGTCGCACTCGAGCTCGACCGACTGGAGCGCGAACTCGTCGAGCCATTCGGTCTGCGCCGCAGAGGCGCGATCACGTGGGAGACGACGGAAGCGGAGACTCGAAAGTTCGTCGACGCGCATCGAGCACTCGGCCATCCCGTCGACCTCATCGGTAAAGAGGAAATCCTTGCTCGTGAGCCGGGATTACGGACGGCCCCGTTAGTGGCAGCCTGCGCGCCTGATGACGGTGGCGTTGATCCGGTTGCGTTCGCTCGATCGCTCCTGCGAGGTGCCGAAGAGTACGGTGCCACAGTGTATTCCGATGTCAGTGCGCTCGGGGTGCTCACGGAGGGCATGAGAGTGTGCGGAGTAATGACTGCCGACGGTCCCGTCTACGGGTCGGCCACCGTGCTCGCTGCGGGTACCGCGATTCCTGGACTCGCGGCGTCGGCGGGAGTCGACGTCGAGGTCGACGCCTCCCCGTGTTGCCTCATCAGATTCTCGACACCCCACCCATTGGTGAACGGAATACTCTCCTCTCCGGATTTCGAGATCCGGCAATTGGACGACACGACACTGATTGCGGCTGAAGATGTTCCGGTCGGGTTCTCCGGAGATGCTCGTGAGCTTGCGGGGCCGACGCTGCACGCGATCCGCAGTCAGCTCGAGGACGGTGACCAAGTGGAACTGATCGAGGCGGTAGTCGCTGACCGTCCCATCCCGCGTGGTGGCC
Source organism: Rhodococcus sp. WY5 (assembly GCF_018588185.1). Classification (NCBI taxonomy): domain Bacteria; kingdom Bacillati; phylum Actinomycetota; class Actinomycetes; order Mycobacteriales; family Nocardiaceae; genus Rhodococcus; species Rhodococcus sp. WY5. The sequence goes on from NZ_JAAMPR010000001.1 coordinate 1,961,996, forward strand.
GCCCGCTGCTGAGCTTCGCCGAAGGCGTGTCGGGGCTCTATCTGGCCGCGACGCATCCGGCGATCATTCTGGCCGGAGCAATTGGAGCCCACGTGGCCGGGGACTTCGCCCGAGCGTCAACCCTGGACGGTTAGACGACGACGCCGGAGCCCGGTTCGACAAGGTTCGAGCCGATATTGCGGTTCCTAGTTCTCTCTAGGACACGCGCTAGAGAGCGGGATATTCGTCTACTCGGCTTGTACCGTCGATGGGCATGGACCCCGTGCGCAATCCGTATGCCCCCGGTGCCGGTCAACGCCCGCCGGAACTCGCCGGGCGCGACAAGCAGATCGACGCCTTCGACGTCGTTCTCGAGCGAATTGCGCGTGGCCGCCCGGAACGAAGTGTTGTCCTCACCGGATTGCGTGGCGTCGGCAAGACCGTCCTGCTCAATCAGTTGCGTTCGGCCGCGATCTCCCGAAGTTGGGGGACCGGCAAGATCGAGGCGCGCCCCGATCAGGATTTACGACGCCCACTCTCGTCAGCGCTCCACATGGCAGTCCGAGAGATCGCGGTCTCCCATCGCGATCCGGAGCGAGTCGAGCAGTTCCTCGGAGTCCTCAAATCGTTTGCCCTACGCGCCACTGCAGACAAGGGAATGCGCGAGCGCTGGCAACCAGGCATCGACGCACCTGCGATCAAAGGTCGCGCGGACAGCGGCGACATCGAGATCGACCTGGTCGAGTTGCTGCTCGACGCGTCGTCGCTGGCCAGAGATGTCGGCGTCGGGATCGCCATCTTCATCGACGAGATGCAGGACCTCGGTGCCGCGGATGTCTCGGCGATCTGCGGGGCCTGCCACGAGTTGAGTCAGGACGCGGCACCGCTGATCGTCGTCGGTGCAGGGCTTCCGCATCTGCCTGCTGTGCTGTCGGCGTCGAAAAGCTACTCGGAGCGCCTGTTCAGCTACCACCGGATCGACCGCCTCGAGCGTGAAGCTGCAGATCAGGCACTGATCGCACCTGCCGAGCGTGAGGACGTCGAGTTCACCGAATCCGCGCTCGACGCTCTGTACGAAGCGGCTGACGGGTACCCGTACTTCGTTCAGGCCTACGGAAAGGCCACGTGGGATGTGGCGGCGTCGAGTCCGATCACGGCAGAAGACGTGCGCGTCGGCGCGCCGACGGCTGAGGAAGAACTCGCTGTCGGTTTCTTCGGATCGCGGTACGAGCGAGCAACGCCCGCGGAGCGTGAGTACATGCGCGCCATGGCCGATCTCGCCGGTGACGACGGGCCCGTCGCAACCGCGAAGATCGCCGTCGAGTTGGGGCGCAAACCGGCTTCCCTGTCGCCGGCACGCGATGGACTGATCAAGAAGGGGCTGATCTATTCGGCAGAACGTGGATCCATCGGATTCACGGTCCCGCACTTCGGCCGATACCTGCGCGGACAAGCGGAGTGAACGCGCTCGAAACCGCGTGGGATCGGGTGGCGGCGCTCAGTCCCAATCCGCCGGCCTGGGTGGTTCAACTGGCCGCGTTGATCGCCGTGATCATCGTTCTCGAACCACACCTGTGGCGGATCGCCCGCAACGTCGTCACCATCGCACACGAGGGCGCTCATCTGATCGTCGCCGTCCTGGTCGGTCGACGGTTGAAAGGTCTTCGCCTGCATTCGGATACGTCGGGTGTCGCGATTTCGTCGGGCAAACCGACCGGCTTCGGCGTCATTCTGATGACGTTCGCGGGGTACGTCGGACCGTCGATTCTCGGACTCGGCGCGGCCGGGTTGTTGGGCGCGCAGCGTGCGGTCTCGGTGCTGTGGATCGGCGTATTCGTCATCGCGGTGATGATGGTCCTGATCCGGAACCTCTACGGAGTCTTCTCACTTGCAGTCGTGGGAGCCGTGTTGTTCGGGCTCGTCTGGTGGGGGACCCAGGAGCAGCAAGTGGCCGCAGCGTACTTCCTGACGCTCTTCCTCCTCTTTGCCGGACCACGCCCGGTCGTGGAACTTCAACGGCAGCGAATGCGACGAGGCGGGGCACCGGACTCGGACGCCGACCAATTGGCCAGGCTCTCACCGATACCCGCGATCGTCTGGGTCGGTTTGTTTCTGCTCGTGAACGTCGCGGTGCTCGTGCTCGGCGGATGGTGGATTCTGCGCCCAGTGGGTGGCTGACCGGATTGATCCGTTGTCCCGTCAGGACAACGGACCAACGATTGTTGATGCTCTGCGGACGTAGTCATCGCATGAAGGCGCTCATATCGTGGAAGTCGACGAGTGGCCGTGTGGGGACTTCACACGGCCACACCCGCAACGACTAAGACCGTCGACGATGACAAGGATTCGTTTTGGACGACAAGAACTTCCGCGGGCGAACCGCGATCATGTCCGGGGGAAGCCGTGGCATCGGACTTGCCATCGCCCGTGCGATAGCGCGCCGCGGCGGAAATATCGTGTTGCTCGCCAAGACCGATACGCCGGATCCCAGGCTGCCCGGAACTATCCACACGGCTGTGGACGAGTTGAACGAGCTCGAGGGTCATGCCGTTCCGGTCGTCGGCGACGTGAGGAACGACGACGACATCGCGCGGGCCGTGGCTGCAGCGGTAGAGCACTTCGGTGGCATCGACATCGTGGTCAACAACGCGAGCGTCCTCGACATCTCGAAAACCGAAGATCTCGCGATGAAGCGATTCGATCTGATGCAGCAGGTCAACGTCCGTGGCACATTCGCGCTCACCCGCGCCTGCCTTCCGTACCTTCAGGTTTCGGCCAACGCGCACGTATTGACGCTGTCGCCACCGCTCAACTTTTCGCCGCACTGGTTGGGTGCTCATCCGGGCTACATGCTGGCCAAATACGGAATGACATTGGCGGCCTTGGGCATCGCCGCAGAGTATTCAGGTGCACCGATTTCGAGTAATTGCCTGTGGCCGGAGACCATGATCGCCACGGCCGCTGTCGGAAACCTGCTCGGGGGAGACGACAGTATCGAGCACTCGCGTTCACCCGAGATCATGGCCGATGCGGTTGTCGAGATTCTCGGGCGTCCCGCCGGCACGGATACCGGTCGTACAGTGCTCGACGTCGAGATCTTGCGCGAGGCGGGGATCTCGGATTTCTCGCAGTACGGCGGTCGGTCACCGTTGGCGATCGACATCTTCGTCGACGCGCCAATTCCGTGATCTCGGGCGATCTACAGGTATCTAGCCAAATCGCTAGATAACTGTAGATCTTCCTCACGCCACCTCGTGCTCGCCGCCCGGGGCAACCTTCTGAAGTCCGCGATATGCGTCGCTGGCACTTTGGCGACCGCCGATGACGGCCTCGACCTCCGCGGCAATCGGCATGTCGACACCGTATTCACGGGCCAGATCCATGACGGTGGGGGCAGTCTTGACGCCCTCGGCAACCTGGCCGAGCTTGGCTACCGCCTCCTCGACGGTCAATCCCTGCGCCAGAGCTTCGCCGACGCGACGATTGCGAGAAGTCGGAGCCATGCAGGTGGCAATCAGATCGCCGACGCCCGTCAAGCCGGCAAAGGTGCGCGGGTTGGCGCCCATCGCTTCACCGAGTCGAGTCATCTCGGCGAGGCCGCGTGCGAGCACCATCGCACGAGTGTTGTCACCGACTCCCAGGCCGTCGGCCATGCCCGAGGCGATGGCAACGATGTTCTTGAGGATGCCGCCGAGTTCGCAGCCGAGCACGTCGGTGTTGCGGTAGACGCGGAAGACCGACGACGCGAACAGGGGTTGCAGCGCGGCGGCGACGCGATCGTCCTGGGTGGCCACGACCGATGCCGCGGCCATGCCGTCGACGATCTCCTTGGCGATGTTGGGGCCCGCGAGCAGTCCGACGGGATGGCCGGGCAGGCACTCGGCGATCACTTCGGTGGGGCGCTGCCGGGTGCCGGGCTCGAGACCCTTGGACAGTGACAACACCGGGACCCACGCCCGAACCTCGTTGGCGATCTCGGCGAGGGTGGAGCGAACGGCGTGCGATGGCACCCCGCATACGAGTACATCCGCCTCGCGGGCGGCTTCGACCAGATCCGAGGTTGCCTTGAGCCCCTTGGGAAGTTTGCGCTCACCAAGGTATTTGGAGTTGGTCCGTTGCGAATTGATCTCGTCGGCTGCTTCGGAATTGCGTGCCCACAACAGGGTCGGGGTGTTGCGGGCGGCGAGGCCGGCCACCGTGGTTCCCCACGATCCGGCACCGAGGACGACGACGCGTACCGGGCGGGCCATCAGAGTGCGCTGTTCTGGGTAGCGAGTGCTGTCATGGCGCCAAGCGTTCCACTTGCGGAGCAGTTGCGGGCCAATTCCGCCGAGTCTGTGGCTCGACTTACAGATGAGGCGGCGGTTCGGGGCTTTCGCGCATTGTTTCGACCGCTTCTGCGGATTCCGCGACGATCGAGCGCATGGCGGCTTCCGCGGCGTCGGCGTCCCCGGCCTGAATAGCAGATGCGACCACTCCGTGCAGGTGAATCGCTTCGGGGTCGGCCTCGTGGGGCATCAACGAGTGGCGGGTGCGGCCTTCGAGTATCTCGACGACGATCTGCGACATCGCCCGCAGCATCGGGTTGCCGGAAGCGGCGAGCAGTGTGCGGTGAAAGTCGGAATCATGGCCGAGATATGCGTCGGTATCGGCAGCGCGAGAGGTAGCTGACATGCCGATGACGGCTGCAGTGAGAGCGCCGCACTGCTCAGGTGTGGCGCGAGTTGCGGCGAGTCGCGCAGCCAGAGGTTCGATGCCGGAACGGAGTTCGCTGAGGATAGACAGCTGCTCGAACCGATCAGGACCGGCCAGTTGCCAGCGGATGACATTGGGGTCGAGCGAGTTCCAGTGTTCGGAGCCCAGGATGGTGATTCCGACGCGTCGACGAACCGAGGCAAGTCCGAGGGATTCGAGAACGCGGACAACTTCGCGGATGACGGTTCGCGACACGTCGTAGCGCGTTGCCACCTCGTCGGCGGAGATCGTGGTACCCGGAGCGAGCACACCACCGACTATGTCTTGGCCGAGCTGTTCCAGCATCGAGTCGTGTAACTGCTGAAACGGGACAGAAGGCATACGTAGATCGTCCCATGCGTATGGAGTAAGCCCGGTGGAAGCCGAATAAATACTACAAATTAGTGTCTGCTCTTGAAATTGTAGGTTAATTAAGGAACAGTGACCTCAATCACTCATCGGACTGGGAGTCCCTATGAACACCACAGCATTGCTGGCGGCCGAGGTCGTCCCCGCTGGTAGCGACGCACGATTGATCATCGCTGCAGTCGCCGGCGTCGCGGTTATCATCGCGCTGATCACCTGGCTCGACCTGCACCCCTTCCTCGCACTGTCCATCGGTGCGGTTGGTGTCGGTCTGGCGGCCGGCCTCGGATCGGCCGAGTCGGTCGCGGCATTCGCGACAGGCTTCGGGTCGACCATGGGAAGCGTTGGAATCCTGATCGGTTTCGGCGCGATGTTCGGCAAACTCCTCGCCGATTCCGGCGGTGCCGACCGAGTGGTCGACACGCTGGTCGGCCGTTCCAGCACCAAGGCGCTTCCGTGGACCATGGCTCTGGTCGGCGCAGTGATCGGTCTGCCGATGTTCTTCGAAATCGGTCTCGTCCTGTTGATGCCGGTCATCATCCTCGTCGCGCGGCGTTCCGGCTTGTCCCTGATGCGCATCGCGATCCCCACCCTCGCCGGCCTCTCGGCCATGCACGGTTTGGTTCCCCCGCACCCCGGGCCACTGGTTGCCGTCTCGGCTTTGAACGCAAACCTCGGCCTCACCCTCGCTCTCGGTGTCCTCGTCGCGATCCCCACGGTTGTTCTCGCCGGACCGGTCTTCAGTAAGTACGCCGCGCGGTGGGTCGACGTGAAGGTCCCGGATCTTTTTGTCACAGGCGAAGATCGAGGCGAGGAAGAGAAGAAGCAGCGTCCCTCGTTCGCGGCTACCCTCGCAGCGATCCTCCTGCCGGTTGTTCTCATGCTGGGCAAGGCATTTGCAGACGTGATCGCACCCGATTCCGAGGCACTCCCCAAGTCCGTCCTCGACTTCCTCGGAACACCCGTTGTGGCTTTGGGTCTCGCGGTTCTGGTCGGTATGGTGCTGCTGGGTCGCGGCGGCGGAATGGACCGCAAGGCCATCTCGAAGTCACTCGAGAGTTCCCTACCTCCCATCGCAGGCATCTTGTTGATCGTCGGCGCCGGTGGCGGTTTCAAACAGGTCCTGATCGACACCGGTATCGCCGGAGTGATCGCCGACGCGATCAAGGGCAGCAGCCTTCCCGTGCTGTTCCTGGCCTGGCTGGTGGCGGTATTGATCCGCGTCGCAACGGGTTCGGCAACGGTGGCAACAGTGACGGCGTCGGGCATCCTCGCTCCGGTTGCGGCAGACCTCTCGTCCGCACATGTCTCGCTGATGGTGTTGGCGATCGGTGCGGGCTCGCTCTTCCTCTCGCACGTCAACGACGCCGGATTCTGGTTGGTGAAGGAGTATCTGGGCGTCAGCGTGGTACAGAACCTCAAGACCTGGACCGTGATGGAATGCATCATCTCGGTATCGGGCCTGGCCGGAGTGCTCGTGTTGAGCGCATTCATCTAGGTAGGCGAGCACATGAACAGCGAAGCGGCACAGCAGAAGCAGTATCCCGTGCTCGTCCTGATGGGTGTCTCGGGTTCGGGAAAGTCGACGGTCGGCGGCATGCTCGCCGGAGCGATGGGTTGGGACCTTCAAGAAGGCGACGATCTGCATCCGCAGGCGAACATCGACAAGATGGCGACCGGGCATCCGTTGAACGACGAAGACCGCTGGCCCTGGCTCGACAAGATCGCCGTCTGGATCAAGAGCCATACCGACGCCGGTCAGCCGGGCATCGTCACGTGTTCGGCACTCAAGCGCAGCTACCGCGACGTGCTTCGCGGTGAGCACGTCGTGTTCGTGCACCTCGCCGGTTCGCGGGATCAGATCGGCCAGCGATTGACCGCTCGCCTCGATCACTACATGCCCGCCTCGCTGCTCGACTCCCAGATCTCGACGCTCGAGGCCGTCGACCCGGACGAGCAGGCCATCGTCGTCGACGTGGGCGGGAGTCCCGCCAAGATCGCGGAGGAGATCCTGCGACGGGTGGAGACATTCGAATACTGAGCAAGCCCGGCGTGTAAGCACCCGAGGTTCGGGTTACGGTGCTTGGGTGACTGCTGCTGAAGAAGGCCACGACGTCGATCAATTGCGTGTCGATGCCCAAGCGCGTCTGGAAGTCGCGGTGGGTGAGGGGCGTTTGACCCTCGAGGAGTACTCGGACAAGGCGGCAGTGGTGTGGTCGCCCACCGCAGATCGAGGGCAGCTCGAGCAGATCGTGCCGTTCAGTGCGGCACCACCTGCTGTGGTGTCGCCGCCGCAAGCAACGATCGTCGGTGTCTTCGGTGACACGAAGCGCTCCGGCCGTTGGTCTTTGGCGAAAAAGACACTCGCTCTGCTGTTGTTCGGGGACGTCAAGTTCGATCTGCGATCGGCAACCATCACAGCGTCCTCCTCGACGATCACCATCGTGTCGATCTTCGGGGACACGAGGCTGCGGGTTCCGGAGGGTGTTTCAGTCGAGTTGGGTGGCTTCGACCTTTTCGGAGATCGGGAATTCGACGGGGGTCGACAGGATCCCGGCCCAGGTGCACCGGTTATTCGTGTCGTCGCGTATTCGTTGTTCGGCGATCTCACCGTGCGTACCGGCTAGCTCGGACGCCGTGACCGACTTCGACTTCCACAGCGTCTGGACGCTTCCTGCCTCTGCTGACCGCGTCTACGAGGTTCTCGCGGATGCCGAACGGTATTCGCAGTGGTGGCCTCAGATACGCCGAGTCGGGACGATCGACGAGCATTCAGGCTCCATGTCCATCCGCAGCGCTGTCCCTCTGACGCTGCTGGTCTTCGGGCGACGCGAGGTGGAAGACTCAGTTGACCGCTTTCTGAAAGTGCGTCTCACCGGCGCAATGACCGGGTGGAGTAGCTGGGCGGTGCGCCCCGCTGGATCTGGTTGCACAGCCGAATTTCGGCAACAGGTAGCGGTGTCCGGAGCGCTTGGTCTGGCCGCGAAGGTCGCGAAGCCGCTGTTCGAGTGGAATCATGAAGCGATGATGCGTGGAGGGCACCGCGGACTGTGCGCATATCTCTCCCGGCCGTGATCGCGACCAGAACTTGCACACGCTCGAGCAATTGATCCATACCCGTCGTGTCATTTTGACGCAGCGTCAGTTATCGTTCACATCAGCAGCCGACAAGTATGTGTAACTCAAATGCACAAAACGGCTTGACCTGGGAGGACGCTATGCGGACGCGAGATTCGACGGTATGGCATTGGAACGCGAGTCCGCGAGCGCGGGTCATCTTCTGCCTGACCAGGACGTTCGTGAAGCCGATGTTCACCCTCTGGCCGACCACCGAACGTGGTATCCGCCAACTCGAGCGACTCGACGCGATGGCGGACAAACTGCCGAAGCCGAAGAACCTCGATATCGAGCCTTTCACGCTGGGTGGTGTGCCCAGCGAGAAGGTGCAGCATCCACGCAAAGCGCAGGGCGAGTTGGCCGGCGCCACGATCCTCTACTTCCATGGAGGGGGATTCGTCTTCTGCGGTCTGGCAACGCACCGGGCACTGTGCGGTTTGCTCTCTGCGAAGGCCGGAGTACCGGTGATCTCCGTGCGCTACCGCCAGCTGCCGGAAGGTTCCATCGGCACCTCCGTCAAGGACGCAATGGCCGCGTACACCGCGTTGCTCGAGACAGCCGAAGACCCGAACAAGATTGTGGTTGCCGGTGACTCGGCGGGCGGATACCTGGCCATGAAGGTCGCCGAAATTGCCGCACTGCGCGGAATCACGCGGCCCGCTGCCGTGGTGGGATATTCCCCTCTTCTCAACGTGAACCTCGAGGACCATGATCCCGATTTCATGAAACGTGATGCCTACCTACCGATGTCACAGGTGGAAAAGCTCAAGGACCGGTGGCTCGAGGGTCCGGACGAGATTCCTGGTGCGCAGTCGCCGATCAACGCCGACGCCAGTCTGATTCCGCCGTCGTTCCTGGTGTCCGCCGAATACGAACTGATGCGTCCGGACGTCGAGATCATGACCGAAAACTTGATCAAGGCAGGACAAGCCGTCGAAACGCACATCTGGAGTGGGCAGATCCATGCTTTCCCGGTGATCGGGAAAGCTCTTCGGGAGGGGAAGGCGATCGTCGATCTCACGATCAAGTTCCTCGAGCGAACGATGGCCTCGCAGAACCAGATCAGCGCCTGACGCTTTTCAGCCGATCGATGTGAGTGTTGCGTAGTCGTCGTTGTCGAGAACGCCGTCGACGACTGCGCGAACTTCCGAGGCGTGCAACGTGATCGAACCGCCGTGATTGTCGAGGAAGGCTGTGTCTGCGGCATCTCGGCCGGTCGAGATGCGCACAAGATTGCTGCGCGGCGCCAACTGCGTTGCATCGACCACGCGCCAGACGTGGTCGATATTGGCTTCGACTACGGCGTGAAAATCCATCGGATCGCAGCCCGGCGCGTAGACGGCCACCAGTCGAGCGGGAATCCCCACGGCGCGCAGCAGTGAGATGGTCAGGTGCGAGTAGTCGCGGCACACTCCGGCGCCGGCGAGCAAGGTGTCTACCGCACTGTCGGTGCCGCGACTGGTGCCGGGAACATAACTCAAATGTGTACTCACCCAGCGAGTGACTTCGAGGAGGAGTTCGGCCGGGGGAGTGGCGAGATCGAATTGCCCGGCGACAAAACCGAAGAACTTGTCGGCCTCGGCATACCGGCTGGGGCGCAGATATTTCGACACGTCGTAGTCGCTGACCGACAACGGTTCTGCGCGGCCGATGACGGTTGCGTCGTAGCTGACGATCAGTTTGCCTGGGGCACAGTCGAGTAGGTGGATCCGGGTACCGTGTTCGGCGGTGATCTCGCGGGGTTCGAGCGGATTGCCGTCATGGACGAACGACATCGTTTCCAGCAGTTCGACACCCGGCGCGCGCGTCACCGCGATCTTGAACTCCAGGTTGGTCGCCTCGTCGATCTCGATGTCGAGCAGGGCGGCGACGGTACGTTTCATCGGGCCATCTTTACACCGAATACGGACACCCACCACCTGGGAGGATTGTGACGTGCGATCAGGCTTCGGGATAGTCGACGTCGACGCCGCTGCTGAGGTCGCTGCACTCCACCAACTCGACCCCGTGTTCGCGTAGGTAGGTGTTGGCGCCGCCGTCCCCGGTGAGTGACTTTGCAAGCGTCGGCCAGTGGTCGCGTCCGATCAGGACGGGATGGCCGGGTCTTCCGTGAAAGACAGCTCTTCGCAGTATGTTTCGTGATGGGGAAATCTGACCCACGATCCGCGTCACGGTGTCGGCGTTGAGGTCCGGGACGTCGACTAGAGAGATCGCTGCCGCATCTGCGTCGTCGATTCGCATGGCGGCCTCGAGTCCGCAGCGCAGTGACGCGCTCATTCCGTGTTGCCAATCCGATATCACCACAATGACATCGGTGGTGGGCAGTAGTTCGAGGGCGTCCTCTGCCTGCGCGCCGAGCACCACGATGACCGGTGAGAGGCCTGCGGACTGCAGTGTCGTCACCCCGTGGTGGAGCCAAGACTGACCCTCGGTGTTTGTGACGAGCGCTTTGGGTTTGCCCATGCGGGATCCGGCCCCGGCCGCCAGCAGGATCCCGCACGTAGACATGACTATGCTCCGGTGACCCGCGGACGCAGCCACTCGATCAGATCGTTCAGAACTTCTTCCTGCTCAGGCTCGTTGAAGATCTCGTGGTACAGGCCGTCGTACACCTTCAAGGTGACATCCGAAGAGCCGGCCAGATCTGCGACGAGCTTGCTGCCGGCCGGGTCCGTCAAACGGTCGTCCGAGCCGTGTTGAAGCAGTACGGGAATGGTGAGCGAGGGCAGGCGCGCCGGGAAGCCTTCCGCGGCGGTGATCATGCCGCGCGCGATGCCGGCGGGAACCTTGCCGTGGTGAACCAGCGGGTCGGCGTTGTACTTGTCGACGACCTTCTGATCACGCGATACGGCAGCAGCTTCCAGGTTCTCGACGGGCACGTCCGGGAGGTATTTGCCGACGATCTTGCCCAGCTGCATCACGATCTTCGGAGTGCCGGTTGCGATGATCACCGCAGGTCCGGACAGGGCGAGGGCTTTGAGATCGGCCTGATGGTCGAGGGCGTAGGAAAGGGCGATCGCGCCGCCCATGCTGTGCCCGAGCAGGAACTTGTCCTTGCCGGGATGTGCCGCCGTCACGATCGAGAACAACGTGTGGACGTCGTCGGTGAAGTCGGAGAATTCCTTGAGGTGAACGCGCTTGCCGCCAGAGCGTCCGTGCCCGCGATGGTCGGGTGCGTACACGATGAGCCCGAGTTCCCCGAGCCGCGCAGCAACATGGTCGTAGCGCCTCGCGTGTTCGCCGAGTCCGTGGCACAGGACGAGAACCCCGGTGGGTTCGCGGTCCGGTGTCCACACGTCGTAGACGATCTTGGTGCCGGCCACTCCGGTGAACGACGACTCTTCGTGCTGCATTGTTGCGCCCTCTCTGCGACCGGTTCCGGTACGCGGATTCTCACATGCTATTCGCCGCGTGCGCAGGGCGCGGGTGTTCAGGGTGTGAGGTCGTCGAGGAAAATTCGACACTTGTTTGTTACGTCTGGTTACATTAACTTAGGGGCGTGACCGGACAAACCGTTGATCGTTCCGACCCTGTTCCCGCCACCCGCTCGCGCCGATTGTGGCGACCCGCGGTTCGGGCTTTGCTGGACGGCGCGCTACCGCTGATCGACAAGCGAATGGCGGAATCGGTACGCCCGTTCGATCGGCCCGACATGATGCGTCCGCACCTGGCTTCGCGGAAGTTTGCGTGGACGCACTACGGGATCTTCGTTCCCCGGCTGCCAGGGCCTTTCCGTTACCTCAACACCATGACGTTGATCGGTGCAACCGGGACGGTGGTGTTCGACAACGACTATCTCGCTGCACCAGACGCGCGAAACACCGCAACCGTGCTGAGTTCCACCGCAGCGCCGGGCCATCACTTCTACCGGGCGTACGACGCTGCCGATGAGTGTGCGTTCGAAGAAGATGGTTCGCGAATCGCCTTCGGTGACAACCTGATCATCGAGAACAGCTATCCGAACTTCCGTGTCACCGGGCGATACGACTCATTCGACGTCGATCTCGAGATCGTGGCAACGGACCAAGCGTCGTGGTTCGTGCGTAATCCCGTCTACGACCACGTCAGTCTGCTGGCACAGTGCTCCGGAACAATTGCGAGTCCGGATGGACCGGTGAGTATTTCGGCTCCGTGCACCGTCGAGTACGCGCGGTGCATGACACCGCAATCGTTGACTCGCCGCGCGCTTCCCGAGTCGTGGAAGCTCCCGGCCGACTTTTTCACCTACCAGATCGTTCAACTGGACGACCGGCATCAGTTGTTGCTCACCGATGTTCGAGCGTCAGGGGTTTCGGCGTGCAAGCTCGCCTACATTCGGACTGTCGACGGTAGTGCGAAGGCCTTCGACGACGTCGAGTTCGACGTGCTCGAGTACGCCGACGCATTGCACGTCGACCCACAGGGTCGCGAGATGCGTGTGCCGCGCGTACTGCGTTGGCAGGTGCGCGATTACGGTAGGACGGTCGTGGAGTTCGAGGCGGAGATCGACTCGGAGTGGCGCTACGGTCACGGCAAGGGATACGTCGGCGCGTATACCTACCGGGGAAGCTTCGACGGTGCGTCGATCAACGGCACCGGTTACATCGAATGGGTGGACTGCGAAGTGTAAGGCCCCTAGGGTGTATCGGTGCCTTTCGTAGACCCCGCCGCGCTGACGATTCGTCCGCAGAAGATCCTTGTCGCGGGGACTTCCGGTGCCGGAAAGACGACTCTCGCCGGTCGAATCGGGCGGCTTCTCGAGATCGAACACACTGAGCTGGACTCGCTGTTCCACGGGCCCGGCTGGATTCCGCTCGACAGTTTCGAAACCGAAGTACGACGCTTTTCCAGCGAGCCGGCCTGGGTGACCGAGTGGCAGTACGGTGCGGTGCGTCGACTTCTGGCCGAGCGTGCGGACCTGATGCTGTGGTTGGATCTGCCTCGGCGGACGGTGATGCGCCAGGTGATCACACGAACCGTGCGTCGGCGATTGCAGCGAGAGGTGTTGTGGAATCGCAACATGGAGCCGCCGCTGCATACCATTCTGTTCGATCCGGATCACGTGGTGCGCTGGGCCTGGCGAACCGACGGACGCAACGTCGGGCGTATGGCCACGGTTCTTGTCGATGTGCCGTCGTTGCCGATAGTTAGGCTTCGCAGTCGAGAAGAGATCGAGGCTGTGCTCGAAGTCCTCGGCCGTCTGCCCTCAGATCGTCTGAGCTAGGCGAAATCCCAAGTCGTCGATAGCAAACGTCGGGTGGCTTCGCCTCCTTACGGTAGCGCCGCAACCGCGCTCACTTTCGGCCCAACTGCCGCCGCGGAAGATCCGGTACGTGCCGTAAACCTCGGGGTCGTAGAGATCCCAGCACCATTCCCAGACATTGCCGATCATGTCGTACAGGCCCCAGTTGTTGGGTGTCTTGGTTCCGACGGGATGCGCTCTACCCTCTGAATTGTCGCTGTACCAGGCAATCTCGTCGATCTCGCCGTAGCGGTAGCCGGAGGTGCCGGCCTTGCATGCGTACTGCCACTCGGCCTCGGTGGCGAGCCGGTAGCCAGTTGCGCCCCGGTCCCACTGCGGAGAATCGGTGTCGACGTCTCGATATGCGGGTGTCAGACCGTCCGCGGCCGAAAGTGTGTTGCAGGTTGCGATGGCGTCCTTCCATGAAAGGTCGACCGCTGGTTTGCTCGAATCGTCCGACGAATCTCCGTGAAGCAGCGCCCTGGTGGTGAGATGGCTTGCGAGGCGGAAGGATTCGACTTTCGAGGTCCACGAAGTACCTTTGCGGTCGTCCCGAAGGTGCACCTCGCCGGCAGGGATCTCGATCATCAACTCCGCTGCTCCGGTCATTCGTTCATCATCGCAGAGGTTGTCGCTCACCCGGGGAGACGCTCGAACGCTGCTTGTGGATCAAGGCCGGTGCGCATGCGCCATGCGGTCAGCGCAAGCCCGAGGCAGACCACCTGTGCCGGATCGTCGAGGGAAACACCCATCAGCTTCTCGATACGCGTGAGCCGTGCATAAAGCGACTGACGCCGAATGCCGAGGAAATCCGCGGTTCTCGCCTTGCCGCCCCGATGTGCGAGGTACGCGTCGAGCGTTCGGACGAGGTCGGCGGAATGTGCTGTGTCGTATGCGATCAGCGAACCGAGTTGCTCGGTTACGAACACGGACAGCGAAGCGGGTGTCGTTCCGGCGGCGAGCAGTCGTTGGACGCCGACGTCCCTCGCGAGGATCACTCCGGTCCGGGAGCCGAAGCGCCGCGCGATCTGGACGACTTCGCGAGCTTGCGCGACCGCAGCCCCGACGCCCGACAGATCCGCGACCGGCGTCGCCACTCCGAGCGTGCGTACCGCGGAACCGCCCGGCCCGCGGCGTAGCAGCTCGTCGGCTTCGGTGAACGCAGTCCGCACTCGAGCGGGGGATGCGGACGCCCACCCATGCGCGAGCACGATGACGTGATTGGCCGCAGTCCCGACGACACAGGAGCCGAGCACGGCCCGCACGGCGTCGCGTACTTGGTCAGCGAGCTCTCGAACCGGGGTTTGCCGATCGATGTCGACAGCGGCGACGAGGACGTGGTGCCCCTCCGACAACGGCGTCCACCCGGCCGCTGTCAGTCGCTCGGACAAGTCGCCGTGCGATGTGAGCACACCGCCCACCACGTCGGTGATCACCGATTGGGCGAGTGACTGTCTTGGGCCGAGATCGCCGTGACGGCCGAGTTCCAGAGCTACCGCGACGGCGGCGCAGTTTGCGACGGCGGTTCGGCGTGTGGTTGCCGGCCCGCACAGGACAAGTCGACCGAGTGAGTTCGTCGGGCCGCGTACGTCGTGGATAGTGCGTTCGGTCTCGGATCGCTCTGCGCCGGTTGTGCTGCGCTCGACGGTTCTGCCATCCGCGTCGAGCAGATCGACGCCGCACCCCGCGAGTCGTGACACTTTGTCGAGCAGCGCAGTCATGCCCTGGCCTGCAACCACGAGACTCAGAAGTTCTTGCCAGACAGGCTCGCCCGCTTGCGCCGAACCGAGAGTGCGGCGGAGCATGAGGTCGTGAAAGTCTTCGACCATCCGCTCGAAGGGCACTACTGCGTGCAGGGCCAAGAACGCGAGTCCCCGTCGGCGCGAAGCTTCGACGAGTTCGGGAGGGGCCGTGAGGAACGAGCGCCCGACTTCCATCGCGAGTGCGACGCATCCCGCGTCCGCCAATTGGTCGATGTAGGCGGTGAGCTGCTCGGGAGATCGCCCGTGCAGACCGAGGCCCGTGGTCAGAAGGACCTCACCTCCGGACAGCAGCCCACCCATCTCGTACACCTCGGACGAATGGACCCAGCGGACCACCGCGGTATCGATGTCGCCCGCGAGCACCTCGATTGCGGCGGCCTTGAACGAGGGCATCGCAAGAACTTGTCGCAGAGTCGGGAGCATTTCTATATCGTCCGCCGAGGGGGCACTTCGTCATAGAGCTAGTTCTGCCGAACTGACAGGTTGTCCCTTGTCGGGCTGTTACCACCGTGGTCGGATTGTGACACGAGCCACAATCGACGATTTTGGTCAGACTCCAGGAGCGCACATGAATCATCCGGCACACACCGATGAGTATTTTCTCGGACTTGCGATCGAACAGGCGAAGATCGGTTGGGAGGAGGGCGGCGTGCCGATCGGCGCGGCGCTGATTCACCGGGGCGAGGTTCTCGCAGTCGGACGTAACCGTCGGGTCCAGATGAACAGCGCCATCCGTCATGGAGAGACCGACTGCATCGAGCGCGCCGGACGACTGCCGGCCTCGGTGTATCGCGAGTGTGTCCTCTACACGACTTTGTCGCCGTGCTTCATGTGCGCCGGAACGGCGCGCCTGTACGAGATCCCTCGAATCGTGGTCGGCGAAAATCGTTCCTTCGAGGCATCGGAGGAATGGTTGCGCAGCAGCGGAATTCAGGTCGACGTCGTCGACGACGCGGAGTGTGTGGCACTGATGGACCGCATGCTGGCCGAGCGCCCGAGCCTGTGGCTCGAAGACATCGGCGAAGTTGTATGAGCAGCGCCGTCGAACCTGCCACGGTCGCAGGCGATTCGGAGAGCGCAGGCCACCCGATCGATCCAGACTATCCCGTCACTCCGGTTCCGCTTCATGCACGTAAGCCGTTCTTCTCGCTCGCGGTGGTGTTGCTGGGGTTCACCATCTTCACACCGACGATGTTGGCCGGAGCAGCGCTCGGTACCGCGTTCTCGTTCTGGAAACTGATGGTGGTGATCGCCGCCGGATCCGCCATCTTGGGGGTCTACGTCGCCATGATGGGGTTCGTCGGAGCCCGAACCGGGCTGACAACAGTTGTGATGGCGCGCTACAGTTTCGGCACTCGCGGGTCCAAGCTCGCTTCGATCCTGCTGGGCGGTACCCAGATCGGCTGGTACGGAGTCATCATCGGCACGATCGGCGATCTCACCGCGCAGGCATTGGGCTGGGATTCCTATCTCGCGCGGGCGTCGGTGATGATCGCGGCGAGCATCTTGATGTGCATCACCGCCTGCTACGGCTACCGCGGAATGTATTGGGTCTCGCTCGTCTCGACGCCCTTGATCCTGGCGTTGGCCTGCTGGGTCGTATTCCGGTCCCTCGAGGAAGTCGGTGGGTTCTCCGGCCTGGTCTCGGTTCAACCGCAGACGACCATGACGATCGCGCTCGCAATCACCACTGTGGTCGGCACGTTTGTATCGGCGGGAACGCAAGCGCCCAACTGGACCAGGTTTGCCCGTTCCGGATCACAAGCGGTGTGGGCCTGCGTTATCGGGTTCCTCCTCGGAAACGGATTGATGATCCTGTTCGGCGCCATCGGAGCCATCACGTTCCACGAGGGTGACTTCGTGTTGATCCTCTACAACCTCGGGCTTGTCGGCTGGGGCCTGGTCTTGCTGTTCGGAAACCTCTGGAAGAGCAACGCAGACACCGCATACGCCTTCGGAGTGGCCGGTGCCGAACTGTTCAGAAAGCCTCGCAAGACCCCGTTCGTCATCGGTGGATGTGTGATCGGCACGGCGCTCGCTCTGACCGGTGTGCACAACCATCTGGTCGACTACCTGAGTCTGCTCGGAACTTTCATCCCGCCATTGGGCGGCGTGATCATCGCTGACTTCCTGTGCCGGTGGCGGCGAGGCATACCCGAGGGGTACACCCCGCAGCCGGTCCACTGGCGAAACCTGGCCGTCTATGCCGTCGCAGCGTTCCTCGCTTGGCTTTCCGGTGAGTTCGAGGTGGGAATCCCGCCGCTGATCGGCATCGTCGTAGCAATTGCTCTGACGATGTTCCTGCACCGGGTGTTTGGCAACAGCTCGGCAGATCGGGAGGTCTCGACCTCCACCGTCTGAATCGTGCTTCAGACACCAGCGAGCCCCCGGCGGTATCGACCGCGCCGGGGGCTCGCGTACTTGATGGAAAGGGCAGACGCTTCAGTCTCAACCGTCATCGCAGAACAGGCAGGTACGGCGCCTCGATTCCCTGCTCTTCGAACGCAGTCAGCGCCGAGCGCGCAAATGCGCGCTGGACTGCCCATTGGCGCCCAGGCTTGACCTGCGCCGTCACTCGAATGGTAATTGCCTCGGCAGTAACCGAATTGACTCCCAGCATCTCCGGCTTGTCGATCATGTCCGCCCTGATCGGTTCGGACTCCGCCGCCTCGAGGACAGCTCGCGTCGCCACCTCACACGCTTTGTGCACGTTCGCATTGTGGGCGATCGGGAGATCGAGAACTGCAGTGGCGTAACCCTGACTCATGTTGCCCACTCGCAGGATTTCGCCGTTGCGGCAGTACCACAAGGTGCCGTTCACATCTCGAATCGTGGTGACGCGCAGGCCCACTGTTTCGACGGTGCCGACCGCGTCGCCGAGATCGACGACGTCGCCGACACCGTACTGATCCTCGAGCAACATGAAGATGCCGGAGAGGAAGTCACGCACCAGGTTTTGTGCACCGAAACCGATGGCAAGGCCGATGACTCCGGCGGATGCGATGAACGGCGCGACGTTGATCCCGAGGATGCCGAGAATCTGCAGCACACACCAGACCAGGATGACGATGGACACCGTCGATTTGAGTACCGAACCGATGGTCCGGGCTCGCTGCGATCTGCGCTCGTTCACCTTGGCGTTCGGAGACTTGCGAGGCTTCGACATTCGATCGATCCCGCGGTGCAGTGCGAAGCGCAGAACGACTGCGAGTGCCACGTAGATCGCGATCTCGACGGGTCGGTGAATCAACCAGTCTCGGTTGGTATCGGTCAGTTCCCATGCTTGTATTTCGGAAATCATCTCCATGCAGTCTACGGATTCGGGACGATCCGGGCATCGGTGCAGGGCAGACGGTCCAAAGCCGAACAGGCAGCTAGGCTTACGTCATGGCTGCGTTCACTGGCATACCCGTTGCTGCACTCGATTTCTACGAAGACCTGGAAGCCGACAACAGCAAGACCTGGTGGGCAGCGCACAAGGAGACGTACGACGAAGTGGTTCGTCGTCCGATGGCGTCGTTGACCGCGGCGTTGGAGGACGAATTCGGCACGGCCAAGCTCTTTCGGCCGTATCGTGACGTTCGATTCTCGAAGGACAAGATCCCGTACAAGACGCACCAGGGAGCGTTCGTCGGTCTCGCCGAGAGCTGTGGCTACTACGTGCAGATCGACGCGGCAGGGTTGATGGTGGCCGGTGGTTTCTACGCCAGCAGTTCGGAGACCATCGCGCGTTATCGTGCGGCTGTCGACGACGACGTTCGAGGGCCGGAGCTCGAGAAGATCCTGGCCTCCGTCGAGAAGGCCGGATTCACGATCGGCGGCGACAAGCTCAAGACGGCGCCTCGCGGATACACGGTCGATCACCCGCGGATCGAATTGCTGCGTCACAAGTCGCTGACTGCTGGTCGTAGTTACCCAAGCCCGTCGTGGCTGGACAGCGCCAGGACATTGAAGGAAGTTCGCACAGCGTGGCGCGCACTGACGCCTTTGGTCGAATGGTCCGGACAGGTGCTCGGACCGAACTGACCGTCCGACAGAAAAGTGTGACGTAGCCGTAGGAGAGTTCACCTCGAGTTCATCAAAACTCGAGACGCCTGGGGCTAGCGTGGTGTGTGTAACCGAAAGTTTCGGCCCCGCTTCGAGTCGCAGCGCCGCAGTTCGAAGCCATTTTCTCTCGATCGACATCGTGAACAACCCGTGTCAGTGGAGACCATCATGGCTATGTTTCTCGCTCTCGTCCTGATCATCTCGGTCCTCGGAATCGTCGGCACCTACCTCGCGTTCAGTGCGGTCTACTTCGTCGAGATGCGCAAACTCGACAAGTAAGGGGTGCGAATTGGCCTGATTCGACTATTTCTGGGCCGATCGCGACGACCCTCCCTGCGTACGCTGTTAGGGCATCCTTATCCGCTCGCAACAGTGGATGATTCATTTCTTTTGGAGGTTCGACACGCATGCCCGCTCAATCCACGCTCTTGCTTCCCGAGGGCTACTCCGACAACCGCCTCGTTTCGGACCTCACACGTCGGCAGTTCGGCTTCGGTGCCGGGATCGCCGGGCTGGGCGCGTTCCTGGCGGCCTGCGGTGACAGCGGGAGCAGTTCGGGTGAAACCGAAATGCGTTCTGTGACGACACCTCTCGGAACGTACGACATTCCTGTCAATCCGAAGAGGGTTGTCGCGATCGACTCGCGGCTCGATCTGGAACCTGCTGTAGCTCTGGAACTTCCGCTCGTCGGCTACACGTACGCCCAGGCGACACCGTGGGTGCCTATCGATTCGTCGGTACCGTTCCTGTCGGAGATCCCCAACCGCGAGCAGATCTTGGCGCTCGAGCCCGACCTGATCGTGTGCCTGAACTACGAGAGCGAGTGGTGGCCGGTGGCCGAGATGTCCACCATCGCACCGGTTCTGACGACAGAGTTCACCGACGACTGGCGCACAAACCTCTCGCGGTTGTCGGGCTGGCTCGGTCGAACGGCCACACTCGATCGATTGACGCTCGACTACGACAATCTGATTTCCGACATCCGCAGTCGTCATGCCGAGAAGATTGCGTCCAAGACCGTCGCCAGTGTCTCGTTCATGCCGGACACGAACACGCTGTACGTCACGAGCATCCGTACCTCCGAGAAGGGCGACAAGCCCAGCGACATGACGCTCGGCGACATCGGTGGCAAAACCGCCACCTCGGAGGGGCTCGATCCCGAGGGCGGCGTCAGCCTCGAAGGCCTCGACGTGCTGGCCGGCGTCGACGGCTTCATGATCACCGAGAACGAGGACAGTGCGGCGTACCAGGCATTGGTGGCGAGCAAGCTGTGGCAGCGACTCCCGGCAGTGCAGGCGGGCAACGTCACCAGTCTGGGTGGCTCTACGTTCTACGGTTCGATCTACACGATTTCGTACGTGGCACAGGGTTGGGATGCCCTGTACAGCAAGATCAGCTGAAGCCCCTGCCGACCGGACCGATGAGTTTCGGTAGCGCGGGCGGTCTAATCAGGTAGGCATTGACCAGACCTGAGGAGATCGACGTGCAAACAGAGCAATCCCCAGCGGTAGTGCAATCCCGCGACGGTACGACCATCGCATACGAACGCTCCGGTGCCGGACCAGCAGTGGTCCTGGTCGCCGGAGCGTTCTGCGACCGCGGATGGTTCGAATCCCTGGCTGCAGAGTTGGCGGCGGACTTCACGGTGTATTCGTACGACAGGCGCGGACGCGGGGACAGCGGTGACAGTCGCGCGTTCTCGATCGACGCCGAGGTGGAGGACTTGCGAGCGGTCGTCGCTGCCACCGGTGAAACGCCGCTGGTCTACGGATTGTCGTCGGGTGCTGCGCTGGCTTTGGAAGCCGCTGCGCAGGCCGTTCCGATGCGTAAGCTTGCCGTCTACGAGGCGCCGTACATGGACGACGACCAGCGTGACGAGACTGCCCAAAGTGACCTGGAGCGATTGATTGCGGGCGGCGACAGGGAAGGTGCTGTGACGCGTTTTCTGGATCTGACCGGCGCGTCTCCGGAGATGGTCGACGAGATCAAGCGGAGTGCCGATTGGCCCGACATGTGCGCCATCGCGCACACCTTGCCTTACGACGTCGCGGTGTGTGATCACGGCTGTCAGTCGCTCGACTGGCTTGCCTCCATTACCGTCCCTACATTGGTCATGTACGGCGGTGACAGTGGTCAATGGGCACCTGCCTCGGCGACGAGAATCGCTGCAAAAGTCTCGGGGACAAAGACTCTGGAGATCCCCGGTCAGGGCCACGGCGTCGCCGACGACGCTATTGTCCCGGCTCTGCGTGAATTCTTTTCCGGCTGAGCACTGGGCGGCGAAGACGATCGTCAACCTAGGGTTGACGCTTTCGCATGCGTCAACCTATGGTTGACGCATGAGCAAACCAGTGGAAATGACCAACAAGGTTCGACTCGACGACCTCATCGACGCGATCAAGAAGGTGCACACCGATGCTCTCGACCAACTCTCCGACGCCGTGATTGCCGCTGATCATCTCGGTGAAGTTGCAGATCACCTGATCGGTCACTTCGTCGACCAGGCGCGCAGGTCGGGAGCGTCGTGGACGGAGATCGGCGCGAGCATGGGTGTCTCGAAGCAGGCTGCGCAGAAGCGTTTTGTTCCCAAGGCGCCGAGTGATCAGAAGCCGATGGATCCGAACGAAGGGTTCAACCGGTTCACTCCCCGGGCGAAGAACGTCGTCATGGCCTCGCAGAACGAAGCCCGCGCCGCCGGTAACGCAGAGATCCGGCCGGAGCACCTGCTCCTGGGGCTCGTCGAGGAGCCTGCCGGGTTGGCTGCGAAGGCGATAGTGGCGCAGGGGGTGGAGCTCGGATCCGTCCGAGCTGCAGTGGCCGGTGTACTACCGGCTCCGACTTCCGAACTACCAGAACTCATTCCGTACGACGCTCGTGCGCGCAAGGTCCTGGAACTGACGTTCCGTGAGGCTCTTCGCCTGGGCCACAACTACATCGGAACCGAGCACATCCTGCTCGCACTGCTCGAACTCGAAGACGGATCAGGTGTTCTGGCTGATCTCGGAATCTCGAAGTCGGTGGCGGAGTCGAACATCGTTGGAGCGTTGGCCGTCATTCAGGATCAGTGATTCAGAGGTGAATCCGATGCAGAAGAGGGCCGCACCCTTGCGGGTGCGGCCCTCTTCTTGTGTCACTGATTAGACAGCGCGCACATTGGTGGCCTGAGGACCCTTCTGGCCCTGGCCAACCTCGAACTCCACACGCTGGTTCTCGTCGAGCGACTTGTAGCCGTTGCCCGAGATTTCAGAGTAATGAACGAACACGTCCGGTGTTCCGTCGTCGGGAGCGATGAAACCAAAGCCCTTTTCGCCGTTGAACCACTTCACGATGCCCTGTGCCATACCGATACTCCCTACAAACTCGATCCGGGCCCTCACATCGAAGTCCCGATCTCGATATGTCTATCCTCCCACGCCGCGCAAGTCGAACGGTGGGCGACGTGCAAAAGACGGTAATTCGGAAGCTTTCGAGGAGGGAATGGCAACTGATCTTCGACTGATTTTCGACGCTGGAGCGACCCGATCGCCGAAGGCAGGGACTGGTGGCTCGCCCAACTGCCTGCGGTGATAGATCAGCGGGAATGTACTTGTCCGCTCGAGAACGGTCCATTTTTATCGCTCCGATCTCTCGGAATCGCAAACGTAGGAACCCTATGGAAGATGAGGGTGGGCTAACCTCTCTTTCGCTGTGCCCTCGGCGCGCGCAGCAGTCGCCGAGAAGGAGAGTGCATACATGTACGGAACGATTTGTGAATCCACGACGTCTGAACTTGTGGACCAGCTCAGTCGCCGCGGGTTCTTCGGGGTCGGCGCACTGGCGGCGGCCGCCATCCTTGCGGGGTGTTCGACTACATCAGATGCTTCTGATGCCGGCGAACAACGTGAGGTGATCAATGCGCTCGGAACCACCACGATCTCGGGAAAGCCGGAAAGGATCGTTGTTGCCAGCGACTTCACGGATCTGGAATTCCTGCTCTCGCTCGGCGTTCACCCAGTCGCCTACGGCAACACAGGATCGTGGGACCGCGGTTCACTGCCTTGGCAGAGCACCGCGGGAATAGCCGACCTCGAAAGCTTCGGCACCACAGGCGAAATCAACCCGGAAATCATCGCGCGCTACTCACCGGACCTCATCATCGGAATGAAGACTTATCTCGAACCTGCAGCCGAGAGGCTCAGTCAGATCGCTCCGGTCATCGCGCTGGACTGGACCACCTCGTGGCGTGACGGCGTCGCCACGGTCGGGCAGGCCGCATTTGTCGACGAGGCTGCTGCTGCAGCGATCGCCCGGACCGACGCTCTGATCTCCGACACCGCAGCTTCCCTGAACGGCTTGGGTGGCAAGACGATCATGATCGGCTCGATGTACGGCGATCAGTTGTATGTGCAGGGGGATGCCAGTGCGCCCGGGGTTCTGCTGCGCGAACTCGGACTCGACTATCGCGGATACAACGCCGAGCAGATGACTGCGCTGTCGATGGAGCAGGCGGAGGTACTCGCACCCGCAGACATTTTGCTCAGCCTCGCTTCTGATCAGGAAGCGACGACGAGGTTGGAGAACTTCGCAGTTTTCCAGAACCTCCCCGCGGTGAAGGCGCGAGCCTATGCGCCGGTCGAACTTCTGCTCTCGAATGCCTTTGTCGACAATTTCGGTCCACTGAGCGCGCCGTACGCCTTGCCGCAGCTCGCCGGGGTCTTGACCGGGCTTGCGGCGGGCCAGGGAAAACAACTCCCCTGACCTCGCTTCTGAGCGTACGGACCCTGCGTCGGCCTAGCATCGAAACATGGTGGACATAGATCTGACGGGCCGCGCCGCAGTAGTCGGCGG
Source organism: Rhodococcus sp. WY5 (assembly GCF_018588185.1). NCBI lineage: Bacteria > Bacillati > Actinomycetota > Actinomycetes > Mycobacteriales > Nocardiaceae > Rhodococcus > Rhodococcus sp. WY5. The sequence continues at coordinate 1,986,050 of NZ_JAAMPR010000001.1, forward strand.
ATCACAACCGCTGCGAGCGATACTCGAAACCCCCACTACCCCCGGCCCGTGGCCGGGGGTAGTGATGATTCACGAGGCATTCGGGCTCGAGGAGGTGATGCAGCGGCAAGCCAAGCGGCTGGCCGCTGCGGGATTCCTGACGCTCGCTGTCGACCTCTACAGCGCGGGCGGGGCGAAGCGGTGCCTAGTGCCCACCATGACGTCGATGCTTCGAGGACACGGCAAGGCGTTCACCGACATCGAAGTCGCTCGCAGTTGGCTGGTGGAATCCCGGGACTGCACCGGAAAGATCGGTGTCATCGGATTCTGCATGGGCGGCGGCTTCGCGCTGGTCAGCGCCGGAGATTTCGACGCTGCCTCGGTCAATTACGGTCAGCTTCCACGCAAACTCGATGAGGCCGTGGTGGATGCGTGCCCGATCGTCGGGAGTTTCGGAGGCAAGGACTTTTCGCTCCGGGGTGCTGCAGCGAAGCTGGAGACGGCGCTCAGCAATGCCGGTATCGAGAACGACGTCAAGGAGTACCCCACCGCCGGCCACGCGTTCCTCAACGACGCGGAGGCCGGACCCAAGGTGCTTCGTCCTTTGGAGCGCATCCTCGGAATCGGTCCCGATCCTGTTGCAGCGCAGGATGCCTGGAAGCGAATCGACTCGTTCTTCGAGCGCCACCTGGCGTGATCAGCGACTGGTTCTCTCACCGCCGTTGACTGCCAATACCTGACCGGTGATCTGCCGGGCACCCGGTGAGGCCAAGAAATGGACGGCTGATGCGATGTCGTCCGGGGTTCCGGCGCGCTTGGTGCTGGTGGATTCGATCAGCATCGTGCGACGCTCGTCCGTCAGAAAGTCCCGGAAGAACTCGGTGTCGGCGATGTAACCGGGGGAGACGATGTTCGCCGTGATGCCTTCTGGGCCCAGTTCGGCGGCCAGATCGACATTCCACGTCGCAACTGCTGCTTTGGCAGCGCCGTACGCTCCAGCTCCCTTGTCGGCGGCAATCGATCCGATGGTGATGACGGCACCGCCACTGGGGATTCGATCTCGAACTGCTGCTGTGGTCAACACTGCCGAGATCAGATTGGAGTCCAGATTGGCCCGCCACCCGGCGGCCAGGGATTCCAGATCTGACGGCGCTTCGCGATCGAAGTCCGTGTTACCGCCGGCGCAGTGCACCACGACGTCGATGGTTCCCGGAAGTGAATCCTGCAGCCGCTTCAGGTCTTTCGGGTCGGAGTTGTCACAAGTCAAGGCGTGAACATTATCGCCCAACTCCTCCGCGGTCTTTTCGAGTGGTTCCGTGCGTCGGCCGGTGACAAAAACGGTGTCTCCGTCTCGGGCGAACGCCGCTGCAACTGCGCGTCCGATCCCTGTTCCGCCGCCGGTTACTAGAACTGTGCGTGTCATGCCTACCTCCGTGAGCTACGTTTAGACCTATACGAAGAACGTATCATTTAGAGCTAAACGAGGTGTGCAGTGGTGGGCGACTACAACCCGGACGACGCGGTGGACGCGGTTGCCTTGGCATGGCTTCGCGAAAGGCCGGGCACGCCCGTGGAGGGTATCGGCATCGTCACCAGGCTGTGGATGTGCGCCAAGCTGCTCGGTGAGGATCGCCGACGGGTACTCGCCTCGGCCGGTGCGGACACAGCCACGCTGGACCTACTCAGTGTCCTGCGGCGATCCGGCGAGCCGTATCAGTTGACGACTCGCCAGATCACCGAGCAGACCGGAGTCACGGCCGGTGCGATCTCGCAACGACTCGCGCGCGCGGAGAACGCGGGTCTGGTGGAGAGGTCCTCCGCCGCGCAAGGGTCACGAATAGTGCTCGTGACCCTCACTGCCGCCGGTCACGAGCTGGTGGAGCAATTGGTGGACCGAGTTCTCGGCCGTGAAGCCGAACTGACGTCGATTCTCACCGAGCAGCAGCAGGCCGAACTCACCGAACTGCTGCGTGTCTTTCTCGACGGCCTACGCGGCGAACTCGGTGACTCCGGCGTCGCGCACGTCGGGGCTTGATCAGGACAGGCGCTCGAAGACCGCAGCCAGGCCCTGCCCGCCGCCGATGCACATCGTCTCGAGGCCGTAACGCGCTTCGCGACGGTCCATCTCGCGCAACAGGGTGGCCAGGATTCGTCCACCCGTAGCTCCGACCGGATGTCCGAGGGAGATGCCGGAGCCGTTGGGGTTGATGCGTGGGTCGTCGGCCTCGAGATTCCAGCTCTGCAGGACTGCAAGTGCTTGTGCCGCAAAGGCTTCGTTGAGTTCGATGACGTCCATGTCCGCCAGGGACAGCCCGAGGCGGCCGAGTGCCTTCTCCGACGCCGGTACGGGGCCGATGCCCATGGTGCGCGGCGGAACGCCCGCAACGCTCCAACTCGCGAGGCGTGCGAGCGGTCGCAGTCCGAGGGTACGAGCTTTGTCGGCGGTGGTGACGATCGCCAGTGCTGCGCCGTCGTTCTGACCGCTGGCATTACCTGCAGTCACGGTGGAGTCGGGGTCGATCTTTGCGCGCATGGGACGAAGGCGCGCAAGCGATTCCATCGAGGTGTCGGCGCGTGGATGCTCGTCGGTGTCGACGAGCAGGGCCTCGCCCTTGCGCTGCGGAACGGATACCGGAACGATTTCTTCGGCGAAGACGCCGTTCTTCTGTGCTGCGACGGCACGCTGATGGGACTGAACCGCGAGTGCATCTTGATCCTCGCGGCTGATGGAGAACTCGGCGCGCAGGTTCTCTGCCGTTTCGATCATTCCGCCGGGAACCGGGAAGTCACGTCCGCCGGCTGTGACGCGGGCGCGCGCGAGACGATCGCTGAGCGCAACTCCTTCACCCTTGACGCCCCAACGCATTCCGGTTGCGTAGAACTCGGCCTGGCTCATCGACTCGGCACCGCCCGCGAGGACCAGATCACTGCCACCGGATTGAACCTGCATGACGGCCTGGATGACTGCCTGTAATCCCGACCCGCACCGGCGATCCACCTGCATGCCGGGAACATCGATGCCCAGACCCGCGTTGAGCGCCGCGATGCGTCCGATCGCCGGAGCCTCACCGTTCGGCGAAGCCTGGCCGAGAATGACGTCGTCGATCTCCGCGCCGGAAATGCCGGTACGCGTGACGAGTTCGGTGATCAGCGTCGAGGCGAGATCTTCCGGGGCTACGTCACGGAAGACACCGCCGAAGCGGCCGACAGGGGTACGGAGCGGTTCACAGATGACAACGTCAGGCATTGGTTCTTCCTTGGGTCTGCTCGGTCAGCGGGTGGCAGCCGAGTGATTGTTGGACGACTGAGTACGTCCGAGATCGACGGAGATGGCGTCCGCGGTGGCGACTGCGGCCGGAACCAGTTCACCGCGAACAGCTTCGGCGCTGTAGCGGGCGGCTTGGGTGGAGATGTTGACGGCCGCGACCACGTCACCGGTCGCGTCCCGGATGGGTGCGGCGAGCGAGCGCAGACCCTCTTCGAGTTCCTGATCGACAATCGCGAATCCGTCGGCGCGAATCTTCTCGAGTTCGGCACGCAGTCCGTCGGCGGTGGAGATGGTCTTGCCGGTCAGGCGGGCGAAGGACACTCGGGCGAGGTAGGCGTCCAGTGCGTCGTCCGGCAAGCCGGCGAGCAGAACTCGACCCATGGATGTGGCGTACGCGGGAAAGCGCGTGCCGATGGTGATGGACACCGTCATGATGCGGCTGACCGGAACACGAGCCACGTAGACGACGTCGTCACCGTCGAGGATCGACACGGACGTGGATTCACGGACCTTGGCGGACAAAGCTTCCAGATGCGGCCCGGCAATCTCGGGGAGAGACAGACTGGACAGGTAGCTGTAGCCGAGTTCGAGGACGCGAGGCGTCAACCAGAACACCGAACCGTCAGTACGTACGTATTCGAGTTCGACGAGCGTGAGTAGGAAGCGGCGAGCAGTCGCACGCGTGAGATCGGTGTGCCGGGCAACCTCGCTGAGGGTGCGACGCGGGTGCTCACCGTCGAAAGCCTTGATGACGGAAAGCCCACGGGCCAGCGACTGCACGTAGTCCGGGGACGGTCCCGGCGCCTGCTCGCTGCTGTTCTCACTCATGTTGTCTCGTTCTCCTCAGGTTCGGCCGAGAGGTCCGCGAGTGCTTGCTTTCCCAGCGCAAAAGCCAAGTTGCTGTTCGGCACACCCGCATAGACCGCGGTATGGAGAAATACTTCCACGAGTTCGTCGGGATCGATCCCGGCACGCAGCGCAGCGCGAATGTGCATGTCGAGTTCGTGTTCGTTGCCGACGGCAGTGAGGATCGCGAGAGTGAGGAGCCTGCGGGTGTGGTGATCGAGGCCGGGGCGCGACCAGATGTCACCCCACGCCGTGCGAGTGATGAAGTCCTGGAAAGGGGCGGTGAACTCGGTGGCACCGGCAATGGAACGGTCGACGTGGGCGTCGCCGAGCACCTGGCGTCGTACGGTCATGCCGGCCGACACGGCGGCGCTACGTTGGGCGAGCGCAGATGTGTGCGAGGCAATATGCGTTGCAAGTAGTTTGGTGACGCGCCCGGCTTGTTCGACGTTGGCCAGGTGTGCGCCGGGATCAACGACGTGCAGTACCGCGTCGGCGATACCGTCGGCGATCGCGCTCAACGTCGCCGGAGGCGTCGCCGGATCCTGCTCGCCAGCGATGAGGAGCGTCGGAGCGACGATGCGGGCCAGGTCGGCGCGGCCGTCCCATACCGAAAGCGCCTCGCAGCAGGCGGCATAGCCCTCGTCGGGTGTGACTTCGACCATTGCGACGTGGCGGGCAACTAGTTCCGGATCGTTGTCGGCCAGACCCGGCGTGAACCAGCGTCCGACCACGGCGGCCGCGATGGATGCAATACCGTCCGCTCGGACAGCCTGGGCGCGATCGATCCACGGCTGAGCCGGGGCGAACTGCGCGGACGTGCACATCAAGGTCAACGTCTCGACGCGAGTGGGGTGATGTGCGGCGATCCACTGGCTGACAGCGCCGCCGAGGGAGAGCCCGACGAGATGTACGGACTCGAGTTCGAGCGAATCGAGGAGAACGATGACATCGCCGGCAAGATCGGCAATGGAGTAGGGGCCGGCGGGAACCGGCGACTTGCCATGGCCGCGATGGTCGACGGCGATGACGCGGTACCGATTCGACAGCGCGTGAATCTGCGGCTGCCACATGGACAGATCGGATCCGAGTGAACCCAGGAGAACCACTGCCGGGGCATCGAGATTGCCGGTCTGTTGAAAGTTGAGCGCGACGCTCATCGAGATCCTCCTGTGGGGCGTTCGGCGAGGGCGCGGTCGACCAGATCGGTGGCGTGGCCCAGATAGTGTGCGGGGTCGAGTAGTTCGGCGATCTCGGTTTCGCTCAGGTGCTCTGCGATGGCGGGATCACGATCCAATCTGGTTCCGGAAGTGGCTGCCGCGGTGACGATGTCGCGCGCTCGATCAGTGTGTGCGGACAGGGCCTTGGTGACACGCTCGGCGAGAATCAAGCCACCGGTGATGTCGAGATTGCGAGCCATCGACTCGGTGTGTACTTGCAGGCCGGTGAGGCTCACGGAAAGCTGGTGCGCCGCTCCGCCTGCCAGACGCAGGAGATCGGTGACGGTTTCCCACTCGGCGTGCCAGGGGCCTGCAGCGCGGGCGAATTCGTGATCCATGTTAGACAGGGCTGTGGCGACCAGTGCGGGAGCACGTCGCGCTGCTGCGCGGGCGGTGATGGCCGCGACGGGATTCTGCTTGTGCGGCATGGCCGATGAGCCGCCCGGAGCGCTTTCGGCGACCTCGGAGAGTTCGGTGGACGCCATGACGGTGATGTCGGTGGCGGGCTTGGAAACGGCGCCGGCGACGATACCGAGCGTGGTCGCGAGTTCTGCGATGGTCACGCGGTCGGTGTGCCAGGGAGCAACCTGCCTGGCCAGGCCGAGTTCGTCGGCCAGTGCATCGGCGATCCTGAGCCCGTCGGGATACAACGCAGCGAGTGTGCCTGCGGCGCCGCCGAATTGAACCGGCAACGTGGACAGCACGATCTCGAGGCGAATCGCTGCGGCGTCGAGTGCAGTGAACCAACTCGATGCCAGTAGCCCGAAGGTGGTCGGAAGTGCCTGCTGGCCCAGAGTTCTCGCGACCATCGGAGTGGAGCGATGGAGGCGGGCGAGGTGGGCGGCGGAATCGGCGGCGCGGGTCAGGTCGGCCAGAACCACCGCGCCCGCGCGTCGCGTCAACAGCATCAGCGCACAGTCCATGATGTCCTGACTGGTGGCGCCCGGGTGCACCACGGAGGCAGGCACACCCTCCTGTCCGACCCTTTCGCGCAGCATCTTCACCAGCGGAATGACGGGATTTCCGCCGGCGGCCGACGCGCGGCCGAGCGCCACGATGTCCAGACCGCCCGGTTGTGAGAGTTCGGCCGCGGCAGCAGCCACCGCGGCGCAATGTTCCCCGTCCGCCAATCCGACGGTGGCCATCGCACAACTCAGTGCGGCCTCCACGTCGAGCAACGCGGTGACCCACGCCTGGTCGGACAGGTGCTCCGATACGCGGGTGGCCCCGAACACCGGGTCGAACAGTGCGCCGCGAGTGGGCATGTGTACTCCTCTTACAGTTCGAAGAAGGGCGTCTCGACGCCGTTCGCGTCCTCGTCCTGAACATAGACCGTCCAGGAGTACCCACCGTCGACCTTGGTTGCAACCAGCTTCGCGCGTTCGGTTTCGCTCAGTGAGGACAGCACCGGATCTGTTGCGTGTGCGTCGGTGTCCTCGGGGAAGTACAAGCGGGTGACCAGGCGGTCGAGCATGCCGCGAGCGAAGACCGACACGTTCACGTGTGGGGCCTCGTTCGCATCCGTTTCAGTGGGCTGCGCACCGGGCTTGACAGTGTGGACCAGTGCAGTGCCCGTGGGATCCGCTGCGCTGCGGGCGAATCCGCGAAAACCAGCCGGAGTGAGCTCCACTGCGCCACGGGGATCGTCCGGATGGTTGAAGCGTCCGAGCGTATCGGCCTGCCATGTTTCGATCATCGCGTCGGCGACGGGTGTACGGGCGCCGTCGATCACCGTGATGGCCAGCGTGATTCGTCCGGGGGCAGCGGCGGGAGCGGCGTCGGGGCCGTCCGTCCAGGGGAGGCCGATGTGCCAGTACGGCCCGACGGTCTGAGAGGGCGTGACACCGAAGGGGGCGGTGGTGAAGTCGCCGGGGACGACCGGATAAGTGGGTGCGGGCTTCGCGGTGTGATCAGTCATCGTGGTCTTCCTCGTTCTCGAATACGGAGGCGTTACGGCCGCGCAGGACGATGTCGAAGCGGAATCCGAGAGCCCAGTTGGGGACTGTGGCGTCGTAGTCGAAGACGCTGACCATGCGGTGACGTGCTGCTTCGGGTACCGCGTTGTAGATCGGGTCCTGGAAGAACATCGGATCGTCGGGGAAGTACATCTGCGTCACGAGGCGCTGCGTGAATGCCGTGCCGAACAGCGAGAAATGGATGTGGGCCGGTCGCCAGGCGTTGTCGTGGTTCATCCACGGGTAGGCGCCCGGCTTGATCGTGGTGAAGCTGTAGTGGCCGTTCGCGTCGGTGACGCAGCGACCCAGGCCGTTGAAGAACGGATCCAGCGGCGCGGGCCAGTTGTCGCCGGTGTGGCGGTAGCGGCCACCGGCGTTGGCCTGCCACACCTCGAGCAGTGTGTGGGGGACGGGTTTTCCGTCGCCGTCGAGTACGCGGCCGTGAACGACGATGCGCTGTCCCTGTGCTTCGCCGCCGTTGGCAATGGTCAGGTCGTTTTCGCCGGCGCCGACGCGATCCTCGCCGAATACCGGCCCGGTGAGCTCCGTGAGCCGCTGGGGGAGCAGCTTCAGCGGCTGCTTCGGGTGGCGAAGGGAAGTCGTCTTGTAGTCCGCGAAATCGGCCGGGGCGTTGACGCCAGTCGGCCGCTGGTACCTCGGCGGTAGATGCAGCATAGGGAACCTCGTCGTTCGGTTACGTGAAGTTGTTCGCAATGTGTACATGTGTTGCGCTCTGCGAACAGAATAGTTCGTAGATGTGACCCAGGCAATGCCGGGGGCGAAAAATGTTCGTTATGCGGACGGGGGTTCACAATACGTACGGGTCGCGCTACTGTGATCGACATGATGGACAAAGTCATTCCCACTGCTGCCGAGGCCGTCGCCGACGTGCCGGACGGCGTCACGATCGCTGTCGGAGGTTTCGGGCTCGTCGGAGTGCCGGAAATCCTCATCGATGCGCTCCTCGAGCAGGGCGCGACATCACTCGAAACGGTGAGCAACAACTGCGGCACCGACGGGTTCGGGCTCGGAGTGCTTCTGGAGAAGGGGCGTATCCGTCGTACTGTCAGCTCGTACGTCGGCTCCAACAAGGAGTTCGCGCGTCAGTACCTTTCCGGTGAGCTGGAAGTCGAACTCACGCCGCAGGGCACGCTCGCCGAGCGCATGCGCGCCGGGGGAGCGGGCATCCCCGCGTTCTTCACCCCGGCCGGCGTCGGCACCCAGGTCGCCGACGGCGGCCTGCCACTGCGTTACGACGGTAACGGCGGCATCGCAGTTGCCAGTCCGCCCAAGGAAACTCGTGACTTCGACGGCGTCACCTACGTGATGGAGCGCGGCATCGTCGCCGACTATGCACTGGTCCATGCCTGGAAAGGTGACCGGCACGGCAACCTCGTCTACCGCGCGAGTACCCAGAACTTCAATCCGGCTGCAGCAACGTCGGGGCGCATCACCATTGCGCAGGTCGAGCACCTCGTAGAGCCGGGTGAGCTCGACCCCGCCGAGATCCACACGCCGGGCATTCACGTTCAGCGTGTTGTCCACGTCGGCCCCGTGACGGTCGGCATCGAGAATCGGACGGTACGAGCATGACTTCTGTACTACCCACCAAACTCACCCGCGAAGAGATGGCGGCCCGCGTCGCGCGCGAACTCGAGGACGGGCAGTACGTGAACCTCGGCATCGGTATGCCGACGCTGGTTCCGAACTACCTCCCGACCGACATCACCGTTGTATTGCACTCGGAGAACGGCGTTCTGGGCGTGGGGCCGTACCCGACCGAGGACGAACTCGATCCCGAGCTGATCAATGCGGGCAAGGAGACCATCACCGTTCTCCCCGGTGCGTCGTTCTTCGACTCCTCAGCGTCGTTCGGCATGATCCGCGGCGGCCAGGTCGACGTTGCCGTGCTCGGTGCCATGCAGGTCAGTGCCACCGGAGACCTCGCGAACTGGATGATCCCCGGCCACATGGTCAAAGGCATGGGCGGCGCGATGGATCTGGTCCACGGCGCAAAGCGCGTCATCGTGATGATGGAGCACGTCTCGAAGAAGGGTGAGCACAAGATCGTCGAGGAGTGCTCGCTTCCGCTGACCGGTAAGGGCTGCGTCCAGCGAATCATCACCGACATGGCCGTGATCGACGTGACTGACGACGGTCTCCGCCTGGTGGAGACGGCGCCGGGCATCAGCGTCGAGGACGTGGTTGCTGCTACCGGAGCGAAACTGATTCTTTGACAGTCTGTTTCATCTGATGGCTCAGCCGCCGGGTCGTGACTTCCATCCGACCTGGCGGCTGTTTTACGCCCCGACGTCGCTCAGCTCGCTCTCGACCGGAATCCAGAGCTCGAACCGTGCGACGGTGAAATCGTCGTTGTATTCGGTACGCATGATCTCGGGACCAGGTACGGAGCGAAAAGGGTTGGCAGGGAACCATTCCGTGTAGATATCTCGCCACAAATACTGCACAGATTCGATTTCCGACCCGTCGGCGGTGAAGACGGCCCACGTGTGTGCGTCGACCGTCAGCAGATCGAAACCCGTGGGTGAAGGTTTGCCGGTGACCACTCCCAGGTAGTAATCCAGTTCTGTGCCTTCGGTTCTGGGATGCGCCAAATTGTCGACGACACTGACGATTCCCGCCGGGTCCTGATCGGAGAGCTCGCGCAACCCTCGCAACGCAACCTTGTCCACGGAGCGGGTGAAATCTTCGATCGCAGAATTGGGACCTTCGTGAACCAATGGAACCCGGGTCTTGAACCCGACTACCGTCAGGGCAGGTTTGTCCACAAGCATGTAGTCCATCGGTGTGGCTCCTTCCAGTGTCACGTGAATGACAAGTTTCTGTTGCGATTTGAGAACGGCGGGAGCGCGTTTGACCGCGCCGGGGCTCACGCCGTGAAATGCGGTGAACGCTCGTGTGAAGGCTTCCGCGGACGAGTAGCCGTACTTCACGGCGGTCTCCAACACTCCTGATCTGCTGACGGACAACTCGGCACCGGCCAGGGTGAGTCGACGTCGACGGATGTATTCGGATACGGGAATGCCGGCCAGGGCCGAGAACATCCTCCGAAAGTGATACTCCGAGGTGGTTGCCAGCCTTGCCATCTCGGCTGTATCGATCTCGCCGCTCAGATTGCTTTCGATGTAGTCGAGCGCGCGGTTCAGTCCGTCGATCATCGTGTCTTCCTGTTCACGGGTTTCACGCTACGCAGATCACTTGGGCCGTACCCGACTATCCGTGCCCGAAAAAGTAGGGCAGGAAATGCATCTGGACAACTCAGTTAATCATCATTATCTTGAATCGAACATCGATGGCTGACCAGGAGGCACAGTGAGCACCCGTTTTCCGCAGGCTGAATTGACCGAGGTGCCCGAGGACATCGCCACCAAGATTCTCGAGATCCAGGAGAAGTCGGGGTTCGTGCCCAACGTCTTCCTGATGTTCGCTCGGCGCCCAGCCGAGTTCCGGGCATTCTTCGCATACCACGACGCGATCATGCTCAAGGAAGATTCCGCACTCACCAAGGGTGATCGAGAAATGATCGTCACCACGATCTCTGCGGCCAACAAATGTACGTACTGCGTTGTCGCGCACGGCGCAATTCTGCGTATCTACGAGAAGAAGCCGCTGGTTGCCGACCAGGTTGCGGTCAACTATCGCACCGCAGAAATCTCCGATCGTCAGCGCGCGATGCTCGACTTCGCCACCAAGGTGAACTCCGCCTCACACGAAATCGCCGACGCCGACTTCGACGCCCTCCGTGTGCACGGCTTCGGCGACGAGGACGCGTGGGACATCGCCGCGATCACTGCATTCTTCGGGCTCAGCAATCGCATGGCGAGTTTCTCCGGCATGCTGCCCAATCCGGAGTTCTACCTGATGGGGCGCGTTCCGCGGTCCTGATTCCTGCGGGTAGAGCAGCAGCTCTCAATTTTTCGGACCGACCGGTCGTAACGTCTGGAAGTCAGCCGACGAAGTAAAGGCTGTCCACGCCGGAATTGCCGTCTTCGTAAAGAAGGCCGAAAGGTTGAGCGCTATGTCGGAGAAGTCCATCGCCCATTCTCGGAGGGTCCGCTCTGCGGCCGCCGGTGCCGTACTAGCTCTCGGATTGGCGGTGGGCGGCACGGGAATTGCATCGGCAGAGCCGGAAACCGTGTGTACACCGAGCGCTGATCCGCTGGTGACCTGCGCCGAGGAAGAGGCAGCTGCCACCACCGACGCCGACGCGGCGACGAGCACCGAGACCACGCCGGAGAAGGTTGAAGCCGGGGTCGCGGGCACGGGCAGTGCCGAAACCGCTGGTACGGACGCTGCAGCACTGGCGGAAGCCGAAGCAAAAGCCAAGGCAGCTGCCGACGCGGCAGCGAAGGCCGCCGAAGCAGCCGCGACGGCAGGGGTCGACTCGTCCGCAGCGACAGACACTTCGGTGAAGGCGACCGAGGCAATGACCCAGGCGAGCGTCGAGGCAACCAAGGCGGCGGTCGAATCGACCAAGGCCAAGGCGGAGGCCGGGGCCGCGGAACAGTCTGCCAAGGAAGCCGAAGAGGCAGCCAAGGTTGCGGAGTCCGCGGCGGCCGATGCGAAAGAGGTAGCAAAAACAGCTCAGGCAGAAGCCGACGCGGCCGCGGCCAAGGCTGCTGAACTCGAGGAGGCTGCGAAGGCCGCCGGTTCGGGGCCCAAGACCGAAGAGGCAGCAAAGGCGCGCGCCGAGGCTAATGCTCTGCAGGCCAAGGCCGATGAGGCGAAGGCTGCCGCGGATGCAAACGCCAAACTGGTAGCGGACAAGAACAAGGAAGCCGAGGAAGCCTTCAAGAACTGGGATTTCGCGAAGGCAGCCGTCGCTAAGGCTCAGGCGTTGGCCGCAGCTTGGAATGCCAAGCAGCTCGCGATCACCGTCAAGGAAACTCAGAAGGTGGCCTCCGCCGCCGAAACCACCGCCAAGGCAGCCGAGTCCGCAGCCGCCACCGAGGTAGAAGCTGCCACCGCCGCCCGTAAGGCCGCAGATGAAGCGGCAGCTACCGCAGCTTCCGCACAGAAGGACGCTGCCGCTGCACAGAAGGCCGCGGAGACGGCGCAGGCCGAGGCCGACGCTGCAGGGGAGGCGGCCACCGACAAGCGAGCAATCGCCGACGAAAAGGCTGCCGAAGCCGCCATGAAGGCCGAAGCTGCCGAAGCAGCGAGTAAGAAGGCGCAGGATCTCTACCTGGCCGCCGAAGACGCGAAGGCGGCGGCCGACGCCGCAGCAGCAAAGGCCAAGGAAGCTCAGGCCGCCGCAGCTGCCGCAAAGGCTGAAGCGGATGCAGCGCAGAAGATCGTCGACGAGCTCAAGGCAAAGGGCGAGAAGGAGATCGACAACGGAACAGGCGTCGGCGGTGAGGTGATCATCGGTGAGCACACCGACGACGGCTCCGGAGTCACGAAGGTCGACGAGACCACCGCTGTAGTGAACAAGACCGGCGTCAAGCTGGTCGGCTACTACAACAACAAGGGAGCCTTTGACGTCGTCGACTACTACGTCACCGACGCCGACGGCGATCCGGCACTCGCTGGAAGCCTGCCCCCGGTCGATCTTGCTCTCGGCGACACCGCAAGCAGCAGCACCAGCGGTAGCAGCAACTCCAACCTGCCGGCTGTATTGATCGGCGTCGGAGTCGTCGGCGCTGCCGCCGCAGCAGCTACGACGGTGGTTGTTCGTCGCAAGCGTCATGACGGCCCGGGCAACACGTCTGCGTAGCCTCGGTCTCTCGGCGGTAGCGATCCTCGCCCTCCTCGTATCCGGATGTTCGGGCGAGAACGCGGGATCGCTACCTGACCGCTCGCCGGTGCAGTCGCATATCGCGGCTGCACCGGCTTCGGTGACCGTCGATCCGGCAGAACCCGAGAGGATCGAGTTGAGGTCTGCGTCCGGGGTCACGTACCTGAGCAGTCCGTTGCACTCGGAGAAACTGATGCGCGGCGGCGAGAGTGGGCAGCAACTGAATCCCGTCGACGAACTGCCGGTGTGGTGGGGTGAAAGCGGAATGCCGGGAACGTCGACCACACAAACAGTTGTCGTGGTCGGCCACAACTACACCACTCGCGAAGCACCGTTCCGGGCGCTCCGGGTAGTGGAGCCGGGCGATCGAATTCTCCTGGGTACACCGAACGGCACACTCGAGTACGACGTCGAAACAGTCGGGCCGCTGCACAAAGGTTCGCTGCTGGGCGCTCACGAGTTGCGCGAATCGGTTCCGGGACGGCTGATCCTCGCCAATTGTGATGTCGTCGAAGGAGAGTCGACCGACGACAATTACGTTGTCATCGCCCAGCTGGCAGCGCACTGAATCCGTGGCAGTGCAAGAATAGGTACATGGATTCCCTCGGACTTCTCTCGGAACTGGTAGCTCTCGACACGGTCTCGGGGGAGTCCGCTCCTCAACAGCGGGCGATGGATTCGATTGTCTCGTTGGTTCTCTCACGTGCGCCACAGGCGAAGGTGGAGTCAGACCTGACCGGCAATCATCCCTGGGCCTTGATCACCAACGAAGCTGCACCCTCGGCAGCCAGACTCCTGTTCGCCTGCCACGTGGACACGGTGCCGGTGGGCACTGTCTCCGACTGGGAGTTCGATCCGTATGCCGCACAGGTCGACGGCGAATTGTTCCTCGGCAGAGGGACATCGGATATGAAGGCCGGCCTTGTTGCCGCTACTGCCGCGGTTGTCGACGCTTTCGAACGTGGAGTCCCGGTCGCGCTGTTGCTGACGAGCGACGAGGAAATCGGATCGCTCGGGGCTGTTCGTTCGGCCGACGCCGTTGCGAATCTCGAGGTCGGGGCCGTCATCGTTCCCGAGGCGACCGGCAATCGCATCAACCTGGGGCACCGCGGCGCACTGTGGCTCGAAGTGTCCGTCAAAGGAAAAGCCGCGCACGGGAGTACGCCGCAGCGAGGAACTAACGCCGTCCTCAAACTGCTTGACGTCGTCGACCGAGCCCGGCGTGAGCTTCCGCTGTCGTCCGACGCGTTTCTGGGTGCCGAAACCTGGAACCTCGGCTTGGTCGGCGGGGGTTCGGCTCCGAACATCGTGCCGGACAGTGCACGTGCGGTGATCGATCACCGCACGGTGGGAGACGGCGCCGACCTGCTCGCGTGGTGGCGAGCCCAACCAGAAGTCGACTCGGTGGAGACGTCGATTCATCTGGGAGGTGTGCGTACCGACGCGTCGGACCCGTGGTTGGCCACCCTGCCTATCCCTGTTGCAACCGAACCGGTTTCGTACTTCACCGACGCTTCGGTACTGGCCGCCGCCGCCCCTGGTGCTCCCGTCGTGATCTGGGGCCCTGGCACTCCCTCGCTGATGCATGCGGCCAACGAAAGCGTCAAGGTTTCCGAACTGGACGATGCGATCGCTGCTTACGGTGCGGTTGCCGCCGCTTGGCCGACGGTGGACTGACGGACAATCAGTTCAGGAGCAAGCGCGATGTGGGCTGTCGACTCGGAAGAGTTGTTCATCGCCTGATCCAGAAGTCGCACAGCTTCTTCCGCGATTCTTTCCTGCGGCTGCCCGACGGTGGTCAACGGTGGGTTGCACAATTCGGAGAATGGGATGTTGTCGAAACCGGTGACCAGAACGTCGCCGGGAACGTCGATGCCCAATGTGTGACACGTCTGCAACACGCCAAGTGCGATCAAGTCGTCGGCGCAGACCAGGGCGTCGGGGCGAGTTTTGCCGGTCAGGATGATGTTGGATGCCGTGCGCCCCCACTCGATCGAGTACTCGCCGAGTTGTGTCCACTCGTCACGAGTTTCGATGCCCATTCGATCCGCGTGGCGGAAGAAGCCGGCCCGGCGAAGTTCTGTTGACGAATTGGTCAGCTCGGAACTGATGAAGGCGGCTGATTGCGCGCCACGCTCCGACAGATGCTCCATCACCAGGGATTGAGCGGCGTCGTCGTCGACGCCGACCCAGTCCGTCTGGGTATCCATTGCAAACCGGTCCAGTTGAACGACCGGAAGCGTTGCCGCGCTGGCTCGGACGGCTTCTGCACTCAGTTCGCCGTGGCACGGGCTGATGATGATTCCGTCCACTTGCCGGGAGACGAGCGACTTGAGTCGCTGCGCTTCCACGTCGGGATCGGAACGAGAATCGCACAGGAACAGTTGTAGTCCGCGCCGAGCGAGGACGTGTTCGACGTTGACCACCAGCGAAGTGAAGAAGGGGTTCGCGATACTCGGAACCACCATTCCGACAGTGTCCGTCCGATTACGACGCAGCGAGCTGGCGATGATGTTTCCCGAGTATCCGAGAGAATCCGCGGCTCGTTTGATCGTCGCTGCAAGCTCGTCCGAGACAGGGCGGGATCCGGACAGTGCCCGCGACACGGTGGCCGTCGACACCCCGGCCAGTTCCGCGACATCGCGAATGGTCGCCTTGCGCATGCGTCCCCCGTTTTCTGCTCGATTCGGGTCCGAGGTTATCGAACCGCACGGTCCAGTGTCCCGCATGTAACGCGATTGAGGCAATCGTTTACAAATTCGAATTGTGAAATCCTTGACACAACCCGGTGTTGATCGCATAACCTGCTAATTCATCAAGGCAATCGATTACATCGTGTGCAGATCTTGTGCATGGACATACAGCGCAAATCTTGCGCATGGAATGGGGTAGCTGAAGTGACCGCATCACCGCTCGGAGTCTTTCCGCCCAAGCCCTCGGCGCTGGCAGAGATGTTCACCGGCACGCCATCTCTCATCGGGGCCATTCACCTCCCGGCCCTGCCGGGCAGCCCGCACTACACCGGGCAGCCGGTTTCGGAAATTGCTCGCTTCGCCGTCGAGGAAGCACACGCGTATGTCGACAACGGTTTCGACGGTGTGATCGTCGAAAATCACTGGGACATACCGTTCCTCAAGCCCGGCGAACACGGATACGAAACCGCCGCCAGCATGGGAGTCATCACGGCAGCGGTGGTCGGCGAGTTCGGCAAGGCGGTCGGCGTCAGCATCCTGTCCAACGCCGGCGAGTGCGGAGTGGCCGCAGCGTGGGCGGCAGGCGCGAGTTTTGTGCGCGTCAATCAGTGGGCAAATGCCTACATTGCCAATGAGGGATTCATCGAGGGTCAGGCGGCCAAGACGACGCGCTTCCGCCATCGCATCGGTGCCGACCCGGTCCGGATCTTCGCTGACGTGCACGTCAAGCACGGTGCGCATGCCATTGTCGCGGACCGCACTGTCGCGGAACAGACCGAAGACGCCGAGTTCTTCGACGCAGATGTTCTGATCGCGACGGGTTCGCGCACCGGTGACGCCGCTTCGGTCGACGAGGTTTCCGTGATCCGAGACAACACCGTTCTTCCCGTGATCATCGGATCCGGCATCACGGCTGCCAATGTCGCAGCGCTGATGAAGGAATGCGACGGCGCCATAGTTGCATCCTCGGTGAAGGACAATGGACGCTGGTGGGGACGGGTCGCAGGCGAGAAGGTCCGCGAACTGTCCCGGGCCGCAGGAAAGTAACCATGATTGTCTTTTGTGGATACGCCAACAACGATGTGACGGTACATGTCCCACACGTACCGGTACTCGGTGAGCGCGTTCAGGCAACGGCCATCAGTCAGATCGACGGTGGAATGAATGCAAATGCTGCGGTATCCGCGGCCAGAATGGGCGCGCAAGTGATCTTTGCCGGTGCCGTGGGCCCGGACGCGCGGTCCACCGAGTTTCTCGAATCCCTCGAGGCAGATGGCGTCGACACCAGTTGGTCGCCGCGAGATGCGTTCCTGTCGACGGCAGTTGTTCTCATCGCGCAGGACGGCGATCGCTCCATCATCAGCCAGGACGACCCGAACGATGCCGAACGCATCGGAGTTGTCGTCACCCGATTGGCCGCTGCCGGCGGTGGACGACTGTTCCTCGACGGATACCGTGCGGTCTTCCTCCCGGATGAATTACCGGGAAGCGTAAGTCTGGTAATCGATCTGGACGGTTGTGAAAACAAGGCCGCGGCACTGCGCGCGTTCGCTCTGGCCGACCACGTCGTCGTAGGGCGTGCCCTGTGGGAAGGCGAGTTCGGGATCGGTTTCGACCAGTGGCAGACTCTGGCCGCCGAGCACCACACCCACCTGCTGGTGACCGACGGCTCGCGAGGTTGGACACTGGCCACACCGGACGGCGAGGTGACGAGCGAACCGGCAGTAGTGGTCGACGTCGTCGATGCAGTCGGGGCCGGTGATTGCTTCGGCGGTACGTACATCGCTTTTGTCGACGCCGGGCGCTCACCGGTGGACGCCGCACGACTCGCCGGGGCATCGGCTGCATTGGCTTGCGCCACCGCAGGCCCCCGCGGATGCCCCACCCGAGATGAATTGGACAGCTTCACAGCAACATTGACCCCTCACACCCTTTTGGAGACTCGATGATGAAACGTGCATTGCCTCTGGCGCTGGGAGCTGCAGTCGCGCTCACGCTCACCGCTTGTGACTCGGCTTCGTCGAGTGACTCGAAGGACGCATCGGGGGGCTCGTCCATCCCGCAGCCGACCCGGGTCGCCGAAAGCTGTGACGGGACGAACGGCAAGCTCAAGGTCGGTCTGGTGACCATCAACCTCCAGGCGCTGTACTTCAACCAGATCAACAATGCCGCGAAGAACGTCGCGGACAAGGCAGGCGTCGACCTGCAGATCATCAGCGGCAACGACGATTCCGTCGCGCAGGCCAACGCCTTCGACAATCTGATCGCCGCCGGAGTCGACGCGATCATCGTCGATGCAATCGACACGGACGGAATCAAGCCGTCGGTGGTCAAGGCCAAGAACGCGGGCATCCCCGTCGTCGCGGTCGACGCGACCATCGACGATCCGGCACTGTCGACTCAGGTCGGTACGGCCAACGCCGAGGGTGGCGCCAAGATCGGAAACACCTTGGCCGACGTCGCGAACAACACCGGTACGGTCGGTATCGTCGGCGCGCTCAACAGTACTGTCCAGTTGGAGCGGCAGAAGGGCTTCACGGAGACCGTGACCGGCCGCGGAATGACCGTCGGCACCGTCGTGGACGGACGTAACATTCAGGAGAACGCACAGACCGCAGCGGAGAACCTGCTGACCGGCGGTGGCGACATGAAGTACGTCTACGCAACCGGTGAGCCGGCACTGATCGGTCTCGTCGCGGCGGTCAACAGTCAGAAGGCGCAGGATCGCATCGAAGCAGTCGGTTGGGATCTTTCGGATCAGGCGGTAGGCGGACTCAAAGCCGGTTGGCTTAAAGGCGTGGTCCAGCAGAACACCTTCGAATTCGGCCATGAGGCAATGAATTCGGCAATCGACCTGGCTTGCGGACGCGGCGCTCCGGCAAACATCCCGGTTCCCACCCAGATCGTGACCCCGGAGAACGTGGCCGACTACATGTACTACTTGGAGAAGTAATCATGGCACCTCCACTGATCGAACTCTCGGGCATCACCAAGTCGTACGGACCGGTGAAGTCCCTTCAAGGAGTGGACCTTCGGCTGGCGAAGGGTGAAGTACTCGGAGTGGTCGGCGACAACGGCGCCGGTAAGTCCACTCTGATGAAGATTCTCGCCGGTGCGGTTCAGCACGACGGCGGCGAAATGCGCGTCAACGGTGAACCAGTGCGCTTTTCGACGCCTCTCGACGCCCAGCAGAAAAAGATCGGAATCGTCTACCAGGATCTGGCTCTGTGCGACACGCTGGACGTCGCCAGCAACCTGTTCCTCGGCAGAGAACCGCGAAAAGGCCCCTTCCTCGACCGGCATGCCATGCACGAGAAGGCGGCTCACATTCTTGCCGACCTGCATGTCAAGGTGAAGTCGACCTACCAGGAGATCGGGCAACTGTCCGGCGGACAGCGGCAAACCGTCGCGATCGCCCGCGCAGTCTCCTTCCGCCCAGACGTACTGATCCTCGACGAGCCCACCGCAGCGCTTGCCGTCGCCGAGGTCGAGTCGGTGCTCAAGCTGATCACGGACGTCGCAGCGGCCGGCGTGGGCGTCATTCTCGTGACACACCGCCTGCAGGACCTGTTCCGCGTGTGTGACCGAATCACGGTCATGTACGAGGGGCAGAGTGTCGACGACGTTCCGATCGGCGACCTCAACATCGAGTCCCTCGTCGGACTCATCACTCGAACTCCGGTGCCGCAACGGACATCGGCAGCAACACAGGGAGCCACGGCATGACCACTCTCGAGAAGACCCAGGCGCCGATCGAGCGCAAGCTCGCCGCGAAACCCTCCTTGTGGGACAGCGTCAACAAGCCCACCCTCGCGATGCTGGCGGTGACAGTTGCTGTCGCAGCCGTCTTCTCGGCGACCACGTCGTCGTTCCTGACATTCACGAACCTGTCGAACCTGGCAACCCAGATCGCTCCGGTTCTGATCATCGCGGTGGCGATGACTTTCGTGATCACGGCAGGTCAGATCGACCTGTCCGTCGGTGCGATCGTCGCGTTCGTCGCGGCGATGAGTGCCGAGCTTATCCAGGCCGGCGTCGATTCGTCCCTGGTCTTCGTCGCCGCCCCGGTGATGGGTGCGGCCTGGGGCCTGGTCAACGGATGGCTCGCTGCCTATCAGGGCATTCCGCCGTTCATCGTGACTCTGGCGACGATGTCCGTCATTCGCGGTATCGCGCTGTATCGGACCGAAGGATTCTCCGTTCCGGTTCCGGCCGACACTTACTTCGCGAAGCTCGGAACTGCTGAGTTCCTCGGGTTCTCCGCCAGCGCCTGGATTGCTCTCGTCGTCGTGGTCATCGGAGCAATTGCGCTCAACCGCATGCGCTTCGGGCGCTACGTCACCGGTATCGGGTCCAACGTCGAATCCGTGCGACGGTCCGGCGTCAACACGCGTCGTGTGCTCATGATGACGCTCGTCTTCACCGGCTTGGCTGCCGGTATCGCGGGACTGCTGATCGCGGCTCGACTGGGCTCGGGTTCGGCCAACTCCGCAACGGGATTCGAGCTCACGGTGATCACCGCGGTGGTTCTCGGTGGCACCAATCTCTTCGGCGGTCGCGGCACCGTGATCGGTACCGTCATCGGCGCCGTCCTGACCGGAATCATCGCGAACGGACTGACCCTGCTCGGCGTGAGCCCGTTCCTGACGCCGATCATCACCGGTGTCGTTCTGCTACTGGCCATCTGGATCAACATGCGCGGACATACACTGAGCGCGCTGTGGCGACACCTGCAGTCCGCACCGTCGGGGCCTGCACGCTCATGAGCAAGGTTCGTACTGTCACGGGAACTGTGGACAGCTCGGAACTCGGACTGGTTCTCCCACACGAACATCTGCACAACGACGTCACCGGTGCGTACACCGAGGCCCCGGATCCGGTTGTGGCACAGCGGTTGGCCGGTCCGGTACGCGCCGAGGATGCCTGGCTTCTTCACGACAATCCGTACTACAGTCTCGACAATTGTCGAGTCGACGACGCAGCGGCCGTGGTGGAAGACCTTGTGGACTTCGCCCGCCTCGGTGGTCGGACGATCGTCGATCTGACACCGCCGGGACTGGGCCGGGCACCGGAGAAGTTGGCGGAGTTCTCGCGAAAGTCAGACGTGCGAGTGATCATGGGTTCAGGGTGGTACCTCGAGACGACCCATCCGGTCGAGGTCCACGAACTCGGTGTCGACGATCTGGCAGGTTCGCTCGTCGAGGAGTTCGATCCGGCAAAGGAATTGGCTCCGGGAGTGATCGGGGAGATCGGCGTCTCCCCGCTCTTCACTCAGAACGAGGCGAAAGCGTTGCGGGCGGCGTGCATTGCTCAGCGCGAGGTGGACGTGCCCCTGTTCGTCCACCTTCCGGGCTGGCAGCGCGTGGGACATCACGTCGTCGACATCGTGGTCGACGAGATGGGCGTCGATCCGCAAGCAGTGGTGCTGTGCCACATGGACCCGTCCGGACACGACGCCGACTACCAACGATCGCTCGCCGACCGCGGTGTCTTTCTCGAATTCGACATGATCGGGATGCCTTTCGATTTCCCCGGCGAGGGTCTTTCGCCGCATCCGGCGGAAACAGCCACTGCGGTAGCCGGATTGGTCACCTCCGGTCACGCATCACAGCTCCTGCTCAGTCACGACCTCTTCCTCAAATCAATGCTCAGAAAGCACGGCGGAAACGGATTCTCCTACGTACCACTCGCCTTCGCCGCCCGATTGGTGCGCGCAGGCGTAGATCCCCAGCAAGTGTCCGCGTTGATGCGAGACAACCCGAGGTCGCTCTTCGAGCAGGCCGCGAAAGGAAACAGAAGCAGTCATGGGTAAACGAGTACTGATCGCCGGCGAGAGCTGGATGACGACGTCGACGCACGTCAAGGGCGTCGACGAGTTCAGTGTCCATTCCTACGTCGAGGGAGTCGGCCCGCTTCGGGATGCGCTCACCTCACGTGGCCACGACGTGACACACATGCCCGCACACCTGGTGCCGACGCAGTTCCCCGGTACCGCAGAAGCACTGTCGCAGTTCGACGTCGTCGTTCTCTCCGACATCGGAGCGAACTCGCTGCAGCTGGCTCCCGGCGTGTTCGACCAGTTCCGCGCCGGCGAGGATCGCCTTGTCGCGCTTCGTGACTGGGTGAACGCCGGCGGCTCACTGATGATGATCGGTGGTTACCTCTCGTTCTCCGGGTTCCAGGCGCGAGCAGCTTTCCGCCAGACCGCGATCGCCGAGGTACTGCCCGTGACGATGCTGGCCGAAGACGATCGCGTCGAGACACCGGCTGGGATCGTTCCCACCGTCGTCGATGCTGCTCACCCGGCTCTCGGTGGTGCCGGCGATTCCTGGCCGGCGCTCCTGGGATACAACCGCGTCGTCGCGAAGGACGGTGCCGTGGTTCCCGCCACCATCAACGGCGATCCGCTTGTCGCTGCCGGTGAATACGGCGCCGGACGGTCGATCGTCTTCACCTCGGACTGCTCGCCGCACTGGGCTCCGCCGGAGTTCTGTGAGCAGTGGCCCGGATACACCGACCTGTTCGACGGCTTGATCAGTTGGGTCGCCGGCGAATGAGTCGCTCCTCAGACCTGCTCGCGCGGCAGCAGAGTAATCTCGCTGCCGCGCGGGCGGTTCCATTCATCGAGGACACCATCGGCGGGACGTTGAGTGATGAGGGATTCCGCCGGTACCTCGTGATCGAAGAGGCATTTGTACTGACGGCCGTCAAGGTGTTGGGGTTGGTGGTCGCCGAATCCCCGACGCTCGACGACGCGCTCGACCACGTGACGTCGATGTCGAACCTGGTGGGCGAGCAGCGCGAGTATTTCGCGCAGTTGCGTTCCCGCTTCCCGTACGAGGGGGACGCAGCGGCGCTGGTCGAGGAGTCGGCCGTGCTGTCCACGCACGCCTTGGCCCTCGCTCGCGAAGAGGGCAGGGCGGCGGCGCTGGTGGGCATGTACGCCGCGGAAACCCTGTATCTGTCGTGGTGCCGGGAGGCGGCGGCAGTGAAGGTAGATCGCGAACCAGCGTTGCAGGACTGGGTGGACATGCATGTCGCTCCGCCGTTCGTGTCCCAGGTGGCAGTGCTGGCGTGCGAGGTGGACGCCATGCCCGAGTCCGTCACCGACGAGGACCTGGATCGGTGGTTCTCAGGCATGCTGGCTGCAGAGATCGATTTTCACAACGTGGCGGTGTGAGGTACTGCTGTGCGCCTTTATTAACCCCCGGCGGTTAATAAAGGCGCACAGCAAAAGGCCCGTAGGTCGCTTTCGCAACCTACGGGCCTCTTCTTTGTAGCGGGGACAGGATTTGAACCTGCGACCTCTGGGTTATGAGCCCAGCGAGCTACCGAGCTGCTCCACCCCGCGTCGGTGTGAAACCAACAGTACACGACTTCTGGAGGCGCAATTACCACCCCCTGTCACCGGCCGGAGTGGGCGCTTTCCGAGTAGTAACCGCGGATGTGGCCGACTATGCGCTGACGTGCGAGTTCGCCGTCACCCGCGTTGACCGCATCCACCAATCCTCGGTGTTCGTCACGCAGTCGCATGCAGGTGCTCGGCCAGCTGTCGATCTGGACGCCCGCGAGAACGTAGGCCTCGATGGACTCGCGCAGGCCGGTCATCATGGCTGCGATCACCTGATTGCCCGCCGCGTCGGCGAGCGCCACGTGGAACTGTGCGTCGAGTAGCAAGAATTCCTCGGCCGAGAGAGCTGCGTCCTCCATCGAGTCGAGCAGTTCGACGGCCGCGCGGAGGTCGGGTGTCGGGGTCCGCGATGCCAGGGACTGCATCACCTCGGATTCGAGAACGAGTCGTGTCTTCACCACATCCGAGACCGGAAAGCCTTGTGCTGCAACCTGCATCCGCATCAGCATGGTCATACCGCCGGTCGGTTTGGCCACGATCATCGCGCCGGACGTCGGGCCGGAGCCAGTCTGCGCCTTGAGGAGGCCGAGTGCTTCCATGACCCGCAACGCTTCTCGGACCGATGACCGTCCGACGCCCAACTCTGCTGCCAGAATTCTCTCTCCCGGCAGGCGCTGGCCAGGAGACACCTCGCCTGAAACGAGCCGACGTTCGAGGTGGCTCAGTACTTGTTCCCACGCTCGCGGGCTCGGCTCGGTCGGCATGAGGCAAGAGCATAACCGGGTGGACGCCGTTTATGGGGTGGCCTGTACGGGGATGTATTACTGTGGTCAGACCACACCGACAGATTGCGGGGAACCACATGCGAGTAGCGCTGTTCGCCACCTGCATCGGGGACACGATGTTTCCCGACGCCGTCAAGGCCACCGCCCTCCTGCTCACCCGTCTCGGGCACGACGTCGTGTTTCCGTCCGGGCAGACTTGCTGCGGGCAGATGCACGTCAATACCGGCTATCAGCCGGGCGCACTACCGCTGGTCGCGAACTACGCCGACACCTTCGGTGATGCGTCGATCGACGCGGTTGTCGCACCATCGGGGTCGTGCGTCGGTTCGGTCCGTCATCAACACGAGATCGTCGCCGAGCGCTACGGCACCGCGTCGCTGTGTGGACAGGTGCAGACCGTGAAGGCAAAGACGTACGAGCTTTCCGAATTCCTCGTGGACGTTCTCGGGGTCACCGATGTGGGCGCGTACTTCCCGCACCGGGTCACCTATCACCCGACCTGTCACTCACTGCGCATGTTGAGGGTGGGGGACAAGCCACTTCAGTTGCTGCGCAACGTCCGCGACATCGATCTGGTCGAACTCCCCGAAGCAGATTCCTGCTGTGGATTCGGCGGCACCTTCGCCATCAAGAATGCGGAGACTTCGACGGCCATGCTGGCGGACAAGATTCGCCACGTTGCGGACACCGGCGCCGAATTCTGCAGCGCCGGAGACTCGTCCTGCCTCATGCACATCGGCGGCGGTATGTCACGACTGCAGATGGGCGCCAAGACCATTCACCTCGCGGAGATTCTGGCGTCGGTGGAAAGCCGGGTGCCCGCATGAGCGCTGTGACGCTGGGTCTGCCCAGCTTCCCGCCGAGGTCGCCCGAGGGTGCAGGGTTCCTGCGAGGTACTGAGAAATTCCCCGTCGCAGCACATCACGAGCTGGCCAACGCGCAACTGCGACGCAATATCGGCAAGGCGACGCACACCATCCGTGCCAAGCGCATCAACGTGACTGGAGAGCTTCCCGATTGGGAAGACCTGCGTGACGCGGGTTCGGCGATCAAGGCCGACGTCATGGCGCGGTTGCCGGAACTGCTCGAACAGTTCGAGGCTGCAGTCATCGCGCGCGGTGGGCATGTGCATTGGGCGGCGGATGCCAACGAGGCCAACGCCATTGTGACCGAACTTGTCAAAGCCACCGGCTCCGACGAGGTCATCAAGGTCAAGTCGATGGCCACGCAGGAGATCGGTCTCAACGAGCATCTCGAAGCCCACGGAATCACCGCCTACGAGACCGATCTCGCGGAATTGATCGTCCAACTCGGCCACGACAAACCGTCGCACATCCTGGTTCCCGCGATCCATCGCAACAGGTCCGAGATTCGGGAGATATTCCTTCGTGAGATGCCAGATGTCGATCCGAACCTCGGGGAGAACCCGGCCGAACTTGCCGCAGCTGCACGAAAGTTCTTACGCCACAAGTTCATGACGACGCCGGTCGCCGTCTCCGGCGCCAATTTCGGCATCGCGGACACGGGCACTCTGACCGTCGTGGAGTCGGAGGGCAACGGGCGAATGTGCCTGACGCTGCCGAAAACACTGATCACCGTGATGGGCATCGAGAAGATTCTGCCGACGTATCAGGATCTGGAGGTCTTCCTGCAACTGCTGCCGCGGTCCTCGACGGGGGAGCGGATGAACCCGTACACCTCCATGTGGACCGGCGTCACGCCCGACGACGGTCCACAGGAGTTCCACCTGGTCCTCCTCGACAACGGTCGGACTGCCGCGCTTGCCGACAAGATCGGGAGGGAAGCCCTGAGCTGCATACGGTGCTCGGCGTGTCTGAACGTGTGCCCGGTCTACGAGCGCACCGGCGGTCACGCCTACGGATCGACCTATCCGGGACCGATCGGCGCGGTGCTGACTCCGCAGCTCGCGGGCATACATGGCAAAGACGATCCCAACTCGACGCTTCCCTTTGCCTCGAGTCTGTGCGGTGCGTGCTTCGACGCCTGCCCGGTCAAGATCGACATACCCTCGCTGCTCGTCGAATTGCGGCACCAGAAGGTCGAGCAATCCGGTGTCACGGCAGAGTCTTTGGCGATGAAAGCCGCCTCTCTGGCGATGTCGACCGAGGGCCGGTGGACGTTGGCTCAGAAAGCTGCCGGGCTCGGACGCGTCGTGGCCGGCAGGAAAGGGAAGATCTCTACGTTGCCACCTCCATTGAACGGTTGGACAGCTGCCAGAGACATTCCCGCACCGCCCAAGCAGACCTTCCGATCCTGGTGGGACTCCGACGAAGGCCGCGCGGCATTGGACGAGGCTCGTCGTGACGGGAAGGCGGACAGATGAATTCACGTGAAGTGGTGCTCGGACGCATTCGTGATGCCATCACCTTGGCGCCCGCCCGCGAAGGCGAGATACCGCGAAACTACCGGACTGGCAGAACCATGTCCGACGAGGAACTCATCGATTTGTTCGTCGACCGTCTGGTGGACTACAAGGCGCACGTTCACCATTGCGCTGCAACAGAAATCGCCGAGGCCGTCGCCGGAATACTGAAAGGGCGCGGACTACACACTCTGGGGATCCCCGCCGGCCTCGACCGATCATGGGTAGCCGGATTCGACGGAACGCTGGTGGTGGACAGCCCGGACGTACCGGCTCCTGAACTCGAGAACCTCGACGCCGTTGTCACCGGCTCGAAGGTATCGTGCGCCGAAACCGGCACCATCTTCCTCGACGCCGGTCCATCGCAGGGACGCCGTGCGTTGACGCTGGTACCGGACACACACATCTGCGTCGTGTATCGCAGCAGTGTGGAAGTGGGAGTGCCGGAGGCGATTGCGAATCTGACACCGGAGCGCCCCACCACCATGATCAGCGGCCCGTCGGCGACCTCCGACATCGAACTCGAACGCGTCGAAGGTGTCCATGGTCCGAGGAATCTTCACGTCGTCATCGTCGACGGTTGATTCCCGTCGAGCGGGAACTCGGAGGCAGCGGGCCACATCAGCGTCTAACGTCCCGGCCATGACACAACTGTTGGCAGGCAAGGTCGTTTTCATCACCGGTGCAGCGCGGGGTCAGGGACGCAATCACGCGATTCGACTCGCGAAGGAAGGTGCAGACGTCATCGCTGTCGACGTGTGCGCGTCGGTGTCCGAAGACGTGGGTTACGCGGCCGCGACTGAAGCCGACCTCGAAGAAACGGCTCGTCTCGTGCGAGCGGCGGGGCGCGAGATCGTCACCGCTGTAGCGGACGTCCGTGACCTCGAGGCACTGCGTGCGGCGGTGGCGTCGGGCGTCGACAAGTTCGGTCGCCTCGACGTCGTGATTGCCAATGCGGGCATCGCTACGTGGAACCGTTTCTGGGAGATGCCTGAAGAGCAGTGGTCGACGCTGGTGGACATCAATCTCAATGGTGTCTGGCGCACGATGACAGCTGCGGTTCCTGCAATGATCGAAGCCGGCAACGGTGGTTCCATCGTGATTGTGAGCAGTGCTGCCGGCGTCGCCGAAGCGCCCGGCTGCGCGCACTACTCGGCGGCCAAGCACGGCCTCGTGGGTTTGGCTCGCACTGCTGCAACGGAATTGGGAAGCTTCGACATTCGAGTCAACACCATCCACCCTGGCGCGGTGGAGACCGAGATGGGCAACGATCCCAACGTCGGTAAGGTACTCACTACTCATCCGGAGTACATGAACTCGTACAAGTGGCCGCTCACGTCCGTCCCGCGCACCACCGTCGAGGACATCTCCAACGCTGTCGTCTACCTCGCGACGGACCTCTCCCGCGCGGTCACCGGGACGAAGATCGTCATCGACATGGGTCAGACGATGGCGTAGTTGCGCTCAGAGGAGATTGAACTGCGCGACCTCGATGGTGTTCTCGACTGCCTCCGAGAGTGCGCGAATACGTTCGTCGGCACCTGGCGCGGTCAAAATCGCCAGGCGATCGGCGTCACCCATCGGAATGCTCCTGGCGAGGGCAAACAGCCGAGAACCCAGCGGATCCAAGGGATCCGGTGGGACGGGCATTCGCGGAGTCTGTTCGCCGGCCCGAAGTGCGAGCTTTCCCAACATTCCGTACATGAACTCGATGCGCTCGAGGAGCGAGTCGTATTCGTAAGCAGTGACTGGTGTTCCGTTGTTCTCGTCAGGCCACAATTCGACCTCGGCAAGTGGGTAGGGATCGTCCGGCAGCCATCGATTGACCCGGATGCGGTCTTCGGTCCGGCAATACAACTGATACCGCCCGGCACCCATGGCGACATGAGACTCGATCCGAGCCAGAGTGCCGACGTCGTGACGTGATTCGCCGCCACCGACCTCGTGGCCACGAGCGATGAGCACGACTCCGAACAGTGGGCCGTCGGCAGCTTCGAGAACGTTCTCGACCAGTGCGCGATACCGAGGTTCGAAGATGTTCAGGGGCAACACCTCACCCGGTAGCAAAGCGGAGCCGAGCGGAAACATGGGGAAGATAGGCATCAGGGGATTCTCAACCTCGGAATCGGAGGGGCGGGGAAATCGCCGGGGCGATCGATTTCGGCGAGCAGGTGCTCGGACCACGTCAGTAGACCGGGGATATCGAGGCCGTGCGGACTCTCGACCTCGTAGTGCCTGATGCGGTCGTGACCCTGGCCGAGGAGTGAGACGGCGCCGGTGTTGTTGCCCCGAAGCAGATGGGTGAGCCCGACGGCCAACTGAGCCAGTCCCTGCCACAGGTCACGTTCCTCGGGCGGCGCGCTTTTCCACGTTCCTTCGAGAATCTCGTGTGCGTGGAAAGGCATGCCGTGGTCGAGGAGGCGCTGCGCCTCGGTGATCGACTCGTCTGGTGGCAGGCGTACATCGTCCGGAATGCGCGGGACACCGCCCGCTGCGTCGCGTGGCAGTGGACGTCCGAGTCCGTCACGGGGCCGCGAATTGAGGGGTTTCCCAGCGGCGTCCCGGTCGCGTTCGGTCATACACTCAGCCTAACGGCAGCACCTCGGACGAACCCGCCAAAAGTTTTTTCGAGTCGCCTGTCGATTCCGGGGAGAACCGTTCGTCGTCATGTTGTAAGGCAAGAAAGCCGCAAGAAAAACAACAGACCAAGGAGTCAGTCATGAAGTACATGTTGCTCATCTACACCGCACCCGGCGGAGACACCGAACCCCAGTGCACGTTCGAGGACTGGCAGCAATACGACAAGGAAATGAAGGATGCCGGGATCTGGGTGTCCGGCGATGCCCTCGCCGACCTGACGACAACGACGACGGTTCGGGTCTCGCAGTCCGGAGAAAAGACCGTCACCGACGGTCCCTTCGCAGAAACCCGTGAAATCCTCGGCGGCTACGACGTCATCGACGTTCCCGATCTGGATGCGGCGCTTTCATGGGCCGCGCGGTGCCCCGGCGCGCGCGACGGGGGCAGCGTCGAGGTGCGTCCACTGGCCGGGTTCGGGGACTGATTCGCCGTGGACGAGCAGGCCGAGAACTCCATCGAGTCAGTGTTCCGGGAGGAACGCGGACGACTCTTGGCCTCGCTCGTCCGCCGCTTCGGTGATCTGGATCTGGCCGAGGAAGTCACCTCCGAAGCCGTCGAGGCCGCGTTGGTGCACTGGCCCGTGGACGGAGTGCCGGCTAAACCGGGCGCCTGGCTGCTGACCACGGCGCGTCGTAAAGCCGTCGACAGGCTTCGTCGTGATCAGGCATATGCGGCGCGATTGGCGGTGATGCAGGTGGACGCCGATCGTGCCGACCCGGCGCCGCCCACGGTCGACGGAGAACTTCCCGACGAGCGGTTGCAGCTGTTCTTCACCTGCTCGCACCCAGCGCTGGCCGAGGACGACCGAATCGCACTCACCTTGCGTTGCCTCGGAGGGTTGACGACGCCCGAGGTTGCTCGGGCCTTCCTCGTGCCTTCGGCGACCATGGCGCAGCGGATCGTGCGTGCGAAGAAGAAGATACGTCAGGCTCGGATTCCCTTCCGAACTCCCAGCGCCGAAGAACTCCCGGAGCGTCTGCCCGGTGTTCTGCAGGTGATCTATTCGGTGTTTACCGAGGGGTACGCAGCGAGTTCGGGTCCGGATCTGCAACGCGTCGACCTGGCGGTGGAGGCGATCAGGCTGGCGAGGATCTTACGCGCATTGCTTCCCGATGAGCGCGAGATCGCCGGGTTGCTTGCATTGATGCTTCTCGTCCACGCGCGTCGGGATGCCCGTACCGACGCCGCCGGCGGGATCGTGCTCCTCGAAGACCAGGATCGCGGGTGTTGGGACCAGCCGATGATCGAGGAAGGCAGCGACCTCGTCGTAGTCGCGTTGACCGGGGGAGCGCCGGGGCCGTACGGGGTGCAGGCCGCCATCGCCGCATTGCACGACGAGGCCGCAGATGTGGAGAGCACCGACTGGCCACAGATCTGCGCTCTCTACGGAGTGCTCCTCACGCTGACTCCGTCGCCGGTCGTGGCCGTCAATCGGGCAGTAGCGTTGGCGATGCGCGACGGCGAGGAAGTCGGGCTGACTGCGCTGGAGGAACTGGCAGCGGAGCCCAAACTTGCCGACTACCATCCGTATCACCTTGCACGAGCCGAACTACTTGCTCGGTTGGGGCGCACCGACGCAGCGGCATCCGCGTACCGACAAGCTCTGAAACTCGTTGGTACGGAACCGGAGCGGGCCTACCTGGAGCGTCGGTTGGGTGAGATCTCCGATTGATCGGCTCCTATCGAGGGACGTCGAGATCGAAGTACAGGGTCTCGGACCAGTAACCGAGGCCGAGCTCGCGTAGCGGTTCCTCGACGCTCTCCTGAGTAGGCGTGAACAGTCGCTCCCAGAAGCGCGGCTTGGCGGGTGCGAGTGTGGCCAGCGCCGCCTCCATCTCGGCGTCGATGTCCGCCAGACCGGTCATCAGGGCCGTGCCCTGTTCGGCGAACGGTTCGTCGTCCATGTCGAAGATCTCGCCGCACTCGAGGACGAAGTAGTGGTCGGGTTCGGTGTGGCTGCGCAGGAAACGCAGCGCATCGCCGGCCATCGTGCCGAGTTCGGGGTGATCGATGCGGCCGAGGAAGTCTTCGAGCCGGGCGATACCAGGACCACAGGGCGCGGTGACCGCGATCAGGTCGGGGGTGTCGTCCCAGATGATCGACTGTTGGGCGAAGGGATTCACGGACACAAGGATCCTCGGGACCAGCGGTATCGCGTACGACCACTCCGAGATTCCTTTGAGTCCACGGGTGCGAGCGGCAGCCGGATTCTCATGCGGGGCAACAGGGGTCGAGTAGAGATAGGTGCGGTTGGCCACTGGCCGAGTCCTTTCTGCGGTCGGTGTCACCTGATTCAGGCGGCGCCCACCATCCTCAATGCCAGGTCTCCGTACAGTTTTCCGATGTCTTCCGGATTCGTGTAATTGCCGGCTGGGAACCAGCGGCACACGTCGACGCACAGGGACATCAAGGCGAGGGTGACGCCTTCGGCATCGGGGATCGTGAAGTCGCCCGACTGCACGCCGGCGTCGACAACCTCCCGGACCACCCGCGTCGTGCTGCGGCGAAGAGCGACGACGGTTCGGTAGTGCTCTGGTGTGAGGGCAGTGAGTTCGTACTGGACAACGCGAGCGAGTGAATGGTGCCCGGCCTGCCAACTGGCGAAGGTGCTGATCAGTTCCTGCAAACGAACGGACGGTTCTTCACCCGGGCGGTCGGCGCCCTCGACCACTTTCAACGCTTCGGTGTGGCCTTCGAAGCTGATCGCGAAAAGCAGCTCTTCTTTCGAGCGGTAGTGCGGGTACATGGCGGCGGGACTCATGTCGAGTCGCGCGGCGATGTCACGGGTGGTGGTGCCGCCGTAGCCGGCAGAGGCAAAAGCGTCCACGGCTGCCGCGCGGATACGGGCCGCAGCTTTGGAGGGGCTGATCACCACGTCAGGTGAATCGCTCACGGTTTCCTCCAGGTGTGACGGATTTCGATGTTGACAATATCCCGCTCTCGATTCACTATAAGCAGGTGCTTAGATTCTAAGCGAATGCTTAGGAACATCGTTACGTGTGGCTTTGCCACGCCGAAAGGAAGCAACTCGTCATGCGTCGCACTCTGTACGGACCCGATCACGAGGCATTTCGCGAATCTGCTCGCGAATTCGTCAACCGGAACATCCTTCCGGTCGCAGAGAAGCTGATCGACCAGCGCTTCATCGATCGTGAAATCTGGCTCGAAGCGGGACGCAACGGCTTCCTCGGACTCGAGGTTCCGGAGGCGTACGGCGGAAGCGAAGCCGGCGACTACCGCTTCAACGCGGTTCTGGCCGAAGAGCTCTCGCGCGCCAGTGCAGCTGTTGCCTCGAGCTTCGGCATTCACGCCGACGTCGTTGCTCCCTACCTCGTTCAGCTCACCACCGAAGAGCAGAAGCAGCGTTGGCTGCCCAAGTTCTGCACCGGTGAGATGCTGACGGCCATCGGCATGACCGAGCCTTCCGGTGGATCCGACCTCGCCTCGCTCAAGACCACTGCGGTCAAGGACGGCGACGACTGGATCATCAACGGCTCCAAGACCTTCATCACCAACGGCTACAACGCCGACCTCGTGATCGTGGCGGCTCGGACCAGTCCCGAGAAGAAGTCCAAGGGCATCACCCTCTTTGCCGTCGAGACCGGCATGGAAGGCTTCGAGCGCGGACGCAAGCTCGACAAGGTCGGCCAGCACGAGTCCGATACCGCCGAACTGTTCTTCGAGAACGTTCGCGTGCCGTCCACCAACATCATCGGTGAGATCGACCGCGGCTTCATCCACATGATGGAAATGCTGCCGCAGGAGCGCGTCGGCGCTGCGGTGTCCAACATCGCGCACGCCGCTCCGATCCTCGAAGAGACGCTGCAATATGCCAAGGACCGCAAGGCTTTCGGTCAGCCGATCGGCTCGTTGCAGTGGAACAAATTCCTTCTCGCGGATCTCGTCACCCGCATCGAGGTCACCCAGGCCTACGTCGACAACTGCGTCGCGGCACACGCTGCCGGCGAGCTGACCGCCATCGACGCCGCCAAGGCTAAGTGGTGGACCGCGCAGGTGCAGAACGAGGTCCTCGATCACTGCGTTCAGTTGCACGGTGGCTACGGCTTCATGACCGAGTACCGCGCCGCTCGCGCGTGGATGGACGCCCGCGTCACCAAGATCTGGGCCGGATCCAACGAGATCATGAAGGAACTCATCGGCCGCGATCTCGGCCTGTAATTTCGCAACTGCAGTCGATACGTCACTGCAACCGCCACTTCCCGAACCCGACGACACAGGAGCATCACCGCGCATGTCTGTTCTCGACAAGTTCTCTCTGACCGATCGAGTGGTCATCGTGACCGGTGCGTCGTCGGGCCTCGGGGTGGCGTTTGCGAAAGCCGCAGCAGAGGCCGGCGCGGACGTCGTCCTCGCTGCTCGCCGCGTCGACAAGCTCGAAGACACGGCCAAGCTCGTGCGTGACGCAGGCCGCGAAGCATTGTGCGTGGCCACCGACATCGTCGATCCGGCTCAGGCTCAGAACATGGTCGACGCCGCGATGGAGAAGTTCGGCCGCGTGGACGTGCTGGTCAACAATGCCGGCGTCGGAACTGCCGTTCCGGCGACCCGCGAGACCCCGGACCAGTTCCGCGCCGTCATCGACATCAACCTCAACGGGTCCTACTGGGCAGCGCAGGCCTGCGGCCGCGTCATGCTCCCGGGCAGCTCCATCGTCAACATCTCGAGCATTCTCGGATTGACGACCGCCGGACTCCCGCAGGCCGCCTATGCGGCGAGCAAGGCAGGCGTCGTCGGATTGACCCGCGACCTCGCACAGCAGTGGGGAACGCGCAAGGGCATTCGCGTCAACGCGATCGCGCCCGGCTTCTTCAAGTCGGAAATGACAGACCAATACAACGACGGTTACTTGGACGCGATGGCTCCGCGCCTGATCCTCGGCCGCATGGGCGATCCGGAAGAGCTCGCGGCCACCATGGTGTGGCTCGCGTCCGAGGCCGGCGGATACGTCACCGGTCAGACCATCGCCGTCGACGGAGGAATCACCATCACCTGACGCCGATGCCCAGATGTCGCCGGCTTTGCCGTATAAGTAGCTGGTGACCTCTCGCGCCGAACCTCAGGAGAACTGGGAAGACCGTCCGCCACCATCCATGGCTGCGACGGAGCTTCTGCGTGACCTGCCGGTGACTGCCCGCGGCGTCCGGACCAGGGCTTCTCTGGTCGCAGCGGCTCGAACGGTGTTCGAGCGCGCAGGGTATCTCGACGCCCGTCTCACGGACATCACCAAGGAAGCGAACTGCTCCACCGGCACGTTCTACACCTACTTCGACAACAAAGAGCAGATCTTCGCCGCAGTTCTCGACGTCGCGCAGGAAGACATGCTGCACCCAGGCATGGGACGGGTCCGCGACGTCGACAATCCGTATGCGGTCCTCGAATCGAGCAACCGTGCCTACCTGACGGCTTTTCGCCGCAACGCCAAACTCATGGGCCTACTCGAGCAGGTATCGCACATCGATCCGGCCTTCGCGAAACTGCGTCGGGACCGAGCCGAGACCTTCATTTCTCGTAATGCCCGAGCCATCGAACGCTTGCAAGCAGCTGGCAAGGCAGACGCCTCGTTGGACCCGCTGTTGGCTTCCCGAGCACTGTCGGCGATGGTGAGCCGTCTTGCCTACAGTTCATTCGTCTCCGAGGAACCTGGCGCCGACGGCAACCCCGTCCCGTTCGAGGACGTCGTCAAGACGGCTACTCAGGTGTGGGCCAACGCGCTGGGACTCGAAGGCGACCGCGGGTAGTTTCAGCCTTCGCCGCGGGCCGCGAACTGCTCCTCGAGGCTGTGGCGCAGTGTTTCCTCGCTGTTCTTGACAGCGTTTTCGACGAACGGCCCGATCAATCGGCCGAGTGCCTTGCCGGCAATGCCGCCGGGCAGTTTGTAGGCGAAGTCGACGGAAAGCTCGGTCTTGGAATCGTCGATCGCGGCGAACTCCCACGTGGACGAGTTGGATACACCGCCGAGCGAGGACAGCTTGATGATCCGATTCTTCTCCCACTCGGTGACCTCGAGTTTGGAGCGCAACGTGCTCGGCCCGATCTGCATGGCCGCGTCGAACGTGGCGCCGAGTCCCTGATCGAACTCTCCGAACGGGGTGAACTCGGAAACACCGAACATCCACGTCGGGACATTGCGGTAGTTGTCGATGTAGTCGAAGGCGACATCAACCGGCACGGCAGCAACCGCGGTGTGGCGAACATGGATCATGACTGGTCCCTGTCTTTCGGTGAACACCGACTCTAACCAATGGCTCCGACGTGTTCGGCGGCGGCGCAAGAGCGATCTACGGTATCGGTATGACGAACGAGCTTCCGGTACGCGGGTCCTGGCGCGATTACGAAGACCTGGGACTACCGAAACCGCTCGCTGCGGCGTTGGAGGCGTTCGTCGAGCAGGGCTATCACGGGACTTCGATCCGTGACGTCGCGTCGCGGTCCGGGCTGTCGGTGCCGGGGCTCTACCACCACTACCCGTCCAAGCAGGCTCTGCTGATCGGTCTGGCGACCGTTGTGATGACGGAGTTGTTGGAGCGAAGCCGCGCCGCCGAACTCGATGCCGGGGACGATCCCTCTGATCGCTTCGACGCGGTGATCGAATCTCTGTTGCGGTTCCACATGTTTCGACGCGAGCAGTCGTTCGTCGCCTCCTCCGAGATCCGCAGCATGGAGCCCGACAGCCGGGCTGGTTACATCGCCCAGCGCGACGAACAGCAGAAGCAGGTGGACCGGATCGTCCTCGACGGCGTCGCCTCGGGCGTGTTCGAAGCCGACCATCCCGAGGACGCCAGCCGAGCCGTGGTGACGATGTGCGTCGCCGTCGCGGTCTGGTACCGAGCGGACGGTGAGTTGTCTCCGGACGAGTTGGTGGAGAGGTATCTGGAGATAGCGCGTCGGATGGTGGGGGCGAAGCGGGTGAGGGAGTGACTGTGGGGGCGAAGCGGATGGGGGAGTGATCTGTTGACGCAACTGCGCGAATCAGTCTGAATTTTTGAGCAATTCGAGCGCTGCGTTCCGGCCGGCACCGAAGGGGTCGGTGCCGATACCGATCCCGTCTGCGACGAGGGCACCTTCGTGAAGCAGCATGATTGCCTCGACGAGACGTTCGTCGGCTAGTCCGTCCGTCGCCAGAATGCGCCGGAAAAGGTCTGACATCTCCCGCTTTTGTTCGGCGATGACAGCGAACACCGGATGTGAGTGATCGCTGAACTCGGCGTGCGCGTTGATCATGCTGCACCCCTTGCCTCCGCTCGCCTTGGACCAGGAGGCGGAAGCGTCGAATACCGCACTCAACTGTTCGGCGCGGCTAGCTCCGGCTGATGCGAGCTTCTCGTCGCGAAAGATTCGCCACCGCCGATCTCGAGCCCTCAGGTATTCCACGACGAGACCGTCTTTCGAGCCGAACCGTTCGTACAAAGTCTTCTTCGTGACCCCGGCGTCCAGTGCGACGGTATCCACGCCTACGGCATGAATCCCCTTTTCGTAGAACAGCTTCGACGCAGACTCCAGAATGCGACGCGCTTTCGGAGTCAATTCGGGTGTGGATTCCTCTGCCATGGACAAAAGTATACCGATCTGTATAGTCGGGCTCATGAGTAAACAGATCGGTATACCTCGGATCGTGACCTCGAGATCTGCCGTGACGGCTACCTTGTCGGTCCTGTTCGTCGCGTGCTGGAGTTCGGGATTCATCGGGGCCAAACTCGGCGCCGGCAGTGCCGAGGTCCCCACACTGCTGATGTGGCGTTTTCTCCCGCTCGCGGTGGTACTGCTCCCGATTGTCTGGCTCTCCGCCCGGCGCCGGAACACGATGCCCACACCGCGGGCTCTCGGCAGGCAGGTGGTGATCGGGATGCTCTCCCAGAGTGGCTACCTGTTGTCGGTGTACTGGGCAGTCGATCTCGGGGTGAACACCGGAACCACAGCGCTGATCGACGGTATTCAGCCGCTGGTGGCTGCCGCGCTGCTCGGTCCGGTCCTCGGTGTCGCAGTCCCGCGTATGCAGTGGGTCGGGTTGGCGATCGGAATGGGCGGCGTCGCGATGGTCACGGCAGCCGATGCCGGGGCCGGTACATCGGCGCCGTGGTGGGCGTACGCGATTCCGTTCCTGGGGATGCTCAGCCTGGTTGCATCCACCTTCGTCCAGCAACGCGCTCCCACGTCTACACCGCCACTGCAGGCTTTGGCCATCCACTGCTCAACCAGCGCAATAGTTTTCACAACTCTGGCGATCGTCTCGGATGCTGCCGTACCGCCGAGTATCAGCACATTCTGGATCGCGTTGCTCTGGTTGATCGTGTTGTCCACCTTCGGTGGTTACGGGCTGTACTGGTTGTTGCTCCGCCGCATCGGCATTACGTCCGTCAACACCCTGATGTTCTTGATCGCCCCCGTCACCGCGGTCTGGGGCGCACTGATGTTCGGAGAATCCTTCACTCCGTTCACCGCGCTCGGCTTGGCGGTGGGCATCGTCGCCGTCGTCGTGGTCACCCGGGTGGGCAATCGCCCGAAGAAGCAGGACGAGGGCACGGATTCCTGCCCGGCGAGAGCTTCGATCACGTCGCGCTGATGAAGGCCGATCGGGATGTGAACCGCTCGCGGAGCGCGGTGAGTTGCTCTGCGGTGAGCTTCAGTCCGTTGATTGCGTAGTCCTCGACGGTGCCGAAGTGCGTGCGCATTTCGTCGAGAGCTGCGTCGAAATAGCTGTCACGGACTCCGAGGAGGGGTCGTAGCACTTCTGCGTCAACGCCTTTGCTCGCGGCGAAGTCGAGGATCGGTTCTG
Organism: Rhodococcus sp. WY5; assembly: GCF_018588185.1. NCBI lineage: Bacteria > Bacillati > Actinomycetota > Actinomycetes > Mycobacteriales > Nocardiaceae > Rhodococcus > Rhodococcus sp. WY5. The sequence goes on from NZ_JAAMPR010000001.1 coordinate 2,023,722, forward strand.
TCATGGGAGCCAGATCGGTGTTCGTCTCCAGGTAGTCGGCGCGTACATCGGCTTCGTCGGCCCCGAGGAGGAGTAGGAAAGAGGTCGCGGCCCACCCGGTTCGATCCTTGCCGGTGGTGCAGTGGAAAAGTGCTGCCCCGGTGCGTTTTTCGTCGATGAGGTCGAGGTAGAACGTGCGATAGGCGTCGAGAGCGGACGGCAGGCTGACGAAGTTGCGGTTGGCTTCCTCCATCTGTGCGATCCCACGTCCGTCGCTGATGGTCTCGGCGTATGCGACCGGGTCCGTCATGAGTAGTCCAGTGGCCGCGGCGTTTTGGGCATTGTCGGCAAGTACGTCGAGCCAGACTGTGCGCGTCGAGTCAGGGAGATTGTCGAGTGCGCCGTCGCGCTCTGCGGCGGTCCTCAGGTCGTATACCGTCCGGACGTCCAAGTCGGCGACCGCGGCAAGGTCGTCGCCGTCGAGTTTCGCCAGAGTCGCCGAACGATAGAGCGCGCCCGCGCGGACGGTGCCGTCCGCAACAGGAATGCCACCGAGGTCCCGGAAGTTCGGAGCGGACTTCAGGAGAACGCGGCGATCGAGCGGGTGAGTTGGCATGGCTGACTCCTTGTGGGTTCCGTTTCCGAACTGATCATTCATGCCTTCTGCACACTGCGCACGAGCTTTTCGGCATTGCGTCTCTTGATCCACTTGTCGATGACGAGGGCCATGAAGATCCACCCTCCCAATGCCGTGATCACCCACACGATGATCGGGGCGAGGATCCAGGACCCGACGCCGCTGATCTCGATACCGTCGGGGACCAGGGTCGCAACCCAGAGCGCGAGCAGTGTGGCGACCAAGCCGACACCACCCGCGAGCGGAGCCGCGTAGTGCAGTGCCACGCTGAGCACGAATGGGCCGAGAATCATGTGTGCGAGGGTGAATACACCGATAACGGCCAAGAAGCCGTTCACGCTCAGGCTGACCCCGGGAAGAGCAAAATGCACGACGATCAGCGCGATCGCGCCGAGAACACATTGCGAAATGAGCTGAAATAACAGACGCATGGCTTGTACCTCCGTGATCAGGTCGAGTCACCCGAGAGTGGTGTGTGCGTGGGGAACGCTTTGCTGCAGGGCTTCGGGACGAGGCGCCGTCCAGGTGCCGTCGAGCACGGAGGGACGGGGGCGGTACAGGCGCAGTACGTAGTTCCACCCGGGCATGATGGGCAGTGCGTTCGCGACGCCGTCGAGATGGACCCCGAAGCGAATGGTGGTGCTGCCGTCGGAGTCTGGGGTGGCCGTGAGGCTGTTGATGCTGTTGACGCCCAGAGCGTTCTCTTCGAAGTATCCGGCCGCGTTGTACAGCGAGACCGACCAGAACGCATCCACGGGAACATCGTTCAGGCGGAGACGGTATTCCCCGACCGGGAGACGTTCGTCGAAGTTGACGTAGGTGGCCTCGTACTCGGGAAGGCCACCCCAGCCGGATGCGGTACCGAGCAGGTGCCTGATCGGATCGACTTCCGCAGCGGTACCGAATGAATGGTCGTACGTGGTGATGCCACGCGCGAGTGCGAGGAGTGCGTCGCGGGTCTCGGTCTGCGATTGCTCGTCGTAGTCGGGCAACGGGAACTCTCCCGTTCCGCCGCCGTCGATGTTGAGGGCGTCTTGCAACCGGTTCACCTCGGCGACGTCTTCGGGGCTGTTCGGATCGACGAGGATGCGCACGATCAGTGCGGCGTAGTCGGTCCCGACCAATTCACGCGTGAGCAGGTGCTCTCCCGGGTCGCGCAGGATGACGGGACCGAAGTGATCTTGACTGACCACCCACACGGAGATGTAGCGCTCGCCGGTATCGGGCACCGTGATGGTGACGTTCTCGCGCACGTCGATGATCGCGCTGCTGTACAGAGTGTCGCGGTTCTGGCGGATGATCGGCTGGTTGTCGAGTGACCCGAGATCACGAGTGTGGTTCCACGTGCCCAGGCCGACGCCCGCGGCCAGGCGAGCGAACATGAGATCGGACTCTGCCCGATTGAAGTTCAGGACGTTGACGGCGATCGTGGACATAGTGGGTTCCAATCGGTGTCGGGGTACGGAAGCGGGCGCGGTAATCCATGGCCCGTCGGGGTGAATCAGCCCAGCAGTCGTGCTTTCGCGGCTTGGAACTCGGCGTCACTCAGCAGGCCTTGTGATTTGAGGTCGCCGAGTTTCTGCAACTCGGCGACGAGATCGACCGGGGCCGCGGGTGCGGGTGTGGGCATCGGGAGTGCGGCATGCTGCTGGGCGAATTCGTACTGCGCCTGCTCGTAGTCGGCCTGAGCTCTCCTTTGCCGGCGGGTGGCCATACCGTCGCTGACGGCGGTCGCGGTACCGGTGACGACCGCGGTGCGGGCGGCGAGGCCCAGCAGTCCGGGGCGGCCTCGTCTCGGGATGTACGGCATGTCAGACCTCCAATTTCGGGATGATCGTGTCCATGAGGGCATTGACGACGGGTGCGGGTATCCGCTCGTAACCCAGTAGCACCGCGCCTGACGCAGCGGTGCGGGCGGCGAGTTCGCGCTGATAGACCAGCTCGAGCGCGACCAGCAGCGCTGCAGCGCCGGTGGGAATGGCTGCCGCGAGTTCGGTGATGTCCTCATGCCCGAGCAGACCGGACGCGCCGAGCATCTCGACGTTGATCTCGAAGCCGTTCGGCAACTCCTCGACTTCGATGAGGGTGAGTTCATCGTCCTCGGACTTGGAGATGACGATCAGATCGAGCAGCCGCACCAGGCCGGTATCCGTAAGGTCGGTCAGTGCGGAGAGCGCGGCCGGGTCGAGGCTCTGCCCAGGCAGGCCGAGAAGGTAGAAGTCGACGGGGCCGAAACGCGCGGCACTCACGAGAGGACCTTCAGCTTGAGTGCGGCGAACTCGTCCTCGCTGATCGCTCCGGCTTCGAGCAGTGCTGCGGCTGCGGCGATCTCCTCGCTGGGGCTCTTCCCCGCGACCTCGCGGATATACGATTCGGCGGCCTTCTCGGCGTCGCGTGCGGCCTTGTTGCTGCGTTCCGTCATCCCTTCGCCGCGGGCGACGAGATAGACGAGGGCGGTCAGGATCGGTAGGAAGAGCAGGAAGAACACCCAAACGGCCTTCAACCAGCCGTTCAGCTTGTGGTCGCGGAACAGGTCGGCGATGATCGCGAACAGTGCGAAGAGATATCCGATGAAGACGGTCGCCCACAGCATCCAGCCGAGGCTTTCCCAGAAGCTCATGTGTCTTATCCGTTTCGTGTAAGGCCTGCGCACACGGTATTCCGCTGACTCACGCATTTCGGTTGATTCCGGCAATTCTCACCGGTATCGGCGGGCTTCGATCGCGGCCTAATCCGAAGCGGATGAGACCGGATTTCCACGGACATCGAACGTCTCGAGTATCTTCGACACATGATCGAAGCCGTGCGTGACGCACTCGCCTCTGGTGAGGCGGAGCAGGCTCGACGAGTCCTGCGGAAAAACTGGCTTCGTTTGATTCTCGAATCTCACACCAGGGAACTCGAGCAGCTCTGCCTTGCTCATCCCGATCCCCACGATCCGCACATCCTGCTGATACGAGCGTGCTGCCGGGATCTCAGCGGTGATCCGTACGGCGCTGAGTTTCTCCGCGGGCAGGGTCTGCGGGTGGCGTCCGACGATTTTGTCGTCTGCTTCACCGACCTGCTGCTCGCTCCGGACACCTCGACCAAGGCCGTCATCGCCGATCGCGCGCGTCACGCGCTCGCCCAGTGCGAGCCCGAGGACGATTACCCGTCCGCGCTTTTCCTCCTCGGATGGACCGAGGTCAGGCTTCGTCGTGACCTTCCTCGTGCCATCGCGCTACTTCGCTCCGCCGGCGACGAGGCGCAGTTGCAGTCGCGCACGGAGACATTGCGTCTTGCACAGTCCAACTTGGCCTTTGCGCTGACCCACGCGGGAGCATTCACGGAAGCCGAACAGATCCTCGACGGCCTTCCTGCGCGAGAGGTGGCGTCCGATTGGGAACGCTTCGAAGGTGGTCTCCCACAGTCGAATCGGGGGTGCATCGCTTACTGGCGTGGCGACTTCGAGGAGGCGATCGCTCAGTTCGATTCGATCATCGAGGAGGGCAGCCCCGGAACCAATTTCGAGGCGCTCGCCCGTCTGTACCTGGTGATGAGCCTGATCGCTCTGAACCGGGAAGACCGGTACCACAACGCCGCTCGTCTGCTGCGAGGCGTGAGCACTGCGGACAAGCACGGCATTCCTTGGGATACGCTGCGGCGCGTCACCACGGCCTGGCTCGCCCACGCTCAAGGACAGGACGAGCAAGCTCGACGCATCGCAATGCCCACGCTGACCAGAACAGGTGCTGCGGTCGCTCACGCGCTTCTCGCGGAGCTCTACCGAGTCATGGGGGATCCGGAACCGTCGGCTCAAGCGCTTCGCTTGGCAACCTCGGCCGCGCTGCCGCGATATGCGCTGGTGAGCACCCTTGTCACGTCTGCCGCCCTGAACTCCGTCGCCGGGCGTGGACCGCAGGCGCACGAGCAGTTGGATCGTGCGCTGGCGGAAGCAATCCCCGAGCGGATTCTCGCCCCATTTCTGAGCGGCGATCCGGTAATCGTCGATCTGTTGAACGCGCACGCAACACAGGGGTCGAGACACCAGGAGCTCCTGCGCACGATTCTGGAAAAACGGGGCCAGCTCTCTGCCAAACTCGCCGGAGTCCTGACGGAACGTGAGAAAGAGATCCTCACTTTTCTGCGAACCACGATGACTGCAGACGAGATCGCTGCGCACCTCGGCATCGCCTATCCCACTGTGAAGACTCACATTCGCTCGATCTACCGCAAACTAGGCGTGACCAAACGGCGTGCCGCTGTTCAAGCAGCCGACAACCTAGACCGCGGGATCGGGGGCGATTCCGCGGCGGAGGCTGCGAACCGTCAGGTCCAAGGCTTGTAGGCGCGTCCCGGAACCACGGTTCACGTAGTCCATCGACGTGTAGAGCAGTGACCACAGCAGGTTCTGCACCCAGTCCGAACCCATGTCGGGGTCGATGGAACCGTCGGAGTGTCCGCGCTCGATGGCATCGGTGACTGAGTCGTCGTTCGACGCGGACTTGGCAAACGAATCTTCTTGATACACACCGGGAGTGAAGAACAGGACCGTCAAGAGGTCGGCCAGTTCGAAGTATTCATGGCACAGGCGAACCAGCGCTTCGGCTCCCGTACCCTCGCCGAGTCGAGCTGCTGCTGCTGCCTCTCCGACGGCGCGGGTGGCCTCGGCCGCGACTGCGTCGACCAGGTCTGACCGTTCGGGAAAGTAGCGGTGCAAAGTGGTCCGGCCGACCTTTGCGGCCGAAGCGATCTCGCTGAGGGTCGCAGCAGGCTTGGATGCGAACACCGAAACGGCAGCATCGAGGATGGCCTTCCGAGTGCGCTCGCGGGTCGCGCTTTGTTCTGGTGCGCTGTGGATCGTTGTCACGAATCCGAAGCGTAGCCGTGTCCGGTTTCGGTATCCAGTGTTTCCGAATCGGAATTTCTCTTGCCCTTTATGGAACATTCGTGTTCCATAAATTCATGCTTGAATCCGACGCTTCTCAGCCCGCACCGAAATGGAGCAATCTCCGCGTCCTCTCGGAGTTCGCTCGACCGCATCTGCCGTCGCTCCTTCTCGGATTGGTACTGGCGCTGTGCGGCTCGGCGGCGACGCTGGCAACGCCGATGGTCACCAAGTGGGTTCTCGACACCCTCGATACCGGTGCGTCGCTGAAAGGACCTATCCTCACGCTCGTCGTCCTTCTGATCGTCGGTGCAGTGCTCGGTTGTGCTCAGTGGATCGTTCTCGGAACCGCCGCCGAGAAGGTTGTCTTCGACGCCAGGTCGTCGCTGGTGAAGCGATTCCTGGCGGCGACCGTACCTTCGCTGCAATCGCGATCCGTGGGTGAATTGGTCACCCGGGTCACGTCTGACACCTTGCTGCTGCGGGAGGCTGCGTCGTCGGCCGCGGTGAATATTCTGAACGCAGCCGCGTTGACCATCGGAACGATTGTTCTGATGGGCGTACTGGATCTGCCGTTGTTGGGCGTCACCATGGTGGCAATCGTGTTCGCCTCCATACTCTTTGCCGTTCTGATGCCTCGGATTTCCGCAGCCGAAGCGCGAACCCAGGAATCGCTCGGTCAGCTCGGCGGCGTACTCGAGGGTGGCTTGCGTGCGATCCGGACGGTCAAGGTTTCCCTCGCCGAGGATCGCGTCGGCGCTCTGGTGACGAACAATGCGTCCGATGCGAAAAAGCATGCGATCACGGCAGTTCGAGTGTCGGCAACCGCGTGGACTGTCGCGTGGACCGCCATTCAAGGATCGATCATTGCCATCCTCGGCTTTGGTGCGTGGCGAGTCGCCGACGGCGAAATGGCAGTCTCGACGCTCATCGCGTTTCTGCTCTACGCCTTCACCCTGATGGGGCCGGTGTCGGAGCTTGCGCAGAACGTGACCTCCGTTCAGTCGGGAATCGCGGCAGCTATCCGGATTCGCGAGATGCAGTCGTTGCCCACCGAGCAGTACGACGAGGTCGTGGACGTGGTCGCGAAAACCAACGCTGCCGCGCCGCTGATCGAGTTGCGCGACGTCACCGTGAGCTACCACGGATCGAACCAGCCGGCGTTGCGTGATGTCTCGCTGGTCATTCCGACGCGTGGGCACATGGCCATCGTCGGCCCGTCGGGTGCAGGAAAGACGACCTTGCTCTCGACCGTGCTGCGATTTGTCGAACCTCGATCGGGTGAGGTTCTCCTGCATGGAGTCGGTTACGACGCGCTCGATCACCGCGCTGTGCGCGAGAGTCTCGCGTACGTGGAGCAGGAGACACCGGTGGTGCCCGGAACGATTCGGGAGAACGTCGTCTTCAGCCATCCCGATGCGACGGACGAAGAAGTCCAGGCCGTTCTGCGCTTGCTCCGGCTCGACGACGCGATCGAGGCCCTGCCCAACGGACTCGACACCGCTCTGACGGCCACCTCGCTGTCGGGCGGCCAACGTCAGCGGATCGCGATGGCGCGCGCAGTTCTGCGGCCGAGTGCTTTGCTTCTGCTCGACGAAGCCACTGCCCAGGTCGACACGCTCACCGAAGCCGCGATTGTCGACGCGATCAACGAACGTGCGCGCACCGGGGCCGTGGTGACTATCGCTCACCGGCTCTCGACGGTGCGTGACGCCGACTGGATCGTGGTCATGGAAGACGGTCGGATCCGCAACATCTGCAACCATGACGAGCTCATGGACAAGGACGATCTGTACCGCGACATGGTGGTTGCCGGCCGGCTCGATCAGGGCGAGGCGATGCTCGAAGATTGTTGACCCGGCGCATCGGCATGTGCGAGAGTGCTGTTACCGAGCGATCGCTCGGTCGGGATGTTCTTTCGGAGGTGGCTGGTGGCAATCGATCTGACGTACGCGCCCGAGGTGGTGGCGCTGATCGAGAAGACGCGCGACTTCACGCGCAACGTAGTGCTCCCCATCGAAGACGAACACGCCGGTGACATCGCTGTAGCGGGTGGCGATGCCATCCGCATCGAGATGCAGTCGGCAGCAAAAGAAGCCGGTGTCTTCGCCCCGCATGCACCGATCGAGTACGGCGGCCACGGACTCAACATGAGTGATCGCGCGCCGGTCTTCGAGGAAGCCGGCTACTCGCTATTCGGGCCGACGGCGCTCAACATCGCGGCGCCGGACGAGGGCAACGTTCACATGCTGGCCCACGTGGCGAACGAAGCACAGAAGCAGCAGTTCCTCGCGCCGCTCGCAAGCGGGGACATGCGGTCGGCATTCGCCATGACCGAACCCGCGCCCGGAGCGGGATCCGATCCCTCGGCTTTGAACACCCGCGCCGAAAAAGTCCCCGGTGGCTGGAAGATCAACGGTAAGAAATGGTTCATCACCGGCGCCGACGGCGCCGGGTTCTTCATCATCATGGCGCGCACGTCCGGCGAGCCCGGGCAGCGCGGCGGAGCGACCATGTTCTTGGCGCCGACGGACACTCCCGGCCTGGTAGTGGGTCGACACATCGACACCCTCGACAAGGCCATGATCGGTGGGCACTGCGAGGTCACGTTCGAGGATCTCTTCGTACCCGACGAGGCCGTTCTCGGTGAGGTCGATCAAGGTTTCGCCTACGCGCAGGTTCGCCTCGGTCCCGCCCGCATGACGCACGTGATGCGCTGGCTCGGTGCAGCGCGCCGCGGCCACGACGTCGCCGTGGCCAGGGTTGCCGAACGAGAAGGCTTCGGCTCGAAACTCGGTGATCTCGGAATGATCCAGAAGATGGTCGCCGACAACGAGATCGACATCGCAGCCAGCCGCGCACTTCTGGTGCAGGCCTGCTTCGAACTCGATCAGGGCGGGCACGCGAGCAACGCGACGTCCATCGCCAAGACCTACGCTGCCGAGGCGATCTTCCGGATCGTGGACCGCTCCATTCAGATGTGTGGCGGAATGGGCGTGTCCGGCGATCTGCCGCTGGCACGCTTGTCCCGCGAAGTGCGTCCCTTCCGCGTCTACGACGGCCCGTCCGAGGTTCATCGCTGGGCAATTGCGAAACGTGTTGTGGGAGCTGCGAAGCGCGCTGCTCGGGAGGAGTCGAAGTGACGGACTTTCCAGGACTCGATCTCGCGGCGCTCCACAAGTATCTGCAAGCCGCAGGCGTCGAGGTGAGCGGTGAGTTGCGAGCCGAACTGATTTCAGGCGGCAAATCCAATCTCACCTACGGAATCTTCGACGACAACTCGAAGTGGATTCTGCGTCGTCCACCCACGGCCGGCCTCACGCCGTCGGCGCATGACGTTGCGCGTGAGTTCCGAATCACCTCGGCGTTGCAGAACACTGCCGTGCCGGTCGCGCCGACCGTCGTGCTGTGCGAGGACGCCTCGGTGATGGGTGCGTCGTTCACGGTGGTCGAGTTCGTCACCGGTCAAGTGATCCGAACCAAAACCGAGTTGGAAGCTGTTCCGGCAGCGCAGGTCACGCAGTGCACCGACGAGTTGGTGCGTGTTCTCGCTGCACTGCACGACGTCGACTACACCGCAGTGGGTCTCGGCGAACTCGGCAGACCCGACGGTTACGTAGCCCGCCAGGTGAAGTTGTGGGCCGGTCAATGGTCACGCGTCAAGACCGAGGACTCGGCCGACGTGGACAGGTTGGCGTCGAGCCTCGCGGAATTGATTCCGGCGGAATCAGCCTCGTCGATCGTGCACGGCGACTACCGGATCGACAACACGATTCTCGCGGCGAACGACGTCACCAAGGTTGCCGCAGTGGTGGACTGGGAACTGTCGACGCTGGGCGATCCGCTGGCGGACATCGCGATGATGTGCGTCTATCGGCATCCCGCGCTGGATCTGGTTCTGGGTGAGCCTGCTGCGTGGACGAGCCCGTCGCTACCGTCCGTTGTCGATCTGGCGCAACGGTATTCGTCCGTTTCGGGTCGTGAACTGGCGCATTGGAACTTCTACATGGCGCTCGGGTTCTTCAAACTCGCCGTCGTGGCGCAGGGCATCGATCACCGATTCCGGGCAGGAGCCACCGTCGGCGGGGGATTCGACAAGGCTGGATCTTCTGTGCCGGAACTGATCTCGGCCGGACTCAACGCACTGCAAGGGAAATTCGAATGACTCGATCAGCACTGGTCACCGGCGCCTCCAAGGGAATCGGGCTCGGCATCGCAACACGCTTGGCTTCGCAAGGGTACGGGCTGACCATCACGGCGCGTGATACCGAGCGGCTCGCCGTTGTCGCCGAAGAACTTACCCGCGCCGGATCGCCGGACGTCGTCGTCTCGGCCGGCGACATGGCGGACGAGAACTTCGCCGCAGCACTCGTCGCCACACACAATGAGCGATTCGGCTCCATGAGGGCTCTCGTCCTCAACGCCGGAGTGGGAACCAGTGGGCGAGTAGCGGATTACCCGATGCGACGTTTCGACAAGACCGTTGCCGTCAATCTCCGAACACCGTTTGCACTATTGCAAGCGTCGCTGCCGCTCCTGCGTACAGCGGCGGACGCGGACCTTGCCGGCGGAGCGAAGGTGATCGCTCTCGCCTCGATGGCCGGTGTGTATGCCGAGAGCGGCCTGGCCGTCTACGGAGCCACCAAAGCTGCGCTGATTTCGATGGTCGAGGCACTCAACGCCGAGGAATCCGGAAACGGCGTCAGTGCGACGGCCATCGCTCCCGGTTACGTCGACACCGACATGTCGGCATGGACACACGATCGGATCACACCGGACACCATGATCAAGGTCGACGACATCGTGGAGTTGGTGGACGGTCTGCTCAAGCTCTCGTCTCGAGCGGTCGTTCCGAAGGTCGTCATGGCGCGGGCCGGGACCAACGGCTACTCCGCCTGAAATTTCAATCCAGCTTGGCTTCGCCCCGCTTGCGAAAGAAGTGAAAGCCAGGCACCCCGACGATCGCCTGCCGCAGGTCCTTGACCACTCCGAGGAGTTCGTGGATCTCGGGCGAGACGGAGTCCAAGGTTCCGAGGATGGGCAATACCGCGGCCACCCGGTCGGTGAGCTCCGGTAGTTGGTCGATCAGCTTGATCGCGGCGCTGACCTCTGCCTCGGAAAGGTCGTCGGCGAACCTGGCGGCCAGCGGCGCGAGCTGTAGGGCGATGGGCTCGTAGATCTCGAGGAGTTGACCCGCGATGTCCGACGTCTGCTCGACGGCCTCGACCAGTGTCTCAGCGCGAACGGTCACGGCGGCAGCTCCGATGACGACGCGGTCGGCGTTGTCGGCGATCTGGTTGATGCGCGCCACCAACCTCTCGACCGAGAAGAGGAGCGCCTCGAGTCGAGTGGGCAGGGTGACCGCAAATGCGACCGTGGACAGGGACCAGTGCACCACGTCGCCGACGGAGCGGACGACGGTGGAGCTGCCGGGCAAAACTAGAGCCATCCCTCGATACTGCCTGATGTGACGTCAAAGTACAGGTAAATCTCACATTCACGAGGCCCGCGGCGTCTTCGAGGTGTCGGTGCCGGCGCGGACAATCACTTCACCCGCTGCCTGCCGCACCGCGCAACCTGGAAGGATCGAGACATGACGGCTATCCGTACGCACACTGTGATCGACTCGCCGATCGGAGCGTTGACGCTGGTAGCAGCAGGTGACGACCTCTGCGGTCTGTACATGGCGGAGCATCGCCACAAGCCGGACGAGTCCACGTTCGGTGATCGTTCCTCGGCGGTCTTCGGTGAAGTCGAATCGCAGCTCACCGAGTACTTCGAGGGTGATCGCACGGAGTTCTCCGTGCCGCTGGCGCCCGTGGGCACCGAGTTCCAGAAGCGGGTGTGGGACACCTTGCGAACGATCCCGTACGGCGAAACCTGGACCTACATGGAGCTCGCGCAAACTTTGGGTAACCCGCTTGCGATCCGTGCTGCCGCCGCGGCAAACGGCAAGAATCCGATCAGCATCATCGTTCCCTGTCATCGCGTGGTCGGTAGCGACGGAAGTCTGACCGGTTTCGCCGGCGGCCTCGAACGTAAGCGGTTCCTACTCGACCGCGAGCACGGCGGCGAATCGGATGTCCTCTTCTGATGCGCTCGGCTCACAATTCGGTGATCGGGAACGTCTACCGGTCGTGACACTCAAACCGTTCGAAGACGTCGTGACCGAATACGGTGCAGTGGTCCTCCGTGTCTGCCGCGCGGTGGTCGGGCCCGTCGACGCCGAGGACGCGTGGTCCGAGACGTTCATCGCAGCGATGCGGGCATATCCGGATCTGAATCCGGACGCGAACATCGAAGCCTGGCTGGTGACCATCGCGCACCGCAAGGCAATCGACATCACCCGAGTGCGCGCCCGGGTGGCCGTGCCGACAGACGACGTTCCGGAGTTGCCGACGCGAATCGGCGTACCCGGAACGTGGGATCACGAACTCTGGGACGCACTCGAACAGCTACCGCTCAAACAACGTGCGGCAGTCGCCTATCACTTTCTGGGTGGGCTGCCGTACGCAGAGATCGCGGACATCCTCGGCAACACCCCGGCGGCCGCCAGACGCGCGGGTGCCGACGGTATCGCCACACTACGAAGAACCTACTTGTCCGCTACCGCTGCGGAAGGGAGTCACTCATGAGTAACGATGTGTTCGAGGCGCTTCCAGCCGTTGACGCTGACGCCATGATCCGCCTACGGGCGCGCCTGGCTGCTCAGGCGTCCGAAGCTGAATTGATCGACGTGGCATATCGAACCGTCGATTCGCCGGTCGGAAAGCTGCTCCTGGCGGCGACCGATGTCGGCCTGGTGCGGGTTGCCTTTGCCGTCGAAGGGCACGACCTCGTTCTGGAACGTTTGGCGGACACCGTCAGCCCCCGTGTGCTTCATTACCCGCGCAGGCTGGACACTGTCGCTCGCGAGTTGGACGAGTACTTTGCCGGTGCGCGTCGAGAATTCGATCTGCGCTTGGACTTCCAACTCGCGAAGGGGTTCCGACGCGAAGTGTTGCGTCATCTTCCCGAGATCGAATACGGCCACACTGCAAGCTATTCGGTGGTCGCGGCAGCATCGGGAAGCCCACGTGCGGTGCGTGCCGTAGGGACCGCATGTGCAAAGAACCCGCTGCCGTTGGTGGTCCCGTGTCACCGGGTGGTGCGCAGCGACGGCAGCCTCGGGCAGTACGCGGGTGGCCCCGAACTGAAAGCGATTCTGCTGGATCTGGAAGCCGGCCGGTGAGCGCAGTGACGCTGCGCTTTCAGGCGCCCTATGCAGTCGAACCGCTCACCGGTGCCCTGCGGGCTCACTGCGTCGCAGGCCTCGAGCGTCACGACGACGGTGTTCACACCAGAGTCGTACCGTTGCCTTCCGGACCCGTTGTCGTGTCGGTGTCGTGGACCGACGACGGTGTCGTCGTGGATTCCGATGTGCCGGTAGCGGATTCCGCAGTGCTGGAGGTGATCGTGCGCCGTTGGCTCGACCTCGACGCCGATCACACTGCTGTCGAAGCGGCGTTCGGTAGTGATGAGTTGTTGGCCCCACTTGTTGCCGCCCGTCCAGGATTGCGTGTGCTCGGTTCGGTGGACGGGTTCGAGACCGCAGTGCTCACTGTTCTGGGACAACAGGTTTCGCTCGGCGCGGCGAGGACGTTCGGTGGTCGTTTTGTCAGCGCATTCGGAGCGCCGGTGCAAGGGGATTTTCTTGCCTTCCCTGATCCGGACGTGGTTGCAGCGCAATCAACCGAGGGCATACAGAAAGCCGTCGGATTGACCACAGCGCGCGCAAGAACAGTGCACACGCTGGCAACTGCGGCAGCGAACGGCCTCGACCTCTCCTGGAATGCGGATCCTGTCCAATTTCGGCGAGAGCTGTTGGCGCTAAAGGGGATCGGACCGTGGACCGCTGACTATCTCACCGTCCGGATTCTCGGTGATCGCGACGCATTCGTGCCCGATGATCTGGTGTTGAAACGTGCGCTGGGGGTCTCGACGGCCAAAGAAGCCGCAGCGTTGTCCGAGCGCTGGCGACCCTGGCGAGCCTACGCGCTCTTTCATCTGTGGACCAAGGAAGCGTTTCTGTAGTCGGTCAGTCTTTCGCGCGCGCCAGTTCGGACGGCCACCAAATACGTTTCCCGATGTCGTGAGAGAGTGCCGGCACCAGGACGCTGCGCACGATGATCGTATCGAGCAGCACGCCGAAGGCCACGGCAAATCCGATCTCGGCGAGGAAGACCAGTGGCAGGATGCCCAGTACGGCAAATGTTGCGGCCAAGACGATTCCGGCTGACGTGATCACACCGCCCGTCACCGCAAGACCGCGCAGTACACCTGCACGGGTGCCGAATTCTCCGGTCTCCTCCCGGACTCTGGTCATCAGGAAGATGTTGTAGTCGATACCCAGCGCGACGAGGAAGACGAAGGCGAACAGCGGGAACGATTGATCCGCCCCGGCGAACCCGAATACGTGTGTGAAGAAGAATCCGCTCACACCGAGGGTCGCCGCGAATGAAAGCACCACGGTGACAATGAGAATCACCGGGATCAGCAGAGCGCGGAGCAAAGCGGCCAGAACCAGGAAGATCACCACCAGCACGATCGGGATGATCAGGTTTCTGTCGCGGACCGAGGCCGCCTGGACATCAAGGGTGGTGGCCGTGCTGCCGCCGACGAGCGCGTCGGCGCCGGGCACGTCGTGGACGGCAGTCCGCAGTCGCTTGACAGTTTCGAGTGCCTGCGGCGAATCGTAGGAGTCGGCGAGGGTTGCATTGATCATGGTTCGGCCGTCGATCGGTGCAACGGTGAAAGCCGCAGGGGCGCAACCCGCAGCGGCGGCTTGTGCGACGGCAGCGGGGTTGGTCTTGATCAAATCGCTGACCTTCGCGACGTCCACCTGGGTGCAGACGGCGCCGGGATCCTGCGAGATACCTTCGACGCCGCTGGCTGCTTTGATGACGGCGTCGGCCTGGTCGGCGTTTGCGGTGATCACGGCCGGTGCGCCGGCTCCGGGATCGAACTTCGAGTCGTAGAGTTCTTGTCCGACAACGGCGTCGGGACGATTGGTGAAGCTTTCGGTGGATGTCAGGCCATCGGTTTTGAGACTGCCGATCCCGGCCGCGAACAGGATGATCAACAACACTGTGGCGCCGATCCACAGTGGGCGGTCCTTGCTACCGACGGCCTCGGCGATCTTGCCCCACATCCCGTGCGTCGTAAGGTCTGCGGCGTGATCGACCTTGGGCTTGCGCGGCCAGAAGACCCACCGTCCGGTGGCGGCCAGAGCGACCGGCATGAACGTCATCATCACCAGATAGGTGCAGGCGATCCCGATGGCGGCGACGGGTCCGAGGCTCTTGTTGGAGTTGAGTTGAGAGAACGTCAGGCAAAGCAGACCGAGAATCACGGTGACAGCCGAAGCGGTGATGGCCGGCGCAGACTCGCGCCAGGCCTTGATCATCGCGTCGAAGCGGTTGGGATACGTGTGCAATTCTTCGCGATAGCGAGAGATCAAGAGTAGGGCGTAGTCGGTACCGGCACCGATCACCAACACGAAAAGGATGCCTTGAGATTGTCCGGTCAGAGTGAGTAATTCGGCTTTCGCGAGAAAATAGATCACCATCGACGACAAGCCGATGGCGAGGAGCGCGGAGAACAGCGGGAAGAACCACAACACCGGCGATCGGTACACGACAAGCAGGATGAGGATCACGACCAGGAGTGCCGCGCCAAGGAGCGCTCCGTCCAGACCGGCAAAGGCGTCGATGAACGCAACGAGTAGCCCACCTGGCCCGGCTGGGAGTACCTCGACATCACCAGCTGCTTGTTTTGCGGCGTCGATGACGTTCTGCTCGGTGGTCGCCAGGACATCGCCTGCCACGGATGTGTCTCCGTCCTTGGCGACGAGTGGCACGAAGATCGACGCAGTTGTGCCGTCGGCGGAGTACTGAGTGGGCTGCATACCGTCGGCGTCTACCCCGGAGATGCCGGCAATGGCGCCGTAGGCCGAGTTGATTGCAGATTTGTCCGCCTCGGTGAGGGCCGAATCTCGATGGAACAGAACAAATCCAGGGATCGTCTCGACTGCGAGGAAGTTCGCGGATTGGTTGCTGACGATCGTCGATTCTGCGGAACTCGGCAGGTACGAGGCGTTGTCGTTCTTCTGAACCTCGGCGAGTTTGCCTTGGAACGAACCGCCGAATCCGCCTGCGACGAAGGCAAAGATTGCAAGCGCGATCACGGTGAAGATCGGCACGCGAAGGCGTTTGACCGTTCCGCGCTCGTTCCGTTCTGCATCAGTTGTATCCAGCTTGGTCATGGTTCTCCTCGAACGCAGTCGACCAGCACCAACAAAGCAACGTTTTCCAGTAGAACACGCAATACGGGCGCGGTGGAACCACTTGGCGTGGAATTGACGACGCTACGAAGTGCCTTTGCCGTAAGTCTCGCGGGCTGCGACGTCCATGGGAAAACGGACGACTGTGTCGCCGAACAACAATCGAGTTGCCGAAGCCGCGGCGGCCAGCACGTGGGCGGTACCTGACTCGGGATTTCGGGTATGCACGACTACCTCGTCGTGCTGGAAGAAGACCAACTCGCCGTCCGGATCTTCGGCGAGGCGGCGCCTGAGGTCGGCCAGGAGGCACAGCGCCCACTCGGACGCAGTGGCCTGCACGACGAAGTTGCGCGTGAAACGACCGCGGGCGTGAGCGTCGCCGTGGGAGTAGAAGTCGGGAGACGGTGGGGGACAGGCCCGGCCGAGCAGTGACTTCACCACCTCGCCGCGCTCACCTGCCTTGGCAGCTTGCTCGACGTACTCGACGGCGACCGGGAATCGCTTCCGCAACAAGACGAGCAGTGCTTTGGCTTCACCCGCCGTCGCCCCGTACAGGACTCCGAGGATTGCGACCTTGGCTTTTGCGCGATCACCGCCGAAGGCTTCGGCACCGACAAGTGCGTACAGGTCGTCGTCCCCGGCGGCGGCCATCATGCGGCGGTCGCCGGACATGGCGGCCAGAATTCGGGGCTCGAGCTGACCGGCGTCGGCGACGACGAACACGTGGCCCGGATCGGCGACGACGCTCGAGCGCATGGTCTTCGGAATCTGGAGGGCCCCGCCGCCTCGACTCGCCCACCTGCCGGACACGACACCACCGGGAACGTAGATCGGACGGAATCGATCTCCCCGCACCCAACTGTCCATCCACTGCCAACCGTTGGTGCTGTACAGCTTGGCGAGTTCGCGATGACGAAGGAGTAGCGGCACAGCCGGATGATCGATCTCCTGCAGAAACCACTTGCGCGTCGACGGAAGTTCGATGCCCTGACGACCGAACGCCTCGGTGATCTCCACCGAAGACGAAGGATTGACGGTGCGCCCGAAGACCTCACTGATCTGTGCGGCAAGTTCCTGCATACGAGCGGGGAGGTCGTATCCCGTCGGCCGCGGCCCCAGCCGTTCTTCGAGGAGTTCGCGATGCTTCTGCGTCGAGAACGGAAGGCCCGTGTGCGTCATCTCGGCGGCGCTGAGAGCGCCGGCCGATTCTGCTGCGATCAACAAGTCCAGTCGAGCGTCCGCGCCGATGGTTGCGCGCTGCTCGGCGAATTCGGTGACGACGGCGAGGGGATCGAGAACGGGTGCAGTGTCGAAGAGTCCGAGTCGATCGTCGTCGAACTCCTCGGCGGGCGGTGACGGTTTGCCGGCGCGCATTCCGAGTATCGCGCGGGTCAGGGAGATGTCGTGGCACCGCTGAACCCGTACGCCTGCCCGCAGTAGAGGTGGGTACACGGTCGCCGTATTCGGCCACACCCACCGCGGGTGCTCGGCTTCCTCGATGGTGCGTACCGCTGCGATCAGGTCGGGGTATTCGACG
Source organism: Rhodococcus sp. WY5 (assembly GCF_018588185.1). Taxonomy (NCBI): domain Bacteria; kingdom Bacillati; phylum Actinomycetota; class Actinomycetes; order Mycobacteriales; family Nocardiaceae; genus Rhodococcus; species Rhodococcus sp. WY5. Next base: position 2,041,063 of record NZ_JAAMPR010000001.1, read on the forward strand.
GGATCGGCGAGCGGCGTTCCAGCGGGATCGGTCCGTAGGACAGTTGCCGTCACAGCTCCCGTGGACGTCGTACTACCGGGGACCAGGACAACTCGCACGACATCAGTGTGACGGCTGGGTCCGACACGCCATCGCTCGGCGTGCTCAGGCCCCGACGAACTGGATGTGCTGACCCGGGCGGGCTTGGCCGAGTCGGTCGATATCTGCGTCCGCGACCACTCCCACCACCGGATAGCCGCCGGTGATGGGGTGATCGGCGAGGAACACGACAGGTTGGCCGCTGGGTGGGACCTGGATCGATCCGAGTGCCACGCCTTCGGTGGGCAGTTCGGTGTCGTCTGTTCTTCGAAGTAGTTCGTCGGCGCCGACGCGATCGACGCGTGCGCCGATTCGGTCCGAGTCGGTCGAGATCGCCCATCGGCCCTGGAGGAGTGTTTCGGGGTTGGTGAATCGATCTGCGCGAGGACCGAACACCACTCGAATGGCGAGAGTCTCGTTTGCCATCGGCGGCACCGGTGCGAGGTCGACGCCTGAGAACGTGGTCGGCGATGGCCCGATCGGGAGAAAAACACCAGGCTCGAGAGGCGCCGGACCGATCCCGGACATCGTGTCGGTGCTGCGCGATCCCAGGATCTCGGGAACCACAATGCCGCCTCGGACGGTCAGATACGTCCGCAGTCCACTCGGTGCGTAGTCCAGGCGGACGGTCTGACCAGCCCGTAGATCGATCACGCTCGAATGCCCGACCGGAATGCCGTCGCGGTAGGCCTGTGCAGGCGCACCGGTGCACGCGATCGTTGTCGGTTGCTGCGCCCGAAGACTCAGCCCGCCCAGGAGGACCTCGACACCGGCTGCGCCCTCGTTGTTGCCGACGAGCCGATTGCCAAGCCTGAGAGATCGCCTGTCCGCCGCACCGGAAACCCCGACACCCGAGCGAAGATGACCTATCCGTCCGAGGTCCTGGATCAGGCTCAGCGGCCCGGTGTCGAGTATCTCGAGGCCGTTCATCGTTGTTCCTCGTTCACGAAGCGCACGCGTCTGCCGGGCTGAACGGTGGCCGGTGGTGTGGCGTTCAGATCCCACATCACGGCATCGGTGCTCCCGATGATCTGCCAGCCACCCGGTGATGCACGCGGGTAGACCGCGCTGTATCCAGCGGCCAGGGCGACGGAACCGGCAGGCACAGCGGTTCGTGATTGCGTTCGACGCGGAACGTCGAGCCGAGCGTCGCCTGAAGTCAGGTAGGCGAAGCCGGGCGCGAATCCGATGAAGGCGCAACGCCACATTGCCCCGGTGTGGGCCGCAACCACCTCGGATCGGCTCATACCAAGTGACTGTGCGACGTCGTCGAGGTCGGGCCCGTCGTACCTGACGGCGATGGTGAGTGCATCCGTCTCGGAATGCTCGTCTGTGGTCGCGGCAGAATCGGTCTGCTCGAGATCGTTCAAGCACTTCCGGACGTACGTGAGATCTGCCGCCGGGGTGCACGTGACCAGGACCGTGCGAGCTGCGGGGAGGAAGTCTTCGACCCCGACCGGGGTGTTACGCGTCAGTGCTTCGGTGAACGCGAGAACGCCAGCTTCGGAATCGAAGTCCACGAGCAATGCGCGTTCTCCCGCGGGAAGTATGCGAGTCACCGGGAGGGCTCCCTATCGACTCGAGTCCGCTCCACGTCCGCTCGCATCGCGGCGATGAAACTCGCGATGGTGGCTCGCTCTGTGGCGGTAAAATTGCCGAGGGTGCTCACCGCCCGTGAAATGAGTGGGCCGAAGTAACTCTCGCCCAGAGTGACCGCCGATGGTGTGACCTGCAAGAGCACCCGCCTGCGGTCTGCTGAGTCTCGCTCCCGAGCTACGTGGCCCGCTTTGACCATCCGGTCGACGAGCGCGGTCACCGACGCCGAGTTGATACCCAGCTGTGCGCCGAGCCAGCCTGGTGTCGCCGGTGTGTCCGAGCGCTCGGCATCGAGAAGGCAGATCAACGCGCGCACGTCGGTGGAGTGCATTTTGTACTTGTTCGCAAAGCCGGAAACCGCCACGTTCAAGTCGACGGTAAGTGCGCGAAGCGAGTGGACGATCGCCATCGCTTCGTCTTCTGCATCGCCGACGCTCAAGGATGCCTCCAGCCCTGGTGTGTTGTCTCTTGATTGTCTACTATCTCGATAATCGAGAGAAATGGGGGTGGGGGATGGACTTCAATCGCGCATACGACGCTGTACTGACCAAATGGCCGCAGAAACCGCTGGGTGTGGATCTCGCGGGGCGGTTCGGTAACACGCATGTGAACGTCTGTGGGCATGCAGACTCGCGGCCGTTGATCCTTCTGTCCGGGGGAGGTGCCACTTCGACGGTGTGGTTCGACAATGTTGCGACGCTGTCGAAATCCCGGCGTGTCTTTGCTGTCGACACCATGGGCGATGCCGGGCGGAGCGTTCCGAATGGTGATCCGATGAAGTCCGTCGACGATCTGATCGAGTGGATGGACTCGATAGTCGATTGCACCGGGGCCGGCACCGTCGATGTGATCGGACATTCCTACGGCGCGATGATTGCGTTGGCCTTTGCGCTGCATCGACCTGATCGTCTCGGCAAACTTGTTCTGCTCGACCCTAATTCGAGTTTCTCCGGCATGAAGGCGGGCTACCTTCTGCGTGCGCTTCCGCTGTTGCTCTCCCCGTCGCGAGCACGCCGACGGCGACTGTTGGAATGGGAGACAGGCGAGTTGAGTATCGACTCCGACTGGCTGTCTCTTGTGGAAGTGGGCACTTCGGATCTACCGCGACCCGATCTCGTAGTGCCTCGACGTCCGTCGAAGGAGGCCTTGAGCGCACTGGATGTCGAGTTGCTGGTGGTCCTCGCACAAGACGGACGGGTGCATGATGCGGAAACCGTGTCGAAGTCAGTGCGGGAGAGGGTTCCCGCAGCGCGTGTCGAGGTGCTGAAAGATTCTTCGCATCACAGCATTCCGATGGTTCCCGCCGATGAAATCAACCGGGTGCTCGTCGACTTCTTGGAGGGCTAGCGGATCAGGGTGCGACGACGCACCCCGGACCGATCGGGGTGGCCGGATTGACCATGACCGTTGCGACCGGCCCGCCCGCGGACGTCTGGTAGGCCATCAGGGAGTGCTCACCGGGTGCGGTCGGAGTCCACAGCGTGACTGCGTGGCCGAGCACCACCGGCAAGGTGAAGTAAGGATTGACGGTGTCCCAGATCAATTCCTGCGGGAACATGGTCGACGCCCGGTTCATGTCGACAATCGAGACGTTCGGCTCGTTCAACGCTGCTGTCCTGGCAACCACCAGATATGTGCAGCCCGCTCCGTACGGCGTCGTCGGTCCGCTGCTGAGACCCGGAAGGATCGTGACGTCGACTACGTCCGCGGAAGCTGACGTCGCGGAACAGATGGCTGCGCCCGCGCAGAGGGCGGCGGCGATCACGGAAGTGCGAGCGATACGTGAAAGTGTCATACCAGCAGGTCGGTTTTATCTGGGTGGGCGTTACAGGCAGACTGACCGGATGCGCGCACTTCACGTTCTGCTGGCCGGCTTCGGCTTCCTGCTGGGGTTCCTGATTATTGTTGTCTCCGGCCTGATCGAGTGGGCGTCCTTCGCCTCCCGAACCGATTTCGCCTTCGTCGGTGACTCCGCCGTGTCGGTTGGTGTTTCCAACGAGGCGATCTACACCGCCGTCGCTGCTCCACTGGTGGGTGCGCTGATGGGCTGGCTGTCAGCTGTCATCGCGACGAGGTTCGGGTGGAGCCTCACTCGTGGGAGTGTCACTCTGGCAAGCGAGTGACCAGGCAGCGGACCCGCTTGCTGGTCCGTGGGTTATGAGGAAAGGCCCCGACCTCCATCGAGGTCAGGGCCTTCCTTTGCGCCGAGCTACTTCTGTGTCGAGCTACTTCTGTGTCGAACTACTTCTTCGAGACGCGGAGCAGCTTCTTGTTGACGAACTCGTCCATTCCCCACGGACCCAGCTCGCGGCCGACTCCGGAGCGCTTGACTCCGCCGAAGGGCAGACCGGGCAACGTCGTTCCGTGCTCGTTGACGAACGCCATTCCCACGTCGAGATCTGCGGCGACCGACCGGGCGGAATCGAGATCGCTGCTCCAGACGGATCCGCTCAGACCGTAGACCGACGAATTGGCAAGTTCCACAGCCTCGCTGGCCGACTTGACCTTGTAGACGACTCCGGCAGGTCCGAACAGTTCTTCGCTGTAGGCCCGCATGTCCGGTGTCACGTCTGCGAGCAATGTCGGTTGAACGTAGGCGCCCGGGCCGTCGATCTTCTTTCCACCGGTCAGCAGCGTGGCACCCTTGGACACAGCGTCGTCGATCTGCTCGATCAGAGTATCTGCCGCGCTCTGCGAAGAGAGTGGACCCAAGACTGTGGATTCGTCCAACGGGTCACCGGCAGTGACGGATTCGAAGGACGTCGCCAACTTGTTGGTGAAGTCGTCGTAGAAATCTTCGGTGACGATGAAACGCTTGGCCGCGTTGCAGGCCTGGCCGGCATTGGACAGACGTGCCTTGGTTGCGGACTTGACGGTGGCATCCATGTCGTCGGAATCGAGGACGATGAACACGTCTGATCCGCCGAGTTCGAGGACGACCTTCTTGAGATTGCGTCCGGCAGTTTCGGCGACGCTGGTTCCGGCGCGTTCGCTGCCGGTCAGTGACACACCTTGAACTCGGGGATCGGCGATCATGTCCGCGATCTGCTCGTTGGTCGCGAAGACGTTGACGTAGGCGTCGTCCGGCAATCCGGCTTGTCGCAGAATCTCTTCCATCAGCAGCGCCGACTGCGGACAGTTCGATGCGTGCTTGAGAATGATCGTGTTACCGAGCATCAGATTCGGTGCCGCGAAGCGGGCGACTTGGTAGTACGGGAAGTTCCACGGCATGACGCCGATGAGAGCGCCGATCGGTCGCCGGTACACAACCGACTCCTCGGCCCCGGGAACGTCGAGTCGTTCTTCCTCGAGCAGTGCCGGACCGTGGTCTGCATACCACTGATAGATCGCGGCCGAGAGTTGTACTTCGCCCTTGGCCTCGCGGACCGGCTTACCCATCTCCAAGGAGATCATTCGGGCCAGTTCGTCTGCGCGCTCTGTGTACAGTTCGGCGGTCTTGCTCAGGACTGCCGCACGCTGCTGTGGCGCACTGTTGCGCCAGGTCAAGTAGCCGCGATGCGTGTTCGCAAGTGCGGCTTCAACTCCGGCGTCATCCAAAGTATCGAATTCCCTGACGGTTTCACCTGTCGCGGGATTGACTGTTTTGTAATTAGCCATAGTTGTACAACGTGCGGAAGGGGCTCGAAGATTCCCGAAACGCGCAATCACATTGAATCGGCTCAACAGGTTTCGATCAAATCCCGGCTGGGTACCATGTCACGCCACCTTGGGACGATGGGTGCGCTCGTAGCCCTTGCGGTCGTAGAAACGGGTGGTCACGATGCCGAGTACGACGCCGATCAGTAGCCCCACCAACGTCATCCAGACGGCATGCAGCAGGCCTGCCTCACCGCGTGCGCCGAAGAACAGGATCGATCGCGTGCCCATGTAGATCTGGTGCATCGGCTCGAATTGCGCCAGCCAGGCATACAACCTGGGGCTGGCTTCGAGGGGGATGGTGCCACCGGACGAGGGCAGCGCGAGAATGACGAACACGAACAGGTTGATCAACATGCCCAACGAGCCGAACGCGGCCATCACCGACATCGCCGTGATGCCCACCGCTGTGATGACCAGCGCGCCGTACTCCCACAATGCAAGCCCGTGAGTGACCGGCATTCCGAGGGCGCGACTGATCCACTGGAACAACGCGGAGACTATGCCGGACAACACGATCATGAATGCCCATTTGACGAGCAGCGTTCGAAACCTGTTGATACCCACAACGTCGTTCTGAACGAAGAGTGGACCGAATTCGGTAGGCGCGTATCCGAGCATGCCGTCCACCAAGGAATTGACCACGGTTGCTCCGGTGAATCCCGCAAGGACCAACAGCAGCGCGAAATAGAATGCCACCAAACCGAATCCGGTTCCGTCGGGAAGCGGATCGTGGGCAACCGTGAGTACCTTCACCGGGTTTTCGAGCAGCAGGCGGCTCGCTCCGGAGATCTGGGTTCCGGTGCCTCCCGCTTCCAACTGCGCGGTGACAAGGGCGGTGAGTTGCTCGCCCATGTTCTTGTTGACCGAGGCGAGGGCTGTGGTTCCGATCGACTGGACCAGCGATGCCGAGACGGAACCGGCGCGAGGATTGGTGTAGATCGTGATGATCGGTTGCTCTACGTCACCGGCGACGACGCTGGCCTCCGCCAGGATGATCGTCCTCTTCGTGAAATCACTGGGAATCACGATCGCGCCGTACAGCGTGCCGGAGTTCAACCGCGATTGGGCTTCGGCGATACCGATCTGCTGCAGGTCGATCTTCTGGTGGTCGATTCCGCTTTCGAGGCCGGCGACGATGTCGTTTCCGAAGTTCTTACGGTCGGCGGGGTCGCCACCGGGGAGGGTGTCGCCCTCGTCCTGGTTGACCAGGGCGATCGGGAACTGGTCCAGGTGTTTCTTGGGGTCGAGTATTCCGCCCATGTACAACGCTGCCAGCGCAGACATCAAGAGGGTGACCACTATCAATGGTGTCAACCAGAATCGTGGTGTGTGCATGACGGTGCGGGCAGACGGCTCCGTGTTCTTGCTCATCGTCAGTCGACCGGCTTTCGTTCGCGCGGAGTTCCTCGGGCTGAGCGTAAACGCAAAGGTGCGCCGGGGCAGTCTTTCGATCTGCCCGCGGCGCTGGAGACCTGTCCGGTCGGCGACAGGCCGGATTGCCGGCAGTCTCATCCGAAAAGGCTGAGAACGGATCGGTAGGGTATGGCCCGCGGCAACCCTGCCGAGACGATTTCGGAGAAACCGTTGACCAACGTGCTGATAGTTGTCCTGATACTCGTAGTGATCGCTGCCGTCGTGTTTGTGGTCCTGCGTGGACGCCAGGGCAAGCCGAATGCTCGCGTCGACCCGCTCGCCGACTATCCCGAGGTGTACGACCCCCACAAGATCGGGGTCGGCGACATCATCACGTACGCGGGTATCGACCATGTTGTTCGAGGGACCATCACGCTCGACGAAGAGGGGTACATCTGGCGTGAGCACCTTCTCGACGGTTCGACCGGTCGTCGTTGGCTGACGGTCGAGGACGACGAGGGCGAATTGGAGATGACTCTCTGGATGCGTCGAGAAGGAACCAACCTGGTCCCGAACGGCGACGTCATTCTCGACGACAAGGTTCACCGCAAGATCGAAAGTGGAACGGCGAAGTTCACGGCCGAGGGTACTACGGGTACGGCCCCTTCCGGCTCGATGGAATACGCGGACTATGCGACCGCCGACAAGACCGGCCTGATTGCATTCGAGAAGTGGGCGCGCGGACAGTCGTGGGAGGTTTCCACGGGACGGGCGGTCACTCGCAGCGAACTCACTGTCATCCACTCGGGCCCCCCGGAATGAGCCTGTATCTACTCGACGTGGAGCCGACCGACGTGGATGCCTCGGCACTGGGGTTGGTACTGGGAGCTCCTGCGCCACCGACCCTCGTCGAGTTGGTGATCGGAACTTCCGACGCGACGCTGACACTCGGAGTGCTGGGGGCTTCGCACGTGGTGACGGCCTGGGCGTCGGGAAAGAAACTGACCGAACAGGTTTCGTGCGATGCTCTTGCAGTCGGCGGTGAACCACTGCCCGCAGTGGAGTCCACGCAAAACTACCGGTTCGAGTCTTCCTCGCTGATCCTGGACCGAGTCGAATTCGATTCGGAAGCTGCATCGTTGAGAGAGTCCGCCGGCCAGGACGGTTGGATCTGCGGATCCTTTCCCGGCGACGACACAGCGTTGACCGCGTTGTGTGGCGTGCGAGACCGCCAGGGGTGGAGTTGGCAGAGTTGGCATTTGTACCCGGGGGAGGGGACAGGAGTGATCGTGAAGACGCGCAGTAGGTGGCGCCCGTGAGGGGGCGGACGTGGTTTGCTCCGGTGATGGTGGCGGCCGCAATTATGGTGTCGGCGTGCGGTGGTGGAGCCAAAGACTTCATCGCGGACAACTATTCCAAGACGTCCCAGGATGGCGACGTCGTGTTGTACTCGTCGAAAGATCCAGTGGGCACGACCGTCTCACGGATTGTCGACGCGGACGAACCAGCGGCGCGAAGTGCTGACGGCGGCAACGAATACCTGCGCTACGACGACGACATCGTCACTGTCAGTTCGGCTTCGGGCGGTGGCAGCACCATCAAGGTAGAGGACATCGACGGCACGTATCGCAGCGGCGGATACGCGTACCTGGGACCGGGCTTCAACCCGGGATCCCCGGCGGGTGGAAGCAGTGGCAGCGGCGGCTCGGGTAGTGCCAAATGACGGTAATGCTCAATGAGAAGGAGAACGGCGTGACGAACATCTTTGCATCCACTTCCGTCGAGATCGGAACGGTGGATCCGGCATTGCTCGTCGGGGGCGTTCTCGGCACCCTCGCCTACTTCGTCGTCGGTGCAGCGGTTCTGGCGACGGGATTCCTGGTCCTCGACCTCATGACACCCGGAAATCTCCGCCACCAGGTTTACGTCGACAAGAACCCGAACGCTGCGATTCTGTTGGCCTCCAATCATCTTGCGCTGGCGATCATCGTGGTGACGGCAATCCTGACCAGTTCGGACGGCTTTGCTCAGGGACTCGCCGACTCCGCGGTGTACGGACTGTTCGCGATCGTGTTGCAAGCGATCGCGCTGCGATTGATGAACGCATTCCTTCCCGGCAAGTTGGTTGCGCTGGTGCAGGATCCGAAGATGTGTGGCGCCGCGTGGGCTGTGGGTGTGAGCTTGCTGTCCATCGGTTTGGTGAACGCCGCAGCGCTCACCTGATGGTTGCCGCTGATCCCGATGTGACAGTTGACGAGCGTTCGACGATGCTCGGCCCGCGCGCACGCGTCCTTCTCCTTGCGGCTGTTGCGGCGTGCGCTGCGTGTGGCCTGATCTACGAGCTGGCCCTGTTGACACTCAGCGTGAGTCTGACCGGCGGCGGCATCACCCAGACGTCGTTGATCGTCGCGGGATTTGTTGCGGCTCTGGGTATCGGAGCGCTGGCCGCCAAACCTCTGCTGGGACACGCTGCCGTTTCGTTCGTGACGGTCGAGATACTGCTCGGGCTGATCGGCGGATTCAGTGCCGTCACGCTGTACGTGACCTTCACGTTCTTCGGTTCCAGCGCAGCAGTTCTGGTGGCGGCGACCGCGCTGATCGGCATCCTCGTCGGTGCCGAAGTGCCTCTGCTGATGACGCTCTTGCAGTCCGGTCGCAGCGACAACGACGCACAGAGCACCGGAAAGGTACTGGCCAACCTCAATGCCGCCGACTACCTCGGCGCATTGATCGGTGGTCTGCTGTGGCCGTTCGTACTGTTGCCGTGGGCAGGAATGATTCGCGGTGCCGCACTCACCGGCATGATCAATCTCGTGGCTGCGGCAGTGGTCGCGCTGATACTCCTTCGGTGGCAGCTCAGCCTGCGCGCACGATCGATCGCCGTCGTCGCAATGCTGTTGGCAGCAAGTTTGATCGGATGGTTGCTGATCGCGGCCTCGGACATCGAGACCACGTCGAGGCAGCGGCTCTACACCGATCCCGTGGTGGCCGCCGAGCGATCGGTGTACCAGGAAATCGTCGTCACCGAGCGGGGGAACGACGTGCGCCTGTTCCTCGACGGAGACCTGCAGTTCTCCAGTGTCGACGAGCATCGGTACACGGAGTCGCTGGTGTATCCGGCCCTGGTGAACGACCCCCGGCGCGTGCTGATTCTGGGCGGCGGTGACGGCCTCGCTGCACGGGAAGTGCTGCGAATGAGCAGCGTCGAGCAGATCGTTCAAGTGGAACTTGATCCGGCAGTCATCGAGTTGGCCAACACGCGTCTTCGTGATCTGAACGAGGGAGCGCTCGAGGATCCACGGGTGGACGTCGTACTCGACGACGCGTTTCGGTGGCTGCGAGAGCGTCCGGAACCGGGTTTCGATGCGGTGATCGTCGACCTCCCGGATCCTGACACCCCCGCACTTGGCCGCTTGTATTCGATGGAGTTCTACGGACTTGCCGCTGCCGCGATGAATCCGGGCGGGCTGATGGTCGTCCAGTCCGGCAGCCCGTACTCGACACCGGATGCGTACTGGAGAACGGTGTCGACGGTATCGGCTGTCGGACTGAGCGTCTCGCCCTATCACGTTTTCGTGCCGAGCTTCGGTGACTGGGGATATGTGCTCGCGCAAAGAGGTTCCACGCCGCCCGAGCTTCGTCTGCCCGCTGATGTGCCGAACCTGCGGTTCCTCGACGAGCCGACGCTGGCGTCGGCCTCGGTGTTTCCTCGCGATCGCCCGAGGCGGGAGTTGGAACCCTCGACGCTCGACCGGCCACGCATCGTCGACGATATGCGCAAGGGCTACGAACGCTGAACTCCCGACCGAGTAGCTTGAATCGAGACTCTCGGCCACGACGGAGGTACGGATGACTGTTCGGATCGAGGAGCACGCACCGGGAGTTCGGTTGCTCACGATGAAGCGCAGGAAGCATTCGCAGCTTTTCATGAAGAAGAGGTGATCGAAATGAACGGTGCACAGTCGCTCATCCAAAGCCTGGTCGACTCGGGCGTCGAGGTGTGCTTCGGCAATCCAGGAACGTCCGAGATGCATTTTGTCGCCGCACTCGATTCCGTTCCGCAGATGCGGGCGGTACTCGGCTTGTTCGAGGGCGCCGTGACCGGTGCCGCGGACGGCTACGCACGGATCGCCGGAAAGCCTGCCGCGACGCTGCTCCATCTGGGCCCCGGTATGGCGAACGGACTGGCGAACCTTCACAACGCGCGCCGCGCCCACACACCGATCGTGAACATCGTCGGGGACCACGCGACCTACCACCACGGTTTCGACGCTCCTCTCGAATCGAACATCGATGCGCTGACCGAATGGTTGGAGGGGTGGAGTCGACGTTCCGAATCCACCGCGACCGTCGGTAGCGACGCGGCCGACGCCGTTGCCGCCTCGATGAATCCGCCCGGACGCATTGCCACACTTGTCCTCCCTGCCGACGTCTCGTGGGGCGAAGGTGGAGTTCTTGCGGGTCCTCGGGACATACCGGGGCGGGCGGAAGTTTCTGCAACACAGATCGACTCGGTGGTGGGCGCGCTCAATGCCGAGGGTCGCGCCACGCTACTGCTGGGCGGCGCAGCCTGTTCCGAAGCTGGGCTGCGCGCCGCTTCCCGAATTGCGGTCGCGACCGGTGCACAGATTCTGATCGAGACTTTTCCAGCCAGGCTTCAACGAGGTGCGGGGCTACCGTCATTCGAGCGCTTGGGATACTTCGCCGAGCACGCCACCGAACAACTTCGCGGAACAACTCAGCTGGTTCTGGCCGGAGCGGTTTCGCCGGTCTCGTTCTTTGCGTATCCCGGAAAACCGAGCGATCTGGCACCGGAGGGTGCTGCGGTGACAACGCTGGCAAGCGTCGGCGACGATGTTGCCGGTGCACTGGAGGCAGTGGCCGAACTCGTGGCACCGGGAGTCGAACCTGTTTTGCAGGAAGCGAATCGGCCGGCGCTGCCGAGCGGGCCTCTGGACGTTCGAAATTGGGCCGACGTGATCGGCGCCCTGCTGCCAGGCGACGCCATCATCTCCGACGAGGCGGCGACTTCCGGTTGGGCGATCCCGATTGCCCTTGCCGGAGCGCCGCGCCACGACGTGCTCACGCTCACCGGAGGTGCCATCGGCCAGGGCATCCCGGTGGCGACGGGCGCCGCTGTGGCAGCGCCGGAGCGACCGGTGATCAATCTCGAAGCCGACGGAAGCGCGATGTACACCATCACGGCGTTGTGGACGCAGGCGCGAGAGATGTTGAACGTCACGACGATTCTGCTCAACAATCGCGCATACGCCATCCTGCGTGGCGAACTGCAACGAGTCGGCGCAGAAGGTGGCGGCGTCGTCGCACAGTCGATGCTGGATCTGTCATCTCCGAACATGGACTACGTCAAGATCTCCGAGGGGTTGGGAGTGCCCGCGTCGCGGGCGAACACAGCGGAGGAGTTGGCCGAACAGTTTGCCGCAGCGCTGGCGGAACCCGGCCCGCATCTCATCGAGGTCATGCTGCCTCCGACGTCGTGATTTCGACCTCGAATCGATCGTCGATCGTGCATTCAACTGGAGGTTTTCGGTGCTAGCTGCGATCGGTTTGTCTCTTCCGGCCTGCTTTTCGTCTCGATGCCCATGGCGGTGATCGTGCTCGTCATGATCACCGCTGGAGCACATCGAGGGGCGGCATCTTTTCTACTCGGGTGGGTCCTCGGAATCTCGGCAGTCGTTGCAGCGACCATCGTGATCGCGGACTACTCGTTCGCGGAGTCGCAGTCGTCGCAGACTTCGGTGTGGTCGAGTGTCGTACGAATCGTGTTGGGTCTTGTCCTGTTCGGCTTGGCATACAAGCAGTGGCGCGCGCGTCCGCGAAACGGGAGTGAGCCGACAGTTCCGAAGTGGATGAAGAGCGTCGACGGGTTGACTCCGCGGAAGGCGTTCGGGTTGGCGTTCTTGTCCGCGGCGGTCAATCCCAAGAATGCAGCGCTGGCGGTATCCGGTGCGGCCACTATCGCGGTCGCCACGAATGTCGTTGCCCAACAGATTGTTGCCGCGGTGATCTTCACGGTCATCGCGAGCGTCGGCATCGCGTCGCCGATCCTGGTGAAGGTGTTCTCCGGCAAGCGTGCCGACGAGATCCTCGCGTCCGCGAAGGCATGGATGACCGCCAACAACGCGGTGATGATGACGGTCATCCTGACGATCCTCGGTGCGACCGTGCTGGGCGAGGGGCTCAGTGGGCTGCAATAGGTCGCCTACCATTGGCGGGTGACTGATTTCGACGACGACGCTGCCGGTTCCATTGCCTCCGCTGCTTTGGCTGTTCTGCGCGAGCAAGGCCCGCTGAGTCTCGAAGAGTGGGCGACCCATCTCGAGGAGTACGGAACTGCGACCGAGTTGGCCGATGTACTCGAGTACCTGTCCGAACCGATGCTCGGGTACCTGCCCAACGGAAAGTACGTCGCTCTCGACACGGTCCTCGAAGGGCTCGTGTTCACTCACCGGCTCAGCGAAGTCGAAATTGCGTCGGACATCCTTGACGCGAGCCCCGACCTGGAACCGATCTTGGCATTCGGCGACGACGACGGGGCGATCCGGGTGGCCCTGGCGGAAGAAGCAGCCTCCGAACGCGGAGCTGCTCCCTTCCGGAGTCGACGAGTTGTGGTACTTCCGGCCGGAACCCTCGTCGAGTGCGCCGACGGTGATCTCGTCGGCTTGGCTGTCGAAGACGGAACACTTGCGTTTCGTCTGGTCGAGATCGAGGACGAACCCGATCTTGCTCCGGCGCTCGGCGAACTCTTCGAGGAGGACGGAGTCGAGGCCCTGGATTCTGTGTGCTGGCAACTCCTGATCGAGGATCCGTCACTCTTCACGGTTCCTGTTGCGCCGCTGGGTGAGATCTTCGAGGTGGCAGGTTACGAGCACGAGCGTGAGCTACTGGCTCGGCGGGGATTCGACTTCGACGCCTACGACCTGCAGATTCGGACAGCCTTGGTGGCCAGTACCTACGACCTGACCCACGACGAGGCAGTCTCTGCCGTTGCGTTTGTCGATCTGGCGGACCGCGGATACACCGACGCGGTCATCGCCGACTTCGATATCGCGGACTGGGCCCACCGTCATGTGAGCGCTGCTCCGGACTCTTTTGTCTCACTGGCAGATCCGGGTGCTGCAGTGGCCGTGTTCGATCTCGGATTTCGGAATCAGGACCCGGTGACCGACGCAATCCTCGAAGCGCTTGCCTCCGAACTGGCTGAGCGAGGGCCACGGTCGGTGCGGGCGGCGGCTCATTGGCTCGCCGGTAAGGCTGTCGATCGGCTGGGGCGCGTCCTCGAAGCGGAGGCGCACTACGAGAAAGCGCTCCTTGCCGAATCCGGTTGGGGTCCGGCTTTGTTCGAGCTGGCTCAGTTCGCGTCGGACCGGGGCGACGCGACCCGGGCGCTGTCACTGCTCGGGCGGATCGACGGCGGAACCGAAGAGAATCTCTACGCCGTTCTGCAGGACTTCGTGCCATCCGATCACCCGGAACTCGGTCGAAACGACAAGTGTTGGTGCGGTTCCGGCCGCAAGTACAAGGTTTGCCACCTCGGAAAAGCCGATGAATCCGTCAAGGCGGACGGTCGGTGGCTGTACAAGAAGGCATGCCTGTTTGCGTTCGCCTCCGAATTCGTCGACATCGTGACCGGGCTCGACGATCTCGAAAACGAAAATCTCTCCGAGGACGAACTGATCGCGGCCACGATCTTCGACGGCTCGGCACTGGACGTCGCTCTGTTCGAGGGTGGAATCTTTGCCGAATTCTTGGCCAGACGCAGCGAACTACTTCCGGAGGCGGAAGTTGTGACAGCCGCACAGTGGCTCGGAATCCGGAGGTCGGTGTACGAGGTGATCGAAACGTCCGACACCGGCGTCGTGCTGCTCGATCGTGGGTCCAAGGAGACCGTCACGGTTGCTCACTCGGTCGAAGGCGAGCCAGGTGATGTGATCAGTGCTCGGGTCCTGACGGCCCCCACTGGCGCGTTTGCGGTGGGTGTTGTGGTCATGGCTACGGAATCGCAGGCCGCGAGGGTACTCGAGGTTCTCGCTTCAGAAGATCTCGAGGCCGAAGAACTGGTGCGCGAGTTGCGCGGAGGCGCCGATCACTCGACCGATGACCGGTGACGATGTATCGAGTCGACCCCGTTAAAGTTGGATAGGTGAACGAACCGATGGATGCCAATGACTTGATCGCCGAAGCCGCGATGGAGTTGTTGCGTGAGCACGGCCCGCAGACAGCGGCGGACTGGGGCACCCTGTTGGCTGACGCCGGGCACGGTACAGCCGAGGACATGGCCGAATTTGTCGAGTACGTCGAGGACCCGTTGCTCGGCTACTTGAGTGAGGAGCGGTACGCCGCACTCGACACGTTGTTCGAGCATCGAGTGCTGACCCATCGGCTCACCGAAGCCGAAATAAAGTCCGGCGTTCTCGACGCGAACCCCGATCTGATGATGCTGCGGGTGTTCCTCGATCGTGACGACGACGAGATTCATGGCATCAGCGTCGTGCACCGCGGGATAGACGACGACCTGTTGGCTGATCGTGGGATCGAAGATCCGGAGTTCCCACACGACGAAGGCTTTCTACTCGACACCGACACCCTTGCCGAGTGCTCGGCAGGTGACTTGATCGGATTGTTCGTCGCTGACCGTGAGCTGACGCTCTGCACCATCCCCGAGGTACTGGATCCCGCACCCGGATTCGGCGAGCACCTGGCGACGGTCCTTGCCGACATCGGTGCTGACACCCTCGATGCCATTGTCTGGCAGTTGATGCTCGACGAGCCGTCGCTGTTCCGTCAGCCGACCGCCCCGCTGGGCGAGATGCTCGAGGCGTCAGGTTACGTCCGCGACGGTGACTACGTTGCGGTCGACGGATTCGATTTCGAGGCATACCACCTGGCGAACCGGGCCCGCATGCTCGAGGTCCGCGAGAATCTGCACCCCGAAGAAGCCGCGTCGGTGATCGCCTTCGTCGATGTGGTCATGGCCGCGAAAGCCGAAGGCGTCGACGATGTCTCGGACTGGGCGCGCAAGCAGATCAAGGAGGATCCGCAGGCCTTCGCAGGCCTCGCCGAGCCGCCCGCGGCTGCGGCAGCGTTGGAGCTGTTGTCCGAACTCGACGATCATGATTCCGTATTGCATTCTGTTGCAACTGCTCTCGCCGAAAAAGGGTCGCGTCGTGTCAAGCCGGCAGCGCACTGGCTGGCGGGCAAGGCTTCGGATCGTCTCGGCAAGATCCTGGCCGCTGAGGCGTCGTACGAATCAGCGCACGATCTCGATCCCGACTGGACTCCCGCGATCTTCGATCTGGCGCTACTGGCCGCCGATCGAAGCGATGTGACGCGCGCGCTGGCTTTGCTGGGCCGAATCGAGGGTGGCGAGTCCGAGGTTCTGCACGAGGTTCTTCAGCGCTACGCCCCGGCCGAGCATCCCGAACTCGGACGAAATGACAAGTGCTGGTGCGGTTCCGGTCGAAAGTTCAAGGTTTGCCATCTCGGTAAGTCCGAGGTGACGTTCGACGACCGGGCCAGCTGGCTCTACGTCAAGGCTCAGTTGTTCTCGCGCACGCCGGAGTACTTCGACGCCGTGTTCGATCTTGCGCTCATCCGTGCCGAGCAGTTCAACAGCGAAGAAGCACTGACGCTGGCCGTCGAAGGTGGTTTGGCCGTCGACGCTGCCTTGTTCGATGCGGGTATTTTCGCAGCTTTTGTCGAGCGCCGCGGAGAACTGCTGCCTGCCGACGAACGCGAACTGGCCGATCAGTGGTTGTCGATTCCGCGCTCGGTGTACAAGGTCGCCTCGACGGAGCCGGGACAGTTGGTGACCCTCAGCGACGTCCGCAACGGGCATCTGGTGAAGGTCACGGACGAGTGGGGCTCGCTGAACCTCGAGCCAGGCACACTCGTGTGTGCTCGTGTTCTTCCGGCCGGGTCCACGATGCGCACGTTCGGTGGCATCGAACCGCTTGCGGTAGAAGACAAGAAGGAGTTGATCCAACTGATCGAGTCCGAGGACACCGAGCCGGGTCAGCTGGTGGAGTTCCTCAGTCGCGGCCTTGCCGGTGCGCCTTTCCGGTAGCGTGCACTACCAAAAAGGCGCACGGGGCCGGAGGCCTCAGGGCGTGACCTGAGCCAACATCATCTGCTCGAAACCCTCACCGTACGGCGGGAGCATTCCCCATTCACCGCGTGGGTCATGCTGCGCTGCTTCGAATACCGTTCGCGCGTGACTGAACTCGAGGAAACCCTCACGGCCGTGGTAGTGCCCGATGCCCGAAGCCCCGACGCCGCCGAAGGGTGCGTCGCTCAGCCCGGGGTGAGACATCGCGTCGTTGATGGTGACGCCGCCCGAGACGGTGCGTTCGAGTACGGATTCCTTTTCGTCCAGATCGGTTCCGAAGTAGTACAGCGCCAACGGTTTCGGTCGTGAATTGATGTCGGCGACGACGTTGTCGAGTTGGTCGTACGGCAAGACGACGACGGCCGGCCCGAAGATCTCCTCCTTCATGATCTGCGCGTCGGTCGGAGGGTCGACCACGATTCGCAGTGGGCGACGACGAGTGTCTGCGGAGAGTTCTTCGTCGGGAACGGTGATGATCCGTGCCCCACGTTCTTCGGCGTCCGCGATGTACCCCTCGATGCGTGCGAGGTGACGATCGCTGACTATCGAGACCATGTCTTTGTTGTCGGCGATCGTGGGAAACAGTCCCGTGAACTGGTCGGTGAACGCGTCGATGAATGCTTCCGTGTTCTCGCGCGGAACGTAGATCAGATCGGGAGAGACACAGAGTTGACCGGCGTTGGTGGACTTCGCGATAGCCAAACGCGAAGCAGCAGAGCTGATATCGGCACTGCGGCTCAAGACGCTCGGTGACTTGCCGCCGAGTTCGAGGGTAACCGGCACCAGGTTCTTCGCAGCATTGGCCATGACCAGCTTTCCGACGGTCGTGCTGCCGGTGAAGACGAGGTGGTCGAAAGGCAGCGACGTCAGCAGATCAGCGACTTCCGGGCCGCCGGTCACCACCGCGACCTCCACGGGGTCGAGAGTTCGACGAGCCGCCTCGGCCAGGACGGCCGCAGTATTGGGCACGATCTCCGACGGTTTGAGAACGGCGCGATTTCCTGCTCCGAGGGCGCAGGCGAGCGGGCTCAGGAGAGTGAACAGGGGAGCATTCCAGGTTCCGATGATGCCGATCGAACCCTTCGGCTGGTACGACACGTACGCAGTGGCACCCAACTGGTCCTGCATCGCTCCGGTAGCTCTCGGTGAGCGAATCATCCACTCTTCGAGCGAATCACGAACGTGCTTGAGTGAAACCATCGACCCGAGAACGTCATTCATCACCGAGTAGGCCGGGATTCGGCCGCCGAAGTCTTCGTTGATCGCCTCGGTCAGATCCTTGTGGTTTGCCACCAGGAGATCGACGACGCGTTGAATGCGCTCGCGTCGTGTCTGCGCGGACGGAAGACCAGCGGCTCGAGTTGCTTCCTGCTGAGCGCGCAGAATCTCTTCGAGATCAGTGGTGACGGCGGCATCGGTGCTCATGGGCACTCCTCGTAGTGGCGAAGTATTGACCGGACCGTATCGACGCGGTGCGAGTGGATGTCCTTTTCGTCTCGTTGACCGGGACGGATTCGATTGGTAGAGAGAACACATGTCGCAGACACAGGTAGAAGACACTGCAGTGAAGATTTCCGTAGAGGAATCGGTGGGACTCGGTTTCCTGACGCTCGATCGGCCGGCGCGGCGCAATCCGCTCTCGGCGGAGACCATGCGTGAGGTGACGGCTGCCCTTGTCGAATTGTCTGTAGACGAGCGCGTGCGGGTCGTGATCGTGCGCGCCGAAGGCCCGGTGTTCTCCGCCGGACACGATCTGACGGAGATGATCGGGAGAACCCTCGAGGACGAGCGGGCGATCTTCGACGGCTGTACCGAGATGATGGAGACCGTACAGCGGATTCCGCAGCCGGTGATTGCCGCAGTACAGGGCCCGGCTATCGCGGCGGGCTGCCAACTGGCCGCGTCGTGTGATCTGGTTGTTGCTGCGTCGAATGCTGTCTTCGGCACGCCGGGCGTCAAGATCGGACTGTTCTGCTCGACGCCCATGGTGGCGCTGAGCAGGGCAGTAGGGCGCAAGCGCTCGATGCAGATGTTGCTCACCGGGCAGACGATCGACGCCGACACCGCTGCGGACTGGGGTCTGGTGAACTTCGTCGTCGCGCCCGAAGACCTGGACCGAGAGGTGCGCGAACTGGCCGCCAAGATCACGACGGCCAGCCCCTTGACGGTGAAGATCGGTAAGCAGGCGTTCTATCGCCAGATCGATCTGCCGCAAGCGCAGGCGTACGAGGCGATGGCGGAAACTATGGCAACCAATGCCGTGACCTGCGACGCTCAGGAAGGTATGCAGGCCTTTGTGGACAAGCGAAAGCCCGAATGGCGCAATAAGTAACGATCGCTCTTCCGGTTTAGTTGGACGTCCTATAACCTGAGGCGCATGAGCCTGGATCCACGCACCAACACTGTCGACGGAGTGCTTCGGCGCTCGGCAGCCAAGTACCCCGACCGTGTAGCCGTCGTCTTCGAAGATCGCACTCGCACCTACCGCGAACTCGACGACGCGGTGACGCGGGTCGCCGCCTACTTGCTCGGTCTGGGGCTCGAACACGGCGACCGCGTCGCGGCATACGGAACCAACTCCGACGCCTATGCAATCGGATTTCTTGCCTGTGCACGAGCAGGTTTGGTGCATGTTCCGGTCAATTACGCACTGAAGGGGGAGGAACTCCGGTACCTCGTGGCGCAGTCAGGCGCCCGCGCGGTGTTGGTGGATCCGGCATTGGCGCCGACGCTCGACTCGGTACGCTCCGACCTCGATCTCGATCACGTGATCGCACTGCGGGACGCGGAACTGTCCGTCGTCACGATCGGTGAGGCAGGCGAGGTGCCGGTCTTCGAACCGCGTGCGACGTCGACCGATCTGGCGCAACTCCTGTACACCTCGGGCACCACCTCGAAGCCCAAGGGCGCCATGATGTCTCACGGTGCACTGGTTCACGAGTACGTGTCCTCGGTGATCGCGCTCGGCCTCGACAAGAACGACAACCCGCTGATCTGCATGCCGATGTACCACTCCGCGGGCATGCACGTCTTCATGCTGCCGTACCTGTCCGTCGGCGCGACGGTCAGTCTGATGCAGGCGCCGGACATCCCGGAAATCCTGCGCCGTGTCGAAGCCGAAAAGATCGGATCGCTGTTCCTGGCGCCGACCGTGTGGGTACCGCTGGCCAACCATCCGGACCTCGAGACCCGCGATCTGTCGTCGCTGAAGAAGGCGCAGTACGGCGCCTCGATCATGCCGGTCACCGTGCTCAATCGTCTGCGCGAGCGCTACCCGGACATCGGTTTCTACAACTGCTTCGGCCAGTCCGAAATCGGCCCACTGGCAACAGTTCTCCAGCCCAGCGAGCATGCTGATCGCCCGTCTTCCTGTGGTCGCGCGGTGTTCTTCGTCGAAACCCGCGTCGTCGACGCCGACGGAAACGATGTCGCCGACGGTGAGTCCGGCGAGGTTCTCTACCGCTCACCGCAGCTGTGCAACGGCTACTGGGAGAATCCGGAAGCCACCGCCGAGGCCTTCCGTGACGGCTGGTTCCATTCGGGCGATCTGGTCGTGCGGGACGAAGAAGGTTTCATCACGGTCGTCGACCGGATCAAGGACGTCATCAACACCGGCGGCATCCTGGTGGCGTCACGCGAGGTCGAAGATGCGGTCTACACGCACCCCGCCGTGGCAGAAGTTGCCGTGATCGGTACGCCCGACGAGAAGTGGATCGAGGCCGTCACCGCGATCGTCGTGCTCAAGGACGGCAACGACGAGTTGACGCCCGAGGCGTTGATTGCCCACGTCAAGGAGCGAATCGCTCCGTTCAAGGTGCCCAAGCATGTCCGTTTCGTGGCCGAGCTTCCGCGCAACCAGAGCGGCAAGCTAATGAAGCGGGAACTGCGCACCGTCTGAAGCTTGCTATAGGTTCTGCCTTACCTTCGGTTCGTTTTCAGGTCTTTGACTCCGATTGCCTCACGGTATTGACTTCGGGGGACGGCATGGACTTCGGAAACAGCAAGGTGAGTGGTGGGAATGCAGGTCGACGCAGATGACTTCGCAGATATCTTGGCGACTGCGCGGGAGTTCATCCGTAAGGAAGTAGTTCCGCGTGAGCAGGAGATAGCCGACACCGACGCCATTCCTGAGGACATACGCAAGAAGGCCGCAGCTATCGGGCTCTTCGGTTACGCGATCCCTCAGGAATGGGGTGGGCTCGGACTCGACCTCACCCAAGACGTCGAACTGGCAATGGAATTCGGCTACACGTCTCTGGCGCTGCGTTCGATGTTCGGTACCAACAACGGAATTGCCGGACAGGTGCTGGTCGGCTTCGGTACCGACGAGCAGAAGGCTCAGTGGCTCGAGCGCATCGCCTCCGGTGATGTCGTGGCTTCCTTTGCTCTCACCGAACCCGGCGCGGGCTCCAACCCGGCCGGCCTTCGGACCAAGGCAGTGCTGGACGGATCCGACTGGGTGATCGACGGCAACAAGCGGTTCATCACCAATGCTCCACTGGCACAGCTGTTCGTGGTGTTCGCGCGCACTCGCCCGGCGGATTCCGATGGTCCGGGAATTGCAGTGTTCCTGGTTCCGGCTGACACGCCAGGTGTCACGGTCGGTCCCAAGGACAAGAAGATGGGTCAGGAAGGTGCTTGGACCTCCGAGGTCACCTTCGACAACGTCCGAGTTCCCGAGTCGGCCCTCGTCGGTGGCGACCAGGACACCGGATACCGCGCAGCGATGACGTCTCTCGCGCGCGGACGAGTCCATATCGCGGCGCTCTCGGTGGGAGCAGCACAGCGAGCGCTCGACGAATCTGTCGCGTTCTCCGTGGTCACGGAACAGGGCGGCACCGCGATCGGCGACTTCCAGCTGGTTCAAGCGATGCTGGCAGACCAGCAAGCCGGTGTGATGGCAGGGCGCGCGATGGTGCGCGAGGTGGCCGCGCGGTACGTCAGCGGTGAGGATCGCCGTCTCGGGCCTTCGGCGGCAAAGCTTTTCTGCACCGAGATGGTGGGCAAGGTCGCAGATCTCGCCGTGCAGATCCACGGGGGCAACGGGTACATGCGCGGTGTTCCGGTCGAACGCATCTACCGTGAAGTTCGCCTGTTGCGCCTGTACGAGGGAACCAGCGAGATCCAGCGTCTGATTCTCGGTGGTGGGCTCGTGGCGCAAGCGAAAAAGCAAAACCAACGCTGACACATTTTCCAGACGAGCTTTAACCTCACGAACGGAGTGGACATGGGATTGTTGGACGGCAAGGTTGCGGTAGTGACCGGCGGAGCCCAGGGCATCGGGCTCGAAATTGCGCGCACCTTCATCAAGGAAGGCGCGACCGTCGTTCTCGGCGACATCAACGAAACCGTCGGAACGGCTGCGGTCGCCGAACTCGGTGGAGAGTCGGTCGCCCGTTTCGCTTCCTGCGACGTGCGTGACTCCGGACAGGTCGAGGCCATGCTCGATCTGGCCGAAAGCGCTTTCGGTCCAGTCGATGTCATGGTCAACAACGCCGGCATGACGCGCGACGCCACGATGCGGAAGATGACCGAGCAGGACTTCGACGACGTGATCGCCGTTCACCTCAAGGGCGCCTGGAACGGAACACGCGCTGCCGCCGCCCGCATGCGCGAGCGTGAGACGGGCGCGATCGTGAACATCTCGTCGATCTCCGGCAAGGTGGGCATGCTCGGGCAGACCAACTACTCGGCCGCGAAGGCCGGCATCGTCGGTCTGACGAAGGCCGCGGCAAAAGAGGTCGCGTTCAAGAACGTTCGCGTCAACGCCGTTCAGCCCGGACTGGTCCGCACGGCGATGACCGAGGCGATGCCCGAACGGATCTGGAACGAGAAGCTTGCCGAGATTCCGATGGGGCGCGCAGCCGAGCCTTCGGAAGTTGCTTCGGTTGTGCTGTTCCTCGCGAGCGACCTCTCGAGCTACATGACCGGCACGGTTCTCGAGATCACCGGCGGCCGCCACATCTGATCCGTCCTGTTCGAGTGCAAGAATTCAGAGTGTGAGAATTCTGGGTGTAAAACTTCTGGGGTGACTACTGACATGGGACAGCCGAACTCGGATCTTCCGCTCGACGGAATCACCGTAGTTGCACTCGAACAGGCGGTGGCGGCACCGCTCGCCACCAGGCATCTCGCGGACATGGGTGCGCGGGTGATCAAGATAGAACGCGTCGGCGAGGGTGACTTCGCGCGTCACTACGACCAGGCGGTTCACGGTCAGGCATCACACTTCGTGTGGCTCAACCGTTCCAAGGAATCGATCGCCGTCGACGTGAAGTCGGACCCCGGCCGGCAGATCCTTCTCGATCTGGTCGCGCGAGCCGATGTGTTCCTGCAGAACCTGGCTCCCGACGCAGCCGCGAGACTGGGGTTCGGCGCGGAGGAACTGCGCGATAAATACCCACGGCTCATCGTGATCGACATGTCCGGCTACGGCAGTGCCGGCCCGCGGCGCGAGCGCAAGGCCTACGACATGTTGGTCCAAGCCGAGACCGGAATGATCTCCGTGACAGGCACACCGGAGACGGCCACCAAGACCGGCATCCCGGTCTCCGACATCGCGGCAGGAATGTACGCGCTGACTTCGATTCTGAGCGCCCTGTTCCGTAGAGAGCGAACGGGCAAGGGAGCGCTCGTCGAGGTCTCGATGTTCGATTCCACCGTCGAGTGGCTGGGCCATCCGATGTACATGAAAATGTATGCGGACAAGCAGATTCCACGTGTCGGTCTCGGCCATGCCGCGATCGTTCCCTACGATTCGTATCCCACGGCCGACGGCGAAATCCTGATCGGCGTCCAGAACGATCGTGGATGGCGAGCGCTGATGGTGGACGTGTTCGAGCGAGAGGATCTGGTCGATCATCCGCGTTACCGCACCAACATCGTGCGCGTCGAAAACCGTGGCGAGGTAGACGAATTGGTGGGCTCTCTGACGCGTCTGTACTCGACGACAGATCTGGATCAGCGTCTGGCCGCCGCTGGTGTTCCGGCCGCGGCACTCAACGACATGGCCGGTCTGCTGGAACATCCGCAGCTGGAGAAGCGTGCCAGGTGGCGGTCCGTGGGCACCGAGAACGGTCCGATCGATGCCGTGCTGCCTCCGATGACGTATTCGGATGTCGAAATGCGCATGGGTGACGTTCCAGCACTCGGCCAGCAGACGGATTCTCTGCTGGCCGAGTTGGGACTTACGGGCGACCGGATCGCGGAACTTCGCCGCGACGGATCGATCGGTTAACGCTTCTAGCGTCGCAGGTTCTCGAACACCGCGGCAATCCCTTGTCCGCCACCGATACACATGGTCTCGATCCCGTACCGTGCCTGGCGCCGGTCGAGTTCGCGCAGCAGATTGGCGAGGATCCGCCCACCGGTAGCGCCGACGGGATGTCCGAGCGAGATCCCGGAACCGTTGACGTTGAAGCGCTCCTCGATGTCCTGCGCGCTCAATCCCCAAGCCTTGGCGCACGCGAGAACCTGTGCGGCGAAGGCCTCGTTGACTTCGATGAGGTCGATGTCGTCCAGCGACAGATCGACACGGGAGAGAGCCTTCGCCACGGCAGGCACCGGTCCGATGCCCATCCGGTTCGGCTCCACACCGGCCACACCCCAGCTGACCAGTTTCGCGAACGGCCGCAGGCCCAGCCGTTCGGCGTTGGCCGCAGTGGTGACGATGGCCGCGGCTCCGGCGTCGTTCTGGCCGCAGGCGTTTCCGGCGGTGACTGTTGCTTCAGGGTCGACGCGACCTCGAATGGGGCGCAGTGCAGCAAGATCGGACAGTTGTATCCCTCGGCGCGGATGCTCGTCTTGGGTGACGACTGTCTGCTCACCACGGCGTCCGGGCACCGAAACGGGAATCGTCTCGTCGTCGAAGTACCCACTGTCTTGGGCGTGAACGGCCCGTTCGTGCGATCGCACCGCGTATCGGTCCTGCTCGTCGCGGGTGATCGAGTACTCCCGGCGCAAGTTCTCGGCGGTCTCGATCATGCCGCCTTCCACCGGAAAGTTGACTCCGCCGGAGTTCGTGCGCGGTTTGGCCAATCGGTCGTGGAACTCGACGGAAGGGCGCTTTGTGCCCCAACGCATGTCGGTGGAGTAGAACTCGGTTCCGCTCATGCTCTCGGCGCCGCCGGCGATGACCAGATCACTCATCCCGGTCTGTACCTGCATCGCGGCGTAGATGATCGCCTGCAATCCCGAACCGCAACGGCGATCGAGTTGTATTCCGGGAACAGACACGTCCAGACCGGCGTCGAGTGCCGCGATTCGCCCGATGGCCGCGGCCTCTCCGTTGGCGTAACCCTGACCGAAGATGACGTCGTCGACATCGGTGGACGCAATGCCGGTTCGTTCGACGAGGCCACGCACAACAGTGCCGGCGAGAGTGGTGACGGGAACGTCCTTGAAGACTCCGCCGAATCCGCCCACCGGGGTGCGAACGGGTTCACAGATGACTGCGTCGTGCATGGAATGCGCCTGTCTCGAGGAGAGGTGGGGAATGCGTCGCGTGAACGGGCCGATCGAAGGGCCCGTCGCGACCTGGCCTCTCGAATATCCAGCACGCGTGACGCGGTTGTCAACAGCAGGAACGACCTGTTCGGACATAGTTTCCGCCATACGGTTCGTATGCGAAATCGACTTTGACACATATACCCTTCGGGGATTGAATGGATACAGCGTCTCTGCCGCACACACGTCGCGGCGGGATGAAAGTTCCTGGAGTCGAATCAATTTCGTCGACCGGGAGGGCACGAAGTACCGACTGACAGGTGGAACAGTGACTCGTTTGGCGCAGACGGCGGGATTGACCGAAACTCAGACCGATATCGTCGGGGCGGTACGCGAGTTCGTCGATCGTGTGGTCATCCCCGCGGCGCAGGAACTCGAACACTCGGATACGTACCCGACCGACATCGTCAAGCAGATGAAGGACATGGGTCTGTTCGGACTGACCATCGACCCCGAGTACGGGGGTATCGGCGAATCATTGCTCACCTACGCGCTGTGCGTCGAAGAATTGGCCCGTGGATGGATGAGCGTGTCCGGTGTCATCAACACGCATTTCATCGTGGCTCACATGATTTCGGCGCACGGGACGCCGGAACAGAAGGCGAAGTACCTGCCGCGTTTGGCTTCCGGGGAACTCACCGGTGCATTTTCCATGTCGGAGCCTGCCCTCGGTTCCGATGTTGCTGCCATATCGACCAAGGCGAAGCGGACGGACTCCGGCGATTACGTGATCACCGGCCAGAAGATGTGGCTGACCAACGGGGGTTCCTCGACCTTGGTGGCAGTCCTGGTCAAGACGGACGAGGGCGCGGAGAAGCCGCACAACAATCTGACGACGATATTGATCGAGAAACCCGCAGGTTTCGGCGAGGTACTCCCGGGCCTGACCATTCCGGGCAAGCTCGAGAAGATGGGGTACAAGGGAATCGACACCACGGAGATGATCTTCGACGGTTTCGAGATCGGAGCCGAGGAGGTTCTCGGTGGCACCCCTGGCTCGGGATTTCGGCACATGATGGACGGCGTCGAGGTCGGCCGGGTCAACGTCGCCGCGCGTGCCTGCGGAATTGCCCAGCGCGCTTTCGAACTGGCTGTCACCTACGCCAAGCAACGCGAGACTTTCGGCAAGCCGATCGCCGAGCATCAGGCCATCGCGTTCCGGATCGCCGAGATGGGCACCAAAGTCGAAGCGGCACATCTGATGATGGTCAACGCTGCCAGGCTCAAGGACTCGGGTGAGCGCAACGATGTCGCCGCGGGTATGGCGAAGTATCTGGCGAGTGAATTCTGCTCGGAGGTCACCCAGGACAGCTTCCGTATCCACGGCGGATACGGCTATTCCAAGGAATACGAGATCGAGCGGTTGATGCGTGAGGCGCCGTTCCTTCTGATCGGTGAAGGCACCAGCGACATCCAGAAGCAGATCATCAGCAAGGGCCTGCTTCGCACGTACAACTGAGCCGAGAAGCGGCACCGCGAATATGCGCGGTGCCGCTTTGTCGTGTCGGGTCAGCGGGTGAAGGCCAGGGTTGTCACCGGTGACCGGTTGCCGTATGCGTCAACGGCTTCGACGCGGGCTTCGTATGCGGTGCCCGCTGCGGCATCGGGAATCGGAATGTCGAGGCTGTTCGGCCGCGGCATGAAGTAGAAGTCCGAGAGCACCTTCGACGAGACCACCTTCGCTCCGGTGGCTGTGTCCGTGACCTCGACGGCGTAGTGGTGCACCATCTGATCGTCCTTGGCCTGCGCGATCCTCAGTGCGGTCGCACCGTTTTCGCCGGTCGTCACCGAGAGCGGAGTGCTCGAGGTGAACTCCGGCGCGTGCGTGTTCCGTGCGCCCGAGGTGTAGCGGAAGTTGTCCTTGATCTGCTGGTTGGTCGACCCGTCGAGTTCGACCGTCCACCCCGAACCGCTCAGCGTGCCCGCGCTCGAGTACGGCGGCTGCCAGTTGGCTGACCACGCGCCACCGGCGTAGATGTCGTGCTTGTCTGCCGCCATGTTGATTCGGTTGATTTCCGTGCGGTCCTGGTAGACCTCGACGAAGAGCGCTTGGGCAGTGGGTGATTCGAAACGGTTCGCGAGACCGGACTCGGTCACCATCTGGTAGCCGTGATCGATTTCGATGTACGACATCGAGCCGTCGTTGACCGACGTGAAGTCACGCTGATGGATCGACCGGTCGTCGTTGTTGTTCAGATGTGAGTGCCCGGAGAAGAAGATTGCCTGAGGGAAGGCACTCAGGTCTTCGGTCAATCGAGGGTTCGACGCCTGCTGGCCGTCCATGGCTGTGTTGCTTGCCGGCCGGTGTCCCTGGACCAGGATCGGCTTGGTCAGGTTCCCGGACTCCGCGGTGATTTCGGTCAGGCGGGACTTCAGCCAATTGCGTTGCGCTGAATCATTGTTGTAGGTTTCGGTGTTGACCGTGAAGAGATGGACACCATTGACGTCGGATTCGTAGTATCCGCCACCGGAATCCGGGAACCACTCCGCCGGGTATCCGGCTCTGATCGCCGCGAGACTTGCATCGTGATTGCCGTTGGAGATCAGGAGTTGTGTGTCGTTCATGCCCTTCCGGGCGAGGTTTGCCTGGAAGATTTCTGCGACGATCTTGTGGTCGGGCCCCTTGCCGTCTCCGTTGTCGTTGATCATGTCCCCATTGGAGAGGATGGCGTCGGGTTTCGGGAAGATGGAACCGATTGTGTCGAAGAAGCTTTCGTACTTCTTGTCGTTGTTCGCGTGATCGCCGACGTGGACGTCGGACATCACGACGACCTGAGCCAGCGGCTTTTCCGAGGTCTTGATCAGGTAGCCGAACGAGACGGCCGCGCTCGCGTGATCGCCGCGGAAAGCTGCGACAGTGACGTTGGTGTCCTGTGCGATGTGCAGCGGACGTCCCGGCGTGGCAGCTTGGCTGTCGGTGGTGGGTGTCGTTCCGTCCACGGTGTAGCGGACGGTGGCGCCGCGCTCGGCGGTGAAGGTCAGGTCGACGGGGTGCTCGTACCGTCCGCCGGGGACGCTGACGCCGGGCGCTGCGGGCGGCGTGTTGTTCTCGCCCGAAGAGCTGCCCCATTCGAAGGACGAACTGCCCCAGCCGGGTTCGGCGTGGGATTCGGCGGGGGCGATGCCGGGAACGGCGAGAGCCGCGGTCACGGCTGCTATCGCGATGGTCGTACGTCTCACGAGGATTCCTTGTCTTCGACGCGGTGGTTCAGACCTATCCGTAATTGGTCTGGACCAATTACGGTAGGTGGCGCCGGGTAGAAGAAGGTGTGTCCTGAATGTCCGATTAATGAAGCGTGTGTGAACACCCTGCAGTGCTTGGTACCGGTATACCTGTCTGCGTTTATGGCAAAGTCGATGGAGTGGACCTACGTCAGATCGAGTACTTCCTTGCCGTTGCCGGTGGTGAGTCCTTGTCGACGGCTGCGCAGAATCTGTCGGTCACCAAGCCGTCGCTGTCGCAGGGTATTCGTGGCCTCGAGCGCGAACTCGGAGTCGAACTGTTTCACCGTGTCGGTCGCGGTTTGGTGCTGACGGCAGCAGGTCGGGCGTTGGTAGGGCCGGCGAGGCAGATGACTCGCAGCAGCGCGGCCGCGTTCGACGTCGCGATCGGTACGGCCGACGAGCCTCGTGGCCGGCTCGACATCTGCTCCGCGGCACATGGTCTCGAAGGTCCGATCGCACGCATCGTGGCAGACTTTCGTGAGCGGTGGCCTGCTGTGACCGTTCGGGTCGGTGAGTTGCCGCAGGGTGCAACGTCTGAGCAGGTGTTGGCAGACGGCGCGTGCGAGGTGGTCTTCAGCTATTGGCCACCCGACATGTCGGCGCTGTCCACGAAAGTGTTGGGGGTGAACGAGTACTGGCTGGCAGTGCCGTCGGGGGTTCATCCCGACGTCTGGCCGAATGGTGTGAAACCCGCTGCGGGAGAGCCGGTGTCATTGACGGCATTGCCCGATCTCCCCGTGGTGGGTGTGCTCAAACACTCGCGGGCTCGGCTTGCCATCGAGTCGTCTCTGCAGGCCGCCGGGGCCCGGACTCGGATGTCGACGGAGTTGGCGCAGCGGGAGACCGTCGGCGCGTTCGTCTTTGCTGGTTTGGGCATGGCATTCATGGAGCGTTCGTTGGCCGAGAGGTCGGTCGCGTCCGGCGCGGAGATATTTCCGGTGGAGCCAGCGATCTCACTGAATTACGGCGTCGAGTTCGATCCGGAGACGCTCTCGCCGTTGGGCAGGCTGTTCGTGGAGGGCTTGTGACGTGGGGAGATGTTCTCGATGTACGCAGACCCGGCCGGTGAGAGCGGTCCGTCGCGGTAGACCAAGATCGTCTGCCGGGTGATCGGTGGGAAAAGCGAGCGAACCTCAGATGCCGGTGAGTCTTGTTCGGCGATCGATCTGGGCAGCAGCGCGGCGCCTACACCTTGCCCGACCATTTCCCGGACAGCAAGGCGATCTGGCACTTCCACGACGACGTCGGTGAGTTCCAGATCGTCGTCGATCGAGTGCCCGCGCCGAACTGCGGATGCCTCGACCACCATCGGCAGGCGCGCGACCACGGTGCGCGGAACCGGATCGGGGAGGTCTGTGGCCAGGCGAATGGGGATCGACAAGACCGTTTCCTGGGTGCTCACGGCAATTTCTCGAAGCCCGTCGGAGACTTCGGTACCCGGGTGGGTCTCGAGAAACCCGAGTTCACACGTACCTGCTCTGACGAGCGCGCGCACGTCCTGTGCGTTGGCGGAGGCGTTCGTGGAGAACCGAATTCCGGGTGCCGTCAGATGGAGGCGTCCGGCGACCTCTGCAACAGGGTCGATGGCGAGATCGGACTGAACCGCTACGGCGAGTTCCCCGGCGCGCAAAGCGGTTACCGCAGCCACCGCGGCCTCGGCCCGAGCAACGTCGGCGAGCAACGTACGGGCAGAATCGGCAACTGCCAGTCCGACCGTGGTGGGAGCCAGACCGCGAGTGGTGCGCTCGAAGAGTGTGGCTCCGAGAGCTCGTTCGAGGTTGCGCACGGCCTGCGAGAGGGACGGTTGCGAGATACGCAGGACGTCCGCGGCGGCAGTGACGCTGCCGTGATCGACGACCGCGACGAGATACTGCGCGCTGCGTATGTCCATCCCGGGTGCCTGCATCTGACGAATTCTCCCAGATGACGGAGCCTTGGCGGCGGTGACTTGCTGCGACCTGCGGACATAGGTCTGAGCTATGGCTCTGTGCGCCTTCTCGTCTTTGTGGCGCAGGCCATAGCGATGGTCGACTGTTCCAGTACCACCGACCGCGGTTCGTGCTCGGTGAGTACCTGGAACACAGGAGCGTGATGTGAGCGAGCTTCACCTACCCAACCGGATACGCCACTCGGCGTCGACACGGCCGTCCGATCCGGCAATCACGTGCGGCGACCGAACGTTGACTTGGGCTGAGCTGGATGGCGAGACCAGCACCTTGGCGAGTGCGCTGGCAGAAGTGACCACAACGGGTGCTCGTGTCGGTGCGCTACTGCGTATGGGGCTCGAAGGTGCGGAAACCTTCATCGCATGTGCGAAGGCAGGCGCTGTGTTCATACCGTTGAACTGGCGGCTCAACCCACTCGAACTTGTCGACATCGCCGAGGACGCGGAACTCGACGTCTTGATCGTCGATGACGAGTTCGCCGCGGGGGCGGCGGCGATGTCCGCAGCGTTGCCGGACATCGAGGTCATAACCGTGGGAGCTGCAGGGAGCCTGCCGGATTCGCGAACCTGGGCGGAGTTCGTGGCATCAGGGACCGGTGTCGACCCCGGACACGGGCACGATCCGGACGCAGCAGTTCTGCAGCTGTACACGTCCGGGACAACCGGCCGGCCCAAGGGCGTCGTGGCCACGCACCGGAATCTGTACAACGAGCCCGAGGGGTTCGATGTCTACGAATTCGGTTCGAATGCAGTCGCACTCGATGCACTTCCCCTCTTTCACATCGCCGGTGCCGGCTGGATGAGTACATGCTTGTCGGCCGGAGTGCCTTTGGTGCTGCTCGGAGACATGGCGCCTGCTCGGGTCGCTGATGCCATCGCGACCCACCGCGTCACCCACGCATTTCTGGTGCCTGCAGTCATTCAGACGCTGGTAGATCTGCCGACTCTCGACAGTTTCGATCTGACCAGCCTGGAGGTGGTCGCCTATGGGGCGTCACCGATCACTCCGGCGCTCCTCGCCCACGCGATGACTGTCTTGAACTGCAAATTCGTTCAGCGATACGGGATGACCGAGACGACGGGTTCGGTATCCGTCCTTCGTGCTTACGACCATCATGTGAGCGGGCCGCGTTCGGAGTTGCTTCGCTCTGCGGGCAAGCCGATGATCGGCGTCGAGATCTCGATTCGAGACGTCACCACTGGTGAGGAATTGCCGCCCAATAGTTCCGGTGAGATCGTCGCGCGCAGTAGAAACAACACTCGCGGATACTGGCGACGTGACCGTGAGACCGCCGAATTGTTCACCCACGACGGTTTCCTCCGAACGGGGGACGCCGGCCATCTGGACGACGAGGGGTATCTGTTCGTCACCGATCGACTCAAGGACATGATCATCACCGGCGGAGAGAACGTCTATCCGATCGAGGTGGAATCCATTCTGGCCGAGCACCCCTCGGTCGCCGAGGTCGCGGTGGTCGGGGTTCCCGACAAGCGCTGGGGTGAATCCGTGACCGCAGTGGTCAAACTGGTCGACGGTGCCGACGTGCCGAGCGTCGACGAGTTGATCGCTTTCAGCACAGCGAAGTTGGCGTCGTACAAGAAACCTCGCCAGATCCATTTCGTGGACTCCCTACCTCGCAACGCGAGCGGAAAACTGCTCAAGTCGAGCCTGCGGACCATGCTGAACGCGAGCGGAGAAGCATCATGATCGTGACCGAAGACGTCGGTGTCGCACAACGTGAGGCATGGGCGAACAAAGTCCTTCCACCGGTCGAACAGGTGCGGGACGGATTGTGGTCGATCCCTGTTCCCATGCCGGACAACCCTTTGCGCTACGTACTCGTCTACGCACTCGCGCTCGACGACGGACTTGCCCTCATCGACGTCGGTTGGGATCACGAACAGTCCTGGCAGGCTCTCGTCGACGGCATAGCATCGATCGGATACCACGTTTCCGAAGTGCGCTATGCGGCAATCACGCACCTGCATCCCGATCACTTCGGCCTGGCGCCGCGTCTTCGGCAGGTCAGCGGCGCAACGCTTGCGATGCACGTGGCCGACGCGACGCTCCTCGGGTACCACGGGCCCGAACAGACCCGCGACGACATCAGTGGCTGGAACCTGCAGTTGTCCGAACTCGGCGCACCGGCCGAAGTGCTCGACGCGTCTCGGGTCGACCTGGTGCGGTTCGCCGAGCACGAAACCATCGACATTATTCTGGGAGAAGGGGATTCACTCGACCTACCCGGTTGGAATCTCCGCGCCCAATGGACACCGGGGCACACTCCCGGACATCTCTGTTTCGTGGAAGAGGACAGAGGCTTGTTGTTCAGCGGCGATCACATGCTGCCGAGGATCAGCCCGAACATCTCCACGATTCCCGGTGAACTCGAGAACCCACTTCATCGTTATCTTCTCTCGCTCGAGGCGACGACAACACTGGGCGAGTGCGAAGTGCTTCCGGCACATGAATATCGATTCCGTGGGATCGCCGATCGTGCACGTCAATTGATGGGGCACCACGAGGAGCGATTGGCGGAGATCGTGGCTGCGGTGCAGGATGAGCCTGAATCCACGGCCTGGGAACTCTCACGCACGATCTCCTGGTCTCGCCCGTTCGAACAGATGTCGCCGCGACTACTTCGCTTGGCAGTCCGCGAAACCCATGCTCATCTTGTTGTTTTGGCCAAGCGGGAGATCGTGACACCGTCCGGCGGCACACCCGTGCGCTGGAGCATTCGCGCGCAGTGACCTTTCAAGAATCTCATCACGGAAGTAGGAACCGAACATGAGCGTCGTGCTCACCGACTTCGCCGACGGCGTTGCCGTCATCACCCTCAATCGTCCCGAGGCCAAGAACGCGGTCAATCTCGAACTTGCCGAAGCCTTGGCTGCGGCCATCGACGAGTTCGAGGAACGGGCCGATCTCACCATCGGCATTCTGACCGGATCTGGTGGAACCTTCTGCGCCGGTATGGATCTGAAGGGATTTGCGCGCGGAGAGCGGCCATCGCTACCGGGTCGTGGTTTTGCCGGTCTGACCGAGGCACCGCCGTCGAAGCCGCTGATCGCAGCCGTCGAAGGTTGGGCACTCGCCGGCGGTTGCGAACTGGCCTTGGCGGCCGACTTGATCGTGGCGTCCACGGACGCGAAATTCGGCCTGCCCGAAGTGAAGCGGGGACTTGCCGCGGCCGCCGGCGGACTCCTACGTCTGCCGAAAATTCTTCCGTATCAGTTGGCCATGGAAATCGCGATCACGGGGGATCCACTCAGTGCCACCGTGGCGCATCATCACGGCTTGGTCAATCGGCTCGCCGAACCGGGACACGCGCTGACCGTCGCACGCGAGCTTGCGGCCCGAGTAGCGGCTAACGGTCCACTGGCTGTTCGCGCGACCAAGCAGGTACTGGCAATGTCCGCCAAGTACACCGATCCGGATGCCTTTGTCGCGCAACGCGAATTCATCGATCCGGTCTTCACCTCTCGTGATGCCAAGGAGGGCGCCACGGCATTTGCCGAGAAGCGCTCTCCCGTGTGGAGTGGTTCATGAGTGCCGAGACGATCGAGCGTGCGGCCGTAAGCATCGAACGAGACGGTGCTGTCGCGACGATTGTTCTCTGTCGGCCGCACCGCCGCAACGCTCTCGATCTCGACGCCTGGATCGCTCTACGTGAAGCAGTCCTCGAACTTCAAGAGGACGCGCAGATTCGCTCGGTGATCCTGACCGGCGCGGATGGGACCTTCTGCGCGGGCTCCGATCTGGACAAGCGTGGCTCGTCGCACCCGCTCGATCGCATGCGTGTCATCAACGCAACGGCAATCGCACTGAGTGAGTTTCCCAAACCTCTGGTGGCGAAGGTCGACGGGTTTGCCGTCGGAGCCGGATGGAACATGGCGTTGCTCTGCGACTTCGTCGTGGCGGCCAAGGGTGCGAAGTTCAGCCAGATCTTTGCCAAACGGGGGTTGTCTGTCGACTTCGGTGGTTCGTGGATCCTGCCGAGACTGGTCGGCCTCCAACAAGCCAAGCGACTGGTGATGCTTGCCGAGACGATCGACGCACAGGAAGCCTACGAGCTCGGGTTGGTGACTTATCTGGTCGAACCGGCCGAGCTGGACGAACACACGTCAACACTGGCGCAGCGGCTCGCCGCCGGCCCGCCGGCCGCACTGAGTCAGTCTGCCGCCATGCTCGAACGTCACACCTCCCTCTCGTTGCGGGAGGCCTTGGACAACGAGGCGAGGGCGCAAGCGGTCAATTTTGCGACGGATGCCACCGACGCGGTTCGTGCCTTCGTGGAAAAGCGGGAGCCGATCTTCACCGGAGAGTGGGCCGTACCAGGGGCAACTCGGGTGGAGTGAGCGACGGATCGCTGGTCGTATGATGGATGAGTGGATCTGCACTTCGTCACCTACTTCGTCGCTGTTGTCGACCACGGTGGGATAACGAAGGCCGCTCAGGCTCTCTACATTTCGCAGCCCTCGCTGTCACAGGCAATTCGTACGCTCGAGCGTCGACTCGGCGCCACGCTGTTCGACCGGACGGGCAGG
Source organism: Rhodococcus sp. WY5 (assembly GCF_018588185.1). Lineage (NCBI taxonomy): Bacteria > Bacillati > Actinomycetota > Actinomycetes > Mycobacteriales > Nocardiaceae > Rhodococcus > Rhodococcus sp. WY5. Next base: position 2,076,102 of record NZ_JAAMPR010000001.1, read on the forward strand.
CGGTTGGTTCTTACCGACGCGGGCCGCACGTTCGATCTCGCGGCCAGGAGAATCCTTGCCGACGTCGAGCGCGCGAAGGCGAAAGTGACCGCCGTTCGCGAACTCGAGTTCGGTCGTGTCGACGTCGTCTCGTACTCGGCGTTCTCGATCGATCCGATGGTCGAGTTGGTCCGGCGATTCCGGGCCAACTTCCCGAAGATCGTCGTGCGTGTTCTCGACACGTACGGCCCGGCCGGGGTCGACAATGCGTTGCGGCGAGGGTCGGCCGAGGTCGGCGTCACCGATCTGAGTATCGGGTACGAAGGTTTGGTCACGGCTCCGATTGCCACTCAGGAGTTGGTGCTCGCCACCCATGCGTCGTTGTCCGGCCGACTTGCAACGCCGTTGGCGGATCCGGTTCCGCGAGCGCTCTTGCACAGTTTGCCGCTTGTGGTCGATCTCGGTGATCAATCGAATCAGTTCCGGGGTCTACTGAGCGAAGGCGCCGAGAACGTAGTCGTGGACTGTGTCCACCCTGTGACCACGTGGGAACTGGTTCGCCGCGGAATCGGCGCCACTGTAGTGCCGAGAAGGGTTGCACAACAGCAGATGACAGACGTCTGCGCCTTCTCCTTCGATCCGCCGCTGACACGCGACGTCGGTATCGTCTATCGCTCGGGCGAGCAATCCCCGGCGGCCGCTGCATTCATCGCGACGGCTGCGGAAATGGCCACCTCCGCCGTTCCGTCCACGGAAGAGGAGTGAACTGTGGAGTTCCGGCAGATGGAGTACTTCCTCGCAGTGGTCGAGAACAAGGGGATCAACGGCGCCGCAGCGGCTCTCGGCGTTGCTCAGCCGACCGTGTCACAAGCGTTGCGCGGGCTCGAACGTGAACTGGGAGTGAGGCTGTTCCATCGCATCGGGCGCGGCATGGTGCTCAGTGCTGCCGGTCGCAGTCTGGTCGGCCCGAGTCGACAGGTTTTGCGAGACGTAGCTGCGGCGGCTGAACAGTTGACGGCATCCGATGGCGCCATCGTCGGTCGCCTCGACATCATGGCTTTCCCTGCACTGACCTCGGGGACGATCGTCGATCTGATTGCGGAGTTCTGTCGACGGTATCCGCAAGCACGAGTCAGATTCTCGGAACTCGAGCGTGAGGACAATCTGGAAAGTCTCATCCGGGACGGCCACTGCGAATTCGCGGTGGCTCATCTGCCGCTCGAGGCGGGCGAAGGGCTCGAAATCGTCGAATTGGGGGAGCAGGAATACCGCCTGGTCTACCCGGCGGGAACGGAACTACCCGAGGGGCCGGTACGCCTTTCGGAAATGCCGGACATTCCCATGGTATTCGTTCCTCGCGGGGCAGCGATGGGTGACGCGATCGAAGACTCGATCCGAAAGGCCGGTACCAGAACGGAACTCGCGGTGGTGACCGAGCAACGGGAGTCGCGGCTCCCGATGGTCATCGCCGGACTCGGCGGTTCGTTGGTCGAGCGCTCGGTGGCGAAATCGATGCCTGGTCAGGTGGTGGAACGGGCCTGCGAGCCGAGATTTCTGCGTGCGTACGGTCTCGCCTTCGACCCCTCGACGTTGTCGCCGGTGGGACAGGTATTCGTGAACCTGATCCACGAGTACCTGTCCGACGAACGCCGGTCACAGCACTAGAGTCGGCAGATACGTTCTCGCGCGGCAGAGTACTCGGCGGCGAGACGCTCTACTACTGCATGCGTCGGAAGGACTGCATCGATCGCTCCGATGCCCTGTCCGGCGCCCCAGATGTCACGCCAGGCCTTGGTATCGGTGTCGTTGGTCGCGAAACTCATTGCGGATGGATCGGATTCGGCCAGGTTGTCGGGGTCCAAGCCGGCGGCAACGATGCTGCCCCGCAGGTAGTTTCCGTGTACTCCGGTGAACAGGTTGGAATAGACGATGTCGGAGGCCCCTGAACCCACGATCATCTCCTTGTACGCAGGATCCGCGTTAGCCTCTTCGGTTGCGATGAAAGCTGATCCGACGTATGCCAAATCGGCCCCGGCCGCGAGCGCAGCGAGAATCGAATCACCATGAGCGATGGCACCTGACAACAGCAGTGGACCGGCGAACCACTCACGAATCTCCCGAATCAGGGCAAACGGCGACTGCCTACCGGCATGACCACCGGCCCCGGCAGCTACCGCGATCAGTCCGTCGGCGCCCTTCTCGATCGCCTTGCGTGCAAAGCGATTGTCGATGACGTCATGGAGAACGATTCCGCCGTATGCGTGGACTGCGTCGTTGATGTCGGTGCGAGCGCCGAGGGACGTGATGACGATCGGAACCTCGAACTCGGCGATGGTCGCCAGATCCTCTTCCAGGCGGTTGTTGGACCGGTGGACGATGAGGTTGACGGCAAATGGCGCCGACGGATTCTCCGGGTGCTCACGATCATGGTCCTCACGAGCCACGGTGATCAGTTTGAGCCAATCCCGAAGTGCCGACTGCGGACGAGCATTCAGTGCCGGGAAGGACCCGATGATGCCAGAGGTGCACTGCGCGATGACGAGGTCAGGGGTCGAGATGATGAACATCGGTGAAGCGAGAACCGGGACACGCAGTTGCGACGTCAGGTCTGCGAAGGTCGTCACCTGGAACCGCCTTTCTGATCGACGGATTCGAGAAGTCTCGAGCGGAGGTCGGTCTTGAGGACCTTACCGGCAGCCGATGTCGGAAGGAGTTCTACCTCGACGACTTCGCGAATCTTCTTGTACGGCAGCACCTGCTCGGCGACGAACGCCTTGATCTGCTCGGCGTCGAACTCGGCGCCCGGAATCATCACCACGAAGGCTACGGGCTCCTGGCCGTTGCTCCCCACTTCGCGGCCGACAACCGCAGCAGTCGAGATCGCCGGGTGCGAAACCAGAATCTCTTCGAGTTCCCGCGGATAGACGTTGTACCCCTTGTAGATGAGCATGTCCTTGGCCCGGTCACAGATGAAGAGGTATCCGTCCGAGTCCAGGTACGCGATGTCTCCCGTGTCCAACCAGCCGTCGACGAACTGTTCTGCGGTGGTTTCCGGGTGTCCGAGATAGCCGTCGGTGACCTGAGGCCCACGCACCCACAGTTCGCCGCGTTCGTTCTCGCCCAGAACGGTCTTCCGGTCGAGCTGATCGCGAATCTGGATTTCGGTGTCGAAGATCGGGAGGCCGACGCTGCTCTGCCGATATTCCGAGCCGTTGATCAGCGGTGCGGCCGTGACCACACAGGTGGCCTCGGTCAGCCCGTAGCCTTCGACGACGAGCGCTTTGGGAAATGCCCGGCGGAGTGCGGCGAGCGTGACACTGTCGATCGGGGCGGCACCCGAAGACACGACGCACACGCTGTCGGTGTTGCGCACCGTGGCGTCGGGATGAACCGACAGTGCGTGCCACATGGCGGGAGACCCGGTGAGATAGGTGGCCTCGTGCTTTTCGATCAGCTCGAGCATCCGGCCGGGTTCGAACCGACCGGCAAATACCTGGGTGAGACCGGAAATCAACAGGAACGACGTGTTGAGCAACGAATGTGCGTGGAAGAGAGGGGAGACCACGATGGTCGCCCCGGTCCCGGGCGTCGGACCGAGCACGTCGAGGCCGTCGATGCGTCGAGGCGTGACGAGACCGTCAGGACCTGCTTCCAACTCGTGACCGGTTCTCCACCCACACATCTGCGTGATGTTGCCGACGACGTTGCGGTGAAGAACACGAACACCTTTGGAGACTCCGGTGGTTCCGCCGGTGAACGCGATGTGTGCGATGTCGTCGCTACGAACCGAGGCAGGGGTGAATTCGGTGGGTAGATCGGCGATGAAGGAGTCGAATGCGACGACCGACTCCGGTGTGTCGAGCGCGCCCTCGGTGACCATCACGATCGTACGCACGGAGGTTCCTGAAGCGGCCGCAAGCAGTACGTGCAGCTGCGAACTCTGAGTCACTGCAGCAACGGCGGACGTCTCTTCGATCTGTTTGCGCAGGCCGAGCTCTGGCTGCAGTGGGTTGACCAATGTGACTGTCGCCCCGGCCTGTAGGCATCCGTAGTAAGCCTGGAGGAACTCGACGCAGTTCCCGAGGTGCATCAACACCACGTCGCCGACGCCCACCCCGGCTTGCCGCAGTGCGCCGGCGAATTGCGCACTGCGCTGGCCGAGTTCGCGGAAGGTGCACGTACGCTCGCCGTCCACGACGGCGAGGCGGTCACCGTAGAGCGCCGCCATGCTGGGCGCCCAGTACGCCATGGTGGTATCCGGGTAGTGCATGTTGTGCCGCAGTTGTGGATTGGCGATCACGCTGGTGCCCGTCACCGGGGAGCCATTCGGATAGCGCCGTCGAGTCGGATGGTCTCGCCGTTGAGGTAGCCGTTCTCGAGCATCGAGACGGCGAGCTGGCCGAACTCGTCCGGACGACCAAGTCGTGAGGGATTGGGAACAGAGGCTTCGAGGGCCGTGCGCACGTCTTCGCGTAGGCGCGCCAGGAGGGGAGTGTCCATGATGCCGGGAGCAATGGTGTTGACGCGAATTCCGCGGCTGGCGAGATCGCGGGCAGCGGTGACCGTCATACCGACGATGCCGGCTTTGGACGCTGTGTAGTTGATCTGACCGATCTGACCTTCGAATGCGGCGACCGACGCCGTCATGATGATGGCACCTCGCTCACCGTCCACGGCGTCGAGTTCCGCCATCCGCTCGGCGCCGAGACGGAGTGCGTTGAACGAACCGACAAGATTCAGCTTGACGACGAACTCGAAATCTTCGACCGATCCGGCTTTTCCGTCCTTGTCGAGAATGCGCATACGACGCCCGGCACCCGCGCAGTGGACGACGCCGCGGAGGCCGCCGCGCTCGTGCGCCGCGTCGAGTGCTTCGGCGAATTGTTCGCTGTCGGTGACGTCGGCCGGGGCGAATTGTGCGGCAGCACCGAGATCGGCCGCCACCTGCTTACCGTCGGACGAAGGCAGATCGATCAACGTGACCTGCGCTCCGGCGTCGAGCAGCCGTCGAGCGGTTGCCAGGCCGAGGCCTGAAGCGCCGCCGGTGATCGCGGTGGAAAGTCCCTCGAGTTTCATGGATCAATTCTTCTTTCCTGCTGGATGACGTGTCGGCCCGAAAGCGTTGTCGGGTCAGATCAATTCGAGAATGGTCGCATTGGCCATGCCGCCGGCCTCGCACATCGACTGGAGACCGTAGCGAATTCCGTTGTCGCGCATGTGATGTGCCAGGCGAGTCATCAAGATCGCACCTGATCCGCCGAGTGGGTGGCCGACCGCGATAGCGCCGCCGAGCGGATTCACACGATCGATGGCTGCGCCGGTTTCAGCCTGCCAGGCAAGCGGGACGGGGGCGAATGCCTCGTTGATCTCGAAGGCGCCGATGTCGTCGATGGACAATCCGGAGCGATCCAATGCCTTTGCGGTGGCGGCAATCGGACCGGTGAGCATGATGACCGGGTCGTCGGCTGCGACCACTGCGGTGTGAATACGAACGAGCGGCTTCCACCCGCGTGCCCGGGCGTACTCGCTGGTCGTGACGAGTGTGGCGCCCGCCCCGTCGGAGATCTGAGAAGAGTTGCCGGCGTGGATGGCACCGTCGGCGTCGAAGGCCGGGGGCAACTTCGCGAGCGACTCCACACTTCCGCCTCGCCGAATGCCTTCGTCCTGGGACAAGCCCGCGATCGGAGTGATCTGCCCGGTGAATGCCCCTTCATCGGTGGCACGGGCCGCGAGTTCGTGTGAGCGGAGGGAGTATTCGTCCAGAGCTGTTCGTGTGAGTGCCCATTTGCGGGCCATCATCTCGGCGCCGGTCCCCTGGCTGAAACCGTCCACCCCGTAGCGTTCGAGTACCGAAGCCGGAAAATGCTCACCGTTCTTGCTGGCGGTACCCATCGGTACTCGTGACATCGATTCGACGCCTCCGGCTACGACCACGTCGTTCTGACCGGAGATGACGGTGGCCGCAGCAAAGGAAACTGCCTGCTGGCTCGATCCGCAGGCCCGGGTCAGTGTGACGCCGGGAACGCTGTCGGGCCAGCCGGCAGCGAGTGCTGCTGTGCGGGCGATGCTTCCGGCCTGCTCGCCGACCTGACTGACGCAACCCCAGATCACGTCGTCGACCGTCGCCGCGTCGAGTCCGGTCCGTTCAGCGAGCGCACGCAGTACATGGGCGGACAACTCGGCCGGATGGATCTCCGAGAGGGCGCGGCCGCGACGGCCGATCGGTGTACGTACTGCGTCGACGATGACGGCATCTCGCATGTATCTCTCCTGCTGTTCGTGCCCGGTTCTGCGACTGTGCGGTCGGGGCGTGTCTCGAGTCGATCACGAGCGGGTCGACCCGGCAATGTCTTTCGGTGAATGGCTTTGTTAGCGAATGGCTATACGTGGAGTACTCAGCCTCGGATGAGCTTGCGATCGCGCTCGGGATTGGCGAAGACGAGGACCAGAACCGCGGCGATCACTCCGATGACGCCGATTGCCTGGAAGGACTGGGCGTAACCGTCGGCCGGGGTTGCAGCGTTGTCCACGATGACTCCCGTTGCGTAAGGAGCAATCAGGCCACCGATCGACATGATGGCGAGGAAGAATCCCATCGTTCCGGCAGTCTGCTGCGGCGGGCACAGCTCCGAGATCGCAGCGTTGATGAGCGGGAAGGTGATTGCCGAGAACCCGTAGCCGATCGAGACCATGGCGACAGCGACGATGGGGGTGGAGATCTGTGGCAGGAACAGGAGAATCGATCCGCAGATCAGAACGCCGACACAGGGAACGATGACGCGAACCGTACGAGAGGTGAAGCCGCGGCCGATCAACTTGTCCGTGACGGAACCGGAGGTGATCATGAGGACGAGACCGACGATCGAGGGCAGCGCGAACATCGAACCGGCTTGCATCGCACTGTATCCGAGGCCGACCTCGAAGTACGACGGCAACCAGGTGAGAACGACGGTGGTCAGCGCGTAGATGGTCGCGATGAGGAAGCAGCAGCTGACGAAGGTGCGGGAGAGCAGGATCTTGCGCCACGGAACGTTGGGCTCGGTGACCGCCTTCGTGGCTGTCCCGGCTGCCTCGGTTGCTTCTGTATCTGCAGTCTTGGTCGCCTTGACGGCCTTGCTCGTGTACGGGCCCTCGGACCAACCGGCCAGCCAGCAACCCATCCACACGAGACCGAGAACGGAGAGCGAGAGAACCGCTGCGCGCCAGCCGTAATGAACGGCGATGAAGGTCAGTACCGGCGCGAGGGCGATCTTTGCGACAGAGGCGGATCCGGCGAGCATTGCGCCGGGAAGGCCGCGCTTGGCCGGCGGGTGCCACGAGTACGCCGCGGTGTGCATCAGCGCCGAACTGGGGCCTTCGGCAAATCCGAGGAGCATGCGCGAGACGATCAACATCGCGAGGCTGGCGCCGAGAACGAGGGGGAGCATGACCACGGACCAGATTGCGGCCAGGATCAACAGCGCCCAACGCAGGGTCAGGTACTTGTTGAGCGGTCCGGCGAGGAATCCACCGATGCAGAACATCAGGAAGAAGAGCGAGCCGACCATGCCGATTTGCGAAGACTTCAGTCCGAGCTCACGAGCGAGGGGCTGAGCGATGATTCCGAGGACTGCCTTGTCCGCGTAGTTGACGATGTAGAGGAAAACGACGAGCCCGGTCATCGTCCACGCACGCTTGCGGGTACCGAAGACGGGAACTGCTGACGAATCTGGCGTTGCTGTTGCTTCGGGCTGGACGTCGTTACGCTGTGGCGCGATGGGGGTCACGTGGCGTCCCTTCGAGACTGGTGGGCGGATGCGATCGTGCTCGAAGCGCGGCCTCGAAGCGATCGATGGTGGTGTGTTTGCCGGCTGACTCATTCAACGTGTTCTGGATCACTTTGAGCAATGTCGCGTCGATGATCGGAACGATAGCGGTTGCCTATGTATCGCAGGTCAGGCCATATTGGTACGCCCTATCGGACGCATAGCCGATGAGTGTTGGATCGAATGCGGAACATTGAGGCAAGGTGAGATCAGGATCACCCTGTCCCCTTGACCGACTGGAGTTCATACATGCAGCGCACCGTGTTCAACGAGGATCACGAGGCATTCCGGGCTACCGTTCGCGATTTCATCGCGAAGGAAGTAACCCCGGTCCACGAGAAGTGGGAAGAGGACGGTCACCCGCCCCGTGACTTCTACCGACGACTCGGAGAGCTGGGCGTACTCGGAATTCAGGTGCCGGAGGAATACGGCGGAGGCGGCGAGAAGTCGCTCAAGTTCAACGTCGTCGTCGCCGAGGAAGTTGCTGCCGCCGGGGCGTCATTCGGCTCGCAGTCGGTGCATACGAACCTGATCCTGCCCTACCTGCTCGAGTACGCGAACGAAGAACAGAAGAGCCGCTGGTTGCCGGGCTTCGCTTCCGGAGATCTGATGTTCGCGATTGCGATGACCGAACCGGGAACAGGATCGGATCTGGCGAACATCGCGACCACGGCCAAGCTGTCGGTGGACGGTACGCACTACGTGGTCAATGGTTCCAAGACGTTCATCACCGGTGGAGTACTTGCCGACCGCGTCCTGGTGGTGTGCCGTACCGCGCCCAGCACAGCGGAGAACCGGCGCACGGGGTTGTCGATTCTGGTGATCGATACGTCGTCGCCCGGATACTCGGTGGGGCGCAAGATCAACAAGATCGGGCTCAAGACCTCCGACACTGCGGAGCTTTCGTTTGTCGACGTCAAGGTGCCCGTCGAGGACCGACTCGGAGAAGAGGGCGACGGCTTCAGCTATCTGACCCACAACCTGGCTCAGGAGCGGTTGACCATCGCGTTCGGAGCGGCCGCCACTGCCAGTGCAGCGCTTCGCTTTGCCATCGACTACGTCAAGGACCGCAAGGTGTTCGGCAAGCCGGTCGCGGCCTTCCAGAACACCAAATTCGTTCTGGCCGAATGCGCTACCGAGGTTGATGCCATCCAGCTGGTGTCCGACAACGCACTCGAATGTCATGACCGCGGCACTCTGACGATTCCCGACGCAGCGAAGGCGAAACTGTTCTGCACCGAGGCGGCAGGTCGAGTGATCGACAAGTGCCTCCAATTGCACGGCGGGTACGGCTACATCACCGAGTATCCCATCGCGCGTCTTTACGCAGACACGCGTGTCACACGAATCTACGGTGGCACAAGTGAAGTCATGAAGACCATCATCGCGAAGGATCTTGGTCTCTGACGCACTCTCGACATGTTCTCGGCCTCGGAACAAATGTTCCGAGGCCGAAAACATCTTCCGGGTAGGTCAGTTCGCCGGAACCCCGACGACGCCGTCCGCGATCAGCGTCGAGGCGTGATCGGCGTTGGTTCCGAGGATGTCGGCGAGCACCGCGATCGAATCGCCGCCGACCTCGGAGGCGGGTCCGGTACCCAGGTGTGCGCCGTCGAACGAGGCAGGATTGGCGGCAGCCAGGTAGCTTCCGATTCGAGGTTGATCGAGTGCGGAGAACATCGGGTTGTTCTCCAGTTCGCCAGATTTCACCACTTCCTCGAAACTGCGGTACCTCTCGAACAGAACCGACGATGTGTCCAGCGCTGCAGCGATCTCGGCGCCGCTGTGTTCCCGGAACCAATGTGAGAACAGAGCAGTGAGTACCTCTCGATGACGGTAGCGATCCGCTTCGGTGGAGAAGTCGGCTCCGAGTGCAGCTTCGACAGCGTCGACAGCCGCCGTGGTGCCGGTGACCGACGCAAGGTCGCGGAAATGGCGGGTAGTGAGTGCAACGATCATGAACCGGTCGTTGTCGCTGGAGACGAAATCGATTCCGTACGTGCCGTAGACGGCGTTTCCGCCGGACTCGCGACTGCGACCGTTCACTTGTACTTCGGTGAGGTAACCGAGGGTTCCCGCGGTGGCCAATGCGACGTCTTCGAGTGGGAGCGTGATCCGAGATCCATGTCTGGTCGAGTCACGTTGGCGCACTGCGGCAGTGATCGACAGGGCGGCGTAGAGCCCGCATGCGACGTCCCAGGCGGGCAGTGCGTGGTTGACAACTCCGGCGTAGTCGGCGGGGCCGGTGATCTGTGGAAATCCCAAGGCGGCGTTGACCGTGTAGTCGACTCCGGGGCTGCCGTCGCGGCGTCCGAGGATCTCGAGGGTGATGACGTCGCTACGCAACTGGGCCAGGGAGTCGTGGCTCATCCACTTACGGCCGCCGGCGTTGGTGACCAGGATTCCGCCGCCAGGTCCCGGCGCCGTGATCAGTTGGCGTATCAGTTCTTGGCCGCGTTCGGCGCGCATGTCCACTGACAGTGACCGTTTGCCTTTGTTGAGTCCGGTCCAGTAGATGCTCTCGCCCTTGTCTGTGACGGGCCAGCGGTTGTAATCGGAGGCACCTCCGATCGGGTCGATCCGGATCACCTCGGCGCCGAGTTGGGAGAGCGTCAGTCCGCACAGCGGCGCGGCGACAAAGCTCGAGACCTCGACGATGCGAAGCCCGGACAGCGGGCCTGGGCTCTGAGTCATGTGTGGTCCTCCGTGATAGAAGAGTGTGTGCTCATGCCATCAACACGGTGAAACGCCAGTCGAGAACCGGAGTTTGTGTTGCAGAAGCATTGTGGGAGAACACGAGCGAACGCAGTTGCACTGCGGTTCCGTGTTCGAGGGGCGACGAGTTTTCGACGTGCAGTTCGCTCGTGAGGGTATCGCCCTCGTGAACGGGTCCGGTGTGATCGCACGAGTGCCACCCGAGAACCGTCACCACGTTGGGCAGAGCGCGAGTCGCCTGGGCGAGTGCGATCCCGATGGTGTGGCCGCCGTAGACGAGGCGACCGTGGGCGCCGACGCGATCGTCGTGGTGCGTCGCTGCGATGTTCAAGCTCAGCCGGGCAAGTTCGGGTGCGCTGGAGACGACGTCGCCGCTGCTGTGGAAGACGGAGCCCACCAAATCGGAATCGAAGTGCCTGCCGGGTACCCGCTCTCGATACGTGTCGAGGTCCCAACCGTCAGGTGATACGTACGGAGCCGGTTCGGACGGACCGATCGCCCCGAGGTCGTCGGCGTGGCGAGTTCTCGCCTCGATCGGGTCGGGGCTCAGGGGGAGCATGGCGCAGCGGTAGAAGTCGAGGACCGTGTTGCCGTTCTGATCAGCAGACGTCATCCGTAGCGCGGCAAGTCCGGTGGCGCCGCGTCCCGGCTTGGCCGAGTTCTCGCGTAGACCGACAACCTCGGTGCGCGTGTACAGGGTGTCACCGAGTACCGGGAAACGGTGGAATCGCAGTCCACGGTAGAAGAGGTTCGCCTTGACGTGGTGTGTGACCACGGTTGACTGGCCGATGGCGATGTCGGTGACCAGTCCTGGATTTGCCACTGGTGCACCGGAACCCGTGACGCTCGACGACAAGTGTGCGTCGAGAGGCAGGCGCATGCGGTCACCGAGGATCGCCTGATGGGAGGCGGCGAGTCCACTGGTCAACGTCACCGCGGGGGCTTCGTCGAAGATCTGACCATGGGTGAGCTCGTCGAAGTACGGGCCTCCCACGTAGTGCTCGCTCATACGGTGACTCCTTCGGCTCGGGCAAGCGTACGACGCGCTGCCACGGCCACAGCTTCGTCGAGCATCTGGCCGTCGAGTTGGGCGGCACCCGAACCCAGGGTTTCGGCTTCTTCGAGTGCGGTCAGTACCCGTCGGGCGTCATTGACGGCGTCGTCCGAAGGAGTGAATGCGGTAGTGGCCGAGTCGATCTGCGCCGGGTGGATGACCCATTTGCCGTCGAACCCGAGAGCGCTGGTCCAGTGCGCGGCGCGGCGGAAAGCGTCGTCGTCGGTGATGCCGAGAAAGGGCCCGTCGATGGCTGCGACGCCGGCTGCGCGGCAGGCGATCAGAATTCTGTCCTGGACGGCAAGCCAGTGTTCAGGCAGTGCCGAGCGTGAACGGCCGAGCGCTGCACCGAGATCGGCGTATCCGATGATCGCGGCTTGGAGACGAGGGGTCGCGCGGGCGATGGAGTCGGCATTCTGGACGCCGAGCGGAGTTTCGATCAGGGCTTGCAGGGTGGTGTGGTGCCCACCGGCAGTGAAGAGGATGTGCTCGGCCTCGAGTAGTTCGTCGGCGGACTCGACCTTCGGGACGATCACGCTCGTCAGCGATTCTCCCAGGGCGCCGCAGGCGATCAGGTCGTCGCGGGCCCATGGTGTGGTCAGGCCGTTGATTCGGACCGAGATGGTGCGCGCCCTACCGAACTCGTGCACCAAGGTGCTCACGAGGGTTCGCGCCAGGTTCTTGTTCGCCGAAGTGACGGCATCTTCGAGGTCGAGAATCACCTCGTCTGCGTTCGAGAAGAGTGCTTTGCGTGCCTTGCGCTCGTCTGAACCCGGCGCGACCAGGGACGCGCGACGTCTGGTGGCGCGGTGGTGGTTCTCGTCCATAGTGTGTCGATTACCTCGATCTGGAAATCAAATGTACGGCCAGTTGTGAAGTGGATGAGCTGCCGTGAACGGCGTTGATGTGCACCGAACTGCCTCGATGCTGGCAGTTGCTGCGTATCGATGTCAAGGCGCGGTATTGACATTGCGCGAACAATATCGAAATATGGCCGTACAAACTTATTTCAAGTCGAGGCGGATTAATGCTCAAGCTCAACGACGAAGAGACATTCCTGATCGAAACCGTGCGCCGGTTCGTCGACCGAGAGGTCAAGCCCACGGTCCAGGAGGTGGAGCACGCGAACGAGTATCCCGAGAAGTGGATCGATCAGATGAAGCAGATCGGGATCTACGGGCTCGCGATTCCCGAGGAGTACGGCGGATCGCCGGTGTCCATGCCCTGTTATGCGCAGGTGACGCAGGAACTGTCACGCGGATGGATGTCCCTGGCGGGGGCGATGGGCGGTCACACGGTGGTCGCGAAACTCATCTCGCTGTTCGGTACCGAAGAGCAGAAGGTGAAGTACCTGCCGCGAATGGCAACCGGCGAGATCCGGGCAACGATGGCCCTCACCGAGCCCGGCGGAGGTTCCGATCTGCAGGCCATGACAACCAACGCCAAGAGCGACGGCACAGATCTGGTCGTCAACGGAGCCAAGACATGGATCACCAATGCCCGCCGATCCGGCGTGATCGCCTTGCTGTGCAAGACCGATCCAAGCGCAAGCCCTCGTCATGCGGGCATCTCGATCGTTCTCGTCGAGCACGGCGAAGGGCTGACCGTCTCCCGCGACCTCCCGAAGCTCGGATACAAGGGCGTCGAGAGTTGTGAACTGTCCTTCGACAATTACCGCATCTCCGAGTCGGCCATTCTGGGCGGTACTCCCGGAAAGGGCTTCGGGCAGATGATGAAGGGGCTCGAGACCGGCCGTATCCAGGTGGCTTGCCGCGCACTGGGCGTCGCCACGGCCGCACTCGAAGATTCACTTGCGTACGCGCAGCAGCGCGAGAGCTTCGGCCAGCCGATCTGGAAGCACCAGTCGATCGGCAATTACCTTGCCGACATGGCAACGAAGCTGACGGCCGCACGGCAGCTGACGTGGCACGCGGCGCAGATGTACGACAGTGGGGAGCGGTGCGACATGGAGGCAGGCATGGCCAAGCTGTACGCCTCCGAGGTGGCGATGGAAATCGCTTTGTCCGCCGTCCGCATCCACGGCGGTTACGGCTACTCGACGGAGTACGACGTCGAGCGGTATTTCCGTGATGCACCACTGATGATCGTCGGGGAGGGAACCAACGAAATTCAGCGCAACGTGATCGTTTCGCAGCTGGTTGCCCGCGGCGGTCTGTGACGGACCGGTGAGCAAGTAGGATCATGTCGCTATGAGCGGTAAGGAAAGAGAGACGGAGCCGGCGTACCAACGCCTCTCTCGTGAGCTTCGTCAGCAGATCTCTGCCGGTACCTACCGCGACGGCATTCAACTGCCCACCGAATCCGAACTGGCGCAGCATCACGGCGTGAGTCGGCAGACGGTCCGCCGAGCCTTTCACGATCTGGTTGCCGAGGGCATCGTGTACCGAGTACCCGGGCGCGGAACGTTCGTGACCGAGAACAGCGGCCGCTATCTCCGTCATCTCGGATCCATCGAAGATCTCATGAACCTTTCGCGGGACACGACGATGGAAGTTGTGTCACCGCTGCAACGGCGCGTGGACATCGAGGCGGCCAGTCGGCTTCGGCTCGACACCGACGTCGTGTACACCGTGGTCTTCCGGCGGATACACGAGGGAGTTCCGTTCGTGCAGACGACGGCGCATCTGCCGGAGGCGATCGCGCGGCAGATCGTCGACCTGCCCGCCATGGCGGCCGGTGCGGTGAGCGCCAATACGGTGATCGGCTTGCTGGAACCGCTGATCGACAGTCCGATTGTCGAAGCAGCACAATCGATCACGGTGTCCCCGGCCACGGCGGACGTTGCCAGGGACGTTGATTGCGAAATCGGCCACGCCATGTTGCGGGTGGACCGTTTGTACTCCAACGCGCAGGGCGTTGCCAACGAGTTGTCGGTGAGCTATTTCTTGCCGGAGCAGTACACGTATCGGGTCACGCTGCGCCGCGGCGCACATTGACGCTGCGCCGCGGCGCACATTAACGCCTCACTTTTCTTTGCTGTTCAACACCTTTCAGGAGAGAACTATGCGAATTTTCAACGGAATCGACGAAGTAGAGACGGCTGTCGGTGAGCACTTGGGCTACAGCGCGTGGTTCCCGGTCACACAGGACCGGATCGACAAGTTCGCCGACGCCACCGAGGATCACCAGTGGATTCACGTGGATCCCGAGCGCGCAGCGCAGGGTCCGTACGGCGGCACCATCGCCCACGGCTATCTGACTCTTTCGTTGTTGCCGGTGCTCGGCGCTCAGGTGATGCGTGTCGACGGAATCTCCATGACCGTGAACTACGGAAGCAACAAGGTGCGATTCCCCGAACCGGTCAAGGTCGGTTCTTCGGTGCGGGCAGGTGCGGAGATTCTTTCCTTCGAGCGCACCGCGAAGGGCGCGACGATAGTCGTGCGGTACACGATCGAAATCGAAGGAGCGGGTAAACCTGCGCTGGTAGCGGATACCGTGCGCCTGTTGGTCTCCTGAATCCTTTTCCATTCTTCCAGAACGAGATTCGAGGTCAGTTGTGAAACGAGCAGCATTGGTCGCGCCGGTCAGAACCGCGGTGGGCCGTTTCGGAGGGGCACTTCGTGACGTGCCTGCGGAAAGTCTGGCTGCCACCGTCGTCAAGGAGACCGTGCGTCGTAGCGGAATCGATCCGTCCCGCATCGACGACGTCGCGATGGGGCAGTCGTATGCCAATTCGGAGGCACCGTGCATCGGAAGGTGGGCGGCGCTCGAGGCCGGGTTGCCGATTTCGGTAGCCGGCTTCCAGACGGATCGCCGATGTGGAACGGGTCTGCAGGCCATCGTTTCCGCGGCCATGATGGTCCAGACGGGTGCGGCCGACGTGGTTCTCGCGGGTGGCGTCGAATCGATGAGCGGGATCGAGCACTACACCACCGGAGCGCGGTGGGGCACCAGATCCGGTGGGCTGCAACTGTTCGACCGCCTCGATCGTGGCCGCGAGCGCTCGCAACCCGAGTGGCGATTCGGTCGGATCAGCGGAATGATCGAAACGGCCGAGAACGTCGCGACACGCTGCGGGATCACGCGGGAAGAGTCGGACGCCTTCGCCGTCGACAGTCACCGAAAAGCAACACTGGCAAGAGAAGCCGGCCGATTCGATGCTGAAATCGTCGCCGTCGAACAGACGGATCGAAAAGGGAACGTCACACAGTTTCGTGCTGACGAGGGGATCCGTCCGGATACCTCACTCGAAACCTTGGCACGGCTGCGTGCGGTGACCGAGGGAGGCGTCGTGACCGCCGGTAACGCCAGCCAGCAGAATGACGCTGCGGCAGCGATGTTGGTGGTCGCCGAGGATCGTCTGGACGAGCTGGGGCTGGAACCCATCGGGTTCCTCGACAGCTGGGCCGCGGCCGGTTGTGAACCGGCGCTGATGGGCCTCGGGCCGGTTGCCGCCGTCTCGAAACTGTTTGCTCGCACCGGGGCAGGCTTTGCCGATTTCGATCTGGTCGAGCTGAACGAGGCGTTTGCGTGCCAGGTTCTCGGCGTCGTGAAGGAATGGGGATTCGAGGACCTCGATCGCCTGAACGTCAACGGTTCCGGCATCTCGCTCGGGCATCCTGTGGGAGCGACGGGTGCGCGTATGGCAACAACCGCGCTTCACGAACTCGGCCGACGCGGCGGCGGAAAAGCGCTGTTGACCATGTGTATCGGCGGTGGCCAGGGTATGGCGGCCGTGGTGGAGTCCGCCTGACGAGGTTCGCTTCTGGGTACACTTGCGGCGGGGGATCGGAAGTTCTACGGAGGCAGTCGGTTGACGAATGCAGGCGCAGCAGACACCAGTGGCGCGCTGAGCGTCGAGGATGTTCGTCGCGCCAGGGCCGCACTCGAGGGTTTGGACGTCACCAGTTGGTCCGGTCGCTTCGAGCTTCTCTCCGACACCAATCGTCTGCGTCTGTTGCTCTGCCTTCATCACGCACCGGGTATCTGCGTCACGGATTTGTCCGTGGCGCTGGGGATGAGCGGCACAGCCGTCTCACATGCGCTGCGGCTACTGCGTAGCCAGGGGTGGGTGAGCGCGACCCGCGACGGCCGATCGATGCGATACCAACTGGCGGACGACACCGTTCACCAGCTGCTGCATTCGATCGGCGCCACACATTTTCACGACGAGACACCCACCCCCGGGCACACGCACAGCTGAGCGCTACTCAAGGAGTCGCGAAGAACTTCTCGACGGCCGGCGCAGCGTTCGGGTTTCCGTTGGTGATTCCTGCGCCGACTCCGGCAACCGTGCCGATGACTCCACCGACGATGCAGCCGGCGATGAAGTTCGGGAAGATCGACAGGCAGCCGATTCCGACGCCGAGGTTGGCTCCGATCAGGGTCGACTGCAGACCACCGTTGTTCCAGCCGATATTGACCTCGTTGGCCATCGTGTCGAACGCGGCCTGCTTCGGATCGTTACCGGGGAAGAGCATCAACGCCGCCTGGCTGTTCGACTCTGCGGTCGGTGTCAGTAGGGGTTGGGACGGATCGAAGCCCGCATTCGGGGGCGCTGCGACCGCGGTGCCGGCTCCGGCGCCGACTGCGGCGACGACGAGAACGGACATGGTGAGAGTTCGGGACAGTTTCATGGGGACGGCCAATCTGTCTGTGTGGAACCAGTCGTGAATGGTGGCGGTGCAGTTCGTTAACCAGAACTCCACCGTCTGGATCGATCGTGCGGACCTCCTCGGGCACAACGGGACCCGTCGTCTCCGCGCGACGGGCCGTGTTTGGTGGCTACCCGACTCCGAGTGCCCTGAAACCGCCTAGTCTCATTCGTTTTTCGACAACCGCGCACGCAATTCTTCGACCTCGGCAGTAAGCCGATCTACCTCGGCTTGCAGGGGTTGGCGTGCCAGAGCGAGGGATTCGTCCATGCGCTCCTTGTCGAAGCGTGGCGTGATGTTTCGACTGCAGTTCCAGTCGAACGCTTCGACGTCGATGACGATGGAACGCTGGGCTTTTGCCGTCATGGTGCCGCCGGGGACTTGCAAGAGCTGTTGCAGTAGTGCAGGGTCCTCGTCCGCTTCGATCACCTGCGCACGCCCGTAGATCTTCAATCTCGTTCGCGTCGGGTAATCGATGACGAACAGCGAGATGCGATTGTTCTCTTCCAGATTGCCGAGCGTCACGAATTGCTGATTGCCGGGGAGATCGGCGAATCCGATTCGATTCGGGCCCAACACATGCAGGAATCCGCGCGGGCCGCCGCGATGTTGGACGTACGGCCAACCGTCGGGCGTCACCGTGGACATGAAGAAGGAATCCACGGATTTCACGAATCCCTGCGCGCGGAAATCGAATTCCATCGGGCCTTCGTCGGGCTGATCGAGTTTCGAACCGTACACGGTGAAACTTCCGGTCGACCGCTGACGCTCCACCGCAGCGGGGGAGAAGGCGATGTGTGCGTATCGGGTCGACATTTTCCAACTCCTGATGCTCAGTGCCAACGGTGGTCGGCAACGGCAGTTCGCGGACCGAACTTGGGTTTGACGGCTTGCCCGCTGACCTGCAGGAGCCTCACGGCGCGGTATCGATGCGGTTGAAGGGGAGCGAGGTACTGCACCATCTCGGCGTCGTCGATCGGTTCACCCAGCAGTGACCACCCGACGACGGCAGCGAGGTGGTAGTCGCCGACCGAGAGTGCATCTGAATCGCCGAATGCACGCTGAGCCACTTCGGCGGCAGTCCAGATCCCGACGCCGGGTACCGCTCGCAACCGTTTGGTCGCCTCGGTTCTGGGGAACGTGGATGCCTGCTCGAGGCGGTCGGCGACGCGAGCGCACTGAACGATCGTCTTGGACCTCGTTGGATCGACGTTCGCGCGATGGAATTCCCATGACGGCATTCGACGCCATTGGTCCGCGGTGAGTGGAACTCGCATTCCGTCGGGCGCGGGGCCGGGTGGGCGCTCCCCGAACTTGGTCAGCAGGCGGCGCCACGCGGCAAATGCGTCGATGCCGTGGACTCGTTGCTCGAGGATCGCGGGAACGAGAGCTTCCATGACGCGGCCGGTGCGGCCGATGCGCAGATGAGGGAAGCGTCGATGAGCTTCGGCGAGCTTGGGATGTTCGGGGGCAAAATCTTCGGCCTCGTCGTCGAGACCGAGCAGCGCTTCGGCGCCGGTCAGGAATTCCGTGGCGCCGGGACCCCAGGCCTGTACCCGGACCGTATGGCGATCCGACTGGGTGATGCGGTAGGTCACAGGACCCGAAAGTTGGCGGGAAACTCGCCAGATCGCTCCGTCGGCTGACCGTCGATGTGCGGGGTCGCCGGGTCCGCGCTGATGCGGGCTGAGCGTCAGCGCGGCATCGAGTGGTCGCTGAGAAGTCACCGTGACTTCGTCGACCGGAGATAGCGGCGTCATCGAGGTCAGCGTATCGCCACCGTCCATCCTCCGTTAAGGCGTGTGTCGGTGACGCAACGTATTGTCCGAGCCATGATCATCGTGAGCACCGACGGATCCTGTCTGCGAAACCCCGGTGGGGCTATCGGCTGGGCGTGGGTCAATCACGAGGGTCCGAGCATGTCCGGCGGAGAAGCGTCCGGTACCAATCAGATTGCCGAGTTGCGTGCGCTCTTCGAGGCCGTCGTCGCCCATCCCGGTGCTGATCCTCTGCTCATCGAATCCGACTCGCAGTACGCCATCAAGTGCGCGTCGGAATGGCTGCCGAGTTGGAAGCGCAAGGGCTGGAAGACCGCGAGCGGCGGGGCGGTCAAGAACCTCGATCTGGTGCAGAGTATCGATCGAGCCATCACCGATCGTGTCGGACCGGTGCGCTTTCGCTGGGTGCGCGGGCACGTCGGCAACCACTACAACGAAATGGCAGACAAGCTGGCCGGCGAAGCCGCACGCGCCATCGTCTCGGGGGACATCGCATCGGTGCCGCTTGCTGCCCCGGTGAAGAAGGAACCGACCGCCGTGAACTCCCCCTACAAGGAGAAGTCCACGACGGCCGAAGAACCGGCAGATCTGTTCACACTTTTCTGAGCGGTTCAGAATCCGTCGGCAACCTGAACCAGCGCCCGGCCGGTGTACTTGCCTTCGCGGACCTGATCGATCACCGAGACGACGTCGCGGACGGCAACGAGGTTCGTGATCTCCTTCAGATGACGTGGGGCCAAGTCGGAGCCCAGCCGGGTCCACAGCGCGCGACGGGGTTCGATCGGCATCAATACCGAGTCCATGCCCAGCAGTGAGACTCCGCGGAGAATGAACGGCAGCACGGTCGTAGGCAGCGCGGCGCCGCCGGTCAATCCGCTGGCAGCGACAACACCGCCGTAGTTGATCGTGCTCAGAACGTGAGCGAGGGTCTTTCCACCGACGCAGTCGACGGCCGCCGCCCACTGAGATTTTCCGAGCGGGCGAGGCTTGGCGTCGGGATCCTCGGGGAGCCGGCCGATCACCGAAGACGCACCGAGTGACGTCAGAAGGTCTGCCGCGCCGGGCTTACCGCTGGAGGCGACCACGTCGAAGCCTGCGCTTGCCAGAAGGTCGACGCTGACGGTGCCGACTCCGCCGCTCGCGCCAGTCACCAGGACGGGACCGTCGGCTGGCTTCACTCCGCTGGCCAGAATGGCTTGGACGCTCATGGCTGCGGTGAATCCTGCCGTGCCGATCGCGGCAGCGTCGGCGGTGGAAATGCCGTCGAGCTTCACGACCCACTCGGCAGGCAAACGGGCGATCTCGGCGTAGCCGCCGTTGCGGGCGGTCCCGATCTCGTAGCCATGTGCGACGACCTTGTCTCCCGGGGCGAATGCGTCGGACTCGGAGGCAATGACCTCGCCGGCGACGTCGATGCCGGGGACGATCGGGTACTCGCGAACCACCCCGCCTTTCGGCGTGACCGCGAGCGCGTCCTTGTAGTTGACGCTCGAATACTCGACGCGAATGGTGACCTCACCTGCCGGGAGGAAGGATTCGTCGACGGTTTCGGGGGCGAAGTCGATGGTGCCGTCGCTGTCGCGGGCGACCCAGGCGTTGAAAGTAGTCATGGGTCGAACATAAAGGCCTTCGGCCCTGTGCGCCTTTTTGGTAGTGCGAACTACCGGAAAGGCGCACAGGGGCGGAGTCCCTAGATCAAGCTGCCCTCATGCACCGCTCGATCGAACGCCGGTAGCGGGCCACCGGCGCGCAGGGTAGTTGCCAATGCAGGATCGGCGAGATGGAGACGGCCGATCGCGATCAGATCGAACTCTCCGCTGCCGATGCGCTCCTCGAGCTGTGGGATGTTGTCGACTACAGGTGCGACGCCTTCGATGCGGCTGTCCCGCAGCGACTTTCCGATACCAACGCTGCCGACGGCCATCGTGACGGCGCCGGTCAGCTTCTTCGCCCAACCCGCCAACGAGAGATCGCTGCCTTCGAAGGCCGGCACGTCGAAACGCCTGATGCTGGCGTCGAGAACGTCGACTCCGGCGTCGACCAGCGCGCCCAGGATGACGCCCAACTCTTCGGGGGTTTCCGCGATCTTCGCGGTGAAATCCTGCTGCTTGTGCTGTGAGAAACGGTAGATGATCGGCAGATCCGGTCCGATGGCTGCGCGGATCGCGGCGACGACGGCGGCCGGGAACCTGGTTCGACGCTCCAGGTCGCCTCCCCACGCGTCGTCGCGCTGGTTGGTGCCCTCCCAGAAGAAGGAATCGAGGAGATAGCCGTGACCGCCGTGGATCGCGATGCCGTCGAAGCCGAGTTCGACGGCGTGCTTCGCGCTACGGACGTACGCGTCGATGACGTCCTGGATGTCCTGCTCGGTCATCGCTTCGGTGCTGGCCTGTGCGCGTTCGACGTAGGCAGCGGAGTACGAGGTGACGCCGAGCGGGCCCCACTCGCCTGAGGGGCGCATCGGCTTGAGTGAGGGGTCCATCTGCGTCATCGCGCCCCACAAAGGTCCGACGTGCCAGAGCTGAGGCACGATCTTGCCGCCCGCAGCGTGCACATCGTCGACTACCTTCCGCCATCCGGCCTGAGCAGCGGGAGTGTGGAGGTTGGGGACGTTGGCGTGGTCGACAGCAGTCTCGTGATCGATCGCGACGCCTTCGGTGACGATCAGTCCGGTGCCGCCCTCAGCTCGTCGGCGGTAGTACTCGGCGACGTCCCAGCCAGGCACGCCCTCGATGGAGTACGTGCGCGTCATCGGCGACATGACTATGCGGTTGGACAGTTCGAGCGAACGGATGCGGAGCGGTTGGAACAGCGGGTTGGTCACTTCGTCACAGCGCTTTCATGAATCGGAAGAATCCGGGGTCCTGGTCGACACGGAGCCGGGTGAGGGTTCGGTAGCTGATCAGCCACTTGCCGTCTTCTTTGCGGTATTTCTCGTGGTAGTGGCCGTAGCCGTGTAGGTGCAGTTCTTTCTCGCCGTCGTTCCACCACAGCATGTCCTCCATCGCCCAGATGCCGGTTGCGGTGGTGGGCGAGGTCAGCACGATTTCGGGAGTGTGTGCGTGGTGCGCCGTGGTGAGGGGGATGTCGCCGTCGAGCATGTTCCGAATTGCCGCGGTGAGTTTGTCGATGCCCACTACCTGGTTCGAGGTGTCGCCGGTCTTGGGTTGCTTGTCTGTCGGGAGTCCGCCCCACGTCTCGCTGACGACGTCTGCGGTGTGCAGGGTTGGGTAGACGTGCCACTGCTTGGTGTCCATGCAGCGTAGGCGCGCGGCGAACACACGCTTGATTTCCTCGATTGCGAGCAGTTCCTCGACGGCACTGATCGACCCCACTTCGGACTCGGCCTGAGACATTCAACCTCCAACGGTGATCGGCAAGATGGGTTCACATTCGGGTGCTCCGGGCGGGCCGTCAACGACCTGTCCCGGTGAGCGCGACGGCACTCGGTATGGTCGAGCGAACGAAAGGGGTGTCAGACGTGTGTACCGAAGAGGTCCCATCGACTGGACCGGAGGAGATCGCCGAGGTTCGGGCTTTTTGGCGCGAGTTGGGTGTTCCTGGCGTGATCGACGTCCATACCCATTTCATGCCGAAGAGCGTCATGGACAAGGTGTGGGGCTACTTCGATTCGGCGGGACCGATGATCGGTCGACCTTGGCCGATCGCGTACCGACTTGCCGAGGAGGAGCGGGTACACCGTCTCCGCGAGTTCGGTGTCCGGGCTTTCACGTCGATGATCTACCCGCACAAGCACGCGATGGCCGAGTGGCTCAATCAGTGGGCCGTCGAATTTGCCGCGCAAACGCCCGATTGCCTGCACACGGCCACGTTCTATCCCGAGGAGTCGGCGGCGTCGTACGTCGGCAAGGCATTGGAGTCGGGCGCGCGAATCTTCAAGTCCCACATCCAGGTCGGAAACTACGACCCGAACGACCCTCTGCTCGACAAGGTCTGGGGTCAGCTCGAGGACTCCGAGACGCCCATCGTGATCCATTGTGGATCGGGACCGGCGCCGGGGGAGTACACGGGACCTGATCGCATTGCTTCGCTGCTCGCACGGTACCCGCGCCTGTCGTTGATCGTCGCCCACATGGGGATGCCCGAGTACAGCGAATTCCTCGATCTGGCAGAGGCTTACGGCAATGTCCGCCTGGATACGACCATGGCGTTCACCGACTTCACGGAAGAGCAGTGTGCCTTCCCGAAGGCGGACGTATCACGGCTCGTCGACATGCAGGACCGGATTCTGTTCGGTAGCGACTTCCCGAACATTCCGTACCCGTATCTCACGGCCTTGCAAGCGGTTACGCGCTTCGATCTCGGAGACGAATGGCTGCGAGCCGTCGTGCACGACAACGCCGCCAAGCTCTTCTCGGTGAGCTGAGCTCACCGAGAAGAACTTCGACTCAGCGCAGTTTGATGCTGCCGCCGTCGGCCATCAACGTCTGACCCGTCATGTACTTGGAATCGTCGCTCGCCAGGAACACCACGACGGGAGCGATGTCGGTTTCGGGATCACCGATGCGTCCGAGAGGCACCTTGGCAACCGATGCGGCTGCGCGCTCAGGGAAGGCTTCCTGCCACTTGACGACGCCTTCGGTGGCGGCGAACGGGCAGACCACGTTGACCCGAATGCCTTCCGGCGCCCACTCGTTGGCGACGACGCGCGTCAGGCCTCGCACAGCTTCCTTGGCCGCAGCGTAGGACGTCTGGGTCGGCATTCCGTCCAAACCTGAACCCGACGCGAAGTTGACGACGGAACCCTTGGTCTTCGCGAGTTCGTCGTGGCACGCCTGCATGAGGTGGACAACGGGGTAGAAACCGGTGTTGAAGGACAGGTCGAACATGTCCTGCGTGGTTTCGAGCAACGGAGCCTGACGGGACGCGTGAGCGTTGTTCACCAGGATGTCGAGCTTGCCGAAAGCCTCGAGCGCGGCGTCACGGATCTGCTCGGCCGAACCGGCGGCAGCAAGGTCGACGTTCAGGAACTTGCCGGAGCCGGCCAGTTCTTGTTCGAGGGCCTGGCCCTGCTCGTCGTTGATGTCGACGAACAGGACCTTCGCGCCTTCACGGGCGAAGACTCGGGTGATGGCACGACCGATTCCACCGGCGCCGCCGGTGACGATCGCTACCTTGCCGTTCAACCTCATGAAACGCTCCTCTTCGTAAGTGCTGCTCAAACTGTTGCGGTCTCGTCGACTGCAAGTGCAATCTTTTCGAGGCCGGCGATGCTGTAGGCGGCGTAGGTCTCGTACGGCCCACGGCCGGAGAAGTAAGACGAGAGCTGGCCACCGAGTTCTTCGACGGTGAACGCGGATCCGGCTGCGTCGAAACGGTTCTCGACCTTGGGTGCTTCCATCAACGCCACCATCTTGCCGTAGACGACGAAGACCTGTCCGTTGATCTCGTCGGAATCGGGGGATGCGAGGTAGCTGACCAGGGTCGCGACGCGCTCGGGTGCAAGCGGATCGAGGCCGACGACGCCGGTGTTGTTCTCGCCGAAGGCTTCTGCCGTCATGGCGGTGCGGGCACGGGGGCAGATCGCGTTGGTGCGGACGCCGTAGCGGGAGAGACCTGCTGCGCTCGAGAGCGTCAGAGCGGTGATGCCGGCCTTGGCTGCCGAGTAGTTGGGCTGTCCGGCGCTGCCGAAGAGGAAGGCCTCGGAAGAGGTGTTGATGATGCGGCCGTAGACCGGTGCGTCGGCTGCCTTGCTGGCTGCGCGCCAGTGGACTGCGGCTGCGTGCGAGGTGGCGGCGTGGCCCTTGAGGTGCACGCGGATGACGTCGTCCCAATCGGATTCGGTCAGGTTGAAGATCATCTTGTCGCGCAGGATGCCTGCATTGTTGACGAGGATGTCGAAGGATCCGAAGTTCTTGACAGCCTCTTCGATGATGCGCCCGCCGAGCGACCAGTCGGAGACGTCGCCGGTGATGGCGAGTGCCTGTCCACCTGCGGCCTTGATCTCGTCGACCACGTCGTTGGCCGCTGCACCCATGTCGTTGACGATGACGGCTGCACCGGCAGCCGCGAGTCCGAGTGCTTCGGCGCGACCCAGGCCGGCGCCGGCGCCGGTGACGGCGGCAACTTTGCCTTCCAAGCTCAGTGATTGCGTCATGTCGTGCTCCTTCGATCCGGGCGGTCGGGTACGTCTTGCAAAATTAGTATTCATTCTAATTTGAAGTCGAGAGTTCGGTAGTCGTTCCGAAAAAATCATTCGAGCGAAATCAGAATTAGTTCTAGTTTTGAACAGAAGTTTGGCCGACTGAGGAGGAGTCTCACTCAGCGGGAGCGGTGATCTGGGTCACGAGCGCTGCATGCCACCTTGGGGCGACGCGGCGATCCCACCGCGTACGCGTTTGCGTCACCACCGATCCGCTCAGTTCTCGGCCGCATTCGTCGGCTCCAGGGTCGGATAGTTCTCACCGAAAACGCAGTACGGTCGGCCCTGAATTCACCGGGCCGGACATCAAGGAAGGCACCAGCAGTGTCACTGAATTTGGCAGATCTGTACGAGGGCATCTCGGATCTGATTCCGGACCGCACGGCGCTCGTGTGCGATGGTCGTCGTCGCACCTACGTCGAGCTGGACGAGGGCTCGAATCGCATCGCCCGCCACCTGGCGAGTGTCGGTGTCGGGCCCGGCGATCACGTTGCTCTGCACATGCGCAACAGCATCGAGTTCGTCGAGAGTTTGCTCGGGTGCCTCAAGATTCGTGCGGTCCCGATCAACGTCAACTATCGCTACGTCGACGCCGAACTGACCTATCTGTACAACGATTCGCAGTCGGTGGCACTGATCGTGGACGAGGAGTTCGTTTCCGTCGTGGAGACGGTTCTCCCGGCCGCGCCCGGCATCAAGCACGTCGTTGTCGTCGGCAAGTCCGTGGTCCGCGATATCGAAGGTGTCGACGTCGTTGGATACGCCGACGCTGCCGCGGAGCAGCCCGCCACTCGTGACTTCGCGCCCCGCAGCAACGACGACCTCTTCGTCATCTACACCGGCGGCACGACAGGGATGCCCAAGGGTGTCATGTGGCGTCATGAAGACTTCTACTTCGCGGCGCTCACCGGCGGAAATCCGTTCGGTCCGCCGCACACGACCGCTGAGGCTCTGTTCGCCGCGGTGCCGAACGTTCCCGCGATGAACATGCTCAGTACCGCACCCCTGATGCACGGTGCGGCGTCGTACTCGCTGTTCACCGGATTCTTCATGGGCGCCAACGCAATTCTCATGGCGCGGTTCGACGCGAAGACGACGCTGCAGCTCGCCGGAAGTGAGAAGGCCGTCTCCATCACCGTCGTCGGAGACGCGATGGCACGTCCGCTCGCAGACGAATTGGCAGCAAACGCAGCAGATTACGACCTCAGCACGGTCGGAATGGTCTCGTCGGGTGGAGCCTTGTTCTCGCTCTCACTGCGGGAGCAGCTCAAGTCGATGCTTCCGAACCTGGTGATCCGCGACGGATTCGGCTCCTCGGAGTCGGGCGTCGACGGCAATCTGGAGATCGGCGAAGACGGCCTGATGCGCATCGCCGCTCGCGACGAGACCCGCGTCGTGGACGAAAGGATGCGGCCGCTGGAGCCGGGATCGCCCGAGACCGGCTACATCGCTCGCAGCGGTCACGTGCCGGTCGGCTACTTCAATGATCCGGTCAAGACCGCGGCTACGTTCCCGGTGATCGACGGGGTGCGGATGTCGGTGCTCGGCGACGTCGGGCGCGTGGAAGCCGACGGCTCGATCGTCCTGCTGGGGCGTGGTTCTCAGTGCATCAACACCGGCGGGGAGAAGGTGTATCCGGAAGAGGTCGAGCAGGCGCTCAAGAGTCACCCGGCGGTGCTCGACGCTCTGGTCGCGGGAATTCCGGATGCGAAGTTCGGTGAGCGCGTCGCTGCGGTCATCACGACCCGCGAAGGCTTCGACGTCCCGGACGCTGCCGAGATCGGTGAGCATTGCGCGTCGCAGGTCGCTCGGTACAAAGTGCCGCGCACCGTCATGAACGTTCCGTCGATCAGGCGTTCTCCCAGCGGAAAGGCCGACTATCGCTGGGCCAAGGCCACTCTCGCCGAGCAAGTCTCCTAGTCCGGCCGGAGCCGTCCAGCGCGTTTGTGAGGGACGCGTTGGGTGGCTCCGGTGCTCTAGCCTGTCACCGTCAGAACCAGCAGAGCGACGTTGAGTGCAACGATCAAGCCCGCCGCAATCCACGCCGCGACGGTCGTGAGCGGGGCATTGCGCGCGTCGCCCATGAGTTCGGGGTCCGAGGTCATTCGCACCAGCGGGATGATCGCGAAGGGGATGCACAGGCTCAAGACCACTTGGCTGAGCACGAGCGCCAGCGTCGGGTCGACGCCGAGTCCGAGCACGATCAGTGCCGGGATGAGCGTGACGATCCGGCGTGTGATCACCGGAATCCGAATGGCCAGAAGACCATGCATGATCTCGGCGCCGGCCGCGCATCCCACGGAGGTCGACGCGAGTCCGGAGGCGAGGAGGCCGATCGCGAACACCACGGCTACGCCCGGGCCGAGCGAATTCTCGATCGCGGCATGCGCGCCGTCGATGGTGTCGGTGCCGGGTACTCCGCGCAGCGCCGAAGCGGCCAGAAGCAGCATGCCGATGTTCACGCCACCGGCGATGATCAACGCGACGACGACATCCCAACGGGTGACTTTGAGTAGTCGCTGCAACCGTGGGCCGGGTTTGATGTGGCCGTGGCGATCACGTGCCAATGCGGAGTGAAGGTAGATCGCGTGCGGCATGACCGTTGCTCCGAGCATGCTGGCGGCGAGCAGTACGGTCTCGGTTCCTTCGAAGCGGGGGACCAGTCCGGCGACGGCCTCGCTGCCGGAGACGTCGGTGAAGGCGAGCCCGGTCAGGAAGCCGATGGTGATGATGGCCAGCAATCCCATGACCACGAACTCGAAAGTGCGCTGTCCGCGCCGACTTTGGATCGTCAGGATGACCATCGACACGCATCCGGTGATCAGTCCGCCGAGGAAGAGCGGGATGTTGAAGAGCAGGTTGAGTGCGATGGCGCCGCCGATGACTTCGGCGACGTCGGTCGCGATCGCCATCATCTCGGCCTGGAGCCAGAAGGCGCGGCGGTTGTTCTTACGCAGGCGCTGACCCAGCATTTCGGGCAGGGATCTGCCGGAGACGAGACCGAGTTTCGCGGACAGATACTGCACGAGGACGGCCATCGCGTTGGCGAGTACGAGTACCCAGATGAGGAGGTAGCCGTACTTGGCGCCGGCGGTGAGGTTGGCGGCGACGTTGCCCGGATCGACGTACGCGATTGCCGCGACGAACGCCGGACCGAGCAGGGCGATGGATCTCCCCGTGGGTCGTCGGCGCGGAGTCGTCGGCTCTTGCGTACTGGTGCTCATCGGTCTCCTGGTCACACGTACTCGGACCTGTTGGTTCGAATAAGTGAACTATAGAGTTCGGGGAGCCGAACTTTCAACAGCTGTGCGCGGTCAGCGACCGCAGAGGGTCCCTAACCGCGCACAGGCCGGTTAGGCCGTCACGCCGGCAGCCAGGAGAGCGCGAGCCTCGGGTCGGCCGTCGAGGAGGGCGTTGGTACGCAGTTCGACCTTCCACTCGCCGTCCGTCTTGATCAGTTCCCAACGGTTTGCGGTGATGCGGAGGACCTTGAATCCCGTCGGGTTCTCGGGATCTTTGATGACCAACTGCGAATGGCAGGTCGCGACGGCCTTGTTGCCGTCGATGCGGATGTGGGCGGGTGTCATCATGTGGGCCGCGCCGTTCATGATCCAGTTCTGGTGTGAGGCGCTGTGAACCATCGCGCGCAGTTCGCCGCGGCCGTGCATCGCACCGGTATCGACGTCGTAGACGCCGTCCTCGAGCCACAGGTTCGCGACCTCGTCGGCTGATCCGCTGTCGACGGCAGGGCTGTATGTGGTCAGCAGTTCGGTGATCGCGAGCTTGTCCTCGAGCAATTCCACTCGGGCGAGCAGGGATTCGATCAGGGCGGTCGAGTCGGTCATCGGTACGTCCTTTGCATTGAATTGTCGGGGAATCAGGAAGTGGTGAAAGCGAAGCCCTCGGTGAGGGCGATTCGGTGAAGTTCTTCGAGTTGTTCGCAGTAGTGCTCGACGCTTCGAGCGCCGACCGAGCAGCTGGCGATGGTCGCCCCGGCGTCACGGACGCGAGTCAAGGCGCGAAGGGTGGATTCGCGATTGCCGAGAGGATCGAGCGGCGCACCGGCGGGAAGCACCACGTCGAATCCGTCGGGGAGCGTCGTGGCGTCGAGCATTTCCTTCAGTTCGGAGAATCGCAGCCCGAACGGCACCCACCCGTCGCCGTGTGTGGTGGCCCGGCGCAGCGATCTCTTGGTCCGGCCGCCGATCCACAGCGGCACCCGTTTCTGGACGGCGTGGGGTTCGACGACAAATCCGGAGTAGTCGTAGAACTCGCCGTGATACTCCGGAGTCGGCGTCGACAGTGATGCCCGAAGTGCGGCCAAGGCATCGTCAGCGCGCGCTCCTCGGTCGGCAAATGGAGCATTTATGAGATCGAATTCTTGTTTCAGAGTCCCCACCCCGAGGCCGAGTATCAGGCGTCCATTGCTGACGCGATCAAGCGTTCCGTAACGCTTGGCGATCTCGAGGGGGTGGTGGTAGCCCAACACCAGCACCTGGGTCGCCAGCAGGATTCTTGATGTACGCGCGGCGAGAAAACCAAGGGTGGCGAGCGGATCCCAGTAGGTTCCGCCGCGCTCGGCGGCAATCTCCTCGGGGACCGCCACGTGTTCACTGCAGGTCAGATGATGGAAACCGAGTCGATCCGCCGTGGCGGCCACTGTGGCGATCTCGCCGATGTCAGCACTTGCCTCCCACTCCGAGCGCGTGCTCGGGTGCTGAATCAGGACCGGTGTGACGATTCCCAGGTGCATCGGGCGTTTATAGCGTCCCCACTCGCCCGGTGGCAGGTGAATTACCGCTGATCGGGATCGAAAAGATCGATTCACTTTCCAGAAACTGTGACCTGGGTTATAGTCGGTAGAATCAATTCCAGTTTTCGGGAGGCGTCCATGACCATTGTTGACATGAACGACACACTGTCCACCGTCCAGACTGCCGGTGGGCAACCCAAGAAGGATCTGCCGCCGTCGATGGTCGAGCGGATGACACTGATTCTCGACGCCTTCGACGGCCGCGCCGCGCGGCTGACGCTGGAAGAGGTCGCGTGCCGTACTCAGTTGCCGCGCTCCACGGTCCACCGCATTCTCGATCAGCTGGTCAAGCTGGACTGGGTCGATCACGCATCGTTCGGCTACTGCCTCGGGCGTCGCGCGCTCGGCCTCGGTGGTGGCGACGGCGGCCACAGCCAGATCCGCGAAGCCGCTGCACCGCTTCTGCACGAACTGCACCTGCAGACCGGCATGGTCGTTCACCTGTCGGTGCTCGACGGACGCGAGAGCGTCTATCTCGACAAGGTCGGCGGACGATTCGCCGCGGCGCTCCCGTCCCGCGTCGGCGGCAGAGTGCTCGCTCATTCGACGGCTGGTGGCAAGGCGATGCTGGCGTGGATCGACCCCGAGCGCGTCGACGCTCTGTTCGGGTCTTCTCTTCCCCGCTGTACCGAGAACACGATCACCGACGTCGCTGTGCTCCACCAGGAACTGAACCGCATCCGTCAGCGTCGGGGACTGGCCTTCGAACGCGGGGAGTCGGCGCGTGGAGTCGCTTGTGTGGCTTCGGCAATTCGCGGACACGAGGGTCCCGTCGGCAGCATCGCGTTGTGTGGTGACATGCGGACCGCTCAGCTCGAGCGAGTTGCTCCGCTGGTCGTCGACGCGGCTCGCGAGGTCTCACGGACGCTGTACCCCGAACTGGGTGCTCCTCGCCGCGGCCGCAAAACGCCTCCCGTTCCGACCAATACGTTCTCGGCGGAGACGATGGATCGCCTGCTGGCAGCGTCGTCCGACCACTGGATCTGACGTATTTTGATCGACTTGTCTCGCTGATCGGGACGAGTCATAGCAGCTCAGCGGTACTGATGGCACCGTTCGGACCATGACGACTGAACTGAGCTACGAGGGAACTCTGAAGGAACTGCAGACCGATCTCGGTGTGCTCCGGTACCACGAAGCCGGCGACGGCCCGCCGCTCCTGCTGCTGCACGGATCGGGCCCCGGCGTCACCGGTTGGCGTAACTACCGCGGCGTTCTCGCGGACTTCGCGAAGCACTTCCACTGCTACGTTCTCGAGTTCCCCGGATTCGGCGTCAGCGATCCCGGCCCCGACCATCCGATGATGATGGCGCAGGCGTCGGTCGGGATGTTCCTCGACGGCCTCGGCCTCGGCCCGGTCCACATGATCGGTAACTCCATGGGCGGCATCGTCGCCACCAAGGTCGCGATCGACGAGCCGCACCGGGTGAGCAAGCTCGTCACCATCGGCGGCATGGGAAAGAACACCTTCTCGCCAGGCCCCGGTGAAGGCATCAAACTCCTCATGGAGTTCACCGACAACCCCACCCGCGAAGCTCTGGTCCGCTGGTTGCATTCGATGGTCTTCGACCGCGCCGTCGTCACCGAGCAGCTCATCGAAGAGCGTTGGGCCCTGGCCACCGAGCCGACGACGCTCGAGATCGCCCGTCGTATGTACAGCAGCAAGGCCATGGCCGCCATGGGCGCGGCTGCCGCTGCGTCGACCGCCGTGCCGTACTGGGCGCAGCTGAACAAGATCAAGGCGCCAACGCTGTTGACCTGGGGACGCGACGACCGCGTCAGCCCCGTGGACATGGCGATTCTGCCGATGCGCGACATCCCCAACGGCGAAGTTCACATCTTCCCCAACTGCGGACACTGGACGATGATCGAAGCTCGCGACGCCTGGGTCGCGTCCGTTCTGGCATTTCTGACGCGTCCAGAAGGCAAGTAAGGCCCGTGCGCCTTTTTGGTAGCCCCCACTACCAAAAAGGCGCACAGGGGTGCTCCCACTCACCGGGAAGCGTTTCTGCACTTCGGTGGGCTACCTGCCACCGTTTCACCAACAGATTTTCATTCTGCCCAGGCACTCGCCGGGTAGCGAAACCAGAAAGCCGGAAAAATCATGGGTCAGGTTCTGGACAACATCTCACAGTTCGCCGACGAGATCCGCGCCGACGGGGTCGAGGGCGACAAGCTGATGCGCTTGACGGACGGCAGCGCGAAGCGCTTGCGCGACTCCGGCGTCATCCGGATGTTCCAGCCGAAGGAGTTCGGAGGCCTCGAGGCGCATCCGCGTGAATTCGCCGAGACGGCAATGGCTATCGGCGCGATGGACGGTGCCACGGGCTGGGTCAGCGGCATCGTCGGTGTTCATCCGTGGGAGCTTGCGTTCTTCGACCGCAAGGCTCAGGAAGAGGTGTGGGGAACCGATCCCGATACGTGGATGGCGTCACCGTATGCGCCGATGGGCGTGGCGAGGCCGGTCGAGGGTGGGTACATCCTCAACGGTCGTTGGTCGTTCTCGTCCGGCACCGATCACTGTGACTGGATCATGATCGGCGCGATGGTCGGTGACGAGTCCGGCAAGCCGTTGATGCCGCCGAAGCACCTGCACGTACTGCTGCCGCGCTCCGATTACGACATCGACCAGGACAGCTGGAATGTCGTGGGCCTGCGCGGAACCGGGTCGAAGGACCTGATCGTCAAGGACGCATTCCTGCCGACGTACCGCACGATCGACGCCGGAAAGGTGTACGACGGGACGGCGTGGAAGGAAGCGGGCCGTACGGAGACGTTGTACAAGTTCCCGTTCTCGTGCATTTTCCCGTTGGGGATCACCTCGTCGTTGATCGGTATCGCCGAAGGTGCGTTGGCGTGCAACATGGCGGCGCAGCGTGAGCGTGTGACGGTCAGTGGTGTTCCGATCAAGGAAGATCCGTACGTGCTGTTCGCGATCGGTGAGGCGGCGGCCGAGATCGCTGCTTCTCGGGCTGCGATCTTGGAGACGGTGGATCGTTTCTGGGACATGACGGAGAAGGGGCAGGAAGTTTCGTTCGAGCTTCGTGCGATCGGTCGGCGTACGCAGACTGCTGCTGCGTGGCGGGCGGTGCGTGCGGTGGACGAGATCTTTGCTCGTTCCGGTGGTGGGGCTTTGCAGTTGAACACGCCGATGCAGCGGTTCTGGCGTGATGCTCATGCCGGTCTCGCGCACGCGATCCATGTGCCTGGCTCCATCTTCCATGCGTCGACGCTCTCGCAGCTCGGCGGCGAACCGCAGGGTATCCACCGCTCGATGATCTAGTCCCACAAATACTTTCGAAGCAAGGACGGTTAGGCATGACTGAAATTCGGGGCCTGGGGTATCTCAGGATCCAAACGCAGGACGTGGCTCGCTGGCGCGAGCTCGTGGTCGACGGACTCGGCCTCGCGGTCGGTAGTGGCCCGGAAGCCGACGGCCTCTACTTGCGTCTGGACGAGCGTCGTGCGCGACTGATCGTCCTGCCCGGTGAGACGGACAAGGCTCTCGCAGTGGGCTGGGAAGTGCGAGATCAGTTCGCGCTCCAGCGTGTTCGTGAAGCAGTGGAGAAGGCCGGAGTCGAGGTCGAGGTTCTTTCCGAGGTCGACGCCAGCTACCGCGATGCCGAGCAGGTCATCGCATTCGACGATCCCAACGGCAACCGAGTCGAGGTCTTCTTCGGACCGGTACTCGACCACAGCCCGTTGGTCACCCCGCACGGCGGCCGTTTCGTCACCGGCGATCAGGGCCTCGGCCATGTGGTGCTTCCGGTTACGCGTTTCGACGAGGCATACACCTTCTACACCGAGGTGCTCGGATTCCTCCCGCGCGGTTCCATCCGTCTCGGCGGTATCGATGCGCCGCCGCCGGCTCGCCGCGTTCGCTTCATGGGTGTCAACCAGCGCCACCACAGCCTGGCGTTGTGCCCGGCGCCGCCGGTTGACGAGCCCGGTCTCGTGCACCTGATGATGGAAGCCGAGACTCTCGACGCCGTCGGTCAGGCTCTCGATCGTGTTGCCAAGCTCGGCTTCTCGATCTCCTCGACGTTGGGTCGCCACACGAACGACAAGATGGTGTCGTTCTACGTGCGCGCACCGGGTGGATGGGATCTGGAGTTCGGTTGCGAAGGCATGCTTGTCGACGAAGCCTTCTACACCGCTGAGGAAATCACGGCGGACAGCTACTGGGGCCACGACTGGTCCGACAGTGAACCGCTGGCTGCGTTCACTCCCAAGAGCTAGCTCTTCGCAACGAAAAAGCTCGGTCCCAATGCATATCGGGGCCGAGCTTTTTCGTGTGTTCGATCAGGAAGCTGCTGCTGCCAAACCGGTTTCGAGGTCGGCGAGGATGTCGTCGATTCCTTCGATGCCGACCGCGAGGCGGACGAGCCCGGGCGTGACGCCCGAAGCGAGCTGCTCTTCGGGGGTGAGCTGCGAGTGCGTCGTCGACGCGGGGTGGATGACGAGTGAGCGAACGTCACCGATGTTGGCGACGTGGCTGTGCAGCGTCAGGGCGTTGACGAACTTCTTGCCTGCGTCGACTCCACCGGCGAGCTCGAACGCGACGATGGCGCCGGTTCCCTTGGGAGCCAGCTGCTTTCCGCGCTCGTGCCAGGGCGAGGATTCCAGTCCGGCGTACGCGACCGACGTGACCTCGGCGCGGCCCTCGAGGAATTCCGCGACCTTCTGGGCGTTGGACACGTGGCGCTCGATGCGCAGGCTCAGTGTCTCGATACCCTGCGAGATGAGGAAGGCGTTGAACGGTGCGATGGCCGAGCCGAGGTCGCGCAGAAGCTGAACGCGTGCCTTGAGGGCGTAGGCGGGTGCACCGAGATCGGCAAAGGTGACGCCGTGGTAGCTGGGGTCGGGGGTCGTGAAGTTGGTGTGGCGTCCCTGGGTCCAGTCGAAGGTGCCACCGTCGACGATGACGCCGGCGATCGCGGTGCCGTGTCCGCCAAGGTATTTGGTGGCGGAGTGGACGACGATGTCGGCGCCGTGCTTCAGCGGCTGAATGAGATACGGAGTTGCGACCGTGTTGTCCACGATCAGTGGGATGCCGTGCTCATGGGCGACTGCGCTGATGCCGGGGATGTCGAACACGTCGTTCTTGGGGTTGGAGATGGTTTCGCCGTAGAACGCCTTGGTGTTCGGACGGATTGCCTCACGCCAGTGATCGAGGTTGTCCGGGTCCTCGACGAAGTCGACGGTGATACCGAGCTTGGGCAGCGTGTAGTGGAAGAGGTTGTACGTGCCGCCGTACAGGCGAGGGCTTGAGACGATGTGGTCCCCGGCCTCGGCGAGGTTGAGGATCGCGAAGGATTCGGCGGCCTGACCGGACGCAACCAGCAGAGCCGCGACTCCGCCTTCGAGGGCGGCGATGCGCTGCTCGACGGCGTCCTGCGTCGGGTTCATGATGCGGGTGTAGATGTTGCCCGGCTCGGCGAGGCCGAAGAGCGCCGCCGCATGGTCGGTGTTGTCGAAGACGTAGCTGGTGGTCTGGTAGATCGGAAGCGCCCGAGCGTTGGTGGCGCTGTCCGGGCCCTGTCCGGCGTGGACCTGCTTGGTTTCGAACGACCAATCGGCGGTCGGATCGGTATCGACGGGGGTGTTCTCGCTCATGAATTCATACTCCGTGGTGAAGGTGGG
Source organism: Rhodococcus sp. WY5 (assembly GCF_018588185.1). Taxonomy (NCBI): domain Bacteria; kingdom Bacillati; phylum Actinomycetota; class Actinomycetes; order Mycobacteriales; family Nocardiaceae; genus Rhodococcus; species Rhodococcus sp. WY5. The sequence goes on from NZ_JAAMPR010000001.1 coordinate 2,111,667, forward strand.
TTGGTGCGGGTCAGGCGGTTTCGACGACTGTATGCACTGGGACGGGATTGCGGGTGAGATCGAGTACGGGGCAGTGTGCGTCGACCGTTTCCTGCAGTTCCAGGTAGCGCTCGCGGGTTTCGGGGCCGGTCAGGGTGACGACCACGCGGACCTCGGAGAATCCCGGACGGACGGCGTCGTCGAAGCCGAAGAATCCACGAACGTCGAGGTCACCTTCGGCTCTGGCCGAGATGTCGTCGAGAGCGATACCGAGTTTGTCCGCCCAGACGCGGTAGGTGACCACCTGGCAGGAGAGCAGGGAAGCAAGGTAGTACTCGACAGGATTGGCTGCGGTGTTCTCGCCGCCGAGGGCCGGTGGCTCGTCGACCTCGACGCTGTACTTACCGAGAGAAATGGTGCTGGCAACGGCGTCGTGCGCCTGGGCGGAAGCCTTGAATACGACGTGCGCTTTGCTGGCGTCTTTGTCGATGGCGTCGGCGTTGGCTGCTACGACGGAACTCAGGTGTGAGATGGAGGCGGTGGTCATGACAGAAATGTCCCCTGATCTGGGTGTACATACGAGTATCGACGTGAGCGGCGCTCACGTCGTAGGTCCGATCAGTAGATCGGACACCCGGATGTACAGACATGCGCAAAGTCGACATGGCGCCGCCGCGTCAGCAGCGTGCCCGTCTCGTATGCGCCGATTCCCGTCACAGGAGAGACTGTAACCGGTTCATACCCTTTCCGACCAGACGTATAGGAAATCTGTCTCGGATTGTGGTCTGTCATGCGGGCGGCAGTCCGCTCCATCGGGGTGTCCGACGAGTGGCGAAAGCGTCGAGTCCTTCGGCGATGTCCGGAGAGCGCAACACTGCGTCCTTGGCGTCGTCGGTGACCTTCCATCCGTCGGCGTCGGCGTCGGCGTAGAGAGCCTCGATGGCCTTCAGACTCAGACTCACGGAGGTGGGGGAGGACTCGCAGATCTCCGCTGCCATCACCAGTGCCTCGTCGAGTGCCTTACCAGGGGCAGTGACTGCATTGACGACGCCGAGGTCCTTTGCCCGTTCGGGATCGAGTGTGCGGCCGGTGATCAAGAGTTCGCGGGCGACGTTGATCGGAAGCGCGCGAGGCGCCCGAAAGAGTGCTCCGGACGTCGCAACCAGACCGCGTTTGGTTTCGGGAAGGCCGAATTGCGCTGTGGCGGAAGCGACGATCAGATCGCAGGCCAGTGCGATTTCGAAACCGCCACCAAGCGCGTAGCCCTCGACTGCAGCGATCAGGGGCTTGTTCCGCCGGCGCCGGATGACGCCGTACTCTCCGCCGCGAGGCATGCGGAGGTCGGCCCGCTCTCGGATATCGGTTCCGGCGCAAAAGATGTTGGGGGTTCCGGTGATGATGCCGACCCACAGATCAGGGTCGTCGTCGAGAATATTCAGCGCGGCTTCGATTCCCTCGGCAGTCTCACGGTTGATCGCGTTACGGCGTTCTTCGCGTTCGATCCTGACGATGAGAACGCGGTCATGGCGTTCGGTGGAAACAGTCGACATAATTGGACTGTAGTCCACCTATCGGAGGCGGAGGTGCGTCACCTGACGGGACGGACATTGGACACATTCCGGACTGTGGCGAAGACTGTGTTCTGAGGCGGAGAAGGGCAGGTCGACGTGATTTCCAAACGAGAACAGAACAAGCGCGATACCAACGACAGGTTGCTCTCGGCTGCTCGAATTCTGTTCTCGGCGCAGGGTTTCGCCAGCACGACCGTCGACGACATCGCCGAGCGAGCCGAGGTGTCGCGAGCCACCTTCTTCAATTACTTCCAGGGCAAGGACTCGGTTCTCGAGGCGCTGCACAGTGATCATCTCGATCAGCTTGCGGCACTGGTGGATCAGCTCATGGAATCGCCGATGCCGACTTCTGATCGGATCTCCCGGATTTTTCAGGACTTTGCGCAGCAAGCGATCATGCATCCGCGCTATCTGCGCATGGTGACTGCAGAACTCGAGCGCGACTTCGCCTCCTCCGGAGCGGGGGCGGCCCACGATCATCGGTTCCACGTGGAACTTCTCCGGATCGTCACTGCCGGTATCGAAGCCGGCGAAGTGAGATCGGACTACCCGCCGCTCTTTCTCGCACAGATGATCGGTGGTACGTACGGAGCGTTGGTCCGCTTCTGGCGGCAAGACGCCGATTACGACGTGGTCGGAGAATTCGATCGCGGAGCCAGGTACGTCGCGGAAGGCATCGCTGCTCGCTGATCAGGAAGTGGGCACTACCAGAGGCAGCATCTGCTGGACGCTCACCGAAAGATAGTTTGCGGCAGTCTGATCGCCGGACAGATGGCGCAGCAGGCTCTGCTGGAACAGGCCGTCGAAGATTGCGTACATCGCCGCCGAGGTGACCGATGCCTCTACGTCGAGAAGCTCGGCGTAGCGAGAAACAATGCGCCAGATCATGTTTTCGAGACTCTCGTCGATCGCGGCGACGTCGGCTCGGAACGACTCCTCGAACATCGACTGCGCGCGCAGGTCGTACCAGAGGCGGTGCATCGTGGGTTGTTCGATCATGGTCTCGGCGAGCAGTGCGCCGAAACCGGTTTTCAGTTCCTCCGGTGTCTTCGCGGTGGCGACGATGCCGTCGTAGCGGGTGACGCAGCGTGCCTTGTAGTGGCGCACGCAGTGGGTGATGAGATCGACCTTGTCGCTGAAGTAGTAGTGCAGGACGCCGTGGGAGAACTCCGAATTCTGGGCGATTTCGCGCAGGCTCGTGCGTGCGTAGCCCAATTCGGCCAGGGTTTGCAGTGCGGCCTCGGCGAGTTGATCACGTCGCTCGGAGAATTTGTCGACCTGGCGACGCGACACCTTGTCTGCGTTGGACCGCTTGGCGGAGTCGGACCGCTTCGCGGAGTCGGACTGCTGGTCCGGGGAGCTAGGTGCAGCCTTTTTCCCTGCCTCACTAGGCTTCTCGACTGTCGTGGTCACGATGGCACGTCCTGTTCCCTGCGGTTTCCACAGCGGCACGATCACCGCGTCCGAATCAGTGTAACCCCTGGTCTTTGACGAGCGTGTAACAAAATCTTGACAGTCGTCAAGATTTCTCTTGACACTCGTCCAAAGTTGAATACTCTGTGACTCACACCACTTGGCAGCGTCGCTGTGAACGGTGGCATCGCGAGAGTCGTTTCAGTCATGGAGGCAGTCGAAAATGAGCGTGTTTGATCTCGAGGGACGAAAAGCACTGGTCACAGGTGGTGCCAAGGGGCTCGGAGCCGGAATGGCTGAGGCGTTGGCGAAGGCGGGGGCGTCAGTGATGATCGGCGACGTTCTCGAAGACGAGGGTCGTGCCACCGCAGAGGCTGTTGGTTCGGGCGGAGTCAAAACCGGCTTCGTAAAGCTGGACGTCACCGACGACGCCAACTGGGAAGAGGCAGTCGCCGCCACCGCGGAGACCCTCGGCGGCTTCGACATCCTCGTCAACAACGCAGGCATCGAGATTTCCTCGCTGGTGGTCGACCTCGATCCGAACGACATCCGCCGTATGTGTGAGGTCAACATCCTCGGAACAGCGCTCGGAACCAAACACGGACTGCGCAGCATGCGTCCGGGTGGCGTAGCCGGAACCGGCGGTTCCGTCATCAACATCTCTTCAGTGGCCGCAACCATTCCGTTTCCCGGGATCAGTGGATACTCCGCGACCAAGTCCGCGGTCGATCGCTTCACCAGAGTTGCCGCAGCCGAGTCGGGCAAGCTCGGCTACGGAGTCCGCGTCAACTGCATCTACCCGGGTCTTGTCGCCACGGAGATGGGTCTCGGACTCGCGGCGGACATGGAGAAGCTCGGTCTCTGGCCCAGCGCCGAAGCAGCAGTCGGAGACGTCATCGGCCTCACCCCGCTCGGCCGCCTCGGTGAAGTGAACGACATGGCTGACGCCGTTGTGTTCTTGTCCTCCGACGCCGCGCGATTCATCACCGGAATCGGCCTACCGGTCGACGGTGGCATGGGCATGTAACTCGCCCTTCATTCGTACGTACACCCTTCTCACGTCTTCGAAAGGTTCCACGAACATGTCCGAAAAGAAGCCCGTCATCGTCTACGGCGTCTCCGGGTACACCGGCCGTCTGGTGTGTGAATACCTGCGCGAGTTCAACATCCCGTTCATCGCAGCCGGCCGCGACGCCGCTCGCATCCAAGAGGTCCTCGACAAGATCCCTGGTTTGGACACCGTCGATCACGAAGTCGTCGAGGTCGAGCACACGGTCGAGGCTCTCACCGAATTGTTCACCGGCGCACAGGTTGTCAGTAATATGGTCGGCCCGTTCATCAAGCTCGGCGGCACCGTCGTCGAGGCCGCGTTGAATGCCGGTTGCCACTACATGGATACCACCGGTGAGCAGGACTGGGTACTCGACGTCCAGGAGAAGTTCAGCGACAAGTATCAGGAGAAGGGCCTGCTTCTCTCGCCCGGTATCGCGCAGATGTACACCACCGGTGAGATCGCGGCCAATATCGCACTGGAAACGCCGGGGCTCGATACGCTCGACATCCTCGTGCTGTGGAAGGGATTTCCCACCTACGCGTCCACTCAGACGATCTTCACCATCCTCAAGGCAAACTGGTACTACCTCGAGCAGAACAAGTACGTGCAGTGGGCGCCCGGCCAGACTTTCGACGTCGTCGTTCCCGGCCAGCACGAAACTGCGCTTGCATTGCCGTGGGGCGGAACATGCCACCCGGTGTGGTTCAAGAACGATCCGCGAGTTTCCAACGTCAAGGCTGCGGGCGGAGTGTTCGACCGCACCGTGATGGAAGGCGTTGTCGCGACGCAGAAGATCGTGGAGGAGCAGATCAAGACCCTGCCCGCCGACGAGCAGGAAGCCGCCTTGGCCGAGATCGCCGGATCGGTTCAGGCCGGTATGCCCCCTCGTGAGAATCCGCGCATCAACACCTCACTCGACTCCGTCTACGCGTCGGGCCCGCTGGGTCGCTCGCACGTCGTGATCCACGGAAACTGTAACTACAAGCAGACGGGCCTCCTGCACGCCTATGCAGCGCATTCTCTGCTCCAGCAGGCGCCGAAGCGGACCGGGCTTGCCTCGGCTTGCCAGGCGTTCGGCCATCGCGAACTGCTCGGCGCGCTACGTAGTTTCGGGCTGGCTCTGGAGCCGGAAGTAACCATCAACGCCTAACTCGTCGCCCTCGTCATCATGTTCACGGCTCCCGGCGTGTAGCGCGCCGGGAGCCCCGCCCTGGAGGCTCCCCATGCGTTTGACCGACTATCTCGACAAGGGAGCCTCTCTTGGTTCCACCGCACCGTGTTTGACGATGGGGGAGCGCACTCTCTCCTACGGCGAGGTGCAACAGTTCAGCCGACGCTTCGCAGCTTCGCTCGCGGCTTCGGGCATCGCGCCGGGCGAAAAGGTCGCGATTCTGTCCGGCAATGATCCGATCTCGTTCTCGTGCGTATTCGGAATAAGCCGGGCCGGCGGCGTCTGGTGCCCGATCAACCCTCGCAACGAAGCTGCGGAAAACCGAGACCTGTTGGATTTGTTCGATTGTCGCGCTCTGTTCTTCCAGAAGTCCTATGCGCCGCTAGTCGACCAGATCAAGGATGCGCTTCCCCAGTTGGTGACGCTCGTCTGCATCGACGGCGAATGGGACTCGGCACAGTCCCTCGAAATCTGGCTCGGGGAAGAAGAACTCGACGCCGCGGCGCCCGACGACGTCACCATGCTGGTCGGCACCGGTGGTACAACTGGACGGCCAAAGGGAGTGATGTTGACCGGGCACAACATCGAGACGATGACCGCAATCACTTTGATGAGTTATCCGTTCGAGGGGCGCCCGGTGTATCTGGCGCTGGCACCGTTGACTCACGCCGCCGGTGTTCTGTGCTTCCCGATCATGGCCCTCGGCGGCGAAGTGGTGATCATGCCGAAGCCCGATCTCGGGTACTTCCTCGCGAACGTTCAGAAGCACAAGGTGACTCACACCTTCCTGCCGCCGACGCTCATCTACATGCTGCTCGAGCACGAGGCCCTGTCTGCCACGGATCTCAGCTCGCTGCAATGCTTCTGGTACGGAGCGGCGCCGATCTCCCCGACCAGACTCGCGGAGGCGATCGACAAGATCGGCCCGGTCATGGCTCAGCTGTTCGGGCAGAGTGAAGCCCCCATGATGATCTCGACGATGTCACCGAAGGAGCACTTCGGCTCGGACGGCACTGTCGCAACGTCACGACTTTCGTCGGCGGGTCGACCGTCGCCGCTGGTGACCGTCGGGATCATGGATGACAAAGGCGCGCTGCTCGGACGTGGCGAGCGTGGTGAGGTGGTGATTCGCAGTTCGTTGGTGATGGCGGGTTATTACAAGAACCCCGACGCAACCGCGGAAGCGTCAGCCCACGGCTGGCATCACACCGGCGATATCGGGTACCTGGACGACGACAATTTCCTGTTCATCGTCGACCGTGCGAAGGACATGATCATCACCGGCGGTTTCAACGTCTATTCGGTCGAGGTGGAGCAGGCACTCATGGCGTATCCGGGGATTCAGGACTGCGGAGTGATCGGGTTGCCGGATGACAAGTGGGGCGAACGCGTTGTGGCAGTGGTGCAACCGCACCTCGGCGCCGACATCGACGGCGCCGAGGTGATGGCTTTCGTGAAGGCTCGCATCGGAAGTGTGAAGACTCCGAAGCAAGTGATCGTCTGGGACGATCTACCTCGCTCCAAGGTCGGCAAAGTTCTCAAGAACGAGATCAAGAGCGAGCTGACTGGCTGAATACCCTCGGGACGCCTATGTTTCACCGCACGGAGTGCCTGTCGAAACCGACAGGCACTCCGCTTTCTTGTCACCCCGGCTGGTCGATTGCTCACGAATCGAGTACCGATCATCGGGAATCGTGTCTGTGAAGTTCGAATCGCGACCCGCATCGTCTCTGTGTCAGCCATCACAATGATGTGTTCGAATGAGTACGAGGTGAATCATGCGTCACGAAAGAACAGTCACCGAGCAACTTCCCCTTCCGGCCAGGACCGTCCGGAAGGTCATGCTCCGCTTCATGCCGGTCATCGGATTGGCATACATCGTCCTGTATCTCGACCGATTGAACATCGGCGTTGCAGCATTGACGATGAACAAAGAACTCGGAATATCGGCCTCGATGTTCGGGTTTGCGGCCGGAATCTATTTCTGGAGTTACACGATCTGCGAACCCCCGAGCAACTACATCCTCACAAAGGTCGGTGCGCGGCGCTGGATCACACGAATCATGATCACGTGGGGCGTGGTCACCATCGGAACCGCGTTCGTTCAGGGTGCCAGCGGATTGGTGGCAGCACGATTCCTGTTGGGTATTGCCGAAGCCGGCTTTTCGCCCGGCATGCTGTTCTTCGTCTCGAAGTGGTTCCCGAATCGGGATCGAGGCAAAGCAATGGCGTGGATCGTGACCTTCATCTGTATCTCCGGCCTGGGTACTCCGATCACCACACACCTGATGGCTATCGACGGCTTTCTCGGGCTTTCCGGATGGCGATGGGTTTTCATTCTCACCGGCGTCCCCGCTGTGGTCATGGCGTTTGTGATCTACAAGGTTCTGCGGGACAAGCCTTCGGAGGCGGAGTTCCTCTCCGAGGAAGAACGCGGTTGGCTCACCGATACGCTCGAGTCCGAGGCGCAAGAGCGCGAAGCGGTCGTCGGTAAGCACAGCTTCCTCCAGGGACTCGTGCACCCACGAGTACTGGTGTTGATCTCCGTGTTCATTTGTTTCACCTTCAGCCTCAACGGTTTCCAGATTTGGATGCCGCAGATTTACGCGCAATTCGGGATGAGCACCAATCAGATCGGATGGGTTGCCGCACTACCTGCACTGATTGCGATCGGACCGATGATCTGGTGGACGCGCCATTCGGACCGCGCCGGAGAGCGCCCCGTGCACTTCGCCATCGCCGCATCGGTCGCAGCACTCGGATTTGCTATTGCTGCGCTGTTCTTCACCACACCGGTTGTCGCTATCTTCGGATTCTGCATCGCCGGGATCGGTCTCTACAGTTCGATGAGCATCTTCATCACCATGCCTTCGAGCTTCCTTACCGGCGCTGCCTTGGCGGCAGGTTTCGGTGTCATCAACGGAATGGGTAACCTCGGAGGCTATTTCGGTCCACAGGTCACCGGCTGGATCAAGGACGCGACCAACAGTTTCACACCGGCAATCGGGGTGTACTCCGCGGTGCTGGCGACGGCAGCATTGATCGTGCTGCTGCTCAAGGTGATCACCAGAAAGGCCGACAAGGCCAACGACCAACTGACACTGGATTACCGGGCGGAGCGCGACGCCGGAACCTTGGTTGCACCTGAACAGGCTTGAGCCGAGTCTCGGCCCCGGAAGATTCCCGATCAACGGGAATTCTTCATTCTTCAGGCGAGCATGCGCAGGACATCATCACTTATCAGGATCACAGTCGTCGACCGTGGTTTCGTCGGCAACGAACAAACGAGGACTTCGTGAGTAGATACTTCGGGCCTTTGCGCCAATTGGGTTTTGTGGTCAACGACATCGACAGCGCGCTGAAGCATTGGATCGACGTTGTCGGCGTTGGCCCCTTCTTCTTCGTGGAGGACCAACCGTTGAACGACTTCGTCTTCCGTGGCAAGTCGAGTGCGCCTCGATTCAGTGTGGCGCTCGCGCACAGCGGAAGCGCGCAGATCGAGCTGATTCAACAACACAACGATGAGCCGTCGGCATTTCGCGAGTTCGCCGATCGAGGGCTCGAAGGACTTCAACATGTTGCCTACTGGACAACGGATTTCGATCGATATGTGGAGGAATCCAAGAACCGAGGGCTCGTCGAATTGCAGAGTGGTAGATCCGGTAGTGGCGCACCGGACGAGCGATTCGTGTACTACGAGGACGGCCCGTATCCGGGAACAGTCATCGAAGTCTCGGAGGTCAGCGGAAGGAAGGGCGATTTGTTTCGCGCAGTCGAGGCTGCATCGAAGGAGTGGGACGGGTCGAATCCCATTCGCGATATGAGGAAGGTGCTGTAGTCGTGAGTAGGAAGGTAGCGATCGTCACTGGTGGCGCATCCGGGATCGGCCTGGCAACGTGCAAACGATTCGCCGACTTGGGTTGGCATGTCATCTCTGCCGACCTGTCGCATACATCCGGAGACACTGCGCCAGAACCAGATACACGGACGGTCGGCGTTCGAGTGGATGTCACCGATGAGGGAGACATCCGACGGCTTCGCGACGTCGCCGAAGAGCTGTTCGGTCGTGTCGACACGGTTGTGACCTCGGCGGGAACCGCGGACAACGCGCCGATCCGGCACACCACACCCGATCGATTCAGGCGAACCCTCGAGCTGAACCTCGTTTCCACGTTTGCGGTGGTCAGGGAGTTCGTGGATCTGCTCGCCGCAGATGGCGGCGGATCCGTGGTGACAATTGCCTCGGTTTCCGGCCTACGCGGCAGCGTAGACCGTGCTGCGTATTCCGCATCGAAAGGTGGCGTGGTCGCGTTGACCACACAACTCGCGATCGAGCTCGCCGGCGAGGGGATCCGAGTCAATTGTGTTGCACCGGGTTCGACGCGGACACCGCTTGCAAGTCGGGCCCAGAGCCCTGAAATGCAGAGCGCCATCTTGCAATCGATCCCGTTGAGCCGTTACGCGGAGCCGGCTGAGATTGCCGAAGTCGTGACCTTTGTCGCTGGTCCCGGCGCCGGTTTCGTGACGGGTCAGACGTGGACAGTCGACGGAGGTCAGTCGATGACAGCCGGTTGGAATCTTCCGAAGGAGCGACATGACTCTTGAGGCAACGTCCAGTACAACGGAGAAACCGGTAATCATCGGAGTGCACGTCAACGAGAACACCATGCGCGCACCCAATCCCCACATTCCGTGGACGCCCAGCGAAATAGCCGACACTGCCCTCGCTTGTGAGGATGCGGGGGCGTCGTTGATGCATTTTCACGGTCGAGCCGTGGACGGCGGCGTGGATCACTCGGCGGCGACCTACGGAGAGATCGTCGAGCGGGTTCGGGCGGTATCGAATCTGCTGCTTGCGCCGTCGATGGCCAATGTTCCCGGCTACACGATAGACGAGCGGCTGTCGAATCTTGCCCCGAACCAAAGTGATCCGAAACGACGTTCGGACTTCTTGGTCGTCGACATGGGCTGTGCGGCGATGGACTTGATCGATGCGACGACAGGCTTGTTCGCAACCGATTCCAGGGTCTTCGTCAACGACACTCGAACACAGATCGAATTACTCTCGCGCGCTAGTGAATTGGGTCTGGTGCCGTATCAGACGTCATTCAACGTGAGTTGGACGCGCGCGATCTTCGCCCACGCAAGGGTGCGGAATCCGTCGTCACCATTGGTGATCGCTTTCATTCTCGGTGGTGACGAGTTTCCGGCTGCACATCCGGCGACAGCAGCAGGGCTACGTGCGCAACTGGACCTCCTGCCGGCTGATCTTCCAGTGGAGTGGATCGTCTCGGCCTACCGAGGCAATGTTCTTGCAGCAGCGGAGGAGTCGATCAAGCGCGGGGGCCATGTAGCAATCGGTGCCGGTGACTACCACTACGAAGAACTGGGATACCCCTCCACACCTGATCTGGTCGCCGAAGTTGTTTCGATCGCTCGGCGGTACGGGCGTGAACCCGCAACTCCTGATCAGGCACGTCGAATTCTAGGGGTGGATGTCCATGCGAGTAGTTGAAACCGAAGGTGCCGAACCTACTTTGGTTCATTCCTCTAACGGAACGAGAGTGTGGATCATGGATTCGATTGCGTTTGCTTCCTCGGCTCAGGCCGGTGATGTGATCGTGACCGGATCACACGGAGGGACGAGTGCTGGAGAGTACGCCGTCGGGTTCGGGGTTCGTGTTGTGGTGTGCAATGACGCCGGCATAGGGAAGAACAAGGCCGGAATCGCAGGTTTGGCTGCGATCGACGCCCAGAAGATCGTCGGCATTGCAGTCGGACACGAGAGTTCGCGTATTGGAGATGGCAACGACGTGTGGGAGTGCGGCATCGTGACGTATGCCAATCCGACTGCAGTCGCAGCGGGTGTGCGTGTGGGCAGCCGCGTTTCCGAAGAAGTGCTGGCACTGATAGAGAGGAGCGTCGACTGATGTTTCGGAACATTGTCGGTGTGGAGAACGGTAGACAGATTGTCGTCATGGACAGTATGTCGCAGATCGAACGGACGGACCGCGACCGCATCGTCGTTGCGGCATCCAACGGCGGTCAAGAGTCAGGGCGGATGGCGATTGCGACGGGCTGTGCGTTGGCGGTGCTGAACGATGCCGGAATCGGCAAGGACAACGCGGGGATCATCGGAATCGTCCGCATGGGAGATTCGGGACTTGCCGGCGTAGCGGTCAGTCACGACTCTGCCGAGATCAGCAATGGAATGGATATGTGGCACAACGGAACTGTTTCGTATGTCAACGAGCCTGCAGCGGAGGCTGGGATACGGGTCGGTGACAACGTTCGCACGTGTGTGAGTGCGTTTGCGGTTCGCTTCCCTGTCGGCCCAATGTCGGCGTCCGAGAGTTCGTCATGATCGGCCATGTGGTCAACCGGCCCGAGGATGTAGTCCGCGAAGCGCTCGAAGGACTTCAGATCCTGCACCCGGAAATGCTCTCCTACCACCGAGATCCGTTGTTTGTGACTCGCGCGGGTGTCGCCCGAGACAAAGTTGTGTTGGTCTCAGGTGGCGGGGCCGGGCATGAGCCGTTACACGCGGAGTTCGTCGGATCCGGCATGTTGGACGCCGCAGTTCCTGGGTCGGTCTTCGCCAGTCCCACAGCCTTTCAGATCCGCGCTGCGGTCAATGCTGTCGAGACCGGACGGGGTGCACTTCTCATCGTGAAGAACTACACCGGAGACAAACTGAATTTCTCGATCGCGGCCGAGTTACTCGGAACTGAGCGGCAAGTGGAGATCGTGATGGTCGACGACGACCTCGCGACGACGACTGCAGACGAGGGTGGACCTGGACGTCGTGGTACCGCTGCGGTAATTGCCGTGGAGAAGATTTGTGGGGCGGCCGCGGAACGGCACTGGGCGCTTTCCGAGATCGCTGACCTGGGGCGCCGGGTGGTGGCGGCGTCGGCGACGTTGGGTGCAGCTTTCCGCTCGTGCACGGCTCCCGGACAGGATCGTCCGTCCTTCGAACTGGCGCCGGGGGAGATGGAGTTCGGCATCGGAATCCATGGCGAGCGTGGACGTGAGACGCGTCCGACGGTTCCTGCCGCCGAACTCGTGGCGCAGTTGTCGGAGCCGATCCTCGATGCTGTCGGGGTTGAGCGCGGGGACGGTGTGATAGCGATAGTGAATGGGCTAGGGGCAACCCATGGACTCGAATTATCCATTGCCACTGCAGAATTAAAGTCTTTCCTCGAGGATGCCGGTATCGGTTTGGATCGTGTGATTGCAGGTTCTTTCGTCACTGCATTGGATATGCACGGGCTCTCTATCACCCTTCTCCGTTCGACCGAGGAGTTTCTGGATCTCTGGGATGCAACGGTACGCACTCCCGCACTCGCTTGGTAACTCGAATATGCACTACTGAAAAGAGTTTCATGATGACAATGTTGAGCGTCGGGGACACTCGGGCGTGGATCGATCGATTTGCCGATGCCGCCGAAGATCAATTCGATTCCCTCACAGATTTGGACCGGCTTGTCGGAGACGGCGATTTCGGAATGAATCTGCGGACGGGCCTGCGAAGTGCGGTGCAACGACTTCGTTCCGACCCGCCGACCAGTCCTGGTGAAGTGTTCGCCCGTACGTCGGATGCGTTTCTCGACATCGGTGGGACAAGCGGACCACTTCTCGGTCTGTGGTTCGGCCGGATCGGAGCAGTCTCTGGAGTTGAAGTGACCGCAACAGACTTGGCTTCTGCCTTGGGTACGGCGACAGCTGCGGTGCAGCGTCTCGGCAATGCCCAGGTGGGTCACAAGACCATGGTCGACGCCATGGTCCCCGCAACCAGCGCATTGACCGAGGCGGCAGTCAGCGGGGCAACCTTGTCCGCTGCCTTGAACTCTGCGGCCACGGCTGCGAGGCTCGGCGCCGAATCGACTCGCGCGATGCTCGCCCGCCGCGGACGCGCGACCTACGTGGGAGAACACGCCAGGGGCGCCGAGGACCCGGGGGCATCGGCGATTGCCATGTTCTTCGCCGCATCCAGCTACAGGAGCGTTCCGGCATGAGCGATCTGCGAGACAAGGTCATCGTCACAGTTGCCCCGACGGGTGGCTTCCTCACTGTTGCCGACAATCCGTTCATTCCGACTCAGCCTGAGCAGATTGCGGCGGATGTGGCACGCTGCCACAGCGCTGGAGCCAGCGTGGCAGCACTTCATGCTCGACGACCGGACGATCAAGCGACCTGTGATGCCGCAATCTATCGGCAGATGAATACGCTTGTCCGCCAAAGCTGCGACATCGTGATCAACAACTCGACCGGCGGCGGAGTCAACGGTGACATGGTGAGTGTTCGCAGTGACGGTGCGCGCATCGTGGACTGGGACGCGAGGCTCCAGGGCCTGCATGGCGGCGCAGACACATGCACGCTCGATGCCATCACGGCCTATGTGACCTCACCGGTCGGTGAGGTACTGATGGACACGCCGCCCAGTCGTGCCGCCGAACTGGCAGCGTCAATGCGCAAACTAGGAATCAAACCTGAGTGGGAGGCCTTCAGCCCGTCACATCTGCTCCAGGAGATACGTACGTTGACCGAAGGGCAGCCTGGCCCGCACCTCGTCAATCTTGTACTGGGACTTGATCGAACTTTTCAGAATGCGATGCCGTACTCCCCGCAGATCTTGCAGCAGATGGTGGAACACCTACCGGAGAAATCGGTCTTCTCCGTGAGCATCAGCGGGCCAGATCAACTGCGTGGTCTGACTCATGCACTCCTGCTCGGAGGGCACGTGCGTGTGGGAATCGAAGACTATCCGTTTCTCGCGAATGGAGAGCCGGCCGAGAACGTTCGTTTGGTGGAGAACATCATCGACATCGTCCAGCGACTCGGAATGCAGCCTGCAACACCTGGGGAGGCAAGGGCAATCCTTGGTTTGGAGGGTTCGGATGAGTAGAACACCGACGAGTAGAACACTTCGCTCGCAGGATTGGTTCGGAGGCAATGATCTCAATGCATTCATCCACCGCTCGTGGATGAAGAACCAGGGTATCCCTGATCGGATGTTCGACGGCCGACCGGTTATCGGTATCTGTAACACGTATTCCGAGCTCGCGCCGTGCAACGCTCATTTCAGAGATCTGGCCGAGCAGGTGCGACTGGGAGTCATCGAAGCAGGCGGATTTCCAGTTGAGTTTCCGGTGATGTCATTGGGTGAGACGATCATCCGCCCCACCACGATGCTCTATCGGAACCTCGTCAGCATGGATGTGGAGGAGTCGATTCGAGCCAATCCGATCGACGGCGTCGTACTGCTCTGCGGCTGCGACAAAACCACCCCGGCGCTGGTGATGGGCGCAGCCAGTTGTGACCTTCCCACCATTGTCGTATCCGGTGGGCCCATGTTGAACGGCCGCCATCAAGGTAAGACTGTCGGATCTGGAACCTCGGTGTTCGAGATGAGTGAAGCAGTGCGAGCCGGATGCATGAGTGAATGTGAGTTCAGAGCAGCGGAATCGGCTATGTCTCGATCGCCCGGTCACTGCAACACTATGGGCACCGCGTCGACGATGGCGTCGCTTGTCGAGACTTTGGGCCTCACGCTCCCCGGTAACGCTGCGATCCCGGCAGTGGATTCACGGCGACGTGTACTTGCACGCGACAGCGGCGTGAGAATCGTGGAGATGGTGGCCGAGAACCTGACGATGTCTTCGGTCGTCGACCGAAATTCATTCGAGAATGCGATCAAGGTGAACACGGCTATCGGTGGGTCGACCAACGCTGTGGTGCACTTGCTTGCCATCGCCGGAAGGCTGGAAATTCCCCTCGAGCTCAGCGATTTCGGGGAGCAGAGTCGTGACGTTCCCCTGCTGGTCAACCTCATGCCTTCGGGTACCTATTTGATGGAGGATTTCTTCTACGCAGGCGGACTGCCTGCGGTGATCGCCGAGCTCGGAGACATCCTCCATCTGGATGCCGCCACGGTTACCGGAAAGACTCTCGGTGAGAACAACTCCGGCGAAACAATTTGGGACGACGACGTAATTCGTAGCACGGCGGCACCGTTGCTGGAGCAAGCTGGCATAGCGGTATTGACCGGCAATCTCGCGCCGAACGGTGCAGTGATCAAGCCATCTGCGGCGTCGCCGGAGTTGCTCAGCCACGTGGGCCGTGCGGTCGTGTTTCACGGAATGGACGACTTCACGGCGCGCGTCGACTCGCCGGATCTCGACATCGAGGCCGACGACGTCATCGTCCTCACCGGCGCTGGACCGAAGGGGTTTCCGGGTATGCCAGAAGTAGGTAATCTGCCACTCCCTCGAAGGCTGCTCGAGCGGGGTGTACGAGACATGGTCAGGATCTCTGATGCGCGAATGAGCGGAACAGCCTTCGGCACAGTCGTTTTGCACGTTGCGCCCGAAGCGGATGCCGGTGGGCCTCTCGGCGCGGTCAGGGATGGTGATTTGATCGAGTTGGATGTTGCTCGTGGGGTCTTGCGTGTACTCGTCGACGACGACGAGCTGGCCAGGCGTCTCGAGGCGTTGCCGCCACGCGTACAAAAGAGTACGAGTGGGTATCAACGACTGTTCGTGGATCATGTGATGCAGGCCGACCGCGGAGTCGATTTCGATTTCCTGGTGGGCAGGCGTGGAACGGAGGTACACGGTGACAATCACTGAGCGTGTCGGCCGAGTCGTGGTCGTGACCGGTGCAGGGTCGGGACTCGGCCGCGCAATGGCCAGAGGTCTACTCGATGCAGGACACCACGTTGTATTGGCTGGTCGAAACAGCGTGAGCTTGGAAGCGACAGGTGGGGGTCACGAGCGCGCAGTGGTAATTCCCGCTGATGTGTCCTCGCCCGAATCGGTTCACCGGTTGTTCACATCCGTGACTGAGCGTTTCGGCAGACTCGATGTGCTTGTCAACAACGCAGGGACATTCGGGCCGTCGGGGAGTGTGGACGAGATCGATCCTGAAGCGTGGAACGCGACAGTCGCAGCCAATCTCACCGGCGTATTCCTTTGTGCGCGTGAAGCGATTCGTATCATGAAAACACAGGATCCGAGAGGAGGCCGGATCATCAACAACGGGTCGCTCTCCGCTCACACGCCCCGGCCCGACAGTGCCGCCTACACGGCGACCAAACACGGTGTGTCAGGTTTGACGAAGTCGATCTCTCTCGACGGCCGAGAGTTCGACATCTGTTGCAGTCAAATCGACATCGGCAATGCGGCAACTGACATGACAGCCGGAATCGGCCACTCGGCAAGACAAGCTGACGGCACCACCAGGCCCGAGCCGACATTCGATCCTCGTCATGTCGCGAACACCGTTGTGCAACTGATAGATCTACCACTCGACGTGAATGTCCCGACTCTGACGATCATGGCAAACCGGATGCCGTACGTCGGGCGCGGTTGACGGCATCAGCGTCGTTGTAGGACAGGGCGGACGACGGACTGGGCACTCGAGAGATCACGTGAGATGGCGATTGCCGTCGTCCGCACCGCCGCGTCGATACGGGTCAGATTATTCGGCCTGCCATACCGGAAATGGAGATTGCGCCGAGGACGCCTTCGTCCGGGCCGAATATTGGTGCTGCGGCGCCGACGATCCGGGGAAATGCTTCCTGGCGGTCGAAGGCGACACCACGCTTGCGAACACGATCCAGTTCTCGGTGGAAGAGTTCGGGATCGGTGATGGTGTTCTCGGTGTGTGCTTCGAGGACAGTGGGCATCGTGAAATCCCCAGAGTTGGTGAACGCCAATACTGCTTTGCCGGAACAACTTGCGTGTGCAGGCCACCGACCACCGATTTGCTGCGGAAGGCGTGGTCCGTCGTCGCCACGGAAGACATCAAGGTAAACCACGTCGAAACCGTCCAATACAGCGAGTCCCACGTTGTGTCCCGTTGCTTCACGCAAGGCCGAAAGGTGGCGCCGCGCTGCTTCGCGGAGGTTTCGCTGCCGTGGAACAGATTCGCCGATCTCGAACAGGAGGAGACCCAAGCGGTAGTTGGTTCCTTGCCGTTCGAGCAACCCGACTCGGACGAGATCGTCGACCATTCGATACACCGTTGTTTTGGCCATGCCTGTCCGTCGAACAAGCGCTGCTGCGCTGAGAACGCCTGAGCTGTCACGAAAAGTCTTCAGTATCTCGGTGGAACGACCAATTGCGGAAACCTCGCCATCGGCCCGATGAATGGGACTCACCGAACTATTCTGTCTGCCTGATGCGAGATTGTCGAGGGGCAATCGCGCATCAGATCACGCAGGTCTTCCGGTGATGGGATCGCCGGAAATCGTCACGACTCGCACACCACGTCTTCTGCCGGCAGTGAGCCGTCGAGCAGGTACGAGTTGACGGCGGCGTTCGCGCAAGTATTCGCGTAGCCGGGGAACACCGCATGAGTGCGGCCTGGAACTGTCACGAGCCGTGAGCCTTTCATCGTTTCATGCATGCCGAGGCCTTCGTCGTACGTCGTGCGGGTGTCACCGGTTGCCTGGATCTGCAATGCCGGAACGTTGTTGTCGATGTCGATCCGCGTAGGGGCCTCACTGCGCCAGAACGCGCACGGCATGATCGTGTTGTGTGTGCCGGCAAAGATCGGCTGATCATCACGGTGCTCCTCCAACTTGTTGCGGTACCACTGGGGATCGCTCGGCATCGATACGTCTCCGCAGACGATGGCGATTGTCCCGGCATAGTCAGGACCGGTTCCCAGTTCGGTCTGGAACCATGCCTGCATCAATCCCGTCAGCTGGGGATGGATGTTCTCGACGGTCTTGCCTGCGGCGAGATCGCGCAACTGAACCAATACCTGTGCGAATGCCTCACTTTCCTTCTCGGTGTCGCCGGTTCCGTTGACGTACATCAGGAATGGAAGGACGTGATCGTCGACGGCATGATCACCGATCTGTATCGGAGTGGTGGCCGCGTCCGAGATCAGCTTCTCGATGAGGGCGCGAACTTCGGCGGGCGTCGATCCGAGTGCATAGGTGGAGTTGTGTTCTGCTGCCCACTGCGAGAATCCGTCGATCGCTTTCTCGTTGGCCGGGCCCATGTCCTGGAACATCTCGTATCCGTATTTCTTCGGATCCGGTGCACTGTCGAGAACGACACGGTCGATCCTGTCCGGGAACATTTGAGCATAGGTTGCACCAAGGTATGTGCCGTACGACCACCCGAAGTACGACGCCTTCTCCTGGTCGAGGGCGCCACGAATCACGTCGAGGTCTCGGGCGATGTTTTGAGTATTGATGTGTGGCAGATAGTCCGGGTACTTGTCCCAGCACGTGTCAGCGGCCTCGCGTGCGAGCGCAACACTCTCGTTCCATCCCTCGTCCGTGGTGCCCGGCGACCGCATCCATGTCATCTGTTCGACGCCGCAGTCGATCGGTGTGCTCTTGCCGAGTCCTCGGGTATCCATGCCGATGACGTCGTATGCCGCTGCGACTTCCGGTGTCATTCCCGCATTCAGAATCTCGGGCAATCCCAGTCCTCGGCCACCCGGCCCACCAGGGTTGGTGAGCAGGATCCCGCGTCGCTGTGCGGGGTCGGTGGACGCGACCCGCGAGATCGCCACTTCGATCGTTTTGCCGTCAGGGACGGAATAGTCCAAAGGTACTGTGAACATGGCGCATTCACTTGCGGTCGACGTTCCGGTGTCTGTGGCGCATGGCCCCCACTCGAGATCCTGTTCGTAGAACGCGCTGAGATTCGATTGTGGATCTTCCTGCGGAGTAGCAGGATCCGAGCACGCCGCCAATGCAGGTACGGCGAGCGCGGCAGCGGCGATTGTGGTAGCCAGCCACCTTCGTGGTCGAGGCATGCGTGATCTGGGCATGGTGAATCCAGTCATTGTCGTGTCCTTGCGTTGAGCCCATTTTCGGGCAGTGTTGGTCACCCCACTTCGAATGTGGGGGTTGATCAGGGTTTTTCAGAGGCGGGATTGACGGGCGGCGAACTCCGCGGCCACAGCCTTCGCGAATCTTTCCTGGGTGACGGTTCGTCGATCCGCTTGGTGTTCGCGCAGTACCGCTACCAGCCGGGTGGGGGAAGCGTCCTCCGGTGCAGCCTGTTCGGGTAGCACGCTCTCGGTGAAGTCGCAGAACTGAATGGCAAGGGCCGCAATCGTGTCCGCGTCAGCCGGTGCGTCGGCGAGGGCATACATGCGAGTTATCAATTCGATGGCCTGCTCGCGGTTCGGCTCGGCCAATACCCGGCGATGGGCGGACAGGAGTGAATCGCAGACCTCGGGATCGCCCCCGGAGACCGTGAGTGCGAGGATCAGAAGTTCACGCTCGTTGTCGATCCACGCTGTCGGCGCACCGGCAACGACGTACTGTGCGAGCACTTCCGAAAACGCGTCGGGTAGTTCAGGATCGGCATTGCGGCGTAGCGACTCGATGTGCGCACGCTGAACAGCGATCTGTTCGGCCTTCGTCGCCAATTCCTTGTCGAGGGCATCGAGTGCAGACCGAGTGTCGTGAGCGTCGCCGTCGAGTAGTTCGGCGATCTTGGCAACAGGAATCCCCAGATCGCGCAGGCGGCGGATGCGACTCAGTCGTGCCAGGTCCACCGCCCGGTACGTGCGGTAGCCGTTGGGTTGGCGTTGTGGTTCTTCGAGAAGGCCGTTCGAGTGGTAGTAGCGCACGGACCTGACGGTGGTGCCGGCCAATTTGGCCAGCTCGCCGATGGTCATCATCGCCCTGCCCTCCCGTGATCGAATCGGATTCCGTCTGTGAAAACCATTCTCCAACCTTGACGCGGCGTCAGGGTCAAGATTCGCGCCGGAGAACGTGACCGTTGACACTTTAAGGAGGCGGACTTAATCTGACTTTTGTCCTTTACGACATCGTCGATTTCGAGGAAGTGCCCTGATGGCTACCCTTTTTCCTGCGGCAACAATCTTTCCGATCCCCACCGACCCGCTTGCTGCGTACGGTCCACTCGTTGCTCGCCGGAATCCCGAGTCGGTAGTTCCGGCACCGTACGAACACTTTGCGGTCAAGGCGGTCGCGCCGACGATCGGAGCGGAAATCTCCGGTATTCGACTCGGCGGGGGCCTGTCTGATGCCGTGATTGCGGAACTCCGCCGAGCTCTCCTCGAATGGAAAGTCCTCTTCTTCCACGATCAGGACCTCGACCGAGCGGAACATCGAGCTTTTGCCGAGCGTTGGGGCGATCTCGAACAGCATCCGTTCTTCAAGTACACGCAGCCCGGGCAGACGGACGTCGATGTCACGACACTGGCGAAGGATGCGATGGTCGGCGGAGTCGAGAACAACTGGCACAACGACGTTACGTGGCACGAGTTTCCTTCGTTCGCAGCAGTTCTTCGTGCGGTCGAGGTGCCAGAGGTGGGTGGTGACACTTTGTGGGCCGATACTGCAGCTGCCTACGATCTGCTTCCTGAAGACATCAAGAAGCGTATCGACCCGCTTGTTGCAGAACACGATTGGATCAACTCGTTCGGCAGGTCGATGCCGGTGGATGCGGTCGAGATGTTGCGTCCGAAGTTCCCCGCTGTGCAGCATCCGGTGGTTCGGATCATTCCGGAAAGTGGCAGGCGGGTGTTGTTCGTCAACATGACCTTCACGCAACGGATCTTGGGTGTGTCAGAAGAAGAATCGAACGAACTTCTCACGATGCTGTATCGCCACGTCAATCGTCCGGAATTTCAGGTCCGTTTGAAGTGGGAGCCGAATACTGTTGCCTTCTGGGACAATCGGACCTGCCAGCACTACGCGGCCAGTGACTACTTCCCGGCTCGTCGTGTGATGGATCGAATCTCGATTGTCGGGGATCGACCGGTGGGCGTCGGGGGCTGATACGACGCTCAGTCCCTCGAGTGTCTACTACGGGTAGTAGTAACGCACCTCACATAGTTTTTCGACGCCATGTCGATATGATTTCGACATGGCGTCGATAAAAGTCGGCGTGACTCGCACCGACGACTTTGGAGCTTCCCGAATGTTCCTCGCCCTGCGTGAACTGTGGTTTGCGCGAAATCGATTCCTCTTGATGGGTGCCGTGGTTGCCCTCATCTCGATCCTGATGGTGATTCTGTCCGGCCTCTCGTCCGGCCTGGTAAACGACGGTGTCTCCGCTTTGCAGCGGACGCCGATTCAGGCGTTTGCCTTCGCGCCGGACACCAAAGCCGACTCGGCGTTTTCGCGCTCGGTCGTCACCGAGGAGCAGGCGCAGGCATGGCGTATGCAACCCGATGTCCAAGACGCCGAGCTCTTCGGCAACATGATCGTCAATGCAAAAACTCGCAGTGGCACGCCTGTCGATCTCACGCTCTTCGGCATCGAACCTGGCTCCTTCCTCGAGCCCGTCTCCGCCGACGGGAGGGGGCTGCAAGCCGACACGGACATCATCGTCAGCTCTACCTTCCGTGACGACGGTGTTGCGATCGGTGACACCGTGATACTCGATCGACTCGGTACGGAGCTGACAGTTGTCGGATTCACCGAAGACAAGCGCACTTTCGGTCACGTCGACGTCGCCTACCTGCCCCTGCGTACTTGGCAGGAGGTTCACGCCGGTGCCAAGATCGGCGAAACCGCCAATGCCAGTGCCTATTCCGAAGCAAGTGTTGTTGCGATTCGGGGCATTGGTGGCGCGTTACCGGATCTCGTGTCGGGCGATGCGGCGGCGGGAACGTCCGCAAAGACGCTCGAGGAATCTTTCGACTCCTCACCAGGGTTCTCCGCGGAAATGATGACTATGTCGATGATCAAGGCGTTTCTGTACGCGATTTCGGCCCTGGTGGTCGGTGCATTCTTCAGTATCTGGACGGTTCAGCGCGGTCGTGAACTCGCAGTGTTGCGCGCGATGGGAGCCTCTACCGGCTTCCTGCTTCGTGACGGCATGGCGCAGGCACTGGTAGTGCTGCTTGGTTCCATCGGCCTCGGTGTGTTGCTGGGCTTGGGGCTCGGTTCGGGGCTCGAAGGCGGGGGGATGCCGTTCGCCCTCGAGTCCGGCCCAGTCGTCAACGGCGCAGTGCTCTTGGCGGTACTCGGGCTGGTCGGCGCAGCCGTTGCCATCGTCCGTGTTACCCGTGTCAACCCGCTCACCGCATTGGGAGAAAACCGATGACCACAGTCGAAAAGACCACAACCGGATTGGTATTGACCGCTGTCAGTCTTCGATTCGGTGACGGTGACTCCACCGTGCTCGCCCTCGACAACGTGAACCTGGAGGTCTCGTGCGGCGAACTTGTCGCGATCGTCGGACCGTCAGGCGCTGGAAAGTCGAGCTTGCTCGCTGTGGCAGGCGGACTCGGTCGGCCGTCGAGTGGAACGATTGTCATCGACGGCGTGGACGTGTCGGCGATGCCGGCCCGTGCTCTCGCCAAACTTCGACGAGACAAGGTCGGCTTCGTCTTTCAGTCCGGCAACCTGATTCCAGCGCTGACGGCGCGCGATCAGCTTCGGCTGATTCCCAAGCTCACGGGGCGGCCGGGTCGCGATCCCGAGGAGTTGCTCGACTCGGTCGGTATGAGTCACCGTGCAGATCGTCGACCCGGTCAACTCTCCGGCGGTGAACGCCAGCGCGTCGGTATCGCTCGGGCATTGATGAGCAATCCCTCGCTACTGCTCGTCGACGAGCCGACGGCTGCTCTCGACCGCAAACGCAGCCATGAGGTGGTCGAACTGCTCTCGCGCGAAACTCACGAGGCAGGCGTCGCTACGATCATGGTGACCCACGATCACGACGTGCTCGGGCACTGCGACCGCATCCTCGAAATGGTTGACGGTCGGTTGCGTCAGAGCGAGTAAGCCCGCGAGGGGACTGGAGGAGATTCGGTGCCGAGGATCGATGCGCCCACTGTGGTCGAGCATCGTGCTGCTCAGCGCCGTGCCCTCCTCGACGCTGCACACGCTCTTCTGTCCGAGGCCCCGGACCGGCCCCCGGGGCTCGGTGAGGTGGCAGCGAAGGCCGGGCTCGCCAGGTCGAGTGCCTACCACTACTTCCGGTCCCGGGAAGATCTCCTCAGTGCCGTCGTCGAAGACATGTTCCCGCGCTGGAACGACAAGATCGTCGAGGCGATGGCAGGCGCAGACGATCCGGTATGGGCGTACGTCGAGGCAAACCTCCAACTGGTTGCCGACGGGGAGCATGCGATAGTCGGAGCGCTGGCGACGCTGACCCCACAAACGTTTCGAGATTCGCGGATCATGGAAATGCACGACAGTCTTGTGCTTCCGCTGGTCGAGGCCCTCCGCCTCCGTGGCGTGTCGGACCCGAAGCTCACCGCCAAGTTGATCAACTCGCTGGTGCATACGGGTACCGAACTGATCGAATCCGGTTGCAGCATGGAGGAAGTCAGGTCCGCCGTGCGTGAGGTCCTCGCGTGACGGGCACCCTCAGGCCGTAATCAGATCCATCCGAAGGTACTCGGTGATGCGGAGCAGCCTCGGGGGTTGGGACACGTCTGAGGAAAGTGCTTGAAATGCTTCGTCTTTCGCGACGAGGCGTGGGGTGCCGAGGCTCACCTCCGTCTCGTCGACCGACAGTCGAGCGCTTCCCGCTCTCAAGACGTTCTGCACCCAGTCCGAGCCTGATCCGTACACCAGAATGAAGACGTAGCCACCCTCGACCGGATAGGCGTCGAGGGGCGTCCGGTAGGTCGTGCCGGATGTGCGTCCGACGTGAGTCAGTACCGGCCATTTACCGCTCGAAATTGCACGCGGGTTGAACACTCGTTTGTTGACATGTCCCCACCATCTCGGCATCGGCATTGTGATCTCCTCTCTCGATCGCCTTACGAGCGTAAGGCGGGCTTACACCTGTAAGGGTGACTTACGCATGTAAGGTTGTCAACGTATTCGTTCCTCGGAGGGGAGTCTGTGTGTCACGGCAACCGCGACAGTCGCTGAACAGAACTCGCGTGATCGAGGGTGCGATCCGCGTTGCCGACGCGGGTGGTGTCGAGGCCGTCACGATGCGACGGGTGGCCCAGGAGCTGGGCATCGAGGCGATGTCGCTCTACCACCACGTGCCCAACAAAGATGCGATTCTCGACGGCCTCGTCGATGCGGTCTTCGAGGCGATCGACCTGCCCGACAGTGAGTGTGCGGATTGGCGAGATGCAATCCGTGGACGCGCCTTTTCCGCTCGCGCAGTCCTGTCGCAGCACCGTTGGGCTCTCGGTCTGCTGGATTCGCGACGCAGCCCTGGCTCGGCGACCCTGCGTCATCTCGACGCTGTGCTCGGAGTGCTCCGGAAGGCCGGGTTCACACTCCCGATGGCCGCCCACGGAGCCTCGCTGATCGACAGCTACATCGGCGGATATGTTCTCCAGGAGGCGAATCTGCCGATCAGCGGGCCCGTCGACGTCGAAGAAGTTGCGAGTGACATCCTCGAGCGCCTTCCGGCTGAAGAGTTGCCCTTCCTTCACGAGATGATCGTCGATCACGGTCTGAGTCCGGCTTACGACCACACGAGTGAGTTCGCCTACGGTCTCGATCTCATCCTCGATGCGCTCGAGGCGCGTCGCGCATCGGCGGCACCGGTCCTCGAATAGCGACGATTCGTGTCCAGTTGCTCACCCTTACTGAGGTGACGCAAGGTTGTGTGCACGCGGGTGAGCTGCAGTGTCCCTATTGACAGGTGGCTGTATATACAGGACTATACATTCATCAAAAGTGACCCAAGGCACATTGCGTAGATGATGTGATGCACGCCCGCGGTGGCCGAGTCCTTCGATCGATGGAGTTCTGATGACTGAACGTCTTCCTGGAGAAGACCGGACGGAAGACGACAATGTCCTGCTCGACGGGAAAGGGTTGTCGGTTCACCGGGTGAACGAAATCGCGCGAGAGCCGGCCGTGATTCGACCTGCCGACGCGGCTCTCGAGCTCACACGGCGGTCATGGGAGACCGCGGTTCGGGTTTCCTCCCGTCAAGCGGTGTACGGGCGCACTACCGGGGTAGGCGGGAATCGCGAAACATCCGTCTCCGACGGTGTGCAGCAGGATCTGAGGCTTCTGAGAAGTCACGCAACGGGATCGGGCCCCAGGCTCCCTGACCGGTTGGTGCGCGCCGCGATCGTCATCCGCACCAACCAGATCCTCAACGGCGGCTCAGGTATGCATCCCGACATCATCGACGGTCTGGTTGCTGCTGTTGCTTCGCAGAACCTGCCGACAGTGCACGCACGCGGTGCGATCGGAACGGGTGACCTGAGTGCGTTCTCCGAAATCGCCATGGGGCTGATCGGTGAGAGCCCGCTTCGCGACGGACGCACCGGAATCGGTTGGACTCCGCACCACGGTGATGCACTTCCGTTCATCTCCACCAACGCGATGACGGTGGCGATCGCCGGCGACACCAGTATCGAAGTCGCGGGGTGGCTTCAGCACTGCTTGGTTGTCAGTGTTCTTTCCGTGCTTGCGTCGCGTAGTTCTGTCGAACCGTTTGCTGCACAAGTACAGTCGGCAAGAATGCACTTCGGTCAAGCGGAAGTCGCAGAGCGGGTTCGCGATCTGCTGGCACCACACGACATCACACCCGTGAGAGTTCAGGACTCGTTCGGGTTTCGCGCCCTACCGCAAATCTTGGGTGCCACCTGGCAAGCGGTGCATCGACTGCAGAACACGCTGAGTATCGAGATGAATTCGTCTTCGGAGAATCCGCTGGTGTCGGTCGAAGACGACATGGTGTTCCACAACGGAAATTTCCACGCAATGCCAATAGCCCTTGCAGTCGACGAGGCGAAGTTGGCGGTCGCCAGTGCTGCCCTGCTCTCGCAATGTCGGCTCGCCAACCTCTCCGACCCCGCAGTCACCGGCCTTCGTGCGTTCCTTGCAGACGGTCCCGACGGCAGCAGCGGAACCATGCTTCTCGAATACACGACTTCTGCTGCCATTGCCGAGATCCGCTCGTCGGCGGCACCGGGGTCGTTGGGCCACACGGTAATTTCGCGCGGCACCGAGGATCACGCAAGTTTCGCATCCCAAGCTGCAACTCAATTGGCGGACATTCTTGCCCAATCTCGATTGGTGCTGGCGTGTGAACTGATCTCGGCAGTTCGCGCACTCTCGCAACAACAGCGTGAGCTGGATCCGGCGACCGAGCTCGGCGCGTACCTCGCGCGTGCGCGTTTGGTGCTGGACACGAGGACCGAAGACCGGCCACTCAGTGCAGATCTGAGTGCCGCCGTGAACTTTCTTTCTCAACCGCTCGACCAGTAAGCAGGTGGACCGAATCACAAGTAGGTGTGTGCTCGAACGGAACTCGACCATTTCTCCTGGGTGCGTCTGGACTCAGGTCGACACGAAAGTAGTTCGTAGATGATCAAATTCGACAAGGTCACCAAGGCGTATCCAGACGGAACCATTGCCGTCGATGCTCTCGATCTGGAGTGCCCGACGGGAAAGATCACCGCGTTGGTGGGTCCTTCCGGCTGCGGCAAGACGACCTCACTCCGCATGATCAACAGGCTGATCGAACCGACGTCAGGCACGATTTCGCTCGACGGCGAGTCCACGGCGGGAATGGATCCGGCCCTTCTGCGTCGACGCATCGGGTACGTGATCCAGCACGCGGGTCTCTTTCCCCATCGCACCATCGTCGACAACATAGCGACCATGCCTCGATTGCTCGGTGCGAGTAAAAAGGAATCTCGCACTCGCGCTATGGAATTGCTCGAAACGGTTGGTCTGACGACCAACTTCGCCGACCGCTATCCGTGGCAGCTCTCCGGAGGGCAGCAGCAACGAGTCGGTGTTGCGCGAGCATTGGCTGCGGATCCGTCATTCATGCTGATGGACGAACCGTTCAGCGCCGTTGATCCGGTTGTTCGCGGCCAGCTGCAAGACGAGTTTCTCCGTCTGCAGAAGGAAATCGGAAAAACGATCATCATCGTCACCCACGACATCGACGAAGCGCTGAAACTCGGGGATCAAGTGGTGGTTCTGCGTACCGGCGGCATTCTTGCGCAGGCGGCGACGCCCCTCGAATTGCTGACTCAACCTGCCGACGAATTTGTTGCCGACTTCGTCGGACGTGACCGTGGGTACCGATCGTTGGGGTTCACGACATTGGACGGCGACCTACCGACGGTGTCAGAACCCGTTGCGCATCTAGCCGATTCCGCTGCGGCGGCCCGCGCACTCACCGGCGATACGTGGCTGTTGGTAGTGGATCCCGCGAACAAGCCGCTCGGGTGGGTGAGGCCGGACGCGCTCACGGATTGTATTCGCCCGGATGACTTGAATCTCAGTGGAACACTTGCTGATTCCACCGGGACGATGCGCGCTCTGCTGGATGCGGCGCTGTCAGCGCCGAGCAAGCGGGGCGTTGTCGTGGACGACGCCGGACGCCTGGTGGGAACCGTCACTGCGCATGCTGCAGTGGAAGCCATCGAGGCTGCCGATCTGGCTGACGCGGGGAGGGCACTCCGATGAACTTCGAATGGCTCGGACGTCAGTCCGACCGGATCATGGACTTGGTGGGATGGCATGTTCTGCTGTCGTTGATCCCCTTGGTGATCGGCTTGGTGGTCGCGTTGCCGATCGGCTGGGTCGCCTATCGCAGTCGTCGGTTGCATCCCTACGTGGTGGGGACGGCCGGATTGCTCTACACGATCCCTTCGCTCGCGCTCTTCGTGCTCCTGCCTCCAATTCTGGGTACCAAGATTCTGGATCCGATGAACATCATCGTGGCGCTCACCGTGTACACCGTTGCTCTGCTCGTGCGGGTAGTGGCCGACGCGCTCGATTCGGTTCCGCCGGAGACGGTTCTGGCAGCGACGGCGATGGGTTACCGGCCGTATCAGACGCTGTTGAAAGTGCAGTTGCCAGTAGGAGTTCCGGTGATCTGTGCAGGTTTGCGCGTCGCAGTCGTCTCGAACGTCAGTCTTGTCTCACTCGGCGCACTCCTGGGTATTCCGCAGATAGGTTCCTTGTTCACCCAGGGATTTCAGTTGCGTTTCTACACGCCCATCATCGCGGGTATCGCTCTGTGTCTGGTGCTGGCGTTGATCCTTGATCTCCTCATCATGTTGGCGAATCGGCTGTTGACGCCGTGGACCCCGAAAGTGACTACATCATGATCAGCTTCCTTCTCGACGGATCCCACTGGACCGGGCCGGACGGCATCCCCACCCTTCTCGTTCAGCATTTGATGTACACATTCGCCGCGCTGGCGGTGGCTGCGGTTATCGCGATCCCGCTCGGTCTCTACATCGGACATACGGGCCGTGGCTCCGTTGTTGTTGCTGGACTGGCCAACTCGCTACGAGCGCTGCCGACCATCGGTCTGCTGATCCTACTGGTTCTCATCATCGCGCCGTCATTCCCGAACAAACTCGCGTATCTGATCCCCAGCCTCATCGTCCTGGTGCTTCTCGCGATCCCTCCCATTCTCACCAACACGTACGCCGGAGTTCGAGCGGTCGATCAGGCTGCAGTCGACGCCGCGCGGGGGATGGGATTTCGGTCGATGCGGATCTTGACCGAGGTCGAGATTCCATGTGCCCTACCACTCATGTTGTCCGGCATCAGAAGTGCCGTGCTTCAGATCGTCTCCACTGCGACTGTCGCCGCTTACATTTCTTTGGGCGGACTCGGCCGGTTGTTGATCGACGGAAAAGCTCAGAGCGATTACGGCCAGATGGCGGCCGGAGCCGTACTGGTATCGCTGATTGCCCTGGTTTTCGATCTCGGAATCGGAGCACTGACTGCGCGGGTCGTTTCGCCTGGCCTGACCAGGCGCGATCGGAAGAAGAAGACCGAGAAAACCGCCGCCCCCTCACAGCGCACCGCTGTGCCTGAGCCCGCACCGATCTGAGGACGTTCGACATGAAGAAGGTATTGATCGCCGCGTTGGTCGGCGTGACAGCGGTTGCGTTGTCCAGCTGCGGAATCGGCAAGGACCCCTTGGCTACGGACGGCGGCGGTAGTGCTGAGGGCGCCATCGTGATCGGTTCCGCCGATTTTCCCGAGAGCCAACTGATTGCGACCATTTACGCCGAAGCGCTTCGTGCCAACGGTATCGACGTTACCGAGAAGTTGAACATCGGTAGCCGAGAACTCTATGTACCGGCACTGCGCGACGGTTCCATCGATCTGATCCCCGAGTATTCCGGCGCCTTGTTGCAATATCTGGACAGCAAGACAACGGCGACGGCTTCAGATGAAGTATCCGCTGAAATCGATGCGAAATTGCCCAAGGGTCTGGTGGCTCTCGAGCCCTCGCCCGCAGAGGACAAGGATGTACTTGCCGTCAAACAGGAGACGGCGGAAAAGTATTCGCTGGAGACCGTCGAGGATCTGGTGCAGCATGCCGACGAGTTGACTCTCGGCGGACCGCCGGAATGGAAGACGCGCGAAAACGGCGTCGCCGGCTTGAAGACCAAATACGGCCTGACATTCCGGGAGTTCCTGGCACTCGATGCAGGTGGACCCCTCACGCTCAATGCGCTTCTGAGCGGGCAGATACAGGTTGCCGATGTCTTCAGTACCGATCCTGCGATGCGCTCGGAGAACTTGGTTGCACTCGAGGATACGAAGCACCTGTTCCTCGCGGAGAACATCACGCCGATCATCAACGAGTTGAAGGCTCGCGATGACGTCCGATCCGTGCTCGCGGGGGTTTCGGCGGCGCTGACCACCGAAGATCTCATCGAGATGAACCAGCGCGTTGCCGATCTCGACGACATGAGTGACATCGCTCAGGACTGGTTGCAGGAGAACTCCCTGGTGCCATGATCGAAGGCCGGGGTGGCGTCCTTGTCGTCGGTCGAACAGACGATATCGATACGACCCCGCTCGGGGTAACGTCGCGAAGTCAGGCATGCCTCGACCTCGCGGCGAGCCGTTCCGACCAAGGATGCCGACATGCCGAGAAGCCGACCGCGCACACCCATTGGACGAGTTCGGAACGGCGCAGCCACTACAACCACGGTTGTAGTGGCCGGCCTGTGTCTGGCATCAGGCTGGAACGCCCATGCAGTTTCCGAGTTGCGCTGTAGTTCCGCTCACGACGCCTAGTGGCACCGGACGGGCAATTCTCACCAGCGAGGGCGTCACCGTCATCGAATCACCGCCGGGAACGCTGACCGACCGCGGCGTCGGTGACGGCTCCACCGTCGCTCAGATCGAATCGGTTTACGGCAACGATCATTCGACACGGACGATTCAGACTGAGTCAGGCCAATCGATCTTCGTCACCACCGGTGATCCGGGGCAAGTCGGTAATGGCGACCCCGGAGGGTTGATCGGCTTTTCGATTCACGGCGGCACGGTCGGGCCTCCTGTGATCGGTGGTGTCCCCGGCTTCGAGTACTGCTCGGGCAATTCGTCGACTTCGACTTCACGATTGCCGACGGCATCCACATCCGAGGGGTGCGGAACGATCACGTACCCCGAGACAGGCGTTGTCGCCTCCATCGACAATCTGCAAGGCGGCATCACTTGTGAGGTGGCAAAGGACATAGTTTCGAGTGCTCGGACAGAACTCGTGGAATCAGTTTTCAGGCAGTCCCGTAGATCTGCTGGAGGCGCGCCGAGGCTAGCGCTGAACCGGCACGTGCTTCGTGACTATCCGGTGGATCAGACGAGCAGCCGTTCGGGCGGTGCGATTGTCGACGTCGAGGCTCGGGTTCAGTTCGGCGACATCGAGAACCGCGAGTTTTCCGCTGGACGTGACTCGGTCACATACGTATTGGATGGTTTCGAGGCTGACTCCGTAGGCCGCAGGTGCGCTGACGCCCGGCGCCACAGCTGCAGGCAGGACGTCGAGGTCGATGGTCAGGTAGACCAGATCGACGTCGTCGAGGAAGTCTGCGAGGAACTGATCCACGACGCCTCGGCCGATCGCTCCGCATTCTTCGTCGAGCAGATAGCGAACACCGAGGCGGTGAGCCGTGTCGAACAGCGCCGTGGTGTTGCTCGGTTGGCTGATTCCGATCACGCTGTACTGATGCGAGGTGCCTGCCGCGGCTTCGTCCTCGGCGATCTGACGAAAGGGTGTGCCGGAGCTGGGTATCGGATCGCCCCGCAGGTCGAAATGCGCATCCAAGTTGAGGATTCCGAGTTTGGCTCCGGCGGTTCGCAACTCGGAGCCCGCGACGCCGAGGTATGTACCGTAGGCGATTTCGTGTCCTCCCCCGAGAACCACGGGGAAGTGTCCCGAATCAAGCGCAGCGCTGACGGCGTTCCCGAGTGCGGCTTGACCGGCCTCGAGTTCTTCACCCGACACGGCAACGGTTCCGGCGTCCTGAATCAGCAGTGGTTCGGCCAGTGCCATGGAAGCCAACCCGGCTCGCAAAGCGTCGGGGCCATCCGCGGCGCCGCGGCGGCCCTTGTTGCGGCGGACTCCTTCGTCGCTGGAGAATCCGATCAGAACACAGTCGCCGGGAGCTGTTTCGGCTGAATACGGTTGCACGGCATGATGCCACCGCAGATGCTCGGCAGTGGTGCCGTCGGAGCGCCCGGTCCACGGCTTGGGTTCGATGTCGACTGCGATCTGATGAGCCACGACGGCCTCCCGGTGAGTGTATTTCAGTAGCTTGTGGCGAGTGCGCCGTTTTTCCAGACCTCGCGCACCAGAGGGACGCCCGGGCGGTAGGCGAGGTGGAGGTACGACGGTGCATCGAGCGCGATGGCGTCGGCACGTGTTCCGAGAGAAAGGGTTCCGACGTCGGTGCGCTGCAGCGCCCGGGCGCCTCCTGCAGTGGCTGCCCAGACTGCCTCGGCGGGTGTCATGTGCATGTCTCGCACCGCAATTGCTATGCAGAACGGGAGGCTGGTGGTGTAGCAGGTGCCGGGATTGCAGTCGGCGCCGAGAGCTACGGTGACGCCGGCGTCCAGCAGTGCGCGGGCGTCGGGGTACTTGTTGCGGGTGGAGAAGTCGGCACCTGGCAACAGTGTTGCGACGGTGGAACTCTGAGCCAGGGCGTCGATGTCCTCGGCGGTGACGTAGGTGACGTGATCGACGGACGCGGCTCCCATCTCGACGGCGAGCTGAACTCCTGGCCCTTCGCCGAGTTGATTGCCGTGGACGCGGGGGATCAGTCCAGCGGCGACGCCTGCGCTGAGGACTGCATGTGCCTGTTCGCGGTTGAACGCCCCTCGTTCGCAGAAGACGTCGATCCACTTCGCGTGTGGCGCACAGGCAGGGATCATCTCGTCGCACGCCATGGCGACGTAGTCATCGGCGCGGCCGGCATATTCGGGTGGTGGAACGTGGGCGGCCAGCAGTGTGACCTCGTCGGTGAACTGTCCGGCGATCAGTGCGCTGCGTAGTTCGCTCTCGGTGTTCTGCCCGTATCCGGTCTTGCATTCGACGGTTGTGCTGCCGGAGCGCAGGGATTCGTCGAGTAGGCGTCGAACATTGGCCTGCAATTGTTCGTCGGTGGCCGAGCGCGTCGCTTCGATGGTGTTGCGAATACCGCCCGCCGCGTACTTCTCGCCCGCCATGCGAGCTGCGAATTCCTCGGCCCGCTCGCCACCGAACACCAGGTGCGAGTGACTCTCCACGAAACCGGGGAGCAGGGCCCGACCGCCGATATCCTGACCGATATCGGCAGCCGGGGCGTCGGCGGAATCACCGACCCAAGCAACAACGCCGTCGTCGAAAACGATTGCCGCGTCGTGTCGTACGCCGAGCTTGCCCTCACCCAGAGTCGGGTCATTGGTGACGAGGGTTCCGATGTTGGTCAGAACAGTGGTTCGAGAACCATTCGTGGTCAATGTAATTCCTAACTCAGGGTGAGGTGGTGAAGCTGTTTCAGTTCTCGGTCATCGGGATGCGGACGCCGCGGGTGGCTGCCGTGTC
This sequence comes from Rhodococcus sp. WY5, assembly GCF_018588185.1. Classification (NCBI taxonomy): domain Bacteria; kingdom Bacillati; phylum Actinomycetota; class Actinomycetes; order Mycobacteriales; family Nocardiaceae; genus Rhodococcus; species Rhodococcus sp. WY5. Next base: position 2,144,601 of record NZ_JAAMPR010000001.1, read on the forward strand.
GATGGCGTGGTCGTATCCTGCATCCGCATGCCGGATGACACCCATCCCGGGATCGTTGGTGAGAACTGCTTCGAGCTTCTTGGCTGCGAGTTCGGTGCCGTCGGCGATGCACACCTGTCCCGCGTGGATGGAGCGTCCCATACCGACGCCGCCGCCTTGGTGGAGTGAAACCCACGAAGCGCCGGACGCGGTGTTGACCAGGGCGTTGAGCAGCGGCCAGTCGGCGATCGCGTCGGACCCGTCGATCATCGATTCGGTTTCGCGGTACGGCGAGGCGACCGATCCGGAGTCGAGGTGATCGCGGCCGATGGCGATCGGTGCGGAGAGCTCGCCCGAGGCCACCATCTCGTTGAACTTGAGTCCGGCGAGGTGGCGCTCACCGTATCCGAGCCAGCAGATGCGAGCCGGAAGGCCTTCGAAGGCAACCTTTTCGCCGGCCATGGTGATCCAGCGGCGCAGGTGCTCGTTCTCGGGGAAGAGTTCGAGGATGGCCTTGTCGGTGGCCTCGATGTCCTTGGGATCACCCGAGAGCGCCGCCCAGCGGAAGGGGCCGAGGCCTTCTTCGAAGAGCGGACGGATGTAGGCGGGAACGAATCCGGGGAAGTCGAATGCACGGTCGTAGCCGGCCTTGCGGGCCTCGTCGCGGATGGAGTTGCCGTAGTCGAATACCTCGGCGCCGGCGTCCATGAATCCGACCATGGCCTTGACGTGTGCGGCCATCGCGTTGCGGGAATCTTCGGTGAACTTCTGCGGATCCTTCTCCGACATGGTCTTCATGTCGCCGAAGTCGATGCCGATCGGCAGGTAGGCGAGGGGATCGTGCGCCGAGGTCTGGTCGGTCACGATGTCGATGGGGGCCTTCATCTCCAGCAGCGCCGGGAAGATCTCTGCCGCATTGCCTTCGAGGCCGATGGAGAGCGGCTTCTTGGCATCGCGTGCCGCGGTCGCCAGTTCGAGCGCGTGCTCGATGCTGTCTGCCTTGGTGTCGAGGTACTTGTGGGCGATACGACGGTCGATGCGGGTGATGTCGCAGTCGACGCAGATCGCGACGCCGTCGTTCATAGTGACGGCGAGAGGCTGAGCGCCGCCCATGCCGCCGAGACCCGCAGTGAGGGTGATCGTTCCGGCGAGTGAGCCGTTGTAGCGCTTCTTCGCGATGGCGCCGAAGGTCTCGTACGTACCCTGCAGGATTCCCTGGGTGCCGATGTAAATCCAGGAGCCTGCGGTCATCTGGCCGTACATGGTCAGGCCGAGGTCTTCGAGACGGCGGAACTCTTCCCAGTTCGCCCAGTCACCGACCAGGTTGGAGTTGGCGATCAGCACTCGCGGTGCCCACTCGTTGGTGCGGAAGACACCGACCGGCTTGCCGGACTGCACCAGCATGGTCTCGTCGTTCTTCAGCGTCTTCAGCGTGGCGACCATGGCGTCGAAGGCAGCCCAACTACGCGCTGCGCGACCGGTTCCGCCGTAGACGACGAGGCTGTCCGGGTGCTCGGCAACATCGGGGTCGAGGTTGTTCATGAGCATGCGCAGGGCACCCTCCTGCTGCCAACCGAGCGTCGTGAGCTCGGGGCCGCGGGGAGCACTGACGGGGCGCGGCTCGTGGCCGGGGGTGCTGATTTCCATTGTGTTCTCCTAGCTTGCTGAAGTTCGAAAGACGTTGGGGGATCAGACGCGAGAGTCGGTCATCGCGGTGTGATCGGGGTAGATCATCGACGAAGGGGGATTGCTCGTGCGCTTGGCGAGTGGGTAATAGATCAGCCCGGTGAACACGATGCCGACCAGCCACGAGATGTCGGCGCCGCCGAGCATGTCCGTGACGGGGCCGGTGTACATCTTCTGGGCGAGGAACGGGATCTGGGCGAGAACGCCGGCGGCGTAGCAAGCCAATGCGGTGAAGTTCCATGCTCCGTATCGACCGTTGACGTCGTACAGCGCCGGAATGTCGATGCGTTCCTTGGAGATCAGGTAGTAGTCGATCAGATTGATCGCACTCCACGGCGTGAACACCATCAGCAACACCAGGACGAAGTTCTTGAAGTTGTCCAGGAAGTCGGCGCTGGCGGCGATGGCGATCAAGACCGAGACCGCAGTGAAACCGAGGATGTAGAGGGTGCGCGCGGTGCTCGAGATTCGCGACTGTCCGTTGAAGGCGGTGACGGTGGTCAGGATCGACATGAATCCGCCGTAGGCGTTGAGCACGTTCACCGTCAGCTTGCCGACCAGGATGACGAAGTAGATCAGGAAGGCGATGGCAGCGGGTCCGGCCAGATCTCCCATGAAGCCGACCTGGTTACCCAGGAACGCGTCGCCGGCGCAGGCCGCGACGAGAGCGCCGAAGGTCATGGACCACTGCGATCCGATGACACTACCGAGGAACGTCGACCAGAACGTGGTGCTCTCGGAAGTGCTGCGCGGCAGGTAACGCGAGTAGTCGGCGACGTACGGGCCGAAGGTGAGCTGCCAACCGGCACCCAGCGAGATCGCGAGCAGGAAGGTGACTATGTCGAAGCCCTTGATGCCGACGTACGAGGCGACGTCGTACTCGAGGAACAGTCGAACGGCCAGGTAGGAGAATCCGACGATGCCCACGACGGTGGCGATCCTGCCGACGATGTGGATCAGCTTGTAGCCGGTGACCGCGACGAATGCGGTGAGGAGACCGAAGACGACGATGCCGACGGTGGGGCTGTCGATGTGCAGGATCTTGTTGACGGCCTGTCCGGCCAACACGGTGCCGGTGGCAGCGAAGCCGAGGTACATCAGGATGACGAGAACAAGCGGTACGACTGCTCCCTTGACGCCGAACTGGGCGCGACTCGAGATCATCTGGGGGAGACCCATACGCGGGCCCTGTGCGGAGTGAAGCGCCATGACAGCGCCACCGAAGATGTTGCCGATCAGAAGTCCGACGATCGCCCAGATGGCGTCCGCGCCGAATACGACGGCGAGAGCGCCGTCGACGATTGCAGTGATCTGCATGTTGGCGCCGAACCAGAGAGTGAACTGGCTGCGCGGGGTGCCGTGTCGTTCTGCATCCGGGACGACGTCGATAGTGCGTCGTTCCGGAGTGAGGATGACCTCGGCCGGTCCATCGTGAGTCATAGGCCTGTCTTTCTGCTGCGAGCCCGTCGAGCGACGGAATCGACGTCGGGGTATTGCCCACCTTCTTCGTGCTTGGTGCTTTGCGCCTTGTGCTTTGTGCGCTGGGTCACTGTCACTGCGGATAAATGTATATGCCTGTATATACAGGCGTCAATACCCAGGACCCGTTTTCGCGTAAATGCTGTGTAACACCGCGCGAGAAATCAGAAACCCTTACCCGGGTTGAGGATTCCGAGCGGGTCGAAGGCAGCCTTGATCGATCGGTGCAGTTGCATGCTGTCCTCGCCGAGCTCGAGAGAGAGCCAGCGACGCTTCAGAACGCCGACGCCGTGCTCTCCGGTCAGAGTTCCGCCGAGTTCGAGAGCACGCCGGAAGACCTCGTCCGCGGCGGTCCACACGGCTTCGGGGACCGAGCCGTCGGCAGTGCGGTCGAAGACGAAGGTCGGATGGACGTTGCCGTCACCAGCATGCGCGACGGTCATGATCTTGACCATGTGCTCGGCGGCGGCTCGGTCGATACTCTCGAGCATGTCGGGCAGTTTCGACCGCGGGACCCCGACGTCTTCCACGAGACATTGCCCGAGTCGTTCGGAAGCCGGATAGGCGAGTCGGCGAATCTCGAGTAGCTGTGCGGCTTCTGCCGCGTCCTGCGAGACGGCGACAAAATCTGCGCCCGCCCTCTCGAAGTGTTTCTGCATCGCCGCGGCTGCTGCGTCGGCATCGACCCCGTCGGCCTGTGCGATCAGCATCGCGGCGGTGTTGTCTTCCAACCCGATTCGTTTCCAGTCGTCGACTGCGCGCAGCGTTGCTCGATCGATCAGCTCCAGCAGGCTCGGTCCGATCCCGTCGCGAACGACCGCGGTAACTGCGTCCGCTGCGGAGCGGAGAGAATCGAAACTGCCGACGACGGTGACCGGTGCTCTCTTGGGCTTGGGCTGCAACTTCAGCGTGGCACTCGTGACGACTCCGAGTGTTCCCTCCGAACCGACGAGAAGACTGGTCAAGTCGTATCCCGCAACACCTTTGACGGTCCTTCGGCCTGTCCGCACGATCCGACCGTCGGCGAGCACAACCTCGAGACCCAGGACTGAATCGCGGGTGACGCCGTACTTCACGCAACGCAGTCCACCGGCGTTGGTGGCGATGTTTCCGCCGATCGTGGAGATCTCGAAACTGCTCGGATCAGGGGCGTACATCAGCCCGTACTCGTCTGCTGCTCGACTGATGTCGGCGTTGATCACCCCGGCTTCCACGACAGCGAGTTGATCGTCCGGATTGACCTCGAGAATCGAGCGCATGCGAGTGGTCGAGATGACCAGGCAGCCCTCGACGGCTGCCCCGCCGCCCGCCAAACCGGTTCCCGCACCGCGGGTTACCACCGGGACACGGTGAGCAGTAGCCCATTTCAGCGCCTCGGAAATGTCGGCCGCAGTTTCGGCGAGCATGACGGCTGCCGGATGGCCGGGTTCGGCGAGATGGGCCTCGTCACGGCGGTACGAGTCCATTACCGCAGGGTCGGTGATCAGGCGACTCGAACCGATCGACCGAGCAAGTTCGTGGACGGACATTCTTTTCTCCAGTCGGTCAAAGGTTGTATGCGAGTGCATCCACAGCGGAGATCACGGCGTCTTCTGCTGCCCGCTCACCTACGGTCACCCGCACTCCCTCGCCGGGGAACATCCGGACCGAGACACCCTGCGCGACGCAGGCCGCTTCGAGTGCAGAAGCTCTCTTGCCGAGAGGGATCCACACGAAGTTGGCACCGCTCGGGACCGTCTCGACGCCGCGCAGAGCCAATTGCTCACGTAGGTGAGAACGACCCTCGGTCACCGTTTCGACTATCGAATCGGTGTGTGCCGGATCGGTCAGGGCCGCGCAGGCCGCGGCCTCGGCAACGGCGCTGAGCCCGAAGGGCGGTGCAGCGCTGCGAAGATCCGCTGCGATCGCCGAGTTGGTGACGGCATAGCCGGCACGAAGTCCGGCCAATCCGTAAGCCTTGGAGAAGGTTCGGAAGACGACGATGTTGGGAAAGGCTCGAAGCAGGTCGACGCCGTCGACGTCGCTGGTCGCGAACTCCCGGTAGGCCTCGTCCAGGAGGATGAGGACGTCGCTCGGGATTGCACGGGCGAACGCGACGAACTCGGCGGTCGAGAACTCGCTACCGGTCGGATTGTTGGGGTTGCAGACGAGTACCGCGCGGGTTTGCGGGGTCACCGCCGCCGCCATTGCACTCAGATCGTGCCGATGTTCGGAATCGAGTGCGACGGGGACACCGCTCGCCCCGGCGATTCCGATCAGTATCGGGTACGCCTCGTAGCTGCGCCACGGGTAGACGACCTCGGTGCCCGGACCCGTGTACGCAGTCAATACCTGCTGGAGCAGTGCCAACGAACCGGCGCCGACCAATACCTGGTCGTCGCCGACGCCCAGGCGGCCGCTCAACCGAGCGATCAGCGTGTCGCCGAACAGCGACGGATACAAGTGCGAGTGTGAGGCCGCGAGATTGACGGCCTCGAGAATGGCCGCCGAGGGTGCAACCGTCGACTCGTTGCTCGACGCCCGCCACCGAACCTGCTCGAGGCCGGCGGCTTTGGAGTATCGAGGGAGTGCTTCGATTTCGGGTCGGGGGCGAGGCCTCAGCGCACCGGGCGCGCTCATGCCAGGGCGCCGATCGCGTTCTCCGCGGCCGCAACAAGTGCACCCGATGCCGCCAAGTCCACCGCGGCCTCGATCTCGGGGGACAGGAAGCGATCGGTACCCGGCCCCTGCACCTTCTCGCGCAGGGTCCGAAGGACGGCTCCGGTGGCGGGGGAGGGCTCGAGTGGGGAGCGCAAATCGATTCCTCGTGCTGCAGTCAGTATCTCGATCGCGAGAACTCGGGTGAGACCGTCGATGGACCGGCGGAGCTTGCGTGCACCCGACCATCCCATGGAGACGTGATCTTCCTGCATGGCCGAGGAGGGAATCGAATCGACACTGGCCGGGCTCGCGAGTCGCTTGAGTTCGGACACGATGGCAGCTTGTGTGTACTGCGCGATCATCAGTCCGCTGTCGACACCGGGGTCGTCGGCGAGGAAGGGGGTCAGACCGTGATTGCGTGCTACGTCGAGGAAGCGGTCGGTTCGGCGTTCGCTGATCCCCGCGACATCCGCGGTCACGATGGCGAGAAAGTCCAAGACGTAGGCCACGGGAGCTCCGTGGAAGTTACCGTTCGACCGAACCCTTCCGTCGAGAGTGACGACGGGATTGTCGACAGCACTGGCCAATTCGCGCCCGGCAACCAGTCGGGCGTGATCGACGGTGTCGCGTGCGCCGCCGGCAACCTGCGGTGCGCACCGCAGTGAGTACGCGTCCTGAACTCTGGTGCAGTCAGGGCCCGCATGGCTGGCGACGATCGGGGAGTCGGCAAGCAAGCGCACCATGTTCGAGGCGGCCGCGCCCTGTCCGGGGTGGGGGCGAAGCGCCTGAAGATCGGCGGCGAACACTTGATCGGTGCCGAGCAAGCCCTCGACGCTCATAGCGGCAGCGATGTCGGCCAACTTGAGCAGATGATCGAGATCGGTGATCGCAAGGGCCAGTTGACCGAGCATCCCGTCGGTACCGTTGATCAGTGCGAGGCCTTCCTTCTCGGCCAGAACCACCGGTTCGAGACCATGGGCAGCCAATGCCGTTGCCGCATCGGTGAGTTCACCGTCGGCGGTGCGGACGAAACCTTCACCGATGATTGCCATCGCCACATGCGCCAGTGGTGCCAGATCTCCCGAGCATCCGAGGCTGCCGTATTCGTGCACCACCGGGGTGATGCCTGCGGTGAGTAGGTCGGCGTACGCCTGTGCGACTACAGGGCGCACTCCGGTCCGCCCGGTGGCGAGCGTCGACAGACGCAGAAGCATCAAGGCCCGGATCACTTCGCGTTCGACTTCCGGTCCCGAACCTGCCGCATGTGAGCGGATCAGGCTGCGCTGCAACTGTGTCCGCAGATGCGCCGGAATGTGCCGGGTGGCAAGTGCGCCGAATCCGGTGGAAACTCCGTAGATCGGTGTGGGGTCTGCGGCCAGGGCTTCGATGCGTGCACGACTTTCGGCGATCGCGGCCAGTGATTCCGCGGTCAATGCAACGCCGTATCCGTTGCGCGCGACGTCGACGACGTCGGCGATGGTGACAGCGCCGATTCCGACCTCGATGGTTCGGGTGGCTGTCTGGGTGGCAGGGGTGGCGTTCATGGGACTCCAATGATGATGCGTGGCTATCTAACAAAGTCTTGTATACGAGACTCTAGTCTTGAATATGAGACGAAAACAAGGCCCGCAAAGTACGGAACGGAGAAGTTGGCTACATGTCTGCGGTCGGGGTCTCCACCATTCGATCTCCGAGATCGGCGGAGAACTCGGCGCTGACGGCGCGCACTCGGTCGGCGATCAGGGCACTCTCCTCGGCCGATTTGGAGCCGGAGAGGAAGGTGACGCCGAGAGCTGCGACCGGACGACCGTCCCGTGTGATCACGGGGCTGGCGATGCAATTGATCCCGGATGTCGTCGCATTCTCTTCGACCGCATATCCGCTCTCACGTGCTGCGGCGAGCAGTTCTCGCAGTTCGGCGAGCGTCGACGGACCCGTTCCGGTCCGCGTCGGCCAGGTGTACCCCTCGTAGAGCGCGCTGATCTGTTCCGCATCCAGACGGCTCAGAATCGCCCGCCCGACTGCGGTGAGATGCGCCGGAAGGCGGGTCCCGATCTCGGTCACCAACCGAACGCCGGGCTTCAGAGGTTCACGTTTGTCGAGGTAGATGACGTCAGAACCCTGAAGTACCGCCAGATGGGAGGTCTCGTCGGTCGACTGAGTGAGTGCCAGCATGAATCGTTGGCCCTCACGGTGAAGTGGGCCGGACCGCATGTACGACGCACCGACTTCGAACGCCGAGACACCCAGGGTCCAGGCGCGTTGATCAGCCCAGTACGAGACGAACCGTCGATCCCGCATGACATTGAGGAGGTGATGCGTCGTACTCTTCGGCAGCTCGAGGGCGCTGGAGATTTCTGCCGTCGCCAGCGGCACACCCCGGCGGGCCAGGAGATCGAGCACGTCGAGCACGCGCTCAGCAGATTTCACGCGGCTCGTCGTCATGTGGGGTGTGTCCTTACGGGTAGGGCTGAGGTGGGAGCGGGGAACCACATTGTCTCGGATACGAGACTGAATCGCCAAGTGCTCGGGGTGGTCAGGGTGTCTGGCTGCCGAGTTCCGCGGACAACCGGGCGCAGTGCTCCACCAAGACACGACCGTGGCTGGCGCAGACCTCGTCCGTCAGACGGAATGTCGGGCCGACGACGCTGAGCGCTCCGGCTATCTGACCGACCGCGTTGTAGATCGGCGCGGCAACTCCGGTCGAGTGATCCTCGATGGTGTCGTGCGCAATGGCGTACCCGCTCTCGCCTACCTTGCCGCTCAACGCTGCGCCGACGGCGGTGCCGTCCAGGGGAACGCTCTGGCCCACCCACCCCATGTGGCGGATCGCGTGCGTGCCCTCGATCTGATCGAGATACAGCGCAGTGTCTTTCGGTCCCTTCGTCGACAGGTAGGTCGACTCTCTCGTGGTTTCGGCGATGGCCTTCATCGCGGGCCGCGCTCTCGGCAACAGTTGATTGTCACCGAGAGCGCGAGCCCCGATCTGTAGTAGCCGCGGGCCGACGCGATAGACGTTGTCCTCGCCGCGGACGACGAACTCGGTTTGTTCGAGGCTTCTGATCAGGCGAAGCGCGGTACTGGTTGCCAGATCGGTTGCCTTGGCGGCGTCGCCGAGCGTCAACCCGCCGTGCTCGACGATCGCACCGAGAAGTTCGAACGTGCGATTCGCGCTGCGGGTCACGTCGCCGGGGGCCATGTCCTACTCCAAGTGCCGAGGGATGTCTGCGCTGAATCTATCGCGAGCCCGGCAGTACCTCACCGTGGTGCTCGTCCAGCAGGGGACTGCGGCGGACATCGGGGCGTCGGCTATCACCGAACACGACGGGTTGTCGTACGTAGGAGATTTTTCCTGCTACCGGGTGCTCGAACGATTCGACGACTCCGCGATACTCGGCCTGCGCGGAGGTGAGTGCCTGCTGGACGTCCCAGATTTCCGAGCCGGCGAGGCCCGCGTCGCCGAGAATACCGACCACGTCGGTGACGGTCTTTCCGGCAGCCCAGTTTTCGATCTCCTTGCGCAGTGCCGGTTCGTTCTCGGTCCGGGCGGTGTCGTCGGCAAATCGGGGATCTGCGATCAGGTCGACGCGATTCATCGTCTGCGCCAGCTTCTCGAAACCCGACTGGCTCGCAACTGCGAGGACGAAGAGTCCGTCGTCGGCCTTGTAGGTGTCGAACGGTGTTGACACCGGATGACGGTTGCCGACGCGTGGGGGAGTGAGCCCGGTGGATTGCAGTTGGCTGTGTGCTGTCGGCAGCATGGCGAGCATGCTGTCGAACATCGCGACGTCAAGGTGCTGCCCGAGTCCGCTCGCCCGTGCACTCAGCAGGGCGGTACTGATTCCCCAGGCGGCGAACAGCCCGGCGACCAGGTCTCCGAACGACTCACCCAACCGTGTCGGCCCGGATTCCTCCGAACCGGTGATGCTCATGATTCCCGAAAGAGCCTGGACTACAAGGTCGTAGGCGGCGGCTCCGGACATGGGCCCGTCCTGTCCGAAACCGGAGATGGACGCGTACACGATGCGCGGATTGCGAGCCCGCGCAGCCTCGTAGTCGATTCCCAGGCGCTTGGTGACGCCGGGGCGAAAGTTTTCGACGACGACGTCGGCGGTCTCGATGAGCGTCAGCAGCGCCTCACGGTCCTCGTCGTTCTTGAGGTTGAGTGCCACCGAACGCTTGCCACGATTCAGCACGTTGAAGTAGATGCTCTCGCCGTCGCGGAACGGGCCGAGGTGCCGAGAGTCTTCACCGTGTTCGGATTCGATCTTGACGACGTCCGCACCGGCGTCGGAAAGCAGTGCGGTGCAGTAGGGTCCGGCAAGGACGCGCGAGAGGTCGATGACCCGGATGCCGTCGAGTGGGGGAAGTGCAGTCATGTCCGCGCCTTTCAGAACTCGGTGGAACGCGGCGACGGAGCATTGCCGGCAATGGTGAGCAACTGGATCTGCGAGGTGCCCTCGAAGATGCGGAGAATGCGGCAATCGCGGTACAGGCGTTCGATTTCCGATTCGCGCATGAAACCTGCGCCACCGTGGATCTGTACGGTTTGATCGACGATCGAGAAGCAGGCTTCGGTGGCGACGTACTTCGAAATCGATGCGGCGCGGCGGATGTCCTGACCGGCGTCCTTGACGTCGGCGGCCCAGTCTGCGGTGACGCGTGATGCGACAAGTTGCGCGTCGCAGCCACCGAGGAGTAGCTGGATTGCCTGGAAGTCGAAGATCGGCGTGCCGAACTGCTTTCGCTCCGTTGCGTACTCGCGTCCCAGTTCCCAAGCGCGCAGAGCGATGCCGTTTGCCATTGCCGCTACGTCGATGCGTGCTCGGTTCAGGGCGGTCAAGGCAATGTTGCCGCCGCGACCTTCGGTGCCGATCACGGAGTCGAGCGGCAGAACGATGTCGTCGAGGTAGACGGTGTACGTCGGGGCCGAACGAATTCCCATCTTGTCCTGGGGCTCCGAGTAGCTGATTCCCGGAGTTCCCTTGGGGACGACGAAGGCGGTGATGCCTCGGAATCCTGCGCTCGGGTCCGTCTTGGCGAAGAGCACGACCAGGTCGGCTTCCTTGGCGTTGGAGATGTACGTCTTCGATCCGGAGAGATGCCAGCCGTCGTCCTCGCGTCGGGCGACGGTACGCATCGAGGCGATGTCGGAGCCGGCATCGGGTTCTGTGAGTGCAAAGCCGGCCAGTAGTTCGCCCGACGCGAGCTGGGGCAACCAGCGATGCTTCTGCTCTTCGGAGCCGCCGACGAGAATCGGCTCGAGGCCCAGGTAGTGGGCGGTGTAGATCGATGCCAGCGCGGCGTCGGTGCGTGCAACTTCTTCGATGGCGACCAGTTGGGTTCGTGTCGACAGACCCAGCCCGCCGAATTCCTCGGGCACGGAAATGCCCATGAGGTCCTGCTGCCCGAGGCGCTTGACCAGCTGCGCCGGGAACTCCTTGGACTCGTCGCGTGCGGCTGCTCCTGGGTGGATCTCGGCGTTGGCGAAGGCTCGGACAGTGCTGCGGAACTCTGCGAGATCGACGCTGTCGGTGTCGGGCGCGGTCTGGGTAGTCACGGGGGCTCCTTCGAGGCGGAATAGTTACGAATTTCATCTAATGAAATCTAATTGCCACTAGTTGGCATGGACTGACTATGGCCGAGGCTGGCGAATTTGTCCAGGGGTGAAGTTGTTGTGTCGCGGCTCACGTTCTGCAATGATCAACTTGTCTAAGCCTGTATAGACAAGTTGATTGCGGATCGAACCCACTACAAGTCGGAAGCAGCGTGGCTTTCGACGGAAGGTGCTGACATGAGCCTCGTTTCAGTCGACACGACACCGGACTCCGAGAATGTGAGGAGGGTGTCCAGTACGTATTTCGAGGGCTTGTCGGCGGATCGATACGCTGCGCTCGCCGAAGACCGCAAGCTGGCGATTGTCGCCGCGCACATGGACCTTTCGCGTCGACGAGGACACAACTCGTCGATCTCGCGACTCGCGCCGGCCGGGGAGTTAGGGGATGGCCCCGCGATTCAATACGTCGGCGACGACATGCCGCAGCTCGTCGAAGCGGTCTTGGCGACACTTGCCCGTGCCCGCGTGGAACCTGAATTCGTGGTGCACCCCGTGCTTCGCACAGCCGTACAACCGGCGCACAGCACCGAAGACGCCCGGGCCGGGGAGCGCACCGAATCATGGATCCACATAGGACTACCCGCACACTGTTCGGACGCGCAGGCGCAGGTGATCGCGGACGACGTCGCCGGAATCCTCGACCGTATCGCGCGTGCCTTCCGCGATTCCGTGCCCCTGCGGGACCTCGTCGACGAGGCGCGCGAGCAACTGGACTCGAACGGCTACGCCGAAGAAGCTGACTTTCTCCGGTGGTGCAGCGCCGGAAACTTCAGTGTCATCGGTGGTGCGCGAACTGTCGACAGTGACGAGCCGTACGCCATCGGCGTGCTCCCCGATCCAACCGGCTCTTCGGATTCGAAAGCGGCGCCCCTCGCGATTGCAGTGGTGTACCTCCGGCAAGGGTTCGGTGGATCCGAATACGCCACCGAGATCGACGTGTCCGTCGGCGACCGTGCGTACCGATTCGTCGGGTTCTTCACCGCGACCGGTATCGTCGCCGACGTCAGGCGAACCCCGCTCGTGCGAGGACGCGTCGCAGACATCTTCGAGGCCTCAGGATCCACCGTCGATTCGTTTGTCGGACAATCGATGCTGGCAGTGATTCAGTCGATTCCGGTCACAGTGCTCCTGGCGGCCGAGCCGGCCCGAATCGCGGACGCGCTGGACGAACTCACTTCCGTGGACGGCCGCACATCGATCCATCTGTTCTTGCAACCGGTGGGAAGTTCCCCGGTGACAGGGCGAGATCAAGAGTTGTCGGCTTTGCTCTTCGTTCCGCGCGAGAAATTCAGTACGACGATCAGAACAACGGCCGAGTCGGTACTCGCCGACGCACTCGGTGCCCACAATATCGAGTTCTCCAGTCGAGTCTCGGAATCCCCCTTGGCCGTCGTACATTTCACGGCCACAGTCGGCGGCGGCGCGAACTTCGCGTCGGCGCGACAAGCACGGGAGATTCGGGACCTCGTCGTCGACGCGTGCCTGACGTGGGACGAACGATTCGTTCTGGATGCTTCGCACTACGACGAGCGGCGCAGGCGTGCTCGGTTCGCCGAGCGCGTTCCGGTGGCATACAAGCAGGATTTCGACGCTGTCCGAGCCGCCGAGGACATGGCGGTGTTCGAGGGCCTCGCGCCCGGAGAAGTAAGTCCACGGTTGGCCCGATCTGTCGACGGACCGGGTACTCACCGTCTCGGGCTGTACGTCTCGGGTGATCCGCTCTCGCTGGGCGAGGTGCTGCCCGTATTGCAGAGCCTGGGCGTCGAAGTGGTCGACGAGCGTCCGTACGAGATCGCACCGGTGGGAACCGAACAGTCCAGGATCTACGAGTTCACGCTCGACTATCCGAGTGCTCCGGTCGAAGGCTTCGACAACTTTGCCGCGCGATTCGCGGCGACGTTTGCCGCGGTTCGAAACGGTGACGCCGAGCCGGACTCGTTCAACGAATTGGTCGCGATCGCGGGACTCGGCTGGAAACAGGTAGTGGTGCTGCGGGCATACGCGGAGTTCTTGCAGCAAGCGGGATTTCCTTACAGCACCGGTCGCGTCGCCGAGGTACTTGCCGATCATCCCGAGATCGCCGGCAGATTGTGCGAATTGTTCGAGAGCCGTTTCGATCCTGGCGTCGTCGACGGAGATCGAGGTGCACGTGCAGCAGCGGACGTGGAAACGGCCGTGGCGCAGGTGCAAGGACTCGACGCCGATCGGATCCTGCGCGCATTGTCCGAACTGGTCCGTAACACGTTGCGTACCAACTATTTCGTGTATCCCACTGAATCGCTCGGCGCGCTCTCGTTGAAGTTCGATTCGGAGAAGCTGTCCGTATTGCCTTTCCCTCGACCGAAGTTCGAGATATTCGTGTACTCACCCGATGTAGCAGGTGTGCACCTTCGTTTCGGTACGGTGGCTCGCGGCGGCTTGCGCTGGTCGGATCGGAAAGAGGACTTTCGCACCGAGGTACTGGGATTGGTGAAGGCGCAGGCAGTCAAGAACGCAGTCATCGTGCCTGTCGGAGCGAAGGGCGGATTTGTCGTCAAACGCCCACCGGTTCCAGGGCTGGGCGCAGACGCAGACCGAGAAGCTGCGTTGGCGGCCGGGATCGATTGCTACCGATCCTTCATTCGCGGACTACTCGATCTGACCGACAACGTCGACAAGCAGAGCGGGGCCGTTGTCGCGGCGCGGCGGGTCGTTCGCCACGACGGAGACGACACGTATCTTGTTGTCGCCGCGGACAAGGGAACTGCGAAGTTCTCCGACATCGCGAACGAGGTTGCCGCGGAGTACGGATTCTGGCTCGGCGACGCCTTCGCGTCCGGCGGGTCGGTCGGCTACGACCACAAAGCCATGGGTATCACGGCGAAGGGCGCCTGGGAAAGTGTCAAGCGGCACTTCCGTGAGCTCGGCGTCGATACCCAGCACGATGACTTCACCGCGGTGGGGATCGGAGACATGAGTGGCGATGTCTTCGGCAACGGTATGTTGTGCAGCAAGCACATTCGCCTGATCGCGGCGTTCGATCATCGGCACGTGTTCGTCGATCCGAACCCGTCGCCTGAGCGCTCGTACGGCGAGCGATCACGTCTCTTTGCGCTCCCACGATCCTCGTGGGCCGACTACGACCCGACCTTGATCAGTGCGGGCGGCGGAGTGTGGGAACGCTCGGCGAAGCGCGTTCCGATCAGTGACGAGATGCGAGAAACCCTGGGCCTCGAGGGCGACGTCACTGAACTGACTCCACCGCAACTGGTTCGGGCGATTCTGCGGTCCCCGGCAGATCTGTTGTGGAACGGCGGCATCGGAACGTACGTCAAGGCCTCCGGTGAGTCCGACCTCGAAGTCGGCGACAAGAGCAACGACGCCGTTCGGGTGAACGGCAACGAAGTGCGTGCCCGAGTGATCGGTGAAGGAGGCAATCTCGGCCTCACCCAGGCCGGACGGATCGAATACGCACGCGGCGGTGGACGGATCAACACAGACGCCCTCGACAATTCGGCCGGAGTCGATTGTTCCGACCACGAGGTGAACATCAAAATCCTTCTCGACTCCCTGATCAGCTCAGGCGTCGTCACGGACTCACGTCGTGACGCACTACTCGAATCGCTGACCGACCAGGTCGCAGAACTCGTTCTCGCAGACAACCGTTCGCAGAACGAACTGATGGGTACCACGCGGGCGGATGCGGGGGCGATGATCGGTGTGCACGGCAGAGTGATTTCCAACCTCGAATCGCGCGGGATCGTCGACCGTGTCATCGAAGGGTTTCCGACCAAGAAGCAGTTCGCCGCGGCCGAGAAGTCGGGAACGGGGCTGACGTCGCCGGAACTCGCCACACTGATGGCCCACGTCAAGCTCGATCTGAAATCCACGCTGTTGGCGGGAAGCTCGATCGACAACCAGATCTACCGCCAGGTGCTGGCGAACTATTTTCCGGAGGGCGTTCGAGTTGCAGGGGGTGACGCCCTCGACCGGCACCCACTTCGTCGCGAGATCGTCGCGACAGTGCTGACGAACAACGTCATCGATCGAGGCGGCATCACCTATGTGTATCGGCTCGGTGAAGAAGTCGGCGCTGATCCGGAAGACGCAGTACGTGCCTTCACTGTGGTCTCCGAGGTGTTCGGACTGTGGAAGTTGTGGCACGACATCAGCGAAGCCTCGATCTCGACCGCAGTGTCCGACGAGTTGATCCTGCTCACCAGGCGACTGCTCGACCGGGCGTCACGGTGGATGCTGACACGTCGTCCGCAACCGCTGGCCGTCGGGGCCGAGATCAGCAGATTCGGTGATCGCATCGCGGAGGCGTCGGCAGAGCTCGATGACTGGCTGGTAGGCGCAGATCAGCGGAACCTGGCTGCGCGAACGGTCCTCATCACGGACAAGGGCGCGCCGGAGAACCTGGTCAGGCGAGTGGAGATATTGCTCGATCAGTTCGGACTGCTCGACGTGGTGGAGATCGCGGACCTTGCCGATCGGACGATCTCGGAGACCGGCGAACTCTATTTCCGGCTCGGTGAGCATGTTGGGCTCGTCCCGATGCTCAATCGAGTGTCGGCATTGAGCAAGGACGGAAAATGGAACGCGTTGGCGAGGTTGTCGTTGCGGGACGAGTTGTACTCGACGGTGCGGGCCCTGACCCTCGACGTCTTGGCCGACGCGGAAGCGGGTGACACGACAGCGGAAAAACTCTCGAGGTGGGAAGAAAGGAATGCGTCGAGAATCGAGAGGTCCACTCTCGCGCTCGCAGAGATCGAGGCGTCCGGGCAACACGATCTTGCTGCGCTTTCGGTTGCGACGAGCCAATTGCGGCGCATGGTGGGTTAGGTCCGGCGCGGACGCTCGCGGATGGATCGGAAAGGTGCACGAGGCGGATAGACTTCGGAGGCCGAACGGGAGAACCGACTCGGTGGTTTTCGACGAACGGGTGGTGGCGATGGCGATTGCCGAAGTGGACGCAGAACTCGCCGTGCTGTTCAACGAGGTAGGCGGCGAGTCCGCCCCTGCCTACGAACGGGTCAAGAACCTCGTGGTCTCGCAGATCAACTCGGGTCGGTGGACCGAAGGCGATCAGCTGCCTTCGGAGAATCAACTGGTCAGTGCGCTGGGGTTGTCACGAATGACGATCAATCGAGCGCTTCGCGAACTCACCAGCGACGGTCTGATCGTGCGGATGATGGGGGTCGGTACTTTTGTCGCCGCCACGAAGACCGCGTCCCCGCTGTTCGAAGTCAAGAACATCGCCGACGAGATTCAGCGCCGCGGCCACCGTCATCGAACCGAGGTCGTCTTCGTTCGTGAGGAAGAAACCGACCACGGGCAGACGTTCCTTCGTGAATCGGTGGGCAAACGGGTGTTCCATTCGCTGATGGTGCACTTCGAGGACGAAACTCCGATTCAGGTGGAAGACCGATTCGTGAATCCGAACGAGGCGCCAGACTATCTGCGCCAGGACTTCACCGCGATCACCCCCAACAACTACTTGAGTGACGTTGCGCCTCTGGTTCGCGGCGAGCATGTCGTGGAAGCGGTGCTGGGTAGCCCGGACGAATGCGAGCTGTTACGCATCGATCGCGGGGAACCGTGCCTGCTGATTCGCCGCCGCACGTGGTCGGCTAACGGATTGGTCAGCGCGGCGCGCTTGATCCATCCGGGTTCACGCAATCGCTTGGAAGGAACCTTCGAGCGCTGATCGTTTCGAATGGCGAATCCTGAACACTCGCTCGTCGGATTGCACCATTTTCGGGGTCGACTTCGGTGCAATCGACCAGGACGTGACTGCGAGCACACTGAGATCATGGGTGGACGGTTATTGCTTCCGCAACCTCACTTCCCGACGAGTGAGACCTGAGCGGATCCCAGCAACGCCGTCTACGCCGCTCGCTTCCATGATCGAAGGAGTTCGACCTGTGACCGACTTGCCCAAGGACCTACTTGTCGCCCCGAAGTGGCAGGAACGCCTCGACGAACTGGCAGCCAAGCATTCGGTACCGGGCGCGCAGGTCGGTGTGATCGCGCTGGGCGAAGACGGCGCAGCGGACATCCGTGTCATCACCACCGGAGTGACGAGCCTGAACACGCGCGTTGACGTCGACGCAGACACCCTGTTCCAGTACGGATCCGCGAGCAAGATCTGGACGACGACGCTGATCATGCAGCTCGTCGACGAGGGCAAGCTGACGCTGGACACCCTGGTGGTGGAGGTGCTTCCGGAGTTCACGATCGCGGATCCTTCCAACACGAAGGAAATCACGATCCGCCAGTTGCTCACGCACACAAGCGGTATCGACGGAGACCTGTTCAACGACACCGGTGACGGTGACGACTGCGTCGAGAAGTACGTCGACGAACTCGCGACCGCGATCAGCGTCACCGAGCCCGGCGGGCATCTGAGTTACAGCAACGCGGGTTTTGCCGTTGCCGGCCGCATCGTCGAGGTCCTTCGTGAGATGACGTGGGACGAGGCGTTGGTCGAATATCTCTGGAAGCCACTCGGATTGACGCACATCATCACCAAGGCCAAGGACGCGCCGCTGTTCCGCACGGCCGTCGGCCACGTGGCCAACCCGGATCGGACGTCGCCGGACAAGGTGATTCCGACCAAGCAGTGGCTGCTTCCGCGCGGTATCGGTCCGGCCGGGATCATCACCGGATCGGTCAGCTCGCTCCTGACCTTCGGTGCTGCACACATGCGTGACGGACTCGCATTGACGGGTGAACGCATTCTGTCCGAAGAATCCGCGCGCCTGATGCGCACTCCGCAATTCGACCTGACCGCGGTCTCGAGCGTCGATCAGGCCTGGGGCCTCGGCTGGATCCTGTCCGACTGGGGCGGCGTGACGTCCGCGCAGCACGGTGGTGCGACGATCGGCCAGATCACTCGTTTTCACACCTTCCCCGAGCTCGGTCTCGCCATGGCCGTGGTGACCAACTCGCGTGGCGGCGGCGCCCTGGCCCACGACATCGAGAAGGAGATCGCCCAGGAGCTCGATCTCGTTCTGCCGGAACCGAAGTCCGAGCCGAATGCGGAAGACATCGACCTGTCGCACATTCTCGGAACCTATGAATCGACAACCGTGCGAATCGAACTCACGCGCGGCGAGGACGGCGGATTCCAGGTGCAGAACTTCGCCAAGGTCGAGATCGACGGCGAGCCGCCGGCTCCGCCCACCAAGGTCGTACCTCTGTCCGCCTCCAGGTTCTTGATCAGTAACGAGAGCGCTTCGGGTGAGATGGCTCATCTCACGATCGATGGCGAGCAATATCTCTACATGACAAGGCTTTTCAAGAAGATTTCCGACTAGTCGCGGCGAGATGATTCTCTCCGCTGAATGAAATCTCGGGCAGGTCGAAGGCGATGAGGGCCCTCGACCTGCCCGCACTACTTTTCGAGGAAAACTCATGATGAAACCTCTCGCTCCTTTTCCGGACGTGAATCACCCCGCGGCACTGGATGCTTACGGCCTTGCGCCGGTCATCGACGGTCACAACGATCTGGCCTGGACGGCTCGCGAAACTGCCGCATACTCGGTGGAGAATCTCGAGAAGGATTCCATCTTCCAAACCGACATCGACAAACTCGGTCGCGGCGGCGTCGGTGCGCAGTTCTGGTCGGTTTACACCCCGTGTGACAGGACGGAGCCAGAGGCGGTTCAGTACACACTCGAACAGATCGACTACGTGTACCGGATGATCGAGCGATATCCGGATACTTTCGAATTCGCGCGTACAGGTGACGACGTGCGTCGCATCTGGAGCGAGGGCAAGGTCGCGTCCTTGTTGGGCGCGGAGGGCGGTCACAGCATCGGCAGCTCGCTCGGTGTCCTGAGAATGATGGCGCGCCTTGGTCTTCGGTACATGACGCTGACGCACAACGACAACACCGGGTGGGCGGACTCCGCGACGGACACTCGAGTACACGGCGGGCTGACCGACTTCGGTCGCGAGATCGTGCGCGAAATGAATCGGCTCGGCGTACTCGTCGACCTGTCGCACGTCTCGGTGGAAACGATGAGAGATGCCATCGAGACGTCGTCGGCGCCGGTGATTTTCAGCCATTCGTCGTGCTCTCAGCTATGCGGTCACCCCCGTAATGTTCCCGACGACGTCATGCGACTGCTCGCGGACAACGGCGGGGTCATCATGATCGCCTTTGTACCCATGTTCCTTTCTGCCGAGTACAACGAGTGGTTCAAAGGCGGGCGAGTCGGCCCACGACCGGCGATGACAGTGGACCATCTCGCCGACCACGTCGAGCATGCCCGAGACGTCGCGGGCATCGACCACATCGGTTTGGGCAGTGACTACGATGGGTTCGACGACTTTCCGGACGGTATGCAGGACGTATCCGGTTTCGCGGTGTTGATAGACCGTCTGGCGGAACGCGGTTGGTCCGCGGAGGACTTGGCAAAGCTGATGGGCAACAACGTGTTGCGTGTGCTCGACGAGACCAGTGCGGCCTCGATGTCGAGCCTTTCCTAGCCGTATCGACGCCCGAGAAGATGAGGATGAGAATGAAGAAGATTCGTACCGTTGCACTGAAGCTGGTTGCTTCGGTGTCCGTAGTTCTGGTTGTGCCGGTATCGATAGCGCTCGTATTCAATGTCGGCTCCAGCAAAGCGAGCGTTCCGGCCGGGGAGACGGGCAACCAGTTCGTGTCCGTCGACGGAAAGAACATGAGCTACTCGATCCGCGGCAACGGCGATCAGACCATAGTGCTGTTACCCGGGTTCGGAACGTCCGCACCGATTCTCGACTTCACACCGCTTGTCAACGAGCTCGCACCCGACTACCGCGTCGTCACGATCGAGCCCTTCGGTTACGGCTACAGTGACGGAACGGACAAGGACCGCACGACTGCGAACATCGTCGAAGAGATTCATACGGCAGTACAGTCGCTGGGAATTGACGAATACATCCTCATGGGGCACTCGATCACTGGTCTCTATGCGCTGGACTACACCGCGAAGTACCGTGACGAGGTCACCGCATTCGTGGGTATCGACAGCAGTGTTCCAGGGCAGCCGAACATGGATACCAAATTCCCGATCGACGCACTCCGAGTTGGAAGGCAATTGGGCTTGGCGGAATTGCTGTCCAAGGTCGTCGGTGGTGAAGCCTCGGACGAGTACCTCGATCCCGCCGCAAAGGACGAGATGCGACAGTTGACTGCGAAGAACAACTTCAGCGATACCTATCTCAACGAGATGGATCATCTTTCCAGTAACTTCGCTGAAGCAATCGGCAAGACGTTCCCAGCCGATCTTCCGATTCTGTTGTTCGCCGTGAACAATTCAGAAGTTCAGGGCTGGACAGAGCTGCACGAGGGGCAGGCAGCCTCCGTCGATCACGGAGAGGTGATCTTGCTGGACGGAGACCACTACCTGCACCACACCAGGTCGAAGGAAATCGCCGAGAACCTCGGGAGGTTCTTGGGTGAGCTGAACTGAATCCGGGAGGACGTTAAAGTTGGAGGCGGGGCCATCGAGTCGAGATGGTCCCGCTTCTTTCTTCTCCACTGATCGTTCGGAGGCATTGTGGCGCAGACCTGGTCACGCGAAGAACTGGTGAGCGAGCTGGACTCGGCGTATTCGAAACTCGAAGCGTTACTCGACGGCGTCGCCGAGGCCGATGCGTTCGACGCCGTTGCCGTCGACGCGTGGACGGTGCACGACGTACTCGCTGTGCGTGTCTGGTGGGCAGAGGCCGTCGCAGAGTGGATAGGTGCCGGGCTGCGAGACGAGGCTCCGCAGACGCCGGCGGCGGGTTACAAGTGGACGCAAACACCCGCACTGAACCAGTCGGTTGTCGACGCGAGCATCGACATTCCGGCTCAGGAGCTTCGTGACCGCTTGGGAGCTGCTGTTGCGATGTTGCGCAACTACATCGAGACCCTTGACGACGATCACCTGCTGTCGGTCGGGGTTTTCTCGTGGACCCGGACGTGGCCGGTCTCGAGGTGGATCGCCGTCAACACGATCACCCAATACGCGTCGTTGTCGAAAATGATTCGGCGAGTGCTGAAGTCGAACAATCAGCCCTGAAGTCGATGCATCCGCCATACGTCCGGTCCGTCGGGGAGCGAGGTCTGGCCGACGATCGTGAAACCGAACCGTTGGTACAGCGGTAGATTTCGTTCGGTCGACGTATCGAGCCAGCAATTCTGTTCGGTTCGATCCAGTTCCGCCAAAGCATGTTTCAGTAGCGCAGAACCCAATCCGGTTCCGCGTGAGCGCGGCGTCGTACCGATCGTTGCCAACGACCACGCGTTGTCGGGGACGGGAAGCGCAGACAGTTGTTCGTCAGCCTGAAGAACGCGCTCGAACCGATCTCCGTGCAGTTCGACGATCTTCTCGACGGTCGTTTCATCAGGCTCTGGAGTGTCCGGCGGCAGGACTGCGATGACGCCGTTGCCGGAATCGTCGATGTAGGAACGCCCGAACGGTAGTGCCAGGTGTTCGAGGTAGATCCGTTGCAGAGTCGCGACGCGTTCCACGTGGGAGTCTTCGGCGACGCACCAGTTCGTCCAGGGGTAGTCGGCAAACGCCTCGCCGAGAACCTCGGCGGCACGGTCGAGGTCGTCGATGGACAGCGGTCGAACAGAATTCTGCATAGTGCCACTTCAGCACAGTGAGGTCCTCCGTCGCCACTCGATTTCGGCGGTGTAGCAGGTGCGCGGGTCGTGGTCACGTACTTGTGAGTTCATTCAAGAAAGTTGGACGAGGCTGTCGATCCTGCGTTGACTGGTAGTGATCGGGCAATCGCCGAGCTGTCAACTCCGGGCACGTGAGATCCGGGTACGGCGATTCTCCGCGAAAGGAACAGATATGAACAGGCTCGAAGGCAAGAATGTAGTGATCACAGGCGCCGCCAGTGGAATCGGGCGTGCAGCAGCACAACTCATGGCGGCAGAGGGCGCCAAGGTGCTGGTCGCCGACCTCGATCCTGCGCGTGCAGAGGAAGCGGCGGTGGCGATTCGCGAGACCGGTGGCAATGCAATGGGTTTCGGCGTCGATGTCATGAACGAGGACTCTCTGGCAGCGATGATCGAAAAGGCGGTCGCCGAATTCGGCGGCATCAACGTCCTGTGTAATCACGTGGGCGGTAGTAACCCGCGCAAGGATCTCGACCTGCTCCGGATGGACTTGGACGAGTGGGATCGCGTGATGTCGCTCAACGTCCGCAGCACTGTCGTCGCTTCACGACTTGCCATTCCGCACATGAACAGTGCCGGTGGAGGATCGATCGTCAACACGGCCTCGGTAGGTGGATTGATCGGGGATTCCCTGCAGTCTGCCTACGGATCCGCCAAAGCGGCAGTCATTCGTCTGACGCAGTACATCGCAGTCCAGTACGGAGCAAACGGCGTTCGGTGCAATGCCGTAGCGCCGGGCGCGATCATGACACCCGCTCTCGTGGACAACATCCCCGCTGATGTCATCGACGGCATGAAGCAGGCAAACGCCCTGCCTTACCTCGGCGAACCCGAAGACATCGCGCATGCCATGGTCTACCTGGCTTCGGACGAATCTCGCTACATGACGGGGCAGACCCTGGTGGTCGACGGCGGACTCACCAGCAAGAGTCCGCTCGCGACCGGCCGTTCGTCGATGTTGAGCTGAATCAGCTCCGCCAACCGCTGGGGCCGGCGCCCAGAACCTCGATGGATCCCTGACTGGCGTGTGAATGCTTGGTGCGGTGCGTCATTCGCCACTTTCCGTCGATCCGCGCCCATGAGTCGTGGTAGTCGCCGAGGGTGAAGAAGTTCAGGTGAGCCTTGCTCCCGGTGCCCACATGCATGTCGCTGACATAGGAGCGGCTGGTGGCGAGATCGCCGACCACCTCGACCAGCACGTTACCGATCAGATGTTGGGTGGGACCGCACTCGTCGAGGAACGAGCGGATGGACGCCACTACCTCGGCGGGTCCGCGCAGAGTTCCGGTGCCCAATTCTGCCGTAGCGTCCGGCGTCATGATCCGGTGGAGTTCATCCCACGCTCGCGCATCCATGGCTCGGGCGAACTCGAAGATGGAGCGGGTGATCTCGCGTTCGTCGAGAAGAGTGGTGATGTCGATGCTCATGCTGTGCGCCTTTCTTAACGTCGGGGGGTTAATAAAGGCGCACAGCAGATGTCAGCGGTTGAGCAGCTTGCGCATCGCTTCGGCAGCACCCTTGACCATCTTGTCTCGGGGGAAGCCACTGCGCTTCTTGGCGCCTTCGTAGTTTCCTGCAGCCACCCAGATCGGGCCGTCGGCAAGGTGTTCGAGACCTTCACGTGCAACATCTTCGGGCTCTGCGACGTTCATGCCCGGGATGTCGAAGTTCAGTCCCGCGCGAATCATAGCGGGTGTGCGAGTGACACCGAGAATGAACTCGACGACGTGAACGCCGTACGGCTGGAGTTCGAGCCACAGGCTTTCGGCGAAGATGCGCCCGAATGCCTTGGACGCCGCGTAGATGCTCTGGTGCTCGGAGCCCATGAATCCGGCCAGCGAACCAAGCAGCATGATGCCGCCGCGTCCGCGATCCTTCATCAATCCGCCGAAGTGGTGCGAGAGTTCGAGCTGCTTGTTGATGTTCAGCTCGATGACTCCGGCAAATCCCGTCAGATCACCGGTCACGAACTCGTGGCCGTAGCTGTTGGCGCCGGCGTTGAAGATGAGCAGGCCGACCTCGACGTCGTCGGTGACCGCCTTGATCTGATCGAGTGCGTCCGGAACGAGCAGATCCAATGCGAGAGTGCGTACTTCGACGCCGTTGGCGCGTGCCTTGGCTGCGGTCTCCTCGAGCGGGCCCGGCTTGCGGGCGATGAGAACGAGGTTGATGCCGATCTTGCTGAGCTCGTCGGCGAACCCTGCGCCGACACCTTCTGAACCGCCGGCGATGACTGCCCACGGGCCGTAGTACTGAGGATCGATCATTACTACCTTCTTCGAAAGATGTTGGCTTGACTAGTGAAACGGAGTCGGTACGGGTTCGCTGTCGTCGACGATCGGCTGAGGCACCGGCTCGTCGTTGAGGATCTCGAGTTCGCCCGCTGTTGCAGCGTTCACGATGGACGCGATCAAGGCGCCGCACTGCTTGCGAGGGGCACCGGGTCGTCCCTCTCGCTGCCCGAATTCACGGTCGTCGGCGATTTCGAGGCACTGGGCGCGGGCCTGGTCACTCCACTGAACGGTGGTGTGTTCCCAACTGTTCTTCTGGACCAGGACCTGAGCCTTGCACTCAGCGCACTGAAGAGGCTGCATCTTCGTCTGCCTTCTTGGCAGCGAGGTTGTCTTCGACTTCCTTCTGCCAGGCTGCGACAGGTCGCGCGGTGTCGAGTTCGAATTCGAAGCGCTCGGTCATCTCGGGAGCGATGTCCGCGACGTCGACGTAGAACTGCTCGTACCAGCGGCGGAGCTGGTAGACCGGGCCATCCTCTTCGCACAGGAGCGGGTTCTCGATGCGAGTCTTGTTCTTCCAGATCTCGACGTCCTGCTCGAAGCCCTTGGCGATGAACGTGCCGAAGTTCGCGGCCATCGCATCGGCGGCTTCACCCTGGAAGCGATCCGACTTCTTGACGATGATGCCGTACTGGAGCACGAACTTGTCAGCGCTGACCGGGTAGTGGCAGTTGATGAGCACAGAGTCGACGTTGTAGTCCTCGTACTCGTAGGTCAGGTCGTCGACCATGAAGGAGGGGCCGAAGTACGTGGCAACCGAGTTGCTGCCGACCATCTTCGGGGTGCCTGCTGCGTGGGGACGCATATCGGAGCGAGCGACGCCGCGCATGTACTGCGTTGCGGCGTGGCCTTCGAAGACGTTCTTGAAGTACGTCGGGAAGGAGTAGTGCACGTAGAAGAAGTGCGCCATGTCGACGATGTTGTCGACGATTTCACGACAGTTGGTGTCGACGGTCGTGGTGTACCAGACCCAGTCGCTCCACTCGTCGCTGAGCGCGCCTTCGATACGGGGGATGGCTACGTCGTCGGTCGGCGGGTTGCCCTCGGGGTCGTGCCAGACGAAGAGCATGCCGTCCTGGTCGAGGGTCTGCCAGGCGCGCGTCTTGGCCAGCGGGGGAACGCGGCGTGCATACGGAATCTTCTGGCACTTGCCGTTGCCGCCCCAGCGCCAATCGTGGAACGGACAGGCAATGGCGTCGCCCTTGATGGTGCCCTGGCTCAGGTCGCCACCCATGTGGCGGCAGTACGCGTCGAGGATCTTGACGTTGCCTTCACTGTCGGCGAAGACGACGAGCTTGGTGCCGAACGCCTCGATGGAGTGCGGCTGGCCGTCCTTGAAGGACTCCGTGAGCCCAATGCAGTGCCATCCACGCGCAAAGCGTGTAGGCGCGGTTCCAGCTTGGATCTCGCGAACCTCGTCGTTGTCGGACTGAGTGATCGTCACGATGAGTCCCGTCCTTTCCAGGGGCAGTGTCGACGCCCGACGCTAGGGGAGCGTGAATTGCCTCTGGGGTCTCGTCTCACTGGCCGGGACCAGCGGCGAGCGCGAGGATCCGGCGGCTGATCCCGGCCTCCGGGACTTCCGATCACCGGAACGCGTGACCGACATATCGTGACGGGGCAGCCGTTATGTCTATCTGCCGATCCGCTCCCTCACGGTTCGGTGCGAGGAGTGTCTCCCATGGTCAACAAGGTTCTGAGTTCAGTCCGTGATCTGCTTCCGAAGATCGCGGCCCGCGCTCAGAAGGTCGACGATTCGCGCAAGATCTCCGAACGGACCATCCGGGAGCTGTCCGAAGCCGGCGTCTTCTCCATGCTGGCGCCGAAAAGATACGGAGGTGCCGAGAGCGACCCGGTTCAGTTCTACGAAGTGGTCCGGGCCATCTCGGCTGCCTGCGGCTCGACCGGTTGGGTCGCGTCGGTGGTGGGGGTGCACCCGTGGCATCTTGCACTTTTCGACGACCGAGCGCAGGCCGACGTGTGGGGAGAGGATCAGACGACGCTCATTTCGTCCGCCTATGCGCCGGTCGGTCGACTGACGGCGGTGGACGGAGGCTACGAGCTATCGGGCCAGTGGGGTTTCTCCTCCGGTTGCGACCACGCGAGTTGGGCGTTGCTGGGAGCGATGGTGGTCGGCATGGATGGTCGTCCCGTCGATTTCATGACGGTGTTGGTGCCGCGCACCGATTACGAAATCCGTGACGTGTGGGATGTCGTGGGTATGCGGGGCACCGCGAGCAACGAGATCGTGGTCGACAAGGCCTTCGTTCCCGAGCACCGATTGAAGCGCAACTACGAGACCGCACAACTGCGTGGTCCTGGCCAAGCGGTCAATCCTGGCCCGCTGTACAAACTTCCGTTCGGGAGCATCTTCACCTCGACGGTTGCCGCTCCGTGTGTGGGCATCGTCGCCGGTTGTTACGAGGGGTACCTGGACGTGATGCGTGAGCGCGTCCGTCTGAGTTTGGGTGGTGGACGGTTCAGTGAGGATCAGTTCGCTCAGGTCGCCGTCGCACGTGCGTCGTCGGAGATCGATGCTGCGATTCTGCAGATGGATCGCAATATCCGGGAGATGTACGAACTTGCTGTGGCCGGTCAGGAGCTCCCACTCTCGATGAGGCTGCGTGCGCGTCGTGATCAGGTTCGTGCGACGGAACGCTCGGTGGAAGCGATCGACATGCTTTTCAAGACGGCAGGCGGAAACTCCCTCTCTCGCGGAAACCCGATCGAGCGTGCGTGGCGTGACGTTCATGCGGGCAGCGTTCACGTTGCCAACGAACCCGAGCGCGCGTTGGCGCTCTACGGCCGGGCGGCGTTCGGACTGCCGGTGGAGGACAACCTGATCTGACGGGTTGGCGCGTCACCGGGTGGGGTATTTGCCTTTGGATGAGGGAAGTACCGGCTCTGACCATCGGCTCGATCGTCGACATGGCGGGTGTCGCGCGCGCGAAGGTGATGCCGGCCGGCCGAACCGGTGCCTTCGAGAAAGCCGGTGCGGGAGTCTCACCGAGCTGGAACGTCTTCTGTAGCGACGATCGGATTGCCTTCACCGATTCCTTTTCCGTCGTGGGTGATCTCCGGTTGCGTATCGACCGCTCCGACCTCCGTGATCTCGGCGGGGGCGTGTCGTGGGCGCCGGCGACGTTGCACGAGCAAGACGGTGCGACGGCTGCCGTGTGTACTCGGTCCGCACTCACTGCCGTCGTGGCGCGGCTTGCCGCCGACGGACTGGAAGCTCGGGTGGGTCACGAGATCGAGTTCACTCTTTTCGGTGATGCGTGCGACGGAGCGTGGTCGGCGTACGGGTTAGGTGCAGTCCTGCGCCGCGAAGACTTCCTCAAGGACCTTCTGCGCAATGCCGAACGCGCACAACTTCATATCGAGCAAGTTCATGCAGAGTACGGACCGGATCAATTCGAGATCTCCATCGCTCCGGCAACTCCTGTTCAGGCTGCCGACCTGGTGATACTGGCCCGGATCTTGATCACCCGCACTGCCAGAGCCCACGGATTGGCGGCCTCGTTTTCACCGATACCTACGGTCGGAGGTGCAGGGAACGGTGCACACCAGCACTTTTCGTTGAACTCAGGTGGGCGGCCCGTCTTCTCCGGTGGCGGGCAGGAGTACGGGATGACCGACAAAGGATCATCAGCTTTGGGTGGAATCCTCTCTCACCTCACGGAATTCACGGCCGTCTTTGCGTCCTCACCGCTCTCCGGGGTCAGGCTGCGACCGGACAACTGGTCGGGGGCCTACGTCTGTTGGGGGCTCGAGAACCGGGAAGCGGCACTGAGGTTCTGCGCAGAGTCACCGTCGAATCCACACGGCGCCAACGCCGAAGTGAAAATCGTCGATCCATCGGCCAACCCGTATCTGGCGACCGCTGCGATACTTGGCCTTTCGCATATCGGTATCGGCAATGCCTCGCCATTGGCGCCGGAAATTGTGGTGAACCCGTCGACTCTCACGGAGGCGGAACGTGATGAGCGCGGGGTGACCCGAGTCCCCACCGATCTGCGCGAGATAGTGCAGAAGTTCAACTCCTCCTCGGTGGCGAAGGAAATCTTCGGGGAGTCGATCATCGAAGCGATGGTGTCAGTGAAGGGAGTTGAACGCGAGACTTTCTCCCAGATGGACGAGGCGACAACCGTCGAGCGGCTTCGATATACCTGGAGCTGAAAGGGTTGACGCGCAAGATGTCGAGGTCCTATGTTTAAGCTATTCCTTAATTAAGGAGTTGCTTACATGGACGAGCGAAGTGGCCGACTCGATGCAGTGTTCAGCGCATTGGCCGACCCGACGAGGCGTGAAATGCTCTCTCGCCTCACTGATGGTTCGATGACCGTCGGTGAGTTGGCGGAGCCGTTCGACATGAGTCGACCCGCCATCTCTCAGCATCTGAAGGTGCTCGAGCGAGCCGGTCTCATCGAACGAACCGCCACCGCGCAATGGCGCACGTGCACCCTTCGCGCAGAGGGTCTCGACGACGCCAGCGCCTGGGTCGACGAACACCGGCGAGGCTGGAACGAACGCTTCGACCTCCTCGACGAGCGTCTACGTGAGCTGAAGCAACGTCGACCGAAGAAGGAGAAGGACAATGAGTGACCGGAATGCCGATGCCACTGCAGAATTCACCATCACCCGGATCTTCGACGCGCCGCGCGACCTTGTCTGGCAGGCGTGGACCGACCCCGACGAGGCGGCGCGCTGGTGGCATCCGAAGGGTGTCAGCAGTCCCCGTGAGCATGTCACGATCGATCCCAGAGTTGGCGGAACGTACCGCTACCTGATGATCAACGACGAGAACGGAGCCGAGTACCCCACCGGCGGAACCTATCTCGAGGTCGACGAGCCGAAGAGGCTGGTCTTCACCTGGGGAAATCCGAGTGATCCGGTGGATGCCGCACCTCGGATAACGGTCACGCTCGCAGAACGGGGTGACAAAACCGAAATGACCTTCCACCTGGTAGGAATTCCGGGATTCAAGGGTGACGGGAATGTGTACGACGGATGGGAATCCGCTTTCGACGTGTTGGACGAAGTTCGCGCCGGCGACTAGTCGGGAATCGGACACCGCGACAGCGGTGCCGGTGATTGAATGGGGCTGATAGTCCATTCTTCACCGACGCAGGAGAGCCTGATGGCACCAGAAGTTGCGGTAGTTCTCGAGGGATACACCTACTTCGAATGCCCGCGCTGGCACGAGAACCGGATCTGGGTATCGGACTTCTACACCTACCAGGTGATTTCGGCCTGCGAGGACGGGACCGACATACGCGTCGAGGCGGAGGTTCCAGGGCAGCCGTCCGGACTGGGGTGGCTTCCGGACGGCAGACTACTGGTCGTCTCCATGCGGGACCAGAAGATTCTGCGGCGAGAATCCGATGGCGAGTTGGTGGTGCACGCAGACTTGTCCGGGTACGTCAGTGCCAACGTCAACGACATGCTGGTCGACGCACAGGGACGAGCGTACGTGGGCAACTTCGGGTTCGACCTGATGAACCTGGCCCCCGTCGAGACGGCAGATCTCCTCCGCGTCGACCCCGACGGATCGGTGCACGTCGTCGCGCGAGATCTCCACTTCCCCAACGGAATGGCTCTGACGTCGACCGGAGATCTGCTCGTGGACGAAACGCTGGGAAATCGAATCAGTGCGTTTGCCGTCCAGGCCGACGGCTCTCTGGGTGAACGCCGCGACTGGGCGTCGTTCGGGCCGGTGCCTGGTGGACCCGAGATGGAGACCACCCTCGCTCAGATCGTCGTTGCGGCGGACGGGTGTTGTATCGACGGAGACGATTCGATGTGGGTGGCCGATGCCCTCGGAAGCCGTGTTCTTCATGTGGGCGCCAGCGGGGAGATAGTCGACGAAATTGCCTTCGACAGCGGTGTCTTCGCTTGCGGGCTCGGCGGTTCCGACGGTCGTACCCTGTTCGTTTGTGCCGCCCCGGATTTCAATGAACACGCTCGCAAGGTGGCTACCGAGGGAAAGCTGCTGTCGATTCGCCTGGAGCCTCTGGGCTGATATGGAATTGGTGACCTCGCTACCTGCCGACACTCCGCTGCGGCAGGTAGCTCAGCACGTCCGACGCATCGAGAACCTTGGTTTCGACACGGTGCACATCTCCGAAACCATTCGTGATCCGTTTGCGGTGGCGGCCCTGGCCGTCGAGCACAGCAGTACTCTCACTGTCCGGACGTCGATGGTTGTCGCGTTTGCGCGCAGTCCCATGGTGACGGCTTTGGCTGCCTGGGATCTTGCGGGTTTCTCAGGTGGGCGATTTCAACTGGGGCTTGCGACGCAGGTTCGGGGGAACATCGTCGGGCGGTACTCGATGCCGTGGACGGATCCTGTTGCGCAACTGCGTGATTACGTCAGCGCTGTACGCGAGATCTTCCGAGTGTTTCAGGAGGGCGGTGAACTCGACCATGCCGGAACGCACTACACCTTCGACCGGCTGCAGCCCTACTTCAATCCGGGGCCGCTCGATGTTCCGGCTCCGGAGATCTGGACCGGGGGAGTGAACTCACGCATGTGCTCACTGGCGGGAGCCGTCGCCGACGGTTTTGTTTCTCACCCCACCAGCTCCCATCCGAAGGTGCTCGCGGAGAGGATCATTCCATCGTTGACGGCAGGAGGAAGGAAGCCGCGACTGATTGCCGTTCCGAAGATGATCACCGGCAAAGATCCTGCCGCGATACTTGCTCAACGAGAAGCGGTGCGCAGTGAACTTGCCTTTCTCTACTCCACTCCGGCGTACCGAGTCGCGCTGGAGGTCCTCGGATTATCCGAGGTCGGGGAAGAACTGACAGTGATGGCGCGGGCAGGTGATTGGGCTCGACTACCTGACGTCCTCACCGACGATGTTCTCGACAGGCTGGTCACGCAATGCACCTACGCCGAACTCCCCGAGGTGCTGAGTTCGAAATACGCGAGTCTCTGCGACGGCATTGCACTGGCGGTGCCGGCGAATCCCGCCGACGACCGCGTCTTCGCAGCGATGTGTGAGGAGATTCGAGCCGCCGCAGCGTCTGCCCCGTGACGTCCAGTCGGCGCGAACTACACTCTCGACATGGGGCGCGTCTACGAAGGCATCGATGAAAAGCTCACCACGTGGTTGCAGGCTCAACCGCTGTTCGTCGTTGCCACCGCACCGTTGTCTGCTGACGGGTTGGTCAATTGCTCACCCAAAGGGGGAGTCGGATCGTTTGTGGTGCTGACATCCAACCGGGTGGCGTACCTCGACCTCACCGGCAGCGGTGTGGAAACCATCGCGCACGTGCGCGAGAACTCCCGAATAACACTGATGTTCATGGCGTTTGACGGACCACCGAAGATCGTACGACTGCACGGTCACGGACACGTTCTGCTTGCAGGGTCGGAACCGTTCAACGAGCTTGTCGGTAGGTTCCCCGAGCATCCGGGGCTGCGGTCGATCGTCGTGGTCGATCTGACGCGCATTTCGGATTCGTGCGGATTCGCAGTACCGCTGATGGACTACCAATCCGATCGTGACGTGCTCGACCGCGTAGCGGAGAAGAGGGGGCCGGAGCGGCTCATCGCCTATCGCGCCGAGAAGAACGCGAAGAGTGTGGACGGGTTGCCCGGTCTCGACCCGGAGTGACGCTCTGGTCCTGTCCGTTGTTCAGTCGCCGTCTCACCTGCGATGGGTGATGCGCGAATTCCGCGTGGCCACCAGATTGGTTGCAGAGGGTTCCGCGTGAGGTCACGTCGATGGCATCGCGTTCTTGCGTGGACGAGGACACAAGGACCGGAGGAGAGTGCTCATGGGTGCTGAGACCAAGCCTGCAACACCGTTCACCGTCGAGGTCAATCGCGCGGCAGTCGACGACTATCCCATGTCTGACCGGGAGGATTTCGGCGACGCGGACCGCGGGTTCATCGCCGGGTGGGAGAACGATCAGGTCTTCAACGACGAGGGCGATCTGATTCACGACGGTCAACCTCTGGAGTACATCACCGATGACAAGCAAGCGCCTGACTCTGTGAACCCCAGTCTGTGGCGGCAGTCGCAGTTGGTGAGGCGCTGCGGGCTCTACAAGGTTGTCGACGGGCTGTACCAAGTCAGGTTCGCGGTTAACCTGACCATTGTCGATGCGCCGGACGGACTGGTCATCATCGACACCACCACCAGCGCTGATCTAGCCAAAGCAGGCCTGGAACTCTTCCGCCGTGAACTCGGCAACAACAAGCCGATCGTCGCGATCATCTATACCCACACGCATTTCGACCACTACGCCGGCGTCAAGGGCCTCGTCGACGAAGCAGACGTGGTGTCCGGCAAGATTCCGATCGTCGCGCCTGGAACCATCGAGTCTTTCAACAAGTTTGCGATCGGCGAGAACGTCATCACCGGCAATGCGATGTCGCGGCGGATGGGGTACACCTTCGGTTTGATTCTGCCCCAATGTGATTGTGGTCTGGTGACCGTCGGTCTGGGATCAGGCGCCGACGGGATGAACATCCACATGACCTACATTCCGCCCACCGACGGCATCACCAAGACCGGTGAGGTACGCAATCTCGGCGGGTGGGACTTCGAGTTCCTCTACGCTCCCGACACCGAAGCGCCGGAGGAGATGCATATCTGGATCCCGGCCATCAAAGCGCTCACCTGTGCCGAGAACGCCAATCACTCGATGCACAACATCCAGACGATCCGAGGCGCACGCACCCGCGATGCGCGCAACTTCGCCAGATACCTGGATGAGACTTTGGTGCGGTGGGGCGACGAGGTCGAAGTTCACCACGGTCCGCACACGTGGCCGGTGTGGGGGAACGCCACGGTGGTGGAATTCCTTGAATCACAACGGGATATGTACAAGTTCATTCACGACCAGGCGCTAAGGTTCGCGAACCAGGGCTACACGCCGCTCGAAGCTGCGGAGGTCGTCCGGCTACCGGAAGCCATCGGACAGAAGTGGTACAACCGCTACTACCACGGCGGACTGCACCACAACGTGCGCGCTGTGTTCCACAAGGAGCTCGGCTTCTGGGACGGTGACCCTGCGACGATCCTGCCGTTGCTGCCCGAGGATCACGCCAAGCGGCACGTCGACTTGATCGGGCGGGAGAAGATACTCGCCGAGGGCCGCAATGCTTTTGATGCAGGCGATTATCGGTGGGCGGTGCAGCTTCTTCATCACTTGGTATTCGCCGATTCTGACGACGAGGAAGCGAAGAATCTACAGGCGGATGCCTACGAACAGCTCGGGTATCAACAGGAAGTGCCGCAGTATCGGTCGATTTTCCTCGCCACCGCAATGGAACTGAGAAACGGGGTGACCGGTGCCGGCCAGGTCAACACCGACAGCACGGACACGATTCTGTCGATGCCGATAGATCTGCTCTTCGACTACGCCGGTGTGCATCTCGTTGCGGAGAAGGCGAACGACGTCGACATTTCCATCAACTTCAGTTTTGCCGATACCAAGCAGGATTGGAACATGTGGGTGCGTCGGGCGGTGCTGAACGCACGCTCCGGACGTGCACCCGACGCGCAGCTGACGGTCACGGGCCCGAAGCCGTTACTTGCCGGAATCCTGCTCCAACCGGGCAAGGCATCCGCCATTCTCGAAAGCGGGAAGGTCACGCACGACGGCGACGTCTCGACACTGTCGCGCTTTGCCGACATCATGGACGTGTTCGACCCGAATTTCAACATCGCGACGCCGTGAGACAGAGTGTGGGGCAGCCGATTGCGATATCGGCTGCCCCACGATCTGTTGCCACACAGTGCGATTGAACTGTGTTACTTCGTTACTTCGCCATGTCCTGGGCTGCTCGGTACGAGAAGACCATGGCCGTGCCGAGCGGAACGCCAGGACCGGGGTAGAAGCGGCCGCTCAGTGACGCGCTCGTATTGCCGGCGGCGTACAGGCCGTCGATGGCGCTGCCGTCGGCACGCAGGACTCGACCGTTGACGTCGGTGACCAATCCGCCCTTGGTGCCGAGGTCACTGAGGACGATGCGGGCCGCGTAGAACGGACCGTTCTCGATCGCCGTCAGTGCCGCATTCGCGCCGCCGTTGGGTGGGCAGAAGAATGCGTCGTACGGGTCTTCGCCGCGATGGAACTCTTCGTCGACTCCCAGCTTTGCGGCATCGTTGAACTTTTCGACAGTGCTGCGCAATGCGTCGGCCGGCAGTCCGGTCTTGGCGGCGAGTTCTTCGAGAGTGTCGGCGGCGACCCAGGTTCCGGCCTCGAGGTGCTTGGCGGGCGCCGTGTTCGGGATGCAGATGGCAGGTAGTCCGCCACCCTCGCGCGAGTCGAAGATCATGAACGACGGCACTGCAGAACCGTTGTCGTCGTGCGCATCCATGGCCCGGCCGAACTGGTCGTACGGGAGAGACTCGTTGAGGTAACGCTCGCCCGCGTTGTCGACGACGAGTCCGCCGCGAACGCCGACCATGAATGCGGCGCTGCCGTCCGGCTGCTCGACGCCGGGGCAGAACCACGCCTGATCGAGCAAAGCGGTTGCGCCACCGACAGCAATTCCGGCGGAGATCGCGTCACCGGTGTTGGCGCCGAAGGGACCCATACTCCAGATCGCTTTGCCGGGGGTGCCGGCCTGCTCACGCATCTCGGCGTTGCCTTCGATGCCGCCCGCTGCCATCAGCACACCGCGGTTCGCCTTGATTCGCTGGGTTTCGCCGCCGGATTCGACCTCGGCGCCGACAACCCGACCGTCTTCCACGATCAGGGAGGTGAGGATGGATTCGGTATGAAGTTCTGCGTTACCGGTGCTCTGGACTGCGGCCAGCAGTCGGCCGATCAGTGCGCGCCCACCGATCATCGGGCCGGGAGCATGATCCTGACCGGTGCGGTCTTGGTCGAGTTCCGGACGCACCTTGCCGGCGAGGTCACCGATGTCGGCGGGATCGAGATCGAGAGGGTTGATGGAGCGTCCCGTGTCCATCCGGCCTTCGGCCTTGTAGTAGTCGGGGAACGCACGGAACTCGAATTCGATGTGCGGGTTCTGCTCGAGTAGTGCGACGACATCGGGAGCGGTCTCGACATAGGCATCCTGGCGCTCGGACTCGGCGTCGCCGAGCAATGCGCGCAGATAGGTGCGTGCGTTCTCCGTTGAGTCGGGGAGTCCCGCACGTTCCTGTACTTGGGTTCCCGGCAGCCAGATGGATGCGCCCGAGTACGCGGAAGTTCCGCCGAAGCGATCGGTTTTCTCGAGGACGATCGTCGTCAATCCTCGAGCTGCCGCGGTGTATGCGCCGGTCAGCGCGCCGCCGCCGGAGCCGACTACCAACACGTCGCACTCGGTGGTCCAGTCCTGCATCATTGCGTCCTAACTCCAAGAGGGTGGGGTGTCCACGGAATACCGCACGGGGAGAGAAGGCCATGCCAGGTCCCACTGAGCGGGCAATATGCCGAGATGGGTGGTCGAGATGAGAGAATTGGCGAAATCGTTCGCGACCGGGACACAGAATCGATGATGGGGGCGACGTTGCCGAGAATTGCCGAGGTCAGGGACGCTGCAGAGCCCAGTTCGGACGAGCAGCGGGCGCGCCATGTGCGGATGCTGGAAGCGGCGGCCGAATTGGGGACCGAGAAGGAACTCTCACGGGTACAGATGCACGAGGTCGCCAAGCGGGCGGGCGTGGCCATCGGCACTCTTTATCGCTATTTCCCCTCGAAGACGCACCTCTTCGTCGCTGTGATGGTCGAGCAGATCGACCAGATCGGTGCCAGCTTTGTCAGGCATCAGGTTCAGTCGGACAATCCGCAGGATGCGGTGTACGAGGTATTGGTTCGCGCGACTCGCGGGTTACTGCGTCGGCCGGCTCTCTCGACTGCGATGCTGCAGTCGTCCAGTACCGCCAACGTCGCGACGGTGCCGGACGTGGGAAAGATCGATCGCGGCTTCCGGCAGATCATTCTCGATGCGGCCGGGATCGAGAACCCCACCGAGGAAGACAACACCGGGTTGCGTCTGCTGATGCAGTTGTGGTTCGGGGTCATCCAATCGTGCCTCAACGGTCGAATCTCCATCCCCGATGCGGAGTACGACATCCGCAAGGGATGCGACCTGCTTCTGGTGAATCTCTCACGGCACTGACGTGACTTCGCCCCTCTCTGGGGTGGGTTCGTCATGTTCGCAAAATTGAAATCAATTCTATTTTTGAATCCGCATCAGTTGAGAGTTGATGTCAATCCGGACATTGCCCTGACATCATTAATAGAATAAATTACAGAAAATTAGACGGTGAGCCAGCTCACCGACCGAAAACTCCACGAAGGAGCGAACATCATGGGTCATGCAGTCATCGTCGAGGCCGCTCGGACACCGATCGGCCGTCGTCGCGGCGCCCTGGCGGGACTGCACCCCGCCGAGATTCTGGGAGCAGCGCAGCTCGGCGTTCTCGAACGGGCAGGCGTCGCACCGGAAGACATCGGACAGATCATCGGCGGCTGTGTCACCCAGGCAGGTGAGCAGTCCAACAACGTCACGCGGCAGGCGTGGCTGCACGCCGGATTGCCGTACAGCACCGCGGCAACCACTATCGACTGCGCCTGTGGATCCGCCCAGCAGGCAGTGCATTTGATTTCCGGCCTGATTTCGTCTGGTCAGATCTCGGCCGGTATCGGCTGCGGCGTCGAGGCTATGAGCCGTGTGTTCCTGGGTCAGGCAAACGCACCGGGAACGGGAAACCCGTACCCGGACGACTGGACCATCGACATGGGTGACCAGTTCACCTCCGCGCAGCGAATTGCCGAGAAGCGTGGGATCACGCGCGCCGACGTCGACGCGTTCGGTCTGGAATCGCAGCGCCGCGCAGCTAAGGCTTGGGCAGAAGGACGCTTCGACCGCGAGATCGTGCCCGTCAAGGCTCCCGTGGTGGACAAGGAAGGCGTGCCTACCGGTGAGATCGCCACTGTCACTCGCGACGGGGGACTGCGTGAGACGACGGCAGAAGCGCTGGCTGGGCTCAAGCCGGTCATCGAAGGCCATATCCACACCGCCGGCAACTCGTCGCAGATCAGTGATGGCGCGGCTGCGGTACTGCTGATGAGCGAAGAGCGCGCACAGGAACTGGGATTGAAGCCCCGCGCGCGGATCGTCGCGTCCGGCATGGTCGGATCCGATCCCTTCTATCACCTGGACGGGCCGATCGAGTCCACCCAGATGGTGCTCGACAAGGCCAAAATGACCTTGGACGACATCGATCTCGTCGAAATCAACGAAGCCTTTGCCTCGGTCGTGCTCTCCTGGGCGCAGGTTCACGGCGCAGACCTGTCCAAGGTCAACGTCAACGGTGGTGCGATCGCGCTCGGACATCCCGTCGGTTCCACGGGCGCTCGTCTGATCACCACTGCGCTGCACGAACTCGAGCGCTCGAACAAGTCGACGGCTCTGGTCACGATGTGCGCCGGTGGCGCTCTCTCGACCGCCACCATTATCGAACGCATCTGACCCGTACTGACACTGTCGAATTGACGAGGTAGACATGACTATTGGATTGAGTGAAGAAGATCGTGACCTCCGCGACTCCGTACGGGGCTGGGCGGCGCGTCACGCAACACCCACCGTCGTCCGTGAAGCCGTCGAGGCGAAGGTCGAAACTCGCCCCCAACTCTGGAACGGGCTTGCCGAGCAGGGGCTTCTCGGACTACACGTAGCCGAGGAATTCGGCGGCGCAGGATACGGATTGGTCGAACTCGCCATCGTCGTCGAGGAACTTGGACGCTCGATGGTTCCCGGACCGTTCCTGCCGACGGTAGTGGTCAGCGCTGTTCTCAGCGATGCCGGAGAAACGGACAGACTGCCGACGCTCGTGGATGGCAGCACGCTCGGAGCTGTTGCACTGCAGCCGGGTTCGCTGAAGATCACCCGCGACGGCGACAACACCACCCTCAGCGGAACGTCCAGCCTTATTCTCGGCGGCCATGTCGCTGACCTGTTCCTCCTCGCGACGGACAGCGGATTCGTTCTGCTCGGACGTGACCGCCTCGAGGTCACGGACTTGGCCAGCTACGACGTCGTGCGTCGTAACTCCGAGGTCACCGTCGACGGTTTGGTGCTCACCGATTCCGAGATCCTCACCATCGATACCCAGCGTGTACTGGACATTGCCGCAACACTGTTCGCGGCCGAGGCATCAGGCTTGGCCGACTGGGCAGTCACGACGTCGGCCGACTACGCGAAGGTGCGTCAGCAGTTCGGTCGCCCGATCGGCCAGTTCCAGGGTGTCAAGCACAAGGCTGCACGTATGCTCGCGCTTGCCGAGCAGGCACGCGTCTGCGCTTGGGACGCTGCGCGTGCGCTGACTCCCGCCAACGGCGTCGGTGCCGAAGAGGCTTCTCTCGCAGCAGCCGTCGCCGGAGCCACGGCCCTCGAGGCTGGCTTCTCCGTCACGCGTGACTGCATCCAGGTGCTCGGCGGAATCGGCTACACGTGGGAGCACGACGCGCACCTGTACCTGCGCCGCGCGCAGTCCCTGCGAATTCTGCTGGGTTCCACGGCATCCTGGCGTCGTCGCGTTGCCGAGCTGACCATTGCCGGAACCCGTCGCGTGCTCAGCGTCGAGCTGCCGCCCGAGGCCGAGGCGATCCGAGCCGACGTCCGAGCCGAGCTCGCTCCTGCACTCGAACTCGAAGGCGCCGCCCAGAAAACGTATCTCGCGGAAAAGGGCTACACCGCACCGCACTTCACGGCTCCGTGGGGCAAATCCGCCGATGCCGTCAGCCAGCTGGTCATCGCCGAAGAGCTGCGCGCTGCGAAGATCAAGCCGCACGACATGATCATCGGCAACTGGGTCATCCCGACGCTCATCGCGCACGGCAACGAAGAGCAACTTGCCAAGTTTGTCCCGCCGTCACTGCGCGGCGACATCGTCTGGTGCCAGCTCTTCTCCGAGCCCGGCGCAGGTTCCGACCTCGCGGCGCTGAGCACCAAGGCCACCAAGGTTGATGGTGGCTGGAAGTTGCAGGGCCAGAAGGTGTGGACGTCGATGGCACGCGACGCGCACTGGGGAATCTGCCTCGCGCGCACCGACGCCGACGCCCCCAAGCACAAGGGTCTGTCCTACTTCCTGATCGACATCAAGAACAGCGGCCTCGACATTCGCCCGCTTCGCGAGATCACCGGTGAAGCACTGTTCAACGAAGTCTTCTTCGACGACGTCTTCGTTCCCGACGAGTGCCTGGTCGGCGAGCCAGGCGACGGCTGGAAGCTCGCTCGCACCACGCTGGCCAACGAGCGTGTCTCGCTGTCCAACGACTCGTCGCTCGGATCGGGTGGCGAGGCTCTTCTGAGCCTGGTCGACGGACTGCCCGGTGGCATCGACGACGAGCAGCTGACCGTGCTCGGAAAGGTGCTGTGCGACGCGCAATCCGGTGGTCTGCTCGGTCTGCGCACCACGCTGCGCTCGCTCACCGGCGCGCAGCCGGGTGCCGAATCCTCGGTGGCGAAGCTGATCGGTGTCGAGCACATCCAGCAGGTCTGGGACGTGGCAATGGAGTGGGCCGGACCGAGTTCACTTCTGGGCGAACAGCATCGGATGTCTGCAACCCAGATGTTCTTGAACTCGCAGTGCATGTCCATCGCGGGTGGTACAACCAATGTTCAGCTCAACATCATCGGTGAGCGAATCCTGGGTCTGCCTCGCGACCCTGAACCGGGAAAGTGACCTGCACATGAGCAATCGCACCTTCGTCATCGGCGTCGGCATGACCAAGTTCGAGAAGATCGAGACCCGCGACTGGGAATACCCGGACATGGTGACCGAAGCCGTCTCGAATGCCCTGACCGATGCCGGGATCGGCTACGGCCAGATTCAGCGTGCTGCGGTCGGTTACGTGTTCAACGCGTCGACAGCAGGACAGCGAGCTCTCTACGAGACCGGTCTGACCGGCATTCCGATCTTCAACGTCAACAACAACTGCGCGACCGGCTCGACGGCGCTGATGATGGCGCGCGAGTGGGTCCAGGCCGGACAAGCCGAGTGCGCCTTGGCCGTCGGCTTCGAGAAGATGACCAAAACGGCGTTGACCGGTAACGGTGAGA
This sequence comes from Rhodococcus sp. WY5, assembly GCF_018588185.1. Classification (NCBI taxonomy): domain Bacteria; kingdom Bacillati; phylum Actinomycetota; class Actinomycetes; order Mycobacteriales; family Nocardiaceae; genus Rhodococcus; species Rhodococcus sp. WY5. The sequence continues at coordinate 2,184,983 of NZ_JAAMPR010000001.1, forward strand.
TGCCCAAGGTCACGACCTTGGACTCTCAGCTGAAGATCATGGTCGAGGATTACGGGTTCGCCCGATCGCCGATGACAGCTCAGCTGTTCGGTAACGCTGCCGTCGAGCACATGAAGAAGTACGGCACCACGGTCGAGCAGATCGCAGCGGTGGCGGTCAAGAATCACAAGCATTCGGTGAACAATCCGTACGCACAGTTCCGTGACGAGTACACCCTCGAACAGGTACTCGGCGACAAGATGATTCACGAGCCGCTGACACGCTCGCAGTGCTCGCCGACCTCGGACGGCGCCGGAGCCGCGATCGTCGTGAGCGAGAAGTTCGTGCGTGAGCACGGCCTCGAAGACCGGGCGATCGAAATCGTCGCACAGGCGTTGACCACTGACACCGAGGCAGCGTTCGCCGAGAAGTCGATGATCGACGTGGTCGGCGCGCCGATGACGGCAGCTGCGGCAGAGCAGGTCTTTGCGCAGGCCGGGATCACCATCGATGACGTCGACGTCATCGAACTGCACGACTGCTTCGCGATCAACGAGATCATCACCTACGAGGGCCTGGGGATGTGCGCGGTCGGAGAAGGCGGAAAGCTCGTCGAATCCGGCGCGACCACGTACGGCGGCCAGTGGGTCGTCAACCCGTCGGGTGGTTTGATCTCGAAGGGACACCCGCTGGGCGCGACGGGCTTGGCGCAGTGCGCCGAACTCACGTGGCAGCTCCGCGGGACCGCGGATGCGCGGCAGGTCGAAGGCGCTCGTATTGGCTTGCAACACAACCTCGGACTGGGCGGCGCGTGCGTCGTGACGGTCTACCGAGCCGGAACTTTGGAGAACTGATGGCTATCGATCTCGAGGTGGCGTTGGCCGCCGAACCGACTGTGCGCGAGGCGTCGTGGACCGATCGCGACGTCATGCTCTACCAATTGGGACTCGGGGCAGGGGTGAATGCTCTCGATCCCGCTGAACTGACCTGGGTGTACGAAAAGGGGCTGAAGGTACTCCCGACGTTTGCAATGGTTGCAGGCCAGGGAGTTTCGGCGGGTGTACTGCCCGCACCGTCGATGAGTATGCCGGGAATCGACATCGATCTGCGAAAGATCCTGCACGGTGGGCAGTCGCTGGCACTTCACGCGCCCATCCCGTCGACGGGTGCTGCCCGTATTTCCTCTCGGGTCGCCGATGTCTGGGACAAGGGAAAGGCAGCTGTGATCGTTCTCGAGACGGCGGCCGAGGACCTGGACGGGAATCCGTTATGGACCACCGGAATGCAGATCTGGGCGCGCGGCGAAGGTGGATTCGGCGGCAACGCCGGACCCGAAGTTGTTGCCGGGGTGCCTGATCGAGCGCCCGACAAGGTACTGACGTCGAGCACGAGTCCCTCACAGGCGCTGGTGTACCGACTCAGTGGAGACATGAACCCGCTGCACGCTGATCCCTCCTTCGCGAAGATGGCGGGCTTCGATGCACCGATTCTGCACGGCCTCGCGTCGTACGGCATCGTCTGCAAGGCCGTGGTAGACGGGATTCTCGACGGAGATCCGACGCGGGTGAAGAACTACTCGGTGCGGTTTGCCGGTTCGCTCTTCCCCGGCGAATCCATCACCACCTCGGTATGGCAGGACGGCAACACACTGACGTTGGCGGCGACGTGCCCCGAACGCGAGAACTCCCCGGTTCTCACGCACGCAACAATGGAGATCAACTGATGGACCTCGGTTCGCACCCCACAGCAGCGACACATCCGGGCGGCACGATTCTGACGTCGCCGCCGCAGGACGCCCCGGTCGACCGGGCCACGGCAGCAGCGCGTCGCGTTGTCGACGCGATGCTGCGCACCGACCGCGGAAACGCCAATTTGGACCGGGTTGCGGAGGAGCTCAACAGCATTGCAGAGCATCTCGAACAGCACTCACCCGAGGTGGCCGAGCGGTTGATCGACATGTGGAACGGTGAGGGCGTGACTCGTCACGACCCCGTGACCGGCCCCGAGAACGCCATTGCGCCGCCGCTCGTACTGGAAGGGCTCGCTGACGGGTCGGTGCAGGGAGTGGTCACGTTGACGCTGCCGTACCAGGGCCCTCCCGGCCATGTGCACGGCGGTGTTTCGGCGCTGCTGCTCGATCACGTTCTCGGCGTCGCGAACGCCTGGGGTGGAACTTCCGGCATGACAGCACAATTGAGCACTCGGTACCATCGCCCGACTCCGCTGTTCGAGCCCCTCACGATCAGCGGCAAATTCCTGTCCAAGGACGGCCGCAAGATTCACACCGTCGGTGAGATCAAAACTGCGGACGGCGAATTGTGTGTGTCGGTAGAGGGACTGTTCATCGACAAGACCGTGCCGCGCCCCAGGTAGGGGCTTCGCCCCCGTGCGCCTTTTTGGTAGTGGGAACTACCAAAAAGGCGCACAGGGGTTCTGACGAAGGAGGGCCCAGTGGGCAAGCTCGACGGACGTGTAGCAGTGGTCACCGGTGCCGGTATGGGCATCGGGCGCGGAGTGGCGGGCGCGTTCGCGCGTGAAGGCGCGTCGGTGTTGGTTGCCGAGATCGACGAGGCAGCGGGCCTCGAAACCACCCAGTGGTTGCGGGACGAATGGGGCGCGGAGGCGGAATTCGTCCGGACCGACGTCACTGACAAAGCTCAGGTTGTTGCCATGGTCGACAAGTCCGTCGAGCGGTTCGGACGCCTCGACATCCTGGTCAACAATGCTTGGCGGACTTTCGGTTTCGCTCGGCTCGAGAAGATGACCGACGAGCAATTGCGCGGCGGTTTCGACATGGCAGTGATGGCGGCATTCTGGGCGATGCAGGCTGCCCTGCCGGAACTGGAGCGTCACGGCACGGGCCGCGTGATCAACATGTGCAGCCTCAACGGCGTGAATGCTCACATGTACTCGGTGCAGTACAACGCGGCGAAGGAAGCATTGCGAACCCTGACTCGCACTGCTGCCCGCGAGTGGGCTCCCAAGCAGGTGAACTGCAACGTCATCTGTCCCGGTGCGCAGAGTGCGGCGTACAAGCGAGTCGCCGAAGCCAATCCGGAGAACGTGGCAGTGATGGCCGCACAGAACCCGATGGGGCGGATCGGCGATCCCCTCGACGACATCGGCCCCGTTGCGGCCTTCCTGGCAAGTGACGACAGCCGTTACGTCACCGGCAACACCCTCTTCGTCGACGGTGGTGGGCACATCAACGGCGTGCAGTGGGCGCCGACCGTCGACTGATCGACGGCGACGCAGCCGGTGTATCCGGCGTCTATTTGGCCGTGAACCCGGCGTCGACCGGCAACGCGATACCTGTGACGTATCGAGCCTGATCCGAAACCAGCCAGGCTATCGCGTTGCTGACGTCGGCAGCTTCGATCAATTCGACGTTCAAGAGGTTGCCCACGTCGGCTCCGCTCGATGTCGGGGAGTCCGCAAACAGCTTCGCGACCGCGTCGTTGACGACCATCGGTGTATTCGCGCCAGTCGGGTGCACGGAGTTGACACGAATATTGTGGGGAGCAAGCCAGTGCGACCACGTGCGCCCAAGCCCCACGATGGCGTGTTTACTCGCGCAGTAGCCGTCGGATCCGCCGGTGCCGTCACCTCCACGACCGACAAGTCCCAGAGTTGATCCGGTAAGGACTATTGCGCCACCTGTACCTTGTTCGATCATCGCGGGCGCTGCGGCCTGGACGGTATTCCAGACGCCGAATAGATTGACCTCCATCTGGTCGCGGAAGGCGCGAGCATCGTCGATATCCGGGGACATCATGCCGATACCGGCGTTGGCCAGGACGATGTCGACGCTGCCCAGCTCCGCAATTCCTTCGGATACCGCAGTTCGCAGTGCGGACAGATCGCGAACATCCACTTCTCGCGCGACGATACTTCGTCCCAGGTTCTCGACCGCTGCTGTTGTCTGCCGCAAATCGTCGGCGGTTCCCATCGGGTAGGCCACCGATTCGATCTGACGGCAGATGTCGAGCGCAATGATGTTCGCGCCCTCCTGCGCCAATCGCACGGCGTGGCTCCTGCCCTGACCTCGGGCGGCCCCGGTGATCAGTGCGGTTTTGCCTTCCAACTGTCCGGGCATGCGTGCTCCGTCCGTCGTGAATCATGACTACTCGGTCATGAGTACTGACCCGAGGGGACGGCGAAATTCGTCGCCGGCGACGTAGTCTGAATTCAGTTACAGCGGGAACTCGCTTCGGAAGAGAAGAGGCTCGGGATGTCCGATTGGGTGAAGAAGGTCGAAGCTGAAGCCAAAGGGCTCCTCGCCGAGGCGGAAGAAGAGCTGACCGTCCTCGAAGGTGTCGACACCATAGATCCGCTTGCCGACGACGATCCGGCACCAGAAGACGGCACCAAGCCGACGTCAGACTGACCCTGCGACCCGTCGGCGCGCCTCGACACCGCTCGGTATCTCAGAACGGTGGCGGGTCGTCCCCGTAGTCGTTGGGTTCTCGGCGGGCTCGCGGTGATTTCCGCCGCTTGTATTGAACGTGCTCCTCTGCTCGTTTCTGTATCCGTCGGCGCTGGCGATTGCGTTCACTCTGGATACGGGCAGCTTTGTTCTCCGCCTGGGTCCGCCGATTTCGACCGCCCTGGGGCGGTGTCGGTTCGTGCGATCCAGCCATCAATCCTGCGGGTCGCGTTCGGTAACAATGCCCGGTCGGCGACGTCAGCGACATGGTCCGATCCTCGTTCGACGTGAACCGCCACCGGTCGGAATGCTTGAGGCGATGATGGTTGCGGCAGAACGCACTCATATTCGACGCGACCGTTTTACCGCCGCATTCGGGGTCGCCGTGATGGAACGGTTCATTGTGGTCCAGATCGGAATTCCAGGCCGGGACATCACAATGCAGCCATTGGCAGCTGCCCGCGATGATCCGTAACCAGGTATCGAGAACGGCGCCCGGTCGGTAGACGCGCGCCGAAGCAGGCACCGGCTCTGCGACGTCATCAGCAGGTGCTCGGACGTTTCGAATTACGGCGCCACGGGCGATATCGCGAGCATGCTCAGCGCTGATCACCCCGTACCCGTCGAGGTGGGCGGGCTCGCCGCCACCGTGCAGAGTGGAATCAGTCATCACGACGTGAACCACGGGCCGACGAACGACAACACCACCGCTACGATCCTGCGGGCAATCAGCTCGGCCACAGTTGCACGGCAAGAATTGTGATCCGTTGGTCAACTCGAAGAGCGCGTCGGCTCGTCGCTGCTCGTACGTTCGAGAGTCGTTTCGGCATACCGACACTGCCAACTCGCGTAGTCGGCCGTCGAATGCCCGAGCCTGCTCTGCCGGAACGCTTCCCAAGATCTTTGCCATCCCGTCCTCGGCAGCGCTGACCCCGACGAAGCGATCGGTGAGAGCACGGCGTCGGCGTTCTCGCATACCTTCCGGGTCCACCATCGCCACGATCCGATCGATCGCCGCTGTCAGTCGTCTTCCCGTCAAGCCCGTTCCGCCTGCTACTGGTGGGGCGAGAACCTGCTCGAGCAGTAGTCGTTCCACCTCGTCGATCAATTCGTCTTTCACGTTCGCGGTCGCGGAATCGATCAAACCAACTCGGTACAGATCCAACTCGCCACGCGCCATCGCCGCTCGAGTGCGATGCAGACGAGTCCTTAACGAGAACCCCAACCCGATCAGCTTGCCGGCAGCGGCGCGACCCATCGTCAGTGACGCACCGACTTCCGACTCCGCCAACTCGTGTGCGGTCGACGACCACGCACCACTGGCGACATGCTCCGAGCTTCGCCGCGAAAAGAACTCGGCAATCACAGCGAGCTTGCGTTCGACCAGCATCGCCTCGCATGCGTGCAGATCGGTCATGAGATCAACCAGCGCACAATCAGTTTCGGTACCGGTCAGCTGTGCTGAGATACCGAAGAGCTCTGTTGTGGGGTTGACCATGCATCCATTCTATTCGAATGTGTGTTCGATGCGAACCGAATTCTCAAATCAGTCGGAATAGTCCGAATCGGCCGAAGTGCTTATTGTGCTTGCGTTTTGGATCCTGTTCATTCGAAACTCGAACGTGATTGTCGTGCCACTGTGTAAGTATCGGCTTGTGGCAGACAACGCGGTGAAACTCAGTGAACAGTCGCTTGTGCTCTTCATGGACTATGGACAGTTTTACTTATACGGCGACGATGACGGTTTCGGGAGGGAAACGGACCTGCTCGAACTCGCGATGGCTTCGCGCCCTGCGTACAGTGACGGCACAGTTGTGATTGTCCTGAGCCCGCACCAGAACAACTTCAACATGCATACAACGGTCGAAGTCTGGTCCTCCCGACCCACATCCGATCGCGAGAAATGGCAGCAGGTCAGTGAGTCGTTTCTGACGGTTGGTCCGCAGGGGTCAATCAGCTTTGATTCACCTCCGGGTGGGGAGTTCATTGTCTGTGATGTACCCGAGGGGTCATATCTGGTCGAGATTGCCGGCCGCGGTTTTGTAAACTACGGCTGGCCCGGATCGACGGAACCCGGAGATGTTTGGCGGGTGCGTATGTGGCCTGCAGGTGGTGACGAGGTGCGGCCATCGCTGCAGTGGGACATGCCGGGATATGGCGTTCCTGTGGACGAACCGATACCTGAACCGATTCCTCGTCCACAACGGGACATCGAGTCGAAATGGATAACGATTTACGGCGAGAACGGCGAGCTGTCCAGGGTTGTGCAAATCAGTGACCTCCGCGCCGAAGCTGCTGAACGAGAGCGGCAGGAGTGGGGAGGAGATCCGATGCCTGAACTCGAACGATTCCAGTCCGGCAAAGAACTAGCTCGTATGGACCGACCACTTGCCGAAGCGGTCGTCCGCATGAACGTCGCGACTCTTCGTCGACTCGCGTTTTGGGCCGCTGTGCAGGCGTATGAGCATGCGGGATTAGCCGACAGGGATTGGGTTCGTCCGGCCCTCAACGCTATGCATGTGGGACAACAACTTCCGGAACCCTTCGGAAATCGCACAACGGCATTCGAGCACCTACACGAGGAGGAATTCGGTGCGGGGACCGACAATGTGGAGTTGGAAGTCAAGATCGAGATAGTGGACCATTCGCCGCAACCGGAGTCCAATCCGTTCGATCACGGGAATATTCATGTCCCGTCCTACGCTCTCAATGCGATTTTCGACGCGATCGAATCGGACCCGTTGACCGCAGCGGTCAATGCATTGGGAACGGCAGCAGTCACGTTCGGGAAGGATATCCGCATGTTGTTCGCGAGAGCGCGAGTTGAATTCGACCTCGAAGACTGAACCCCAAGTTATTCAAGGGACCTTCGTAGTGCGGTGAGCGGATCCGAGGCATCTCGACGCCCACGCGGACCAGGCCCTTCGGGGTTGACGAAGCGGCCCTCGTCCGAGCGAGTCCACTCGCGTACGGCCCATCTCTCCTTGATCGCCCAACGGCCGTCGCGCCGCTCCATGTGGTCGATGAACCGCGCACCACTGGTGAAGTTGATCATTCCGATGTCTTCGGGCCCGCCCCAGTGTGTGGACATCGAATATGCCTCGCTGATCGCGTGGTCGCCGTGCAGTTCGACCAGGTGGTTGCCGATGTGGTGCATCGTGCCGCCGATCGCGGAGAGTTTTGTTGTGGCCCAGGCGATGTACTCGTCGATGGTGCCGTCGAATCCGGTGTGATGGTCGATCGCGTCCGGGTGGTAGGCGCTGCGGACGAGATCGAAGTCGAGGCGATCGATGCCGCGGCAGTACGTCAGAACCACCTCACGAATTGCCTGCTTGTCGATGAGATCCTGCAGTGCCTGGTCCATGTCACGCCTCCTTGATGCTGGTCATCCAGTCGAGTAATTCCGGTAGTTCTTCGGCAGCGCAATCGAATACGGCAGGCCGAAGCACCACGGCAGACGCGCCGCGGTCGGACCAGTCCAGGACCTTGTCAGCGGTTGCCGAGAGGTCGACGGACCGATTGTCGCGCCGAACCGGCGCCGCAGACACTTGCACACGTGCGGTATCCGGCTCGCGGTCGTGGGCTTCGAACGTGTTGCGCAGCAATGTGACACTGTCGGTGAACGTTCCCAGGTCGGTCGGGTTCACGGTCCAACCGTCGGCGACGCGTGCTATGCGGTCGAAGTTCCGCCGGCTTGGTCCGAAACCGAAGAGCACCGGTACGCGATTTTGGATCGGCAGCGGGAGGCTGTGGTAGTTCTCGAAGGCGAAGTCGCGTCCCTTGAAGGTGGCCGGAGCATTGGTCCACAGTTCGCGACACGCTGCGACAGCCTCCTCCATGCGCCCGAATCGCGCGTCGAAAGGCATGTTGGTAGCGGTGTATTCGGCTTCTTGCCAACCGACGCCGAAACCCATGACGGCTCGACCTTCGGACAATGAGTCGAGAGTTGCAACCTGTTTGGCAAGCAGGGCGGCTGGGCGAACAGTGGCGATCAGAACCGATACTCCGAGGCGAGCGCGTTCGGTCACTGCGGCGATCGAGGAAAGAAGTGAAATCGGTTCGTACCAAGGGTGATCCAACGGGAACAAGAAGTTGTGTTCGGCTACCCGCTGAGCGTGTGCTTCGGCATTGAACCCGAGATGATCGCCGGTGCAGATCAGATCGATCCCGGCACGGTCAGCACGCGCGGCGAAGTCCAGAACCGGGCGAATCTTGCCGTCGAACAGGGCCTCGAGGCCCAAGATGTTGACGCCGATTTCCACAGTCGTCGTTCCTCTACAGTGCCCGCTTGGCATGCGCGGACATCTCGCCCATGTTGTCCAGACAGAAGAGTCTCGAGCTGAACTGCCACGACCCGTCGACGCAGGTGAAGCGATCGAAGTAGCGCCCCGCCAGAATAGGTTGCAGGGCAAGATCTTCGGTACCTTGGATGACCGTGACGTACGAGAGTGCCGTCGCTGATTCACCGTCGACTGCGATTCGCGTGTTGGTCAGCAGATGTTTGGTTCGTGGAACCGGCGGATCACCGTACATTCGAATGAAGCCGCTGCAGGCTGCGAACACTGCGTCGGCGTCGGACGAAATGAGCGTGATGGCAACCCCGTCCGGCCCGCACTGCCCGTAGTCGGACGAGGCGAACAATGCAGCGACTTCACGCAATCGGCCCTGATCGATCAGATGCGTGTACTCGCAGAGCAGGTCACGGATCGCCGACTCGGCGACGATCCGTGACAGCTCCGTAGTCATACGGTGATCTCGCGCCGAACCATCTTGCCGGTTGCATTGCGAGGCAACAGATCGCTGGTGATGCGCCACTTCGACGGCACCTTGAAGTAGGACAGTCGCTCGGCGGCGTAATCACGCAGCTCCGCCTCCGTTGTGGCGGCTCCGGGACGCAGGACGACCACGGCGGACACTTCCTGGCCGAGGTCGGGGTGCGGCATGCCGATGACAGCGCACTCGATCACGTCGGGGTGTTCGTCGAGCGTCTGCTCGATCTCGGTGGGGTAGACGTTCTCGCCGCCGCGCAGGATCAGGTCGGAACGGCGACCGGTGAGACGGAGACGCCCGTTCTCGATGACGCCGAAATCGCCGGTGCGGAGCCAGCGTCCGGGGGCAATTGCCGACTCGGTCGCCTCGTCGTTCTCCCAGTATCCGAGCATGACGAAGGGGCTGCGTACGCACACTTCACCTTCGATGCCGTCCGGCAGCCATTCGCCGAAGGGATCGCGAATCTCCATCGAGACGGTGATGATCGGACGCCCGAGAGTGCCTGGGAACTCTTCGAGTTCGGCGCCGACGGCGACCGCAATGGCGGTGCTGCATTCGGTGAGGCCGTAGCTGTCGACCAGAGCATTGCGTGCGAACGGCACCTGCTCCTTGAGGCGTTCTTTGAACGCGGGCGACGACGGCGCGGATGCCAGCGAGAATGCAGTCAGCGAAGAGACGTCGTACTTGGCGATGTTGCCGTGCTCGAGTAGCCGCGATGCCATCGTGGGGACAGCACCCCAGTTGGTGACACGCTCGCGTTCGACCAACCCGAGCACCTTGTCGACGTCGAATCCGCCCTCGGTCAGGATGACGGCACTGCCCGTCGCGAGACGGGGAACCACCAGATTGTGAAGGCTGGCGATGTGGAAGAGCGGGGAGGTGAGTAGATAACGCAGTGGGCTCGGCTTGGAAGCGTCGTACTCACGGCCGGTGAATGCGGCGCCGATCGCGTCGCTGTACTTGTGGTAGTCGACGACGGCCATCACGTTGCGGTGCGAATGGAGTGCGCCCTTGGGGCGGCCGCTGGTACCACTGGTGAACAGGATGACGGCGGGGTCGTCCTCGTCGATGTCGGTGCTCGGCACGTCGGAGCCTGCATACTCCGCGATGAGCGCGGGCAGATCCTCTTCCATGGTGAGGACCGTGATGTCTGCCGGCAGTTCGGGGAGGGCGGCGCCGCGCTTGGCATCCACGACCAGAACCTTCGGACGTGAGAGCTCGATCCCGTGGGTGACCTCGCGCGGAACCCACCAACCGTTGAGACCGACAGCGATCGCGCCGAGCGCCTGCGTCGCGAAGAACGTCATGACCCATTCGGGAGTGTTGGCAGCGAGGATGCCCACACGGTCGCCCTTGCGGACTCCGTACTTGTCCCGCAGAGCAGTTGCCAGCGCGGCAACGGAATCGGCATGCTCGGTGAACGAGATTCGACGATCGCTGGTGACGAGATAGTCGCCGTCGCCCCAGGCGCGAGATGCCGAGATGAGTTCACCGATGGCGTGACCGCGGTTCTTCATCACAGGCATGACGGTACCGAGAACCTCTTCTTCGACGATCTCGAATGGCCCACCTGGACCGGTGAGGCGTGAGACCGCCTGGTCCAGAAGCAACTGCGGATCTGCGGGGGCAGTCATGGAATGGCCTTTCGTATTGTGGCGCTTTTCACGTCACAAAATCTCACGAGAAAATCATATCTGTGGCGGCGGTTACCACTGAGCGAGACTGGGACGGTTCCGGCTCTGAGGCGTCGATACGTTCGAGTCGTATCGCAGTTGGAGTAATCGACATTCCGATATCGACTAGGACACAGGACACGATGACGAACACCGCCACCGAAGCATCTTCGAATGCAGCTCTTGCAGCTCCTCAGCGCGAGGACGTCGCGCAGATGTTGATCGACCGTCTCGGTGATCAGCACCTGGGTCTGCGGACGCGGACGCAGGACTGGAGCTGGGACGAGGTGGTGCGCGAGAGCGCAGCGCGCGGCTCGCTGGCGAAGTCGCTTCGCGCGCCCGGACCGTTTCACATCGGCGTACTTCTCGAGAACGATCCGGAGTTCCTGTTCTGGCTCGGCGGCGCGGCCCTGACCGGGGCCACGATCGTCGGCATCAATCCGACCAGGCGTGGAGCTGAACTCGAGGCTGAGGTCCGGTACGTCGACTGCCAGCTGATCGTCACCGACAAAGCAGGCTACGAGAAGCTTGCCGGCCTGGACCTCGGGCTGACCGAAGATCGTTTCGTCCTCGTCGACGACGCGTCGTACCCGGACAGGATTGCAGCACATCACGTCGAGTCGCCTCAGATCGACCTCGGTGTCGACGCGTCGACGCTGTTCTTGCTTCTCTTCACCTCGGGCACCACCGGAATGTCCAAGGCAGTGCGGTGCAGCCAGGGGCGTCTGACGCGGTTGGCCTACGCGAACTGCGCCAAGTACGACATCGACCGCGACGACGTCTGCTACTGCTGCATGCCGCTCTTCCACGGCAACGCGTTGATGGCTCTGTGGGCGCCGGCCCTTTCGCAGGGAGCTACGGTCTGCCTCGTTCGTAAGTTCACGGCCTCGGGATTCATGCCGGACGTTCGGTTCTACGGCGCAACATATTTCACCTACGTCGGTAAGGCCTTGGGGTATCTCATGGCGACGCCGGAACTGCCCGACGACATCGAGAACACCCTCACCCACGGCTTCGGGACCGAGGCGTCGCCGGGGGACAAGGCAGAGTTCATCCGTCGTTTCGGTGCACAACTTTTCGAGGGATACGGTTCGAGTGAAGGTGCCGGTTCAGTAGTGCTCGATCCGAACCAACCTGCCGGAGCGCTGGGCCGTCCCGCGAGCGAGAACATCGTCATCGTCGATCCCGATACGCGCGAAGAGCGACCCCGCGCAATTCTCGACGAGCACGGTCACGTGCTGAACCCCGACGAATCCATCGGCGAGATGGTCGACAAGGCCGGATCGAAGAAGTTCGAGGGGTACTACAAGAACGAAGACGCGATCGCCGAGAAGATTCGCCACGGTTGGTACTGGACAGGCGATCTCGGCTACGTCGACGAGGCCGGCTTCATCTACTTCGCGGGACGCAAGGGCGACTGGATCCGCGTCGACGGTGAGAACACCTCGGCTTTGATGATCGAGCACATCCTGCGTCGGCACCCCAAAGTGATTGCCACGGGTGTCTTCGCGGTACCGGATCCGCGTTCGGGTGATCAGGTCATGGCTGCGATCGAGGTCGCCGATCTCGCCGATTTCGATCCGGTCGAGTTCGCCGACTACCTTGCCGCGCAGGCGGATCTGGGTACCAAGGCAGCGCCACGATTTGTTCGCGTTTCGACCGACCTGCCCGTCACGGGCTCCAACAAGGTACTCAAACGTGAACTTCAAGCCGATCGCTGGCGGACCGACGAACCAGTGTTCCACTGGGTGGGCCGAGGCACTCCCGAATACACGTTGATGACCGAAGCTGACGTGGTGAACCTGGAGAAGGAGTTCGAGACGCACGGCCGCACGCGGTTCCTGTGAGTGAAGTTGCGCTGGTGACCGGCGCTTCCCGGGGGATCGGCCGAGAGTGCGCGCTGGCATTCGCGCGCGCCGGATTCGACGTTGCAATCACTGCTCGCACCGTTCGTGAAGGAGAGGGGCGGGCAGCCCCGCGAACGAGGCAAGGCGAGCAAGTGATTCCGGTGCCCGGCAGCCTGGAGACGACGGTTGCCGAGATCGAGTCCTTCGGTGTGCGCGCATTGGCCGTTCCGATGAACCTGCTCGATCTGGCATCCGTCCGCGGCGCCGGTGAACGGGTGCTGGCCGAGTGGGGACGCGTCGACGTGCTGGTGAACAACGCCTATGCGCAGACGGTCGGAAACATGGACCGGGTGCTCGACATCGAGATCGACGACGCTCAGGCGATGGCGATCGGGAATTATCTGCACCAACTCGCTCTGGTCCAGGTGATACTCCCGTCGATGATCAAGAGCGGCAACGGCGTAGTGGTCAATCTGGCATCGGGCTCGGCGACCATGGATCCGCCTGCGCCTCCCGGCGAGGGTGGTTGGGGTCTGTCGTATGCCGCGTCGAAGGCGTCGTTCGGACGTATTGCCGGAGCGATCAACTCCGAGTACCGAGACGCCGGAATCAAAGCGTTCAACCTGAGTCCGGGATTTGTCATCACGGAATCAGGGAAAGCCCGTGGTGGCGCGGACGCAATCGTGGAAGCCGGATTTGCGGCCACACCGGCATCCGTACCCGCTGCAGCGGCGGTGTGGCTTGCAACAGATCCCGATGCGGACCGGTACCTCGGTCGCGTCGTGGATGGTCCGAAATTGATGGCGACACTGGAGGAAACGGTATGAAGCTCGGCGTGGTCGTTCCGGTCGAACTGGGTCGAAGCGGAGACCCTGATTGGATTCTGCAATTCGCCCGTGCGGCCGAGTCGCTGGGTTTCGACGAGATCTCGGCAGTGGAGCACTCGGTGGTCATCGCCGACACCGCGAGCGAGTACCCCTATTCTCCGACCGGCAAATCGCATCTTCCCGATGACTGCGACATCCCGGATCCGCTCGAACTGCTTTCGTTCGTGGCGGGTGCCACAACCACCTTGGGCTTGTCCACTGGAGTTCTGGTGCTGCCCAATCACAATCCGGTAGTGCTCGCCAAAAGATTGGCGACGCTCGATCGCCTTTCCAGTGGGCGATTGCGCATCTGCCTCGGCCTGGGGTGGATGAAGGAAGAGATCGAGGCGTGCGGCGGTGACTTCGAGCGCCGCGGCAAGGTAGCCGATGAGGCCATCGCGGTGATGCGCTCACTCTGGGCGGGCAAGGAAGCGGTCGATTTCGACGGCGATTACTTCTCGTTCAAGGGTGCATACAGCTGGCCGAAGCCGCACCGCGAGTCGGGAGTTCCGCTCTACATCGGTGGACACAGTCTCGCGGCCGCGGGGCGAGCAGGCCGATTGGGTGACGGTTTCCAGCCGCTGGGACTGGCCGGTGAGGATCTCGACAAGGCCGTAGCAGCGATGAAAGCTGCTGCGGTGAAGGCAGATCGAGATCCTGCTGACGTCTCGCTGGTGCTCGGTGCGACACTGCCCAGGCTCGACGAAGCGAAACTCGAGTGGGCACGCGGGTTGGGAGCCGATCGAATCGTGCTGTCCGCCAGTCGTCGTGGCACGTCGCTGGAACTGATCATCGACGAAATGGCCGAATGCTCGAAGCGGCTGGGGCTGAGTAACTAGGAGTGCGGGCGTGACCGGCAGCCATCGGAGCGGCTGCTGGTCATTGCTGTCGGAACGTCGATCAGTTATTGCTTGGTCAGCAATTTGCTCCGGAGCTTTGCGATCGTGTCGGCGTCAAGTTTCAGCACGTCCTGCGAAAACTTCTCCCACCCACCGAACTGGTCGCGAATCTTGTCGAGTACTGGCTGAATCTGGCTGGGACGCTGCTCCATCAACGGTTTCAACAGATCGACATCGATTCCTTTCGAAGACAGAAACGTGTAGGTCTGTTCGTTCTTGGCTTTGTTGTAGGTGTTCGACAGGACGAAGTCGTCGACGATGGTCTTGTCAGGAACACCCAGAATGCCGAGAAGTAGAGCTGTCATCAGTCCAGTGCGGTCTTTGCCTGCCGTGCAGTGGTAAGCGACTGCGGACTCGGAATCGGCGATGGTCCGTAGGGCTTGGGAATACCCGGCCATTCCGTCAGGCTTGGACAGTTGGTCGACGGCGCCGGTGTCGCTGATCCGGACGGCTTCACCGCCCCCCGAGCACCTGCTCCACGATTGCAGGGTCACCAGATTTCAGGGCACTCGTAATCGCTGTGGCAAGAGCCTGAGTGCCGGCATCCAGGACTGCCGTGTTGACCACTTTCACGTTCGCGGGAACCTTGTCTGCTCCGTCCTTTGCGATCTCGCTGTCACCTCGGAAATCGACAACGGTCCGGATGCCTGCGTTCTCGATCGTTTGTTGATCGTCAGCAGTCAGATCGCTCAAGCGGTCGCCACGAAAAACCAGGCCCCACTTGACTGATCGGCCGTCGGCTGTCTCGTATCCGCCGACATCACGCACGTTGGCTGCGCCCTGCAGCGTCACGTGGCGGGTTGACGCGATGGTGGAAGTGCCGTCCTCGTCTATGACCTCGAAGTACCAGCGTGACAGTGGGTCGAGGCCGTCGACCTCAGTGGAGAAGCCGTCGACCGTGCCAATTTCCTTTCCTCCTGCGGCTGGGTTTTTCGGGTCGGTGGCGGCGAATACACGCACCTTTTCCGAGCCGCCGTGTTCCCAGACCAGTGAGTAGTGTCCGGCGGACGCTGATGTCACGTCGAGGTCGGTCGGCGTTTTCGCCGACTCGGCCTTGCTGCATGCGCCGAGTACGAGCATGAGTCCTGCCGCCGACAGCGCAAGAACTCGAGTTTTGCAAGTAGCCATGGGTCCTCCGAATCCAATTGGAAATCGGAGGCTACGCACCGGTGATCACTGTGTCGTGACCGTGTTGTGCAGAGCGGGAAAACTACAGGCTGGAGTGCTTGTCGCCGATGATGATCAGGGATGGGCCAGCCCGTTCAGGAGCATCGCGCCGACAAAGATGGCACTGCTTGCGCGGGCGCTGCAGGACGGGTTGATCGCAATCGACGAACTCTGATCGAAGCGCGAGCGATCGGGTGCGTCGATCCGGGAGTCAGTCGAGGGCGGTGGCGTCGGTTGTCGGCGTCTTGGTGCCGGGAGTCGCTTCGATGTCGAGAACGACCTGGCTGTCGGTGGCTTCTTCGGGGAAGACGTACCGACGCATGGCCCACCAGCGGAAGGCCGTCGCCAGCAGGGTCCCGATGATCGATCCGCTGATGAAGTCCGCGAAGTTTTCCATCAACACCGACACCTCGGGTTGACGCAGATGGAACACGTACCGGGAGGTCCAGAGTGGTACCTGGTTGATGGCCAAACCGATACCCGCGACGATGAAGAACAGAGCGGCCTCGTGATGGCGCTGTCGACCACCGCGCTGCGCAAACGACCATTCGCGGTTGAGGACGTAGGACAGAACCGTCGCGATCAGGACCGCAAGGATGTTGGCCGTCACCGGGTGCTGAGGCAGAACCGTCCACTTGATGCCGAAGAACAGCACCGTGGTGACGATGAAGGCGATGCCGCCGACCACCAGGAACTTGAGCATTTCTGCGTGCGGCAGGACGCGCACGAGAACCCGCTCAGGAAGCCTATTGACCATCTTTTCGACAAACGCCATTGTTCGAGGCTAACCCTGAATACGACCGAGGGCACAAATCGTCGATGCCCGTGTCGGCAAGATCATCAGAATCCGTACCCGAGAATTGCGGGCTTCTGCGCGTTGAAAGCGAAGTCGAAATTCAGGATCTCCTGCGGATCGGACGCGTGGAGTCGGTGCGCCGCCGCGAAGGTCTTGGCCTGGTGCTCGCCCAGGTACAAGCTGCTCAGGACATCAGAGGGCATCGTGATCGCAGGCACCGCGTCAGTGGCCGTACAGGTGGCCTTGCCGTCCTTGACCTGAAGTGCGAAGGTTCCGCCGGCCTTCAGGAACGGATCTTCGACCTTGATGACTGTGTCCAGGTCAGCAGCATATTCACGAGCCTCGAGAGCCGCGGGAACGTCCATGATGCGCAGCCACAGTCGATCGGAGCGCGTCGTCGTCCGGGCAAGGCGGTAGTCCGTGAGCATCAGCCGGAGTGGATCGGCAGGATGCTGGCGTGTCTCGATCCGGGTGACGAGGTCGAGGCCGCAGATCGTGCGCCACAGCGCCGCGTGCGCATCTTCGGTGATCGTCACGAACTCGTCGATCCGGGCGATGCTGTCGCGGCCCTCGCTCGTGTGCCGGTAAGCGATGTATCCGTCCGCGTGTGTCAGAAAGAACAGTCCGGAGGCGCCGTCACGATCCTCGGACGGGTCGGCGAACATATGGTCCCAGAGCGGTTGCGGACGGACCTGAGCGCCGGGTGTCTGCAGCCGCCAGCGGTCGTAGATCTCGGGAAGAAGCGTCGAGGCAGCTTTGATGTCGACGATGGACACGCCACCATTGTCGGGCACCTCGGGGCGGAATCGTGCGAAGCGGCGATCGAGGGTGATGCCTTCGCTGAAGGTGGCCGGGCCGTATCCGAAGCGGTTGTAGATGCCGGCCTCGCTTGCCGTCAGGGCGGCAAGTGGTGCTCCGGTCGACTCGATGTGGGCGTGAAGTGCAGTGAACATCGAGCGTAGGACACCACGTCGACGGTGAGTCGGGGCGACGGATACCCAGGTGATTCCGCGCGTGGGGAGTTGGCGTCCGCCGGGCACGGTGAATTCCATGTCGATTTCGATGGCCACGCCGACGGGTAGGTCACCGTCGACGGCGAGGATGATGTCCTCGGGCTTGTAGAGCGCCTTCGTCAGTTCGCTGACCGCGGGAGACGGGTGAAAACCGAACCCCACCGAGTCGAGTAGTTGGAGAGCCGGCCAGTCGCTCTCGGTAGCGGTGCGGATGGTGATCTTGTTTTCGGGGCTCACGTATATCGACTCTGGCATAGATTGCGTGAAGACGCACATGAATATCGGGGCTGACGTTTCCGCACCGGCTCCCAGGGGTACCGCCCGACGGACCAGTCCTGCGGCACGGAGAAAACCGATACGGAGAAACACTGTGGCGATCACCGACATCAAGGAATATGCCCATCTGACCGAGGAAGACGTCGAGGCACTCGGGCGCGAGCTGGATGCCATTCGGCTCGACATCGAGGAGAAGCGCGGCGCGCACGACGCTCGATACATCCAGCGGACGATCGCGTTTCAGCGCTCTCTGATGGTGGCCGGCCGCATCGTCTTGTTCGCCAGCAAGAAGAAGCCTGCCTGGATTCTGGGGACTGCGCTGCTGGGGGTCGGCAAGATCATCGAGAACATGGAACTCGGCCACAACATCATCCACGGCCAGTGGGACTGGATGAACGATCCCGAGATTCACTCGAGCAACTGGGAGTGGGACAACACCTGCCCGTCCTCGGGATGGAAGCACTCGCACAACTTCACCCATCACAAGTTCACCAACATCGTCGGACTGGACAACGACGTGGGCTACGGAATCATGCGCGTCACGCGCGATCAAAAGTGGCACGCCGACTACCTCTTTCAACCGATCACGAATTTTGTGCTCGCGACCCTCTTCGAGTGGGGAGTGGCACTGCATCACCTCGAAACGGACAAACTCCGCAAGGGTGAGGTGAAGTGGTCCGAGAAATCGGAGATGGCCAAGGACGTCGGTAAGAAGATCGCGCGTCAGGTGGCGAAAGATTACATCCTGTTCCCCGCCCTGACCGGCCCCGCGTGGAAGACCACGTTGACGGCGAACGTCGTTGCGAACCTCATCCGAAACTACTGGAGTTACGCCGTCATCTTCTGCGGGCACTTTCCCGACGGTGCCGAGAAGTTCACGCTCGAGGAATTCGAGAACGAATCGCGCGCTCAGTGGTACCTACGACAGATGCTGGGCTCTGCCAACTTTCATGCCGGTCCCGTCATGGCCTTCATGAGCGGCAACCTCTGCTACCAGATCGAGCATCACTGCTTCCCGGATCTGCCGAGCAATCGGTACTCGGAAATCGCGGTGCCGCTGCGGGACCTGTGTGACAAGTACGACCTCCCGTACACGACCGGGCCGCTGTGGAAGCAGTACGGATTGACTCTGCGCACCATCTGGAAGTTGTCGCTGCCCAACAGGTTTCTCTCGGCTTCCCAGGACGACGCTCCGGAGACGCACTCGGAGTTGAAGTTCCGCATCCGAGGCGGAATCAAGGAAGTGTTCGGCGTCGATCCGCAGACGGGTAAGCGGCGCGGACTGCGAACAGCGATCGCGATGGTCTCGAGCTGATCAGTTACCGCTTGTGCGCCATTGAACGAACCACGAGATCGCCGGTCGACTGGATTGCCTGCACCAGCACGATCAAGATCACGACTGCGACGAACAGCACCGGTGTGTTGAATCGTTGGTAGCCGTACTTGATTGCGAAGTCGCCGAGTCCACCGGCGCCGATGGCACCTGCCATGGCCGAGAAACCGATCAGCATCACCGCCGTCAGGGTTGCTCCTGCTACCAATCCCGGTACGGATTCGGGCAGCAGCACCTTGGTGATGATGTCTTTGTCGGTGGCGCCCATGGACCGCGCTGCTTCGACGCGTCCGGAATCGACCTCACGTAGCGCGTTCTCGACGACGCGAGCGAAGAAGGGCACCGAACCGATGGTCAGCGGGACGATCGCTGCCGTCGCCCCGAGCGCTGTTCCGACGATCGCCCTCGTTGCCGGGATGAGGAGCACCAACAAGATGACGAACGGCAGCGAACGGCCGATGTTCACCACGGTGCCCAGAACCGAATTGAGGACGCGGTTGGGACGGATTCCGTCGGGCGCGCTCGCGTGCAACAGAACACCGAGAGCGATACCGATGATCACGGTGAGCACGAACGAGACACCGACCATGTAGAGCGTGTCGAGTAGGGCTTCCCATGCTTCGCCCAGGGAATCCTGCCAGGACGTCTTGTTCATGAGAACGTCACCTTCACTCCGCGCTGCGAAAGATGTTCTTCGACAGACTTTCTTGTCTCTTCGTTGCTGACGAGTCCCGTGTGCGAGGCGAACTCCACGCGAAGGCGACCGACCTGATGGGATCCGATGTCCTCGACACCGCCGGAGATCACGGTGACGTCGACGTCGAGATCTCGTGAGAGTTGGGAAATCACGGGTGAGGTGGACAGTGAATCGACAAAGGTGAGGAGCGCCGGAATTCCGGTCGTGGACGTTCGTACCGTTCCGGTCGGCAGTAGCGCCTCTCCGAGGGGTGAGTCCGGGTCTGCGACCAGTTCGGTGAGCGTTCCCTCGTCGACGATGCGGCCCTGATCGATCAGCGCAGCGCGATGGCAGATCCGTCGAACCACGTTGAGCTCGTGGGTGATCAGAACAATGGTCACACCGAGTCGTCGATTGAGATCGGCGAGCAGGTCGAGGATCGAATCGGTTGTGTCCGAGTCGAGGGCGCTCGTGGCCTCGTCGCACAGGAGGACGTCGGGTGAAGCCGCCAAGGCTCTCGCGATGCCGACGCGTTGTTTCTGGCCGCCGGACAGTTGCGAGGGGAAGGCGTCACGTCGGTCTTCCAAGCCCACCAACTCGATCAGCTCGTCGACGCGGGCACGTCGATCTGCCCGAGAGTATCCCGCCACTTCGAGAGGGAAGGCGATGTTGGCGGCGACCGAACGGGAATGCAGCAGGTTGAAATGCTGGAACACGACACCGATCCGCTTGCGTGTGTCGCGCAGTTGCGCTGGACTCAGCGCGGTCAGATCGTTGTCGCCCAACAGAATCCGGCCACTGGTCGGGCGTTCGAGCAGGTTGAGGCAGCGCAGCAAAGTCGACTTGCCGGCGCCGCTCTTGCCGATGATGCCGAAGATTTCGCCGTCTTCGATTTTCAGGGATACGGAATCGAGCACATGCAGAACCTTTGTGCCGCTGCGGTATTCCTTGGAGACCGATTCGATCGAGAAGACCATGACGGGTCTCGATCAGGTAGCGCTGGCCGGAATGACCGAGCCCTGATAGGTCTGCTCGATGAACGTCGCGACGTCGGCGGACGTCAATGCCTCGGCCAACTTCTGTACTCGCGCATCGTTTTCGAGCGAGGTGCGTACGGTCAGGACATTGGCGTACGGGTTGCCCTCGGCCTTCTCGAGCACCAGGGCGTCCTTGGCCGGGTTGAGGCCACCTTCGATTGCGTAGTTGCCGTTGATGATTGCGAGATCGACATTTCCGTCGTCGAGCGTGCGCGGCAGCTGCGGGGGATCGACCTGGGTGAACGTGAGTCCCTTGGGGTTGTCGATGATGTTCTTCTCGCTGATCTGCGTGATGTCGGTGCCGGGGGCGCCCAACTGCTGATCGAGCTTGATCAAACCGGCCTGCTGCAGCAGGTACAGCCCACGGGCGAAGTTCGTCACGTTGTTGGACAAAGCGACCGTTGCGCCCTGGCGCAGGTCGGCCACGTTGGTGACCTTCTTGGAATATGCACCGAGGGGCTCGACGTGGACCTTCGCCACGGCGACCAGGTCGTCGACACCCTTTTCCTTCGACCACGATTCCTGGTACGGCACGTGCTGGAAGAAGTTGGCGTCGGTGTCTCCGGCTTCGAGCACCTCGTTGGCGTCGAGATCGCCGGTGATCTCGCTGACCTCGATCTTGGTGTCACCGAGCAGGCCCTTTTCTTCGACGAACTTCAGGATCTCGGCGTGCGGAACCGAAGAAGCGACGATGCGAAGAGGTGCGTTCTCGTCGGAGGAGTTGTCGCTCGAGCACGCGGCTACGGTTCCGACTGCGACGGCGGCCACTGCGAAGGTAGCGAGGAATCTTCTGGTGCGCGAGCGTGACATGTGAATCTCCAAGACATAGCCGAACGCACGCCGAGATGGCGTGACAGTTGCTGAACGCTAGCCCGGTAAACCTCCCGTGAGGAGATACAGAATCACCGCGATTTTTTCATGTACCTATTGTCCGAGCAGGATGACCGGAACGTCCTCGGCAAAATCGACTACCAGTTCGCGACGCGAGAACAGCCAGGTGCCGTCGATCTTTTCGAAGCTGTCCTGGTAACGAATCTCGATCCGGTTGTCCCGGTGGCCCTCGCCCCGCGGATAGATGTGGTGGGCGGAGCAGTAGGCCTCACCGTGCGCAGTGGTGGGGCCGTCGAGGTCGAGGATCTGCTGCTCGACGATGTGCCGGGTCGAGTGCAGATGTGAGACGGCATCGACAACCGAACTGCTGACGACGGAATTCCCACGTATCTCCGTCGGCGCACCCGTTCCGTTCAGTGCCGGCGGCAAGACGAATGCCACGTCGTCAGTGAAGAGAGCCGCAAGTGCAGTGGTGTTTCGGCGGTCGACGGCCTGTGCATACCTGGCGGCCAAGTCGGTGAGAGCGACGCGATCCGAGGAGTCCATGCGCATATCTCACCCTATGTGACGCCGCTCATGTTTCGGCTTCCCGCTCAACGAGACATTCACAGCGCCCACCTGGGCATCTGGTTAGCGTCCAGGCCAAGAGTTGCCAGCCATGAATGCCATAGGAGAAACAGCGATGGATCTGAGGGAATCGCCCGAGCAGCAGGAGCTCCGCAAGGAGTTGCGCGCGTACTTCGCGGCGCTGCTGCCGGAAGAGAAGCGTCGCGCGGCCGGCGAGCAAGGTGTGGGTGGCGAGTACTTCCGCGAGATCGTGAAGTTGCTGGGTAAGGACGGCTGGCTCGGCATCGGCTGGCCCAAGGAATTCGGTGGACAGGGACGCTCCATCGAAGAGCAGTTCGTGTTCTTCGACGAGGTTCAGCGCGCAGGTCTGCCGTTCCCCTTCGTGACGGTCAATACCGTCGGACCGACGTTGATGAAGTACGGCACCGAAGAACAGAAGGAACGTTTCCTGCCCGGCATCCTGGCCGGCGACATCGTCTTCGCAATCGGGTACACCGAGCCCGAGGCCGGCACCGACCTCGCGTCACTCAAGACTCGTGCGGTTCTCGACGGTGACGAGTGGATCGTCGACGGCAACAAGATCTTCACCAGTGGCGCCAACACTGCCGACTACGTGTGGCTGGCCTGCCGCACCGACGCGGATGCCCCCAAGCACAAGGGAATCTCGATCCTGATCGTCCCCACCGAGGATGCAGGCTTCGAGTGGTCACCGATCAACACCGTCGGCGGCTTGATGGTGACGTCCACGTACTACTCCGGCATTCGAGTTCCGTCGAAGGACGTTGTCGGCGAGGTCAACGGCGGCTGGCAGCTCATCACGGCTCAGCTCAACCACGAGCGAATCGGCCTGGCGGCCATCGGTGGTCGCACGTACGGTCTGTGGAACCTGGTCCTGGACTGGGCCAAGGAAAACGGCGCCATCGACATCCCGTGGGTGCAACAGGACTTCGCTCGCACACACGCCAAGCTCGAGGCCATGCGACTGCTGAACTGGAAGATGACGGCAGCCGTCGCACAGGACACGCTCTCCGGAGCCGACGCCGGTGCCACCAAGACGTACGGGACCGAGACTCACGTCGACGTCTACCGCACCCTGCTCGGAATTCTCGGCTCCGCCGGACGCATTCGCCCCGAGTCTCCGGGCGCTCTGCTTGCCGGTCAGATCGAGCAGATCTCGCGTCAGGGTGTCGTGAATACCTTCGGCGGCGGCGTCAACGAAGTTCTGCGGGACATGGTCGGCACCATCGGGCTCGGCTTGGTTCGCGAAAAGAGGGTCAAGTGAGCGACATTTCGGCGCAACTCGACGCTTTTGTCGGCCAGACGCTTGTTCCCACCACCTGGGGACCCGACGAGGTCAACATCCCCATGATCCGGCATTGGGCCGAGACCATGGGCGATACCAACCCCGTCTACCTCGACGACGACGCTGCCCGCGCCACCGGCCGTGACGGCGTCGTCGCTCCGGCTCAGATGCTCCAGGTCTGGATCATGCGGACGTTCACCGACAAGATGGCGGGCAACGACCCGTCACAGGTGTGGACCGATCTGATCGCCACCCTCGACGCTGCGGGCTACAGTTCCGTCGTCGCCACCGATTCCGATCAGGAGTTCTTCGCCGAACTGCGCCCAGGCGATCGTGTGAACTACACCGAGGTCATCGAGTCGATTTCCCCTGAAAAGAAGACCGGACTCGGCGTCGGACACTTCGTGACGACGCTCAAGACGTACCGCAACGGCGACGACGAAGTTGTCGGCACGCAGCGGTGGCGGACACTGCGGTTCAAGCCGCAGGAAGCCAAGGCTCCGGAGGCTCCGCGCGCATTGCGTCCGCGTCCGGCTCTCAACGCGGACAATGCTTTCTGGTTCGAAGCGGCCAAGGAGCACCGTCTGGTGATCCAGCGCTGCACGTCCTGCAAGACGTTGCGTCATCCCACCGGCCCGATGTGCGGCGAGTGCCGGTCACTCGAGTGGGACACGATCGACGCGTCGGGGCGAGGCACGGTGTACAGCTTCGTGGTCAATCATCACCCCAAGATCGACGCGTTCGACTACCCGCTCATCGTTGCGGTAATCGAACTCGAAGAGGGAACCCGATTGATCGCCAACATGGTGGGTATCGCGCCCGAAGATGTCGTGGTCGACATGCCCGTGGAACTTGACTGGATCGACGCCGACCCGGATCTGACGCTTCCCGCGTTCCGGCCGGCCGTACGCGAGGAGCACTGATGGACTTCAATTTCAGCGAAGAGCAGGACGCGATTCGCTCACTGGCCGACGAGGTCTTCACCAGCAAGGCAACGATCGAGCGCACCAAGGAGATCGAACTCTCCGCCGAGCGTGTCGACCGCGAACTGTGGCGAGAACTCGCGAGTACCGGCCTGCTCGGTATCGCCCTGCCCGAGGAGTTCGGCGGCGGCGGACTCGGCTTGTCCGAGCTGTACGCACTGCTGGAAGAGCAGGGCCGTCACGTTGCGGCCGTGCCGATCTGGGAAACGACCCTTGCGGCATTGGCTGTCAACGAGTTCGGTTCCGATTCCCTTCGTGCCGAGCTCCTTCCGAGTGTTGCCGACGGCAGTCGATTCCTGACCGTCGGGCTCGAGGAATTCGGGCCGTACACGGGCGGCGACCCGCTGACCACGGCTGAGCAGGACGCCGACGGCAACTGGACCGTGACGGGTGAGAAGGCAGTAGTGCCGATGACTCACGTCGCGAACCTTGCTCTCGTTTCGGCAACCGCTTCCACCGGTACGGCACTGCTGCTGGTCGACCTGAGTGCCGAGGGAGTGACGCTCGAACAGACGCAGTCCACCAACTGGGAGATCTGTGCCAACGTCACCTTTGCCGGTGCCCCCGCGCAGCTGATCGGTGCGGCTGACGGCACCACGGTTCCGTGGCTGATCGACCGCGTTCAGCTGGCATTGGCCGCAATCCAATGGGGCGTCGGGTCGGGTGCAGTCGCGCAGGCCGTCACGTACCTGAACGGCCGCAAGCAGTTCGGCCGTCCGCTGGCGACCTTCCAGGCCGTCAATCATCAACTCGCTGACTGCTACATCGATCTCGAAGCGATGCGCGTGACACTGTGGCAGGCCGCCTGGCGCATCTCCGAGGGACTGGATCTCGGCACCTCGGTACTGGTCGCCAAGTGGTGGGCTACCGACGGCGGACAGCGCGTCGTGCATCGCACCACGCATGTTCACGGCGGCATGGGCGTCGACACCGACTACCCGGTTCACCGTCACCTGTTGTGGGGCAAGCAGATTGCTGCCACCCTCGGTGGTTCCAGCTCCGATCTAGCGCGTCTGGGTGCGCAGCTCGCATCCGGTGTGGAGGTGCTCGCATGACCGTACTTGCCGGTCGCAGTTACGCAGACGTCGTTGTCGGAGAGGCATTGCCCGAGTTGGCGATCCCGCTGACCCGCACGTTGATCGTCGCCACGGCAATCGCCACTCGCGATTTTCAGGACGTGCACCACGATCCGAGCCTGGCCCAGGAGCGTGGCTCGAAGGATGTCTTCATGAACATCCTCACGAGCAACGGTCTTGTCGGTCGATACGTCACGGACTGGGCCGGATCTGCATCGACCCTGCGCCGCATCGCCATTCGTCTCGGGGCGCCCAACTACCCGGGTGACACCATGACGATGACCGGTGAGGTCGTGTCCAAGGAAGACGGAGTGGTCGTGGTCAAGGTGCAGGGTGCAAACAGCCTCGGCAACCATGCATCCGGCACCGTCGCAGTCGCTTTCAAGGAAGAGGAGAGGCCCTGATGGCGATCAGCCCACTCTCGGGAGCCGCCGCCATCGTCGGCATCGGATCCACCGAGTTCTCCAAGAACTCCGGCCGCACCGAACTGCAGTTGGCGTGTGAGGCCATCGTCGCGGCACTCGCTGACGCCGGTATCGATCCGTCCGAGGTCGACGGTCTGTCCACCTACACGTCGGAGACGAACGGCGAAGCGATCGTGGCTCGCAACTGTGGTCTCGGCGAGCTGAAGTTCTTCTCGCGCATTCACTACGGCGGCGGCGCTGCGTGTGCCACCGTGCAGCAGGCGGCCATGGCAGTTGCGACGGGTGTTGCCGACGTCGTGGTTTGTTACCGCGCCTTCAACGAGCGCTCCGGTGTGCGCTACGGCCTAGGGCAGCACGATCGCCCCATGGACAGCACCGCGGATCGCGCGGCATATGCGTGGATGACTCCGCAGGGATTGTCGACTCCCGCTCAGTGGGTCGCCATGTTCGCCCGCCGCTACATGCACCAGTACGGTGCGACGAGTGAGGACTTCGGACGAGTTGCAGTGGTGGCGCGCAAGCATGCCGCCAACAACCCGGCTGCTTGGTTCTACGAGCGTCCGATCACGCTCGAGGACCATCAGAACTCGCGCTGGATCGCCGAGCCGCTGCACCTGCTCGACTGCTGCCAGGAAACCGACGGCGGCCAGGCATTGGTCATCGTCTCTGCCGAGCGCGCAAAGGATCTGGCCAACAAGCCCGTCGTCATCAAGGGCGCCGCTCAGGGCAGTAGCAAGGATCAGCACATGATGACCAGCTACTACCGGCCCGACATATCGGGTATCCCGGAGATGGGCTTGGTTGCTCGTCAGCTGTACGGCCAGAGCGGCCTGACACCGGACGACATCAACGCCGCGATCCTGTACGACCACTTCACTCCGTTGGTGCTTCCCCAGCTCGAAGAACTGGGCTTCTGCAAGCCAGGCGAAGCCAAGGACTTCATCCGCGAAGGCAACCTCGAGATCGGTGGACGCCTGCCGTCCAACACTCACGGTGGTCAGGTCGGCGAGGCGTACCTGCACGGTGTCAACGGAATTGCCGAAGGTGTGCGACTGGTGCGAGGCACGTCGACCAACCAGCCCGAGGGCGTCGAAAACGTATTGGTCACAGCCGGAACAGCAGTACCCACCAGCGGTCTCGTTCTCGGCGCTGTTTGAGAGAGGAAAAGACAGTGACAACTTCGGAAGCTGCGAAGACCGCCGGCGATTGGCGTGGAGCCGATCTCGGGACCCGCACCGTGTCGTACACCGAGCGCGACGCGATCCTGTACGCACTTGCCGTGGGCGCCAAGGCGACCGAGCTGGACCTCGTCTTCGAGGATCAGCTTCGGGTACTGCCGACCTTTGCTCTGACGCTGGCGCAGTGGGCTCCCGACGCTCTGGGTTCGGCGGGCGCCTTCGACACCTCGACGGCACTGCACGGCTCGCAAGAGCTGAAAGTGCTTGCTCCGCTTCCGCGTAGCGGTGACGTGACCTTGAAGGCTTCGGTCGGCGAGGTGTGGGACAAGGGCGCAGCGGCCGTGTTCGAAGTGAAGGTGGAGTGCGAATACTTCGTCGCGACCTGGTCACTTTTTGCCCCCGGTGCCGGTGGATTCGGCGGAGAACGTGGACCCTCACGTCCGGCGGAACCGACCGGCGAGCCTTCGTTGACCGGTGTGTTGACCACAGCGGAGAACCAGACGGCGATGTACCGGCTCCTGGGCGACAAGCACCACATCCACATCGATCCCGAGGCTGCGGCGCGGATCAACCAGCCGCGTCCGATCATGCACGGCCTGTGCACGTTGGCCGCGAGCACGCTCGAGCTTGCCCGGGTCGCCGGAGTGCATCCGGCGCACCTCGTGAGCCTCGAGGGTCGATTCGCTGCGGCGATCCATCCGGGTGAAGCGCCGTCCATCGTTGCGTGGGGAACTCCCGACGACCTGGCCTTCCAGGTCACCAAGGGTGATCAGGTAGCGATTTCCGGTGCACGAGTGAGCTTCTCCGCTCGCTAGTCCCTCCAGACTCAACTGCGGGGTGCTTGACCCCTCGTCGCGCCCCGCAGTTGTTCACACGAAGAAGCAGCCCCCGAGCGAATCCGCTCAGGGGCTGCTTCGTATTTGTTTCAATCCTGGTGGGTCGCCATGTAGCGAGCCGGGTACTCACCGCCGCCGTGAACGGCGATGTCGGCGCCGTTCACGTACGAGGAGAGCGGGCTCGCCAGGAACAGGCAGGAGTTGGCGATATCGGCCGGCACGGCCATGCGCTCCATCGGAATGGTCCTGGTGACCGCAGCGCCGCCGTCGGCGCCGTAGACCTCGGCGGCAGCCTCGGTACGGATCAGGCCGGTGGTGATGTGGTTGATCCGGACCTTCGGCGCCCATTCGAGGGCCAATGCCTTGGTCAGAACGAGGAGGCCTGCCTTGGCTGCGCTGTACGCCGCGGTTCCGGGCTGCGGGTCGATCGCCGAGACACTGCCGATGTTGATGATGGCACCGCCGTCGTCCTGAGTCTGCATCACTGCATTTGCGGCCTGGGCAACGTTGAAGGGTGCCAACAGGTTCAGGGCCACGATCTTCTCGACGAAGCGGGGTGACACCGTCGCAGCATCGGCATCGGGGGAGCCGCCGGCGTTGTTGACCAGGACGTCCAGACGGCCGAAGCGCTCGACGGCATCCTGGACGAGGGCTGCGGCGTCGGCGGGATCGCGGACGTCAGTGGCGCGAAAGGCTGCGCTACGGCCGTCGGCGGTGGGTAGGTTTTCGGGCTCGTTACGGCCACAGACCAGCACGTTCGCACCCGCGGCGAGGAAGGTTTCGGCGATGACGTAGCCGATGCCTTTGGTGCCGCCGGTGACGATCACCGAGCGTCCGCTGAAATCGACGGGGTTGGGCAGTGTCACGGTGGAGCCTTCCTGGTGCGGTGCCGAGCTGAATTGCCGCCCAATGTGATTGACGCGACGTGGTCGCACACCTTAGGGTCAAGCAAGTGCTTGGTTGTTTTGTAGGTCGAGTGTAGACGACAAACGGCGGCAGTCACCAGAATCGACCGGTCCCTCCCGCAAAGGGACCTCTGCGTCGACAGACATTGGAGTAGTCACATGGGCAAGCTCGAAGGCAAAGTTGCACTCATCACGGGTGCGGGTCAGGGAATCGGGCAGGGGATTGCCCTGGCCTTGGCCAAAGAGGGCGCCGTGATCGCCGTTGCCGGCCGCACCGAATCCAAGTTGCACACCACGTGCGGACTACTGGCTGACATCGGTGCGCGCGGTGAGGCGGTGGTCTGCGACGTCAGCAAGAAGGACGACATCACCGACGCCGTGGACCGTACCGTCGAACTGTTCGGCGGAATCGACATCCTGGTCAACAACGCCAACGACTGCAAGCCCGGCCCACTCTTGAGCGTGCTCGACGAAGACTTCGAGCGTTCCTTCGCGACGGGGCCGCTCGCCACCCTGCGCATGATGCAGGCGTCGTACCCCCACATGAACAGTCGTGGCGGTGGCGTCATCATCAACATGGTCACCTCGGCGGCGGTGCGCTGGGATGCCAGTAACTACGGCGCTTACGGTTCCATCAAAGAAGGCATGCGCTCGTTGACCCGCGCTGCGGCCTGTGAATGGGGCAAGGACAACATTCGCGTTCTCAATGTTGCCCCGCACGCCAAGACTCCCGCGTTGCAGTGGTGGATGGACAAGAATCCCGAAGAGGCAGCGGCATTTGTCGCAGGTATTCCGCTGGGACGCGTCGGAGACCCCGAGACCGACATCGGTCGTGCCGTCGTCTTCCTCGTCAGCGAAGACGCCGGGTACCTCACGGGTGCCACGATCCCGCTCGACGGCGGCCAGTCGCGCTGGGGCTGACCGCCATCGACCCGATCAGGTCATCACGGCGCCGCCGTCGACGGCAATCGTCTGGCCGGTGACGTTGCGAGCCTTGTCACTGAGCAAAAAGGCGACCATCTCGGCGATGTCTCCGGGCGTCTGAGCTCGACCCATCGGAACCATCTGTGCGACAAAAGAATCGAAGACGTCAGCATCGGAAACATCTGTGAGCGAGGGATCGCGTCGACGCAGTTCCTTGATGGTTCGAAGCCACATGTCGGTGAGGATCAGGCCGGGCATGACCGTATTCGAGCGAAGTCCTCGAGTCGCACCGATTCGGGCGACGCTGTGACTCATCTCGATCACGGCGGCCTTCGATGGTCCGTAGTGCGCGAGCATGTCACCGCCCAAGCGGGCACCGATCGACGCGATGTTGACGATCGCTGCCGGACCCTCGGTTCTGCTCACGAATTCGCGGCACATCAGGAAGCTGCCCTTGGTGTTCACCGCAAAGGTGTTGTCCCACTGGTCTTCGGTGATCTCGAGGAACGGAGTGAAGACGCCGATTCCGGCGCCGTTGACGAGTGCAGTCGGGCTTCCGGCCGATGCAGCCACGTCGAAGGCGTTCTTGACGTCACCTTCACGTCGAACATCGCATCGTGCCGTGTGGACTGCTACGCCAAGGCTTTCCAGGCGTGCTGCGGTGTCGGCGAGTGCGGCCTCTTCGATGTCGAGGAGAAGCAGGGTGCCGAAGTCCTCCGCAAGGCGCTCGGCAATAGCGGCGCCCAACCCGGCAGCTGCGCCGGTGACAATGGCTACGGGCGCGCTCACGGCAGGTGCGTTTCGAGCAGTGGGGCAAGCAGTTCGGCTGCGCGCGCCGCAGTGATGACCTCGCTCGGGTCCACCTTGGTCACGACTTTCGAAGCAGAATCTTCGTAGACATGCTCACCGATGAGTCGCCCCTGCTCGTCGTACGGCCAGACAAATGCCAAGGTCCGACGCACGAGATACCAACCGTCGGGGTCGATGTCCGACGACTGTTCGGGGGCTGCGGGGGTGGATCCACCCGATTCGTGCACCGCGCCGAACACCCCGTCTCCCAGAATCGATCCTGGGACGAATTGACTGAAGAGAGTCTCACCCGAGAATCCGCTGTCGGAGACCGCGAAGTCGGACTGTCCGGTCCACATGACAAGGGTGTCCGTCTCGGCGAGTGACTGGTAGAAGTTGGTGACGGCGTCCATGCCGTCCAGAACAATCGACTGCCCGTCTTCGAACAACCGGTAGACGGGTTCTTCGACGGTCATGTCGGGCGAGAGGATTTCCTTGTAACGACCGGAGACCTCGAGCAATGCGTGGCGCCGGTAGTTTCGGAGGATCTTCTGGTGCCGCGGATTGTCGATGGTTTCCAATTGCTTTTCGACGCCATCCATCATGTGGACGAATTCGTGCTCGTACTTGCTCATCACATCTCCTGGTTTCGCGGATTCGGCGGGCTGTCCGGATCTGCGACAACTGTGACCTGACGTGGCATTCGCTGTACATGTAGAACTTCGTTCGACAATTGCCGGTTTGCTTAACTCCGCTGTTCAGATACCGTGATGGTCATCACTTTGCTGGCGAACAGCGGCCTAAGACAACCGAATGGACGGTAATGAAAAAGGCGAGAAGAGGTGAAGATCTGAATCTGCGGTTGGTGTCCTCGTTGCTCGTCGTCGTGGCGGAAGGGCACTTCGGTCGAGCGGCAGACCGGTTGTTCGTCACGGCGCCTGCTCTCAGTCAGCAGATTCGTCGACTCGAGGAACAGGTGGGTGTCGAGTTGGTTGATCGCAGTTCGCACCCGGTGGTGCTCACCGCCGCGGGTGAGGTGTTCGTCGCGGATGCGCGGCCCGCTCTCGAGTTCGCCGTTCGCGCGATGAACGGGCTCGACGCACTCGAGCGTCGGCGGGCCAGGCGGTTGCGGATCGGATTCATCAACGGGGCGGCCGGAAGTTTGGGACGTGCGGTGATCGATTCGTTGCATGCGGAGGTGGAGCTGGTCCAATTGGACTGGTCCCAACAGGTTTCCGCGGTGGCGAGCGCGACCGTCGACGCGGCCTTCGTGCGACCGCCACTGCCGGTGCTCGACGGTGTGGTGCTCGAACGGATAGGCGTCGAACCGCGGGTGGTGGCTCTGCCTCGAGGACACCGACTGGCGGGTCGCGCGAGCATCGAGATTTCTGAAATAGATGGGACTGTGCAGGTTTCGAGTGACGGCGCACCACCCGAATGGGTGAAATGGTGGTCGGTGGACCCGCGCCCGAGTGGTGTACCCGTCCGGTACGGTCCCTCTGTCCGCACGATGGACGAAGCGCTCGAGGTTGTCGCCAACGGTCGGGCGGTGGTGATAACGGCAGCAACCATTGCCGAGTACTACACCCGCTCGGATATCAGTTTCGTGCGCATTTCCGATATCGAGCAGTGTTCGATCGATCTGTGTACCCGTGAGGGCGACAGCAGTCCGGCAGTGATCGAGCTACGCAAAGCTGTTTCAGCCCTCGGTGCCGACAGGTGATTGCCGTGTCCTGATGTGATGCGCATGTACTCGGATGAAATACGCATGCTTGCCGTCTTCGTTTTAGTCAGATAGACTAAAACCATGAAAACGATCAGCACGGCACTTGAAATCGTCGAGGCAGCACGAGTTTCGGCCGATGTGTTCGGGGGAGACTCCAGCGATCTCGACACCCGTCGCGCTGCGAAGCGTCGTTTTCATCGGCTCGCCTCCGCCATTCATCCGGACCGGGCGAAGCCCAAAGATCGGGTGCGATACTCGGCCGCAACATCTCGGTTGAACGAGCTATACCGCAGTTGGACAGCGGAGTTCGAGCCGGCAGATTCTCGGCCCGTTTATGTCGGCGAGCGGGGCGAGTACACGTTGGGTGGACTGGTAGCGCGCGGCTCGGTCGCTAACCTGTACCGGTCCGATGCCGGTGTCGTACTGAAGATTCCGCGAGACCCTCGGGCGAACTCGATGATCGAGGCCGAACGGAATGTGTTGACGGACATCGAGAATTCGTGCGAAGCCGGTTGGGCAGTCTCGTACTTCCCGCGATTGATCGATCAAATCACCCATGTGGGCAGCGGCACGAGACGTCAGATCGATGTGTTGGACGATCTGACCGAAGGTTTTGTGAGTCTCGCCGACGTCCGTGAGGCGTATCCAGGTGGCCTCGATCCACGGGACTGGGCGTGGATGCACCGACGGCTACTTCGGGCTCTGGCAGCAGCGCATGCGACTGGTTGGGTGCACACGGCGATTACCGCGGAGAACGTGCTGATCGAGCCTGATCGGCACGGGGTGGTGCTGGTCGGCTGGTCCTTTGCCACCCGTACGGGCAGCCGCCCGGTGGCGACGATCGGTTCCGATCGTGATTCGTACCCACCGGAACTCGGCGAAGGAGCGTCTCCGGCCTGGGACGTCTACATGGCTCATCATTTGATGCTCCGAATGCTGGGCGAGCAGACCCACGAACGGATGAAGGCGTTTGCCGACGGCTGCATGCAGGACAACCCGAGATTGCGTCCCGACGCGGTCGACCTACTGGGTGAGTTCGACGAACTCCTCGATCTTCTCTATGGCCAGCGGACATTTCGTCCGTTCGCCGTTCCATCCACGAAAGGACAGTGATTGTCATGGGCTACGGATACTGGGACGACAACACCTATTTGGCGGGCAAGACTTTTCGTGCCGCACGCGGTGTCGACGATTTCGGTTACACCGATTCGCTTCGGTCGCGTCCGCGAAGCAGTTGGAAAGCGGACCCGACCCTCGACCCCTTCGGCGTCGACAAGCGTGAATGCCGAGACTCGGCCGGGCACCCCGATTCTCTCCCGATAGCAGTGCTTTTCGATGTCACCGGCTCGATGGGCGCTGTTCCGCGAATCATGCAGGACAAGCTCGGAAAGCTGCACGGGCTGCTGCAACGCAAGGGATACGCGGATGATCCGCAGATTCTGTTCGGTGGTATCGGCGACGCCGATTCCGATCAGGTGCCACTACAAGTCGGCCAGTTCGAGTCGGGTAACGCGATGGACGAGCAGCTTCGGACCATCTTCCTCGAGGGCAACGGTGGTGGACAGAAGTCGGAAAGCTATGAATTGGCAGCATATTTCATGGCGCGCCACACCAGTACGGATGCCTGGGAGAAGCGTGGAAGGAAAGGCTACCTCTTCATCATCGGCGACGAGCTGAACAAGCCGCGACTCTCGGCTCGTCACATCCGTTCGGTGATCGGCGACAAGGTACGTCAGGACGTATCGGTCTCGTCGATCTACCGTGAACTCGAAGAAAGATGGAATGTCTACTTCGTTCTGCCAGATCAGTCGTCGTACTTCAACGATCCGGAAATCGCGGATCACTGGAAGAAGTTGCTCGGTGAACGCTTCGTCAAACTCGACGACCCCGCTGCGGTGTGCGAACTGATCGCGCTGACGGTCGGAATCGGCGAGGACCGCATCGACCTGCGTGACGGACTGGCGGATCTCCGCGACATCGGTTCAAGAGCTGAAGCCGAGACCGTCGGCAAGGCTCTCGCTCTAATTCCAGGGCGCAGCACCGCGACGGTGGCCGGGTTGCCCCACGATCTCGGAACCGATACGGACGATGTCGATTTCGCATAGAAGGAGAGCATGATGGAGCCGTTCGAAGACCGCGATATCGTCGTCGTAGACCTCGGGTTCGGAGATGCGGGGAAGGGAGCAACCGTCGATTGGCTTTGCTCCGACCAAGCCGATTTGGGTGTGGCCGCAGTGGTCCGGTTCAACGGTGGGGCACAGGCAGCGCACAACGTGACGGTCGGCGAGCGCCACCACACGTTTTCGCAGTTCGGTTCGGGAACGCTGTCCGGCGTCCCGACGTTTCTCTCGAGATTCGTGTTGGTCGAGCCCATCGCGCTCGCCCGGGAGGCGCGTGCTCTGGAAGCGCTCGGAGTTCGAAATCCGTTCGATTTGATACGGATCGACGCGCGCGCATTGTTGACGACGCCGATTCACGTGGCCGCCAACAGGGCCCGTGAGGATGCTCGCGGCGGTAACCGACACGGCTCGTGTGGCAAGGGGATCGGTGAGACCGCGGCGTACGCGCTCGAAGTTGCGAATGCGCCTACGGTGGGAGACTGCCGGCGACCTGACTCCTTGCGTCGTAAGTTGTCGGCGTTGGTCACATTCTACGGACCGTTGATCGCGGAGAGTCGCCACGGTTTTCCGCCGATCGACGACATGGTCGACATGTACGCGGAATTCGGTGCCGTCGTGGACATCGCCGACCCGGATGCGCTGGGCGCGTTGGGTGCCGGTGGTCGTCTGGTATTCGAGGGGGCACAAGGTGTCCTTCTCGACGAGTGGCGGGGGTTTCACCCACACACCACGTGGTCGACGGTCGAGCCGTCCAACGCGCGAGCAATGATCGACGAGTTGGGCCGGGACAGTTACGTACTCGGCGTCACCCGCACCTACATGACACGACACGGAGCTGGGCCCTTCCCGACGGAGGATCCGGAGTTGGCGAAGGTGTTGCCCGAGCTGCACAACGGGACGGGTGAGTATCAAGGCGGATTCCGGACGGGCCACTTCGACGAGTTGTTGTTGCACTACGCAATCGAGGTGAGCGGTGGCGTCGACGGTTTGGCGCTTACTCATCTCGATGCGATGGATCGCGCGCGGGCTGCAGGCATCCCGATCCACGGGGTGCACGCGTACGAAGGATTGCCGTTCGTTCCCGTCGGAGAGTGGAAGGATCTCGATCACCAGCAGGCGCTGACAGATTCCCTGAAAGCCGTAGGGGTCGTGCCGAAGGAACTTCCGGCCGACCCGGAGGATTTCGCCCGGTATCTGAGCGAGGAAATGGGTGCGCCGGTAGTGCTGACCGCGAACGGTGCCGACCGGGTCGATCGTCAGGTGCGCTGTCCAGTGCCTGCATGATGGACGGTGTGGACCAGTCACTTGTCTCGATCGATGTCATCGCGCTCCGGTTCGGCAATCCGGAACCCGGGATGTTGCGATTTGCCGTCACTCCGCGGCAAGCGGAGCCGTACACCGGGCAGTTGGCGCTGCCCGGTGTACTGCTGGGCGCCGGTGAGCGGTTGCAGGACGCCGCCAGGCGAGCCGTGACCACCAAGCTCGGAATTCCCGACGAGAAGATCCTCGTCAGCGGTCAATTGACCGTGTTCGACGAACCCAATCGAGACCCCCGCGGTCCGACGCTCTCGGTGACCATGTGGGCAGTGATCTCGTCGGACGAGGTGCCGGGTTCGGCCGAATGGGTGAGCTGGGACAACCCGGGGGACCTTGCGTTCGACCACAATCGGATAGTCGCCGATACCCGCCCGATCCTTGCTGACACCCTGTTGTGGCGAGATCAGGCATTCACGCGGGCACTACTGGGTCCGTCGTTTCCGGCGTCGTACGCGCTGGCCGTGGCGGAGGAGCTTTCCGGTGTGCGTCCGGACCCGGGCAATTTGAACCGGACGCTCAAAGCGTTGCCAGGGCTGGAACGTACGGACGAACGAGTCCGGGTCAGTGCCACCGGGCGACCCGCGGTGGTCTGGGCGTGGACCGAAAACAGCTGACCTACCTCAGAAGTTGCCCCGCGCGGCCTGCTCACGCTCGATCGCTTCGAACAGGGCTTTGAAGTTTCCCAGTCCGAATCCCAGTGAGCCGTGGCGTTCGATGATCTCGAAGAACACGGTGGGACGATCTCCGATCGGCTTGGTGAAGATCTGAAGAAGATAGCCGTCCTCGTCGCGGTCGACGAGGATGCCTCGCTTCTGCAATTCCTCGATCGGAACTCGAACCTCTCCGATACGCGCGCGCAATTCGGGATCCTCGTAATACGAAGCCGGAGTAGAGAGAAACTCGATTCCTTCGTCGACCAGAGCATCGACTGCTCCGAGGATGTCGTTGGTCGCAAGCGCGAGATGCTGAGCGCCGGGACCTTGATAGAACTCGAGGTACTCGTCGATCTGTGACCGCTTCTTCGCGATGGCAGGTTCGTTGAGTGGGAACTTGACTCGGTGATTGCCGCTCGAGACGACCTTGCTCATCAGCGCGGAGTAGTCGGTGGCTATGTCGCCGCCCACGAACTCGGCCATGTTGGTGAATCCCATGACCCGGTTGTAGAAGTCGACCCACTGGTCCATCTTGCCGAGTTCGACGTTGCCGACGACGTGGTCGAGGGCCTGGAAGATGCGCTCGGGCGCGCCGTCACGCTTGCGGTACGACGACGTCCGTTCGACGTATCCGGGAAGGTAAGGGCCGGTGTAGCGGGAACGGTCGACGAGGGTGTGCCGAGTCTCGCCGTACGTCGCGATGCTGGCCAGGCGAACGGTGCCGTGCTCGTCGGTGACGTCGTGCGGTTCGCTCAACACCGTCGCACCTTGGGTGATGGCGTGCGCGATGCACTTGTCCACGTCAGGGACGCTGAGCGCGATGTCGCGGATGCCGTCGCCATGACGGCTGTGATGCGCCATCAACTCGCTTGTCGGATCCACAGCACCTTTGACGACAAAGCGCACGGCACCGCTCTTGAGTACAAACGCGTGGTGGTCGCGGTTTCCCGTCGACGGGCCTGAATAGGCCACCAATTCCATGCCGAATGCGGACTGGAAGAAATGTGAAGTCTGCGTGGCGTTTCCGACGATCCATTCGAGGCCGTCCCAACCACTCACCGGGAAGGGATCGTGATCGCTGTCGTACTCGACCAGTCCGACCAGCTGGCGTAATTGCTCCAGATCCAGGCCGGCCAACTGTTCGTCGTCGGTGAGAGTCTGTTCGACGGTCATGGTGAGTCCCCTCTGAGTGCGATGTACACAGCGCGGTGCTCGAGTTATGTTCGGCACTGCCAGTACAAACAGATAAGTCCTTCAGAGGTTGGGTAGTCAACGGAGGTAGTTGAAAGTAGACACAGCGCCGGAATGCGAAGATGGTGGCACTGTTTTGTAGGCAATTTGCATAGTTGAACGACGAGTGGAGCGGACGTGAATCTCGACGCAGTGGATCTGGCTCTGTTGGACGCGATGAACAAGCACCCGAGAGCCGGTGCGTTGGAGCTTTCGCGTCAGGTCAAGGTTGCGCGGGCGACAGTGCAGGCGAGATTGAAAAGGATGGAAGATGCGGGCGTCATCGCCGGATACGCGCCGCACATCAATTTGGCTGCAGCGGGTTTCGGAGTACAAGCATTCGTGACTTTGCAGATCGCCCAGGGGGCGCTCGACACCGTCACCGCGGAACTCGAGGCAATCCCCGGTGTGCTCGAAGCCTTTGCCACCACCGGCTCCGGCGACGTGCTGTGCCGGATTGCCGCTGCGTCGCACGAGGATTTGCAAGCGACGCTGCTCGAACTGAATCGGTCGGGGATAGCCACCCGGTCGACCAGCGTCATGGTTCTCTCGGTTGTGGTGCCGCTCCGGTCGATGCCCCTCCTGCAGACTCTGCAATCGGAGCAGACGACCAAGGCCCCGGCGTACCGACGAGGCGGTCAGTCTCGCTGACGACCCGGAGCCCAGAATCCCAGAACGATCGCGGATACCCACATGATCGCAGCGAGCGTGAGTGCTCCTTGATCCATGCCTTTGATGAAGGCTTCACGGGCGAATTCGGCCAACTGGGCACCCTGCGGCCCGGCTGCTTCGGCGACGTGGAGAGCGGCGGCCAGAGAACCGGATACCGGCTCCTTGGCCGGTTCGGGTAGCAAGTCGACCGCGGGCTGGACGTGATTTCCGTAGCCGGCGGCGAGGATACTTCCCGCCAGTGCAACGCCGATGGCGGAGCCGATCTCACGGGTTGCGTCGTTGACTGCTGATGCAACACCCTGTTTGGAGTCCGGTGCGTTGGAGACGATGGCAGCAGTGGCGGGGGTTGTCGACAAACCCAATCCAATAGCGGCCACTACCAAGGGAACACAGACTTCGGCATAGGTCGAACTGGCGTCCAAGCGCGTCAAGAGCGCAATTCCGGTTCCGAGGAAGGCAACCCCGGTGGCGGTGAGGGCGCGAAGGCCGATACGCGGAATCAGCAGGGGAGCAACCACGGACAGCGCCATCACCGGCACGGCGATCGGCATGAGGGCGAGCGCCGATTGCAGGGGGGAGTAGTCGAGCACCAGTTGGAGATACTGCACGATCAGGAAGAACAAGCCGAAAGTCGCCAGGAATTGCAGGGTCAGTGACGCTGCGCCGCTGCCGAATGCACGATTGGCAAACAGTCTGACGTCCAGAAGTGGGTGGCGAGTGCGTAATTCGACCCAGCTGAAGATTGCTGTCATGGCAATTCCGCCGACCAGCAACGCGAGAACTACCGGATCGAGCCAACCACGGGCCGGCGCCTCGATCATCCCCAGGACGAACAGTCCGATCGAGCCGGCGATCAGCGCTGTACCAGGTAGATCGAGTGGAGTTGCCTCCGTGTCCTTCGACGTCACGATCGTGAACGACACCACGAGGATGAGGACCGAGACGACGGCCAGGCTGACGAAAATCGAATGCCAGGACCATTTTTCGAGGAGTAGACCGGAGACGACGAGTCCGGCGATTGCACCGGACCCTGCGACGCCGGACCAGACTCCGACGGCGCGGGCACGCTGCGCCGGCGGGAAACCTGCAGTGAGTAGAGACAGCGTCGCCGGCATGACAAATGCGGCGCCGACGCCGGATATCACGCGGGAGACGATGACCCACGACGGTTCGTCCGCGAAGACCGGAATCGACGAGCCGGCAGCAAAAACGAGTAGTCCGAACATGAGCAGTTCTCGTCGACCGTATCGATCGCCGAGTGCGCCCGCCGGCAACAAGAGACAAGCCAGCGTGAGCGTGTACCCGTCCACGATCCACGTGAGCTGGCTCTGTGTTGCACCGGTATCGCGGGCCAAGTCGGGAAGGGCCGTGTTGAGAGCGGCCATCGCTGCGACGACCAGCGCGACGGCGCAGCACGCGACCGTCAGCATCCAGATCTGTCGGATGGTCCACGTGGACTGTTCGAGCGTCGTATCGCTACTCACGAAACCTCCCGATAGAAACAAGACCATCAGTATCGTTACAAGAACAGCAGTTCCACAACCCCCAAGTGGGTATAACTGAAGTTGTGACGGTGGGAATCGACAAGCAGGGAATCGAACAGCAGGGAAACGACGAGGACCCGCGCAAACAGCGTTCCAGGTCCAGGTTGCTCGACGCAGCGACCACGCTGCTGGCAGAAGGCGGCGTCGACGCCGTGACGATCGATGCCGTCACCAAGTTGGCCAACGTCGCGCGTGCGACGCTGTACCGCCATTTCGACAGCGGCACGGAGTTACTCGCCGCGGCATTTGCACGTCTACTGCCGCCGGTGCCGGAGATGTCCGGTGAAGGCGATCTCCGCGCGCAGTTGCTCGAGTTGTTGACCAGTCAGGCCAAGGCCATCGAAAGCGCACCGATCCAGGTGACGGCGATGTGCTGGCTCGGCTTGGGGCCGGAACTGAAGGGTTATTCGAGCGTCGATGCCCTGTCCACGGACAAGCCCGAATTGCGATCGCTGCGCCAGACGGTTTTCGAGCAGTACCGACACGCGTTCGATCGGATCCTGCGCTCGCCGGACGCGATCGACGCGTTGGGGGAGTACGACTACGACGTCGCACTTGCTCAGTTGGTCGGACCTTTGGTGCTCACCAAGCTGGCCACGCTGACGCCTCTCGGGGAGGCTGCGTGTGAGCAGATCGTGGACGACTTTCTGGCTGCACGCGGAGTGTCGAGCTGAGAGCTCACGGCTCCAGATTGCGGCGTAGCACGTACTGCTCGAGCCTGTCGATGCCGCGCACTCGTCGCGGACGAAGGTGTCGCAGTTTGAAATTGGCGTCCGAGCCGAGCTGGGTGGCCAGCTCGGAGTCGATCAGCACAGTGCCGGGACGAGCAGAGCTGGTGAGACGCGCGGCCTTGTTGACCACCGAACCGTAGAGATCTCCGAAGCGAACCAACGTCGGCCCCATGGCCAGACCCACCCGAAGCTGCGGATCGTCGTGATCGGAGAGGACCGCCTGCTGGATCTGCAAAGCGATCTCGGCGGCGTGATGAGGACTCTCGGCGGCAAACATGACCTCGTCACCGACGGTCTTGACCACCCAGCCGTAGTTGCGACCGATGATTTCGGTGGACGCGGACTCGAACCGCTCGAGCAGATCGTTGAGTTCGGCGGAGTCGAGGCCGCGGGTCAGCGAGGTGTACCCGACGATGTCGGCGAAACCCACGACCAGAACACGACTCGCTACTTCTTCGCCCGGGTTTCCGACGTTGCGGCCCGTCGACGACGCGACGTGGCGCTTCCACACGTACGTCTGCAGAGATTCGACAGCGGGAATGATCTCGGCGCCGAGGCGCAGAACGATCTTCCGGATCGCTTCGGGCTCGTGATCTGCCGAGTCGGCGAGCTGGTCGATGATGTGTGTGCTGATCAGCGAGACCTGCCACTCAGCCAACCTCGACATCGACTGCCCCAGTGAACGGGCGGCAGCCACCTCACTGCTCTGCGAGATGACTCCTCGATTGACCATGTCGATGATCGTCTTGAGGGCGTTGGCGTCTTGCTGGGTGAACATGACGGCGTCGGGATCCTCGTCGACGGCAAAGCCCATCGCGACCCACAAACGATCGGCACGCTCGCGTGTCACACCGGCGAATTCCGCGATCTGCGATTGCGTGAAGCAGCGCGGTCCGCCGAGGAGGGACTCCTCGATGTCGGCTTGAATCCGGCTGAGCAGATGAGCATCGACGTCGACCGGATCAGCGGTGTGAGGTTCAGCAGCGTGAGATTCAGCAGGGGCGGGTTCGGTGACCTCGTCGATCCACTCTGACTCCGAACTGCTCACCGTGCTCCTTCTTGCCGCAACGAATTTCTGTCCACCATCTTCCACGCGGTGCCCCGAGAACAGTACTGAATTGGCCGAACCGTCTACGGATCCTCGGGCTCAGGCGGGCGGTGAGAGTCAACACGTCGGTGGCTTGTGCAAGAGTTGCCCCGAGAAAAGCACTGTCGATACCGAAATGCACGAGATACTTCTGAAAGGACCTGCGCATGCCACCCCGTAGACGTTCCGGCGCTGCCGCATCAACGCCGGATCACCTCACTGCGGACAATCTGGCAGCGCTCGCCACGGCTGTCGCCGAAGGCAAGCGTGCCACCGTCTATCTGCGCGAGGCGACTCCCAGCCTGGGGATCGAAGCCGGTACCTCGGCGAAAGTCGTGTCGGTGGACGGCAACACCGTGATGATCCGCCCCAAAGGCGTCAACGACGAATTGCCTTTCGAGGCAGAGGAATTGCGCATAAACCGCGTCTCCGCGGCACCGGCCAAACCGGCGCCACGGCCCAAACCAGTTGTGGAGTCCGAGCCCCTGATGGAGCCACTCGTAGAGCCTGTTCGACCGAAGCCGCGTGCGCAGCCTGCACCCGCTCCGGTACCGACTACCACTGCTGCCCCTGCCGCGACACCTCGTCCGGCCGTCAAGCGTGCGAAGAAACTGCCGGCCGGCATCAGCGTCACCATCCATGCGGGCGCGGACAACGACTGGAGCGTGACGGTCACACAGGGCGCCAAGCGTCCGGGCAAAGCAGTTCCGGTCGCACCCGATGCGGTCGAGCGAGCTGTCCGCGAGTTGGGTGAGCCCACCGCAATCGAGGCTGTCGAGTCCATCATCGTCGCTGCACGGGACATGGCTGCAGCGCGAGTCGACGAGTTGAGCCGTCAGCTCGAGGAGGCACGCAAGATGCTCGAGGCGCTCGGAGCTACCGACTAGACACGCTGCGTAGGTCCGCACTTTCCGGGGTATGCGTTTTTTGCAGCGGGGAGATTACCGGCGGAGAGATTGTGATGTTGCAGCGAATTGTTTCGGCTCTGGCAGCGTTGGTCTTGGCACTCGGACTCGGGTTCATCGTCAGCAGCAACGCTGTTGCTGCACCCACGCCCATGGGTGGTGGTTCGGGCATCATCATCGACAATCAGCTGGTCTGTACGTTGACCACTATCGGTCACGACAACGGCGGCAGACTCGTGGGTATCACCGCAGGTCACTGCGGTGGTCCTGGATCGTTCGTGATCCCGGAAAGCAACGAGGAGGCAGGCGTGGTCGGCACGTTCGTCGAGTCGAACCCGGACCTGGACTACGGGGTCATCCAGTTCGATCCGGGCAAGGTCACACCAGTTCGAACGGTG
Organism: Rhodococcus sp. WY5; assembly: GCF_018588185.1. Taxonomy (NCBI): domain Bacteria; kingdom Bacillati; phylum Actinomycetota; class Actinomycetes; order Mycobacteriales; family Nocardiaceae; genus Rhodococcus; species Rhodococcus sp. WY5. Next base: position 2,227,941 of record NZ_JAAMPR010000001.1, read on the forward strand.
GGCGCGGCAACCATCACCTCGATCGGCGCTCCGGCCAGCTTCCCGGCCACAGCCTGCAAGGAAGGCCGTACGACGGGCACGACCTGCGGCGTCGTCTGGGGAGACCTGAGCGCCGACGCATCCACCTGGACTCAGATCTGCGTCGACCACGGTGATTCGGGAGCCCCGGTCACGGTCGGGACGACGCTGGTCGCGATGGTCAACGCCTACCTCTGGGTGCCGTGCCTGGGGCCGGAACTCGGCACCAACATGACCTCCATCGTGGACACGATCAATGCCCACGGAGGCGTCGGCGCCGGGTACCGGCCCATCTAGCGGCGAGCTGGGATCAGCCGCAGACCGCTCCACCCGAGGCTGATCCCACGAGCTTGGAGTACTTGGCCAACACACCACGTGTGTAGCGAGGCGGCAACGGCTCCCAGCCCTTCTTGCGGGCTTCCAATTCGGAGTCGTCGACCAACAATTCGAGTTGTCCGGTACCCACGTCGAGTCGGATCTGATCGCCGTCGCGAACGAACGCGATGGGACCGCCGTCAACCGCCTCGGGCGCAACGTGTCCGACGCACAAGCCAGTAGTGCCACCAGAGAATCGTCCGTCCGTCAGCAGCAGGACGTCCTTGCCGAGACCCGCGCCCTTGATCGCGCCCGTGATGGCCAGCATCTCGCGCATGCCGGGACCACCCTTCGGGCCTTCGTAGCGGATGACGACAACGTCACCGCCGGTGATGGTGCCGTCCTCGAGAGCATCCATCGCGGCGCGCTCGCGTTCGAAAACCCGTGCAGTGCCGACGAATACATCAGACTCGAATCCTGCCGACTTGACCACCGCGCCGCCGGGCGCGAGTGACCCCTTCAAGATCGTGATGCCTCCGGTGGGGTGAATGGGCTTGTTCATCGCCCGCAGGACCTTGCCGTCCGGATCGGGCGGGGTGATGTGCGCGAGATTCTCCGCCACGGTCTTACCGGTGACGGTCAGGCAATCTCCGTGCATGAGTCCCGCGTCGAGCAATGCCTTCATGATCACGGGGACGCCGCCGATACGGTCGACGTCCGTCATGACGTGCTTTCCGAAAGGCTTGACGTCGGCGAGGTGCGGGACCTTCGCACCGACGCGAGCGAAGTCGTCGAGCGTCAGCGGGACGTACGCTTCGTGCGCGATCGCGAGGAGATGGAGCACCGCATTGGTGGATCCGCCGAATGCCATGACTACTGCAATGGCGTTCTCGAACGCTTCCTTGGTGAGGATGTCCCTCGCAGTGATACCTCGACGCAGGAGTTCGACAACGGCTTTGCCGCTCTCGCGGGCGAAGCCGTCGCGGCGACGATCCGGTGCGGGCGGTGAAGCGCTGCCGGGCAGCGACATTCCCATGGCCTCGGCGGCGCTGGCCATCGTGTTTGCCGTGTACATGCCGCCGCACGCGCCTTCGCCCGGGCAGATCGCCCGTTCGATGGTGTCGACGTCGGCGCGGCTCATCAGCCCACGCGAGCAGGCGCCAACCGCCTCGAACGCGTCGATGACGGTGACTTCACGCTCACTGCCGTCGGAAAGTTTGGCGACGCCGGGGAGGGTGGAGCCGGCGTAGAGGAACACGCTGGCGAGGTCGAGGCGGGCCGCCGCCATCATCATGCCGGGCAACGACTTGTCGCAGCCGGCGAGAAGGACCGATCCGTCGAGACGCTCGGCCTGCATGACGGTCTCGACGCTGTCCGCGATCACTTCACGGGAGACGAGGGAGAAGTGCATGCCCTCGTGCCCCATCGAAATGCCGTCGGAGACGGAGATAGTGCCGAATTCGAGAGGGAACCCGCCGGCTTCCCGTACGCCCTCCTTGACGGCCTTGGCCAGGCGATCGAGGGACAGGTTGCATGGCGTGATTTCGTTCCAGGACGAGGCGACGCCGATCTGCGACTTGACCCAGTCGTCGTCGCCCATTCCTACTGCACGCAACATGCCGCGCGCTGCGGTCTTTTCGAGTCCGTCGGTGACGTCACGACTTCTGGGCTTGATGTCGGGTTCGGTCATTTTCCAAGCATAGGCGTCAGCGGGGTGTGTTTCCGGCAGACGAGCGACTCGACTTGCCGACAAACGCCGTCCGTCGTGAATAGACTCGTCGCATCGGGTGTGGGTGACTTTCTTTGCCGCTCTGCTGATACTGCCCATCCTCTTCGGCGCGTTGATCGCCGGCTATTCCGCGTTCTCCGAGGTCGACGGGTCCGAGGCTCTGCTTCCGCCGGCGTTCTGGATCCTGATCGCGGCCGGGGGTGCACTCGGCGGTTACATCGGAGTCAAGGTCGGTGTGGTTCGAGGCTCGGCCCTCGATTACCGGTTGTAATCGGGATCGACTCGATCAAACTTCCAGAGAAGCGCAGGCGAAGCCTGGGTGAACATCCCGAAGCTCTCTTGAACGCCCGTTCAGGTGCGGGTTCACTCCTAGCGTGCACACGAATGCCTTCGATCGAATATCCAGACGTGGCCTGCTGCAGGGATCGGCGGCCCTCGCCGGCGCAGTAGGTCTCGGTGTCGCTTCGGCGAGCCACGCCGGTGCCGGGGTTCCGGGTGGCAGCCCGGGCTTCGCGCACGGCGTGGCATCCGGTGACCCGTTGCCGGATGCGGTGATCATCTGGACCCGCATCAGCCCGACGGCAGACGCGACGCCCGGTTCCGGCGTCGGGCCGGCGGTGACTCTCAACTGGCAGGTCGCGACCGATGAGGGGTTCGCGAGCGTCGTTGCGTCCGGAAGTGTTGCTGCTTCGGCGGATTCCGATCACACCGCGAAGGTCGACGTCACCGGACTCGATTCGTCGACGACGTACTGGTACCGATTCACTGCGGGTTCGGCTGTTTCTCCGGTGGGCCGCACCCGCACGGCTCCGTCGAACTCGGCAGATCTCGATCGTCTCCGCTTCGGCGTGGTGTCCTGCTCCAATTGGGAGGCGGGGTATTTCGGTGCCTATCGTCACCTCGCATTCCGCGAAGACCTCGACGCGATCATCCACCTCGGTGACTACATCTACGAGTACGGGCAGGGGGAGTACGGCGCGAGAAACGGATCCGTTCGCCTTCACGAGCCGGCCCACGAGATCATTTCGCTGGCCGACTACCGAATTCGGCACGCGCAGTACAAGACAGACCCGGATCTGGCAGCTCTGCACCTGAAGCTCCCGTTCATCACCACGTGGGACGATCATGAATCGGCCGACAACGCGTACCGGGACGGCGCCGAAAACCACACTCCCGGTGTCGAAGGTGACTGGGCAGATCGAAAGGCCAACTCGGCCAAGGCATATTTCGAGTGGATGCCCGTCCGCCCGTCGGGTAGTGGTTCGAGCGTTCAGCTGTATCGTCGGTTCCGCTTCGGGAATCTGGCCGAGATCTCGATGCTCGATCTGCGTACCTACCGCGACGAGCAACCGACCATGAAGCAGGTCGACGATCCGTCGCGCACCATTACCGGACGCGCACAGATGGATTGGTTGACCAACGGAATCGTCACCTCCCCGACGCAGTGGAAGGTCGTCGGCAATCCGGTCATGATCACGCCCTGCGTGTTCCCGCCGCTGGAACCGGCGACCACCGCGGCGTTGACCGAACTGGTGGGTGTGCCGCAGGCCGGTGTCCCGTACAACACGGATCAGTGGGACGGGTACACCGCCGACCGCACCAGGCTTTTCGACGCGATCACCTCGAACGGTGTGGACAACACCGTCTTCATCACCGGTGACATCCACACGTCGTGGGCCTGCGACCTACCGACCAACGCCGCCAACTATCCGGGTGGGCCGACCGTCGGCGCCGAGTTCGTCGTCCCGTCGGTGACGTCGCCCAATATCGACGACATGCTGAAAGTGCCGCCGCGCACGGTAACCGTTGCGGCAGAAGAAGCATTCAAGGCCGTGAACCGACACGTGCGGTACGTCGAACTGGATTCGCACGGCTACGGCGTATTCGAAATCGCCCGCGAAGGTACTCAGATGGACTGGTACTACGTCGACGATCTCACCAATCCGCAGAGCAATGCGCACTACGCCGTGAGCTACCGTCTTCCGGCAGGCGCGGGCAGTAGAGTCTCACCCACCTCGGCCGCCCTCGATCAGGCCTCGTACCGACCAGGAGTCGACCAGTGAGTATCGAAGTTTCGCGTCGTAGCGTTCTGATCGGTGGAAGTGTTGTCGCCGGAACGGCATTGCTCGGAACGCCCGCTCGCGCGAGTGTTCCCACCAGCGCCGGAATCCCAGACCTGGACGTGCATGTCATAGTCGTAGACGGCATGCGGCCGGACGAGCTGCGATCGGAGCTCACCCCGACGCTGACCGGGCTTGCGGCCGGCGGTATCCACTACCCGGACGCCAGTGCCATCACGATCGCAGAGACGCTGCCGAACCACACGGCGATGATGACGGGAGTGCTGCCGGCGCGTTCGGGTGTACCCGCCAACTCCGTCTACGATCCGGCCATCGACAAGAAGCGTGACCTCGATCGGCCTTCCGACCTGCAGGCATCGACGGTTCTGGATCGGGTACGCACCGAACTCGGATTGACCACTGCGAGTGTGCTGTCGAAGCGCTACCTTCACGGGCTGTTCGGTGACCGCGCCTCATTGGTGTGGGATCCGCAGCCGCTCGTTCCCGGTACCGAGCATGCGCCGGACAACTTCACGATCGACGCCTTGATCCGTATCGTCGGCGGGAACTCGCCGCGGCTCTCGTTCACCAACCTCGGTGACGTCGATCGGGTCGGGCACCTGGATCTGTCCGGTCCGTCCATCCGGATCGCTCGCACGGCTGCACTTCAGAACACCGACAACCAGGTTCGCCGCTTCGTCGACTTCCTTCATGACACGGGTCGCTGGAATCGGAGCATTCTGATCGTGTTGGCCGACCACTCGATGGACTGGTCGGAGCCCGCGCGGCTCATCGGCTTGGATCGACCGCTGAACGCGGACCCGTTGCTGGCAGGCAAGATTCGAATCGCCCAGAACGGTGGCGCAGACCTGATCTACTTCGTCGGACCCGATGGCGAACGGGCGGAAGCCGTCAGCCGGATTCAGCAGATCGTGGATGGTGTGGACGGCGTCGAATCCAGCCACCTCCCCGCCGAATTCGATCTCGGCACCAATGCCGGTGACGTCGTTGCGTTTTGCGCTCAGGGCTGGCGGTTCAGTGATCCGACTCCACTGTCCAACCCGATTCCCGGCAACCACGGCCACTTCGTGACACTGCCCATTCCGTTCTTCCTCAGCGGCGGACATCCCGCTCTGGACGGTGGACGGAAGATCGACACGCAGGCTCGCACGATCGACGTCGCGCCGACGGTTGCGGCTCTGCTCGGCCTCGGTGCACCTGCCGGCGGCTGGGACGGCGTCGCTCGCACGACGGGTGTGTCGCTGAACGTCTAACGAGGATCGCGACCGGTCAGGGCAATCAGCTTGTCCTGCAACGACGCATCGTCAGGAAGATCGACGGGAGCGGAGAACAGACCGCTCTCGGCGAGCATGTCGCGCTGCCCGTCGAGGTCGGACCAGACGGCCTCGACGAGGTCTGGATCGAGCCGCTCGTCTGCTCCGACCGCTCGCGCAAGGTCCCAGGTGTGGATCGTGACGTCCGAGGTCTGCTGGCGCAGATAGGGTTCCACCTTCACCGTGCCGTACGAGAGGTGAACGTGGGCACTGAGGTCCGTCGATTTCCACGCTTTGATTGCGGCATCGGAGTACTTCTGCCATTCGGTCCACAGGTCGTCCCCGACGGGAACGATGTCCGGTGTCGCCTCGCCGACCGTCAGTCCGGCCAGGAGCGGCGGTACCCACTGCTGCTCCTCGATGACGTGGCGGACGAGGTGTTCGACGTGCCAGTCGGAGTCGGGCGTGGGTGCGTTCCAGTCCTCGACCGCAGCGAGTCGTGAACCGAATTCGCGGTGGGCGGTGAGTACGAGTTCGAGCCAATCGAATGCCATCACTCGAGGGTAACCCGATCAGCGTGACGTTAATCGGTGCGTGAGGCTTCGATTCGGTGAAGACTGTCGGGGTTGTCGCTCAGTCGAATCGAGGAGTTTTCATGACCGTCCCCACCGTCACTCTGGCCGAAGGTCTCACTGTCAGCGCCCAGGGATACGGCGCGATGTCCGTCGCCCCGGTCTACGGCCCGGTGGATCCGGCCGAGGCGCTCGCCACGCTGCACCATGCGGTGGACATCGGGATCACATTCATCGACACCGCGAACGTGTACGGCGAGGGCTCGAGTGAGCGTGCGGTGGGAGAGCTTCTCAAAGACCGCCGGGACGAAGTGCAGTTGGCGACCAAGTTCGGTCTGGTCGGCAACATCGCCAACGGTCAGCGCGGGATCAACGGAGACCCGGCTTACGTGCCGCGGGCACTCGACGAGTCTCTGGGACGACTCGGCGTCGATCATGTCGACCTCTACTACTTGCACCGGGTCGACCCGAACGTGCCGATCGAAGACACCGTCGGCGCGATCGCGGAGCAGGTGAAGGCGGGCAAGGTCCGCAACATCGGACTGTCCGAGGCGACCGGTGACGAACTGCGTCGTGCGTACGGGGTACATCCGATCGCGGCGATCCAGTCGGAATGGAGCATCTGGAGCCGTGACGTCGAGAACAAGGTAGTACCCACCGCGGCGGAACTCGGAGTCGGGTTCGTGCCCTTTTCACCTGTGGGCCGAGGCTTCTTGGCGGGATCGTTCGATGCGGCGACGCTCGGTGACAACGACCTACGCCGACGCTTCCCCCGCTTCTCGGACTCCGCACTTCCCGCCAATCAGAAGGTTCTCGACGTGGTCCGCGCCGTCGGTGAGGAGCTCGGCGCGACGCCTGCACAGGTTTCCCTGGCATGGCTCGATGCCAAGGGCCGCCAGTACGGGTTGCCTTCCGTTTCGATTCCCGGCACTCGGTTCGCTGCACGAGTCACCGAAAACGCCGGAGCGTTGGACATCGTTCTGAGCGAAGACCAGATCGCTCGCCTCGACTCCCTCGCCGCGATCACCGAAGGCTTCCGTTCGGCCGATCTGAATTGGGTGTCTCAGGGCCGCGAATAATCATGTCCTGAGCCTTGCGAAAGACAGGAGTAACATACAGACCCGATGAAAAAAGTGTGGTTGGTCTGGGGTGTCGGTGTTTTTGCCTACGTGATCGCCGTGCTTCACCGCACTTCGTTCGGCGTCTCGGGTCTGTCTGCTGCTGATCGGTTCTCGATCTCGCCCAGCGTTCTGTCGAGCTTCGTCGTGCTGCAGATCGTCGTGTACTCCGGCATGCAGATTCCGGCGGGAGTCCTCCTCGACCGCTACGGTTCGCGGATCATGATCGCAGTCGGTGCGTTCATCATGATGTCCGCGCAGTTGGCTCTCGCCTTCACCGAATCGCTGCCCGTCGCGATCGGTGCACGTATTGCCGTCGGTGCCGGGGATGCACTCACCTTCATCTCGGTGTTGCGGTTGGTACCGCAGTGGTTCCCGCCCCGGCAGGTGCCGTTGGTCTCGCAGTTCACGGGCATCCTCGGTCAGCTGGGCCAGGTGATGTCTGCGCTTCCGTTCATGTTGCTGTTGTCCGGACCGGGCTGGACTTTTGCCTACGGCAGCGCTGCCGCTGTCGGACTGTTGGCGTTTGCACTAGCGTTGAGTGTCATCCGCGACGCGCCTCCCGGTGCCGACGTGGTGGCCGTGCCGGCCGGCGCCAAGGAGATCGGGCGACAGATCAAGACGGTGTGGATGAGACCCGGCACCCGCCTCGGGTTCTTCAGTCACATGGGGACGCAGTTCTCGATAACGACGTTCGCGCTGCTGTGGGGTGTGCCGTATCTGAAATCGGCTCAAGGCCTCGACTCCGCCACCGTCGGCTCGCTGCTGACGCTGTCGGTCATCTCGGCAATCGTGGCCGGTCCGATACTCGGCATCCTCACCGGCCGCTATCCCATGCGTCGATCGTGGTTGGTTCTCACCATCATGGTCGCCAGCGCGCTCATGTGGACGATCGTGCTTTCGCGTAGTGAACCGTCTCCGCTCTGGTTGTTGACGATCCTGGTGGTCGTCATCTCGGTGGGTGGACCGGGTTCGGTGATCGGCTTCGACTACGCGCGTACGTCGAACCCGAGTTCGGCGATGGGCACCGCGCAAGGCATGGTCAACATCGGGGGATTCCTCGCTTCCCTCATCGTGATTCAAGTGATGGGCGTCATCCTCGGACACATGGGCGGGTACACGTTCGACGGATTCCGTGTCGCCTGGATGGTGCAATATCCGGTTTGGATTCTCGGTATCGTCGGTGTGCTCGTCACCCGAGGCAAAGCCCGGCGAGCCCTCGCAGCAGAAGGCGTACACGTACGGCCGATTCGCGAAGTCATTCGTCGCAACAAATAACTCGATCGCATCGGGTAATTCATCCCCTGCGGGTGAGGTTCCCAAGCGTCCGAGCCACCAGGCTTGATGGATGAACGACGCAATGAACATCGGACCGGTCGAGCTCGTGGTGCTGGCATTCCCAGGTTCAACTGTGGATCCTGAAGCTGTCGCCGCGCTGCAGAACGTGGTGGAACGAGGTTTTGTCACTCTGCTCGACCTCGTGTACATCGCCAAGGACGCGGACGGACAGGTGTCGCAGATCGATGTCGACGAAGATCTCACCGACATCGGACTGGCGATTCTGTCCATCGAAGCCAAGGCATTGATCAGTGACGAGGACCTGGACGTGGTCCGTGAGTCACTCGAACCAGGAACGTCCGCCGCAGTCATCGTCTACGAGCAGACGTGGGCGCGTGAGCTCGCGTCGACGGTTCGCGGTGGCGGCGGCGACGTAGTCCTTCACGTTCAGATACCGCGCGAGGTAGTCGTCGCAGCGGTCGAAGCAGCATTTCAGTAGCGACAATTACCCAAGGAGTTCGGCATGGTTTTTCGAGGTGGACGCAGAGGGCGGCCGGGGTTGCTCGGCACGGTGGCGCGCACGGCGGTAGTGGCTGGAACCGCAAAGGCGACGTCCAACGCCATGGATCGACGGAGTCAACGAAAGGCCAGCGAGCAGCAGCAGGAATATCAGCAGGAGTACCAGCAGCAACAGCCGCCGCCGCAGCAGCAGGTCGCCCCCGTGCAGTCCGTTCCCCCTTCAGGCGCGGACGATCTGGTCTCCAAGCTGCAGGAGTTGGGACAGCTTCATCAGTCCGGCGTGTTGACCGATGCCGAGTTCGCGGCGGCAAAGGCGCAGTTGCTGAGCTAGCCCTGCTGTTCTCCTCAATTGCGGCAATGCGCATTGCCGCAATTCGGCGTGAAAGGCTGACTTATGATCGACCCACGTGCGGCATCGGCCGCAATCGAAGCCGCGAACGCCCGAGTCGCCGAGACTCTACCGTTCTCCGACGACGCCGACTTCACCGAGGCGAAGCGGGGTTTCGTCGCCGCGCTCGAACCGGGGCTGGTTGCCGATTCGGACGGGAAAGTCCTGTGGAACAACGATTCCTACGCGTTCCTTGACGAGGACTGCCCGCCAACGGTCAATCCGAGCTTGTGGCGTCAGTCGAAGTTGGTCGCCAAGCAGGGACTCTTTGCGGTGACGGATTCGATCTATCAGATTCGCGGACTTGATCTGTCGAACATGACGTTGATCGAGGGAGACACCGGAATCATCGTCATCGATCCACTGATCTCCCGGGAAACCGCTGCCGCCGGGCTCGCGCTGTACCGGGAACACCGTGGTGATCGACCAGTAGTCGCGGTGATCTACACGCATTCGCACATCGACCACTTCGGCGGGGTCAAAGGTGTGACCACCGACGACGACGTCGCCGCCGGGCGATGCGTGATCGTCGCACCCACCGGGCTCGTGGAGCACGCGGTCGAGGAAAACGTCTATGCGGGAACGGCAATGGCTCGACGTGCGGCCTACATGTACGGAGCGGCCTTACCCCGAGGTCCCCGAGGTAGCGTCGGAGCCGGGTTGGGGCAGACCACCTCAACCGGCACACCGACGCTCATTTCGCCGACGGTGTCGATCTCGAAGACAGGTCACACGGAGACGATCGACGGCGTTCGGATCGAATTCCAGATGACGCCCGGAACCGAGGCCCCGTCCGAGATGAACTTCTACTTCCCGGATTTGCGCGCACTGTGTATGGCGGAGAACGCAACTCATACTCTCCACAACCTGCTCACGCTTCGCGGTGCCCTGGTACGAGATCCTCACGTCTGGTCTGCGTACCTGACGGAATCGATCAATCGTTACGCCTCACGATCCGACGTTCTGTTTGCGTCCCACCACTGGCCGACGTGGGGGACCGAACGGCTCACCGAGTTCCTGTCATTGCAGCGCGACCTCTACGGGTACCTTCACGATCAGACACTTCGTCGAATCAATCAGGGGTGGACCGGTCTCGAGATCGCCGAATCGATCGAGCTGCCAACTGCATTGGCGCAAGCGTGGCACACGCACGGGTACTACGGTTCCGTCAGTCACAACGTCAAAGCCATCTACCAGCGATACATGGGTTGGTTCGACGGTAACCCTGCGCATCTGTGGGAGCATCCACCCGTCGAATCGGCCAAGCGTCACGTGGAGTTCATGGGCGGATCAGCAGAAGTGTTACGGAAAGCTCGGGAATCGTACGAGCGCGGCGACTTTCGCTGGGTTGCGCAGGTGGTGAACTACGTGGTCTTCGCTGAACCGGACAACGTCGAGGCCAAGAATCTGCAGGCCGATACCTTCGAGCAACTCGGGTACGGCGCCGAGAACGGCACCTGGCGGAACTTCTACCTCACCGGTGCATACGAACTGCGCAACGGCTCAGTGGGGACGCCCACGGTTGCCGCGGCGCCCGACATCACCGCAGCGCTGTCGGTAAGTCAAGTCTTCGATGCAGTATCGCTGCGCGTGGATGGAGTGCGCGCAGCGGGCTCGCACATCGTCGTCGATTGGAACATCACTGACGAAAACATCGTTCACCGAACGGAACTCAGCAACGGAGTTCTGATCCATTTCGACGTGGAAGGTGGGTCTGCAGATGCTGGGTCTGTGGATGCGATGTTCAGTTTGAGTCGGCGCGACTTACTCGGTGTGCTGCTCGGTGGTGTGGACTTGGGTGCCGAGATTGCGAATGGAACCATCTCGGTTTCCGGCGACCCGGCGAAGCTCGCAGAACTTGCCGGATACCTCGACGAGCCGGATCCGAACTTTGCGATAGTCACTCCGACCTAGCGCTGTATCAGTCGTGAACGAGCCTGTAATTCAACAGGTCTCGAGTCACGCACCTTTTTGAAGTTGTCCGTTTTGTCTCTGGTTCTCGAAAGTATGTTCGATTAAACTTTCGGCATGGATAGTCGGGGAGCGTGGCAGCTGGATGGTGAGGACCTCAAGGGTGAGGTTCTGTATCTGGTGCGTGTCCGGCACGAGTTGCAGTCGCGGTTGGTGTTGTTGATCGTGGAGATGTTTTCCCGTGAGGTTCTCGGTGGGAGGGATTTTCGGGCGATCGCGCTGTGGTTGCATGGTTCGACGAATCTGGAGATCGGTGAGTGCAGTCTGCTGGTCGGGTTGGCGCGGTTGTTGATGCTCGAACCTGTTGTGGGCGATGCGTTTCATCGCGGTGAGGTTGACGCGTTGAAGGCCCGTCAGGTGGCGTCGTTTTGTCAGCATCCACCCAAGAACATGACGCCGGCGGATGTGGACAAGGCTCGCGGGATCCTGTTGGGGTTGGCGTCGAAGAACATCGCGGATTGTGATGCGGTGCGGGCGGCGATCCGGCGGATCGAGAAGCAGTACGGCAAGCGTGAGGACGGCGTTCCGGTGGGTGAGGATTCGGAGCGTAATGAGTTCTACGCCTCGAAAGGCTTGTACGGGCGGGTGTCGGTGAAGGGTGATCTGGATGCGGTGAACGGGGCCCGGTTGATCACGTTGTTGTCGAGTTTGTCGGCTCCGACGCCGGAGAAGGACGGCGTGAAGGACACGCGTACTCCGGCGCTACGACGGGCGGACGGGTTCTGCGAATTGTTGCGCCGGTACGAGTGGGCGGGGTTGGGTCCGATCGAGGGCGGGGTGAAACCGCACATCACTGTGACTGCGTCCGCGAAAGACATGACAGACCTCAAGGCGCTGAAAGACCTCTTGCCGTCGACTGAAGAACTGGGTTTCGCGTGGACGGATTGGGTGGGTCCGATCAGTATCGACACGGCCCGGATGTTGGCGTGCGACTGCACGGTCACCCGGATCTTGTTGGACGAGAGTGGTGTTCCGCTCGACTGCGGTAAGGAAGCGCGAACGGCGACGGTTCCGCAGCGGCGGGCTCTTGCGGTTCGTGATGGTGGGTGTGCGTTTCCGGGGTGCGGGACTCCGTCGGGGTGGTGCGATGCCCATCATATTGTTCACTGGGGTGATGGTGGCCCAACGGATCTCGATAATCTGATTCTGTTGTGCGGTCATCATCATCGGACGCTGCATCACACCGAGTGGCGGGTCGAGATCGGACCGGATCGGAAATCGGTGTTCTATCCACCGATGTCGGTTGATCCGTATCAGCATCCGATCGGCGGGAACAGTCCGCCCACCGCGGCGTGAATCGCGACAACTGAAGACGTGAGCACCGGGGCACAACCATGCCCTGGTGCTTGCTCAATCCAGTATTTACTCAAGACAACGTGATGTCGGCAATCAGGCCGTGGTGATCGGATCCCTCGATCTCGATCCGTTCCAAGGATGTCGCCACGGCGCCTTTCGTGATGATGTGGTCGATACCGACCACCGCCGGATACCGCTTGTCGGTCGGATAGGTCGGGATCAGGCCGGAACCCAATTGGTCGGCGGCGCTGGTGTATCCGTTCGTGAGAAGATTCCGGAACTGTTTGTTCGAGTACGACGCGTTGAAGTCGCCGCTCACTATCACGTTGTCCCGCCCGGCGACTTTGTCCATGTAAGACCCGAGCCTTCGCTGCTCGTCCGCCCACACCGAGGCCGGTGAGATGTACGCCGGTGCCGGATGCACGGCGAACAATGTGACTGGCTGCGCCAAGCCGACATTCAGTTCTGCGGACAGCGTTTCGGGTGAGAATCCGTCGAGGCTACGCGGATTGGAGAGTGGAAAGCGACTGTAGATTCCTGCCCCGCCACCACCGTCGGTGTACGGGACGAGGAATTGGTGGCTCAGAACCTCGTCAAGCCCGGCGGCTTCGAGCGCGTCGGCTTCCTGGTACGTCAACTCCTGGACCGTCACCACGTCGACCTCGCGTTCGCGGACCATCGCCACAAGCGACTCCGGATCCGCTGCACCGACCATCAAGTTGGCCTGCATGATTCGAATCGATGGACCGTTCGCAGACGTCGACTCCCCAGTTCCGCCGATGTACAGCGGGCTCACAGACCATCCGAACAACCCAAGGACGAGGATCGAGGCGGCGCACACGATCCACTGACGCCCGATACCCGAGACGACGGCACCGATCAGCGGAGCAATCATCAACAAGGGCGCCACTGACGCCAGAACGATCACGATGTTGTGATCGACGTCCAACTGAGTTGCGATCAAGGCAACCAAACCAGTCACGATGCCGGCCACACCGGCCACGGCCGAAAGGCGGCGAAGAACCAGTCGACGAGGGGTCACGGCATCGGGTTGCATGACGTCCATGGAAGCAGAAGAGCGTCATAGCTCCGGGAAACTGCAGGTGGAGTCGGTGCGCCCTATTGTTTGCGCCCTATTGTTGCGGATACGGAAGGTGGCTGCTGCTGTTCTCACTGACGGAGATCGAGCGGCCGAGTTGGGGGAAGGCGCGTTGAGAGCACGCTGGCCTGTCACAGACTTTGCACCCCGCGCCGATCGGCACGATGGTCGCGGGGTCGTCCGTCTGAATTCCGTGTGAGTAGACCATGCGATCGGCGTAGCCGATGTCGCAACCGAGTCCGACGGCGAAGTTGCGCTCGGGTGCGAGGTACCCGAGTCCGCCGCTGTGGGTAGTGCGCGCCACCCAGAGGTATGTCCGGCCGTCGGGCATCTTCGCGACCTGAGTGAGGATGCGACCTGGGCTCGCGAATGCCTCGTGGATGACCCACAGCGGGCAGCTGCCTCCGACTCTGGAGAAGTGAAAGGCGGTAGCAGACTGACGCTTCGAGATGTTTCCGGCGCGATCGGTTCGGACGAAGAAGAAAGGGATGCCGCGTTGGCCGTGTCGTTGGAGAGTGGACAACCGGTGGCAGACTGTCTCGAAGCCGACCTCGAACTTGAGGCTGAGCAGGTCGATGTCGTACCGCAAGGCCTCAGCGGATTGCAGGAATTGGGTGTACGGGAGTAGCAGTGCGCCGGCAAAGTAGTGTGCGAGTCCGACGCGAGCCAGCGCTGCGGACTCGGCGCTCAATGATTCATCCTCGGCGACAAGGGAATCGATCACGTCGGCCTGCGTGAAGAAGGCCAACTGCATTGCGATCTGGAACGCGCGTTGTCCTGCCGACAGACGACGGGCGAGTGTGAGGACCGACTTGTTCGGATCGTAGTAACGCTTGGGGCCGAGCTTGTCGGGTTCGTCGTTACGGATCGTCACGGTGACGCCGTGCTGATCGCGAAGTAGTCGTGCCAGTTGCAAATCCACTGCGCCCACGGACAATCCGTTGTCCAGAAACATCTGCTCGGCAGCGTCGTCCAGAACGGCGATGTGATTCTTTCGGTCGTAGAAGAAGTCCCGAACTTCCTCGTAGGGCATCGGTACGAGTGACACATCGGACGCTGGTTCGCCGGACAACTGCGTCGAGAACTGGTCCAACTGCTCTGTCGCGGCGTGAAGGCGGCGGTGCAACATCACGAGGGTGCGTCCGACCGCCGGCATGCGGGCCACCAATTCGTCCACCTCGGCCAGAGATACGTCTCCAGATTCCGAAGTTTCGGCCAAGGCGTGATGAACGTCCGCAACCAGGCGTGCGTCGGAATCGGAGGCGAAGAATTGCACGTCGAGATCGAACTCGGCGTTGAGCTTGAGAAGGACGGGCACCGTCAGCGGTCGTTGATCGTTCTCCAGTTGATTGACATAGCTGGGGGAGAGTTCGAGTGCCTTCGCCAGTGCGGACTGTGACAGGTTTCGTTCCTCCCGCAGCCGTCGCAGCCGCGCTCCCGCGTACATCTTCTTCATCGAATCTCCTCGGTGCCGATCGCGTTCACCCTACCGAGAAGCTATTCGCAACATTCGCAACATTGCAGCATTGTCATTGCACAAATAGGCAATTGCGAGGGCCTATCCCGAGGTGAATGAGCTGCGTAGCGTGCAAATAGATACCGAAGAACGTGAGAAGAGGACCGATGAAGACGCATCTCGTACGCACTCACCGCTCTGCCGAAGAGTTCCCCAAGGAAGACCACCTCGCGTGGAAGATCGCGGAAGTTGCGACGGATTCCGTCGACGTCACCGACGCCACATCCGACATGATCGTCAACCGGATCATCGACAACGCGGCAGTTGCCGCAGCTTCCCTGGTGCGCCGTCCCGTGGTGAATGCGCGGGCGCAAGCACAGTCGCATCCGTATACGCCGGGCTCCACCGTGTTCGGTATCCCCGGTACGTTCTCTCCTGAATGGGCCGCCTGGGCCAACGGTGTCGCGGTTCGTGAACTCGATTTCCACGACACGTTCCTCGCCGCCGAGTACTCGCACCCCGGTGACAACATCCCGCCGATCCTCGCCGTCGCTCAGCACACCGGCCGCGACGGTCGAGACCTGATTCGTGGTCTGGCGACCGGCTACGAGATCCAGATCGACCTGGTTCGGGCTATCTGCCTGCACGAGCACAAGATCGACCACGTCGCACACCTCGGCCCCTCGGCTGCGGCAGGTATCGGAACTTTGCTGGGCCTGGGCACCGAGACGGTCTACCAGGCAATCGGCCAGGCGCTTCACCTCACGACGGCGACACGTCAGTCCCGCAAGGGCGAGATCTCCAGTTGGAAGGCGTACGCGCCTGCGCTGGCAGGCAAGGTTGCCGTAGAGGCGGTCGACCGCGCGATGCGCGGTGAGGGCGCACCGTCACCGATCTGGGAAGGCGAAGACGGCGTCATCGCCTGGCTACTCGGTGGCCCGGACAAGGAGTACCACGTTCCGCTACCCGGTTCGGGTGAGGCGAAGCGCGCCATCCTCGACTCGTACACCAAAGAACACTCCGCGGAGTACCAGAGCCAGGCGCCGATCGACCTCGCTCGCCGAATGCGTTCTCGTGTCGGTGATCTCGACCAGATCGCGTCGATCGTCCTGCATACCAGTCACCACACCCACGTCGTCATCGGCACCGGTTCCGGCGATCCGCAGAAGTTCGACCCGACCGCCTCGCGTGAAACCCTCGACCACTCGGTGATGTACATCTTTGCCGTTGCGCTACAGGACGGTACGTGGCACCACGAACATTCCTACGCGTCCGAGCGTGCACAGCGCGCGGACACGATCGAGCTGTGGAACAAGATCTCCACGCGCGAAGATCCCGAATGGACACGCCGTTACCACTCGACGGATCCGGACGAGAAGGCTTTCGGTGCGCGCGCCGAGATCACCTTGAAGAGCGGCGAAGTCATCGTCGACGAGCTTGCGGTGGCCGATGCGCACCCGCTCGGCGCACGTCCGTTCGCTCGCGATCAGTACGTCGCGAAATTCCGCACCCTCGCCGAGGGCGTCATCGAGCCGAGCGAACAGGACCGCTTCCTCGATGCGGCTCAGCGCACCGCCGAATTGAAGGCAGGCGAACTCGATCAGCTGACCTTCACCGTTTCCGAAGACGTTCTCGCTCGAGCTCCCAAGGTCGCCAAGGGACTTTTCTGATGTCGGGCCTCATCGCAGCAGCGACGTCTGCAGCCGACAAGCGGATTGCCTTCCGGGCGGGGCTGACGTCCGGAAAGATTCAACGACTCCCGGGTGCGATCAATCCGCTGACAGCCAGACTGATTCAGGAAATCGGGTTCGAGGGTGTCTACGTTTCAGGTGGTGCGTACTCCGCCGGATTGGCGCTTCCCGACATCGGACTGACCACCTTGACCGAGGTCGCCGGCCACAGCAAGCAGATCGCGCGCGTCACGGACCTCCCGACGCTCGTCGACGCCGACACCGGTTTCGGTGAACCTATGAGCGCGGCCCGCACGGTCACGATCTTCGAGGACGACGGAATAGCCGGTCTGCACCTCGAGGATCAGATCAACCCCAAACGCTGCGGGCACCTCGACGGCAAAGCAATTGTGCCCACCGAAGACATGGTTCGCCGTGTTCGTGCTGCAGTGTCGGCGCGTCGTGACCCGAACTTCGTCATCTGCGCGCGCACCGATGCTGCCGGAATCGACGGTATCGACGCGGCGATCGAGCGAGCAAAGGCCTATGTGGATGCCGGTGCCGATCTGATCTTCACCGAAGCTCTTGCCACCGAGGCCGACTTCGAGAAGTTCCGCGCAGCGGTCGACACTCCGCTCCTCGCCAACATGACCGAGTTCGGGAAGTCGAGTCTCATTTCGGCGAAGACGTTGGAAGAGATCGGTTTCAACGCCGTCATCTACCCCGTGACCACCCTTCGGCTGGCGATGTTCGCTATCGAAAAGGGTCTGCGCGAGATTTTTGCGGAGGGCACGCAAGAAGGACTGCTCGGCGAAATGCAGCATCGCAGCAGGTTGTACGAGATTCTCGAGTACGAGCGCTACAACGAATTCGACAGTGGCATTTTCAATTTCAGCTTGGAGGGGAGTAGGACATGACCGAACAGATTCCGACGATCTACAAGGGCTTGGCCGGAGTTGTCGTCGATACGACGGCTATCTCCAAGGTAGTGCCCGAGACGAATTCTTTGACGTATCGCGGTTACGCAGTGCAGGACCTTGCCGCGAACTGCAGCTTCGAAGAAGTTGCGCACCTGCTCTGGTACGGCGAACTGCCGACTCCCGAGCAGCTCGAATTACTCTGCCTGCGTGAGCGTGCGGCCCGTCGTGCCGACCGCTCACTGCTCTCGCTTCTGACCAAGATGCCGGACAACTGCCACCCCATGGATGTTGTCCGCACGGCGATCAGTTACCTCGGCGCCGAGGATCCGGCGGAGGACGACAACTCGGAGAAGGCCAATCTGGCCAAGGCGCTGCGGATGACGGCTGTGCTGCCGACCATCGTCGCAGCCGATTTCCGCCGCCGGCGCGGTCAGGATCCCATCGCGCCGCAGTCGGACCTGGGTTTCGCCGAGAACTTCTTGAACATGTGCTTCGGTGCTGTTCCGGAGTCGGCGATCGTGAAGGCCTTCGAGGTCTCGCTGATCCTGTACGCGGAGCACTCCTTCAACGCCTCGACGTTCGCCGCTCGTGTTGTGACGTCCACACTTTCGGACATCTACAGCGCAGTGACCGCTGCTATCGGCACGCTCAAGGGCCCGTTGCACGGCGGTGCAAACGAAGCTGTCATGCACGACATGCTCGAGATCGACGACCCCGACCGCGCCGAAGCCTGGATGTCGGAGAAGTTGGCTGCCAAGGAGAAGGTCATGGGCTTCGGGCACCGCGTCTACAAGAACGGTGATTCGCGTGTTCCGACCATGAAGCAGGCCCTCCTCGACGTCGCGGCAGCGACCGACGGCGAGAAGTGGGTGCAGATGTACGAGATCCTCGAGAAGACCATGGTCAGTGCCACCGGAATCAAGCCGAATCTCGATTTCCCCACGGGCCCTGCATATTTCCTCATGGGCTTCGACGTCGAGATGTTCACGCCGATCTTCGTGATGAGCCGCATCACCGGATGGACGGCGCACATCATCGAGCAGGGGCAGTCGAATGCACTGATCAGGCCGCTGAGCCAGTATTCGGGCGTGCCACAGCGCACAGTCGTGGCATGACACTTTTTGCTGTCGTGGCATGACGCCCCTTTGAAACTGCGTCGGCGAGGTTCGGTTCTGGCATCACCGTCTCCTGGCCTCGTCGACGCTTCTCCGTTCGCACTATCTGCAACTTTGCATCGAGAATTCGCAAAGATATTCAAGTGCAATGTGTTTCGACTCTTCTCTACCGGAAATAACGTGAGTGTCATGACTGAAACGCACGAAGAAATCTTGATCATCCGTCGTGGCGAGACCCTCGACGTCGTGTTCAACCGGCCGGAAAAGCGCAACGCATTGACCCCGCAGATGTACGACGCCATTGCCGGAGCCTGCCGGCGCGCCGACTCCGACCGCGAGATTCGGTTACTCACTCTCCGAGGTGCTGGGGGAGAGGCGTTCTCGGCGGGCTCCGACATTGGCCACTTTCAAACCTTCTCGAGCTTTCAGGACGGGCTCGACTACGAAAGCCGGTTCGTCGGCGTACTGACCGAACTCGAGAAAGTGAGGGTTCCCACCCTCGCGGTCATCGACGGTGTGTGCGCGGGAGCAGGGCTGTTGCTGTCGGCAGCGTGCGATGTGCGGATCGCGACGCAGGGGTCACGCTTCTGCCTACCGATCGCGCGCACACTCGGAAACTCGTTGTCGATCCATTCCGTGGCGTTGCTGGCGGACAGGATCGGCAGTTCGCGTCTGATGTCGTTGATCGCTCGGGCTGGGGTGATGTCGAGTGGCGAGGCTCTGCGGAGCGGCTTCCTCAGCGACTGTGCAACAGAGTCCGAGTTCGCGACCCTGACTGCCCAGGTATCTCGCGATCTACTTGCCGCCGCCCCGATGACCGTCTGGACTATTCGGGAGTCCCTGCGACGCATCAGAACCCGAGTGATTGCCGACAACGATGATCTGATGAGCATGATCTACAGCAGTGACGACTTCAAAGCCGGCGTCGACGGTTTCCTTCGCGGGGAACGACCGGTGTGGGCCGGCGTGTAGTTCGGCGGTAGAACCACAGGCTTGCGTTGGAGCGCGCTCTAACCCCTAGCGTTGCCGACCATGACAACAAAGACCTGGATCATCACTGGAGTTTCTCAGGGTTTCGGCCGTGAACTCGCACTGTCTGCACTTCGATCGGGGGACGCGGTAGTCGCTGCAGTTCGTCGTCCCGAGTCCGTTGCAGATATCGCGTCGGAGCATCCGGATCGGTTCTCGGCGGTGACGTTCGACGTCCGCGACACCGCGGCGGCACCCAGCATCGTCGAATATGCGCTCGAGCGTTTCGGTCGCATCGACGTGCTGGTCAACAATGCCGGTCGTGGGATGGTCGGCGCGGCGGAGATGGTGGACGATTCGACCTTGCGGGATCTCATGGAACTGCACCTGATCGGACCCGCCGCGTTGGTGCGCGCCGTCCTCCCGTCGATGCGAGTGCAGGGCAGCGGGACGATCGTGCAGATGAGCAGTCAAGGCGGCCGTATGTCGTTTCCCGGTGTCGGGGCGTACTCGGCGTCGAAGTTCGCTCTCGAGGGTTGGTCGGAGGCTCTCGCCGGTGAGGCCGCGCAGTTCGGCGTTCGGGTGATGATCGTCGAGCCCAGCCGATTCCGTACAGCATTCAACACGCCTGGCGTTCTGAGCTTCGCCGAATCATCATCGGAATACCGTGATTTGCTGGATCCCGTTCTGCGGGACATGGCGGCCGCAGACGGTGTTCAGGAGGGTGATCCGGAGAAAGCAGCAGAGATCATCACCTCGCTTGTGCACAGCGAGAATGTGCCACTTCGTCTGCCACTCGGAAAGGAAGCCGTGGAGCGTGTCTCCGCGTCGTATCGGAAGAATCTCGCCGAGGTATGCGTCTGGGCCGACCTGGCTCGCAGTGCAGACTTCGCGGATGCTGCCGGCCCTGTCCGCCCGTTCTAGGCTGAGAGTCATGGCTACGGAAGACTTGATGCGTAAGGCACTCGAGGCACTTGGGGAAGTGGACGGGCCAATGTCGATCGAGGTGATTCACCGACTCGTCGATGCAGGGGACGTTCAGGAGCCGATGTCGATCGCCGAAGTCTCGGACCTGCTGGATGTCTCGGCACATACGCTGCGCTACTACGAGAAGATCGGTCTGGTCGAGGTCGATCGTGACTCGAGCGGACATCGTGTGTACGGTCCGGAATCTGTTCGCAGGCTGGTGTTTCTGACCCGCATGCGTATTTCAGGTATGGCGATTCGCGACCTGCAGCACTACGTCGAACTGGTCGACGCCGGTGAAGGGACAATTCCGGAGAGGCTCGACATGCTGCTCGAGCACCGGGACACCGTTCGTCGGCAGATCAAGGAGCTCACGTTGTCTTTGGCTGCGACGGAGTACAAGATTGCGACGTACGGCGGGCGGACCGGAGAGCAGGATATTTAGCCGAGTGAAACCGGAAGCAACCCTCGCGGGGTCTCTTGAGCGATCTGGTTCAGCGCAGACTCCAACGTCGGAAATTGATACTGGAAGCCGCTGTCCGCGAGCACCCCTGGTGAAACCCAGCGACTCTTCGTTACCAGTTCAGCCTCGGTGCGGATGATTCGTGCGCCGAACTCGAGCATCCAGCCCGGCGTCGGAAACCCATATTGTCGGCCAAGTTTCGCTCGTACCATCCGCATCATGTCGGTGTTGGTTACCGGATACGGGGATGCGATATTGACCGGGCCTGAGATCTCCGGATTCTCGTAGATGTGGATGATCGCGCGAATGACGTCGGCGATGTGAATCCAGCTGAACATCTGTCGGCCGTCGCCCATTCGTCCGCCGAAGCCCATTCGGGCGAGGTTGACGAACGGATTGATCGCCCCACCGCCGGCTCCGAGGACGATCGACATCCGAAGTGCCACTTTGCGAACAGGCGTTGGGGCTGAGAACAATTCGTGTTCCCACGCTCGCGCGACCGCTACGGAGAATCCCTTACCCAGCTCTCCGTTCTTCTCGTCCATCGGTCGATCTCGTGCGTCTCGGTAGATCGTGCCGGTACTGGCATTCGCCCAGAGTGAGGGTGGCTGCGGCGTGCGGGTCAGCGCACGACCCAACAGTGCAGTCGTTTCCACTCGGGAGGAGAAGATGTCGTCGGTATTGCGCTTGTTGTAGCGGCAGCTCACGGAGCGGCCGGCGAGGTTGACGAGCAGATCCGTGCCGCTGAGTACATCGGCGACGCCGTGCTCGTCGGACCACGTGGCATCGCTCGTTCCTCCCCGGCCGATCGTCCGAACGTCGACCCCGTTGGATTCGAGCGTTCGAAGAAGGTGTTGGCCTACGTAACCCGACGCACCACAGACAACAACGGTCTTCATGGTTTTGTGTTCCCCTCTGCAGAAACGACTTTTGTCATCAGGGCGGCGACATCGCCGACCAGACCTCGTGCCACTGGCAGCCGGGCGAGGGTGAGCGCTTTCGCGATGATCGGTACCAGGCCGTCGACGAGGGATCGGGTACGAGTTTGCCCCGGAGACGCGTCGGTGACCCAGTGCAGCGTCACGCCCAGATAGCTGAGCCACAAGAGCGTGGGGAGCTGGGTCTCCAATGACGCCGGCGTCTTCTGCTTCGACGCCGCCAGTGCTTCACGCATCAGATCGACGGCCATCGATCTCGCATCGGTCGACTCGGCCGAGAACGGGCTGGACTGTGATGTGGTGGGCAGGGCAACGTGCAGAAACGTGCTGCCGAAGCCGTGATAGGGCCCCATGACATCGAGTCCGGTGTGCAGAACAATCCTGAGATTTTCTGTCAGTGAACCACCTTCGCGAAGGAGTGGAAGCGCCCGCGCGCGGTGATCGCGTTGGATGACGAGATACAGCTCGTGAACCAGTTCGTCTTTACTGGCGAAGTAGTAGTAGGCGTTCCCGAGCGAGACCTCTGCCTCATTTGCGATCTTGCGCATGGTCGTCGCTGCGAAGCCTTCGTCGCGGAAGAGCCGCAATGCTGTTTCCACCAGCTTTTCCCTGGTCTCGATCCCGCGACTACTCATCGACACTCCTTCTTTGAACATGTTCAAGTGCAGCGTACGCCCTGGAGTTGAACACGTTCAAGAGTGGATCTGTTGCGTGAAAGATAATAAGCGCGCATACTAAATGTATGAATGAATGTGCTTTCGGTTCGCCAGGGGGCCGGCGATGAATGCCTGGTTAGGGGTTGTCTCTGCCGAACATGTGCGTCGCGCAGTGGATCTCGGTATCGCACAGATCGGGCACGGAAAGAGAGCTGGTTTGGTACGGATGAAAGCAGGTGACGTGCTTGTCTATTATTCGCCGGTCGAGTCCGTGGGCGACCGAGATCCGTTGCGCGAGTTCACAGCTCTCGGTGTGATCGAAGAGGGTGAGATCTGGCAGGCGGACGAGGGGTGTTTCAAGCCGTTTCGGCGGCGAGTTCGGTACGAACAGTTCAACCCCGTTCCTCTCGACGCAGTCCGGAGTCGATTGGCGCTGACCTCGGCACCGAATTGGGGGTATCAACTCCGGCGTGGCTTGATTCCGTTGGATGACAACGACGTCGAGATTCTGCGCTCGGCAACGAGCTGACACACTGACGCTGTGGTGAAGAAACTGGAAACCGACTTCGAGGATGCTGGCGACAGTCCGGGTCTGATGTTGTGGCGTGTCACCAATGCTTGGCAGGCTTCGATTCGCGCGGCGCTGCGGCCTTTCGACCTGACTCACGTGCAGTTCGTTCTGCTCGCCGCACTGACCTGGCTGGACGCGGAGACTTCGATAACTCAACGCGATCTTGCCGAGTACGCGCGCACCGACCCGATGATGACATCGCAGGTGGTACGGACCCTCGAATCCAAGGGGTTTGTGGAACGCCGTCCACATCCGACCGATGCTCGGGCACGCTCGGTGGTGGTGACCCAGGCGGGTGCGGCCCTGGCGGGCAAGGCAAACCGTGCGGTGGAAGCATCGGATCGGGAATTCTTTGCCGCTCTCGGGGATCGTCAGGCGGCCTTCGTTGCGATGCTCGGCGTGCTCGACCGAAAGTAGCGACCTAGAGTTTTCAGGGGATTACTCTGAAGTGCGCTGCAGCAGTGCATATTTGGCTTCCAGTCCGTCCAGCAGGGATTCCAGTGCGAGTTCGAAGCTGGCGCCGTCGATCTCGGTGGCACGCTCACGCAACAGATGTGCTCGCGTGAGGTGCGGGTAACGCTCGGCGTAGATCGCAGGATCGTCCACGAATCCGCCGGAGAACGTCGCTGTCGCAGCACCCATGACCACGTACTTGACGGAAGCGCCGATCAGTGTTGCCGTGCGCTGTGGCCATCCGGCGCGCACCAGTCCGCCATGGATGGCGTTCGCGCGATCGAGGGCGATGGGCCTGACGCTCGGACCGTAGGCCAAGTAGGGAACGATATTGGGATGCTTGCCCAGGGCGGCGTGGTAGGACCGCGCCCACGTGCGTAGCGCGCCGCGCCAATCGTCGGAGTCGAAGCCGCTCACGTCGACGGACTCCATGATGACGTTCGCGACGTCGTCGAGTAACTCGTCCTTGTTGGCGTAATGGCTGTACAGCGACGGTGCCTGTACGCCGAGAACAGTGGCGAGTTTGCGCATCGAGAAGTCGGTCAAACCGTGCTCGTCCACCAGTTTCAGGGCGGTGTCCCTGATGATCGGCTTACTCAGTAGTGGAACCCGCGGTCGCGCCATCGCCCAGAACCCTTTCGTCTGAAAGTACTGGACAACCTTACACTGTGAGTTTATTATCCAATTAACCTAACAGTGTTCGGGAACGTGGAGGATCAGATGACACGGGTGTTCGAGAACAAGTCCGATCTCCTGGGGGCGGTCGGTGAAACGCTGGGCTCGAGCGAGTGGGTCGAGGTCACCCGCGAGATGGTCCATCAATTTGCCGACGCGACCGGTGACCATCAGTGGATTCACGTCGACGACGAAAGGGCAAAGCGTGAATCACCTTTCGGTGGTCCGATTGCCCACGGGTATCTGACTCTCTCGCTCCTGCCGCTTCTGTCGAAGTCCGTGTATCGCATCGACGGCGCGAAAATGGTCGTCAACTACGGGTCCGACAAGGTTCGATTCCCGAGTCCGGTGCCAGTCGGGGCCAAGGTTCGAAATACCGCAGTGCTCTCCGCAATCGAAGAATTGCCGAACGGTTCACTACAGAGTCAGATCACCAACACCGTCGAGATCGAAGGCGTGGGCAAACCTGCCGTCGTTGCGCAGACCGTCGCGCGAATCTTGTTCTGAAATCCTGCAAGAAGAAAGCAGACTCCACATGAATCTCGAACTGACCACTGAGGAAGTTGCGTTCCGCGAGGAGATGCGAAAGTTCTTCACCACCGAATTCTCGCCCGAACTTCGAGCACGTGCAGCCGGATTCGGAAAGCTGACTCGTGAGGACATCGTTGCGGGTCAACAGATTCTGAACGCACACGGGTTGGCGGTTCCACACTGGCCGGTCGAATGGGGTGGCAAGGACTGGACTCCGGTTCAGCGCCACATCTATTCCGAGGAAATGCAGTTGGCGTCGGTACCCAACCCGTTGCCGTTCAACGTGAGCATGGTTGGGCCCGTTATCGCTGCCTTCGGTTCGCAGGAGCAGAAGGAGAAATTTCTCCCCGCTACGGCCAACGCCGATATCTGGTGGTGCCAGGGTTTTTCGGAACCCGAAGCCGGTTCGGATCTCGCTTCACTCAAGACGGCCGCTGTTCGTGACGGCGCAGACTACATCGTCAATGGTCAGAAGACGTGGACTACTCTCGCGCAGCACGCCGAGTGGATCTTCTGTCTGGTTCGTACAGATGCCAGTGCTCAGAAGCGGCAGGCCGGAATTTCGTTCTTGCTCATCGATCTGGCAACTCCCGGCATCACGGTTCGCCCCATCAAACTGATCGACGGCAGCGTCGAGGTCAACGAGGTGTTCTTCGACAACGTCCGCGTCCCTGCGGAGAATCTTGTCGGCGAAGAGAACAAAGGCTGGGACTACGCCAAGTTCCTGCTCGGCAACGAACGCACGGGCGTCACGCGGGTCGGGTTCTCCAAAACTCTTGTCGCCACGGCAAAAGAGAAGGCGCGGGAAGTTCGCGTTGGAACCGGCACCCTCCTCGATGATCCGTTGTTCGCGGCTCGGTTGGCTGAGTTGGAAAACGATTTGCTTGCGCTGGATCTGACTCAACTGCGAGTTGTGGCGAGTTCGGCAGACGGCAAGCCGAACCCGGCGTCCTCGCTGCTCAAGCTCCGCGGCTCCGAATTGCAGCAGGCAGCAACGGAATTGCTGATGGATGTTGCGGGTCCGGACTCGTTGCCGGTGAATACGGTCGAGATCGACTCGCCGGAGTGGGCGCAGCAAGCGGCGCCGCGCTACCTGAACTACCGGAAGGTTTCCATCTACAGCGGATCAAGTGAGGTGCAGCGCTCCATCATTGCCTCCTCGATTCTCGGATTGTGAGCATCTGACATGAATTTCGAACTCGACGACGAGCAGACGATGCTTCGCGACACGACGCGTGAATTGCTCAACCGCAGCTACGACGCGGAGAAGCGCAACGCCACCTCGGCTACTGACGAGGGATGGAATGCCGCGGTGTGGAAGCAGTTCGCGGAGCTCGGGCTGCTCGGCCTGCCGTTCGCGGAGGCCGACGGCGGGATGGGCGCTGGGCCGGTCGAGACCATGGTCGTGATGACCGAACTGGGCCGTGCGCTTGCACCCGAGCCGTACTTGGGTGGTGTTCTGATCCCCGGCGGTTTGATCGCGGCTGTCGGTTCGGCAGATCAGCGGGCGCGGCTCCTGCCGGCGCTCAGCGACGGGACCACTCTGTCGGCCTTCGCGCATACGGAACCCGGCACGCGCTGGCCGGTCGCCACCGTCACGACCACGGCGTCGCAGTCGGGATCGGGATCGGGGTGGACTATCACCGGCGTCAAGAACCCGGTCCTGCAGGGCGACAGCGCGCACGTCGTGATCGTCAGCGCCGCACTTCCAGACGGGGGCACCGGGCTCTTTCTGGTAGATGCGGAAAGCGCGGGTGTCTCATGGAGCAAATACGCAACTCACGACGGCCGTCGCGGTGCGCAGTTCACGTTCACCGATGCCGCGGCCGAACAGCTTGGTGAGGGCGGCGATGTCACGGAGGCGATCGTCGAAGCAGAGGTTCGGGCGCAGGCAGCTCTGTGCGCCGAGGCGATCGGGATCATGACCGAAGCTCTGCGACTGACGACGGAATACCTGAAGCAGCGCAAGCAGTTCGGTGTTCCGCTCGCGAAGTTCCAGACGCTGACTCATCGTGCGGCCGACATGTACGTGGCGCTCGAACTGGCGAGCAGCATGAGTCTGTACGCCACCATGGCCATCGCCGACGGAGTGATCGATCCGACCATCGCGTCGCGAGCGAAGCTGTCTGTCGGTCGCGCCGCGCATCAGATCGGTCAGGAAGCAATTCAGATGCACGGTGGTATCGGTATGACAGCCGAGTATCCGGTCGGGCACTACGTCTCGCGGCTGGTGGCCATCGAACACACTTTGGGCGCATCTGACGATCACCTCAGGGTGCTGGCCGCCGGCGTCTCGAACTATTCGATGGTGAACGTCACCGAGTAGATCGGTGGTGAAGATAACGGGAGGTCACGCGCAGGTCGCGTGGCCTCCCTTGTCTGTGCGGGGGCCGACCCGCGGTATTCGCGGTCAAGTAAAATTCCTGTGATCAGTCCGAGAAGAGAAAGGGATCGAAGTGACCGCGCATACCGAGCAGCTCGAGTTCCAAGCAGAAACACGTCAGCTGCTGGATCTGATGGTTCATTCAATCTATACGAACAAGGACAGCTTCCTTCGTGAGTTGATCTCCAACGCTTCGGACGCGCTGGACAAGCTCCGCCTCGAGTCTTACCAGGACAAAGACCTCAACGTCGACGTCTCCGATCTGCATATCGAGATCGACATCGACAAGGCAGCACGCACCCTGACCATCCGCGACAACGGCATCGGCATGTCGCGTGACGAGGTCGTCGACCTGATCGGCACGCTCGCCAAGTCCGGCACCGCCGAGGTCCGTCGCAAGCTCAAGGAAGCCAAGGATGCAGCGGCATCCGAAGAACTGATCGGTCAGTTCGGCATCGGCTTCTACTCCACGTTCATGGTCGCGGACAAGGTCACGCTGCTGACCCGCCGCGCCGGTGAAGATCACGCGACGCGCTGGGAATCGACCGGCGAAGGCACGTACACGCTCGAGCATGTGAACGAGGCGCCTCAGGGTAGCTCCGTGACCCTGCACCTGATGCCCGAGGATTCCGAGAACGGCCTGCACGACTACACGTCGGAATGGAAGATCAAGGAACTGGTCAAGAAGTACTCCGACTTCATCGCGTGGCCTATCCGCATGGATGTCGCTCGTACGTCGACGCCGGCCGAGGGCGAGGAGCCCGAGGTCACCATCGAGACCGAGACGATCAACTCGATGAAGGCTCTGTGGACTCGTTCCAAGGACGAGGTGTCCGAGGACGAGTACAAGGAGTTCTACAAGCACGTCAGCCACGCCTGGGACGAGCCTCTCGAGGTCATCCCGATGAAGGCCGAAGGTACTTTCGAATACCAAGCGCTGCTGTTCATTCCGTCGACGGCGCCGTTCGATCTCTTCATGCGTGAGCGCAAGGCCGGCATCCACCTCTACGTCAAGCGCGTCTTCATCATGGACGACTGTGAAGAGTTGGTGCCCGATTACCTGCGTTTCGTCAAGGGTGTCGTCGACGCACAAGACCTCTCGCTCAACGTCTCTCGTGAAATTCTGCAGCAGGACCGGCAGATCGCTGCCATCCGTCGTCGTCTGACCAAGAAGGTCCTCTCGACCATTAAGGACATGAAGGCGAACGAGCCCGAGAAGTACTCGACCTTCTGGACCGAGTTCGGACGCGCGCTCAAGGAAGGCCTGATGGCCGATGCCGACAACCGCAAGACGCTGCTCGACATCTCGTCGTTTGCCTCGACCAACAGCGAAGAGGGCGTGACCACTCTCGCCGAGTACGTGGAGCGCATGAAGGACGGTCAGGAACAGATCTACTTCATGACGGGCGAATCTCGTCACCTGATCGAAAGCTCTCCGCACATGGAGGCTTTCAAGGCCAAGGGCCTCGAGGTTCTGGTTCTCACCGACCCGGTGGACGAGATGTGGGTCGACGCTGTCTCGGACTTCGACGGCAAGACCTTCCAGTCGATCGCCAAGGGCGAGGTCGACCTCGACACCGAGGACGAGAAGAAGGCGGCCGAGGCCGAGCGCGAAGAGAAGGAGAAGGAATTCGGCGAGCTGCTGACGTGGCTGACCGAAACCCTGTCCGACGACATCAAGGAAACGCGTCTCTCGACGCGCCTGACCACGTCGGCTGCCTGCATCGTCGGCGACGCGTTCAGCATGTCTCCGACGCTCGAGAAGATGTACAAGGCTTCGGGTCAGCCTGTTCCACACAGCAAGCGCATTCTCGAGCTCAACCCGGAGCATCCGCTTGTCTCGGGTCTGCGGGAGGCGCAGGCCGCCAATGACAATGCAGAGAACCTGACGGAGACGGCTCAGTTGCTCTACGGCATGGCGTTGCTTGCCGAGGGCGGTGAACTGAGCGATCCGGCGCACTTCACGCGCCTGCTGGCCGATCGTTTGGCTCGCACAGTCTGATCTCGTCTAGCTCGCTCGAACTCCCGGCACTCACCTTCATCGGTGGGTGCCGGGAGTTTTTTCTTGATCGTTTTCTAATGAGGACCGTTTCTGTCCGCAATAACTTCTAACGTAGTTCTCACAGGGCACGAACCCACGAGCGAAGGAAAACATCATGCATGCACCGATCACCACCGTCACCGGCGAGCGCGCGGATCTCCTCCAGAGCCTGCGTCGGCATCGTGAATTCCTTCTCTTCACCGTCAAGGACCTCACCGACGAGCAGGCCGCTTCGAGGCCGACCGTGAGTGAACTGTGCCTCGGCGGATTGATCAAGCATGTGGGTCAGGCGGAAAAGGGATGGGTCGACTTCATTCTGGAAGGGCCGGCCGGACTTGGTGGGGACTTCGACCCGACCCAGTGGTCGGAAGAGATGCAACAGGAACGGGCGAACGAATTCGCCATGGTCGAGGGTGAAACCTTGGCAGGCATCGTTTCCGAGTACGAGGGGATCGCGGCCAGGACCGACGAGTTGGTGGCCTCGCTGGACAGCCTCGACATCTCGCATCCACTGCCGTCGGCGCCGTGGTTCGAAGCGGGAGCTCGCTGGTCAGCGCGGCGCGCATTGCTGCACATCATCGCCGAGACGGCCCAGCATGCGGGCCACGCGGACATGCTTCGCGAAGCCATCGACGGTTCCAAGACGATGGGTTGATGGATGGATTGATCCACCGGGATGTTTACACATCACACAAATATGTAACACTAGTGTCTATGAGCACCGAAAAGTCTGCCTTGCAACCGCCGATGCAGTGGGACGCCTGGGGCGATCCGGCCAAGAAGCGTGAACTGTCGGACGCAGTCACATCATTGTTGACCGGATTTCTCGGTGTCTCCGCACCGACTCGATCGCGTCTCGCCATCGAAGACGTCCAGGTGGCTCCGTCCGCTATGGCCCAGTCGCATGTCGAAGCGCTGTCCGGGCTGGTCGGGGCCGAGTACGTCAGTACCAAGGATTCCGATCGAATCCTTCGGGCCGGTGGCAAGAGCACCCCGGATCTGCTTCGCCGTCGTAGCGTCGAGCCGCAGGACGCACCGGACGCAGTCGTCACTCCAGGGACAGACGCAGAGGTCGAGCAGGTTCTCCGATACTGCTCTGCCAACCGGATCGCAGTGGTCCCGTTCGGTGGTGGCACCAGCGTCGTCGGCGGGCTCGATCCCATTCGTGACGGGTTCGACGCAGTTCTTTCTCTCGATCTGCGCAGGTTCGATCAGCTTGTCGGGTTGGACGAGGAATCGGGCATTGCGACGTTCGGCGGCGGAACTACCGGCCCACGGGCCGAGGAGCTTCTGCGTGAGCACGGTTTCTCGGTCGGGCACTTCCCGCAGAGCTTCCTGTTCGCCACTCTGGGCGGGTTTGCCGCCACCCGGTCTTCGGGGCAGGCGTCGGCTGGATACGGGCGCTTCGAGGACATGGTTCAGGGCCTCACCGTTGTCACCCCGAGTGGAGTGATCGAGACCGGGCGTGCGCCGGCATCCGCTGCAGGCCCCGATCTGGGTGAGCTCTTTGTCGGCTCCGAGGGCACCTTCGGCGTCATCACGCACGTGCGTGTGCGGGTTCACCGTCTGCCCGAGACCACCGTGCGCGAAGGGTGGAGCTTCCCCGACTTCGCCACCGGCGCAGCTGCATTGCGTGAGCTTGTCCAGGAAGGATCGGCTCCGACCGTGCTGCGGTTGTCCGACGAGGCCGAGAGTGGCGTGAATTTGGCGACCACCGACAAGATCGGCGAGAACGCCTTCACCGGTGGTTGCCTCGGCATCACTACCTACGAGGGCACCGCTTCGCACACCGCTGAACGGATGGCGGAGGCCCGCGCAATTCTCACCGCTCACGGCGGCACGTCGCTCGGTGAGGAGCCCGGAAACAGCTGGGAACACGGGCGATTCGATGCGCCGTATCTGCGTGACGCTCTGCTCGACGTCGGCGCACTGTGCGAAACCCTCGAGACGGCAACCACCTGGGGTAACCTCGCGAACCTGCGCTCCTCGGTCACCGAGGCGCTGACCAAGGCTCTCGTCGAGCAGGGGACTCAGCCGCTCGTGATGTGCCACATTTCGCACACCTACAAGACCGGTGCTTCGCTGTACTTCACCGTCGTCAGCGCGCAGACCGAGGATCCGATCGCTCAGTGGCACAAGGCGAAAACTGCCGCTGGCGATGCGATCATCGCCGCCGGTGGCACGATCACCCATCACCACGCTGTCGGCGCCGATCACCGCCCATGGATGAAGGACGAGATCGGTGAATTGGGCGCGAACATCCTTCGCGCAGTGAAGAATGCAGTGGACCCTGCCGGCATCCTCAATCCTGGAAAGCTGATTCCGTGACCGAAACCCGCAGTCAGATCGAGAAGGTTACCGTCCTGATCAATCCGATGGCGGGACATGGTCACGCGCCTGCGGCAGGACGCAAAGGTGTTGCGCGACTGCGCGCTCGGGGAGTTGCCGTCACCGAGATCATCGGAACCGACGCCGACGACGCCAAGAAATTGGCCCGTCGTGCGATCGAGGAGGGTACCGACGCGCTGGTGGTGGTCGGCGGTGACGGTGCCATCAGCATCGGATTGCAGGCTGCCGCGTTGATCGATACTCCTATCGGGCTCATCCCGGCGGGCACCGGTAACGATCACGCCCGTGAGTTCGGCATTCCCACAGGCGATCCCGAGGCAGCCGCCGATGTGATCGCCGACGGCCTCGTGCAGCAGTCCGACCTGGCGAAGATCACGCTGGCCGACGGTTCCGTCGTCTGGTCGGGAACGATCATCGCGAGCGGATTCGATTCGCTGGTCAGTGAACGGGCCAATCGGATGTCGTGGCCCAAGGGACCGATGCGCTACAACTTGGCGATGCTCGCCGAGTTGGCGAAGATGAAGCCGCTGCCGTACCGGATCGAACTCGACGACGAGGTCATCACGGTGGACGCGACGCTCGTGGCTGTCGGCAACGGGCGCTCGTACGGTGGCGGCATGCTCATCACGCCAGGAGCGTCGAAGTCGGACGGGTTGCTGGATCTGACCGTCGTCGGGCACGGTTCGAGGTTGCGTCTGGTGCGCCTGTTTCCGCGGGTGTACAAGGGAACTCACGTCTCCTTGGATGCGGTGCAGACGTACCGATCGAAGAAGGTTCGGTTGGTCTCCGAGGGCATCATCGCTTACGCGGACGGCGATCGGGTGGGGCCGTTGCCCATCACGATCGAGGCAGTTCCCATGGCGCTCAACATCTTGACGCACACTCGGATCTGAGTCGGTTCTGCCGGGCACTAGGTAGCGGTGGTGTCAGACTTCTCGGATGAACGAATCGACGAAGTCGGCGCACCGCCGCGCTGCGTGGACGTTGGAGAAATGGCAGCTAGCCATCGACATCCCGTTGACCGCTGCGGCCTGCCTGTTCTTGGTGGCGTACGCGTACCAAGTGCTGGCGCAACCGACGGGCCTTCCACATCGTCTGACCGAATGGACGATGTGGGCTGCGTGGGTCGTTTTTGCCGTCGACTACGCAGTTCGCCTGTGGTTGGCACCTGCCCGCGGTCGCTGGTTCGTCAGGCATCTCTTGGACTTGGCGATGGTGGTGTTGCCCATGCTGCGTCCGCTGCGCCTACTTCGGTTGGTCACACTGCTTGCGATAGTTCACCGCTCGAGCGGGCAAAGCTTGCGTGGACGGGTGGTTATTTACGCCACTGGTGCCACGGCCTTGCTGATCGGTGTCGCGGCGCTGGCCATGCTCGATGCCGAGCGTCACGCGCAGGGCGCTGCCATCACGTCGTACGGAACGGCATTGTGGTGGGCGATGGAGACGGTCACGACCGTCGGTTACGGAGACATGGCGCCCGTTACCACGACCGGGCGCATGATCGCCGGAGCATTGATGATCGGCGGAATTGCGTTGCTGGGCATCGTGACTGCCACACTCGCTTCCTGGTTGGTCGAGCGCGTGGCGGAACAGGACGAGGCATCCCAGGCCGCGACGCGTAAGCAGGTGGCGGACCTGTCGTGGCGCAGCACGCGTCTTCGGACAACTGACATGCATCGCAGCGAACAATAGAACGATGGTCTGATAATCTTGCGTGATGGTGGCGACCCACGGATTTCAGCGCGCGCGCAGGCCTGAGCAGATCGAAGCGCGTCGGTGCGCGATTCTCGATGCGGCCCGCGCGATGCTCGGGTCCAGGCCCGTCGCCGACATCAGCCTGCGTGAGCTCAGTGAGAGCGTCGGACTGGCGAAGTCGAACGTGCTTCGCTACTTCGACAGTCGCGAAGCCATCTTTCTCGAAGTGCTCGACGAGAACTGGGTTGCGTGGTTGGACGGGTTGTCCGAGTCGTTGACCCCGACCGGTGACGACTCGCCGTTCGCCACTGAAATCCATGTGGCATCGACGGTTGCGGAATCGCTTGTCGCACAGCGTTTACTGTGTGAGTTGATGAGCGTCATGGCGGGTGTCCTCGAAAGAAACATCTCCGTCGACTTCGCCCGTGACTTCAAGAAGCGGGCAACGGTCAACTCGGGAAGGTTTGCGTCGCTGATTCATTCGCAATTGCCTCACCTCTCGGAGGGCGACGCGGCTCAATTCGCCAAGGTAACCCTGGTGATTGTTGCAGGCTTGTGGCCGACTGCCGAGCCTGCCGAATCCATGGTCGTCGTACTGAACGAGATGCAGGCGCCCCCTGCTGCCGACATGTTCGCAACCGGCCTACGTGAAGGTCTGATCAATCAGCTCGTCGGGCTGTCGGCGCGAGCGGCAACCCGAACGAGCTGAGCCCGTTCAGGCGCTGTGCAGCGTCAGGACGGTGATCTCGCTCGGTGCGAACACGCGGAATGGTGGACCCCAGAACCCGGTTCCGCGGCTTGTGTACAACTGCGTGCGGTCGCCGTGACGGGTGAGCCCGTGCACCGACGGTTGATCGAGTTTGACCAGAAGGTTGAACGGCCAGATCTGTCCGCCGTGGGTATGACCGGCGAGCTGCAGATCCACTCCCGCGGAAGCGGACTGAGTTACCTGCTTCGGTTGATGGGCGAGCATCAGGATCGGCAAATCGGGGTCGGTGCCGGCAAGGGCCATATCGAAGTTCGCGCCGTGACCGTCGAGCTTCGATCCCAGAGCGGTGGCGTCGTCGACTCCGGCGATGACCAGGTTGTCGCCGCCCTTGGTGACGACGAGGTGCCGGTTGTGCAGGGCATCCCAGCCGATCGAGGTCATGTAGTCGAGCCACTCCTGAGCCTCGTGGAAGTACTCGTGATTCCCGGTGACGTAGACACGAGCGAGTCTGGCTTCCACCGACGCGAGTGGGGTGGCTTGGCCGAGGCGCTGCTCTACCGTTCCGTCGGCAATGTCGCCGACGTGGGCCACGATGTCGGCGTCGAGTTCGTTGACTGCCGCGATCACGCGCTCGGACCACTTCTCGCGATTGATCGGGCCGAAATGGGTGTCGGTAATTGCGACTACCCGAAGCTTGTCCATTCCCGCTCCGAGGCGAGGGATGGTGACGTCGACGTGCTTGATCCGTGGCAGTCTCATGGCTTCCCGATAGCCCCAGATCAGCAGAACGGCCGAGGTGATCAGTGCCGCAACGGCGACGATCCTCGATCGAAGCGGGTCATCCACGCCGCCGACGAGCAGTCCGAGCCTCAGGACTTCACCGAGCAGGGTCCACACGAACACGACCCAGATGATTCCGAGGAGGGCGTCGCCGACCAGGCGAACTGGATCGCG
Source organism: Rhodococcus sp. WY5 (assembly GCF_018588185.1). NCBI lineage: Bacteria > Bacillati > Actinomycetota > Actinomycetes > Mycobacteriales > Nocardiaceae > Rhodococcus > Rhodococcus sp. WY5. The sequence goes on from NZ_JAAMPR010000001.1 coordinate 2,263,092, forward strand.
GTCAGTGTGTCCGTGGCTGAGCATCATGGTGGCAGGCAGGGTGATCAGGAGGGCGGCAAATAGAACGGTGCCGAAAACTGCCACCGCTGTCGGCCAGTCCGGCCGGACGAACAAGCTCCACCACGGGTACACGAACAACAGAGCCAAGATCGACGCGACAATCGCGGATATGGCAACGATCCGCAACGGTCTGCGGCGCGGAACTCGAGCGACGTCGGTCGCCTGGGGTGTAGTCACCCGGTCCAGAGTAAAGGTCCACTGGTCTATTAACAAGGGGACGGTGGTCCGCTATCGGAATGTCGGTGTTCTCGGATAGGTTTCCGAACGTTGAAACTCGGCCAGTGATCAGGTGGGTGGCGTATGGAGAAGTACGACGTCAAGAAGGCATACAAGGATCTCTATTCCCCCGGGCGCCGCGATTTTGCCCTCGTGACCGTCCCGCGCTTCGGCTACTTCGCCGTCGACGGTCACGGTGATCCCAACACTGCCACCGAGTACTCCGAGGCGCTCGAAGCGCTGTATTCGGTGTCCTACGCGACCAAATTCGCGAGCAAGAAGGAACTGGATCGCGACTTCGTCGTGGGCCCGCTGGAAGGGTTGTGGCGGGCAGATGACCCCGAGGTGTTCGTGACGCGGGACAAGTCGTCGTGGGATTGGACGATGATGATCTCGCAACCGGAGTGGATCACGGAGACCGAACTGTCTGCGTCGATTGACGCAGTCCGGGCCAAGGCAGTGCGGGCCAAGAAGGAGATTGCCGCTCTCGACAAGGTCAGGTTTCTCGAGTTGGAGGAAGGTCTGTCCGTCCAGATTCTTCACGTCGGCTCGTACGACGACGAAGCTCCCACCCTGGACCGGCTGCACAACACGTTCATCCCGTCGAACGGCCTGAGCTTCAACGGCGATCATCACGAGATCTATCTCAGCGACGCTCGCCGTACACCGCCCGAGAAACTGAAGACGGTTCTGCGTCAGCCTGTTTCGAGGTAGCAATCAGGGCTCGAGGCCGCGCAACTTCTCGAGGTCGCGTCGCTCGCGTTTGGTCGGTCTGCCGGCGCCACGATCACGTCGCGGAATGGACGCGATCAGTTCGGGCGGTGGTGGGGGCGGCGAATTGTCCTGCAGGCAATCGGCGGCCAGCACGGCGCTGACTCGCTTCGTGATCGGCTTGACCACGACGACGATGCGCTCGATGCCGGATACACGCACCCGCACCTCGTCGCCGGCTTTCACCTGCTGAGCCGCCTTTGCCGACGTTCCGTTGACCCGAACGTGTCCCGATCGGCAGGCGGTCGCCGCCTGCGAGCGTGTTTTGAACAGCCGAACCGCCCACGTCCAGCTGTCCACGCGGACACTGATCGCGTCGGAGGGGAGTTGGGCTGGCACGCACTCCAGCCTACCGACGAGTGCTCACAGACCCTGCGCGCGGATGCCCGAGTAGGCGCGCGGTGCATACCGCAGTCGTAACGGCAGCAGATGCCAGAACCGATCTGTCAATGTCAGGAAGCGGGCGAACCAGAAGTACATCCGTTCGTCGCGCGGCGTCCATTCCCATTCAAGGGTCTTGCGCGCCTTCTCCGGCATCAGTGCCTTGCCGATCCAGTTCGCCACGGCCATCGTGGGGCGAGAGCTAAGACGCCACAGCCACGTCGGAACCTTCGGAGCCGGTGCGATGTCGTGCTCGGCGATGCGCGTCGACCATTTTGTGGTGTGGGTGTTGATCAGGTGGTTGTCGAGCATGTCTTCCCAATACGTGCGGAAGCTGACGTAGTCGTCGAAAGCCGGTCGATCGGTGAGTCCGTAACAGCGCCACCAAGTTACGGCCTCACGGACAAGCTGGTCCTTCTGCTCCGCCGTGAACTTCTTGTACGCGAATCGCTCGTTGAAATCGAGTATCACCTCGAAGAACGTGACGTGTGTCCACCAGAAAGTGTCAGGAGCGAGGGCGTGGTAACGCCCGCCGGTTTCGTCGATTCCTTTGAGATCGGTGTGGAAGTTGCGAACGAGCGTGCCTGTGCCCTCTTCGGTCCGGTCGTACACGACGCCGTAGATGGGCGGCAGTGAGCGGAACAGGCGGTCGAGCGGGTTGTCGAAAAAATTCGAATGATCCTGCAGCGCTCCACTTACCGCGGGATGCATGTTCTGCAGCGTGCCTGCGCGTCCGAGATACAGCAGACCGCGAACGTCGCCGAAGTGTGTCCACGTCAGGGAACCGGGGCCGATCGGATCGGCTCGTAGTTCCCGGGGCTCTGGTCGCGCCTGGGGCTTAGGTCGACGAGTATCGGTGTCCGGATCGCTGCTCATCTGGTTGACCCTCCGCCTGCGCTCATGTGACAACGGTTGTTGTCACATGATGACTTTTGCTGCGCCGCGCGAATTTGTCAATGGATTCGGCTAGATCTGCCCGAAAACAACTCCGGCCCCTCACCTGCAACAGGTGAGGGGCCGGAAGAGTGAAGCGGTCGGACTCAGGCGTATTCGTAGAAGCCGCGACCGGTCTTCTTGCCGAGGCGACCGGCGTCGACCATGCGGCGAAGCAGCGCCGGCGGAGCGTAGTGCGGTTCTGCGAATTCCGCGTACAGCGACTCCGCTGCTGCGAGAGCGATGTCGAGACCGACGGTGTCGAGCAGCGTCAGCGGGCCCATCGGGTAGCCGCAGCCGCCCTTCATGGCCTCGTCGATGTCTTCTGCTGTGGCGTAGCCGGATTCGAGCATCCGGACAGCCTGGCACAGGTACGGGATGAGCAGAGCGTTGACGATGAAGCCCGAACGGTCGCCCGCGCGAACCGTCTTCTTACGCAAGGTGTTCTTGGCGTAGTCGGTGACGGCGAGAACGGTCTCTTCGGACGTCGTCAGGCTGACCACGATCTCCACGAGCGGCATGACCGGCACGGGGTTGAAGAAGTGAACGCCGACAACCTGGCCGGGGCGCGAGGTGGCCTTGGCGATCTTGATGACGGGGATCGACGACGTGTTGGTCGCCAGAATGCCTGCAGGCTTGACGATCTTGTCGAGCTTGCCGAAGATCTCGTACTTGAGAGCTTCGATCTCGGGAGCAGCTTCGATCACCAGATCGCGATCGGCGAACTCTTCCATGTCCAAGGTGACGCGGACGCGTGCGATCGCGGCGTCGGCGTCTTCCTGGGTGATCTTGCCCTTGGCGACGCCGCGGTTGATCGACTTGGCGATCCGTTCGCGGGCAGCGGCGGCAAATTCTTCTTTGGTTTCGAGCACCAATACCGAGCTACCGGCTTTTGCACATACCTCGGCGATGCCGGCACCCATGGTGCCGCCGCCGATTACGCCTACAAGTTCCACGATTCTCCTCAAAAATTAGGGGCAAGCCCCTGTGCGCCGTTCCGGTAGTCAGAACTACCAGAAAGGCGCACAGGGGCGCGAAGTGCCTTACTTCAACAGCGCACGCGACATCACGACGCGCTGAATCTGGTTGGTGCCTTCGTAGATCTGCGTGATCTTGGCGTCGCGCATCATGCGCTCGACCGGGAAGTCGGTGGTGTAGCCGGCGCCACCGAACAGCTGCACGGCGTCGGTGGTGACCTCCATGGCAACGTCCGAAGCGAAGCACTTCGCCGCAGCGGAGATGAAGCCGAGGTTCTTCTCGCCGCGCTCGGCGCGTGCTGCGGAGGTGTAAACCATCAGACGTGCGGCTTCGACCTTCATCGCCATGTCCGCGAGCATGAACTGAACAGCCTGGAAGTCGCTGATGGACTTGCCGAACTGCTTGCGATCCTTGGTGTATGCCAGAGCCGCGTCGAGTGCGCCCTGGGCCAGGCCGACAGCCTGAGCACCGATGGTGGGACGCGTGTGGTCGAGGGTCTCGAGTGCCGTCTTGAAGCCGGTGCCCGGTTCGCCGATGATGCGGTCGCCGGGGATGCGGCAGTTCTCGAAGTACAGCTCAGCGGTGGGGGAGCCCTTGATGCCGAGCTTCTTTTCCTTCGGTCCGACGACAAAGCCCTCGTCGTCCTTGTGGACCATGAAGGAGGAGATGCCGTTTGCGCCCTTGTCGGGATCGGTGACAGCCATGACGGTGTACCAGGTGGACTTGCCGCCGTTGGTGATCCAGCACTTGGAGCCGTTGAGGATCCAGTCGTCGCCGTCAGCCTTTGCGCGGGTACGCATCGAAGCGGCGTCGGATCCGGCTTCACGCTCGGACAGTGCGTACGACGCCATTCCGCCGTTGACGAGGTCCGGGAGCACCTTGGACTTGAGCTCTTCGGAACCCTTGAGGATCAGGCCCATGGTGCCGAGCTTGTTCACAGCGGGGATCAGCGAGGAGGAGCCACAGACGCGGGCGACTTCCTCGATGACGATGCAGGTGGCGACGGAATCGGCGCCCTGGCCGTCGTAAGCCTCGGGAACGTGGATGGCGTTGAAGCCCGACGCGTTGAGAGCAGTGAGCGCTTCCTCGGGGAAACGTGCGTTCTCGTCGACGTCCTTGGCGTACGGCGCGATTTCCTTCTCGGAGAGTCCGCGGATAGCAGCCCGCAGTTCGTCGTGCTCTTCGTTCAGTGCGAAGAGATTGAAATCCGGGTTTCCTGCCATGGGAACGCTCCTTGGTGAAGGTGGCTTGAAGGCGGTCGGTGCGGCTCCGGCGTTACCAGCGAGATTCGCGGACAGACCGGTGCCCATGACCCCAGTCAAACACGGCACTGAGTGCCAGGTCAAGGGATGGGTGTGTGAAGTTTCGGTGCACGAGCAGTGTCAGCCGAGTTGTTCGTGGATTTTTCTGCTGATCTCATCAGCGGACGTGCCCGGGGGAAAGGCTACTACCAGCACGGACTTCGATTCTGGCGTGCTGGTCTTGGACCCGGGTGCCACGCCGTACGTCCGCCGAACGTCGAGCAATGCCTGACTTAGTGCATCAGCTGTGGCGTCCTCGTCGCCTTTGATCATGCTTCGCAAGAGGTAGTTGTGGCACGCGGTGACAGCTGCGGCAAAACCGACAACCTCGAGGACAGGTTCGCGGGGCACAGCGCTGCGCAGGTAGTCGACGAAGAGGCGCTCGTAGCGGAATCCGGTGACGAGTTCGCGGTCGCGAAGAGCCGGAACATGCTGTACGACGCGGTATCGCCGCATCGACAGGTCTCGGTTCCTGCGGAAGAAATCGAACACCAGTCCCGCGGCCTCGCACACGGACGCCCAGGGGTCGGCGGAATCGGACGCGAGGAACTCTGCGACGTGTTCGAGGAGGGACTCGTGATCGGCGAAGATCACGTCTTCCTTGGAGCGGAACTGCCGGAAGAACGTCCGACGCGACACACCGGCGGCAGCGGCGATCTGCTCGACGGTGGTGGCTTCGTACCCGTTCTCCGAGAACAACTGGATCGCTTGAGACGCGACGTGTACCCGAAACTGTGCGGGGTCAGTTCCGGGTACATCGGAGCGCTCGGTCATGGATGCAAGTATCCAGGTTTCGTCGGCGTCAGTTGTCGGCGCGTAGCTGGAACTTGAGAACCTTGCCGGTGGGGGTGCGAGGAAGGTCGAGCGGGAAGACGATGTCGCGGGGAACCTTGTACCCGGCCAGCAAAGTGCGGGTGTGCTCGACGATGTCTTCGGCGGATGCCTGTAATCCCTTGCCCAGCACCACGAATGCCTTCGGGCGCTCGCCCCACTTCTCGTCCGGAACGCCGACGACTGCCACGTCGATCACCGCGGGGTGACTCATGATCGCCTGCTCGACCTCGACGGTGGAGATGTTCTCGCCGCCTGAGATGATGATGTCCTTCGCGCGGTCCTTGAGCTGGATGTATCCGTCGGGATGCATGACGCCGAGGTCGCCGGAATGGAACCAACCACCGGCAAATGCTTCGGCTGTCGCGGCCTCGTCGCGGTAGTACCCGAGCATCACGTTGTTGCCGCGGAGCACGATCTCACCCATGGTCTGGCCGTCGGCGGGGATGTCGTTCATCTCGGCATCGACAACGCGAGCATTTTCGGCCTGCACCATGCCGACTCCCTGACGCGAGAGAAGTGCGGCGCGCTCGGACTGCGGCTTGTCGTCCCAGGCTTCCTGGTATTCGCAGATCGTGTAGGGGCCGTACACCTCGGTGAGGCCGTAGACGTGAACCACGGTGACACCGATGTCTTCGAGTTTTCCGATGATCGTCGGTGACGGGGGAGCGCCGGCGGTGGTGATGCGCAAGGCGTCGACCTTGTGGGCCTGGTCTGCGTCGGCGATGGTGGAGCAGACGGTAGGAGCGCCGCACAGATGTGTCACGCCCAGATTGTCGATGGCGTCCCAGATCGCATCGGCGCGGACCGCGCGCAGGCAGATATGTGTGCCCGCGGCCTGAGTGACGGCCCACGGCGTGCACCACCCGTTGCAGTGGAACATCGGCAGTGTCCACAGATACTTCGTCGCTCCGTCGAAGCCGTTGTGGAATGTCTCGCCGAGCGAGTTCAGGTACGCCCCGCGGTGGGAGTACATGACGCCCTTGGGTTTTCCGGTGGTACCCGAGGTGTAGTTGATGGCGATACACTGCTGCTCGTCGTCGACGCCCCAGTGCAGTGGCTGATCGGAGAGAGCTTCGCCTTCGGCAATCAGATCGGCGTACTGCCCGGTGACGATTCCGGTGGGAACGTCCGGATAGGGGACGGTGGAGTCCGGGATCTCGACGATCTCACGCAGGCTCCCCACGTTTGCCTTGGACGAGGTGACCGAACCGACGAATTCGGAGTCCACGAACAGGATCGTGGTTCCCGAGTGATCGAGAATGTATTCGAGTTCGGGACCGGCGAGGCGTGAGTTCAGGGCGATCAGGACCCCGCCGGCGAGGGGAACGGCAAAATGCGCGAACAGCATCTCGGGTACGTTCGGCGCCAGGTATGCAACGCGGTCACCGGGCTGAATGCGTTCACGCAGGACGCGGGCCAGAGCCGCGACCTCGTCACCGAACTCTCGGTACGAGTAGGTCCGGTCGCCGTGAACGACGGCGGTGCGCTCGGGGAACACCGCGGCGCTGCGCTCGAGAAAACGCAGCGGACTGAGCGGGGTGTTGTTGGCTGCAACAGCTGTCGGGACAGACACGGTTCCTCCGAAGGCGACGTGGCACGGTTGGTGTCACGATAAGTGTGATCGGCACTACAAATGGCCTGGATGCACGCTATTGCCCAGCCAAAGGTGCCGCTACCCTCTGAATTGGGTACGTGGAGGTGAGAGTGAACAGGGTACTGAGACCGAGCGACGACGACGCGTTGCGCGCCGAACTGCGTCGGCTGCACCCCAAAACCGAGTTGCCGGTTCTGTTCGGCGGCTGCGTCAGCGACCGGTCGCTGACCATCACCGGTCACGTCGGCACGCGCAGCAACATCCTGCGAAACCTGCGGATCGACGCCGAATGCGGACTCGGCGGTCGGGCGATCGCAGAACAACGACCGGGCGCGGTCCAGGACTACGCGAACTCGTCGCACATCACTCACGACTACGACTACGAAGTGGGCACCGAAGCGATCGAATCCTTGATGGCAGTCCCGATCGTCGTTCGCGGGGTTACTCGCGGAGCGATCTACGGAGGACTGCGTGCCAACCTGCCGATCGGCGACGTGATCGCAGAGACGATGATGCGATCGTCGTACGCGTTGGCCCGAGAATTCGAGATTCGCGACGAAGTGGATCGTCGGGTGGCGATGCTCGATACCGCTGCGGTGGAACATGGTTCGAACCGCGATGCCCAGATATCCGAAGGGTTGACCGAGAGCGTCCTGGCGCTCGGCGAGATCGCGGCGAACCTCGAGGACATGGCTCTCAGCGCGCAGGTCCTCGCGGTCGAGGCAAAGTTGCGGTCGTTGGCGTCGCCGAAACCTTCCGCGAACACTCCAGTCGCGAACACCGTTGTCCTGTCGCCACGCGAGCGGGAGGTGATGGGGTACGTCGCTCTCGGACTGCGCAATGCCGAGATCGCCGAGAGGTTGTCCCTGAGCGTCGAAACGATCAAGACGTACATGAGGAATCTGATGGGAAAACTCGACGTCCGCAGTCGTCACGAAGCGGTCGTGGAAGCGCGGCGGCAGGGTTTGATTCTGTGAGGGCTTGATTCTCTGATCGGTCCCGCCAAGCGGAATTTCGGAACTGCGTCGCCACTCCGGTTGATATGACGGACCTCACTATCGGCAGAGTTCGACACGAGTGATGAGGGCATCGATGCAGGATTTGTTCGACAACAACGACATGACCGGCCTGGCCGAAGCGATCAAGAGCGGCGACGTCTCCGCCAAGGAAGTCCTCGAGTTCAGTCTGGACAGGCTCGACGAGCGCAACCCGGCAGTCAACGCGGTGATCAGTGAGCGCCGAGAGGAAGCGCGCAACGAGGTATCAGGCGGCCTGCCGGATGGTCCACTGCAGGGCGTCCCGTTCGTGATCAAAGACCTCGGCATGGACGTCGCAGGATTGCCGAGCACCAATGGATCTCGATTGTTCGCCGACGCTGTGGCAGAAAAAGATTCGACGCTCGTCGAGCGCTACCGCCAGGCTGGTCTGGTTGTCATCGGCAAGACGAACACCCCGGAGTTCGGCAAGAACGCGAGTACCGAACCTGCGCTGTTCGGACCCACCCGTAACCCTTACGCCCTTGATCGTTCGCCCGGCGGATCTTCGGGTGGCACGGCTGTAGCTGTTGCCGTCGGGATCGTGCCAGGCGGGCATGCCAGCGACGGTGGTGGATCGATCCGTATTCCCGCATCGGCCTGCGGCCTGGTAGGCCTCAAGCCGAGCCGAGGACGTACTCCGACGGCACCGGCGCGCACGCTCTTCTCGTCGCCGATGAGTGTTCATCACGCGCTCACCCGAAGTGTCCGCGACACTGCGCTGCTTCTCGATCTGTCCGCCGGGCCGACAGTGGGCGATCCTTACGTGATCCTGGCGCCGAAGCGGCCGTACATCGAGGAAGTGGGTGCCGATCCCGGACGGTTGCGGATCGGTCTGAGTAACGCTCTTCCTGACGGCACACCGGTGGACCCGGAGTGCTCGGCCGTCGCGACCGGTGTTGCCGGCCTGCTCGAAGAACTCGGTCACGATGTCACCGAGAGCGCCCCGAACTTTCCGCTCGATGCGCTCACTGCCGGGCTGTCGGTGTTGATGGGCATTCCGATGACGATCGAGGTCGACGAACGACTCGACGCCCTGAACCGCGCGATCCGTGACGACGACCTCGAGCCGATGGCGCGGATGATCTACGACCGCGCGAAGTCCGAAAGTGCGACGAACGTCGTCAAGGCGCTGCAGGAACTCGAGCGGGCCGCCCAGGTGATCGGTGCGTTCTTTGTCGATCACGACCTGTTGCTGACTCCGACGATGGCTCGGCCGGCAGCTCCGCTCGGTCTGCTCGATACGGCGAATCCTATGTCGATCTGGGAGCATTCGGCCGGGTACAGCGGCTTGACCAGTCCGTTCAACAGTTCAGGTCAGCCGGCGATTTCCTTGCCGATGGGTCATGACTCGGCCGGCGTTCCGATCGGCGTGCAGTTGGTCGGCGCGTTCGGCCGTGAAGATCTGCTGATTCAGGTTGCGTCGCAGCTCGAAACAGCCCGTCCGTGGTCCATTGCGCCGGTGTGGCCGCCGGTCCCGGCGTAGCGCGCGGTCGTCCGAGCCGGGGAGGACGTCAGGCGATGATGCGAATCGGCCACTGGCCGTTCACATCTGCCACGTCCCTCCCTTGGCTGAGAAGGTACTCGGCGAAATCGCGTTGCCGCTCTGCGTGCCAATCGGCTTGATCGACCATGAGATCGAGCCCCAGGATGTCGGGGAACCTCACGGCCAACTCGCGGGCCAACGCTGCCGCAGCTTTGGCATCGGCCTCGGCTTCGTGCGCCGACTCCAATGAAATTCCGTAGTGCTCGCACACGGCCGCAAGCGTTCGCTTGCCCTTGCGCAACGTATCCATCGCCCGATCGATCACGTACGGATCGATCACCAACCCCGGAACGAATGCAGGCTTGCCGATGCGCAGACCCTCGGCATGCATGACCGTCAGATCATAGGAGGCATTGAACGCCACGACGGCGTGATCGCGCGCCCAGGAATTGTGCAGAGCCTCGCGAATCTCTTCGTAGCCCTCGGAATAATCCTGGCCGTGTTGCGCCGCGAACTCGGTGCTGATGCCGTGAATATCCGAGGCGCCGGCGGGGATCTCGACGCCGGGATCGAGTAGCCACGTGCGTGTTTCGACACTCGAACCGTCGATCACCGCGACGCAGGCACTGACGATACGAGCGGTCGACGGATCCCGCCCCGTGGTCTCGAGGTCGAACGCGCAGATCGGGCGATCGGACCAGCTACTCATCGGGGGCCTTTCGGTGCAGAACGTCATGTCCGAATCACTATGCACCTCCCTACCGACACAAACGACGAACAGCCACCTCCGGGGTGACGGTGGAGGTGGCTGCTGCGTGACTGTGTGACGGACCTACAGAATCTCGGTTCCGACCGTGAAGCGATCCATGACGTCTTCACGTGGAGTCACACCGAAGCCCGGTCCCTGCGGCACAGCGATGTGGCCGTCCTCGATGACAAACGGTTCGGTGATGTCCTCCTTGTAGAAGCGATCGGAAGCCGAGATGTCGCCGGGCAGCGTGAACCCGTCCAGCGCCGCGAGGGCCGCGTTGGCGGCGCGGCCGATTCCGGTCTCGAGCATTCCGCCGCACCACACCGCAATACCGTGTGCCGAGGCGAGATCGTGGATGCGCTTGGCTTCCAGATATCCACCGACACGGCTCGGCTTGATGTTGATGACCGAAGCGGCACCGAGCGTGATGGCATCCGCCGCATCCTTGGCCGACTCGACCGACTCGTCGAGGCAGATCGGAGTCGAGAGGGACTGGGCGAGCTTGGCGTGCTGCACCAAATCGTCCTCGGCCAGCGGCTGTTCGATGAGGAGCAATGCGAATTCGTCCAGGCGGCGCAGCAACTGCGCGTCGACGAGGGTGTACGCGGCATTCGCGTCGACCTGCAGAGGAACGTCGTAGCCGAACTCCTTGCGCACCGCAGCCACGGGAGCGATGTCCCAGCCCGGCTTGATCTTCAGCTTGATTCGCACGTAACCCTGCGACAGATAGTTGCCGACGGTTTCGAGTAGCTGCGGAATGCTGTCCTGGATGCCGACGGACACTCCCGAGGGCACCCGAGTGCGAGTGGCACCGAGGTACCGAGCGAAAGACTGTCCACGAGCCCGCAATTCAGCATCGAGGATTGCCATTTCGATAGCCGACTTCGACATCTGGTGACCCACGACGTGGTGAAGTACGCTGCCGACCGTCTCGGCCGAGAGCGGTTGATCCGACTGCGACTTACGTAGCGTCGGAACAAGATACTCGCGAAGCATCGCCCGCGCACCAGCGGTGTATTCGGAGTTGTAGTACGGATCGCTGAGCGAGCCGCACTCGCCCCAGCCGACGGTCTCCACCGGACCGTTGGGGCCGTCGGTGGTGCCGCTCACTTTCAGGACGAGGGTGTTGCGCTCGAGCTGGGTGCTGAATGACGTGGTGAAGGGGGAGACGAGAGGGATGCGCAGTTCGCGCAATTCGACGGACTCAATGTGCATGGACTTGCTCTTCTCCGGTTGTCTCGCAGATTTTCGTGAACATGTAATAGCCGCTGGGGTCGAAGCCGGTCGATTGCCATTCCTTCGAGGCGATCAGTGGTTCGAGGTACTCGCGAAGCGCGTGTCGCCAGGCAAAGGCAGAGGCGCGGTCGACTGTTCTCAGATGCTCGATGTCTCTGGGTATTCCGACTGCGATATCGACGCAGTCGGGTGGGATCGGGAGCATTCGAGGCGTACCGTCTTCGGTGGGTTGAAGCACCTTGAATGTATCATTCACGGCCACAGTAGAACTCGGAGATCCATCGACGTCGAGGTCCCAACTGACGAGCATACGATCGCTGGCGTCGCCTGCGTTGATTCCGTCTGCCATCGACCCGTAGAAATCCGGGTTGTATTCGGCCGGTTCGGCTCCGAGACGCTGAATGTTGAAATAGGCATTTCGTGCGACCAGTGGATCGAAGGTCCACCGGATCGTCCTGACGCCGCGCTCGATGCACCAGTCTCGCTGATGATGCTTGAGGGCGCGGCCGATTCCCTTGCCTGCGTGTCCCGGTAGTACTCCGGCGATGTGTGAGTGCAGAACCTCGCCGAGAGGCTCGACGAAGAATCCGACGCAACCACCGATCATTTCGCCTTCGGAAAAGGCTCCCACCACGTAGTGACCACCGTGGTGAAGCGCAACCAACATCGCAGTGCCGAAATGAGCCGGTCCGGGACTGGTAGCCCAGATCTCGTCGAAAACGGCGGATAGATCGGCTATTTCGCGGGTATCGACCAGTTCTCGAAACTCAACCGCTTTGCTTTTCGACACGAGGGCCCCCTTCAGACGTGATCGAACGAATAAGGCCCGCAACCAACGCCGTCCTCGGAGCGATTGCGGACACGAGCGCATGCTCGGTCTCGGCGTGTGCACCGCCGCCGACGCCACCGAGGCCGTCGAGGGTGGGGATACCGATACCGGCAGTGAAGTTTCCGTCCGAGGCTCCGCCGACGGCGAGGCCGACGAGCGGAGTCAGATCATGCTCGAGCGCAACGCGTTCCGCCAACGCCAGCAACGGTGCGGACATCGTCGCTTCGAGAGGTGGACGGTTGACACCACCCGAGACCGTGACTACGGCTTCGGGGTGGATTGCCTGCAGGGCTCGGATATTCGCATCGACGCGCTCCTGCTCGGCGGCGCTGGTTGCGCGCACGTCCACGTCGACGAAGGCTTCTGCCGGAACGGTGTTGGTTGTGGTTCCGGCTGAAATGACAGTCGGGGTGACGGTGGTTGCCTGCGCCGGCGAGGACAAGTCGTTGATCGCGATCACGAGACGAGCCAGTTCTACTGCAGCGTTGATGCCTTTTTCCGGCTCCAGCCCGGCGTGGGCGGCGCGACCGGCAACATGGATCCGATACAGCGACACTCCCTTGCGGACAGTCTTCAGTTCGCCACCGTCACCGCCGGCCTCGAGAACCAGTACCGCGCCTGCCGCAAGTTCCTCGATGAGGGACCGCGACGTGGGTGAACCGATTTCTTCGTCACCGGTCACGAGGAGTGTGATTCCGTCGAGTGCATCGTCGCCGTGCAGCTCCCGGACGATAGCGAGGGCGTGGATTGCCTGAACGACACCAAGTTTCATGTCGAGTCCGCCCGGACCTCGGAGCGCTCCGTCGGTGACGGCTGCGGGCAGGCGTGTCAGGGTGCCGATCGGCCACACGGTGTCATGATGACCGAGCAGCATCAGCCGCGTCGGTGAGCTGCCGAAACGGGTCACCAGATGGGTACGGCCTTCCGTCACTATCGACTCCGGTGTCACGCCGAGTCGTTCGTGGACAAGATCTGACGTCCACTTCGCGCTGCGGGCAACAGCTTCGAGATCGTGTGACGGCGACTCGACTTCGATGAGCGCGATGGCGTCCTCGAGGATCTGAGGAAGTTGGCGCTCGGCCAGATCGCGGAGAATGGTCATCGGTTGTTCACTCGCGGATACGCGCGGCTTCCGACGTGTAGCAATTGTGTACTCCCGTTGTCGGAGAAAGTGATCCGGATCCAACCCGCTGATTGAGGTAGTTGGGTCGCGAATACTCCAGGGTGAACTTCGATCAGGCTGAGAGAGACGGACTCTGCGCTTTCGGCGGTGACCGAAGGGTCGATGTGATCGGTGCGGCGGGCGGTCAGGGAACCGCCGGTCCTTTCCAAGACGAAATCGGCTGCGGCATCGCGGTACAGGCCGCACAGCGCATCGAGTTCTTCAGGTGAGGACGTGACGCGGGTGTGGGGGTCACCAGGCGAGAATGCCGGTGTCACACTGACGCCGCCTATGGAACCGATTACTTCAGCCAGAAGATCGCCGGAGAGAGCGTCCATTGCTCCACCGTTGGCCATCAGGACCACGGCTAGACCGCACGACGGCACCACTCGCAAGAACGACTGCTGGCCGAGAGTTCCGCCATTGTGGCCATGAGCCAGTACCCCGCCCCAATTGTGCAGCAGCCACGTGGTTCCCATGATGTCCGCTGACGACACGTCACCGATCTGGCGGCGCTCCTCGAGCATCGCCAGATGGGTGGACCGCTGAAGCAGAATCGGATCCTCGCGCATCGAATCCTGCGCGAACAGAAGAAGGTCCTCGGCGGTGCTGTTGATGAGACCGGCGGGGCCCATCGAGCGAGGGATGAGGAATTGTGGTGTCTGCTCGAGGTCGTCGGCAGCGCCGACGTGCCCGACTGCAGCGCGGTGCAGTGCCGTCTCCTCAGGCAGGGTCGTGGTTTTGGTCAGGCCGAGCGGTTCGATGATCCGCTCGCGCAGAACCGCGTCCCAACTCTTACCTCGGAGAACCTCGATGATTCGTCCGGCGATCACGAAGCCGGTGTTGCAGTACGACCAATCGGTGCCGGGGGCGAAGAGCTGCACCGTTGATTTCAGTGCTGCGACGTATCGCTCGACGCAGTCGTCGCCGCGTCCGCCGTCGATGAAAACGTCACCGTCGATGCCACTGGTGTGAGTCAACAGGTGGCGAGTCGTGACCATTTCGGTGGCTACCGCGTCGGCAACTGCGAAGTCCGGCAGGATGTTCCGGACAGGTGAGTCGAGATCCAGCAATCCTTCTTCGACGAGCTGCATGATCAGGGTGGCCGTCCAGACCTTGCTGATCGAACCCATCTGGAACAGCGTGTCGGGCGTAGCCGCGACGCCGGTGCGGGTACTGACGACACCGGACGTGACCACGGTGCGGGAGAATCCGCTGCGGGTTGTGGTCAGAATTCCCAGTGAGGCGCCGGGCACCCCGTACTTCGCACTCAGGGTGTCGAGTCGGTACTGCCAGTAGTCGGGATCGACCGTGGTCAGTGCGGGCCTGGGGGAGAGGTGCCGTTCGATCCAGTCGACGAGACGAGTGCTGTACTCCAGTCGGTGGGACGGCCGACCCGTCAACACGAAGGCATGTGACGCGTCCGGGAAAACAACCAACTCGGTCGGGGTGCCGGCCAAACGCAGTCCACCGAACCACTGTTCGGCCTGGTTGACCGGGCAACGGACGTCGCTGCCGCCGTGAAGGATCAGCGTCGGTGTCGTCACCTGGGAAACTCGCCCCAGCGGCGAAAGTTCCCGTACCCGAGATGACTGCGGGTCGAATTCGACCGTCTGCAGCAAGATGCCCTCGTCCGAGGGGCCGGCCGTGTTCGCGATGTCGCAAACGAGACCACCGGCGACTGCGACGGCAAACCGATCGGTGACGGACGTCAGGGCGCACGTCATGAATCCGCCGTAGCTGTAGCCCGTGAGTACCAGTTGCTTCGGATCGGCCATCCCCTCGGCGACAAGGGTTTCGACCGGTTCGAGCAGGTCGGCACGATCCGCCTCACCCCAGCCGTCCCGCACACCGTCGAAGAAGTCGTTTCCGTAGCCGTCACTTCCGCGCGGATTGATCATCAAGACCGTGAATCCCAGCGCGACCAGTTCCGCGTGGTATGCGTGCATCACGGTGGGCGTTCCGGTCCAGGCATTGTGTGGTCCGCCGTGGACGTCCAGAACCAGCGGACCGGCGCCCGTGACGTTCGGGTCGCGCAGGATCCAACCCTGAACACGGGTGCCGTCGCTGATGTCGAACCAACGCTCGGAGGCGACTGGAAACGCGACGGAAGTTGTCAGTTCCGTGTTCAATTCGGTGACCGTTTCGACTGCACGAGTCTCGAGGTCGATGACGGCGACCTCGCCGAAGGATGTCGCCGTTGCCAGCGCGACGACGGCTCGCCCGGACGTCAGGGCAAGGCCTGAGACCACTGTCTGCTCGCCGGTGAGAAGTGGTGAGACGGAGCCTGATCCGAAATCGACCTTGTGCAGGTCGGTGGAGCCGTGGTTGCGGATGCAGAAGACGATGTCGCCGTCGGCGGTGAAACTCGGCGCGCCACCGGGATAACCGGTTCCGCCCGGCATGACGTTTCGGTCGAGTCCGGACGTCAGGCTGCGGTCTTCCACTCGCTGGTCGCGGTGCAGGACAAGAAGTTCGTTGTTGTGAATGATCGGTGTGTGCCAACCGACGGCTACGACCGCGTCGCCGGCAGGTGTCCATGCAAGTGGTCCTGCGATGCCGCGTGCGTGCCCCAACATCCGCGGAGTGGAGGCGAGATCAGTCAGCGATACGGTCCAGGCGGAACTCGCCCGCGTCAGATCGGCGTCGCCGTCCATCGCCGCGGTGAAAGCCAGTTCGGTGCCGTCGGGACTGTACGCGGGATGCGAAGCGTCCCAATCGCCGTCCGTCAGCTGCCGTAGTGAGCCGGCGGCCAGATCGAACTCGAACAGGTGCGCCCGAACGCTGCCCCGGACACCGGATCCGTCGACCTTGTAGTTGAGGCGCTTCGCCACCAAGAGGCATGACGATCCGGCGGCAGTGCGGTCGACGGGGGCGCTGAAGGCGATCCGAGCGCCGTCGGGAGAGAACACCGGTGCCCCCGCGCCGAGCGGGAGCTGCGCCGTGGTGGTCAGCTGTGTTGCCGGGCCCCCGGTGGCGTCGACCTTCCACAGTTGTGGTGTGCCCGAGGAATCCGGCCGAACGAAGACCAACAGCGTCGAAACGGGATGCCAAGCCGGCGAGGTGTCGGCAGGTCCCGCGGTGAGCTGTAGTTGCGGGGAAGCCAACCAGATCGAGTGCTCGTTGGTATCCGCAGCCGGATTCGCTTCGGTACGTACGTATGCAATGCGTCCCGACGCCGATACGGCGATGTCGGTCGGTGTAACCACCGACGCGTAATCCTGGATTCTCGCCGAACGACGTTCTTCGGCACGGGCTACGGCAGCGGGGGAGTCGAGAGTGGTCGGCGTTGTCATTGGAACATCGGCTCCCCGAATGTCGGGATCGCGGACAACAGCTTTGCCGTGTACGGCTCCTTGGGCGAATCGATCACGTCGAGAACCGGCCCGTGCTCGACGATCTCGCCGCCGAGCATGACTGCGACGTGGTCACAGACGTAGCGGATCACCGCCAGGTTGTGACTGACGAACAGAACCGTCAGACCAAGCTGCTTCTGCAGATCCACCAACAGATTCAGAACCGCGCCCTGCACGGACACGTCCAGAGCGGAGGTGATTTCGTCGGCAAGCAGAACTGCCGGTGCGGCTGCCAAAGCCCGCGCGAGGGCAACGCGTTGGCGCTGACCACCCGACAACGACGATGGGTATTCGTGCGCCTTCTCCACCGGCAGTTGGACGGTGGTGAGGAGTCGAGCGACCTCGGCAGCGCGGTCGCCGCGGCTGCGCCGAGCTTTGTCACGACGCTCGGTGGACCTCAGCGCCTCGGCGAGTGACTGGCCGATGGTCATTCGCGGGTCGAGGCACGAGTACGGATCTTGGAAGACCATCTGGATCCGGTGGCGCAGACGAGCCGTCGCGCCGCGGGCGTGAGCGACGTCCACACCGTCGAGAAGGATCTGGCCGGAACTGGGCTCGGCCAGGCCGACAGTTGCTCGCGCCAGTGTCGACTTTCCGGAACCCGATTCACCGACGAGACCGACCACCGATCCGGAGGGGATGTCGAGATTGATGTTCTTGACGGCGTGGAATTTTTTCGAACCGCTACCGAGGTGGACGTTGACGTCACGGAATTCGAGTCTGCTCATCGGATCTCCTCTGCAACAGCCAACAGTTCTTCCAACTCGATGTCGGCGGTGCTCTCCTCGGCGTCGAGGCTCTCCACCTGCCAGGCTTCGTCGACGGTGGCAAGCGGCTTGTCGCGATCGGTGCTCATGGTGGGGACCGCGGCGATCAGCGCGCGGGTGTACGGATGCTTTGCACGGCCGGCAATCAGATCGTCGACTGCGATGTCTTCGACGATTTCGCCGGCAAACATGACGAGGACACGGGTGCACATGCCGGTGATGACGGCCATGTCGTGCGAGATGAGAAGGATTGCGGCGCCGGTTTCTTCGCGAACCTCGTGGAGCAGCCCGAGGACCTCACGCTGAACGGTCACGTCGAGCGCAGTGGTGGGTTCGTCCGCGATGATCAGAGCGGGCTTACCCATCAGACCCATGGCGATCATCGCGCGCTGACGCATGCCGCCGGAGAACTCGTGGGGGTACTGCTTCGCACGCCTGGGCGCGTCGGGGATCTTGACGGCGTTCAGTCGCTCGACTGCCGCCTTCTTCGCGTCGGCCTTGCTCATACCTTCGTGGAGCCAACCGATCTCGGCGACCTGGTATCCGACCTTGAGAGACGGATTCATGGACGACATCGGATCCTGGAACACCATCGCCATACGTGTGCCGAGTTGGCGGGCAACCTTGCGCGAAGCCGCGTCGTCCGGCCGCTTGCCGTCCTTCATCAGCACGGTGCCGTCGAACTCGATGAGCCCGGCGTCGACCACGGTGGGGTGGTCGGTCAGCTGCGCGATTGCCATGCAACTCAGTGACTTTCCGGACCCGGATTCACCGACGATGCCCACGGTTTCGCCGCGGTGAACTGTAAAACTGATGTTGTCGACGGGGCGACGCCAGTCGTCACCCGCGGGGACTGCGACGGACATGTTGCGGACGGTCAGTACCGCGTCTTCGTCGGTGGGCGCCGAATCGGCCTGGGCAGTTTTCCGGTTGATCGGCTTCCACTTCGGCAGGCGACTGCTGATCGGGCTGCGAACTCCCGCGCCGCGAGCAATGGCCTCGCCGAGCAGCGTGAAGGTCAAGCCGGCGAGCACGACGGCGATGCCGGGGGCGAGTGCGGTGGCCGGGTTGACGAAGATCTTCGACAGACCTTCGTTGAGCATCCGGCCCCAGTCGAATGCAGGCGGCTGAATGCCCAAGCCGAGGAACGAGAGTCCGGCGAAGACCACGAGGCCGCTGCCGACAGCGATGCTGGCATTGACGATGAGTGGTTCACGGATATTGGGGAGAATGTGGCGGAACAGCAGCCCCGGCTTGGTGACCCCGAGGATGCGTGCTGCGTCGATGAAGTCGCGTCCGTTGACCGACGAAGCCAGTGCGTACGTCAACCTCGCGAACGGCGAGGCCAGGGCGAGACCGATGGCGATCACCGCGCTGCCAGCACCCTGTCCGAGAACGACCAACAGGAAGATCGCGAGGAGCAGTCCGGGGAATGCGATGGCGAAGTTGAGGAATGCCACGACCATTCGTCCGACCCAGCGGGGAGCGAGCGTCGGGAGCGTACCGAGTATCAGGCCAATTGTGACACCGAGTGCGACGGCTCCGAGAGCCATGAGCACCGACAGTCTCGCGGCGGTCATCGTGCGGGCGAAGACGTCACGCCCGCCGGCGTCGGTGCCGAAGATGTGCTCGGAACTCGGTCCCTGAGAGAGTGCCTTCGGGTTGGCTGCGACAGCGGCGTCACCCCAGATCATCGGTCCGAAGATGACGAGGGCGATCAGAGCGGTCAGGAAGGTGAGGGCCAGGATTCCCAATGGGGTGCGGAACGTTCCGACGATCCAGTGTCGTCGCGGGGGCGTCTTGGGGGCCGCAGCGGGGGCCGTAGGTGAGGTGCTCAACTCAGTTCTCCCGAATTGTGGATCGTGGGTCGATGAGAGCGAGCACCACGTCGACGATGAAATTGATGAGAAGGACGATGGCGCCGTAGATCACGACCAGTGTCTGGGCGAGCGGGTAGTCCTTCTCGGTGATGGACTTGACCAGCGCCATGCCCATGCCGGGCCAGGCGAAGATGCTCTCGATGAGCACGGTGCCGGCAATCAGACCACCCAGGAGGAGTCCGGCGAGCGTCAGCGTCGACGTCATGAGGTTGGGCATTGCATGACGGAAGTAGATTCGTGCCACGGGCATTCGCTTGGCGCGCGCCGTACGGATGTAGTCCATGTCCAACACGCCGAGCGCCTCTGCACGGACGATGCGCGACATCGAGGCGATGGCACCGATCGACATGGCCGCGACCGGGAGGATGTAGCTTTCCGGTCCACCTCGGCCGGCGACGGGCAGAACAGGGAACGTGACGGCAAAGAGGTAGACCAGCGCCGTACCGAACATGAACTCGGGGATCACGGCGATGGTGCCCGACGTTGCGGTGTAACCGATCTCGACTCCGCGTCGTCGACCGTTGCGGGTCAGTGCAGCGAAGATGAGGCCGATCGGAATGCCCACTAGCAGCACCGTGACGACTGTGAGTACAGCCAGTTCGAGTGTTGCCGGTAGGCGGGACGCGATCACCTCGAAGACCGGAGTCCTCAAGGTGATCGAGTCACCGGGATTCCCGCTCAGCAACCCGCCGACGAATCGGAAGTACTGCTGCCACAAGGGAAGGTCGTAACCGAGCTGAGACCTCGTTGTCTCGACCAGTTCGACCGGTGCGTTCATTCCCAGTGCCAACCGAACCGGGTCTCCCGGAATCAGTTGGAGCATCAGGAACGCCGCAGTCACCAGCGCCCAGAGTGAAATCACGAAGGTGCCGAAACGACGCAGAAGATATGCGGGCCAGCTGTCGGACTCGAGCCACTTTGCTCGAGCCTGAGGCGCCGCTTCTGGTTTCGCGGCTTCAATAGTTTGACTCATGGGCTGTCTTTCCGGAGGGCGGGATGCTGGGGCGGGAAGATATTTCAGAGTGGGCGGACGGCCTACTGGTAGAGACGCAGCGCAGAACCGTTGAGCGACTTGCCGAATGAGAGTCCGGCCTTGTTGAAGTACACGTTCATGACGGAGTCTGCGAAGGGCACGGCCGCGATCGTCTTGGTGAGCTCCGACTCGGCGTCGGCCCAGGCGTCACAAGCGTCGCTACCGGTCAGACCGGAAGCCTTGGTGGCTGCTGCTTCGTAGGCGGGGTTGCTGACCGATCCGAAGTTCTTGCCTGCTGCGGGAACCGGCCCGGCAAAGTACGCAGTGAAGGTGCTGGGCAGCGAGGAGTTGACCTGGACCCAGGCGATGTCCCAGGCAGAGTTGTCCTTGCCGCTCAGAATGACGTCGATGATCTTGTTCGAGTCGCCCCCGGTCACCTCGACGTTTGCGCCGAGTTCGGACCACGCCGACTGAGCAAGTTCGGCCGCCGCGTTGCGCGGATCGTCGGTGCCGTCGTACACGAGACGGAGATTGAGCGGCTTGCCATCCTTGCTTCGCTTGCCGTCAGCGCCGGCGGTCCAACCAGCGCCGTCCAGTGTTGCCTTGGCGGCAGTGAGGTCGAAGTCCGGAATGTTGCCTGCGACAGAGTCGTAAACGCAGGCGCGCGGTTCGACGGCGACGAGGCTGGTTGCCCGGACCCCGTGTCCGGCGGTGATGACCTGAGTGAGGTCGTCGAGATCGACCGCTTGGATCAGGGCCTTGCGCACTGCGGGATCGCTGGTGGGATTACTCGCGATCTGGTTGAAGTACATCTGGCCTGCCGGCAGTGGCCGACCGACGGAGTCCAGATTGGCTGCCGCGACGCGGTCCTTGTCCGGACCGGCGATCGGAGCTGCGTTGAGTTCACCCGAGAGCAGCTGATTTGCGGCGGTGCTCACATTCGGCGACATGGCGGCGACGACCGTCTTGGGGACGCCCGGGGTGTCGGAGGTCGTGCCGTCGGGGCCCCAGTTGTAGCCCTCGCGACGCTGGAACGTGTAGTGGTCGTTGGCGGCAACTTCGGTGACTTCGAACATGCCGGTGCCGAGCGACTTCTTGTTCGACGCTGTCGGATCTTTCAATCCGGCCTCGCACAGGATCGGCAGGCGACCGACGTTGAGAAGAAGGAACGGGCTCGGCGCCGGAGTGGTCACCGTGACAGTGCGCGTTGCAGGATCGGCAGTCGCAGTGGCGCCGGTCGGCACGGAGGACCCGCGCAACTGTGAACCGTTGTCCGGGTTGGCCACGAAGTTGATGTTGTCCGCGACGGTCTGCGGTGTCAGCGTCGATCCGTCGGTACAGGTCACCCCGTCACGGATGGTGAAGGACGCCGAGGTCGGGGTCTCCTCCCACTTCTCCGCCAACCACGGTCCGACTTCACTGGTATCGGGATCCTGGTAGATCAGGTAGTCGTACGCCAAACGCGACAACTCGGCGGTCGCCGAGGCGGCCGACATGATCGGGTTGAGAGCACCCGGATCGGCCTGCAGGGCGAAACGGAAGGTCCCGTCGGTGGCCGGTTCACCGCCACTGGCGCCCGAGGACGTGCCTCCCGAGCCACAAGCAGACAACACAAGCGTGAGCCCTGCGGCTGCCGCAAGTGTTGGATAGAAGCGGTGTTTCATGGTGCCTCCGTGATGGAGCAGGGGCCCGAGCGAAAAACGTGAGGGCGCGGTTGAGTGTTGACTGCTAAATCTTGGCGCATGACGTGACGCGCATCTCTGTCGATCCTCACGAAAATCGTGTCGATTTTCGTCCGCTCCCACGAAAACCGTCAGGATCAGTGAATACCTGTCCGTATACCGACAGCGACCGGCGAAACACGACGATTTCCCCGGTCGCTACCGGCGGTCTACTGGTACAGGCGCAGGGCCGAACCGGTGAAATTACGGCCGAATGCCAGACCCGCATTGTTGAAGTAGAGGGTCGTGATCTTGTCGGCAAAAGGTACCGCTGAGTTTGCTTTGATGATCTCCGATTCGGCGTCTGCCCAAGCGGCACAAGCATCCTCGCCTGTCAGTCCGGAAGCCTTGGCGACGGCTGCGTCGTAGGCCGGGTTGGAGATCGACGAGAAATTGAGTCCCGCAGCTGGCACCGGACCGGAGAGGAAGGGTACGAGCATGCTGGGCAGCGCGACGTTGATCGGCTCCCACGCAACATCCCACGCGGTGTTGTCCTTGCCGCTGAGTGCTACATCGAGGATCTTGTTCGAGTCTCCGCTGGTGAGTTCGACAGTTGCGCCCAGATTGTTCCACGCGTTGAGTGCGACGTCGGCGGCAGCATCGGTCGAGTCACCGAACGTTTCGTAGACCATCCGAAGTCGGAGCGGTGTGCCGTCCTTGCTGCGCTTACCGTCGGCACCGATTTTCCAGCCCGCTGATTCGAGAGTTTCTGCGGCTGCGCTGGGATCGAAGGCCGGCAGGTTTCCGGCGACAGAGTCGTAGATGCAGGCCCTCGGTTCGATGGACACCATCGTGGTAGACCGGGTTCCGCGGCCGGCGGTGAAGATCTCGGCGAGGTCGTCGAGATTGAGCGCCTGGACAAGGGCTTTGCGCACGGCCGGATCGCTGGTCGGATTACCCGGGCTGTGATTGAAGAACATCTCGCCTGCCGGAGCCGGCTGCTTGACCGTGTTCAGGTTCGCGGCATTCAATCGGTCCTGATCGGCGCCGGAGACGGCGGCGGCATTCAGATCACCGGACAACAGCTGATTCGCAGACGTACTCGTATTGGTCACGATGGACGCGACGACATTCTTGGGCACTCCGGCAGTGTCGGAGGTGGTGTCGTCAGGTCCCCAGTTGTATCCGTCGCGCCGAACGTAGGAGTAATGATCGTTGGCGACTGCCTCGGTCATCTGGAACATGCCCGATCCGAAGGTCGTCTTGTTTGCCGCCGTCGGATCCTTCAACCCTGCCTCGCACATGATCGGAATCCGCGCCAGATTGAGGAGCAGGAAGGGCGAGGGCTCCGGAGTCGTAACAGTCACTGTCCGTGTTGCCAGGTCGGCGTTGGCAGTTGCAGTTGCCGGTGCGTACACCCCGCGGAGAGCGGATTTGTTTGCGGCGTTCGTGATGAAGTTGACGGTGTCTGCGACAGTCTGAGCAGTCAGGGCGGATCCGTCGGTACAGGTGACGCCGTCGCGAATGGTGAACGACGCGGAAGTAGTTGTCTCTTCCCATTTTTCGGCGAGCCACGGCCTGGTGACGCCGGTATCGGGATCTGGGTTGAGCAGATAGTCGTAGCTCAGACGTGCCAGTGCGTGTGCCGGTGAAGCGGCAGTCATCAGCGGATTCAGAGCGCCGGGGTCGGCCACGAGTGCAAACTTGAAGGTGCCGTCGGTGAGCGGCTCACCCCCACCCGAACCTGATGATCCACCCGACGAGCATGCGGTCAGGGCAAGGACAGTGCCGGTTGCCGCGGCCAGTAGTGCGTAGGACCGTTGTTTCATGGTGCCTCCGGAAGGTGTGGTCCCGCCCGAGTGACGCGAGGTCTGTCGGGTCAGGAGCAAAAGACGATTGCTTGAATCTTCACCCAACAAAAGAACGAGAACATCGTCCGGATTTACGAATGTTTCGTGAGACTTGGTAGATCGCTACAACATTGTCGGATGGAAGAGACGAAGCTGGAGCATCAGGCTGAATCGAGTTTCCGGATCATCGAGATCGATGCCGGCAATCCCGGCAAGCTTCTTGAGGCGGTACCGGAACGTGTTGACGTGGATGTGAACCAAGGACGCAGCAGCCGGAATGTCGCCGAACGTGTCGAGCCAGGCGCGGAGAGTGTCGACAAGGTTGATGTCGTGACTGCGGTCGTACTCGCGCAGTACCGCGAGCGGACCCGATGCGGTCTCGTTCTCGTCCGCCAGGGCGTCGGAGAGGCGCAGAAGTAGGGAATTGATCTGCACGTCGTCGGCGCGCGCGACGGTCCGGCCCGAAGAATTCCACGTCGACCTCAGAACGCGAAGTGCTCGGTCGGCTTCGTCGCGTGACTTCTCCAGCGTCATCACGTCGGCCACTGTCGCACCGATTCCGATGACCACCGACTTTTCCGAACGGGAACGGTCTGCAAACTCCGACGCGATCCGACGCACGTAGTCGTCGTCGGTCTGGTGCCGGGTGTGTGGGATGACGGCGTAGACGGTGCCGCCGATCGCTGCCGCCACCGACAGCGGAAATACATGGTCGAGATAGGTATTGAGTGTCAGGGCCAGTTGATCGACATCGGCTTCGGCCTCCAACGATGCACCGGCGCCGCTACGGAAGCCGGCCGCAAGTACGTTTGCCTTCGAGCGGCCGTAGCCCAGTCGCTCGGCCGCTTCCTTGGCTGAAGTGCCGCCACTCAGTAACGTGATCACCTCGCCCAACCTCAGCCGTCGTGCCGAATCCGCGGCCAGCTTGGCGCGAAGCAAACTCATCGCGGCCACGCCCGCCGCCTCGACGAGCGTTTTGACCTGCAATTCGTTCGGCTCCTCGTCCAAGATCACCCAGATCGAACCGAGGATCTGCGATGCCGCATGTATTCGCATGCCGACGCGGGGCCTGATGCCCGGCCCGATACCCGGTAGAAATACCGGCAGGGTAGAGCCGTAGATCTTGTTGAAATACCCCATTGACCTGAGCCGATCGGAATAGTGCTGCGGCACTTGATGTCCGAGGACACTCTGCTTACGTGCCTCGTCGCCGAAGGCTTGATCCGCCGAGAACGCGAGGATCCGGCTCGACTGATTCTCGATGGTGACCGGGCCGTTCAATACCTGAGCGATCGAGTTGGCAAGATCGAACAGGTCGGCGTCGGCGGCCGACGTGCGGTCCCCGTTGTTGCCGGATTCGAGGATCTCGTTGATCAACGACGCGCTTTGCAGCCAGCTTGCATCCTTGACCATTCCGAGGAGTGCGACGTCGGTGTCGGCCACCGCCTTCTCGACGAGGCCGTCGAAGTCCAGGGGCTCTTTGACGATCAGCGCTACCGCACCTGCCGAGCCGTATTCTCTTACCGCCGTTGCGATATCGGCCGAACCTGCGAGACCTGCGCCGAGTACGACGGCGCCCGCACTGTCCTGGGTAGCTTCGGACCCTTCGTGCAGGGTCACGCGGCTGACAGTGCGGGCGCCGTCGACGGTGTCGCCACCGCTGAGGAACGTCATTCCCAGTCTGTCGACGATGTCGACGATCGATACTCCCGTAGGTGTGGTCACCACCACACCTTAGGGGGAGCGGGGTCGATCAGTTGTCTGGTTGCCCTGCTCAGTTGCTGGGCTGCTCCGCCACGGCCTTCTCGACGAACCGGCGGGTCTGATCGAACGCCGCGGGCACCTGGACGGAATCGGTCATGTCACTGATCTCGGACCACCGTTCGGCGACGACCTCGGGCGAGAGTGCGCCTTCGGGGATGTAGACGCCCTGCGACTCTTCCATGCGAGCGATCGCGAAGACGCCGGCGCCGGCGCTGAGGATGGTCTTCGTCGGTGCGTCATCGGAGACCATGAACAGTGCGCCGGGTGAAATCGATTCGGGTGCAAGCAGAGCGAGAGTCTTCTCGTCGAGGAGGTCTTCGGTCATGCGGGTCGCGGCGGTCGGGGCCAGCGAGTTGACGCGGATGCCCTTGCGTTCGCCCTCGATGGCGAGAACGTTCATGAGGCCGACGACGCCGGACTTCGCGGCGCCGTAGTTCGCCTGGCCGAAGTTGCCGTAAATTCCCGATGCCGACGTAGTCATGAGGATGCGTCCGTAGTTCTGTTCGACCATGTGCGGCCAGACTGCCTTGGAACAGATGACGGAACCCATCAGATGCACGTCGATGACTTTGCGGAAGTCGTCGAGCTCGGCCTTGATGAACGACTTGTCGCGCAGGATTCCGGCGTTGTTGATCAGGATGTCCACGCGGCCCCACTTGTCCACGGCCGTCGCGACCATGGCGGCAACGGCGTCGACGTCAGTGATGTCGCAGTGGTCCGCGATGGCCTCGCCGCCCAGCTCGACGATTTCCGCCACTACCTTGGCTGCTGCGGTATCAGCGCCGCCACTGCCGTTGACCGAGCCACCCATGTCGTTGACGACGACGCGTGCGCCGCGTGCGGCGAGGGCCAATGCGTGTGAACGGCCGAGTCCGCCGCCTGCGCCCGTGATGATCGCTACCTTGCCGGAAAAATCCAACGACATTGGAAAACCTCTCTGATCTGGGATA
Source organism: Rhodococcus sp. WY5 (assembly GCF_018588185.1). NCBI lineage: Bacteria > Bacillati > Actinomycetota > Actinomycetes > Mycobacteriales > Nocardiaceae > Rhodococcus > Rhodococcus sp. WY5. The sequence continues at coordinate 2,289,859 of NZ_JAAMPR010000001.1, forward strand.
CTACTCAGTATTACTATGCGATGGCGTGGAAACAGTCAAGGGCCGGCAGGCAGTGTGAATGGGAGTGGAAGTCGAATGAGTAGTGATCTTCCGGACGTGCGATCCGCGATCATCACCAGCGCCGCCGACGCCTTTGCCGAAGACGGTTACGCAGCCACGACTGTAGATTTACTGGCCGATCGAATCGGCGCCACCAAAGGTCTTGTCTACTACCACTTTCGTTCCAAGTTCGACATCTACCTGGCAATCTACGAGCGCGGGATGAGCCTGCTCCGCGCTGAGGTCGAGTCTCGGATGGGCGGGGCAGAAAGCGGCCTCGCGCGTCTCGAAGCGATGTCGCACGCCCACCTGGTCAATCTCATGACGCATCTCGGGTACCACCACACGATCCACCAAGGTGTCCGGGGCCAGATGAACTCCGCGCTCAAGCCGAGGCAACAGCAAGTCCTCGTGGAGCTGAATTCGCTGCGACTCGACTACGAGAATCTGTTCGTCGACGTGATGACGGAAGGCGTCGCGGATGGTTCCATTCGAGTGGGCTCACCACGGATGGCGGCAAAAGTACTCCTCAGCAGTCTCAACGGCATCGACCTCTGGTACCGAAGGCGTGAAGGGCAGACGTTGGCGGAGACGGAGTTGTTGGCGGACCAGATCGTCGAACTGTTGATCGGCGGATTGCGCGCTGCGAACTGACTGAAAGCTGCATTCGTCGAGCGGGTTTCCTCCGACCGGTTCGTGCTGTCCTGCGGCTTGTCGTTCGGTTTGTCGTGCTCTGACAGTCGGGGTAGCATGTTGGCGTCGTGCGCGGACTTGCGTAGGAATTCAGGGAAGAGGAGGTGTGGCTGTAATGCGTGGCCAACCTCCGAGTACCAACTGAAGCTGTAGCCGCCCGGGTTGATCCGGTATTTTGCTGCAGCTTCATCGTGTGTTCATCGGCTTCGGCTTTGCTGTGAAGCAAGCGTCGTCGTTCACTCTTCCCTCGAAAGCTGTTCAGCATGCGCGAATTTCGTCGTTCACGTTCGGTACTGCCACGTCGTTCCGCGGGGCTCGGTGACTCACATCCCGGACACTCGCGTGCCGCTCGCACCGTCGTCAAGGCTGCCCCGCCCGAGGCGGTGGCGCCCGTCGAATCGACCGTCGTCAACAGCGGCGTGTACCGCGACGGCGAGCGGATAGCGTCGCCGTCCACGCTGGCGGAAGCACTGTCATGCCTTCCGGATTCGCAGTCGATGGCGTGGATCGGCATGTACCGGCCCGACGACGCCCAGTTGTATGCCGCTGCACAACATTTCGACCTCCACGAACTGGCGGTCGAGGATGCGATCGTCGCGCACCAGCGCCCCAAGCTCGAGCGCTACGGTAAGACGCTGTTCGTGGTGCTGCGTGCTGCGCGGTACCGCGACGAGACCGAGCGGGTCGAATTCGGCGAGTTGCACATCTTCTGTGGTCCGAACTTCATTCTGACCGTCCGTCACAGTGAATCGCCGGATCTGTCGGCGGTGCGGACTCGCATGGAGAACGATCCTGACCTGTTGCGGTTGGGTACCGAGGCCGTTCTCTATGCCATTCTCGACGCAGTCGTCGACGGGTACGCCCCGGTGGTGGCCGGACTGCAGAACGACATCGACGAGATCGAAACCGAAGTATTCAGTGGCGATCCCGGAGTTTCGCGTCGCATCTACGAACTGACCCGTGAGGTGATCGAATTCCAGCGGGCGACGCGTCCGCTGCTGGGAATGCTGCGTGGGTTGTCGGCAGGGTTCGACAAGTACCACACGGACGAGGAACTCCAGCGATACCTGCGCGACGTCACCGACCATGCGACGACTGTGGTGGAGCGGGCCGACGGCTTTCGTCAGTTGCTCGGAAACATCCTCACGGTAAACGCAACTCTGGTGTCGCAGAACCAGAACGAGGAGATGCGCAATCTGACGCAGGCGAGCTACGCGCAGAACGAGGAGATCAAGAAGGTCTCGGCGTGGGCGGCAATTCTCTTCGCGCCGACGCTCATCGGAACCGTGTACGGAATGAACTTCGACGACATGCCGGAGCTGCACTGGCACTTGGGCTATCCGTTTGCACTCTCGATGATGTTCCTGACCTGTGGAAGTCTCTACACGATCTTCAAGCGTCGGGGCTGGCTGTAGAAAGCGCCGGCTGTAGAAAGCGCTGTGCGCCTTGCCAACCGAGATCGGTTGTCAAGGCGCACAGGTGTTTTTCGGGAGGGCGCTCGAATCAGAGCGTTGCGACGCAGACCGTGAACTTACGTTCCGGGTGCTCGAATCCCGAGTCTGCCCCCGAACCGCATTCGTCGATCGACGTGGAGTTCTGCAGGATTTCGACGACCTCGACTACATTGGTGCCGCTGGTATCCGAGCATTCGATGCGGGCGGGCTCGTCCATTCCGCTGCCGAGGTCCATGCATCCGCCGACTACCCAGTCGACGTCGAGACAGACAGCGCCCTGCTCGTCACCCGCGAGGGTCTCGTAGTAGTACGAGTCGACGTCGGAGGCACACAGATCAGAGGTGGGAACCTTGGCGACCACCTTGTAGTTGGAATCCTTGCTACCGCAGTCCGCGTTGTCGATTTCTGCGGCCGTCGTGGTGCCTCCGAGCTTGACGCAATCACCGATCGACACGTCGATGTCGACGTCGCCGCCATCGTCCGAACCCTCCTGGCCGGTGATCTTCGAGGTGGTCGGGGCCGCGGAGGTAGTGGTCGAATCGGCAACCGAGGAAGATGATTCCGCAATGGCTTTCGGCTCGATGTCGGAACCGCAACCGACGGTGAAGGCGGCGATTGCAGAAGTTGCGATCACCGCAGTGCAAAGTCGCCGGACGATTCCGGACATAAGGACCCCTTTGTTGATTCTTGGATAATTCTGTTGGTTCGTGGATTGTTCGGGACCTATTCCAATACATCGGTAGTCGAATTGCCAACCGGACTGTCAGTATGGGTAGGTGGAGCTACCCCTGATGCCGCCGCTTGCCCCGATGCTCGCGAAGGCTGCGGCCACTGTGCCGCCTCAGCCCGAGTCCGGTGACCCGACGTGGTCGTACGAGCCGAAATGGGACGGATTTCGAGCAATCATCTTTCGTGACGGTGACGAAGTGGTGCTCGGGTCGCGAGGAGGAAAGGACCTGGCGCGGTACTTTCCCGAAGCGGTGGAAGCTGTCAAGTCTGAATTGCCCGAAAAATGTGTCGTGGACGGAGAACTGGTGGTTCCCCGTGAGATCGACGGTGTGACGCGTCTGAGTTGGGAAGCGCTCTCCGAGCGGATTCATCCCGCCGCGAGCCGCGTCGCATTGTTGTCGGAACAGACGCCAGCGCAATTTGTCGGGTTCGATTTACTGGCGCTCGGCGATCGCGACGTCTCGATCGAGGACTTCGGGGTCCGACGTGCGCTGCTCCTCGATTGCATCGGTGGCGGGCCGAGTTGCCACGTCACGGCAGCGACGGCCGACAGCGCCGAAGCAATGGCCTGGTTCGAAACCTTCGAAGGCGCGGGTCTCGACGGGGTTGTCGCCAAGAAGCTGGCGGGACCGTACCTGCCGAACAAGCGCGAGATGATCAAGGTGAAACACGCCAGGACCGCGGATGTCGTACTGCTGGGCTACCGTCCCCACAAGAGTCAGCCAGGTATCGGGTCGATGCTTCTTGGTCTGTACGACGGTTCCGAATTGAAGATGGTCGGTGGCGCTTCTGCTTTCACCGCGGCGCGGCGGATCGAGTTGTTGGCCGAACTCGAACCTTTGCGCCTCGGGGACGACGTTGTAGCCGAGGGAGAGGCCAGCCGGTGGAGATCGGCCGCAGACCGCTCCTGGATTCCGCTTCGTCCTGAGCGGGTGCTCGAAGTGGCGTACGACCAGATGGAAGGGGAACGCTTTCGGCACGCTGCACGATTCCTGCGCTGGCGTCCGGACAGGGTGCCCGACGAATGCACATTCGATCAGTTGGAGGTTCCGGTGCGATACGACTTCGCGGATGTTCTTGCAGGCGGTAAGTGATGGCGAGCCCGGCAGAGGAACTGGACGTCGACGGGATCGCGGTCCGATTGTCGAGCCCGGACAAGATCTACTATCCGCAGTTGGGTGAGGACGGCGGAACCAAACGGCATCTTGTCGAGTACTACCGAACGGTGGCGCTGCAGGGTGCAGCGTTGCGGGCGCTCCAAGATCGGCCCACGCATCTTCAGCGATTCCCCGACGGCATCGAGGGCGAAGAGGTTTACCAGAAGCGGCTGCCGGCAAAACGGCCCGAGCACGTCGAATCCTGCGAGGTCACGTTCCCGTCGGGTCGCAAGGCCGACGTCCTTCGAGTGCGAAGTGCTGCGAACATCGTGTGGGCCGCCAATCTCGGGACTGTCACGTTTCATCCCTGGGCCGTGCGGTGCCCGGACACCGACCACCCGGACGAACTGCGCATCGATCTCGATCCGCAACCGGGGACCGGGTTCGACGAGGCCGTTGCCATCGCGGACGAGGTCCTTCGCCCTCTGCTCGCTGAGTTGGGATTGGAAGGATTTCCCAAGACGTCCGGTGGCCGAGGCCTTCACGTCTACATCCCGCTCGAGGCGCGCTGGGATTTTGTCGAGGTCCGTCACGCGGGTATCGCCCTTGCTCGTGAAGTCGAGCGTCGTAGTGCCGATCGCGCCACAACCGCGTGGTGGAAGGAAGAGCGGGGTGAACGGATCTTCATCGACTTCAATCAGAATGCCCGTGACCGGACGATCGCGGCGGCGTATTCCGCTCGTAAGACGCCGATCGCAACTGTGTCGACGCCGGTGACCTGGGACGAACTGCGCGACGTGCATCCAGACGACTGCACCATCGCCACGGTTCCCGGCTTGCTCGCCGATCGTGGTGATCCGATGGAAGCCATGCACGACAAGGCCTTTGCCCTCGATGTTCTGTTGGAGATGTGGGAGAAGGATCTGGCGGCAGGACTGGGCGATCTGCCGTACCCGCCGAACTATCCCAAAATGCCCGGTGAACCCAAACGTGTTCAACCGAGCAAGGACCGCGATCGGAAGAACAAAGACGGGTAGCGTCAGAGGCGGACATATCGGGTAATTCGATCAGACGTCGAATGTACGGTCACGTCGAATGCACTGTGGGGGTTGGATATGGATCGCCGGAAAATGCGAGCAGCAAGCTTAGCGGCGGGCGGTGTGATTCTTGCCGCCTTCGGATTGTCACTCGGTAGCGGAACAGCGTCAGCCGCGACGTTGGATTGTTCGGCGCGCGGGCAAGATCAGACGATCGTCGACGGGTCATCCGCATGCCGAGCGGTGGCAGATCCCTCCAGTTACGCGATTTCACACGTCGAGGGCGACGGCGTCGGCGTCGCGGATTCTCGAGACGGCGGCAGGTCGGCAGGCCTCGGCCTCTTCGGCGGCGTTGCTGCGGCGGAGTCGCGCGGTGGGTTACTTGCCGCCGTCGCGTACGGCCCGGGTTCGCTCGCACTCGGTCGCACCGACTCCTCACCATTTGCCGTCGTGCTCAGCGGACCTGGCGGCAGAGCGGCAGTGGGTGACGCGGACGTCGGGGCGATCTGCTCAGGTGGCCCCACCCTTGTTTTCAATATCGCCACAGGTCAGGGATGTTTCAGCGACGGCACTTCGACGTGGGTCACCCCGTGAGGGCACCCCGGCCCTGAGCCTCTTGCGTGACAGTGGTCACAATGGTGTCAAGCTCCTGCCACCGATCGGGTGACCGGGCAACTTGATCAGCGGGGATCGGAGGACGCGATGACTCCCAGTGCACGACGGGGTTCACTCGCCCGGGTGGAGGTGCCTTCGCGCACCGAGCTGTACGTGGACCGGCGATTCCTTCCCTTGGCCGACCGCTTCTTCGCGATGTATCGCCAACCGCAACAAGGTGGCGGCGCTCTCGTCGTGTACCTGGGCGGTGAGAAAGTGCTCGACATCTGGGCCGGCAATGCCGATCGTGATCGGCGCTGGGACCACGACACGGTGTCGCTGTCGTTCTCGACCGGCAAAGGCGTCGCCAGCACCGTCGTTCACCGACTCGCCGAACGTGGGTTGATCGACTACGACGCCCCGGTTGCTCGGTACTGGCCTGAATTCGCGGCGGCCGGCAAGGACAAGATCACCGTCCGTGAACTGATGTCACATCGCGCGGGCCTTCACCGAGTTCGCGGCTTGATGCCGCATCCTCTCGACCTGATGGACTACGACGCGGTCGTTGCCGCCCTGGCTGCCGAGAAACCGGATCCGCGTCGGCTTCGAGGCCCCGGCTATCACGCTGTGACCTACGGCTGGTTGGTAGCCGAACTTGTGGCCAGGGTGTCCGGTCAGCCGTTCATCGACGTCGTACAAGCGGAGATAGCGAAGCCCCTCGGCGTCGACGAATTCTGGTACCGCGTACCCGAAACCGAGCGTCCACGGATCGCGAAGCTGTTCCCACATATCAACCCTGCCGGCTTGAACTGGGCCTTCGCGTCGACCGTGCTCTCACACGTCGGTCCGACTCGCGGACTCGCGGAGGCCGCGATGCCGGACGGTTTCGACGTCATGGTGCGCAACCCGGCTGTCCACGACGCCGTCATGCCGGGCTGGAACGGAGTGTTCAGCGCGCGTGCTCTCGCGAAGATGTACGGCGCCATCGCGAACGGCGGCGTGATCGACGGGAAGCGGTTCCTGAAGGAATCGACCATCGACCAGATGTCGACCATCCAGACTCGCGATCGGGATTACGTGCTGGCGGTGCGGCCCAACTGGACTCTCGGTTACCACCCGCCGATCATTGCCGCGCGGCGGCAGCCGCGGAATGCGATAGGCCACTACGGAGTCGGCGGTTCAGGCGCGTATGCGGACCTGTCCAGCGGACTCTCGCTCGGTTTCACCACCAACAGGTTGGGTAGTGCTGTGACAGCTCTCGGTGATCTTCGCCTTGCGAGGCTCGGCGCCGAGGCGCAGGAGTTGGTTCGTCGAATCTGACACGAAGGGAATGCCATGAGCAGCAACGTGTACCGGGTGACCGAGATCGTCGGCTCGTCCACCGAGAGCAGTGACGCGGCAATTCGCACCGCCATCGCCCGTGCGAACGAGACGGTGCGCAACCTCGAATGGTTCGAGGTGGTGGAAACTCGCGGTCACATCGAGAACGGCGCCGTGGCGCATTTCCAGGTCACGTTGAAGGTCGGCTTCCGGCTCGACGGCGACGAATCTTGAGTCGTCGTTCATGAGTGTTGATCTCAGGGCGGCCGTCGGGTTCATGGCGGGACATGCCAGAACTCTCGATCGGCATCGACTGAAATTGATTCTCGGACAGGGGGACCGGACCGCGGCATTGGCGGCTGTGGACAGTTATCGCAACCCGGACGGTGGGTACGGCTGGGGACTCGAACCGGATCTTCGCTCGGCATCGAGCCAACCTGGCGGCGCGCTGCACGCCTTCGAAGCCTTTGCCGACATCGGAACGCCGACGCCCAGAGCGGTCGAACTGTGCGACTGGTTGCAGACCAAGTCGCTGGCAGGCGGCGGTTTACCCTTCGCCTTCCCGATTGCCGACCCAGCCGGATGTGCGCCCTTCTGGGTGAGCGCGGATCCGTTGGCGCCGTCGTTGCAGATCACCAGCATCGTGTGTGCTGCAGCGGCTCGCGTTGCCGAATTCGACGAGGCCGTCGCCGAACATCCGTGGTTCGCCTCTGCCGTTCGATATTGCCTCGACGCGATCGACGGGGCCGATTCTCTGCATGCCCTCGAGCTCGCCTTTGCCTTGCAGTTTCTCGACGCGGTTCACCGGAACAGTCCCGAAGCGTCGTCGTTGGTGAGCACTCTTGGTTCGCGTATCCCGGCTGACGGCTTGGTTCACGTGGACGGGGGAGCCGAGGGCGAATTCATGCGGCCCCTCGATTTCTCACCGCTTCCCGGCGGCCCGACCCGCGCGTTGTTCGACGCATCAGTGATCGAGTCCGAACTGTCTGCGCTCGCTGCGCGACAACATGGCGACGGCGGTTGGGCGGTGGATTTCGACAGCTATTCACCCGCCGCGGCGTTGGAATGGCGAGGTCACGCCACCGTGCAGGCGGTGTGGCTGCTGAAGCGCAATGGGGTGATCTGAAAACGATTCTCGCGCCAAATTGGAACACGTTATAGTCTGGGAACCAGTTCGAGCTTCGTGTTTCAGGGATAGGGGAATGTCATGGCGTATGTGATCACGCAGCCGTGCTGCAACGACGCCTCGTGTGTTGACGTGTGTCCGGTCAATTGCATTCACCCGACACCGGACGAAGCCCCGTTCGCGACCACCGAAATGCTCTACATCGATCCCGACACCTGCATCGATTGTGGTGCGTGTGTGGACGAATGCCCGGTCGAGGCGATCTTCCCGGACAACGAACTCGACGAGGACGACGCGCCGTACCTGCAGATGAACGCGTCGTACTTCGAGAAGCATCCGATGGGCCCGGATTGGCCCGAGCCGATCACGATGGCCAAGATCGATCCCGAACTGGGAACGCTGAAAGTAGCGATCGTCGGCTCCGGCCCGGCCGCCTGCTACGCGGCGATGGAACTGACCGGCAAGCCTCGCGTCGAGGTCGACATGTTCGATCGACTTCCCACTCCATACGGTTTGGTGCGCGCCGGCGTGGCGCCGGATCATCCCGGAACCAAAGGCGTCACCGATCAGTTCCGCGCCGTGGTCGCGAAGAAGACTGTGCGCTGCCACTTCAACGTCGAGGTGGGCACTCACATCTCGCATTCGGAACTCTTGGACCATCACCACGCAGTGATCTACGCGGTGGGCGCTGCCGGGGATCGCAAGCTCGAGATCCCGGGCGAGGATCTGCCGGGAAGTCACGCCGCCACCGAGTTCGTCGCCTGGTACAACGGCCACCCGGGATATGCCGATCGGACTTTCGATCTGTCCGGCGAGCGAGCGGTGATCGTCGGAAACGGCAACGTCGCACTCGACGTCGCACGCATCCTGGTGACCGACCCTGACCAGCTTGCGAAGACGGACCTCGCCGAGCATGCATTGGAAGCGCTGCGGAACAGCAAGATTCGTGAGGTGGTCATTCTCGGGCGTCGTGGGCCGGCGCAGGCCGCGTACACCAATCCCGAACTGTTGGCGCTCGGACAGATGGCGAACGTGGACGTAGTCGTCGACCCGATCGAAGCCGAACTCGACGAGGCCAGTCAGGCGTTCGTGGAAAGCGATGCCGCCGAGCCGTCCGTCCTGCTCAAGGTCAAGCAGGCGCAGGAATTTGCTTCGCGTACCGCAGATCCTTCTCGCAAGCGGATCGTTCTCCGGTTCCTCACCTCTCCCGTCGAGGTCCTCGGCGACGGTGCAGTCTCACAGGTGAGGATCGTGAAAAACGAATTGGTGGCAACGCCGACCGGTCAGCTCTCCGCCCGGCCTACCGAGACCGAGGAGACGATCGACACTTCACTGGTGCTTCGGTCGGTCGGATACCGCGGCACACCGATGGCCGACTTGCCCTTCGACGACGCTCGCGGCGTGATCCCCAACGAGAACGGCAGAGTAATCGACACCGAGACCGGCACGCCGATCCCGGGTGTCTACGTCGCGGGTTGGATCAAGCGCGGACCGACTGGCGTGATCGGCACCAACAAGTACTGCTCCGCCGAGACCGTGTCGATGATCTTCGACGACTTCGCTGGTGGGCGCCTCGCCACCCCGACCGAGGATGCCGACAAGTTGCAGGTTTTGTTGGCAGACCGGTCGCCGGATCAGGTGGACTATCAAGGTTGGCAGCGTATCGACAAGGCAGAACGCGCATCCGGTGCCGCAACCGGACGACCGCGAACCAAACTCATCTCCATCGAATCCATGTTGGCGGCTGCCCGCAGCGACGGATAGCAACGTTTGGGCGAACATCCGAATTGCTCGATTGCCGCTTTTGTGTGTTAATGACTATGGAAATGTGCGGTTTGCTCTCTTCGGCGTGCTCGGGTGTGTAGGTGTGCTCCGAGCGGGTGCGTCCGAATGGTGCATCGGCATCGGTACCAGGCGGGTATCGATGCCGGCCGCGCACGATCCACGTGAGTACGTGGTCAGTCGAGCGAAGGTAGTGACATGGGCAGCAAAAAGGGTCGTCGGACGTCACGGGTTGCCGTGGCAATCGTCGGAGCAGTGGCCGCCGGCCTCGCTCTGGCCGGACCCTCCGCGGCTGTTCCGCTCTTTCCCGGTGGACCCGACATTCCGTTGCCCGTCATTCCCGGCGTTCCGTACCTCGATCCGGCAATTCCGGTTCCGGGCATCCCGGGTACGCCGATCCAGGCGCCCATCGGCGTCCCCAACTTCTCCGCGCCGTCGCTCAACCCGTCCGCGGGTGAGACCGTCGGTATCGCGCAGCCGATCATCATTCGTTTCAACGAGGCAGTCGGCGACCGTGCCACGGCCGAGCGCGCGATTCGCGTGACCACCGATCCTCCGGTCGAGGGCAGCTTCTACTGGATCAACGACAGTCAGGTCCGTTGGAAGCCGGCACAGTTCTGGCCGGCGAACATCTCCGTGACCGTCGACGCCGGTGATTCGCACTCCACGTTCAACATCGGTGACGCACTCGTCACCGTCGCGGACGACAACACCAAGCAGGTCACGGTCACCCGCAACGGCGAGGTCGTGCGCACCATGCCGACGTCGTTCGGCAAGCCGGGCCACGAAACACCGAACGGCACGTACATCGTCGGCGAGCAGCTGCGCGACATGTACATGGATTCGTCCACGTACGGCGTTCCGATCGATTCTCCCGAGGGGTACCGCACCTACGTCGAGTACGCGACGCGAATTTCCTACAGTGGCATCTTCGTCCATGCAGCTCCGTGGTCGGTTGCGCAACAGGGTTTCACCAACGTCAGCCACGGCTGCCTCAATGTCAGCACCGAGGATGCCAAGTGGTTCTTCGAGAACGCTGGCAAGGGCGACCCGGTGATCGTGCAGAACACCGCAGGTGGAGTCCTCAGCGGCGCCGACGGATTGGGTGACTGGAACCGCTAGACATCGACGAGGAAGGCCCTGCGCGAGAAGTATTCGCGCAGGGCCTTTTTCGTGTCGCGTTCAGCTCGAGTGTCTTGTACGTTCACCATTCATTCGTTGCGGGCGGTCAGACTGCCTCAGTGAGATCGAGTCCGGAAAGAACGCTGCCCACTTCAGGCAAGCCAGGTCTGTGGGGCAGACCATGGCGTGATTACGCGCTGTTCGCGCTCTTGGTAGGTCCCAATCTCGCGTTGCTGATCTTGTTCACCTATCGCCCGCTGGTGGACAACATCCGACTTTCGTTCTTCGACTGGAACATTGCGGACCCGAAGGCGACGTTCATCGGGCTGAGCAATTACCGCGAGTGGTTCGGACGAAGCGACACCTGGCAGATCGTCACCAACACAGTGGTATTCACATTGGTCACAGTGGTGGGTTCGATGGTCATCGGTTTGGCGTTGGCCATGCTGCTCGATCGCAAGCTCGTCGGGCGAAACCTGGTCCGGTCGGCCATCTTCGCTCCGTTCGTCATCTCCGGTGCAGCGATCGGTGTCGCGTTTCAGTTCGTCTTCGACCCCAACTTCGGTCTGATCCAGGATCTCCTGCACCGCGTCGGACTCCAATCGCCCGACTTCTATCAGGACCCCCACTGGGCGCTGTTCATGGTGACGGTGACATACATGTGGAAGAACCTCGGCTACACGTTTGTCATCTATCTCGCTGCGCTGCAAGGAGTTCGGCAAGAGTTGAACGAAGCCGCCGAAATCGACGGTGCCAAGCCGTGGACCAAGTTCCGCCGGGTTCTCCTACCTCAGTTGCGCCCGACGACGTTCTTCCTCTCCATCACCGTCATGCTCAACTCGCTCCAGGTCTTCGACATCATCAACGTCATGACCCGTGGTGGCCCGCTGGGTACGGGGACGACGACGATGGTCTACCAGGTGTACAACGAGACGTTCCGAAACTTCCGGGCGGGCTACGGCGCGACGGTTGCCACCATCATGTTCCTGATCCTGCTGATCATCACCGTCTACCAGGTTCGTGCCATGGATCGGGGAGAAGAGAAATGACAGCGGTAGAGGAAAAGAAAAGCGCTGCTCCGACTTCCGTCGTTCGGCCCGGCCCGGACCGCAAGAACGTGGACCGGCGTGAGGTCGGCGTGAAGATCCTCGGCTATGCGGCAATGGTGATCGCGTTGGTCATCATCGTCCTGCCGCTCTACTGGATCGTGATGACCTCGTTCAAGGAGCGCCCGGAGATCTACACGCAACCGGCAACGTGGTGGCCGTCGTCGCTGCATCCCGAAAACTATTCGGAAGCAACCACATCGGTCCCGTTCTGGATGTTCTTGCGGAACTCGATAGTGATCACGACGATTCTGTCGGCGGCGAAGTTCGTTCTGGGGACTCTCAGCGCCTATGGGTTGGTGTTCCTGCGCTTCCCGGGGAAGAACTTCGTCTTTCTCGGCATCATCGCCGCATTGATGGTTCCGAACCAGATCACCGTGATCTCGAACTACGCACTCGTGGCAGAGTGGGGCTGGCGTAACACGTTCCAGGGCATCATAGTTCCGCTCGCGGGTGTAGCCTTCGGTACGTTCCTCATGCGCAACCACTTCCTCTCGATCCCTTCGGAGATCGTCGAGGCGGCGCGGATGGACGGAGCCGGCCACTGGCGGTTGCTCTGGCGCGTGGTGCTCCCCGTTTCCGGACCCACGATGGTGGCGTTCGGCATCATCACGGTGGTCAACGAATGGAACGAGTACCTGTGGCCGTTCCTCATGTCCGACGATTCCTCGGTAGCGCCGCTGCCGATCGGATTGACCCAACTGCAGAACAACGACGGACTTACCAACTGGGGTCCGGTCATGGCAGGAACGGTGCTGACGATGCTACCGATCCTGGTGATTTTCCTTCTGCTGCAACGACACATGATCAAGGGCCTCACCTCCGGTGCGGTCAAGGGCTGACAGCTTTCCCGTCACATTTCTTTCTCGAGGAGCAGTAATGGCAAACATGAACAGGCGCGGATTCTTGAGCCTCGGCGGTGCAATCGCCGCCGGAGCCGCACTGACCGCGTGCGCGGGATCCGGCGGGTCGAGCGCTGATGCTGCGGGAACATCCGGTGCGTCGGGTGATTCCAACACCATCACCTTCTGGTCGAACCACCCGGGTAAGTCCACCGACGTGGAGAAGGAACTGATCAACCGCTTCCAGACCAAGTACCCGGACCTGAAGGTCAACTTGGTGGACGGCGGCAAGAACTACGAAGAGGTGGCACAGAAGTTCAACGCTGCCCTATCCGGTGGAGATGTGCCCGATGTGGTTGTGCTGTCGGACGTCTGGTGGTTCAACTATGCACTGGCCGGGGCAATCGAGCCGCTTGACGGACTCTTCTCCGAGGTGGGCGTCGACTCGGCCGACTACGTCGATTCACTGCTCGCCGACTACCTGTTCCAGGGCAAGCACTATGCGCTTCCCTACGCGCGGTCGACGCCGTTGTTCTACTACAACAAGGCGGTCTGGTCGCAGGCAGGTCTTCCCGACCGTGGGCCGGCCACATGGCAGGAGTTCGACGAGTGGGGACCCGAGCTGCAGAAGGTCGTGGGCAACGGCAAGTTGGCACACGGGTGGGGCAACGCGAAGGATTACCTCGGCTGGACCTACGAAGGCCCAATCTGGACGTTCGGCGGCTCGTACTCCGACCAGTGGAATCTGCAGCTCGACAACGAGAAGACAATTGCCGCAGGGCAGTTCCTCTCCAGCATGATTCACGACAAGAAGTACGCCGCGGTCTCCACTGACATCGCGAACGAATTCGGTACCGGCATTCTGGCGTCGACCATCGCGTCGACGGGCGATCTGTCCGGCATCAAGAAGACTGCCAACTTCGACTTCGGCACCGCTTTCCTCCCGGCAGTGGACGGAACTCCCGGTTGCCCCACCGGCGGTGCCGGGCTTGCCATCCCGTCCAAGATCTCCGATCAGCGTAAGAAGAACGCGCTCAAGTTCATCGACTTCATCACCAATGGTGAGAACACGGCGTACTTCTCGCAGAACGTCGGCTACATGCCGGTCCGCAAGTCGGCAACCTCGGAGCCGAGCATGAAGGCGTTCCTCGACGCGAACCCCAACTCCCGTACCGCTGTGGATCAGCTCTCGCGTACGCGCTCGCAGGACTACGCACGCGTGTTCGTCCCGGGTGGGGATCAGATCATCGGCACCGGACTCGAGCAGATCGCTCTCCAGAAGGCCGACGTCGCATCGACATTCGCCGGCGTTGCCACGCAGTTGCAGCAGATCATCGACCGGCAGATCACCCCCAAGCTGCCGAAGTAGTAGGAGAGAACACTCATGGCCAACGTGCAATTCGCGGGAGTCACGCACCGCTACGAAGGAACTGATCGACCGGCAGTCGACCGTCTCGACCTCGACATCGCCGACGGTGAGTTCCTGGTACTCGTAGGACCTTCCGGTTGCGGTAAGTCCACCAGCCTGCGAATGCTCGCCGGTCTCGAGTCTGCGTCGGACGGCCGGATCGAGATCGGCGGCACGGACGTCACGCACCTCGCTCCGCGAGCACGTGACGTCGCCATGGTGTTTCAGAGTTACGCGCTGTACCCGAACATGACCGTCGAGCAGAACATGGGCTTCGCGCTGCAGAATGCCGGAGTAGGAAAGGCCGAGCGACGGGAGCGGGTACTCGAGGCAGCGCGGATGCTCGAGCTCGAACCGCTGCTCGGACGTAAACCGGCCAAGCTGTCGGGTGGGCAACGCCAGCGAGTCGCCATGGGTAGAGCCATCGTTCGCCATCCCAAGGTGTTCTGCATGGATGAGCCGCTCAGCAATCTGGATGCCAAACTACGCGTCAGCACACGGTCGCAGATCGCCGCCTTACAGCGTCGACTCGGCACCACGACGGTCTACGTCACCCACGATCAGGTCGAGGCGATGACGATGGGAGACCGGGTGGCGGTCATGCTGGACGGTCGCTTGCAGCAGGTGGCGAAGCCGCGCGAACTCTACGACAACCCCGTCAACACCTTTGTGGCCGCCTTCATCGGATCGCCCGGCATGAACCTGATCGAAGCGCCGGTCGAGGGTACCGTCGCAGTGCTCGGTGATCTGCGGATTCCGCTGCCCACCGGGGCGTCCGAGCGGGAGCGGGTCGTCGTGGGAGTGCGCCCGGAGTCGTGGGATCTGGTGGGAGCGTGGCGAAAGGGCTCGCTGGCCGTGGATGCCGATCTGCTCGAAGAGTTGGGAGCCGAATCGTTCGTCTATGCAAAGGGTGCCCCGGATTCGCAGTGGCAGAGCCGATCCGGTCGAATCGTCATTCGCGTCGACCGGAAGATGTCGGTGGCACCGGGGGAGTCGCTTCATCTGCTGCCCAAGGCCGGCGAGGTGTACTTCTTTTCCGCGGAGACCGGAGTACGTCTGTAGCGATACTGTGTGCGGCATGACCGTCGCACGTTCGCTCTTGCTGTTCGTACTCGCCGCGCTGCTCGAAATCGGGGGCGCGTGGTTGGTGTGGCAGGGAATTCGCGAGCACAAGGGATGGATCTGGGTGGGGCTCGGCGTCATCTCGCTCGGCCTCTACGGTCTGGTCGCCACCATGCAACCCGATGCGAACTTCGGGCGCATCCTCGCCGCGTACGGCGGGATCTTCGTCGCAGGTTCACTGCTGTGGGCGGTGGTGATGGACGGATTCCGCCCGGATCGTTTCGACATCGCCGGTGCGCTGATCTGTCTGGTCGGCGTCGGGGTGATCATGTACGCCCGGTAGGCCTTCGGCCCCGTGCGCGCTCAGGGAGTCCAGGGGGTCCCTAAGCGCGCACAGGGGCCTGCCCCTGCTACCAGATCTTCACACGCTTCTCCGGCTCCAAATACAGTGCGTCACCGGGCTTGACGTCGAACTCCTCGTGGAACGTGTCGAGGTTTCGGACGACGCCGTTGCACCGGAACTCCGGCGGCGAGTGCGGGTCGACGGCCAGACGGCGAAGCGCTTCGGCCTCACGGGCCTTCGTGCGCCATACCTGCGCCCACCCGAAGAACACGCGCTGCAAGCCGGTGAGTCCGTCGATGACCGGAGGTTCGGTACCTTCGGTCGCGATCTTGTACGCCGCGATCGCGATCGACAGCCCGCCGAGGTCGCCGATGTTCTCGCCGATCGTGAACTCGCCGTTGACGTGGTGGCCCGGAAGTTCCTTGGGCTCGAACTCGTTGTACTGCTCGATGAGAGCCTTTGTGCGCTTGCCGAATTCGCTGCGGTCCTCGTCGGTCCACCAGTCGACCATGTTGCCGTCGCCGTCGTACTTGGCGCCCTGATCGTCGAATCCGTGACCGATCTCGTGGCCGATGACGGCGCCGATGCCGCCGTAGTTGGCAGCGTCGTCGGCTGCCGCGTCGAAGAACGGCGGCTGGAGAATGGCTGCGGGGAAGACGATTTCGTTCATGCCCGGGTTGTAGTAGGCGTTGACGGTCTGCGGTGTCATGAACCACTCGTCACGGTCGACGGGGCCGCCCAGCTTGGCCAGGTCACGGTCGTACTCGGCGGCGTATCCGCGACGGTAGTTGCCCACCAGGTCGGTTGCCGAGATCTCGAGTCCGGCGTAGTCGCGCCACTTGTCGGGGTAACCGATCTTCGGGGTGAACTTCTCGAGCTTGGCCAATGCAGCCTCACGAGTCTGCGGGCTCATCCACTCGAGGTCGGAGATGTTGCGGCGGTACGCCTCCTGCAGGTTTGCGACCAGTTCCAGCATGCGGGTCTTCGCCTCTGCGGGGAAGTGTCGATCGACGTAGAGCTTGCCGACGGCCTCGCCGAGCAGATCCTGGACCAGGCTTACCCCGCGCTTCCAGCGCTCACGGTTCTCTTCGGTCCCGGACAGTGTGGTGCCGTAGAAAGCGAAAGTCTCGTCGACCAGGGCCGAATGCAGGTAAGGGGAGCGGGCATGAAGCACCTTCCACGCCGCCCATGCCTTCCAGTCGTCCAGTGACTCCGACGCCCAGAGTGCGGTGAAGGTGTGCAGGAATTCGGGCTGGCGGACCACGATCTCGGCGAACTTCTCCGAATCGGCGCCGAGACCGGACAGCCATGCCGCCCAGTCCAAACCGGGGTTCTGCTCGGTCAGTTCCTCGAAGCCCACCAGGTTGTAACTCAGATCTGCGTCACGACGCTTGACGACGTCCCAATGCCCGGCCGCGATCTTCTTCTCGAGCTCGAACACACGCTGGGCGTCGTAGCCGACGCCGGCGAGGGTGAACATCTTGTCGATGTGCGCGACGTACTTCTCGCGGATCTCCGCGTAGTTGTCCTCGCGGTAGTACGACTCGTCGGGGAGGCTGATTCCCGACTGGCTGAAGTGGATCAGGTACCGCTCGGAGTTCTTGGCATCGGTGTCGACGTAATGCGAGATGGCACCGCCGACGCCGACGCGCTGGTGGCGTCCGATCACGGTGGCCAGCGACGACCGGTCCGGCGCATCGGCGACGGCGTCGAGCTCGTCGTCGATGGGGCCGAGGCCTGCGGCCTCCACGGCGTCGGCGTCCATGAAGCTCGAGTACAGGTCGCCGATGCGCTGTGCATCGGTACCGGCGGCCGAGTTGGACTCCGCGGCTTCGGTGATGATGGTCTGTACGTCTTCTTCGGCCTTGTCGTAGAGCGTCCGGAAGGCCCCGTCGACTGCGCGGTCTGCCGGAATCTCGTATTCGGCGAGCCATTTTCCGTTGACGTGGACGAACAGATCGTCCTGCGCCCGTGTGTCGCCGTCGAGGTGGGTGAGGTCGATGCCTGAGCGATGAGCCGTGGTCATTTCTCCATCCTTACACGATCATGACGAACTGCTCGGTGTGTGCGCGATCGCTCCACGCCGAGTTCATCTCTTGTGCTGGGCAACGTCGGTATGGCATGGCACGATCGAATACGTGACCAGCAGACCTGCCGCAGATCCGCACCTGCAGGACCTCGCGCGACTACGACGTGTGCGAGACCGTATCGACCGGGAGTACGCGCGGCCTCTGGACGTGGAGGCGCTCGCGCGGGGAGTGAACATGTCTGCGGGGCATCTCAGTCGCCAATTCCGTCAGGCATACGGAGAACCGCCGTACGCCTACCTGATGACCAGGCGAATCGAGCGAGCGATGGCGTTACTGCGGCGCGGAGACCTCAGTGTCACGGACGTCTGCTTCGAGGTCGGTTGCAGCTCTCTCGGCACTTTCAGCAGCAAGTTCACCGAATTGGTGGGGGTTCCGCCCAGTGTCTATCGGCGCGAGGCCGAGCAGTCGACGGCAGGAATGCCGTCCTGCGTGTCCAAACAAGTCACCAGACCGATCAGGAATCGAGAAGCGCAGACCGCGCAGCCGCAATTAACGTGATCGCCATGGACATCACCATTCACTCGAGTTTCCTTCCGCAGGACGACCCTGAAGCCGCCCTGAACTTCTATCGCGACACGCTCGGCTTCGAGGTTCGCAACGACGTCGGCTACGACGGGATGCGTTGGATCACGGTGGGGCCGCCCGGCCAGCCCGGCACCTCCATCGTGCTGCATCCGCCGGCCGTCGATCCCGGAATCACCGACGAGGAGCGCCGCACCATCATCGAGATGATGGCCAAGGGCACCTACGGCGGACTTCTCCTGGCCACCAAAGATCTGGACGACACGTTCGAGCGGCTTCAGGCCGGCGACATCGACGTCGTCCAGGAACCGACCGAGCAGCCGTACGGCGTTCGCGATTGCGCCGTCCGGGACCCAGCGGGAAACCTGATCCGTATTCAAGAACTGCGCTGAGCCCGTCAACTGCGCTGAGACCGTCGGCGATCGACTGACAGATGGAGACACGATGACTGCCTTGCACACCGCAGACAGCCACGATTTGATCCGCGTGCAAGGCGCGCGGGTGAACAACCTCGAAGACATCAGTGTCGAGATCCCGAAGCGGAGGCTGACGGTATTCACCGGCGTCTCCGGTTCGGGGAAGAGTTCGCTGGTGTTCAGTACGATCGCCGCGGAATCGCAGCGGATGATCAACGAGACCTACAGCGCTTTCGTTCAAGGATTCAT
The DNA here is from genome assembly GCF_018588185.1 of Rhodococcus sp. WY5. Taxonomy (NCBI): domain Bacteria; kingdom Bacillati; phylum Actinomycetota; class Actinomycetes; order Mycobacteriales; family Nocardiaceae; genus Rhodococcus; species Rhodococcus sp. WY5. Next base: position 2,308,890 of record NZ_JAAMPR010000001.1, read on the forward strand.
GCCGACGCTCGCGCGGCCGGACGTCGATGTTCTCGACGGCCTGACCACCGCGATCATCGTCGATCAGCAGCGGATGGGAGTCGACCCGCGCTCGACCGTCGGAACCGCCACCGACGCCAACGCGATGCTCCGCATCCTGTTCAGCCGTCTCGGAAAGCCTCACATCGGTTCGCCTCAGGCGTTTTCGTTCAACGTGGCCTCGATCTCCGGAGCAGGCGCGGTCACGATGGAACGCGGCGGACGTCAGACGAAAGAGCGTCGCAGCTTCAAGATCACCGGCGGCATGTGTCCGCGGTGTGAGGGACGAGGGGCGGTCAACGATTTCGATCTGACCGCGTTGTACGACGACACCAAGTCGCTCAACGAGAGTGCGATCACGGTGCCCGGTTACAGCATGGAGGGTTGGTACGGCCGGATCTATCGCGGCTGCGGCTTCTTCGATCCCGACAAGCCGATCAAGAAGTACACCAAGAAGGAACTGAACGATCTGCTCTACAAAGAGCCGACCAAGATCAAGGTCGAAGGCATCAACCTGACGTACACGGGTCTGATTCCGCAGATTCAGAAGTCGTTCCTGGCCAAGGACGTCGACGCGATGCAGCCCCACATCCGGGCTTTCGTCGAGCGGGCGATCACGTTCACCACCTGCACCGAATGCGACGGGACGCGACTGAGCGAGGGGGCGCGGTCGTCGAAGATCAAGGGCGTCAACATCGCCGACGCCTGCTCGATGCAGATCAGCGATCTCGCGGAATGGGTCAGCGGACTGAAGGAGCCTTCGGTCGCGCCGTTGCTCACGACGCTCGGTGAAACGCTCGACTCGTTCGTGGAGATCGGACTCGGCTACCTCAGTCTCGATCGGCCGTCGGGAACCCTCTCCGGCGGTGAAGCTCAGCGCACCAAGATGATTCGTCACCTGGGTTCCTCGCTCACCGACATCACGTATGTATTCGACGAGCCCACCACCGGCCTGCATCCGCACGACATCGCGAGGATGAACGACCTACTGCTGCGCCTGCGCGACAAAGGCAACACCGTGCTCGTGGTCGAGCACAAGCCGGAGACGATCGTGATCGCCGACCACATCGTCGACCTCGGTCCGGGTGCGGGTAGCGCCGGCGGAAACGTCTGCTTCGAGGGCACCGTCGAGGGCCTTCGTGCCAGCGACACCGTAACCGGCCGTCACTTCGACGACCGGGCCGCAATCAAAGAGACCGTGCGGGAGTCCACCGGAGCAATCGAGATTCGTGGAGCGAACTCACACAACCTCCAAGATGTAGACGTCGACGTACCGCTCGGCGTACTGGTCGTGGTGACCGGCGTCGCCGGGTCGGGCAAGAGTTCGCTGATCCACGGCTCACTCGCGAAACGCGAAGACGTGGTGTCGGTCGATCAGAGTGCGATCCGCGGCTCGCGTCGGAGCAACCCGGCGACTTACACGGGGCTGCTCGACCCGATCCGCAAGGCATTCGCGAAGGCCAACGGCGTGAAGCCGGCGCTGTTCAGTGCCAACTCCGAGGGCGCCTGCCCGACGTGCAACGGCAACGGCGTCATCTACAGCGACCTGGCGATGATGGCCGGCGTTGCCACTCTCTGCGAGGAGTGCGAGGGCAAGCGCTTCCAAGCCGAGGTACTCGAATACAAATTCGGTGGCAAGGACATCAACGAGGTTCTCACGATGTCGGTGGCCGAGGCCGAGGAGTTCTTCGGCGACGGTGAGGCCAAGACCCTCGCTGCGCACAAGATCCTCGTCCGACTGGTCGACGTGGGGCTCGGATACCTCACGATCGGCCAGCCGTTGACGACGCTGTCGGGCGGTGAGCGTCAGCGCATCAAGCTGGCAACCCACCTGGGTGAGAAGGGCGGCGTGTACGTCCTCGACGAGCCGACCACCGGACTGCACCTGGCCGACGTCGAGCAGTTGCTCGGCCTGCTCGATCGACTCGTCGATTCCGGTAAGTCCGTTATCGTCATCGAGCACCACCAGGCCGTGATGGCGCACGCCGACTGGATCATCGACCTCGGCCCTGGAGCCGGTCACGACGGCGGTCGGATCGTCTTCGAAGGCACTCCCGAGGAGCTCGTCGCCGACGGCTCCACACTCACCGGAAAGCACCTCGCGGCATACGTCGGCAGCTGACCGGGCTCCTACCTCAGGCGTCGATACCCAGGTTGATGACGGCGAGGTAGGGCCCGTCCGATTGCTTTTCGACGGTCATGAGGCCGGTGTCGTCGTAGATGCCGTCACTGGCGTTGTTCGTGTTGTTCTCACGACCGGTGTGCTCGCTGTACGGGGACTGCGAGTACACCTCGTCGAGAAGGGTCTCGTCGAAGAAGGTCTGCGACGTGAGGACCGTCTTCTTGTCGATGTGAACCTTGACGTGGATGTGGGTGGTGCGGCCCATGTACCAGCCGGGGAAGATCGTGGTGAACTGTGCGATGCCGTTTGCATCGGTGGTCTGCGCCCCGCGCAGATAGGTGCCGTCGTCGGTGGTGGTGGCTTCGGTGTCGCCGACGCTGTACGAACCGTCGGAGGTCTCACCGGACCCTCCCATACCACCGCCCATTCCGCCTCCGGGTGCACCTGACGGAGGTTCACCCATCCCGCCGGCCGGGGGAGTTCCGCCGCCACCGCCGCCGCCGCCGTTGGCGCTCAGCGAACCGGATTCGAAGCCGGAGTACACGCCGCCGGCGTCGCAGTGCCAGATCTCGACGACGGCGTTACTGACCGCGCCGATGCTGCCGTCGACGTTGCACTGGCTGTTGTCCTGCACGCGCATCGCAACCTGCAGCGTGGTGCCCGGACGGTCCTCGCGGATGTCGCCGCGAATGGAGTCGACGTCGAACCAGTAGGGACCCTGCGTCTCTTCCTTGCTCATGACGCACTGCGGTGCTTTGGCCAGAAGTGCGGTGACGGCATCGCCGGACGTGGCCGCTGCGGAAGCGCCGGAAGTGGTTGTCGTCGATGCAGCCGCGGCCGAAGTCGTCGTCGCGGTGCCACTGTTACCGGAACAGGCTGCGATGAGCCCGCCGAGACTGATGGTTCCGCCGAGAGCGAGGGCCCGTCGACGGCTCACGCGTAGCCTGCTCGCTTCGATGTCTTTGTTCACGCCGCTGTACCTCCATTGTGTGGGCTGTTGTCTCAATGGTGGACGGGCGACCTGGTGCGGAACTGGTTATCCGCTGTGAACTTGCTGGGAGAGCATCTGGATGCTCGAGGTGGCCCGTACGTAGACCTGTCCGCCGGCGTCGACGATGCGCGTTTCGATCAGCGCGAGCCTGCGCCCGGCACGAATCACGGAGGCCTCGGCGCGTAAGACCGGCCCGCCGATGTCGGGTGAGCGCAGGAAGTCGATCTTGTGGTCGAGGACGCGATAGTCCTGGTCGACGCTGGTCAGGGTCTGGGCAGACAGGCCAGTGATGGCGTCGACTGCCGAGATGAGGACACCGCCCTGAACGGCGCCCAACGGGTTGGCCATCCAGGCCACGGGTGCGAACTCACCGACGACGGAACCCGGGGTCACGTCGACGACAGCAAGATCGAGGAGACCGGCGAGTGGACCGCGTTCGAGTTTGCCGTCGCGGATTCCTTCGACGACGTCGGACCCGGACAACCCGCTCAGGTTGCTTGTCTTCTCCGGCGTCGGGACGGGCAGCGGCTCGCCCTCCACGTAGTCGTCGATTCCCACGACGGGGGGACGCGAGACCACCATGGCGCGACCGGCCATCACTGCCAGAAGGGTGCCGTTCTCGTCGCGAAGTTGCCCGGATGCGAGTCCGACGCCGTCGTCGAGATGCACGAGTGTTCCGGTGGCACCGACGTCCGCGACGTCGGGGATGTCGGCGCCCGCACTGACCGTGACCTGCGCGAGGACGGACTGATGGCCCGAGGTCAGTCCCGAGTACACCGCGCCGCCCATGGCACCGTCGATCATGACTCCGATGGAACCGAGCACGGTTTTGCCACGGTGATCGTGGAATCGCTCGCCGACGGCCTGCGCGAAGGCCAGGTCCCCGGGCTCGACCGAAACGGCGCGCACACCCATCAATGTGTTGAGTGGGTCAAGCTTCTTGACGGACGCGGCGGAGTTGTCGATGCTCATCCGTCGAGTATCTCCAGCGCGCCGAGTCCTGCCGAGACCGGGTCTCAACCACCGATACGTGAATGCATCTCCCAGACGAGGACTTCGGCCCCGGCGTCGGAGGTCAGCTGCTGGCCACCCGAATCGCTCAACCGGACAGCATCGCCCTCGTACAGTGTGCCGACGCCCTCCATCTCGGCAGTGCCCTGCGCGACGAAGACGTGCAGGAACCGTGCGCCCGGAAGATTCACGGAGGTGCCCGGCAGAATGCGTGCGACATGCATGGCGGCGTTCTTGTTGTTGATGCGAATCGCCGAATGATCCTTGTAGCGCTCCATCCCGGAGGCAACCGGGATCAGACCGCCGCGCAGCAGTTCGTCGTCGATCTCGAGCTGTTCGTAACCGGGGGTCAGTCCACCTTCGTCCGGTACCACCCACATCTGAATGAAATGCACGGGGTCGGAATGCTGTTCGCCGCCGATACGCCACGAATCGTTCTTCTCACTGTGCATGATTCCGGTACCGGCGCTCATGCGCTGGGCGAGTCCCGGATAGATGACGCCGGTGTGGCCGATGGAATCCTGGTGCACGAGCGAACCGCGAAGCACCCAGGTCACGATTTCCATGTCCTTGTGCGGATGGGTGTCGAAACCGGTTCCCGCCAGTACGGTGTCGTCGTTGTTGACGAGCAGCAATCCGTGATGAGTGTTGTCCGGATCGTAGTGCTGTCCGAACGAGAACGAATGTTTCGAATCCAGCCAGGAGACGCGGGATTTCAAGCGATCGCCGGAGCGGTGCACATCGATGTGCGGTGTCGTCCGTGGGGCCTGTGCTCGACCAGATGCCATGGCTCCTCCTTCTGTACCACCGGGATCCACCACAATCGGGATCCGCCACGACCGGCATCCACCCTACGACGAACCTGCTGTGTAGTCCGAACATTGGGCGTACTCGGTGGTGTCGTCAGTTCGTCGACGCGTGCATCTCCCACACGAGTATCTCCGCATCGCCGATTCCCTCGACTCGTTGACCGCCAGTATCCTTGAGTCGCAACGAATCTCCCGGACCGAGCAATCCGACTCCCTCGACGTCGACAGTGCCACCGGCGATGAAGCCGTGCACGTACGGCGCATCCGGGAGAGATACCGACCCACCGGTCTCGAGGCGAGCAACATGCAGTGCCGCATGTTTGTTGTGCAAGCTGATCGCGCTGTGGTCGCGATGCGCGGGCATCCCCGACGCCAGGGTGATCAGGCCACCGCCGTCGAGTTCGGAGTTGATGTCGAGTTCCTGATAGCTCGGAGTCACTCCGGATTCGTCCGGGGGTATCCACATCTGGACGAGGTGAACGGGCTCGGTGACACGTGAGCCGTCGGCCCGGAAGCGATCGTTGCGCTCGGAGTGCAGGATTCCGGTACCGGCGCTCATTCTCTGCGCGAGTCCGCGATGGATGACTCCGGAGTGCCCAGCGGAATCCTGGTGAACCAGAGATCCGCTGAGCACCCACGTCACGATCTCGGTGTCGCGGTGCTGATGAGTGTCGAAACCGTAGTCGGCTTCGATGATGTCGTCGTTGTTCACCAACAGAAGTCCGTGCGCGTACGCGGCGTGATCGAAGTTTCCGGCGAAGGGGAAACTGTGACGCGCCGTGAGCCAGCCGTAGTTGAGACGCGCACGTTCGTCAGCTCGCTGGACGACTACCGACGACATGTCAGCTCAGCGTCTCGTGTGCCGCCGGGATGGATCCCAGGCGTCCGGCCTGGAAGTCCTCGAAGGCCTGCATGACCTCGGACTTGGTGTTCATGACGAACGGCCCGGCCATCGCGATGGGCTCACGAATCGGTTTGCCGCCGAGGATGAATACCTCGAGAGATTCGGTCCGTGAATCCTGGCGATCGGAAGCGGCGACGGTGATGGAGTCACCGCGTCCGAAGACAGCTGTCTGTCCGACACGAATGGGCCGACGCTCGGCCCCGACCGTGCCTTCGCCGGCGAGGACGTAGACGATCGCGTTGAACTCGGGGTTCCACGGAAGCGTCAGGCTCGCACCCGGGGCCACAGTCGTGTGGGAGAGCGCGATGGGTGTGTACGTCGATCCGGGTCCGGCGTGGCCGGCGATGTCTCCGGCGATGACGCGTACCAAGGCTCCGCCGTCCGGCGAGGAAAGCAGGGCCACCTTGTTACCGGTGATGTCCTGGTACCGCGGAGATGCCATCTTGTTGTCGCGAGGCAGGTTGACCCACAGTTGGACGCCGTGGAAAAGGCCGCCGCTGAGGACGAGGTGCTCCGGCGGAGTTTCGATGTGGAGGATGCCGCCACCCGCGGTCATCCACTGGGTGTCGCCGCCGCCGATAATGCCACCGCCACCGTTGGAGTCCTGGTGCTCCATGATGCCGTCGATCATGTAGGTCACGGTTTCGAAGCCGCGGTGCGGGTGCCACGGTGTGCCCTTGGGTTCTCCGGGTGCGTAGTTGACCTCGCCCATCTGGTCCATGTGGATGAAGGGATCGAGGGCGGAGAGGTCGATGCCGGCGAAGGCGCGGTGAACGGGAAAGCCTTCACCTTCGTATCCGACCGGTGCGGTGGTGATGCTCTTGACGGGGCGGTCGACTGCTGACTCTGCCGGCTCGTCGAGACGGGGCAGGGCCAAGATGTTCTCGACTGTCACAGCAGGCATGTCGTACTCCTTGTATCCGTGAAGCTGATGTCAGGTAGTTGATTGTTCAACTATCTCATTCGGAGTCAACAAAGTCGAGCCCCGGGTATTCCCGGGGCTCGACTGGTGTTCGGATCAGCGCAACATGCTGCCGAGGGTTTTTGCCGCTGCCATGACCTCGGCGCCCAGCGCTGCTTGGTCCTCGGAGTCGAAGACGGAAATTCCGAGGCTGGAGATGGCGTCGCGGCGTCGGCCGGGGATCACCGCTGAGATTCCCAGGACGGACGGGATGACCTCGCCGACGGTCACTGCGTAGCCGCGTGCGCGTGCCGCCGTCACTTCCTCTCGTTCCCCGCTCGTCGGCGGGAGTGAGGCAAGGATGGAAAGCCCGGCGGAGCCGCGGTCGATCGGATCGACCTGCCCTGGATGAAACGCGACGTGAACCTTGGCGCTGCGCGGTTCGACCACCATCAGCGCGCGCACTTCGGTATCGCTCTCGCGGACCACCAGGTGCGCTGTCGCCTCGGTGGCCTCGGCAAGTTCTTGAAGTATCGGGCGAGCGAGAGTGCGCAAATCCTGTTCCACCGGTTCGGCGAGGGTGACCAGGCCGGCGCCGAGAGTGACGCGCTTGAAGGAGTCCTTGCGGCACAGGTGATGAGCCTCGAGCGTGCGGATCAACCGATGTGCGACAGTCCGGTGGACTCCCACTCCGTCGGCAATGTCCGTGACTGACAAACCGTGCGGATAGGACGTCAGGAGTTCCAAGATCTCGAGTCCGTGGTGCAGCGTTTTCGACATGCTCGAGTCCACTTGAACTGCGCTTTTGCGCGGTCGGTGTTCCTCGCTCAGCTCTGACATCAAATCCCTTTCTTGACGTTTGTGAGGTATGCCACCTACGCTTTGAACATATCGCACAGTGTGTGCGATTATCGCACACTTTACGGAGCTGCACAACCTTCGGGTGGATGCAGCACAGCGTGTTCGGAGAGAACCTTCATGAGCAACTACAGCGTCGTGGCAACGGAGGATGTTGCCGCAATTCACCAGCTGTACGGCCACCAGAGTCATTGCATAGACTCTGGGCGCCAGCAGGATTGGGCGCAGACATTCACCGATGGCGGTGAGTTTCATTCCCCCAGTTATCCGGAACCTGTGGTCGGTTTCGACGACCTTGCGGCTTTTGCTGCTCGCTTCTTCGCTGCGGCGGAAGCTGCCGACGAGGTGCATCGCCACGTTCTGACCAATCTCGTCGTCGAGGCGGTGGACGAGAGTGCTCTCACAGTGCACGGGTACCTGCAGATCGTTGCCACCGCTCGCGGCGGAGACTCGCGACTGGTGCGGATGACAACTGTCACAGATCACGTGGTGCGGGTCGGTGAGGGGTGGAAGATCGCCCGCCGCACCGTCTCCCGCGACGACGCGCCCCGAGCGTCCGAACAAGCTTGAAGTACCGAAATGTTTCTTGCACAACAATATTCAGTAGGAGAAGTACATCATGACCGAAAGCTCTGACCAGACGAACCCGGGCCGTACCGTTGTGACGCAGATGTCGGCGGTGTACCCGGAGTTGGCAGGCAAGGTCGCAGTGGTGACCGGCGCGGCTCAGGGTATGGGTGCGACGTTCGCCGAAGGACTGGCAACGCGCGGCGTACATGTCGTCGGCGCCGACATCAACGAAGAGCAGATGCTCGCCACGGCCGCACGAATCAACACGGACCTCGAATCGAATGCACTGGCGGACAAGCCGGGTCGCGTCGTCGGAGCTCGGGTCGACGTCACCAAGCCCGACGAGCATGAATTGCTTGCGCAGTTGGCGTTGAAGGAGTTCGGCCGGGTCGATTTCTGGATCAACAATGCGGGTATCTTCCCGTTTGCGCTGGCCGAGGAGATCACCCCGGAGCAGATCGGCGCAACGCTGAGTGTCAATGTCGAGGGAGTGCTCTACGGTGCTCAGGCGGCGGCACGTCACCTCGGTCCCGGCGGCGCCATCGTCAACATGTCTTCGGTGTCTGCGCTGCGTGTGCGGAAGGGGAGAGGCGCATACTGCACGTCGAAAGCTGCCGTTGCGCACCTCACGGAGTCTCTCGCAGTGGAGTTCGGCGACAAGGGTATTCGGGTCAACTCCATTGCACCCGGCTACATCGACACGGCGATGACGAAGTGGGTCCAGGAAGATCCGATCGCGCTCGCGAACGCACTCGACGCGGTACCACTGCATCGTCTGGGCTCGCCCGAAGAGGTCTTCGGCCCGCTGCTGTTCCTGCTCTCGGACAGCGCGCGTTACGTCACCGGGCACAGCATTGCGGTGGACGGTGGTTCGCGGCATGTCTGAGTCCACGACATATCCCGGCGTCGTTCTCGTTACCGGCGGTGCTGCCGGGATGGGGGCGCATCACGCGCGCACTCTCGCCGCGCGCGGTTCGCATGTCTGCATTGCCGATGTTTCGGATTCATCCGGCGTGGTCGACGACATCGTCGCCGCAGGCGGATCGGCATCCGCTCATCTTCTCGACGTCACCGATGCCGATGCCTGGGACCGGGTTGTCGACGAAATTCGCACCACCCGTGGGGAACTCGGCGGACTGGTCAACAATGCCGGTATCTCGCGTCGGCTCGAATTCATGGACACCCCGAACGACATCTGGGAGCTGACCATGAAGATCAACCTCTTCGGCCCGTTCTACGGTATGAAGGCGGTGGCGCCGCTGATGCGCGAGAGTGGTGGCGGATCGATCGTCAACATCTCGTCCATCGCCGGTCAGATCGGATACTTCTCTCCGGCTTACTCGTCGAGCAAGTGGGGTCTGACCGGTCTGTCGAAGTCGGCCGCAGGCAACTTCGCGCAGTGGGGGATTCGCGTCAACTCGGTGCACCCGGGACTGGTCGGTACGGCGCTGCTCGGCGGCGCGAACGACTTCGTCGCCGCGTCACTGAAGTCGGTTCCCTTCGGACGCATGGGAACTCTCGACGAGATCACCGAAGCAGTGCTGTTCCTGCTCTCGAACAGTTCGACCTACACCACCGGTACGGAACTCACTGTCGACGGCGGGTTGGTGTCGAACGGTCTTTACCACCGCATCATCGCGGAGACTGGAGAACTTTCATGACCGAACACTGGGACGTCGTTGTCATCGGTGGCGGCGGAGCAGGTCTCGCCGCTGCGGTGTCGGCAGCTGAAGAAGGCGCATCCGTTCTGCTGTTCGAATCCGAAACCGAACTCGGTGGATCCACCGCGCTGTCGGCCGGTATCTTCACGGCCGCCGGAACGAGCGTGCAGGCCGGCCTCGGAGTCGACGACTCGGCAGAGAAGTTCTTCCAGCACTACATGGACCTCAACCAGTGGATGCTCTCACCCGGATTGATTCGTGCATTCTGCGAAAACGCCGGTCCGACACTGGAATGGCTCATCGGACTCGGCGTCGAGATTCCCGCGGCGATCTCAGGTAACGCTCACCAGCCGGGACTCGCCCAAGCCGGCGTCGAGGACGTCTGGCGCGGCCACGTGCCCAAGGATCAGGGATACGGACTGATTCAGGTGCTGGACAAGGCTCGTCGTAAGCACGGGATCGAGGTCATCTTCGGAACACGGGTGCAGAAGCTGATCGAGGAAGACGGTCGGGTTGTCGGTGTTGTCGCCGACGACATCGAGGTGCCTGCGGGCGCCGTCGTTGTTGCCTCCGGTGGATTCGCGCAAGATCCGGGTTTGGTGGAACGCCACTTCCCGGACGCGAACAAGGCCGGAGAGGCCTTGTTCGTCGTCGCAGCCGAGGGGAGCCGCGGAGACCATCTTCGTTTTGCCGAAGACCTCGGTGCTTCCCTGGCGGGCGACGGCTGGGGTCTGATGCTGCCCACCGTCTACTTCCAGCGATTCCACCACTGGCAGGCCGGCTTTCCGCCGAAGTCGCGGATCTACGTCAACCAGGACGGCCGTCGTTTCATGGACGAGGACAGCTCGTACGCGGTCTCGACCGGCATCATCGACCATCAGGGTGGATACGGTTGGATGATCTTCGACGAGAACGCTCGCGTGAATCTGGCTCCAGGATATGCGGATTGGAATCCCGAACGCATCGAGGAAGAAGTTGCCGCCGGTGGCACGATTCGTGCGGACACGATCGAAGACCTCGCAGTGGCTACGGGTGTTCCGGTTGCGACGTTGGCGCAAACCCTGCGTCGATGGAACGACCAACTGCCCAGCGGTCACGACGACGACTTCCTCCGCCATCGCACGTTGCGGAACAAGGGTGCCGTCGGCAATCCGGATCCTATTGCGACAGCTCCGTTCTATGCCGCGAAAATCCTTCCGGCAGAGCTCGTCTGTACGCATGCGGGAATGGAGATCAACACCGATGCGGCCGTGCTCGGCAGCACCGGAGTACCTATCGAGGGTCTGTACGCCGCAGGTGAGGCCGGCGCCGGAATCCTCGGACTGAGATACGTGGGCGGCGGCAATGCGGTTGCCAACGCTTTGACCATGGGCCGCGTAGCGGGACGTAATGCGGCGAATTACACCAGGACCAGCGCTGAGAGCGCACCGGTCCATTCCATCGCGCACTCCTGACGTCCGACGTCTGCGCGGCACCGAATCCAGTCAGTATCCAATCCAGGCAGGGAACAACATGTCAGAGAATGAGACCATGGCGAGAGCCGAATCCACCGAGGGCAGCAGCGTGGCAACCGAACGACAGTCGACGACGAAGGTAATTCGCGCGGCCATCGTCGGTACCGTCGTCGAGTACTACGACTTCGGTATCTACGGATACATGGCCACGACGATCGCCGCGCTGTTCTTCGTTTCCCATGACCCGAACGCAGCACTGCTCGGTACCTTTGCAGCATTCGCCGTGGCCTTCTTCCTACGCGTGCCCGGCGGCATCTTCTTCGGCCACATCGGCGACAAGTACGGCCGCAAGAACGCGCTGTCCTGGACCATCCTCCTGATGGTTCTCGCGACAGCCGGAATGGGCCTGCTGCCGACTTACGCCACGTTGGGTGTGTGGGCGACGTCCATCCTGGTTCTGGCTCGTTGCCTGCAGGGCTTCGCGGCTGGCGGTGAACTCGGCGGCGCCAACGCGTTCGTCTCCGAGTCCGCTCCCAAACGGTGGCGTGCGACGCAGACCTCGATGGTCAATACCGGCACCTACCTGGGTTCGCTGGCAGCTTCGCTCATGGCCCTCGGCCTGACGTCGGTGTTCTCGCAAGAGCAGATCCTCGAATGGGCTTGGCGTATCCCGTTCCTGCTCAGCCTGCTGATCGGTGGCATCGGTATCTGGATCCGCAGCCAGATGGAAGACACTCCTCAGTTCGAAGAACTGCAGGACAAGGGTGAGACCAAGAAGCTTCCCATCCGTGAGTTGCTCAGCACCTCCGGTGGCAGCGTCGTCAAGATCATCCTGCTGGGCGCACTCATCACCGGCGGTTACTACATCGCCTCGGTGTATGCCGCGACGTACCTGCAGACCACCGGCGGTCATTCGTCGCGCGTTGCTTTCCTTTCCACCTCTCTTGCACTGGTTCTCGGCGTCATCACGTTGCCGATCTCGGGATACATGGCAGACAAGTACGGGCGTCGGCCGGTGCTGTTCGCCGGTAGTGCCGCCGCAGTGGTTCTCGGAATCCCGATGTTCATGATGATGGCCGGTTCTGGCATCTGGCAGGCGGTTGTCGGTCAGTCAGTGCTCTTCATCTGCGTTTCCGTTGTCAACGGTGCTTCGTACGTGACCTATGTCGAAATGCTGAAAGCATCTGTGCGGTACAGCGGTCTGGCATTGGGTAACAACGTCACCAACATGTTCCTCGGTGGCACCGCGCCTTTCATCGCCACCTATCTCATCAGCTTGACCGGTAACTCTCTCGCTCCGGCTGGATACTTCGTCTTCTGTGCGGTGATCACCCTCGTCACGGTCTTCTTCATCAAGGAGACCAAGGGTGTTGAACTGCAGGTTGATTGATCATCGGGTAGAACAGGAGCCTGACCGTGTCCCTCGCTGACAAGCAAGAAATCACCGAAGTTCTGTATCGCTACGCTCGGGCCGTCGATCGGAAGGATTTCGACAGCGTGGCCCTCTGCTACTTCGACGACGCGATAGACAACCACGGTGGTTACATCGGAACCGTCGACGGGCTGATCGAAGACATGAAGCTCAGACACAAGACGATCGACTCGTCGATTCACTGCATTTCCAACATACTGATCGACGTCAACGGCGATGTCGCTCATTGCGAGTCGTACTGTTTGTGCTTTCTGCGGCAAGAGCGTTCCGGTACGGATACGGTGCAGACGCTTGCGACGATCAAATGCCGTTACGTCGACAGGTTCGAAAGGCGCCATGGTGAATGGCGAATCGCCGATCGGATTGTCGTGTTCGACGAATCCCGTGAAGACGTGATCGAGAACATCCTGTCCACGGACTGGGTGACGCAACGTCGATCCTTCGACGATCCGGTGTACACCAGGAAGCCTTGACCAGTAGTGCAGACGAAGGCCTTCACACACATCGTGTGTGAAGGCCTTTCGCCTGTTCACTTCTCGTGTCAGCCCACTGCGCCTGGTGCGGCGACCTCGGTCAAACGGCCGTCCGAGAGCCTGAGCCAGCGTTCGACCTTGACCTCGGCCAGGAATCTCTCGTCGTGGCTGACCACCACGAACGCCCCCTGATATGCATTCAGGGCACTTTCGAGTTGAGCAACGCTCACCAAGTCGAGGTTGTTGGTCGGCTCGTCGAGAAGAAGCAGCTGCGGGGCCGGATCGGCGAAGAGAACGCACGCCAATGTAGCCCGCAGTCGTTCACCGCCTGAGAGTGCAGCGACGGGAAGATGAGCACCCGCACCCCGAAAGAGGAAGCGCGCCAGGATGTTCATGCGTTCCGGTGCCGGTAGGCCTGGAGCAGACAAGGCAAAGTTCTCTGCGACGGTGCGTGCGGGGTCGAGTAGGTCGAGCCTCTGCGACAGGTATGCCACTCGACCGTCGGCTCGCGTGATCTCACCGGAAGTCGGCGCCACATCCCCGTTGACGATGCGTAGCAACGTCGACTTTCCGACGCCGTTCGGCCCGGTCAACGCGATACGCTCCGGTCCTCGAATGGCCAGGTCGATTCCGGAGTCGGCGAAGATCGCATGATCACCGAACGCGAATTGCATTCGCTCACCGAGGAACACCGTCCGGCCGGCGGGTACATGTGTGCCAGGCAATTCGAGTGAAATCGTCTGGTCGTCTCGAAGAGCGCGGCCCGCTTTGTCGAGTCGGTCCTTCGCCGCGTCGACCCGGGCGAGGTGTGTCTCGTTGGCCTTGCCTGCCGACTCCTGAGCATTGCGCTTCATGGTCCCCGCAAAGATCTTGGGCAAGCCCGCGTTCCCGAGATTGCGGGCAGCGTTACTTGCGCGTCGCGAAGCACGTTCTCGGGCCTGCTGCAGTTCGCGCTTCTCGCGCTTGACCTCTTGCTCGGCGTTGCGGATGTTCTTCTCCGCCACTTCGCGAGCCGAGCGTGCCGCGGCTTCGTAGTCGGTGAAATTGCCACCGTAGAAGCTGATCTCGCCGCTGTGAAGTTCGGCGATGCGGTCCATGCGGTCGAGTAGTCCTCGATCGTGACTGACCACCAACAGACAACCACTCCAGTCGTCGAGAACGTCGTAAAGCCTGCGGCGCGCGTCCAGGTCGAGGTTGTTGGTGGGTTCGTCGAGGAGAAGGACATCGGGGCGTCGCAGGAGTTGCGCCGCCAGTCCGAGCGAGACGACCTGCCCGCCGCTCAGAGTGTCGAGGCGACGATCGAACGTCATGTCGGCCAAACCGAGTCGACCGAGTTGGGCTCGCGTTCGTTCCTCGATATCCCAGTCGGACCCGATTGTCGTGAAGTGTTCTTCTCGTGTGTCCCCGGATTCGACTGCGTCCAACGCAGCGAGCGTCGGGGCGATGCCCAAGACCTCGGCAATGGTCAGATCGCCCGTCAGTGGCAGGTCCTGCGGAAGGTATCCGAGAACGCCGTCGACGGACACACTGCCGGCGCGCGGCCGCAACTGGCCGGCGATCAATCTGAGCAGAGTGCTTTTCCCGACGCCGTTCTGGGCCACCAGCCCGGTTCGGCCGCCGGGCACGGTGAATGACAATTCGTCGAAGACCGGAGTGTCGTCCGGCCAGGCAAAAGACAGATTCGAGCAAACGATGTAGGTATCGGACATGAATAGACCTCAGGTGTTGTGCGGGCGCGGCAACGCTGCTCCGCGAAGAGTCGGGTAAGTGAACGACAACATGGCCACGACGGCAGCGCTCCGAGGCGTCTGCCGGTGGCCGTCATGCCCGGTTTTATCCGGAGATGTCGAGTTCACCAACCATGTCTGATCCTTTTTGGTCTGTGTTGTTTCATCCGACGATAACAGGAGCCGGTATCTACATACGAGCAATACCGGCGCAGAGAAGTTCGACCAGTCGTCGATACACCCGATCCGGGTCGGTGCCGGCCGGTTGTCCCTCTACCGATTCGAGGATGCAGAAGCCGTGCAGCGCACTGCGAAGAGACCACGCCGCCTGCTCCGAATCATCCGGGCTCAGACCGTATCCCGCGATCACCTTGTTGATGACGTCGACCACCTCGCCGACGGCGGAGACCAGATCGGGATGCGGAGCAGTGGGGTAGCGGTCGGTGATGGCGTAGAGCCCGGGGTGTGCTCGGACGAACGCACGCCATGCGTCCGCGAGCGCCATGACGGCGTCGTCGCGCGAGAGACCGACCGCGGCGGCACGCAGTTGTTCGGCGAGAAGGCTGCGTGCGAGGAGGCTGAGTTGATGGTGGACGTCGTCGACCCCGTCGACGTGTTTGTACAGCGCTGACTGCCGGACGTCGAGGGTCTCGGCGAGTTGACTCAGTACCAGAGCGTCGGCGCCTTTGCTGTCGACCAGATCGGCTGCGGCAGCGATCACGCGTTCACGGGTAACCGGAGTTCTCATGCACGCATCTTCCCTGTATGACAGGCTTCGCGTCGGTGATACATTATCACTATGAGTGATGAAGTATCGCCACGCGAGCTGTCCGGCGATCAACTACGCCGTCGTGACCTGCGCGTAGTCGTCACCGGTGCATGCATCCTCGGGTTGACCTCGGTGCTCTACGAACTCTCAGGAGTGTCTCCGTCGACGGGTGCATTCTTTCGGTGTCTCTATGCGCTCATCCCTCTCGGCATGCTCGTGCTCGTTCAGCGTCGTCGGTCACCCCGGCCTTCGGTCTCGGCGCCCTGGATCGTGAAGTCTCTACTTGCCGGCGCGTTCCTCGGAATCGATCTGGTGCTCTGGCACGAGTCGATTCATTCGATCGGGGCAGGTCTTTCGACTGTGATCCTGAATTTGCAGGTGCTGTTCGTCGCAATCCTCGGCTACGTTGTCCTGCGCCAACGGATCGGCCGGGAACTGGTCGCCAGCCTTCCGTTGCTCTTTGTCGGAGTTGCTCTGGTAGCCGGGACGAGCACAACGCTCACCGGGTCGAATCCTGCTGTCGGAGTGTCGTTTGCCGTGATCGCCGCAGGCGCGTACGCGGTCTACATCTTCCTCATGGGTCTGGCTACTCGGGCGGCGGGCAGAACGGCGTTGCCGATGTTCGTCTCGACGGGAGCCACTGCCCTCACGGCAGGTGCATACGGCCTCGTGAGTGGAACTTTGGATCTGACCCCTTCGCTCGTAGCTCAAGGCTGGCTTGTGCTGCTCGCGTTGGTATCTCAGGTGATCGGGTGGCTGCTGGTAGCCAGCGCCAGTCAGCGTCTGCCTGCAAGTGCAGTCGCCGCCAGCCTCGTGTTGCAATCGGCGTCAGCACTGTTGTTCGGCGCAGTGCTGCTTGCACAGACCCCAACTCTCGTCCAACTTGCGGGTGCCGGAATGATTTTGGCCGGAGTGGTTGTGGCGACGCGGATACCCGCGAAGAAATCCTCGACGACTGTTGTCGGAAAACGAATGGAGACAAGCGTATGACCACTGCGGCTGACCACATCTACATCAACGGCGACATCAGGGCCATGGACGGTGCGGTCGGCGACAACGCGACCGCTGTGGCAGTCAAGGACGGCAGATTTGTCGCCCTCGGAACTGACGCCGAGATCGCGGCGCTGACCGATTCCGAAACCTCCGTTGTCGATCTCGCCGGAGCGGTGGTTGTGCCGGGGTTCATCGAGACGCACCTTCATCCGATGATGTGGGGTTTGATGCTCAGTGGGGTCGACGCAACGACGAGTACGTGCCCGACCATCGAGAAGTTGATCACGGCGTTGGCCGCGCGGGCCGCGATCACACCAGTTGGCGAGCCCATCGAAGCGTGGGGCTTCGACGACAGCCTCGTGGCGGAAGATCGAGGCCTGACCGTAGCTGATCTGGACAAAGCCTCCACCGAGCATCCGATCCTGGTGCGGCACTTGTCTGCTCACGGGATCTATGTCAACTCGGTCGCACTGGAGAAGGCCGGAATCGATGCCACCACGGTCGATCCGGAGGGTGGTGTCATCGTTCGGGACAGCGACGGTGTACCCACCGGTGAACTGTGCGAGGTTCCGGCAATGTCTCTGGTGCACGGACTTGTTCCGGATATGAACCCGGATGCGTCCAAGATCGCGATGCTGCGGGCGCAGGAAGTCATGGCGTCGGTGGGCGTGACGAGTTTCCACGACATGTACGTCACGGCCGAGATGTACGAGGCGTACCGGCAACTCGACGCCGATGGTGACTTGAGGCTGCGTGCGCGCCTCTATCTCGGCCACGGGGTTCACGATCAGTTGGGTGAACTCGCCGATCCGACCGAGCGAGTTCGTGTGGGCGGCGTCAAACTCATTTCGGACGGGTCGATTCAGTTGCACACCGCTGCGCTGACCGCGCCGTACCACGATCTGGGCGGATGCCACTGCGGCGGAATGGCAATCCCGGCAGGCGCGCTCGGGGCACTCGTCGAGGAACATCACGCTGTCGGCCGACAGGTTGCGATTCATACCAACGGTGATCAGGCCATCGATTTTGTATTGGACGCAATTGCAGCGGCACGGACGGCGCACCCGGACATCGAAGTTTCGCATCGACTCGAGCACGTTCAGACGTTGCGGGAAGATCAGATCGCGCGGATGGTCGAACTCGGGGTGGTGGCGTCGATCTTCGTGAACCACGTCTACTACTGGGGTGACCGGCACCGCGATCGTTTTCTCGGACCGGGTCGCGGCGAGCGGATCAGCCCCGTGGCGTCGGTCGTGGCGGCGGGGCTTGCCTACGCGCTGCATTGCGACTGCCCTGTCACTCCAGTGAACCCGCTCTTCACGATGAACACCGCCGTACATCGTGTGACGCGAGAAGGTCGCGTTCTGGGTGCGGAGCAACGGGTTTCCGCGTCCGAGGCGCTGGCCGGCTACACAAGCGCAGCCGCTCGTCTCACCGGTGAGTCATCGGACAAAGGTCGGATAGCGGTGGGACTTTTGGCGGATTTTGTTGTGCTCGACGGAGATCCGCTGCGCAGCGATTCGACAGACTTGAATGAACTGTCGGTCCTGCGCACGGTTGTCGGAGGTGAGACCGTCTTCGGGGCGTAGATGCTCGTCGTTTTACCTTGGGATTGGGTGCCGGTAGTCAACTCCTTACCGGCTTCGCAACTGTAGATGCACGTGGGCCGGGGAGCGAATTTGCTTCCCGGCCCACAGCTTTGGATGCAGAACGGGCAGTCGCGATTCGATGGTCGGACAAAGTTATTGGTGGAGTGCTGGTTTCGGAGCGCGCGAGAGTTTGTCCTGGCCGGCCGATCCGGCGGGGCGCAGCGATCGATGGCGCCCGTGTCCGTGGCGCTAGTGGACGAAATGCGGGGGTCTCGAAACGGCTCGATCCTTCTGTTTGCTCGAGGGTCGCTGTTCTCGGCGAGTTCGTTCGTGGATTCCCGGACATACCAAGAGTATCTAGAACTTGTTCTTGTTTGGATCGGAATGAATCGCCCGTTCGATCGCAGAACACTTTTCGGTAAATAGTTGTGATGCACAGCTAACTATTTCTAACGGTACTGGTCAGGGTGCAGAATTAGCCCTTGAGGGGTGTCGAAATTCCTTCTGAACGTTTGACCAGTAAAACCGCCACAAAAGCTGATACGTGTGATAAAAATTGATCCGAAGCGGAGCGGTTGCTATGTATGAGCGAGGGCATGCACAGCGTCACGGTTCGGCTCGCAAGCTTTCTGCAACATGTTTGGCACCGATGGCGGATGTACCTCGTTCCGCCATCTCTTCACCCAATGCCCGGCAACGGGACAGACGAAATGAGTCTTCACATGCCTCGATTTTTCCCGGTCGGGGACGGACGAGAATCCCGTCTCCCCCGGCGCGCCACTGCTGTGTTGGCGGCTCTGCCGGCTGCACTGCTCCTCGCGACCTCGGGTGCGCTGCTTGCACCTGGTAGCGCCGCGGCCGCCCCGGGCGACGACATCACCGACCAGTGCCTGGAGATGTCCCAGAACGGTGGACCCTGGGTGAAGCCGGCGGCCTTCGATCCCAGTGGAACCGACTACATCCCGATCCCCGGTGACGAGGGCACGCAGTTGGCCTTCAATGTTCGTAATGTCTGCGACCTTCCTGCCACGCTCACTCTTTTCAGTGAGAGCTGGTCCGTCTCGGGCGGCGGCACTGCGACAGTGCGGGGCAAGCTCGACGGTCAGGTCGGCCAGCAGTTCGTGATCGGGCCGAATGCGAATTCGTCGACGCGGATCGAGCTGGTGAAAACGCCTCTCGCACAGAACGCCAACGTGATGGCTGGTTTCATGATCGGCATCCCTGCCGGCGAAGTTTTGCAGGGATACGAGATCAACCCCGGCTGGGGTCTCGTCCTGGTGGAGGGCGAGCCCGTCGTTGTTGCTCCCAGTGCGCCGACCGGTTTGACTCTGGGTTCGGCCGAAGTAGAGGCGGGCACACCCGTCAAGGTCTCCGGCAAGGCAGAGCCGAACAGTACCGTCACCGTGACCGGAGGCGGCGCCACCTGCACCGCCACCGCGGATACGAGTGGGAACTTCAGCTGCAACCTGACGATCACCACGCCCGGCAGTCATCCGATCACCGCCACTGCGACAAATGAGGGTGGGACCAGCCCGGCCTCTACCGCGGTGACGGTGAAGGTCACGGCGAAAACCACCGATCCGGGTGGCAGCAGCAGCGGTTCGCTCGGAAGTAGCACCGGTTCGCTCGGAAGTCTCGACCTGTTCGGCAGCCTCGGCGGATAACCACTCCGGCCCAACCGGCCACTTAGACCTCGCGATGCGCGGGGCGATCTCGACCATCTCCGCGCATCGCCAACCTTCTCGGTCACCGAATTCAATTCGGCGGCTTCATTTCCCATGCCCCTTCCTGGGGCTGTTTCACCGGAGTGCACATCCGCACGGCCCGGGCTCAACCAAGCGCGTCGGATGTCCCGCCGCGAACTGCACAGGAGGAATACCAGATGAACAAGACCACAAAGGGTGCCATCGCCGCAGGTGCGGCTGCTGTTCTGCTCGCAGGTGGTGCCGGAACCATGGCTGCGTGGAACGCGTCGACCGGCGCTGGCGGAAGCCAGACCGTCAATGCCGGCTCGATGACGATCAGCGAAGCGGCCGGCTCCGGCGTATGGAAGCTCGGCGCGAACACGTTCAACCCGGCCAGCGACAAAATTGTCCCCGGTGACGTACTCACCTACACCGCCACGTACAACTACACCCTCGTCGGCACCAACCTGAAGGCGACGCTGACACCTACCGTCGGCGGAATCTCCGGGGCTCTCGCGAGCAAGCTGGAGGTCGCGACTGCCGGTGGTCAGAACGCGAGCGTCTCCGCGGGCACTGGCACGCGCGATATCACCACGACGATCACGTTCAAGCCGGACACCACCAACACGGACGGCGCTGGCCAGGCAGCCACGCTGTCGGGAGCCTCGGTCACCCTCGAGCAGACGCTCACCCCGTAGTTAATCCGTAACCAGAAGAAGGTCACGTGAAGACCCAATACAAATGGGCGATCGCAGCGTCGTCGGTTCTGCTCATCGGGTTCGTCTCGGTGCAGCAGACCGGCGCGCTGTGGCGCGATACCGCAGAATCGACCGGCGGCACTATCCAGGCAGGCATGCTCGATATCTCTGCCGGCGGTGAAGGGGTCAAGCAGTTCAACCTCGATGGGTTCAAGTTGGACAACAAGGGCCCGGGCGACAGCATTCAGATGCCTCTGCCGGTGATCAACTCCGGCAACGTGCAAATGAACTACGTGCTTTCCGATGTTGTACTCAACGGCGCGACCCCACCGCCGCTGAGCCTGCGCGTGGCCAAGGTAGCCAACGAGGCGGCCTGCACCGCCACTGGCGACGTGGGCACTGAGCTCTACAACGGTGCCATGGACGGCGCGGCCTTTTCCGAACAGCTGGTTCCGGCCGGGCAGATGCAGGTGTTGTGCCTGCGGGCCACGTTGGGCCAGGGCGCGGCAGCGAGCCAGCAGTCCAACGCGACGTTCACTTTCGACGCAAGCTCAGTGAGCCAGTCATGACCGTCACCGCGAGAAGCCGGCGTGCAGGCGAACGTGCCGAGTATCGACCCCGGCACAGCGCACACGTGGAAACATCTGAGCGGCAACATGATCCCGAACAAGGCGGAGACGACAAGACCACCCTATGGTGGTGGACTCGCACCATCGTCTCGTGGGTACTGCTGCTGCTGATGGTCGGCATTCTCGCGGTGATGGTCGTTATCCCTCGACTCACCGGCTCCACCGCGTACACGGTTCTCACCGGTTCGATGGAACCGACCATGCCCCCTGGCACGCTCATCGTGGTCAAGCCGACCCCCAACGAGGATCTGACCACCGGGGACGTGATCACGTTCCAGCCCGTCTCCGGCGATCCAGCGGTGGTCACCCACCGCATCGAAGGCATCTATTACACGGGGGAAGGGGAGCGTCGCATCCACACTCGCGGCGACAACAACCCCGTCGCCGACTCGTGGTCGCTGGTGCCCGAGCAGATCCGTGGTCGGGTCATCTACTCGGCGCCGTATCTGGGCCGGGTGAACTCGGTGATCAAAGGGCAATCGCGTTCGATTCTCACCACAGGCGTAGCTGCGGGCCTGGCTGTATATGCCGTGTGGATGGTCGTCAGTGGCATCCGCGACAAGCGGGGCAAGGCCGGTGACGACGAAAGTGGCACAGACCCGACTCTTTCCGGTCCTGAACTCGGCGCGCCGGTATTGCCCGCCGATCCATCGGCACCAACCTCCGAATCGAAATAGGACAGCAGAATGTCTACAGAACAGAAATCGGGCGGCGACGCGCGTCTCGGGGCGCGGATGCGAAGCCGTCTGGGCGAGACCGGTTGGATACGGACCCGGGCCGTGCTCTCACTGGGCATGGTCCTGGGCCTCGGAGCGGTCGGCACGATGGCGGCGTGGTCCGACAGCGCTACTGCGACCACCGGCATGTTCAGCACTTCGTCGGTCCAGCTGAAAGTCGACAACCAGCGGCCCGCACACCAATTCACCGAACTCAAGCGCAACAGCATGCTGCCAGGCCAGAGTGAGGCCGGGGCATTGACGGTTCAGAACACCGGAACTGCCAACTTCCAGTGGGCGGTATCGGCAACGGCCACGGGTTCGTCCGCGCTGATCGGGAAGCTCAAGGTTTCCCTACATCAGACCGGCGCCAACGACGGCAGTACCTGTTCAGGACCGATCATCGGGACGCAGCAAGCGTTCTCCGGGAACCCGACACTCGTCTCTGGCCGATCACTCGCTGCCGGTGTTTCGGAGCAGGTGTGCATCAAGGTGACCGTCGATTCGACCGCGGGTCAGACGGAGCAGTTCAAGATCGCCGATCTGGGCTTCAACTTCACCGCAACGGGGCAGTGATCATCGCGATGGACAGCACCGATGAGGAGGTGAGCGTGGGACGCAGTCGTGGCAAGGAAATTGCCTTGAATGTGGCTGCGGTCGCCGGGCTCATCTGCATAATCGCCACTCTCGCGTCCCTGATATTCGGGATCAAACCACTGGTGTTTCGCTCGGGTTCGATGGAACCTGCAATTTCCACCGGTGCGCTGGCGCTGGCGAAGACCGTGCCTGCAACTGAATTGGCTGTCGGCGACGTGATCAGCGTCGACAACGACCAAGGCGTGCGCATCACCCACCGCGTGGTCGAACTCGAATCGGCAGGAGCGGACACCGTGCTCGCCACGCTCAAGGGCGATGCCAACAATGTGGCTGATCGACTGCCCTACACCATCACCGAGGCCGACCGAGTGTTCATCAGCGTCGGCGGGCTCGGCTATGTCGTTGCTTGGCTTTCCAGCCCGCTCGCAACCTTCCTTGGCGGCGGATTGGTAGGCGCGGTGCTGGTCATCGCATTTGGACGAACTAAAGACCGGCGTCTGGAGAATGCCCGCGCCGCCACTACAAATGACGCCCGCGTCGATGCTGACGAAACCTGCGGGGAGCTTCAGGAGGCTCATAATGATTGAAATGCGACGGGCTAGCACCCGCATGAAGTCGCTGCGGTCGTTGATCGCTGTCGGCGGCGCTGCTGCAATGGCTTTCGGTCTGGCTCAGACCACTGGGACGTTGGCAAATCCAACTGACGTGGTCAATTCGACTGGCGCACAGGTGGCGACGGGCAACTTCTATCCGACGCCGCTGACCGCAAGTATCGGGTGCTCGACCTCAGGTTCTGTCACGAGCCAGCGTGGAAACCCCTATTGGAGCGCTGTACCCGGGGCAACGGGTTACAAGGTCGAACTGATGAACAGAAGTAACAACACCGTCAAGGACACAAGGACCTTCACCGCTACGCAACTTCAGTGGTCGAGCGTATCTGACTCGGATCGCTCGGGACTTTACATCAGGGTCTACACCATAAATGGCCCGATGACCTCGTCGGGATATACAACCGGCGCCGGCATGTCTTTCAAAGACTGGGTTAGTGGTCGCACCGCGTGCGAGGGTAGTTCGAGCACAAGCAAGCCAAACCAGGCTTGGGAGAACGTCTCCACCTGGGATCCGAGCACCCCGGCGCCGAACGGCGCGAACCCTCTGAGC
This sequence comes from Rhodococcus sp. WY5, assembly GCF_018588185.1. Taxonomy (NCBI): domain Bacteria; kingdom Bacillati; phylum Actinomycetota; class Actinomycetes; order Mycobacteriales; family Nocardiaceae; genus Rhodococcus; species Rhodococcus sp. WY5. The sequence goes on from NZ_JAAMPR010000001.1 coordinate 2,332,658, forward strand.
AGGATGCAGGCCGAAGCGATGGTTGCGACCGAGCCGGAAGCTGTCGAGTCGGAATCGACCACCTCACAAGCTCCGTCGACGAGCGAGACCGCCTCTCCGACAACGCCTACCGAGCCGACGAGCACAACCGAGGCCCCGACCACCACGACGACACCGAACACGACGACACCGAACACGACAACCTCGGCACCGACTACGCCGGGAACCACGTCGCCGGAGACTTCTCCGACAGCGGACCCGAAGCCGGTGCTTACTGACACAGTCGAGAATGGTGGTCTCACCGGAGGCTGGACCGCGGGTGGAAACAAGGTTGCGGTCGTCGACGCCGACGGCAACGAACTCGCAAGCGGCCGTGTCGAATCGGGTTCCACTCTGCACTGGTACAACGGCCAGTTGTGGATTGTGGGGGCAACCGAGGTCTACCGCATCATGGAGTCGCCGCAGGACGGCACGTGGAAGTTCTACAAGGACAGCGGGCAGAACATGCCTGACTTCGGGTAGCGGCTCATCACTCGACCTCTCGACTGTGCCCCCGGGTCTCCGGACCCGGGGGCACGGCCAACAGTTTGTTGATCGGTGCGAGATCGAAATAGTCACGCCATGCCACAATTTTCGAGTCCATGATCTCGAAGATTCCCATGACCGGCAGGACTACGTGTTTGTCGCCGAGGTCGAATCGGTCGGTCCGTTCGTTGAGTACAGTCGCACCGTTGGCGGACTGGTGATGAATCGTGAATTCGATCCCACCGAAGGCCGAAATGAAGCCTTCCAGGAAATTCAGGATCTCGGTGCGTCCGACGATCGGGGCCATCGGAATATTATGGTAGACAGCATCTTCACTGAAGTACGACGCGATTGTCTCGGCGCTACCCATCTTCCACTCGGCGCAGAAAGCAGTGACCAGTTCTTCGGGACTCATGGTGTGACCTCTCGGTGTGGTGAGACGTTCAGGTGCAAACGCTGATGGCGGCGTACGAACATGCTGGGGACCCAACGAGGCGGGAATTCGGGGTCGACTGTGACATGCGCACTGTTTTCGAGAAGTACGGCGATGGCGGTCTTTGCTTCCAGGCGAGCCAGCGCGGCCCCGACACAAAAATGGGCTCCTTTGCCGAATGCGAAATGCGCTCGGGGATTGACTCTGTCGAGGTTCATCACCTGTGGTTCGACGAACGACTCGGGGTCGCGGTTCGCCGAACCCCACAGCAGTATGAGATGACTGCCGGCGGGCAGTGTCATGCCACCGAGTGTCGTGTCCGCGTTGACATGTCGGTGATGTCCGCGAAAGGGTGACTCGAGCCTGAGCGTTTCTTCCAGGAACGCGCCCACGAGTAGAGGGTCCTCGCGCAGCTGCGTCTGAATCTCAGGGCGCTCGGCGAGCAACCGTGCAGAGTTGGCGATCAGTCCGGCGGTCGATTCGCCACCCGCACCGACGAGTTGCACCAACATCAGCACGGCCACGTCTTCGCTGAGTTCGCCTGCGTCACAGCAACGGACGAGGTCTCCGAGTAGATCATCCACCGGGTGAGCCCGTGCCTCACGAAACTTGCTGTAGAGGTACCCGGTGAGTTCGGCCGCCGAGGTGACGACGCCTGTCAACCGTTCTGCGGTCACGATGCCGCTGAGAAGTTCGGTGCTGTCGTACGACCACGCCAGCAATTGGGGGACGTCGTGTGCCGGCAGGCCGATCAGCGTGGCAACCATCTGCAGCGGCAGCGTGTCCGCTACCGACGTGACCCATTCGATCCGTCGACCGTCGAAGCCGTTGTCCCACAACTGCTGCGTGTACTCGGTCATCACCGGCTCGAGTGCTCGTATACGTTTGGCGACCAGTGTCGGCAAGACAAGTTTGCGCTGGTGTTGATGGTCGGGCTCGTCGGCAGTCGCGAGAACGTGAACAGCTTGGCCGCCGCCGTTCATGTCGAAGGTCACGGCCGAACCGTCCGGTGTACGAACCAGCACGCCGGTGAGGTTGTTAGAGAAGTCGTCGGTACGGGAAACGGCTTCGGTGACCAATTCCCACGTGGACACCAGATAGAAGTCGGTATCAGGAATGCGGTACGCGGGGTGCTCGCGCCGGAGTACGTCGTATAGCGGGTACGGGTCGTCGATGTTCGACGGCAGGAAAGGGTTGATGTCGAGCGTCGATGGTGTCACGAAGGGAAGATTTCACGGCCGTCGAGGAGAAGTCAACAGGTGGAAAATGCCTCTGAACTGGCATTTTGAGAAAATCTCACGCACTTCAACCCCCTCGTACTTCTTCCAGGTCAGAGGCTCGCGGCCTTCCGTAGCCTTGAGATTTCTGATTGAATCTGTCTCAGAGTGAGACGAGGTGACGGAGAGTGACCGGTGCAAACGAGCGCCGCGCCGCCGACTGGTTGGCCGGCGGTAACCGCCGTGAACTCGCAACCGAGCGCATCTTCGCGGCTGCGGCAGAGCTGATTCGAGAACAGGGATTCGATCGGTTCAACGCCGACGACGTCGCTGCCCGCGCAGGCTGTTCGAGGGCAACGCTCTACCGCTACGTAGGTGGCAAGTCCGCGATCCGCGAGGGGTTGTTGTCACGAGGCGCGGCATCCGTGGCGAGCCAGGTCGCGACTGCCGTCGAATCACTGCACGGCGACGAGCGCATCGTGGAGTCGATCCTCGTCGCCGTCGACGCGATCAGATCCGACGCTGCCATGAGCCACGGCCTTGCGGCAGCGCGGGCCAACGGAATCGACGAGTATCTCGTGTCCTCGCCGTTGCTCCCGCGTACTGCACTGGAACTTGCAGGATTGGATCCTGAAGGTCAAGAGTCGCAGTGGGTGGTTCGGATCGTGTTGATGCTGTTGGCGTGGCCTCTCGCAGACAGGGCCGCCGAACGACGGATGGTCGAGTCGTTCGTCAGCTCCTGAGGCTCCCGCGTCAGCGAGTGCCCACGGGCCTGTCGCCGACGATCGAGATTCGATCCATCACTCTGCGAGCGGGAAAGTAGTCGCTGGCCGCATAGTGCTGACAAGTTCGGTTGTCCCAGAACGCAATCGTATCCGTCCGCCATTTGAGTCGTACTTGGAATTCGGGGCGATGCACGTGTCGGTAGAGCAGGGTGAGTAGCTCGTTGGACTCGGCTTCGGGCACCCCGACGATCCTCTGAGTGAAGCTGAGATTGACGAAGAGTACCTTCCGCCCGGTCTCGGGGATCACCCGCACCACCGGATGTCGAACGGCAGGGAACTGTGGGCGTAACTTCGCCACTGTTGACGGATCCATGTGCTTGCCGAACGAATTGATCCAATCGTGCTCGGCAACAAGGTTATCGATACGTTCTTTGATGCCCTCCGGGAGTAGTTCGTATGCCGCTCCGGTATCGGCCCACAAGGTATCGCCGCCGACTGACGGAACCTCGACTGCACGCAAGACCGCTGCGAACGAGGGGAATTCGTGCCAGCTGACGTCGTTGTGCCAGTTGTTCTCCACACCGCCGGTCATCGCGTCTTTGGCGAGAGTGACAATGTCGGCTTCACTCTGGCCTGGTTGGGTGTACTTGAAAAACGGATGTTGCTCCAGTGAGCCCCATCGGCTCGCGAAATCTCGGTGTTCGCTGCGTTCGATAGTTTGATCGCGGAAGAAGAGTACTTTCCATTCGAGTAGTGCTCGGCGAAGTTCCGACATCGTCTCGTCCGAGAGTTGTCCGCTCAGGCTGATTCCCGAGATCTCCGCACCGATGGTGGGCGTCGTCGGAGTGAGTGTGAAACGCGTGTACGGCAATACGTCGAATCCCTCGGCGGTGCGTGAGGCCACGAGTGGCCCGTAAGCAGCGAGTGGATCGGTTGCTACCGGGTAGATCTGTCCGCTCACGAATGCCGTCATGTCCGTCATCCTTACTCGTTCGGGTGGGGGTCTTCCGCTACGGTAAGGCTCAATCCTTAACTGTGTCAAGGGTTGGCAAGACGCGTGGTTGCGTTATTGCAAATTAACTTTATGATCTGAATCAGATGGTCGAAGGAAGATTCACGTGATCAGGGTCCTGATCGGTTGAACACTAAACCTGAGGAGTGGGCGAGCATGGAAGCACGTGTCGAGTACACGGAACTATTCATCGGCGGAGAATGGGTGACACCGTCCGGTAGCGGCGTCATCGAGGTGATATCGCCGCATACGGAGAGCGTGATCGGTTCGGTTCCAGCCGCGTCGACGGCAGATGTCGACCGCGCAGTGGAGATCGCGAGGGCGGCATTCGATTCCGGAGTGTGGGCGCAGACGCCCCTCACTGACCGCATTGCGGTGGTCACCCGCATCAAGGACGCGATCCTCGCCAGGAGTGAGGAATTCGCAGCGCTGATCTCGCGGCAGAACGGTGCTCCGGCCAGTTCGGCGATGCGCACGCAGGTATTGGGAGCCGTTGCGGCATACGGCACGGCGTGTGCCGTTGCGGCGCAGTTTCCGTTCGAAGAGTCGCGTGCGGGCGTCGGCGGCCCGATGTTGATCCGTCACGAACCGGTGGGTGTCGTCGCAGCAATCGTTCCGTGGAATGTGCCGCAGTTAGTGATCGCTGCGAAACTTGCTCCGGCACTTCTGAGCGGATGTGCGGTGATCTTGAAACCGGCTCCGGAGACGCCGCTCGATTCGAACTTGCTGGCCGAAATATGTTCACAGGCAGGACTTCCGAAGGGAGTGCTCAGCGTCTTGCCTGCCGACCGGGACGTGAGCGCTCATCTCGTGTCCCACCCCGGAATCGACAAGGTGGCCTTCACCGGGTCGGTGGTAGCAGGTAAGGCGATCATGGCTGCTGCAGCCACGAATCTCACACGAGTGACACTCGAACTCGGTGGCAAGTCGGCTGCGATAGTTCTCGAAGACGCAGATATCGATCAGGCGCTGCCCAACATCCTGGCGGGATCCTTTGCCAACAGTGGTCAAGCTTGCGTCGCGTTGACGCGTATTCTGTTGCCGGTCAGTAGGTATGACGAGATTGCGGAGAAGTTTGCGGCTGCGGTCGCGGTGATGAAAGTTGGTGATCCGACCGATCCGGCGACTGTGATCGGCCCGATGACCAGTGCGGCGCAGCAGCAACGAGTGCTTGACTACATCGGAATCGGTGAGGCAGAGGGTGCGAAGATCTTGACGGGAGGGTCTGTGCCGGAGGGGCTTTCGACAGGCTGGTACGTCGAACCCACGGTCTTCGGCAACGTCGACAACTCCATGCGGATTGCTCGCGAGGAAATCTTCGGGCCGGTCGTCTGCCTGATTGCGTTCGAGGACGAAGCTCACGCGATCGCGATTGCCAACGATTCCGACCTCGGACTCTCGGGAGCGGTCTGGACTGCGGACACTGCGCGCGGCATCGAGGTGGCACGGCAGATCCGGACCGGTACCTTCTCGGTGAACTGCCAACGATTCGACGTCGTTGGTCCCTTCGGCGGTTACAAGAATTCCGGTGTGGGGCGCGAATTCGGCCCTGAAGGTCTGGCGGCGTACCTCGAAGCCAAGAGCATCTTCCTCCCCGCCTGACCCGGCGAAGTCGCAAAAGATTCAGCCCCACTTCGATTGTCGAGGTGGGGCCGAATCAGCTCGTGTCAAATGCCGATGTCCTTAGCGATGATCGTCTTCATCACTTCACTCGAGCCCGCATAGATTCGGTTGACCCGTGTGTCCGCATACAGGCGAGAGATCGGGTACTCACGCATGTAGCCGTATCCACCGTGTAGTTGCAGACATTTGTCGATGACGCGGCCGGCCATCTCGGTGCAGAAGAGCTTGATCCTCGCGGCGTCCGCGACGGTCAACTCACGGATCTCGTCCAGATCGAGTGCGCGGTCGACCGCAGCTTGCGCGGCCGCGACTTCTGCCGAGCATTCGGCCAATACGAATTTCGTGTTCTGGAACTGAGCCACGGGGGCACCGAAGACCTCGCGCTCTTTGACATATTCGGTCGTGAACTCGATTGCTGCGCTGGCATTCGCGTAGGACCCCACGGCGGCGCCGAGTCGTTCCCGGACGAGATTTCGGGTGAGGTAGCCGAAACCAGCACCCTCCTCGCCGAGGAGGTTCTCGATAGGCACGCGGACGTCGGTGAACGAGAGTTCGGCGGTGTCCTGCGCTCTCAGTCCCAACTTCTCGAGCTTGCGACCGACGCCGAAGCCGTCCGACGTGGTGTCGACACAGAGAATCGACAGACCGGCGCGGCGGTTCACTTCGCTCGGCGGACTGGTGCGAGCGACCACGAGAATCAGGTCAGCCTGTACTCCGCCGGTAATGAACGTCTTGGATCCGTTGAGGACGTAGTGGCTGCCGTCGCCGGACAGTCGCGCCGTTGTTTTGATCCCGGCAAGGTCTGAACCGGCGCCAGGCTCGGTCATCGCGATGGCGGTCATCAGTTCGCCGGAGAGGAAACCGGGAAGCCATCGCGCTTTCTGTTCGTCGTTGCCGTACTCCACCAGATAAGGCAGGACCAGGCACGTATGGACGACGTCGGCGCCGAACGTGACCCCTGCCCGTGCGGTCTCCTCGCGGATCACGGCCTGATACTTGAAGCTCGCCTCGCCGCCGCCGCCGTACTCCTCGGGCAGTTCGATTCCGAATATTCCGAGGTCACCCAACTGTCTATACAGTGATCGAGGAACCATGCCGGCTTCCTCCCATTCTGGAAAGTGTGGGACGACCTCACGGGCGATGAACGTCCGAATCATGTGACGGAACGTATCGTGATCGCTGTTGTAGACGGTTCGTTGCACGCGATTCTCCTTGGGCTCGGTACCCTGAAGTCAGGTATCCGGTTCTGCGGTGAGGTAAGGTTCTCTAACCAGATGTTGAGAGAAAATTGCGGAATGAGCTGTTGTTTTACAGCAATAAGTGAATAATAACTCATAGGTACGCGTTTGACGATGCAACCCAGGTTGTTCGAGTTCCGGTTGTCGCGAAGGAGAGAGTCACGATGGTCGTACGTAGGCCCCACGACCGTAAGCAGCAAATTCTTGCTGCTGCAGGCGAACTTTTCCGTGAGCACGGGTATCACAATGTGTCCGTTGCGCAGGTCGCTGCGGCAGTCGGAATCACGGCCCCGGCCCTCTATCGGCACTTCAAGAACAAGCCGGATCTGCTTTACGCAGCGGTCAACGCAGGTATCGAATCTCTCTACGATCGAGTCGCCGGGTCCGAGGATCTGAAATCGCTGATCGCGGAGCTTGCGGCGTCGGTGTCTCGTCGTCGAGGGCTCTCTCTCCTGTGGCAACGCGAAGCTCGCTACCTACCCGACGAGCAACGGGAGGAAATGCGCGCGACGCTCAAGAGCGCTGCCGCACGCGATGCTGCGCTGATCAGAACGGAACGTCCCGAGCTCGACGAAGAAGACAGCTATCTGCTCGCCTGGGCTCTCATTGCCGTCTTCAACAGCGTGTCCTCGCATCGGGTGTCACTACCGAGACGTCAGATGGAACTGCTGCTGGCAGAGTTGGCGGAGCGGGCGGTGCATACGGAACTCGGTCACTCCGAGGTGAAGATGGAGACGCCGACCGGTCACGTTCCGGTGGCGATGCCGAGACGTGAACTCTTGTTGATCGAAGCCATTCGTCTGTTCGATGAGCGTGGGTATCAGGCGGTCAACACCGAGGACATCGGTGAGGCTGCCGGAACCACGGGCCCCAATGTGTACAACCACTTCGATGCCAAGATCGACCTACTGATCGCGGCGGTCTCGAGAGGCGGCGAGCGGCGCCGGATCGGTGTCGCGCAGGCGCTCGCTGCGGCAACCGGGCCGGAGGACGCGTTGTCCGGATTGCTTGCGGCACATATTGATTTCGCGATCAACGAGCGTCATCTGATCGGGTTGTTGATCAGTGAACTCGACCAATTGCCGGACAAGTTCCGCCGCACGTGTGAACAGAATCAGCGTGAGTACGTCGCGTTGTGGGTCAAGATGCTCGACGACGTTCGTCCGGGACTGGAACCCGCGACGGCCAGAATCACCGTCAATGCTGCTCTGACGGTTGTGGAGAACGCCGTGCGTATCGGCCGACTACGTCGTCGTGACGACCTGCCTGAGCGCCTGTTCGAGATCGGCTCCGCCGTCTTGCTGGCCAGTTAGCCGCGCAATCAGCCGGGTACTGTTGGCAGACAGCCATATTCAAGATGGTATACATTTTTGCATACGTTCCTCAAGAACCTAGTCGATGAATTCAACTGATCGGAGACGTCCATGCGTTTCGACGCAACAGAGCTGACGATCGAGGAACTCGAACTTCAGGCAGAAGTACGGGAATACCTCGACAAGCGGCTCACCCCCGGTAGCTATCCACTTGGACTCGGGATGTCGGGGGCGGTGGATCCGGTGTTCTCGCGAGATCTCGGTAGCCGTGGGTGGCTCGGCATGTCGCTGCCGAAGGAATACGGTGGGGGCGGACGGTCAGCAGTGGATCGATTGGTCGTCGTGGAAGAACTTCTCGCGCGGGGAGCACCGGTCGGGTATCACTGGATCGGGGACAGACAGTCGGGTCCGAGCATCGCCGCCAACGGCACGGAAGAACAGAAGCGGTACTTCCTTCCCGGTATCGCGAGCGGTGAGTTCTCGTTCTCGATCGGGATGAGTGAGCCCGACTCGGGGTCGGACCTGGCATCAGTGCGCACTCGCGCCGAACGTGTCGATGGTGGCTGGAAAGTCAACGGCACCAAGATCTGGACCACCGGCGCCTTCCACGCCACACACATACTCGCCCTGCTTCGAACCTCGGCAGACAAGCACAACGGACTCACTCAGCTGATCGTCGATCGCGACAGCGAGGGCCTGACCGTCTCACCCATTCCGTTCATCGACGGTAGTGAGGACTTCTGCGAGGTGTCGTTCCAGGATGTTTTCGTGCCGGATTCGCGTCGCCTCGGAGACGTCGGAGCGGGCTGGGGACAAAACACCGGCGAACTCGCACTCGAGCGAGGTGGCGTCGACCGTTGGATGTCGCTGATGCCGGTCCTCGAGAACTGGGCGGCCAACCAAGCAGCGCAAGGAGGTCCAGCTGCCCTCGTCGATCTGGGCTCGATTACCGCACGCTGCTGGGCTTTTCGCGGGATGTCGCTGTCCATCGCACGGATGGTCGACGCCGGTCGCTCGCCGGTCACAGAGGCCGCGCTGATCAAGGAGATGGCTACACGCTTCGAACAGGACTGTGTTGCGACCGTCGCGCGGCACCTCGGCCGGGCGCCAGACCTTGCATCCGACGATCCGTACGAATCACTGCTTGCCCGGGCCGTGCTGGTGGCGCCGTCGTGGTCGATTCGCGGCGGCACCAACGAAATTCTCCGCACCGTGATCATGAAAGGGTTGAACCGATGAATTCGGGGTCAGAGATCAACGCGCACACATTCGACGCCGACCTCGAAGCGATGGTCGAGCAATTTTTCGCCGAGAAGTCCGGCACCGAGGTGGTAGCGGAGGCCGAGAGCGACGGTCTGCCAACCGGATTATGGTACGCGGCAGTGGAACTGGGGCTGCCGCTGGTCGGTCTTCCCGAATCTGCAGGTGGTTCCGGTGGCTCGCTCCTCGACGCCGTTACTGTGCAGCGCGCTGCCGCGAGGCACGCTGCGCCGTTGCCCCTCGCCGAGACGTACCTTGCCGGCAGACTGGCAGCAGCGGCTGGGCTACCGGTGCCCTCCGGAATCGCAACCGTCGCGCCGAGATCGCAGCGCGACGATGCGCGTCGGACCAGCAACGGCCTGGTATCGGGAACCTTTCACGATGTGCCGTGGGGGAGCGCCGCGTCAGTGCTGGCGGCAGTTCTCGGTAATCGAGTTGTACTCCTGAACATCTCTGACGCCGAGATCGGTTCCGGGACGGACTTTGCGGGGCAACCGCGTCAGAGCCTGACGTTCTCCGAAGCGCGGACCGTCGACGGTGGCAACCCGGTCGATCCCCGGATCCTCGGTAGACTCGGCGCCTTCCTGCGATCGGTGCAGATGGCGGGAGCCATGGAGGCGGTGTCGACGCTGACCCGGCGCTACGTGTCGGAGCGGGTGCAGTTCGGCAGGCCCATCGCGCAATTCCAAGCCGTCCAGCAGCACATCGTCACCCTCGCTCAGATGGCATCGATGTCCACGCTGGCCGTGGATCGCACTGCGTATGCGCTCACCAGTCGCGACGCCGACTTCGAAGTGTGTGCAACCAAATTGGTGGTTTCGCAAAATGCGCTCGCGAGCGTGCGCGCCGCCCACCAGGCGCACGGTGCGATCGGCATGACCCGCGAATACCGCTTGCAACAACTCACGCGTTGACTGCATGCCTGGAGATCGGAGTTCGGGGACGAGATCGCGCTTGCGAAGCAACTCGGAACGGCCGTCGCGGCAATGCCTTCCCTGCCCCGCTTGATCACCGACCCTCAACCGACCTTGGAGCTGAAATCATGACCGACGCCGTGTACCTGGAAATCGACGGACACGTAGGAACCATCGAGTTCTCACGTCCGCCCGCCAATTACTTCGATCAGGCACTCCTGCAGCAGATCGCCGATGCGGCAGACGATCTCGTCAACGGTGGAGATATTCGAGCGATCGTTCTCGCATCGGCAGGCAAACACTTCTGCGCCGGCGCGAACTTCGGTGAGGGCGGACTGGGGCCCGATCGTGCCGACACGGTACGCACGATCTACACAGAGGCATTGCGGTTGTTCGAGATTCCGGTTCCCGTGATTGCGGCAGTGCAGGGATCCGCGGTGGGTGGTGGGCTCGGCCTCGCCTGCGCGGCGGACTTTCGCGTTGCCGGGCCCTCGACGCGTTTGCACGCGAACTTCGCTGCGTTGGGGTTTCATCAGGGATTCGGGCTCAGCGTCACCTTGCCCCGAATCGTCTCGGCACAATGCGCAGCCGATCTGCTGTACACGGCGCGGCGGCTGACCGGCACACAGGCGCACGAACTCGGCTTGGTGGACCGTCTGGCCGAGGATGCGAACATTCGGCAGGAGGCGCTCGCGTACGCACACGAAATTGCCTCGAGCGCACCGTTGGCCGTCCGCTCCATGAAGGCGACGTTGCGCGCAGGGCTGCGGGACGAGGTCGCCACTGTGCTCGAGCGAGAGTTGGCGGAGCAGGTTGTTCTGTGGGGGACCGAAGACTGCGTCGCCGGCATCGAGGCCAACCTCGCACGAGTGCAACCGCAGTTCAAAGCGAGGTGAGGTCGACGCGACCACTATCGTGTCCACCGTGAAGGAACCAACCGGTGCACAACGCTGCCTGCAACAGATCCGGCAGATGATCGTCTCGGGCGAGCTGTTGCCTGGACAGAAGGTTCACCAAAGCGAGCTCGCCGAGCGGTTGAACGTGAGCAGAATTCCGGTCCGCGAGGCACTTTCGACCCTGCAGGCAGAGGGGGTCCTCGAACACAAGTCCAACACCGGGTACACCGTCGCCAGATTCAGCAGTGAAGATCTTTCAGAGCTCTACCTGATGCGACGTCTGCTCGAAACGGAGATCCTGGCGTCGATCGATCTCGGTGGCGTCGACGTCGCCGAGTTGGAAGGAATCCAGGAGCGGGTCTACCAGGCCGAACCGAGCGAGGAGGGACCCGAGTTTCAGGAAGCCAACCGTCAGTTCCACTTCCGCCTGTTCTCGTATTCGCCCCTGAAGCGCGTGCTGCAGGAAGTGGATCGGCTCTGGTATATGTCGGACTTCTACCGCGCCCTGTACATTCACGAACCGTCGTCGAGGCGGCAGGTTTCCGAGGACCACGGCAGGATTCTCCAGGCCGTCCGGGATCAGGATTCGGCCGAACTGATTCGCGCCAGCGACGAACACCGATCTGCTACCGAAGCTCTGGTAGTGAGAAGGCTCGGCCGTGGCCAACCTCGCTGAACCCTGACGAAAGAGCGAACAGTTGCGCGGTATCCGTAGAACTCTCGGATACCGCGCAACTGTAGTCGTGTGAGGGACGAACGCTCAGGGCGCCAGACTGTCACGAAGTTCGTTCTTACGGATCTTCCCCGTCTGGGTCGACGGCAACTCGTCGAGTACGTATACGTCACGTATCTTCTGGTACGGAGCAACCTGCGTGGCAACGTGCTCCATGATCTCGGTGGCAATCTGCTCGACCCGATCGACTGACTCCGAGTCGACCACGACGAAGGCCACCGGAATCTCCCCGGCCAGTTGGTCGGGGGCGCCGACTACAGCCGCCTGCAATACGTCGGGGTGCGAGCACACCAACTCTTCGAGTGGCTGCGGGTAGACGTTGTACCCCTTGTAGATGATCAAGTCCTTGGAGCGCCCACCGATGAACAGGTTGCCCTGCTCGTCACGCCAACCCATGTCTCCGGTATGAAGCCAACCGCCGATGAACTGGCCGGCGCTGAGTTCCGGTTCGTTGTGATATCCGTCGGCGATCTGCGGACCTCGGGCCCAGATCTGACCGGTCTCGCCCGCTGCCAGTACAGCTTCGGTGACTTCGTCGCGGATCTGAATCTCGGTGTCGGGGAAGGGGAGGCCGACGCTCCCCAACGGGGTGGGGCGTTCTTCGCACGGTGAACCCATCGTCAGACCCATTGTTGCTTCGCTGAGCCCGTAGCCTTCGGTGACGAGTGCGTTCGGAAAGACCCCTCGCAGTGTACGGATCGCCGTCGTGTCGAGTGGGGCTGCTCCGGATCCGAGAATCCGAACCGAACCCAGATCGTGCTCACGCAGGGTTCGTGCGCGTAGCAACGCGTAGTACATGGTGGGAGACCCGCCGATGTACGTCACTCGATACCTGTCGACGTCGGCGAGAAATCGGTCCGGATCGAAGCGCGTCCCGAGTACCACCGTGCCACCGAGCAAGGTGGTGAAGTTGTGACTGACCAGACCGAGTCCGTGAAACAGCGGCGCGATCGAGATCGACGCGCCCTCACCCGGAACGATGGAGTAACGCGTCAACGCGCCGTCGATCGGCCGAACGAGAAGTGCCCCGTCGACTAGTTCGGTTCGATGACCGGAGCGCCAACAGGCGGATTGGAGCACGTTGGCCACGAGATTCCGGTGCAGCACTCGTACGGCCTTGGACTTTCCGGTTGTGCCGCCGGTCAATTGCAGGTGAGCAACAAGTTCGGGATCCACCCGGTAGTCGGCCAGCGGTTTCGACGAGGCGAGGTCTGTGATGGAGGTGAGACCTTCGCAATGGCCGGACTGCGCGCCGGCTCCCGGAACCAGTACCAGGATGCGAGGCGGTGTGGACAGTGCGTTGACCTCGATTGCCGTTGCAGCACAAGATGGATGGGTGAAGACGACCTTGGCGTCGACGTCGTCTAGTTGGCGCTTCAATTCGGCCACGGGCTGGGCCGGATTTATCGGAGCCACTGCTGCTCCGGCGCACAGTGCGCCGTAGTACGCGACAATGAACCAGATCGAGTTCGGCATGTGCAGTCCCACGGCGTCACCCGGCTGGACACCGCGCTCCCGCAGGCCCTGCGCTACGCGCAGCGCTTGATCACGCAATTGCGAGTAGGTCAGTGACGTGTCGCCGTCGACGAGCGCGAGGCGGTCCGGGTACGAGCGGGCCGCTCCGGCCAGGATCGCATCGGCACCACAGTCGGGATATTCCAAGCTGCGGGGCAGCCCGAGTGGCCAACTCGAACTCATGTCAGGGCTCTGGATCTCTGTAGCCGTCATCTCAGATCAGCTCGAGAATCGTGGCATTGGCCATTCCGCCGCCTTCGCACATGGACTGCAATCCGTAGCGGATGCCGTTCTCTCGCATGTGATGTACCAGAGTGGTCATCAGACGTGCGCCGGAACCGCCGATCGGATGACCCAGTGCCATCGCGCCACCGTTTGGGTTCATGCGTTCGTAATCGGCGCCGGTCTCACGGAGCCACGCGAGCGACACCGAGGCAAAAGCCTCGTTGATCTCGAATGCGCCGATGTCACCGATCGAGAGACCGGACTTTGCAAGAGCTTTCGCCGTAGCCGGAATCGGACCCTCGAGCATGGTGACCGGATCCGTACCGGTGACCACCGCGGTGTGAATACGCGCGATGGGTGTCCAACCCTGAGACCTCGCGAACTCGCTGGTGGTCACGAGCAGCGCGCCGGAACCGTCGGAGATCTGCGACGAATTACCAGCGGTAATCGAACCATCCTCGGAAAAAGCAGGTTTGAGCGATCCGAGTTTTTCGAGGGTGCCACCGCGGCGCACACCCTCGTCCTTCTCGAAGACACTGCTGCGGCCGTCGGCGTCGGTCACCGTCACAGCAGTGATCTGATCCTTGAAGCGACCTTCGTCGACGGCGGCGGCGGCGCGCTCGTGCGAATCCAGCGCATGCTGATCCAGTTCGGCTCGCGAGATGCCGTACTTTTCGGCAATCATCTGGGCGCCCACGCCCTGGTTGAATCGGATACCGTTGTAGCGCTCCCAGACAAGCGGCCCGTGCGGCTCACCGAAACGTGCGTCCGCACGCGCGGAGCCCATCGGTACAGCGCTCATCATCTCGACGCCGCCCGCGATCGCGACGTCGTACTGGCCGGAGATCACGCCGGCAGCCGCCTGGTGAACTGCCTGCTGAGACGACCCGCACTGGCGATCGACGGTAACCCCGGGCACATGTTCGGGCCAACCGGCCGCCAGGACCGAAGACCGGGCGATGCAACCGGACTGCATCCCGAGCGTGCCGACGCAGCCCCAGATCACGTCGTCCACGAGCGCCGGATCGAGATCTACTCGATCGGCCAAGGCCTCGAGAACATGTGCAGACAGTGAGACTGCATGCATTCGGGAAAGTGCACCGTTTCGTTTACCGACTGCGGTCCGGACGGCGTCGACGATGACTGCGTCACGCATGGGAACTCCTTCGATCGTTCGTGTGACTGGGAAGATCTGGCTCTGGTCTCTACAGACCCATGTCCTTGGCGATGATCGTCTTCATGACTTCGCTTGTACCGCCGTAGATGCGGCTCACACGAGTGTCCGCGTACAGGCGTGCGATCGGGTACTCGAGCATGTAGCCGTAGCCGCCGTGCAATTGCAGGCACTTGTCGATCACGCGCGCGGCGACCTCGGTACCGAACAGCTTGATGCGCGCCGCGTCGGCGGCAGTGAGTTCGCCTGAATCGTCGAGTTCGATGCCGCGATCGGCGAGTGCTTGCGCGGCCTCGACCTCGGCAGAGCACTCGGCGAGAACGAACTTGGTGTTCTGGAACGCTGCGACGGGCTTGCCGAACACCTGGCGTTCCTGGACGTATGCCTTCGCGAATTCGATTGCAGCACGGGCAGATGCCACGCCACGACTGCCGATCGAGAGGCGCTCACGCGGCAGGTTCTGCCCCAGGTACGAGAACCCCTTGTCCTGCTCGCCGAGGAGATCGGCAACCGGAACCTTGACGTCGGTGAATGAAAGCTCGCTGGTGTCACTGGCGCGCAGGCCGAGTTTCTCGAGTTTGCGACCGTATTCGAAGCCGGGTGCGTCGGTGGGAACCACCATCAAGCTCAGGCCGAAGCGGCGGTCGTCCTCTGCAGGCGCGGACGTGCGTGCAACCACCACGCACAGTTCGGAATTGACCGCTCCCGTGATGAATGTCTTCGCCCCGTTCAGCACGTAGTGCGTGCCGTCTTCGGAGAGCTTGGCAGTGGTACGGATGCCGGCCAGATCGGAACCGGTGCCGGGTTCGGTCATGGCGATGCACAGCGTCTTCTCGCCGGTGGCGATCGACGGGAGCCAGCGCTGCTTCTGTTCTTCGTTCGCCAGACGCAAGAGGTACGGCAGGACGATGCCTGTACTGACCGTGTAGTGGCCGAAGCTCACCGCCGCGCGCGAGGTTTCCTCGTCCATCACCGCTTGGAACTTGTAGCTGATCGTGCCGGTTCCGCCGTACTCCTCGGGGATGTCGAAACCCATGACACCGAGATCGCCGAGCTTGTTGAACAACTCTCGTGGGACGCGGTTGTCACGTTCCCAGTCTGCGTAGAACGGAGTGACCTCCTTGGCGATGAACGTGCGGATCGTTTCGCGGAAGTCCTCGTGCTCTTGGGTGAAGAGGTTGCGCTTCATCTCGTTCTGCTTTCTCGTGGAGGGTTAGTTGACCGCGACGACTGCGGAACCGCGCAGTGTCACGGTGCCGTCGGGCAGCGTCATGGTGAGATCGAGGTGACCGAGGCCGTCTTCGACCTTGACGACCGTGCCGGTGCACTGCGGCGTCGAGTTCACCGGGGTGATCGCGGAAAACCGGACAGAGAAGGAACGGATGCGCTCCTGCTCGTAGTTATCGGTGAGAAGTCGTCCGAGGTACGCCATGGACAACATGCCGTGGGCGAAGACGTCGGGAATACCAACTGCCGCACAGGCATCCATGTCGATATGGACGGGATTGTGGTCACCCGAAGCCCCGGCGTACAGAGCCAGTGTGGTGCGAGTGATCTTCGGGACCGTCAGGTCCAGGGTGTCTCCGGTATCCATCTCAGCTCACCTTTTCGTAGAGGGTGACGACTCCGGCACCGCCGAGGCCGAGGTTGTGCTGCAGAGCGAGGGTTGCACCGTCCACCTGACGTGGACCGGCGTCGCCGCGAAGCTGCCATACCAACTCCGTGCATTGGGCGAGACCGGTGGCACCGAGTGGGTGGCCCTTGGACAGAAGGCCGCCGGACGGGTTGACCACCACTCGTCCGCCGTAGGTGTTGTCGCCGCTGAGGATGAACTGCTCTGCGCCGCCCTCTTCCACGAGTCCGAGAGCCTCGTAGCAGAGCACCTCGTTCACCGTGAAGCAGTCGTGAAGCTCGACGACCTTGATATCGCGGGGGTCGACGCCCGAGGCCTCGTAGACGTTGTGAGCCGCCGAAGCGGTGACGTCGTAGCCGACGGCCTTGATCATGCTTCCTTCGTTGAAAGTGCTGGGTAGATCGGACGTCATCGACTGCGCCTTGATCGCGACGTCTGTGCGGAGTCCGTTGGCGCGGGCGAACTCTTCGGAGCAAATGATCGCTGCTGCGGCGCCACATGTGGGTGGGCACGCCTGGTATCGAGTGACCGGGCCGAAGAGTGTCGGCGCTGCCATCACTTCTTCTTCGGTGAGTTGTGTGCGGAACACCGAGTACGGGTTGTCGGCCGAGTGCTTGCGTGCCTTGACCTGGACCTTGGCGAAGGTTTCGGCCCTCATGCCGAACTTCTCCATGTATTCGATACCCGCCACACCGAAGTACTGCGCAGCCCGCGGAACTGATGTGTCGATCCCGGCGGCAGCCTCGAGGACCTCGTCGAAGCGGCCGAGCGGACGCGGGCGATCAGTCCAGGCGCCTTTGAGGGCTCCGGGCTGCATCTGCTCGAAGCCAAGCGCCAGAGCACATTCCACTGCGCCACTTTCGACTGCCTGACGGGCCAGCCAGAGTGCAGTCGAACCGGTGGCGCAGTTGTTGTTGACATTGATCACCGGGATGCCGGTCTCGCCGAGGTTGTACAGCGCTCGCTGGCCGCTCGTGGAATCGCCGTACACATACCCGACATAGGCCTGCTGAACCTTCGAGTACTCGAGGCCCGCATCCTTCAACGCCGCTGTGGCCGCTCTTGCGCCCATGACGTCGTAGTCGTCACTCTTACCTGGTTTGGTGAACGGGATCATGCCGACCCCGGCTACAAATGCTCTGCGGCTCATAGTTTCTCCGAATGATCGAGGGGAGCGGTGTCAGACTCGTCCGCCGTCGACAACCAGGCACTGGCTGTTGACGTAGTCGGACTCCGGTGTGCAGAGCAGGTAAACGGCGCCTGCGGCTTCAACCGGAGTTGCTCCACGGCCGAAGGGGATGGTGGTTGCCATGGCTGCCATGCGGTCGGGATTGACTCCGACACGGATGTCGCGGCCGTCGATCGTGATCTTGGTGTCGGAATCGGCAGTCACCTCGGTCATTCGGGTGACGACGAAGCCGAAGGCGACAGCGTTGACGTTGACCTTGTAACGGCCCCACTCCTTGGCCAGCGTTTTGGTGAGACCGACGACGGCGGCTTTTGCACTGCCGTAATTGGATTGTCCTGCATTGCCGAAGACACCCGAGGTGGACGAAACGTTGACGACCTTGCGGTGGTAGCCGGTGGGATTGGCTTTGACGAACGGCTGAGCGGCACGCAGGATCCGGAACGGTGCCTTGAGGTTGACGTCGAGGATGGTGTCCCACTGCTCGTCGGTCATCTTCTGGATCACACTGTCCCAGGTGTAACCGGCGTTGTTGACGATGACGTCGAGTCCACCGAACGATTCGACAGCAGTGTCCACGAAGCGTTCTGCAAATCCGTCCTCGGCAACGGAGCCGATGCACGAGACGGCCTGTCCGCCTGCGGCCTTGATGTCATGTTCAGTCTGAGCGGCGGGCTCGGGATCGAGGTCGTTGACCACTACCGAGGCGCCTTCGGAGGCGAGCTTGAGAGCGATTTCGCGGCCGATGCCGCGGCCCGAGCCCGAGACGATGGCAACCTTGCCGTCGAGTGTTCCCATGATGCGATCCTTTTCGGTTTCAGCGTGTGGCGGTGACTACGCCGATTTCGGCGAGCACTTCGTCGGTGTGTTGACCGATGACGGGTGCGGGACGCGGGTCATCGGCCGGTGTATCGGAGTAGCGAGGAGCTGGATTCGGTTGGATGTGCCCGTCGCCGAACTTGCCGAACGTGGCACGGAAGGCGTTGTGCGGGTGTGCCGCTGCTTCGTTGAAATTCAACACCGGGGAGACGCAGGCACCCTGCATGTCGAATGCAGAGTCCCATTCGTCGCGGGTACGGGTCGCGAACAATTCGGCGAGTCGGTCAGCCATTGCCGGCCACGCATCTCTGTTGTGCTGTTGTGCGAACAGTGGATCCTCGGTCAGACCGAGCACTCTCATGGTTGCGGCGTAGAACTGTGGCTCCACGCAACCCACAGCCATGAATCCGCCGTCGGCGCAACGATAGTTCCGGTAGAAGGGAGCGCCGCCGTCGAACATGTTCGATGCCCGCTCGTCAACCCAGCGATCACGCGCGAGTAGCCCGTGGATCAAGGCCAACTGGAGGGCGGTGCCGTCGGTCATCGCCGCGTCGACCACTTGTCCGCGGCCGTCGATTCGTGCTCGCAGCATGGCGGTCGTGATACCGAGTGCCAGCAGCATTCCGCCACCGCCCATGTCTCCGACCAGATTGAGCGGAACCGGAGGGACATCCCCGGGGGCTCCCATGGCCCCGAGTGCGCCGGTAAGAGCGATGTAGTTGAGATCGTGGCCTGGTTCATGCGCCAGCGGCCCATCCTGGCCCCACCCGGTCATCCGGCCGTACACGAGCTTCGGGTTCCTGGCCAGGCAGGTGTCCGGGCCGAGCCCCAGACGCTCGGTGACTCCCGGCCGGAAGCCCTCGATGACCGCGTCGGCGGTGTCGATGATCTTCAAGACGGTGTCGACGTCGTGCGGATCCTTGAGATCGAGGGCTACCGAACGCCGGTTGCGATGCAGCACAGGATGTCCGGACTGGTTTCCGGCCTCGGTGCTACGGTCGATCCGGATCACGTCGGCGCCTTGATCGGCAAGTAGCATTCCGCAGAACGGGCCGGGACCGATACCGCCGAGTTCGACGATGCGAAGGCCCGCGAGCGGACCGCTTGGACTGGCGTCAGTCGTCATGGAAATAGGCATCTTTCGCTGGTAGGGAGACTAGCGCGAGCCGGCATCGACGGTCAGGCACTGTCCGCTGACGTAGTCGGTGTCCTGCGTGCAGAGCACGTACACAGCGCCGGCAGCTTCTGTGGGAGTACCTGGACGGCCGAGCGGGTTGGACGTCTTGACTCGTTCCATGACAGCGGCGCTGACACCGGCCTTGATCTTGCGGCCACCGATCTCGACAAACGAATCGTCGCCGGCAACCGCTTCGGTCATGCGAGTCAGGATGAACCCGTAGGCAACCGCGTTGACGTTGACCTTGTAGCGACCCCACTCTTTGGCGAGAGTCTTTGTCAGACCGACGATTCCGGCCTTGGCAGCTGCGTAGTTGGACTGTCCGGGGTTTCCGTAGAGGCCGGCCACCGAAGAGACGTTGACGACCTTGCGGTGGTAGTCGGTAGGGTTGGCCTTGATGTAAGGCTGGGCGGCCCGAAGAATGCGGAAAGGCGCCTTCAGATGGACGTCGAGAATGGTGTCCCACTGCTCGTCGGTCATCTTCTGGATGACGGTGTCCCAGGTGTATCCGGCATTGTTGACAATGATGTCCAGTCCGTCGAATGCATCGATCGCGGTGCCGACAAAACGTTCTGCGAAATCGTCGTCCGTCACAGATCCGACGCAAGCGATTGCGTGTCCACCGGCGGCCTTGATGTCTTCGACCGTTTCGTGGGCAGGTTCGGGATCGAGGTCGTTGACCACTACGGATGCGCCTTCGGAAGCGAGGCGGAGTGCGATGTCACGGCCGATACCGCGGCCGGAACCGGATACGATGGCGACCTTGCCGTCGAGAGTGCCCATGTTCAATGTCCTTGCAGTCTAGGTTGAATGAGTGTTTCAAGCTCGGGGATCACGGATGACCGTGGTGGAGCGAAGGGTTGCTATCGCTTCTCCGTCACGTGACACCTCGGTGGTGCGAACCAGGAACTGCAGTGCACCACCCTTTTTCGCGTAGCAATCCGTGACCGCAGTGGAGAAATGGAGGGTGTCACCTGCGTAAGCGGTCTGGAGATAGGTGAACTCCTGCTCGCCGTGCAGGATCGTCCGGATGTCGATTCCGAGATCTGCGTAGAACGTGGACGGATTCGGCCGCTCCATGTCGAGGCAGAACAAGAACGTCGGCGGGACGGGGATGTCGCGGTGTCCGGCCTGCTCGGCGGCGCTCCGATCGGTGTAGATCGGGTCGTCCTGACCGGTGGCACGGGCGAAGAAGGCGAGCCGTCCGCGCTCGACCTCCACCGAGTGTTCGGGAATTCGGGTGCCGATGACTCCGGCGTCGAGGCTGGTCATGACAAACTCCTCGGAATCTGGGCGAAAGTGTCCGCCAGCTGATGAATGAGTTTCGAATCGCGGTTAGCGCATATTCACTTTGGCCGAGATAGGTGCAGTTGTCAAGGAATTTGAAAATTCCCTGCAAGTGATGGATGGTTCCCGAGCCTGACTGGGAGATTGGCTACTCCGGCGCTGCGGCCAACGCGCGCAGATCGCGTTTGAGTACCTTGCCGGCACCGTTGACCGGCAACGCGTCGACAAACTGGAAGGTGCGAGGAACTTTGTACCCGGCGATGAGGGTCTTCACATGTGCGCGCAGTGCGTCGGCGTCGACGTTCGATTCCGCTCGAAGAACTACTACGGCGTGCACGCGTTCTCCCCATCGGGAATCGGGTAATCCGATGACAGAGCACGCTGCCACGGATTCGTGCCGAGCCAAGGCGTTTTCGACCTCGGTGGAGTACACGTTCTCGCCGCCGGTGACGATCATGTCCTTGATGCGATCGACGATGAACAGGTAACCACGCTCGTCGAGGTATCCAGCATCGCCTGTATGCATCCATCCGTCGCGTAGTACCTCGGCGGTCTCGGTCGGTTTGTTCCAGTATCCGAGCATGATGTGACTGCCGAACGTGACGATTTCGCCAATCTCTCCCGGAGACAGTTCCGTTCCGGTCGGATCGACGATCCGGACTTCGCAGTGCGGGAGAATGCGACCGGCGCTTCGGAGCAACTCGCCGCCTTCGAGGTGGTCGGCGGGGCTGAGAACACTGATGTGGGCGGTTTCCGTCATCCCGTAGCCCTGCGCGAAGGCGCTGTTGGGGAACATGTGCATGACTTGCCGCAGGAGCGTCGGAGAAATGGGGGATGCACCGTATCTCAGGACCCGAACACTGGTCAGATCGTAGGAAGTCGTGTCCTCGTGCGAGATCAACATCTGGAGCATCGTCGGGACCAGGCCGACAGTCGTCGGCCGATGGCGGTCGACTGCTTCGAGGAATACGCCCGGACTGAATCGCGACAGGAAGACCTGAGTGCCGCCCATCAACGACTGGGCCAACCATCCGACTATCCCGGCGATGTGGAACAGAGGGTTGACCGCGAGGTTCACTCCGCCGCTGACGGCGACATTTCCCGCGGCGAGTGTGCCCAGAGCCGAAGTGATCAGAGATTGATGGCTGACCATCACACCCTTCGGCACGCCCGTCGTGCCGCCGGTGTAGAGAAGAAGCGCCAAGGTCTCGCCACCGACGCGTAGATCGGCAACGGGAGTCGATTCCGAGATCACCAGTTCGTAGTCGAGCATTCCTTCGGGAACCTGTCCTTCGCCGCAGTAGATCACGGTTGCCAGACTCGAGCACGATTCGCGAAGGGCGATCGCGATGGAAGCGAAGTTGTCGTCGACCAGTAGGAAGGTCGAGCCGGAATCCTCGAGCGCGTACGTGATTTCCGATGGGCTCCAACGAGTATTGACGGGACTGGCCACTGCTCCCGACCACCAACAGGCGATCAGCGCCTCGTGGTACCAGTCCGAGTTCAATGCCAGAATCGCGACGCGATCGCCGGGTTGCAAACCCATCGCCTGCATTCCGCCCGCCAGCTTCGTGATTCGTTCGACCGATTGTCGGCAGCTTCGGACTCGATCTCCGAACACTGTCATCGGGGTTTCCGGGGCTGCTCGCATGGATCGGTGAACGAATTGAGTTAGTTGCATGTGCTTCCTCCAAGGAGTCCGGGGCGCGTGGCCTGATTCAGATCAGTTCCAGGATCATGGCATTGGCCTGACCGCCAGCCTCGCACATCGACTGCAATCCGTACCGAATGCCGTTGTCGCGCATGTGGTGTACGAGGGTCGTCGTCAGACGTGCGCCCGAACCGCCGAGAGGATGACCGAGTGCCATCGCGCCGCCGAGAGGGTTGAGCTTGGCATAGTCGGCGCCGGTCGCCTGCAGCCAAGCCAGAGTGACCGAAGCGAAAGCCTCGTTGATCTCGAATGCCCCGATGTCGGACAGTGACAGTCCCGCACGCTCGAGCGCCTTGGCGGTGGCCGGGATGGGGCCGGTAGCCATGGTTATGGGATCGACGCCTGCTAATGCCACGGTGTGGACTCGGGCGATCGGCTTCCACCCTCTGCGTGCCGCCAATGCGCTACTGGTGACCAACAGCGCAGCGGCGCCGTCGGAGATCTGTGACGAGTTGGCAGCGGTGATACGTCCCTCGTCCTTGAACGGTGTGGGGAGTGCGCCCAATCGCGCGAGAGTCGACCCGCGCCGGACGCCCTCATCGGTGTCGACGACGGATACCGTGCCGTCCTCGGCCGTCGTCTTGACCGGGCTGATCTGATTCTCGAAGGCGCCCGAGTCGATGGCGGCGGCTGCTCGCTCGTGAGAGTCGAGTGCATGCTGATCCAGTTGGGTTCTGGTCAACCCGAAGTTCTCGGCGATCATTTCTGCGCCCACACCCTGGTTGAACTCCACTCCGTTGTATCGCTGGCGGACCAGCGGGCCGAACGGCTTGCCGAACTGGGTGGCGCTGCGTGCGGAGCCGATGGGGACGCGGCTCATGCTTTCGACGCCGCCGGCGACGGCGATGTCGTAGTGGCCACTGATGATTCCGGCCGCAGCGAAATGCAAGGACTGCTGCGAGGATCCGCATGCCCGATCCACCGTCACACCGGTGACCGATTCGGGCCAGCCCGCGGCCAGTACGGCGTATCGGCCGACGCCGCCGGCTTGCTCACCGACCTGGCTGACGCAGCCCCACAAGACGTCGTCGACTGTGCTCGGGTCGAGGTCGTTGCGTTCGGTGAGGGCGCGAAGGACATGTGCGGACAGGTCGACCGGGTGGACCCCGGACAGCCCTCCGTTCCGCTTTCCGACCGGTGTGCGAACTGCGTCGACGATGACGGCGTCGTTCATGGCGTGCTCCTTCGTTACCGACTTCGAGGTCGGCATCTTCGTGTGGGATGTGCGTAAGTGAATATGCGCTAACTATGGAATCGATAGCGACCAGATTTGATACTTGCCATTTCATCAAGTTATGGCAAATTCACATTATCTACCGAATTGCTTGCTGGGAAGCGATTTCAGTGGTTGAATTCTGCTCAGTTCACGATGTGATGCCCATCACCGACCCGGTCGTCTCGGGAGTCGAAGGCAAAGCCGTGGCGAATCTTCCCTTACCATTTCAAGGAGATTTAGTGGTACTCGAACAGCAGGTGAACCGGCCTCGGGCCAAGCTCGGAGAAGCAGGCGAATCCAGGACAGTGGCCTGGGGGATGACCAGCGTGCTGGTCGCCATGTATGTCATCAACTTTGCCGACAAAGCAGTCCTCGGCATCATCGCTCAGCCCTTGGCCAAGGAGTTGGGACTCTCCGCCTCCGACATCGGTCTGACCGGTAGTGCCTTTTTTCTGATGCTCTCGCTCGGTGGCTTGTTCTCGGGCGCTCTCGACAAGTGGCTCGGACTGCGCTGGGCGCTCGTCCTGCTGGTGGTCCTGTGGTCCGTGGCGATGTTGCCGCTCATTCTTTCGGCCAGCTTCGTGACCCTGCTGGTGAGTCGAATGATTCTCGGCTTCGCCGAAGGGCCGAACTCGCCCCTGCTGTTCTCCGCCGCGTACTCCTGGCATGCGCCGGCGCGGCGCGGGCTGCCAGGAGCAGTTCTGACTTGCTCGGCATCGATCGCGAAGATTGCGATCGCGCCCATTCTCGCGTACGTCGCGGTCACCTGGGGCTGGCGCTCTGCGCTGGTCGCATTGGCGATCGCGGGGGTCTTGTGGGCTGCGCTGTGGCTGGCGGTGTGGAAGGAGGGTCCGTACGGACGAACTGGCAACTCGGGTAAGGCCGATGATGCCGACTCGAGCCCTGACGGCTCGGATCGCGAAACGGCATCGGCGCCCGTGACTGACGCTGAGCCGGCTGTGCCTTGGTTGCACATCTTCCGCACCCGCACCTTCATCGGCGGTGTTCTGCTCATTGCAGCCGCCTATGCACTGGCAGCGGTAGTCCTCACCTGGTTGCCGTCGTACTTCGAACTGGGCCTCGGTTATTCGCGCCTCCAGGCTGGATCGATGTTCTCCATCCCCAGCCTCATCGGCCTTGCGATCATGTTGAGCAGCACGTGGCTCAGCGACAGGCTCATCACCAAAGGCGTCAGCATGCGGGCTGCTCGGGTGGTCTTTCCTGCGGTCGGCATGCTGATCGGCGGTACGATGTTGGTCTTCCTGCCGTTCGTCAGTACGCCTGTCATGGCTGTGTTCATGGTGTCCTTGGGCTACGCGATATGCACTCCGGTACTACCGCTTCTCAATGCCTGTGTGAGCGAATTGTGCCCGCCGAAGCAAATTTCCGGGGTACTCGGGGTGTTCTTGTCGCTCATGGCATTCGGTGGTTTCATCGCGCCGTACATGATGGGACGCATCGTCGACGCGGCCGGCGACGGTGGCGACGGCTACGCAACCGCCTTCCAGATCCTCGGTGGGGTTGCGCTCGTCGTGGCCGTTGTCGGCATCGTCATCATCGACCCTGCCCGTGACAAGAACTTGGTGCGCCCCAACGCTCCCGTTGTTGCTGCCAGATAGGCCGATCGCGATGACCTTCGTACTCGATCATCATGTATCGCCTGACTTCGAGAGCCTACTCACTTTGGAAGAATTGAGCAGCAACGAGTTTCGCGGCTACTGCCATGCCGGGCATCCGAGGAGGGCGTTCGGCGGGCAGGTGGCAGCTCAGGCGCTGACCGCCGCGGGCAGTACCGTTCCAGCAGAGAATCTTGCGCACTCGCTGCACGGTTATTTCCTCAGCGCGGGCGATCCCACCAAACCGATCGTCTACGAGGTGGAGCGACTCCGAGACGGGCGATCGTATCGCTCCCGTCGAGTCACTGCGAGACAAGATGGCGAACCGATCTTCACGTTGTCGGCCTCCTTCAAACTGCCCGAAGGCGGCGCGGATCGGCAGTTGGAGATGCCCGAAGTGCCGCCACCCGAGGAACTTCCGGATCCGTACGAGCACTGGGCGCAAGAGCGGCCTGAGGAGTACCACGCCGCGACAACAGTGCGAGTGATGTCCCTGCGCTTCGTTCCGCAGGATCGGATATCGGACCACCGTGCAGTACAGGGACTTTCAGAGCAGACGGTGTGGCTCAAACCCGCTCAGGCCTTGCCCGACAATCCGTTGCTTCACGTCTGCGCCCTCACGTACGGCTCTGACATGACATTGGCGTCGACAGCGTCATTGGACATCCAACCGCATCGCTCGATGCTCAAGGGTCAATCCAGGGCGATCGTGACTTCCCTCGATCACGCTGTGTGGTTCCATCGACCCTTCCGTGCTGACGACTGGATGCTCTTCTCTCAGAGCAGCCCATCGTCCTGTGACGGTCGGGGGCTGTCGAGTGGGCACTTCTGGAGTAGGCAAGGAGATTTGGTAGCCACTGTCGTTCAAGAGTCGCTGGTCCGCCGGATCGACTAGAAGATTCATTCCATCCATACCGAACAGCTGGAGGTTCTACTCATGACGCTCGCCTGGCCGACCGATATGCCTCGATGCCTCGACTATCCGACGGTGGGGATCGACGCAGTTCTGGCAGGAGCTGCTCGCGCCTACCCTGACCGAATTGCGCTGCAAGACGGCGATCTTGCACTAACCTTCGCCGAGTTACACGACCAAGCACGACGAGCGGCCGGGGGATTGCGTGCACTGGGAGTACAACCGGGAGACGTCGTGGCGCTCCATATGCAGAACAACCTGTGGTATGTCGTGGCGTACTACGGGGTGCTGTGCGCGGGTGCTGCTGTGGCGCCGGTCAATCCGACTCTCCCGCCCGCCGGTCTCCACGATCAGTTGGATGATGTGAAGGCGCGGATGGTCATCTCGCATCCCGAATCCGTCGGCATCGTTCTGGCGGCGGATACACAGTGTGTCGATGAAGTGGTGTGTGTATCCACGACACCCTCAGCGCCGGCGACTGAAACGGCTCTGCCGGAGCGAGTCCTTGCATTCGACGATTTACTGCAAGCGCAACCGTTGGCGTCGTACCGCGTGGATCCGGAACTCGTCGCTCATCTGCAGCTGACCGGTGGTACGACCGGACGCTCCAAAGCTGTTCGCGTACTGAATCGTAACCTCGTTTCGAATGTGATCCAGATGGCGTCCTGGCGATCCGGGCTACTCACCGAACTCGACGAACTCGGTGGGCTTCGAATGCAGTCGGCCGCGGATCGGGGTCCGCATGCGCTGGTCCCGGGCGAAGGCGTCAACATCGCAGTGGCGCCACTCTTTCACGGTCTGGGCTTGGTCGGACAGAACGTCAGCACACTGCTCGGTTCGACCGTTGTCTTCACCGGGCGCTTCGATCCGGACCGGATGTTGGCAGACATCGAGCGCCTCGGCGTCACGCACATCACCGGCTCGCCCGCGATGTACTACGCGTTGTTGGCGAGCAGCAAGATCGGAGCGCACGATTTGTCCTCCGTGCGTGCGATCAATTCCGGTGCAGCCCCGTTCGACACGACTTCGCTGCGGAGCCTGCAATCGATTTTCGGCAATGCCTGGGTCACAGAGGGCTACGGCTTGAGCGAAGCGACGATGGGCCTGACCGGTGCGCCTTTGAACAGTCTTGTCGCGACGCCGCCGGACAGCGTCGGCGTCGCGATCTTCGACACCGAACTCGAGATCCGAGACGAGAATTCGGCGGTCCTCGAGCCCGGCGAGGTCGGTGAGGTCTGGGCTCGCGGGCCGCAGATCACCGACGGGTACCAGAATCAGCCGGAACTGACTGCGGTTCAGTTCCGCGGTGGTTGGCTCGCGACCGGCGACATGGGGCGACTGGACGAGGCGGGGCACCTTTTCCTGGTGGGGCGGTCGAAGGACATGATCATCTACAAGGGCTACAACGTCTATCCGCAGCCGCTCGAAGAGATTCTGTGTTCGCACCCCGCTGTTGCGCAGGCGGCCGTCGTCGGCGAAACGGTGCCGGTGGTCGGCGAGCGTGTGACGGCCTTCGTTCAATTGAACCGCGACTTCGCGTCCGAATCTGCGTCGGACTTGCAATTGCTGGAACGGGAATTGACGGACTACGTGGCTGCGAAGGTGGCCCCGTACCAGAAGGTGCGTTCGATCAGGTTCGTCGAGCGGCTACCCGTCACCGCAACGGGAAAGATACAGAAGAACGAGCTGCGGAAAAGTCTCGCCGCCGACGCAATCTAGGACGATCGTCCAGTTAACTCTGACGATTCCATCCTGCCGCGGGGTGATTTCTGCGAGAGTGTCGAACATGCGAGCAATCCTGGTAGCCGGTATGAGTGCGTTCGTGGCGGTCGTCTCGGCGCCCTCTGCCGGCGCCGAAACGACTACGAACCAAGTGCGCTCGTTTTCCGAGACCACGTCAGTCGGGGTCCACAATTCCTACGAGAAGGCGACGTTTCCGTACTTCGCCGACGCTTTGGATTCCGGGGCGTCGTTGCTCGAGCTGGACCTGTGGACCAACGTGGGCGGTCCGGACTGGCGTGTGTCGCACATGAATCCGGTGGCGAGCGAGAGCAACTGCGTCGGCGCTCAGGACGCATCCGGGTTGCGAAGCGGTCTACGAGATCAGGGATTCCGTGGATGCCTGGCAGATATGCGGGCGTGGCACGAGGCCAATCCCGAGCACCCGCCGGTGATGATCAAGTTGGAAATCAAGGACGGGTTCACTGCCGGGTACGGACGTGGGCCCGCGGATCTCGACGCCCTGATTCTCGGGACACTCGGAGACGCGGTTTTCACGCCGGCCGATCTGATGGGGGACTCCTACTCCACCCCGGATGCCGCCGTCACCGACCGTGGATGGCCGAGCACCTCCGAAATGGCCGGGAAATTTCTGTTCGAGCTGATACCGGGAACGATCGAGGAGGGAAATCCTCTCGATACGGAGTGGACGGACCGGCAGTATGCGACGCACCTGCGAGATCTGTCCTCCGCCGGGATCGTCGAACTCGGCGCCGCCTTTCCCGCTGTTCACCGTGCATCACCGGGAGACCCACGTCTCGACCGCTATACCGACCCGGGGATCCGTCCGTGGTTCGTGATTTTCGACGGCGACGCTCTCGACTACACCGCCGGAGTCGTGGATCCGAGTTGGTACCACGATCGCGGCTACCTGCTCGTCATGACCGACGCGCACAAGGTCGCTCCGCAGATCGACGGAACCCATGCCACCGAAACCGAGGCGAGCGAGCGTCTCGACCTGTTGGCCGGGCAACACGCAAGTTACATCACCGCGGACTGGTCGAGGTTGCCGAACGTACTGTCCACCGTGGTGCCGCGTCGGTGATTTTCGAATGGCCGGATCGTGAAGAGCGAGATCTGACGGGCGGCAATTCTCAGGAACAGGGTGCAGGATGGGTTCATGCGCACTGTCACGTGGAATCCCGAAGTCTACGGCCGCTATTCGGGTGAGCGGTCACGCCCGTTCGTGGACCTGGTGTCACGGGTGGCCACCGAAGACCCGACGCGGGTAGCCGACCTCGGCTGCGGATCAGGCACCCTGACCGCGATGCTCGGGGAAAGATGGCCGGACGCCTCGGTATCCGGATTCGACTCGTCTCCCGAAATGGTCGCGCAGGCCCCTACAGACCTACCGGGAAACGTCACCGTCGAGTTGGGGGACATCATGTCCTTCGACGCCACCGGTTACGACGTGGTCGTCAGTAACGCTGCATTGCAGTGGGTTCCGAGCCATCGCGAGCTGATCGACCAGTGGGCGGACACCCTGGAATCCGGATCGTGGCTGGCGTGGCAGGTGCCGGGTAACTTCGATGCTCCGTCCCATGCGCTCATGCGAGATCTCGCGGAATCAGCGGAATGGAGTGAGCGACTGGGTGGCGTCCTACGCGGCCCGGAAGGCGTCGACAGTCCAGTTCAGTACGCGCAGCGTCTCCAAGAACACGGATTCGACGTCGACGCCTGGGAGACGACGTACGTACACGTGCTGGCAGGTGCCGACCCGGTGCTCGGATGGGTACGGGGGACGGGGTTACGGCCCGTGCTCGACGTTCTCGGCGAAGCTGACGCTCCGGAGTTCGAGCGTCAGTATTCCGATCTGCTGCGGGAGGCCTACCCCGCAACAGCCGCCGGAACGCTCTTTCCGTTCCGGCGAGTGTTCTGCGTCGGACGCAAACGGTAACTACTCGGCTGGGTTGCGGTCAGCCGATCACTGCGCCGTGACAAAGCCTTCCGAGACCAGCCAGTCGCGGGCCACGTCCGCCGGCTCCTTGCCGTCGACGTCGACCTGCCGGTTGAGCTCGGTCATCACCTCGTTGGTCAGTCGCTCCGAGATCGGTGCCATGACTTCTGCTACCTGCGGATGTGCTTCCGCGAAGTCCTTTTTCATCACCAGTGCCGGATTGTATTTCGGGAAGAACTGGAGATCGTCGTCGAGCAGAACGAGATCGAGTGCGATGATGCGACCGTCGGTGGTGAACACCTCGCCGAACTTGCACTGATCGCCATCGGCTGTCGCCTGGTAGATGATGCCGGTCTGCAGGATCTGGCGTTGGGCACGAGAGGCGTCGAAACCGTATTTCGCTGCCAGGCCGGGATATCCGTCCTGGCGGACGTTGAACTCGGTCTCGACGCACGTCACCGCAGCTCCGGGATCGGATTCGACCAACTTCGCGTAGTCGGAAACGGTCTTGACACCGGTCTTCTCAGCGGTCTCCTTGCTCATCGCCAATGCATACGTATTGTTCATCGGCGCCGGATCGGTCCACACCATGTCGTTCGCAGCAAGGTCCGCATCGCGGACGGCCTCGAACTGCGCCTGCGAATCGGGAAGCGGTGTCTCGTTGCCGAGGTAGTTGATCCAGCCGGTTCCGGTGTATTCGTACGCAAGATCGATCTGGCCGTTCAACTGTGCGTCACGGGTGCTGTTCGAGCCCTGGATGTTCGTGAGGTCTCGAACATCCGCGCCCGCAGCGGCCATCGCGAATTCGATGACGTACCCGAGCACGATCTGCTCGGTGAAGTCCTTGGAGCCGACGGTCATCTTCACACCCTCGAGCTCCGGAACCGGCTCGATGCTGCCGGGGCCGACGGCCAGGGGCAGTGCGCCACCGGACTCGAGACCACATGAAGCGACAAGTGTGAGGCCGATCGTGGCAACCGCGAGTTTCCAGCCCCACGTTCTGGTGATCGAAGTCTTGGTCATCGCAATCCCTTGGGCCCGAGATAGGTTTCGGCGAGCGCGCCGAGCCAGTCGATCAGCAAGGCCAACGACACCGCCAGTACGGCACCGACAACGAGGGTGACGTTGTCGCGGAGCTTGTATCCGGTGTCGATCAGAATGCCGAGTCCGCCGGCACTGACCAGGAAGCACAGCGTCGCGGTACCGACGGCCAGAACGAGCGAAGTACGCAGTCCTGCAAGGATGTACGGGACGGCCATCGGGAACTCGAGTTGACGTAGGACCGTGAGCGAAGACATTCCCTGCCCGCGCCCCGCATCGATCAAGGTCTTGTCCACTTGCTGGTAGCCGAGGATGGTGTTGCGCAGCACCGGAAGCAACGAATAGAACGCGATGGGAAACACGCCGATCCAGAAGCCGGTCGTTCTTGTCGCGAGATAGAACAGCACGAGCAGGCCGATGGCAGGCGCTGCGGCTCCGATGTTGGCTATTCCCACGAAGAACGGTGCCAGGCGGGTGAATTTCGGCCTGGTCAGCAGGGTTCCGAGTGGAACCGCGATGGCGACGACGATGATGACCACGGCGGCGGTGATCAGTACGTGCTGCCAGGTCAGAGTGACGATGTTGTCGAGGTTGATGCTCGCCTTCTGCGTCGCGTTGAGATCTCGGCTGAATGCCCAGATCAACACGCCCGCAACCAGGATCAGGACGATGACCGGCTGCACATACAGTCGCATCCGTTCCGCACGGCGCGTGGCGGCGTTCTCGGCCGCACCCAGATCGGGGGCGTCCGGTTCCATCTCAGGCGCGGAGACGCGCTCCTCTGTCGTGGCAGTCATGTTCAACCCTCGACGTTCTCGGTGTCTGGCTCTTCGTCGTGGTCGTGCGCATGCTCCTCGCGCATTTCGGAGAGATGGCTGACCAGTGTGTCGATGGTGATGAGACCGACGTACTCGCCACGCCGTCCGGTGACCACGGTGGACGCATTGCTCTCTGCGAGAAGAGCTTCCAACGCATCCTGCAGGGTGGACTGGATGGACACGGCTTCGCCGATCTCGTTACCGACACCTCGAAGAGTCGACGCATGGGCGAGGTGGCCGGGCGAGACCCAGCGAAGCGGCCGTCCGCGCTGATCGAGAATCAGGGCCCACTTCCACTTACGCGCTGCGAGTGCGGTTCTCAAATCATCGACCGAATCGGTTTCGCGGGCGGTGAGGCACTGCTTGAGTTTGATCTGGCGCACGCGTGTCAGGGTCAGCTGCTTGAGCGAGGCGTCCGCCCCGACAAATCCGGCGACCATGTCGTTTGCGGGATTGGCGAGAATCGCTTCCGGAGTGTCGTACTGCATGATGCTGGATTGATTGCCCAGCACGGCAATACGGTCACCGAGTTTGACTGCCTCGTTGAAATCGTGCGTGACGAAGACGATGGTCTTACCCAACTCCGACTGCAGACGCATCAGTTCGTCCTGGAGCAGGCCGCGGGTGATCGGATCGACGGCACCGAAAGGTTCGTCCATCAACAGCACCGGAGGATCGGCAGCCAGCGCCCGCGCCACGCCCACACGCTGTTGCTGCCCACCGGACAATTGGCGAGGGTAGCGGTCGCGATAGGTATCGGGATCGAGGCCTACGAGGTCGAGCATCTCGTCGGTGCGCGCTGCGATACGTTTCTTGTCCCAACCGATCAGACCCGGGACAGTCGCGACGTTCTTCGCAATCGTGAAGTGCGGGAACAAGCCTGCCTGCTGGATCGAGTACCCGATGCCACGGCGGAGCTTGTCCGGGTCGATCGACAGCGCGTCCTTGCCGTCGATGGTGATCTTGCCGGAGGTAGGTTCGATCAGGCGGTTGATCATGCGCATCGTCGTCGTCTTGCCGCAACCCGAAGGTCCGACGAAGACCACGATTTCACCGGCCGGAACAGTCAGCGAAACATTGTCCACCGCTGCAGCTTTCTGGCCCGGGTACCGCTTGGTGACGGACTCCAGGACGATCTCGACCCCGGATACCTTCTGATCTGTGGATACGTCAGACGGAATGGTTTCAGTCATTGCAGCCCCTTCGAAGTAGTGAGACGACCGATGACGACGTAGATTCCGTCGAGAATCAGAGCGAGAATGACGATCAGTACGGTGCCGACCAGCGCTTGCGGAACAGCATTCGGGCTACCGACACGCGAGAGTCCGGAGAAGATCAGGTTTCCCAGACCAGGACCTTTGGCGTACGCCGCGATGGCGAGGATGCCCATGAGCATCTGTGTACTGACCCGCATGCCGGTGAGGATCGACGGCCACGCGATCGGTAGCTCGATTCGACTCAGTACGTGCATGCGATTCATTCCGACACCGCGGGCTGCGTCCGTGATCGCCGGGTTGACTGCATCCAGACCGATGATCGTGTTCCGAATGATCGGGAGCAGGGCATACAAGATCAACGCGGTGATCGTGGGAGCGACGCCGAGACCGAGAATCGGAATGAGCAGTCCGAGGAGGGCGAATGAAGGAACCGTCAGGATCGTGCTGGCCAACGCCGTAGCGATGGAGGATCCCGCCGGGCTCCGGTAGACGAGAATGCCGATGATCACGGCGGCAATCGTCGCGATGATCACGGACTGGATAACTGCTGAAACATGTAGGTACGAGTCGGTCATCAATTGTTGTCGTCGTGCAACGACAAAATCCCATAGGGCGCCCATATTTCCGAACCCACTTTCTTCGGACTTCTGCTCGCTCGAACGTCTTCCCTCGACACCGACCGGCGCACAAGGGCTTTCCCCGCAGCCTCCGTAGGCCGAGGGGTTTCCCTCGACTGTCGTCCAAAAACTGAGATACTGCAACTAATTCCGATTGCAGCGTGTCGGATGTTGTTCTGGACGTGAGATTTTGCGAGACGCGGGTATGTACCCACTGCGGGCAGAGTTGAAACGCGCTGTAGATGGCAAAGCGGGAGAGTTCCGCAGAACTCTCCCGCATTGCTTGATTTGTCCGAATTGTCCTCAGGCCCAGCTGAGCGCATCCTCATCGGAGAGGCGCGGCAGACGATCGAACCAGGGGTTCTCACCGGGATGGCCGATGTTCACCACGAGGATCGTCTTGAAACGTCCGTCTGCGAAGAATTCGCCGTCGATGCCGTCGGCGTCGAACCCGGCCATCGGGCCGGCGACCAGACCCTGTGCGCGAATCGCGAGGATCACATAGCCGGCCTGAAGTGCGGCATTGAACCGACTCGTCGAACTGGCGGCAGCCTCGTCGGATTCGAAGTAGTCCTTCATCTCCGGGCGAATGGGGAACAGGTTGGGGATGTGCTTGTAGAACTCGGTGTCCACCGCCAGAACGGCAACTGCAGGAGCGGCCTCGGTCTTGGCTTTGTTGCCGTCTGCCATGTGCTCGACGAGGCGTGCTTTGCCTTCCTCGGTACGGACGAACAGCACACGTAGCGGATTGGTGTTGGCCGCGGTCGGTGCCCACTTCGCGAGCTCCCAGATCGCAGTCAGTTCGTCGTCGGTCACAGGTTCGTTCGAGAAGGAGTTGGCGGTGCGAGCCGCAGTGAAGAGGAGCTCGCGGCCGGCTTCGTCGAGTTGCTGGGCGGTGAATGGGGTGGCTGCGTCGAGAGACATCGGGGGTTTCCGTTCCGTGGTAGCTCGACCGAGCATCACCCGGTAAAGCTAGTTGCTAGTAAAAAAATAGTGCCTACGGATACGTTAGCACTGTGGTTAGGATGGTGGGGTGGCAAGCAAGAGCGAAGCGGGACACGAGCCCCGCGCATGTGACGGGGCTCTGGCCCGCGCGTTCGGCTTCCTGGGCAAACGGTGGAACGGCGTCATTCTCGGCACGCTGCTGAACGGGCCGGCGGGATTCTCCGAACTCAAGCGCGCGGTGGGCGGGATCAGTGATTCGGTGCTCTCGGAACGCCTGACGGAGTTGGCAGGGGCAGGCCTGGTGACGAGGAGCGTCGATGCAGGTCCGCCCATCGCCGTGGAGTACGAACTCACAGCGTCGGGGCAGGCGCTGCTCCCCGCTCTCAGTGAACTGACAACGTGGGCCGCCGAAAATCTGCCACCCGAGAGTTGCTCGAACTGAGCGCTCGCTAGGACGCCGGCGCCGCGACCGCGTGGGTCGCGCTTCTGTGGGGCGAAATCTCGTAGGAAGCGACGAAACATCTACGCAACGTAGATGCAACGTAACCAAAACTAGTGTTCTGGATCACACAGTGTTCGTGTGGTCGAGAGGCCTTTGGTCACGAATCTGTGGGCAGAACGGGTCCTGGTTCGCTACCGGTGGTGGATGAGGACAAGGTTCCGCGGGTTGAGCACACAGCTCGCGGAACCGCCCAACCACACGCCCCGACGAGGGCACCGGCCGACAGGAGTTCAGGTGTCCGTAGTTGCGGAAGTCTCGGCGATCGATTTCGCGGAGACCGAATTCGATTGGGCGCAGCGATCGACGCTGATTCGTGAAGTCGACCCACTCGTTCCGGGGCCACCATCCTTGGCGATGTGTCTGAGCGAACCGACGCGCGGACTGGTCGACATCGCTTCACTGCTTCTCGCGGCTCCGTGGTTGCTTCGATCGCCGCGTGGGGACGGGCATCCGGTCCTCGTTCTCCCCGGATTGCTGACTTCGGACGTTTCGACTCTCGCCTTGAGGACATACTTGAGCTTTCTCGGATACCGGGTTCACGGTTGGAATCTGGGTCTGAACACCGGTCCGACGGCGACGGTGGTCGACGGACTGCCTGCCGCATTGGCCGAGGTAGCAGATCGATACGAGCAGAAGGTGTCGGTGATCGGCTGGAGTCTGGGCGGTATCTACGCTCGAAAGCTGGCGAGGGACCTGCCGGATTCGGTGCGTCAGGTAGTGACACTCGGAAGTCCTTTCGGTCTCACCAGTCTGGAGCAGACGAGAGTCGGATCTCTCTACGCTCGTTTGTCCGGCAATCACGCGATACTGCCTCCGGTAGACGGCATCGAATCCGAACAGGGATCGCCTATTTCTGTTCCCGCCACGTCGGTCTACTCCAGGCACGACGGTATCGTTCCATGGCAAGCGTGCTGTGAAACCTCGGCAGGCCTGTCGGAAAGCATTGCGGTGCAAGGCAGTCACATGGGGTTGACCCACAACCCGTCGGCGTTGTGGACCGTTGCCGATCGTCTGGCGCAGGACGTCGACAACTGGCAACCTTTTGCGGCTCCGAAACGGCTTCGACGCATGTTTCCCTGCTGAGGTGCGAGGCTGAGGTCCGAGGCCGGGGTGTGGGGGAGAACCCTGAGTCCGACGCGGGGACGGACTCGTACCTGAGGACACACCGCGTCGGAAAAGATGGGTCCATGGCCTGATGCGCACAGGTGGATCGGCAGCGGATAGTGGAGGTCGACGCGGATGAACCGCGAGTTCCGTTGAAAGGAAACAACACATGACCTCCCCGATGAATACCCGCAAGCTCACCCGCGCCCGCTCGGGAGCAATGTTCGGTGGGGTGTGCGCCGGAATCGCTCGGTACTTCGGTTGGAAGTCGTCGACTGTCCGCTTGCTGTTCGTACTCTCGTGCCTGCTGCCCGGCCCGCAGTTTCTGATCTACATCGTGATGTGGATTTTCATTCCTCGTGAGCAGATCTGACCGAACCGCTCAACGGCGGCGGTCTTTCAGGCATTGCTTGGCCTCGTGCAATTCCTCCGAACTCAGTGGAGGAAGGGGCAGTGCGTCACGGTGCAAGCCCTCCGTGCGTAGGCCGTCGAGCATTACCGAGAGGTATCGACGCCACACGGTCGGGTTGACGGGCTGAGCAAATTCGGTGACTGCGCCCACCATGAAGATGAGGCCGAACAGGTCCGTCGGTACGGCGTCGGTGCGCAGCATCCCGGCCTCCTGGGCCCGGTAGAAGATCCTCTCGACCGACGGTTCGATGATGGATCGTTGGCATGCGACTTGCTCGCATCCCTCGTCGGTTCCGTTCAGGACGTCTTTGAGTCCGCGGTTGACCGACATACGGCTGCAGGCGAATTCGGCAAAGGTGACAAGTCCGTCCCACGGATCCGGATTGGCAAGTGACGCGTCCGCGGCCGCTGCCATGTCGGCGAAGTTCTGCTGGAAGACTCCGTCGATCAATTCTTCTTTGCTGGCGAACCGCCGATAGACCGTTCCGACGCCGACCCCCGCGCGCCGGGCGACGTCGTCGAGTGTGACGTCGATCCCTTCTTCGGCGAACAATTCACGTGCGGCGTCGATGATCAACTGCCGATTACGTGCAGCATCGGCGCGAAGGGGGCGCTCCATTGCGGTACTCATGTCCCCACTCTACCCGCCAAGTGGAGACAGCCTCTCCGTTTTCGTGTAGCGTTTTTGCTAACCGGAGAAGCCATCTCCGCATAGGTTGGGCGAGGGACTATGTCAGACATTGCTGAACGGACTGAATTCGAGCAGTCCTCAGCGCCTTCAGGGGACAACCACGCAAAGCGGTGGCTGGTTCTCGCGGTTCTGGGAATTGCGCAGCTGATGGTGGTCTTGGATGCCACCATCGTCAACATCGCGCTGCCTGCTGCGCAGCGCTCACTGGAGTTCGGTGATTCGGACCGCCAGTGGATCATCACGGCATACGCATTGGCGTTCGGCAGTTTGCTGCTACTCGGCGGTCGATTGAGCGACTTGTTCGGGCGCAGGCGAACTTTCATCGTCGGCCTGATCGGCTTCGCAGTCGCTTCCGCCATCGGTGGCGCAGCCGTCAACTTCGAAATGCTTGTTGCCGCTCGTGCCGGCCAAGGCGTATTCGGTGCGCTCCTTGCCCCGGCAGCCCTGTCGCTGCTGTCCGTGACATTCACGGATCCAGGTGAGCGTGCCAAGGCGTTCGGTATCTTCGGTGCCGTTGCCGGTGGTGGTGGCGCCATCGGACTGCTGCTCGGCGGCGCACTCACCGAGTGGGTCGACTGGCGCTGGTGCCTCTTCGTGAATCTCTTCTTCGCGGCGATCGCTCTGGTCGGAGCAGTCCTGTTGCTCGCGCCGCACACCAGTGACTCGCGACCCAAGCTCGACATCCCCGGAACGATCCTGGTGTCGATCAGCTTGTTCAGCATCGTCTTCGGATTCTCGAAGGCCGAGTCGGACGGGTGGAGTGCAACTCCCACTATCTCGTGGCTCGTTGCCGGCGTCGTGTTCATGGCGGCGTTCATCTACTGGCAGACCAAGTCCGAGCACCCACTTCTTCCGCTGCGGGTGGTCCTCGACCGAATCCGGGCGGGCTCGTACCTGGCGATCTTCCTTTCCGGCGCAGGCATGTTCGCAGTCTTCCTGTTCCTGACGTACTACATGCAGCTGATCCTCGGGTACAGCCCGATCATGACCGGCCTCGCATTCATGCCGATGGTGTTCGGAATCGTGACAGCGGCAACGCTTTCGACAGCGGTTTTGCTGCCGCGCGTCGGTCCGCGAGTGCTGATCGTGAGCGGAATGGTCATCGCGGCGATCGGAATGACTCTGCTGGCCCAGATCTCGGTGGACAGCACCTATGCAGTCCACATTCTGCCGGGGCTCGTCGTCACCGGACTCGGCATGGGCAGCATTTTCGCCCCGTCGATGCAGGGAGCAACTTCAGGCGTGCATCACGAAGATGCCGGCGTCGCATCTGCCACGGTCAACACGATGCAGCAGGTGGGCGGCTCGATCGGAACTGCACTGCTCAGCACGATTGCCGCCTCGGCTTCCACCAACTACCTGGTGGGCCGCGAGATGAATCCGCTGACTCAGGCGCAGGCCGCCGTCGAGAGTTACACCACGACGTTCTATTGGGCCGCAGGCATATTCGCGGTCGGTGCGGTCTTGACCGGACTGGTTCTTCGGAGTGGACTGCTTCCGGATTCGCCGGAAGGTGAACCGGTAATCGCCCACTGACAGCAATTTTCGGGGTCGACGCCGCAATGGCGTCGACCCCGAAATCGACTCAGCAGTTCTTCCCGGGCGTTGCCTGAAACCGATGAAGGACGTGATCGAGTTGCTCGGAGGACAGCGCCGGCACGGGCAGTTCCCGATGGTCGGTGCGGGACGCGCAGAGTCCGTCGATCATGAACCCGAGTGCGCGGCGGTAAGCCTGAGGGGCCTCGTCGCCACCGAACTTCTGGGCCATCTTGACGACCTGCATGAGAAGTGGAATGTCGTTGACTTCGAAGTCGCTGCGCAGGGTGCCCTGTTCCTTGGCGCGATTGACAAGTACCGCAGTGTGTCGAGCGATCCCGGCGCGCGCGCGAGCGAAGGTGTCGGACGTGAAGCGTCCGTCCATCAGGAGATCGCCGAATCCGCGGTTGTCTGCCATGCGCAGAGAGATCACGTCGAGAAAGTAGACAAGACCTTCCCAGGCGTCGGGCATCTCTCGGGCGGTGGCGGCGATCGTTTCGATCTCGGAACACCGCGTGTCGAACAGTGCCTGGATCAGTTCGTCCTTGCTGGCGAAGCGGCGATAGACGGTGCCGACGCCGACGCCGGCGTGCTTCGCGACGTCTGCCAGCGTGGCGTCGAGTCCTTGGGCAGCGAACACCTCGCGAGCGGAGTTGAGGATGCGCTCGAGGTTGGCCTTGGCGTCGGACCGAAGGCGCGGCTGTGAGCAGTCGGCCGAGGTCCCCGCATGAGAAGCGTCGGGGTGTGTTGTCGGCATCCTCACAGTCTACGGCACTAAGCGGAATGATCGATTCCGTTAGTGCTATATTACTAAGCGGAACGTGTGGTTCCGATTGTCCGTATGAGAGAAGCCGATATGAGCACGTCTGACATCTGGGTCGGGAGCAATCCGATCTCGATGGTGGGTACGCGGAGTGCAGGTTTCGCGGCAACGAGGCTTCGCGCCCTTGCCGGCGACGGTGCCTTTGCTCAGCTCGTTCGTTTTGCCCTCGTCGGCGGAGCCAGCAACATCTTGTACTTTGCCGCTTTTCTGGCGCTGCGCGGTGACGGAGCGCTGGTCGCCAACGCAGTTGGTGCGGTCTTGAGCACCATTCTGGCCAATGAGCTGCATCGCCGGCTCACCTTCCATGCCGCGGATCGCGTCAACTGGTTCACCGCGCAGTGGGAAGGTGGTGGACTCGCACTGGTCGGGTTGATCGCCAGTTCTGCCGCCATCAGTGCGCTCGGCTTCCTTCTCCCGGGCGCCGACGGGCTTCTTCAAGCCGGGCTTGTGATCGCCGTGAGCGGAATTGTCGGTGGCCTGCGATTCGTCGCCCTTCGCGGTTGGGTGTTCTGAGCGGTTCTGGAATTCGGATCGGACTCGGCTCGTAGGGAACACTGAGACCCATGAGCCTTTCGATAGCCGACTCCGGCATCCGTCTGGCTGTGCTCTGCATCGTCATGGCACTTGTCGCCACGCTCGTCTACCGATTCACCTATCTCGGTAGCGTTCGGGTGGTCCCCGGTGCCCTCGCTCGTGGCGCTCTTCAGTTGGCCGCGATTTCGTTGATCCTTGCCGCCGCCTTGGCCCACATCTGGTCGGCGCTCCTCGTGCTCGTCGGCATGTTCGTTGCAGCGTCTTTCACCGCGGCACGACGCTCGAACGCGGGGACGTCCGGAGTTTGGCTGACCATCGCGTTGGCGTCGGGAATCGGTGTGGTTCTGCCACTGATGCTGTTGTCCGGAGTGGTTCCGCTGCAAGGCGTCGCTCTAGTGCCGATCGGCGGCATTGTTCTGGGTGGCGCGATGACTGCAACATCGATGGCAGCCAAACGCGGACTCGACGCCGTCGACGACCGGTACGGGGAAGTGGAAGCAGCACTGAGCCTTGGATTTTCCCAACGCGATGCGCGGTGGGAGGTAGCCCGCACCGCTGCCTCCGATGCTCTGCTGCCTGGAGTCGACCAGACGCGCACCGTCGGCCTCGTGACATTGCCCGGAGCCTTTGTCGGTGTGTTGCTCGCGACGGGATCGGCCGTTCAGGCCGGTGCTGTGCAAATTCTTGTATTGGCAGGGTTGTTGTTGGCACAAACCTGCTCGGTGGCCGTGGCGTTGGAACTCGTCGCCCGCGGTTTCGTCTTTCGAGGTCAAGCTGTCAGGCCTGCGCGAGTTCGTTGATCTTGTCGCTGCGAAGGACGCGGCCGGGAAGATCGGGGGTGTTTGCCGCGAGGGTGATCATTGCCCTGCCGATGTTTTCACTGGTGGTCACGCTGCTGGGCCACACCCTGCGTAAGAGTGGGTGGAGAGGCGCGGAGATTTGATACGACCGTGTCGATTCGTGAATCGTCCATTTATTCGACCAGCACTCTGTTGCCGACCATCACAACGGAACGGACTGGAGATCATCCGGCCGGAATGGCCAACTGAACGCTTGACCTGCAATTATGAGTCCATTTTGATCCGACTCGCGACTAAAGTCCCTACAAACCGGCTGGACGGTTGGCTGAAAATAGTTTTATGGACGAAGGAGTTGATGAAATACACGTTCTCGGATCGGAGTCCGCCGGTCGAATGGTAGAGGCGTCGGCGATCATCGTTCTCGGTGCGCTCTGTGCAGTAGTCGCAGGTTCGGGTGTGTTCTTTGTCGTCGGATCGATTGGTGGCTTCGCCCGATTGCTCTACCTGGTTGTTCGTGGTCCGCTCAACTCTTGCTCGGTACCGGTGTCGAATGTCGAGCTGGCGCCTTCGAGAACGTCATGTGGTCGTTGATGCTCCCGAACGTCGAGTGAAGACGATCAAGGATGTAGTTCTGACGCATGTTCCACGGTGACTTCGATCCCTGCTTCGGGAACTGTTCCACAGCACGCATGACGTACCCCGACGCCAGGTCCAGGATCGGCCGCTGGTCCATCTCTTCGCTCGCGTGCGGCGCACACTTCGAATAGCCGCGCTTGTCCATCTCCGTCAGCAGTCGGCAGACGTACATCGACGTGAGATCTGCTCGCAGAGTCCACGAGGCGTTGGTGTAGCCGACGCACATCGCGAAGTTCGGTACGTCGCTGATCATCATGCCCTTGTAGACGTAACGATCACCGAGGGTGACGGGTTCGCCGTCCACTTCGATCGACATCCCGCCGCACGCTTCCATCTTCAATCCTGTTGCAGTGACGATGATGTCAGCTTCGAGTTCGCGACCTGACGCGAGACGAATTCCAGTCTCGGTGAAAGTGTCGATGCGATCGGTCTCGATCGAGGCCTTGCCCGATCGGAGGGCTTTGAACAAATCGCCGTCCGGTACGACGCACAAGCGTTGATCCCAGGGATCGTAGGTGGGTGTGAAGTGAGGATCGAGTGGGATCTCTTCCGGGAGTTGGCGACTGATCGCGAGGTTCAGCAACCGCTTTGCGCGCGCTGGACTGCGCCGGCACAGTTGATAGAAACTCAGGTTCACTACGATGCTCTTCCATCGAGCGATGCTGTGCGCGAGTTGATTCGGCAATACTGCGCGGATGGTGTCCGATAATTTGTCGCTGGACGGCAGAGCCAGAATGTATGTCGGTGATCGCTGGAGCATCGTGACGTGGCTTGCGTCGCGCGACATCGTGGGGACCAATGTGACTGCGGTGGCGCCGCTTCCGATCACAACGATCTTCTTGTCGGAGTAATCGAGATCCTCGGGCCAGAACTGCGGGTGCACTACGTCGCCGCTGAATGATTCACGTCCAGGGAAGTCGGGGGTGTATCCGCCTTCGTAGCTGTAGTAACCACTGCACAGATAGAGGAAGTTGCAGGTCAGGGTTTCATCTTCGTCACCGGTCGTGACAGTGACCCTCCACGTCGAGTCAGCTGACGACCATGATGCGGTCGTCACCTTCCGGTTGTACCGAATCTTCTTGTCGATCCCGTTCTCTCGCGCGGTGTCGCGCACGTACCGGAGGATCGAATCACCGTCGGCGATTGCTTTGGCATCTGTCCACGGCCGAAACGGGTAGCCGAGCGTGAACATGTCGGAATCCGACCGGATGCCAGGGTATTTGAAGAGGTCCCAGGTTCCGCCACTGTTCGCGCGGGCCTCGAGGATTGCGTACGACTTGCCGGGAAGCTCGGTCTGGAGTCGATACGCAGCACCGATGCCGGACAAGCCGGCGCCGACGATCAGGACATCGAGGTGTTCGGTGCTCATCAGTTCGGACTCCGTATCGATCGTGTGGGGCCACCGGGCAGGCTAAGTGTTCGATCTACACACTACTGAACGATGCTCAGTAAGGCGAGGATGACCATGTGATCGTCGGCGGTCGGATAGCCGCACACAGTGGTTTACCTGCGGCGTCGGTGAGGCCGAGGTCTCCGTGGAGCATGCCGGAAGCGTCGGCCTCCTCGGCGATGTGCTCGGGGATCGCGTCGAGCATCAGCTTTGCGCGCCGAAACATCTCGAACGTCTGGTCATCGGATACCGTCACCCAGGACAGGTAGATGAAGCGTCCGCGAGGTGGACCCTGGATGTATGGACCGAGTAAGTCCCAGGCACCGGACTTTCGCTCCAGACTCGCTGTCAGTTCCCATCGCACTGTCTCGGTATCTCCCGGTACGAGGTCGAGGATTTCGTGTGGCTTGCCTCGGCGCTGAACGCCGACGTGGATGTTGCTGCGCTCTTCGAAGGTTGCGGTTTCGGAACACTCACGTCCGGGCAGGCTGTGACCGGTGATGATGATCTGCATATCGACATCATGCTCTGCATAGGTCGGGAGGGGTTGGCGTGGTGAGTCGTTCGGGTAGAACCTCTGTTGCGGCCGTGGTGGCGAGCATTCTGTTGTCGGGTCTCGGGTGGGGGTCAGGTGTTGCAGTGGCGACGGCGGACGAACCGGAAGTCGCGGGCGCGCTGGAGTCCTATGGCGAACTCTCGGCCGCAGTGTTTCCGGTCGGCGCCGGTGAGACGCAGCGGGTCGTCTATCGAACTCTGCGTACCGCTGACAGATGGGGAGAGTCGTCAGGGTCCGTGTTTCTGCCGGAAGGCGCCCCACCGGCGGGCGGTTGGCCCGTCATCTCCTATGCCCACGGAACTTTGGGCAGTGCGGATCAGTGTGCACCCTCGTCGACCGGATTCGGTCCGGGCGAGATCGAACCGATCGAACGCTGGTTGGAGCAGGGGTACGCGGTGGTCGCTACCGACTACTCGGGAGTTGGTACCGACGGGGTGCTGGCCTATCTCGACGGACATGCCGCCGGGGCGAATGCCGTCGACATCGTGCGGGCCGCGCACGAGTTGTACGGCAATGTGCTGAGTCCGCGGTGGATGGTCGCGGGTTTGTCCGAAGGTGGTCATGCGGCGTACTTCGCGGGA
Source organism: Rhodococcus sp. WY5 (assembly GCF_018588185.1). NCBI lineage: Bacteria > Bacillati > Actinomycetota > Actinomycetes > Mycobacteriales > Nocardiaceae > Rhodococcus > Rhodococcus sp. WY5. The sequence goes on from NZ_JAAMPR010000001.1 coordinate 2,376,876, forward strand.
CACGATGCCACCACTCGTGCACCGGAATTGGATTTCCGTGGCTCGGTTGTCGTCGCAGGCCCCACACACATGGAAGGGCTGTTTCCGTTGGGCGGTCCGCTGTTTCCCGACATCGGTATCACCGGGCTGGTGGGATATGCGCTGTACGTCCTGGCTGGGATCGACGATCAACGACCCGAAGAGAACATTCGCGAGGTTCTCTCGCCGCAGGGGATCGAGTGGATGGAAAAGGCTCGGACACTGTGCGCCGGAGATCTCGGCCGACACATTCGAGCCGAACGAATCCAGTTGAGCTCGTTGTTTTCTCGGTCAGTATGGACGCCGCGCATGTACGACCTGTTCCGCGAGATGATGCAGGTGCCGGTCGACGGCTACGACCGTCCACAGCGCGTGGTGCAGAGCGTGTCGGACACAACGGTTCCTGTCGCCCTTACCTGGGCGCAACTGGTCGACATGCGTTCGCGGGGAACGCAGTTCGAGTATCAAGAACTCGCCGGAATCAGCCACGGTCAAACGACGGTCGCTTCGATGGACCAGACCATGGAGTTCATCGATCGATTGATGAGGTGATGTTCTGGTGGTGTGGTTGTCCAGGGTGGCTGTTCAGCGCATACGCCGCGGACCGTAATCGTGGCCACCGTTGGCGAACCACACGATTGCCGCAATCGCGTACAGGATGCAGACCAGGAGTAGTAGGCCGCCTGCGATCCACAGCGAGATCTGACCGAGCCGTTTCACTCGATCGGACGCATACCGCGACCCGGCCACATCGCCGTCAGCCCACAGCGGATACACGTTGAAGGCGTGCGTGAAAGCGGAGAAGGAAAGCGGCCAGAAGAACAGCAGCGAGACCACTGCCCAGCCCGCATTGACGGGTGGTCGAATCGGGTGCTGAGGAACGGATTGCTGGACAGTGGGTTGATCCGGGGTGGTCATGGGGGCTCCTGACATGAGGTGGCCCTTTCGACGCTACTGCGATGGAGCTGAAGAATCACTGAAAAACGGTGTTCGGTGATGCGATGTGGATCAGCGGCGTAAGTGTGCTGGATCAGCCGCATTGCCAGTCGTGACCGCTGGTGGTGGTTCCGGGTCATTGTTGTGCAGACGAGGGGCGTTCACGTCAGCGCAACTCGATGCCGCTCCGCGAGCATCCTCGCTACCGGCAGGACGTCCTTTGCTGCCATCTCGATACGTTCGAATACCTCGGGATTGAGGATGGTCGTTCCGTCGAAATCACCTGAGCTGAGATAGATTCCGACCGGAGCGGTCAGCGCTTGGAAGAAAGCGAACAGTGGCCGCAGGGCATGATCCAACACGAGAGCATGGCGGTCGCTACCACCTGTAGCGGCAAGAATCACCGGAGTGTTGGCAAGCGCGTACTGGTCGACGAGATCGAAAAAATGCTTGAACATTCCCGTGTACGAACCGCGGAACACCGGTGACGCCGCGATGACGATATCGGCGGACTCGACTGCTGCCAGCGCTTCGGCGGTCACTGAGTCGACGTGATCGCGATCCAGAGCAGATGCAAGACCTGGAATCAGATCCACGATCTCGAAAACTCGTGTGTCGATCTGCTCGAAGTCTCCCAAGGTTTCGACGATCAGGTCGACGAGGGCACGAGTCTTGGAGGGTTTTTGGAGATTGCCGACAACGGCAACAATTTTGAGCGGTGTGCTCATCGAAACTCCTATTCTTGGGACGACTTCAGTGATTCGATTTCCTTACGCACAATGGGGGCTACTTCGGTGCCGAGGATCTCGATCGCACGCAGCATGTCCTTCTGTGGCACGTTGCCGAACCCCATCTGGATCATGATGCGGTCATGATGGAACAGTTCGTACTGCGCCATCGTCTTGTCGATGATTTCCTGCGGGCCGCCGAGGAAGAACGCACCCGCGGTGGTTGCCTGCGCTTCATATGCCCTGCGGGGCATGGGAACTCCGTTTCCGCGCTGATGATGATTCTGCATCCACCCGGCCTGGAAGTACGGGTACGACGTGTCGAGTGCTGTTTGCTTCGAGGTATCGACAAATCCTGGCGAAGCAATCGAGACAGCCAGTTTCTTCGGATCGTGTCCGAACTCCGCTGCAGCCCTGCGGTATAGATCGACGAACGGTTCGAACTGTTGGTAGCTTCCACCGATGATGGCCAGTGAGAGGGGCAGGCCCAGTTTCGCGGCACGGACGACAGAGGCCGGAGTACCTCCGACTGCGATCCACACCGGAATCTGACGGTCCGGGCGGGGCGTCACGTCACCGTCGATCAGTGGTGGGCGAAGTTGTCCTTCCCAGTTGATCGGGTTTTCGTCGCGCAGTTTCAGTAGTAGATCAAGCTTTTCGGCGAAGAGTTCGTTGTACTGGGACAAGTCGTACCCGAAGAGCGGAAATGACTCCGTGTACGAACCTCGGCCGGCAATGATCTCGGCACGGCCTTCGGAAAGCAGGTCGACTGTCGCGAACTGTTGGAACACACGTACGGGATCGTCGGAACTGAGTACGGTTACGGCGCTGGACAGCTTGATGTTGTCGGTAGCCTGAGCCATTGCCGCGAGCACAACGGCAGGGGCTGAGACTGCGAAGTCGGTGCGATGGTGCTCGCCGACGCCGAAGACATCGAGTCCAACCTGATCGGCAACGGTTGCCTGCTCCACCAAATGACGAAGGTGGACACCGGGATTCATCATCGCGCCGGTGGTGGGATCTGGGGTGAGTTCACCGAAATGGTAGACGCCCAATTCGAAGGCCATGTTGTTTCTCGCTATCTGTTCGTGGGGGTGATGGAAAGCTGTTCTACGTGCGCATCGCATGCGCCGCCTTGTTTCGTGTGATGTGTGGCAAGTCGGGAGAAGAAGCGTTCGAGCACCGGAAGCTCCTCGGTTTCAATGAGATCGGAGAAGTATTCGGCGATCCCTCGCGTGTGTATGGCGGACGCTTTTCGAAGCGTCTTCTTGCCCGCAGGCGTCATTGACACCGTCACGACGCGTCGATCGTTTTCCGGGCGAACGCGCTCTGCCAGTCCTGCCTCGACCAATCGATCGACGACGCGCGTCACGCCACTGGTGGTGACCAGGACCAGTTCGGCCAGATCGCCCATTCGGATCGTGTTTCCCGGCGCTTCGTGCAGTCGGAGCAGAACGTCGTACTGGCCAAGGGTGAGCCCGGTGGTGGTTCGAAGGTCCGCCTCCATCTTGCCGAGGATGACGCTGTGGCTGACCACTAGGTCACGCCAGACGGAACCGCGTCGACGTTCGTCGGTAGTCATCGGTGACAGCCTCCATTTATTTGCGCTCGCAAGTATTGCTTACTCAAATAATACGCCTGGATCGATCGAACTATTCCCCGCTCTCATTTGTGCTGGTAGCAAGGTATTGACTCGAACACGTGTTCGAGTATTGTTGGGGGTGGGGATCGGGGGATTCAATGAGTGTTCTGTTGTCGGATGTGGTGTCTGGTTCTGCGGTGGGGTTGCGCGGACGCCTGTGGCAGTTGACGGCTTCTGAGTTGCGTGCTGCTGCTATCGACGCGAGTGCGGAGATTCTTCGTCTCGAGGCTGTGCGGGTGGCGGTGGTGGACGAGTTGTCGATGCGGCCGGATGATCAGGTGATTGCCAGCCGCGGGGTGGGTGCGTGGTTGGCGGGCAACACGATGCTGCAGGTTCGGGACGGGAAGAAGATCGCCGCGTTGGGTGCGGCGTTGCGGCCGTTTCCGGCGGTGGCTGCTCGGTTTGATGGCGGGGATTGCTCGTTCGATCATGCCGTGTTGATCGTGGCGTTCTGTGAGTCACCACCGAAGGGCATGCCGGAGGAAGCGCTCCCTCGCTGTATCGATTTGTTGTTGGCTGCCGCGTCCGGAGTGGAAGCGACAACCACGAAAGTGCGGAACGTGATCGCGACGTTAGAGCGCATTTTCGAATCGGATGAGATTCCGCCCGCCGAGGATGTGGATCGGAATGAGTTGCGGATCGCGTCGACGTTGAACGGTCGGGTGGTGGTGCGTGGGGATTTCGATGCCCTCACCGGTGAAATGTTGTTGTCGGCGTTGTCGAATCTGACGATGCCCACCCCGGCACCGGATGGGACGCCGGATTCTCGGTCGGCGGCGAAACGGACGGCGGACGGGTTCACGGAACTAATCCGCCGGTATCTCGATTGCGCTAAGACCGGAACCGATGGTGGTCAGCGTCCGCACGTGAATGTGCACATCAATGCTCGGGATCTCGCGGAGCATCGGGACTGCGCCGCAACACCCTCCACTGCTGATGACGGAATGGCTGTGTCGGATCTTGATGTCGGGCACATGCCCTGGCTCGGACCACTGTCCGTATCGCAGACCAGGCTTCTCGGGTGTGATTGTTTCCTGTCGACCGTTCTGCTCGACGATCACGGCGCGCCCTTGGATGCGCAACCAGGAAAACGATTGGTCACCGCCGAACAGCGAGTGGCGTTGATCGCCCGGGACAAAGGCTGCGCCTTCCCCGGCTGCACGTGCGTACCCGCCTGGACCGATGCGCACCACATTAAGCACTGGGCGAACGGTGGCCCGACGGTGATGAACAACCTGGTCCTGCTGTGCCGTTCACACCACCGGCTGATGCACCGAAAATCAGGGTTCGTCGGGAAATGGGAAATCCGGATCGGTGTCGACAACAAACCCTGGTTCATCCCGCCGCCCTCGATCGACCCCGGACAGCAACCCAGGCCGGCGAACACCACCTTCAAAACCTGAGAGGTCAAACCTCTTTGGCGACAACAGAACACGGACCGAGCACCGCATCGAAGGGATCCTCCGATGCGGTGCCAACCGGCCGTGGAGGAGTCGAATCAGTGCTTCGAGCGCTTGTGGCGGTACATCTCCGCATCGGCCGTATCCCAAGTCTCGGAAAGGCTTTGGGTCATGGAAAAGTCGGCTCGACCGATCGAACAACAGACGTCGGCATTCCGGAACGCCTTCTCCAAACACTCGAGCAGGTAGTCGACGGCGCGCGGCTGTGTATCGGGCAGAGCGATTCCGAACTCGTCTCCGCCCAACCGTGAAACCACCGCACCAGGGTGCGCGCACGCTGCCAAGATCTTGCCGGCCCTTTGAACGTATTCGTCGCCCGCGGCGTGGCCGAGTTCGTCGTTGATGGTCTTCATGCCGTCCAGATCGACGATGATGATAGCTCCCGGATCGGCGAATTGGCGGTACCGAGTTTGCTCGGCCTCGAGGATGCGATTCCACCCGCGCCGATTGAGAAGACCTGTCAACGGGTCGGTCTCGGCATCGAGTTGCGCAGTTTCGGCCAGTCGGACTGACTGCGCGCGCTGATAGTCGACATCGAGAATGGTTCCGAGAAGTCGGCACAGGAGATTGAGGAGGGCTAGGTTGTCCTCGAGTGCGGAGTCGCCCGCACTCGGGTCGGCGCCACACAGAGTGCCGAAGAGACTGCCGTCGTTGTGGAGGATTGGGATGCTGACGTATGCGCCAATGCCTTCCCACCTGCCATCACGGGACAGTGCGCGCACGAGCGCGCGATTCGATGAGACTGGCGGCGCATTTCCGAGTACCACCTCGCTGCACATGGTGTTTGGCCAAGCCCGGGTCTCGCCGACTTCGATGTGAAGTGGGTTGGGTGAGACGGTGAGAAAGATTTGATTGGACCCGTCGAACCGCGTGATCGACCACAGTGCCAGCGGAAGATATTCGTCGAGGTAGGACACGACCGAGCGACTTGCGTCGTCGAAATTCGTCAGAGGTGGCAAGAGTGGCAACATCGGGATGGTGCGCGTCTGGCCGTGCGGCATTTTGACCTCCTGATCGACCCTAGGATTCTGTCGATGTTCAGGCTCTTGGTCCCGCGTGCGACAAATCTTCCACGAACAGTCTGCCTCGAGAATCCTCGCGATTGCTGAAAGTGTGCTGTGATTCTTCCGACCGCGGGGCCGTGGATTCTTTGGTGGCCAGCTAATCTTCCGGTATGGAGCTGGCGCGTGGAGCGAACACAGTCGTTGAGGGAACTTCGCTGAAGGTGGCGGTGAACGGTAGCGCCCCGGGCACGGTAGACCTGATGGTGTTCCAGCTCGACGAACGGAACAAAGTACGGGACGACGCAGATTTTGTCTTCTTCAATCAGCCGGTCTCACCCGAAGGCGCGGTGCGCTTGGAGTCCGGCGGCGTCATCGAAATCGACATTGCGAGGTTGCCCGCTGACATCCATCAGCTGAGTGTTGCCGTGGCACTTGATGCGGCGGCAAACGGAACCCTGTCTGCTGTCGGGGGCCTTGGGGTCGTGGTGGAGCAGGTTGGTTCCACCGCCATCGTGGCTCAGGCTTTGGGGTTGACGAGTGAGAGAGCAGCGGTTCTCGTCGAGATCTATCGCCGCGGCACGGGCTGGAAGCTGCGAAACGTTTCAGCTGGCTGGGACAGCGGATTGGCGGACCTGGTAACAGCATTCGGCGTTTCGGTCGACGAGGAACCGCCGGCTCGACCCGCCGGCTCTGCTGAATCGACAGGCGGTATCCGGACCGTGCCCGACGAAGCCAAACTCTCCATGGTGAAGCGGGAGAAGCTGGACCTCCGAAAGCGCGAAGTGGCCAAGGTCCTGCTGACGAAGGGTGGCAACGGAATTCGGGCACGGGTGGTCCTGGTGATCGACAAAACCGGAAGTATGGCCAAGCAGTACCGCACCAGAGTGGTGCATCGTGTTGTCGAACGCATGATTCCCGTTGCGATCCAACTCGATGACGACGGCAAGCTGGAGCCGTACTTGTATGCAGTCAGCTTCGTCAAACTCCCCGAGATCTCTGTCCATGACGCGGAAGGGTGGTCGGATACCTACCTGCACTTGCGCGGCTCGCACGGCGGATTCAACTACGACAAGATCGGCGCCGCAAATCGTGAAGTGCCGATCATGACTGAGATTCTTTCCGGCCTGACACGTGGTTCGGCGCCGACGCTCGTCCTGTTCTTCACCGACGGTGGCTTCAGCGAGCGCAAGGAAATCACGAAATTGATGCGCGAAGCGTCTGGGCTCCCGGCCTTTTGGCAGTTCGTCGGAATCGGCAAGGCCAACTACGGAGTGCTGGAGAAGCTCGACGACCTCGACGGCAGGGTGGTCGACAATGCCGGATTCTTCGCGCTGGACGACATCGACACCGTCGACGACGCCCAGTTGTACACCCGTTTGCTGAGTGAATTCCCGGATTGGCACAAGGCAGCTGTAGCCGCGGGCATCACAACGCCGTGAATTAGCTGGTCGAAACCAACTGCGGTGCATTCTCTTTCAAGAATTCGTCGATGTGCGCCCAGGTGGAGTCTCTCGCGGTGGGGCCGGCAACGAGCCCGAGGTGACTTCCCGGCGCCTTCTCGAACCGGACCGACGGCGCGCCGGTGAGGACCGACGTGATTGCTTCCACCGAAGCGATGGGTGCAATCACGTCAGTGGTGCCGCCGATCGCGAGAACGGGAACGCTCAGAGCTGACAGTTTGATCTCGCGTCCGGCAAGCGTGACGGCGTCGTTGTAGAGATTGTTGCCGAGCATGAGTTGTTCGCAGATCTGCTGAAAAGCCTTGCCAGGGTATCCAGGCATGGCTGCCATGAACTTGTCTATCGATTCCATGCGAGCCAGTGTCTCGGTGTTGTGGAGGTTGCGCATGATGAACCATGGCTTGAGAACTTCGCGCTGCAACGCCGTCACCTTGTAACTCGCCTGAACGAGTGGAGCAGGTAGTCCGCCGACAAGATTGGTCGCGGACGTGAGTGGGGTGTCGCCCGTGTATTTGCCGATCAGCCTCAAGGGGCTGATAGCGGGAATCTTCGTGTAATCGATTGGCGTTCCGATTGCCGTGATCGATGCGATCGGCAGGTCGGAGTGAGCGGAGCCCGTGAGCAGAGACATGGTCCCGCCGAGGCTCCACCCGATCAGCGAAACCGGTGCGCCGTCATGTAGGTCCGAGATCGTACGGATCGCTTCCGGGATGATGTCGTCGACCCAGGCCTCGAAACCCATCCCGCGGTCGGAGTACCGCATGGTCCCGTAGTCGAGGAGGTAGGGCGTGTTCGCCCCATCCAGTAGGTGCGCGGCGAGGCTTTGGCCCGCACGAAGGTCGTAACAGTCGGCTGAAACCGCGAGGGGCGGTACGAGGAGAACCGGATTACCTCTTGGCCTCCACAATGCGCCGAAGCGATACAGATCGCGGTGTGGACCTTCGCTGATCAGTACGGACGGGGTGCGTTCGGTCTTCTCGACACCGTCGCCGAACGAGAGTCCCCATGCATTGCGTGCTGCGGTGTCCAGCGTGGGACGCCACGTCGCGATCAAACCACTGATATCGAGCACTGGTTCCCCTCGGAGTCGAATCGGCGGACGGCCGAGTCAGCCCGCTCGGTGTATGTTACCTGCCTTCACATACATCAACTTCGTGGGTGCAGAAACCCAGCTCGGCAACGGAGCCACCGTGCCGAGCTGGGGTGATCGGGGTGATGCGGCAGTGATCAGGTGGGGCGATCAGGCGGGGACGATCAAGCCGGTCGAGGCTGTGGCCGTCGCGTATCGCTGTGCAACGTCTTCCCAGTTGATGACGTTCCAGTAGGCCTTCACGTAGTCGGCCTTGACGTTCTTGTACTGCAGGTAGAAGGCGTGCTCCCACATGTCGAGCATGAGCAACGGAACGATACCGATGCTGATGTTGCCTTGCTGGTCGGTGAGCTGCTCGATGACCAGGCGCTGCCCGACCGTGTCGTAGGCCAGTACTGCCCAGCCGGACCCCTGCAAAGTGGTTGCTACAGCGGAGAAGTGGTTGACGAATGCGTCGAAGGTGCCGAAGTGCTCGTCGATTGCGGCTGCCAACTCGCCCTCTGGCCGCTCACCGCCGTTGGGGGAGAGGTTCTTCCAGAAGATGGAGTGATTGGTGTGGCCGCCGAGGTGGAAGGCGAGGTTCTTGCTGAGCAGCGGCGCCTTCGCGGTGATCGTGCCGTCTTCGCGCGCAGCAGCCAACTGCTCGATTGCGCTGTTGGCGCCCGCCACGTACGTTGCGTGGTGCTTGCTGTGGTGCAGTTCCATGATCTCGCCGGAGATGTGCGGTTCGAGAGCGGCGTAGTCGTAATCCAGTTCGGGGAGAACGTATTCAGTCATGTGACATGCCTTCCTTTGAGGAAATGTTGTGAGTCGAGAGATTTCGATAGGTTCGATTGTGATAGACGAGCGGCGCTGACATGTGCTGCGGATCGATGACGTCGACGACGCGTGCAGTGACGATCACTGCGGCGCCACATGTAGTGGCATTCAAGGGAACCGCACGCAGGGCGTGGCCTGTCCCATGCAGGAACGGTTCACCCGTCGAGAGAAACGACCAGGGCATATCGTCTCCGAAGCGCACAGCGCCGCGGGTTGCGAACGTGGAAGCCAGTCGTTCGTTCGCCGAATTTGCCAGGTGAACAACAAAACTGCGGGCGGAAGCGATGACGCTCGCAGAACCTCGCAACGACTGCAGTGAAAACGCCAGAACTGCAGGATCGGCGCTGATCGAGATCACCGACGACGACGTGATGCCGGCCGGGCCGTCATCGCCCGTTGCGGTGATGATCGAGACGCCGGCGGGATGGTTCCGGAACGCCTCGACGAAGGAGTTTCGGATGGACGGCTCCGCATCAACAGAGTCGTCCGAAACAGATTGGGTGCCAACCAGTTTTGTGGTCACTCCTCGCCCCTCTTCTGTCTCGGGTTTTGCTGCCGTTGCACTGTCTTGTGCAATACCGACGTTAAAACCTCGAGTGCAGTTGAGGTCAAGATGCTGTGGCGGACCTCACCGTCCGAGCTTGGCTGCCAGGCGTTCCATGTATCCGACAACCTCTTCGGGGCTCTTGTCCGGAGTGCCGAACATTGCTTCGGTGACACCGATGTCTTCCCAGTGGGCGAGCTTCTCCGAATCGGGTTTGCCTGCCAGGACGGTTATTTCAGGCTCGCCGACTCTACCTGCTTCGGCCCAGATCTTTCGGAGCAGTTCCACGTTTCTGTCGATCTCCTGCTCGATGGGTGTAGTGATCCACCCGTCGGCAGAATTTGCGATCCACTTGAAAGTCTTCTCGTTGCCGCCGCCGCCCAACAAGATGGGAGGACGGGGCTTCTGAACGGGCTTGGGCCAGGCCCAACTAGGCCCGTACTTCACGAATTGGCCGTCGTACGAAGCTTCTTCCTTCGACCACAGTTCACCCATGGCTTCGAGATACTCCCGGAGTGCGGGCCGGCGTTTGTTGGGCGGTACGCCGTGGTCGGCGAGTTCCTCTGCATTCCAGCCGAATCCGACTCCGAAAACCACGCGTCCGTCGGAAAGATGGTCCAGCGATGCGATGGTTTTCGCGAGAGTGATCGGATCGTGCTCGAGGGGGAGTGCCACCGAGGTGCCCAATCGGATGGTGCTCGTGACCGACGCGGCGGTGCCGAGGGCAACCCAGGGGTCGAGTGTGCGCATGTAACGGTCGTCGGGCAATTCTGCCGACTGGGTTCCGGGGTGATCGGAATCCCTCGATACGGGGATGTGAGTGTGCTCCGGAACGTAGAAGGCGTCGAATCCATTCGCCTCCGCAGCCTTTGCTGCATCGGCAGGGCGGATGCCGCGATCACTGGTGAACAGGCTGAGTCCGTAGCGCACTGGTTCTCCTTCGATGGTCCGTCGAAAAACTGTAACCTGTTGCATCTTCGTTCGGATAGGTTTCCAGCCCAGTAAATCGATTGCCGACGTGACCGGGGACGTGGTGAACTCGGGCGGACTTGTTGTGGGTCGAGAAGTGGATGCAGTAGAGGTGGATGCAGTAGTGATGGATGCAGCGGAGATGAATCGGTTGTCGTGGAATGCGGCGACCGTCGCTCACAACAGTCACAAAGGAGACCAGGCACAGTTCTTTCGCAACGGCGGGTCGACCTTGTATCCGGAAGAACTGGCGCTGCTCGGCGAGATCGACGGCTCCTCGATTCTTCATCTGCAGTGCAATTCCGGTCAGGATTCGTTGAGTTTGGCCGCTCTCGGCGCCGCGGTGACCGGCGTCGACATCGCGGATTCCGCGATCGACTTCGCCCGAACCTTGTCCGCGGAATCCGATATTGCCGCCGATTTCGAGCGTGCCGATGTATCTGCGTGGCTCCGCGCTGCTGCCGCTGGCCAGAGAAAGTTCGACCGAGTCTTTTCTTCGTACGGAACGGTGATCTGGTTACCCGATCTCGACGAGTGGGCCGAGGGGATTGCCGGTGTTCTGGCGCCGAACGGTCGATTCGTTCTGGTGGAGTTTCATCCGTTTGCCATGTGTTTCGACGAGAAGTGGTCGCTGACATACCCGTACGGAGGCGGGACTCCCGTGACCGAACCCCGTGGCGTGGGCGACTACGTGGCAGATTCGGCCGATCTCATCTTGCCAGGCGCTGAGGGAAACGGAGTCGAGAACTTCGAAAATCCTTTCCCCTCATGTGAATTCAACTGGTCCATTTCCGAGGTGCTAGGAGCTTTGCGGCGCGCCGGATTGACGTTCGAGTCCTTCGACGAGTACCCGTACGCCAACGGTTGGCAAGGATTCGAGGAGATGGCTGAACTCGGCGGCAAGCGTTGGGGAGTCCCGGCCGGACGACCCGAGATCCCGCTCATGTATTCGCTGTCGGTTCGCTTGGCCGACTGACGCCTATTTCCCCCGCATTTGCGGGTAATTGCAGACACAGGTAGTAATTACCCCCATGCCCTCGACGCCACTGACACGACGCATCGCCGTCGACCTGTGCCGTCTTGGTGCCAACTGCTGTTGCTGTTGATTCCTTCCGACTCTCCTGAGTGAGAATGGCGCCGCTCTGTGCGCCTTCGCCCCTGCATATGCGCCCGTTGCTGCATGTGTGCCGGAATTTTCCGTACGTCGAGGAAGAACAGCGATGTCGACTCCTGTCGAAGCAATAGAACCAACATCAGTCACGGAACCGAACCGTGAGCCGCGTCGGCCGTGGACTTCGAGTGCGACCACTGTCGGACTGCCGGTGCTTTCCGTGATCGCATTCTTGGCCCTGTGGCAGGTCGCTGCCGCGAGCGGCACCTGGAGTGAGACCTTCGTGCCGTTCCCGAGCACGGTCTGGCATGCCTTCGTCAACACGATGACCACGCACGACGGAGTGCGCGGCTACCAGGGTTACCTGCTCTGGGAGCACCTCTACATGACGCTGCGACGGGTGCTGGTCGGTGTGATCATCGGCGTCGGATTGGGCGTGATCCTCGGTTTGGCCATGGGATCGGTGACATGGCTGCGGAGCCTGCTCGAACCGTGGTTGACGTTCCTGCGCGCACTGCCGCCCCTGGCGTATTTCTTCCTGCTGGTGATCTGGCTGGGAATCGACGAGGCGCCGAAGATTACATTGCTGGCGCTCGCTGCTCTTCCGCCGGCAGCGGTGGCCACCACAGCTGCTGTGGTCGCGGCGCCGGTCGGACTGGTCGAAGCGGCCAGGGCCCTGGGAGCCTCACGGGCGCAAGTGATCCGGGACGTCGTCGTCCCGTCGGCCTTACCTGAAACTTTCACGGGCATTCGGCTGTCGGTAGGTATGGCGTACTCGTCGGTGGTCGCGGCCGAACTGTTCAACGGCGTCCCCGGAATCGGCGGAATGGTCAAGGATGCAAGCAATTACAACAACACACCGGTCGTGCTGGTGGGGATCTTTGCCATCGGATTCTCCGGCCTGATCATCGACGGACTGCTGCGGGCTGCAGAGCGCCGCGCCGTTCCCTGGAGGGGAAAAGTATGACTGACAATCAGAAACACGCCAGCAGCAATCTGAAGCGCAGCAGTAATTCGACGCCCAATGAAGGAAGGGCTGCCCGGACGGCGTTCACGGTGCTGATCGGCGTCCTTGCCCTTGTTCTCGGTGCGTGCTCGGTGGATCATTCGGGCCAGGATTCGTCCAAGGAAACAATCCGTATCGCTTACCAGTCGTTCCCGAGCGGCGACTTGATAGTCAAGAACAATCGCTGGCTCGAAGACGCACTGCCCGAGTACAACGTGAAGTGGACGAAGTTCGATTCGGGAGCCGACATCAACACCGCCTTCATCGCCGGTGAAATCGATTTCGGCGCAATCGGTTCGAGTCCGGTTGCTCGTGGACTCTCGGCACCGCTGAACATTCCGTACCAGGTCGCGTTTGTTCTCGACGTGGCCGGCGACAACGAAGCCCTGGTGGCGCGCAACGCAACCGGAATCAAGACCGTCGCAGATCTGCGCGGCAAGAAAGTGGCCACGGCATTCTCCTCGACCGCGCACTACAGTCTGCTGGCAGCGCTGAACCAGGCCGGACTCAGTGCCGACGACGTCCAGTTGGTGGATCTCCAGCCGCAAGCATCCCTCGCAGCCTGGCAGCGCGGTGACATCGATGCCGTCTACACCTGGCTGCCCACGCTCGACGAACTCCGTAAGGACGGAACACAGTTGATCGCCAGCCGTGAGCTCGCGACAGCAGGAAAGCCGACACTCGATCTTGGTGTGGTGTCGACTGCGTTTGCCAAGGATCACCCCGAGATCGTCGACACCTGGCGCCAGGTTCAGGCCCGCGCGCTCACGACGATCGCCACTGATCCGAACGCGGCAGCGGAAGCTGTTGCCGCACAATTAGGCGCCTCGAAGGACGACGCGGCAGCGCAGTTGAAACAGGGTGTGTTCCTCACTCCGGAGCAGATCTCTTCGCCGGAATGGTTGGGCACCGAGGGCGCTCCCGGGAATCTGGCAGTGAACCTGCAGAGTGCAGCGCAATTCCTGGCCGAGCAGAAGCAGATCGACAGTGTGCCTGATCTGGCGGTCTTTCAGAATGCTCTCTATGTGAAGGGGCTTCCCGATGTCCTTGACCAGTAGCGTGACCGCACAGCAGGCCTCGGGAGGATTCGCTGCCGACCGCCCGGGCGCGATCCGAATCGACACCGTCTCGCACAGGTACGGCCACGGTCGAGAGTCCGTCACGGCACTCGGGCCCGTATCGATCGACGTCACACCTGGTGAGTTTCTGGTTCTCGTCGGAGCGTCGGGTTGCGGCAAGAGCACATTGCTGCGGCTGATCGCGGGTTTCGAAAATCCCTCCAGTGGAACGGTTCAAGTCTCCGGATCCGATCCGATTCCCGGGTCGAGTGCGGGAGTGGTGTTTCAGCAGCCACGGCTCTTTCCGTGGAAATCGGTGGGCGGCAACATCGATCTGGCACTCAAATACGCCGGCGTTGCGAAGAGCGAACGCGGGCAAAGGCGTGACGAGCTTCTCGACCGCGTCGGTCTGGTCGGCACTGCGGACCGGCGTATCTGGGAAATCTCCGGCGGGCAGCAGCAGCGGGTGGCAATTGCTCGTGCCTTGGCGGCGGAAACGTCGTTGCTCCTGTTGGACGAACCCTTTGCCGCGCTGGACGCCCTCACTCGCGAGCGTCTGCAGGAGGACCTGCGCAGTGTCAGTGCCGAATCGGGGCGAACAAGTGTCTTCGTCACTCACAGTGCCGACGAGGCGGCCTTTCTCGGCTCCCGCGTCGTAGTTCTGACAAGCCGACCGGGCAAGGTCGCGCTCGACCTGAAAATCGATCTGCCACGAACCGGCGTCGATCCCGACGATCTCCGAGGCTCACCCGAATACGCGGCATTCCGAGCCGAAGTCGGCCATGCGGTCAAGGTTGCAGCTGCAGCGTAGGTACCCTGCGCGTCGACTACCAGGTGGCCGCGTCGATAATGGGAAGGAGAACGTGCAGGACACGACGAACAAGGAGTGGTCATGGCAACTGAGGTGGAGTCCGGTGACCTCGTGCAGGCAGCCGGCCATGCGGGTCCGTGGACGGTAGTCGAAGTTCGCCAGGGGATGGCGCTGCTCGAACACAGTGACGGGCACAGGTTGTCGCGTCGAACGACGACGTTGACCGTCGTCCGCAAGGGCTCGGGCAAGAAGGCAACGGCCGTCGAAGACGGGAACGACGAAAACGGATCGCCAACTCTGTTCGACTGAAACCGCAGCTCGACTGAAACCGCAGCTCGACTGATCTTCCGTCAGTTCGAGACGGCGTCAGCTGGAGAAAATGTCGTCTACGCGTTTGTCGAAGTATTCGGCGATTCGGAACGCCAGTGACAGACGCGGGTCGAAGTGTCCCTTCTCGATCGAGATGACGGTCTGGCGTGTGATGCCGAGCGCGTCGGCGCACGCTTGCTGTGACAATCCGGCTGCCGTACGAAGTTCTTGAAGGTTGTTGCGCATCAGATCTCGTCAGATCTCGATTGTGGGGTGCGGTCCCTCGACACTGCCCAGTACCGGATTCCGAAGTCGGCCAGCCCGAGGGCTGTAAACATTACGAGCGGCAGTTCGGGAGCGCCGAAGACATTGTGCGCGATCAGCGCGATCCCCATGGCAGTGATCAAGTCGGTGAACGCGCCGAAGCCGGCCTTGCGACTCCATTCTGTTTCGACGGTGTCCTCGGGGTAGGCGGGGGCCTTGTCGTTCTCCGATGGAAAAAGGGCCCACGCCGACCCGATACAAGCCGGTGCCATGACGATTGCGAAGACGATGAAGGCCAACGTCTTCCGATCATCGGCGGTCGATGCTGCAAAAAAGCTGAAGGCTAGCGTTGCTGCGACGCCGATACCGATGATCAGGCTCCACCGTGCCGTGGTGCTCATGAAGCCTCCCAGGTGTAAGAGTTCTTTGACATGCCTGAGCGTAGGTTTACGTGCGCTGGATGTCAAAGAACTCTTACATCGCGCTGAGGGTCAAGCGACCCCGAAAGGCGCTGCGTATGAAAACTTCCCCGTCTGATCGGGGCGGTGCGTGGTGAGGGTCCTGATCTGAAAGTGCTCGCCCCACTCGGCTTCCGGAGAATCGATCCCGGCGTCCGTGCTGGTGACGAACCCGAACTGCGGGTAGTACTCGGTGCTGCCCAGGAGGGCGAGCAGTGGCACGTCCAGAGCGTCGGACGCACCGATCACCGCGTGCATCAGCGCCGAACCGACGCCGCTGCGTTGGTTGTCCGGTGTGACTGCCAACGGGCCGAGGCCAACCGCCTCAACGGGACCGACCCATCCGCGTGTTCCGATCACGAAACCAACGATCTCATCACCGGCGACGGCGACAAGGGACAACTTCGGTAAGCAGTCGTTCGAGGCGAAGAGCTGACGTGTCAGTTCGATCTCGTAGGGAGACTCGCCGGGCGGCGCTTGGTCGGCAAACGCCGCCCCGAGCAGTGAATAGATTGCGTCACGGTCGGAAGAAGTTTCGCGGCGGATGTACATGGCCACGAAACTACCCGCTTCATCTCCGATCGTGCTCCTCGTTTTCGGCCTGACGTGCCACTCGCTTTTCGTAATCCGCACGCCCGTTCGGATCTACCGATGTCAGCGCGCGGCGATCGTCGATCACCCGGCGTCCGATGTTGATCATCCATTCGGGTACTACAGCGTCGATGAGGTCCCAGCCCGCAAGGTAACGCGGAACAGTAGTTTCGGCTCGCCGGTGCGCGACCGTGTCGACGACAGCTTTGGCCACGACCTCGGGTTCAACCGTCGGCATGCCCTTTCCGAGTGGCACACCGGAGGAGAGCCCGGTGCGCACCGCGCTGGGCAGGATGGCGCTGACGCTGACGCCGGAATCTGCGAATTCGACACGAGCAGAGGCGGAAAGGCCCACCGCACCGAACTTGCTTGCGTTGTACACGGCCATTCCTGGCACCGGTAGCTTGCCTGCCATGGATGCGATGTTGACGACGTGGCCGCGTCGCCGATCCACCATGCCGGGCAGCACGGTGCGCATCCCGTGAATCGGGCCCCAGACATTGACGTCGAGGGTTACTCGACTGGTGGCGTCGGACTCGTCGAGGAAGCTGCCGAGCGGCATCACGCCCGCATTGTTGACCAGAATGTCGATGTGACCGAATTCGCCGATCACTGTGGAGACGAACACATCCCAGGATTCGCGTGAGGTGACGTCCAGAGCGTACCCGCGGGCCCGTGCGCCGATGGATGCGGCGGTGTCGACGGCCGTCTCCTCGTCGAGGTCGCCGACGCAGACGAGTGCGCCGCGAGCTGCGAACAACTCCGCTGTGGCCCGGCCGATTCCGCGGCCACCTCCGGAGATGACGACGACTGCTCCGTCGAGATCGATCGGCGGGTAGGTGGTGCCGAAAAGGCTCATGTGGTGTACTCCGGTTCGGGGGTGGTGGTGGGCTCAGCGGCGGTGTCGTCTGACGCAGGGTTGTCGGACAGCGTGTGGTTGTAGGCGTATGGATCGAAGGCCCGTAGCCGTCGACGCATGGCTCCTGACGACCACGGCCAGTTGAAGCTGTTGCGGCCGTTGACGTCGAAGAAATAGCTTTCGCAACCACCGGCGTTGTAGACCGTGGTACCCAATGCCTCCTGAACTTGAGAGTTGAAGGCTGCCTGTACTTCCGGGCGCACGTCGATGGTTTTCCAGCCGTGCCGACGAGCGTGGCCGATCGCCTGTGCCACATAGTTCAGTTGGGCTTCCAGAATCATGAAGGCCGACGTGTGTCCGGTGCCGAGGCTCGGGCCCAGCAGAATGAACGCGTTGGGGAATCCGCTGACGGCGGAACCGAAGTACGCCCGCGGGCTTCCCTGCCAATGATCGTCGAGTGATCGACCTTCTCCGTCGAATACCTTTGATGCAATGGGCATGTCGAGGATGTGGAAGCCCGTTCCGAAGATGATCGCGTCCACTTCCGATTCCACTCCGTCGGCTCCGATCACGGTGTTGCCGTGGATCTCTTCGACTGCGTTGGCATGGACGGTCACGTTGGGTCTGCCGAGGGCCGGGTAGTACGAGTTCGACATGAGTAGTCGCTTGCAACCGAGGGTGTAGTCGGGAGTCAGCGCCTTGCGTAGCTTCGGATCGCGCACCTGCAAGCGCAATTGGGCCGACCCGAGTTTCTGCACGATACGCAGGATCCACGGATTGCGGAACCCCAATCCAAGCGCTTCCATGATTCCGTATTCGATGCTGCGTAGAGCCTTGTGCGCTCCCGGTACGAATCGCATGACGGACCTTTCGATCCGCGGTACGTAGTGATCGGGTTTGGGAAGGACCCATTGAGCTGTGCGTTGGTAAAGGTGAAGGGCGGACACGTCGGAGACGATGCGCGGCACGAATTGGACTGCGGAAGCGCCGGTACCTACGACGGCGACGCGCTTTCCGGTCAAGTCGTAGTCGTGATTCCACTGCGAGGAATGAAACACCTCGCCCTCGAACGTTTCCAGCCCGGGGATCGCCGGCGTCAAGGGTTCGTTCCACGGGCCGGCGGCGGCTATCACGAAACGAGCAGTGAGTTCACCGCTGGAAGTTGTTATCTTCCAAAGTGATTGCGATGCGTCCCACTGTGCGGAGAGCATTTCGACCCCGAAGCGAACGTGCTTGTCGACCCCGTGGCGGACGGCCGTGTCCTCGATGTACTCGCGGATCTCCGGCTGCTCCGCGAACAGTCGGGTCCAATCCGGATTGGCGGCAAAGGAATACGAGTACAGGCCGGACGGAACGTCGCAGGCACAACCGGGATAGGTGTTGGCGCGCCAGGTGCCGCCGAGGGAGTCCGCTTTCTCGAGCAGGACAAAATTGTCGATCCCGAGGCGCTGCAGGTGAATTGCGGCACCGATCCCGGAGATCCCGCCACCGATGATCACGACCTCGAAGTGGTCAGTTCTGTTGTTCACTGAGTCTGCGCTTTCACTGGTGGGACGGGGTGGAGTGGAACGGGCGCGCATCGAGTTCGCGTTTCACGCTCGCACGTGTTGTACGTAGGGATGATTCGAAGGTGGCGAGCCGCCGTCGGCCGTCCATGAAGTTGGCGCCCATGACGGCGAGATCGTCGTCGGTGGCGTCTATGCGCAAGACCCTGGTTCCCGCAGCGCGCACCAGTTCGATTTCCCGGTCGAGGCCCTTGGACATGGAGTTCCGCAGGGCGCCGCGTTCGATACGGGCGGCGCCGCGCGCCGGCTTCAGTGTTCGAGATGCCATGGGCGCCAGTACAACCAGCTCGTCGAGTTCGAGGGGGAGCAGGAGGTCTACCGATGCCGTGGACGCCGCGCCGCCGTCGATGTACCTGACGCCGTCGATGGTGACAGGTGGGAACCAGCCGGGAATCGCCCAAGACGCTCGAAGCGCTTCACCGACTGTCGCTTTCGGAGCCCCCTGTGCCCCGAACGCGACCCGTCGCCCGGTTCTGTAGTCCATGGATACCATGTACGCGCACGGATGTGGGAGCCACGAATCGCCAGGGGCAAGAGATTCGGCGAGCGTGGTGAGCCAGGACGGGTCGCCGCCACCACGCGGTGCGATACCGCTCATCCGGCTCAGAACGGGAAGATCTCGACGTGTCACCAGTCGTGGATTGCCGATCCCCAAACTCGGAAGTGGCGGGATTCTTCCGGGCGCCGATGCTGTGTGGGCGAGGAGTTCGGGACGTGCGGCGGGCTCTCCGAGTTGCATGGCTACCAACTCGTCGACGCCGACTCCGCTGCCGAGCATTGTCACGAACTCGGCTCCGGCGGACGTGCCGATGATGGCGGTGGCTTCGCGGGGATCCCAGTCGAGGGCGTCCCGAACCGAGGCGAGGGCAGCAACGGTCCAGGCGAAGCCGAGGGTGCCGCCGCATCCGATTGCCAATCCCCGTCTAGGCGCGCTGTGTCGTCCGGACCCGGGCGCGGTGGTGCCGGTCACTTCTGAAGTCATATTTCGGAGACTATCAGTATCTGAATAACGTGGGTACCCCAAATTTGGGTTTCGGGAGTGCGCCTGCGGTGCGCTTCCGGTATTCGGCTACCGTTGGAATCTCGATACTCAGAACCGCGAGGAGGTTCCGATGGCGCGATTGACCAGGCAGGAAGCGCAGGCGATGACCCGCGAGACCTTGTTGGCGACGGCCGTCGAACATTTCCTCGATCGCGGGTACGCCGCCGCGTCGCTCGATCAGATCGCTGAGGATGCCGGTTATTCCAAAGGTGCGGTGTACTCGAACTTCAAGAACAAGGACGAGTTGTGCGCCGAGGTGCTCGGCCGAATCAGGTTGACCAAGGTCGGCGAGATCACCTCACAGCTCGGAGCCAATTCGACGCTCGACGAGGCGGTGGCCGAGTTCGCGCGATGGGCCGAGCGAACCATCGGGGACAAGAGATGGACGTTGCTCGAAGTCGAGTTCTCGGTGCGATCGCGGCACAGCGAAGAGATCCGCGAAAAGATCGCGACGGGTGCCGATCAGGTGCGCGGATTGATTGCCGGAGTGGTGCAACATCTTGCCGAGTCCAACGGCGTGACGCCGGCACTGGACCCGAACGCCGCGGCACTGCGCATACTCAGCGTCGGAATCGGTTTGGGGCTACAGCGTGCGATCAGCCCTGAGCTGCCGGTTGATCCGCTGGTGGATACGTTGCGGGAGATTTTGCTGGGTGGGTGAGTAGAACGCGGAGCATTCCGCCGATCTCGGCGACGGCGGTGCGCGAACCCACGCTCGGTCCCAGAACGTTGACGAAGCCGTGGATGAACCCGCGATAGCGTCGATCGGTCACGTGAACACCGTTGTCGCGCAATCGAGCTGCGTAGGCTTCGCCTTCGTCCCGGAGTGGATCGAATCCCGCCGTGATCACGATGGCCGGCGGCAGTCCGGTCGCGTCGGGGGCGCGTAGCGGCGACACCATCGGATCGAGTCGATCGGCATTGCTGCCGAGGAAGCTGGACTCGTAGAAGTTCATGTTGGCCTCGGTCAGGAAGAAACCTTCACCGAACGTCGTTCGCGAGGGGGCCTTCTCGTGAAAGTCGGTCGCGGGGTAGATCAACAGCTGCGCCGCCGGTGGGGTCTTGCCGTCGTCGCGGGCACGCAGCGCGACCGTTGCGGAAAGATGCCCGCCCGCGCTGTCGCCCCCGACAGCGATGCGCGTCGGGTCTGCGCAGAACTCGTCGGCGCGGTCGACGATATCGAGGTATGCGGCGTAGGCATCGTGTACCGGTGTGGGGAAAGCGAATTCGGGTGAGAGCCGGTAGTCGACCGAGATGACCCGTGCGCCGGAGGTTTCGGCCAACAGGCGGCACGGGGCATCGTGGGATTCGATGCTGCCCTGTACCCACCCGCCGCCGTGGAAGTAGACGAGCAGAGCGCCTGTGTCGGCTGTCGGGACGTAGAGCCGGGCGCGAAGCGGGCCGTCGGCACCCGAAACGGAGATCTCCTCGGTGTGGACGGGCGTGGGCCTGCCGCCCATCATGATCGCGGTTCGGGTGAGATTGGCGCGAGCAGCGGCGAGTGACTGGGGATCGGTTGAATGCGAGGGGAGTGGCCGCGTCTTCGCGAGCGTGAGCAGAAGGTGTGCGTCGGCGTCGAGCGTGTTGCCCTCGATGACGACGGGTGGTCCGGTGATTCGACGTTTCACCGCGCTGGGCAGTGCGAATGCGGCTGCCACCAAGGATGCTTCGGCGCGATCTCGAATGCTGCGGCTGCTGGCCTGCTTCACGGATTCCGACACGTGGCGCAGACTACCAAGCATGACTACTGCGGCACTGTCGATCACGCAGATCGAGAACACACATCTGGTTCGGTGCGGTCACGCCAATTGGGTCCTGGTCGAAGAGGGGTCCGATCTGACCTTGATCGACGGCGGATATCCGGCCAACGGCACCGACGTCGAACGCTCGATCGAACAGATCGGTCACCAGCTCGGGGATGTTCGGGCAATTCTCGTCACTCACGCGCACATCGATCACATCGGTGGGATCGCGGACATCGTGACTCGGCTCGAGGTTCCGGTCCTGATGGATCCGTTGGAAGTGCCTCATGCGAAGCGGGAGTATCTGCAACAGTTGTCGCCGGCCGGAGTTCCGTTGCTGTTGTGGCGGCGAGGTGCTCCGAAATGGCTTCGCGACGTGATCGGAGTCGGCGCGTTGAAAGGTGCGGAACTGCCTCGGGCACAGTCCTTTGCGTCCGGTGGTGCGCTGGACGTTCCCGGTCGGATCGTGCCGATTCCCACTCATGGGCATACCGACGGCCACAGCGCTTACCTTGTTCCCGACGCAGGAGTGATCGCGTCGGGTGACGCTCTGGTGACCGGACACGCGACGTCGAGCGTTGCCGGACCACAATTTCTGGTGTGCCCCTTCAATCATGACCGTGAAGCGACCGACCAGGCGTTGGACAATATCGCCGCTGCACCTGCCGGCGTGCTGTTTCCCGGACACGGTCCGGTTTACGAGGGCAGCATGACTGCCGCGGTCGAACAGGCCCGAGCGGGTCGGACAAGGATGCGTCCATGACTACTGTCGAAACGGTCGACGAAGGTGCGGTGCACGGTTTCCTTCATCGACCTGCTTCTGTGTCCTTCGCGTCGCCCGTCGCCACGCTTGCACTGACTCACGGCGCAGGAAGTAACTGCGACACCGTGCTGTTGCGTGCTGTTGCCGACGGCTTTGCTGCGGCAGGAGTGCAAGTTCTGCGCTTCGATCTCGCGTTTCGGGTGCGTCGAGCTTCGGGGCCTCCGCATCCGTCGCGTGCTGCAGAGGATCGCGCGGGCATTGCCGAGGTGATTGCTGCTGTTCGCAAGGACTACGCGGTGCCCGGACCCGTTCTGCTCGGCGGACATTCGTACGGCGGTCGGCAGGCGTCGATGCTTGCGGCGGAGAACCCGGGACTTGTCGACGGCCTGGTCCTTCTCTCCTATCCACTGCATCCACCGAAGAAGCCCGAGAAGCTCAGAACCGAACACCTGCCCGACCTGAACACACCGACCGTTGTCGTCCACGGTTCGAAGGACGAGTTCGCGACAACGGAGGAGATGCGGGCAGCACTCGCCTTGATTCCCGCCGCGACGCGTCTGGTGGAGTTCGAAGGAGCTCGACACGACTTGTCCGTGGTGAAATTTCCGGTGGTGGAGGAGACAGTCGCGGCCGCATCGGCGGTGTTTGCGTTCTGAACGCCCAGCGGGCGGTTGCCCGTGTCGGTGGTTCCTGGTGAGATCGAACCATGAGTGCTCAGCCGTATCAGCCCAGTGCCCTGTCCGACGTCACGGTGAGCGTCGACGGTGACGACACAGTCGTCAGCTTTCCTCGGGTTCTGCCGTATTCCGTCGAGAAGGTGTGGGAGGCGATCACCGACCCGGAGATGTTGGCGCAATGGACGCCGTACACCGCCGATCGGAACCTGAGCCGTACCGGTGATGCGGTGATCACCATGCTCACCGAGGACGGCGCCCCCGAAATGTCGCTGCCGGTCACCGTTCACGTCGTGGAGACCACTCGGCGGCTCGAACACGAGTGGGGCCCGGACGAATTGGTGTGGGACCTGACCCCGATCGAAGGCGGTACCCGCGTCGTGCTGACGCAGAGGTCGCGCGCCGAGGGGATGGCGTCGGCGCTCGCTGCGGGGTGGCATCTGTGCTTCGACGTACTCGATGCCCTTTTGGCAGGCGAGCCCTTCGGACCGATCGTGGGTGAACGGGCGCGCGAGTACGGCTGGGACGCACTCAACTCCGGTTACGCGCGACAGTTGGGCATCGACGAATCTCAGGTCTGGTAGCTGCTCAGAGTTTGCGACTGGCAGGCTTTCTGGTGGAGGCTCGCGCGATCAGTTCGACGGGAAGCTTCACGGATTCGACGTTCTTGCCGGAGATCAGTGCGAGTAGGTGCTCGAGCCCGGTCGCTCCGATCTTTCGGGCGGGGGACCTGACCGTCGTCAGGGGCACCGGGAGTTGGGAGACAACCGGAATGTCGTTGTAGCCGACCAACGCAAGATCGTCGGGAATGCTCAACCCGAGATCACGGGCCACACCGAGTACGCCGATCGCGATGGTGTCGCTCACCGTGAAAACGGCGTCAGGGCGCGTGTTCCCGCTGAGCAGTGTGGCCGCCGCATCGACACCCCCTTGAACTTCGAACTCGGACGCCACTATTCGGTTCGGCGGCAGTTCCAGACCGGCTTCGGCCAGGGCATCGCGGAAACCCGCGACGCGTTCCCTCGACGTGCTGGCGTGATCCGGCCCCGCGATCACTCCGAGATCGCGATAGCCGCAGTCCAGTAGATGCTTCCCCGCGAGGTAGCCGCCGAGGCGGTCGTCGCCGCTGACAAAGGGAAGGCTTCGGTTGACGGATGACGTCGCCGAGTCGATGTGCCGGTTCAGCAGCAGGATCGGCAGTGAGCGCAGGGGGAGCGAGTCGACGAAATCGGTACCCGGCAGGTGAATGCTGCTCAGCATGAGACCGTCGACCTGTCGGCTCACCAGGAACTCGACCGCTTTGCGTTGCGCTTCCAGATCGTCGGGCGGGCTGGAGAGCAAGACGGAGTACCCGGCTGCGGTGGCGGCTTCCTCGATGCCTTGGAACATGGTGGCCACTACAACGTCTGTCAGTCTCGGCATCACGACGCCGATGGTGGTGGTCTTGCGGGTACGCAGGCTGGCTGCCCACAGGTTCGGTTGGTAACCGAGTTCCTCGGCAACCTGACGAACCCGGAGTGCGGAGTCGGACCAGCCGTCGGCGGGCTCGGGCTGACGGAGGACCCGCGACGCCGTCGAGATGTGGACCCCGGCCTGGTCGGCGATTTCGCGCAGCGTCGGCGGACGGCCGTTGCTGCGGTTCGACGGATCGGGCGTCATCTGCGTCGTGGCTCCTGGTGTGCGTCGGTTCTGAGTTGGTTCGGTGTCGGTCGGCTGTTCGGGGATTGACGGGTGCGCAACCGGGCTCTACTCTAGGCGATGCAAACGATTGCGCAATCGTTCTCGCAAAGGATTGCGCCCGAGAACACTGGAGGCCCCGTGACCACGCCGCAGTCCCTGTCCGAGCTTTTTGCCATCGACACCCTGCTGGACGCCGAGGAGATCGCGATCCGCGACACGGTCCGCAAGATGGTCGACGATCGCATTCGCCCGCACGTAGGTGAATGGTTCGAAGCGGCAGCACTGCCGGCTCGTGAGCTGGCCAAGGAACTGGGCGCGCTCGGCGTACTGGGCATGCACCTCGAGGGCTACGGCTGTGCCGGGATGAGCGCCACGGCGTACGGGTTGGCCTGCCAGGAACTCGAAGCTGTCGATTCGGGCATTCGCAGCCTCGTCTCGGTCCAGGGCTCGCTCGCCATGTTCGCGATCCACCACAACGGAAGTGAAGAGCAGAAGGAAGAATGGCTCCCGCGAATGGCGGCGGGTGAAGCCATCGGCTGCTTCGGTCTCACGGAACCCGATTTCGGATCCAACCCCGGCGGTATGCGAACCAACGCCAAGCGCGACGGCGACGACTGGATCCTCAACGGCACCAAGATGTGGATCACCAACGGCTCCATCGCGGACGTCGCCGTGGTCTGGGCTCGAACCGACGACGGCGTGCGCGGATTTGTCGTTCCCACCGACACTCCGGGATTCTCCGCCCCCGAGATCAAGAACAAGATGTCGCTTCGGGCGTCGGTCACCTCGGAACTGGTGCTCGAGGACGTGCGTCTGCCTGCCTCGGCGATGCTGCCCAAGGCTCGCGGACTGTCCGGCCCGCTCGGCTGCCTCAACGAGGCACGCTTCGGCATCATCTTCGGGGCAATGGGTGCAGCACGTGACTGCCTCGAGACTGCGATCTCATATGCACGTGATCGCAAGGTCTTCGACAAGTCGCTCGCCGCGTATCAGATCACCCAGGCCAAGATCGCCGACATGGCAGTCGAATTGGGCAAGGGGCAGTTGCTCGCCATCCACCTCGGGCGCCTCAAGGACGCCGGGACGGTTCGCCCCGAGCAGGTCAGCACCGGCAAGCTCAACAATGTCCGCGAGGCCATCAAGATCGCCCGTGAATGCCGAACCATTCTGGGCGCCAACGGCATCACGCTCGAGTACCCCGTGATCCGGCACGCCAACAACCTCGAATCCGTTCTCACCTACGAGGGCACGTCCGAGGTTCACCAGCTCGTGATCGGCCGCGCTCTCACCGGTGAAGAAGCTTTCCGGTGACGGCAGACGCTGTCGGAGCGCTCGACGGGTTGGTGATCGCTGATTTCGGCCGCGTCCTCGCCGGTCCGTACGCCACGATGATTCTCGCCGACCTGGGTGCCGAGGTCGTCAAGATCGAGCGGCCGGGTGTCGGTGACGACACTCGCAGCTGGGGCCCACCGTGGGTGGGGGACGAGTCGAGCTACTTTCTGTCGGTGAACCGCAACAAGAAGTCGGTCACTCTGGACCTGCGCGAGCGCGAGGATCTGGAGGGTGCACGCGAGCTGGTTCGCAATGCGGACGTCGTGGTGCAGAACTTCCTGCCGGGAACGATGGACCGTCTGGGGCTGGGCTACGACGCTGTCCGAGAAATGAATCCGCGTGCGGTCTACTGCTCGATCAGCGGCTTCGGTGGCAACAACTCTCTGCCGGGATACGACCTGTTGATTCAGGCGGTCGGCGGATTGATGAGTATCACCGGACCCGATCCCAAGACTCCCACCAAGGTCGGTGTCGCGGTGGTCGACGTCATCACCGGCCTGCATGCCAGCGTGGGAATCCTTGCAGCGCTGCGCCATCGCGATCGCACAGGCGAAGGGCAGCACGTCGAGGTCAATCTGTTGTCCTCGTTGCTGTCCGCACTGGCCAACCAGTCGTCCGGCTACGTGGCCGCGGGCGTGGTGCCGCAGGCAATGGGCAACCGGCATCCGAGCATCGCACCATACGAGGTATTCGACACCGCGGACCGTCCGCTGGTCCTCGCGGTCGGCAATGATCGGCAATTCAGTTCGTTGACAGAGGTTCTCGGAGTTTCCGAACTTGCCGCTGATGCGCGTTTCGCGTCCAACAGCGACAGGGTTGCGCATCGAGAAGAACTGTTCGACGCCGTCACTGCTGCATTGGCCAAGGGCTCTGCGGACTCGTGGTTCGAGGCACTGACCGAGCGAGGTGTTCCGTGTGGGCCTCTCAACGACATCGCCGACGCGATAGCGCTGGCGGAACGGCTGAATCTCGATCCGGTGGTGTCCATCGACGACCCGCGTCGCGATGCACCGACTCGGCAGGTAGCCAATCCGATTCGGATGAGCGGCACGCCGGCAACCTATCGGTCGGCCCCGCCGCGGTTGGGGGAGGACAGCGTTCCCACTCCGTCCGGAGTCAGTTGACCCAAGCGAATCGGCCACCGGAATACCGGTGGCCGATCTGCGTGTGTGGCCGACTCAGCTGACCTTCAAGACCAGCTTTCCGGTGTTCGCTCCGGCGAAGAGAAGATTGAGGCTGTCGCCGAACGCGTCGATACCGCCGTCGACGACGTGCTCGCGAGCAGTCAATTCGCCACTCTTGATCCACTTTCCGATCTGCTCTTGTGCTTCTGCGTAGCGATCGAGGTAGTCGAAGACCACGAAGCCGGCCATCGTGGCGCGGTTGACGAGAAGTGACAGGTAGTGAGCAGGGCCTGGCTGAGGTTCGGTGGCGTTGTAGCCCGCGATGGCGCCGCAGATGACCACCCGAGCGCCGAGGCGCAGACGGGAGAGAGCGGCGTCGAGAATTTCTCCGCCGACGTTGTCGAAGTACACGTCGATTCCGTCGGGAGCGTTGGACTTGAGCGCCTTGTATACGGATTCGTTCTTGTAGTCGATGGCGACATCGAAGCCGAGGTCCTCGGTGAGCCACGCGCACTTCTCCGGACCGCCGGCGATGCCGATGACCTTGCATCCGTGAAGCTTTGCGATCTGGCCGACCAGACTGCCGACCGCACCCGCGGCACCGGACACGACGACGGTGTCACCGTCTTTCAGCTTTCCGACGTCGAGCAATCCGAAATACGCAGTGACGCCGGGGAATCCGAGAGCGCCGAGCCAGGTCGGTAGGGGAGCGATCGATTCGTCGACCCGAGTGACGTCTGTACCGTCGGAAACGCCGTACTCGGAAGCGCCGAAGGATCCGGCCACGATGTCCCCGACCTGGTAATCGGGGTGCTGTGATTCGGTGATGCGTCCGACGCCGTGGGCGCGCATGACGGAACCGAGCTTGACCGGCGGAACGTACGACTTGACGTCGTTGAGCCAACCGCGCATCGCGGGGTCGAGGGAGAGGTATTCGACCTTGACGACAAACTCGCCCGGTCCGGCGGACGGGATCTCGGCATCGACGTATTCCCAGGTGGAAGCGTCGGGAAGTCCTGTCGGGCGGGCGGCGAGGCGTACTTGGCGGTTGGTCATCTCTCCCCTTCGGCGAAACGAATTGAACTTGAGGCCGGATTCAATATAGGTGATGGATCACGAACTGGGAAGAGTTGGATGAACCGATTGACGACTATGTATGTTCGATCGATGAGCAATGTGGTCGAAGACGCGCCTGGTTGGTTCACTCGGGCGTTGGCAGCGCCGGTCGAGACGGGGTCGGTGGAGGTCGAGGGTGCCTCGGTGCACTTTCGGGCTTGGGGGCCGGCGGGGCCGGGAATCGTGCTGATTCACGGCGGCGCCGCCCACAGTCGCTGGTGGGATCACATTGCGCCGCAGTTCGCCGAGGGGCGCCGCGTCGTCGCTCTCGACTTGACGGGCCACGGCGACAGTCACACTCGCGACGCCTACGCGATGTCCCAGTGGGCTCGCGAGGTGCTGGCGGCGGCCGAGGCAGGGGGAATCGACGGCAAGCCGATTCTGGTGGGGCACAGTATGGGTGGGATTGTTTCTTTCGTGGCCTCGCATCTGCATGGCGAACTGTTGGACGGGGTTGTCATCATCGATTCTCCGCTCAAGGCGCGTACGCCCGAAGAGGAGGCGGCTCGACGCCAGAATGCGTTCGGCCCCAAGAAGGTTTATTTCACCAGGGAAGACGCGATGGGCCGTTTCCGCTTCGTTCCGCCGCAGGATTCGGGTCTGCCTGCGGTGCGTGACCATGTGGCGGCCACGTCGATGGAGGAAGTCGAGGGCGGTTGGTCGTGGAAGTTCGATCCGAATTTCTTTCTCCGAGTAGGCGCCGAAGATGTTCTCGACAGCGAACCACGTTGCCGCGTAGCCTATTTCCGAGCTGAGAACGGCATCGTGTCCGATCGACTCATGGAGCACATGCGCGGATTGTTCGGACCGGAGGCCATCGTGGCGGAGATTCCCGAAGCCGGACATCACGTCATGATCGATCAGCCGTTGCAACTCGTGACCGGGGTGCGAACTGTGTTGAGTGCGTGGTCCGTCGCAAGTCAAGTGCCGGTAAATCAAGCGGCAGGTAACGTCGAGGGAAGGGTAGAAGCATGAGCACGGAATTGACGCTCGAACCGAAAGTCGAAGCTGCACTGAAGTTGTGGCACACCATGATCGAAACCGGCGATCTGTCGGCGCTACCGACGATCGTCGCGCCCGACGCGCAGTTCCGATCGCCCACGGGATTCAAGCCGTACCAGTCCGCGGATGCCGTTGTGCTCATTCTCAATACGGTGATCCAGGTGTTCGAGAACTTCGAGTACCACCGTCAGTTCGCCGGAGCCAACGGTCGGCAGGTCGTGCTCGAATTCAGTGCGAACATCGGCGATAAAAGTCTCAAGGGAATCGACATGGTCGAATTCGACGAGGACGGCAAGATCGTCGATTTCGAGGTCATGGTGCGTCCGGCCAGCGGGCTCGCGGCTTTGGCTGCCGAAATGGGTAAGAGGCTCGGGCAGACGCTACCGACCTACAAAGCCTGAACTGAGTCCGGCCAAGGCTCAGTTCGTACTGAATCCGCCGTTGGAGTGAAGGAGTTGTCCCGTAATCCAGCCTCCGGCGTCGGACATCAGAAACCGAACGAGGTTTGCAGTGTCGCCGGGAGTACCCAGCCGGCCGGCAGGAGTCTGGAGGGTTGTGGCCTGTCTGATCGCGGGTGTCATCCATCCTGTGTCGATAGGTCCTGGGTTGACGACGTTGGCTCGTATGCCGCGTGATCCAAGTTCGACTGCGGCGGCGATGACGATGCGGTCGAGAGCGCCCTTGCTGGCCCCGTACGGAACATTGTGGGCCGCATGGTCGCTGGTGAGTGCGATGATCCGCCCGGCCACCTGACTGACGTCGCGCTGTTCCGGAAGCCGTTCAGCGAACGCTTTGATCAGCAGCCAGGAGGCGCGAGCGTTGACGGCGAAATGTCGTTCCCAGCTCTCGACGGTGGTATCGAGGATCGAGCTGTCGACGCTTTCGCAATGTGAGAGCACCAGCCCACGGAGGTCGTTCCGCGCTGCGGCAGCGTCAACGAGCTGATCGGCCACGTCGGGCGAGGCCAGATCTCCAGGAACGAGGTCGACACGGCTTCCGAGTGCGCGACACTTCTCGGCAATGTCTTGCGGATCGTGCGCTCCGCGCCCGAACCCGACGCGTTCGTCGTAAGGCTCCCAGTAGCCGATAGCCAGATCCCAACCATCCTCGGCAAGGCCCAATGCGAGGCTCGCTCCGATCGACTTGCTCCGACCGACACCGGTGATCAATACGGTCCCGCGCTTGTCAGACACTGCTCGCCTCCCGAGATGTCCTGCAATTCAAATGGGGTGAGGTCACTTCAGATGGAAGCATCACTGTAGCGGGCGAGCTGTCGCCTGTATCGAGCGAGCTGTCGCCGTGCCTCGACCTGACCAGTGTCTTGACACGGCGCTGGTCACAGCGTTTGACTGAGATGCAAGCTCGAGTTGATTCGCCGGACTGTGTCCCGGGAGGTTGACCTATGCGCGGCAAGGGAATTGCAGGCAAGGCTTTCTCAGGCGAGGGCTGTAGACGTGGACAAGAACCTCACCGAGCAAGGTCTCATCGCGGGACCGTCTCGGTTCTGGCTTTGGTTGGGGTGTGCGTACTTTCGTGTGCCACCACTCAGATGGCCGGCGCGCAACCGGTTGCAGAGAATGTCGATACCGGGTTCGTGATCCCTTTTGCCGGGGCTCCGGTCTACGAGAGCGTCGCGCCCACGCAGATGACTACTCCGGATCAACTCAACCAGCCGCTCGGTCAGCAGACTGCGGAAGAGATTGCCGCGCAGATCGGACTCGAGCCCGCTGACGCTTTGACCGAGGAGCAGTATCGCGACCTCATGGCCGGTGGTGGGGTCGGTGGCAATCTCGAGGATGCCGAGGTGATCGACGAATGCGCCCGGATTCTCACCAATACGAACGGGCGGCCCCTCTATTCCGGCACGACGCCGTCGGTTCTGGCCAGTTACGGGTTGTACGTGAATCCCGACGGATTGCTGGAGAGTCCGGCCAACGCGGATGCGCCGACGCGACAGGTGAATACGCTGATCGCCCCTGGCGGTTTCGTGGGCACCTGGTTGCGCAACAACGGTGCGACGCACACTCTGATTGCGCTCTATCAGTCGGCATACACGGTGCAGGCAGTCTACGGATTTGCAGCGCAACAGATTTCGGGAGCAGCGCAGCTGGTGACCAACACCAAAGGCGATGTGAGTTCGGAAGTCGGCATGTCGATGGCGCCGCCGCTCTGGATAGTGAACTTCGCACTGCTCTACATCTTGAAGCCGTCACTGGCGGCAGCGATGCCTGCACACTGGGCTCCCATTCCGCCGGCCGTTGCCGACGCCGTGAAAGCGAGTCCCACCGGTCAAGTCGCTTTCAGTGACTACGCGTCCTATTTCGAGTGATCGGTCTGCCGGACAGCGCTGACGAACTTCTCGATCAAAGCGTGGTCCTTGACGCCGCGGGAGGATTCGACGCCGCTGGAGACGTCGACGCCCCAGGCTCCGGTGGCATCGAGTGCGTCGCGAACGTTGTCCGGGGACAGTCCGCCCGCCAGGATCCACTTGCCTTGCGGGCGGGATTGCTGTTGGGCCCAGTTCCACGGCACCCCTGATCCGGCGTCTGCGCCGTCGATCAGGAGTTCGTCCTCGCCGAGGTCGAGATTGTAACCGTCGCGGACGTTGCTGGAGACGACCGCGCGGATGACGGTGAGGCCGGCATCGTGCAGCCGCTGCACTTGCTCGGCGTCGACAAGATCGTGAACCTGTACGGTGCGAAGCCCGGTGATCTTCGCGATCTCGAGGATCTGATCGATCGGGTTGCCGAGAAAGACTCCGATTGCACGGATGTGATCTGGAACTCGCGCGAGCAGAGCGACTGCGAGTGTGGGGTCGACTTTGCGGACGCTCTCGGCGAAGACGAAACCGATGGCGTCGACGCCCAGGCCCACCGTGAGGTCGACCGTGTCAACGTCGCGTAGGCCACAGACCTTGATGAATGTCACCTGATACAGAGTACTAGCGTCGTCGTCTAGCCTCGTGCGTGCGACATTTCTACGCGCGAGAGGCTTGACGTGGACTGGCTCTACCGAATCAGTTTGATCTCGGGACCGCTGCCGGTGATCCTGACTGTCCTTGGGGTCCTGGGTGGTGTGTGGCTGCTCGGTTCGAACGTGCGCTGGTACTACCGCAGAGCGGTGCCGATCGCGGGGCTGATCGCGCTGGTGATCATGATCGCCGTGTGGATCACCGTCGAAAAGGTGATCGTGCCGTTCCCCGATCCCATCGAGATGTCGATCTACGTGTGGATCGGAATCGGTATCTACGCGTTGCTACTTCTCGGGCCGCGAATCAAGGCAGGCGGAACGATCGCGAAGGCGGTGGTGTCCGTCGTTGCGACCGTTCTGGTCATCGTCACCGCCGCGACGCAGATCAACCTGGTGTTCGCTGCCTACCCGACTGTGGGAATTGCGTTCGGACACGACGATTTCGACCGCATCTCACTCAGTGAAGTTCCCGGTCCGACCGATCCTGTTGTCACCGGCGATCCCACCGACACTGTGTGGAAAGCGCCGGAGGGCATGCCGATTCGCGGACGGGTCACGACTTTGCCTGTCCCCGGGACGATTTCAGGATTCTCCGCGCGCGACGCGCAGGTGTATCTGCCGCCGTCGTACTTCACCAATCCGCGTCCGCTTCTTCCCGTGCTCGTGCTCATGGCAGGTCAGCCTGGCAAGCCCGAGGACTGGCTCCAGGGCGGAAAGCTGACCGCGACAATGGACGCTTTTGCACGGGATCACGAGGGGTTGGCTCCAGTCGTCGTGATAGCCGATGGAACAGGGTCGCAGATGGCCAATCCGCTGTGCACCGACTCGTCACAGGGCAAGGTCGGCACGTATCTGGCAAAGGACTTGCCCGCTGCGGTGGCGAATGCGTTCCAGATCGACACGAATCCGCGAGCGTGGGCAATCGGCGGGCTCTCCTACGGTGGCACCTGCTCACTGCAGATGGCGACCAATTACCCCGAGGTGTACCCGACATTCCTCGATCTGTCCGGTCAATTGGAGCCTTCGCTCGGTGACCGACAGCGAACCGTCGACGAGATATTCGGCGGCGACGAAGCGGCGTTCGTGAAGGTGAATCCGATGGACCTGCTGGCGACTCGGAAGTTCCCGAACTCGGGCGGAGTGTTCGTCGTCGGAACAGATGACAACGAGTTCAAGCCGGGTCAGCAAAAGGTGTACGAAGCGGCCAAAGCGGCCGGAATGGACGCCAGGTATCTCGAGCTTCCCGGTGGTCACAGCTTTTCGGTGTGGTCGGCCGGCGTCGAGCAGGAGCTGACGTGGATCTCGCAGAGAATGGGACTGATCAGCTGAATCCTGTTCCGGTTTTGGAACGTGTTCTATATTCGGTGTGTGGCTGCCGTTCGGCAGTCTCTCGATCGTTCACCGACTGGAGTTCAGGCACATGTACGAGTGGTCCGACACCGACCTGATGTTCCGCGACGCCTTGCGGGGCTTTATCGACAAAGAGGTGCGACCTCACGTCGACGAGCTCGAAAGTGGTGCGCTGCCGCCGTTCGACATCATTCGCAAGCTGTACTCGACCTTCGGTCTGGCCGACATGGCACGCGAAGGCCTCGAGAAGTCGCTGGCACGCGAGCGCGGCGATGCGCCCTCCGGTGACGGTGAGAAGTCGAGCGCCTTCAGCGGCGCCGGCAGCATGGGCGTCGTGCTCAACAGCGAATTGGCCGGAGTCAGCCTCGGCCTGGTCGCATCGTTGGGTGTCAGCCTCGGATTGGCCGCCGGAACTATCCGCAGCCGCGGCACACTCGCGCAGAAGGAACGCTGGCTCCCCGGCCTGGTGACATTCGAGACCGTCGGCGCCTGGGCGATCACCGAACCGGACTCCGGCTCGGATGCCTTCGGCGGCATGAAGTCCTACGTACGCCGCGACGGCGACGACTACATTCTCAACGGCAACAAGACCTTCATCACCAACGGTCCGTACGCCGACGTGATGATCGTGTACGCAAAGCTCGACGAGGGCGATGCGTCGGTTGATCGTCGCGATCGCAAGGTGCTCGCCTTCATCCTCGACAAGGGCATGGAGGGTCTCACACAGAGCCCGCCGTTCAAAAAGATGGGCATGAACTCCTCACCCACAGGTGAGCTGTTCTTCGACAACGTCCGCATCACCAAGGACCGTCTGCTCGGCGAGACCGAGGACAGCGGAAAGTCGGACGGCAAATCCAGCGCCAAGGAGAGCTTTGCCGCCGAACGCATCGGCATCGCGTCCCTGTCTCTCGGCATCATCAACGAATGCCACCGTCTGAGCATCGAATACGCGAAGTCCCGCAAACTGTGGGGACGCGAGATCGGGCAGTTCCAGCTCATCCAGCTCAAGCTGGCCGAGATGGAGGTCGCTCGAATCAACGTGCAGAACATGGTCTTCAACGCGATCGAACGTACCGCGGCCGGAGACAAGGTGAGTCTCGCGGAGGCGTCGGCGATGAAGCTGTACTCCTCGCGCGCAGCGACCGAGGTCGCGATGGAAGCCGTGCAGCTGTTCGGTGGAAACGGCTACATGGCCGAGTACCGAGTCGAGCAATTGGCGCGTGATGCCAAGTCGCTCATGATCTATGCGGGCAGCAACGAAATTCAGGTCACCCATATCGCCAAGGGCCTCCTGGGCTGACACCGGTACGTTTTCGCTTGTCGGTCGATCGCAGCAGGAACCAGATAGTCTTGCTGCGGTCGGCGACACCGCGCCGACGGATCGGAGTAAGCAGTGAACGCGCCGGATCCCACAAATGTTCATCCGATGGCCGGGCAACCGCGAGTGGTGTTGCTGAGGCCGTTGATCGACAACCCGTTGATCGAGGTAGGGGAGTACACCTACTACGACGATCCGGAGTTCGCCGAAGAGTTCGAGACTCGAAACGTGTTGCATCACTACGGTCCCGACAAACTGGTGATCGGAAAGTTCTGCGCCCTGGCCACCGGTGTCACCTTCATCATGAACGGCGCGAACCATCGTATGAACGGTGTCTCCACCTACCCGTTTCCGATCATGGGCGGTGATTGGGCCAGGCACATGGATTTGGTGCAGGATTTGCCGTCGCGCGGTGACACCGTCGTGGGGAACGACGTGTGGTTCGGCGGGAACGTGACAGTCATGCCCGGTGTCCGGATCGGTCACGGGTCGATCGTGTCCACTGGCGCCGTCGTAACGCGCGACGTCCCGGACTACGCAATTGTCGGCGGCAACCCGGCAACGGAGATCAAGCGCCGCTTCAGTGCCGAAGACATCGAGAAGTTGGTGCGAATTGCTTGGTGGGACTGGCCGATCGAGAAGATCACCCGCCACGTCCGGGTGATCTCGGACGGGAGTGTCGCGGAACTCGAAGCGGTCGAGTGATCTACCGATCTGCTAGTTCGATCGAGTGAGCGAGTAGTTCCGGACATAAAGCAG
Organism: Rhodococcus sp. WY5; assembly: GCF_018588185.1. Taxonomy (NCBI): domain Bacteria; kingdom Bacillati; phylum Actinomycetota; class Actinomycetes; order Mycobacteriales; family Nocardiaceae; genus Rhodococcus; species Rhodococcus sp. WY5. The sequence goes on from NZ_JAAMPR010000001.1 coordinate 2,412,450, forward strand.
GGCGGCCGCGAGAAGGCCGACGGCAAGACCTGTTGCGGTGAAGGTGATCAGGTTCGGCTCGAGGTCGAAGTGGATGATGGTCGATTCGGGGTAGGGCTTCTGCGGGTCACGAGGTTCGGGAAGGACCACCGAATAGAAGGTGGGCGGCCAGATTTTTCCGACAACGGCGACCGCAAGTCCGTAGGCCGCTCCGAAGATCGAAAGTGCAAGCGGAAGAACAAATCTTCGCCCACCTGCGTCGCGGGACAGGTGCCATCCCGTCGCGTTCAGTATCGCCGACACGGCAATGGCGACAGCCGTTCCGACAATCAGGAACCACGCAGTTGCGGGGAACCAATGAGGGGCGTCGACGTAGCTGTAGCCTTCGACAACCCACATGTATCCGGTCTTGCCGTCCTCCGCCGGCGGCGGTGGCGGAGGTTGGATGCCGATATGTTCTGTTCGCATAGATGGCGTGGCGAATCGCCAGGCGAGCACTCCGAGGTAGCTCAACAGCAAGCCGGTCGCGATGAAAACTGCGAAGAGTGGTTCTGCAACACGGTCGCGCAGCGTTGTGAGTCGCACTCGACGATCGTCTCATCTCAGCCCGAGATCGAGAGTCTTTGTCGGTGGCTTCCATTAGCGTGTGCGCATGACTCTCACACTCGGCATGATCACCTTCGACAGTCTCGATCCCGGTCCGCTCGCAACGTGGTGGGCAGCGCAGTTGGGCGGAAACATCGTCGAGGAAAACGACGGTTGGTTCTACATCGTCTCGGTCCCTGACAGCGCCACCAACTTCGCATTCCAGAAGGTCCCGGACCCCACCGCCGGTAAGAATCGCATCCATCTCGATTTGGGGAGTCCGGATCTCGACGCCGAGGTGGCGCGGCTCGTCGAGGCCGGGGCAACTGAGCACCACCGCGAGAACATGGACGGTTTCCGCTGGGTGACGCTCCTCGATCCTGATGGGAATCAGTTCTGCGTGTCGGGTCCTCACGCCTGAGCTGACAGGTTCTGAGCTCGCCCGATTCCGCCCACTGATTTCGTGCCCACTGATTTCGCGGACACCGATTCGGGCATGATGAGGGGCATGACTTCTCAGACTTCTCGGACCGGGGCCGACGCAGACGGCTTGTGCAGCTTCGTCGATTCGTCACCGTCGCCGTTCCATGTGTGCGCGACGGTGGCGACCGAGCTGACGGCCGGCGGGTTCGTCGAAGTCCACGAAACGCAGTCGTGGCCAGCCGAGCCCGGACGGTACTTCCTCGTGCGAGGCGGTTCGCTGATCGCCTGGAGCACCGAGGGCGTGGGAAACGCCGCTCCGTTCCGGATTGTCGGAGGTCATACCGACAGCCCCAACCTGCGGGTCAAACAGCATCCCGACCTCACTTCGGCCGGGTGGCAGATGGTGGGCCTCGAACCGTATGGCGGTGCGTGGCTGAACTCCTGGCTCGACCGCGATCTCGGTATCTCCGGACGATTGAGTGTCCGGGTGGGAAACACTGTGGAGCAGAAGCTGGTTCGCATCGACGACCCGATTCTTCGTGTTCCGCAGCTGGCTATCCACCTGTCCGAAGATCGCAAGGGTGTGACGCTGGATCCGCAGAGGCACGTCAACGGAATCTGGGGCGTGGGTTCGAAGCCCAAGTCGTTCATCGGCTTTGTCGCCGAGCGTGCGGGTGTAGCCGCGTCGTCGGTTCTCGGCTGGGAATTGATGACACACGACCTTGCGCCCAGCGCAGTCGTGGGGGTGGACAAGGAATTGGTCAGCGCCCCTCGGCTCGACAATCAGGGCACGTGTTATGCAGGGACACAAGCACTTTTGGCCGCGGCTGAGTCGCCCGGTCAGCAGGTCCCAGTGCTTGCTCTCTTCGATCATGAAGAGGTCGGCAGCATGTCCGATCGCGGAGCTTTCTCGGACCTGCTGAACACCGTGCTCGAGCGGATCGTGTTGGGACGCGGTGGTGGCCGCGAAGAATTCCTGCAGGCGATGGCCGGCTCGGTATGCGCGTCGGGCGACATGGCACACGCGACGCACCCCAATTACCCGGACCGCCACGAGCCCGCTCATCGGATCGAGATCAACGGTGGGCCGGTACTCAAGGTGAACCAGAACCTGCGCTACGCCACCGATGCGGCCGGTGCCGGCGAATTCGCGCTCGCGTGCGATCAGGCGGGAGTGCCGATGCAGCGCTACGTCCACCGCGCCGATTTGCCGTGCGGCTCCACCATCGGACCGATCACGGCATCACGCACCGGACTGTCCACCGTCGACGTCGGCGCGCCTCAGCTCGCGATGCACTCTGCCCGCGAGCTGATGGGCGCGGCAGATGTCCGCATGTATGCCGACGCGCTCGGTGCGTTCCTCACGCCGCGTAGTTAGAGGGTGGGTAGCTGGGAGCGGGCAGTCAAACGGCTGAGAGCCCAGCGGGTGCAGCCGGTAGATCCTCGAAGAAGTCGGCGCTCGGAGTGAAGAACATCGAGCCCGTCACGGCCGTCGAGAAATCGAGCAGACGGTCGTAATTGCCGCGAGGGTTGCCGAGAAACATGTTCTCGAGCATCCGTTCGGTGATCGCCGGCGTGCGGCAGTAGCCGATGAAAAAGGTGCCGATCTCGTCGTCGCCGAGGCGCCCGTACGGCATGTTGGCACGCAGGATCTCGAGAGCCTTGCCGTTCTCGTCCTTGATTGCGTTGAGGGCTACGTGCGAGTTGGCCGGCTTCACTTCGGACGTCATCTCGATGTCCTCGAGCTTGCTGCGTCCGATCACACGTTCCTGCTCGTCGACGGTGATTGCTTCCCAGTCCCGCATCTTGTGGACGTAGCGCTGGATATGGACGTAGCTCCCTCCGGTGAACGCAGGATCTTCGTCTCCGACAGTCACGGCGGCGACGGCGTCGCGGCCCACCGGATTTTCGGTGCCGTCGACGAAGCCGATGAGGTCTCGGTTCTCGAAGTACTGGAAGCCGTGAACCTCGTCGACCACCGTGGCTGCGCCGTGCAGTCGCTTCGTGATCTGCCGAGCCACCTCGAAACACGCATCCATGCTCATCGCGCGGATGTGGAAGAGCAGATCGCCGGGAGTCGACGGCGCCCAGTGAACGTCGCCCTGCAAAGCGGTGAACGGGTGCAGTAGCGCGGGGCGCGGACCGGCGAACAGTCGATCCCAAACCGACGAACCGATGCTTGTCACCACATCCAAACCTGATCCGGGGACGCGCAGCCCCACGGCGCGCTGTAGGCCGGCGACGTCGGCGAGTAGTTCTCGTGTGGTGTTCTCGCCACCCGGATTCACGGTCGCGACCAGGAAAATCGCAGCCGGAGTGAGGGGAGTGGTCACCGACTGGGACTGTGCCGTGAGGTCGGACTGACGAACATCCTGGGGCATGCGAGACCTTTCGAGGGAGAGAGTGGACCGGCCCTGACTTTAGGAAAACCGACCGGATCACCCAACCGGGGCGGGTGTGACCGGCGATACTTCGCAGGCCCGGAGGTGTTGCGGGTGCTGCCGTCTGCGGAAGTCGTCGGCCCACACCGATAGACTGTCCCCCGGCACGTTCTTTCGTTGGGCACATTCGTGGTGTCCCGCTCCGCGCCGGCTTGCCTCTTGACTCCCGTAGGGAAGGGACCACTCTCCAGTGTCTGCTCACCAGGTCGATACCGTCACGCACGCATCGGCTGATCCCGATGCCGCTCAGCCGTTCAAGGAGCTCGGTCTCAAGGACGACGAATACGCACGCATCAAGGAGATCCTGGGCCGCCGTCCCACGGACGCCGAACTGGCGATGTACTCGGTGATGTGGAGCGAGCACTGCTCGTACAAGTCCTCGAAGGTCCACCTCGGATACTTCGGCAAGACCACCACCGACGAGATGCGCGCCAACATGCTGGCCGGCATCGGTGAGAACGCCGGCGTCGTCGACATCGGTGACGGCTGGGCAGTCACGTTCAAGGTCGAGAGCCACAACCACCCGTCGTACGTCGAGCCTTACCAGGGTGCGGCGACCGGTGTCGGCGGCATCGTCCGCGACATCATGGCCATGGGTGCTCGTCCGATCGCCGTCATGGATCAGCTTCGGTTCGGTGCTGCTGACGCCCCCGATACCCGTCGCGTCGTCGACGGTGTCGTGCGCGGTGTCGGTGGATACGGAAACTCCCTCGGCCTGCCGAACATCGGCGGCGAGACGGTCTTCGACGAGTCCTATGCAGGTAACCCGCTGGTCAACGCCCTCGCTGCCGGCGTCATGCGCGTCGAGGATCTGCATCTGGCCTTCGCTTCGGGCGCGGGCAACAAGATCATCCTGTTCGGCGCACGCACCGGTCTCGACGGAATCGGCGGCGTCTCGGTCCTCGCGTCGGCGACGTTCGACGACGAGGGTGGAGACACCGGCGGACGTAAGAAGCTGCCCGCGGTTCAGGTCGGCGACCCGTTCACCGAGAAGGTGCTCATCGAGTGCTGTCTCGACCTTTACAAGGCCGGCCTCGTCGTCGGCATCCAGGACCTCGGCGGCGCCGGGCTGTCCTGCGCCACCTCCGAGCTGGCCGCGGCCGGCGACGGCGGCATGCACATCAACCTCGAGAAGGTTCCGATGCGCGCCACCGGCATGACCCCGGCCGAGGTGCTCTCGAGCGAATCGCAGGAGCGCATGTGCGCCGTGGTCACGCCCGAGAACGTCGATGCGTTCATGGAGGTCTGCAAGAAGTGGGACGTCCTGGCCACCGACATCGGCGAGGTCACCGACGGTGAGCACCTCACCATCTCCTGGCACGGCGAGACCGTCGTCGACGTTCCCCCGCGCACCGTCGCGCACGAGGGCCCGGTTTACCACCGCCCCGTCGAGCGTCCGGCAACGCAGGATGCCTTGATCGCGAATACGACTGCCGGACTGAAGCGTCCCGAAACCGACGCCGAGCTCGAAGCGACCCTGCTGAAGATGATCGCCTCGCCTGCCCTGTGCAGCCGCAAGTGGATCACCGAGCAGTACGACCGCTACGTCCGCGGAAACACCGTCCTGGCCGAGAACGCCGACGGCGGTGTCATCCGCATCGACGAGAAGACCGGACGCGGAATCGCACTGTCCACCGACGCTTCGGGCCGCTACACCGCGCTCGACCCGTACACCGGTGCGCAGCTCGCGTTGGCCGAGGCTTTCCGCAACGTGGCAGTCACGGGCGCAACGCCCAAGGCCGTCTCCAACTGCCTGAACTTCGGTTCTCCCGAGGACCCGGGTGTCATGTGGCAGTTCCAGCAGGCCGTTCGCGGCCTTGCCGACGGCTGCGCCACCCTCGGCATCCCCGTCACCGGCGGCAACGTCAGCTTCTTCAACCAGACCGGATCCACGGCAATCCTGCCGACGCCGGTGGTTGCCGTCCTCGGTGTGATCGACGACGTTCACCGCCGCATCCCGACGGGCCTCGGACTCGAGCCCGGCGAGACGCTGATCCTGCTCGGCGACACCCACGACGAGTTCGACGGCTCCATCTGGTCGCAGGTCGAGCACGGTCACCTCGGTGGCGTGCCGCCGAAGGTCGACCTCGCCCGTGAGCAACTGCTCGCCGACATTCTGCTCGCCTCTTCGCGTGACGGTCTCGTCACCGCAGCCCACGACCTCTCCGAGGGTGGACTGGCCCAGGCTGTCGTCGAAGCCGCGCTGGCCGGCGAAACCGGTTGCCGCATCCTGATTCCCGAGGGCGCAGATCCGTTCGTGACCTTGTTCTCGGAATCGTCGGGACGTGTCCTCGTTGCAGTTCCGCGTACCGAGGAGACTCGCTTCACCGGTATGTGCACCGCCCGCGGCTTGCCGTGGACGCGTATCGGGGTCGTCGACGAGGGCAGCGACTCCGTCGAGGTCCAGGGACACTTCTCCGTCACGATGGCCAAGCTCCGTGAGGCCTTCGAGGGAACGCTGCCCGCACTGTTCGGGTGATAGATGGTCGATTCCGGAGAACTGACTTCTTCTGACAGCCAGCCGCAGGAACACCACCTGCGGCTGGCTGTTCCCGCACCCCTCGAGAAGCTCGACAACCGCTTCACCGAGTGGGCGTGGGGGCTCCTCAAACTCGACTTCACCGGCATCGCGTTTGCCGCGTTCTTCTTCTGCTGGTCGTTGACCCCTTCGCTGTTGCCGCGCGATTGGCTTTTCCAAGGTCTGATCGGCGGAATCAACTCGGCCATCGGCTACGGCGTCGGTACTGCGATCGGTTGGGCTGTCGAGCGATACCTGCTCAGCGGTCGACGGTGGTGGCCACTGCCCGAGCCGGTGCCTTCCGCGATCAAGGTCTTCGTTCCGGTCGCGTCCATCGTCGCGGCGATCATCATGCTGGTCTACGCGGCCGGGTGGCAACGTGAAATCGCGGCACTGACCGATGCCGAAGGCACGACCACTTCCGGCTACATCCGAACCCTCGGACTGAGCCTGCTCGTCGGTGGCCTGCTCATCTCGATCTGGCGGGTCCTCCACGATCTGGTGAAACTGATTGCCCGACAGCTGATGCGGCGGTTCCACTGGTCACGGTCGGTGGCCAATGGCGTCGGTGTCCTGGTTGTCACCGTCCTGTTCTTCATGCTGGTCGACGGCGTCCTGGTCCGCGGAATCTATGCAGCGACCAACTCGATCTTCAGTCTGCAGAACTCGACCACTCGCGACGGCGTCGTCGAACCGCAGGATCCGATGAAATCGGGTAGCCCCGAATCAGCCGCTCCCTGGGACACATTGGGATTCGAGGGACGAAACTTCGTCTCGCGCGGACTCGACGCGCAGGAACTCGAAGCGGCAACCGGTAAGCCTGCGATGGATCCGATTCGCGTATATGCCGGACTTGAAAGCGCCGAAGATCCCGAAGAGCGTATGGATCTGGTCATCAAGGAGCTGGAGCGAACCGGCGCCTTCCAACGCAAGGTCCTCGTGGTCATTCCGACGACGGGTACGGGGTGGGTCAATCCCACTGCGGCACAGGCAATCGAACTTGTGCATGACGGCGACACTGCTCTTGTCGCCAGCCAGTACTCGTACCTGCCGAGTTGGATCTCGTTCCTCGCCGACCAGGAGAAGGCGCAAGCTGCCGGACGCCTGTTGATCGAGCGGGTACACGAAAGATGGCTCCAGGAACCGGAAGCCACCAGGCCGAAGTTCATGGTCTACGGCGAGAGCCTCGGCGTCATGGCCGGCGCCGGAGCCTTCGACACACTGCAGGCGGCACGCGATACCGCCGACGGAATTCTGTGGGTGGGCCCGCCGAACGCGACGCAGTTGTGGCGTTCGATCGAGAAGAGGCGCGATCCCGGCACTCCCGAAGTAGCTCCTGTCTACGCGGACGGCTTGGCCGGCGTGCGGTTCGCGGATCGCTCCGAAGACATTCCGACCGACGGGATGACGTGGCCGCAGCCGCGGGTTCTGTTTGTCCAGCACCCTTCCGATCCAGTGGTGTGGTGGTCACCCGACCTCATGTTCAATCGGCCCGAGTGGCTCAAGGAAGTGCCCGGTTTCGACCGCTCGCCGTCGATGAAATGGTTCCCGGTCGTGACGTTCTGGCAGGTGTCGGCCGACCTCGGCAACGCCGCGGGAGTTCCGGACGGCCATGGTCACAATTACGGAACCTCCGTTCTGGACGCCTGGATCAGCGTTGCCCAGCCCGAGGGGTGGACGGCCGCAGAAACCGAGCGAGTGCGGTCGGCATTGGTTGTCGCCGTGAAATCAGAGGGCCCCGAGAAGTGAGGGGAGTCGCCTCGATCGTGCTCTCCGCTACCGCGATCACCTGGAGCAACGTCGTGCTTCCGGCATTCGGTCTTTCGCCCCGAGCCCGCGCCGTGGTCAACACCGCGGCCGGTCTGTCGGCCATCGGAGTCCTACTCGCACGTGGTTACACCCGCGAGGAACTCGGCTTGGCGCACACCGGCATTCGTGGTGGTGCTCAGTTCGGCGGAGCCGCGGCGGGGGCGGTCCTTACCGGCTACAGCGTCGCTTTGGCCGTTCCGTCCTTGCGCGCGACTCTCGCTGCCGACGAGCGAGCAGACGGCCGCGAAGACTTCCTCGAATGGATCATCCTGCACATCCCGTTCGGGACGGTGCTCTCCGAGGAACTGTTGTTCCGTAGCGCGATGTCGGCCGTCTGGAGCCGCGAACTGAACAGGCCGACCGCGCAGGCTGTTCACGCACTGACCTTCGGGCTGTGGCACGTCGCTCCCGCTCGCGGTGCCGGCGACAACGTTCCCGCAGCAGTGGCGTTCACCGGCGCTTCGGCATTGCTGTTCGAGTGGCTGCACCGCCGTGGCGGCAGCGTACTTGCCCCCGCCCTGCTGCACCTGGCCACGAATGCCGGTGGCGCACTTGCCGTTCGTATCGCTACTCGCAGACAGGGAGTGAACTGATGCCGCCCCGCCGCGCCGTCGACCCCGCCGAATTTCGTGCCGCCGTCCTGGCCGTCGGCCCGTGGCTTCGAGATCCGGAACTGCCGAAGCCTTCGCGCAGTGAACTCGGTGCGGCAGTGAAGATGAGTGCGCGCACTCTCGAACAGATCGCCCCCGGATCGAGCGTCGAGGTGCGGGTCCCACCGTTTGTTGCGGTGCAATGCATCGAAGGTCCGCGTCACACGCGCGGAACCCCGCCCAACGTCGTCGAGACGGACGCTCGGACGTGGTTGCAGATGGTCACCGGATTGCTCGAGTTCTCCGAGGCCTCAGGTGACGGAAGAGTCGACGCCTCAGGTAGCCGCGCTCCCGAAATTGCGCACTGGCTCCCACTGCTGCGGTTGACCTAGCAACAGAGGGGTTGGCGCAGCAACAGAGTGGTTGACGCAGTAACAGTGAGAGACCATCCGGTTCGCTTCGGCGTGATCTGAGAGCCAAGGCAGCCCTCAGGGGAAGTGAGTCCCAAAATGGCCGTAGACTGTGGATGCCCCCCAACCCCTGCCCACAAAGGGAGCGCCCGGTGACTCGTGCCGATCTGTCGGTCAACAGTCCAAATCTCCTCGCTTCGAACCCGTCCGACGAGGACGAGAACGAGCCCCGCGAAGAATGCGGTGTATTCGGCGTCTGGGCGCCGGGAGAGGATGTGGCGAAGCTCACTTATTACGGCCTGTACGCACTTCAGCACCGTGGTCAAGAAGCTGCCGGCATTGCGGTAGCCGACGGCTCCCAGGTGTTGGTGTTCAAGGATCTCGGCCTGGTCAGCCAGGTATTCGACGAGCAGACTCTCGCAGCAATGCCAGGACATGTCGCCGTCGGACATTGCCGTTACTCCACCACCGGTTCCACGACGTGGGAGAACGCGCAGCCCATCTTCCGTACGACCACTGCCGGTACCGGCATCGCGCTCGGCCACAACGGCAACCTGGTCAACACCGCTGAACTCGCGAGCCGCACCCGTGCCGCCGGCCTGGTCAACGACAAGCGCCCCAATGCCGCGACTTCCGACTCCGACCTCATCGGTGGTCTCCTGGCACACGCTGCCGGCGACAGCACCATCGAACAGGCCGCAATGGAATTGCTTCCCACGTTGGAGGGCGCGTTCTGCCTCACCTTCATGGACGAGCACACGCTGTACGCAGCGCGCGATCCGCACGGCATCCGCCCGCTCTGCCTCGGTCGACTCGACCGCGGTTGGGTAGTCGCCAGCGAGACCGCAGCCCTCGACATCGTCGGTGCGTCGTTCGTTCGCGACATCGAACCCGGTGAGCTGCTTGCGATCGACGCCGACGGCGTTCGCTCCTCACGTTTCGCGAACCCGACTCCCAAGGGTTGTGTCTTCGAGTACGTCTACCTCGCGCGTCCCGACAGCGTCATCGGTGGCCGTTCGGTCCACTCGACCCGCGTCGAGATCGGCCGTCTGCTCGCCAGCGAGCATCCCGCCGAAGGTGACTTGGTCATCCCCGTTCCCGAGTCCGGCACCCCCGCAGCCGTCGGATACGCACAGGGCTCAGGCATCCCCTACGGCCAGGGTCTGATGAAGAACGCCTACGTGGGCCGTACCTTCATCCAGCCGTCGCAGACGATCCGTCAGCTCGGTATCAGGCTCAAGCTCAACCCGCTCAAGGAAGTCATCCGCGGCAAGCGCCTTGTGGTGGTGGACGATTCGATCGTCCGCGGTAACACTCAGCGTGCGCTCATCCGGATGCTCCGCGAAGCCGGCGCCCTTGAAATTCACGTCCGTATCGCCTCGCCGCCGGTCAAGTGGCCCTGCTTCTACGGCATCGACTTCGCCTCACCGGCCGAATTGATTGCCAACGGCGCGGGCGGACAGGATGCGACGTTCGAGGAGATGCTCGACGGTGTGCGTCGTTCCATCGGAGCGGACACCCTCGGATACATCTCCACCGAGGGCATGATCGCCGCCACCGAGCAGCCGGCCAGCCGTCTGTGCGCCGCGTGCTTCGACGGGACCTACCCGATCGCGCTTCCCAAGGAAACGTCGATCGGCAAGAACGTCCTCGAGGGGATGCTCGAGAGCACCGCAGGTTCGACGGCCACTCGCGACAACGACAATGCGAGCGCGCTCAGCCGCCCCTGAACATCAGAATCGTTGAAATTCGACAGCCGAGAATCTGCCGTCCACAGCATGTGGGCGGCAGATTTTCTGTTCACGACTTTCTGTTCCACGACACGGCATACGTCGTGAGCATCTGGCATAGTGCCCTCCGTGGCGCAACTGAGAATGGATGGGCACCGGGTCCTGGTCGCAGACCTGGTGGGGGACACCATCAAAGCGATCAACGGCTCGATGGTGGCGTACGAGGGTGCGATTACCTTCAAGAACGCCGGAATGGGCGGTGGCGGTGGGTTACGTGCCGCGCTGAAACAGAAGGCGGCAGGTGAATCACTGTCCCTGATGGAAGTCAGCGGTCAAGGCACCGTCTACTTCGCGGTCGACGCCCAGGACATCACGATTATCGAGCTCAACAACGACGCTTTGCACGTCGAAGCCTCGCAATTGCTCGCATTGGTCGGCCAACTGCGAACCGACGTGAAATTTGCCGGTCTCCGCGGCGCAGGTTCCGGACAGGGCTTGTTCACGACGGTCGTCAGCGGCACCGGTCTGGTGGCGGTGCTGTCGAAGGGCGGACCGATCATCGCGCTCGAAGTCAGCCCGCAGTATCCGCTGGTTGCCGATCCCGACGCATTCGTCGCTCACCGTGGCCAGCTGAACCAGAGCTTCGTCACCGACGTCACCTGGCGCTCCGCGATCGGCGGTGGCAGCGGTGAAGCGTTCTCGCTGCGATTCGACGGATCCGGAGTCGTCTACATCCAGCCCGAGGAGCGCTGAACCATGCCGTTGGAATTGGTGAACAGCAAGGTCGTCAAGTCGACCCTCGCGCCGGGCCAGAACGTGCTCGCCCGCACCGGGTCGATGCTCTACTACACCGGTGACGTCCGCTTCATCCCGCACAGCATGGGCGGTGGGCCCGGCGCCATGCCGAACATGGGCGGTATCGCCGGGATGGCCGGCCGCATGATGTCCGGCGAACACGCACGCATGATGGCGGCCGAGGGAAACGGTGAGGTCTTCTACGGGCATGCCGGCTTGTACGTCGAGGTCATCCACCTCGACGGTTCGTCGATGCTCACGGTCGAAGCCGACCGACTCCTCGCACACGACGGCTACCTCCAGAGTTCGATAGTCGCTCTCACGTCGCAGGGCGGTGTGCGCGGAGCGGTACGCGGGGCCATGACCGGTCAAGGGCTGTTCACGACGCAGTTGCACGGACAGGGAAGCGTCGCGGTCCTCTCGCACGGGGGCGCGATTCCGTTGCAGGTCGGTCCGAACAATCCTCAGGTCGTCGTCGACCCGCAGGCATACGTGTGCCACATCGGTCAGATCAACGTCGACATCTCCGCGAACGTCGGCTGGCGCGAGGCCGTCGGCAAGGGCTCGGGGGAGTCCATCCAGCTGAAGATGACCGGCGCCGGCACCGTCTGGGTCCAGGCGTCCGAGCAGAAGTTCTGAGAGGGCACAGAGCATGGGTATCGAAATTCACAATCCGGCAACTCTGCCCGCCAACGACAACGTCCCGGGCAACGACTACGCCTTCTGCGTCGAGATGGCCGGGCAGCCGTGGTTCACGTCCAAGGGCGCGATGATCGCGTACTACGGAAACATCAACTTCGAGCCGCTCGGGCGCACGAGTATGACGGCGATCGTCGCGGCCAGGTTCTCTTCGCCGCTCTACGCCGACGACTGGGTGCTCGCTCAGGGACAGGGCAAGTTGATCCTCGGGGACCGCGGATTCAACATCAATTCCTACGACCTCGACGACGGCAACCTCACGATTCGCGCGGCCAATCTCCTCGCCTTCGAGACGAGCCTGGACCTCAAACAGTCCATCGTCCCAGGCTTTTTGACGCTACTGGGGACAGGCAAGTTCCTGGCGTCGTCCAATGGCCCGGTCATGTTCGCGGAGCCGCCGCTGCGCATCGACCCGCAGGCGTTGGTGGGTTGGGCCGACTGCCCGTCGCCGTCCCACCACTTCGATGCCGACTGGATGCAGAGCTTCCTGGGCGCGGTTCGCGGAAGCATGTTCGGCGCGAAAACCGGTGAAGAACGCCAGTTCGATTTCACCGGAGCCGGGACGGTACTGATCCAGTCGAGCGAGAAGGTCGTCCACGACGGACACCTCCTCAAACACATCGAATCCGAGACGGTCGCACTCGGGCAGAACAGTCTGCGCGCACTGCACGCCTCGATCGGTGCCCGGCTGCAGAACTGACGTCTCGGGGTACGCGAGGTCTCACCGAGGGGGCCGGTCCGGTAGCGTATGGGCGTAATCGTCGGTATTTGTGTGCGCGCTCTGGGTCTCGAGTCGAACGATCCATCTCGCGTCACGAGGATTGCAAACACTTCACATTGCAAGACCACTTACCTGTGCACGAGCAATACGTGCTCGCGAGAAATACAAGGCTGGAGTAGTAACCCGATGACCGAGGACAGTCACCGCACCGCAGGCGCCTCCTACGCGGCAGCAGGAGTCGATATCGCCGCAGGCGACCGGGCGGTGGAACTCTTCGCCCCTCTGGCCAAGAAGGCCAGCCGCCCCGAGGTCATGGGTGGCCTCGGTGGTTTCGCCGGCTTGTTCTCCCTCAAGGGTGATTACAAGGAGCCGTTGCTCGCCGCATCGACCGACGGCGTCGGAACCAAGCTCGCTGTCGCGCAGGCGATGGACAAGCACGACACGGTCGGACTCGACCTCGTCGCCATGGTTGTCGACGACCTCGTCGTCTGTGGCGCCGAGCCGCTGTTCCTCCAGGACTACATCGCCGTCGGCCGGGTCATCCCCGAGCGCGTCGCGGAATTGGTCAGCGGAATCGCCGAGGGCTGCATCCAGGCCGGCTGCGCTCTCCTCGGCGGCGAGACCGCCGAGCACCCCGGCATCATGGCCGACGGTGACTACGACCTTTCCGCCACCGGTGTCGGCGTCGTGGAGGCAGAGAAGCTGCTCGGACCGGATCGCGTTCGCCCCGGCGACGTCGTCATCGCCATGGGTTCTTCGGGACTGCACTCCAACGGATACTCACTGGCCCGCAAGGTCCTGCTCGAGATCGACCGCATGAACCTGAGCGCACACGTCGACGAGTTCGGCCGCACGCTCGGTGAGGAACTGCTCGAGCCCACCAAGATCTACGCCAAGGACTGCCTGGCACTCGCTGCCGAGACCGACGTGCGCACGTTCTGCCACGTCACCGGTGGCGGCCTCGCCAACAACCTCGCGCGCGTCATGCCCAAGGGCTTGGTCGCCGAACTCGATCGCGGAACCTGGAGCCCCGCTCCGGTCTTCGCCATGATCGCGCAACGCGGACGCGTCGAGCGCGCCGAGATGGAGCAGACGTTCAACATGGGCGTCGGCATGGTCGCCGTCGTCGCACCCGAGGACGTCGACCGCGCACTTGCCGTCCTCACCGCACGCCACATCGACTGCTGGACGCTCGGTAGCGTCAAGAAGGCGTCGGACGCCGCTGCAGAGCGTGCGTTCCTGGCCGGAGACCACCCGCGCTTCTAGACCGCAACGTCAGCTGCCCCATCGGAGAGATCCGGTGGGGCAGTTTTGTGTGTCCGTGCAAGCAGGCGCGAGGCGGAAAATGGAACGCAAAAATGAGGAAGAGCGATCAGCTCTTCCTCATTTCACAGTCTGCGCGGTGGCAGTGCGCGGTCAACGCCGCCAGTCGTCGTAGTCGTCCTCTCGCGCATGCCCTTCCCTATCGGAAGTCTGGTCCGATCGGACACTGCTCCGATGCGAGTTGGTCGATCCACCTGCGAGCTCTCTTTGCAGGCTGTCGAAATCCGTGGTCGGTACGCTGTATTTCAATTCGCGTGCAACCTTGGTCTGCTTTGCCTTAGCCCGGCCGCGGCCCATGGCTGACCCCCTCGCGCTTTCGCGGGGCGGCCTGGGGAATTTGGCGGCCCCGTTTGAGTGTGTAAGTTTCCTGACACACACTCTAGCGTGGAAAAGTCGCTTCCGCTTCCACGAAGGCCTCACCGCCGTGTCTGATTGCTCTCACTATGGCCGCGAGCTGCCAGGATGCTGAAAGAACTCGTCAGAACTTTGTGAGAACTGCTCAGAAGTTTCCGGGAATTGCGCGAATCGTCCCCACTCGGGCGTCGCCGCCGAAGACCGGAGCGGATGCGAGAGCCGCCAACTCCTCGGTCCACTCGGTGTTCATCCGCTTGAGCAGAGCTGCCGCCAAGGGCAGGAGCGCCCGCTCGTGACCGTCGTCGATCTTGAGGGCGAAAGCGGAACCGTCGGGAAGCGCTCCGGCGTAGATGCCGTCGTATCCGGTCTTGGAGAACAGACCCGGCACGGCGGACATCAGGCGCTGATCGTTGCGGCCGGTGCCCGAGACGAGGAAGGGGTTCTCGCGGACCGCGTCGGCCACAGCTCGTTCGGGTGAGTCGGGCTCAGCCGAGGGCAGGCGTCCGAATGCCCGAGCCAGGTTCGTGAGCGAGAGCGGCACGATCGGGAGACCACAACCGTCGATGCCGAGTTCCTGCTCTTCCTCGCCGCTGAGATCGAAGATCGTCTCCTGGATCGCGAGTTGGAGGGGATGAGTCGGCTCCATGTACGTCTCGAGCGGCCAGTCGTTCACGACGCACGTGGCGAGCATCGCGGAGTGCTTGCCCGAGCAGGTCATGTAGATCGGGCTGGGAAGCTCGCCCGCTGCGATCAGTTCGGCTCGGGCCAGTTCGTTGCCCGGCAGATCGGAGGGGCACTGCAACTGGTCAACACCGAGTTGGTAGCGAGCGAGAAGCGCTGCGACCAGTTCGATGTGATCGGCCTCGCCCGCATGTGAGGACGACGCGACGGCCAGCTCTTCCGGGCTGGTGGGTGCAAAGCCGTTACGAAGCGCAGCGACGGCTTGCAGCGGCTTGTTCGCCGAGCGCGGGTAGATGGGTGTGTGAATTTCCCCGAGTCCGACAACGACCTCGCCGTCGGCGCCGAGAATGACGGCCGATCCGCGATGCACGCATTCGCGGAATCCGGAGCGGACCACTTCCACCAATTCGATACTCACGAGTGCACCTGCGCTTCTGCTTGTTCGATGAACCTCTGGACGCGCGCGGTGACGTTCGGTGCAAGGTCGGTGTGTTCTGCGAGGAGCCGTCGAAGCCGCTCAGGATCCGTTCCGGCGAAGACCTCTCGAACAGTCACTCCGTGATCCGGTACGTGGACTCGGGTGACCGAATCGCCCGCGGCGATCGTGCCGGTCCGGTTGACGCGAAGGTAGGCGCCGACGTCGGTCCGCTCGGTGAATCTTTTGACCCAGCCCTTTTCCGCGGCCCAGATGCCGAAGGTGCCGCACGGGACGCGGGGAGCAGTCACCTCGAGTTCGAGAACGTCCGACGCCTCGGCTCCGGTGATGTGCCAACGCTCGCCGATCACGGCGTCCGTGACGAGCATCCCGCTGATGTGAAGATTCTCGCCGAACCATCCGGGGCCGAGAGGTCGGCCCAATTCGTCCGACCAGCGCTGCGCTTCGTCGCGCTGATACGCGTAGACAGCTTGGAAGGCGCCGCCGTGGAACTCGGTGTCGCAGACGTAGTCGCCACCCAGACCGAGTCGGCCGACCGCGACGCGGCCGTCGACGGGACGCTTGTCGATCGCGGTACGGGGGACTCGCCTGACGCCACTGTCACGTTCGGTGTGGACGACGCAGACCGCGTCGACCGTGCCCGTCACTTTCCGCGCAATCGGTTGACAGCCTCACGTCCGGCCTGGGGTGCGTCGTCCGCCACGATCGAATCCGGATCGATGGACGCAGCGCTGGGGCCGGCCATCAGTTCGGTGTCGACCGGGATGTTGCGCTTGATCAGAGCGAGTGCGATGGGGCCGAGCTCGTGATGATTGACGACGGTCCCGACGCGTCCGACGGCCCGTCCGCCCGCCGTGATCGGGTCACCCGGTTCCGGGACGGCTTCGGCGCTGCCGTCGAGGTGCAACATGACGAGATGGCGCGGGGGCTTGCCGAGATTGTGAACTCGGGCGACGGTTTCCTGACCGCGGTAGCACCCCTTGTCGAGGTGGACGGCGCCGTGCTCGGCCGGCCCACCGATCCAGTGGACCTCGTGCGGGATGGTCCGTTCGTCGGTGTCCAGTCCGAGGCGAGGCCTCGTCGCTTCGACGCGCAGTGCCTCGAAGGCCCAACTGCCGGCGGGCTTGGCGCCGGCATCGGTCAGCCTGGTCCACCACGCTGCCAGTTGCTCACGTGGGACGAGAAGATCGAAAGAGTTCTCGGTAGGCCACGGCATGCGGCGGACAAATCCGCCGTCGGCCAAGGCGTGAGCGTCGTAGGCCTCGGTGGGTGTCTGAACCTCGAGTGCGGCGAGGACAGTTGACGCTTCGGGTCCGATCAGGCTCAGGACCGCGAGTTCGTTGCCGTCTCGAGGTTCGGCCTTGGACCAGAACACCATCTTCTTCAAGAAGGAGAGAAGGTCGGGTCCGCGGTTCGCCTCGGTGTCGATCCAGGTGACACCTGCCAGGTCCGTCTGCACGAAGTGGTGCTCGACGCGTCCGTTGACGTCCAGGCTCAAGTTCTCGGCACTCTTGCCGTCGGGGAGCGCGGCGATGTGCTGGCTCGAAATCGTGTGCAGCCACGTGAGGCGTTCGTCGCCGGGAATGGCGATCACGAATCTGTGACTGCGGTCGACCACCACTGCTGCGCGCTGCGCGGTTCGCTGTTCGCCGAGAGGATCGCCGTAGTGCCACGCGACACCGATGTCGGCCGAACCGTCCGGTGCGGTGACCGCGCCGGGGGAAGTCAGAAGTGGGCTGTTGGGCACAAGAGCGTTGTCGACCACGAGACCAGTCTAGGAGTGTGGGCGGGATCGCGGTTACAGGGCGGCCCCGGCGGCTTGGCGGATCGTTAGGGTTGATGGCATGCCTGATCGCGTATTGGTGACTCTCGACCATGAGGTGCTCGATGCTGACGCACCGTTTCTGCACGCCGACGACCTGGCGGTGGTGCGCGGCGACGGAGTCTTCGAGACGCTGTTGGTACGCGACGGCCGCGCCCGGGTGGTCGAGGGACACCTGAGTCGACTGGTTCTGAGCGCGCGGGCACTCGGTCTGCCCGCTCCCGTTCTCGATGATTGGCGTCTGGCGATCGAGATGGCTGCCGAGGAGTGGGGGACCGAGAAGGAAGGCGCTCTTCGTCTTGTTCTGACCCGCGGCCGTGAGAGCGGTGACAAGCCGACAGCCTTCGTGATGGTCGGTCCGGTGGCCGATCGGGTCAGACAGGTCCGCGAATCGGGGTTGTCGGTGATGACTCTCGAGCGAGGTTTCTCTGTCGATCTCTCTGCCCGGGCACCCTGGCAGCTACTGGGCGCGAAGACGTTGTCGTACGCAACCAACATGGCAGCGCTTCGATATGCGGCGAATTTGGGTGCTGACGATGTGATCTTCGTCAGTTCCGAGGGCAATGTGTTGGAGGGACCACGCTCGACGGTGGTGGTCGTTCGGGACAGGACTTTGATCACACCGCCTCCCGCACAGGGCATTTTGATGGGCACTACGCAGCGCGCCCTGTTCGACGTTGCCGGCAGTGCTCGCTTCGATTGCCGATACGAAACCCTCCGACCTGCGGATTTGATTGCGGCCGACGGAGTGTGGATGGTTTCGAGCGTCACGCTGGCCGCACGCGTCCATACACTCGACGGGCTCACATTGCCAGAGCCGAAGGTCTCCGGGGAATTCGCGGAATTGGTTGAACGTGCAATTGATTCGGATTCAGCAGGGCGATAGGCGAATAGGAATCGCGACAGGTCTCTACTACATTTGGTAGTAGCAAAGTCCTGCGGTCCAAACCGGACAGCAGTACCGTGTCCGCAGGGGCCGAGCGACTGCCCGCGTCTCGAACCCCGAAGCCTGTCCCAGGGCCCTACTCTCGGAGTAGCCAATGGATACTTTGGACGTCTCCAGGTGGCAGTTCGGTATCACTACCGTCTACCACTTCATCCTTGTTCCGCTGACCATCGGACTTGCGCCGATGATCGCGATCATGCAGACGATGTGGGTGGTCACCAAAAAGGACCACTGGTATCGGCTCACCAAGTTCTTCGGCAAGCTTTTCCTCATCAACTTCGCACTCGGTGTAGCCACCGGCATCGTGCAGGAGTTCCAGTTCGGCATGAACTGGAGCGAGTACTCGCGATTCGTCGGTGACGTCTTCGGAGCTCCGCTCGCATTGGAAGGCCTCGTCGCCTTCTTCATGGAGTCCGTCTTCATTGGACTCTGGATCTTCGGTTGGGGCAGGCTGCCCAAACTTGTACACCTGGCGTGCATTTGGCTCGTGGCGATCGGCGTCAACGCGTCGGCATTCTTCATCATCGCGGCCAACTCGTTCATGCAGCATCCGGTCGGTGCGACGTACAACCCTGAAACGGGTCGTGCCGAGCTCACCAGTATCTGGGAGCTGCTGACCAACAACACCGCTCTCGCTGCCTTCCCGCACGCGGTTGCCGGCGCCTTCCTGACAGCGGCGACGTTCGTCGCCGGCATCAGTGGTTGGTGGATGGTGCGGAACATGCGCCGCGCCAAGCAGGCTGAGGCCGCCGAAGCCGAGCGCCTCGAAGCCGACGCACGGACGATGTACCGCCCGGCAACACGATTCGCGTTGCTCGTCATGATCGTGGCCGGAATCGGCATCATCTATACCGGTGACGTCCAAGGCAAGCTCATGTTCCAGCAGCAACCCATGAAGATGGCGTCGGCGGAATCGCTGTGCGACACCGAGATGGATCCGGACTTCTCGATCCTCACTATCGGCACTCACAACAACTGTGACAGCGTGACGCACGTTCTGAAGGTGCCGTTCGTTCTTCCATGGTTGGCCGAGGGCAAGTTCACCGGCGTCGAACTGCAAGGCGTGAACCAACTGCAGGAGCAGGCGGAGCAGGACTTCGGACCGGGTAACTACCGACCGAATCTCTTTGTCACGTACTGGTCTTTCCGCGCCATGATCGGCCTCGCCGCCGGTTCGGCAGCACTGGCTCTCGCGGGACTGTGGGTCACTCGTAAGGGGCGGGTCCCGGACCAGAAGTGGTTCGGAATACTCAGCCTGGTCGCGATCCCCACTCCGTTCATGGCGAACAGCGCCGGTTGGATCTTCACCGAGATGGGCCGTCAGCCCTGGGTGGTGCATCCCAACCCGACCGGCGTCGACATGATCAGACTTACTGTCGACCAAGGTGTTTCGGACCACGCGTCGGCTACCGTCTGGGCTTCGCTGATCACCTTCACCCTGCTGTACGGAGCGCTGGGAGTCGTCTGGTTCAAGCTGATCGTGCGGTACGCGAAGGAAGGCCCGTTGGAGCACGACATGCATCCGCCGGGCGATACAGATCATGACGAGCCGGAAGATCCGGACAAGCCCAAACAACTGTCGTTCGCGTACTAGGAGGCGATCATGGGACTTCAAGAAGTATGGTTCGTGCTCGTCGCAGTACTGTTCATCGGTTACTTCGTCCTCGAAGGGTTCGACTTCGGTGTCGGAATGCTCATGCCGATCGTCGGCAGAGGCAGTGACCTCCCGGCCGATACGCGTCGGCGGGTGGCACTCAACACGATCGGCCCGGTGTGGGACGGCAACGAGGTGTGGCTGATCACGGCCGGAGGCGCGATGTTCGCGGCATTCCCGGAGTGGTACGCGACGTTGTTCTCCGGGTTCTATCTACCGTTGCTGATCATCCTGGTGGCCTTGATCGTTCGTATCTGTGCCATCGAATGGCGAAGCAAGATCGACGACGACAAATGGCGTCAGCGTTGCGACTGGGGCATCATCTTCGGCTCCTGGGTCCCGGCAGTTCTCTGGGGCGTGGCTTTCGCGAACATCGTTCGGGGCGTGGCGATCAACGCCGACAAGCAGGTCGAGTCGGGATTCTTCGATCTGCTCAATCCGTACGCGCTGCTCGGCGGTCTGACCACCGCGCTGGTGTTCGCTCTCCACGGCGCAGTGTTCCTGGCACTCAAGAGTGCCGACGAGGTTCGTGAAGACGCAGTGAAAATTGCCGCACGACTGGCAATTCCGGCTATTCCGGTCGCCGGCGGATTCGTCCTCTGGACGCAACTCGCCTACGGCAAGGGATGGACGTGGATTCTGGTAGCCGCCGCTGCTGCCGCACTGATCGGCGTCGTCTTCCTGACGCGGGCCGAGCGCGAAGGCTGGGCTTTCGTTCTCACTTGTGTGGCCGTCATCGCCACTGTCGTGCTGCTGTTCGCCTCGCTGTTCCCGAACGTCATGCCGTCGACGCTTGATCCGGCGTACAGCCTGACCATCGAGAACGCGTCGTCGAGTCCGTACACGCTCAAGGTGATGACGTGGGCCGCGGCATTCATGACGCCGGTGGTGATCATCTACCAGGGTTGGACGTACTGGGTGTTCCGACAGCGCATCTCCTCCAAGCAGATTCCGGCGTCGATCGGCCTGCGATTCAAGGAGAAGACGTGGTAGTGGCAAAACCGCAATCACACAAGATTCGAATCACGAAAGAACTGACGGTCGAATTCACGTGACTATCGAAGTAGGCGACGCTCCCACCACTCGGGAGCGTCGCCGGGGACCGATCGACCCGCGGCTGTGGCGACATTCCGCTTCTGCGCGCGGCTATCTGATCCTGACTGTTGCTCTGTCGATGGTGAACGTCGTGATGGTCATCGTCGCGGCGCTCATGATCGGCCGGGTGCTGGCCGGAGTGATCACCACTCGAACTGTGGATGTTTCCTCGTGGACAACCGAATTGGTTGTTCTCGCCGCAGCTGTGGCGGTCCGAGTTCTGGGGACTTGGCTGCAGACCAGGTATGCGCACCGGGCGTCGACTCGCGTCGTTGCCGAGATCAAGAACGGCGTGCTGACGTCGGCGACGGCGATGAGTCCTCGCGATCTGGATCCGCGGCGTGACGAGATCGCGACCGTGGTCACCCGAGGTGTCGACGGCCTTGGTCCGTACCTGACGGGATACCTTCCGGCCCTGGTCTTGTCGGTGACGCTGACACCCATCACCCTGATAGTCATTGCGGTGCAGGACATGACGTCTGCGGTCATCATCTTCGTGACGCTGCCGCTGATCCCCATCTTCATGATTCTGATCGGCCTGCTGACAAAGGGTAAGTCGGAGAAGACGCTGGCAGCGATGACCACGTTGTCTTCGCAACTGCTCGATCTCCTTGCCGGTTTGCCGACGCTGCGGGCGCTCGGTCGTCAGCAGGGTCCTGCCGAGCGCGTCCGTGAACTCGGTGACGCTCATCGGCGAACGACGATGTCCGCCCTCCGCGTTGCGTTCCTGTCCTCGATGGTGCTTGAACTGCTCGCAACGCTCTGCGTCGCGTTGGTGGCCGTGAGTATCGGCTTGCGACTGGTGTACGGCGACATGTCACTCGAGCCGGGGATAGTCGCGTTGATCCTCGCCCCCGAGGTGTACCTGCCACTTCGGATGGTGGGAACCCAGTTCCACGCCGCCGAGGACGGAATGGCGGCAGCCAACAAGGCATTCGAGGTTATCGAGGCGGATTCTGCCGCACCGGAGGGTGGTAGCACGACGGTGGTCGCTCGCGGTGCCGACATCGTCTTCGACGGACTCGGCGTGACCTCTCGTGGGGGAGTCGCACCGTCTCGACTTTCCGCCGTGGCATCGCCAGGGGCGATCACCGTGCTCACCGGTCCCAACGGCTGCGGCAAGTCGACGGCAGTGCACGCGCTGCTCGGGTTGATCGAACCGAGCAGTGGGCGCGTGACGGTCGCCGGCGTCGATGTCCGAGACCTGGACGAGCACGCGTGGTGGAGTCAGTTGGCCTGGCTACCGCAACATCCGGTCCTCCTGCCCGGCACCGTTCGTGAAAATCTCGATCTCACCGGGGTCGTCGATGCGCAAGCATTGGCTCGCGCCGCTGCTGCGACGGGATTCGACGCGGTACTGGCCGAGCTGCCTGCGGGCGTCGAGACCGTGATCGGCGTCGGCGGTACAGGTCTGTCTTTGGGGCAGCGGCAACGGCTGGCACTGACACGCGTGCTTGCCTCGGACCGCGCAGTTCTTGTCCTGGACGAACCCACCGCTCACCTCGACTCGGATTCGGAAGGGACAGTGTTGGCTTCTCTGAGAGCACGGGCGGAGCGTGGCGACACCGTTGTCGTGATCGGCCACCGTCCGAGTGTGCTTGCCGCAGCTGACCGGATCGTCGAGGTGCGCGCTCATGAGAAGTGACGCTCACGATCCGCTTCTGCGTGCTCTGCGGCTACTGGAACTTCGGCCACGACGCGTACTGACGGCGGTGGCGGCGGGTGTGGCAACACTCGGTAGCGCACTCGCCTTGGCGGCGCTGTCCGCATGGTTGATCACGCGGGCTTGGGAGATGCCTCCCGTTCTCGATCTCAGTGTTGCGGTAGTTGCCGTACGCGCATTGGGAATCTCACGTGGTGTCTTCCGCTATCTCGAACGATTGACGACGCACGACGTCGCGTTGCGCGGAACCACCGCGGCGCGATCGAGGATCTACCAGCAGTTGGCCGCAGGAGATCCCGCGGCAGCAGCCGGACTACGACGCGGTGACCTGCTCTCACGTACGGGCGCCGACGTGGATGCACTGGGCGACGTCGTCGTCAAAGCACTGATCCCGATTGCGGTCTCGATTGTCCTCGCGTTTGCTGCGGTGGGAATCCTGTTGTTCATCTCGGTTCCGGCCGCGCTCATCCTGGCTGTTGCGCTGGCGGTGTCCGGGATCGCGGCACCCTGGCTTTCGGCTCGTGCTGCTCGTCTCGCCGAGGCCGACAGTTCTGCTGCCGCAGCGCGATTCAGTGAGTCCGCGGTGACCGCCCTCGACCATTCCGCCGAGCTCCGGGTATCGGGTCGCTTGGATCAGGCGGTGAGCGAGGCTGTGTCCGCCGAGAACGAGGTGGTCGATGCAACCGATCGCGCGGCGGTACCGAGTGCCTTTGCCGCCGCGGCGACGCCCCTGGCAATCGGCGTGAGCGTCCTCGGTGCCCTGTTGATCGGAATTACGCTGTACGGAACCACCGACATGTCACCGATGTCCATGGGAATCCTTGTACTGCTTCCGCTGTCGGCTTTCGAGGGAACCGCGATACTGCCCAGCGCGGCAGTTGCGTTGACCAAGGCGCGGCTGGCGTCGGCACGCATCATGGCGGTACTCGATCGAGCCGACGCCGAACACGTTGAAGGAAATCGTGCGTGGCCGGAGGACGGGGTCCTGAGTGTGCACGCGTTGCGGGCGGGTTGGCCCGGGGGAAAGGTGACCGAACCGCTGTCGGTGGATCTTCCTCGCGGTGCTCGTGTTGCCGTCGTCGGCGAGAGCGGATCCGGAAAGACCACCGCGCTGATGACGATGGCGGGACTGCTGCCGCCTATCGCGGGAACAGTGCGCGTTGGCGGAGTGGATGTTTCGGAAGTCGATCCGGCCGAACTGCGCAGGCACGTGGGGTACTTCGCCGAGGACGCACACCTCTTCGAGACGTCGGTACTCGAGAACCTGCGCGTCGCACGCGGTGACCTCACCGCCGAGGACGCGGAGAAAGCACTTGCCGCAGTTGGTCTCGGCGACTGGCTGTCGGAACTGCCGGACGGGCTCGACACCTACCTGGTCGGCGGCATGCGAGCGGTTTCGGGCGGTGAGCGTCGTCGGTTGCTGTTGGCGCGCGCGATCGTCTCGCCCGCGGAGGTGCTGCTGCTCGACGAGCCGACCGAGCACATGGACGCGGAGGCCGGCGATCAGTTGCTCCGCGAGTTGCTCAGTCGCGACGCAACGCTGGTCGATTCTTCGCGAACCGTTGTTGTCGTCACCCACCAACTTCCGGACGGCGCAGCAGCTGACCAGGTGATATGCGTCGGAAAAGTTTCTGTGGAAAATACGTTGCCGTTATCGTGAAGTGGGCGTACTTTCTCCTGTACACAAGGAAGGAGGTGGTCTGAAATTGAAGTACAGACGGACGCGTGAGGTGGCTGCCAGCTAGCCGCAATCGCTGATGGAATTCACTTACCGCGTGAGCGGCCGGCGAATCCCAGGCAGCCACCCGACCCCCGAGCCCCCGATCAGTCCGACCGGGATCCGCGCGAAAGCGTGGGTGTGGCTCGGGGGTCGCTTCGTGCCGTGCGCCTTTATCAACCCCCGGCGGTTAATAAAGGCGCACAGCGTGGACAAGGATTAGGCCCCCACCATCCACCGCGCTCGAGGATCGCTCTGACCTCGGCTGCAGTTCGGCACGAGGCCCCCTCCACCTCCTCCCAACCGAAGACCAGTGTGGCGTTGCCTGACAGTTCGGATGCGTTTCCTCGCCGACGATCCCGCAGCGCAGTCGCCCGAGAAGAGTGGAAGGCAAATCCGTCGAGTCGAACGATCAGTGCGACACCGCAATTGCGGTAGTCGACGTCCTCGTAGAGAGTTCTCCCATCGACGAGGACCGGCGATTGCCGTCGTGCTTCCGGCAAACCGTGTGCTCGCTCGACCTCGATTGCGTAGCGATGCTCGAGTACCGACTGGACACCGCGATCCAACAGGTCCAATGTCGAGGACAGCGCTTTGACATATCGCCTCGGCCGTCGGCATTCCATTCGGGTGCGCAATTCCATCCGTGACACTTTGCACGCCGTGGCCGAGCGAACCAGAGAACGAGCGGCGTCGCGAGCCGACGGCTCTGCAACCGCCAGGTCAATTGCGGTGTCGGCCAGCGAAGTACGAGCAGGCTGAGTGGCAACGCCGATGTGGGCATGAGCGCGTGAACGATGAACGATCACTCCGGGATGGGCAGTGGACCACCCCAACGGAACGGGGCGCGCCGGGGAGCGTTCGGGTCTGACCGTCGGACTCTGACAGCGGGAGGATCTGCCGTATCGGACCGTGATGTGGATCGGCAGTTCGGACTCGATGTGCGTGAGTCCCCACTCTTCAGCTGCCGTCCGGTGACTCAGGTAGGTCTCTCCGCCGCCGAACAGAAGGGCGGCCTCGAGAATCATTGCTCGGTTGAGCGGGCCGTTGGTGCTGGATTGAACGCCGTGGAGGACGGTTGTCCATTGACCCGATTCGACCAGATGTTGGATGCGCCGCGGTGAATAGCCGAAAGGGCGTAGTTGTTTGTTGGTCGCGAGTCCGTGCTGGAAGTCGAAGAGTCTTCGGAGATCAGGATCGATGTAGTCGCAGCTCATGCGAATACCGTGAGATCGCGGACCGACAAGAATCGGTCGAAGATGCCGCTCCGAAGCCCGCCTGTGGAATTTGTCGGTGCCTGTGGATAAATCTGCTGTGCGCCTTTATTAACCGCCGGGGGTTAATAAAGGCGCACAGCAGAACTAGCCGATGTAGCGCGTCAGGCGGGCCGAGAGACGCGGTTCCAGGCCACCGTCAGACATGATCCGCTCTTCGACGTACGCGAGGTCGCCGCCTTCGACGATGCCGTACAGACGCTTCGCGCCGCCGTACAGTGCACCGGACTGGCTGCGGATCACCACGTCGGTGGCAAGTTCCCACGACGCTTGGGTGAGTGCGCGCCCGTAGTACATTTCGACGACACCGGAGCTGTGGCTGAGCAGGAGTTCGACCACTTCCTGGTTGACGCTGCCCGGGATGCCGTCGCCGCCCATGCGCCAGTAACCGCTCTCGCGCAGATCGGGGCTCACGTACTTGCCCTCGGCGTCGAGGCGCCAGGACCGGGACTCCCAATTGAGGTACGGGCCGCCGTCGTGCGAGATGACGATCTGCTGACCGAAGGCGTAGTCGCCGTTCTCGTCGTGTCCTTCACCTTCGCCGCGCCAAACACCGACGAGGGGGAGAAGCGCGAGGAGTTCGGGATTGATGTCCGGGCCGAGGCGCAGGTTTGCGGTGTCCTCCGGCAACGGAAGGTCCGGCAGGGTCGGAATGTTGAGCGACGCCGTCGACTTGGAGCGCTCGACGGCGATGGCGACAGCTTCGTCCCCGCTGCCGCGCCTCACGGCACCTGCAGCGGCGGAATCGTCAGCGGTCGCGTCGGACCCTGAATCCGGAGCCTGACTCACGACTCGTCGGTGACCAAGCGGTACACGACGTACACGGAGAACCAAGCGATCATGACGGATGCGAGTGCGAGGAGTACCTCGAAGAAAATGACCACGGGTACATCTTAGACCGCGGCGACCGACCGGAAAAATCGGGAGCCGGAATGCAGAAGGCCCCGCACCGGAGGGGTGCGGGGCCGCCTGACAAAGCATGAATTACTTGCTGACGGTCACGTCCACGTTGTGCACGCCCGAGCCCTCGGGAGCGACGGTGGAGGTGCCGTTGCCCGAGCTGGACAGTGCACGCACGGTCCACTCGCCCGGAGCGGCGAAGAAGCGGAAATCGCCGGTTCCCGATGCCACGACCTCGGCCGTGAACTCTCCGGAGCCGTCGAGCAGACGCACGAATGCGCCGCCGATGGGCTGGCCGTCAGCTGCGAGAACGCGGCCGGTGATGACCGTTTCCTTCTCGACGTCGACGCCGGCAGGCAGGGTCTGGCCCTGGGTAGGTGCTCCACACATGATCAGGCTCCCAATTCGATCGGTGCGCCGACGAGTGAGCCGTATTCGACCCAGCTGCCGTCGTAGTTCTTGACGTTGTTCTTGCCGAGGATCTCCTGCAGGACGAACCAGGTGTGGCTCGAACGCTCGCCGATGCGGCAGTAGGCGATCGTTTCCTTGGTGTCGTCGAAGCCCTTTTCCGCGTACAGCTTGGCGAGGTCGTCGTCCGACTTGAAGGTGCCGTCCTCGTTGGCGGTGGTGCTCCACGGGATGTTGATGGCTCCGGGGACGTGGCCACGCTGCTGCGCCTGCTCCTGCGGAAGGTGGGCGGGAGCGAGGATCTTGCCGGAGAACTCGTCAGGGCTACGAACGTCGACGAGGTTCTTGCTGCCGATGGCGTCGATGACCTCGTCGCGGAATGCGCGGATCGAGAAGTCGGGGGTCTCGGCCTTGTACTGCGTGGCTTCGCGGTTGACTGCGTCCTTGGAGAGCGGGCGTCCGTCGAGTTCCCACTTCTTGCGGCCGCCGTCGATCAGCTTGATGTCCTGGTGGCCGTACAGCTTGAAGTACCAGTACGCGTAAGCGGCGAACCAGTTGTTGTTGCCACCGTAGAGAACGACGGTGTCGTCGTTCGCAATGCCTTTGGCGGAGAGCAGATCCGAGAACTGCTCCTGGTTCAGGAAGTCGCGTCGGACGCCGTCCTGGAGGTCCTTGCGCCAGTCGAGCTTGACTGCACCCTCGATGTGGCCGCCGTCGTATGCGCTGGTGTCCTCGTCCACCTCGACAAAAACGGTCTTGGGGGTGTTGAGGTTCTGCTCAGCCCAGTCAGCGGAGACTAGGACGTCGGAGCGAGCCATGGTGTTCCTTTCGATGTGGTCTTGCATCGGTCGTTATCTAGCAGGGGTTCAGCAGGGTTGTGGGGCAAGCGTTTTCACGCGGTGGTAGCGCGGCCGGTATTTCGCAGCCTTGCGACGAGTGGATAGATCTGGCAGCCGAGGCAGATGCCGAACGCGGCGTTGAGCAGGGCCGCGAACAAGGCGAAGCCGGTGGCAACGGTGCCGACGATCGTCGACCCGGCCAGGAAACCGACCGTGCCGGCGAGTGCGAAGACGAAGCCGACGAACTGCGCGAAGCGCAGCGGCGCCACGGGTTCGCGTTCGCTGACCGGCGAGAGTCGCGGGGCGACGAGCTTGCCGAAGATCTGGCCGTACGGGCTGCGCTTGGGGCCGAGTACCGCTCCGACCGCGAAGACTATGGCCTGCAGTGCGAGAACGACGGTGGCGGCGGGCAGTGAGAAGGTCGAGAGGACGAGCGTGAGTACGAGAACGCCGGTGGTGACCCACGCGGCGAATCGAGGTCCGCGGACGTCGACCTGCTCGAGCTGGGGTGTGGTTGTGGACATCGGGAGTGCTCCTGCGCTGGATTGCATGATGCTGTGCCTGGACCGAGAAAACGGGACGTCAAAGTCCCACTCGGTGGATTGATCACGTGAGCGAAAGCTCGAAGGTCAGAGAGATCTGACGGATGTGGTGATCAGCAACAGGTACAGCAACAGCCCCCGAGGCGGCACAGGTCTACTGCGCGGCGTCGGGTGAGCATCAGCTCGTGGCGGGTTTGCACGTCGGCGAGTTTACCCCGAATTCTCGGATTTTGGCTCGTGGGGTCCGGATAGTGGTACGAGTGCAGCTTTCAGATCCGCTGCGGATGGCACTCCGGACACCCGGAACTGTTCCTCCAGGCCACCGTCGAGGATGAAGGTGGTGGGCAGCGAGAGGACACTCATCTCGCGTGCCAGAGCCGGTTCCTTGTCGATGTCGAGCTCGATCTCCACCGGCGGACGGGGAGCGTCGGCCATCGAGATCACGACCTGACCGACGACGCGGCGTACTGCCGCGCACGGTCCGCACCAGTCGGCAGAGAAATGCAGTACGACGGGTCCGCCGTTCGGCGAAGAGACTCCAGCGGCGCGGAGCAGTTCGAGGCGACTGTCCGCAGCGCCGGTCGCGGCCGGCGTGGTGACTCGGACCTTTCCGTTGCGCGACTTGAGAAAGAGCCCGACCGCGACGACGGCGACCAGCGCGACCAGTAGAATTGTGATCCCGGTCATCGGTTCTGCAGCTCTGCGAGATCGATCGTCGTGTTTTCGGCGCTGCCTTCGATCACGATTCTTCCGCCTTCCGCGTAGACCAGGCTCGGCTGAATTCCGTAGGGGAGTGCCTGCGGATCGATCGTGTAGCTGAACAGTCCGAGGACGACGGGTTCGAGTGCTGCGGGGATCGAGAAATCGGCTTTGCCCTCCGGACCGAAGTACAGATTGCTGGCGACGATCTTGACCTGCCCACCTTCCAGAACCAGGTTGGCCTGCACGCTCACTGCAGTCTCGACCGGGCCGACGGCAACCGTTCCCGTCAGCACGACGGCGCCCGCGGTGCTCGCTCCGGTTCCGCCGCTGCCCCCGGTGCCATCCGACTTGTTGGCAGGCGGCGAAGATACCTGCAGGTCAGGGATATTGAGCAGCTTTCCGAGGTCGGTGGCGTTGATTCCCATCCGGCCGTCGAGTTTGTCGACGGGGAGTTGGGTGACATTGCCGTTCACGATGTCGGAGAAGGGAACGGTGACCCCGCGCAGATCGGCCTCGACGGTCACTTCGCCCACCACGTCGCTCTGGACGCCGGTAGCTCTGACGTAGACGTCCTTGTATTTCCCGCCGAGTGCCTGGGTGAGGAAGGGGAACCCGTTGAAGGTGACCTCCGGATCCGACTCGAGTGATGCGCCGGTTCGGAGCTCGCGGGAAACCCGGTACTCGGCGTACGCGGCCGCGCCGAAATCGGCCACCAGTCCGAGGCCGAGGAGAAAGACGATGCCGATGATCAGTTTGCGCACCGCACCATTGTGACGGACTCCGGTCGGGGTTCGATGCGACGGCCCCGGTACCAGGCACGCTAATGTAGGGACCGACCAAAAGCGTCGAACTACTCGAGCGTTGCCCTCACGGGTTGCGCGGGCTACTAGATAGGAGGCCGTGTGGAACTGCTCCTCCTCACCTCCGACCCCAACCCGGAAGCTGTACTACCGGCGTTGGCGTTGCTGGCGCACTCGGTTCGGCCTGCCCCCACAGAGGTTTCCTCGCTACTCGAGGCAAGTTCCGCGGACGTGGCATTGGTGGATGCGCGCACCGATCTGGCTGCCGCACGCGGGTTGTGTCGATTGCTCGGAAGCACAGGATCCGCAGTACCTGTGGTCGCCGTCCTCACCGAAGGCGGACTCGTTGCCGTCAACGCCGACTGGGGGTTGGACGACATCCTGCTTCCCGGTACCGGTCCGGCTGAGGTGGACGCCCGATTGCGGTTGTTGGTCGCCCGCAGCGGCGGTGTGGCCAGTCCGGAAGCGTCGGGAAAGATCACGCTGGGCGAACTGGTTATCGACGAGGGGACGTACACGGCACGACTGCGTGGACGGCCCCTTGATTTGACTTACAAGGAATTCGAGCTGCTCAAGTACCTCGCGCAGCACGCCGGACGGGTATTCACCCGGGCGCAGCTGCTGCAGGAAGTGTGGGGCTACGACTTCTTCGGCGGCACCAGGACGGTCGACGTCCACGTGCGTCGTCTGCGGGCGAAACTCGGCACCGAATACGAGTCCTTGATCGGTACAGTCCGAAATGTCGGATATAAGGCAGTGCGTCCGACCAGGGCCAAGGGTGGCGCAGCTGCTCCCGTTCAGTTCGAGGACGACGAGGACGTCGACTACGACGCGGCCGACGGATCGGTGGTCTGACGTGGGTTGGACAGATTCACTGCCGGCTGGATTCGCCGAGCAGGTTTCCGCGCTTCTCGATCGCGCAACCGAGTTCGACGGCAAGGCGCCCGTGTCGGAACAGGGGCGCCATGCCGTTGCCGGGCGCGGCGCCGCGCGACACTTCCTCGAACTCGACGGCGATGCGGTCGTCGGTTATGCGCAGCTGCAAGCCGGTTCGGACGAGCATCCCGACATGGCCGAGTTGGTGGTCGACCCGCAGGCGCGGCGCCGCGGCATCGGAACCAGGCTTGCCGCAGCGGTATTCGACGAGGGCCGGCCGGGCACGCGTGTCTGGGCGCACGGAAACGTCGACGCCGCAGTCGAATTCGCCAAGAGCCTCGATCTGGTCAGCGTTCGTGAACTCCTGCAGCTGCGTCGACCACTCGATGCTCCGCAGCTTCCGGAAATCGTTGTGCCCGAAGGTGTGACGATTCGGACGTATCGTGGGCCCGAAGACGATTCCGAGATCCTTCGCGTCAACAATGCGGCCTTTTTCTGGCATCCCGAGCAGGGTGGCTGGACCCAGGCGGAGATCGACGAGAGAACGGCCGAAGGTTGGTTCGACCCTGCTGGTCTGTTCATGGCGTTCGCGGACACCGATCCCGATACTCTTCTCGGCTTTCACTGGACCAAGGTGCACGCACCCGAAGGTGGCGATCCGGAGCTGGGGGAGGTGTACGTCGTGGGGATCGATCCCGCGGCGCAGGGACGAGGTCTCGGCCGAGTGCTGACTCTCGCGGGCATGCATTACCTGCGTGATCGCGGCCTCGGAACCGTCCTTCTGTACGTCGAAGGCGACAACACGGCCGCCCTCCACACGTACGAACGACTCGGCTTCGATCGCTTCCACGTGGACATGGCTTACGCCCGCGCGCTCTGACGTCACAGTCGGACACGCAGAAATGTCCAGTCTGTTCATTCTCCGTTAACCATGTGTGGTCCAGCCGGACACCGCGCCCGCCTACTTTTCTCTGTGGGCAGCGCCGTGTTGCCTGATGCAGATTTCAATCATTCTGCGTCTCATGTCGCCGCCCGATCGTGGGCGTGGCGGTAGCGATTTCCGGAGGATCTTGGTGAATCTCAAGCGCAGTGGTGCCCTGCTCGGTGTAGTGGCCGTGGGCGCCATGACCTTGGCCGCATGTGGCAGCGACAACAACTCGTCGTCGACGGGTGTGGACGGGTCCGCATCGAACGCAACGTGCGAAGGCAAGAGCAACCTCTCTGCCGCTGGTTCCTCGGCACAGAAGAACGCCATGGACCAGTTCGTCGCCACTTACATCTCCGTGTGCCAGGAAAAGGGCAAGACGGTCAACGTCGCGTACAACCCCAGCGGTTCGGGCGACGGTCGTACACAGTTCATCGCCGGCCAGATCGACTTCGCCGGCTCCGACTCGGCCATCAAGGACGAGCAGGCCGACAAGGCCAAGGAGCGTTGCGTCGGCGGCGAAGCCTGGAACCTTCCCCTCGTCTTCGGCCCGATCGCAGTTGCATACAACCTCGACGGCGTCGACAAGCTCGTTCTCAACGCAGAGGTTCTCGCGAAGATCTTCAACGGCGGCATCACCAAGTGGAACGATCCGGCAATCGCCGCGCTCAACTCCGGTGCATCGCTTCCCGACGAGAAGATCACCACCGTGATCCGCTCCGATTCCTCGGGTACCACCGACAACTTCCAGAAGTACCTCGACGCGGCATCGAACGGTGCTTGGACGTCGGGCGCAGGGTCCGACTTCACCGGTGGCGTCGGTGAGGGCGCCAAGGGTTCGGCGGGCGTTGCACAGGCAGTTGCCACGGCACCGGGTTCGATCACCTACGTCGAGAAGTCGTTCGCCGATCAGAACAAGCTCTCGGTTGCCGAAATCAACACTGGCTCCGAGGCAGTCGCACTGACCAACGACACGGCCGCGAAGTCGATCGCAGGCGCGAAGTTCAAGTCCGACGCAACCGGCGACCTGACGCTCGACCTCGCGTCGATCTTCAAGACCAACGAAGCCGGCGCCTACCCGCTGGTTCTCGCCACGTACTCGATCGTCTGCTCCAAGGGCTACGACGCGGACACCTCCGCAGCAGTGAAGTCGTTCCTGACGAGCGCGGCCAACGAGGGTCAGGCCAACCTGGCCGAGCAGGGTTACGTCCCGCTGCCGTCCAACGTCCAGGATCGCCTCAACGCGTCCATCACGGCAATCAGCTGACCTAGAGACTCGTGCGGACAAGCTCATGGATCTACATTCAGACGTGAAGGAAGTGAGCGCGCATGAGTGACGCGCCCATCACCTCGACATCTCGTTCTCCCGGCCCCGCAACCAGCGGGGCCGGGGTGGGCGGTCCGAACGGCACCACGGAGGACACGATTACTTCCACCAAGGCTCCAGAAACCGAGCATCCTCCGAAGGGTGACGGTCCGGGTAGCGGCAACAGCAAGACGGTGACCCGTCCGGGTGACCGCATCTTCAGCTCGCTCGCCTCCGGTTCGGCAATCTTCATCACGGTTGTCATCGCGGCGATCGGCGCGTTCCTGATCTGGCGTGCTGTTCCTGCTTTGAGCCGGAACCAGGTCAACTTCCTGACCAGCCGTGAATGGGTCACGCAGAACATCAACGCGATGGCGTTCGGTGTCCTCGACCTTTTCCAGGTCACGGTGTTGGTCTCGCTGTTCGCACTGGTGCTCGCGATGCCGATCGCACTGGGCATCGCGATCTTCCTGACTTCGTACTCACCCAAGTGGCTCACGCGGCCACTGTCGTACACGATCGACCTTCTGGCAGCTGTGCCGTCCATCGTCTACGGCCTGTGGGGACTTCTCGTCTTCGCTCCGGCGATCACCCCGGTCGCGGTGTGGCTCAACGACACTCTCGGCTGGTTCCCGCTCTTCGCCGACGGCAGCGGATCGATCACCGGTGGCGGCACCATCTTCACCGCAGGCATCGTCCTCGCCGTGATGATCCTTCCGGTCATCACCGCAGTGACCCGCGAGGTGTTCATCCAGACCCCGCGATCACAGATCGAAGCCGCACTCGCCCTCGGCGCCACGCGCTGGGAAGTTGTGCGCACCACGGTCATCCCGTTCGGTAAGTCCGGCTACATCAGCGGCTCGATGCTCGGTCTCGGACGCGCACTCGGTGAGACGATGGCGCTCTACCTGATCCTGCGCACCACCTCTCAGGCCTTCGGCTGGTCGCTGTTCGACGGCGGCTCGACCATCGCCTCCAAGATCGCCCTCGGCTACGCGGAGTTCAACAACGACATCCAGGCAGGCGCGTACATCGCGGCCGGACTGGTGCTGTTCGTACTGACCTTCGTCGTCAACGCGGCTGCCCGCGCAGTGATCGCCGGAAAGAAGGACTGACCCATGACCTCCACTCTGGACCGGCCGGTCAAGGCCCCCACTTTCCAAGGCGTCGGCGCTCGTCGTCGTGCCAAGGACGTCATCGCGACCATCCTGGTGAGCCTGGCAGTCGTCATCGCGCTCATCCCGTTGGTCTGGGTGCTCTTCACGGTCATCGCCAAGGGCCTGCCCGCTCTGACGTCGCCTACCTGGTTCACCAACTCGCTGAGCGGATTGACGGCGTCGGCCGACGGCGGCGGTATCTATCACGCCTTGATCGGCACCCTGCTGCAAGGCATCGTGTGCGCGGTCTTCTCCATCCCGCTCGGTATCTTCGTCGCGATCTACCTGGTGGAGTACGCCGACCGGAAGTCGAAGCTGGGCAAGCTGACCACGTTCATGGTCGACATCCTCAGCGGTGTTCCGTCGATCGTGGCCGCGCTGTTCATCTACGCCCTGTGGATCGCGACCTTCGGCTTCCCCAAGTCCGCGTTTGCGGTGTCACTGGCTCTGGTCCTTCTGATGGTCCCGGTCGTCATCCGCTCCACCGAGGAAATGCTGCGCATCGTCCCGATGGATCTGCGAGAGGCGTCGTACGCGCTCGGTGTGCCGAAGTGGAAGACCATCTCGAAAATCGTTCTGCCGACGGCACTTCCCGGCATCATCACCGGCGTCATGCTGGCCCTGGCCCGCGTGCTCGGTGAGACCGCACCGCTGCTGATCCTCGTCGGCTACGCACCGTTCATCAACTTCGACCTGTTCAACGGCGAAATGGGCACACTGCCTTCCGTCATGGTCGCCGAGATGAACAACCCCACCGACGCCGGCACCAACCGCATCTGGGGCGCAGCACTGACCCTGATCCTGCTGATCGCGATCCTCAACATCGTCGCGAAGCTGATCGGTCACTTCTCACAGGTCAGAAGTAAGTGATGCGGCCTCGGAACATGTTCGTACTCAACAGCGTCAACAACTCAGTAGGGAGCCGGTAATGGCCAAGCGTCTGGATCTCAAGGACGTCAACATCTACTACGGCAAGTTCCACGCCGTCGCCGATGTGGGCCTGTCCGTCCCGCCCCGGAGCGTCACCGCCTTCATCGGCCCGTCCGGTTGCGGCAAGTCCACCGTTCTCCGTTCACTCAACCGCATGCACGAAGTGATTCCCGGTGCGCGCGTCGAGGGTTCGGTGCTGCTCGACGGCGAGGACATCTACGGCTCGAACGTCGATCCGGTCGGTGTTCGCAAGACCATCGGCATGGTGTTCCAGCGACCCAACCCCTTCCCGACCATGTCCATCAAGGACAACGTCGTCGCGGGCTTGAAGTTGCAGGGCGAGCGCAGCAAGAAGAAGCTCGACGAGGTGGCCGAGCGTTCGCTGCGCGGTGCCAACCTGTGGAACGAGGTCAAGGATCGCCTCGACAAGCCCGGTGGCGGCCTCTCAGGCGGTCAGCAGCAGCGTCTGTGCATCGCGCGTGCCATCGCGGTCTCGCCCGACGTCCTGCTCATGGACGAGCCGTGCTCCGCGCTCGACCCGATCTCGACTCTCGCGATCGAAGACCTGATCACCGAGCTGAAGAAGGACTTCACGATCGTCATCGTCACGCACAACATGCAGCAGGCTGCGCGTGTGAGTGACCAGACGGCATTCTTCAACCTCGAGGCAACCGGCAAGCCCGGTCAGCTCGTCGAGATCGACGACACCGAGAAGATCTTCTCGAACCCGACGCAGAAGGCCACCGAGGACTACATCTCCGGCCGCTTCGGATAGGTCCCGGGATCAACCCTGCACGATCATGTTTCACCCCCGTTTCCAACAGGAGACGGGGGTGAAACTTTTTGGTTGTGGTGATAGTTCCCACTCCGGTGCGCAGAGCTGAGCGTCGTTGGGCGCCCGAATAATTCGATGAGCAGCGCAAGTGCGCCGAGTGGGCGCTGAAGTAGCCGACGATGTGAATCTCGTGGATACTGACGACGCTTCGGACAATGCTAATCTCGGCCCGACAGCACGCTGTCGATCGATGTCGTTTCACAACCGGAAGGGCTTGTCAGTGCACCTCACCCCTTCAGATACCGAAAAGCTGCTCCTGAGCGTCGCGGGCATGGTCGCCCGTGACCGCCGCGAGCGCGGGGTACTGCTGAACTACCCCGAAGCGATGGCACTGATCTCGTGCTGGATTCTCGAGCGCGCGCGTGACGGAATGACGGTTGCGGAACTGATGAACGCCGGTCGGCAAGTGCTCACCCGCGACGACGTGATGGAAGGGGTACCCGAGATGATTGCAAACGTCCAGGTGGAGGCCACTTTCCCGGACGGTCGCAAACTGGTCACCGTGACGGAGCCCATTCGATGATTCCCGGCGAAGTACGTGTGTCCACAGAACCGCTCGAGTTCGGCACGGACGCGGAGAAGATCACGATGGTCGTCGTCAACGACGGCGATCGCCCCATTCAGATCGGTTCACATCTCCACCTTCCCGCGGCCAACCCGGCGTTGACCTTCGATCGCGAAGCGGCAGACGGCTTCCGGCTCGACATCCCCTCGGGAACGTCGGTTCGGTTCGAACCCGGGGTCAGCAGAACGGTGACACTGATCGCGCTCGGCGGACTCAAAAGGGTTCCGGGCCTGCAGATCGTGCCGGACGAAGACCTACCGACACATGCGCGCGAGCCCAAGACCGTCATGCCCTTCGGCACGCCCGGCGTCGAGGTCGAAGAACCTTTGCGAGCGTCCTCGGTGAACGTGCGTGTGAGTGATGTTCCAGTCGAGGCGGATTCACCGGACGACGCCGCGACGACAGTTGAGAGGACAGCCGAATGAGCAGGATCGATCGACGCGGCTACGCCTCCCTGTACGGCCCGACCGCAGGCGACCAGATCCGTTTGGCCGACACAGATCTGTGGATCGAGATCGAGCACGACTACACCGCGACCGGCGACGAGATGGTCTTCGGCGGCGGTAAGAGCATCCGCGAGTCGATGGGCCAGGGCCTGACCACTCGCGACCAGGGTGCTCTCGACGTCGTCATCACCAACACGGTGATTCTCGATCACTGGGGAATCGTCCGGGCAGACGTCGGAATTCGCGACGGACGCATCGTTGCGATCGGCAAGTCCGGTAACCCCGACATCATGGATGGCGTGCACCCCAAGTTGCTCATCGGGCCGAGCACAGACGTGATCGCCGGTGAGGGAAAGATCCTCACCGCGGGTGCGATCGACACTCACGTGCACTTCCTCAGTGAAGTCGAGATGATGGAAGCACTCGCCACTGGTACGACGACCGTGGCGGGCGGCGGAACGGGCCCCACCGAAGGAAGCAAGGCAACCACCGTCACGCCCGGCGCCTGGTCGCTGACGATGATGCACCGCGCCCTCGACCACATCCCGCTCAACGTCCTTCTTCTCGGCAAGGGCAGCACCGTCAGCCATGAGGCCATGCGCCAGGAAGCTCTCGCGGGCGCAGGCGGATTCAAGGTTCACGAGGACTGGGGTTCCACTCCGGCCGCGATCGACGCCGCTCTGCGAGCAGCCGACGAGTTCGGCCTCCAGGTAGCGCTGCACGCCGACAGCCTCAACGAAACCGGTTACGTACAGCACACTTTGGATGCGATCGCCGGACGCGGGATCCACGTGTTCCATGCGGAAGGCGCCGGCGGCGGGCACGCACCGGACATCATCGTGACGGCAGGTGAGCCGAACGTTCTTCCGGCATCGACCAATCCGACGTTGCCGCATACCGTCAACACGGTTGCCGAGCACCTCGACATGCTCATCGTGTGTCATGCGCTCAATCCCCGGGTTCCGGAGGATCTTGCCTTTGCCGAGTCCCGGATCCGGCCGACAACGATTGCAGCAGAAGACTTTCTGCACGACATCGGAGCCATCTCGATCACCTCGTCCGACGCCCAAGCGATGGGCCGTATCGGTGAGGTGACCCTGCGGACATGGCAGGTGGCTCACGTCATGAAGGCCCAGTACGGCAAGCTGGGCACCAGCATGCCGGCCGACAACGAGCGTGCGCGGCGTTACGTCGCCAAGTACACGATCTGCCCCGCGGTGGCGCACGGTATCGATCACGAGATCGGCTCGGTCGAGGCCGGGAAGATGGCGGACCTGGTGCTGTGGGATCCCGCGTTCTTCGGAGTCCGTCCTTCTGCCGTGATCAAGGGCGGGGCGATAGTTGCTGCGCCGCTTGGTGATCCGAATGCTGCTATCCCGACCCCGCAGCCGGTGTTCGTTCGCCCGGCCATCGCGGCGACTCCGGGATCGGCCCCGCACCTGTCCACGACGTTCGTCTCTCCGATGGCCATCGAGGACGGTCTGGCCGATCGTCTCGGTCTCACCCGCACCCTTACCGGTGTTCGTCCGACGAGACACCTCACCAAGGCGGACATGCCGAACAACACGGCGCTGCCGTCCATCGACGTCGATCCGGAGACGTTTGCCATCAAGGTCAACGGCGACCTGATCGCGCCCAACCCCGTTGACGTGGTGCCGATGGCTCAGCGCTACATGCTGTTCTGAAACCATGTCGATCGAGACGGCATCTGCCGAGATAGCATCGATGCTCTTGGCAGACGGGCGTCTGCCTACCGGCGGTCACGCGCACTCGTCGGGGTTGGAACCGGCACTGGCGGGCGGACTCCTGCAGAGTCAGGTCCCTGACTTCATTCGCGGTCGACTCGAAACAGTCGGACTTGTCGAGGCCGCTTCAACGGTGGTCACGCGCCGCTGGGCCGTAAGTGAGGGTAGTGCAGGCGAACTCGAGGACATCTCGAGGGAACTGCTCGCTCGGACTCCCAGTGCACCGCTGCGTGAGGCGTCGATTCAGCTCGGCCGTGGGCTGGCGAGACTGGCGTCGCGATTGTGGCCGCAGCACCCCGCGGTGCAGATGCTCATGGCGCTGCCTGGGCATCCGATGCGTCCGCTCGCGTTGGGCGTCTTCACGGCGGTCTCCGGGATGGACGACCTGCAGGCGGCCAGATCTTGTTTGTACGACGACGCCCAAACGGTGGCGTCGGCGGCACTGAAGCTACTGCCGGTGGATCCGGCAGAACCGGTCGAATGGTTGCTCCGAGCAGCCCCGACCATCGAAACCGTCGCCGCGGCTGCCGTAGCCGTCGAGGGCGTCGCAGATATACCCGCAACAACAGGGCCGTTGGTCGAACAATGGTCACTCGAACACCACGCTCGATCCAGGAGGATTTTCCGTGCTTGACAACCTGAACAACACCACCACTGCTGCAAGAGGTTTGAGGCTCGGCGTTGCCGGCCCCGTCGGCACCGGCAAAAGCACCCTCATCGCCACCATCTGCCGCGAACTCGCGTCGGAGTACGAGATCGCGGTGGTCACCAACGACATCTACACCGACGAGGACGCGCGACTGTTGCGCGCGGCCAACGTACTTCCGATCGAGCGCATCGTCGCAGTCGAGACCGGTGCGTGCCCGCACACGGCTATTCGTGACGACGTCACGCCGAACCTCATTGCGGTCGAAGACCTCGAGCGTCAGTTCCATCCCCTCGACATGGTGATCGTGGAAAGCGGCGGTGACAACCTGACCGCCACGTTCAGCCCGGCACTGGTCGACGCCCAGATCTTCTGCATCGACGTCGCGGGCGGCGGAGACGTCGCCCGCAAGGGCGGTCCCGGCATCGAGCGGGCAGATCTGTTGGTGGTCAACAAGATCGACCTGGCCCCGTACGTCGACGTCGACGCGGTCCAGATGGTTGCCGATGCCACGGCCGCGCGTGACGGACTTCCCGTTCTCGCGCTCAGCCAGAAGGATCACGCGACGATCGACCAACTCAGTGCGTGGCTTCGCCAGGTCATCGCAGCTCACCGTGCGGGTAGTCACACCCCGCAGGATCCGGGGCCGATGGCGCCGCACTTCCATGCCGATGAAGAAGACCACGGACACGGTCACGGGCACAGCCACTCTCACGCTCACTGATGCGCACCGGAGCTACGCGGGTCGTCGTCGAGAGAGTGGGTGACACCGCTGTTGCGCGAGAGCTGATCTCGGGCGACTTCCTGGCCCCGCGGTTCGTCGACGCTCGCGGGCTCACCGTGCGAATTGCCCTGGTAGGGCACAGCGCAACGCTGTTGGCCGGCGACGACCTACGTATCGAGTTCGTGGTCGCACCCGGTACGTGTCTCGAGGTGATCGAGCCGTCCGGGACCGTCGCGTACAACGCACGCGGTGGCCGGGCGTCGTGGTCGGCTTCGGCGAGCGTCGGTGCCGGTGCGGCGCTGATCTGGCGTGCGGCACCGTTTGTCGTCGCCGGCGGCGCGGATGTGACCAGGCGCGTGGATATTTCACTGGAATCCGATGCCGTTGTGCTGCTCGACGAGATGATCGTATTCGGCCGGACCGGCGAAACCGGCGGTGCGCTTCGCTCGGATCAGCGCATTACCGTCGACGGTGACGCGCTGCTCGTGGAAACTCTCGACCTGCGTAGCGTTCCTGGCCGTTCGCTGCCGGGAATTCTCGGTGGCCATCGCGTGCTCGGTACGACCATGCTGTTGGGGATGAAGACTACCGACGACGTCGAAGGGCACGTGACGCCGCTGGCGGGAGCAGGGATGCTGGCACGGGCCGTTGCCGACCACGCACATGAGGCGAGCGCAGCGTTGGATCCGATCTGGTCGCAGTGGCGTGGGCGAGTTTCGCAGAAGTACACCGACTGATTCGCCCGACCGTCACACTTCGGGAGGCTGCGTCGTCCAGTATGTGACCAGGCCGAAGAGAGCCGGGCGCACAGGTTTGACGGAGGCATCATGCGAATTGTTGTTCTGGGCGGAACCGGCCAGATGGGAAAGCTGGTCGTCGAGCAGGCGAAAATCGGGGGCCATGACGTCGTCGCCGCCGCTCGATCGACGGGAGTCGACATCTCCACGGGTGCGGGGTTGGACGAAGCATTTTCCGGCGCCGACGTGGTCGTCGACGTGAGTGATCATGTCACCAACAGTGCCAAGAAGGCGATCGAGTTCTTCGAGACGGCAGCGAAGAACATCGCCGCGGCCGAAGCCAGGGCCGGCGTGAAGCACCACGTGTTGCTCTCGATCGTGAACTGCGACGATCCGCGATTGAAGTCCTTCGGTTACTACCAGGGGAAGGCTGCGCAGGAACGCGCGGTGGAAGCGTCGAGTATTCCCTTCACGATCCTGCGATCCACTCAGTGGTTCGAGTTCGGCGAGAAGACGATCGCGCTGTTCGGACTGGGGCCGATCGCTATGGTTCCTCGGATGCGGTCACAACCGGTGGCAGCGAAGACCGTCGCCGAGGCGCTCGTGACGTGCGCTCAGAACGGTCCGACCGGGAGGGCTCCAGATCTCGCCGGGCCTGAGGTCCTCGAGATCCCGGCCATGACGCGCGAGATCTTGAAATACCGTGGCCGACGTAAGTGGCTGATCCCGATCTCGATGCCGGGAGCGGGTAAGGCGATGAAGGGTGGGGCGTTGCTGCCCGCGCCGGGATCCACAACTGCAGGACCCACGTTGGAAACCTGGTTGCACGAGAACTGAATAGGAAAGGCGGCCGCGCAAGTGCGCGGCCGCCTTTTACTCACGTGGACGGTTGGGTTCAGAGATCCGGGTACGAGGTGAGGTTGTCGACCTTCTCGGTGGTTTCGGGCTCTTCGGGCAGCTTGCCGGTCACCAGGAAGATGACACGTCGGCCGACCTCGACGGCGTGGTCGGCGAATCGCTCGTAGAAGCGGCCGAGCAGCGTGACGTCGACTGCGGCAGCAACGCCGTGCTTCCACTCACGGTCCATGAGGACGGTGAAGAGGTGGCGGTGGAGGTCGTCCATCGCTTCGTCTTCTTCGCGCAGACGGGCAGCGCGCTCGGGGTCGCGGGTCTCGAGGACGACCTTGGCGGCCGCACCGATGGAGACAGCGATGCGTCCCATCTCGGCGAAGTAGCCGTTGACCTCTTCAGGAAGGACGTGGTTGGGATGTCGGCGGCGCGCGATCTTGGCGACGTGCAGGGCGAGTGCGCCCATGCGGTCGATGTCGGCGACGATCTGGATTCCGCTGACCACCGAGCGCAGATCTCCGGCAACGGGAGCCTGCAAGGCGAGCAACGCAAACGCGCGCTCCTCGCAGATGGTGCTGAGTTCGGTGATCTTGTCGTGTTCGCCGATTACTTGTTCTGCCAGGGACAGGTCTGCCTGGAGCAGGGACTGGGTGGCGCGCTCCATAGCGGCACCTGCCAGTCCTGCCATCTCGCCGAGCGTGTCTGCAAGCTCGGTCATCTGTTCGTTGTAAGCCACGCGCATGAGGTCAGAGCCTACGTGCCGTGAAAGACCAAGTCACAAGCACCAGGTGAACGCAAGGTGAATGAACGCGTGTCAGTCGCAGGTGGTGTCGCCGGCGTTGACGCTGGCGATGTCGGCGGGCAGAGCCGTCGAGGTGCTGGTGTCGACCGACGTCGGATTTGCCGCCAGGATGGTTCCCGGGTCCGCGGGGGCGACGACGGTGCCGGCGAAATTGCTTCCGACGACGACCTCGATCATGTCTCCCATGCTCGGAGCGAGAACCAGAACCGCGCCGGGAATCGACGACGCGACCGTCACCGCTTCAGCCTCGTAACCTGCGGCGTAGCGCACGACGGTGGTCGACGCTTGAGCATTCGCCAGGCCGGTGGCTGCGCTGAAGTTACCGACCGTGGAGATCTGGAAACCGTAAGCCGCGAGGCTGTCGGCGATTGTCGCGGCCTGCCCGGCGATTCCCGAGGCGTTGGAGACGTCGACCGAGATGTTGTAGGCGCTCATTGCCTCGACGGAAGTGGCGGCCGGCGGCGTGCTGGACGTAGGAGCGGTTGTCGTGGAACTGGTGGACGACGGTGTGGTTTCCTCGCGCTCTTCACCCGGAAGCGGATCGTCGTCGATGATCGCCTGGAAGAGGGACTTGATCTCGTCCGTGCGAGGAATCTCGTTGCCCCAGTCGTTGGTGCCGTCCGTGGGGACCGTCAAGAACGTGACCGCGCCTGCGTCGACGTTCTGGAGCGAGCGACCGAGGGTGACCAGTGACTTGGTGTCGATGTTTTCGACGAACGTGTCGCTGGTGAAGGCGTTGATGAATCCGTTGAGCTTGCTCGGATTCAGGAGGACCTGGTTGGA
Organism: Rhodococcus sp. WY5; assembly: GCF_018588185.1. Lineage (NCBI taxonomy): Bacteria > Bacillati > Actinomycetota > Actinomycetes > Mycobacteriales > Nocardiaceae > Rhodococcus > Rhodococcus sp. WY5. The sequence goes on from NZ_JAAMPR010000001.1 coordinate 2,455,632, forward strand.
CAGGGCCGAGCGGAGCAGCGCCGACAGGAACTTCTGCTGACGGGTGATGCGCCCGTAGTCGCCGTTGCCCTCGGCTTCGACGTGGCGAGCACGCACGTAGTTGAGGGCGGTACGGCCGTCGAGCATCTGCGTGCCGCCGGAGGCGAGGACGGTTCCGAGGATGCCGTCTTCGATCGGTCCGGGGGAGCAGACGTTCACACCGCCGACGGTGTCGACCATGCGCTCGAAACCGGCGAAGTCCATTCCGACGAAGTGCCCGATTTTCAGGCCGGACATCTTCTGGATGACCTTGACCAGGCATTTGGGGCCACCGAGTGCGTATGTCGCATTGAGTTTGTCGCCGCTCGCTGCCGGGAAGGTTTCGCTGGTGTACTTGCCGGCGTCGTTGTCCCATCCCTGACAGATCGGACGTTCGACGTCGAGGTCACGCGGGAAGGAGACGGCGACGACGCGGCTTCGGTCGGCGGGAATGTTCACCAGCATGACCGTGTCGGCTCGGGCGCCTTCGGCGTCTTCGACGGTTCCGGCGCCGATCTCACCGCTCGCACCGGCGCGGGTATCGGTGCCGATGATCAGGTACGTCTCGTCGCCGAGTTGACCACCGGCGTCGATGATGTCGTCGGACTCGGTGTCGAGTGCCGCAATCTGATCGAATCCGCCTTCGACCGAGCGCAGATAGCCCCACACGACGCCGGTCAATGCGAGAGACATGACGGCCAGGAACGCTACTGCCGATCGGCCGATCACTCTTGCGCGATGGCGGCGGCGAATCTTGCTTTGCGCCAGACGAGTGGCGCCGGTGTCACCGACTACCCGCGGCACTGCGGAGGTGACGGGATGTTCTTCGGTGATCCAGTCCGCAGCGGCGGGCGGAACGGTCGGACGGGCGGGAATCGGCCGGGCGGGGGGCGGCGACGACGCTGCTGAAGATTGAGTCTTGGGTGGTACGGATTTGTTCGGCGCCGGCTTGGGCGGCGCAGCCGGGGCTGGTGGCGGCTTCTTGTCGCCTACCCGACGGACCAACTCGGCGACCGAAACGGAGTCGTCGGTCGGAGGCGAGTCCCGTCGCCCGGTACGTCCACTGCTGCGACGCTCCGGGGGACTGGGTGGTTGCGGTGTTGGTCGCTGGGGTGTGGCAGGGCGCTGGGGCGTTGCCGGTTGGTCCGGTCGGGCGTTGCGGAAGCGCTTGTCTGCGAGCGGACGTTCCCAGGGGGCGCGGCTCTCGGGCGGAGGTGGGCCCGAATCGTGATCATCACCCACCGATGCAACCTGTCCCGTCGTCGACTGTCAGTAACTCGTCATTCAGATGCCGGCGTCAACCGGTTGTCGACGAAGCTGGAGCCATATTACTGGTGAATCCTGAGTGCTTCACTCAGAAAGTGATGTGAGTAATCCGACGGCGTGTTTTCGCTAGCCGCCAGAGTGCATCATGTCAGCTCCCACCGGCACAAGGTCGTCTTCGGGATCGTCGAGCCAACCTTCCGGGAGTGCTACCTGACCGGGTGAGCCTTGGCGTCCGCGCGGGCCTTCGGCGTCCTTGGGGAACGGGACGTCGTGGTCGAGCTGTCCGAGCAGATCGTCCAGTTCGGACAACGTGCTGACCAGAGCCATCGAGACCCGCAGATCCGATCCGACCGGGAACCCACGCATGTACCAGGAGACGTGCTTGCGAAGTTCGCGCAGACCCTTCATTTCACCGTGATGTGCGGCGAGCAGTTGGGCGTGACGGGCGATGATCTTGGTGACTTCGCCGAGCGTCGGCGGCGTGGCGATCTGTTGTCCGTTGAGAGCTGCGCTGAGTTCCGCGAACAGCCATGGCCGTCCGAGGCAGCCGCGTCCGACGACGACGCCGTCGCAGCCGGTCTCGTTCATCATGCGGGCAGCATCCGAGGCGTCGAAGATGTCGCCGTTGCCGAGGATCGGCACGTCGGTGACGTGTTCCTTGAGGCGCGTGATCTCGTTCCAGTCAGCAGTGCCGGAGTAGCGCTGCGACGCGGTACGTGCGTGAAGTGCGACGGCAGCGGCGCCTTCAGCTGCGGCGATCCGGCCGGCGTCGAGGTGCGTGTGATGTTCGGGGTCGATGCCGACGCGCATCTTGACGGTGACCGGAATGTCGGTGCCTTCGGTGGCGCGCACGGCTGCCGCGACGATCTGACCGAACAGTCGACGCTTGTACGGTAGCGCCGATCCACCGCCCTTGCGGGTCACCTTGGGTACCGGGCAGCCGAAGTTCATGTCGATGTGATCGGCCATGTTCTCGTCGACGATCATCTTGGCCGCGGCGTAAGTCGTATCCGGGTCGACGGTGTACAGCTGCAGCGACCTGGGCGTTTCGGTCGGACCGAACGTGGTCATGTGCATCGTGGCGGGTTGGCGTTCGACGAGCGCGCGGGCGGTGACCATCTCGCAGACGTAGAGCCCGGACGTGCTGCCTGCACGTTCGAGTTCGAGTTCACGGCACAGCGTGCGGAAGGCGACGTTGGTGACGCCCGCCATGGGTGCGAGGACCACGGGGCTGTGCAGCTCGAGTGAACCGATACGAAGGGATGACATTGTCTACCTCTGAACAAATACTTGTGACAATTGGAAGTGCCCGGTACCGAATCCGGTACCGGGCACAGAATAGCTGGTGAAACTAAGAAGCCTGCTGTTCGCGCTTGGCGGCTTCGCGTGCGAGCATGCGATCGCGCTGTTCCTCGAACTTCGTCGCGTTGGCGGCGAGTGTCTCGAGGAAGGCCGCCAACTCTTCGCGCGTGTTCTCGCCTTCGGCGCTGAAATCGTTGCGCTCGAAGATGTTCCACTTGCGCAGGACAGGCCAGACGACCTCGTCGAGGTGCTGGCGAAGGTCGTAGATGCCGTGCTTGGCCATGAGGGCGCCGTTGCGGCGGAAGTTCGGCATGCCGGCACCGGGCATCTGGAAGTTCTGGACGATGTTCGCCACAGCCTTGAGCGCCTGATCGGGAGCAAGATCGAGCGCGGCGGCGCAGATGTTGCGGTAGAAGATCATGTGCAGGTTCTCGTCGGCGGCGATGCGCTGAAGCATCTTGTCGGCAATCGGCTCGTCGCAGGCCTTGCCGGTGTTGCGGTGGCTGACGCGCGTCGCGAGTTCCTGGAAGGTCACGTAGGCGACCGAGTGCAGCAGGCCGGCGTCGCCCTCGTCGATGGGTGCGCTGTAACCGTTTGTCATGTGTTCCATGCGGAAGCGCTCGAGCTCGACGGGGTCGACTGCGCGCGTGACGACGAGGTAGTCACGCATCACGATGCCGTGGCGGTTCTCCTCGGCGGTCCACCGGCCGACCCACGTTCCCCAGGCACCGTCCTGCGAAAAGTTCTCGGCGATCTCACGGTGGTACGACGGCAGGTTGTCCTCGGTGAGCAGGTTGGTGATCATTGCGGCGCGAGCTACCTCGCCGAGTTGTGACTGTTCGAGACTCCAGTCTTCGCCGCCCATGGCTGCGAAGTTACGGCCCTCGTCCCACGGAACGTAGTCGTGTGGATGCCATTCCTTGGCCATGGAGATGTGGCGGTTGACGTTCTCCTCGGCAACCGGCTGCAGCTCTTGTAGCAGCTCCAGCTGCGTCAGAATCCTCGTCATTTCTTGCCTCCATGTTGAGTGAATGCGCGACTTCGCCCCAGCCTACGGCACCGTAGGTTTGAAAAGAATGGCATGAAAATTGCTCCCCTCGAGGGATGTTACCGATCCGTAGTTATCCGGGGGCACTTTCACTACCAAGTCGTTCTTTCGACGTAGTCGCGGAAAGTCCGGGCGGGATCGGACAGCTCGCGGCTCTTCGACCAGATCAGCCCTATTTTTCGCTGTGCTCCTTCGATCGGTACGTAGACGACTCCTTCGGCCCAGATCGGTGGATCCTGAACCGGCATGACCGAGACGCCGAAGGACGCGGAGACCAGTCCGCCGACCGTTGCCAGCTCGCTGCTCTCGAAGACGAAATTCGGAGTGAATTCTGCGGCCGCGCACAGTTCATCGAGAATTCTTCGCATCCCGAAGCTCGGATGCATACCGATGAACGGTTCGTCGGCCGCGTCCGCAAGCTCGACCGAATGCAACTTCGCAAAGCGATGATCAGCCGGAACAGCCAATGCCAGTGACTGCTGGGCGATCTGCATCCACGCCACCTGCGGATCGCGCGGCTGAGGCGAGACGACGGCCAGGTCGGACGTGCCGGCGGCGATTCTGTCGACCAGGAACTGCGCGCTGTCCTGATGCAGTTCGAATCGCACTCCGGGATGCTCGACGCGGTATCCGCGCAGCATGTGCGGCACCAACCAGGTGCCGAACGAGTGGAGGAAGTCGAGCCGGACCGTGCCGCTCTCGGGGCTCGCCAGCGACTGGATTTCGGTCTGCGCGGCGTCGAGGGCGCGCAGTGCGATGCGAGCATGTCGATAGAGGATCTCGCCGTACCGGTTCAGTTCGAGTCGGCGTCCCTGACGGTCGAAGAGTGTCACGCCGATCTGTCGTTCGAGGCGTGCGAGTTTGCGCGAAAGGGTCGGCTGCGACAGGTGAGTCAGATCCGCGGTAGCGGTCACCTGTTGGGTTTCGGCGAGCACGACAAACCATTCGAGGTCTTCGGTCAGCATCACGAACCCAATCTATATACCTCTGGAGCATATAGAACATCAAGTTTATGCATTTTCTTTTGCCGAGTCTGGGCGGGAGGATTCTTGCCGGAGGTAAGTGATGCCTGGAGGTACGTGGTGACTGTCGAGAATGTGATCGAATCCGAAGTGATGCCGCTTCGCCGCGGAACATCGGGATATCGAACCGTGACCGTTGCGTTGTTCGCGGCCGGGCTGTCGACGTTCATCTCGATGTACGCGGCACAGGCGTTGCTGCCTGCGTTCGCCGAAGACTTCCACGTCTCGCCTGCGGTGTCTGCGCTGTCCGTCTCGGCGACGACGGGCATGTTGGCGTTGGCAATCATTCCGGCCAGTGCGCTCTCCGAGCGGTTCGGTCGCACACGGGTGATGATCGCGTCGGCGTCGGCGTCCTGTGTGATCGGTTTACTTCTGCCGCTGAGTCCGACGATCGAGGTTCTGCTGGTCGGACGCGCAGCACAAGGATTGGCTCTGGCCGGTGTCCCGGCGGTGGCGATGGCCTATCTGGCCGAGGAGGTCGATCGGAAGGACCTCGGTGCAGCGATGGGAAGGTACGTCGCCGGCACGACGATCGGTGGGCTGATCGGACGGCTCGTGCCGTCGGCCGTCGTCGATTTCAGTACGTGGCGTTGGGCGCTGTTGACTGCGTCCGCGCTGTCGGCATTGTTCGCGCTCAACATGATCCGGCGGCTTCCCGCGTCGAAGTTCTTTCGCCCGCAACCGATATCGGCGCGCACGATCGCGTCGAATCTACGACGCCACCTTGCGAACCCGTCGCTGCGAACACTCTTCGCTTTGGGATTCATCCTGATGGGCGGCTTCGTGTCGATCTACAACTTCCTCGGGTTTCGGCTCACGGCAGCACCTTTCGGCCTTCCTGAAGCGCTTGTGGGCCTGGTGTTCCTTTTCTACCTTGCCGGAACTTTCACCTCGGCGGTAGCCGGCGGGGCCTCTGACCGACTGGGTAGGCGCAGCGTGCTGCTCGGGTCGGTTGTCGTCATCGGTATCGGCCTGGCACTGACCGTTCCGGACAATCTGGCGTTGACGCTCGTGGGGATGCTGCTCTTCACCGGAGGATTCTTCGCCGCACATTCGGTGGCCAGCGGTTGGGTGGGGCTGATCGCTACCGATCACCGGGCCGAGGCGTCGGCGTTGTATCTGTTTGCATACTACGCGGGTTCGTCCGTGGCGGGCGCCCTCGCGGGTCTTGCATACGCGGGTGGCGGTTGGGTCGGGGTCAGTGCTTTTGTGGGCGCGCTGCTGTTGGTTGCGTTTGCCTTGTCACTGAGGATGTTTCGATCTTCGACGGTTGACTGAACCGAGCACTGCGGCGATCCCGAACGGGATCGCCGCAGTGCGAATCTGTCGAGCGTATTACTTCTTGCCGCCGCCGAGGAGGCCGCCGAGCAGGTCTCCGAGGCCGCCACCCCCGGATCCGCCCAAGATTCCGCCGAGTGCTCCGCCGATGCCGCCGCCGGAATTGCCGCCGCCGCCGAGAATTCCGCCGAGGAGATCCCCGAGTCCGCCGCCACCGGAGGCCTGGGTCTGCGCGCCGGCTCCGCCACCGGTGAACTGCTTGGCGAGGTAAGCCAGGACGATGGGAGCGAGGATCGGCAGCAACTGCTTCACCAGATCGTTTCCACCGCCGCCACCGACACCGCCGAGTGCGCTGGCGACCTGATCGGTGTTGCCGCCGAAGATGTTCGAGACGATCTTCTGACCGTCAGCGGTGTCGACTTTGCTGATGTCGACGCCGTCGTCGAGAAGGCTGGTGTCGGCGTGAGACTGCAACGCGCTTTCCAGCGAGGCTGCACCGGCGGGATCCTGCGCGTTGGCGCCGAGGCCACCGACGAGGGTCGGAAGTGCAGTCTTGACCGCCGATTCGGCAGTTGCCTGGTCGACGCCGAGTTGCTGCGCGATCTGGTCGATGGGGATCTGGGATAGAAGGTCGTCAAGCGATGCCATTGATGCCCTACCTCTTCTGGGGTACTACTCGTCAGTACCCGGCTGTTGCAGACACTAGTGAATGTCGGCGTCGACGGTAACCCTCCGGTTGCCGAGCGGTCAGGCTCGGGTCTTCTCGCGGGGGACCAGGCACGCTAGGAGAGCGAGAATCAGTCCGCCGGCCGTCAGAATGAATCCTGTCTGATTTGTCAGGATCGTGGAGTAGTTTTCCCTGATGACATTGTCGAACTGATCGTTCACGCGGTAGTAGAACGTGCCAAGAGTCCCCAATCCCACGATAATTCCGATCCATGCTGCGATGCGAGAACCGAACAATGCGGCGATCAGAATCAACACGGCGGCGGCGAGCAGAAGTATCGCCATCGACCGGTAGAAGGTCACGGACTGATCGCCGAGTTGCTCGATTGCCCACCCGGCCGGAAAGCCGTCCCGCAGGTCCTCGAGGCGAACGTTGTCGGGTTTGACCCCGGCCAGTACGTACATGAACGAGCCGACGGCAACGGCGATTCCACAAATGAGCAGAACGAGATGAACTAACGTGCGCATGCCAGTCTCCCTGTGTTCGGAGTTCGGTGACGCGGTCGTCGCCGAGCCTAGCTGTGTCGCGGGTGTCAAGCTCGGTATCGAGCGTGCAGAATCGTCTCCATGCCCGACAACATGCGTCGACTCGAAGAGATCTCGCTGTCGCTGCCGGAAGCGGAGCGCGTCGACATCGAAGCGTGGGACGGCCACCCGACGTTCCGGGTCCGCGGCAAGAACTTCGTGTTCTGCAACGTCGAAGCCACCTCCTTGACCGTCAAGCTGAGCAAGGAGGAAGCCGAAGCGGTGGTGGCCACCGAACCAGGCGCAAGTGCTGCGGGCTATGGACTCGGTCGACACGGGTGGGTTGCACTCGACATCGGCACCGACGTTTCCGAGGAGAAATGGTCGCAACTGGAGGAGTGGATCTACACCTCGTTCACCCTCGTTGCGCCGAAGCGGCTTGCCCGGATCGTTCTCGATGCGGATGAGGAACGCCCGTAACGGATAGATTCGTCAGTACAGACGCCGACTAGACGAGGAATTGTCATGACGACACCGGAAACTTCACCGGCCACCGCAAAACCGGGCATGCCGCCGTGGGCGAAGAAGGCCATCGGGATCGCAGTGATGGCGGTGGTCCTGGTCATCGCTTACTTCATCCTTGCCGCCTTCCTTCCGCGTTGGTGGGCGCAGCGCATTGCGTCGTTGGCGAACGGCAGTTTCAGCGCCGGAATCGCGTGGGGGCTGCTGTTCGGTCTCGTGTGCACCCTGGTCCCGCTCATCTTCTTCCGGGCGGTCTGGCAGGTGCGCAAGCGCAAGCATGCTCGAATCATGCAGATCACGGCTCTCGCGTTGGGTGTGATCTTCGCGCTGCCGAATCTGCTCTCTCTGACAGTTGTTCTCGGCAACAACAACGCTGCGCATGCGGGCGAGCGGATCCTCGACGTCGACGGCCCCGGATTCCGCGGAGCATCCGTTGTCGGTGCCGTCCTGGGCGTTGCGTTGTTCCTTGGACTTGTCGCGCTCGGCTACATGTACAAAAAGCGTGGAAAGGATCTCGACAAGATGCGCGGTGAGCTCAAGCAGCACGAGCCGCAGAGCAAGGGCGAGGCTCCGGCTCCGGAAATCTGAGTCAGCTCTTCGACCGAGTACTCAGGCCGACACCGACTCCGACGGTTCCCGCCGCCACCAGTCCGGCGAGCGGGACAGCCCAGTGTCCGGCAAATGTGCAGGCGAGAACCAGGATTGCACTCACCGGTAGAACGGCCTGCTCGATCCTGTCGCGCTTGAAGTGGCGTGAATGCATGAGCCACACGAAGATCAGGAACATCGCGGCCGGAATCGTGACCGCGGCAGATGCTGCGAACGTCGAAATGTGCGCTTCGCCAACTGCTTCCTCGACGGCTACTTCGATGCCGGCGCCGATGGCCGCAGCGGATCCGAATACGAAGTAGTGCCCGTATCCCCACAACAGGACGGCGCGATTGCCTTGGTCTGCGAGGTACTCGTGGATCGGGACGGCGAAGTAGATCCACAACGCGGAGAACACGATCAGAACTCCGCCGACGGCAATCGGAATCAGTAGATCGGCGGCGTCGAAATCCCGGATGCCGGATTGGACCGCGATGGTGGCGGCAGCGATGGTTTCGCCGAGCATGATGATGGTGAAGAGGCCGTAGCGTTCGGCGATGTGATGCGGGTGCCACGGCGTCTGGTGGTTGCGTTCGGCGATCGCAGGCACCGCGAGTTCGGCGATCATGAGAACGAAGAAGCCCGGAATCCACGCCGACGCCGGCATCAGGAGCAGCACGATCCAGCCGGCCTGGACGATCACGAGCCCGGCGGCATATTGCAGAGCAGTCGTTCGCGCTGCACCGGATTCACCGCTGGCGGCTCGAAGCCATTGGCAGGTGAGCGCAATTCGCATGATGAGGTAGCCGACGATGGCCGTCGTACGGTCGGTTCCGTCGAATGCGTCGGGGATTCCGGCGGCGAAGACGAGCACGCCACAAATCTGTACGAAGGTCGCGACCCGGTAGGGGACGTCGTCCGTGTCGTAGGCAGACGCGAACCAGGTGAAGTTCACCCACGCCCACCACAGCGCGAAGAAGACGAACATATAGCCGGCGATGCCGTCGGCGTAGTGGCCCTCGGCGACAGCATGCACGAGTTGAACTCCGGCCTGTGCGGCTGCAACCACGAAACACAGGTCGAAGAACAGTTCGAGCGGCGTCGATGCTCGATGGTCCTCGTCGCGGCTGCGTGCGCGCATCCGGATGATCGGCATTACGGCCCGGCCGTGGCCCGCGCCTGTACTGGTGTGTTCTGTCATCGTCCCCACCTTGCTCCGACGTGTAGTGCAGGAGCGCAGTCTAGGGCGAATTTCGTCGGGTCGACGAATGAGACATTTCGCCCCTCACCACACGAGAACGGGTTTGACGACTCGGCCCGACGCCTGATCTTCGACGGCTTTGTTGATGTCGGAGAACGCGTAGCGCGTCACCAAGCGGTCGATCGGAAACCGGCCACCGGTGAAGAGCTCGACGAGTTCGGGGATGAATGTCGAGACTTCCGACTCTCCTTCGATGCATCCTCGAATTGTCTTTCCGCTCAGCATGATGTCGGCCATGTTCACCTCGACCGTGGATGCTCCGAGTCCGACTACTGCCAGTGTTCCCCGTGCTCGAAGTGATGTGACGGCTTGATTGATCACGGAGCCGATTCCGGTGGTGTCGAGGGAATGTGTCGAACCTCCGTCGGTGGCGGCGCGTACTGCTTCGACCGCGTCCTCGGTGGTCGGATCGACAGTGACGGCGCCGAATTCCTCGGCGAGTGCGCGCCGCTGCGCAACGGGGTCCACGGCGACCAGGGTGGAAACGCCGGCAGCCCTCGCCGCCAGCAGCGCTGCGAGTCCGACGCTGCCTGCCCCGAAAACGGCAAACGTCGAGTCGGGCTCGGGGCGAAGTAGATTCAGCACTGCACCCGCGCCGGTTTGAAATCCGCAGCCGAGGGGAGCCGCGACGGTCAGGTCCACCGCAGGATCGACGACGACGGTGTTGTCGGCAGAGGCGATGACGTATTCCGCGAAGCTGGACTGGCCGAAGAAGGCGGACCGTAGCGGGGTTCCGTCTCGCCGGATCGGCGTCGAGCCGTCGGTGCGTGCGCCAGAGCTGTTGAGCGCGTGTGAGCTTTCGCAGTACGCCCGATGACCGCTGAGACATTGCCTGCACGCACCGCAACTGCGATAGCTCAACAACACGTGATCGCCGGGCACGACCTTGTCGATCGCCGAGCCGACGGCCTCGACCACCCCCGCCCCTTCGTGCCCGAACACGCAGGGGCCGAGTCGTTCCGGTAGCACCGACTTCGTGAACAGATCTGTGTGGCACAGGCCGGTCGCGACGATGCGAACCAGGATCTCGTCTGCGCGGGGTTCGTCGATCTCGACGGTGTCGAGTGTGAAGGGGGAGTGCGGGCCGTGTGAGAGCGCCGCTGTCATCTGCATGGAGGATCTCGAATTCTGTTCGGCGCGAATCACGCTCGCTCGAGCAGGAAGTAGTAGTGCTGTCCGCCGTCGAGAACCAACGCCGATTTTCCGTTCATGATGCCCATGAGCGTCGAATCGTCGACTTTCTTGAAATGGTCGAAGATCGGCGCGCCGTCGTAGACCATCGTCGCCGTGACTTCGCCACGAAACTCGATGTTCCACAGACTTGCCTCGCCATTGCCGCTCTTGACGTCGGAGTAGAGGTTGCCGTCTTCGTCTCGGCAGATCAACGGCTTGGCGTCCTCGACCGAGTTGAAGGTCTTGCCGTACCAACGGCTCGCGAACAGCTTTTCGTGAAGACGGTGACCGGTGGCGAAGTCGTCACCCTTCCACTCGCCGAGGATTTCTTCGGCGGCGACGGTTTCCAGCGCGGCCCACACTTCGTCGAGTTCTGCTGGTGATACACCACTTTCCGCACCACGGAGCCGGGCGAAAGCAGTTCGGGCTTCGTCGAGATTCATGTCTCTCCTCGAGTTGACGGTAAGTGGCACGACTTGTTCGCGAACCAAATTGTTCGTCAACTCTGCACGCTACGCCGAACCGGATGGTTCGGCAACGGCCGATTCGTTCTAGGCTGTGAACATGCGCTCAGCAGGGGAAGCTACGAGGGACCGCATTCTGGCGGCCGCAAAGGACGAATTTGCCACGTACGGGCTGGCCGGCGCGCGAATCAATCGGATCGCCGCGCAAGCGCGTGCCAGCAAAGACCGTCTCTATGCGTACTTCGCAAGCAAGGAAGAGTTGTTCGCTGCCGTGACCGAACAGTGGACGTCCGAAACAACAGCGGAGACAGCACTTCGAGGTGACGACTTGCCGGGCTATGCAGGTCGCCTCTTCGACAACTACGTTGCCCATCCCGAGAACGCCCGATTGCAGCAATGGGCGGATCTCGAAGCGCCGGACGTCATGAGCGAGGACGACATACGAAGCAAGACCTTCCGGCCTAAAGTTGCGGAAATCCGCAAGGGGCAGCTCGAGGGACACATCGACCCCGCGTGGAATCCCACGGAGTTGATCCTGCTGATCACGGATATCGCCCGGATGCTCGCGCTCAAGTCGTCTCGTTCCATCCCTCGACGTCGGGAGGCGGCAGTCGAGGCGGTTCGGCGTTTGATTGTGGCGTAGCGAGTCCAAACGCGAACGTCCACGCCCGTCGCTGTGTGGTTGCCCGGATTTACGGATTTCTCAGTAACGGTGCGTACGTTGGGCGTCGGCTCGTTGACGCCCTCGGGATGTTGACGTGCCGCCAAAACTTTTGTCGTCGACTGTTCAGATGCTGGTGAGCAAAAGGATCGCGGCCGGCCACCCTGACTGAATATCGTCGACGCCGAGCGTGTTCCTTCGGTGCGCGCACCTGTTCAGCATCTGGAGTGGACCCGTGTCGAAGTGGCCGTGCATATGAAGATCTCGAAGAAGGTAGCGCTGGTCGTTGTGGCTGCTTGCGCCCTGACGTTGGGATCGGCGCAAGTCGGAACCGCCCGCGCGGATGCGCCGGTCAAGGTCAGCGTGGCCGGTCATGTGGTGAGCGCCGGGCACTTCGAGCAGGTGCGGCGCCCCAACCGGTGTGTGAAGGCCGGGACGGGGAAGTCGAAACCGAGCGAGCAGAAGTCCACGAATCGCAGTGGGCGTCGAGGCAGCGGGGGATGCTTCTGACAGTGATTGCGAAGTTCCGCAATCAGCCGTCGCAAATCTGTAACACGTTCTAATCTTGCGGTATGGACGTGACTTACGAAGGGACCAAACGCGAAGTCGCTACCGACAGGGGGACTTTGCGCTATCACGAGGCGGGCGATGGTCCGCCGTTGATCCTGTTGCACGGCTCCGGGATCGGCGTGAGTGGATGGCGGAATTACCGGGGGAACCTCGAGGTGTTCGCAAAGCACTTCCACTGCTACCTCCTGGAGTTCCCGGGTTTCGGCGTGAGCGATGCCGTCGACGGTCATCCAGTTCTCACGGCAACCTCGGCGGTGGTTCGATTCATGGATGCGCTGGGAATCGAATCCGCTGCGATGATCGGCAATTCGATGGGCGGAGTTGTCGGGGTCAACGTCGCGATGAGGTTCCCTGACCGCGTCCGCAGATTGGTCACCATCGGAGGCGTGGGCCCGAACATCTTCAGTCAGAACCCGAGCGAAGGTACGCGTCTCCTCCAGGAATTCGCCGACGCTCCCAGCCGCGAGAAGTTGGTTCGCTGGCTCGAGTGCATGGTTTACGACAGATCCGTGATCACCGAGGAGCGGATCGAGGAACGATGGCAAACGGCCAACGATCCGGCCTCGCACCAGGCATTGACCGCGATGTACGGATCCAAAGCCTTTGCCGCTCAGCAGCAGATGATGTCCAACTCGGATGTGCCGCCGTACTGGTCGATGATGCACAAGGTGCAATGCCCGACCTTGCTGACATGGGGACTCGATGATCGGCAGTGTCCACCGGACATGCCGATGATTCCGATGCGACTGATTCCGAACGCCGAACTGCATGTATTTCCGAACTGCGGGCACTGGGTGATGATCGAAGCCAAGGAGGCATTCGAGCGCGTGACCCTCGAGTTCCTGCTTCGATGACCTGCTGTTGCATTCATGTGGCACGAATCGATGTGGCACGAATGCACAAGACCCGGCGCCTCTGAATGAGGCGCCGGGTCTGTGTTTGTGCCCCCAGTAGGACTCGAACCTACGACCTGCGGATTAAAAGTCCGTAGCTCTACCAACTGAGCTATAGGGGCGCGGCGCAGAGTCTAACGGGACCGCAGAGTCCGTGAAAACACCACCCCCACCAGAAGGGCGATTCCGATGACGGCGATGGTCCCGCCCGTGCGATGCAGACCCGCGTCGTCGATGGTTCCGCGCATGGTCAGCTCGATGACGACGGCCGCAAGGTTGGCGCCGATGTACTGGATTGTTCGGTACAGACCGATCGCAGTTCCGACGTCGGCGGAGGTGGTCACCGAGTTGATCAGGTTCTGGTTTCCCATGTTGTTGAAGCCGTTGGGGATGCCCAGGATCGCCGCTATCAGCAGGAGTGCCACTAGGGGAGTCGAACTCGATTCGACAAAGGCAATCAGAATCCCGCCGACAGCCAACGCGGCGGTGCCGATCAGGAGGGTGATCCGTGCGCCGAATTTCCCGTACACCCTGGACGCGGACATGGTCGCGAAGATCCCGACCGCAGCGACAGGCAGCATGAAGAGTCCGGCGCTGATCGGTGACATTCCGCGGGCTACCTGCAGCCACTGGGGGAGCCCGAAGAAGATGCAGTAGAACGCCGTGTACGTCAGAAGCGTCCGGCCGAGAGTCATGCTCAGTGCGCGGTTTCGAGCGACGGCACGGACGTCGATGAACGCCGAGGCCGTTCGACGTTCCCACCAGACGAACAGGAACGCGAAGAGGGCCGTCGACGGGACGAGGTACCACTTCGCGTGCTCGGCGAGAGAGAGGAGAAAGAGCATCGTCGATGTCGTCAGAGCGAGAAACAGGGTGATGCCGAGTGGGTCGAGAGATTTGAACAACGCAGCGGCGCCGGCCCGGTCGGGCAGGGCGGAGTCGCTCGGGGCGGCGAAGAAGACCCATACGGCAGTGACGACGACAAGTGGGAGGTTCACCCACATGATCGATTGCCAACCGAGTGTGCCGACCAACAACCCGCCGAGAGTGGGCCCCAGCGCGACGACCGATTGAGCGCAAATGGTGAGTGTTGCTATAGCTGAACGGGTTTGAGTCCGGTGGCGGTCAGCGTATTCGCGGATGACGGTCATTGCGTTCGGATACTGTGTCGCCGTGCCGATTCCGAGCAGGATTCGTGCGGCGATCAGCCAGCCCAGCGACGGGGCGAGCGAGCCGAGGATCGATCCGGCAGCGATCAGGCCCAATCCGGCGAGGTAGACGCGTTTGGCACCGAGGATCGATCCGAGTCGACCAGCCGCCGGCGCCGTGACCGCAGTCGCGATGTAGAGGGCCGAGATGACCCACGCTGTGCCTGAACTGGAACCGAAGTATGTGGCGATCGGGACGATTGCCACGGCAATCATCGACGAGTTCAGCGCTTGAAGAACGGTTCCGGAGCCGAGAGCAAGACTCAGTTTCAGTGGAACGGGAGTTTGGGGGGTCGGCGTTTCGACGACGGTGGTCACGAGTTCATCAGTGACTCCTCTGATATCGATGTCGATGCTGGGGACTCGCCCTGGCCTAGTCTGCGCAGGATTCGGCCGGCGATCAGAAGCAAGTCACGCTCGGCTTCGGTGCACTCGGCGTCGATGACCTCAGCCAGCCACTCTGTTCGTTTCGTTCGGTCTTCGTGAAGGGTCGATGTGCCGAGTTCGGTCATCGTGACCAAGACCGCGCGGCCGTCCGATGGATCCGCCCTTCGCGTCACCATGCCCTGTTCTTCGAGCGCCGCCACGGTCTTTGCGATTGATTGCGGTGTGACGCGCTCGAATTTTGCCAACTCTTTGGCGGTCGACGGACCTTGTCGGTCGAGGTGGCCGAGGGCCTGGATCTGGCTCGGCGTGAGCTTGTGGTCGTTGCGTTTGGTGCGTAGACGTCGGACGAAGGCACCCAGATCGTCCCAAAGTACGTCGATCTCGTCTCGAGCCTTGCTGCGACCCTCTCCAACGTTCATTTAGACAGTCTAACTGTGTTGTTTCGATGCTGCCAGTACGGTTTCGACGGAAAAGGGGGAATAAACAATTGCACTAGTTGTTTAAAACCTTGGGACTGCTGTCCATCGGTCGGCGAAGCAGTTCCGTCTGCGAGGTCGAATTGTCAGAATCTCGGGCACGAAAAAGCTCGGATGCGCACCCCCTGCGGCGCACCCGAGCGGCCAAAACCATACCACTTGGTGTCTTTTGGGCATAAAGTCGGTTCTTGTCCCCTGAACAGCCGATTGCGTCTAGTACTTTTGGCGGGTATGGCTCTAGTCCTTACGTAGGGTGTGGTGGAGGGGATATTGTGAAGTTTCGGGGGATGACAGGCGCCGATCACGGCGGCTCTGCGTACCAACTCTGCGAGAGGCACAACACCGTAAATGGCACGTCAACAAGAGCGTGCGCGGCGTACCCGCGCCGCCCTGGTCGAAGCGGCTGCAGTCGAATTCGCCAAGCGCGGCTATGCAGCTGCGTCGGTGAACACGATCCTCGAGGGCTCCCGCGCCACCAAAGGCGCCATGTATTTCCATTTCCAGTCCAAGGAAGAGTTGGCGCGAGCGGTTCTGACCTCGGCTATCGAAACCTTCACTGGAATTACTGATCGTTGGGCCAAGAGAACAGACCTCGATCCATTCGTCGCTTTGCACGGTCTCGTGCTCGACATTGCCGAGGTCTTCCGTGCCGAGGTGATCGTGCAGGCGGAATTCCGGCTGATCATCGAGCCCGAGTTCTACAAGGATGTGCAGTCCGGTGGTGGGCAGGTCTGGGGAAAGACCGCCTATGAGTTGGCATTGCGTGCCAAGGACGACGGTTTGCTCCGAGAAGACGCCGACCCGGACAAATTCACGCGTGTACTGGCAGCGAGCCTTGCCGGCCAGCGGTACATGGCAGACCTGATTGCCTCCAGTGGAGATCTGGGCGAGTGGTTCGAGGAGTCTCTCGAAGTAGTCCTCGAAGCCATGGCTACGCCGCAGTGGTTGGAGACGTTCCATCGTGACGGGTGGCCCCAAGTCGAGTTCCCTGACACTGAATAGTGCACTTTTCTGCCCGTGAACAGGCGATTTGTGATTTCCGAATGCCGTGCCATAAGCTATCCAAGCTCCCAACGGAACGCCGTTGGGGTACTAGTTCGGAGAGATCCGGCGGGCCCCCTTCGTCTAGCGGCCTAGGACGCCGCCCTTTCAAGGCGGTAGCGCGGGTTCGAATCCCGTAGGGGGTACGTTTTGCGAAAGCGAAACGATGCAGTATGGTTTGACCCGCACGACACGCTTTGAGATGCACAAATGCCAGGCCAGGACAGTGGTTTGGGAGCGGCTCGAAGATGTAGTACGGTTTCACAGCAAGGAAAAAGCAAGGCCCTGTGGCGCAGTTGGTTAGCGCGCCGCCCTGTCACGGCGGAGGTCGCGGGTTCGAGTCCCGTCAGGGTCGCAAAGCTTTGTTCTCAATCAATCGGTTGAGAACAAAGCAATGCGATAGGCATTCGGTTCGGGTGCCGTCCGGCCAGGTAGCTCAGTTGGTACGAGCGTCCGCCTGAAAAGCGGAAGGTCGCCGGTTCGATCCCGGCCCTGGCCACCATAATTCTTTTCGACAAGCTCCAATCTCATGTTCTTCGAACATAAGGTTGGAGCTTTTTCGTATTCGGATGTCAGTCGCCGTCAACCACTCGGCCCGATCATCTCAGTTATGCGCATCCTTTGTCTCCGTGAATGTTTCCGGTCACCGGGAACGTGCTGGGCGTCACTCCACAGAGGACATCACTATTAGCCGATTGCGGCCGATCCGTGGCTGCGTCTACTGAAAGTGAGGTGGAATCTCCGTGTCGCACTCGAGATCTTGGCGCATCGGGAAAGTCAGCCGGGTCGCCGTCGCATTGTTCGGCACCGGGGTTCTGTTGGTGGGCTGCGCGAGCAACGGTGACGACAGCGGGACCGATACGACGACCGCGTCGGCGGACGTCGTGACCGGCATGGTCAACGAGCAGCCCGATCCGGGAACTGCGGTGGCCGGCGGGACCATGACGTACGGCGTACAGGTGCTCGTTCCCTCACTCGACCCGACGAAGACGGCCGCGCGCGGCGGTTCCGGCGGTGAGGCCTTCGCTGCTGTGTACGACGTCCTGATGAGTTACGACACTGCGAGCGGCGAGTTCGAGCCCAAGTTGGCTGAATCGCTCGAGACAGCCGACGACGGAGCCACCTGGACGCTGAAACTTCGCGACGGTGTGAAGTTCAGTGACGGCACCACCCTCGACGCCAACGCCGTGATCGCGAGCATCGATCGGTACAACGCGGGCAAGGGCAATGGCGCCGAACTGTGGCTGGCTTCGGTGGAATCGGCGCAGGCAAGCGGTCCGACGACGGTGGAATTCAAGCTGAAGACGCCGTGGATGCGTTTTCCGTCGATGCTCGCTCTCGGGCACGGGATGATCGTCGCCCCGAGTTCGCAGCAGGGCGACAAGTTCACCGCCGTCGGAGCCGGACCCTTCACCGAAGATGTCTTCACACCGAGCGTCGAGCGAATCTTCAAGGCCAACCCGTCCTACTACGGCGGCGCCCCCAAGCTGGACAAGTTGCGGATGGTTGCGCTCAACGGCCCGCAGGCCAATCTCGAATCATTGAACAGCGGTCAGCTCGATGTCGCCTACATTCGCGGCCTCACGTCGGCGATCAATTCCGCCAAGTCCGCTGGCTACCCCGGCTACATCGACGTGCTCAATGCCGGTAGTGCCGAGATTATCAACAACCGTGAGGGCCGACCGGGCTCGGATGTTCGCGTCCGTCAGGCTATCGGCTACGCGCTCGACACCACGTTGATCGATCAGCGAGTGGAAAACGGTGAGGGACTGCCGGGCTCGGAGTTGTTCGGTCCGACGTCTCAATGGCATGTAGACACACCGGGTATTGCCTACGACCCCGAAAAGTCGAAGGAACTTCTGAATCAGGCGAAGGCAGACGGGTACGACGGCAGCCTCGACTACGTCGTTCTCAGTGAGCCGAAGGACCACGCGATCGGCCTCGCCGTGCAGTCACTGTTGCAGGCCGTCGGGTTCGAGGTGAACTTGATCTTGGCCAACAACGCCGGCGACATCGTGCAGAACGTCTACGTCAAGCACGATTTCGACCTCGCGCACGCGGGCATCGGAATGTACGAGTCGATTCTCGATCTCGGATTGTTCTCCACGACCAACAGCACCTCGATGGCGAATACTGCTGGATATGCGAACCCGGCGATGGATCAGCTGATCGCAGATCTACAACAAGCCAAGGACAATTCGTCGACCCTGGCGATCATCGGCAAGATTCAGACGCTGTGGAACGAGACGGTTCCGTCGGCGCCGATCGGCGGGCTCACGTCGTTCTGGGCTTGGCAGAAGAACGTGCACGGTGTGGTTCCGACTGCAACCGGCATCATGCTGTTCGATCAGGCATGGATGGGTGCGAAGTAGCGTTCCAGCGCACACCGAGAGCTCCGTCCGGCGCGAGTCGGGCGGAGCTCTTTCGTGTCTACGTCGGCTAGCGTTGCGCAACCCTTTCGATCAGGATGATTGTATTGAAATATGTTGTAGGTCAATATGATTCGACAAGCGTGATTTGACTTGCCCAGCGTGGCCCGCATAGATTGCATCCACCATCCAGAGTGGCTGAGAGACCTGGCTCGATGATGCCGCAGCAACCCGCTACCTAACCGCAGTGTGGGTGCTACCGCCAGGACCGATGGAGGACACATGACTGTATTTGCCGTGGGTATCGAACTGGACGGCGAGGGCACTCACCCCGCTGCCTGGCGCCGAAGCTCACACCGCCCGGACCAGCTGCTCACGGGCAAAGCCGTGCGCGATCGCGTCGCGGCTGCCGAGAATGCCGGCTTCACGTTCGCGACGTTCGACGATTCCATCCTCCCCCCGAGTGGTGACGTCGTCGGCCGCATCGATGCCGTCTCTAGGGCGTCGTACGTGGCGGCGACAACCAGCACGATCGGGCTGGTCCCCGTCGTCGGGACCACGTACGCCGAACCGTTTCATACGTCCTCGCAATTGGCGACGTTGGACTACTCCTCGCGTGGGCGTGGCGGCTGGCTTGCTGTTCCGGTCGAAGACGATGCCGCGGCGAGGGCGTGGGGGAGGGCTCCGGTAACAACGGAGTCGGCGCGTCAGCAAGAGCAGCGGGATTCGGTCACCGTTGTGACCGATCTCTGGGACTCGTGGGAGGACGACGCCGTCGTTCGTGACTATCTCAGTGGGCGTTTCCTCGAACGTGATCGTCTGCATTACGTCAATTTCGAGGGCGACACGTTCTCGGTGAAGGGGCCGGCAATCGTTCCGCGGCCGCCTCAAGGCCAGTTGGTGGTGTTCGGCCGCTACGGCGAAATCGATCCACGCCAGCCGGATGTTGTTCTCGTTTCGGGTGATTCGGTGGAGACCATTGCACAGTCGGCTGCCAAGGCGCGCGATGAGGGCGCGTCATTGGTGGTCGCCGAGGTCGATGTGGCATTCGATACGCCGAATCTGTCTGCGGCGCAGCGGAGGACCGAGCTGAACTCGTACGGGAATGCCGTCGTCACCGGCCGACTGCTCCTGGCTGCAGATCCGGGGGAAGCGGCCGTGGTTCTGAAGGAATTGGCCGGACACCTCGACGGTGTTCATTTCCATGCTCTCGTGATCGACGAGGACCTTCCGGTGCTGGCCAAATTCGTGCTTCCGACGCTGTCCAAGGCCGGGTTGACGCGACGCCCGGTTCCGGGATCGACCCTGAGGGGCAACCTCGGTCTGCAGCGGCCCGCAAATCGATTCGCCCACTCCTCCTGACTTGACTTCGCGCTAAGGATATTTCGGCCATGACTGCATCACGCTCCGCCGTACCTCGACCCGACGCTCACGTTCACTTCGGTGTCTTCTTCCAGGGGGTCAACCACACCACCATCTGGTCCGATTCCGCGAGCGGATCCCAGATCGACTTCGAGACGTTTCGGCGGTTGGTACTCACCGCCGAGCGAGGTCTGTTCGACGCCTTCTTCCTCGGTGAAGGCCTGCGGCTTCGTGAACAGAACGGCAAGATTCTCGATCTGGATATCGCCGGCCGACCCGACGCCATTGCGCAGTTGGCCGCCCTCGCCGGTATCACCGACAAGATCGGGTTGGTCGCGACACAGAACACCACGTACAACGAACCGGCCGACCTTGCGCGTCGACTCTCCGGCCTCGACCTACTTTCCGACGGACGGGCCGGCTGGAATGCGGTGACCACCGACAACGCGTGGACGGGAGAGAACTTCCGTCGCGGTGGTTTCCTCGACCACTCCCTGCGCTACGAGCGTGCCGGGCAGTTCATCGAAACCGCGCGGGCACTGTGGGATTCGTGGGCCGACGACGCGATCTCGGATTCTCGTACGTCCGAGAACTGGTCTACCCCGGGTGCCGTCGGCGACGTGCGCAGACAGACTTCACAGTTCGACATCTCCGTGACGCCGACGCTTCCCCGAAGCCGCCAGGGGCATCCGGTCATCTTCCAAGCGGGTGATTCCCCGAGTGGACGCGATTTCGCGGCGACCCATGCCGACGTCATCTTCTCGCGACACGGGACTCATTTCGACGGCGCACTCGACTTCGCCGACGACATTCGGGCTCGGTTGCGTAAAGCCGGGCGACCGGAGGACGACGTCAAGATCTTGCCCAGCACGCAGATCGTGTTGGCGGAGAACGAGCCCGAAGTCGAGGAGAAGGCACGGTGGGTCCTCGAAGGCCAGTTCACCGGTCAGACTGCCCTCTCTCTCGTCGGACTGGTGTGGGGTAAGGACCTTTCCGATCGAGACCCCGACGGTCCACTCCCCGAGGAAGATCCGGTTGCCCGCCCGGTTTCGGAGACGCGCGGTTCCGCACGGGACGGCAACGACCCCATTGCGATCGCGCGTGAATGGCGTGCCCTTGCCGAGGCAAAGAATCTGTCCCTACGTCAGGTCGCCATCGAGACCTCGCAGCGTTCGGGTTTTGCGGGCACTCCGGGGCAGGTCGCAGATCAGTTGGTCCATTGGGTGCGCAACGGAGCTTCGGACGGCTTCAACATCTCGCCGTACCTGGTGCCGACCGGGCTCGACGAGATCGTCGACTGGTTGATCCCGGAACTGCAGGAGCGTGGGGCGTACCGCACCGAGTACTCCACGTCGACGCTGCGAGAGCACTTGGGGTTGCGACCGCCGCTCACGCGTCGGACCACGTCTGAAGCTGCGGGGTAACGGGTCCTGTCCCACACAGTCACAGCGACGGCCGAATCCACCAAGCTCGGTTCGGCCGTCCGCTGGGAAATCGTCGTCTGCGTAGCTGCGGGTTTCACCACCCTTCTCGATTCGGCGGTGCTCGGAATCGGGGTTCCGTCGATCCGGGCGTCGCTGGGCGCGTCGACCTCGGAGGTGCAGTGGATCCTTGCGAGCTATTCGCTGACTTTCGGCTTGGCCCTGGTGCCGGCGGGCCGACTCGGTGACGTCGTCGGGCGTCGACGCTTGTTCTTGGCGGGCCTGAGCATTTTCGCGGTGATGGGAATCCTCGGAGCGTGTGCGTCGGATCCGTCGATGATCGTGTTGGCTCGTCTTGGGCAGGGGATCGGCGCAGGCACCATCAGTTCGCAGGTGCTCGGCATCATCACCGACCGGGTGTCCGGAAAGGCTCGGGCGAAGGCGTTGGGCGCGTACAGCACCGCGGGTGGTCTGGCCGGCGTTTCCGGACCGATCCTCGGTGGCGTTCTGCTGAAGTATTCTGACGCCGACTTCGGATGGCGGTTGCTTCTCGTTCTCAACGTGCCGTTTGCCGTGATCACTCTGATTTTGGCGTTTCGCTTTCTGCGCCGTGATCGAACTACCCGATCGGGCGCGTCGATCGATCCGGTTGGGCTGTGTCTGCTGGCGACTACGACCGGGCTCCTGTTGTGGCCCATCGTGACCCGGACCAGTGTCACTGTGGCTGCGGCTTTCCTGATCGGTGCGTTCGGCGCTGCCGTTGCCTTCTGGTTCTGGGAACGTCGGTACGCCGAGCGCGGCGGGACGCCGGTACTGCTTCCGTCGTTGATCGCCTCGCGGGGCTTCCGGTTGGGTACGACGGTTGCACTCTTCTGGTTCGGATCCATCCTCGCCGTCAACGCGGTGCTCAGCCTCTATCTGATCGAGGGTTTGGGCTTCGCCCCGCTGAGTGCGGCGTTGATCATGACCGGTAGCTCACTCGCGATGGCATTGACGTCGGCTTTCGGATGGCGGCTGGTTGCCAGGTTCGGCCGAAGTGCAGTGGTTTTTGCCATCGTCGGCGAGATCCTTGTCATCCTCGGCTACATCGCAGCGGTCAATCTGATTCCGCGGGAACATCTGATCCCGGTGCTGGTGGTCCTGGCGGTGTTGTCGGGAGTTGCCAGCGGTTTGGTCGACGCGCCCAATCGGGTACTGACTCTCGAATATGCACCGCCGGGCGCGAACGGTGTTGCGGCGGGTTTCCTTCAACTGTCTCAGCGCCTGTCAGCGACCATCTCGCTGGCCGCGGTATCGGGGTTGTATCTCGGTGTACTCGGATGCTCGCCCGACGGATACGGACGTGCGTTCGGGATCGCGCTTGCCGTCTGCGTGGTCATGTTGACGCTCTCGTTGGCGGGAGCGGTGGCAGACCGACGCCGGCGAAGGACGTGACCTGGTATTTCGTGGGTCTACATGGACCTCGGAAGGCCGAGCCCGTGTGACTCATGGGACTTGTGTTACCCATGGGTTAGGAGTCGTGGGACGATACTTGTGTGGTGACCGGTCGCAGTGAAGACAAGCCCAACGGTCGCGGGAGTGGAGAGCCAGTTAACTCACCCCGTGGAGCGTCGGACAAACGTGACCGCACATCGACACCCTTCCGCGCTCGAACGGCGATGTGGACCAATCGGCCACTGTTCGATTTCCATATGATCGTCGGTCTGGTCGTGCTGATCGTCGCGTTCGGACTGCTGATGGTGCTGTCGTCTTCGGGCGTCGAATCCTATGTGTTGTCCGGGACGTCCTATGCCAGATTCTGGCCCCAGTGCATGTTCGCGGCGATCGGCTTGGTGATGTTCGTGGCAGTCGTGCGGTTGCCGACCGAAACAATGCGTAGAGCCTCCCCGTGGCTGCTGATCCTGTGTCTTGTTCTGCTTGTCCTGGTGCTGATTCCAGGTATCGGCTCGGAACAAATGGGTGCTCGCAGCTGGTTCGTGATCGCGGGCATTTCCTTCCAGCCGTCGGAGCTGGCCAAACTTGCTCTGGCGATCTGGTCCGCAGCGACGGTTGCGTCGTTCATGAAGGCGCGGATGGACGTCAACCGCGCGCTGCCGGTGATCGGCGGTACGACGTTGCTGGTTCTGGTTCTGGTGGTGTTGGAGAAGGACCTCGGAACCACCATCACCATCGGCATCATTTTCATGTCGGTGCTGTGGTTCGGGCTGTTCCGGATGAAGACATTCATCAGCCTCACACTCGGTTCCGCAGTCGCATTTCTCGTGCTCGGGCTTACTGCTGGTTACCGCTCGGATCGCATCAAGGCTTTCCTCAATCCTGATCTCGACCCGCAGGGTTTGAACTTCCAGAGCACTCAGGCCAAGTACGCACTGGCGAACGGAGGCATCTTCGGGCGCGGTCTAGGACAGTCCGACGCCAAATGGAGCTATCTCCCGCAGGCGCACAACGACTTCATTTTTGCCGTGATCGGTGAAGAGTTGGGTCTGGTCGGCGCGCTGATCGTCGTCGCTCTCTTTGCCGCGGTTCTGATCGTCGGGCTGCGGATCGCGAAACGGTCCACTGATCCGTTCCTCAAAGTCATGACAGCGACGGCAACGACGTTGATCGTCGTGCAGGCGTTCATCAACATCGCCTACGTCGTCGGCCTGATTCCGGTGACCGGTCTGCAACTACCGCTCATCTCGGCGGGCGGAACGTCGATGATCACCACCCTGCTGATGTTCGGGCTCATCGCGCACGCAGCCTTCCGTGAGCCCGAGGCTGTCGCCTCGGCCGAGAGCAGCGGTCGCGGTTGGATACCGCTGGTCTTCGGCAAGCCTCGGTTCGGCATTGCCAAGAAGCCACAGACCGATCGACGGAGGCCGCCAGCTCGCCGCGCCCAGCCTGCTCCAACTGGGCAACGCCGACCGGAACGACGGGCACCACAACCCGACAGACGCCGGGCTCCAGCTCCGGGCCGACGCGCACCCTCTCGCGACTGGTCGGAAGATCCACGTAGACGCGGCCGATCCGATCGGCCGCGGCGCGCTTCCTGATCTGGGCCAGTTCCACTGGCGGGCAGTTTCGGAAGCGGGCAGTCATGCACCCGACAATTGCGTTGGGCGGCTACATTGGGAGTCGGCAAAACGACGTCTAAAAAGGGTTGTGGACATGGCAGGTGGCGACAAGGCAGACCAGTCGGTGGTCGAACGTAGCTCGGTGACCGGACGTCGTACGACGCCGTCGCAGCGAGCGCGTTTTCGCCGGATTGTCGACGCCGCAATGGAATCCGCCTCCGAAGGCGGCTACGACGCGGTGCAGATGCGATCGGTGGCCGATCGCGCCGGCGTCGCGATCGGCACTGTTTACCGGTATTTCCCGTCCAAGAACCACATGCTTGTCGTCGCATTGTTGTGGATGTTCGAGGGTTTGCGTGACAGATTCCAAGACTTTGTAATCCCGGGCGAGACTCCGTCGGACCGGATTCTGTTTGTGCTGCGCAAGAATACGGAGGTCCTCGAGACCGATCACCTCCGTTACGAAGCGTTGGTTCGGGCGTACATGTTCGCGGACGCGTCGGCGACCCCGGAACTCAACGCGCTCGGTGGGGTCGTGACCGAGATGTTCGCGAAGGCGATCGGTGTCGAGGAAGTCTCGCAGCAGCAGTTGGACGCGGTGAAGGTGATCGACGACGTCTGGATGTCGAGTCTCGTCTCGTGGGTTGCGGGCCGGATGACGACGGACGAGGTGATGGCGCACCTGGAACTTGCCGTGCGACTGGTCTTTCGCAAGTTGGGCGGATAGCGCTCAGACGGTGTAGCCACCGTCGACGTTGAGCTTCTGACCGCTGATGAATCCGGCCGCGTCGCTTGCGAGGAAACATACTGCTTCGGCGATGTCGGCAGCTGATCCGAAGCGCTTCAACGGGATTCGGCTCATCGTCACGTCGAGCGCGCCTTGGTCGAGTTCGGCGGAGCTGATCAGGCGCTCCGCCATTCCGTCCGTCAACATGCCTGGTCCTACAGCGTTGAACCGGACGCCGTAGCGTCCTTCCTCTGCGGCGAATCCGCGAACAAGTTGTTCGACAGCCCCTTTGGTGCCAGCGGAGAGTCCGTCGCGCACGGGAAAGCGATCCGTTGCCGCGGTTGTCACCGCCACCACCGAACCCGAGGATGCACGCAGCGCAGGCAGGGCGGTGTGGACGAGGGTGAAGAACGCCGCGGCCTCCTGGTTGAGTTGTTCGGTGAAGAACGCCGGCGTCACACGTGAGAGGTGCGTCATCGGGACGTGCGGTCCCGCAGCGTGGACCAGCGTCGTCAATGTGCCCAGATCATCGACCGCATCGTTGACGGCGGCGCTGATCGACAACTCGTCGGTCAAGTCGAGAGAGTACGAGTGGGCGCGCACGCCATGCGCTCGAATCTGCTCGCTCAGTTGCTCGGCAGCGCCCTTGTTGTTTCGGTAGGTGAAGGCGACGTCGTGTCCGCGTTCGGCAAGGGTCAGGGCTATCGCCGACCCGATTCCACCGGTTCCGCCGCTGACAAAAGCGGTGCGTACTGCGCTCACAATGCCTCCAGATGTCTGCCGATTTCAAACCTAACAAATGCTTGGTTGGGGTGCCAATCGGAATATATCAGTGCGCGAAGGACAGGCTCAGATTGCTATCGCAACCGGACTGATCGTCCTAATCTGTTGCCATGTCCGGAGACAGTGTGCAGTTGACCGACGGGGCGCCCGGTGGGGAATCGGAACCTCACGCACCGAGTTTGAACAATCGCCTCAACTGGCTGCGTGCAGGTGTTCTGGGTGCAAACGACGGAATCGTCTCGACCGCAGGTCTCGTGGTCGGTGTTGCGGCAGCCACGACCGAGCGCTCCGCGATCTTCACAGCAGGTTTTGCTGGACTGGTTGCCGGCGCTGTGTCCATGGCGTTGGGCGAGTACGTCTCGGTCAGCGCTCAGCGGGATACCGAACGCGCACTCCTGCAGAAGGAGAAGAAGGAACTCCTCGAGACCCCGGAGGCTGAACTTCAGGAACTGACCGAGATCTACGAGAACAAGGGATTGAGTCCGGAGACGGCCCGCCGCGTCGCCGAAGAATTAACCGAGCACGACGCCTTCGCGGCGCACGTAGAAGTCGAATTGGGTATCGATCCAGACGATCTCACCAATCCGTGGCACGCGGCGATTTCGTCGGCAATCTCGTTCACGATCGGCGCGGCGATCCCGTTGGTCGCAATTCTGGTGCCGCCGACAGGCATCCGCGTCCCTATCGCATTTTTCGCGGTGCTGATCGCACTTGCGCTGACCGGGACGATCAGCGCGACGCTCGGCGGAGCTCGCAAGACCAGAGCGGTGCTACGCGTGGTGATCGGCGGCGCGCTGGCGATGGCCGTGACGTACGGAGTAGGTCAGTTGGTGGGCACGGGTCTCGCCTGACCCCTGCTGTGCGCCTTTATTAACCGCGGGGGGTTAATAAAGGCGCACAGCAATTCAGGCGCGACAGATCATGACCGGCCCTGGCGCATGGTGCAGCAGATTCTGGCTGGTGGAGCCCATCACGGCGCCCGCCATCGCACTGCGGCCGTGACTTCCGACAACTATCAACTGTGCGTCGTCGGCGTATTTGAGCATGACGGGAGCAGCGGCACCGGGTTCACTGATGCGGGTGACCGGCACGTCCGGGTACTGGTCGGCCATACCGGCTAGATTTTCCGCCAGTAGCGCCGATTCCTCCTGCTCGACAGCCTCCCAGTCGATCAGGATTCCCGCTCCGCCTTCGCGGAAGGTGGACGAGCCCTGCCAGGTGTGGACCGCGATGAGCGGCGCGTCGAACTGATCGGCATAACGAAACGCGTACTCGACGGCCTTCTTGCTCAACGCGCTTCCGTCGACTCCGACGATGACGGGACGCTGATCCGGGCCGGGATTCTCCGCCGAACCACGCCACACGGTGACCGGACAGGTTGCATGATTGGCCACCTTCAGTGCGGTCGATCCGAGCAGCCGTGAGCGCAGTGCACCCGATCCGGTCGACCCCATCACGATCAGGCGTGCGGTACCCGAGGATTCGAGGATATGCGTCGACGCCGGCCCTGGCGCGATCTCGGATTCGATGGTCAGTTCGGGGAATTCGGCCGAAATCACCGTGGCGGCGGCATCGACGATCGCTTCGCCGTCTTCGCGGATCTGGCTGAGGAACTGTGACTGCAACATCACCGCAGCGGGACTGTAGATCGGGCCCTCTTGCGGCAGGGCGTGCGCCAGAATCAGTCGTGAGTTCACCGCGTTCGCGACGGAGGCCGCCCACCGGGCCGCCGCCGTCGAGGCCTCGGATCCGTCGATACCGGCGACGACATCCTGGTGTCCTGCAAGTGTGTTCATGTCTACTCCCTCTGAAATGATCGAGATCGGTCGACTGGTTACAGCGAAGTCACCAGAGTGACGATGCTGACTTCACGGCTTCCTTCCACGTCTTGCGTAGCAGGGTCGATTGCCCGTCGGCTATTTCCAGTTCTCGTCGGTAGGCCATGCCCAATCCGAAACTGGTGAGCGAGGTATGCTCCTGCTCGGCTGCCATTGCAAGTAGATGATGTTGGGCGACAACGGAATCCTGGTGCTCGCCGAGAACATCCTGGAAGTGGCTGAAATGCTTCAGTGCGCGCTTCGCTCGGCTCTTCGACACGGGTTCCATGACCTCGATCGCGTACTTCATCCGCTTGGCTCCCTTGCGGGCGCGGTGCATTCGCTCGTCACGCTCGGTGCGGCTATCGGCATCGAAGACGTGATCGACCCGCTTACCGACCTTGTGTGCCAGGTGCCGCAGGGTATGGGCCAACTCTCGTGCCGATGCCTTCTTTCCGACGCGGTGGGTGGCGGTGTCGAATTCGAGGTCGCCGACGTACTCGTCGAGGCGATCGAGCAGCGTGGTGTATCGCTCGGAATCGAGCGCCTCGAGGGCTGTTTCCTGGGCGGTTTCACCACGTGCAGAGAAGAACTCGTCGATTCGAGCTCGCACAGCTTCTCGCTCGGGCATCTCGTCGATTTCGCCGAGGCGTTCCACAAGACGCTCCCACTGGACCTCGACGTCGCGGGCGTCACCGAACTTTCCACCGATCCACCGCAGATCCGTGATGAGATCGTCGGTCTTGGGGGAGTGGCCGGCGTACGACTGCAGAGCGCTGCGGATGCGACGTGCCGCAACCCGGAAGTCGTGGACGGCTTCGTCGTCGGCCCGACGCGTGCCGAGATCCGCGGCGACCAGTGCGCGCAATTGTTCGATGAGGTAATTACGCAACAAGATCCGCGGATTCGACGCCTTGCCCGAGGTGACCTCGTGACCGGCGTACGGTGTGACCGACGTGCCCAGTGCTCGTTTGAGTTTGGACGGACTCGCAGAGCGCTCCAGCCCGGCGTCCAGTAGAACCGACTCGATTGCATCGGCCAGCTCTTGCCCGCCTGCGCCTTGTTCGACCTCGACTTCCTGCCACGTCGACTCTCCGGAACCGTCTGCCTTGCAGGCGATGACGGTGTCGGAGACCACTTCGGCAAGCAGCACACCGTTTTCGCCGTTGAGCCTGGTGCGCTCCCGATCGGTGATGATCAGGGCGACCGGCACCAGATCGTGACCGCGAATGATCGCCCGGATCAGACTCGACAGCGGCGAGGGCACATCGGTGCTCTCGTCCGGGGGAAGTTGGATTTCAGTTCGAGCGTCCTGGCCTGCGGGAAGTTTCATGTGCCACCCCGCGTCGTCGCCACCCTCACGCTTGCGCAGCGTGATCTTCTCGGCCAGCAACCGGTAGTCCGCGGTGTCGAAGTAGGTGGCAGAGAGCTGTATCGAGTCGTGGACCGGTTCGCCGACAACACCGGGAAGTCCGCCCAAGGCGGGAACTTCCTGCTCGGCCGGCGCCTCGTACTTGCGCTCGATCTCCCGTACGGCTTCGGGTACGACGGCGGTCTTGCTCATCTGGTCTCCTCTTGCGGTGCGGTCTGCGCTTCCATCCTCCCGGTATCGGAGGCGCAGTGGAAGGGTCCGGGGTCCCTACGGCGAGTCGCCACGGCCTGATTCGTCCGGCCAGGACAGGGTCCGCCGACTTTCGAACCGTTGCAGCCGGCCGGTCTTCGGATCCTCGAACTCGAGAACCTTCGACAGCAGGCGCAGCGGGTTCGAATAATCTTCTGCGGCAACGTCGTAGAAGTCGGGATAGAAGTTGTCGCCGTGGATCGGGAGCCCGAGCGAGGTCATGTGCAGCCGAAGTTGATGGGTCTTGCCGGTATGGGGAGTCAACCGGTACCGCGCGAAGCCGTCTCGCGTTTCGATCAGTTCGATCCGCGACTCGCTGTTGGGTTCGCCCTCGATCTCCGCGGCCTTGAGCACGCCGCGTTCTTTCACGATGCGACTACGCACGACCACGGGGGTGCTCACCTGAGCGTCGTGACGCGCGATGGCCTCGTACTCCTTGGCGACGCGGCGCTCGGCGAACATGGTCTGGTAGTCGCGCCGGGCCGCCTGATGCACGGTGAACAGCAGCAGTCCCGCCGTGACGCGGTCGAGGCGATGAGCTGGACTCAGCTCCGGTAGTTCGAGGTCCCGACGCAAGCGGACCAACGCCGATTCGGCGATGTATCGCCCGCGCGGGGTGCTCGCCAGGAAATGCGGTTTGTCCACGACCAGGATGTTCTCGTCCCGATAGAGGATGTCGATCTCGAACGGCACCCGCGTTTCGACGGGAGGGTCGCGGTACAGGTAGACGAACCGCCGGGGAGCAAAAGCGCTCGTCTCGGTGATTCCGACACCCTTCTCGTCGACGACCTCCCCGGCTGCGACCTTCTCCCGCAATCGGACGGCGTCCTGGGGGAACCGTTCGAGCAGGTAGTCGAGCGTCGTCGTCCACATGCCGTCGTCGGGCTGAC
This sequence comes from Rhodococcus sp. WY5, assembly GCF_018588185.1. NCBI lineage: Bacteria > Bacillati > Actinomycetota > Actinomycetes > Mycobacteriales > Nocardiaceae > Rhodococcus > Rhodococcus sp. WY5. The sequence goes on from NZ_JAAMPR010000001.1 coordinate 2,486,047, forward strand.
GGATGCGACTGGGGTTCAGGCCGTCGCGGACGGGAAGCGGTGATCGTGACACATCTTCAAAGCTAGCCGTCCGGTCGGCATTCAGACCTATTGACGACATATGGGACGGAAGTTACTATCCGGTAAGTTCGTGACACCGGTCACTGTCGTGGGGGCAGGGCTGGGTCATCACAACAGAAAATTGGGGTTTTCGTGAGGACACGACTTCTACGTCGAAGGTCGACAACGATTGCGGTGGGGCTGTGCGTCGTGGGATTGACGGTGCCGAGCGCCGTCGCTTCTGCGGATCCGACGGGAGGGTCGGACGGGCAGGCCTGGCTCGCGGCAACGGAGGCGACGCCGCAGTATCCGGGGGTCTCCATCGAGTGGGACGTGCCCATCACGATGAGTGACGGCACGGTTCTGCAAGCGAATGTGTACCGACCGGCGGATGCATCCGGGCGGGCCGTGGAATCGAAGACGTCTTCGGTCCTCAACATCACGCCGTACACGAAACTGCTGGACACACTGGTGGATTCAGCTCTGTCGATCCCGCAGGTCGGTGAGACGCTGATGGACGTTGCGAACTCGCTCGACCTCGCGGCGCCGTTCGACGGCGTGTCGGAGTTGACGGGCGTCATCGCCGGCGGAGGCGCCAGGGTTCTCGGCGTCAACCGTGATCTGGTCCAGAACGGATACACGCAGGTAGTGGTCGACGCTCGTGGAACCGGCTTCTCCCAAGGTAATTGGGACGTGCTCGGTAAGCGCGAGCAACAGGATTCGGTCGAGGTCATCGACTGGATGAGCAAGCAGGGGTGGTCCGACGGGAAAGTAGGGATGGCGGGCATCTCGTACTCCGCGATCAACTCGGTGCAGGCGGCGAGCAACAATCCACCTGCACTGAAGGCGATCTTCCCGGTCGAACCTGGCAACGATCTGCTGCGCGACATCGTCGGAACCGGTGGCGGCCTCGGAGTCGGGTTCATGCCGTTGTGGTTGACCGCGGTCAACGGGCTCAAACTCATCCCGAACGTTCAGGACATCCTGCAAGGAAACTTCGATCCCCTGTGGTTGGCGAGCCGCCTCGAGGATCCGGGAACGCTGATTCCCGAACTGGTGCAAGCGATGACGGCTCAGAGAATCGAGGACGTGTCACCGTCGACTCTGCAAGTCGCGCAAGACGGGCAGTTCTATCAGGACCGAGCCGCTGACGTCGGCAACATCGCCGTTCCGACGATGGTTTACGGCGGTTGGCACGACATCTTCGCCAACAGTGAGCCGCGGATCTACAACGGAATCGATCTGCCGCCCGGGCAGAAGCAGTTGATCATGGGGAACGGCTATCACGTCACTCCCGGTGGAGGATTCGGCAAGGACGGTGCGCCGCCGCGCCTCGACGTGCTCGAACGTGCGTGGTTCGACAAGTGGCTCAAGGGCATCGACAACGGAATCGATCGTTACGGTCCGGTGACGATGTTCCAGCAAGGCGGCGGATGGATCACGGACGATCAGTTCCCGCGAGCCGGTGCGAGCTACGAACGTATGTATCTGAACTCTGCGCCCAGCGGTACTGCCGCCCACGCAGCGTACGACGGTTCGCTGACGAATGACCCGCCCAGTGCCGCAGCGCGATTGACAGTCGCACCAGGACTGCGAGGCTTCTGCTCCGGTGACGGAACTCAGGGAACTGCCGGGATCTCCGTGGTGCTCGGTGCGACGTGTTCCAAGGATTCCCGATTCCAGGAAGCGGAGGGCCTGACGTTCACCGGTGAGGCAGTGACGGAGCCGACCTCACTCTCGGGCCCGATCAACGTCCACCTCGAGACCGTCCTGGACGCGACGGACGGATTCTGGGCAGCGACGGTCAACGACGTAGCACCGGACGGAACATCGACACCGATCACGAACGGCGCTCTGACTGCGTCGCTGCGGGCAGTCGACGATTCGAAGAGCACTCGCTCGGCCAACGGTGACTACAGTGAACCGCACCACTATCTGACGATCGACACGCGTCAGCCGGTGGTTCCCGGTGAGGTCACCACCGTCGACATCAACATGCTCCCGACGGACGCAGTGCTGCAACCGGGGCACCGGCTCCGCGTCGACGTCTACGCTGCCAGCGTGCCGCGATACCTGGCGCTCGGCCCGATGCTCGCCGACAGCCAACTCAAACCGCAGCACATCGAGTTGGCTGCAGACCGGCCGAGCTTCGTCAACGTTCCGTTCGTCGGGGGCCGCTGACTCGGATTGGATCGGCGGCGTGAGAACCTGCGGGCTCGCGGACGTTCTGAGAAGATCGTCCGATGACAGAATCCCGACTCTCCGCCGCCGTCCACGATCGTCTGGACGGACTTCTGGATCCGGTGGACGAGCGGCTCGCGGCGCAGTACCCGGGAAACCGTGACGAGATCCAACCCGTGCACACGATTTACGTCAGTGCCGCGGATGCAACCGTCGACACCCCTCGACTCTGGGGTGAGCAGGCGATCGCGCTTCTCGATTCCCATGCTCATGTGTTCGCCGATCTCGACACGGAGAATGCGCTCGCTGATGTGCGAGTTCAACTCGGCCGCAAGCCGGTCCAAGACTTTCGGATCGATTTCGAGGACGGGTACGGACGCCGCAGCGACGAAGAAGAAGACGATGCAGCGACGTCGGCCGGACAGACGCTTGCCGCGCTCAGCGCTGATCCTGCCGGGCCGAACTGGAGTGGCATCAGGTTCAAGGGGTTGCCGGCCGGTGAGCGTCGGCGCTCGATCAGGACGCTCGAGCTTGTGCTCGACGCGGCCGGTGGAGTGCCGGACGGATTTGTCTTCACCGTTCCCAAACTGCGCGCGGTGGAGCAGGTCACGGCGACGGTGTTGCTCTGCGAAGAGCTGGAGAAGGCGCACGGACTCGAGCTCGGTTCGCTTCGGTTCGAGTTGCAGATCGAGAGCCCGCAGGCGGTCATCGCGGCCGACGGAACGGTGGCAGTTGCTCAGGCCATCCATCGTGGTGCCGGTCGTCTGACCGGTTTGCATTACGGTACTTACGATTACAGTGCAGCTTGCGGAATTGCATCGCGTCATCAGTCGCTCGAACATCCGGTGGCAGACCACGCAAAGGCTGTCATGTTGGCTGCTGCCGCGCAGACCGGCGTCTGGGTGTGCGACGGGTCGACTCAGGTCGCGCCCGTCGGGAGCGCCACGGCGATCCGCGACGCGATCACTCGGCACCATCGCCTCGTCACGCGGTCCCTGGAACGCGGTTACTACCAGGGGTGGGACATGCACCCCGGGCATCTGGTCACCCGCTGGCTCGCCACGTTCGGCTTCTATCGCAACGCGCTCGGCGCCGCTGCCCCGCGCATCCAGTCGTACCTGGGGCGCCAAGGTGGCGACGTGATGGACGAACCTGCAACTGCCCAGGCGCTCGCAGCGGTGGTACTGCGCGGGCTCGACGCGGGGGCTTATCCGGAATCCGAAGTTCTCCGACTCGCCCCGAGCGCCGACACCAACGCACTCCGTCACCTCGTAGGACGCACCACACCGATCACAGGAGAACACTGACCGATGAGCACCACCGAATTCACCTTGCTGCCCGATCTGGCACTGCGCACCCTCGGCGGAGCCGTCATCTGGGCGAACGACGAGGCGTTTGCCGAGCGTGAGGCCCTGATCCGCCCAGGCAAGGCCGGGTACCAGCCGGCGACGTTCGGTCACAAGGGGCAGGTGTACGACGGTTGGGAGACGCGTCGCCGCCGGGTGGCAGGCCATGACGAGGCGATCGTTCGACTCGGTGTTCCCGGAGTGGTGCGAGGCGTCGTGGTCGACACCGCGTGGTTCAAGGGCAATTACCCGCCCGAGATCTCGGTGGAAGCAATCTCGGTCGACGGGTATCCGGATCCCGCCGACCTGGCCGGATCCGGCGAGTGGACAACCATCGTCGAGCGCTCGACCGTGCACGGTGACTCGGAGAATCCGTTCTCGGTGGCGTCGGAGGAGCGGTGGACGCACGTCAAGCTGACCATTTACCCGGACGGCGGCGTGGCAAGATTCCGTGTTCACGGCGAAGCGCGGCCGGACCCGCGTTTCCTCGATGCCGGGCCGTTGGACCTCGCAGCACTCGAAAACGGTGGCCGCGTGACCGATTGCTCCAACATGTTCTACAGCTCACCGCAGAACATCCTGTTTCCCGGACGCGCTGCTTCGATGGGTGACGGGTGGGAGACCGCCAGGCGCCGCGACAACGGAAACGACTGGGTGCAAGTACGACTCGCAGGTGAAGGCGTACTGAGTTTCGTCGAGATCGACACCTCGTACTTCCTCGGAAACAGTCCAGGTGAGGGTGCTCTGACCGGGCGGACGTCGGAGGGGGAGTGGATCGAACTGTTGCCGCGCACGACGCTGCGTCCGGATACGCGCCATCGCTTTCCGATCGATTCCGAAGTCCCGGTCACCGATGTTCGTCTGGACATCTTCCCGGACGGTGGCCTGGCGCGGCTGAGAGTCTTCGGCGTACTCACCGACGCTGCTCGCGCTGTGATCTCCGGGCGCTGACGGTAAAGTTGTTGGCATGAGCGACTATCCGCGCGACGACTATCCCCGGGACATGGTGGGGTACGGCCCTCATCCGCCGCATCCGCACTGGCCCGGCGACGCGCGGATAGCGGTTCAGTTCGTGCTCAACTACGAAGAGGGAGCCGAGAACAACGTCCTGGACGGGGACGCGGCTTCGGAAACATTTCTGTCGGAAATGACTCCGGCAGAGGCATTTCCGAATCGACACATGAGCATGGAATCGCTGTACGAGTACGGCTCACGGGCCGGGTTGTGGCGTGTACTGCGAACCTTCGAGCGGCGAAACCTGCCTCTCACCGTCTTTGCGGTGGCGCGGGCGATGCAGCGGAACCCCGAAGCAGTCAGTGCTTTTCAGGAGTTGGGCCACGAGATCGCGTGCCACGGATTACGTTGGAAGTCTTACCAATCCGTGGACATCGAGCGCGAACGCGCAGACATGGCCGAGGCCGTGCAGATTCTGCGAGATCTGACGGGTTCGGCGCCCCTCGGTTGGTACACCGGGCGCGATTCACCGAACACCCGCGAATTGGTGGTCGAGCACGGCGGCTTCGTCTACGACTCCGATTCATACGCCGACGATCTGCCGTACTGGGTCGACGTTCCGCGTGGCGCAGAATCGGTGAAGCACCTGGTCGTCCCGTACACCCTTGACACCAACGACATGCGTTTCGCCTCTCCCGCAGGATTTCCCAGCGGTGATCAGTTCTTTGCGCACCTACGCGATGCCTTCGACGTGCTGTATGCGGAGGGGACGGCCGGATCGCCCAAGATGCTCTCGATCGGGTTGCACTGCCGCATAGTCGGCCGCCCTGCCCGTGCGGCCGCTCTCGAGCGATTTCTGGACCACGTGCAGTCACACGAGAAGGTCTGGATCGCGCGGCGCATCGACATCGCCGAGCACTGGAAGACCGCGCACCCCGTTTAGATCACGGTCGGTCGACAAAAGACTTCATTCGAGCAGTCCGGGTACTGGTTCGACTGCCGCGTATTCCGCCATCGAATTCTAGGCCATTGACAACTGGCACGGTTGTGGATGACTCTTTGGAGATGGAGAAACACACAGCAGTCGAAGCGTCTTCAAGGTGAGCCGACCGGTGCCGACCAAGAAACCGACCAAGAACCGCGGATCGAAGGTGTCCCACAATGCCCGCGCAGTGGTGACCGGCGCCGGCAGCGGAATCGGCCGTGCCTTTTCGTTGGAGTTGGCGCGCAGAGGCGGTGAGGTGATCTGCGCGGATATCTCGCTGGAACGGGCCAAGGAAACAGTGGCACTCATCGATGAGATCGGTGGTACCGCGCACGCCGTCAAATGCGATGTGTCAATTCGTGAGCAGGTTCAGGACCTGGCGTTGTTCGCGGAACTCGAACTTGCGGGTCCGCTTTCGTTGGTGATCAACAATGCCGGGGTGGGTATCGGTGGAAAACCGGTGGGCCAGATCGGTTTCGACGATTGGGAGTGGGCACTCGGGATCAATCTGTGGGGTGTCGTGCACGGCTGTGAGATATTTGCTCCACAACTGCGTGCGAGCGGCGCCGGGGGATTCATCAACGTGGCCTCGGCTGCTGGGGTTGCGGCTGCGCCGCTGATGGCGCCCTACAACGTCGGTAAAGCCGCCGTGATGTCGCTCTCGGAGACCTTGTCCGCTGAACTTGCCGGTACGGGAGTGCGGGTGACGGTGCTGTGTCCGACCTTCGTCAAGACAAATGTTGCTCTCGACGGCCGAATCACCGCGGAAGCAACACAATTGGCGCAAGCGTTGATGCGGCGAACCGGCTTTTCGCCGGAGCGCATCGCCGTCACCACTCTCGACGCCTACGACAAGGGTCGACTCTACGTGGTGCCGCAGTTCGATGCGAAGGTGATCTGGCGACTCAAACGGTATCTACCCGTTGCATACACGTGGGGCTGTGGAGTTCTCAATCGCTTTGCACCGAAACAGAAGTCGGGATCATCTGGAACTTCGGCGGCGCCGGAGACGAACTCGCCGAGCACGAAAGGAGCGTGACATGTCCTTCGATTTCGACGGCATGCTGCACAAGATCAAGGACCGCCAATGGGCTCTGGTGGACATCGACTGGGATGCTCCGGGCGCCGAGACGATCAGTCCAGAGCTTCATGCGAAGCTGAAACCGTTCATGTCGGACCTGATGTGGATCGAGAACGTCGGTGCCCGTGGCTTCGCTGCGATGGCTCTCAAGGCGCCGACTGAAACTCTCCGAGACATCTATCGGCATTTCCACGCCGAGGAACAGAAGCACGCCAACGCCGAACTCGCGCTGATGCGTCGTTGGGGAATGCTGGACGGCGACGAGATGCCCGAGCCCAACATCAACGTCAAGCTCGTCATCGACTGGCTGGACAAGCATTCCGACGGTTTGTCGCTCTCGATTCTCGGGACCGTCATACCGATGCTCGAGGTGGCGCTCGACGGAGCCCTGGTCAAGTTCATCATGGACGAGATCGAGGATCCGGTCTGTCAGGCTGTGTTCAAGAAGATCAATGCAGACGAGTCCAGGCATCTGGCGGTCGATTTTGCGGTGATCGAGATGCTCGGGCACTCGACGACGCGCAAGCTCGTTGTCGAAACCGTCGGCGCCTGGATGAATCCGGCGTTGATCATCGGGACACTTCGCTACATCCCGCTGCTGAACAAGATGCGCGACAACATCGTCGACATGGGAGTGAACGAGGAACGGCTCTACACCGCGATGAAGCGATTCAGGAACGTAGGCGAACGGAGTCCGGCCGCGCTCCGCGTCCCGATGTATCGGGTGGTGAAGTGGCACGGCAACATGGTCATCAATCGCAACCATCCCTACCATCTGCTTGCCGATCGGATGGTCAAGGTCACTGGCCGACTTTCCGGCAGCAGGCTCAATTCCGAGCCGACCTGGGCCAAAGAACTTACGTACGAGCCACTCGCATGAGTACTGCCGAGCCACTGTCAGTGGCGATCATCGGTGGAGGTTTCGCAGGAATCGGAGCGGCGATTCGGTTGAAGCAGAACGGTATCGAGGACTTCGTCGTTCTCGAACGCGGCACGGAGGTCGGCGGGACGTGGCGCGACAACACGTATCCGGGAGCTGCGTGCGACATTCCGTCCCGTCTGTACTCGTACAGTTTCGCCCCGAACCCGGACTGGTCGCACACCTACTCGGCCAGCGCGGAGATCCTCGGCTACATCCGAACGATGGTGAAAGAGTTCGGCCTCGAGCCGAAGATTCGGTTTCGGTGCAACGTCACGGGCGTCGAATGGGACGAGCAGACAGGTGTCTGGGCGATCGCGCTCGAGGGCCGTGAAGCGGTCATTGCCCGGACCGTCGTCATGGCGTCCGGTCCGCTGGCGAACGTCAGCTTTCCCGCTGTTCCGGGTTTGGAGAGCTACGAAGGACACAAGATTCACAGTGCTCGCTGGGACCATGACTACGACTTCACCGACAAGCGGGTCGCAGTGATCGGAACCGGGGCAAGTGGCGTCCAGATCGTCCCTGAACTCGTGAAAACTGCACGATCAGTGAAGGTTTTCCAACGAACACCGGGATGGGCATTGCCGCGAGCAAACCTACGCACCCGATCTCGCACGAAGGATCTGTACCGTCGTCATCCGGTCGTCCAGACTCTGGCGCGTCGGGCTTGGTACTGGGGACACGAATCGGTAGCTCTCGGGGTGGTGTGGGAATCCCCGTTGACGAGGGTGGTGGAAACAGTCGGGCGTCTTCATCTGCGCATGCAGGTGAAGGACCCGTGGTTGCGGCGACAACTCACTCCCGACTTTCGGGCAGGGTGCAAGCGGTTGCTGATGACCAGCGAGTATTACCCGGCTCTCCAGCAAGACAATTGCACACTCGTGACCTGGCCGATCGCGAGATTGGCGCCACATGGCATTCGCACGGTCGAAGGGATCGAGCATCAATTCGACTGCATCGTCTTCGCCACCGGCTTCGACGTTTGCAAGACCGGAACACCGGTCCCGATCATCGGCCGGGACGGACGTGTGCTCGCTCAGGAGTGGAAATCCGGGGCGCGTGCGTACAAGAGCATTGCGGTATCCGGTTATCCCAACCTGTATTTCACCTTCGGACCCAACTCGGGTCCGGGGCACAGCTCCGCCCTTGTGTACATGGAAGCGCAACTCGACTATCTCGCCCAAGCGATCAAGATCGTTCTCGAGCGCGACCTCAAGGCACTCGATGTTCGTCAAGATGTCGAAGATGCGTACAACGTCGAGTTGCAGCGTCGGCTGTCGAAGACCACGTGGAACTCGGGATGTTCGAGTTGGTATCTCACCGACGAAGGATTCAATGCCACTATGTTTCCCGGTTTCGCGACCCAGTACGTGAACCAATTGAAATCGGTGGATCTTCGGGACTACACGAGCACGGTGCGCGAGAAAGACACTGCGCAGACCTGATCCCGGGTTCTGATCGGCCTGGTGTTGCCACTAAGTTGGAATCGTGACGACCGACGCGGCAGAGGAGACGAGGCGGTGACCGAGTACCGCATCGACGATCTAGCGCGCGCTGCGGGCACCACCTCGCGGAATGTACGGGCATATCAGGAACGGGGATTGCTTCCTCCGCCGGAGAAGCGTGGGCGGGTAGGCATCTACGGCGACGCGCACCTCGAACGCCTCAAGCTGATCGACACGCTTCTTCAACGAGGTTTCACCACTGCGCATATCGACGACTTCATCACCGGGTGGGAAAGCGGGAAAGACCTGACAGAGGTGCTGGGTCTGCAGCACGCGGTCACCGAACCATGGTCCCGCAGCGACACCGTGAGTATCGAGATGGCCGTCGTACGCGAGTTTCTCGGGGGAGATGCAGATGGTCAACTGGATCGTCTCGTAGATCTCGGACTGGTACAGATCGAAGGAGAGAACTGCGTTTTCACCGATCCTGCTTTGCTCAGCGGATTTTCGAGTCTCCTCGACTACGGTTTCACTCTCGATCAACTGGTCGATGTGCACGAAAAGCTTCACAACGCTGTGGACGGGATCGCCAAAGACCTGATTCAGGCGGCGAAGGATCGCATCGTCGATCAGCACGGGGTCGGTTGGCTCCCGGAGGGCGACGAGGTTGCCGGAACAGCCGAGATGCTCCAGACGATGCGTGAACTCGGTGTGGCGTCGGTACATTCGGCACTGGCCCGGGCACTCGACGCGAACCTTCAGCGTGAACTCGGCGACTATCTTGCCGCTGCGATCGGCTCGCGGAGCGACGCCGACGAGTCCGACTAGCAGCATCGATCACGTTCGGGATGTGCGGCCCGTCGCGGTGCGCTCAGCTCTTGCGTGCCTCGATCAGGAATCGACTCGAGTGCGCGACAAAGGATCCATCGCGACGGATCTGCTGATCGAGTTCGCGGAGCCGGTCCCGATACTGCGCGACGGTGAATCCCGGAACCATCCAGATCACCTTGCGTAAGAAGTAGACAACGGCGCCGATGTCGAAGAATTCCATGCGCAGACGCTCGAAACGAAGGTCGACGACGGTGAGCCCGGCCGCAATCGCGTCGGCAGTTTCGTCCTCGTGGTGCCGTCCGCGACGAGCCTGCGGCTGAGGACCGAGAAAGTACTCGACCAGTTCGAACACGCTGGCGTGACCCACATGTTGAGCGAAGTACGTTCCTCCCGGTTCGAGTACCCGCGCGATTTCGGTCCACCACACCGTCGCTGGGTGTCGGCTGGTCACCAGGTCGAAAGCCGAATCGGCGAACGGTAGCGGCGGCTCGTCCTGATCCGCGACCACCACCACACCTCGGGGACGCAGAAAGGCGGTGGCCTTGGCGATGTTCGGTGGCCAGGATTCGGTTGCTGCCATCACCGGCGGGAGTGACGGTGCAGCGGCGAGGACTTCGCCGCCGCCGGTCTGGATGTCCAATGCGGCGCCGGCGCGGCCGAGACGTTCACCCATCAGCCTCTGGTACCCCCACGACGGACGCTGCTCCGTGGCGCGTCCGTCGAGCCACGAGAAATCCCACCCGTCGACGGAGGCGGATTCCGCTTCGGCGACAAGTTCGTCGAAACCTCGTGACATGCTCTGTGACTCGCCTTCAGGCGTTCCTTCCGACATCACATCATCATCGTCGCGGAGGGTCGACGGTGCCAGTTGTTTACGGCTACTTCGGGGTGGCGCCGAGCATCGGTGCGAGTTGAGTGGCAATCGGGTTCAGGTTGAGCTTGTCCGGGTCCACCTTGGGCTTGCCGTCCCACGGTTGCGAGGTGTTCGGGTCGGCGAACGCGATGCGGTTGGCGCTACGAACTCCCGTTTCGCTGCCCTGAGGTGCCTGGCAGTTGGCGGCAGTGTTCAACGGGAAGTTCTGCGTCGTGTCGTCGAAGTTCGGGTCCTTGCGCTTCATCTCGTCGAGGATCGCCATGGTCCCTTCGTAACCGACGGTGCACGAGAGCGGGTTGTTGGTCTCAAGTACCAAGCCCAGATGTACTGTGCCGTCTCCCGGTGCAACGGTGGGCGCCGCCCCGGCGAGCGCAGGCAGGAAGAGCAGGAAGGGCTGCAGCGAGGGCAGTGTCGGTGCGGCTGCCGCTGCAACGGCGGAGAGGTTGGAGAGGTTGGTCGTGAGCGCGGGGCCGGCTTCGGTGACGAGAGAGCCGACTTGTTCGCTGGCCGGTATGCCGTTGTCGATCACGCGTCGGATGTCGGGGTCGCTGGTGCGCAATTGCGCCGTCAGTGCGTCGAGGTCGGTGCTGAACTGCTTGATCGCCGACGATTGATCGGACTGGGTCGTGAGTACCGTCTGGCTGTCGCGGATCAGTCCGAGGGTCTGGGGAAGGGTGTCGAGGCCCGACTGGGAGATCCCTGACAGCGAGTCGGCAAGTACCTGCAGATCTTCGCCCTTGCCGTTGAATGCCGCGCCGAGTTCTTTCGCGACGGTGTGGAGTGCGTCGACCGGAACGGAGTGCACCAGACCGTTGGCGCTGGTCAAGACGTTCTCGATGGGGATCGGCGTGGTTGTGTCGCCCACGGCGATCACCGAGCCGTCTTCGAGGAACGGGCCCTGGTCGGTATCGGGCTGAAGGTCGACGTACTGCTCGCCGATGGCTGAGCGATTGGCCACCACGGCTCGCGCGGATGCGGGAATCTGCGGAGCACTGCTGTCGATCAACAGGTCGACTTCGATTCCGTCGGACGTGAGCGACATGTCACCGACGCGTCCGACGGGTACACCGCGATAGGTCACTTCGGCGTTGGTGAAGATGCCACCGGACGTCGCCAGTTCGGTTTTGACCGTGTATTGGCCGAATCCCAGAAGATTGTCCAGCCGTACGTATTTCGCTCCGACATAGATCAAGCCCAGGAGTGCAACCACGACGAGGGCGACCAGCTGCCATTTGGCGAGCTTCGACATCACCATGAGGTGACGACCCTGAACTGATGCGGTGTGTTCATGGTTCGACTCCCGAATGACAAGCCGGGTACGGCTGGTGTTGAGCGAATTGTGTTCACCCACGGACGTTCTGAGGTGAACCGAAAACTTCCGGCAATTCGTTGTTGGCGATAACTATAAACAAGTCGTCACAGATAGAAAGTCGGCGTTGAGATTTCCGCAGGTCGTCGAAACGTAAGTGTCGCAGCTCACTTCGAATGCTTCGATGTGATGCAGACGGCTTTCGGTCCGGATCGGGCTTGACTTGGCCAAACATATCCATAAAAGTAGATGCGTTCCGGTTGTCGTGCAGAGGGGTGTGGTCCATGGATGCTTTGGCGATCTTCAAGGCGCTGTCCAACCCGACTCGCCTGCAGATCATGGAGTGGCTCGCGCACCCGGCGAAGTATTTCGACGAGGACTCGTATACGCAGCAGGATCTCGGGTTTCACATCGGAGTCTGTGTGGGTGACATCCAGGGGCGATCGGGACTTGCCCAGTCGGTGATCTCGGGGTACCTGCAGGGCATGAAAGATGTGGGTCTGCTCGAGTCCGAGCGCATCGGGAAGTGGACGTATTACCGACGAAACGAATCCGTGATCGGCGAGTTCAGGGAATTCGTTCGCGAAAAGCTGTAGCGGCCGAATTGCCCTCGTCGGCCGGTTTGTTCAACCAAATATATCTACATATCTAGATATGTAACTGCCTTGTGTGACGTAGTAGTGAGGAGTGTGTCGTGAAGTCGAAATTGTTGATACCGGTTCTGGCGTTGGGTGTATTCGGAATCATCACTACGGAGATGGGCATTATCGGGGTTCTGCCTCAGATCAGCGAAAAGTTCGGTATCACCGCGTCGACTGCCGGATGGTTGGTCGGTGTGTTTGCACTCGTCGTGGCGGTGACCGGTCCGTTCACAACGCTGATCACCTCGGGAATCAACAGGAGAACCGTTCTGTTGGTGGCGATTGCAGTCTTTGCGGTCTCCAATGTGGTGTATGCGACCACATCGAGTTTCGAGGTGATGTTTGCATTTCGGATCATCCCCGCCGTGGTTCATCCGGTCTTCTTCGCTGTCGCGCTTGCAAGTGCGGTTCGTCTGGTATCGCCGGAACAGGCGACCGCCGCGGTGACCAAGGTATTTGCAGGCGTCACAGTCGGATTCGCGTTCGGCGTGCCCTTGACGTCCTATTTGGCCGAGAACTTTTCGGTGTCGACAGCATTCGTGTTCGGCGCCGTGGTCAACGTTCTCGCGTTTTTCGGGATTGTCGTACTTCTGCCCTCGGCTCCTGTGACACAACGCCTGTCGTACGGTGCACAGGTCGGGATACTTCGCCGGCCGCGCGTGTGGTTGACCATTCTTTCCGTCACCTTCGTCTTCGCAGCCATGTTCTCGGTGTACGGATACTTTGCCGAATACCTCGGCGAGGTGACCGGCATGAGCGGATCGTGGATCAGCGCGATGCTCTTGGCTTTCGGTGTCGTGATGATCTTCGGCAACTTCGTCTTCGGGGCTCTGCTCGCCAAGGGGGTGGTGCGCACGGTTGTGGCTTTTCCCTTGCTGTACATCGTCGTCTACGTGATGCTCTATCTGGCGGGCCCGTACTTCGGCGCGATGGTTGTAGCCGTGTTGGTTTGGGGTGTAGTGCATTCCGGTGGACTGGTGGTTTCGCAGAGCTGGATGGGGCGAGACGCAGTCGACGCGCCTGAATTCGGCAACAGCCTTTTCATCTCGTTCTCCAACCTGGGGATCACGCTCGGCACTGCGGTCGGTGGACTGTTTCTCGCGCATTTCGAAACCCGCCAATTAGTCTGGGCTGGAGTATTGTTCGCGATCCTGGCGCTGCTGGTGACAGGTGTTCGACTCTCGCTCAGGCACGCTCACAGCGAGAACGGTGTCAGTGTACCGGTGTAATTCTTGGGAAGTGGGCGTGCGAACTCGCCGCGCGAACTGGTCGACAGCCCGAGGGTGACCAACGACTGAACCATCGTGACCCCAGCGGCAACGCCGTCGACTACCGGGACACCCAGTTCGTCGGACAAGTCCTGGCACAGGTCCGCCATGCCGGCGCAACCCAGCACGAGGACGTCCGAGTCGTCTTGCTCCAATGCGTCGAAACAGGCTTCCAAGATCACCTTTCGCGCGTCGGGATCACGATCGAGTTCCAGAACCGGAATCTCGCAGGAGTGGATACCCCGGCACCGAGCCTGCATGCCGTACCGGTCCACCAGATCGGCTGCGCGGCCGCGGGTTCGACCGAGAGTGGTCACGATGCTGAATCCGCGACCCAGGAAACTTGCGTAGTTCATGGCCGCTTCGGCAACAGCTACGACGGGGCCCTTGGCCAACTCTCGGGCTGCATCAAGACCTGGGTCACCGAAGCAAGCGATGACGTAGCCGTCGACTTCGTTCTTTTCTCCGGCGGCGATCTCGGTCAGGATTCCGGGGACGCTGAGAGCTTCGTCGTAGTGGCTTTCGATCGACGCGGGACCCATGGCAGGGCTGACAGCCTCGACGAATGTGCCCGAGCCTGCGACGGTCCGGGCACATTCCTCGATCTTGGCGGTCATCGCCCACGTGGTGTTGGGGTTGATCACCTTGATTCTCATGACGATCAGTCGACCGTCACAGTGTCGGGAGAGGAAGCATTCCGGACAGCTGAGGAAGAGCGCGCGGCGAGTAGGTAATAGACGGTGAATCCGAGCCCACAACCGATGAACCAGCTGTACTGCGCTGCGGTGTACATCCCGGTGAGGTCCTTGCCCAGGACCGGGACCATCGCGACGACGGCTCCCACCACGGTGGCGATCACTGCAGCAGGGTTGTATCCCTTGCTGTACCAGTAGGTTCCGGTCGGCGACATGCTGAACAGTTCGTCGACGATGACCTTCTGCTTGCGCACGAGGTAGTAGTCGGCAATCAGAATTCCGAACAGCGGACCGATGAAGGCTCCGAGGGTTTCGAGTGTGTAGTGAATAACGTCCGGATTGTTGTACAAGTTCCACGGCGTGATGAGGATCGAGCCGATCGCTGCGATCATTCCGCCGGCGCGCCAGCTGATCTTCTGCGGACTCACGTTGGAGAAGTCGAAGGCCGGGGAAATGAAGTTGGCCACGATGTTGATGCCGATCGTGGCGATGGTGAAGGTGAGTGCTCCGAGAACGATGGCGAAGGTGCTGTCGATTCGTGCAACGGTCGCAACGGGATCGGTGATCAGTTCGCCGTACACCGGCAGCGTCAACGATGCAGTGACGACGACCAACACCGAGAATACGAGGAAGTTCAACGGCAAACCGAGGAAGTTGCCCTTCTTGACGGCAGCGAACGACTTTCCGTAGCGGGAGAAGTCGCCGAAGTTGAGCATCGGTCCGGAGAAGTACGAGACAACCAGAGCGATCGCACCGAGCATGACCGGCACGGCGTCGAAACCCGAGTACTTGACGTCGCCGAGCGTGAGATCGATGGCGCTCCAGCCTGCCTTGTAGATCAGGTAGCCGCACAGCATGAACATCACGACATACACAGCCGGCCCGCAGAAGTCGATGAAGCGGCGGATCGATTCCATGCCTCGCCAGAAGACACAGGCCTGAAGTACCCACAGGAGCATGAAACTTCCCCAGCCCAGTGCGGAGAGTCCGGCGAATCCGTAGTCTTCGACGACGGCATAGGGCGCGAGTGACGGAAAGAGTTTGATCAGTACGACATCGAGGGCTGCTGAAGCGAGGAAGGTTTGAATTCCATACCAAGCCACGGCAATCAGGCCACGAATGATTGCCGGGATGTTCGCGCCGAGGACGCCGAACACGCTGCGGCAGATCACCGGATACGGCACGCCGGTAACTTGGCTGGGCTTGGCGACGAGATTGCAGAAGAAGTAGACGATCGTGATACCGACCAGCAGGGCGACGAGTACTTGCCAGCTGGCCAATCCCAGTGCGAAAAGACTACCGGCAGTGACATATCCGCCGACGCTGTGTACGTCGGACATCCAGAAGGCGAAGATGTTGTACGACGACCAGGTCTGCCTGCGAAGCGGCGCCAAGTCCTCGTTGGTCAAACGAGGGTCGTAGCCCGGCTTGATCAGGCCGCTTCCGACAGGGTGACCCGCGGCTTCGACAAGGTCACCCGATCCGCTTTCCTTTGGCGCAGTGGGGGTAGTGGTCGTTCGGGACGGAAGAATGTCGGTCATGACAGCTCCTGTGCATCAGTGCAGGAAATCAGCGGACGGTGCCACGAGCTCTCAGCGTCAGTGATGAAAACTGTGTTGAGAGAAAGGTATCGATGCTGTGTTGCACGACTATTGCGCGATCGGTATATCTTTTTCGGCCAATAGACCGGTGTCTGTCGGTAGAGTCGCGATCACGGTATCGAGTCGGCGATGATGGATTTCGGAAGCGCTCAGAAGTGCGGATGCGTCCCGACGCAGGAATGCGTCCAGCATCGCGGTGTGATCCGAGTGCAGAACCCGGCGATCGACGCCGGCAACATGGACCATCGGCTGTACTGGTTCGGTGATGTTCCAGGCAGCTTCGAACATGTGCAGAAGTCGAAGCATCTGAGACGGTCGGGTCAGTGCGAGATGAAAGTTTCGGCTCTCGCAGTGATAGGACTGAGAGTCGTCGTAGCGCAATGCGATCTCCAAACGGGAGTTCACCTCGACGGCGTGTTCGTGATCCTCTTCGGTTGCCTGCTCGACGGCGACGGCCAATGCAGCTGATTCGAGAGTTTCGCGGACGATGTACATCTCTCGCAGTTCTGCCGGCGTCAGCTGAGCAACGGTGTAGCCGAATTGATGTCGATGGTCGACCAAGGACTCTCCGACCAGTGTTTTCAGTGATTCCCGCACAGGTATTCGACTGACACCGAACACATCAGCCACGTCGCCGAGAGGAATCGGGGTACCCGGAGGCGCCGAACCCGACAGAATCACTCGCCGCAGTTCGTCGAGGATCGTTTGTTGTGGACTTCCGGGAGCATCGATTACCAGTTGCGTCAGCAGTACCGATCTACGGCGCGGCGGCATGTCGCTCTCCCTTCGTCTGTCTGCCAGAGTAGGAATACGTTGTTTCGTCTGCGTGACACCGGTGTGGCCGTCGTGCATCTCGCACTCGGGGGAGAACAAGTGGGCTCCGATCACATGCTCGCGTGAGTGCTGCTCGGGAGGCCGATCGTGGGGGTAGCGTTGTTGTGTAGTGGTATGGCAGAAAGCGAGTCGGTCGATGGCATCCGCTGTGCGCTCAGAAGCCGACCAGCGAGTTGTCGGCAACCTGCCCTTGGAGCTGACGAGTTTCGTCGGTCGTCGGCGTGAGTTGGCCGACGCCAGGAGATTGTTCGAGACGTCCCGTTTGTTGACACTCACCGGGATCGGTGGCGTGGGCAAGACACGGCTCGCGATCCGACTTGCGGGCGCGTTGCAACGGGTGTTTCGAGATGGTGCCTGGTTGGTGGAACTGGGGGAGCAGACAGATTCGGATCTCCTCGAAGATCATGTCGCCGTGACCCTTGGTGTCCGGTCGGTCTCGTCGGCGGACCCGCTGCAGGCATTGATCGACTACTGCGCCGATCGGAGTCTGCTGTTGGTGCTCGACAACTGTGAACATCTGGTCGATGCCGTCGCTGTGTTCGTAGGCGCGATCCTACGGCGATGTGCCGGCGTCAAGATCCTGGCGACGAGCCGCGAATCGCTGGGCCTGGGCGGTGAGGTGACGATGCGCGTTCCCTCACTCACCACACCGCAGCAACAGCCGCCCGAATTCGAGGGAATTGCCCAGTACGAATCGGTGTCGTTGTTCACCGAGCGTGCGGCTTCCGTCGTACCTGGTTTCACCCTCACCGAGGAGAACAAGCGCGCCGTTGCGCATATCTGTCACGACTTGGATGGACTCCCACTTCCGATCGAACTGGCGGCAGCTCGCCTGCGTGGTATGTCTGCTGAGCAGATCATGAACAGGCTCTCGGATCGATACCGACTTCTTACAACGGGTGGACGCGACGTTCCGAGTCGTCAACAGACGCTGCGATTGTCGATCGATTGGAGTTACGACCTCTGCTCGCCAACCGAACAGCAGTTGTGGGGGCGGTTGTCGGTGTTCTCGGGTGGGTTCGACCTCGACGCCGCTGAGGGCGTGTGTGGGCAGGACATGAATTCGACCGAAGTGCTCGATCTCGTCACCGCGTTGGTCGAGAAGTCCATCCTGATTCGTGAGGAAACCGACGGGGATGTTCGGTACCACCTCCTCGACCTACTCCGGGAGTACGGACATGAAAAGTTGGAGTCCGCCGGTGAGTATTCCGCTTTGCGTCGAAGCCATCGTGATTGGTTCGAGGCACTGGTCGTTCATGCGGAAGCCGAGTGGATCAGTGGCCGGCAAGCTGCCTGGATCGCAAGGCTCGGTCGTGAACAGCGCAACGTCAACGATGCGTTGGAGTACTCGATTTCCACTGCCGGAGAGGCGCGATCTGCAACGCGAATGGTCGGTGCGTTGTACAGATTCTGGCTTGCAGGTGGATTACTTGTGCAGGCGCGTTATTGGACGGATCGAGCCTTGAATGCAGAGGATCGAGAACTGGATCCGTTCCGAGTGGATGTCTTGGCCATCGACGCCGTGAATCACGCGATGCAGGGGGAACTCGAACGGGCAGAAGAGTTGGTCGACGAGAGTTGGCGCCTGGCAAACGACTTGGCGGATGTGCGCTCGCGCGGCTTGGCGACGTGGGGAGACGGATACGTCGATACCTTCAGAGGTAACTTCGATACCGCTACGGCCAAGCTGGAATCCGCGTTGACGCTGTTTCGACTCGACAAGAATCTGCTGCATGTTGTGATCGGCCTGGACACCTTGGGAGTCGCGTACTTCCTGTCCGGCGCTCTTGATCGCTCTGTGGAGTGCAACGAAGAGATTCTCGCGATCACCGTGCCCGCCGACGAGATGATGTTCCAGGCATTTGCGCTGGGAACTCTCGGGCTCGTGAGCTGGCTCCGAGGTGAATTGGAGGCCGCAAGTGACTATTTGACTCGAAGTTTGAGAATTCTCGATGCCCCGATGAACTCGGCGTGGTGTATCGAGCCGTTGGCGTGGATTGCTGCAGCGCAACGTGATTGGAAGCATGCAGCGGTTCTGCTCGGCGCGGCAGCCATGTATTGGCAGAAGGTCGGGGGACGGCTGGCGGGCCTGCCGGGTTTGTCAGCTCATCACGACACTGCTGCAGAGACTGCTCGCAAAGCCATGGGTGACGATGCTTTCGACAAGTCGTTTCGCAGCGGGTTTGCGATGTCCGAGGGTGAAGCTGTCGCATATGCGCTCGACAAGCGCTCCAGTGTCACGACTGCGTCGTCGGCTGAAGGGCCTCACCTCACTCCTCGTGAGCAGCAAGTTGCGGAACTGGTTGCCCAAGGGTTGACCAATCGCGCGATTGCGGAGCACTTGGTAATCTCGCTGCGCACCGCTCAGGGACACGTGGAACACGTACTGACAAAACTGGGATTCAGTTCCAGGGCGCAGATCGCAGCGTGGTACGTCTCGACCGCGCAGGAGCGTGACTCGCGTGAGGTCAATGGCTCAGCAGGCCGGAGTTGACGTCCGATAGCAGTTCACCACGGTCGTCGCCGCACAAGCAGAACACCGGGTAGCGCTTACCTTCTTCACGCCCCTGAAACGACACTCGTAGCGGTCCAGGCGCATCCGCGCGAGGGGATTCGGTGAGGAAAGTGTACAGCCACGGCCCCTCGTCCAATTCCACGATGGCGAGAACGGTCGAGGGGTCGCCGTGAACCGTTCGCCAGGACACGACAGTGCCGTCTCCGCAACACCGCGTCACGTCCAACCGCGCCCCACGGCACCTGGCGCAGACCGCGCTCGCGGGCGAGAGGATGACATCACATTCCGCGCAATGGGGGAGTGTCAATCGTTCGGCTCGCGACGAGCGATTCGAATATCGCCGCGATACACGCTGTTTCATCGAGCTTGCGGGATTCATGTCAGTAACGTCGGGCGAGGTAGTACGGCATCGAGTCCACGGGTGCGCGTTCGACCGACTCCCCGGACGTCGGGGCGTGAACGATCTCACCGCCTCCGGCGTAGATCCCCACATGCTCCCCGCCGTAGTACAGGACCACGTCACCCGGCTGTAGATCGTCCCGGGAAACTGGAGTGCCGCCAACCGCCTGGTCGTAGCTGGTTCGCGGAATCGAAACGCCCGCTTGTGCATAGGCCCATTGAACGAGACCGGAGCAGTCGAACGAGTCCGGCCCGGTCGCGCCCCAGACGTACGGAGCGCCGATCTTGGACTCTGCGGCTGCCAATACGCGGCCTGTATCCGAGGAAGCGAAAGCTGACACCTTCGCCGGATTCGTGTCGACGGAAACTGCGGCGATGTTCCAGTCCCGAAGCACGGGGGCCTGAGCGTTCGCGGTGTCGATACTCACGGCAAGGGTTGTCAGGGAAAGAACGCCGACGACAAGCGCCGTTCCGAGTGCATGCTTCTTCGTGCGGGGGTCGGTGAATCGGTGGTGCGACATTTCGCGTGTTGCCTTTGCGTCGATGCGTCCCGAAGCAGGTGTCCAGCTGGGTGTGATCGGGCTTCGGCTTGCGACACTCAGCCTGGTTGCGCCTCGACGTGTTCGCACCGGTCAGTTGGACGGGGTGCATACCTGTTTCGAGCGGCATTGTGGGTGCAAGGCCTGTTGATCGATCGCGAGAACTTCGACGGACTTTCGTGATCCGAATCAAGGAGGGCACGGCGGCCGGCGTCCCCCGGCTCCGGTCAGGCGATTCGCAGCGGGAGCGCCGAACGCTCAACAGTGGCACGGTCGGATGGACCACGATCCTGCGCACAAATGGCTGCGCGAACAAGTACGTGAGGCAAGCGTCTGGCTGGATTCGGCAGACGTTCTGTACTCTCGCAGTCATGCAACAGCGGAGCACAGGAACGGTGACACGGTCACTGTTGCTGCTTCTGCTGCCGTTCATCGCTCTTCTCGCAGTGCCTCCGCTTGGTTCCTCGGGTAGCGCCGCGGTGCTGGGAACTGCGATTGCCGTCTTCGTGGTCGCTGCGCTCGCAACCTCCTCGAAGTACGAACTTCTGCAACTGTGCGCGGTTTCGGCCACTGGCCCGTCTGATGACGAACGCTGCCTGCGTGGTGCTTTCCGCAGGCAGAGCAGCCCGGACGCGCCCGGTCGTCCGCAACCTCGAGCTCCGGGAATCGGTCTGTAGATCGGCAGTCGGCGGGTGTGAACTCGTCGTAGGTCGGTCAGACGTCTTGCGTCCACGACCATTCCCGCGCTCTCATCTCTCTGAGCGTGCCTTTCGGTGAGGTTCATTCGTCATGCTCGATTTTGTCTACTACCCCGTGTCCGGAATCCTCTGGTTCTGGCACAAGGTCTTCTCACTGGTCTCCGGATCACCCGACAACGGCGTCGTGTGGGCGTTGTCGGTCGTATTTCTCGTCTTCACGCTCAAAGCCCTGCTGTTCAAACCCTTCGTCAAGCAGGTCCGCACTCAACTGGTGATGCAGAAGCTGCAACCTCAGATCAAGGCGTTGCAGAAGAAGTATTCGGGTGACCGGCAGAAACTCACTGTAGAGATGGCCAAGCTGCAGAAAGAACATAATTACAGTCCGTTGCTCGGCTGTCTGCCGATGCTGGTTCAGGCACCGGTGTTCATTGGTCTCTATCACGTCCTGCGATCGTTCAATCGGACCGGAGCGGCATCGCACGTCCCGTTTCTGAGCCCGACCGAACCGCTGTCGGTGGCGGACAACGCGAACACGGCCAACTACTTCTTCAGTGCCTCGGATGTGCAGTCTTTTCTCGACGCCAAACTGTTCGGCGCACCGTTGTCCGCCATGATTTCGAGCCCGGCAGCACAACTGGAAGCATTCGGCGACGTCAGCCGTATCTCCATCATTCTGGTAGCGGTACCGCTGATGATATTTGCCGCCGTCGCTACACATTTCACATCGCGGGCATCCATCGCGCGCCAAGTGGACACCGGAACCGTCAACCCTCAAACAGCGATCATGAACAAGCTCGCATTGTGGGTGTTTCCGGTGGGGGTGATCGCTTTCGGTGCGTTCGCGCCCGTGGCGATCCTGCTGTATTTCGTGAGTAACAACTGTTGGACGCTGGGACAACAGCATTTTGTGTACGGACGCATCGCTGCGGAGCAGAAGGAAGCCGAATCGTCGCCGACTCCCGGAATGACCGCGCCCCCGTCGCCCAGAGTGGCTGCACCGCCGCTGCCGGGCGCCAAGCCCATCCGCGCCAAGCGCAGGCGATGACGGAAAGCGACCCCTCCCTACCGGCGAGTAAGGCACGTACGCTGGAAAGCATGACCAAATGGACCGCAGAAGACGTAGTCGATCAGACCGGCCGCACATTTGTCGTCACGGGGGCGAACAGCGGACTGGGTGAGGTAGTCGCACGAGCGCTGGGCAAAGCCGGGGCCGACGTCGTCCTCGCCTGTCGTGACACCACGAAGGCCGACGCCGTAGCCGCCGAGATCGGGCCCAACGCGGTTGTCCGCAAATTGGACCTCTCGGATCTGTCGTCGGTACGAGCCTTCGCCGACGCAATGGAGAAGGTCGACGTCCTGGTGAACAACGCCGGCGTGATGGCGGTTCCGTTCCGCCGGACGGTCGACGGATTCGAAATGCAGATCGGCACAAACCATCTCGGACACTTCGCATTGACCGGATTGCTGAAGGACAAGCTCACCGATCGTGTCGTGACGATGTCCAGTGCCCTGCATCAGCTCGGAACTGTCGATCTGGACGATCTCAATTTCGAGCGTCGGAAGTACAACCGATGGTTGGCCTACGGGCAGTCCAAGCTTGCCAATCTGTTGTTCACGTACGAACTTCAACGCAGGTTCGCGGCGTCGGGATCTTCGCTCAAAGCGCTCGCTTCGCATCCGGGATACGCGTCGACGAACCTGCAGGGGCACACCGAGTCGATCCAGGACAAGCTGATGGGAATCGGCAATTCGATCTTCGCGCAGTCCGCGGAGATGGGCGCCCTTCCCGAACTGTGGGCGGCAACCGCGCCGGATGCCTTCGGCGGCAGTTACATCGGACCGGACGGTCCGTTCGAGCAGCGAGGGTATCCGAAGGTCGTGGGGTCGAACAAGAAGTCACACGATACGAAGACAGCCTCGGGTTTGTGGACACTGTCGGAGAAGTTGACCGGAGTCTCGTTCGGGATTTGATTCAGATATGAAGGTGGCCGCGAACTTCGAGAAGTTCGCGGCCACTTTCATATCCGTTCGAGCTAGATGTTGTTCGGGTTACAGCGTGACAACCATCTTGCCGGTGTTCGCGCCGCGCATCAGGTCGATGAACGCTTGCGGTGCATTCTCCAGGCCTTCGACGATGGTCTCGTCCCACTGAATCTTGTTGTCGGCGAGCCACCCTGCCATGTGGGTGCGGAATTCGCCACCGAGGTGACGGTAGCCGCCCACGAGGAATCCGCGCAGTGTGAGCTGCTTGCCGATCACCAGTGCCAGGTTGTGGGGAGCGGTGGGCTTCTCGGTGGTGTTGTACTGAGCGATGGCTCCGCACAGGGCAATCCGGCCACCCTGGTTCATGGCATCGATTGCGGCTTCGAGATGCTCGCCACCGACGTTGTCGAAGTACACGTCGATGCCGTCAGGGGCGGCAGCGGCGAGTAGTTCGGTGATCGGGCCATCGTGATAGTCGAATGCCGCATCGAATCCGAGTTCGAGAAGTCGGGCAACCTTCGCCGGTGAACCGGCGCTACCGATTACTCGCTTCGCTCCGAGCAACTTGGCGATCTGACCGACGAGCGATCCGACGGCACCTGCTGCGCCGGAGACGAATACGGTATCGCCTTCCTTGAACTCCGCAACCGCGGTGAGGCCGGCATACGCGGTGAGGCCAGTCATGCCGAGGGCACCCAGGTAGGCCGTCGCCGGCGCGATGGACGTGTCGGCCGGAGTCACTGCGGATCCGTCGAGGATGGCGTATTCACGCCATCCGAGGCCGTGGACGACAACGTCGCCCACGGCGCGATCAGCCGACTTGGATTCGACGACCTCGCCGACGGCACCACCGTCGAGCGGCGCACCGACCTGGAACGGCGGAAGGTAGGACTTCACGTCGTTCATTCGGCCGCGCATGTACGGGTCGACGGAGATGGCGATGTTGCGGACCAGGATCTGGCCGTCTTCGAGTTCGGGGAGTTCTACTTCGGCGGTGGCGAAGTTCTCCGACGTGGGCCAACCGTTCGGGCGTGAAGCGAGACGGATTTCCCGGCTGACAGTGGTAGTGCTCATTCGTCGTCCTTACTTACTTCGAGGGTGACCTCGATGTTGCCGCGAGTTGCATTGGAGTACGGGCACACCTGGTGTGCCTTCTCCGTCAGCTCGACGGCCTGATCATGGGGTAGATGGGGGAGTGAAACCTCCAGCGTCACAGCGAGTCCGAAGCCTCCTGCACCGTTGGGGCCGATGCCGACCCGCGCGCCGACTGCGGAATCAGCCACGTTGGCCTTCTCGGCACGGGCGACCATCTGCAGAGCGGAGTGGAAGCATGCTGCGTATCCGGCGGCAAAGAGCTGCTCGGGGTTGGTGCCTTCGCCGCTGCCACCCATTTCCTTGGGAATGGCGAGGCCGAGATCGAGGCGTCCGTCCGAGGTGCGAGCGTGACCGTTGCGGCCTTCGCCGGTGGCAAGTGCTTCTGCGGTGTAGACGATGTTCATGACTTCTTCTTTCCGTCGGAGTGGGCATTGGATGCTTGGAGCGACTCGCCGAGACGAGTGAGAACGTCTCGAAGTTCGGTGAGTTCGTCGGTGCTCAGACCAGTGGCACCTGCGAGTTTGGCCGGGATGTCCTCGGCCTTGCTGCGCAGGGTGGAACCCGCCTCGGTCAGGTGAATCTCGACGCGACGCTCGTCGGTGGTGAGGCGTCGGCGCTCGATGAATCCCAGACCCTCCAGCCTCTTGAGCAGCGGCGACAGAGTTCCGGTATCGAGATCGAGTGCCTCACAGATCTCACGCACGCCCCGGCCGTCTCGTTCCCAGAGTGTCAACAGGACGAGGTACTGGGGATACGTGATTCCCAGGTCGTCGAGCATTGCCCGGTACGCGGCCGTAGTGGCCCGCGACGCCGAATAGAGGGCGAAGCAGACCTGGCGTTCGAGAGCGAGTGGGTTGGTCACGAGAACAACTGTAGCGCACAGTTAAGTTGTGCACAACAAAAAAGTGTCAAATAGATCTACGGATAGGCGGCCGTTCGTCTACGGCGTCGACAGGATCTCGGAGACATGCGAGAGGAAGGTGTGCACTGTCCGGGCAGCGGGCGCAGGAAACCTGGTCCGCACTGCCAATCCGTCGTGAGTTCGTGAGAACCAGAACTGAACGTCGTCGGCGTTCGAGACGCGACTGAGTTGCTGCGGATTGATCGGCGCAGGCTGTGATTCGCTGGACTTTGATTTACG
Organism: Rhodococcus sp. WY5; assembly: GCF_018588185.1. Taxonomy (NCBI): domain Bacteria; kingdom Bacillati; phylum Actinomycetota; class Actinomycetes; order Mycobacteriales; family Nocardiaceae; genus Rhodococcus; species Rhodococcus sp. WY5. The sequence goes on from NZ_JAAMPR010000001.1 coordinate 2,511,420, forward strand.
GGGGCGAGTTCCACCGGGCATGGTTCGGTAGTCGGCGTAGGACACCGAGAAGATGTCTCTGCGAGTGGGCGAAACCTCGGGCCCCAAGCTCCGCAACACCTGCCTCGACGACACGGACGACAGTGAAAGTGACTCGTGGAAAGCGAGATTGACTGCCCGGGCAGTGCTGTGAAGATTGTCCATGCTCGTCACGGTGATGGGCGCATTGGCTACCAGCCATCCGAAGGTGTGGTTGTGTCGCGGTTCCCGACGCGTGTGAACAGGGAACAGTAGGTGCGTGTCCCTCTTGCCGGTCAATTGTGTTGTGGCCAAACCGATCGACGCAAGAATTGCACCGAACGACGAGTGTCGATGATCGGCGCAGTTCTGGTCGAACAGCTCTGCTTCGTCGGCGTCGAGGAGCATTCGGGTGTCTGTGCCCTGGGGCGACATCGCCCCGGCGGGCAGTCCCAGATCTACGGGAAAATGGGGAGTGTCACCCCCGCATGCTCGGAGGAAGGACCGCCAACCCGCAATCCGGTGGTCGCCGGGCTCTGGATCCGCCGTTGCCGATTCCCGGAAGCAGTAGTTGAGGAAACTCCCGGGCTCCGGAAGGAGATCAGACGCGATCGGATCACGGTCCGCCCGCGTGTATTCGCGATACAGAGTGCTGATTTCGGTAATTGCGATGCTCATGGACCAGCCGTCGCAGATGGCATGGTCGAACCCGCAGACCACTGTCGACTGGTCCTCGCGGGTGATGGCACCGAGAAAGTACGCGGGAAACGCGAAAGGATTGCACCATCGATCCAAGCGCTCGCCCAAGAGTTCTCGCACCTGCTCCGGTGTTCTCGCGTCAGCCACTGTTTCCTCACGCAGGCGCAGATCGCCGACGTCGGCGACGTCGACGAACAGTGCCGAGGATTCACCCGATTCTTCGGCCTGGGAGAACGAGCACGACAGGGCGTCGTGACGGGACGTCCATTCCTCGAAGCTGGCCTTGAGTGCGTCCGTGTCGATGGGGCCGGGAACGTCGAAAGTAGCAGCGAGCCAAGTCGTATCGCCGCGGCTGCCGGCAAGATGCAGCTGCTGATTGGAGGTCGGGGGAACCGGATACGTCGTTCCGGTGGAGATTTCGCTCGGCGTCCACTGCAGAATGCGGCCCGGCCGTGCCTCGAACCTGTCGAGAAACGTGATGTGCATCAGGCGGTCTCCACTTCCTGACGTGCATCCGCCTGACGCACGACACGGTAGTCGCCGGTATCAGCGACCGTTCTCAGGACGTTGCGAAGGTGTCGTAGGTACCGATTCACCGATGTGTGCGCCTGCTCGGTGTCCGGAAAACTGACCATCACGTACGTACGGTCTTCCTTCCGGTTGATCCACATCGACAGATCACCCGTCGTTCCGGGCCCACCCAGTGCCCGCGCCTCGAGTTCGTCATGGTGCTCGGCACCTGGAATCAGGCGCATGTCGATGTACGACACCATCGGCGGGACCGAGGTTCCACCGATGTCGGATCCGGTCAACTTCGACACCTGGGCGATCACCGAGTGAATGGACACGTCCGCGAGTCCCTTCACCGCAGCGCGAGCAGCGTGGGCAAGGGGGAGTGCATCGGTAAAGTTCGTGACACCGCTCAGCGTGAACGAGACCGGGACGAGATTGATGAACCAGCCTTGGGAATAGAGGTATCTCGGATCGGAGCGAGTGCCGACTGCGTTGAGCGCGAAGTAGTTCGCTCGATCCGCAACTTCGATCTCGGTGAGGGCGAGGGCTGCGAAGATCCCCGTGGAGAAGCCGACGCCATTGGACTTGCACAGCGCTGCGAACGCGGCTGACTCGTCGCTGTCGAGAACGTCGATGTGTGTGCGGGTCGACCGGGTCTGTTCGCCCCGCGCGACGCCGAGGTCGAGAGGGAACGTCGGGAGTTGGCCGGCGTTGGCGGCGAGAATCGAAATCCACTGCTGCACAGGCGCTGCGGCCAGGTCGAGGTTCCCCGCGGATGTCCGTTCCTCGCCGCTGTACTCGACGTAGCTGCCGGGAGAGGGAAGTTGAGCGTCGATGCCGGCGCTTTCGGCGATGTACAGCGCACGAAGTTCTTCGACGCCCAGCATCAACGACAGGCCGTCGGTGTGCGAGTGATCGACGCCGTAGTAGACGGTGAAGCCGGCGCCGTGCTCGACGACGCCACTGATGAACGAGGGCCATTGCAATGGGCTGGTATCGCCGGCGAAACTTCGGCTCACATGCTCGCGAACCGCATCTGTCGTGTTCAGAGAACCGATGCTGTGCGGCGTGAGTTCGATCGTCGACGCATCCACCACGTGACGGTCGATGACCCCGCTACCGTCGGGATCTTCGGATGATCTCACCTCGAACCAACTGTGCAGTGTGTTGTGCCGCAGGACAAACGCCTGGACCGCCCGACGCAGTGCCTCCCGATCGAGATCACCGGGCAGAGTGAACGTGAATCCGATCCACGGTGACCAGTCGACGCCTTGTGCGCGCTTGTGATCGGCGGTACGAATGTGTCCTTCCTGTAGGAACGAGAGCGGTTGGTCGCTCCGCGGTGCCCCGGATGCCGCCGCCAGGGATTGTTCAGTAGGCCTGAACTCGGTGAGCGTCCCGGCTTTCGGTGCCCAGAGATCGATGGGTGTCATTTCCATGAGAGTTCTCCTCGATCGGTACAGCGGTGTTGGTCGGAGGTGCGAAAGTGTCGGTCGAGAAGGCAAAGTCCTCCATTTCGCGGCGTAGGAGTCCCGCGAACTGATGGATGTGGCGGCTCGTGCGCGCGTTGCCCGGGTGGCGTATGGCCAGATTCAGCCCTTCGGGAGTCCGCGTGAGCCAGATGTAGACGTCGGTTCCCGAATGATCTCGACTACGAAGGCCCCTGGTCTGCCAGCTCGTCCATTGCTCGGCACCAGGAACGTGACGAACGTCCATGTACGAGAGCACGAACGGCAGGTGCTGCGGGGAGTCGATCAGCTCGCACACTTTCGAATACGGCAGTGCCGCGGCGGGGCGGACGCGCCGTATCTCCGTGCCGGCAACCTTGGCCAGATCGCTCACGGTTGCGGCGGGGGCTATCGGAATCCTCACCGGCACAACACCGATGAACCATCCCAGCGACGCGGCCCATCGAAGCTCCGAACGGGTGTGTTGCGGCACGACGACGCGGAATTCGTCTGCACCGGTGAGATCGCCGGTCACCTTGGCCGCGCACGCGAGTATCGCGGCCAGGAATCCTTGGTTGCTGCGCTTGCTCGCTTCTGCCAGGCGTTCGGCTCCCCGGGCGCTCAGAAGCCAGGCGGACAGGCTCTGCTGAGGGACTCGGCGTCCGGTGACCGGTTCGGGTAGCGCTGGAAAGTACGGAGCCTCGCCTTGCGCGTAGAACTCGCGCCACGTCTGCACTGCCGGGTGAGAGCGGTCCGCGTGTCCCACGAGATCTCGTTCCTTGGTGCCGAAGTCGATGTAGCTTCCGGTCTCCGGCGGCGAGGGAGGGCTTCCCTCGCTCAACGATCGGTAGATCGTCTGCAGTTCGTGCGCGGTCAACGCCACCGAATATCCGTCCAGCAGAGCATGATCAGCGGCAAAAACCACGGTGAAGTGGTTGGGGCCTTCGATCGTCGCGAACTGATACGCAGGCCAGACAAGTGGATCGGTCGATCGGTCGAGCAGTTGCTGCAGATGCGTGAAGACAGACATCGAGGACGCAAGGTGTCCGACCTCGGTGCCCAGAATCCGGACGTCTCCAGACCCCGCGGTGCGTCGGACTATCGTTTCGCCCTCCACGGCGACGTGTGTTCGGAGCACTTCGTGGCGATCGATCCAGTGATCGAGAGCGGCCGCCCAGATCCTTCGGTCGAGTCGGTCGTGGATGCGAAACGAGGTACCCAGCCACGACGGAGTGCACACGTCGGTCTGATGGTGCACCTGCCGTTTCGCCTGCTCGGCATGTTTCAAGTGTGCCTCGTGTATGTAGCTGGCGGGACGCTGGTCGACAGGCCACAGATCGGGCGGATTCACCGCGGCGGGAGTCCACTCGGTGACGGTCCCTGGAGGTAGGGGATAGTCGGCAAGTTCCGTGAATTCCATTGGGAAACCTGATCTCTCGAGATGGCGAAAGGTGGGGATCGTGAACGGGGCGGATGTTTGTAACCGAGAGTGACAGATGATTAGTCAAGGCAAGTAGAACGCGGCCCGAGGCTCCGCGCAACTGCTTCGGTGCGGGATGTGACGAGGAACATTCCGCTCGTTTTTTCGGACAATTCGAATACTGGACATCCGGTTTACGGCCCTGGTCACCTGTCAGTTGATCGATCAATCACTCTGTGGTGAAACAAATTTCAACAGACCGTTGTGAATTCCGCCGGCGACGAAACATGTGCGCATGCGAACGTCGGAATATGTTTATGTGTAGCAAGTTTCGTATGGATTCGGCTGTATCTCTTTTAATTGCAACAGGGTTCGTGTACTGCCGTCGTGTCGTTTCGGCGCGCGGATTGTTCACCGAGTATTGACATGCTCGGCATCTGCCGGTCGTATGCAGACGGTATTTCTAAGCGATGACTGATCCGATGGAATACGACCTGGTTGTGATCGGCTCCGGCCCGGGTGGGCAGAAGGCTGCCATCGCGGCGGCCAAGCTGGGTAAACGGGTAGCGATGGTCGAGAAGGGCAACATGCTCGGGGGAGTGTGCGTCAACACCGGCACCATTCCGTCGAAGACGTTGCGTGAGGCGGTTCTCTACCTCACCGGGATGAACCAACGCGAACTGTACGGCGCGAGTTACCGCGTCAAGGAGAACATCACTCCGGCCGACCTGCTGGCGCGAACCCAGCATGTCATCACCAAAGAAATCGAAGTCGTTCGATCTCAGCTTCTGCGCAACCGCGTCGAATTGTTGATAGGGGTCGGCTCGTTCGTCGACGAGCACACCATCCTCGTCGAGGACTCCTCGCGCGGAGACAAGATGACGATCACGGCGAAGTTCGTCGTGATCGCGACCGGAACGTTGCCTGCTCGCCCGGCGGGGGTGTCCTTCGACAGTCACCGGGTGCTCGACTCCGACGGAATCCTCGATCTGACCTCCATCCCGACCACCATGGTCGTCGTGGGCGCGGGAGTGATCGGTATCGAGTACGCATCGATGTTCGCGGCACTCGGCACCAAGGTCACCGTCGTCGAGAAGAGGACGTCGATGCTGGACTTCTGCGACCCCGAGGTCATCGAATCGCTTCGATTCCATCTACGCGATCTGGCGGTCACTTTCCGATTCGGTGAAGAAGTGACGGCCGTCGACGTCGGAGCGAACGGAACGCTCACGACGCTGCGCAGCGGCAAGCAGATTCCAGCCGAGACCGTGATGTACTCGGCTGGACGGCAAGGCCTCACGGCGCCACTCGCGCTGGAGAACGCCGGGCTCGAAGCCGACGAACGTGGCCGTATCTACGTCGACGACAATTTCCGCACCAAGGTCGAACACATCTACGCCGTCGGTGACGTCATCGGATTCCCGGCGTTGGCGGCGACGTCGATGGATCAAGGTCGACTCGCGGCCTATCATGCCTTCGACGAACCAGGCGCGAAGCTGATGGATCTGCAGCCGATCGGCATCTACTCGATTCCCGAGGTGTCGTATGTGGGCGCCACCGAGGTCGATTTGACCAAGGAATCGGTGCCGTACGAGGTTGGCGTTTCCCGATACCGCGAACTCGCGCGCGGGCAGATCGCAGGCGACACCTACGGGATGCTCAAGATCTTGGTGTCGACGGATGACCTGAAACTGCTCGGTGTTCATATCTTCGGCTCGGGTGCAACGGATCTCGTGCATATCGGCCAAGCGGTGATGGGGTGCGGCGGGACCGTCGAATACCTTGTCGACGCCGTCTTCAACTATCCGACACTGTCCGAGGCGTACAAGGTGGCGGCGCTCGACGTCATGAACAAGATCAGGGCTCTCAAGCAATTCCACTAGGGGTCGGGGTGTCCCCAGGTACCGGTCAGGGTCGGTCGGTGTACTTCTCGGGTAGCACTTGTTCGAATACCTGAGGGTGATGTCAGGCCTGGGGAAATAGGGCAGGGTCTATCTCTATGACCATTGCCCAGGAACTTCGTGTGGAATTTCGATGCTGATCGGACTGATTGCCGCGATCGTGGCATGCGTCGGGTACGGCGTTGCATCCGTGCTGCAAGCCTACGGCGCGCGCAAGTCGGCAGCTGCCGCCGAGCAGCGTGGCGAGGCCGGACACGTGACGGCGTCGGGTGGCCCGACCTTGCGTTCGACGTTCGCGGCCGCGCTGACGGCGTCGTTCATCCTGGGGACCGTGCTCGATGCGGTCGGATTCGCCGGAAGTGCCATCTCCGCGCGGCTCATTCCACTGTTCTTGTCGCAGACAGTGGTCAGTGCCAATCTCGTCATCACGGCAGTGCTGGGGACCGTGGTCCTCGGCATCCAGTTGCATCGTCGCGACTGGTTCGCGATCGCTGCGGTGATCGGATCGCTCCTGCTGCTCGGATTGTCGTCAGGTCACGCGGGCGGTGGGAGTTCCAACGACGTCGTCCATTGGGGTGTCCTCGTGGGCTCGGCGTTGATCTTGCTGATCGGCATCGGTTTGATCCGATGGTTGGGCTCACGCGCAGCAGTTGTCGCCGGGTTGATCTCGGGTGTGCTGTTCGGCTGTCTGGCCATTGCCGTACGCGTGGTCTACGGAATCGATCCGTTCGAAATCGGTACGATGCTCCGCGATCCGGCCGGCTGGGCGATCCTCGTTTCGGGCCTGGGCGGTTTCTATCTGCACACGGTGGCGCTGCAACTGGGATCCGTCAACGGAGCGACAGCGGCTCTGGTTGTCGGCGAGACGGTGGTTCCGGGAATCGTCGGCGTCGTGGTGCTCGGCGACGCGTCGAGACCTGGCCTGGAATGGCTTGCCGTCGTCGGCTTCGTCGGGGCAATCGCGGGTGCCGTCGCCGTGGCCGTCTTCGGCGCGGCGAGCCACGAGGAGAAACCGGTCGAAGAAGTGACCGTCTGATGCGGTAGCGAAAAGCTGTGCTGTTCGACCGGTCAATTGGTAACGGAAACCGCGTTCTCGCAGATAGTTCCAGTGCGCCCCAACGTCCCGCATACGTTGTGCGGTCACGGGCAGCGGGACGAAGAACGGAGGAAAGTGATGAGCAGCTTGGATATTCAACGCTGGTCGAACGACTTCACCGCGCTGACCAAGGTCATATCGGAAGGCATCGAGCAGTTTGTTCTCCGGTTCATTTCCAGCTGAAGTGATCTGAGCTCGTTGCCCGTCGTGGAATTATTGATCTCCACCGCGATTCGGAGGACGAATCGTGATGAAGCAGAGGTTCTTACGAGGTCTGGGAGGCCTGGGCGGGGGCGAGCAGGTAGGAGAACACGTACGTAACTGCGGCGATGACCGCCAGTACGATCAAGGAGGTCGGGAGTCCTCCGGCATCTCGCACCGGGTCACCAGTAGCGACGACAGCCGACATGAACACTCCGATTACCAGCAATGTCACCGCCAAGGCAGAGCACGCAGCGAACCGATGCTTCCAGCAGCAGACTGTGCGCGCCGGCCATGTGTGGCTTGTTCTCAGGGCGCAGCGCCCACCTGCAACAGCGCTCGAGCCGACAATCAGCCCTGCCAGCGCTCCGATGAAGGCGGGTATGAACAGTCCTACCCAGGACCAGGCTCCATCGCCGACTATCGGGATCATCACGGCGACACCTGTGACCGCACCTGTGAGCGCAGCCAGACTCAGTTCCTTGTCGACCCAGCTCATGGATCAACTAGAACACAGGCACGCTCCCGAGGCTGTGGAGTATCTCGGATTCAGGGGCTGAAGAACTCGAGTCGGCGGTGCAGGCGTGCGATCGACGGGTCCCCGATCGTGCGTCTGCCGTGGGTTCGGGCTTGGCTCGGGGTCATCCCGTAGAAGTCCTTGAACGATCGCGCCAACTGGGATTTCGAGGTGAAGCCGCATCGCAGGGCCAACGCTTCGATCGTTTCGTTCGGCATCTCGGTTCTGGTCAATTCGCGGTAGACGAGTTCGAGACGCTTCCGCCGAATGACAAGAGCTATTCCGCCGTCGGATGCGAATGCGCGATAGAGCTGTGCCCGGGAGACGGACAATGCTGCGCACATGCTCGTCGGGCCGAGCCAGGTCTCCGAGAGATGCTCGGCGATGTAGGCGTACGCACGATCGCGGAGAGAGTGATCGGGCCGCGGCGACAGATCAGGTTCGGCGATACCCAAACTGACACGAAGGAGGGAAGCGACGACGTCCTCGTAGCCGGCCGCAGCATCGGGATCGAGATGCGGTAGCGCGAGTACGACCGATTGCATGCACTGAGCGAGCACGACGGCAGGAACTCCGCGCAGTACCGTCCCGTGTAGAGAACGACCCTTCGACTCGGCCTCGACGAGGGAACGCGGTGCGAGGAGCGTGATGGTGCGCCCTGTCGATTCTGCCTCCGCGTCGGCGGTCCAGGTACGCCCGAGGTCGAAGAATGTGACATCGCCTTGACGTGCGACGAAATCGACTCCGTCGGCGTTGCCGCTCAACTGCCCGTCGAGGACGACCTGGACCATGTATTCATCGTCGAGTCCGCTCTCGGCGATCAGCCGATTGTTTCGGGTGTACTTCTGTGCATTGAAGGTAGTTTGACCGATCAACGAGGTTCCGATGGAAAGCGCTGTGATCGAGCCTTCGAGAGATGTGTCAGGGTCAATTCGGTCGGTGACGAAGAACGGACGTGTGGCACTGCGCCAGAAGTCGTCGGCGTCCGCAGGATCGACCGATCGGGTCGACACGCGGATGCGGGCGGAATTCATCGACACGCGGGCATGATATGTCAGATCCCGCAGGTCGCAGTCACTCTCCCGCAAATAGACGCCAATAGTGACCGAGCCCACATAATGAGACAAATCGGGCGTATTTGTGAGACGGCCAGTGCTCGCGTGTCGCGGCGAAGCTGTCTATGTTGTTCGTTATGGGTGGACAGGTTGGGAGTTCGATGCTCGAACGAAATCTCGAGTTCGGCGGGGATCGACTGCTCGTTTGTCGGCCATCATGACGTCCACTTCGAATCGATCGCAGCTATCTCGAGCAAAGCGAAATCCTCGAGGAAGGGGCACGCTGCAAAGGCGGCTTGCCGGGCGTGGAGCCACGGCGATTCGTCCCCGCCTCCTCGGATTGATGGAACGCTCGGCGGGATTGACTGTCATCGATTCGCCACTTGGGTTCGGCAAGACGGAACTCGCCGCGTTGTGGCTCACGACTCTCGGGCAGGTGCCGAGCAGACCGGTAGTCTGGGTGCCGGCGCCATCGCATCGGATGACCCCCCTCGAGTACTGGAACACCGCGCTCGCAGTAATTCAGGATTCGCTGGAATCACTCGAGGCCCCGCCACGAATGCGCGAGGATCCAGTGGGCGCGATCGAATCACTCCTCGACTCGTCGCCCGCACCATTCGTGTTGGTGTTCAACCGCATCGACCTGGTTGAGGGTGACGAGGTGGGACGCCGAATCGTGGATCTGATCGTGCGGCTTCCCGGATTGAAAGTAATCGTCACGCTGCAGGATCGGTCTGCGACGGACTTGCTCGAAGACGTCCGCGTGGACGAGTACCTGTGCGCGAACGACCTCAGATACACGCTCGACGAGTCCACCGTTCTGTTCGCGGAGGCAGGGATTCACCTTCCCTCGGGCATCGTCCATTCGATCTGTGAACGCGTCGCCGGCGTTCCCGTGCTGATGAAGGTTGCTCTGAGTGCGGTTGCGGGGCTGAGTGAACCGAGCCGTGGAGGCGAACGCGTTCAGCAGCGAGTGGACCAGGCGATCCACGCGTACGTCAGTCGGACCGCTCCTCGGTCGGGCAAGTCGCTCGAGTTGTTCGACTTCGCGACTACGATCGCCGCTGCCCGCACGGTGACACCAGAGATCGCTCGTGTCTTGTCCGACGATCTTGACGTGGAGGGCAAACTGGACTTGCTCGAGTCTTTCGGTCTGATCTTCCGGAATGGTTTCGAGGGAGAACCGTCCTGGTACTTCGCGCCGTCAGTTCGACTGGCATTCATACAGATACGGGCCGAACAAGGGGATGGATTCGAAGATCCCTTCCAGGTACTCGTCGATCACGCTCTCGGGACTTCGGATATAGCCGGTGCCGTTCACTACGCCTTGGACGGACGCAAGTGGACCAGGGTGCTCGACATACTCGAGCGCCACTGGGCTGATCTTCTGGTCGATCACACCGGATTGGTCCGGACTGCGTTGCAATCCATACCCGGTGACGTACTCAGTTCGAACCCTTCGATTCTGGTGGGTCGTGACCTGCTCGAATCACGTCTGCGGCCGCAGTTGATCAACGGCGATTCATTACCGACGGAACCGGCGGAATTGCGTGCGATAGGTGGTAGTCCGCATGCGCACAGCTTGTTGAACGTCGGAACTGTCCAATCGGTGGTGCTGAGAACATCCGGTAAGTACCAACGCTCTACCGAGATCACGCGCAAATTGGCGCACGTCGTGTACGGACTCGGCGACGAGTCGTTGGGCGCGTTGGGGTCTCAACTGCCCGCCCTGCGGCTGATCTGGGGGGTCTCGCATCAATTGACCGGTGACCTCGGTGATGCCGCGGTGGAATTGCGACTCGCCTATCAAGGTGCGGTGCAACATGGTCCGGAGTTCGTCCTGCGTCACGCCGCAGGCAATGCCGCGCTCAACTCCGCGCTGATCGGGGACGTCGCGCACGCGACGGACTGGCTGCACCTGGAAAGCACACACCCGGACGTTTCGGGATGGTTGGGACCGCCCTCGCACATGGGGGGAGCGATCGCGCGGGCACTGGTGGCGTGCGACAGCGTGGACCTGCACGCCGGAGCTGCCGCGATGGACGCACTCGCCGAGGTCACACCGCCGGGCGACCTGTGGGCGTTCGCGGCCTACACTTACACCAGATTTGCACTGCTGCAATCGGACCCGTTCTCGGGGCTGATTTCCCTCCAGCGCGCAGTGGCAACGCACGGGCACGTGAATCCGTGTGAACGATCGCTCGGTGACGCGCTTCTCACCGCGGCACGTATCGATCTTCTGTTGGCGTCCGGGGAGGGTACCAAGGCGCTGGAAGAATCAGTCGCTGCGCCACATACGTTTGCAGTTGTCACGGTCTCCGTGGCGCGGGCGCATCTCCTGACCGGGTCGCCGTCCCAGGCATTGGAATTGTGCCGCGAAATCGACTGGAGCGGGCAGTATCTCACGAGGTTTCGGCTCGAATCCCTGCTGATCGAATGCGCTGCTCTGTGTGAACTGGGCAGGATCCCCGCTGCCGCGAGTACATGGGAGGAAGCTCGCGGACTGCTCGAAACCTCCGGTGTCCTGTCGGCCCTGGCGACGATACCGCGTGATCTGATCAGGCAACTCGAAGATCGGGCCGAGGGCTCGAGCAGTGCCGTCGCGACCTTTCTCGAATCCGAAGCGGCGCAGATGTATCCGGCGGCCATCGTTCGGGTCCAATTGACGAAACGGGAGATGGACGTTCTCGTGGAACTGGGTCTCGGCATTCCGATCGGTGAGATCGCGCGGCGGTTGTTCGTATCCAACAACACGCTGAAGAGTCACCTCCGAGCCTTGTATCGCAAACTCGGTGCGCATTCCCGGGAAGAGGCTGTCGCGGCAGCGCACCGACACAACCTCCTCGGCAGTGGGCAGGACTGATCGGCGTCAGTGCAGATTGCGCTCGGCGTAGACCTTCATCGCGTCACGGACCAGCGAAGCGGTGCCTTCTCCGTACTTGTCGTAGTTTGCAGTGAAGCGGGGATCGTCGACGTACATCTGGCCGAGCCCGGTGAAGGCGTCGGCGCTGGGAGTCCTTCCCTGCCAACCGATCTTTATCCACTCGAACTGTCTTCGGGTAATCGTCTGGACGTCGTCGCTTTCCGCGGACAGCCCCGCTGTCAGTGCTTTTCCGAATGCCGCTGCGATGTCGGCTTGAGCTTGCAGATGAGCTTTACGGTCCTGCTCCGACATCGACCGCCACCAGTTGTCGCCGCTGGTGTAGGCGTCCTTGCCCCAACGCTCGATGACCTCGTCCTTGTATCGGGTGTGGTCGAACCCGTCGAAAACATCTTCCGGCATGAGTGATTCACCATTCTTCGTCTTGTTCAAGGTCCTGTTGACCGATTCGATCTGTCTCGAGATCCGCGTGCGCTCTTGCTCGAGGAGTTCGAGGTGCGTACGCAGTGCGGCGGCCGTATCGCGTTCGCCGGTGAGGACTTCGGCGATGGCCGGCAATCCGAGTCCGAGTTCCCGAAGTAGAAGGATGCGTTGCAGTCGCACCAGGGCGTCTTCGTCGTAGAAGCGGTAGCCGTTGGCGCCGATGCGACTCGGTTCCAGGAGTCCCAAATCGCCGTAGTGACGCAGCGTTCTGCTGGTGGTACCTGCGGATTTGGCGAGTTCTTGGATGGACCATTCGCTCACGTGGAGTTCCTACTCTCGGATCGGTTGTGCTCATTCAGCATGCAAGTTGACGTTGCGTCAATGTCAAGAAAGTTCTCGGTGTGCATTGTCGGGAACGTTTTATGTCCGTTTCGCCGTATCGCCACGAACGGGTCTCCAACTGATTGATTCGATGACCTAGGTCACGTGATTTGGCTCACAAATTGTCAATTTGAATAGTTGAACAAGCCTCTGTTGACGCTTTCACATACCTCGACCACGATCATCTGAACAGATCGAGTTACGCGGTTGTTGAAAATGCACGGTAGTTGAAATGCACTGCAGACGGAACGGTGGTCCACGATGACTGAACTGGTGTCGGGCGTAGCCCAGGCCAAGCCCTATGACCTCGATGATCGGTACCGGTCGGGATCGGGACCGGTGTTGCTGACCGGTGTTCAGGCAATTGCACGCGGCTTCGTCGAGCAGCACGTTCGCGACATTCGGGCAGGTAAGCGTATTGCCACCTTCGTCTCCGGTTACCAGGGCAGCCCCCTCGGCGGCGTCGACAAGATGCTTCACGGCATGCCCAAGGTTCTCGCCGAGCACGACATCACCTTCATCCCTGGCTTCAACGAGGAGCTCGCCGCCACGGCGGTATGGGGAAGCCAGACGGATCTCCCCGCCGGAACCGCGACCCACGACGGCGTGACCGGCGTCTGGTACGGCAAGGGCCCCGGCGTCGACCGCGCTACCGACACCATTCGCCACGCCAACATGTACGGCGTGAACCCCAAGGGCGGCGTCGTCCTCCTGGTGGGCGACGACCCCGCGTCGAAGTCCTCCACGGTTCCGGCCGTCAGCGAGCGCTCGCTTGCCGCGATGGGCGTGCCGGTTCTCTTCCCACGCAATGCCGAAGAGATCATCACGATGGGTATGCACGCCGTTGCTCTCTCGCGTGTCTCCGGTTGCGTCGTAGCGCTGAAGATCGTCGCCGACGTCGCAGACGGTGCCTGGACGATCGACGGCAGCATCGCGGACTTCGACATCGTGGTTCCGGAAGTGCAGTTCGAGGGCAAGCCCTTCGTCTACAAGCAGCGTCAGATGGCCGCGCCGCCGGACAGTGTCATCGCCGAGGCCGATCTGTACGGCCCGCGATGGGATCTTGTGCACGCGTACGGAACTGCCAACAACCTCGATGTGATCGAGGTCAACCCCTCCGGTGCGAAGATCGGTATCGCCGCCACCGGTACAACTTTCGACTCCGTCCGACAAGCTCTGGCAGACCTCGGCGTCGATGATGCCGCGCTGCACCGCGCCGGGATCCGTCTCCTTCGCATCGGAATGTGCTACCCCGTCGTGGGCGAGAAGATCAAGGAGTTCGCCGAAGGTCTCGAGCAGATCGTCGTGGTCGAGGACAAGACCGCGTTCATCGAAGCTCAGATCCGGGAAGTCCTGTACGGCACCGACGATGCCCCTCGCATCATCGGCAAGCGTGACGGCCAGGGCCGTCTGCTCATGCCTGCCAGTGGTGAACTGACCGCAGGCCGGCTGCTCGCCCCGTTGCGCCGCGTACTGAAGCCGCACGTCGAACTCAAGCGCACCCTCCCGGCCCCGCTGTCGCTCAACGTGCTCTCCGCCAAGCGAACCGCGTACTTCTGCAGCGGGTGCCCCCACAACCGTTCCACCGCTATTCCCGAGGGTTCCATCGGCGGCGGCGGAATCGGTTGCCACACACTCGTCACCATGTCCGGCCGTGAGGACAGCGCTGTCACCGGCCTGACGCAGATGGGCGGCGAGGGCAGCCAGTGGATCGGGCAGGCACCGTTCACCGACGTGCCTCACCTGTTCCAGAACATCGGCGACGGCACCTTCTTCCACTCCGGTCAGTTGGCTGTCCAGGCATGCATCGCCGCAGGCGTGAACATCACCTACAAGTTGCTCTACAACGAAGTAGTAGCGATGACCGGTGCACAGGACGCGGAAGGTGCCCTCTCCGTTGCTCAGCTCAGCCACAAGCTGACCACCGAGGGCGTCAAGCAGATCATCATCTGCGCCGACGAGCCTTCGCGTCACAACAAGCGCGCTCTGGCCAAGGGCACCAAGCTCTGGCACCGCGATCGCCTCGACGAGGCCCAGAAGGAGCTTCGCGAGATCAAGGGCGTCACAGTGTTGATCTACGACCAGCACTGTGCGGCCGACGCTCGTCGCCAGCGCAAGCGTGGCACGCTGCCCACTCGCAACACTCGCGTCGTCATCAACGAGGCGGTGTGCGAAGGCTGCGGTGACTGCGGTGTGAAGTCGAACTGCCTCTCGGTCCAGCCCGTGGACACCGAGTACGGCCGCAAGACGAAGATCGACCAGACATCCTGCAACACCGATTACACCTGCATGGACGGCGATTGCCCGTCGTTCGTGACCGTCGAATTGGTACCGGGCAAGAAGGCTCCGAAGGCCGCACGTCCCGTCCCGCCCGTCGTCGCAGACCCCGATTTCGGACCGCTCACCAGCACGCAGAACGTGTTCCTCGCGGGCATCGGCGGCACCGGCATCGTGACCGTCAACCAGGTGCTCGCAACGGCTGCACTGCGCGCCGGCCTCGAAGTGGAGAGCCTTGACCAGATCGGACTGAGCCAGAAGGCCGGACCGGTTGTCTCGCACCTGCGTTTCAGCTCCAGCGCGCTCGAGCCGTCCAACCGCCTCACTCCGGGCAGCGCGGATTGCATCGTCGCCTTCGACCTGCTGACCGCGACGGACAACAAGAACCTCGACTACGGCAACGCCGAGAAGACGGTCTCCATCGCCTCGACGTCGCAGACGCCGACCGGAGACATGGTCTACGACAAGGCTGTTCGCTACCCCGAGGAGACGTCACTCCTCGCCCGTCTCGACAAGGTGTCGCGCACCCTGCGTTCGTTCGACGCACTCGCCGCGGCACAGGAGTTGTTCGGTAACACCGCAGCGGCCAACTTCCTGCTGATCGGTGCTGCCTACCAGAGCGGTGGACTTCGTCTGCCGGCCGAGGCCATCGAAGAAGCGATCGGCATCAACGGCGTTGCCGTGGACGCGAACATCGCGGCATTCCGTTGGGGTCGTGCAGCAATTGCCGACACCGAAGCGTTCTCGGCCGTCACCACGCCGGCCAAGTCCGTCCGCGAACCCGTTGTCGCACCGGCTCACATGTTCGCCGGAACCACCTTCACCGGTGAAACCCTGCGACTGGTGGAACTGCGTGCAGCGCAGCTCATCGAGTTCCAGTCCGTCAAGATCGCCCAGCGTTACATCGATCAGGTTCAGGCAGTCTGGACCGCCGAACGTGCCGCAACCGAGCGGACCGATTTCAGCGAGGCTGTTGCCCGCGGCCTGTTCAAGTTCACCGCGTACAAGGACGAGTACGAAGTTGCTCGTATGCTGGTCGACCCCGCATTCATCGAGGACGTCAAGTCTCAGGTGCCGGCCGGGGAGAACCTGACCTACAAGCTCCACCCGCCGATCCTTCGAGTGATGGGCCGCAAGAAGAAGATCGGTCTCGGACCCAAGTCGCATGTTGCACTGAAGGTTCTGGCCAAGGGTAAGAAGCTTCGCGGTACCAAGCTCGACCCCTTCGGCTACATGCACGTCCGCAAGGTCGAGCGTGAACTGCTCGCCGAGTACGAGGCCATGATCGCTGACCTCTCTCGTACGCTCGCAACCGACGGATACGATCGCGCCGTCGAGATCGCGGCACTGCCGGACGTGGTTCGCGGTTACGAAGACATCAAGCTCGGCAACATCGAGCTGTACAAGACTCGCCTGCGCGAACTCGGTGTCGGTGAGTAGGAGCGCCGGCGAGTAGATCGAACAAGACTGTGCCCCAGTGACCGTCGTCGCTGGGGCACAGTTGCATTCAGGGCCTTCTCGGACCCAGGCAGGTTCAGGAGGGCGGGAACTGGCCGTCGGCAACCACGGCGCTGCCGTTCCACGTGAAGTTCACTATGTTCGGTCCGCCTTGGGGACAGCAGAATGCATCGTCGTCCAGCAGCCAACGGTATTGGACGGATACCGAATCCTTGTTGCTGTCGATGACGTGTGTGTACGAGTACGGCTCACTGGTAGCCGTGCCCAGGTATGTTCCGTCGTGGAAGAACAGGACGTGTGACTGGTAAGTCGCATCGCCGACGCCGTCGCCGTCCACCGAAACCCAGAGCAGGTCAGGACAATTCCCGATCTGTTCTTCGCTCGCGGATCTCGGTATCCAATTGCCGCCGTTGATGTCGGTGCCCAGCGTGCCGATGGCGTCGGTGACGAGCGAGGAGCCGACGTCGAGACAGGGACCCGAAGCGGGGATTGCTGTCGTAGTCGCCGTCGTGGATGCATTTGTGCGGGTGTTCGATTGTGGCGGGGGAGAGCTCGCTACCGTCGTCTCGGTTTCGTTTGCCGTCGATGTCGCCGACGCCGTTGAACTGGCTGCCGTGGAACTCGCCGCCGCTTCAGGTGTTCCTTCGGTCGACCCACAACCGGCGACCGTCAGGGCAGTGGCCGTCACCAGTGCAGCGGCTGCGACGGCGGCCGAAATCGGAGCTTTCCTGCGCATGCGTCCTCCAGAGTGTATGGGTTCACGTGTTCAAGTCCCTCCTTCGTTCTGTCGCCGGGCCGCATGCGTGCGTTATCGAACAACCGGTAACGATCAGCTATCGGACTCGGTGTTCCGTGCTTCGGTGCTCTTGGCCCCGGCCGCGTCGTATCGCACGGATCCAGCAACGACGGTCATCGCAATCTCTGTGGTCAGGAGAGAATCGACCCCTTCGGTGAACGGATCTTGTTTCAGTACGACAAAATCGGCTGCTTTACCCCGAACCAGCTGGCCGGTCACATCTTCCCACCGGCACGAGTAGGCAGCGTCGCGAGTTGCGTGAGCCAGCGCGTCCGCGAGGGGGAGTGCGTACTTCGGCAGGTTGGGTGCCAGTGACGGATCGATTGCGGATCGACGGGTGGTGGCGATGAACATGTTCGGCAGCGGCGGGTGGGGAGCGGTCGGAGCGTCCGAACCCAACGCCAGAACCGCTCCGGCCTCGGTGAATTCGGGCCAGGGGTACGCGCGATTGACCCGGTAGTCGCCGAGCATCGCCTGCCAGTTCTCCTGGATTGCAGGGTCAGCGTGAACCGGTTGCATCGAGGCGATGATTCCCAGGCGGGCAAGCCTTTCGACGTTGTCCCGGGTGATGGACTCCAAGTGTTCCATTCGGTGCCTGCGGGGAATGTCTCCGTTGGCGGCGATCGCGTACTCGAGTGCCGTCAATCCGATCTCCGACGCCTCGTCGCCGATCGCGTGCATCGCGATCTGCAGGCCTGCGGCGTCAGCGGCTGTCACGACGGGGATCAAGGACTCGAGATCCCAGATGGGCTCGGCGTTGGTGCCGTCCGAGTACGGCTCTTTCATTGCGGCAGTGCAGCTGTCGATCACACCGTCGATGATGATCTTGATTCCGGCGATACGGAGCCACGGACCTTGGACGCGCTCGTGGAGTTCGATCACGTCGTGAACTTGTCCGACGTTGTCGGCCTCGTTGTCCTCGCGGGTCATCAGCCAGTGAGCCGCGACACGCAGCGGCAGTGTTCCGTCTCCTGCGTCCAATGCTCTTTCCAGCGAGGCTAATTCGTCCGCGCCGAGTGCCATGTCGACCGCACCGGTCACGCCGTCCTCGAGATAGTGGCGGAAGGCGAGAGCGAGGGCGGCGTCCCGGTCTTCGTCGGATGCGAGCTCCGCCAGTTTCGGCCAGACGTAGAGCATCATGGCGGTCTCGTACAGCATTCCGGTGGCTTCTCCGGTGTCCGGATCCCGGCCGATACGACCGCCGATCGGATCGGGAGTGTCCGCGTCGATGCCGAGTTCTCGCAGTGCTGCAGTGTTCACCCAGACCGAATGTACGTCGTTGGCGTCGAGGTACACCGGGCGATCGGGTACGACGGCGTCGATCATCTCTCGCGTCGGGTGCCCTCCATCCAGCGCGGAGAACAACCAACTGCGACCCAGCAGTCGTGGTGCGTCCGGGTTCGATTCCGCGAATTGCTTGATGCTGGACTGAATGTCGGCGAGATCGGCGGCATCACGCAGATCCAACTTCTGCAGCGCGAATCCCATCATCGCCAAATGCGTATGGGCGTCGACGAAACCGGGTAGCACGATGGCGCCTTGGAGATCGATCACCTCGGCGTCGGGTGCCAGGATATCGGCATAGACGGTTTCGCCCACGAATCTGAGCTTGTGGTCCTCGACGACCATCGACTCGGCCCATCCGTCGTCGGCAGCCGTGAAGATCTTTCCGTTGCGGTAGTGGGTGATGCTGTCATTCATGACTTCTACGTGATCCTTACGCGATGACGGTAGTAGTGATGGCGGCGCTGTGGTGACGATACGCACCTTCGGTACGTGCGGAGAGTCGGGAAACCAAGGCGAACGGGACCAGTAGAACGAAGCTGATCCCCGAGATGATGACTCCGAAGGTCGGATAACCGAGGCCGGCCGTCACCGAAGTTCCGAACAGCGGCGCGAACGCGGAGCCGATGAGGTAGGTGCCCAGTAGTGGCGCCGACCATCGGCCGGCCGCGTCGAGCGCGGCCGAGATGGCAACCAGGACGATGAACGTGGCCGCGTAGATCGTGTTCCAAGCGATGACCACTACCAGGTAGATCGTGGGATCGGTGGTGAGGCCGGCAGACAGCTTCAGAATTGCCCCGAGTATCAGTAGCACGGAGATCGATACTGTCCGACTGACCCGAGAACCCAACGCGGTCAAGGTAACAGCCGCGAGCACACCACCCGCCGTTGATGCGCTCAGTGCGAGACTCATTTGTTGATCCGAGAGCCCGGCGTGCTCGGAACCCATGATGCCGAGTACTGCCCACAACGAGTCCTCGCTGATCGCCCAGACTGCAAGCATCGCGAGAAATGCGGTTCCGGCAAAAGTGAGACGTTTCGCGCTGACCCCGGCGGGGAGAGCTGTGGTCGTATTGGCGGACTTCGCCGTCTCCGGCGACTCTTTCACCGGGGACGACGGCAACCAGGTGACCGTTGCTGCGGTAGCCAGTGCCAGGACTGCGACGATGCCGAATGCGTTGGTCATGTGTGTGCCGAGGATGGGTATGAGAGCGAGGACGGCTGTGACGACGACACGGTTCACGAGGCCGCTGATGCTTGACGCCCGGTCCGGGTTCGTGAGCGCGGCCAGTGCCGCTCCGCCAACGGATGCGGATCCACCAGCGCCGATACCGCCGACGATGATCGCGGCGCATGCGATCGTCGTGGACGGTGCGATGGCCGCAACGCCGAATGCGGCTGCCATCGCGATCAGGCTGACGCGGCCGAGGAGATGGCGATGCCGGCCCGAGGCGATTCGGGTGGTGGCGAGGCAGGTGACGGCGCAGACCAGCAGCGATGCGGTCAGAACGGCACCGGCAGCGGATTCGGTGACACCGAGGTCCTCGACCATTGCCACGATCATCAGGGGGATGAGGTTCGCGGTGATGAACCCCATGACGCCGATACTGAAGACGGCAATACCGCGGTTGGCGGTGAGTGGAACCCGGTCGGACTGCGTATTCGTCGAAGCGTTGATCGGCACTAGGGCAACCCCATGTCCTGAAGGGGGTGGCTGAACCGACCCCTGGTGGCGTGATGCGAGTCACTTAATGAATGTGATTCGTTAAGTATGGGGATGGGCTCCGCCACGGTCAAGAGATCTAACGAATTTGATTCGTTAATTGTATGTTTCCGGATACGTGCTTCCGTAAAGTGGCGTCGCCGGTCTGTTTCCTGTTGTGAGGCTTATGCTTCCGCAATGGCTGAGATTGCGGAACGCACCCGCTACTTCGAGCGCTACGTCACTTTCATCGACGCGATTGTCGCCATTGCGATCACGCTGCTCGTACTGCCGCTGGTCGAACTCACCAGTGACCACCACGGCACCACGTCGGAACTGCTGCGCGATCACGCTGCGCAGTTCTACTCGTTCGCCCTGAGCTTTCTGGTGATCTTCCGGCTCTGGTGGTCGCAGCATCGGCTGCTTCGTTTTGTGGTCGACGCGGACAAGGTGGTCGTTCGCGGACTGGGGTTGTGGGTGATGACCATCGTGTTCCTGCCCTTCCCGACAGCGCTCGTTGCGGCGCCGTCGCAGGATCTCGGAACCAGGGCTCTCTACATCGGGACAATGGCAGCCAGTGCTGCGTGCCTGGCGGTGGTCGCGTGGGGTCTGGTTCGCAACCCCTCGTTGAGCGAAGAGAATGCGAAGCCGCATTTCACCGCTGAAATCGTCACTTTCCTGATCATGGTGGTGGCGCTGCTCGTCAGTGTGCTCGTTCCGGTGACGTCGTACTTCCCGCTGTTTCTTCTCCTGCTGTCGACGCCGATCGAGAAGCTGTGGAACCGAGTGGCGGCGAAATCGACTGGCGGCGAGCGTGAGATGAGCTAGTCGGCGCGAGCGGTCATCGCGGATTTCTTGGCTTTGTTTCCGCAGATGTTCATCGAACACCAGCGTCGGTTGTTGCCGCGACTGGTGTCGACGTAGAGGCCGGTGCACCCGTCGCCCTGGCAGGCTTTGACGCGGTCCCGGTCGGCTCCACCGAGCACCGCGATCGCGTCGGCAGCCACTATCGACAAAGCGTCGCGGATCGGATTGTCTCCGGCTGATTTCCAGAGGGCCCGGCCACTCTCGAGGACGAGGTGGGCATCACCGAGTTCGGATGCGGTGTTGACGATCCCGACATCGGCGCGTGAGGCACGGCGGTTCTCGCATACGGCGGTTCCGATGCGATGAATGGCCTCACGTAAATCCTGCGCGCCGCGGAGGTCGTCTTCTGTCGCGGTTGCGGGGGCGTCCATCAGATCGTTGGCGCGTAACCATAATTCGAGTCGCTGCGGGCTCGTGAGTCGTTCGAACCTCGAGCCGTTCCGATTGGTGAGGGTGGCGGTGAAGCGGAAGGCGAGCGTGTCGTTGTCGAGTCGAAACACGTCCCGAGCGGATTGATCAGCTCCTGCTTCGTTCACTTTCATCCTCCTTCGTGGCGAACCATCTCAACCGGTTCGACAGCAACTGTACCCGTGTGAGAGTCTTGAACCGTCTTAGATGGTTCAGCACTTTCGAGAGGGAAATCCATGACTTCTGTTTCCGTGGTCGGCTTGGGCGCGATGGGTCGTCCCATCGCTCGAAATCTACTGGGCGCAGGCTTCGACGTGACGGTGTGGAATCGCAGCCCTGAAGCGGTAGCCGAACTGGTCGAGGAAGGGGCGATCGGCGCGAAAACCGTTGCCGAGGCATTCCAGTCCGGTGTTGTGCTGTCGATGTTGGCAGATGATTCGGCCGTGTCTTCGGCCATTCTGGATCCCGCCGTCCTCGCATCCGTTCCGAGTGGAACCGTGCACGTCAACATGGCCACCGTCAGCGTCGAACTTGCCAAGCGCGCCGCCGCACTGCACGCCGAGTACGGCATCGGGTACATCGCGGCGCCGGTGTTCGGACGCGTTTCTGTTGCTCAGGCTGGTCAGTTGAACATCATCGCCGCCGGCGACAGTTCCCTCCTCGAGCGAGTGCAACCCTTTCTCGACGTCATCGGTGCTCGCACGTGGCCACAAGGTGAGCGTCCGGAGCAGGCCAACATCGTCAAGATCATCGGCAATTACCTCATCCTCGCCGCGATTCAATCCTTGGGCGAGGCAATCGCATTGGGGGAGAGGTCAGGTGTGGACGGAAGCCAACTCGTAGAACTGCTGACCTCGACGATCTTCCCGGGGCCGGTCTACTCCAGCTACGGAAACCTCGTCGCGACGCGTCAGTACGAGCCTGCAGGATTCACCACAGCTCTGGGCTTCAAGGATTTGAGGCTTGCGCTCGACGCCGCCGACAGCGTCGATCTGGATTTGCCGTTCGGTGGCGTACTTCGAGGCGTGCTCGCTCAGGCTCTGGCGAACGGTCAGGGCGAGATGGACTGGGCGTCTATTGCAGAACTGGTCCGTTCCGGCCAGTCGGGTGAAGGCAGTCCCGAAACACCGACGAGGTGAGCTCGAACTCGGACCGGACGGCGACTTCGGCACTGGCGGAGACCGATTCCGTCCGGACACTACCGCTGGCCGGGTTGTCGGCACTCGCAATGGCAGGCTTCATAGCGATCACAACCGAAACCATGCCGGCCGGACTACTGGTGCAGATCGGGTCAGGGTTGTCCGTATCGGTCTCCGGCGCAGGGCAATTGGTCACCGCATACGCATTGGGTTCCGTCGTCGGGGCGGTACCACTGATCGCATTGACCCGAGGATTGCGACGGCGTGCTGTCCTGGTGTCGGCGATTCTGGGGTTCGGTGTCTTCAATCTGGTGACAGCGCTTTCGTCGAATCTTGTTCTCACCTTCGGTGTTCGGTTTCTGGCCGGTATGGCGGCAGGTGTGGTGTGGGGGTTGCTTGCCGGGTACGCACGCAGGATGTCGCCCCCTCACCTGCAGGGGCGGGCCGTTGCGGTTGCCTCCGTCGGACAGCCGATCGCGTTGGCAATCGGCGTTCCGATGGGGGCGTGGCTCGGGACCCTGGTCGATTGGCGCGTCGTCTTCGCCGTGATGTCGGTTGCTGCGCTACTTCTGGTCGCGTGGATACTCACGGTGATGCCGGACTTTCCCGGGCAACAAGCGGATCGGCAGCTGCCGGTGCGGAAAGTCTTGGTCCTGCCTGGCGTACGACCGATTCTGTTTGTCGCGTTCTTGTGGATCCTCGCGCACAACATCGTGTACACGTATCTGGCGGCGTTTCTGGATCGCATCGGTTTCGGCGATCGGTTGGGAATCGTCTTGTTCGTGTTCGGACTTTTCGCCTTCGTGGGCATCGGTGTGGTCGGGGTGTTCGTCGATCGGGCCCTTCGAAGTCTCACCGTGCTGAGCTTGGTGGTCTTTGCCGCAGCTTTGACGGCGTTGGGCGGCGGCGGTGACAGCTTCGCTGTGATCGCACTCAGCGTTGCGGCGTGGGGTGTGGCATTCGGAGGCGCTCCCACTCTCCTTCAGACGGCGCTCGCGGATACGACGGGCGACGCTGTGGACACTGCGCAATCGGTTTTCGTGACGATCTTCAATTCGGCGATCGCAGCGGGCGGCGTCGTAGGCGGGCTGATCTTGGCGGACAGGGGTGCGGGAGCGTTGCCGTTGGTTTCGCTGGTGCTGATCGTCGTCGGTGTTCTTGTGGTCAGTATCCGACAATTCGGGCATAGCTTGTGATTCACTTCACGCATGCGGAAGTCATTGTTGGTGGTTGCTCTCGTTGCTACGTGGTTTGTCGCCGGAGCGATGCCCGCGGGGGCTGCGGATGCGAATTGGTCCGGTGATTACTCGCTCAAGCGTTTCGCCGCGACCAAGACGGGCACAAGTCTGGCCGCCAGCCAGTGGGAGCCGGATTTCTCCGATACATACACGTTCGAGACGGATTGCTCGAGCGGAGTCTGTATCGCCACAGTGGTCGGCGGTCCGGCTCCCGCCAATCCGACGTTGCCGCAGCCTGCTCGATACACCTGGGACGGAACCAGTTGGGTGCACCCCTATGACTGGGAGTGGGATTGCTACCAGGGGGAAGGCGTGCCCAAGGTGTGGGCACCGGCGCACTCCGAGGCGTATTACACACCTCAGCCCGATGGCAGTCTGAAAGGTTCGTGGCGTACCGACATCGCGAGTGGTCCCTGCGAGGGATCGGTGATCATGCACCTCGAGGCGTACCCGGTCGGTCGATCTACCGGATCCTTCGGTAGTTGAGAACGATCTGTGGCCCGAAGGTGTTGAAACAAATCTGAGCCCGCGGGAATTGATCGAGCCCCATGCACGTTAATTGAGTCAGTAACGCTCAACTTTCTGCAAGGAGGCTTCGGAATGCCAGCATTCTTCGGGCCCGAGGGTCCCGGTCGCATCGATATTTCCCGGCTCATGAGCAGGGCCACCCAGCAACTCATGGCTGACGCTGCACGTGTAGCGGCTGCTCGCGGTGATTCGGATCTCGATGCACTGCACGTTCTCCGCGTCATGGCGGAGCAGGATCCGGTCCGCACGCTCATGCAGCGCGCCGGAGCCGACCCGAAATCCGTGGTCGACGCCGTCGACCTGCGGCTGCCACAAGGCCGTGAGCAGGGGGCCTACTCTGCTCCTGCGCTCAGCAGCGCCGTGAAAACCGCTCTACTCGAGGCTCATCAACTGGCTCGAGCCCTGGGATCGACGTACATCGACCCCGAACATCTCTTCATCGCCCTGGCCGGTGACCCCGATCATGTTCCGGGTCGTCTGCTCGCTTCGGCCGGCATCACGCCGGAGAAGCTGCAGGCAGCGGTTCAGAATCCCGCAGCCGGTCCAGTCGAAGACGAGTCCACCACACCGACGCTCGACAAGTACGGCATCGATCTCACCGATCGCGCCCGCAACGGCGGCGTCGATCCGGTGATCGGCCGCGCCGACGAGATCGAACAGACCATCGAGATCCTCTCCCGCCGCACCAAGAACAACCCGGTCCTGGTGGGTGAGGCCGGCGTCGGCAAGACTGCCATCGTCGAAGGTCTCGCCCAGCGCATCGTCGACGGGGATGTCCCGGAATCGTTGGTGGGCAAGAAGATCGTCCAGCTCGAACTCTCGAGCATGGTCTCGGGTACCCGTTACCGCGGAGACTTCGAGGAACGGCTGACCAAGGTGATCGACGAGATCACCGCACACAAGGACGAGCTGATCGTCTTCATCGACGAGATGCACACCATCGCCGGTGCCGGAGGCGGCGCAGACGGTGCGATGGACGCCGGAAACATCCTCAAGCCCAAGCTCGCTCGCGGTGAACTGCACATCGTCGGCGCCACCACGCTCGACGAATACCGTAAGAACATCGAGAAGGATCCCGCGCTCGAGCGGCGCTTCCAGCCCGTACAGGTCGGAGAGCCGTCGATCGAGGACGCGATCGCCATCTTGAGCGGCCTGCGCAGTCGGTACGAGGATCACCACAAGGTCCATTACACCGACGAGGCGATCACCGCTGCGGTAGAGCTGTCGGCACGTTACATCGGCGACAGGTTCTTGCCGGACAAGGCAATCGACCTGATCGACCAGGCCGGCGCCAGGCTTCGCTTGAAGACGGCCACGGTAGACACCGCTGCGCTGCAGCAGCGTCTCGAGCAGCTCGAGAGCGACAAGGAAAAAGCCGTCGCCGACGAGTTGTACGAGAAGGCGTCGACCCTGCGTGACGAGATCAACGGCGTCGCAAAGCGTCTCGAGAAGGCAGGATCCTCGGTTCCTTCCGAGGAAACGCCGGACGTGACCGCTGAACAAATCGCCGAAGTTGTCGCTCGCGCAACGGGTATTCCGGCAAGCCAGATGACTCAGGCAGAGAAAGATCGCCTGCGCCGTCTGGAAGAGGAACTGCACGGTCGTGTCATCGGGCAAGATGACGCCGTTCGCGCCATCGCGCGTGCCGTGCGTCGTAGCCGGACCGGTATGAGCGATCCGGATCGTCCCGTCGGTAGCTTCCTGTTCCTCGGACCCACTGGCGTCGGCAAGACGGAGCTCGCAAAAGCTCTGGCTGCCACACTCTTCGGAGACGAGAACAAGATGCTGCGCTTCGACATGAGTGAGTTCGGTGAGAGGCACACGGTCAGCCGATTGGTCGGTGCTCCTCCCGGATACGTCGGCTACGGCGAGGCCGGACAGCTCACGGAACAGGTGCGTCGTAACCCGTACTCGGTGATCCTGCTCGACGAGATCGAGAAGGCACACCCGGACGTGTTCAACACCTTGCTCCAGGTGCTCGACGACGGCCGTCTGACCGACGGTCAGGGTCGGACGGTGGACTTCAAGAACACCGTCGTGATCATGACCAGCAACCTCGGCTCGGACATCATCTCGAGCAAGTCCGGTGGACTCGGCTTCACCACGGGTGACGCAGAGTCGGCGGAGAAGCCACTGCGCGACCGCGTGATGGCCAGGTTGCGCGAATCGATGCGGCCGGAGTTCCTCAACCGTATCGACGAGATCGTGATCTTCCGCAAGCTCGACACCGAGCAACTGCACCGGATTACTGATCTGCTGCTCGACGACAGCCGGAAGCGGCTGCAGTCCAAGGGCATCGAGATCGAGTTCACTGCCGACGCGGTGGACTGGATCGCCGAGCACGGGCATCAACCCGAGTTCGGGGCTCGCCCGTTGCGTCGTTCGATTCAGCGTGTGGTCGACGACAAGATCGCCGACATGCTGCTCGACGATCTCCTCGAAGAGGGCGGCAGTATCACCGTCGCGGTTGACGAGGGTGAGTTGGTGTTCAGCTAGGGGCACAGCCCCCTGTGAGCGGTTAGGGAGTCCCAGGACTCCCTAACCGCTCACAGGCGCGTAGCACCCAAAATCTCCGCCGCCAGGGCATCGTTATGCCGGAAGAACCCTGCATTGGTACGGGGACGAGGGAAAGCCGCCGACCAGTTATGGCCTGCAACCCACGGCCCGGCCGCGAAGCGGCGGGGATGAGCAGTGTTGTTCTGGTCGAGAATTCGTGAAGTACCGTCGACGGCGAGCTTCGCCGAACTGTCCACGGTCGCACGAAGTTCGACTGCCTCGCCCCGACGGTGAAGCGTCCGCAGGAGCAAGTCACCGCTCGCGCTGATGGAAGCAACCGGCAAGCGTGCTTCGACGAGGGTGTTCGCGGCCACGATGTCGGTGTGCGACGCACTGCGCGCGACAAAGATCCCAGCCCCCGTTGCCGGGTCGATCTCGGTGGAGAACACCGAATCCGGCCCGAGGAACTGGACGATGCCCGCCTCGTTGAGGGCGACCAACTGTTCCAAACGCTCGGGCGGCGGACCACTGGCGATGAAGCTGAAGAACGAATGAAGCCAACCCTCGACGTCCTTGGCGACGGATTCGGCCGGGATTCTGCCGCGCCGCAACAATTCTCCGACGGTCATGTACGTCGACAGCAGCGCTGAGAAGACAGCCGCGTCGGCGCTGAAATACGGGTCCGACCTCCGCGCGACATCCGCCGAGATGTATTCGGTGATCCGGGACTGGACCTCGGCAAGCCCGTCGTAGCGCTCACCGCCGAGTGGACGGTTCAGCCGCTCGAGATCGATACGGTCTTCCGGCTTCGGGACTGCGTTCTCGACCAGTTCCTGCAATCGAGGCGATCCCCAAGCCAGCGAGGCGAATTCGGCGTCGAACTCCTCCCAGGTGCCCACTGTCCGATCCGGGTGAGATGCGAACAGCTCGTAATAGTGGGCGCCTGCCAGTTCTTTCGACGCCAAGGGCCAGATGTCGTTTCGGAAATCCAACGGTCCGTCGCCGGGAACGAGATCAGCGGTGAAGAACCGCGGTAGCGGTGGCCGCGCGTCAGCGATCGAGTACGAAATCTTGGAATGATACGGCACTCCGCGACGAGATCCGGCATACAACAGGGGTTCCCGACCCGAGGGAGCGTAAGTGAGGACGCCGTCTTCACCGCGTTCGAAGATGCCGCCACGGCTCTCGGCGAGGAGAACCATCCAGTCGATGAAAGCCAGCCCGAGTCCGGCGATCAGAACCGGTTCGCCTTCGGGAATGACATCGGCGTCGAGATCGGCAGTGTAGCCCGGACCCACATACGTCAACCCGTGATCGGACGCGAAGCTGGTCAGCGCGGTTTCGCGTGGGGCAGGCAACGCATCGGGGTGCCCCTGTGCGAGAAGGACGGTCGTCGCGTCGATGACAGCTCCGTCGTCCAGATGAACCGTCTGTGTCTCGCCGACGTTCACGATGTCGACCACGGATCGTCGATGAACTCGAACGTCGACGTGCGCTGGCGCGGAGTCGACTGCAGTCTCGAACACCCAGTTCAGGTATCGGCTCTGCAGTGACCTCGATGCAAACGACGACGGGGTGAGCGTCGGAACTTCTGCTGCGATTTCTGGGAATTCGGCAAGCTCAGCCGAGCGCTCGGCGACCCATTCCGCGAGGGTCGGACCCGGCAGCACCGGGCCGATCACGGCGGTGGTCTCGTCAGTGAACATCGTGACGTCCGCGGTTGTCGAATTCATCCACAGAAGCGGCGCCTGGCTGCCTCGCCAAATACGGCCGGCGCCTGCCGGATACGGGTCGACAACGTGAATGTCGATCGGTGTGGGATCGGCGTTCACCGATTCGTGAGCGAGGATCCGCTCGAGTACGCCGGTCCCGCGGGGTCCACCACCCACGATCACGATGACAGCTGCTGTCCCCACTGAGGTACGGGGTCGATCGCCTGGCACGAGTCCTCCATCGGACCTGGCAGAAAGCACCCGCACCTCAGCAGAGGGGGTTGCTGCGACGTCACGGAGCCAGGACTCTCGATCGCTCTGGATGGTTAGTCCAGCTTATCTTCGGAGAATCGTGAGGCAAGGAATTCCGGACATCAGATCAGCGTGAATTAAACAGTTGTCAATCACTATCTTTCGGTTTGCGTTGCAGGCAGGATCCGAGCGTGAACATCCCCGAAGCCGATTCGTGATCCGCCGACGCCGGGAGCGGTGGCTGAGATGGCGATGGTGTCGCCGTCTTCGAGAAAGGTACGGGTCTCGGAGCCCACAGCTACGGGTTCCTTGCCGCCCCACGTCAACTCGATGAAGGCGCCGCGCTGATCTTTGTCCGGTCCGGAAATGGTTCCGGACGCGAAGAGATCGCCGGTGCTCGCTGCTGCGCCGTTGATGGTGGTGTGCGCGAGCATCTGCGCAGGCGACCAGTACATCTGGGCGTAGGGCGGCCGGGAGACGACGTGACCGTTCCATTCGACGGCCAGGTCGATGTCCAGCCCCCACTTCTCTTCACCACGCAGATAGGAAAGCGGTTCGGGATCCTGCACCGGAGTGTCGATTCGGGCTGCTTCGAGAGCGAGCAAGGGTACGACCCACGGTGAGATGGAGGTCGCGAAACTCTTCCCCAGGTTCGGACCGAGGGGCACGTACTCCCACGCCTGGATGTCTCGGGCAGACCAGTCGTTCACGACGACGGCGCCGAAGACGTGCTCGGCAAATTCGTCCGGGGTGATGGAATCGCCCATCTTCGAGGGAGTTCCGACGATGAATCCCATCTCGGCTTCGATGTCGAGGCGCCGGGACGGTCCGAAGTCCGGGCTTTCCTGATCGGGTGCCTTCCGCTGTCCGCAGGGACGAACGATGTCGGTGCCGGAGACGACGACGGTGCTCGAGCGCCCGTGGTATCCGACGGGAAGATGCTTCCAGTTCGGCATCAAGGGGGCTGCGTCCGGGCGGAACAACCGCCCGAGGTTGGTTGCGTGATTCTCCGAGGCGTAGAAGTCGACGTAATCGGCCACTGCGATCGGCAAATGCATTGTCACCGAATCAACGGAAAACACTGCATTCGAGTCTATTTCGCTAGTCACGAGCTCCGTGATCCGGTTTCGCACCGATACCCACTGATCTCGTCCCTGAGCCATGAACGCGTTCAAAGTCGGTTCGGAGAAGACGGAATCACCCAGTGTCGCTGCGAGATCGACCACCGATTCGGCGACGCGCACACCGACACGCGGTAACCCTCCCGCGGGGGAGAAGACCCCGTACGGCAGATTGTCGAGACCGAACAGTGAGTCGGCGGGAATGTCGATGGTCGTGACAGTCATACGAGAGTTCCTTCGGTTTTGTCGGAGCGGACGATCAACCCGAGGCCTTCCAGCTCGGTCAGAGGGTCCGAGATGCTGCAGGTACCGAACGAGAGGAATCGGCGACGCACCTCGCCGGCCTCGTCCTCGGTGAGGTCGGCCAGGGCTTGCGCGATCGATTTTCCATCGCGCTGAGACAGTGCAGCAACAATTTCCGAACGATCGGCGCCCCGCCTCGCCGCGTCGACGGCCACCATGATGTTGAGGAAGCCGTGTTGCTCGAAGCCTGTTTCCGGATCGGTGTTGCGCACGCCGTGGTGCAGTCCCGCAGTCGCCTTGAACGGGATATTGGCTCGGACAACGGATATCACCGCATCGGCGAGCTCTTCCTCGTTCGGGTACGCCTCGGCGACAATCCCGCCGGTGCGAAACTTTGCGGAATGCCCGGCAGTTTCGAGAGCTGCCAGATAGCCCGCGCGCCGATCACCTCGAGGCACCTCGACAAAAATGTCGACGTCGGGATGAGCGGCATGGACACGAGCGATTTCCTCGAAGGCCGCATCGGCGTCCAACCCGTCTGGAATTCCCACCTCGACGGCGGCGACGTGAACACCAGGGATGGCTCGCGCGTTCGAGAGTGCGGCCGCCGTATCGGATGGGCCGGCCGGCACGGTCAGACTCAGCGTCACCGGGCTGTCCGCTGAAACGTACGCAGCCAGTTCGCTCAGTCGAGGCGCGGGAAAAACGAAAGGCCCGACCAGTGCGTCGTAGTCCGCCTGCAGGTAGGCGGCGTGGGCCGGAATTGCTTCGGCGAGAGAAGCATTGCCGGGTGGGAAAAGTGCTGCGTCGTCGCACAGGCCGAGCAGGAGTGGGGAGATGATCGTCATTGCCTAGGCCCCCGCCCTGCCCAACTCCAGGCGTACGCTTCGTCCTCGCAGGCCAGGGCTCCCTCACCCAATTCGAGGGGCCGGAACGTATCGACCATGACGGCCAGCTCGTCGAAGAACTCGGCGCCGATGCTCCGCTCGTAGGCGCCGGGTTGTGGGCCGTGGGCGTGGCCGCCGGGATGAATCGATATCGAACCCTGTCCGATGCCGGAACCCTTGCGTGCCTCGTAGTCACCGCCGCAGTAGAACATGATCTCGTCCGAGTCGACGTTTGAGTGGTAGTACGGCACCGGGATCGACAGGGGGTGGTAGTCGACCTTGCGCGGAACGAAGTTGCAGATCACGAAGTTGTTCCCCTCGAACGCCTGGTGCGCCGGCGGCGGTTGGTGAACACGGCCCGTGATCGGCTCGTAGTCGGAGATGTTGAAGGTGTACGGGTACAGGCAGCCGTCCCAGCCGACGACATCGAAAGGGTGCGTGGGATAAACCATTCGGGTGCCGACGATGCCCGCCGACGTTCGGTGCTTGACCAGTACCTCGACGTCGGTTCCTTCGGCGATCATGGGCGCGATCGGTCCGTGCAGGTCTCGTTCACAGAACGGTGCGTTCTCGAGCAGCTGGCCGAAGCGGGAAAGATAGCGCTTGGGCGGGACGATGTGACTGTTCGCCTCGATGGCGTAGGCACGAAGTGGCTTGTCACCCTTGGGGATCCATCGATGCGTTGTGGACATCGGGATCAGTACGTAGTCACCTTCACTGGCCTCGAGTGCACCGAAGACGGTCTCGACGGTCGCCTCGCCAGATTCGATGTAGACCATCTCGTCGCCGATTGCGTTGCGATACAGGGGAGATGGCGCTGCCGCAACGACGTAGGACAATCGCACGTCGGCATTTCCGAGGATGAGACGACGGCCGGTTACCACGTCGGTCTCGTTCCAGGTGCTTTCGGGAAACAGCGTGTGGAGTTTCAGATGGCGCGGTTTGAGGGGATGGTTGGGGGTTGTGCTCTGATCGCGCAGTTCCCAGACCGTTGCGTCGACGATGGCCGACGGGATCTCGCGGTGGTACAGCAACGAAGAATCCGAGGAGAAACCTTCCTCTCCCATCAGTTCTTCGTAGTAGAGGTTGCCGGACTCGTCACGGTGTTGGGTGTGACGCTTCGGTGGGATGTTGCCGAGTTGTCGATAGAACGCCATGACGGGGCTCCTTCTGTGCTGTTCTGCCTGGCTCACCTCCACCAGATAGTAAATACATTAACTAAAATGATGTGATGAGCGCAACCCTCCAAGGGGTTCGGGTCTATGTCAGTTACGTCCGCGTACGTCGAACTGGCTGCGGTTGGTGATCAGTTTGTCCAGGAGCATGACAAGAATTCGCTGTTCGGCCTCGCTCAGGACGCTTACCCAGGCGTGTTCGCGTTCGTTCTGCTCGCGAAAGGCTTCGACCATGGCTTCTCGGCCCTTGTCGGTCAGGTACAGCTGGACGGAACGGCCGTCGTTCTCGGTGGGCCGACGATCGATCAATCCGTCTGCCAGCAGCGACTTGGACAGATTGGAGACCGCTGCCCTACTCATGCCGGTGAGCTCGGCGGCAGCCTTCGGCTCGATCGGACCGGCCAGCCAGGTGACGAACAACAGCCTGAAGGAGGACCATGACCAGCCGCGAGGGCGGTGGATCGACGACTCGAGATCGTAGGTGACCACGTTGGAAGCCCGATTGAGTGTCAGTAGTACCTCGGTGGCCAGCTGGTCGCGAAAGCCGTGTTCGGTGGCCAGTCGCTTGTTGGCCAGTTCGATGAACGACCAGAAGTTCAGCACGCCGACGGTTGGCTGGTCATCGGTTGTCCGGTCAGTCATGGACTAACCCTAGCGCGATCTACAGTTGATTAATCCGTGTATTAGATTGCAGGCAGTGGGTTTCACGGTCGACATCACCTACGCAACCAGCATCAACGATCTGATTTCCATGCTGTACGCAAAGCATGACTACGACGTGTCCTACTTCGCGTTCAACGTGCTGGAAGAGTCACCGTTCGTGCGTATGTACGGCAACCTGTTCAGCGAATCGCCGTCGAACATCCTCGGTTACAAGAACGCTCGGATGGACGAGTTGCTCGGCAAGCTGCAAACGGCGTCGGGCGAGGATGAGCGGCGAGCCGTCATCGACGATATTCAGACCGTGGTCAACGAGACGGCGCCGATGGCCGTGGTCAACTCCGGCAAGGTCTTCATCCCGTGGCGCGAGAACGTCCACGGAGTGACCCCGAGTGCGGACGGGATTCTGCTCTTCGGCAACACGTGGTTGAGCTGACCCCCGTGCGCCTTTTTGGTAGTGCCCACTACCAAAAAGGCGCACCGGGGCTTTGCCCCTATAGCTCCGCTCGTGCCAACTTCGCGGCTTCGACGAGGTTACGCAGTGACGCCTCGACCTCGACGGAACCGCGGGTCTTCAAACCGCAGTCCGGGTTGACCCACAACCGCTCGACAGGAACAGCTTTGAGTGCCTCACGCAGGGATTCGGCAATCTCGTCGACGCTCGGCACCCGCGGCGAGTGGATGTCGTAGACACCCGGGCCGACGCCGAGGTCGAACCCGACCGAACTGAGATCGTCGAGGACCTCCATGTGTGAGCGCGCCGCCTCGATGGACGTGACGTCCGCGTCGAGGCCGGCGATGGCGCCGATCACCGCTCCGAACTCGGAGTAGCACAGGTGCGTGTGGATCGCGGTGGAATCCGCGACGCCCGAGGTAGCCAACCGGAAGGCGCCGACCGACCAGTCCAGGTAGGCACGCTGATCCTCGGCACGCAGTGGGAGTAGTTCTCGTAGAGCCGGTTCGTCAACCTGGATGATTCCGATTCCGGCGGCCTGCAGGTCGACGGTCTCGTCTCGAATGGCCAGTGCGACTTGATTTGCCGAGTCGGCGAGGGGTTGGTCGTCGCGGACGAACGACCAGGCCAGAATGGTGACGGGTCCGGTGAGCATGCCCTTGACCGGCTTGTCGGTCAGGGACTGCGCGTACGTGATCCAGTCGACGGTCATCTGTTTCGGGCGGGAGACGTCGCCGTACAGAATCGGCGGACGCACGCAGCGGGTGCCGTACGACTGGACCCAACCGTTGGCGGTGGCGAAGAATCCGTCCAACTGCTCCGCGAAGTACTGGACCATGTCGTTGCGTTCCGGCTCACCGTGAACAAGAACGTCCAGGTCCAGCTTTTCCTGGAGCGCAACAACTTCGGCAATTTCGGCGCGCATACGGTTGACGTACTCGGCTTCGTCGATCTCGCCCTTGCGCAGTGCTGCGCGAGCGATGCGGATCTTCGAGGTTTGCGGGTACGAACCGATAGTCGTCGTGGGCAGCGGCGGCAGAGAAAGCAGTTCGTCCTGGGCAGCGCGACGTTCGGCGGCGGGCGCGCGACCGGTCGCCGAGTTCAGCACGGCGGCCAGGCGTCCCCGAACACTCGCATCATTGAGTCTGCGATCGTCCTTGCGGGTCGACGCGGCCGCTCGTGCCAGAGCGAACTCGTCCTCCACCGACTCTCGGCCCTGTGTGAGAGCGGTTGCGAGAGTTACTACTTCCTTGACCTTCTCGGTGCCGAACGCGAGCCACGAGCGCAGGGCCTTGTCGACATCGGCCTCTGCGTCGAGAGTGTACGGAACATGCAGCAGGGAGCACGATGTGGAGACGGCAAGAGTATCCACGCTGCCCAACAGAGCACCCAACGTGCTCAGTGCCGAATCCAGATCCGACCGCCAGATGTTTCGTCCGTCGACCACACCGGCGACGACCAGTTTGCGGGCGAGTTCGGGGACGGAGCCGATCGAATCCTGACCGGCCACCAGGTCGACGGCAAATCCTTCGACGCCGGTGGACGCAAGCGCGGGCAGCGCCTCACGCAGCGAACCGAAGTACGACGCCAACAGGATCGACGGCCGCTCGGACAGCGCTGAAAGCTGTTCGTACGCAGCGCGTGCCGCTTCGATTTCCTCGTCGGTGCGATCGCCTACGAGGGCCGGTTCGTCGAGCTGAACCCAGCTCGCACCGGCCTTCGCGAGCTGACCGAGTAGATCCGCGTAGAGGGGGAGTAGTTCGTCGAGTCGCGAGAGCAGCGGCTCGTCGGTGCCGACAGCCTTCGAGAGCAGCAGGAAGGTGACCGGTCCGATGACGACCGGGCGGGCTGCAATGCCGTCGGAAAGTGCTTCTGCCAGTTCGGACAAGACCTTGGACGGGTCGAGTGCGAACGTGGTGGACGGCGAGATCTCCGGCACCAGGTAGTGGTAGTTGGTGTCGAACCACTTCGTCATTTCGAGCGGCGCGATGGTGTCCGTCCCACGGGCAGCGGCAAAGTAGCGGTCCAACGGATCGGCGACCGACGCGACGCGGTCGGGCAGCGCGCCGAGAAGAACTGCGGTGTCGAGCATCTGGTCGTAGAAGGAGAAGGTATTGACCGGGACGGAGTCGAGGCCCAGGTCACGGAGGTCGGCCAAGCCCTGCCGACGGAGGTCACGGGCGACAGCCTGCAGGGCGTCGGCGTCGATGCGCCCTGCCCAGTAGCTTTCGGTTGCCCGCTTGAGTTCTCGATGAGGACCGATGCGCGGTGAGCCCAGCACGGTCGAAGTGAATGTTGTTGTCACGGAGTTTCTCCAGATTGCCAATGCACTGATGGCCACTGCCGGCAGACGGGTATACCTCACGAGACCTCGAGTTTCAGCGGGCAGCACTGCCCGCACCGCACACGAGGTCCGATGGAGATCTACACGCCCATTCCACGAGGCGGTGGACCGTCGGGCACGGCGTGCCCGACACAGTCGGCAGGTCTTCGGACTCGCGGGCACTCGATCGAGTTGGATCGAACCTACTGGCCGTCGCTTCCCAGGCGGATGCCCAGTGCACATGAACGGCGGTCGTTCCTGCTTACCGCTGCGGGACAGTCCCGGATTTTCACCGGGTTCCCTCTCACCCCGACAGCTTGCGCTGACGGAGCTTCGACGCCGGGACCGGTCTTCGGGGCTCCTCATGACCGTGCCGGGCGAACCAGCTGCATCGACCAGCATAAGGCCAACCCTCCCTGAGCAGTCAAGGAGAGTCGGCGAAGGGCGCTATGCGCGTGACATGTAGGAATTCGAGTCCGGTGGTACGCGCGGAAGATTTTCGGAGGAACGTAGATTCTCCGCCATTTCGACAAGCAGATCCTGTGAAGACGGTGAGAGGTCGACGACACGGGAGGTGAGGTTCCGCAGGCGCACGTTGTGCAGCTGTTCGAGGAGGGAGAGGTCTGCCTCGCCACCTGAGATCGCGGGCGGAGTGTGATCGGACGGGGCGTAGAAGTAGTCCGGATGGACCTTGAAGAAGTGGGCGAGGGCGGCAACCACTTCGGGTGACGGATTGATTCGGACGCCGGTGCGCAGTTGCGACAGGTACGGCGTCGAGATACGGCAGCCGAACTCGGTCATGCCGCGAACGACCATCGCGTTGGTGACGTGAAAGTCGGCAGTCTCGAACAGCGAGTTCAAGCGATCGTTGAACTGGTTCGACATGAGACGTCCCTTCCCCCGCTACGCACAGGCTCCGTCGGTTCAATTAACTGCATCATAGCCAGTTATCGAACGATTAGCTGTTTCAGATTCTCGCGAAGTGGTCGTTTGCAGGGAAAATCCCTAGGGTAGAAGGTCCCTACTTTGAGTGATCTGGACAAATCGCCATCACGAATCGAACGGCGAACTATTTGCCGGGGAAGGCTATTCCAGACGCGCGGATCAGAGCCAGCCGTTCGACTCGGCGATTCTGACGGCTTCCGCGCGCGTCGACGCACCCGTCTTACCCATCGCGGATGACAGATGATTTCGAACTGTCCCGGCAGACAGGAAGAGCGCCCCTGCGATGGCTGCCACGGGTGCGCCGTCGTGAGCGGCGCGCAGTACTTGGGTCTCACGCTCCGTCAGGGGCGACTCGCCGCTGACGAGGCTGTCGGCTGCAAGGGTGGGATCGACGACGCGCAGTCCGGCGTGGACACGCCTGACCGCGTCGGCAAGCTGCCTGGCGGGGGTGTCCTTGACGACGAACCCGCCGGCCCCGGCGTGCAGGGCTTTACGAAGAAATCCGGGACGGCCGAACGTGGTGACGATCAGAACCCGGGTGTCGGGTGCTGCCTCGCGAAGGGCCGCCGTCGCGGCGATTCCGTCCATGCCGGGCATCTCGACGTCCAGAAGCGCGACGTCCGGGCGGTGTTCGAGAACGGCGGACACCACCTCGTCGCCGCGACCGACCTCGGCCACCACGGACAGGTCGGATTCCAGATCGAGCAGCGCGGCCAAAGCTCCTCGCACGAGCGCCTGATCGTCCGCCAAGAGCAGCCGTATGGTTGCTCGATCGCCCTGGCTGTTCACTCTGTCTCCTGTTCGACTACCTGAAGTGCAAACCCCTGCGGCTGGGGATGAGTGATGATCACTCGTGCGCCCGACGCTCCGGCGCGCTCGCGCAATCCGATCAGACCGTTTCCGGAAGACGTCGACTCGGCCCCTCGTCCGTCGTCGACGACCGACGCACTATTCTCGTCGACCGTGATCCGGCAGTGGGTCGCACCGCTGTGTCGAACGACGTTGGTGACGCCCTCACGGATCGTCCATGCAAAGAGTTCCCGAAGACGCGTGGGAACCATGTCGGTGCTGCTCGGCACGTCGTCTTCGATACCTGCCGCACGCAAAGCCTCTCGCGCTCGGGCTATCTCGACGGGTAGCGAAATCCCACGAAATCCTTCGACGGCCGAGCGCACGTCTGCCAACGCGTCACGAGAAAGTCTTTCGAGGTCGTCGAGTTCGTTGCGCGCACGTTCGATATCGACATCGAGTAGGCGATTGGCCAGTTCGGCTTTGATCGTGATGACGGTCAGCGAGTGCCCGAGGATGTCGTGCAGATCGCGCGCCATCCTCGTTCGCTCCTCCATGATTGCCCGCTGCTCCTGCTCTTCGCGTTCATGGAGTATGGCGAAGTTGCGGCTGATCAGGGACATGATTCCCCAGGTCGCGAACGCGGCCGCGCAGACTCCGAGTGAGAGTCCGGAGTAGTTCCCCCATCCGGACGAGAGGCTGACTATCTCCACGGAGGCCGCGAACACCAAGGCGAGAATGCCGCCGGCGACGGTCGGCAACAGTGTCACCGCTGTCACCGCGAGGTACGGTGCTGCTGCCAAACCTGTCGGCCCGACGCTCACGATCATCACGGCGGCCAACGCGGTCAAGGCGGACAGAGCCAGTGCAGCTTCGCGAATCGTCGGCCGAGTCATTGTCATTCGACGCCGCTGCTGCGTTGTGGCGAACGTGTAGAGATAGAGCGCACTGAAGGCGACCGTCGCGAGAATCCCTGTCCAGCCGCGCAGTTCGTCGCGCAGATTCCATCCCTCGATCAGCGGCCCGCCGAGAAATACCATCCAGACCGCCGCGAAGAGAACGCCGAAACGATTCCGCCGCGGGAGCGCGACGGAATCTTCTCGGTCAGTCGTTTGCGACAACTACACACGCTCCGTATCTCGTTGGAACCGCCAGATCGCTCCGCCGGCGAAGATGGCGAACCACACCAGGATATTGACGATCCAGGTCCAGTGAATGCTATTGCCCGTCAACGGTGCGTGGGCGAGGGCGTTGATGCCGAACATCGGGGTGAACTGTGCGATGGTCGCCCATACGGAACCGTCGGTGAGTGGTACGAAGAGTCCGCCGCCGAATGCGAGCAGAGCCAGTCCCGGTCCGAGCAACTGCATGACGTTCTCACTGGGGAGTAGGTACCCCATGAACAGGCCGAAGGCCGCGAAGATCGACGATCCCAGCCAGGCGATCAATGCCGTTGTGAACCAGAGTGATCCGTCCATCTGCGCCGAGGTGAACGCGCCGACGACGTAGACCACGAGAATCGAGACGAGACCGAGCAGCATCGCCATGATCAGTTTGACGGCGATGTAGGCGACCGGGGTCAGGGGAGTCAGCCGAAGTTGTCGGCTCCACCCGGACGCTCGTTCGATCGAGACCATCGCGCCGCCGCTGGTGGTGGCCAGCATCGCGCCGTACAGGGCCATGCTGATCATGATGTACGCGGCGACATTGCCGTGCCCGATCCCGTGGTCGTCGTCGCCTTGACCGAGACCGAAGACGAGGAAGAAGACAACCGGCATGACGAGCGTGAAGATCATCGTGCGCCGGTTGCGAGTCAGGCGACGAAATTCCAGTCGCAGTAGCGTCGTGTTGAATCCGCCGAGAGGTACGACGGTTCGCTCGGCTCCGTAGGTATTCGCTTCGGTTGCAGTGGTCATCACTTCTGTCCTTCGGAGTTGTTCGACGTGAGTGCGATGAATGCGTCTTCGAGGCCACG
Organism: Rhodococcus sp. WY5; assembly: GCF_018588185.1. Lineage (NCBI taxonomy): Bacteria > Bacillati > Actinomycetota > Actinomycetes > Mycobacteriales > Nocardiaceae > Rhodococcus > Rhodococcus sp. WY5. Next base: position 2,550,681 of record NZ_JAAMPR010000001.1, read on the forward strand.
CGAGACGATTTCGAGATCGCGAGCCTGGGTATTGGTCAACAGGAACCGTGCAACGGCATCGGTGTCACCCGAGTGCACGAGCAGTGACTCACCGCGCACCTCGACGGCGTCGGAGTTCGGTATGGCTCGCAGGAGTTCGTCGGTGATGCCTGGAACAGTCGCGCGCAGGGTGCGTCCGGACGCCATCGCCTTGACCTCGGCGGTGGTCCCGTCTGCGACCACGGTGCCTTGCCTGACCAGGATGATGCGGTCGGCGTAGACATCGGCCTCTTCGAGGTAGTGCGTCGCAAAAAGCACAGTGCGACCGTGATCTGCGTCGGCGCGGATGGCGGACCAAAAGTCCCGACGCCCTTCGACGTCCATGCCGGTGGTGGGCTCGTCGAGAATGAGCAATTGCGGGTTCGACAGCAACGCCATCGCAAATCGCAACCGCTGTTGTTGTCCGCCTGAGCATTTGCTGACCAGGCGATCGGAGATGTCGAGGATTCCGGCTCTCCCCAGCACTTCGTCGACCGGACGGGATTGGGAGTACAGGCTGGCGGTCAGCTGCACAGTCTCGGCAACCGTCAGCTCTTTCAGTAGTCCGCCGGTCTGCATGACTGCCGAGACGAGTCCGCGGGCAATCGCCGATCGAGGTGACATTCCGAAGACGCTCACCTCGCCTGACGTCGGCCGGGACAGGCCGAGGATCATGTCGATGGTTGTCGTCTTGCCTGCGCCGTTCGGGCCGAGGAACGCGACGATCTCGCCGGGGCGGATGCTCAGGTCGATACCTTTGACGGCGTCGACGGTTCCGAAACTCTTGCGAAGTCCGGTCAACCGGACGGCGTCGTGTGCCGATCCTTCAGTGAGTGTGTGCAGTGCCTGTGGTGAATGCCGTGCCTGTGTTGAGGTCATACATAGAATCTGCTCGCTTCGAGGTCGTGATCCCTCGTCCGTCCGTCATTCTTCTGCCATGACATTTGTCATCGGGTCGGCCGGTATCTGTTTCGGTGCAACCTGACCGAGGCGCGCGAGGACCAACCCCGCGATGATTGCTGCGCCACCTACAGCTTGGAGTGCGGTGACGGATTCCCCGACCAGGATCCACGCGGCGACGACCGCGCACAGCACTTCGGTCAGCGCTACCAGAGACCCGATTGTCGGCCCCAGCAGCGTGATCGCGGCGATGCCGGTGAGATAGGCAATGACAGTGCTGACCAGGACCAGGACCACCACCGGCAGCCACACGTTCACCGAATGGTCTGCCACGACGGCGTTCGAGGCCGAGAACTGGAGGGGGAGGACGCCTACGAGTCCGAGCGCGCCGATGACCACTGCACTGACCGTGAGCCCCGATGCCGCGAGAACAACAGGATGGAGATCACCGTCCGCACGTTCGGAAATGACGAAATAGACTGCAAGGCATGCCGCGGCGGCCAGTCCCCAGGCGACTCCGACGGCACTGATCTCTGCCGATCCGAAGACGTCGATCACCACGGCGGCGCCGATCAAGGCCACCGCCGCACCGAGAAGCGTCTGCACGCTCGGACGTGCGCCCTTGGTTATCCACACCCACCCGATGACGATGATCGGTGCAAGGTACTCGAGAAGCAATGCGACGCCGACCGAAAGATGTTGCACGGCATTGAAGAAGCACAGTTGAACGCCCGAGATCGCGAACACCCCGTACAGCAGTACCGTTCGCGTGTGGGTGCTCACCTGTCGTAGGCGAGGCCATTGGGTGGCTACGGCGATCACCATCATCACCAGTGCGCCGCCGGCAACGCGCGCGAACACTGCGCCGCCGGGGGACCACCCTGATTCGATGAGAGATTTCGCGAACGGGCCCGATACGCCGAACGTTGCCGCGGACAGCAGAGCGAAGATCAAGCCGTTGCGAGAGTTCACGTCGTCACCCGTCAGGAGTAAAAGCGATTACGATGCTGACATTAGGTTGATACGGCTCAGGAGTCAAAGTGCATTTTGCTGGTGACACGGAATCGGCGCTCGTCTTCGCCGCGTCGTTGGTCAACACGGCCCGCGGCGGGGCCGAACTGCTTCCGGATCAAGAGGAGCTGACACGGTTTCTCGACGCGGATCGCTGGACCGGCAGGCGGGACGGCACACCGGAGGAATTGACGGCGGTTCGTGCGCTGCGTCCACGACTGCGAAAGTTCTGGGAAGCCGCGGGAGTGGACGACGCCGTCGAGGTGGTGAACACACTGCTACTCGAGTCGGGCGCGAGGCCGCGGCTCACCAGGCACGACGACCTCGGCTGGCACCTGCACGTCACCGCTGACGATTCGCCACTGGTGGACCGGATGGCCGCAGAAGCGGCGATGGGTGTGCTCGATCTGATCCGAACCGACGAATTCTCGAGGTTGCGATGGTGTGAGGCCCCGGACTGCGAAGCGGTCTTCGTGGATTTGTCGCGCAATCGTTCGAAGCGATACTGCGACACCGGAAACTGTGGGAACAGGGCGCACGTCGCCGCCTATCGTGCCCGTAAATCCGGGGCGTGACCAAGCGGCGTTCGGAGGGATAGAACCAGGCTGAGTGAATACCTTGTCGGGAGCCAGGATCGGTCTAGCGTTGTGAATTCGGAACAGATTTCGCGAAGCCAGGAGGATGGTCGGTGGCCGATCGTAGGCGTCCACTCAAGACGGTGACCGGTGTCAGCGGGGCGGTGAGTATCTACGACGCAGCGATCGATCCGACGACGTCGACGGTCGCGTCCGCGATCGACGTCGCAAAGACGGCCGAGGCGAACAAGATCGACGGACTGTTTGCCGCCGACCTGCTGAGTTTCGGCGCGCAGGGCGCGATCGGTGCGCAGGAGCCGTTGATCTTCCTTGCCGCGCTGAGTGCGGTCACCACCCATGTGGGGCTCATCGCCACCGTCACGACGACGTTTCATCACCCATTCAACCTGGCACGGTTGTTCGGCACCCTGGACCACGTCAGCAATGGTCGAGCCGCATGGAATGCCGTCACTTCCTCACTCGGAGAAGAGAACTACAGCGACCTGGACCTGCCGAGTCCGGAGGAGCGGTACGCCCGAGCGGCCGAATCGCTCGAGGTGGTCAACGCGCTCTTCGACAGCTGGAAGCCCGGCGCCTTGATCCGGGGAGAGGGCTCTGCGGTGCTAGATCCGTCGAGGGTGGTCCCCATCGAGCACCGAGGCAAGTACTTCACCGTACAGGGGCCGTTGAACATTCCATCCCTGCCGCAGCGTCGTCCGGTCCAATTCCAGGCAGGCCAATCTGCCGGAGGTATCGAACTGGGTGCTCGCTTCGCCGAGGTCGTATTCACTTCTCTCGCAACCTTCGAGGACGCGGTCACCTACACGAAGACGATCCGCGCCAGGGCGGCAGAGTTGGGGCGTGGGGACGAACTGCCACTGATTTTCAGCTCGTTCCACGCAACGTACGGCGCTACCGAAGCCGAAGTCGAACGATTGGTCAGAGAAGCCGAGGAATCGACGGACTTCGACGCCGGACGCACCAGGCTTGCCGACATGTTCGGCGGTGACGTGGATTTCTCGGAATTGCCGCTGGATCGGCCGATCCCGGAGTCGTTGTTGCCGGACCCGTCGTCGGTGAATCGACGACGGGGCCGGGTCGAGATCTTCGGCAAGCTCGCATCACAAGGAAAGACTCTGCGTGAGTTGATCATCGCGTCCAAGGACACCGGCCACTGGGCAGCGGCGGGCACCCCGGAACAGCTCGCGGACGCGATCGAGGAACGATACGACGCGGGCGTACTCGACGTCATCACGCTCGGTGACCTTGCCGATCCGCGTACACGCGATTTCGTCACGAACGGGCTGCTGCCGGAGCTGCGCAAGCGCGGAATCGTGGGATCCGACTACGTCGGCGGTACCTTTCGCGAAAACCTCGAGTTGCCACCGCTGCCAACGGTTTCCGGTGTCTAGTTGTTGGAAGCGAGTGAGCGCATGAAGAACATGAGGTTGGCCGGTCTTTCCGCGAGGCGACGCATGAAGTAGCCGTACCACTGGCTGCCGTAGGGAACGTAGACCCGCAGGTGATTGCCTTCGGCTACCAATCTGCGTTGTTCGCCGTCGCGGATGCCGAAGAGCATCTGGAACTCGAAATCCGCGGCTGTCCGCTCGGTCAGTGTGGCGAGTCCGAGGGCGGCGTCGATCATGGTGGGATCGTGGGAGGCCACCATCGGGTATCCGTCACCTTCCATCAAGACCTTCAGGCAACGCACGTACGACGCGTCGACTTCGGCGGCCTTTTGGAACGCGACGCCGGCCGGTTCCTTGTATGCACCCTTGCACAGCCGAATTCGTGAACCTGATCCGGAGAAGTGCCGGCAGTCGGCCTCGGTGCGGTGTAGATACGCCTGCAGGACCGTGCCGAGCGTCGGGAAGTCGCGGCGCAACTCTTCGACGATGGACAGTGTCGAGTCGGTGGTGGTGTGATCCTCCGCATCGACGGTGACCCACGCGCCCACTTCGTCTGCCGCTGTGACGATTCGGTGAGCGTTCGCCAGGGCGATCTTCTCGCCGTCACCGGGAAGTGACTGCCCCAACGCGGAGAGCTTGAGCGAAACCTCCAGGGAGTGTTGCGTCCCGGCAATCTCGGAAAGCGTTGCGTACGAGCGGAGAAGGGAGAGATAGGCATCGACGGTAGCTGTTGCCTGAGCCGGATCGGTGGTGTCCTCGCCGAGGTAGTCGACCGTCACGAACCGGCCACTGGTGAGGATGTCGCGCACCGCTGACATCGCTGCGGGTTCCGCGTCCCCGGCGACGAACCTGTCTACAAGCTTGCGGGTCAAGGTCATCCCGGAGACTGTCTTCTCCAGTCGCGACGAGCGTGCCGCCGCGAGGAGCACCGGGCGCAGTGGGTTGCTCAGCGAGACGGCACTCATCAACGGTTCTCGCTCTCGGCTGGATCGACGTCCTGGTGGGGGTAACGATGATCGGTGGGAGGAACGAAGGTTTCCTTGACGGTGCGTGTCGACGCCCAACGGAGCAGATTCTGCGGCGAACCGGCCTTGTCGTTGGTACCCGAAGCCCGCGCACCTCCGAAGGGTTGTTGTCCGACAACCGCTCCCGTCGGCTTGTCGTTGACGTAGAAGTTTCCGGCGGCGAACCGCAGGCCATGATGAGCTTGATCGACGGCCGCACGGTCGGTGGCGATCACGGCGCCGGTCAGGGCGTAAGCGGATCCGCTGTCGACGCGCGCGAGGATGTCGGCGTAGGCATTGGGTGCGGAGTCGTCGTAGACGTGAAGCGAAAGGATGGGACCGAAGTACTCGGTGCTGAAGGCTTCGTCGCTCGGGTCGTCACCGAGTAGGACCGTCGGTGAGATGAAGAATCCTTCACGGTCGTCGTAGTCGCCGCCTGCTGCGATGGTGAGGCTGCTGGTCGACTTGGCGCGGACGATCGCGGCGGCGTTTCGGTCGAACGAACGTTGGTCGATGACGGCGCCGCCGAAGTTCGTCAGGTCGGTGACGTCTCCGTACTTCAGCGTCGACACAGTGTCGATGAACGTGTCGCCCATCTTGGCCCACACCGACTTCGGGATGAACGCCCGTGATGCGGCCGAACATTTCTGGCCCTGGTAGTCGAAGGCCCCGCGAATCAATGCCGTCGTGAGTACGTCCGGGTCAGCGGAACTGTGTGCGAGTACAAAATCCTTGCCGCCGGTTTCGCCGACGAGACGCGGATACGTCCGGTAGTTCGAGATGTTGGCTCCGACCTCACGCCACAAACGCTGGAACGTTGCGGTGGATCCGGTGAAGTGGATACCCGCCAGTCGGGGGTCGGCAAGCGCGACCTCGGACACCAAGGGGCCGTCGCCGAGAACAAGATTGATCACCCCGGGCGGGAGGCCGGCAGCTTCGAGTAGTTGCATTGTCAGGTACGCCGCGACGGCCTGCGTGGGTGACGGCTTCCAGATCACGGTGTTGCCCATCAGGGCCGGTGCTGTGGGGAGATTTCCGGCGATGGCGGTGAAATTGAAGGGAGTGATCGCGTAGACGAAACCTTCGAGTGGACGATATTCGACGCGATTCCACACTCCCGGAGCGGAAACGGGTTGGTCGGCGAGTATCTGACGTGCGAACGCGACGTTGAAACGCCAGAAGTCGATCAGTTCGCAGGGCGCGTCGATCTCGGCCTGGTATGCGGTCTTCGACTGGCCGAGCATTGTTGCGGCGGCGATGGTTTCGCGCCACGGGCCGGAAAGTAGATCGGCGGCGCGGAGGAAGACCGCAGCGCGGTCGTCGAACGAGAGGTCGCGCCAGGCCGGGGCGGCGAGTGTAGCGGCGTCGATGGCATCACGAACATCCGAGTGCGTTGCGCCCGCAAACGATCCGATGACCGAGCTGTGACGGTGTGGTTGAACTACGTTCTGTCGCTTACCTTCCGCAGTTCGGTGGATGCCGCCGATGACCTGCCTGATGTCGGTCGGCGATTCGGCCAGTTCGGTCAGTTTCGTACGGAGGCGCGATCGTTCCGGGCTTCCCGGCGCGTAATTGTTCACCGGTTCGTTGGCTGGGTGGGGGACATTGGTAACGGCGTCCATGACGATCCTTCGGCAGACTCAGGAGTGGGCAGTTGTCGTGTCGTGAACCAGTCAAGTCGAAAGACGTCGGCGAGTAATCCGCTGAGCGGCCAAACATCGGTGTCCGTGTTTGTCCGATCGGCTGAACCGTTTTCGCAGGAAAATGCACTATTCTCGAAGTTGAGGCGTTGCGACGGTCCGGAGAGTGGGTGGTACGTGTCTATCCGTGGGGTCAGGCTCGACGCGGTCCTTCGGGCGCTGGGCGGAGCTTTTGTCGAGCTCGTCCTCGCGCCGTCAGGTGATGACGTCTTCGTCGACTCCGTGGTGTTCGCAGAGGTCGGGGACCTCACGCGCCCCAGAACCGCGGCCGTCGAATCCTCTGAGCTCTGGCTCGCTGTCGGTATCGGCGCAGCCGAATTGGCGGCCTGGCTGAACCGCCTCGATCAGAAGGGATCAGCGCCTCGGGCCGTCATGTCGAAGGAGGCCTCGGACACGTCGGTGCGTGCGGCGGCACAGCGCGCCGGGATCGCCTTGATAGCGGTCCATCCGGATGCTCGTTGGGATCGATTGTTCACGACCATCCGGGGCGTGCTCGATCATTCGGTGTCCCGACAGGATTCGGACGACATCGTATTCGGTAGTGACACAGACTTGTTCGAGCTGGCGCAGAACGTCGCCGCAATCACGCGGGGGATGGTCAGCATCGAGGACGAGCATTCCCACGTCTTGGCCTATTCGGCATCGGGAGATGCTGCGGACGAGCTACGTCGGCAATCAATCCTCGGCCGCGAAGGACCTCGCGAATACCTCCGAAAGCTACAGGAGTGGGGCGTCTTCGAGAGCCTGCGGCGAAGCGACGACGTAGTGGAGGTGCCCGCTCACGACGACCTTGCGATCAGGCGACGGTTGGTGGTTCCGATTCGGAGAATATCCGACAATGTCAAGGGGGAGAGCGGTTTCAGCTCTGATCTTCTCGGCACGATCTGGGTGCAGGAAGGCCCGGTTCCCATTGCCGGCGATGCCGACAGCGTGCTCCGCGGTGCCGCGGCCGTTGCTGCTCGGCTGATTTCGCGCATCCGAGACGCGCCGAGTAACGAGGCGATACAGATTCAGCGGTTGCTCGGGGTTCGCGGCGGCGGTGTCGACGTTCCTTCGCTCGCCGCCTCGTTGACCATCCCGATGTCCGGACCGGCGATGGTGGTCGGAGTGGCGAGTATCGGAAACGGTGGGCTGCCGTCTTCGGGCGAACTCGTGTCGTCTTTGCGACTGCACGCCAGCGCCTTTCAGCGTGAATCGCTGGTGAGTGCCGTCGGCACCCGGATCTATGTGCTGTTTCCGCGAACCCAATCCGTGAAATCCACAGTCTCGTGGACCCGCGAAGTTGTCGCGCGTTTGGACAAGGTGTCGCCTTCGGGGCTACGGGCCGCGGTCTCGTCGCCGGTTTCGACGCTTGCGGAGGTGGCCCAGGCTCGGGCCGAAGTGGATCGGGTCTTGGACGGAACGTCGGGGGATGTTCGTGTGACCACCCTCGCGGACTCGCGCACACCGGTGCTGCTGGGCGAAATCATGGACACCATTGCGGCCGACGAGCAACTGCACGATCCGAGAGTCGACGCCCTGGACGTCTACGACAGACGCAACGGGTCGAACATGCGCGAAAGCATCTCCGTTTACCTCGCACATTCGGGCGATGTCCGACGTGCATCCGAGCAGCTTCGGATTCACCCGAACACCCTCAGGTATCGGATCAAGAGGGTCGAGGAGATCACGGATACCGACCTCTCCGAGCCGTCGGCCAGGCTGTTGATGGAGATTCAGTTGGCGGCGTCTGCTCGGGCAGTGAGTTCGCCGAACCTGTCGGTCCCCAGCAGTACTCTTCGCGAATGATCGACTCAGCGAAGGTGCCAGGCGCAGCGCGCGCGTATTTCGACGGCGGCGACGTCCGCGGCGTTTTCACCGAAGGCGCAGTGGTTCGTGACGACGGCCGTACGTATGTCGGGATCGAAGAAATCGTGGCGTGGAAGTCCGCCGTGTCGACGGCGTTCACCTTCACCCAGAAGATCGAGTCGGTCAACACCCCAGGCTCGGCCGTTGTCGTGTCGGTGAAGGTCGAGGGTGATTTTCCCGGAAGCCCCGTCCAGTTACATCACCATTTCACTCTCGACGGTGATCGGATTTCCGCTCTCACGGTGTGCCCCTGATGCCCACCGCTGACGAACTGCTCGGGAAATCCGTCGTCGCCGATCTGGCAGGCTGTCTAGAGCGAGCCTCCGGTCACACACGCCTCGCCCTCGTTCGGGGTAGTACATCCGAATTCGACGGTATGAGTCTCGGCGAACGTACGCGCGTTGTGCGGGATGCGATGACTGCCGAACTGCCTCAGGATCTTCCGGCCTTCGCCGAGATCATCCGCCGTGCGCTTTCAGAAGAGACCTTCACCGGTTGGATGATCTGGCCGGTGACCGAAGCCGTCGCCGTCACGGCGACACGAAGTGGCTCCGAGTCGGATTTCGACGAGGGAATGGCTCTGCTTGCCGAGTTGACGTCGCGTCTGACGGCCGAATTCGCAATTCGCACATTTCTCGAAACGAACCTTGACCGTTCGCTGGCGATCGCACTCACCTGGACCGGCCATGAAGACGAACACGTCCGGCGCTTGGCGACCGAAGGCACTCGTACTCGTTTGCCCTGGGGAAGGCGAGTGAAAGAATTGACGGCGCGTCCCGAGTCGACAATCGTCATTCTCGACGAGCTGTATCGGGATGATTCGGAATATGTACGACGTTCGGTCGCAAACCATCTCAACGATCTCAGTCGTGCTGACGCTGCGCTCGCAGTATCGACTGCGAAGCGTTGGCTGCAGACACCGGATGCCAACACACTGAAAATCGTCAAACATGCATTGCGGACGTTGATCAAGGCCGGCGATCCAGATGCTCTGTCCCTCTTGGGGTTCTCGCCGCCCACCGACGTCGTGGTCGAGGGGTTCGTCATCGACCGCGAAACAGTTGATGCGGGTGGAGAACTCACCTTCGACTTCGCCGTCACGAACAACGGCAGCGAGTCCGTCACGGTCGTGATCGATTACATCGTCCACCACGTGAAGGCCAACGGGACCACGACGCCCAAGGTCTTCAAACTGACAACACGAACGCTGGAACCCGGGGTGCCGGCCCTTATCGCGAAGAGGCATTCCTTCAAACCGATCAGCACCCGGAAGTACTACGCCGGCGAACATGCCGTCGAGGTGCAGATCAACGGCGTACGCCAGGTGCGAGGTGTATTCCGTTTGGACGTGTGAGGAGATCCGGCCTAGACGCGGAGACCGGCAAATATCGGGATCGGGGCTATGCGGACCGTCGTCCAGATCAACACGAGTGTCAAGATCACAGCCGGTGACCAGCGCAACTGATGCCAGAGCACGACGGGTCTTCCACGGGTGCGGGCGGTCGTCCACGAGACGTACGTGAACGCCAGTGCAAGCAGCATCACGAGGCCAAACGCATTGAAACGCATCGCTGCACCGAAATCGCCGTGGATGAGGCTGTACACCATCCGAGTGCTACCGCAACCGGGACAATTGACGTTGAACAGCGCTTTGGTCGGACAAACGGGAATGACCCCACCAGGTGTGGTGGGGTCACTCCAGGAGATGAAGGCGCACAGCGCAATTGCCGTGAACGCAACTGCCGCTGGCGCCTTCAGTGCGGCGAGTCGTGATATGTCATCGTTCTCGGTGTCACCACAATTCGGTGTCATTGCAGTTCGGTGTTTGGCCGTCGATCAGTGTCGCCGGTCGGCGTCGGCGGTCACAGGGAACTCGATCCGGCTAGGACGACGACAAAAAGGAAGTACAGAACAGCGACGGCAACACCTGCGCCGACTGACCACAAGGCGAACTTCTTGGCATCGTCAGCTGATTTTCGCGCAGCGTCGAACTGACCTTGGGCCACAAAGTGTTGACCTGGCTTGATTTGACGATCGAGACGATGCCGAGCGGGAGGCAGCAGAACACTGTCACGAGAATCGCCCAGACCAGATTGTTGTCAGGCGGAGGGCCGACCGGTTGTTGCTGGCCGTAGTACGGGTTCTGCGTCATTGGTCACCTAGCGTTCGGAGAAACAGGGCGTTCGGAGAAACACCCTCTGACGTGCGAAGAGCACGGGCAGGTGACAACATAATCCGTTTCCGAGTGAGTCAGTATCGACTGTTCGTATGACAGAGAATCCGGTTGATTTCTGATTCGGAAGGCGATGCCGAAGACGTCAGCGCATGACCTGTACCTGCTCGGCGATGTCAGCGGCCAGGGCCATCGCAGTCAGAGCGAGGCCGTTGTTGAGGTCATATCGCAGATGCCCGACATGGCCGTCCTGGACAGCGCGGACTCGTTTCCACGTGGGCGACTCGGCTTCCACAGCGTCGGGGTTCTGTAGCAAGACGAAGTCGGCCTGGTCGAAGATCGCAAGCTCCTCGAGGCTGTAGAAAGTCGAATCCTTCCGATCAGGTGCGGCATGGGCAGCGTCGGTCAAGACGTTCAAGCCGAGGTCCTGCGCAACCGAGACGGCGAACGTGTTGTTCTGCAGCCAGATCTGACCGCTGTCTGCGCCGGCGATCGCAATCGACTTGCCTTCGAGGAGACCACCGATCTTGGCCCGCGCTTGCGCAAGTTCGGCGTTGTATCGGGCGATGACGCGTTCGGCGACTTCGCGGCGATCGAGAGCCGTGAGCTGCGCGGTCATGGCCTGCTTCCACGACGAGATCGTCGTGCCCTCGTCGACGACGAGCACCGGTGCGATGTCAGTGCCGAGCAGGCCCTTGTCCTGGTAGTAATCCCACCAGCCTTTCCCGACGACCAAAAGATCGGGGTCGTGGCTCAGTATCGATTCGGCATTCGGTTCGTTGTTCGTCCCACCGAGGCGAGCCGCGCCGGCGGGTACCTGGCGCATGAGTTGAGACTTCGGATCCCAATTGGTCGCGACGATCGGGTACTCGGCAAGTAGTGCAAAATCGAGGGCGCCTCGAGCTTCGAGCACCACGACGCGCTTGGGGTCCCGCGGGAGGCGGTAGGCCTGGTCCGCGACGACGATGTCGACCCACTCGTCGGAGGCTTCGGTGCCGCTGGATTCGCTCGAACATGCAGAGAGTGCGCCTAGTGCACCGAGCGCCGCCGCACCGGCCAGGAATCCGCGTCGTGTCAAGGAATCGATCAGACGGGTGAACTCGCCGTCCACATCTCTTGTCGACTGCAAGGGGGTATCGGTCGCAAAACGGGACACCGTCGGGTGGAAGGTTTCGGTCGATTCGATCACAGGCATGAGAAGGCGCAGCTCCATCTGATGTTCCGGGCATTGGCAGGTGCCTGACCAACGTATTCGAATTCCGTAGCCGCAGCCTTGCTCGAAAGCGCCAATCGCTCAGCGGATTTGGCCATTCGTCACGGGCTCGTGCCACGGGACTCTCCCCTCGGATTCGGCTCGTTGTGGAGGGGCGCGCCCATCTGATCCGAACTCGAGGTATCGTGGCCGACATGCAGCGCGTCTATTTCTGGTTTAGCAGGCCGGCCCCGGGTGGGCCTGCCGGCGTAACCACGCGCTGACAACCTCCACCCAAGAGCCGGACTACAGACCGGCTCGCTGGAGTTTCTCTTCATCTCTGGGGTCGGCCTGAGAACAGGAAACCGAAAACCCATGACTGTCACCATCGACACCACCGCAGCTTCGGACAGCCTCGACGATCAGCGCACTGTGAGTATCAGTCCGCTCGTGTCACCGGCGACTGTTCGCGCTCAGCACGCTCCGGACGAGGTCGCGGCCGCCACTGTGCGCACCGGTCGGGCCGACACCATCAACATCCTCAACGGTGACGACGATCGTTTGATCGTCGTAGTCGGTCCGTGCTCTGTGCACGATCCGGAAGCGGCGATGGACTACGCCCGCCGGTTGGCCGCCAAGGCCGAAGAACTGCGGGACGATCTGCACATCGTCATGCGCGTCTACTTCGAAAAGCCGCGCACCACACTCGGGTGGAAGGGCCTGCTCAACGACCCCCACCTCGACGGCACGTTCGACATCAACACCGGGCTCGGTATCGGCCGCAAGTTGCTTCTCGACGTGTCGAGCCTGGGCCTGCCTGTCGGCTGCGAGTTCCTTGATCCGATCATGCCTCAGTACATTGCCGACCTGGTCAGCTACGGTGCGATCGGCGCCCGGACCGCCGCCAGTCAGGTTCACCGTCAGCTGTGCAGCGCGCTGTCCATGCCCGTCGGTATCAAGAACTCCACCGAAGGCGACGTACAGGTAGCCGTCGACGGCACCCGCGCCGCGGCAGCGAGCCACGTGTTCCCCGGAACGGACCTCGACGGCCAGGCTGCCTTGATCCGTACCGCGGGCAACCCCGACTGCCATGTCATTCTTCGTGGTGGTAGCGACGGACCGAACTACGATGCCGAGACAGTCGCGGACACCCTTGCCCGCCTGCGTAAGTCGAACCTGCCCGAGCGCGTGGTCATCGACGCGAGCCACGGTAACAGCAGCAAGGACCATGAGCGTCAGGTCATCGTGCTCGACGACATTGCCCGACGTCTGACCGAGGGCGAGCAGGGAATCGCGGGCGTCATGTTGGAGAGTTTCATCGAGGCCGGCCGTCAGGACCTGACCTTGGGCAAGGCGGACGAGCTCACCTACGGCCAGTCGATCACCGACGCGTGCATCGACTGGTCCACCACCGCAGCGCAGTTGGACCGTCTGGCGCAGGCCGTTGCGGCTCGGAGGGGCTGACGCCCCCGTGCGCCTTTTTGGTAGCGCCAACTACCAAAAAGGCGCACAGGGCCGCTAGGCCAACACTTCTCGCGTGGCCTCGACCAGGCGTTCCAGCCAGGCATCCGTGCCGACGGCCTGACGCAGTGGCTCGTTGGGCAGTTCGATGCTGACCGGCAGTCCGGCAGGCAAAGTCGACCAGATGTCGGCCAGGGCTATGCCGCCGGTGCCGGGCACCAGACGCTCCTCGCGGGCCTGACGGATCAGCTCTGCGTCCCCAGTGGGAGCGGGGGTCGAACCGTCGCACATCTGGGCGTAGTGCAACCACTCGCGAGGGATGGACGCAAGATCCTCGAGCGTTGTCGCCGAGCGGTCGGTGTGCAATGCGTCGACGAGGACACTGCGAGCCGGACCGTCTGCCGCCGAGACGATCTCGATGGCCGCACGCGCATCGGGCACCGCAGTCCACGGCATGAATTCGAGCGAGGCGACGATGCCGTAGTTCGCGCACAGTTCAGCGAGGCGGGCATAGGAGTCCGTGAGCCGAGCGCGGTCGCGGTCGTCGCCGCCCACCAGAACGGCTTTGGCTCCGAGCTGTGCTCCGGCTTCGAGCAGCGGAGCGTAGTCGGTGGGGTCGAAGTCGGCTGCAAGACGGATGATTTCGAGGTCGAATACCTCGACCGGTGAATCGCCCAGTCGACGCACCAGTTCGTCCAACGACTGCTTGTCCTCGTGCAGAGGGTAGGCCGTCGTACCTGGTGCCGCAGGCATCAGACGGATACCGATGGTGTCGAAGCCGTGCTTTTCAGCCAAGGCGACGTGCTGCATCGGTGCGGTGTCGAGCACTGTGAGGGCTGCCAGTCCGAGTGAGAGTGTCATGCGTGCGCTCCAACTGTCTCGGCTCCGGCCAGTTCCCGGCCGGCCAGGTAACCGAATGTCATGGCCGGTCCGAGGTTGATGCCCCCGGACGGGTAGTGCCCGCCCATCACGCTCGCCTGATCGACGCCGACGGCGAGCAACCCCTCGATGGGGCGGTCGTTGTCATCGAGAACCTGCGACGACGAGTCCGTGACCAGTCCGGCGAAGGTGCCGAAACTCCCTGGCACGACTTTCACCGCGTAGTACGGACCCTTCTGCAAGGGCGCGAGCGACGGGTTCGGCCACGGATTGGAAGCATCTCCGGAACCTCGGTTGAACGGTGTTGTACCGCGACCGAACTCGGGGTCTTCACCGGCCACGGCCCCGATATTGAAAGCTGCGACGGTTTTCTCCAACTGCACGGGGTCGACGCCGATCTTCTCGGCCAAGTCCCGAAGAGTGCGCCCACGCGTGAGGTACCCCGAGCGCAGGTACGGCTGGATCGGGATCGGCAAGGGCTTCGCCATGCCCAGCGGGAGGTATCGCACATACTGTTGATCGGCAATCAACCACGAGCACACCTCTTCGCCCTCGGGAACCTGCTCGACCATCGCGAGTGTGTAGTCGTGATAGCCGAGTGCTTCGTTGACAAACCGCTTGCCGTTCGCGAGAACTCCGATGACACCGGGCTTTCCGCGATCGAGGATGTGCGGGAACACACCTTCCTTGCCGTTGCGGTAGCGAACGATGGAGACGGGGCAGTACGCAACGGGGGAGGCGAGGGTGCGGTCGAGTCGGCCGCCCACGGATTCGCCGAGGGTGATGCCGTCGCCGGTGGTTGTCTTCGGGGTGAGCGACCAGTGCTCGTTTCCGGTGGGGGTGCGCGGGAACAGTTCGCGTCGTCGGTCGATGTCCTGGGCGAATCCGCCGGTGGCGAGTACGACACCACGTCGGGCAGTTACCGAGTACGCGCCGTCCGGACCTTCGAGGCGGACGCCGACAACGCGGCCGTCGTCATCGGTCTGCAACGCGGTCGCGAACGTCTTCACCCGAAACTCGACGCCGAGATCGAGCGCTGAGCGAAGCATCATGCCGACAAGCGCAGTGCCGTTGACGAGTTGCTGACCACGACGCTTGGTGGCGAGATCGAACATGTGCTTAGTCACCCGAACACCACAGTGCACAAAGGCTTTTGGTGAGCGGGTCGAGTGCAGGAAAGCCTGCAGGTCGGGCCCGGCCATGATGCCCATACCGAGGAACGACGTTTCGTACAGCTGCCGACGCAGTAGCGCCGCGACATCTGGTCCGAGCTTTCGCAGACTCACCGGTTTCGGTCCGACGGAACGGTGACCCGTGCCGGCGCCCGGTGTGTCACCGTGAATATCGGCGATCTTGGCTCCGGGCACGAACTTCAGAGCAGTCTTGCGTTCGAAGAACTCGACCATCTCCGGGGCGCCGTCGAGGAGTGCATCAACTTTGGCGGCGTCGAAGTTGTCGCCGAGTCGGTTTTCCAGATATGTCCGCGGTGCCGAGCGATCCTCGACAACCCCGTCGGCGATGGCAAACATGTTGCGTGGGGTCCACATCCACCCGCCCGACCAGGCCGTTGCGCCGCCGCAGGTGTCGGCCTTCTCGACGACGAGGACGGACGCGCCGCCATGTGCTGCGGCAATTGCTGTGGAAAGCCCGCCTGCGCCGGAGCCCACGACAACCACGTCGTAGGTGAGGGGGGTACTGCTACTCATTTCTGCTCCTTGGCAGTTGTTGCGAGGGTCGGTGTCGATATCAGCTCGACAACCTTGCCCATTCGTGACGATTCGTAGATTGCGGCGATGATGGCAAGTGATGCGCGGGCGTCCCGGCCGGTGACGGCGGGTTCGCGCCCGGTCAGGACGGCGTCGGCGAAGTCTTGCACCTGCAGGGTGTGGAAGTCGGTCAGTGCCGCATTGACCGCGCCCACATCAAGATTCGCATCGATGTCCGCGGAGTACGGCGACCGGAACTCCACTTCGCTCGGCACCGTCCAGATTTCGTTGACACCCTCGTGCCCTTCGGGGAACTCGAGGACACTGGCGATGGCACCGGTGCGCCCGATCACCGTGACGCGGTTGCCCAGGTTGTGATTGGCACCCGTTGTCGCTGTGACGGTTGCGGTGCCGCCTGAAGCAAACGAAATCACTGCTGACGCGCTGTCTTCCGTCTCGATGTGCTCACCGTGCGTGTGAGTGCGGATGAAGCCACTGACCGAGACGGCTTCGCCCATGAACCAGGCCAGCATGTCGATCTGGTGCACGGCCTGTGTCATGAGCACGCCACCGCCGTCGGTGTCCCAGCGTCCGCGCCACGCGTCGGCCGAGTAGTAACTAGACGGGCGGTGCAGGATCACCGACGCCTCACCGAGCATGGGTAGTCCGATCCGCCCGTCGTCGATGGCGTCGCGGATCCGACGTGCTGCCGGCCAGAATCGGCGTTGGAAGAGCACCCCGAAGGTGATACCGGCGCGGTCGGTGGCCTCGATCATGCGGTCGGCGGCAGCAACATCGACTGCGATGGGCTTCTCGCACAAAACATGTACACCCGCGTCGGCAGCGGCCACGACTACCTCTTCGTGTACCGGGTGAGGTGTGCATACCGTGCAGGCGTCGAGGCCTAGAGCAAGCAGTTCGTCAACGGAACGTACGGCGGAGGGAATGCTGTGGAGCGCAGCGAACTCCTGGGCGCGTCCGAGATCGGGATCGCAGCAGCCGATTACCTCGACGCCGGGGACTTGTTGTAGAGCTCTGGCATGGTTGCCGGCGATCTTGCCGCAGCCGACGATTCCGACTTTCAATGTCATCAGAAATGTTCCTCTGCTTCGACGTCCCGCGCCGCAGATTCGCCGCGGTCGAGACTGTTCAGTGCTTCGATGTCCTCGCCGGATAGGGTGACGTCGAGTGCTGCCAGGTTCTCGGCCTGACGCGTCGGGTTCGCTGATCGCGCGACCGGAACCACACCCTGCGCGACGTGCCATGCGAGCACCACTTGAGCTGGTGTGCAACCGATTCGACCGGCGATCTCCCCGACCACGGCGTTGTCGAGCACGTCACCCCGACCGAGCGGGCTCCACGACTGAGTGAAGATTCCGAGTTCGTCGTTGGCGCGGCGCACCGGAATTCGCGCGAGCGACGGGTCCATCTGAATCTGGTTGACTGCCGGTGCCTCGCCGGTTTCGGCGACGACGCGGCGCAGGTGGTGCTCGAGGAAGTTCGACACACCCACGTACCGAACCAGTCCGGCGTCGCGGCAGGCCAGCATCGACTCGAACGACGCGACATAGCGATCGATTCGCGGGAGTGGCCAGTGGATCAGGAACAGATCCAGCTGGTCGAGTCCCAGTAGTTCCAGACTCTGCTCGAGGGCGCCCCGAATGTCGCCGGAAACCTGGTCGTTGCCACGAAGTTTGGTGGTGACGAACAGTTCTTCTCGCGGCACACCTGATTCCGCCAGCGCCACACCGACGGCGCTCTCGTTGCCGTAGATCGCGGCGGTGTCGATGAGGCGGTACCCGGCCTCGATGCCGGAGAGAACCGAGTTCGTGGCGTCGGCACCGACCAGGGGCCAGGTTCCGAGTCCAATGGGCGGCAATGCAGTTGCCACGGGTGTGGCTGCCTGTGTGGTCATGCGTGAACCTCCTGACGTGCCGCAGCGGCGGCGGTGATCGCGACGGCAACGTCGGCTGCGGTCACGAGTGCGGCATGGATGGACCCGCCGTCACCGCTCGCGTCGCCGACGGTATGTACTCCGAGTCGTGGTGCCAGTGAACGGAGTTCGGCAAGAAGTTCCGAACGCGGCTCGACGCCTTGCGAGATCAGCAGTTCGCCCGGAGCATCGACCTCGCTCAGCACACCGGCCGTCGAAATCGTGACGCGGTCAGCGGCGACTGTGGTGACGATCGAGCTGAGGTAGGTCGTGAGGTTCTCACTTGCGGCCAGGCGCGGCAGCAGCACGATCTTTCCGCGGCGTCCGACGTCGTGCGCGATGGTTTCCTGCGGGCCGATCATCACGACCTGGGTGCCCTTCTGAAGGAGATCGTCGGCGACGGCCGCAGCCTCACGGTCGGCGCCGAAGATGGTGACAGCGGCAGGAGCTGGATCGCCGGAGACGAGGAATTCGCGGACGTCGCGAACGGTACGGGTTGCTGCTCCGGGGAGATCGACCACGGGGCCGACGCCGCCGGCGGCAAGAACTATGGCGTCGAAATCGACACCGGAGAGCAAAGCAGCATCTACCCGGGTCGAGGTGTGGCAGTGGACCCCGAGTTCAGCCAGTTCCGCGGCGTACCAGTCCACGATCCGTCCATATTCGGGATACTCGTGAAGCTTCGATGCCAGAGCGAAGTCGCCACCGAGGCTGGGTCGCTCGTCGTACAGGTCGACGCGGTGACCGGCAAGTGCGAGGTCGCGGGCAGCGGCCATTCCCGACGGCCCGGCACCGATGACGGCGACCCGCACGGTGGCATCAGCCGGCTTTGTAGGCTGATCCAATTCGCGGCCGACCCACGGGTTGACGGAGCAGGGAATGGGGCCGGCGGCCAGGCTGTCGATGCAGTAGTTGCAGGCAATGCAAGGGCGGTACCGGCCACCGTCGATGGCGCGATTCGGGAAGTCCGGATCTGCGTGCAGCGTACGAGCCATGCTGACGAAGTTCGCCTGCCCGGATTCGATGATCCGCGCAGCGATCTCCGGCGACGTGATGCGTCCGGCCACTCCCACCGGGATGTCGAAGTCGCGCTGGTACTGCTCGGAGTACGGCGCGAGGAGACCGCGCGACCATTCACCGGGCTGGATGATCCACTGTCCCGCTTCGTAGTTGCCGGCCGAGACGTCGAGGAAATCGAGTCGGTCGGTGTCGATGGCGCCGATGCGAGCGCGAGTCATCTCGGCGTCGAGTCCGCCGTCGATGCCTTCGAAGGCTGAGAATCGGAGTCCCAGAGTGATTCCCGGTGCGTGCTCGTGGACGGAGGCGATGACCTTGTTGACGAACAAGGTGGGGTCGGCCCACTCGTCGTCGCGGTGATTGTAAGCAGGGGAGAGGAACTGGTGGATCAGATACCCGTGGCCACCGTGCAGGGAGATGACGTCGACGCCGGCCTGCTGGCAGCGTGCCGCGGCTTCACCGAAACATTCGATGATGTGCTCGATGTCGTCGCCGTCGAGTTGTTCTGGCATCTCGCCGCCGACAACCAAACACGGAATCGGTGTCGGGGCAACGGGAACAAACCCGCTGACAGAACCTTGCGCCGTACGTCCACCGTGGTTGAGTTCGACTCCGACGAGGGCGCCGTGAGCGTGGATCGCGTCGGTCATCTTCTTGATGCCGGGAATCCGTTCGTCGACGTCGACGCCCATCTGCCGGATGCGTCCCTTGCCGTCGGCACGCACGTAGCTCGCTTCGGTGAAGATCAGTGCAGCACCACCTTCGGCGCGGCGGGCGAGGTACGCGATGTACTCGTCCGTCATGGTGCCGTCGACTTCGCAGTAGTTGCGTTCCATCGGGGCGGACACGAACCGGTTCCGGAGGCGGACGCTGCCCATGTCGAGAGGTTCGGCGAACGGCGCAGTCACGTTCATCAGTGCTCCTGGTACTTCGCGAGAAGGTAGGTGTTCGGTTGTGCTCATGCGCATGCCGTCTCGGAGAGCAGCTCGCTCAGATGGCTGCGCATGCGATCCGTATCGGCTTCGACACCCGTCAGGAGTGTGAAGGTGTCAGAGGCTTGAGCCACCAGCATCTGGCCACCGTCGAGGACTCTACATCCGAGAGTAATTGCAGCGTCGAGTAATTCGGTGCGCATCGGCCGATAGACGATGTCCGCGACCCACAAGCCCGCGTTGAGCGCCGCGGGGTCGAACGGAGTTCCGGGATGGCCGACCATCCCGATCGGAGATGCGTTGACGACGCCGTCGCACGTAGTCAGGTTGACAGCGATCTCATCGATCGCCAAAGCCGTTGTGCGCGTTACAGGAAAGGCCGAGGCGACGCGAGAACACACATCGGCAGCGCGATCGGGATCAATATCTGCGATGCGAAGATCCGTCGTACCGGCGGCGGCGAGTGCGTACGCCACGGCGGAACCCGCCCCGCCAGCACCTGCGAGTACCACTCGGTCCAGGGCGGCGTCGGGCAAACCGCGCTGCAGTGCTGTGAGGAATCCACTGTGATCGGTGTTGTGGCCGATCAAACGGCCGTTGTCGACCACAACCGTATTGACGGCACCGAGCAACCGCGCGTTGTCGGACAGCTCGTCGAGCGCGTCCACGACAACCTGCTTGCACGGGTGGGTGATGTTCAGTCCGGTGAAATCGCCCGCGACGGCGCCACGCACCACCTCACCGGTTTTCTCGACCGAGATGTTCAGGTTCTCGAGATCTACCAGTTCGTAGCTGTAATCGTCGAGTCCCAGTGCTGCTGCTTCGTGTGCGTGCAACGCGGGCGAGAGTGAGGTGGCGATACCCGACCCGACAAGGCCGATACGGTGACGTGTGTATTCGGTGGTCATGACATTCTCCTGCATAAGTGGGGACGGCCCCTCGCGGCAATTCAGCGCGAGGGGCCGGTCCGGTCAAGCGTTGTTGCTGGTGAGCTCTGAGTCCTGCTTGATCGGCAGGCTCGGCTTCGGTTGGCCCAGTTCTGCTGTGGGCGTGCGGTACGTTTCCGGTCCGGTCATTGCCGCGATGGCGGAGACGACGGCGAAGCCCAGGCACATCCAGGCAACCGGTGTCCAGTTGCTCTTGTCTCCGGCTGAAATCGCCTGAGCGATAGCCGGTGTGAAGCCGGCAACAAGGAGTCCGAGCATGAGGCTGATGGCCATTCCGGTGTATCGGACCTTCGCGGGGAACTGCTCCGGGAAGTACGCCGGGTACGTGCCGTTGGGCATGGCGTAGAAGATGCCGATCATGACGATTCCCGAAGCGAAGACCATGGGGACGCTTTGGGTTCCGATCGAATGGAAGAAGACGAAGATCATCAGGCCGGCTCCGATCGCGCCGACGACGAAGATGGGCTTGCGTCCGTAGCGATCCGAGAGGATGCCGAACAGCGGCTGAGTCAGTACGGCAACAAAATTGGCGGTCGCGATTGCCCACAGCATCGTGGAGCGCTCGAAGCCGGATTCGACGGCGTACGCCAGGGCGAAGACGTTGACGATGGTGTTGATCATCGCGAAGGTCGAGCTCATGCTGATACGGATCACGGTGCGCCAGTGCGAGCGGAACATCTCGACGACGGGAATTCCGGCCGTCTCGTCCTGTTCCTTGAGTTCCTCGAATACCTCCGGCTCATCCAGGGCGCGACGTAGCCACAGCGCGACGACGGTCACGATGATGCTGAGCCAGAAGGGAACTCGCCAACCCCACGAGTAGAGGTCTTCGTCGGGCAGGCTCGCCACTGGGATGAATACCAGGCTGGAGACGACGATGCCGAACATGATCCCGCTCATGGTGAACGAGGTGAAGAACGAACGACGGTGATCAGGTGCGTGTTCGAGCGTCAGTGCCGAAGAGCCGGGTGATTCACCGCCGGCAGAGAGCCCTTGAAGTAGGCGAAGCAAGACGAGAATGATCGGCGCGGCGATGCCGATCTGGTCGTAGGTCGGCAGGCAACCGACGATGGCCGTCGCAACACCCATGAGGAGCAGGCAGGCGAGAAGCGCGTTCTTGCGTCCGTACCGATCGCCGAGGTGACCCCACAGCACCGCGCCGAGCGGGCGGGCGACGTAGGCGACACCTAAGGTGCTGATCGAGAGCAGGGTTGCCGTTGATCCGCCGCCGGGGAAGAAGATCTTGGGGAACACCAGCGCGGCCGCGGAGCCGTAGATGAAGAAGTCGTAGTACTCGAGGGTGCTGCCGAGGAAGCCCGAAACGGCGGCGCGGCGCGCGTTCGCATTCGGATGTTCCTCGGTCGAGTTCGTGGATCCGGTGGAGGTGATCGGAGGTGCCATGTGAAGTCCTTTCGTCCCGATGGGCCGGCCGTGGCGGCACGTTTGGAGATGCACCACGCATCGGTGACGTCCCTCACCTTTCGGCGGCTGAGACGACAGTGCCACGAAGGACTATGGCGCGTCCAACACTAAATGAGTCTCAGATAATGACGTTTTTGGTCTCAATATCCGGCGTCGGCAGAATTTCCTCGGATGTCTCCAATGCGACGGCGAGCGCATCGGTCATGTGCCGCGGTGACCAGGCAATTCCGTGATTCATGAACGTCGGCTCGCCGGTGAGTGGGACGAACACACTGCCAGGTGGGGTGATAGCAGCCATACCGGACGTCATCAGCGCTACACCGACGCCGGCGGCAACGAGCATCAGGATCATGTACGGATCGGTGATCTCCTGGACGACGCGAGGCCTGAAGTCTGCGTTCATGCAGGCGCGCATCGCGGTTTCCTGGAGGGCCGAGCCAGCCGAGAGCGGGGTGGTCACGAATCCGTCGTCGGCCAATTCGC
Organism: Rhodococcus sp. WY5; assembly: GCF_018588185.1. Classification (NCBI taxonomy): domain Bacteria; kingdom Bacillati; phylum Actinomycetota; class Actinomycetes; order Mycobacteriales; family Nocardiaceae; genus Rhodococcus; species Rhodococcus sp. WY5. The sequence goes on from NZ_JAAMPR010000001.1 coordinate 2,573,291, forward strand.
GTAGGTCGATCGCGTCTCTCTCTGCGAGGGGATGGTCGATCGGAAGCACAGCGCCGAATGCCTCCCGTCGGATGAGCCGGGTAGACAGTGATGCGGATTCCACGGGTAGTCCGACGAACGCGAGATCGAGGGCGCCGCTCTCGAGTTGGATGACCGCGTCGCGCGTCATGATCCGGCCGAGGAGTGTCAGTTCGACTTCCGGATAACGCTGACGCAACGCGCGTGTCAGTGGCGGAAGTGCTTGATAGTTGAGCACTCCGGTGAACCCGATTGTGACTCGTCCGTAGACGCCTCCCGACGACGCGCGCGTAGCGTGTCGTGCCGTCTCCATGTTCTCGATGACGCGATAGGCGTGGGGGAGAAAGGCATGTCCGCCGGATGTGAGTGCGACGCTGCGAGTGCTTCGTTCGAACAACTTGACGCCGATGTCCTTTTCGAGCTTTCGGATCATCTGGCTGAGCGGCGACTGGGCCATCTGGAGCCGTGATGCGGCCCGCCCGAAGTGCAGTTCTTCCGCAACCGCGACAAACGCGTGCAACCAGCGGGTTTCCATCGGCAAGGCCTCCAGGTATTTGACGTTGACAACAAACGCCATATATTCAGAATTCTACACAGTGTGACGGCAATTATGCCTGTTTGCAACATAAATTGAGTGCGAAGCGCACAGAAACTCAGGAGTGAATGCGATGCAGGGTTACCCAGAGGGTGTTACCGCGCTCGTTACGGGCGGTGCGAGCGGAATCGGCGCCGCCAGTGCAAAGCTGTTGACGGAGAAGGGAGTTCGGGTGGTAACGGCAGATCTTGCCGAAGGCGCGGACGAACAACTCGACGTGAGCGATCCCACAGCAGTCGATGCGCTTCGAACCAGACTCGGCAGAGTCGACATCTTGATCAACAGTGCGGGAATCGTCGGACCATCAGCGCCACTCGTCGACGTAGATCTTGTGGCTTGGCAGCGTACGTTCCGGATCAACGTCGAAGGGACCTTCCTGATGTGCCGGGCGTTCGTGCCGGGAATGGTTGCGTCGGGGTGGGGACGGGTCGTCAATCTCGCGAGTATTGCGGCCAAGGACGGAAACCCGAATCAGAGTGCATATTCCGCATCCAAAGCGGCAGTCGTCGCGCTGACGAAATCGCTCGGCAGAGAGGTCGCCACCACCGGTGTGCTGGTCAACGCGATAGCTCCGGCGGCGGTGGAAAGTCCTATGAATGCCGGCACCGATCCGGCCATCCTCGCCCGTTCGCAGTCTTTGACGCCGATGGCACGGATGGGGAAGGCGGACGAAATCGCCGAACTGATCTCCTGGCTGTCGTCGTCGGCGGTGAGTTACTCGACCGGCGCCGTGTACGACGCCAGCGGCGGCCGCGCAACATACTGAATTACCTTCTGGGACAAATCGATCAGAACTCGAGCAGTGACTGCCACAGTTCGCGAGATGCGTCCTGGTACTCGAGCATGTGCGAGATCAGTTCACGCAGTGGCTGCGTCGGTTCGAGTTCTTCCGGAAGGAGCGGATTGCGCACGATGACCGCGATCACCGCGCTGCCCAAAGCAAGTGATTCGCGGGCCGCCTCCTCGCGACTGATTGTCGCCAGGCGTGTTTGCGCCTGTGTGAGTGCTTCACGGGCCTCGGCGATGTCGGCCAACAATGCTTCCGAGTTCCAGAGTGTGCGGATTGTCGAATCATCCTCGGGGGCAAGGTGAGCGATTTCCATGACGGCCGATTCGGAGGCGGCGCCGAGTCGGTGGAGAGTGCGGCGGGCGCTGCCCGTGCCGCCGAGGAGATTGTTCGGACGGACTGCGAGTGTGGGCTTCCACTCCTCGAAACCCGCCAGTCGCAGCGCTTGATCGTGCCGGCGGGCGGCAGTGCGGTCGCTTCGTTTGAGCCCCGAGTGCTCGACGGCGATCCAGGTGCCGTCCCAGGGGCGTATGCGATCGGTACGAGTTCGCCACCCCTCGACCTCGCTGTAGGTGGGGATGCCGTCCGGGTTGAGGACGTACGTTCCACGAGCGGTACGACGCAGTTTGTTCTCTCGGCACAGGCGGCCCGCTGCCACGCGAATGCTCGATGCGCTGACGCCGACGATCTCGCCGGCCCGGGTCAGCACAGCGGTGCTGAACTCGGTGTCCGGGCTCGCTGTTGCGAGGTCCAGCACAACTCGGGTTGCGGACATTCCTCGATCAGTTTGTAACAACTTTTGAACAACTCCTGACAAATTCTGTTACAAGTGGCATGGTGGGTACCGGGAAACCTTATCCGCGAGCAGTGAGGAAATATCGTGACCGACTCCGATCGACCAGGTGGCGATGTCTATGTGGAGCGTGACGGTGGCGTCACCGTCATCGTGATGAATCGCCCTGATCGCAAGAATGCGGTGGATGGGCCGATGGCGGCGCAGTTGCGTGATGCCTTCCTGGAGTTCGAGTCGGACGAGAGTCAGAAGGTGGCGATTCTGTGGGGTGCGGGCGGCACATTTTGTGCCGGTGCGGATTTGACCGCAGTCTCCGACCCCGCCCGCGTGCACGAGTTGCATCCGGAAGGCGGCGGCACCGGCCCGATGGGGCCGAGTCGGTTGGTGTTGTCCAAACCATTGATCGCCGCCGTCAGCGGATACGCAGTGGCCGGAGGGCTCGAGCTTTCATTGCTCGCGGACCTGAGGATCTGCGAGGAGGATTCCGTTTTCGGAGTCTTCTGCCGGCGCTGGGGGGTTCCTCTCATCGACGGCGGGACCGTGCGCCTGCCGCGAATCGTCGGGCAGGGGCGAGCGCTCGACATGATCTTGACCGGGCGTCCTGTCGATGCTCCGGAGGCGCTGGCCTTCGGACTGGCCAATCGTGTTGTTCCAGTGGGACAATCACTCCAGGTAGCCAAGGAGCTTGCGCACCAGTTGTCCGCTTTCCCGCAACTCTGCATGCTCGCGGATCGCGCATCGGCCTACCGATCTTTCGATCTACCACTTGCCGAAGCACTGCGCGCCGAGGGCGTCGCGGGAAATCCCATTGTCATCGCCGAAGGTGTGCGCGGCGCTGCTGCGTTCGCCGCGGGCGCCGGCCGGCACGGCCGATTCGAGAACAACCCGAATTCGAACGAGGAAACTGAACCATGATGCCCATAACCCGAGATCTGATCGCCCGTGGTGCGCGACAGCACGGACCGAGAACAGCCGTCGTCTTCGGCGATCGATCGATGACGTTCACGGAAGTGGACGAACTCAGCAGCCGATTGGCGCACACATTCATCGCGCTCGGTATCGGGCGTGGCGCACGGGTTGCGTTGCTGGTCAACAACTCTCTTGCCAGCGTGCCTGTCGATTTTGCGTGCGTCAAAGCCGGCATCAACAGGGTTCCGCTCAACTCGCGACTCTCGCTCGACGAGCACGCACGAATGCTCGAGGACACCGACACCTCGCACGTCGTTTTCGGTACTGACCTTGCCGGCCGAGCTGCTGAACTGTCCGCCAGGTTCCCCGAACGTACGTTCATCGGGCTGGAAACAGGTTCGGCGCGGCAGCGTTCGCTGCTCGACCAAGCACAGAGCATGCCGTCGGACACACCGGACGTCGAGTTAGCTCCCGACGATGTGATCCTGACGTTGTTCACTTCCGGGACCACGGGAACGCTGAAGGCCGCGCAGCACACTCAGCGCAGCTACGCCGGCATCTGCCGCAATGTTCTGCTCAATCTGCTTCCGGCGACTCAGGACGACACGATGTTGCACGCAGCATCACTGATTCACGCCAGCGGTGTCTTCGTGCTTCCATTCTGGCTCCGTGGCGGTAAGACCGTCATCCTCCCCGGTTTCGACCCGTCGACGTTCTTGAACTCGATAACCGAGCATCGTGCCACCGCAATCAATCTGGTGCCGACGATGATTCAGATGCTCCTCGAACGCCCTGATTTCGCCAGCGCAGACGTCTCGAGTCTGAAATCCGTGATCTACGGTGCGTCGCCGATGCCGCTGGCCACCATCGAACGTGCAATGCAGGCGTGGGGGCAACACCGTTTTCTCCAGTACTACGGGCAGACCGAGGCACCGCTGTGTATTGCAGTCTTACGGCCCGAAGATCACACGGAAGATCGCCTGCTGTCCTGTGGTCAGCCGGCCATCGACGTCGAGATCAGGCTGCTCGACGGTGAGGGAAACGAAGTGCCCCAGGGAGAACCGGGTGAAATCGTGATCCGCTCGCCATCGGCGATCGCCGGATACTTCAATGCGCCGGAACTGAATGCGGAGACCTTCACCGAAGACGGCTGGGTTCACACCCGTGACATCGGTCAGTTCGACGCCGAAGGATTCTTGTTCTTGAAGGACCGAGCTTCGGACATGATCATCAGCGGCGGATACAACGTCTACCCCCGTGAAGTCGAGGATGCACTCCTGACGCATCCGTCTGTCCGTGAGGTCGCCGTGGTGGGTACCGCCGACGCCAAGTGGGTGGAGGCGGTCACGGCTGTGGTGGTACTCGAGGACGGGACCGTCGAAAACGACGTACTGCAAGCATCATTGGTCGCGCACGTCGGCGAGCGACTGGCGTCGTACAAGAAGCCGCGTCGGGTTGTTTTTGCAGAATCCATACCGAAGACGGCCGTCGGCAAGCTCAATCGGAAGGCGCTGCGAGACGAACTTCGCGACGCTATCTAACTCCGCGAGTGCGGAATTGAACGCTGATTCTCGGCCCGAGGGCCCGCGCACTCTTCGGGACACAGTGTTCCCACGTGCGTTGGCAGGATCCGCCCATGACGAGTAGATCTCCGTGTCCGAGATTGAAGCGGATGGATTCGCCGCCCCCACGAGGGCGCAATAGGAGCGGGCGAGCCGCACCGAGAGACAGGATGGCCACCATCGTGTCCTCGGTGCGACTTCGTCCCGTATCGTCCCCGTGCCAGGCAACGCTGTCGGAACCGTCGCGATAGAAACAGAGACCCGACGTGGCGAATGGTTCACCGAGTTCGTCGAAGTAGTGACTGCTCAGCGCGTCTTTGGCTTCGGTGAGAAGTGCGTCCGGCAGTGGTTGATTCTCTGCGTAGAAACACACCAGACGAGGGACGTCGACAACGCGGTCGTACATCTGACGCCGTTCGGAACGCCACGGCACCGTGGCTTCCAGATTGTCGAACACGGCCTCCGATCCGGTGAGCCAGGCCGGGCGATGGTCGACCCATGCGCCGGCGGTGAGAATGCGTCGCTGCACCGTGCCGTCGAGATCGGCCAAAGAAACGCCGAGGTCACCGTTGTCGAACAGAGACGGTTGCATCGTGGCGGTCATAGGCTCCACCGTACACCGAAATCGAACATATGTTCCCATGAATTTTGATTGCAGTGCTGGACGGCTGTTCATCCTTGCTGGGTGATGTCCGTCGGCGTGAAGCTTTGAATACTGTTCTCACGCTATTTCGCCGAAGAAGGGGATGTCATGACTGCTCCGCACCAATCTCATGCGAACCATCCTGTCCGACAAGGCTTTGCCATCGGGACCACGGTGGCGGCAGCATGCCTGCTCTTCGTCGCGGGAATCGTCGCGTTGCTGCAGGGCATCGCGGCTCTCGCAGACAACGACCTGCTGATCGTCGGAGTCAATTACACCTTCGAATTCGATGTCACGACATGGGGTTGGATCCACATCGTGCTCGGAATCATCGGCATCGCGGTGTCGCTGGGATTGTTCGTCGGCATGGCGTGGGCCCGCGGCATGGCCTTCGTGATCGCGGCGCTCTCGATCGTGGCGAATTTCCTGTGGATGCCGTATTACCCGCTGTGGTCGATCGTGATCATCGCCCTCGACGTCGCTGTGATCTGGGCCGTCGCGACCTGGCGACCTGACGAGGTGTGATCCTCTGACCGAAGTGAGTGGTTCACCTGCGGTAGGTGAACCACTCACTTCGCTGTGTCCGGGCCTCCACGGTTGGCCTCATCCCTACGCGGCGTCAGCGCCGTTTCGGTGACTCGCGATCCTGGTTCTCGCGCGGACGCATGTCCTTCGTCGATCGGTGTGGGAAGCCATGGATCATCGAGCAAGAGATCCAGCAGATCACTACCGTTGCGATTCCGAGTCCGATCGACGCGAATGGTTCCTGCGTGGCCAGCCAGACGCTCAGTCCGATTGCCGTCCCGACGATCAGAATCAGGATGGTGTCGAGTCGTGTCGTTTGCATCGAAATCATCGCCTGGCACAGATTGTTTTCGGCGGCCCGCTGGTTTTGGCGGCCCGCCACCCGGCGAGTGACAGCCGGGGGCAGACCTTGCGCGGCTGACCCCTCGCTCTGGAAATCGCCGCCGCAAGTGATCAATACCCGCGAAATTCGTCTGCGAAACTCCTCACAGGAAGAACAGGACCTTATGCCTCAAGGCCCGACATGCCGGGCCTTGACTATGACGTAGCGTCATAGTCAATGCTGTTCGTATGCGAATCAGCGACGTGGCCAGTGCGGCAGGCACCACTCCGCGGACCGTTCGGCACTATCACCGACTGGGGTTGCTGGCCGAGCCGAGACGACTGTCCAACGGTTACAGAACTTACGAACTTCCCGATCTGGTCAGGCTGATGCGCATTCGTTGGCTCACCGCCGCCGGCATTCCACTCGGATCCATTGCCGCGATGATCGAACCGACGCCGATCGATGCACGAGAACCGGACGACTTCGCCGAAGATCTTTCCTCCTTGATCGCGGAGATAGACCGGAAACAACGAGTCCTCGCAGACCAGCGAGTGCGCCTCCAGGAAATGCTCTCGGCGCGAGGCGCCGGCCGGGTGGTCTCGCCGCTTCCGGTGGAGCTGCTGTCGGCGTTCGACGAGTTGATCGCGTCGTCCCCGACGGATTCGGTTCGGCGTCTGTTCGAGCGTGAACGCGACATGTGGGAATTGGTGGCGATCTCGGGAGCAGCGCCACACGAACTGTTCTCCACGGCTGCGCGATTGCTGTCCGACGAGGGCGACCGGAAGAGAATTGTCGATCTGTACCGTCGTTTCGCCGCTCTGGCTGGGCGCGAGGTAGCCGAGGTTGCAGACGAGATCGCGTACTTGTCGGACGAACTGGAGGAATCACTGGACGGGGTGCTCGGCGATGTGTACGCAGACGGAGACTCCGCAGGCGTGGGATTCTCGGTTGGGATCGCGGATCTGGTGCCTGATCCAGCGCAACGTGAAGTGGTCGCGCGCGTCGCAACACGTCTCATGTCAGGCGGTACGGCGTGATCCGATCACTGTGGTTGCTCTCGACGGGTCGGAGAGACGGAGGTTCCAGTGATACAGCGACTTTCGGCTACGCGAGGGGGACAATGTCGATACCGGTGGCATTTGTTGCGGCGAGTGTGATCGAGGCCGTGGCGATTCACTTCCTGGTGCCGTGGCAGTGGCTTCGCGTCGTGCTGCTCGTTGCAACGGTGTTGTCGCTGATTGCGATTGGCGGTTGGCTTGCCGGACGCGTCGTGCACCCGCATCTCGTCTCGGCTCGAACGGTGGTGTTTCGTTCCGGCACGGGCATTCGAGTCGAGGTGGACCGATCACGGATTTCGCGGGCGAGCATGGTCCGAAGGTTCGGTGAGACAGCAAATGTGATTGTCGACGATCGCTTGGTTCTGCCGGGGCCCGACGGCACTGTCGTGGACATAGACTTCGATCGGCCGCTCTCGGTCACGCTCCCGAAACGGCTGTCGAAGGGATCTAGCTCCACCATGATCGGTGGGTTGCGGTTGCATGTCGATCAACCCGGTGAATTCTGTGCAGCGTTGTCGCGGGACTGAACTCGCAAAGATCGTCTGGAGTCGGTCAGAGCGGAGACCTAGATGGAAGACCTTCCGGGAAGCGGATCGACAACCAGCCACTCCACCGTTCCACCGACATTCCATAGTGCATCGGGGTTGTCGAGCGAGGCCGCGTACGTTGCCGCAGCTTGGTCGCCGGCGATCTCACCGCTCTCGCCCGACGGCGGGTTGGGCTCGAGGAATTCGGAGGGGTGCGGCCCTGGCCATGCAGGCACGTCGAACGGGGAAATGCTGGTGTCGATGAGGCCAGGTCGATGCACGGTCACCCGGTCGGGAACTTGCTTGGTTTCCGCTGCCACGGCGATCCCTGGTCCCTCGGCAGCTTCGCCGTCGCCGCTACCGCAGCCTGCCACTGCAAGAACAAGTCCCGTGATTGCCACACCCACTACCGCATGACGTATCCGCACCGTTTTCTCCTAGCCGGGGCTGACCCCGTTCGAACTCCACTATTGCATCTCGCCAACTCCGCGGGATGCGTCTTTCGATAAATGTGGGAAACGCACTGAATGTGCGTAGAAGACTCGGATTGCCAAACTATTCAGCGGTCGATCCAGGTGCGGCGGCAACGGATTGTGCCTGCCACCGTTCTTCGATGCGGCCGTACCGCCACACGAGTAGAGCAATCAGCCAGGTGGCGACAAAGAGTCCGACGATGATGAAGCCCATCGCGCCGAGATCCAAGTTCCCGATGGCGCCGAGAAACCCGTCGTGAATGTCGAGTTTGTCGGTGAAAATCGAGATGATTTCCTGGGACCCGATCAGCAGGGCGACTGCCACCGAGAGTCCGGTGATCACCATGTTGTAGTAGATCTTTCGGACCGGCTGAGCAAATGCCCAACCGTAGGCGAAGTTCATGAACGATCCGTCGATCGAGTCGAAAAGCGACATCCCGGCGCAGAAGAGGATCGGCAGAACGAGGATCGAATACCACGGGAGCCCTGTCGCCGCCGCGCCGCCGGCGATCACCAACAGCCCGACTTCGGTGACGGTGTCGAATCCCAATCCGAACAGTAGGCCGACCGGGTACATGTGCCAGGGCTTGCGAACCATCTTCATCACCGGGCCCAGAATCTTGTTCAAGGCGCCACGGCTGTCGAGTTCCTTCTCGAGTTGTTCCTCGTCGAAGGTTCCGGCCTTGTACTTCGTGTACACCCGATGAATCCCGATGAGAGAGACAAGGTTCAAGATTCCGATCAAAATCAGGAACGTGCCGGAAATGGTGGTGCCGAACAAGCCGGTCCACTTCTCCAGATCGGAGTTGTCGTCGGAAAGGCTGGTGGCCAGTTGCCGCACACCCAAAGCCAAGAGGGCGACGAGTACGAAGACGATGGTCGAGTGTCCGAGCGAAAACCAGAACCCGACGGACATCGGTTTCTTGCCGTCCGCTACCAACTTCCGAGTGGTGTTGTCGATAGCGGCGATGTGATCGGCGTCGAAAGCATGGCGCATGCCGAGCGTGTACGCCGTGACACCGAGTCCGACGCCGAAGACACTGCCTTCGATCGTGTAGTGGCCGGGGACAACCAGGCCGAGAAGAACTGCCCACCCGACGACGTTGAGCGCTACGACGGTGACGGTCATCCCGATGATGCTTCGACGCTGGCCTCGATCCAGACTGTGCCAAGCACCGGCGATTCGGGTGCCCGTCGTTGTCATTGTCGTGGACATCGAACCTCACCGATCTTTCAGTCGCGGCCGGCGGCCACGCTACTGAAATCGTATAAGTGTTCAACTGTTCAGATAAGCGCCTGGAGGTTACAAATTGCCCATTCGGGAGTAAAGATATTTTGCTCGTCGATGGGAAATGCTCAGGCGAACACGGTATTGACCAGCGCGACGTAGATCGTCGTTCCGACGACGATGCTCAGGACGGCATTCTTTCGCCAGAGGTGCGCGGCGATCGTGGCGCACACTGCAATCAGTTCGGGTAGGCCATGAGAAGGGGCGGTGATCGACACCCCTTTGAGTGAATACATGACGAGAATCAACATGACGCCTGCCGGCATGTAGATGCCGAGGTAGCCGACCAGGGCGGAGGAGCGCAGCGGCATGAGCGCGGCGAAGGGGATTGCGCGCAGCGCGAAGGTGACCACGGCCATGACTGCGACCGCCGCAAAGATGTACGAGGTGTCAGGCATCGATCTTCGCCTTTCGTGAGTCGTAGACAAAGCGCCCGATCAGGAAGAGCACGAAGGCGCCCATCGCAATTGGCAGCATGTGGTCCGGCGCTGCGAGCCGGGCGACCAGAGCGCAGGTGACCGCGGCGACCGGCACCGCGAATCCGTTTTGTGCGCGAATCGCTTCGATCGAGAGGACGACGAACAACGCCGTCAGGGCGAAGTCGAGGCCGACGATCGAGTCCGGAATCCACTGTCCTGCCGTCGCGCCCAGGATCGCGCCACCGATCCAGTAGCCGTGCAGGTACAGCTGGGAGTAGACGATGACGCGTCCGGTGAGTGCCTTGGGATCGGCAGTTACCGACATCGCATAGGCCTCGTCGGTCAGCGCGAACATGCTGTAGAAGCGGGCGAAGGGGTTGCGAATCTTTTCCAGCGGAAAACTCAAGGCGTAGAACACATGTCGAAAGTTGACCAGCAGTGCGGTCAGAGCAACGTACGGCAGCGGTGTCATGGCCGCGACCATTCCGACCGCGAGAAACTCCAGCGATCCGGCGTAGATCAGCGAGGTGAAAGCGACTGCCCACCAAGGGCTGAGCCCTTGTTGGACCACAAGAACACCAAGTGCGATCCCGAGTGGGAGCAGGCCGAATCCAACCGGTAGCGACAGCTGGAAGGCGTGCCGCCACGCCGGGGTTCGCGGTGGGAGTTCGACGGCCGGTGCGGCCGTCGACGATGCTGGTTCGATCACGACGCAAATCTATAACAAAGATCGAGGTGATCGATTGCTCAGAATGCCCACATATTGAACAGTGCGCAATAATAGTGCGATGGATGCCATGGATGACGCAATTTTGTTTCACCTACGCCAGGACTCGAGTTTGACCAACACCGAGTTGGCGGATCTGGTGGGTCTGACACCCTCACCTTGCCTGCGTCGGGTGAAGAAGCTCGAAGCCGACGGAATCATTACCGGGTACCGCGCGATCGTCAGTCAGGAAGCGCTTGGCCGAGGATTTCAAGTGATCGTCACCGCCGAGATCGGAGTCAACGACCAGGCCACCATCGAGGACTTCGAATCCCAGGTCGCCGCCTTCGACGAAGTGATCGAATGTCGGAGATTGTTCGGAATTCCCGACTACTTCATTCGCGTCGCGGTGAAAGATCTCGCGACGTACGAGAACTTCATGGTCACCAAGCTCAGCGGGCTTCCGGCTGTCTCGCGGGTGACATCGTTGATCACCATGAAGACCATCAAGAGTGTCGACTGATGCCCGGGCTCGGCTGAACCTTCACTAGGTGTCGGTGGTCGGCGTTAACGTCGGAACATGGGATACGAATTTCAAGTCACAGTAGATTCGGCACATCCGCACGAACAGGCGCAGTGGTGGGCCGCAGCACTCGGGTGGGCAGCGGAGCCCAGCGACGAAGACTTCATCAGGGGTCTCGTCGCCGCTGGTCACGCCAAGGAATCCGACACCACGACATTCGAGGGAGTCCTCGTCTGGCGCGAAGGTGCGGCCATCAGCGATCCGGAGCATCCCGAACGTCCCCGCGTTCTGTTCCAACTGGTTCCGGAATCGAAGACGGTGAAGAACCGGCTCCATTTCGACATACGAGTGGGCGACAAGCGCGAGGATGTCGCAGCGCACCTCGAGACGGTGGGGGCGACGATCCTGCACCGAGGAGCGCAGGGGCCGAGCGTGTGGATCACGATGACCGATCCCGAAGGAAACGAGTTCTGCGTCAGCTAGCGGTACGAACTCGGAGTGTCGCCGGTCCATCGTTTGAAGGCCCGACGGAAGGCGCTGGGCTCGGAGAACCCCAATCGCGCCGAGAGTACTTCGACGGATTCTCCGCGCCGCAAACCAGCGATGGCTACGTCGCGGAGCACTTCCTCGCGTAGTTGATTGAGTGATGTTCCGTCACGCCGCAGCAGTCGACGCAGATGGGGAACGCTGATCGAGAGCATCTCCGCGATCTCCTCGGCCGTGGAGGTTCGCCCCTTCACCCCGAGTTCCAGGACCCGTCGTACCTGCGCCGACGCAGTGCTGTCGTAATCACGTTCGGACATGAGCTGAATCGGAGATTCTCGGAGGTACTCCTCCAACGTCTCCTCGGTTTGGATGATCGGTGCACGCATGGCCGAGTTGTCGAACTCCAGTGCCGCGCGCTTCGCGCCGAAGGTGACCGGCGCTCCGAAGATGTAGTCGTAGTCCTGCGCCAACCGTGCATCCGGTGCCGAGTACGGAAACTCGACCGCCCGAAGTCGGACGCGCTTTCCGATCAACCATGCGGAAAATCGGTGCAGCAAGATCAGGACGAAATCGGTTGTGACACGTTCTGCGACATCAGGTTCGGCGACGCCTTCGCGAGCTCGGACAGCGAAACTCACCCGAGTGCTTTCCTCGCCCTTCTCGATCGACAGTGGGGCCAGAGCCGGTAGCGCACGGATCACGTCGGACATTCGAGCGAAGGCCGATCCGAGATCAGGGCAATGGATCAACGTCAGGCAGATCAATCGGAAAGTGCCACGGGGGACCGGGGCGGATCCGAGGCCGAACAATTCGTCGTCGGTGATCTGCCAGGTGGATTGGATGAACGTGGTGACCTGAGTCGGGGTCAGCCGGGCGCGCGGGTCGGACAGTGTCTCGAGGTCGATCCCGGCAGCGCGCAGTGCACCCGACAAGTCGACGTCGTTGTCCGGCGAGAACGCGAGATAGCGGTGGACGAATGCGGTCGGGATGGTCCGCGCTGTCATGGGTGCGCTGCTCCTTGGAGCAGGTGGAGACGGCGTGCAGCTTCGGACAGAATGTGGTCCTGCTTGCAGAAGGCGAAGCGCACCAGGTGCTTCCAATCGTCGCGGTTGTCCGCGAACACGTCGACCGGAACGGCCGCGACGCCGATCCGCTCGGGCAGTGCGCGGCAGAAATCTCCCGCATCGGTTTCGCCCAACGGTCTGATGTCGGCAAGGAGGAAGTACGTGCCGCCACCGGAATGCACCGTGAAACCGGCCTCGGTCAGAGCTTTACCGAGCACGTCGCGTTTGCCTTGCAAGCTCTGTCGAAGTTCGACGACCCACGGCTGTTCGTTGGTGAGCGCGTAAGCAACGGCCGGTTGGAACGGTGCACCGGCAACAAATGACATGAACTGCTTGGCGGCACGGACTCCGTCGATGAGTTCGCGCGGGCCGATCGCCCAGCCGGTTTTCCAGCCGGTGACATTGAAAGTCTTTGCGGCACTGGACACCGTGACGGTGCGCTCACGCATGCCCGGGAGCGACGCCATCGGTGTGTGGGTGAGGCCGTCGAAGACCAAGTGCTCGTAGACCTCGTCGCTCAACACGATCAGGTCGCGTTCGCACGCGAGTTCGGCGATCGCTCGAAGTTCGTGATCGGTGAATACGGTGCCGGTGGGGTTGTGAGGACTGTTGACGATCAGCATCTTCGTCTTGGCGGTGATCGCGCCGCGCAATGCATCGAGATCGACCGCAAATCCGTCTCCCGCGGTTACCAACGGAACTGTGCGACGTACAGCGCCTGCCAACGCGACGGATGCAGCGTAGGAGTCGTAGTACGGCTCGATCAGCACTACTTCTTCGCCGGGTTCGACCAGTCCGAGAATCGCAGCACTGATCGCCTCGGTGGCGCCGACGGTGACCAGAACTTCGGAGTCGGGATCACTGTCGAGTCCGTAGCGGATGCGCCGATCCTCCGCGATGGCCTGACGCAAGACGGGCATGCCCGGACCGGGCGGGTATTGATTGACGCCCTCGGCGATGGCTCGGCGCGCTACCTCGAGCATGGCCGCAGGACCGTCGGTATCCGGAAAGCCCTGACCGAGGTTGACCGCGTCGTGAAGTGTGGCCAACGCTGTCATCTCGGCGAAGATCGTGGATGCGAACGGCTGCAGACGCGAGACGGTGCGGTTGCGGGGCGTCGAAGGCATCTTTGCAGCTTAGTCGGCTGACACCGCATCCTCACATCCGCTCGGACGCGGTGCTTGTCACGTTTGAATCGCCGCCATCGTCCAACTCTGTAGAGAGCATCGAATCCGGTGCCCCAGAACATACGGAGGCTTGCCATGACTCGCATTCCCGCAGTGACACCGTCAGAAGCCAGTCCGTTGATCAAAGTGGCATACAAATTCGCCGCCAGGCAGTACGACGAAGTCCCCGAGCCCTTTGCCGTCCTGGCCAACCATCGGAAATTGTTCGTAGCGGCTGCCCGCCACGAAATGGCTGTGCAGAAGGCGTCGAAGGTGCTGCCGTCGAACATTCGTGAACTGGCCGTCTATCGCGTCGCCTGGACTGTCGGCTGCTCGTGGTGTGTCGACTTCGGGACGATGCTCTCGCGCTTGGACGGTTTGGACATCGACAAGTTGAAAGAGATCGCGAACTACCGGGATTCATCGAAGTACAGCGAAGACGAGCGGGCCGCGATCGCCTACGCCGACGCCATGACCGGTGACCCCCATGGGGAGAACGGGGTGACGGACGAACAGGTCGCGGATCTCGAGCGCAGGTTCGGGCGAGCGGGCGTCGTGGAACTGACCTATCAGATCGGGCTCGAAAACATGCGCGCCCGGATGTATTCGGCGTTGGGGATTACCGAGCAGGGGTTCAGCACCGACTCCTGCCGTGTGCCCTGGGCAGAAGAATGATGCGCTGATTCGTCTACGGCAACTGTCGACAATGCTCCGCAGATACGTGATCATGATTGACTAGTTCACGCATCTGCGGAGTATTCCGGCTTGTTAGGTCCGCACTTGCGACCTACGATCACCTGGTGCCCAACATTCGAATCCGCGAAGCTGCCGGCCTGCTCGGTGTCAGTGACGACACCGTCCGGCGGTGGGTCGACGGTGGGCTTCTCACCGCGACGACGGACGACTCCGGCCGCAAGGTCATCGACGGTGGCGAGCTGGCTGGCTTCGCCCGGTCCAACGCCGGACCCGCACCGGCCGATCCGCTCACGGGTGCGAGTTCGGCCCGCAACCGGTTCGCCGGCCTCGTCACCAAGGTCGTCACCGACAAGGTGATGGCTCAGGTCGAAATGCAGTGTGGGCCCTTCACTGTCGTCTCGTTGATGAGTACCGACGCGGTTCGGGAGCTCGGACTCGAGGTCGGGAGTATCGGAGTCGCAATCGTGAAGGCCACCACGGTCATCGTGGAAACGCCGTAGTTTTTGAACATACTGGAGGAAATTCGTGAAGCGTGTAGTCGGACTTGTTGCAGCAGGTGCCTTTTCGCTTGCCCTGGTGACCGGTTGTAGTTCCTCCGACAATTCTTCGTCGGAGACGTCGTCGGCCGCTCCGACCACAACCACTTCCAGTGATAGTGCCACGGGAAGCATCACCGTCTTCGCAGCGGCGTCACTCAAGAACAGCTTCACCGAACTCGGCAAGGAATTCGAGTCCGAGAACCCCGGTTCATCGGTCACATTCAGCTTTGCCGGGTCCTCGGACCTCGTCGCTCAGATCACCCAGGGCGCACCGGCTGACGTGTTCGCCTCGGCTGACGCCGCCAACATGACCAAGGCCACCGACGCCGGCGTCGTCGCGGGGTCGCCCTCGGACTTCGCGAGCAACACCTTGACGATTGTTGTGCCGCCGGGCAATCCGAAGGGCATCGCGTCGTTCGCCGATCTGGCAAAGGAGGGGACGCAACTGGTGATCTGCGCTCCGCAGGTCCCTTGTGGCGCGGCTACGAAGAAGGTCGAGACGGCCACAGGCGAGACCCTCTCGCCCGTCAGCGAAGAATCGTCGGTGACCGACGTTCTCAACAAGGTGACGTCCGGGCAGGCCGATGCCGGCATCGTTTACGTCACCGACGCGAAGTCCGCTGGTGACAAGGTTCAGACCGTCGCGTTCCCGGAAGCCACCACGGTGGTCAACCTGTACCAGATTGCGGTGCTGAAGGATTCGAAGAATTCGGGAACGGCAACGAAGTTCGTCGATCTCGTGAAGGGCCCCAAGGGCTTGGCAGTTCTGGGTGACGCGGGATTCGCTGCTCCGTGACACGCCTACGACCGTCAGCCCGAGCCCCGCTCGGGTTGCCGGTATGGATTTACCTTCCCGCGCTGATCGGCGGGGCGTTTGTCATCGCTCCCTTGGCCGCGATGCTGGCCACCGTGCAGTGGTCGCAGTTCTGGGAACTCGTGACTTCCGAATCGTCGGTTGCCGCGTTGAAACTGAGTTTGAAGACAGCAGCGATGAGCACGCTGCTGTGCATCCTGTTCGGCGTACCGATGGCCGCGGTGTTGGCGCGCAGTCATTTTCGGGGACTGTCCGTTCTTCGATCGTTGATCCTGCTCCCGCTGGTTCTGCCGCCCGTGGTGGGCGGTATCGCGTTGCTGTACACGTTCGGGCGCAAAGGGTTGATCGGTGAGCAGCTGGAAGTGCTCGGCATCCAGATAGCATTCTCGACAACCGCGGTGGTCCTGGCGCAGACGTTTGTCGCGCTACCGTTCCTCGTCGTCAGCCTCGAAGGTGCACTACGCACTGCGGGCACACGATACGAGGCCGTAGCCTCGACGCTCGGAGCCCGCCCGACCACCGTGCTTCGCCGGGTGACTTTGCCGCTGGTGCTTCCCGGTCTGGTGTCAGGGGCAGTGCTGGCTTTCGCTCGCGCACTGGGGGAGTTCGGTGCAACGCTGACGTTCGCGGGAAGTCTGCAAGGGGTCACGCGTACCCTGCCGTTGGAAATCTATCTCCAGCGTGAGACCGATCCGGATGCAGCGGTAGCGCTTTCGCTGGTGTTGGTCGTAGTCGCGGTGGTCATCGTGGTTGCGGTGCGTGGACGCGGATCGGCGGGTTCGTTGTGAGTGGCCTCCACGTCGACATCGAGATTCCGGAGCGCGACGTCGTTGCGACGTTCGACGTCGCGGCCGGTGAGGTGACCGCTGTCCTCGGACCGAACGGCGCAGGCAAGTCGACGGTACTGGCGGCGGTTGCCGGACTACATCACCCGCGGCGTGGGTTGATCGAACTGAATTCTCGCGTTCTCACCGATACCGGTAGGGGAGTCGCGTTGGCGCCGCATCGGCGCGGCACTGTTCTACTCGCGCAAGAGGCACTTCTCTTTCCCCACCTCAGTGCGGCCGCGAACGTGGCGTTCGCGCCGCGCAGTGCGGGGCGGTCGCGTCGCGATTCCGCCGATTCCGCGCGCCACTGGCTCGACGCAGTCGACGCCGCCGAATTGGCTGACCGCAAGCCGTCACAGCTCTCCGGCGGTCAAGCGCAACGAGTCGCAGTGGCGAGGGCATTGGCTGCTGAACCCGAACTACTCCTGCTCGACGAACCGATGTCTGCGCTCGACGTCGCCTCCGCCCCGGCATTGCGGTCGTTGCTACGTAGAGTGCTCCGAACAGGAGATCGCACGGCCGTGCTCGTCACGCACGACGCTCTGGATGCGCTGGCCCTTGCCGACACCGTTGTCGTGCTGGACGGCGGCCGGGTCGTCGAACGTGGTGACGTACGAACAGTTCTGACTCGCCCGCGTAGTGCATTTGCAGCACGCATCGCAGGGATCAACTTGCGCAGCGGCACGATGGCCGGAGACGGAATGCTCAGAAGTCCGGTCGGGGTGGATATCGCGGGCCAGACGGAGACCGACCTACCGGCCGGCAGTGCCGCCGTGGCAGTCTTCGAGCCGCGAGCAGTGTCGGTCTACCTGGATCCGCCTCACGGGAGCCCACGAAACGCGTTTGCGGTCACGATCGCGGAGATCGAAAATCGAGGCGATGTCGTCCGAGTCCGAGCCGAGGACGAAGCCGGCCAGCCGGGCTTGTCTGCCGACATCACGGCGAGCGCAGCGGCCGAGCTCGATCTGGTTCCGGGATCGGCCGCTACGTTTGTGGTCAAGGCCACCGAGACGCTGATCTATGCGCAGGGCGCAGGCTCGTAGACGTCCTCTACGACCGAATCCGCATAGAGGGCTGCAATTTCGGACGCGTACTTCTCGGCTATCGGCTTGCGCCTGAGCTTCATCGTCGGTGTCAGCTCGTCGCCGCCTGCCTCCCAGAACGTGGTGAGTACGTGAAACCGCTTGATCTGCTCGGCCCTCGACAGACGCGAGTTTCCCTCGGCGACAGCAGTTGCAACGATGTCGACGATCCGAGCGTCCTTGGCGAGTACCGCGGCCTCGGCCGCAAGTCCCAGTGAGCGTGCCGCTCCGACCGCGGCGTCGGCGCTGAGAGTGATCAACGCTGTGTTGAACTTTCGGCCGTCTCCGATTGCCACGACCTCACCGATCAACGACGACGACGTCTTCACTGCGGTCTCGATGGCAGCGGGGGACATGTTCTTTCCCGACGCATTGATGATCAGCTCCTTCTTGCGATCGATCACCGTGAGGTATCCGTCTGCGTCGGCCGTGACGATGTCTCCGGTCGAAAGCCAACCGTCTGCACTGATCGCTTCGGCCGTTTTTGCCGGTTCGCCGCGGTACCCCTTCATGACCAACGGTCCTCGAACCAGTAGCTCACCGTCCGCCTCGATGCGCATTTCCATGCCTGGAAGCAACTTTCCGACCGTTCCCAGCTTGGTCGGCTCGGCCGGTGCGGTGCTCGCAATGCATGTCAGCTCGGACATTCCCCAGATCTCCGAGATCGGAACTCCCAGGGCTGCAAAGAATGCCAAGGTGTCCGGCGGAATCGGTGCAGCGCCAGAGATGGCCCACTTCAGTTCGGCAAAACCGAGTTTCGCACGCAGAGCGGAGAGGACCATTGCATCGGCTCGGGCGTAGTCCGCTTCCAGTTCGGCGGGGACTGTTTCAC
This sequence comes from Rhodococcus sp. WY5, assembly GCF_018588185.1. Taxonomy (NCBI): domain Bacteria; kingdom Bacillati; phylum Actinomycetota; class Actinomycetes; order Mycobacteriales; family Nocardiaceae; genus Rhodococcus; species Rhodococcus sp. WY5. The sequence goes on from NZ_JAAMPR010000001.1 coordinate 2,591,948, forward strand.
CGGCTCGCAAGTGTGCGAGCCGAGTGCGACCGACGTCGAGTGCCCACTGCAATGCCGCTCGCCGCGCGTCGTCCGGTTCGTTGGCGACGGCCGATTCGACTGCAACCTTCAGCTTTTCCCACACACGGGGGACACTGCCCCAGATCGTGGGGCGACAGTCCGGAAGCGCAGCCGCTACCTGGCTCGGATCCGGCACGACAGTGATCTGGGTGCCGAACACCATTTGCATGTACAGGCAGGTGAGCCGATCGGCGATGTGCGCCGACGGCATGTACGAGGTGATGCGGTCACCGAACTCGACGGGGAGTACAGCACTGACGGCGGTGGTTTCGAACAACAGACAGGCATGAGTCGTCTCGACGCCCTTGGGGTTGCCGGTCGTGCCGGAGGTGTAGATCAACGTGGCGACGTCGTTCGGTTTCACCGCACGCCAGGTGCTCTCGAAATCGAAATCGGCGGCAGCAGAGGACTTCATCTGTTCCAGCGTCAGGGTGCCGGACTGCTGGGCAGACGGTTGCGCGTCGACGACCACGATCGTGTCGAGTGTGGCACCGGATCGGCGAACGGTATCCACATACTGGGCCTCGCAGACGAGGACTCGCGCACCGGAATTGGCGAGGATGTACTGGATGGCTTCGGGTGCCGACGTGTTGTAGATGGAGAAGGATGTCGCGCCGAGGTGTTGGGCGCCGACGTCGATCGGGTAGAACTCGATGCGGTTACTCATCATCAATGCAACCGTATCGCCATGTCCCACGCCGATTCCGGCCAATCCCGCGGCAACATCGCGAACCTGTTCGCCGTACGCGCGCCACGTCAGTGTTCGCGCATCGCCGATGTCTCGCAAAGCCACCGCGTCGGGCGCTACCGCCGACACTCGCTGGAAGGCTGCACACAACGTGGTCATGATGTTCTCCTGGATGCCTTTGTCAGGGCTGATGCATTCGTCGGGGCCGCAGCGGTGGTTCTGTCTTCGAGTTCGCGGATCAGGTCGTGTGCCTGTTTGTCCCTTGCCAGGTAACCGTCGGCAAGGATATTGATGAAACCGCGTCCCCACGCCCAGGGTTCCCAGGCAGCGGGGGCAAGGGTCCGGGCGGCGCGGCGAGCGATCGCGTCGGCGATCACGGTGGCGGCACTGTCCGGGGAGATTCGATGACGGAGGGGACCGGGTAGTCGAGCGTCGAGTTTGCGGCCGATCTCGTCGTCGTCGAGTGTGGCGCGTGCAAGTTGTGTATCCACCATCCCGAAGTACGCGATGCCGGCAGTAGCGCCGTAGCCGGCAACCTCGAGACGCAGCGCCCGGCCGAGCGCTTCGACCCCAGCCTTGCTGATCATGTACGAAGCGCCGCCCAAACCGGGGGCGAACGACGCCGCCGATGACACGACGACGATGTGCCCACTGTTGCGGATCACCTCGTCGATGGTCGGATGCACGGTGTTGAAGACGCCGGTGAGATTGACGTCGAGCACACGATCGAAGGCGTCGGGATCGATCTGGCGCAATGTTGCCGGGGGAGGGGTGATTCCGGCGTTGGCCACCACGACGTCGATTCTGCCCAGCTGCTCGACGATCGTGCGCGCGGCCGCTTTCATACCGTCCCGATCTCGGACATCGGCCGTCACCGTCACGACTCGCTGTGACTCGAATGAGCGCTCGGCCGTTGCCAATGAACTCTCGTTGACGTCGACCAGTGCGACGGTGGCCCCACGCCGGTGGAGAGTGCGCGCCAGCGCTGCACCGATACCGTCGCCTCCACCGGTGATCAGTACGACCTTCCCGGCGACGTCGTAGTCGATTCGGCGTCCGGGCAGTGGAATGCCCAGATCGCGGACTGTTCCCGCAATTGCGGACAAGCGTCCCGTCATTGCTTCAGTGCCTTCCGTGTAGCGCGCGGATGAGAACCTTGACCAGCCAGTCGATTCGGGCGGTCCTTCGAAACGTCGTCAGTGGTAGGGGCGAACGGAATCGTTGCCGAGTCGTCGAACGAGCGTAGGTGAACTCCTTCAGACCATCTGGGCCGTGAACGCGTCCGAAACCAGATGCTCCGACCCCACCCAGTGGCAGGTTGGGAACCGCGGCATACATCACGTAAGAGTTCACCGACGCTCCTCCGGATCGGAGCCGATCGGCAACAGCCGCTCCGTCCTTGCCGAACACGCTTGCTCCCAATGCGTATGGCGACGCATTGACCAACTCCACCGCCTCGTCCATCGAGGCGACCTTGGTGATCGTCATCGTCGGGCCGAAAGTTTCCTCCGTGACGGCGAGGCTGTCTTCGGGGACGTCGACCATGATGGTCGGTTGCACGTACTGGCCGGAGATCGAGCCGAGCCCTCCGAGAACGACACGTCCACCCCGCGACATCGCGTCGTCGATGTGGCGCCGGATTACAGCCACTTGCGAGGGCATGGTGATCGGACCGATCTTGTCTTCGGCACCCGGACCCGCATGAACTCGGGCAGCCAAAGTGATTGTCTTGTCGATAAACTCGCCGTAGACATGTTCGTGCACGTATACACGCTCGACGCCCAGACAGGTTTGACCGGAGTTGGACAATGCTCCCCACACCGCAGCATCCGCGGCGGCACCGACATTTCCGTCGGCATCAAGGATGAGCGCGTCCTTACCACCACATTCCATCAACACCGGTGTGAGGGTCTCGGCGCACGCTGCCATGACTTTCTTGCCCGTCGCGGTCGATCCGGTGAACCCGATCTTGTCGACACCGGCCAGGCACAGTGCCGCGCCGACCGAACCATCGCCCGTGACGACCTGCAGCACAGGATGTTCAGGGACGACCTCGGCGAAGGCGCGGCCCAACCATTGCCCGACTGCCGGTGCGAACTCACTCGGCTTGTAGACCACGGCGTTGCCTGCAGCCAGCGAGAACGAGAGCGAACCGAGTGGGGTGAAGACCGGATAGTTCCACGGACCGATCACACCGATCACCCCGAGAGGTCGATACTCCACCGAGGCGGCCTGATTGACCGTCAACAAACTGGAGCGGACGCTGCGCCTGCCCAATACCTTTCGGGCATTCTTCGACGCCCACGCGAGATGTTCTAGTGCCATGGCGATTTCGAGCATCGCGTCAGGGTGCGGCTTGCCCATGTCCCGGTGCACGACGTCGGCGAGTTCGGATGCGCGACGAGCGATGATTCCTCGCCACCGATCCAGTCGACGAGCGCGTTGCTCGAATGTCAGTTCTGCCCACCATTCGGAAGCAGTACGGGCGTCGCGCACTGCCTGTGTGACTGTGTCGTCGGACGCCTGTGTGGTCGTGTCGATCTCGGTCGCCGTCATCGTGGAGTTCCTTGAAGTGTGTGGTGGACGGCGCCGTCGGCCCAGCCGCGGGTGACGCGTTGGAGGATCGGTCGGGACGGAGTCAGAATGGGGGCGAACCACGGCTGCGCTTGCACAGCGAACGTCCAGGTGAGGCGGCTGCCAGTCGAAGTCGGTTCCAACACCAGATCTTCAGCGAAGCGTTTGAACCCCGGAAGTGACGCCGACTCCACGTAGAACGACATCCGGCGCCCCTCGTCCCAGCGGAAGAATCGCTCGTTCAGTGCAGCAAAAGCGCCGGCTCGCACGGTTCGCGTAGTCCCGACGCCGAATGGTCTGTCCGAGGTCCAGTCGGCTCCGGTGATCCCGTGCGCCCACGACGTGAGCGCTCCGTCCGAGGTCAACGTCTGCCACAAGCTTTCACATGTCGCTTCGGATTCGATCCGGTGAGTGATCACCAGCGGAGCGGAGCGGATGAAGGCTGCGTCGGCCGCAGAAAGAGAGAATTTTCCCTTCACAGGTCCACCACCAAAGACCCACCGGTGGAACGTGATCGACAGGTCAACATCGAACCAGTACGTTCGGATTCGGTGAGGAGGGTGTCTCGATGCTCGACGGTCCCGGAGAGCACCCGGACCTTGCATGTACCGCAGAAGCCCTGTTGGCATGAATACGCTACTCCGGGAAGTACGCGTCGTATTGCAGCCAATGCACTTTCGGACTCGCCCACATCGACGGTGAGTCCGGTGCGCGCCAGATGCACCGTGAACTCCTTGCCGTCGACTACCGGGAGTGGGGAGAACCTCTCGCTGTGCACCGATCCGGTCGGGTTGGCGGCGAAAGTTGCCGCACGCACCGTGTTCATCAGCGGAACCGGTCCGCACGTGTACACCGCGGCACCTGGATCCGCAGCAGCGACGAGTGTTCCGATATCCGTCGGACCCAGCTCGTCGTCGGGTCGGATGGTTACCCGGCCGCTGGAATACTCCTCGATCTCGTTCAGGAATGGCATAGCTGCCCGAGTTCGTCCGAGATAGTCCAATCGCCACGGGACTCCGCGGCGGTGACAGCGTTGCACCATGGGAAGTATCGGAGTGATCCCGATTCCGCCCGCAACAAAGAGGTACGACGGAGCAGTGACAAAAGGAAATGCATTCCGCGGCCCTCGTACGTCGACAACCATTCCGGGTTTCAGCGACTCGTGTATCTCGCGGGAGCCGCCCCCGCCTTCGTCGATCCGCCGGACGGCGATCCGATACGAGGTCAAGTCGTCGGGGTCTCCGCACAACGAATACTGTCGTTGCCTTCCCGAGGGGAGAATGACGTCTAGGTGAGCGCCGGGAATCCACGACGGCAGGGTGATTCCTTCCCTCGGGGTCAAGGTGACACTCAGGACGTCTGCGCACTCGAACCGGACGGACTTCACGTCCAGCGTCATGTCGAATCCGCTGTAGCGGACCGGGTTGGGACGCGAAAGTATCTGCGCTGCAGGACTTGACGCAAAGATTCGACGGTATGCGCTCGTCGCCTGTGCGGCAATCCTCAACGACCGGGTCGGTGTGAAGTCTTGTGCGTCGTGAGGACGGTCGGCAGTCGTCTTGTTCATCCTTCACTCTTTTCGGAAGAACGATTGGCGGCAGGTGAGCGAGCGAGGTAGCGCATGGCTACGTCCATGTCCCCGATCTGGGACGGATGGAAGCTCGGCCGCAGATACGGAGGAATCTCGGTGATCAGGAATTTCATGTTCGGGACCAGGCCGCGGCGAGTGGCGCTGATCAGTTGCAGAGGCCACAGGCGGCCCTTCGCCTTCGACGGGTCCTGCCGGAAGAGGTAGTTCATCGAGGCGATGAACAACACGAACAACGTGAAGCTGGCGAGTAGCGCCGTGCGAACGCGGCGGGCGTAGCTACCGTCCACGTACATGTAGGCGTCGAAGGCCACGTTGCGGTGCTCGACTTCCTCGGCGCCGTGCCACTTGACCATGTCGAGCATCGTCGGGTGCATGCCGGCATCTTCGAGGGCGGGATCGGTGAGCAGCCATTCCCCGACCACCGCCGTGTAGTGCTCCATCGCGGCAAACAAGCCGAGACGTTCACAGAGCCAGGCGTGCTTGGCTTTTCCGGTCAATCCTTTGTCGCCCAATATCTTGTCCACGAGCCAGTCCATCCGGCGTGACATCGGTTTCATGTCCATGCCGAGGTCCGCAAGATGCTCGCGTGCACCTTTGTGCGACGACGCGTGTGTTGCTTCCTGGCCGACGAATCCCACCACCTCTTCGTGCAGGCGGGGGTCCTCGATGAGCGGGAGCGCTTCGGCGAGCGTTGCGGACATGGCCCGCTCTCCCTCGGGCAACACGAGATGCATGAAGTTGATGACGTGGGTGACCATCGGTTCGTTCGGCACGTAATGCAGTGGTACGCCGTCCCAGTCGAATTCGACGTCACGGGCGGCGATCGCATGTGCTTCGTCGGTGTAGCGGCGCGCGCCGGACGGTGCGACGACGGGTGTGCCTCGGAAGGCGTTGATGCCGAGCATTATCGGCTCCTCACGGTTTCTCGGGCAGTGGTGAGTGATTCGGACGAGACGGGTTGTACTTGCGCGTAGTGAGCGAGGTCGGCTCGTTTGGTCCTGGTGCGGAAGGATCGGTTGAATCCGGGATAGAAGGTGTAATTGCGGCCGCCGTCGACGAGGTAGTAACTACTGCACCCGCCGGCGTTCCATACGCTGGTGGCGAGTCGGCGGTCGGTCGCGCGCACGAACTCTCTCTGCACGTCTGCCCGGACGTCGATACTGCCGATGCCGCGCTCGTCCATTTGAAGAATGCAGCTCACGATGTACTCGACCTGCGCTTCGATCGTGACGACCTGCGAGGTGTAGACCACGGAATTGGGGCCGAGGATCATGAAGAAGTTCGGAAACCCGCTGATGGTGGTGCCGAGGAAGGCCTCGGCACTGCCGTTCCACGTCTGCGCGAGGCTGCGGCCGTCCTTGCCCCGGATGATGTCGAACGACGGGTTGTCTCCCATACGAAAGCCGGTTCCCATGACTATGGTGTCGGCTTCCCGGAAGGCACCGTCCGCGGTGAGGACTCCGCGCTCCTGCACCTCGACGATTCCGTCCGTCACCACCTCCACATTGGGTGACGCCAGCGCGGGATAGTAGGTGTTCGAGAACGTCGGACGCTTGCATCCGAATGCGTAGTGGGGGAGCAGCTTTGCGCGAAGCTCCGGGTCCCGCACCTGCCGGCGAAGGTGTGCTCGGCCGAGTGCGGCCAGCCCTTTGAGCAGTGACGGCTTGTACACGAATCCGGGTACCAGGGCTTCTTGGAGCAGGTCGAGTCCCTTGCGTGCCAGTCGTTGGGTGAGCGGCACCCGCTCGAAGAGAGCGCTCGGCCAGCCGGTCATCGGCTGATCCGGGTGCGGCAGGATCCACGTCGGTGTCCGCTGGAACACGGTCAACGTGTCCGCGAGCGGTTGCAGTCTGGGGATGATCTGCACCGCAGAGGCGCCGGTGCCGACCACGGCTATCCGCTCACCGCGAAGGTCGTGGTCGTGGTTCCAGTCCGCGGTGTGGAACATCTGACCACGAAACGATTCGAGCCCGGGAAGGTCGGGTGTGGCGGGGGCACTGAACGGGCCGGTGGCCGCGACCAGGAACTGTGCCTCCCACACGGTTTCCGCAGTGTGTACCCGCCAGATCTGGGCTTGCTCGTCCCACGAAGCTTCTGTCACGCCCTGATTGCAGTGGAAATGACCGGCCAGTCCGAAGCGATGGACGCAATCCCGGAGATATTCGTAGATCTCGGGCTGTAGCGGATACAGCCGCGTCCAGTTCGGATTGGGCGCAAACGAGAACGAGTACAGAATCGACGGGATGTCGCACTGTGCACCGGGGTAGGTATTGACCTGCCAGGTTCCCCCGGGCCCCGCGGCACGTTCCAGAACGACGAAGTCGTCGATCCCGGACTGCTTCAAGCGGACAGCCGTTCCGATGCCGCCGAAACCGGCTCCGATGACGACGACTCGTGTTCGGCGAGTTCGAGTTTCCTCGTCACCGGCCGATGGCCCCGAGGTTGGGTCGATGTCGACCATGTGTGACGCCTCCTGATTGGTGCGTGAACAACTGAACGAAGAGTAAGTCTGACATCAAGTGATGTCAACAGCGGTTGATGTCAGAATTCAACTGATTGACATCGGGCGATGTCAGTTCGCTTGCGGAGGTCGCCGCGATAACCTGAGGTCGAGAGCGCTGCCGGTCAGTGAGAACATGGGGACATGACGGATACCGAGGCTCGGCGCACCGGCCCGCGCAGGTGGCGTGGGCAGGAACCGGAAGATCGCCGCGCCGCGCGCCGGACACAGCTGATCGAAGCCGGGTTGCAGATCATGGGCACCGAGGGAGCGGCCGCCGCGACCATGCGTGCGACCTGCCGCGAGGCCGCGCTGACCGAACGGTACTTCTACGAGAGCTTCGCCAACCGTGACGAACTGCTGGTCGCCGTGCTCGACGAGGTCGTTCTCGGTGCGCGTGACACTATTCTGGACGCTCTCGAGGCGGCGCCTTCCGAACCGTCGGCCCTGATCCGCCACGTGGTGAAGGCCTTCACCAACTACGTATTCAAAGATCCTCGACGTGGACGCATCATGTTCGTCGAATCCCAGGCGGAACCTGCGCTGTGGGATCGAGGGCGAGAATTGATGGCGGAGTTCACGAATCCGATTTCCGCGTCGCTCGAGCTGATGTACGGCGGCGAGGCAACCGACTCCGCGAACTCCGAACTCAATTCGGTGGGGCTGTTCGGTGCCCTCGCGTTCATCTATCAGGCGCACACCCCGTCCTCCAAGATCTCTCGAAAGCGTTTGGTGGAGCACATTTCGCTCATGGTCGAGGCGCAGGCGACGGTCAACAGCACGCCCGCGAGAAAAGAATGACGTCCGCGTCGGCCACAGGCGGAAGGCGTCTCGGTCCCGAAGACCGGCGTGAGCAGATCATTGTCAGCGCGGCAAAGGTTTTCGAGGAGAAGTCTTTTGCCGACGTCTCGATGACCGAGTTGGCCAAGGCGGCTGGGGTCGGACGTCCGCTGCTCAATCATTACTTCGGCTCCAAGCGGGAGTTGTATCTCGACGTCGTGCGGCGGTTCGTCTTCATTCCCGAAGTGGCGGTGGACCGCATTCCGCGATCGGCGAGCCAGGAGAAGCGGATCGGCGCCGTGATCGATCGGTGGCTCGACGTCGCCTGGCGTCATCGCGACATGTGGATCTCGACAGTCATGTCCGACGACCTCCGCCGTGATCCCGAGATGGATCGGATCCTGCAGGATGCTGACGACGTTGCTGCGCGACGCATGATGGATGCGCTCGAGATTCGACCGAGTGAAGGCAGCGCGGCTGCTGTTCATTCGATGATCGTGGCGTACGGAGGCTTGGCGAAGGCCGCCAGTAAGCAGTGGTTGGTGACGGGAGCGCTCGACCGCGAACAGGTGCACCTTCTGCTGGTACGCAGTTTGCTCGCCATCGTGCGTGACGTTCTGCCGGCGTGCGAGGCGGATTCCTGATTGCTCAGAGTGATCTCGCCACGAGGTCCTTCATGACTTCGTTCGATCCGGCGTAGATTCGCTGAATACGAGCGTCGGCGTACATCTGAGCGATGGGATATTCGAGTATGTAGCCGTACCCGCCGTGTAGTTGCACGCAGCGGTCGATCACGGCGCACTGCTGGTCGGTGAGCCAGTACTTGGCCATCGCGGCGGTAGTCGCATCGAGCTGCCCGGCAAGGTATTTGACGATGCAGTCGTCGATGAACGTTCGTGAGATACGAGCGATGGACGCGCACTCGGCAAGTTCGAAGCGGGTGTTCTGCAGATCGAAGAGCGTTTGCCCGAACATGTTTCGGGATTTGGTGTACTCGACGGTGAGGGCGACTGCACGCTCCATTGCCGCAGTGGCTGCAACTCCGCAGATCAATCGTTCGGGCAGTAGCTGCTGCATCAGCTGGGCAAACCCTGTGCCTTCGCGGTCCCCGAGCAGGTTTGTTGCAGGCACCCGCAAGCGGTCGAAGAACAGCTCGGTGGTGTCCTGGCCCTTCTGTCCGACCTTCTCGAGTATTCGCCCGCGCTCGAAACCCGGTGTGTTGTCATCGACCTCGGCCACGATGAGCGACACTCCACGCGCTCCGAGGCTGGGATCGGTCTTGGCGGCAATGATCACCAGATCACAATTGCGACCGTTGGAGATGAAGGTCTTTGCGCCGCTGATCAGATAGTCGTCACCGTCGCGGACGGCTCGGGTGGTGATGTTCTGCAAGTCGGATCCGGTGCCGGGCTCGGTCATGGCGATTGCGCCCACCCACTCGCCACTCACCAGTTTCGGTAGCCAGCGTAGTTTGTGCTCGTGATCGGCGTAGGCATTGAGGTAGTGCGGCACGATTCCCGAGTGCACGCCGAGTTGGAGTGAATGATCACCCGCCATGACCTGCTCGTGGAACAGCACGGCGTCGTGCGCGAAAGTTCCTCCTCCGCCGCCGTACTCGGTGGGGATCGACATGCCGGCGAGCCCGAGCGCCCCGAGTTCTCGATATGCGGATTTGTCGGGAAAACCTTGGGACGCGAAGCGTTTCTGATGCGGTGTGACGTGTTTGGCGAAGAAGTTCCTTGCCAGGTCGGCCACGGCCTCCAATTCGTCGTCCATCCACGGGGACCGTCGTTCTGCGGTCCGGGTTGCGGTAGATCCTTGCGTCATCGTGATTCTCCCGATCGATGAAGTGCGACCCGCGAGCGGATCCGACTCCACCTATCATCCACACTGTTGACATAGTGTCAATAAAGGGGTGGTCGAATCGACCTCCGGACCCGCCTCGAATTCCACGTCGGCCGCCCGCAAGAATGGGACGACACAGACACGAACAGGCCGGCGCGAAGGATGGGCAGTGGACCCCGAAGAAACATCAGCGGGTCACGAGTCCAACCTCCCGGCTCCGCGGCCGGCGCGCAGCGTCCTGTTCGGATTGCCGCCGGTGGGAAACAGGTACCCCGGAGCGGTTCGCGTCGCCCTAGCCCTGGCGATTCCGGCGGCCATCGCCACACTGCTCGGATTCGGGTCTGCTTCGCTCCTGGTCGGCCTCGGTGCATTTGCATCGATCTACGGTGAGGGTCGTCCGTACCGGAGCAGGTGGAAGGCAGTCGGTATCGCTGCGACGGCGCTGACGATCCTGTCCTTCGTCGGGGCATCGGTGGGTGAGCCCGTCCACCGGGCCATCGCCGAGGGAGCGCCGACGGTGCTGCTCGTCTTTGTCGTGCTGATCATGGCCGTCGTGGTGTCGACCTGCGCCTTCACCGTCGACGCGCTTCGATTGGGTCCACCGGGCGCGTTCTTTCTGTTGCTCACCACCGAGATCAGTTCCGTGATCGCCACTCCCGGTCAGCCGCCGGTCGAGGTCGCGATGTGGACGGCAATCGGTGGGATCAGCGCGGTGGTCGTCTCGATGACGGGAATCCTGTGGGCACCGAGAGCTGTCGAACGCAGCGCTGTACAGGCAGCCGTCTCGGCCGTTGCGGAGTACACGGACGCTCAGGCGAGGTACGCCCCACCCGAACTCACGCGAGACAAACGCCACGCTGCAGCACTTCGGCTGCACGACGCGTGGCAGTGCCTTTACCGCGGCGCAATCGTCGGGAAAGACCACCCGTTGACCCGTGAACTCGAACGAGCGCAGATCTCGATGGCCAGAGCGATCTCCGACGACCACGATCCGGAGCTCATGGCGGACCCCGCGTTCGACGTCGACGAGGTCGGGGCCCACCCGCCTCTGCCCGACCCGACGATCCGATATCGGTTCCTCCGCGCCTGCAATCCGTCCAGCCGAGCGTCGGTGACGGCACTTCGGCTGTCCATTGCCTGTATGGCGGCGGGAACCCTCACCGTCCTGCTCGGCATCGATCGCCCGGACTGGGCGGTGATCGCCGCGGCGATGGTCCTTCATCAAGGACCGGATCGAATACTGGGCACCTATCGCGGAATCCACCGCATCGGCGGAACCGTCCTCGGGTTGATTCTGTTGGGTGCCATCTACGCCTGGAGTCCGACCGGTCTGTGGTTGGTGGCGGTACTTGCAGTCCTGATGGCGGGGATCGAGCTGTTCCTGGTGCGGAATTACGGGATAGCCGTCATCTTCATCACCGCCCTCGCGATTCTCCTCGGCGCGGCCGGTGGTACGCACGGGACCGTCCGACATCTGATCCTCAGCCGCATGCTCGAGACGGCAATCGGCGTCGTCGTGGCGTTGGTGGTCCTGTGGACGGTGGGGCGCGGTGCGCATCGACGCACTCTGATCTGGGTCGACGAACGGGCGAGTAGCGTGCTGTTCAAGCTACTGACCGAAATTCGCGCGAGGCACTATGCACCACAGGCGAATTGGTCGGAGCTTTCGGAGCTTCGACGGGACCTGGACTTCGAACTGCGAGGTAGCGCGATGGCCGGGATCGACGCCGCCCACAACGAACCCGAGTGGGCGTCGCAGCAGTGGAGGACGCACACCGAATTGCACCATCTGGGATCGGATGTACTGCACCGACTGTGGTTCGGCACGCAGGTGTCCAGATCACACCTCGAGGAATGGGAGTCTCGCTACTTGCGTTCGGGTTCGGTGTGATCGAGCATCGGCACAGCGCTGAACTTGGCTGGATTCGCAATGTCGTAGGCCGCGCACACGACTCCGTCGCGGACAGTGAAGCCGGCAACGCGAGCGGCGAACTGCGGGTACTGGTCGTCCCCCGGTGAGCCGGCGAATACACCGCCGAGCTGTCCGTTGACGAGAACTGGCGACATCGAGAACAACGCCGCCGGTCCGTACTTGCGGGCCAACCCCAGATAGAACCGCGCCACACGATCACTGCCGCGAACGACGTTGACGGCCGTGCGGGTAGTTCCGCCTGCGTCACCGATCAGGACGGCATCGGGATCGAGTGCATCGATCACGGCGTTCAGATCTCCACTCGCGATAGCCGTCACCAATCGCTCGACGGCGGCAGCATGCTCCTCGCTACTGACCGGGACCGGCGCCGAAGCTGCGGCTTTACGGGCCCGCGAGGCCAACTGACGGGCAGTGGCCACTTCGATGTCGAGGATGCGCGCAACCTCGGCGAAGGGCACGTCGAAGCCGTCATGCAGGACGAAGGCAACGCGTTGAGCGGGAGTAAGGGTGTCCAGGACGACGAGGGCAGCAAAACGATTCTGTTCCTGCCTCACGACGTACTCCAGCGGATCGGGTGTCGCTGAGGGTGTGCCCGCGGTGGCGTCGACGGGCGTGACGATCGGCTCCGGAAGCCACTGTCCGACATAGCTTTCTCTTCTGACCGCGGCCGATTTGAGATGATCGAGGCAGATTCGGCCGACAACTGTGGTGAGCCATCCGCGCAGTTCGCGGATCTGCAATTCGTCGCCTCGCGTGTTTTCGGCAACTTGAAGCCGTATCCACGCTTCCTGCACCGCATCCTGAGCGTCGCTGAAACTTCCGGTGAGACGGTAGGCTACCGACGTCAGGTGGCCACGGTGTTGCTCGAAGTCCTGCGCAGTCGTCGGCGAAAGCATGCCCTCATGATACTGACCTCACACATTAAATCCGGCATGAATGTAACCGTTGACCCAGGTAGTGGGTGCCGACGTATGGTTTCGGCACTGCTCACGGCTCGATCCTGTCTGCACATTCATTGGAGTCTCACGTGTTTCGGTCTTTCCCGCTCATGTCGCTCAACTGTTGTCGTTGAACTGACATTCCCACACCTGCCTGTGCCGAGTGCCGCACACGGCGCTCCGGACAGGTGTAGCCGAGAACTGAACCAATCATCTTCTACAGGAAGCAACTTCATGATTCGCCCTCGTTTCGCGCGCTCGGTAGCCGCGGTCGTCGCTCTTGTCACTCTGTCCAGTTTTGCCGTTGCCTGCTCGGGCTCCTCCGACGAAGTGGTCAAGACCGCCGACGGCAAGACCGTCCTGCGGTACGAGGGCAGCACCGGACAGGTCATCTACCCCGAACTGGCCGCTGACCTCGGCTACTTCAACGACGTGGAGCTCAACTGGATCGGCGATACGACCAGCGGCCCTCAGAGCATTCAGAACGCAGCGACCGGTCAAACCGAGTTCGGCGGAGCGTTCAACGGGGCGGTGGTGAAGTTGGCTTCCGCGGGTTCACCGATCACCTCGGTCATCGGGTACTACGGCTCCGACAAGGAGAGCTTCAACGGGTACTACGTTCTCGACGACAGTCCGATCAAATCGGCGAAGGACCTGATCGGCAAGAAGGTCGGGATGAACACCCTCGGTGCGCACCACGAGTTCGTCGTGCGTGAATGGCTTGCGCGGGAGGGGCTTACACCGGACGAGATCAAGCAGGTGGAACTGATCGTGGTTCCGCCGGTCAACACGGAACAAGCGTTGCGGCAGGGACAGATCGACGTCGCCACCCTCGGCTCGGTCTTCCGTGACTCCGCGCTCGAACGTGGTGGCCTTCGCGAGCTGTTCACCGACGAATCGCTGTTCGGCTCGTTCACCTACGGCACGTTGGTGTTCCGTGACGACTACATCGCGCAGAACAAGGAGGCGGTCGCCGATTTCGTGCAGGGAACAGCGAGGGCCATCCGCTGGACGCAGACGCACCCACGAGAAGAAGTGATCGCGAAGCTGACGTCGATCATCAACAGCCGCGGACGCAACGAGGACACCAAGCTCATCAGCTACTGGAAGAGCCCGGGGGTCGCCGGTCCCGGCGGAACGATCACCGATACCGAGATCAGCACGTGGATCGACTGGCTCACCCGTAACGGCGAACTCGAAAAAGGAAAGTTGAAGCCGTCGGACATCTACACCAACGAATTCAACCCGTACGCCAACGGAACGTATTCACCCGACAGCGGCGCTGACGGACAGGCACTGGAGGCAGCAAAATGAGCACAGAACCGAAACTACGGCTCGAGCACGTCACCAAACAGTTCGACGTTCGTGGGACCGACGAAGTTTTCACCGCGGTCGAGGACATCAACATCGACGTGGCGCCGGGGGAGTTCCTGGTCCTCGTCGGGCCGAGTGGTTGCGGAAAGTCGACTCTGCTGGACCTCCTCGGAGGACTCAGTTCGCCCACTTCCGGTCGAATCCTTCTGGACGGCAAGCAGATCACGGGCCCAGGCTTGGATCGGGGAATCGTCTTCCAGCAATACGCGCTGCTTCCATGGCGAACTGCACGTCACAACATCGAGTTCGGACTCGAAGCGAAGGGCGTGAAGAAGAGCGAGCGACGCGAGCTCGCCGAGCATTACCTCGAACTGGTCGGTCTGCAAGGTTTCGCGGATCGCTATCCGCACGAGTTGTCCGGTGGAATGAAGCAGCGAGTCGCGATCGCCCGCAGCCTGGCATTCGACCCCGAAGTGTTGCTGATGGACGAACCATTTGCAGCGCTGGACGCACAGACGCGAGAGTCGCTGCAGGACGAGCTTCTGCGCATCTGGAAGGCCACCGGCAAGACGATCCTGTTCATCACCCACGGAATCGACGAGGCCATCTACCTCGGGCAACGTGTTGCAGTACTGACGTCGAGGCCAGGGCGCGTCAAGACGATCGTCGACATCGACATCGACCGGTCCGGCGACGACGTGCGATCAGGTGAGGAGTTCCGAGTGTTCCGGCACCGGATCTGGACGCTACTGCACGGTGAAGTCGAGCGCGCTCGGGCCGGCGAACTCGATCCTGCCAAGGAGGTTGCACATGTCTAGCGCATTGGCGACGCCGGAGGTGGTCGCCACTCCGAAACCGTTGGCCGACAAAACACCTGACATTGCGCAGCGGAGCCAGGCCGGCGGCAAGGCGGCGCGCTACATTGGTTCCACCGCCTGGCGGATTGCCAAGCCGTCGATTGCGATCGCGATCTTCCTCGGGATCTGGGAAGCGGCACCTCGGCTCGGGCTGGTGGACAAGGTCTTCCTCCCGCCCTTCACCGAAGTTGTGTCCGCATTCTTCACCCTCGCCGAGAACGGACAATTGCAAGAGCATGTTTCCGCCAGTCTGACGCGTGCGCTGACCGGCTTCTTCGTGGCCATCGCGATCGCGATTCCGTTGGGAATTGCGATCGCCTGGTACCGCCCGGTCTCCGACTTCCTCAACCCGATTCTCGAATTGTTCCGCAACACAGCAGCCTTGGCGCTGCTTCCCGTCTTCGTGCTGATTCTCGGAATCGGTGAGGAATCGAAGATCGCCCTGGTGATCTACGCCTGCACCTTCCCGATCCTGCTCAACACCATTTCGGGTGTGCGCACGGTCGATCCGCTGCTGATCAAGTCCGCTGCCTCGCTGGGGTTCTCCTCGATTCGGCTGTTTCAGAAGGTGGTTCTGCCCGCCGCTGTTCCCACGATCTTCACGGGTATCCGCATGGCAGCCGCGTCGTCGATTCTCGTGCTGATCGCCGCCGAAATGGTCGGGGCCAAAGCCGGTCTCGGGTATCTGATCACCGCTTCACAACTCAACTTCCAGATCCCGAACATGTACGCGGGCATCGTCGCGATCTCGTTGTTGGGTCTGACAATCAACGCGATTCTGGTCCTGATCGAACGTCGGCTCTCGCGCTGGCGCGTCACCACCTGACCACACATTCACGGAAAGATTCTGCGAACTCATGTCCGAACGACAATTTCATCTGAACGCCTTCCTGATGGGCGTCGGCCATCATGAGGCGGCGTGGCGCCACCCACGCACAAACGCGGCCAACCTCCTGGACGTCAAGCACTTCCAGGAATTGGGGAGAATCGCCGAGCGTGGAAAGCTGGACTCGGTGTTCTTCGCCGACGGTCTAGCAGTCGGCCCGCGGGTCAAGTACAACACCCAGGCGATCTTCGAACCCGTCACCTTGCTGTCGGCGATCTCTGCGGCCACCGACAAGGTGGGACTGATCGCAACCGCGTCGACCAGTTACAGCGATCCGTACACTCTCGCAAGGAAGTTCGCTTCCCTCGATCACATCAGTGGTGGACGAGGCGGGTGGAACATCGTGACGTCGGCCGGCGCCGACGAGGCCGCGAACTTCGGCCTCGATGCGGTACCGACGCACAGCGGTCGTTACGAGCGCGCCGAGGAGTTTCTCGACGTGACGCTCGGACTCTGGGACAGCTGGGAAGAGGGGGCAGTTGTCCTGGACGAAGAGACCGGAATCTTCGCCGATCCTGATCGTGTCCATCGCATCGACCATGACGGTCAACGATTCACGGTGGCCGGCCCGCTCAATTCGCCGAGGTCTCCACAGGGACGTCCGTTGCTCGTGCAAGCCGGTTCCTCCGAGAGCGGTAAGGACTTCGCGGCGAAGTATGCCGAGGCCGTGTTCACCGCTCAACGAACACTCGAGCAGGGGCAGGATTTCTACACCGACCTCAAAGCGCGGCTGATCAAGTACGGGCGTGGTCCCGACGAGATCAAGGTGCTGCCAGGCATCGTTCCCTTCATCGCGGATACGGAAGAAGAAGCCAAGGCGCTGGAGCAGTCGTTCGCGGATCTGATCTCACCTGAGTACTCGCTGCGCCAACTCTCGAACATGGTGGGTGTCGATCTCACCGAGCATTCTCTGGATGCCCCGCTGCCACCGTTGCCGGACATCGATCGCATCCAAGGAAACAAGAGTCGATACCAGCTCGTCAAAGACCTTGCGGAGAGCGAAAACCTCACCGTCCGTGAACTGATCGGCAAACTCGGCGGTGGCCGTGGGCATCGGACATTTGCCGGGACACCGGAGCAGGTCGCGGACGAGTTGACCGAATGGTTCGACAAGGGCGCCGCGGACGGCTTCAACATCATGCCGCCCTATCTGCCCGGAGGGCTCGAGGTGTTCGTCGACCGAGTCGTGCCGATTCTGCAGGCGCGTGGGATCTTCCGGACCGAATACACGGAATCCACCCTGCGGGGTCACTACGGCCTCGATCGTCCGGCGAATCGGTTTTCGCGGGCCGCTGACGCGGCAGAAGTGAGCGCGTGACGGAAACACTGCCCAAGGAACAGCCGGCGATTGCCGGTCTCAAGCCACTCGTCACAACGGTTTTCGTACCGGCGGCCATCTTCGGGATCGGTCAGGGTGCGGCTGCCCCCATCATGGCCGTCACCGCGCGCGACCTGGGTGCATCGGTTGCCGTCGCCGGCCTGATCGTTGCACTCGGTGGTTTGGGCGCCGTACTCGGTGACCTCCCCGCCGGCAGGATCGTGTCGCGTTTCGGTGAGCGCAGGTCGATCATCGGCGGAAGTTCCTTGGGTGCAACAGGAGTGGTGATCTGTCTCCTTGCGCAGACTCCGTGGATGCTCGGTATCGGCGCACTGTTGACCGGATTGGCGAATGCGGTGTGGGGCCTTGCGCGGCAGAGCTACCTCGCCGAGACCGTGTCACTCGGTCTACGGGCCCGAGCAATGTCGTCGTTCGCCGCGATGTGGCGGTTGGGTTTCTTCCTGGGACCGCTCATCGGGGCCGGCGTGATTCTCCTGGTGGGAGCGCGCGGAGGATTCCTCGTCCAATTGGTGGGCGTCGTGCTCGCCGGGGCGCTGATGGCCCGCGTTCCCGACCCGCCACGAAAGGTGCAGGCAGGCAACAGCGATCACGGACACGTCACGCTCCCGGAGATCCTTCGCCGTCATCGTGCCGCTCTGTCGACGCTCGGGACAGGCTCCCTTCTGATGGGCGCCGCCCGCGCTTCGCGTGAGGCCGTTCTTCCATTGTGGGCATTGCACCTCGGATTGGATGCAGCCCAGGTGAGTGTGATCTTCGGTATCGGTGCGGCCGTGGACCTGCTGTGCTCGTACCCGGCCGGACACATCATGGACCGATACGGCCGCAGGCTGGTCGCGGTGCCTTCGCTGACGGTGATCGGTGTGTCGTACCTACTGTTGCCGTTCTCGACGGGTGCAGTGGGATTGACCGTGGTCGCTGTCGTGATGGGGATCGGCAACGGACTGGGCAACGGCGTGATCATGACCCTCGGTGCCGATATCGCCCCGCCCGAAGAACGCGCCGAGTTCCTCGCTGCATGGCGATTGACTCACGACACCGGCATGTTCGGTGGGCCGCTCGCGATCGGTCTACTCGCCGCGGTGCTCCCACTCGGGTGGGCATTCGCCGCCCTGGGCGCGACGTCGTTCGCCGGCGCGGCGATGATGTTCCGCTTCATTCCGGTCTACTCTCCGCGGGTGTCACCCCGGTCGCGCGTCGGGAAACTGTAGGTAGGCTCGCTACATGCGATTCGGACTGTTCGTACCTCAAGGCTGGCGTCTGGACCTGGTCGGCATCGACCCCGCGAAGCAGTGGGAGGTGATGCGAGACTTCACGCTGCGCGCGGAGGCAGGGCCGTGGGAGTCGGTGTGGGTCTACGACCACTTCCACACCGTTCCCCAGCCGACGGAAGAAGCGACTCACGAGGCGTGGACGTTGATGGCCGCACTCGGTGCATCGACGTCGCGTATCCGACTCGGCCAGATGTGTACCGCCATGAGCTACCGAAACCCGGCGTACCTCGCCAAGGTCGCCGCGACCACCGATCTCATCACGGGTGGACGCGTCGAGATGGGCATCGGCGGCGGTTGGTACGAGCAGGAGTGGCGTGCGTACGGCTACGGTTTCCCCTCTGCCGGTGAGCGTCTGGGCCGCCTCGACGAAGGAATCCAGATCATGCAGCAGGCGTGGTCGACCGGCAGTTCGACGCTCGACGGCAAGTACTACCAGGTCGACGGAGCGCTGTGCCGTCCACTTCCGTTGCAAGAGGGCGGAATTCCCATCTGGGTTGCCGGTGGCGGCGAGAAGGTCACACTCAAGATCGCGGCCAAGTACGCGCAGTACACGAACTTCGACGGCACCCCGGCCGGCTTCGCGCACAAGTCCGAGATCCTGAAGAAGCACTGCGACACCGTCGGTACCGATTTCGACGCCATCGTCCGTTCGGCCAACTACAACGTGGCCATCGGCGCGACGGAATCCGAGGTGGCTCAGCGGTTGGAGACACTGAAGGCCCGACTGACGCCGTTGGTCGGCGAAGCTGCCGCCAATGCGTCGCTCGATGCGTTCCGCGGAATGCCTGCCGTGGGTACGCCCGAGCAGATCATCGAGAACCTGTCGGCGCTCGAGGCGCAGGGACTCGAGTACGGAATCTTCTACTTCCCCGAGGCCGCGTACGACACGTCGGGAATCGAGATGTTCGAGAAGGAAGTGCTGCCCGCGCTCGCGTAACCGTTGGGGCTAGCGCAGCGAGTCAGGAAGATCGGCCGGGTTGATCAGAACCCGGCGATCGGGGTGGGTGCGAACTTCTTCGGAATCGGGAATCCGGCTCTGCAGGAAGTTCCACTCGCTCGCACTGACAGCAGCGATCGCGCGTGCCAGCACTGCCGAGTCCTTGGTCCCCCACTCGATCGGCATGGGACTGACCATCTGCCACGTGTCAGCCTTGCTGCGGGTGGAACGATCCGAACGCAGTGCGACCGACGGAATGCGGTCGCCGACTCGCCACTTCGGATTGAGTCGAACGTTGCGGCTGACGAGCGCGTACTTCGGTGCTCCGGCCGCAGGCTTCGCGATGTCGATCAATGCCGTCAAGGTCGCCGCTCGAGGGTGAACCTCGGTGACGATCGCGGGAACCAGTGGGTTGTCCGCATACAGAGATTCGACGCTTCCCACCTTGCGAGGTGCCCACACGGCAACCCACAGGGAACTGGCCGCACCGATGGCGAGGACCGCGCCGATGATGATGGACCACACCTCGCCCATGCTGATCAACCAGGCCCCGACCGCGGCGAGGACGATCGCGAAGATCACCGCAGAAATCTGCAGGCGGCGTACATCGGCCAGTGTGTCGTTGACCGACTTGGCGTGAGCCTTGTCGACGGTGAACTGGAAGTCAGCCACGAAAAATTCCTTCGGGTGGTGCCGGACGATCTAGGACCGGCCCCCGATCGCCCGGGGACCGTCCACCAGCGTAGCTAGTTTCGCGCGCGCTCCCACATCTGCAGGTAAGCCTCGGCGCCGCGGCTCATGTCCTCGATGATGGTGTCGCCGTCGGCTCCCGCGGCGATTCGCATGTCCGCGATCCAGTCGGGAATCATCCCGTACTGCGCCACGCCGTCGGTGTTCACGTCGAAAACCCGGGTGCCGGCGCGCTGCTGGTCCATGACCGTGCCGTCGAAGGCGGTGTACGGATATTGCAGCGGATTTTCTGCGGCGTCGCCGCGCGGTGCGGCCTGCGGCCCGAAGCCGTTGGTGTCGGCGCCGTAGCCGAAACCGAAGTAGTAGTTCTCGCTTCGCATCGCCCGTGCGTCCCGCCACTGGTCGATGAACCCACGCTCTTCGGGCTTTTCGTCCGATGCGTCGAGTTGTCCGGCGTACAGGGCGACAAATCCGCCGAGTGCGTAGATCCGCTTGTACAGGCTCGGGTCGCTCCAGCTGTGACTGGAAACGACGCCGGAGTAGTTCGCAGCTTCGAGAATATCGAGAGCCGCTTCGGCGGTCTTGACGCTCATGTGATCGATGTCCACGATCATCCCTCGGTCCATCAAACCTCGGATCGTGTACGCGCCGAGGTCGGTCAGGCCGTGCGAATTGCATTGCGGACCAGAGGGGTACACCGGAAGCGTCACTCCGGGTGGGAGTACCGCGAGAAGATTCTGTGCGCCGTCGACCTTGGTGGGCAGCACATTGTCCTCGGCAACGCCGGTGCATGGTTCCGACTGCCAGAACTCCCCGGTGCCCAGGTAGTTGCCGATGTTGACGGCCACTCCGGTGACGCCGCCGTCGAAACGGGCACCGCCGAGGGCGTTGTCGAACTTGTGCGTGACGATCATCTGCCGGACACCGAGGTCGTACAACTCGTCCAGGCCGCGGTCGATGTCGTCCTCGGTGCACTGCGGAATTCCGTTGCGCACAGAGCAACCGAAGGGTTCGGACACCTCCACCCCGAGGGTGACGGCCAGCTTTCCGTCGGCGGCCACCTGCCTGGCCTGTTCAGGGGAGCTCACGATGCGGAACCAACCCCGGCCGGGACCGCCGTACTGGGCGTCGATGTAGTCCTGGAGTTCGCGTGTCTGCTGCGCCTGGATCCGGACGGTCTCCATCTCGTCACAGGGATTTCGTTTACTCGGATACAGCTCGCACAGGACACGGTTGGCGACAAAGAGGTTGGTGAAGATTCGCAGACCGCCACGCCAGGCCCGCTCGACCCACTTGTAGTACGTCTGCTCGTGTGTCAGTGAATCGTGCGCCGGCCAGTCGGTGAAACTCGGCCAGCCGGTGGTGTCGTGAGTTTCGAAGGGATTGCCGTACGACAGAACGTTTTCGAGGAGCGCCGGTATCCCGTCGGGTTGATGGTCCGGGCAGTCGACGAGCGCTGCGGTGACGCCCTGAGGATCGAAAGGTCGGCCGCAGTGCAGGTTTCCGCCCATGAACTCGGAAGCATTCATGTGCACGTGTGTGTCGATGAATCCGGTGACTTCACCGTTCGGTCCGATTTCTCCCGGAACGCCGTTTGCGCCCACCTCCGCTTCGGGGAAGTCGGCGCAGCCGTCGCGCGGGATCAGCGTGAACGCAGATTCGGGAACGTCACCGGGATCGGACATCGTGAGCATCAAATCTCGCGAGATCAGTTGTCGGCCGTTCGAGGTCGCTGTCAGAACGAAGGACTCGCCAGTGGACATCACGGTCCAGTCGGTGGACGGAGTTGCTTCGGAAGTGGCGAGCACCGAGTCTGCGCCGTCGTGCGAGAGCATCGACCCGTCCGGGCCGTACAGCATGAATCGACCCAACTGGGCCGCATGTAGCCGGAACGGTTCGGCGTCTGCGGCTTTCGTTACGTCGGTGAGGTACGCCGACCCGTCACGACGGACGAAATCACCAGACTCGGTGCGCAGCGCGAAGCAACCGTTCGCAAGTGCGTACACCGAGTTCTGCGCAGTAGGAGCAGGACTCGGTGCCGCGGCGCTGACGCCGGTCGCGGCGACGACGACGGCGGCAGTCAGCAGCGAGATGGTTCCGGCGAGCCGACCCCGTAGACGTGGAACTGAGCGCATGGTGCTGGTGACCCCCGGCCGATGGACACGACTGTGACAGGGGACACTCTACAGATAACTGGACGTATGTCCATTTAATTCTGCAACGTGTTGCAGAAATGCTCAGCCGATTGCAGGTCCGAGCAGGTCATCGGCGTCGGTGATCCGGTAGGCGTAGCCCTGTTCGGCGAGGAATCGCTGACGATGTGCCGCATACTCCGCATCGAGAGTGTCGCGCGAGACCACCGAATAGAAGTGAGCCTGACCGCCGTCGTGCTTGGGTCGCAGTAGGCGTCCGAGTCGCTGCGCTTCTTCCTGTCTCGACCCGAAGGTTCCCGAAACCTGCACGGCGACAGACGCCTCCGGAAGGTCGATCGAGAAGTTCGCGACCTTACTCACCACCAGCGTCTGGATCTCACCGTTACGGAACTGATCGAAGAGGATCTCGCGTTCCTTGTTCTTGGTGGATCCCTTGATCACCGGGGCGTTCAGGGCTTCGCCGAGTTCGTCGAGCTGATCGAGATACGCACCGATCACCAAAGTCGGAGAATCGGGGTGCTTGGCCAGGATCGACTTCACGACCGCAATTTTCGTGTGAGCCGTCGAGCACAGTTTGTAGCGCTCCTCCGGTTCGGCGACGGCATAGGACATGCGCTCGGCGTCCGTCATCGTCACTCGCACCTCGACGCAGTCGGCCGGCGCGATCCAGCCCTGCGCTTCGATGTCCTTCCACGGAGCGTCGTAGCGCTTGGGGCCGATGAGCGAGAAGACGTCGCCTTCGCGGCCGTCCTCACGAACCAGCGTTGCGGTCAGGCCGAGACGGCGGCGCGACTGCAGATCTGCCGTCATCCGGAAGACGGGCGCGGGCAGCAAGTGGACCTCGTCGTATATCACCAGTCCCCAGTCGCGGGAGTCGAAAAGTTCGAGGTGCTTGTACTCGCCCTTCGTGCGACGTGTGATCACCTGGTAGGTCGCGATCGTGACCGGCCGAATCTCCTTGCGCTCGCCGGAGTATTCGCCGATTTCTTCCTCGGTCAACGATGTACGCGCGATCAACTCACGCTTCCACTGACGACCGGCAACGGTATTGGTGACGAGGATGAGGGTGGTGGCCTTGGCCTTTGCCATCGCTGCGGCGCCCACCATCGTCTTGCCGGCGCCACACGGCAGCACGACGACGCCCGAGCCGCCGGCCCAGAACGAATCCGCTGCCATCTGCTGGTAGTCGCGCAGTTCCCAGTGGCCCTCTTCGAAAGCGAGATCGATCGGGTGCGCTTCGCCGTCCACGTAGCCGGCGAGGTCCTCGGCCGGCCAGCCCACCTTGAGCAGCATCTGCTTGAGGCGGCCGCGTTCGCTCGGGTGGACGATCACGGTGTCGTCGTCGACCTTCTCACCGAGCATCGGCGAGATCTTCTTGTGTCGCATCACCTCGGTGAGGACTGCGCGGTCGAGGCTGACCAGGATGAGGCCGTGCACCGGGCTCTTGACCAGCTGTAAGCGTCCGTACCTGGCCATCGTGTCGACGATGTCGACCAGCAGCGGTTGTGGAACCGCGAATCGTGAGTACGACACGAGCGCGTCGACAACCTGCTCGGCGTCGTGTCCGGCGGCGCGGGCATTCCACAAGGCCAGGGGAGTGATGCGATACGTGTGGACGTGTTCGGGGGCCCGTTCGAGTTCCGCGAAGGGGGCGATTGCCTGCCTGGCATCGCCGGCGCGCTCGTGGTCGACCTCCAACAGCAGCGTCTTGTCGGATTGGACGATCAACGGTCCGTCGGTCACGGAATCCTCCTAGTGAAGCAAACGCGGCAGCCACAGAGCGTTGCGCCGCGTTGTCGGCTGACGCCAACCCTGCCATTGTCCTGGTATCGGGGCGCAGACGCCAACATGCGACGCTCGCACAGCCCGAAGTAGAGGTGCCCGAGTGCGAGCACCCCTACGTCAACAGGGCAGGATCGACCGCTATTCCGGGAGGCCCGCGGGTAGCACGAGGATCTTCACGTGTTCGTCGGGTGCGCGCAGAGCTGCGAAAGCGTCCGAGACTCCATCCAGACCGACCCTGCCGGTGATGATCGCTTCGGCGTCGATCTCGCCGTCGGCGAGCCTCTGCAGGGTGATGTCGTAGGCATTCTCGTAAGGACCGTGACCGAAATTGATCGAGATCCTCCGGAACTGCCCGACGACGGGAATGATCGTCTCGTCGCCGAACGGCGCAGCCAGAACCTGAATCCGCGAGTTGAACGGCAGAGTGTGCATCAGTTCTCCGATGACTCCCGCCCGGCCGCTGCATTCGTAGGCGATCAGAACTCCGTTCGCGGCCTGGCCGACAAGCTGGTTGCCTTCGGCGATCATTCGATTCCACAGTTCGATCGGATCCTGCTCGGCCGGATCGACGACGATGTCCGCGCCCATCTTCGCGGCGAGCTCGCGTCGTTTGGGGGAGGGCTCCGACGCGATGACGATCTGCGCTCCGCGCGCTTTCGCGGCGACGATGGCGCCCAGTCCGATCGTTCCGCAACCGATGACGAGCGCCGAATCGGCCGAGGTGAGGCCGGACTGTTGGAGATGCATCTCGCCGACGTGGAGAGGTTCGGCAAGTGTGGCGTGCTCGAGTGACAGGTGGTCGGGAACTTTGCGGACCCAGAACGCGTCGACGACTATGTGATCGCCGAACGCGCCGTGGTACTCGTTCGAGTAGCCGATGATCGTCGGGATCCCGGTAGCGGTGTCGGTGGCCAAGCCGATGCCGGCCACCCGATCGCCGATCGCGAAATCGTCTACTGCAGAACCGGTCTCGGAGACGAGACCCGCGTATTCGTGCCCCAGCACCACTGGCGCGTCCGGATCGAAGGTGGCGAGCGGGTAGCCCCCGTCGTGCGCGACCTCGACGAATCGGCACGGGTCCTTCGACATGCTCAGGTCGCTGCCGCAGATCCCGCAGGCGACGACGTCGATGCGGATCTGATGGGGTGCCAACGGCGGCGGGTCGGCGATCTCGGTGACCGCGAATTCTCCCTGCTGGAAACGGACGGCCCTCATGCGCGCACGGCTCCCGTCTCGGCCGGCCGGCCGTAGTAGTCGGTATGGGCTTTGGTGATCGCTCCGACCAGCCCGCCGATCAGGTATTCGCGGTTGTCCTCGGCGAACTGCATGCTCGCCTGACGCCCGACATTTCGCTTCCGGAAGTGCGGGACCACCTCGGAGGCGAACAATTCGTAGCTGCGTTTGGTGTCCTCCCAGCTCGCCATGTCGACGTGAAGGATCAAGAACGTGCCGAACCCTCCCGTCTTCTCGATCAGACGCTCGATCTGTGCGATCGCATCTTCGGGGGTACCGATGATCGCCTGACCGAACTCGCCGAGCGTGTCGTTGCGCCACTGATCGATGACTCCGGCCGGTGTATCTGCCCAGGCCGGGTTCTGGCCGGTCTGTCGATTCACGTAGGAAGCCATCGATCCGATCCGTCGGCTCACGGCGCGCTCGGCCTCCGCTCGGGTCTCGGCGATGAACATCGGATTGACCACACGCCACGTCGCTCGGTCGGCGCGGTGGCCGTGTTCGGCCGAGACCTTCTCGTACACATCCCAGTTGCGATCCAGTGCGTCGAAGCCGCTGGGTGAACTCGCGGCCAATGAGAGCAGGGAGAGGCCGTTCTTGCCTGCGAGCACCGAACCGTTGGGGGAAATCGTGGACGCTGTCACTGTCTCGATGCCGTCCGCGCGGTAGGTGGGCAGCTGTGCGCGTGCGTCACGCAACGTGAACCAGTCGGTTTCCATGTTGACGACCTCGCCGCGAAGCAACGCGAGAATGGCCTCGAGCGCTTCGCCCTGGCGACGACGCTGGTCCGACGGGTTGATGCCCATCATGTGCGCATCGAGGGGGATCTTGCCCGGGCCGGTGCCGAAGATGAGTCGTCCGCGCGTCTGCAGATCGAGCTGAGTGATGCGGTCGGCCGTGATCAACGGGTGGTGATAGGGCAGAGACGTCACGCCTGTGCCGAACTGGATGCGCTCGGTTCGCTCTGCGGCGGCCGCGATGAACATGTCCGGGGCAGGCACGATCTCGGCGCCGGTCGAATGATGCTCACCCATCCACGCTTCTTCGAATCCGAGGTGGTCCAGGTGTGTCATGAGGTCGATATCGCGTCTGAGTTGCAGGGCGGGATCGGCGTCGAGCGGATGGTACGGGGCGAGGAAGGCTCCGAAGCGGATGGACGATGCGGACCACACGATGACAACTCCTGTCGACAGGGGAGTGATTTGGATCACTCGCTCTGATCGAGATGTCTAACATGGATCAACTGATCCAATAAGTTGAGCCTCCCGCACAGTGGGAGATTTGTAATCACCTGTAGTTCAACGTTATCTGGTGCAATGACGTCGGATATCGTTGTTGCGAGTCGATCGACTGAACCAAGTACTTTCCGAAGGAGTATTGAAGAGGTATGCAACTGGACGTCACAATCACCCCCGACTCCTCGACCGTCGAACTGAACAGTGTCGACGACTTCACCAGTCTCTCGGTCGTCGTTGGCGGCGACGATCGATCCGAGACTCTGAGTCGGGTACTGGAACCGTGGGGGGAACTCGAGGGGGATCACGTCTGGCTCGACATCGGCCACTTGGAGCAAGCCGTCGCTGCCCGGATCGGAAACACCGAGTGGAGACAGAAGTTCTCCGCGATGGTGGTCTACGCACGCGCCCACGGCTGGGTGGATCGCGACAACAGGGTGCGAGCACACCGTGAATCACTCTGACTCCGCGTTCGCCACGGTTGAGACGTTTGTCGAGCCCGTGCGAAGCTCGTTCGTATGACCGACTCCCGGCAGAACCGTCAAGGCGACGCGACGCGTCTGCGTTTGCTCAAAACTGCTGAAAGGCTTTTCGCGACAGAGGGATTGGATGCAGTTTCGCTGCGCTCGGTCAACGCCGCGGCCGGTCTCGGGCCGTCATCGGTCCACTACCATTTCGGAACCAAGGACGATCTGGTCGCAGCGGTGCTGTTGGACATGGGAACGTCGGTGCGAGATCAGATCAGCGCGAACGTCGACGCCCTCTCCGCCGACAAGACGCCGCCGACGGTGGAGGCGCTGGTACGGGCCGTCACTGCGCCCTACAAGGCATTGCTCCTTCGCCATCGCACGCGGGGAATGCGATGGATCAGAATCGTCACGCAGATCTCGCAGCCGCAGATGTCACGACCGGGCCATCCAGCCCTCGAGGCGACCGAGCTGCACCTGCGTGAACATCTTCTCGACCAGGTCCGTCGTACTTTTCCTGCTACCGATCCCGAACGGCTCGAGACTCGCTGGGCGATTGCCTTGATGGGCTTCCTCCAGGCGTTGAGCCGGGCGGACGATTGGAGCGGAAGTGGCAAGCCGCTCGCGCCGGAGCGGCTTGCCGACTTCTACGAGGACCAGGTCGTCTTTCTGGTGGGTGGTGTGCGGCAGTTATTGGGGTGAGCGCCTAATCGATGCGTCTCCTATTTCTGCGCGACCACTGACTTCCGCATTTCCATTACATGAGTAATAGCTTCGGAAATTCCGGACCGGTAACCGATATTCTTTTCGGAATCACCCGGAGTGGAATCAAGCTCCGATTCGAGTCTCGTTTGAATGCGGTCCAGGGTATGGATTGTTCTTTTCACGATGGTTGATTCTCTTTCTGCGGTAAATCCGATAGAAGTATTCCGGATTGCCGAGCGTGTTCGTCGAGGACGCAGAGTGAAGCGAGGGTCATGCCCGCTGCGTACCCGCGCGAGCGTGCGTCAGTTCCTCGATTACGTGACTTGAACAGGTTGAACGTTTCGTGCAGGTGCACGAGGGTGTCGGTGGAGGCAGGCATTGGTCAGCTTCGCAATCAGCTCGTCTTCTCTGGACTTTGCTGTCAGCTCCGCTTCCGCTTACGGATGAACTCGGAAGACTCCGCAGTTTTCGCCCGCTTCTCCGCGCGGCGTTCCTTGATCGACTGGGCGGGTTTCTTCATGTTCTTACCCGGCGCCTTGTCAGCCATTGTCGCTCCTCATTTTTCGAAGTGGCAATCACAAACTGACCTCGACCATACTTCATTTACAGAAAAAAGCCAGTTGCTTCTTTTTTGCTACTTTTTTCCGGAGTCGACGGGGCTGACGGAAGTAATTCGGTGCAACGTGAAACGGCGAACCGCGCCGCTCGCGGGGTCGAAGGCGTCCAGCTGTCCGCCGCCCACGCTGACGGGGTCGACGATGCGATGCGTCGCGACCCCCTGGGCGTCGACGTAGCCGATGTTGACGCTCGAATTGTCTCGGGCCGCCGTGGCCAGCAAGGCGATGGTGGCGGCGTTGTTCTCCCGTGAACCGTCCGTTCGCACTCCGCCGCGGCCGGGGGCGGAAGCACGGTCTCCGGCCCGCATCGTGCGGACCAACGACGCCAGCTGATCCGCCGACGGGCTCGCCGGCATCCTCGACGCCGGTCGGCTGCGACGGTTGGGTACACGTGCCCCGCGTGGGCGGAGATCGACCAACGTGCCCGAGGAGTCCTCACCTGCCGGCGCGAATCCGGCGGCTCGCAGCTCGGTCAGGACTTCGCGGAGAGGGGCCTGCGAAATCGCGACGGTGGGAGCCAAGGCGCGCAGTGCCAACGGCTCGGCCACTGCGGATGCGAGGACCTCCGCCAGCAGTGACGCGTCCTCACATCGAATGAACGACGCCGCCACTCCGGCACGCAGTCGTCCGTGTCGACGGGCGACATCGTCGACCAGATACGAAAGTGATTGGGGGACAGGAGTCTTCGATTTCGAAGCGAACATCGTATGCAGTTCGGTGGCCGTCAGACCGGCGTCGAGCGCACGACGCACGCTGTCCTCGCTGATGCGGTACATGGACGCCGATCCGGCCGACTCGATGTCTGCGACCAGGCTCACCTGCTCGAGCAGGTCCGGTACCAGCGGGCCGGGCGCAACCAGAGTCAGATCTGCCTGGACCAGGATGTAGTCGATGGGCTCGGGTAGGGCGGACTGCATTTCGGCTTCGGCGTCCCCGCCGTGCAGCAAAGCTCGTCCAGGTGACGACAACGCGCCGCGGGCCACCAGCCCGAGCGCGGCGGCCTCGTCCAGAGTCCGCTCGATCGCGAACGTCCGTAGGCGCCCGCTCCATCGCGGGCGTCGCCACGCCAGTAGTCGACTTACCTCGACGGCCGACGCGGTCTGGCCGCTGTCGAGTTCGGAGAGCAGCCCGAGAATGGCCTGACGATCTCGCGGAGCCGCCGGAGCGCGGCCCTCCTCGGACAACGCCGCGATCGGCTTGTCGGTGGAATCGCGCAGCCCGATCATCCACGGGACTCGAGGTACGTCGACCCAGGCGGACGCCAGGACCTCCCACCGTCGCGCTGTGGATGCGTTCAGCCAGCCGTCGACCGCGAGCGTGGGCGTCCAGTATTCGTCCGCGTTGTCCGAGACCGGCGCCGGATCTGGTGTTCCACTGGCGATGAGTCCGGCTGCCGAGAGCAACTCGACAAGTAGGCTCACGCGCGCTTCGTCGAGATCGGCCGTCTTGGCCACGCGTCGTAGTTCTCGAACACCGAGCCCACCGGCTCGCAGTGCGGGGGCCGGCGCTGCGCCCAGAACAGCGATCACGTTCTCGCATTGGCGTACCAACTCGAGCGCCTCGCCGGCTGCTGCGGCGTTCACGTCCGCCGGCTTGAGTTTGTCGCCCCCGATGACAGGTTCGGTCAGCGTCGTCGGATCGAAAACCGGCTCGCCGCGGATGACCTGACGAACCGTCGCCGGAAGCTCGACGGTCTGCTCGTCGAGCCACCGCAGCAGGCCGGCCGCCAGCAGTCGTTGAACCGGGCGCTCTGGCGGCGTTCCGGGGGCAGCGTCGCGGGTGCGACCGATCGGGCTGGAGTTGGCGAGTGTCTCGAGGAGATCCCGCTCGCGGGTGTCCAGAGCGTTGAGCGCAGCCGAGATCTCGGTCTCGGTCATCGCCTCGGCAGGTTCGAGGGCGCGCCCCACACGCCACGGAATCATCCCGATGACTGCCGGGACGACGCTGATGGGATCGACACCCCAGATGAGGGCGGACGCGCGCATCTTCGACAGAGACTTGTCGACGGCCTTCTTGGTGACCTTGCCCTTGCCGGTCAGGGCGCGTTCGGCGATCGCACTGTTGAGCTCCGCCCGCGTCATCGGAGTTTCCTCGGCGCCGGCCAGTGCCAACAATTCGAGAAGACCGAAATCGAGGGTGTCGAGTTCGTCCGCGGCTCGGCTGACCGACGCGCGTTGCTGTGCCCGACCGCTGAGAACCACCATCGTGCTCGGCGGCGGTACGGCCAGATCGGGGCGCAGACGCAGCAACTCCGTCAACTCGGCGTCACTGCGCGCCGAGAGCCAATCGGTCAGACTTTCGGCTGCGGAACTGCCCGCCGGGGTGCCACGTGTTTCGGTCATCAGGTATCAGATTAGAGACCTGGTCTGTACGGCGTAACGGCGTCCTGTCAAAATGACTTCGTGGCCAACAATTCGAAGCAACACTATGTAGATCCAGGATGGCCGGAAACTGCAGACGGAGATCACGCAGTGACCGAATTGTCATCGACCCGCGCAGGTGGACTTTCACCCTTCGGCGAGGACACCACCTTTCCGGTTCCGGTGGAGTCACTTCCTTACGTACACCCGCACACCGTCATCAACCGATAACAACTCGACACGAAGAAGGCCCGCACCGAATCGGTGCGGGCCTTCTTGATGTTCGAGCGTCCGAGCGGACAGTCTTGCCGGTGTTACTTGAGGAACGACTTCGCGGTGTCGGCGACTGCGAGGATCTGCGGGTCGACCGGGATGCCGTTGGCCTCGGCGAATGCGATTGCCTGATCGATGGCGTCGGCGACCGGGTGTGCAACGGTCTGTGCGACCTGCTGCGCCGGAGCCGGAGCTGCCTGAGGAGCCGTCGTGGCCGGAGCGGAACG
The DNA here is from genome assembly GCF_018588185.1 of Rhodococcus sp. WY5. Lineage (NCBI taxonomy): Bacteria > Bacillati > Actinomycetota > Actinomycetes > Mycobacteriales > Nocardiaceae > Rhodococcus > Rhodococcus sp. WY5. The sequence goes on from NZ_JAAMPR010000001.1 coordinate 2,623,206, forward strand.
CTCGGTGGCGCCGCTGCTCAGCCCGAGGCTGGAGGAGCAGGACGGCCATGCGCCCCAACCCTGGTTTGCGAGAACACGCTCGGCAACAACGATCTGCTGCTCGCGAGTGGCCTGGTTTGCGGTGGCTGCGTACTGTCCGCCGCCGTGTGCGTTCCACGTGCTGGGGGAGAACTGCAGTCCGCCCTGGTAACCGTTGCCCGTGTTGATGGCCCAGTTTCCGCCGGCCTCACACTGGGCGAGACGATCCCAGTCGGAGTCGGGGGCAGCGTTTGCGGTTCCGGTGGCTGCAATTCCTGCTACGCCCATGATGGCGCCGGTGACGGCGACCTTGGCGACAGTGCGGCCGGTGGTGGTGGGCTTGCGATGGCGTCCGCTCATGATGGTCGAAATCCTCTCCACACGCGCCTGCGAGGTCAGCTGTCGGGTTCGGGCTGAGAGGTCGCCCGGCCTCGCCTTTCCTGGCTGGAAAGGGTCTGGCTTCACCCCAAGATTCGGTCTTGCGATCGAACCGGTGTCCACTGGAGAACTTTTCTGTTCTCACAGAGGACTTTGGGTCCCCCGTCCTCGTCCCTGGAATGCTCTGTCGGAAGTCCGGTACCCGCGGGACAAGGCTTGGCGCGGCGGGCCGGAGGTGGCCGAGTTTCCCGGCCGAAAACGACGGTAACGGCTCGAGTCGCTCGTGTCACCATTTGATAACGCGGCGTGGCGAAAGACGTACAACGCGTCACACAAAGCGCAGGAGACTCTTCCCAGGTAGGTGGGGGTGCCTGAGTGAATGTCCGGTTGTGTCCGTTCCGTTATCCATCCGTAATGTGAGCAAGGTCACACGTTATGCGGAAATAGAATTTCGGGCGATTGAGAGGTGTGTCGATCCGGACCCAAGGTGTGGCCCGTGTCTCAACATCGACTTTGAAACTTAGGTTAGGTTTGCCTGACTTGCCTCGCTTGGGCAGGTTTCGCAGAGTCTTCCAAAGAAGTAGGGCACCCCTCATGAAACTGCAATACCGTCGGCGTGCGGTCACCGCGTCACTCGCCGTTGCCGCTGCTGCTGTCGGCCTGGCCGTCACTGCTCCCGCTGCACACGCCTCACCCGAGGATCCGACACACGGTGTTGTCGGAAGCTATTCCGCAACCCAGCCCGGCGACATCGTCGTCGACGCGGCAGCCCACCGCGGATACATCACGCAGTACGGCGGACCGACCAGCTCGTTGTCCGTCGTCGACACGAACACCGGCAAGTCCGTCGGCACCATCGACGGCGTCGTCGGTTACCCGTCGGCACTTGCCGTCGACTCGGGCCTCGGACGCGCATACGTGTCCTCCTCCTACGGCGGCGCGATCTCGATTGTCGACACGAAGACCGGCAAGGTCGAAAAGACGGTCACGCTGAGCGAGAAGAACCCCGACGGCTCGCGTCCGCAGATCAACGATGTCGTCGTCGATCCCACAACACACCGCGCGTACTTCTCGGACTACAAGTCCGGCAACATCCGAGTCGTCGACCCCAACGCCGCCGACGCCGTGTCGAGCATTCTGGTCGACAAGTCGGCGACGCCGACCAAGCTCGCCTTCGACAGTGTCCGCGGCTTCCTCTACATCGCGGACACCAACTTCTTCGACGAGAATTACGGCCGCACGCTGTGGCAGGCGGACGTACGCAAGGGCGGAGCACTCAAGTCGATCGTGCGTGCCGACAACCTCTACCCGGTCGACGTCGATGTCGACACGAACACCGGCAACATCTACATGACCGACACCCGGGCAACCAACCTGTGGGCGATCACCCCGGCCGGCGCGGTTCTGTCGAAGACCACGCTGTCTCCGACCGCGATTCCCAACGGCGTGGTCGTCGACGCTGCGGCAGGCATTGCATATGTCGCGGACGTCATGAACGGACACCTGTGGTCGGTCGATCTGACGACCCGCGCCACCACCGCTCTGACCGATACCAAGGTTCCGGCACTGGAGAAGGTCAAAAACCTCGCGCTCGACACCTCGACCGGCGCCATCGCGTCGACGACCAACGGGGGCAAGGTGACAGTCGTTGCTGCGTACCCGCTACCCGCGACCGTCGAATTGCCTGCCGCTCAGGTAGGTAAGGCGTATTCGCACAAGCTCGCTGCCGCCGACGCGCGCGCAACCTTTGCACTCACCAGTGGCACTCTGCCCGGCGGACTGTCCCTCGCACAGGACGGCACCATCTCGGGTACCCCCACCGCTGTCGGCAGCGGCAGCGTCGAGATCACTGCGAAGAGCGTGCTTTCGCGTGCTTCGAGCGTGACCATCGTGGTCTCCGAGGGGCCGGTCGGCCCCGTCGATCCGGGCAACCCGGGAACGGGTACCGGTTCGCTCGGTAACCTCCCCGGACTCGGTAGCCTCGGGCGCTGACCCGACCTGATACGAGAGAACCCGACCACAGCACCTGCTGTGGTCGGGTTCTTCGGTCTGCGAGGCCGCTTTCGCGTAACGCGATCGACGACTATGCGTAATTCACCCGGTCCACGTCGACGATCTCCTTGCCGAGCGGCATCAGCGAGATCGGAATCATCTTCAGGTTCGCGACCGCGAGCGGAATTCCGATGATCGTGATCGCCATCGCGACGGCGGTGACGATGTGTCCGATCGCCAACCAGATACCGGCGATGATCACCCAGATGACATTGCCGATCATCGAACCGACACCAGCGGTCGGCTTGTCGACGACGGTCTTACCGAACGGCCACAGTGCGTAGATGCCGATGCGGAATGCCGCGATTCCGAAGGGAATCGTGATGATGAGGATGCAGCAGATGATGCCTGCGGCGAAGTAACCCAACGCCAGCCAGAAGCCGCCGAAGACCAGCCAGATCACGTTCAGGAGGATTCTCATGGTCAGTGACCTTTCGGTTGGAGGCGGGAGTGATCAGCGCACGCGTCGACCGGATCTGAGCGTGTAGACGATGGCCAGAAGGAAGCCGATCGGGCACGCGAGTGCTACCAGGTACAACGCCAGGCCGGGTGGGGTGTCGCTGAAGATATGGACTGCGAAGATGGCCACGATCGCCAGGAATCCGACGATGAACAGTGCCATCGCCGTACGGAACAGACCGTTTCCGGTGCCGGAAGTGCGCGGGTTCGGTTGAGGGTCCACACCTACGAGGATAGTGCCTGTAAACCTGGGTGCCGACCCGGGTTCGTCACAGGTAGACTGTTAACAGACTGCGCGCCCCGCTGAAGCAAGTGTGGGGCGCGTTCTTTTGCATTCTTCCACCGGAAGCGATGCGAGCAAGGCCATGAGGCTCTTCCGAGAGCCTCCCGAGCACATTGGGGCAGACGCCCCAGTCGAGTGATGAGCAGGTGAACGCGGTGCCGACCGGCAAGGTGAAGTGGTACGACGTCGAAAAGGGTTTCGGCTTTCTGTCGCAGGAAGAGGGCGAGGACGTCTACGTCCGTGCTTCCGCTCTCCCCGAGGGCGTCGAAGGCTTGAAGGCCGGCCAGCGCGTCGAGTTCGGAATGGCTGCGGGCCGCCGCGGTCCGCAGGCACTGAGCCTGAAGGTACTCGAGCCGGCGCCGTCGTTGCGCGGCGCGACGGCGACGCGTCGTGAGCCCGTCGAGCGTAAGCACACCCCTGATCAGTTGCACGGCATGGTCGAGGACATGATCACGTTGCTCGAGGCGAAGGTCCAGCCGGATCTGCGCAACGGCAAGTACCCGGACCGCAAGACCGCTCAGCGGATCTCCGAGGTCGTCAGGGCCGTCGCTCGCGAGCTCGACACCTGATCGCTCGATACGAGCTGCCATACACGGCTTCGAAACAAAATGCCCTGCACACCAATCGGTGTGCAGGGCATTTTCGACGTTCCGGGGATCAGGCGGTCTTGATCGACCAGATCAGCAGTCCCTGTTCGCTTCCCTCACCGACGGCGAGGTGGATTTCGACGCCGACGAGTTGCTTGACGGGATCGCTCGAAGACTCGACCGTCACTGCCAGGGCCTCGCCGGGCTCGAAGACTCGGGGCTCACCGGTCTGGTTGCCGTCGGCATCCTCGTAGACGGCGAGCAGTGCCCACTGCGCATCCGAGACGTCCGTCGACAACGACAGCTGCAGCGGGTAGCCCGCTGGAACGTCGAGTGCGTAGATGTCGCCCACCTGGGCGCACTGGGACAGGTCGATGGTGCAGAAACCGGCAGGGTTCGTTTCGATCGTCTTGCCGTGTGCGTATGCAGTGATGACCGGCAGCTTGTCGGGGTCGTCGTTGATGTTCTTGATGATCACGAAAAGAACGGAGACGTAAGCAACCAGTGCCACCACCATCAGGACACTGATCGCTGCCACGATCTTCTTTGTTCTCGAGCGCATCATCACTGCGGAGTACTTCCTTGTCCTCGGTTGGATTTACCGGTGTAAATCACTTCGGTCACTTCTTGTTCGGCCAGATCGGGTCGCTTCCCGCCGAGGCCGGGCAGGAGGCTGCTTCCTCGGTAGCTCAGGAAGGTCTGCAGAAGCCCGATCGTCAGGAACACCGATACAACAGTGAACCCGATCCAGTATTCGGTCGGAAGCAGAACCCCCAATGCGCCGCCGAGTACCCAGCTCAGCTGCAGAACCGTCTCGGATCTACCGAATCCGGACGCGATCGATTCCTCGGGCAGGTCGTGCTGGAGTGACGCGTCGAGTGAGACCTTGGCGAGTGCGCTGGCGGCCGATGCGATGAGCGTGGCAAGCGCTGCCGTCATGAGGTTGTCCGTCAGCGCTGCGATCACCGCGATGATCCACACCGACGCAGTGCACCGGAGCACGATCAAGGCAGGCCGGCCGAGCTTGAGGCGCGCACCCGTGGCATTTCCGGCGAAGTTACCCAGACCGGCTGCTGCGCCGACCAGGCCGAGCATCATGGCCTGCTGGAGCGGCTCGTGATCGGTGCGTGATTTGGCGACGAACGCGATGTAGAGCGTCAGGAAGCCGGTGAGCACGCGAATGGTGCCGTTGCCCCAGAGTCCGATGATCACGGCGCGTCCGAGAGGCTGACGGACCTTGGCAGGTTTGGCGTCCGGCTGCGGTGGGGCGCTGCCGGCGTGATGCGCTTCGTCCGGGTGGTAGGTGATGGTCGCGGGAACCTCACCCTCGGTGACCTCGACCCACGACGGGATTCGCATGCTCAGATATGCGCCGAACACGGTGACGGCGACCGCGAACCACAAGGCGCCGGTGGAACCGAAAGCCAGCGCGAGCGCACCTGCGACAGCGCCGGCCCCGATCGTTCCACCGATCAGCCCGAAGACCGTCAGACGCGAATTCACGCGCACCAGGTCTATTTCCGGTGGTAGGACGCGTGGTGTCACTGCGCTCTTGAGCACCGAGAACGATTTACTGAGCACCATCATGCCGAGCGCGGCCGGATAGAGGATCCAACTGTCGAAGTTGAAGACCAGGATCACCGCGAGGAGCGTCCGGATTCCGAACGACGACGCGAGTGCGATGCGGCGTCCGCGCTGCAACCGGTCGAGCATGGGGCCGATGAGCGGTGCGATGACCGCGAACGGTGCGATCGTGATCAGGAGATAGAGCGCGACCTTGGTCTTGTCCTCGCCCGTCGCGGCCGAGAAGAACAGCGTGTTGGCCAGAGCGACGGAGATCGCCGCGTCGGTCGCGTTGTTCGTCATCACCGCGTAGGTGAGAGCGGTCAGACCGGACTTGTCCGCGCCGTCGGCCTTCGCCGCGCGCTGGAAGGTCGCGATGCCCTTGTTCGTCAGTTCGCGGCTGCGCATCGCTGCGACGCGAGTGACGGTGAGCTTGCGAGGCATCGGTGGAGCCTTGGGAGCGTCCGCCCCCGGCGTCTTCGAACCGGCCGCGGATTCGGAGTCTCCCCGCGATTCGGGAATCGGATGCAGCGGTGGCAAAGGCGTGCGACGGGCAGCGGGACGGGCCGAAGGTGGGTAATTGTCCGGGCGGGCCGCGGGTGGGTAATTGTCGTAACCGGGGTGCACCTGTTGCCCCTCCGGCTCGTCGTGGATTCGCCGAGTTTCGGGGTCGTAGGGTTCGCGCGGTCCGGTCACCACTCAATTCTGTCCTAGTGTCGGCGCGGCTACCACGCACACCCCTGCGAGTCCTGTGTCATGTCGGACTCAGTTAACAAAACGGACTTCGAACATCTGCGGCCAATACTTGCCGGTGAGCAGGAATCGATCGGTACCGGGAATCTGCGCGATGCCGTTGAGAACGTCGACGGTGCTGGTCGATCCGTCCGCGACGAGTTCTTCGCGTAGCGGCGAAGCGTCGTACACGTTCGTGACGCTGCCGTCCGACGGGTCGATTCGGACGACGGTGTCCGTGGTCCAGACATTGGCGTAGACGGAGCCGTCTTCGGCGCATTCCAATTCGTTCAGCTTGCCGACGGACTCCGAAGATCTGGTGACGTCGACGGTCGAGATCGACGCGAAGGTTTCGGGATCGCGAAAGGTCAACGTGGCCGAACCGTCGCTCGAGACCAGCCGATCCCCGAGCGAACAGATTCCCCATCCCTCGGTGTCGAGTGGGAACCGCCCTCGTTCGGTCAAGGTGTCCTTGTCACGGGCGATGGCAACGCCGTCTTTCCAGGTGAGTTGCCACAGTGTGTCTCCGGCAACCGTGATGCCCTCACCGAACAACGGCGGGTCGAGATCGGCACGCGCAACTTCCGGTCCCGAAGCGGGGGACTGCTCGTCGGAGATCTCGCTCGAGCGCACCCAGGACTGCCCGACGCGTCCGGTGCTTTCGTACAACCGGTTTCCGTCGATCTCGAGGCCCTGCGTGAACGCGTCGGGATCGTGCGCGGACACTCGAACGATCTCGACGGAGCCGGTTTCGGACGTGAGGTTGTCGGGAGCGCCGCGGGAATCGGAGCACCCCGCCAAGGCCGACGCGACCACGGCGACCACTGCAAAAGTGCGCACGGAATTGGCGTGTGACCTACTCATCTGCCCAGCATGGCAGCCCAGTGCGTTGCGGACTTGCGGTGGTGCGGCAAACTGGAGGAGTGAGTGTTGCTACTTCTCCAGAGCGTGCAGTGCCGCGCCCAGTACTGGCCGATGCGGTCGAGCTTGCCCGAAAGGCAGTCGTCGACCTGCATGAAGGCGGTGTGGGGGCATACCTCGGCGTGACGTCGGAGGACGAATTTGCCGCCACCCATCGATTTGCAGCAGACATTCCGGGATACCGCGGTTGGCAGTGGGCGGTTGTCGTCGCTGCCGGACCGGAGGACACCCACGCCACGATCAGTGAGTTGGCGCTGTTGCCGGGTCCCGACGCGTTGGTTGCGCCGGAATGGCTGCCATGGGATCAGCGGATTCGTCCCGGCGATCTGTCCGTCGGTGACCTACTCGCCCCGCCGGCCGAGGATCCTCGCCTCGTTCCCGGCTACGTCGCCACCGGTGACCCGGAAGTCGACGAGGTAGCTCTCGAAATCGGGCTCGGCCGCAAACAGGTCATGAGCCGCGAGGGCCGACTCGATGCCGCGCAGCGTTGGTTCGACGGTGACTTCGGCCCGGAGTCGGAGATGGCGAAGGCCGCGCCGTCGACGTGTGGACTGTGTGGATTCTTCCTTCCACTCGCCGGTTCGCTGCACGCAGCGTTCGGTGTGTGCGGAAACGAACTCTCCGCAGACGGCCGTGTGGTCAGCGTGTCCTACGGTTGTGGCGCGCACTCGGACACCAGCCTGCCGCTCGGTGCGGGCTCGCCGCAGTTCGACGCATTCGACGACGGGGCCGTCGAGCTGATTGCGGTGCCCGCTCGCCCGTCGAGCGCTGTTGCAGTTGAGGATTCGGTATCCACCGAGTAGAAGATCCGTTCGGTACGGACGCACTCCGCGAGGCGACGCTGCGCGCGTGGTCGGAATCTCCGACGCGATTGCGTGAAGACGCGGCTGCGGAATCCGACCTCGCAAAGGCCGGGTACCGCGACCGTCTGCTCACCGAACTGGCGCAGAACGCTGCCGATGCAGCTGCACGCGAGGGCGTCCAGGGCTCTTTGTGGGTGGATGTGGACGGTCGGACGCTGACGGTGGCGAACACGGGCCGTCCACTGGACGAATCCGGTGTACATGCGCTGACAGCGCTGCGCGCGTCGAACAAGGTCGACGCCGACGAAGGTGTGACGGGACGGTTCGGCGTCGGATTCTCGGCAGTTCTCTCGGTCAGTGACGAGGTGGAACTGCGCTCGTCGACGGGATCGATTCGATTCTCTGCCTCGCACACTCTGCGCGAGATCGAGTCTCGCGAACTCCCGGTGCCGGAAACCGGTGTCCCCGTACTTCGTTTGGTGTGGCCGTCTGGCGAATTGCCGAGCGATGGTGCTGATTCGGAAGTGGTGCTGACGCTTCGGCCGGACGTCGATGCCGCGGCGCTGCTTTCGCAGATGGCACGTGAGGCTGTCGACCTGCTCCTCGAACTCCCAGCTCTCGGATCAATTCGTCTGGGTGAGAAGACTTTTCGGCGATCGGAACGGGTGCTGGATTCCGGCCTCGTCGAGATCGCGATCGGTGATCGCACGTGGTGGCAGTACACCGCGCCGAACGCGCGATGGTTGGTGCCGGTCCGCGACGGGGTCGTCGAGCCGGTCGCAGACGACGTCCTGCGGGCGCCGACGCGATCCGACGAGGAACTGTCGATCCCCGCGATCATCATTGCCGACATTGCAATGCAACCCGATCGGCGACGCCTCATGCCCGCTGCACCGATCGCTCCGCTTGCCGAGGGGTACGCGAAGTTCCTTGCTGCACTACCTCCTCGGCAGCGAACGGCACTCGTCCCGATCCCTGCCTTTGCCCGCAGCGAAACCGATTCGCTTCTGCGCGAAGCGCTTCTGAAGGAGCTGCAGGAAAACGAGTGGCTTCCGGTGGTCGGTGAACCCGACCGCGCGCCGCAGCGAGCATCCGTGGTGCCCGGGCTCGGTGATGACCTTGCCGAGTTGCTCACCGACATCATCGGCGGCCTGGTTGTCCCCGAGCTCTCCGGCCCCAAGCACGAGCGAGCACTCGCGGCAGTGTCGACGCACCGCATCGGGCTCGCGCGCATCGCGGAACTGCTCAGCGGTTCGGAACGTGAACCGAAGTGGTGGAATCGACTCTATTCGGCTCTCGAGCCCTTGGTGATCGACACTCTTGCGGTGGAAGAGCTTGGAACACTGCCGGTTCCGCTCTCCGACGGACGGACGGTGACCGGGCCGCGGACCGTCGTCGTCGGCGTCGAACTGGGCGAAGACGCGCCGTCGGTGCAGTGGACGAGGTTGGTTCATCCCGTCGCGGTTCACCCGTTGCTGTCTCGATTGGGAGCGCAGACCGCGAGTGCCACCGACCTGCTGTCCGATCCGGCGCTGCGCGCATTGATCGAAGATGCTGCGGACCAAGATGATTCGGTAGCGACGGAGTTGGCGCAGGTTGTACTCGGATTGGCGGCCCACGTGGCGCCAGGGGCGCTGCCGTCGTGGATCGGTGAAGTGCTGCTTCCTGATTCGGAGGGCGAATTGCGGTCCGCCGACCAACTTCTGCTTCCGGGAGCTCCCCTTGCAAGCGTCCTGGTCGAGGATTCTCCCTTCGGCATCGTCGACGCTGATTTTGTTCAGCAGGTGGGGGAGCAGGCGCTACGGGTAGTCGGTGTCGGGTGGGGTTTCACGGTGGTCCGTGAGGAATTGCCTTCCGGCCCCGATCACGATCTCGACGCCGAAGACGCATGGTGGGACACCCTCGACGAGGACCCCGAATACATCGAAGCCGTGCGCGATCTCGACCTCGTAGACGAAGACCGCTGGCCGCAGGCGTTGTCGCTGCTGGTCGAGTCGCCGGCGACGCGGGCGCTGCTCACCGACCGTCGTGGATACACGGCGTGGTGGTTGCGTTCGAATGCCGAACTCGGCGGTGAGGTGCTGGGCTTGCTGCGCGCTCCGGGCGATCGCACCTTCGAGGGATTGCTCGATGCTGCCGAACACCCCGACGCCGGATTCTTCTCCGGATTGCTGGCATCGGATACCGTCGACGATCCGGAACTGGCTCAGCTGCTGCTCGATCGGCTTGCCGACCCACTACGGATGCCGGCCTCCGCCGTCGTCGCGCGGACGCACCGACTACTGGGGGAGGCAGCGCAGCGACGGGTTCTCGACCTGGAGGAACTGCACCTGCCGCCGTTCGTGCGAGGCCTTTCCGGCGATCTGGTCGATCCCGGCGACGCCCTTGTTCTCGACCGACCGTGGCTGGGAGCGGCACTGCCTGCACAACGAGTGGTGCTCGGCAGCTTCGAGACGGCCGACGCACTGGCAGATCTGCTCGACGTCGCGACGGCGTCTGCATCCGTTCACGGACGAGTGAGCAGCACCGGCGTCGTGACGACGTGGGCGAACGAACCGCAGGCAGTTCTCGGCTTCGCAGCCCTCGGCCGTGAGGTTCCCGGCGGCGAGGTAGTGATCCATCACGAACTGTCGGTGGAACTGACGGGGGCGGTCGAGACGACGGTGATCGTGCCGTGGTGGGTGGACTCGGACGGCGTTCATCACGTGATGCGTACGTGGACTCTGCCGCAAGGAATGTGAGGGCAGATGTCTTTTGATCAGTGGGTACTCGACAGCGCAGTGAGTCAGCGGACGGCGTGGCTCGTGGACGTCGTCGACGTCATCACCGACAGCGGCGGAACCCTCGCGTCGTGGCTGATCGCGACGCTGCTCACGATCGTGCTTCTGGTTCGGGGACTGCGTACCGAAGCTCTGCTGATCGCCGGATCGATGTTGACCGGTCTGCTCGTGATGAGCGGATTGAAGCGCATCTTCACGCGAACCCGTCCACCCGTTCCGGAGCGATTGATCGAAATCGATTCGTATTCGTTCCCGTCGGGCCACGCGATGATGAGCGCGATACTCGCGACTTCGGTTGCCGCCGTGATCCTTCGGCTTGCTTTGCCGAGGCTCGCGAAGATGGCAATGCTCGCGAGCCTCGGCCTGTACACGATCGCCGTCGGATTCTCCCGCGTCTACCTGGCTGCCCATTGGATGACCGATGTACTGGCAGGTTGGGCGTTCGGGATGATGTGGGCCGGGGTGTGGATCTGGGGAACCGCGCAGATCAGAAAGCGCCGGGCGCTGGTTACTTCGTGAGCTCGGCGAGTAGTTGGCTCGTGGCCCACGGCAAGCTCAGTGCCGAGCTCGCGGTCAAGGCCGCACCGACCTGCGGAGCCTGATCGTCGTTGACGTAGACGACGCGATTGTCCTTGACCACGTCGAGTTGCTGGAAGCCAGGGTTGTTTCGGACCGCCTGTGCGGCATCGGGATTGCCGATGACAACGAGACGGTCCACGTCGAGAAGATCCAGTCGTTCGGTGGAGATCGGCGCGTAGAACTCACCGTTCATCAAGGCCTCGACCGCGGGAGCAGGTTTGAATCCGAGACTGCCGAGAACCCGTCCGCGGGCGTCCTCGGAGGAGAAGGCGTAGAACTCCGGGGTCGCGTCGACGCTGATGATCACCGCGGTCTGGTCTGCAAATTCCGGGTGAGCGCTTCTGGCGTCGGCGAACTGCCTGTCGATATCGGCGACCAACTTCTCGCCGTCGGCTTCGCGACCCACTGCCTTCGCTGCGGTCTTCGTCGTGATCTGCCACGGAGTTGCGTAGTCGCCGTAGGCCGGATCCTTCGCGACGGTCGGGGCGATCGCGGAAAGTGTGCAGTACAGGTCTTTGTCGATGCTCGAGTAGAGCGCGAGGATCAGGTCGGGCTCGAGCGCAGCGATCTTTTCGACGCTGATCGTGGTTTCGGGATTGCTGCCGACGACGGTCGGTTCGGTTCCGCCCCAAGGGCCGGTGACCCATGGCCACGTGCGGTTGACGTCCGGTTCGCCCGGGTACTGGTTGACCATTCCGACGGGCTTGATGCCCAGAGCCAACAGAGCCTGCTCGTCGTTGTAACCGACGGTGACGATCCGTTGTGGTTCGGAATCGATCGTGGTGCTGCCGAAAGCGTGATCGATCGTGACGGGGAAGGCGCCACCACCGGAACTCGACGGACTACTTGCTGCGTCGTCGTTCGAACTGCAGGAGACGAGTGCTGTGCCGACCAGGGCGACCACAGCAACGGATGTCAGTCTCGTCCAACGTCCTCGGCTTTTCCAACGATTTCGGTGGGAGATCTTCACGGCTACGTGGTTCCTTTCAGCATTGACAAGCTAAGACCGACACTGGAGTGCAGGGTAGGCTTACCATGCTGAAAGGGTGAATCGACCTGCTCAGTCGACCAGACCGGCGCCCTGCTGTGCGCCCTTGTCACCGCGCACAGCTGCGCGTCGTTGAATGGAGAACAGAGCGAAGCCGAGGAAGCCGACTCCGATACCCGCGTAACAGATCGGGAGTGCATCCGACCAACGATCGCCGCTCACCGCGACCACGATCGTGGCGATCACCCACAACGCGGTGCCGATGATCAGTGCCGGCGCGGGTGCGGACAATTTGCCGATCAGGCCTGTTGTGTTGCGAGTCTCCGTCACAAAATTAACGCTACCCGTACCCCGGTGGCCTACTCTCCCTAGTGCGACCGGCTTCATGTGCGCCGGCACACGGCGACCTACAGCGATGGGGAAAGAACAAACATGGCGGCACCCGGCAAGATCCTCGACACCTATTTCAAGATCAGCGAACGAGGGTCGACGATCTCGACCGAGATTCGCGGCGGTGTCGTCACCTTCGTGGCGATGGCCTACATCGTGGTCCTCAACCCCCTGATCCTCGGCAGTTTCTCGGCTGACGACGCTGCAGCGAAGACCGACGTTCTCGGCAACATCCTTCCGGTCAACCAGGTGGCTGCGGTCACCGCTCTGGTTGCCGGCCTGATGAGCATCGTCTTCGGTGTCGTTGCCAACTATCCGTTTGCCATCGCCGCGGGTCTCGGCATCAACAGCCTGCTCGCCGTCACAATCGCACCTCAGGTCACCTGGCCCGAGGCGATGGGCCTGGTGGTCATCGACGGTGTGATCATCGTTCTGTTGGCACTCACCGGTTTCCGAACTGCGGTGTTCAATGCGATTCCCTCGGCATTGAAGTCCGCGATCGCGGCCGGTATCGGCATGTTCATCGCCTTCATCGGACTGGTCGACGCCGGATTCGTCCGCCGTATCCCCGATGCCGCCGGTACGACGGTTCCCGTCGGACTCGGAATCAACGGCTCCATCGCTTCGTGGCCGACCGTGGTGTTCATCTTCGGTGTGCTGCTCATGGGTGTTCTGGTAGTGCGCAAGGTTCGTGGTGGACTGCTGATCGGCATCGTCGTCACGACGATCCTCGCTGCGATCATCGAGGCGGTTGCCGACGTCGGACCCTCGCTCGGAACCAACCCCAAGGGCTGGAACCTCAGCATCCCCGCGATCCCGGAGATGCTCGGTGGTATGCCTGATCTGAGCCTGGTCGGCGACGTCAGCATCTTCGGCGCATTCACCCGCATCGGTGTTCTGGCCGCCAGCCTGCTTGTCTTCACCCTCGTGCTCGCGAATTTCTTCGACGCCATGGGCACGATGACGGGTCTCGGTAAGGAAGCCGGCCTGACCGACAAGGATGGAAACCTCCCCAACGTCGGTCGCGCGCTTGTCGTCGAAGGCGCGGGCGCGATCGTCGGCGGTGGCGCTTCGGCGTCGTCGAACACCGTGTTCGTGGAATCCGCGTCGGGTATTGCCGAAGGCGCCCGCACGGGCCTGGCAAACGTCGTGACCGGACTGCTCTTCCTCGTCGCGATGTTCCTGACGCCGCTCTACTCCGTCGTGCCGATCGAGGCAGCTGCGCCTGCCCTCGTCGTCGTCGGTGCGCTGATGATCGGGCAGGTCCGAGACATCGATTTCACCAAGTTCTCGGTCGCTCTCCCGGCGTTCCTGACCATGATCGTCATGCCGTTCACCTACTCGATCGCCAACGGCATCGGCGTCGGCTTCATTTCATGGGTGGTCCTGCACGCTGCCAGCGGTGGTATCAAGAAGATCCACCCGTTGCTCTGGATCGTGGCGGCACTTTTTGTGGCCTACTTCACTGTCGGACCCATTACCGACGCCCTTACGTGAAATCAGGGTTGACCGGTATTCGATTACGTGAGCTACCGGCCAGCTCTTGACGTATTGTCTGACGCGTGACCACCGAAACTCGTGCGCTGGCCAGCGATCTTTCCCTGGCTGTAGTGCGTCTCACCAGGCATCTGCGCGGCCGCAGAGTCGACGCTCAGGTATCGCTGACGCAACTGTCCGCCTTGGCGAGCCTGGATCAGTACGGCCCGATGACTCCTGGCGTACTCGCAGCACGTGAGAAAGTGCAGCCGCCGTCGATGACGCGCGTTGTTGCTTCTCTCGCCGAGCTCGGTCTGGTCGAGCGCTCGCCGCATCCCACGGATGGTCGTCAGATCATCGTGAATCTGTCCGACGCCGGGCAGGCGTTGCTCGCGGACGAAACCCATGCGCGCGAGGCGTGGATGAACGAGCAGCTGGCCGGGCTGGGTGGCGACGAACTCGCGACGCTGCGCGGTGCTGTCGAGATCATCACCGAGATGGTCAACAAGACGGAGTAGCTCCGTGAGTTAGAGGTCGCGTAGCTCCGCTACCTAGAGGTCGTTGCCCAAACGAATTACTCGAGGGGCAAGATAGTGGGGTGCCCCGAGACCCCGATTCCGGCATGTTTGCCGCGCTCCACAACCGCAACTACCGCCTTTGGGCTTCCGGACAGATCGTTTCTCTGGTCGGCACGTGGATGCAACGCATCGCCCAGGACTGGCTGGTACTGACGCTCTCGGACGGCAACGCGCTGGCGGTGGGCATCGTCATGGCCTTGCAGTTCGGCCCGACGCTGTTCTTGTCGGTGTGGGGTGGGGTGCTTGCCGATCGGTACGACAAGCGTCGGATCCTGATCTTCACGCAGTGGGCGAGTGCGGTATGCGCGCTGGTGTTGGGTCTGTTGGACGTCGGTGGGCTCGTCGCGTTGTGGCATGTCTTCCTGATTGCCTTTGCCCTCGGCTGTGTCTCGGCGCTCGACGCACCCGTGCGTCAATCGTTCACCATCGAAATGGTGGGCAAGGAACACCTGTCCAACGCCATCGCGCTCAACTCCATGACGTTCAACACGGCCCGCATCGTCGGTCCGGCCATCTCGGGTGTGCTGATCAACCTGATCGGAACAGGGTGGGTGTTCCTGCTCAACGTCGCAACATTCGGTGGGGTGCTCATCGCGCTCTACCTGATGAACAAGAAGGAGTTGATCCCGTCGGAACCGGCCCCGCGCACCAAGGGGCAGGTGCGCGACGGGTTCCGGTATGTATGGGGCCGCAAGGACCTTCGCGTGATAATGGTGTCGGTCTTCATGGTCTCGACCTTCGGCCTGAACTTCGCGATCAGCCTGGCGGTGATGGCGCGCAACACGTTCGGCCTCGAGGCCGACGGTTACGGATTGCTGTCCACGACGCTCGCCGTGGGCACCCTTGCCGGCGCTGCGTACGCCGCAAGACGGAAGGAAGCGCCGCGGTTGCGGACGTTCCTCGGTGCCGCCGTGGCTTTCGGTGTGTTCGAGGTCGCGGTGGGATTGATGCCCACCTACGCGTTGGTGGCGCTGATGTTGATCCCCACGGGCGCACTGACGTTGACGTTCACGACGTCCGCGATGAACATCCTGCAGATGTCGGTGCCCTCCGAGATGCGCGGGCGGGTGATGGGTATCTACATGCTCAGTTTCCTCGGTGGCACACCGCTGGGAAGCCCGTTGCTGGGTTGGCTCGCCGACTCCGTGGACCCACGTGCGCCCTTGATCGTGGGCGGAGTGATCTCGCTCGTCTCGGGCACTGTGGCCGGGGTGTACCTGCTACGCAGCGAAGGGCTGAAACTTCGTCTTGCGCGACCGGAAGACGGTGGCAGGCTGCCGGTTTTCGTCCTGCGTCCGGTGATCGTATGCGACGCGACCGAACAGGCAGTCGAGGCTAGCCGCGCGCCGTGACCTTCTCACGCTTGGGAAACACCGTGTAGCTCAGGGCGATTGCTCCCCAGATTGCGAGTACCACTGTCAGCTTGCTGATCCATCCGTCGAGGGCTCCAGTACGGGTGGGGTCGTCGACGAGGAAGATGGCCGCGCCGAGAAGTCCGCACGCGACGGCCCAGGCGATCGCGGCTTTGCCGAACTCGCGCCATTCGCGCAGTGCTCGCGCACTCCCGTACTTGGGTGGTGCGACGGGAGCCGGGCCGCCGGCGAATCGGTAGGCGAACCTGGCGTCGGCCCAGGAGATGAGGCTGTGTCCGAACGCGACGGAGAATCCGATGTAGGCCGCGGCAAGCCCATGGGTGAAGTTCGCCTCGCCACCGCCACGAAGATCGAGGGCTGTGGCGACGAGCAGTACGACATCCACCAGGGGCGCGCAGATGAGCAGTGCGGCGCCCAGCGTTTTGCGGCGCAGTAGATAGCGGGCCGCGAGACCTGCGGCGATGAACACCCAGAACATGATTTCGCACGCGATGATCAAGTGGACGATCATGACATCAGCTCATTTCTAGTACGACTGTGTTAGTGATCGAAAACTAGCACAGCTGTGTTAGTTTTGTGAAGTGGTGAAACGTAGCAGTCCGGATGAGCGGCGTGAAGAGATCGCCGAGGCCGTGTGGCGTGTGATCCGTCGAGACGGTGTGGCGAGCGCCAGCGTCCGGGCGGTCGCGGACGAGGCGAAGATGTCGACGGGGTCGCTACGGCACTTCTTCGCGACGCAGTCCGAACTCTTGCTGTTCGCGATGACGCTCGTGACCGTCCGGGTGGAGGAAAGGATTGCCGGCATCGACTTCGATCCCGACATCCGCCGCGCGATCCGTCAGTTCACCGATCAGTTCGTTCCCCTCGACCAAGATCGGCGTGAAGAAATGCAGGTTTGGGAGGCCTTTGCTGCTGCCGCCCAGACCGATTCGGCGTTGACGGCCGTGCGTGACGAGACAGACCGGACCTTGTTCGAGCACTTTCGTTCGTTCGTGGAAGCGGCGCATCGAGCGGGTTTTCTACGGCCGGGTGCCTCGGTCGACATCGAGGCGATGAGATTGCATGCGCTCGCCGACGGGCTCGCGTCGCACGGCGTCGACAATCCCGAGCGAACCAATCCAGAGGTGATCAGCCAGGTGCTCGACGCGCATTTTGTCACGCTGTTGCGCTAGGTCGGGAGTAGTGGTGGGGGCTCGCGGTGCGTACGGCACGATAGACCCGTGGTTCACGTCATCGACATCTCAGATCCCGCCGACCCCCGGCTGGATGACTTTCGCGATCTCAACTCTTCGGATCGGCGCCCCGACCTGCCGGAGGGCAAGGGACTGGTCATCGCCGAGGGAGTGTTCGTCACTCAGCGACTGCTGACTTCGCGGTTCGAGCCGATCAGTCTCCTCGGCGTCGAACGACGGCTCCTGGAGCTCGCTGACGATCTCGACGGTGTGGACGTGCCGTTCTACCGTACGAGCGCCGAAGTGATGGCCGAGGTCGTCGGATTTCACCTCAACCGCGGCGTCCTCGCTGCAGCAGCACGCCCGGCACCGCTCGCGGTCTCGGACGTGTTGAAGGACGCGAAGACCGTCGTGGTCCTCGAAGGCGTCAACGATCACGAGAATCTCGGCTCGATGTTCCGCAACGCGGCGGGGCTCGGTGTCGATGCAGTTCTGTTCGGGAAGGGTTGTGCCGACCCGCTGTACCGGCGGTCGGTCCGTGTGTCGATGGGGCACGTGCTGCGAGTGCCCTTCGCGCATGTGGCAAAGTGGCCACACGACTTGGATGAGCTGCGTGGCAACGGTTTTCAGCTCATTTCCTTGACTCCGAATCCGGAAGCGGTCACTTTGGCCGAAGCGATGACCGGGGAGAAGGTAGCGCTACTGCTGGGCGCCGAGGGGCCAGGTTTGACCGAACATGCGATGCGGGCCACCGATATTCGTGCCAAGATACCGATGGCGCCCGGCACCGACTCGCTCAACGTCGCGACCGCAGCGGCGATGGCCTTCTACGAACGTGTCAGGACCGGCCGGTGACTCAGGACCGCACGCCCTGGTTCACCGGAATCGCGGTGTCGGTGTTCGCAGCCATGCTCTCGACCAGTGCCGTCGCGGCGTTCTGTGTCGCGCTGGGCAACGTGAACGTGCTCCTGGCGGTTGTCGTCAATGTCATTGCGGTAGGCGGACTTGCGCCGACCGTCTGGCGCTGGCGAGCCGTCCCCGTCTGGCGATGGGTGGTCTACGGCGCGGTAGCCGGCGTACCGCTCGGGTGGATCGCAGCGATAGCCGCGTGAACCTGTGAGGCTGCTCGGCGCTACTTGAAGCCGAAGTACCGAGCGAGGCGGCCGCGCGGCTTGGCCACCGGTGCGTCGTGGATCGGCGGCATGTTTTCGGGCATGGGTACCTCTGTCGGCGCCTGCTCGGGCATCGGCGCGGGGGCTGGGGGTGCAGGTTTGGGTGCCTCGCCGGGTCGGTGAATCTTGAAGCCCCACAGGAGAATCTGCGTTGTGTCGAGTTCGTGTTCTCGCGGCGCGCCGGTGTATCGAAATCCCAGCCACTCGAGGTTGGCGGACTCCGCGAACTGTTGCGGGTGGAACGGAAGTGACTGCGGATCAGGCAGGATCCCGGGCGGGTAACGCAGGGGATGGTTGCCGGCCCAGAATTCCAGTTCCCAGGTCTGTGGGATCCCCAGATTTTCGACGATGTCGATCGGGATGGCACTGAACGAGCGTCGTAGCTCGCCGTCCTCCCACAGTGCAAACGAACCCTGCGCGGTTTCGGGGACGGAGCTGATCAACAGCGTCGAGCCACCCTCTGCCGAAAGGTGCCAGGAATCAGGCAGTTTCGAGGGGACGAAGGTGCTGAGTTCGGAGCTGCAGACGACACTCACTCGACCGTACGCGCCGACGAAGACGTAGCCGGGGCTCACCGTCGCGGCCATCGACAGCGGCTGAGGCCCGAGCGACTCGAACTCCTTGTCCGGGTACAGCGACATGGCGATTTTCAGGGCCTCGGTCTGATCCGGCTGTGGGTACCTGCTCAATTCGGTGCGAGCGTCTGCGCCGCCCAGAAACCAGATCGTCGATACCCGTGCAGCCACCGGCAGCCCTCTCTCCTCAGCCTCGCTCGAAAGAAGAATACTTTCCTTCGGGTCAGCGACCGCTGCTGCGGACCCCGAGGAGTACGTCGTCCCACGAGGGAAGAGCAGGCCGTCCGCGCTTGTCCTTGGTCTGCGTCTGCTGCGGAGCGGTTTTCGGGGTCACATCCGGTGCGGGTTCGGGAACCTCTTCGGTGACGACGGTTTCCGGCTCGACAGCAATCGGTTCGGGCGCCACGATCCGTTCCGCCACCACCGTCCGCTCGGGGACTACTGTGCGCTCGGAAACTGCTGTCCGCTCGGAAACTGCTGTCCGCTCGGAAACTGCTGCGGGCTCGGAAACTGCTGCGGGCTCGGGCTCGATCTCCGCCACCGGTTCGACGTCGAATCGGGACAGTTCGAGCTGCTGCGGCTCGTTCGAGACCACCGGTACCAGGCCGCGGAGTGGGCGACCGAAGTCAGGATCGATCAAGTCGAATGCCGCGTCGTCGAGTGCGACGATCGTTCCGCCGTGCGCGTCGGGCTGGTAGCGCCAGTGCGCGGCGTTGGTGGTGCGGCCGGCCTGCCACTGCAGCTGGGCGACCCACTGATTGTCCTCGTCGCGCCAGGCATCCCAGGTGGCCTCGTCGATACTGTGGCCGCGGGCGCGGAATGCGTGGGTCACGATTTCGGAGAGGGTGGGAACTGTCGGACCGTTGTCGCGCACCGGGTGTCCGCCCTGCGCCATTTCCGCGGCGCGGGAGCGCTCGAGCAGAACGGGGTACGCAAAGCGCTCGACCTTGCTGATGGGGATCTTCGCTTCTTCGGCGACCTGCTCTACGGAAGCACCGGAACGAATGCGCGCCTGAATTTCGCGGGGACGGAGTTGGCTTTCCATTTCGATCTCAATCTGGCCGAGTCGAGCCACGTCTCCGCGGGAAGCTGCACGAAGTTTGTCATCGGCGGGAAGCCGGAATTTCTGGCCGGTTTCAGCATCTGCGCACACCACATGCGATCCATCGGGTTCAAGTCCGATCACTCGAAGCTCTCGCACATTGACCTCCTTATCGCGCCGGCTCGCGACTTTGCGCCGCGCTCAACTGTAATTCATTCGTGACCATGGACTCGGCAGGACACGCAGGGCGAGATGACCTCGGATCCGCCCACCGGTGTGGTAGCTCACAAGGCCTGGCGCAAACGACGCTCGGCCCCCGACGTCATGCCGGGGGCCGAGCGGTGAAGCAAATGTGAAAATCAGCCGAGCTGAGAAACGACCCAGTCGATGCTCTTGGTGAGAGCGGTGACGTCATCGGGGGCGATGGCCGGGAACATGCCGACGCGCAGCTGGTTGCGGCCGAGCTTGCGGTACGGCTCGGTATCGACGATTCCGTTGGCGCGCAGGATCTTTGCCACCTCGGCAGCGTCGACGTCGTCGTTGAAGTCGATGGTGCCGACAACCTGCGAGCGGTGTGCCGGATCAGCGACGAACGGCGTTGCGAACTCACTGGCCTCGGCCCAGTTGTACAGGCGCGAGGACGAATCCGCGGTGCGAGCGGTAGTCCAGTCGAGGCCGCCGTTGCTGTTCATCCACTCGATCTGGTTGGCGAAGAGCAAGAGGGTGGCCAGGGCCGGGGTGTTGTACGTCTGATCCTTGGAGCTGTTGTCCACGGCGATGGGCAGCGAGAGGAAGTCAGGCGTCCAGCGTCCCGAATCCTTGATCTCCGCGACGCGTTCGAGGGCGGCCGGGCTCATCAGCGCGATCCACAGTCCGCCGTCTGCAGCGAAGCACTTCTGCGGAGCGAAGTAGTAGACGTCGGAATCGGCGACATTGACCGGAAGTCCGCCGGCGCCCGAGGTGGCGTCGATGGCGATCAGTGCGTTCTCCGAACCCGCGGGACGCGAGACGGGGATCGACACACCGGTGGAGGTCTCGTTGTGCGCCCAGCCGATGAGATCGACGGACGGGTCGGAGACCGGCACCGGTGCGCTGCCCGGATCGGCGGAAACGACGATCGGGTCACCGATGAACGGGTTGGCCTTGGCGACCGAAGCGAACTTGGAGCTGAATTCGCCGTTGGTCAGGTGCAGCGACTTCTCGCGGATGAGGCCGAATGCGGCCGCATCCCAGAACGCAGTGGTTCCGCCGTTGCCGAGGACGACCTCGTAGCCCTCGGGCAGTGAGAACAGATCGGCGAGGCCGGAACGAATGCTGGCCACAACGTTCTTGACCGGCTTCTGGCGATGGCTGGTGCCGAACACCGAAGCGCCCACCTCGACCAGGGACTGCAGCTGCTCGGGGCGAACCTTGGAAGGACCGCAGCCGAAGCGTCCGTCGGCGGGCTTGAGGTCGGCGGGGATGATCGGTGTGGAGGTCATCGCTTCTTTCTGTTCCTTCACTTGTGTTCTGTACTACCGTGATTGGCGAATTCGAGCGGGGTACTACGCGTGGCTGATCTGGTCCCAGCCCTCGACCGACTCCGGAGTACGGGGCGCCGGGCCGGTGTAGATGGCGGCCGGGCGTACCAGCTTACCGAGACGCTTCTGCTCGAGGATGTGTGCACACCAGCCGGCGGTGCGGCCACAGGTGAACATGGCAGGCATCATGTGCGCGGGAACCTCGGCGAAGTCGAGGATGACGGCGGCCCAGAACTCGACGTTGGTCTCGATCGCGCGATCGGGACGACGCTCACGCAGTTCTGCCAGTGCAGCCTGCTCGAGAGCTGCGGCAGCCTCGTAGCGGGGAGCGTTGAGGCGCTTGGCCGTGGCGCGGAGCACGCGTGCACGGGGATCTTCGGCGCGGTAGACGCGGTGTCCGAAGCCCATGAGCTTTTCCTTGCGGTCGAGGATTCCCTTGACCAGTGCGCGGGCGTCGCCGGTCTTCTCGGTCTCTTCGATCATCGGAAGAACGCGGGCCGGTGCGCCGCCGTGCAGCGGGCCGGACATCGCGCCGATGGCGCCGGAAAGCGAAGCCGCGACGTCGGCGCCCGTGGAGGCGATGACGCGGGCCGTGAAGGTGGAGGCGTTCATGCCGTGCTCGGCTGCCGAGACCCAGTACGCGTCGATTGCCTCGACGTGTGCCGGATCGGGCTCACCCTTCCAGCGAACCATGAAGCGTTCGGTGACGGTCTTGGCCTCGTCGATGCGGCTCTGCGGGACTGCCGGCTGGTAGATGCCGCGAGCGGACTGCGCGACGTACGACAGCGCCATGACGGATGCGCGGGCGAGCTGGTCGCGGGCGGTCTCGTCATCGATGTCGAGGAGCGGCTGGTAGCCCCAGATGGGAGCCAGCATCGCCAGTCCGGCCTGAACGTCGACACGGACGTCGCCGGTGTGAATGGGGAGGGGGAACGGCTCGGCCGGCGGGAGGCCGGGGCCGAAGCGGCCGTCGACGAGAAGGGCCCATACGTTGCCGAAGGTGACCCTCTGGCCGACCAGGTCTTCGATGTCGACTCCGCGGTAGCGCAGTGCGCCGCCGTCCTTGTCAGGTTCTGCGATATCGCTGGTGAAGGCGACGACGCCTTCGAGTCCGCTCACAAAATCGTCCGGTATTGCTGCGCTCGCTGCCATTCTCGTGGACTCTCCTCGTTCGAGTGCGCCAGGTCTACAGTCGCACTGCCTCAGCTTCAGTGACTGCGCCTCGGTGCTCGCAGGGATGAGCACGCACCGTGTTTTGTACTGCGCAATCGTCTCGTCCCGATTCGGCGCTGTCGCTGGTGCGGCTCGCGGTCCGGGTCGGGTCTAGCCACGGCAAACTTTAGCGCGTGCCGCGTAGCCGTTGGCCAGTGAGTACCCGGGAGTAGCGTTCTCGGCTGTGTCGAATGAACGTCAGGACCCGCAGGCGGTGGACAACGAACTCGCGGCCATGCGTGTGGGCTATCCGCAAGCAGGCAGCGAATCGGAGTCCGTCGAGGACCGCATGAGTGCGGAATTGGATACTTCGGTTGTCGAAACCGGTTGGCTGCCCCTCATGCGCCAATGGCTCGTGGACGCCGTCGAAGCTGACGCGCCGGAGCCCAACGCCATGACTCTGTCGACGGTGGACGACGGTGGCCGTCCGGCGTCGCGCACCGTGCTCTGCAAAGGGCTCAGCGAGGACGGCGTCCTCTTCTTCACCAACTACGGATCCGACAAGGCTCGTCACCTCGACGCCCACCCGTACGCGTCGGCGAACTTCACGTGGCTGACCCTTGCCAGGCAGGTGATCGTCCGCGGCACCACCGAGCGGGTGAGTGCTCAACTGACGCAGGAGTATTGGCGAACCAGGCCTCGAGGTTCACAGCTCGGCGCGTGGGCGTCGTCGCAGTCTCGTCCGATCGACTCGCGTGCCGATCTCGACGAGCAACTGCGTGAGGTCGCTGCTCGATTCGGCGTGGACGGTGAGATTCCGGTGCCACCGAACTGGGGCGGGATTCTGATTCGGCCCGAGTCTGTCGAGTTCTGGCAAGGACGCGCGAACCGCATGCACAATCGAGTTCGCACGAGCCTGGTCGACGGACAGTGGTCCGCCGTCCGTCTCCAGCCGTGAGCCGGCTACTCGCGGACACGACTCCGCTCGAGAATCGCGACTATCGACGGCTGTGGACGGCCGGCATCGTCACCGTCATCGGCGCTCAGCTCAGCGTGGTCGCCGTACCGCAACAGGTGTACGAGATCACCCGAAGCTCGGCCTACGTCGGTCTGACGGGAATCTTCGGTCTGGTCCCGCTGGTCGTTTTCGGTCTGTGGGGCGGCGCACTGGCCGACGTCATGGATCGACGACGGCTGTTGATGATCACCTCGATCGGACTCGGCGTCACGTCGGTGCTGTTCTGGATCCAGGCTGCCCTGAACGTGAACAACGTGTGGTTGGTGCTCGGATTGTTCTCGGTTCAACAGGCGTTCTTCGCGGTGAACCAGCCGACGCGAGCGGCGATCATCCCTCGGTTGATTCCGGGCAGGCAGTTACCTGCCGCGAACTCGCTGAACATGACTGTCGTGCAGTTCGGTGCGATAGCCGGCCCGCTACTGGCGGGTGTCCTCATACCGTCGGCCGGTCTGCAACTGCTGTACCTGCTCGACTCGATCTTTCTTCTCGCCACACTGTGGGCGGTATGGAAGCTCCCGGCGATTCCGCCGACCGGAACGTCTCGGCGAGCCGGATTGAGCGAGGTCCTCGGCGGTTTCACGTATCTCGCGACGCAGAAGGTTCTGCTCGCGTCGTTCGTGGTGGACATCATCGCGATGGTGTTCGGGATGTCGCGAGCACTGTTCCCGGAGATCGCTCACGAATCCTTCGGTGACCCCGCCAGCGGCGGTTTTGCGCTGGGACTGCTGTTCGCGGCGATGTCGGTGGGAGCCGTTCTGGGCGGAGTCTTCTCGGGTTGGTTGCCACGGGTTCAGTACCAGGGGCGAGCCGTTCTGGTCTGCATCGCGCTGTGGGGGCTGTCCATGGTCGGCTTCGGCGTTGCCGTGTACTTCGCGAGTCCCGGTTCCAGTGTGATTCTGCTCTGGGTGGCGGTCGCATTCCTGGCATTCGGCGGAGCCGTCGACATGGTCTCGGCGGCTTTCCGCAGCACGATGCTCCAGCAAGTGGCAACCGACGACATGCGCGGACGACTGCAGGGCGTGTTCATCGTGGTCGTGGCGGGTGGTCCGCGTATCGGTGACGTGCTGCACGGCGGTGCAGCCTTCCTGTTCGGGACCGGTGTCGCGGCAGCGGGCGGCGGCTTCCTGGTGATTGTCGGTGTTGTCCTTTCTGCCCTCGCATTTCCGGCATTCGTTCGCTACAAGGTGGGACGCGCCGTCTGACGTCCTGGTTAACCGGTCGCTCGTGGTGGAAACTGGTACGTATGACTGCGCCGCACAGCACGGGTAGGGGAGGGTTCGAGATCCGTGGTGGAGGCTATCGAGCCGAGATCGCCGCGGCCGGTGCCGGGTTGCGGCTACTCGATCACGAAGGACCGAACGGTCAGCGCGCGCTGACCGAGACCTGGGCACTCGGATCGAAGCCACCGCTGTCGGCCGGATTGGTTCTCGCGCCGTGGCCCAACCGAATTCGCGACGGGCACTTCATGTTCGACGGGATCGAGCATCAACTCGAGATCACCGAACCTGCGCTGGGGAACGCGAGCCACGGGTTCGTCCGGCGTCGCAATTGGAGCCTCGTGGACCACACGTACGAGCGCGTCGAACTGTCGGTCGACGTGGGACTTCACAAGGGTTGGCCCTATCCGTTGCAGCTGACGGTCGCCTACGAGGTCGGTGCCGACGGACTGACCGTCACGCACACGGCCACGAACAAGGGTGCGACCTCGTCGCCGTTCGGGCTCGGAATGCACACCTTCATTCGCGCCGGCGACTTTCCGCTCGACGAATGTGCTCTGCATCTGGCAGCAGGCACACGGTTGCCGATCGATCCGGCGAGGATGCTGCCGAACGCGTATTCGCAGGCAGTCGCCGGTACGGACTACGACTTCCGGACACCGAGACTGCTTGCCGGGGTGCAGTTGGACACTCCGTACAGCGCATTGGACGTCGTCGACGGCAGTGGTCGCACGCAACACGAGCTGCTGGCTCCGGATGGAACGGGCACTGCCCTGTGGACCAACCGCGAGTTCCCGTGGATTCAGGCATTCGTCGCAGATCCCGCCAACGACAAGGGGTATCCCGATCGCGGCCGCGCATTGGCTTTGGAGCCGATGACCTGCCCGCCTGACGCCTTCAACTCGGGCATCGATCTCCTGGTGCTTCATCCGGGTCAGACGTGGACGGGTAGCTGGGGCATCAAGGCGCTGTGATCCGGCTCTCATACCGTGGGATCGTGTAACACCAAGTAGGCATCAGCCGATAACAATCGGTTTTCGGTACCCCGTGTCAGTGGTCCGGAAGGTCCGACGTTGCTCCCATTTGCGAATTGCAGCCGAGATTTGCAGATCAGTGTGGGTAAATGCGCGATTCCGTAGACTGGAGTACCGGTCACGCGAGTGGGAAAGCCCAGACTGGAACATGTTTCAGTTTCGGTGGGTATGTCGGGTTCGTGAGTACCCGAAAAATAGCCGTGGAGCGACCCTCCTTCGGCACGATCTCTCCCGTGCGACTAGTTTCTAGTTGATCGCATGTAGTTACTCGTTGGTTCGAGCTTGAGAGGGATCCTTCGTGCCCGCTGACAATGACACAAAGCCCACGCTTACTTACCCCGGTGGTGAGTACACGATGTCCATTGCCAGGGCAACAGAGGGCAATGACGGCATCGAGCTGGGAAAGCTGCTGGCCACAACGGGGTACACCACCCTTGACCCCGGTTTTGTGAACACTGCATCCACCAGTTCTGCAATCACGTACATCGACGGTGAGAAGGGAATCCTGCGTTACCGCGGATATCCCATCGAGCAGTTGGCAGGTAAGTCGACGTTCATCGAGGTCAGCTACCTGCTGATCTACGGCGAACTGCCGACCGACGCCCAGCTCGAGTCCTTCACGGACCGCATCCGTCGACACACCCTGCTTCACGAGGACCTCAAGCGGTTCTTCGACGGATTCCCGCGCAACGCTCACCCGATGCCGGTTCTCTCGTCCGCAGTGAACGCATTGTCGGCGTACTACCAGGATTCGCTCGATCCCGAGGATCCGGAGCAGGTGGAACTGTCCACCATCCGTCTTCTCGCGAAGCTGCCGACCATCGCTGCGTACGCGTACAAGAAGTCCGTCGGACAGCCGTTCCTGTACCCGGACAACTCGTTGAACCTGGTCGAGAACTTCATGCGTATGACGTTCGGCTTCCCCGCTGAGCCGTACCAGGGTGATCCCGAGGTCGCCAAGGCACTCGACATGCTGCTGATCCTGCACGCCGACCACGAGCAGAACTGCTCCACGTCGACCGTGCGTATGGTCGGCTCGTCGGACGCCAACCTGTTCACCTCCGTCTCTGCCGGCATCAACGCACTGTGGGGCCCGCTGCACGGCGGCGCCAACCAGGCAGTGCTCGAGATGCTCGACGAGATCAAGGCCAGCGGCAGCACCGCAGCCGAGTTCGTCCGCAAGGTCAAGAACAAGGAAGACGGCGTGAAGCTCATGGGCTTCGGGCACCGCGTCTACCGCAACTACGATCCGCGCGCTGCGCTGGTCCGCGAAACCGCGCACACCATCCTCGCCAAGCTCGGCGGCGACGACGAACTGCTCAACATCGCAATGCAACTCGAAGAGGCCGCCCTCACGGACGACTACTTCATCGAGCGCAAGCTCTACCCGAACGTCGACTTCTACACCGGCCTCATCTACCGCGCGATGGGCTTCCCGCCGCGCATGTTCACGGTGCTGTTCGCCATGGGCCGTCTGCCCGGCTGGATTGCGCACTGGCGTGAAATGCACGAGGATCCGGCTACGAAGATCGGCCGCCCGCGCCAGATCTACACCGGCTACACCGAGCGTGACTACAGAGACATCACGTCCCGCTGACGCGTGACCTAGCGATATCACCACCCGCTAGTCTTCTGTACCCAACATTTCGCCTCAACGAGGAGGACCCATGAGTAGCAAGCCCGTAATCGAGTTCCAGGAAGGCCCCGCGCCGACCGATCTGGTCATCAAGGATCTGGTTGTCGGAGAAGGCGCCGAAGCCGTTCCCGGTGGCACCGTCGACGTTCACTACGTCGGTGTCGAGTTCGAGTCCGGCGAAGAGTTCGACTCTTCCTGGAGCCGTGGCGAGTCCATTCAGTTCCCGCTTCGTGGCCTGATCAAGGGCTGGCAGGACGGCATCCCGGGCATGAAGGTCGGCGGACGCCGTCAGCTCACCATTCCGCCGGAGCTGGCATACGGCCCCGCCGGTGCAGGGCACCAGCTTTCCGGCAAGACCTTGGTCTTCGTGATCGATCTGCTGGACGCCAAGTAATCCACTGTGCGCCTTTATTAACCCCCCGCGGTTAATAAAGGCGCACAGCACAAGCAGCCCCGCACCGTCAGGTGTGGGGCTTTCTTGTGTGGTCAGCTCGCGGTCTTTCGTCGGTAGAGCCAGTTGGACCACACGAATCCCACGGCGGCGATGCCCAGGCACCACGCGAGGGCGATGGCCGCGCTGTTCCCGATCGGCGTGCCCATCAGGAGTCCGCGCACAGTCTCGATGATCGGAGTCACCGGTTGGTGCCGGGCAAACCCCTGCAGCCAGGACGGCATGGTCTCAGCCGGTACGAAAGCAGTGCTGACGTAGGGCAGGAACATGATGGCGAAGGTGAATCCGCTTGCAGCCTCCGGGTTCTGGGCCAAGAGTCCCAAAGCTGTCGAGAGGTACGACATGGCAAAGACGAAGGCGACGATCACAGCGGCGACGCCGAGCCAGCGCAACGGATCGCTGGTCGGGCGAAATCCCATGATCAGCGCAACGACGACCACGATCGCCGTAGTCAGGACGTTGCGGACGATGCTGGCCAGTACATGACCGGTCAGGACCGACGACGGAGAGATCGCCAAGGTCCGGAAACGGTCGATGATCCCGTCCTTCATGTCGCTCGAGACGCTGACCGCGGTGGTCGAGGCGCCGAAACCGGCGCACAGAAGGATTATTCCGGGCACTACGTAGTCGATGTACTCGCTACCGGTGTTGATGGCGCCGCCGAAGACGTAGACGAACAGCAGCATGAGCATGACCGGAAGGGCTATCGCGGTGATCATCGAATCCGGACTGCGCAGAACGTGTTTGAGATTCCGGCGGAGCATCACCGCGGAATCGATTGCAATGGTGGAGGTCATCGAACGCTCGCAATCTCGGGTTGGCCTGATCCGGTGAGCGCGAAGAACACGTCGTCCAGATCCGGAGTGTGAACGGAGAACTTCTCGACGGTGATCGACGGATCGTCGATCGAGTCGAGGATCGCTTTGATCGACGGAACTGCCCCGTCGGAAGGGATGTGCAGGGTCAAGGTCTCGGCATTCGAATGCGCCTGCGGCAGTGATGCCGCGGCGAGTTCGAGTTGGGCCAGGTTCTCGAATTGCAGTGCGACGTGGCCGCCGGGAACAAGGCGTTTGAGTTCGTCCGGTGTTCCCTCGGCGACGATGCGGCCGCCGCTCAGCACGCCGACCGTATCGGCCAATTCGTCTGCCTCGTCGAGGTATTGGGTGGTGAGGAAGATGGTGACGCCTGACGCTGTGAGTCCTCGAACGATCGACCACATGTCGTGGCGGCTTCGCGGGTCCAGGCCGGTGGTGGGTTCGTCGAGAAAGACGACGTCCGGTCGGGCGACGAGGCTCATTGCGATGTCGAGTCGTCTGAGCATGCCGCCCGAGTAGTTGCCGGCGCGTTTGTCGCCGAAGTCCGTCAAAACGAACTGGTCGAGCAATTCCTCGGCACGGCGACGGGAGTTCTTCCGGCCCAGGTGATTCAGTTCGCCCAGTAGGGTGAGGTTCTCGAATCCGGTCAGCAAGGTGTCGACGGCTGCGTACTGCCCGGTCACGCTGATGCGTCGCCGAACATTCTGTGGATCTCCGGGCAGTGAATGCCCCGCGACCGTGACCTCACCTCCGTCGAAGGGGATGAGGGTGGTGAGAATTCTTACGGCCGTGGTCTTTCCGGCGCCGTTCGCGCCGAGGAGGGCGTACACCGATCCGGCCGGGACCGACAGGTCGAGTCCAGCCAGTACCTGTTGATCGCCGTAGCGCTTACGGAGTCCGCGGACCGAGATTGCGGGGATCGTTCCTGACATCGAGACCTCCAAGTAAGAACTGTGTATGTCATAAACTCGTGTTTATAGCGTACACAGTTCTAGGATGATGGCAAGAGTGAAGAGTGGGAGCTTATGGATCGCGGAGCGCTACCGAGAGCAGTTGAACTGGCCTGGGGACTGGACCAGCCGGGAACGCGGGGTCCGAAGAAGGGGCTCAGTCTCGAGCAAATTCTCGACACCGCGATCGAATTGGCCGACGCAGAAGGCGTCACCGCTCTGTCGATGGGCCGCGTGGCCAAAGCGCTCGGGTTCACGACCATGTCGCTCTACCGCTACGTGGCAAGCAAAGACGAACTGATCGAACTGATTTCGGATCGGGTGATCGGGCCGCCGCCGGTAATTCCCGACGGCGTGACCTGGCGCGTCAAGCTCGAGGCGTGGGCGAATCAGGAGTACGCCACGATGCTGAGTCGACCGTGGTGGCTCAAGCTGCCCATCACGGCTCCACCGACCGGGCCCAACAACATGGCGTGGCTCGACGCGGGGCTGAGCGCCCTCGACGGGGTCGCCCTGAGCGCCGCGTCGAAGTTCCAGGTGGTGACCAACGTGTCGTTGTTCGTCATCGGCCGCGCTCGATTCTCGGCTGACCTGGCGTCTCGTTCAGCGCAGTCGGCAGACGACGACGTCGCATACGGCGCTCTCATTGCTCGTGTCATC
This sequence comes from Rhodococcus sp. WY5, assembly GCF_018588185.1. Taxonomy (NCBI): domain Bacteria; kingdom Bacillati; phylum Actinomycetota; class Actinomycetes; order Mycobacteriales; family Nocardiaceae; genus Rhodococcus; species Rhodococcus sp. WY5. The sequence goes on from NZ_JAAMPR010000001.1 coordinate 2,653,580, forward strand.
AATCGGGAGGGATTCCCCTACCTGAGTGCCGCAATCGAGGAAGGCGGCTTCGAGGACGGCAGCCCGGAGGGTGAGGCCGCCGGCGACGATGCCTTCGATTTCAGTTTCTCGCTCGGCTTACTTCTCGACGGAATCGAGAAGCTGGTGCAGCGGTCAGGACACCAGCGCGGTGGCGCTGACGTCGTCGATGATCAGATCGGTGATCAGCCCGCCCCGTAGTGCTCCCTCCAGGGCCGGCAGTTTTGCTGTTCCGGCGACGATGCACACGCGTCTGGCGACCTTCTCGAAAAGGTCCAGTCGCGGGCCGCTCGCGCGCTCGTTGAGTTCGATTCCGCGGTAGCTCCCGTCCGACCGGAAGAAGACGGTTGCGATGTCGCCGACCACTCCGTCGCGTCGAAGTGCTTCTGCTTCATCGGGTTCGAGGTATCCGGCGGTGTAGACGTGACTCGGTACGTTGCCGCCCGGTACGCCGATGCTGAAGACTGCCAGGTCCATTCGCTTCTGCATGTCCAAGACGCGTTTGATGCTTCGTTCGCGCCACAGTTGCTCCCGGGTTTCCGGGTAGTCGAAGAAGGCAGGCACCGGAAATCCTTGTGGCAGAGCACCGTAGGCGTCGGCAATGGTTCTGATGATGTCGCTGGCGTAAGAGATTCCGGTGGTGCGAGTATTCGCGGCGCCGTTGAGTTGCACGACGTACGAGTTGTACGTGCGTTTGGGGGCAAGGTGCTTGCTGACTTCACTGAGTGTGGTTCCCCAGGCGATCCCCATCACCATGTCGCTGTCGAAGAACGACGCCAGCAGGCGTCCTGCAAAGGTTGCGACCTTTTCGAGTCGCTCGAGATCTCCCACCAGTTCCGGCACGGTCACCACGTGGGCGCGCACTCCGTACCGTTCCGAGAACTCGCGTTCGATGCGAGGAGCCTGGCCGTGCGGGGTGCTGATCTTGATCTCGACGAGACCCGAGGTGCGCGCGTAGGTGATCAATCGGGAGACGGTGGATCGGGACACCCCCATGTCGCGGCCGATGGCGGCCATGGTCTGGTCCTGGAAGTAGTAGAGGCGTGCGGCCTGAACTGCGTCGGCGATGCGCGGGTCCGCCGGATCGGAGGTAGCGGAGTCCGAAGTGGGAGTTTCCATGGGTTCGTCCTGTCTGCACGTACGTGCAAGAGCATTGAACCGAATCTTATCCGAGTAGGCCCAGGCCGAGGCGCTCGATCACGCAAAGTCCCAGAAGTGTGTCTGTTACCCGCGTTACGGTGCGCAAATGGGCCATTTGCACATATGTGCACGAGCTATGCGTGAATGTGCAAACGGCCTTACGCTACGGGTGCAGCAAACCAAACTATGACATGCATCACAACGAAGTGAGGGTGGGGATGGAGAAAGCCAAGCGATTAGGGCTTCCAGGCGAGTTGGCAGCCGAGTTCGCCGGAACGATGATCTTGATCTTGTTCGGCGTCGGAGTTGTGGCGCAGGTTGTGTCCGGCGGGAGCGGTGGGGGTCTCGGCGGACACGACAGTATCGCGTGGGCCTGGGGACTCGGCGTCATGTTCGGCATCTATGTCGCAGGCCGGGTGACGGGTGCTCATCTGAACCCCGCAGTGACCTTCGCCTTTGCGATCTTCCGGGGATTCTCCTGGCGCAAGGTCCTGCCCTACACGCTGGCGCAGACCGCTGGAGCCTTTGTCGCGGCCCTGATCGTCCGGTGGAATTACAACGACATGCTCAATGCCATCGATCCCGGACACACAACGGCGACTCAGACGATCTTCTCGACGATGCCCGGAAACGGAACGCTCCCGGTCAGTCTGGGATCATCGCTGATAGATCAGATCATCGGCACGGCGATCCTGTTGTTCCTCATCGTTGCGGTGACCGATACTCGGGGAACTCCGCCGCTCGCGAATCTTGCGCCCTTCGTCGTCGGTTTGATCGTGGTGGCAATCGGATTCGCATGGGCGACCAACGCGGGTTACGCCATCAATCCGGCCCGTGACTTCGGTCCGCGGCTGGCGTCGTATCTCACCGGTTACGGCAGCGCCTGGCGAGATCAGTACGGGAGCCTGTATTTCTGGGTGCCCATCGTGGGGCCGCTGATCGGCGCTCCGATCGGGGTGTTCCTCTACGACAAGCTGATTGGTCGATTCCTGCCTGACGAGTCGGTGGAGAAGGCAGCCGAGGAGCCGGCCACGATACCGGCCTGATGGCGAATCATCATCTCTGACAGTAAATCTTTCGCACTTTCTTCGACACCAAAGGGGTAGCACGATGGCGCAGTTCGTAGCCGCGATAGACCAGGGAACCACCTCCACGCGATGCATGATCTTCGATCACAGTGGGCACGTAGTCGCTGTCGAACAGCACGAGCACACACAGATCTTTCCGCAGGCAGGCTGGGTCGAACACGATCCGATCGAAATTTGGGACAACGTCCGCAACGTCACCGCGGGCGCCTTGGCCAACGCAGATCTGACCGCGGCCGACATCGCATCCGTCGGCATCACCAATCAGCGTGAGACGGCAGTGGTCTGGGAACGAGCAACCGGAAAGCCCGTTTACAACGCCATCGTCTGGCAGGACACACGCACCGATCGAATCTGTACTGCACTCGCCGGCGAAGACGGCCCCAGGAAGTATACCGAAGTCACCGGATTGCCGTTGGCCACGTACTTTTCGGGCCCCAAGGTCAAGTGGATTCTCGACAACGTCGAGGGCGCGCGTGAGAAGGCCGAAGCAGGCGAGTTGTGCTTCGGCACGATGGACACCTGGGTGCTGTGGAACATGACCGGCGGCGTCGACGGCGGAGTGCACGCTACCGACCCCACCAACGCGTCGCGCACTCTGTTGATGGATCTCGACACTCTCGCTTGGGATTCGGCGATCTGCGCCGACATGGGCATCCCCGAATCGATGCTCCCCGAGATTCGCAGCTCGTCCGAAACTTTCGGATTCGTGCGCGAACGCGGAACGTTGTCCGGCGTGCCGATCGCCGGAATCCTCGGCGATCAGCAAGCAGCGACTTTCGGTCAGGCCTGCCTCTCGCCCGGAGAAGCGAAGAACACTTACGGAACCGGCAACTTCGTGCTCCTCAACACCGGCACCGAAAAGGTGATGAGCAAGAACGGCTTGTTGACGACGGTCTGTTACAAGATCGGTGAGCAGCCAACGGTCTACGCACTGGAAGGATCGATCGCCGTGACCGGTTCGCTGGTCCAGTGGCTTCGGGACAACCTCGGCATGATCGACAACGCGGCCGACATCGAGGTGAACGCGCGCTCTGTGGACGACAACGGTGGCGCGTACTTCGTGCCCGCGTTCTCGGGCCTGTTTGCACCGCATTGGCGCGCGGATGCACGCGGTGCGATCGTCGGTCTGACAAGGTTCGTGAACAAGGGGCACCTTGCCCGGGCGGTGCTCGAAGCGACTGCGTACCAGAGTCGTGAGGTGATCGAGGCGATGAACCTCGACTCGGGTGTCGACTTGAAGGTTCTCAAGGTCGACGGCGGAATGGTCGCGAACGAACTCCTCATGCAATTCCAGGCCGATCTGCTCGACGTCGAGGTGATCCGCCCTGTCGTTGCGGAGACCACGGCATTGGGCGCTGCGTACGCCGCTGGTCTCGCGGTCGGGTACTGGGAGAGCGAGGACGACATTCGCAGCAACTGGGCGAAGGACAAGAGCTGGACGCCGTCGATGGATTCGGCCGAGCGTGAGCGCCTGTATGCAGGCTGGCAGAAAGCCGTCACTCGGACACTCGACTGGGTCGACGCAGACTGATCGCGGCGCCCCCATTTCTACCTATTTTCAAGTGAAGGAACAGTTTTCATGAGCACAGCACAAGCATTGAGTCCGTCCTCGCGGGCGGAGTCGCTGAAGAAGTTGGAAGAAACCGAACTCGACGTCCTCGTTATCGGCGGTGGCGTGGTCGGAGCGGGTAGCGCGCTCGACGCCGCAACTCGCGGTCTGAAGGTCGGCTTGGTGGAGGCTCGCGACTTCGCGTCCGGAACCTCGAGCAGGTCGAGCAAGCTGTTCCACGGCGGACTGCGTTACCTCGAGCAGTTCAATTTTGCGCTCGTGTTCGAGGCACTGCGTGAGCGGTCGCTGGTTCTGAATTCGCTGTGCCCGCATCTCGCGAAGCCGGTGCCGTTCATCTACCCACTCGAGAAGTTGATCGACCGGCCGTACGTCGGTCTGGGCATCGGCGTCTACGACGTGATGGGCGCAGGCCGCGGGGTTCCCTCACACCACAAGCATGTGGGCAAGAAGAAGACTCTCGAATCGTTCCCTTCCGGAAAGCGCTCTGCTATCCGGGGTTCGGTCAAGTTCTACGAGGGTCAGGTAGATGACGCCCGCCACACGATGATGCTGGCGCGCACGGCGGCCGAGTACGGCGCGCTGTGCGTCAACAGCACCCGCGTAATCGGCTTTCTCCGTGAGGAGGACCGCGTAGTCGGGGTGAAGGCCGTGGATCTGGAAACAGGTCGCGCGTTCGAGATCCGTGCTCGTCAGGTCATCAACGCCGCCGGTGTGTGGACTGACGAGATTCAGGAAATGGTCGGTGGGCGAGGGCAATTCCAGGTTCGCGCTTCGAAAGGTGTGCATTTGGTCGTCCCGCGAAACCGCATCAACTCTGCGACCGGAATCATCACGCGGACCGAGAAGAGTCTGCTGTTCGTGATTCCGTGGGGAAGCCACTGGATCATCGGTACGACGGACACCGACTGGAACCTCGACCTCGCGCATCCGGCAGCGAGCCGAAGCGATATCGACTACATCCTCGGACATGTCAACAAGCTGCTCCAGGACGAGTTGACGCACGAGGACGTCGTCGGTGTGTACGCGGGACTGCGTCCGTTGTTGTTCGGCGAATCGGACTCGACCAGCACTCTCTCGCGTGAGCACGCGGTGTCGAGTCCGGTTCGAGGGTTGACGGTGGTCGCCGGTGGCAAGTACACGACCTACCGCGTGATGGCCAAGGACGCAGTCGATTCCGCGGTACACGGATTGGAACAGAAGGTGCCGAAGTCCTGCACCGAGCGTATCCAACTGGTGGGTGCCGACGGTTATTTTGCCGCGCACAACAATCGGCATCTCACCGCTGAGCGCACCGGGCTCCACGTTTCGACCATCGAGCACCTACTCGGGCGGTACGGCACTTTGGCTGACGAGTTGTTCGAACTCATCGAGGCGAGGCCTGAACTGGGGCAGCCGTTGGACTCCGCCCCTGAGTACCTCAAGGCGGAGATTCACTACGCCGCGAGTCACGAGGGTGCACAGCATCTCGACGACATCCTCACCCGTCGTACCCGCATCTCCATCGAGGTTACCGATCGCGGCGATGCGGCAGCTGCCGAAGTGGCGGAACTGGTTGCGCCGGTGCTCGGTTGGACTCCCGAGCACATTGCCGAGGAGATCGAGCACTACCGGTTGCGCGTCGCAGCCGAGCGGGAATCTCAGGAGCAGCCCGATGACCTCACAGCTGATGCGGCGCGCCTCGGTGCACCGGACGTTCGCACCGGAGTCACTGTCGGACAGGTTTGAGTCCGGGACGCCAATGATCGGCCGGGACGCTGTGTCCCGGCCGATCGACCGAACTGCCTCGGTGTCAATCGAACTCGTCTGCCGAACATTCAGGGAGGTCGATCGTCACAACCGCGCCCTCGTTCGGATGGTTCGCGAAGTCGATACGAGCGCCGATGACCGCCGCTTGTCCCACTACGATCGTCAAGCCGAGGCCCAGGCCTGAGTTCGGGCCGCGTTCGACGGAGTTGGTCTGAAATCTCTTCGGCCCCTGGCGAAGCCACTCTTCAGTGAACCCGACGCCCCGATCCCGGACCGTGATGCGGGAGTGGTCGACGTGGACATTGATCGGCGACTTTCCGTGATTGCGAGCATTCAAGATCAGGTTGGCGATGATCCGCTCCAGTCTGCGCGCGTCGGTGTACGACACGGGGGTGCCGTGAACACTCACTTCACACTCGACTCCTGTGGTGGAAATCGCGTGACGCACCACCGGCGCCAGTTCCACCGATTGGATGTCTGCCTGCTCGGAGGTGGTGTCGAGGCGTGCCACTTCGATGACGTCCTCGGCGAGCCTCCTGAGTTTATGGACGCCGTCGCGCACCAATTCGGTTGGCCTACCGGGTGGCAGGAGCTCTGCGGCGCCGACCAGTCCGGAGATGGGCGTCCTGAGATCGTGCGCGATGTTGGCTGTCACGCGCTTTTCGGCGTCCAGTTGTCCCCGTAGAGCATCGGACATCGCGTCGACTGCATCCGCCAGTTCGGTGATCTCGTCGTCGAAGAGTGACCAGGTGACCGAGCGGACGCGGATGTTCGCTCCGGTAGACACTTTGCGGGCCGCACGGGCGGCCGAGCGCAATCGATACGACATCGCGAGTCCAAGCAGCACACCCAGGACAGCACCCGCTGCGATCACTGCGACGGTGGCGTTGCGAAGTGTCCGATCGACGCTGGCGATCGATTCCCGCTGCGCGGTGTACGGGACGCGAATCGCCACCACCTGAGTGTTGACGTCGGCAGCAGCCCAGACAAATGGCTGGTCCCCGCTGTCGACAAGGTAGGTGGCACGTTTGCCGCCCGCCACGGCCTGACGCAACTCTTCCGGAACGTCGAGACCATCTGTGGTGGCGCGGAACAGCGCACGCATGCTGCCCGTTTCGTCCTGCAGCACCAGTTGGAGATTGCGATCAGCTGCCGCCCGCGCTGCATCCTCTTGGTTGTGTGAAAAGGTTTGATGCATCACGGTACTGAGCGTGATCGAGGCGACGGCGATCACGAACGTGATGGCCGCCGCGATCTTCCACTGAAACGACAACCGCCTCCCGGTGGACGGGAGCTTGGCGGCGAGATCCCGCGATCTCACCGATGGTTGTCCATCGTGTAGCCGAACCCCCGGACGGTCCGGATCTGTTCGGAGCCGATCTTCGTGCGCAATCGCTGAACGTGAACGTCGACGATGCGCGTATCGCCGCCCCAGTCGTAATCCCAGACGTCCGAGAGCAGTTCGGAGCGAGACCAGACTTTGCGCGGCACACTCACCATGACCAGGAGCAGCTTCATTTCGGTGGGCGTGAGAGCCACTTCGGCGCCCGAACGCGTGACGGTCACCAACTCGCGATCGATCTCCAGATCGCCGAGAGTCACGATGTCTTTGTCCGTACCGGAATGGGATTCGACCCGCCGGAGCACACTTCGGATACGGGCCACCAGGACACCGCTGTCGAAGGGCTTGGTGACGTAGTCGTCGGCACCGGCTTCCAATCCGAGAACGATGTCGACCGGGTCGTCGCGCGCGGACAGCATGATGACCGGCACCGACAGTTCCTCACGAATGCGTCGGCACAGGCTGATTCCGTTCAGGTCGGGAAGCATCACGTCGAGGACGGCGATATCCGGCTTGGCGTCGACCGCCATATCCATTCCGGTCAACCCACCCGATGCGGTGATCACCCGAAACCCGTTGCGTTCGAGATTCAATTGCGTTGCTTCGCGGATGACAGCGTCGTCTTCGACCAGCAAAATCAACGGATCGGTCATCGGCCTTCGCTTTCATGGGAACGGAACACTCTCAAACCCTTCGCCGGTCCACTTGTATGCAGTCGACGATTGACAGAACTCCGGAATGCCGGGGTCTTTGCACAGGTCGACCATGACCGACAATCCTCCGGTTGAGCCGACGACGTAGCGTCCTGGGTCTTGCACTCCGAAGACTTTGTGAGCGCCCGATTCGTCGATCTGGTAGACGAATCCGGCGACCATGAAGCTGACCGGTGGGGCCGGTCGTCCCCAGATGCCGACAGACTCGCAGGTGAAGACATTGACGACGGCATCTTGCCAAACGGCGCCTGTCACGGGGGAATACCGGATTTCGAAGGGGAAGTTCGCATCACCGCACAGTCGGAGACTGTCCTTGACCGCATCGGACACTTCCGGGTCTGCTCTGAGGAGGGCAACAGGATCGATGCTCAAGCCCTGTGAGAGATCCGAGGGGTCGAGTGATGCTGCGATATTCGGAGTGGGTTCTGATTCAGGCTCGGTGGAACAGGAGGCGAGAGCAAACGCGACCGGCAGGCAAACACCGGCGAGCATTGCGCGGCGACGGCGATCAATCACGGATGAACTCCATTCCATCCCAGTAGAACTCGGTCCGAAGCGGTGGACGGGGGCAACATTCGAACTCCGGTGGCCGCGGATCCGTTTCCAGGACAGACAAACTCGCGGCGCGTTGACCGCTGACGATGAACTTTCCGCGCTCTTCGACGGAGAACAGGCGCTCACCCAGTTCGGGATCGTCTTCACTCGAACCGGCCTTGCCGCTGCGGTAGACGTAGCCGGCAAGGTTGACCGAAATCGACACTCCGGTCCCGGGTTGGTGGGCCGGTTGGCACGGATACACATTCATGACGACGAGTTCGGTCTCCGGCACGATACGCGGTGCGCCTGGATCGAGAAGGATGGACCCGACCGAGATCGGATACCAGTCAGGGCACGACCGAAGTTCTGTCTTCACTCCCTCGGACACCCCAGGATCGTCGAGGAGCGCCCGGCCCAACCTCGAGTTTTCGGCAACCCGTCTGGCCAGGTCTGCAGGTTGTGTGACGGGCAACCCGGTGGAAGCGACATCGCCTTCGATCACAACGCCCTGGGTGGACGCGCAGCCGGTGATCACGGACGCTCCGAGGGTTGCTGCCGCGAGCGCTGTACCGAACAGGCTGCGAGTACGGTCTGATCGACCGCCGCAGATGTCACTCCGATACAACACGTTCCCCTCCCCGGCCGCTGCGAACCCTCTCATCGGCATGTGCGTTTTCATACGATCACAGGTGATCTCGATATCGGAGTTTTGCCACCCACCGTTACGTAATCGTATGAATGTCAGGACCGTCGAGAGTTGGTACGCGACCGACGGAATTCTGTTACGAAACCGATGGAATCAGGCTCCTAGAGTGAGTCACGTCGGTGTTCACCGCTTGGGCGGAACGACCTGATCCGCGTATCGAGGAGTGTGAGAGCAAATGCCTGAACTATTGCTGACCAACAAGACTCGGCGTCTGCGAGTGCTGCTCGCCGTACTGACGATCGGGGTGGTGTGCGCGATGACAGGGTGTTCGAGTGATGACAACAGCGCTCCAGGAGACGAACCGACGACTACATCGGTGGTTGCGGCGTCTACGACCCCACCGCCGCTGACCGCAGCGACCACCTCGGAGACAGTCGAAGGCTCGAACTCGGTGGGCGGCGGTACGGACGCATCCACCCCCGGAGTCCCGGCGGGCGGAGCAGCGCCGGCCTGGACCCCGGTCTCGACCAGCGCGGTTGCCCCTGCGGCCCCTGGTCCGGCTACCGAGTCGACCAAGTGCACCGATCAGATCAATTATGTGGGTGACCCTCGTTCGAATGCGGAGATCAACAGCATCGGAGAGCAGATGGGTTCGTGCCCGGCGCCGCTCCCGCCCGATGCCGTCGAGCCCTCCGAGAAGTGCACCGACCAGATCAACTACGGCGCTGACCCTCGTTCCAACGCCGAGATCAACATCATCGGGGAACAAACCGGGATCTGCCCCGAGCCGATACGCCCCTAGCGACTTCAAAACCTGAGCAGTAGTCGGGAATTCGACCAAGAGCCGAACCAGGGGGAGATCGGAATGACAAGCAGGGCAGGTGGACGTTCGATCGACAGTGTTGCCGACGATGCGTCCCGAGGGGATCGGGACGCGATTGCAGAACTCCTTCAACGCATCGTGCCTCTGGTGACGCGGCGCTGCCGTGCCGAACTGCGACCGCTCGACGCTGATCGTATTGCCGTCGGTATCTGCCGATCCGTCCTGTCCGACATTCGGCGACGTAGACGTGCCGGAGAAGCGTTCCTCGCGCATCTGCACGACGCGATCAGTCGCGAAATCGATTCGCTACCCGCCTCCAGTCGACTCACTCTGCCCTTCGGTGATCTGTCGGCCGCAGAACGCAATGTCTTGGTAGCTCGCATCGTTGTCGGCTTCGACGTGCGCGAGACGGCGCTGACACTGAGAACGACAACGAGCGCCGTCGAACTCGTCCAACACCGCGCGCTGTCCAAGATCAGACGCGGCAGCCTCAGCGGCGCCTGAGCCAACGCTCGAAAGTCAACAGCTGCAACCCTTCGCAACTCCCGGCAACCTCACGCAACTCTTTCTCTTCGCCCGTGACCTACACGACACTGCATGGCGACGAGTGATCGAGAACGAGGAGTGTGACTGTGGTTCAACGGACGGCACAGAAGCCGGCAACGTCAGGATCGAAAAAGACTGGGGCCAAGCCTCATTCAGGGCTGGACCGGGATGCATTGCTGAAGGCGTACGAGAAGATGTCGCGCATCCGCGCGTTCGAGGATCGACTGCACGAAGAGAATGCAACCGGTGACATCCCCGGCTTCATTCACCTCTACTCGGGCCAGGAAGCCATCGCGGTGGGAGTGTGCGAGAACCTGAGCGACGCCGACTACATCGGATCCACTCACCGCGGTCACGGGCACTGCATCGCCAAGGGCTGCGATCTGAACGGCATGATGGCCGAGATCTTCGGCAAGGACGACGGCCTGTGTCGCGGTAAGGGCGGCTCGATGCACATCGCCGACCTGTCCGTGGGAATGCTCGGCGCCAACGCGATTGTCGGCGGAGCCCCGTCGTTGGCGATCGGCGCTGCACTGAGCGGCAAAACGCTTCGAAACGGTGTCATCGCAGCGTCGTTCACGGGAGACGGTGGATCCAACCAGGGAACCGTCTTCGAGGCGATGAACATGGCTGTGGTGCTGGATCTTCCGATCGTCTTCGTGATCGAGAACAACGGATTCGGTGAAGCAACAGGAACCGACTACGCGGTGGGCGCACCCGACATCGCCGCCCGCGCTGCATCCTTCGGAATGCCTGCCGTCAAGGTGGACGGCACCGACTTCTTCGCGGTCTACGACGCGATGGCGGAAGCATCGGAGCGCGCCAGGACCGGCGGTGGCCCCACCACGATCGAGGCGGCGGCATTCCGTTGGCACGGCCACTTCGAGGGTGACGCGCAGCTGTACCGCACGGCGGAACAGGTTGCGCAACTACGGGAAACCAAGGATCCGCTCAAGAATTTCCGTAGCAGCGTGGATGTGAAGAAGGTCAGCACCGCTGATCTGGACGCGGTGGACGAGCAGTCGCGAGTGCTGGTGGACGAGGCGGTAGCGAAGGCGCGTGCCGCGGCGTATCCACCCGTCGAGAATCTGCTGACCGATGTCTACGTGTCGTACTGAGGAGCCCGAGATGACAAGCGTGGAAGCCGAGAACGTGTCGAAGAAGACCTACCGCGAGGCCGTCAAAGAGGCCATCGCCCAAGAAATGCAACGCGACCCGAGCGTCGTTCTCATCGGTGAGGACGTACGGGGTGGGCATGCCGGTACCAATCCCGATCTGGAGACGAAGAAGATCGAGGCATTTGGCGGTGTCCTGGGTGTCACCAAGGGATTGTGGACGGAGTTCGGATCGGAGCGTGTAATCGATACCCCGATCACCGAATCCGCGATCATCGGAATGGCTGCCGGAGCCGCACTGACCGGACTGAGGCCGGTCGCAGAGCTGATGTTCATGGACTTCTTCGGAGTCTCCTACGACGCGCTCTACAACCAGGCTGCCAAGTTCCGCTACATGTTCGGTGGCAAGGCCAGAACCCCGCTGGTGGTGCGAGGCATGATCGGCGCAGGCTTCTCCGCCGCTGCGCAGCACTCTCAGTCTCCGTACAACGTATTTGCCGCGGTGCCCGGCCTGAAAGTGGTCGCGCCGTCCAACGCCTACGACGCCAAAGGCCTACTCATCCAAGCCATCCGGGACGACGATCCCGTCGTCTTCTGTGAGCACAAGGTTCTCTACGACCTCAAGGACGAAGTGCCGGACGAGCCGTACGCGATTCCGTTCGGCGTCGCCAACTACACCAGGCAGGGCGACGACGTCACGATCATCGCGTTGTCCGCAATGGTGAACCGCGCCAACGACGTAGCAGACAAGCTGGCCGCCGAGGGTATTTCGGTCGAGGTTGTCGATCCTCGTACCGTCTCACCATTGGACGAGGACGGCATCCTCGAATCCGTCGCATCGACCGGACGCGTCGTGATCGTCGACGAATCCGCCGCCCGCTGCGGTTTCGGGCACGACGTAGCCGCGCTGATCGCCACCAAGGGATTCAACTACCTGAAAGCGCCGATCGAACTGATCACTCCGCCGCACACGCCGGTTCCGTTCTCCCCGACCCTCGAAACTGCCTGGCTGCCTGACGCGGCGCGCATCGAAGAGTCGGTTCGCAAGCTGGTGAGAGCCTGATCATGGCTGACATCAAAGCTATCGACATCCCCAAATGGGGGCTCTCCATGGAGGAGGGGTTGGTCAACGCCTGGCTCATCGGGGAAGGTGACTCGTTCACCAAGGGCCAGTTGATCTGTGAGATCGAGACCAGCAAGATCACCAACGAGCTCGAGGCGCCGTTCGACGGTGTTCTCCGCAAGATCGTCGGCACGCCTGGGCAGACTCTGCCCGTCGGCGCCGTGATCGGTGTATCCGCCGATGCGTCCGCGACGGATGCGGAGATCGAGCAGTTCCTCGCCGCCCGCGGCGCAACCGCGCCGGCGGAAGAGCCGGCACCGTCACCAGCTGCTGCGCCGGCGGCTCCCGTGACACCTACGGCTACACCGGCTGCGAAGGTGGTTGTTGCACCGAAACCTGTACCAACCGGTTCCACCGTCGTACCGAGCGTTCTGCAAGGCACGACGCAGGACGATGTGTTTGCGAGTCCTCGCGCACTCCGACGTGCGGAATCGCTCGGAATCGATCTCGCCGCCGTAGTGGGTACCGGTCCCCTCGGGCGGATCAGTGTCCGCGACATCGACGACGCGATTCGTGACGCCGGTGGCACTGTTGCGCCGGTAGTGCCGGCCGCGAGATCCGGCCTCCCGCTGCGATCGACCGCCGACGACAGTGCCGTGCCTGCCACCCCGGTCGCACGCAGAACTGCCCGATCACTGGGCGTCAACCTGCATGACTGTCGTCCGACGGGTTCGCGGGGGCGCGTCTGCGTCGCCGACGTGCACGACGCCGCTCGTTCCGCGCAGCTCCTGCCCGAGGCGGCGGCTGAGACCGAATCTGTTGCGGCCGAACCCGAGTACGACACAATTCCTTTCACCCCCATGCGATCGGCAATCGCCGGTAGGTTGCAGGCGTCCAAGCAGCAGGCACCCCATTTCCGGCTCACCGCAGACCTCGAGCTCGATGCGCTCCTCGCTCTGCGCAAGGAGATCAATTCGACCGTCCCGGCGGTCAAGCTGTCGGTCAACGACTTCATCGTGAAGGCTTGCGCCGCTGCACTGATGAAGGTGCCGGACGTGAACGTCCAGTTCGATGCCGCGAACGAATCGGTTCTTCGATTCGCGTCGGCGGATGTCTCGGTGGCAGTTGCACTTCCGACCGGGCTGATCACGCCCATCGTGCGTAGCGCGAATACCAAGTCGTTGGCGGACATCTCGGGTGAGGTGCTCTCGTTGGCCACCAAGGCGAAGACCGGCAAACTTCGTCCCGAAGAATTCCAGGGCGGAACCTTCACGGTGTCCAACCTCGGCATGTTCGGGATCAAGGCATTCGACGCGATCATCAATCCGCCCCAGGGAGCGATCCTTGCCGTAGGTGCGGGGGAGAAGCGCGCGGTGGTGGTCGGTGACAGTGTTTCTGCCCGGACCGTGATGACCGTGACCCTCTCGTGCGATCACCGGGTTATCGACGGAGCCCTGGGTGCGACCTTCCTTCGGGAGCTCCAGCGCTTTGTCGCTTCTCCCGCGCTGATGTTGGTGTAAGGGGCTGTGGTGGAAAACAATACGTCGCATAAGTACGACGTTCTTGTCATCGGTGGCGGCCCCGGTGGTTACGTGGCGGCGATCCGGGCTGCCCAGTTGGGGTTGAGCGTCGCGCTGGTAGAACGTGATCGCCTCGGAGGTATCTGCCTCAACTGGGGTTGTATCCCCACCAAGGCGATGCTGCACGGCGCGGACGTCGCGCATACCTTGAGTGAACTTGACACATACGGATTCAGTTCGGCGTCTGTCCAGTTCGACATCTCGAAGTTGGTGTCGTTCAGCCGAGGGGTTTCGGAGAGGTTGTCCGGCGGTGTTGCCTATCTGATGAAGAAGAACGGCGTCGACGTCATCTCAGGCGCCGCTAAGTTGGTGGACAAAGGCGTCGTATCCGTGGGAGGACAGACGTATCGAGCCGACCACGTGATCATTGCAACCGGTGCCCGGCCGCGTTCGATTCCCGGCGTTGCCCCCGACGGTGATCGGGTATGGACCTACTTCGACGCGCTCGTCCCGAAGGAACTGCCGAAGTCGCTGCTCGTGATCGGGTCCGGCGCGATCGGAGTCGAATTCGCCAGCCTGTACCGCGATCTCGGAACCGAGGTGACCATCGTCGAGATGGCACCACACATCATGCCGGTCGAGGACGAAGAGATCTCGGCCTTCGTTCGCAAGCAGTTCGAGAAGCGTGGCATCACGATTCACACCGGAGCCTCGGTGTCGGCGGTGACCGTCGGCGACGACGCCGTCCAGGTGAATGTGCAGACGAGCGACGGTGTCGAGTCGTTGACCGTGGACCGGGTGTTGGTGGCGGCCGGAATCACCGGCAACGTCGAGGATCTGGGGTTGGAGGCTCTGGGCGTCGAGATCGAGCGCGGTGCGATCGTCACCGACCAGTGGTGCCGTACCAGCGCTTTCGGGATCTATGCGATCGGTGACGTCGCGGGCGCTCCATGTCTGGCGCACAAGGCAAGCCACGAAGCTGTCCTGTGCGTCGAAAAGTTGGCAGGCGTGCCCGACGTTCATCCGCTCGATCGCGACTACGTTCCGGGATGCACGTATGCCCGACCACAGGTGGCGAGCCTGGGTCTGACGGAGAAGCAGTGCGCCGGTACTGGTCGCGCGCTGCGGGTCGGACACTTCGACCTGCAGGCGAACGGCAAGGCACTGGCGATCGGCGAGGCCGAAGGCTTCGTCAAGACGATCTTCGACGCCGATACCGGGGAACTTCTCGGCGCGCACATGGTCGGTCCGGATGTGACCGAGCAGATTCAGGGTTTCGGTATCGCTCGATCCCTCGAAGCCACCGGCGAGGATCTCGCCGAGGTCGTGTTTGCTCATCCGACGCTCTCGGAGGCAATGCACGAGTCTGTGCTCTCGGCGCTGGGGAGACCCCTCAACGCGTGAGCACCGTTCGCGTGCGTGAACGCCGTCCTTTCGTTCACGCACGCGAACAACTCTGCAACCGGGTGCAACGCTCGCTTTCGATGACCCCGTCACATAGGACTGGAGTGTGATCGGCGAAACGAATCGACTCGAACCGGCCCTGGCCAGTGGTGAAGACCCGGCGCAGTACGCACGTGTTCTCGAATCCGTGTACGAAGCAACGATGTCGGGACGCAAGCCGCCTGCGCGTCCGCGCTCCGTCATCGCGAATTCGTGGTCGCGTTTGCGTGCGCTCGGACTCGATCCGGACCGGTGCTCGATCACCGAGACGGGCCGCGAATCCGAGATCGAAGAAGGCAGACGCGCAGCCGGCATGGCGGAGATCTTCGACGAGGCGGTGCACGGTCTGGCACCACTCGTCGGCCCGGACGACGCGAATCTGATCGTGGTGGCGGACCGCTACGGACGTATCCTCTGGCGACACGGGTCCAGTCGAATGTTGGATCGGGCCGAACGGCTCGGGATGATCGAGGGTGCGTCGTGGACCGAGGAAGCTGTTGGTACCAACGGGATCGGCACTTCCTTGGCATCAGGTTCGGCAGTGCAGGTGTTCTCGGCCGAGCACTACTCGCGCTCGCAGCATCCGTGGACCTGCTCCGGGGCGACGGTTCGAGATCCGCGTAGTCGCCGGGCCATCGCCGTCGTGAACGTCGCCGGCGCAGCAGACACGGTCCACCCGTCGACTCTCGCTCTCGTGGACAGTGTGGCCAGGCTGGCGGAATCCGCACTGCGGGAGAAGCATCGAATCGGATTGGATCAGCTCCGGATGATCTCGGCATCGACGCTGGCTCGTGCGAGTCAGCCGACAGTGGTCGTGGACCGCAGTGGCTGGGTCGCGGCGGTGGACTCGATGGCGCCGATCTACAGAATCGCACTGCCGAAAGTGATGAGCAGCGGCGAGCATTGGCTCCCGTCGCTCGGACTATGTATGTGCGAGCCGCTTCCGGGTGGTTGGCTCGTCCGCCCTCAGATGGATCCGGCGTCCGGAACGGTTTGTGCAGAAGTCGAATTGGATGTGCAAGATCCGAATGCGATGGAATTGCGGTACTCCTCGGCAATGGGGAGCTGGAGTATCGACCTCAGCCCGCGCCATTCGCAGATCCTCGTGGCTCTGACACAGGCGCCCGAGGGCCTCACGGCCGCGCAGCTCGCCTCACAGTTGTTCGGCGATCCACGCAAGACGGTGACCGTCCGGGCCGAGATGTCGAGGTTGCGTAAGCGATTGGCCGGAATCCTGTTGGCTCAGCCCTATCGCTTCGACCCGGCGGTGCGGGTAAAAACCGCCCCTACTGTGCGCCTTTATTAACCGCGGGGGGTTAATAAAGGCGCACAGCAGAGCGGCGCGAACGCCGCACCTGCGCGTACTCGTAGCCGTTCTGCCAGGACACGGTGGCCACCAGCACCCAGATGATCCACGTGGCGCTCATGTGCGTGCCGACGATGCCCATGACGATGGGGATGGCGGTGCACGGGAGCGCCCAGCCGAGCAGCCACCGTCGGTCCGATCGCGCGAACAGCCCTGCCACCAGGCTGATTCCGAAATAGACTGCGATGCTTCCGCACAACAACCACCGCAGGTTCGCGGGCGTGTGCTCCGCGCCGTGTTCGGTTGCCGCTCCGAGCCCTGCGACCAGAACCGCGATAGCGCCGGTGGTGAAACAGTGCAGCGCCATGTCGATGCGAGCGGGAAACTTCTCGGCCTGCAGGTGCGGAACACCGGCGTGGCCGTAGAGAAGCGAGAGAGCCCACATGCCCGAGAGCAGGACAAACGATCCGACTGCGAGGCTGACCACCGTCGAGTCCCAGGTGAGCTTCGAGGCCGCAGAAATCACGAGGATCACACCCTCGCCCAGCACGATGATGACGTACAGGCCCAAGCGCTCGGCAAGGTGAGCCCGATCGGAGTGCAGGGCTTCGAGTTCGGGCATCCGGTCGTCCTTGAACCCCCGAACCTTGATGATGCGGTCGAGCTTTTCCTGCGCGTCTTCCATGATCGCGCTGCCGGAGACGACGAACATGATCAGCAGGTCGATGGTCACACCGGCGGTCCAGAGCCAGAACCGAGTTTCGCCCTCGAACCAGAACGAGACGATCCACGGGATCACACCGAGAGACATCTGGGCGATCGGCCAGTCCACGACTATCTGGCCGTTGTGCCACACCCGACTCGCCAGCAGACGTACGGCCACGTAGGCGACAGCGAAGGCCAGCGCATGGTTGTCGTGGATGCCGGCCACGGCTGCCATCATGACGGCCAGTCCGAACATGGCGATCAGCATGCTCGGGATCCGGACACGGTCACCGGCAACGTTGCCGTACATCGTGAACGTCGCCCACGCGGTCCAGAACGCGAGATAGAGCAACGCGTAGAGCGCGACATCCGACCACGACGGCGAACCGTGGAGCAGGTGAGCCAGCTGACCGATACCGGCAACCACGACGAGGTCGAAGAACAATTCGATCCATGACGCGTGTCGCTCGAGCACCGCCTTCTGCTTCGAGTCTGGTTCATTTCCGAGTTCCGACATACAGCTCAGTATCGGCTATCGGCATCAACAGTGCTGGTAGGCGGCGAAGTTGTCCGTTCTCTCGAAGTAATGCATATGCTGTCCGATGAGTGATCTGGATCATAGTTCGGGTGAGGTGGTCGACGTGCACGGTAGCGGTGACGTCGCTCTGTCCGCTGCGGACTACGACCGTGTCTTCGCTGTCTTCGACTACTGCTCGGCCGCGAGAACGCTCGATCAGCTCAAGGATCTCCTCATGGTCGCGCTCCATGATCACTACCGCTGTCCCAACACCACCTTCCTTGCCGGCCCGACCTTCACGACGGCTTTCGCCGACCCGGATCCGGTGACGACCGGGCGGATCACGCCGATCCTCGACGAGTACCAAGCGCACTGGTACCTCGACGACGTTTTTGCGACGGCGCAATCGCGGGCAACGCTGTTGGCATCTCCCGCCATCACGCACACTCAGTTGGCCGACGTCCCTTCACAGTCGGCGACGTACCTGCGAGATTTCCTCTATCGCAAACGCCTTCACAGCGCGTCGGTGATGCATCTCCAGTTGGCCCACGGCGGTCACGGTCTGGTGGGGATTTTCGATTCAGAAGGCAAGGATCTGTCGGGGCGCGACATCGTGGGCTTGGGCATTCTGGGCAAGCAATTGTCGCTGTTGTGTCAGACGCTGCCCGGGCAACGCGAGCCGGGATGGCGAGAGAAGCTGACGCCCCGGCAGATCGATCTCGCGGAGTTGTTGGCGGACGGCCATACCAACGACGAGATCGCGGTGATCCTGTCGCTGAGTCCGGACACGGTGAAGAAGTATGTAAGCCGCATCCTTGCTCTTCTGCGCGTTCGCAACCGTGCCGAGTTCGTGAAGTTGGTCTACGCGCAGAAACTTGCCGATCAACGCGCTTGAGATTGTCCACTTTCGTGCACTGTGACCGCGGTCACGGCACGGATAGCGTTTTCGGTGCACGGCCAGGAGTTGGCCCACAGCACTAGGAGAACTCATGAGTAGGCTTCGTTTCGGGTATTTCATGGCACCGTTCCACGTCCCCGGACGCAATCCCACCGCCGCACTGCAGCGTGATCTCGAACTGGTCGAGTACCTCGACCGGTTGGGCTACGACGAGGCGTGGTTCGGTGAGCATCACTCTGCCGGAAGCGAGATCATCGCGTCGCCGGAAATCATGATCGCTGCAGCCTCGCAGCGCGCACCTCGGATTCGTTTCGGCACGGGTGTCACGTCGTTGTCGTATCACAACCCGCTGTGGGCAGCGGATCGAATCATGCAGTTGGATCACCTGACTCAGGGGCGCACCATCTTCGGAGTCGGGCCCGGTTCGTTGCCCACCGACTCGGCGATGATCGGTCTGAACCCGACGGACACCCGAGAGTTGTTGCAGGAGAACCTCGACATCGTCGTGCGCCTTCTTCGTGGCGAGACGGTTTCCGCGAAGACACGAACCCACGAGCTGTACGACGCCAAGCTGCAGCTCGCTCCGTACTCGGAGAACGGCATCGAAATCACCGTGGCCGCAGTGGCCTCCCCGACAGGACCTCGCCTGGCCGGTACGCACGGTCTCGGTCTGCTCTCCATCGGAGCAACCTTGTCCGCCGACGGTTTCGACGCCTTGGCGCACCACTGGAATGTGATGGAGGAACGCGCTGAGGTCAACGGGACGACGGTGGATCGTCGGCAGTGGTCTCTTGCCGGACCTTTCCACATCGCCGAAACCGAGGCGGAAGCACGCAAGCAGGTCGAGTACGGCATCGAGGAGTGGTTCGACTATTTCCAGCACGTCGCGGCCTTCCCTCAGATGGCGGTCTCCGGTGCGCGTCTGAGCGAGATGATCGACTTCATCAACGAGGCCGGGATCGGTGTCATCGGCACACCGGAGCAGGCCAGACGTCAGGTACAACGGCTGTGGGACCAGTCCGGTGGTTTCGGCTGCATGCTGCAGATGGGTCACGATTGGGCGAACCCGCAGGACACCCGACGTTCGGCAGAGTTGTTCGCGCAGGAGGTCTTTCCGCACTTCCAAGGGCAGGCGCAGGCGACGCTCGACGCGGCAGCTCACGCGCGCGCTGTCAGGGGAGGGCATGCAAAGGCGCAACTCGACGCCGTCGACCACATGACGAAGAAGTACGCACAAGAGTTGGCAGACAAGGGCTGACATCGTGAATGTCCCACAGGGCAACCGGGCGTTGCGTTTTCGAGAAGCCATGGCGCACGTGTGCTCACCGGTCGCCGTCGTCACGGCAATGGACGGCGACCGGCCGCACGGCACGACGGTCAGCGCATTCATGTCGTTGTCGATGGACCCGCCGATGACCGCGGTGGCTCTGGATCGACAGTCGGAAGTTCTCGGCCTCATCGAAGGAACGCGGAGGTTCGCGATCAATGTCCTCGGGACCGCGCAAAGCTCACTGGCGGTTGCCTTTGCGAGGAAGGGCCGTGCGAAGTTCGACGGTGTCGAGTGGGCGGAGCATCTCGGTGTTCCGAGACTGCCGGACGTATCCATCTGGATCGCGTGCACCGTTGATGCCGTCGTGGACGGTGGTGATCACAAGATCGTGACAGGATCGGTGGACGAGGTCGAGCACCGCGAGTCGAATCCACTGACCTACCACCGGCGTGTATTCGGTACGCACGCACCGACGTCAGTGCTCTAGGAAGGAGAGCCATGTATGTACTGGTGGACGACGGCCGCGTCAGCATCCACGATGTGGACAACCTGAAGGCCTTTCACGTCGAGGTGAGTGCCGACATCTCCGAAACCGAACTGGACGAACTCTTGCGCCTTCAGGATTACGGATACGTCAGCGGTGGTAGTGCATTCATCTCGGTAGCCCGCGTTCGCGAGAGCACCACGGACGTCGAAGGTGTTGCCGCGATGGTCGACTACGCCCAGAGCAAAGGCTGGGTGGACGAGGACGGCGAAGCACTGCAGGCTCACGTCGTTCGCCAAAAGTAGCGGAACGGCTCAGACCATGTCGTTCTTCTGCAGCCACCGCAGTGTCGGCCAACCGCAGAACACCGGGAGCCAGCAGGTCAGCACTCGGTAGAGCAGGACCGACGGGACCGCGATGCTTGCCGGCAGTCCGAATGCGGACAGACCACCGATGAGGGCGGCCTCGACGGCTCCGACGCCACCCGGTGTCGGAGCCGCCGAGGCGAGCGTCCCACCGATCATCGTCACGATGGTGACGGTGATGAACGTCGTTCCGCCGCCGAATGCTTCGACGCTCGCCCACAGAGCCAGGGCGGCACCGAGAGTTGTTGCGGCGCTGCCGCCCACGATGATGAGGAAGCGCGTGGGATTTCGCGCGAGTTGGCTCAGTTCACCCAACACCTCGGTGATCTGAGGACGCAGATCGTCGCGCAGCCACCCACGGAGTTTCGGGATGAACATGAATGCACCGAGAACTCCGAGCGCGACGCCGCCCGCCAGGTACAGAACAGTGGATCCCGGGATGAAGTGCGAGAGGTTCGTATCACGTCCGGCGACGATCGAGAAGAAGATCAGCAAGCCGACGTGGGTGACCACCTGAACCGTCTGTTGCAGCGCGACTGCGGCCGTTGCACGGACGGTACCGAGCCCGCCCTTCTGCAGGAACCGCACGCTCAGCGCGAGCCCGCCGACTCCGGCCGGAGTTGTCGTCGCCGCAAAGGTGTTGGCCACCTGCATGATCAAGAGGTTGCGGTAACTGACCATCGACGACGCACAGGCCCACAGGGCCGCTGCCGCGCCGACGTACGTCAGTGCGGAGACGCCGAGGCCGAGCAGTGCCCACCACCAGTTGGCCGTCTTCAGTTCGGTGATGAACGCGGGGACCTGGCTGATGAAGGGGTAGGCGACGTAGACCAGACCGATGAGCAGAACGAGCTGGATCAGCTGGTTGCGACTGAATCGGGTGACCTGTGCGGGAGCGACCTTTTCGATCCCGTTCTTGGCACCGACCTCGTCTCGGATCTCGGTCATCAGTTTCGCGGAATCCGTGACCGTCCGCCGAATTCGGTTGGGCAATGCAGCGGTGGTCAATCGGCCGGAGGCGGCGAGAATCGTGTCTGCGCCTTGCGCTCGAATCGCGGCGTCCACCGCTGCATCGACCCCGAACAATGATGCGGTGGCGAAGAGAAGTTGTGCGTTGTCGGACTGCATCTGAACTTCGGTGGCGCCGAATTCGGAGTACGCGTACCCGCCGAAGAGGATGGTTCCGCCTTCGACACGAATCTCGGAAGCGCGCAGGTCGCCGTGCGCCATCTGGTGCACGTGAGCGGTATGCAGTGTTTGCCACAGCGCGTCGATCAGTTTGGTGGATTCTTCCTCGCCCGCCTGGTTCTCGACGGCGACGGCAAGGGGGATGCCACGAGGACTCGGGCGCGCGTACATCTCCCACCCGCGATCGAGTACCGAGATTGCGACGGCCTTGGAACTGGCCAGACCGATGTCGGCGAACGCGATACCCATGAGCGCTCGGTGTTCGACGGCGCGACGAAGTGATCCGTAGGGCGGCGGAGTTTCACGGTTCCGGAACGAGATCCAACGGAACGTCTGTCGAATTGCTCCGCTGCTTCGCTGGTTCTGTCCGTACAACTCGACGACGAGTTCGTCGAAAGGTTCGTCGTCCGGTGCTTGGTGGATGGCTGCGGACATGACAAGAGGCCCGATTCCCGAGGGACTCACGACGCGGAACGCGGTGACGCGGTAACCGCGCCGCGCGAGTACGCGTACCGCCGAGTCCAACGGCACTTCGAGGGCAGGGGTGCCGACGGCGAGAACGATCACCGCGCCGATCAGGTAACCGACGGCGAGACCCAGCATCGATCGTGCGGGAACGATCGAGCTGACGATCAGATGGATGGGAGCGAAGAGCAGAAGCAGCGTCCACCAGGCTCGTCGCCACTTCTTCGGAAGCCACGGGCCCGAGACGGTGAGCACCGCCGCGAGCATCGCGATCCATCGCGGATCGTCGAGGAATTGAGACAGGAAGGTGGCGTCGAGTCGGTCCGGCACGTCGAGGTGCCATTTCGGTGCCGCCAGGCCTGTTCCGGTGAAGGACAGCGCGACACCGGCGCACAGGCCGGCGGCGGCGTATCCGGCCAGCAACTTCCACCGGCGCCCGACGATCAGGCCGATCAGGATGGCGAACGGTAGCGCCAGAATTGCGATGCCGTAGAGCAGGTACACAGTGTCGGACAGGCTCGGCGAGAGAACACCGACGATGTTGGACACCGACGTTTCGAGGGCGTCCCACTGACTTCGAGTGATCAGAGATCCCGCGATCACGCCGCCGAGCAGCACAGCAGCGATCGCAACCCGCATGATGTCGCTCGTACGGCGGTGCAGTGGTGGCAGGAGGCTTCCCGTTACCGGGATCTCCCGTCCGTCTACTCGCATCTCGCCAGAACTCTCTTCTCTCGGGGTTACCGACCGTCTCAGTTACCTCGATCAAGGTACCGCGTGAGGGTTCGGCGACTGGGAAGCCGGACCTGTCGTTACCTCCTCGATGCCAAGCAACATTCTCTTCGGACCCGCGGGAGCGGGCTTCGGCGCGTAAAATTCACTTTCCGGACGTTCGTTCATTTCGACGACAGGGAGTGCGTATTCATGAGCCCCGACGCCAGCGGTGTGGACGGTCGGGTTCCTGACCTGCCGACCCCGTCGACCAGAATTTCCGTAACCGAGGATTACGCGGCCGAGATCGACGAGCTGTCGAGTCTCAAGCACAAGCTCGGCGTGCTGGAGCCTTCGGAGTTCGCGGATGCCTGGAAGCAGGGCTATCCGTACGAGAAGAAGATGTCGCGCCGCGAGTACGAGCGGAAGAAGCGGCGTCTGCAGATCGAGTTGCTCAAGCTGCAGCTGTGGGTCAAGGAAACCGGTCAGAAGGTGCTCATCATCTTCGAAGGTCGCGATGCTGCCGGTAAGGGCGGGTCGATCAAGAGATTCACCGAGCATCTCAATCCCCGTGGAGCCCGCGTGGTCGCGCTCGAGAAGCCCACCGACATCGAGCGGACGCAGTGGTATTTCCAACGCTATGTCGCACACCTACCCAGCGGCGGCGAGATAGTGATGATGGACCGGTCCTGGTACAACCGCGCCGGCGTCGAACGAGTGATGGGTTACTGCACGCCGACGCAGTATCTCGAGTTCATGAGAGAGACCCCGGACTTCGAGCGGATGCTCGTCAACTCCGGGATTCATCTGCACAAGCTGTGGTTCTCGGTCAGCCGCGAAGAGCAGTTGGCGCGGTTCGCGGCCCGCCGAACGGACCCGGTGCGTCAGTGGAAGCTCTCACCGACCGATCTGGCTTCGCTCGACAAGTGGGACGACTACACCCAGGCCAAGGAAGCCATGTTCTTCTACACCGATACCGGGGATGCGCCCTGGACGGTGATCAAGAGCAACGACAAGAAGCGCGCTCGCCTCGAGGCGATGCGTCACGTGCTCGCCAGCTTCGACTATCCCAACAAGGATCACCGGGCTGTCGGTACTCCGGATCCCTTGATCGTCGGGCCGGCGTCGGCCGTATTCGAAGAGGGCGAGCACGTGAACGTGGAGTTGCCTCAGCTCTAGCGCAGGTGATCGCTCAGATCGAACTGGCCTCTGCCCACAGATTGATGCCGCTGTCCTTGGCGTGCTGATCTATGGAGGCCAGTTCGGCTGCGCTGAATTCGAGATTGTCGAGCGCGCCGACGTTGGCTTCGAGTTGGGCGACACTGGACGCACCGATCAGTACCGAGGTGACCCGCGAATCGCGGAGTGCCCAGCTCAGTGCCAGCTGAGCCAGCGACTGGCCGCGGTCTGCCGCGATGTCGTTGAGCGCGCGGATGTGGGTGAGAGCGTCGTCGGTCAACCACGACGGATCCAGTGACTTACCTTGAGCTGCACGGGAATCCTCGGGGACGCCGTTCAGATAGCGATCGGTGAGCATGCCTTGAGCGAGTGGTGAGAACGCGATGACTCCGACGCCGAGATCGTCGACAGCCGACAGCAGGTCCTGCTCTATCCAGCGGTTCAGCATCGAATAGCTCGGCTGGTGGATCAAGAGCGGAACCCCCGCAGCGGCGAGCAGTGCGGCGATTTCACGGGTGCGCTCCGGCGAGTACGAACTGATACCCGCGTACAGGGCCTTGCCCTGCTGGACAGCGCTGATCAGGGCGCCTGCGGTCTCGTCGATCGGAGTTTCGGCGTCAGGGCGATGGCTGTAGAAGATGTCGACATAGTCGACGCCGAGTCGTCCGAGCGACTGATCGAGGGACGACAGCAAATACTTGCGGGACCCACCGAATCCGTAGGGGCCGGGCCACATGTCCCAGCCGGCTTTGGACGAGATGACCAATTCCTCGCGGTACGAAGAGAAATCCTCACGCAGGATCCTGCCGAAGTTCGTCTCGGCGCTTCCGTACGGGGGTCCGTAGTTGTTCGCAAGATCGAAGTGGGTGATTCCGAGATCGAATGCCCGCCGCAGAACTGCGCGCTGGTTCTCGATCGGTACGTCGTCGCCGAAGTTGTGCCAGAGGCCCAGCGAGATGGCCGGGAGTTTGAGACCGCTCCGACCGGTTCGGCGGTACGGCATGGCTTCGTAGCGGTCCTGCGCGGCGACGTACTGATCGGACATGGTGCCTGCCTTCACATCGTTGTGTCTGCGGTTGAGCGTTCACTCCCGACCATTATCGCCGACGGCGCTCAGGTGTGCCGGCCGCTGGAGGTGTGTCAGTCAAAATGCTTGCGGTTTAAAGCAATTCGATCGATCTTTTGGACCGATGTTCAGGTTCGAGTCACAGTGCCGGGCGGCGGTGACGTCGACCACGTCTGGGCTCGCATCTAAGGGAACGGTAAGGAATCGCGGTTACCATGGTCACAGTCGATCGGCGATACCGATCGCCGATTCGCTTCGAACATGTTGCCCAGCAGCCGGATCCGGGGTCCGGCGAGGAGATCTATGTCGACGCAGTCCGTAGTGCACGCTCAATCATCCGCAGACGAGAGCGTCGTGGGGGATTCGTCTCCGCCGGGTGGTGGAAGCCGGCGATATCTCGAGCAACTGATCAGATACGACGTGCCGGCGTCGCTGGTCGTATTCCTGGTGGCGCTTCCCCTGTCATTGGGAATTGCGATCGCCTCCGGGGCGCCGATCATGGCAGGTCTGATCGCCGCAATCGTCGGCGGAGTGGTGGCCGGAGCTGTGGGAGGTTCACCGCTGCAAGTCAGTGGTCCCGCAGCCGGCCTGACCGTGGTGGTCGCCGAACTGATCGGCAAGTTCGGGTGGAAAGTCACCTGCCTGATCACCGTCGGCGCCGGAATTCTGCAGATCGTGTTCGGGCTCAGCCGAATTGCCCGTGCGGCGCTGGCTATTGCTCCAGTGGTGGTGCATGCGATGCTCGCCGGTATCGGCATCACCATTGCGCTACAACAGGTTCACGTGTTGTTGGGTGGAAGCTCGGCCAGCTCGGCGCTGGACAATCTACGGCAGTTGCCCGCGCAGATCGGTGCCTTGCATGTCGAGGACCTGATGATCGGACTCGTCGTCATCGCCACCCTTCTCGGGTGGCGCTATCTCCCTGCCGGTGTCCGCAAGGTTCCGGCGGCGTTGGTGGGCATCGTATTGGCAACTCTCGCTTCGCTGGCGCTGCCGATCGACGTCGAGCGTATTGCTCTCGACGGATCTTTGCTGGACTCGATCGGACTCCCCGCTCTGCCCGACGGCCAGTGGCTCGGCGTCGCAACCGGCATCCTGACCATCGCCCTGATCGCCAGTGTGGAGAGTCTGCTCTCGGCCGTGGCCGTGGACAAGATGCACTCGGGCCCGCGGTCGAACTTCGATCGCGAGATGCTCGGCCAGGGCACCGCGAACATGGTGTCCGGGGCCATCGGCGGCCTTCCGGTCACCGGGGTGATCGTGCGCAGTGCGACCAATGTCGAGGCCGGGGCGAAGTCCCGCGCGTCGTCGATCATGCACGGCCTGTGGATTCTGCTGTTCTCGGCTGCGCTCGCCGGGTTGGTCCAGCAGATTCCGAAGTCTGCACTGGCCGGACTGTTGATTGTCATCGGTATTCAACTGGTCAAGCTGGCGCACATTCGGTTGGCGCGACGGACCGGTGATCTGTGGGTGTACGGCATCACGGTGGTCGGCGTCGTGTTCTTGAATCTGCTCGAGGGCGTCCTGATCGGGTTGGCGCTGGCCATCGCCCTCCTGGTGTGGCGTGTCATCCGCGCAACTGTCACCGCAGAAGAGTTGGGCGACAACGATTCCGGGAAGTGGCGCGTCCTGGTCGAAGGCTCGTGCACCTTCCTGGTGCTGCCCAAGCTGACGTCGGTGCTCGCCGGACTCCCACCGCGGTCGGACGTCACCGTCGAGCTGTCTGTCGACTTCCTCGACCATGCCGTCTTCGACGTCATCGAAGAGTGGGCGAGGCAGTACGAGTTGGCAGGTGGTTCGGTGGTCATCGACGAAGTCGGCTCGGTGAGTATGGAGAGCGCGACCACCGGTCCGCCGAAGCGCGGCGCCGCAGTCACCGACCTGCGCGGCTTGCTCGCGCCGTGGGGCAGTTGGCAACCACAGGCTTCGGGGAGGAATCTGAGCAGCCCGCCGGCCTTGCGGCCCATTCTCGACGGGGTGTCCAACTATCATCGCCATCGCGCCGAAGCGATACGGCCGCACATGGATCAGTTGCGCGACGGGCAGAATCCCGACTCCCTTTTCCTTACCTGCGCAGATTCGCGAGTGGTGCCGAACATCATCACGAGCAGTGGCCCCGGCGACCTGTTCACCGTGCGCAATGTCGGAAACCTGGTTCCTGCCGGCGGCCGCGATACGTCGGTGGAAGCGGCACTGGCCTTCGGGATCGACGAGTTGGGTGTCAGCTCGGTGGTCGTGTGCGGACATTCGGGCTGCGGCGCGATGCAAGCACTCCTGACGAACGGTTCGTCGGAATCGGGAGTCGTCGGGGAATGGCTGCGGCATGCGGAGACGAGCTTGCAGGCCTATACGAGTGGCCATCCGGTCGCGCGTGCTGCGGCCGAGGCAGGTTTCTCGGAGGTCGATCAGCTCGGAATGGTCAATGTCGCAGTCCAATTGCAGACTCTCGAACGCCATCCTCTCGTCGGTCAGGCCCGTGTGGATGGTCGCCTGCGTATCGCCGGACTGTTCTTCGACATCGGCTCGGCTCGGGTCATCGAAGTGACAGCGTCAGGGATCGGCCAGTTGATCGAGACCTGAAGGGGCTATTCGGGTCCGGGCTGATCCCTGAGTTCGACCAGCAGGCGAGCCCCGCCGAGTGGACTGTCGTGAAATGTCGTCCGTCCGCCGTGCAGGGCCGCCTGCTGCGCCACCAGCGCCAGGCCCAAACCGGAGCCTGTCTTGCCTGCCGTCGATCCGCGAGTGAAGCGCTCGAACAAGCTCGAGCGTTCCTCGGCCGGTATTCCGCAACCGTTGTCGTCGATCGTGATCGTGACGGTGTCCGGTGAATCTGCCGGGCGAGCGAGGGTGATGCGCACCGCG
Organism: Rhodococcus sp. WY5; assembly: GCF_018588185.1. NCBI lineage: Bacteria > Bacillati > Actinomycetota > Actinomycetes > Mycobacteriales > Nocardiaceae > Rhodococcus > Rhodococcus sp. WY5. Next base: position 2,681,906 of record NZ_JAAMPR010000001.1, read on the forward strand.
CTCGCGCCGCCGTGGCGGACTGCATTGGTGACCGCGTTGTCGAGGATCAACCGGATTCCGCCGGGAAGGGCCCGGATGCAATAGGGGAGTGGGGAATCCACCGTGACGACGCCGACGTCGAGCCCAGGATGATGTCGGCGTGCGTCGTCGGCAGCGATGTCGCAGACCTCGGTCAAATCGGTGTCCTTGAAATCCTCGGCCGTCGAGAGTTCACCCTTCGCCAGGCGCTCGAGGTCTCTCAGAGTTGACTCGACGCGGCCCTGCGCGCGGGCCAGATCTGTGAGGATCTCGCGTCTTTGTTCGTGATCGAGGTCGTGAATGGACAACACTTCGATGTCGGTTCGCATTGCTGTCAACGGAGTTCGGAGTTCGTGAGCCGAGGCGGACGCAAAATCTCGGGCGGCGGCAAGGGCGGAGTTGGTTGCGGCTTGCGCTCGAGCGACGTCGCTGAGCATCGATTCTGCTGCTGCGGCAAGCTCGTCCGCTTCACGGATTCCGGAAACCTCGGTGGCGAGATCGGGATCGCGCCTGGCGATCCGGCGGGTCAACTCCACGAGGGGGCGCACCGCCGGGCCACCGAACAACCATCCCAACGCAGCTGCGGCCGCTACGGCCCCGACGCCGAAGAACGCAACCTGTCGCTGTTGGTCGACTGTGATGTCTCGCGCTTCGGCATAGGGAACCGCCAGCGAGACAAGGGCATTGATCCCGTCGGCCTCGGCGGTATATGCCCGGTACTTCGTACCGTCCACGTCGACGGTCGCCGAGCCGACCGGTAGTTCGGGCAGTCGCGTCGGAGTACTGGATTTGACGGTTCCGTCGGTATCGGAGCGGATGGTCACGGAAAAGGCGCCGCCGTCTCCGAACGCGCCGAGAAAAGGTCCCGCTGTTGCAGCATTGGCCACGATGACCGTCGATGCCGTCTCGAGTCGGCGGTCCAATTGCGCTAGATTATTTCGTGCGATAGCCAGTGCAACGACCACACCGAGTGCGATGACGATGAACGTCGCCCCCAGTGCCGCGGCCGCGGCAACGCGAGTTCGTAGTGAGAAGCGGCGACGCTTCACGGGTTCTCCCGAAGCACGAACCCGACGCCGCGAACGGTATGCAGCAGACGAGGTGAACCACCGGATTCGAACTTTCGACGCAGATAGCCGATGAAGACGTCCACGACGTTCGTGTCGGCGACGAAGTCGTAGCCCCACACCAGTTCGAGGAGACGTTCGCGAGTGAGCACGATGCCGGAATTGTGTGCGAGCACTTCGAGTAGCTCGAATTCGCGTTTGGTGAGTGGTACTTCCTTGCCGTCGACACGAACCCGGCGACCGGAGAGATCGATGTCGAGGTTTCCGACCCGCAGGGTATTCGTACCCTCGGAGTGATCGCCGGCCGGAGTGTTGCTGCGACGGAGCATTGCGCGGATCCGGGCAACCAGTTCGGCAAGAACAAACGGTTTGACCATGTAGTCGTCTGCACCGGATTCGAGCCCGGCGATGCGATCGTCGACCGAGTTGCGCGCACTGAGCACGCAGATCGGGATTTCGTTGCCGGCGGCACGAAGCGCCGTCACCACACCGGTGCCGTCGAGCACCGGCATGTTGATGTCGAGGACTACCGCGTCCGGTCGCTTGTCGGAGATCACTCGGAGCGCGTCGGCGCCGTCCACCGCCGTCAGTACGGTGAATCCCGAGAGCCGCAATCCGCGTTCGAGTGAGGTCAGGACGTCTGCGTCGTCGTCGACTACGAGGATTTTCGGTATCTCGGTCACAGCCCCATTGTGCCTTGCCTGGTACGTCGGGTTTCGCCGATCAGACCGGCAAGTCGGTACCGTCCGGACGCAGGCCGGCCATGAACACCGCGACCAACCGCGGGACCAGGTTCGGCATGGCCTCGTCGGACAACTCGATTTGCGGGCGCGTCAGTTTGGCCAGAGCCATGACGAATTCGAGCGGTTGCAGATCGGCGCGAACCAGTCCGGCGCTCTGAGCGGCGCCGATCGTCGCGGTCATCTTCGTTTTCGTCACCTCACGCACCGCCAGAACTTCGGGCGCCAGCTCGGTGAAACTGCGTTCCACCAGTGCAGGAATGAGCGCACCCAGGCGCAGTTCCACGAGGCGGTCCACCAGCGTGTGCCACGCGTTTGTCGGATCGGTGGACATTGCCGTGAGTGCGATGTCGGCAGCCTCGCGGACATCGGTCAGTGTTGCGACGGCGACGGCGGTCACGAGGTCCTCGCGCGTCGGAAAGTTTCGATACAGCGTGGCGATGCCCACTTTCGCGAGTTCTGCGACTGCATCGAGCGGCGCGTCGTGCCCGCGTTCGGTGAACACCGCTCGTGCGGCGTCGACTATTGCGTTTCTGCGTTCACGTGCATCGGCTCGCACATCCACCTCCGGTATTGACAGTTCATCATAACCGGAGGAATATCTTCCACAAATAGTGGAGGAAAAACTTCCACTTAGGGAGGGTAGTTATGAACGCCGAAGTCGAAGCACGGGACCGCAAGAAGTTGGTGGCTGTGGTGTTGGGCTTGTCCGCCGTGATCGGGCTGATGCTGCTTGCCTTCGTGCTGCCCTCGGTCAACAGTGGCCCGCACGAACTGAAGTTGGGCATCACCGGTCCAGCTGCGGCAACCGAACAGATCAGCACCTCGCTCGAGGCGAGTAAGCAAGGCGCCTTCGATACTCGAGAATTCGCCGACGCCGACGCCCTGCGTGACGCGATTCGGAATCGCGACGTGGTCGGCGGAATCGCCGTTGATGCCAACGGTCCTCACGTGTTGATCGCGACTGCAGGCGGAACCCCGATCGCCCAGACCCTGACCGGGGTGGCCAACGGCCTCCCGGAGGCCTCGGGGGCAAAGGTGCCCGTCGAAGACGTTGTGCCGCTGACTGCGGACGACCCGACCGGTGCTGGGCTCACGGCATTGGCCTTGCCCTTGGTGTTCGGCGGAATCATGCCCGCTGTTGTTCTCGTGCAACTGTTTCCGCGTAGCATCGTCAAGCGAGTGTTGGGCGCTGCCGGCGTCGCGGTGGTCGCGGGTTTTGCACTGACTGCCATTCTGCAGTTCGGCACCAACAGTCTTGACGGAAACTACCTGCTCACCGCGCTCGCACTCACCATGGGCATGTCGGCCATCTCGCTTCCCATTTTGGGGCTCGAATCCCTGCTCGGGATGAAGGGGTTCGCGTTGGGCGCCGTCACGATGATGTTCATCGGAAACCCACTCTCGGGGATGGCGACAACTGCCGCGTGGTTGCCCGCAGGCTGGGGCGCATTGGGGCAGCTGCTCCCACCTGGCGCCGCAGGAGCATCCGTCCGTTCGATGGCGTTCTTCGACGGCCATGGCGCCACCACGCCACTTCTGGTGCTGGTGTGCTGGATTGCCGTCGGGATCGCGCTGTGCGTGGCTGCCGGCCGGAAGAAGGCGTCTGCGCCGGTTATCGAACCGGAGGCTGCGCTGGTCTAGCCGGCGCAGCTTGCGTACGGGGTCAGGTCGGGAATCGGCCAGACCCCGTCAACGCGTTCCACGGCCAGTTCGGCGACCACGGTGTCCTCGTCCATCGGTAGAGGTCGGAGGATTCGGGGCTTTTCCGCCTCCCATTCGACGTCGATGCCCGCGGAGGTCAGGGCGTCCTGATCGATGACGGCGACGACCAGCGGCAATGTGAGGTCGCCGAACACCAGATCGAGCACCGAAGCGAGTGCGTCCGGGGTCGTTGCGCGAATGAATCCTGCCTCGTCGTAACTGATTCCGCGCGTCGAGACCTCGTACTCACCGAAACGCTTGCATGCTTCCCAGTCGTCGGCGATGGCGACGTGGACGAGTCGTTGTCCGGTCATGCAGTGCTCCTGTAGTATTCGAATTAATGAAACGTCAACGTAGCATTAATTCACCGGCACGGTAACAGGGGACTTGATGGAGCAACCGCGCAGACGTGGGAGAACCAGTGACGCCGAGCGCGCCGAACGACGCAACGAGATTCTCGACGTCGCTGTCGACTCGTTTCGAGATGTCGGGTTCGCCCGAACTACCATCGAGGGCATTGCCACGGTGGCCGGCGTCGCCAAGCGCACCGTGTACAGCTACTTCGGCGACAAGTCTGCGGTCTTTGCAGCTGCGGTTGCGCGTCAGCACGCGTACGTCGACAATGCCGGCGAGGGTCAGTCCGACCTGCTCGCCGCTGCAGTGGACATCGTCATCGCCCTGCACAGCGACAACTCGATTGCGCTGCACCGCATGATGATCGGCGAGGCAGTGCAGTTCCCTGAATTGGCCGCAGCGTTCTACGAATCCGGCCCGGCCAAGTCGATTGCCTTTCTGGAGAAGATATTGATCGATCAGCACGGCCAGAAGGCTGCGCTGTGCGCGGATCAGTTGTACACCTTGCTGCTCGGGGAGGAGCACCGGCGGCGACTGCTCGGGCTCACCTCCGAACCGACAGCCGAAAGAGCGGCGCAACTGGCGGCCCGCGCGGTGGGATGCGTTCTGAGATCTGATCGGTAGGCTCGACTGGGTGAGTAACTCTGTGATCTGGTTTCGACGCGATCTGAGGGTCGGTGATCTTCCGACTCTGACTGCAGCGGCGGATGCCGGCGGACAGACGTTGGGTTTGTTCGTCCTCGACGAGAAGTTGCTCGGACCGGCAGGCTCACCCCGCCAGAATCAACTGTTCGCCAACTTGTCGGCACTCGACAACCAGCTCGACGGACGATTGATGGTTGTTCGAGGTGATCCGGCAGACGTGGTGCCCCGCGTGGCGGAATCCGTTGGCGCCGAAGAAGTTCACATCAGTGCCGACTACGGGCCCTACGGCCGACGGCGCGACGCGGCCGTGGCCGAGAAGGTGGAGTTGATCGCCACCGGGTCACCATATGCCGTGGCGCCCGGACGCGTCACCAAGGCGGACGGTGATCCGTACAAGGTGTTCACGCCGTACTTCCGTCAGTGGATGGAACATGGTTGGCGGGGCCCCGCGTCGACCGATGCGGGGACGGTCCGTTGGTTCGATCCGAGCGAGAAGGACGGTGGCCCGCGCCGGGTGAGTATCCCCGCGCCGTCCGGCACCGTCAGCGATGTCGTCGGTGAGGCCGGTGCGCTCGAACAGTGGAAAGAATACTGCGAGAACGATCTTGACCGGTACGACGACGAACGAGATCGACCCGACCTCGACACCACGAGTCGGATGTCGATCCCGCTCAAGTACGGCACGATTCATCCGAGAATCATGTTGGCAGATCTCTCCAAGCGACTCGGAGACGGCGCTCAGGCGTACCGTCGCCAGCTTGCTTGGCGAGACTTCTACGCAGACATCCTGTTTCAGCGCCCCGACAGCGCGCGGAAGAATTACGACGACAAGTTCGACCGTTTACGTCACGACGGGGGAGTCGACGCAGACGCCGCCTTCACGGCCTGGTGTGAAGGCAAGACCGGCTTCCCGATCGTGGATGCCGGCATGCGGCAACTCGCCGCAGAGAACTGGATGCACAATCGGGTCCGAATGATCGTCGCGTCATTCCTGGTGAAGGACCTGCACATTCCGTGGTGGCGCGGCGCACGCTACTTCATGTCGCAACTGGTGGACGGTGACTTGGCCTCCAATCAGCACGGGTGGCAGTGGACTGCCGGGTCGGGTACGGATGCTTCGCCTTTCTTCCGCGTCTTCAACCCGATCACGCAAGGGGAGAAGTTCGATCCCGACGGCACATACGTCCGTCGGTGGGTCCCCGAACTTCGCGATGTTCCCGGGAAGGCCGTCCACTCGTTGAAGGCGATGCGCCCGGTCGACTACCCGGACCCGATCGTCGATCACGCGCACGAGCGTGAGGAAGCCTTGCGCCGGTACGGCGAGATCAAAGGCTGAGTGCTCAGTGATCTGCGGGCGCTACGCGGACGCGGTTTCCGTCCAGATCTGAAATGACGAACGTCAGACCGAAGACATCTTCGTTGGGTTCTTCGACGACCTCGACTCCCTTGGCCACCCACTCGTCGTGGATCGCCCGAATTTCGTTGCTCCCACCGTCGACCAAGATGCCGACTTCGAAATTGCGCGGTGTCGCGGGATCGAGGTCGCGGGACTTGCCGCTCCACAGTGCAAGGACCACACCGCCGCCGAGGTCGAAGGTCATGTACCGAGGGCTGAGGACCTCAGGCTTCGCGTCGAACAATTCGCCGTAGAACGCTGCTGCGGAGGCGGCATCGCTGACGTAGATCAGAAACTGGTTGGGTAGTCGCACTGTGGTTTTCCCTCTCCCGTTGATTTTCGGGCCACCGGCAGCGGGGCGTGTGCCTGGTCGTGCGGGGCTGCGTTCAACAATCCCCGCGCGCCGGACGAATGTCCAAGAACAAGTGCGTCTGAGTGGCAGATGGATTACTTATGACGACTGCTGCAGTCACACCACACTGAGGTGGTACCCGACGCTCAGGTTCGGGTAGTAGCCGTCGATGTAGCTCGAGATGAAGTAGTGATCAGGGTCGGTGGTGCGAGTTCCGTCGGTGTCGAACTGCGGATAGTCGTTGGCCATGAAGACTGCTTGTCCGCCGTCGGGAGTGGAATAGACGACGTCGACCGTCAGGCCGCGCGGGTCCTGGTTGTATGCCGTGACGATCTCGGTCTCGTGAGGCGCGAGCGACTGGCGTGGGCTCTGCATCCACTGTCCGTAGGGGTTGTCGGCGCCTTCGAGATGAATTGTCTGTTCGGTGTCGTTGCTGATCGTCATCGTGATGCTGTTGCCGGTTGTGGGAAGGGTTCCGGCACTGGCGATTCCGCTCAATCCCAAAGTGAGGGCGCCGGCGGCCAGAGCTGTGATTGCGGCAACTACGTAGCGTGGGTTCGTCATCGTCGGTGTCCTTTGTCCGGGTGAGCGTTCGGTTGGCTCTCTCGAAGACAACTATGTCGGAGCAGATCGATGTCGTATGTCCACTCCCCGGACCCTGTGCAGGCGGAACGGTGTGTCCACCGATCGGGGGACACCTACTCCGACACCGAGACGGCTTCGACCTTTCGCTCGCCGGTGACCAGCAGTCCGATCAGTGCGGCCGCCGCGAGCACCATGACGAGTGCGCCGTAGCCACGCGTCGTATCCACCAATCCGACCTTGCCGACCAGGTAGCCGGCCAGCAAGGCGGGAAGACTGTTGGCCAGATATGCGATGACGTAGACGGTGGACAACAAACCCGCGCGTTCGTGGTTCTCGGCCAGCGGCATGACGGTGAGGATAGTTCCTTGGAATCCTGCTCCGAAGCCGATACCTGCAACAGCCGTACCGACCAGAATCAATACGGCAGAGGATGTTTCAGCACCGATGAGTGTGACGGCCACCCCGAGCACCAAGGCGGTGGTTCCGATCAGCATCACGGTCCGGCCGCCGAGTTTGCGGAAGGTGAGTACTGCTGCCGCTCCGAATCCTGTCAGTGTTGCGACCATGATGGCACCGATGAGGGAGCTGTGAACGTCAAGTGCGTTGCGCGCCAATGCAGGTCCGAGTGAGAGGTAGAAACCTCCCAGTGCCCAGACCGCGATCAGGCACGGTGCGGTCAGGGCAATCATCGTGCGCGCCTGACGAGGAACGGCCAGTGTGGGGCGCAGGGACTGCCAGGCTCCGGGGCGTCCGCCCGAAGTCTCGGGAGCGGCCCATACTCCGAAGATCTCGAGAATGACAAGCACGAGAAGGACCAGGTAGACAGTGCTGGTGGGCCGGGGCAGGTGCTCGCTGATGAGGCTCGAACCCACTGCTCCGACTGCAAGCCCCATCGTCGGAGCGACGCTGTTGATGATCGATCCTCGACCCGGAGTGCGTTCGAGGTCGATCAATGCCGAACCCAGAGCACTGATTGCAGCGCCGGTGGCAACACCCTGTACGACCCGGGCGATGAGCAGGATGGTCAACCCGTCGGCCGAGGCGAACAGCGCGAGCGAGACTGCCTCGAGCGCGAGTGCTCCGAGCAGGACCGGGCGCCTGCCGATGTGATCGGACAGGGATCCGGCGGTCAGGAGCGTGGCGAGCAATGCGAGAGCGTAGATGCCGAACACGAGCGTCGACGCGAGCGAGGAGAATCCCCACAACTGTTGATAGTGCTCGTACAACGGTGTCGGGGTCGCGGATGCGCCCAGGAACGTGGCGATGATGACGGCGATGAGTGTGAAAGCGACGCCTCGCCCAAGGCGTGGGCGTGAAGTGCTCTCGGTCTGTGGTGAAACGGTCGTTGTCATTGTCGTAGCGCTTCCCGTGCGGGTGGTGAAGACTTCAAACGCAAATACTTTGCGTTTGGGACGCTACGCCTGGCCGTAGCCTAATGCAACATCTTTGCGTTAGTATTGGATTTATGAGTCCGTCCGCAGGTCCGCGCCCCGGTGGCCGTAGTGCGCGCATCCAACAGGCCGTGCATGCGTCGGCGCGCAAGTTGTTGGAACAGCGTGATCGAGCCGAGATCACGGTGCCGATGATCGCGACCGATGCGGGAGTGACCCCGTCGACCATCTATCGGCGGTGGGGTGACATCAACGAAGTCTTTGCCGACGTCTCGATCGAGAGATTGCGCCCGGACGCCGACCCGCGTGAAACGGGCTCGCTCCGAGGGGATCTGACGATTTGGGCGCAGGAGTACCTCGAGGAGATGTCTGCACCTGTCGGTCGTGCTTCGTTGCGTGACGTGTTGATGAGCGACGATCAGACGCATGCACCGGACGGTACGAAGAAGTTCAAGTGTGCCTTCTTCTGTCGGACGCAGATCGACCTGATCCTCGCGCGTTGGCCGGAAGCTGCCGGCGTGGATGGTGATTCGGTGGTCGACCATGTAGTGGCGCCGATCATCTACCGAATTCTGTTCGACCTCGAACCGGTCGTGCCGCAGCGAGTTGCGGAATTGGTGGATCAGACGCTTGCCCTCGCGGCGCGAGTCGTTGCCGAAGGCTGATCGCTACGTAGTCGGGCGTGGACGTGCATGTCGTGCCAGCCGTCGGCGTGCCTGGCGGAGCTTCGTCGAACACCTTCTTCGCTGAACCCTGCTTTGGTGGCGACTCGGCACGATCGTGGGTTGTGGATCGAGTGCTCGAGTTCCAGTCGATGAAACCCCGCTTCGCGGAATGCCCACTCGGACAGTGCGGTTACAGCCTGGGTGCACAGTCCGCGGCCGCGCGCCGCTGGGGTCACCCAATACGCGAGCTCGGCAGTGCCGTCCCACAAATTCACCCCCTTTGCTGCGATTCGACCGAGGAGTTCATTTGTCTCGGGAGCGGCGATCGCCCAATGGCATTCGGATTCGCTTGCCCACCCGTCTCTCCACTGGGTGAGCCAACCCCGTGCTTCGTCGATCGAGTCGGCGCGGCGGATGTGCCAACGCTGAATCGACGGATCGCGAAAGGCTTCCATGACGGCCGGTGCGTCGTCGCGGGTCCAGGGTCGGAGAATCGCGAAAGTCCCGACGTGGATCGAGGGTTGGTCCATTCCCCGGAGATATCCAGCGGCGATAGCGGGCGTGGTCAACTTGGGCACGTGAAGCATCATCGCCTACCCGCCTGATGGCGGGCGATGGCGTGAGCTTTCCGGTCATTATCCCTGCCACTCTGCGTTCAGTCGGCGCGCAGATTCCAGAGTTGCGATGGCCTCTTCGGTGTCAACTCGTGCGAGTACCAATGCACTTACCGTGCAGGAGAGAAGGATTCGAGTGCGATCTGAGAGCGTGGCGTCTGTCTCGGTTGGAAACGCGGCGTGTAATCCACTGTTGATCGCGTCGGCGAGTTCTCGGCGGTACGCGCGGATCACTGCGGCCGCCGCATCGTCGTGCGCGCCGAGTCCGGCAGCCGTATTGAGAAGTAGGCAACCGCGCCGAGGCGAGTCGGCGGTCATGGTGCCGATTGCTTGCGCAAGCGAGGAAAGGTAGTCGTCGACTGCGTCTGCCCCGGGATTTGTCGTGAGGCTGCGCAGACGTGGCCGGATGACATGGTCGAGGTACATCTGCACGGCGGCGTCGAACAATCCGCGCTTGTTGGTAAACGAGTTGTAGAGACTTGACCGACTCAGCCCCGTCGCGGATTCGAGGTCGCCGAGTGAGGCACCTTCGTATCCGCGTGCCCAGAAAACGTCCAAAGCGGCAGCGACCACGGCTGTTGTGTCGAATTCTTGTGATCTGCCCATCAAAGCCTCGCTCTTTCTGTATCGTTCGGTCCAGTATATATTGGACCGAACGATACAGAATTCACACGAAGCAACAGGAGCTTACCGATGAACGTCGCCGGCTACATCTTCGCGGGACTGGCCGCAGCAGTGCACGTGTACATTTTTGTCCTCGAATCGATTCTCTGGACGGCCCCGAAGACCCGCGCCACGTTCGGCGTGAAGTCCGAGGAAGAGGCGATCGCCACGCAGCCGCTCGCCTTCAACCAGGGCTTTTACAACCTTTTCTTGGCGATCGTGTCGGCGGTCGGCATCGTGATTGCGGCGACCGGCTCCGCGTCGGTCGGAATTGCCCTCGTACTGGCAGGCACAGGATCGATGGTTGCCGCGGGATTGGTGCTGATTCTCTCGTCTCCCGACAAAGCCCGCGCAGCCGTCGTACAGATGCTTTTCCCAGCTATTGCCGTTGTTCTGCTGGTAATCCACCTGCTTTGAGTGGTCTCTATCCGCCGCCGAGCACCAGTGATTCGATCAACGCAAAAGCCCCGTTGAGTGCTCCGCAATCGAAGGCTTCGGCCAGGGCGTAACCGATGACAAGTTCGTCGTTGCTCGGCGTACTCGACCAGACTGCGTCGGTCTGTCTGGGATCGGATTCCTCGTTCTTGGAGAAGTGCCCGATCCGCAATCCGTCGCGGGTGAATGCACTGTTCGCGTCGTCGACTGGGGCGAAGTTCAAACTCACGCCGTCGACGAGTGCCGAGACAGAGTACGAGCGACGGGACAGAAACCCTTTGCCGACAGTGAGTTCGACTTCGTCGCCACCGACAGTGAAGAACAAGTCGGCGGCGGCGCGCGTTCCGATGGGTGTGCCTTCACGGCGCGGGGCATCGACTCGACGCGTCAACAGAGCGTGTGAGTTGCCGTTTCGGACGTCGACGACCCCCGTGTCGACATCGAACGAGATCTCGACTTTTCCGTGAATCGGGTCCATTACGGCGTATTTGACCGTCACTGTGCCTACCCCCTGTAAGTGTGAACTCGGGTCCATAATACGTGGTGGGAGCGTTGCCCAGTATGCCCGAATCCAAAAAAAATAGTGCCGAATGACGCGCGTTTGCGGCCAAATGCTTCTACGCTGGGTCTTGGGTTTGTTGCGCATCCCACAACGGTTTTTCCCACACCAGACGAGGAGCGCCTATGAGGTTGTCGACTACTTGTTCTGTTGCTACGAAGGCTTGATCAAGCCGGAATTGCCTCTGCCGGATGGTGCTCGAGACCCATCCGGCAGAGGCAATTCTGCATCAGTTCGGGCCTTCAGTCGCCGGCGAATTTTTCCGAGGTGCCGAGATCGATCGGCAACGCGATGCCGGTGATCCCGCGCCCGGCCGGCCCCACCAGATAGAACACCGCATCCGCAATCACTTCGGGGTCGACCCACGGGTGGGGCAGCAGATTCAGCTTCGACATGATCGGAGCGGTATCGGCGAGGACAGGATTCTCCAAGTCTGGACGGAACGCACGAACCATCGGTTCGTTGTCGATCATCGTCGTTCGCACATTGCCCGGGTGTACGGAGTTGACTCGGATGTCCGCCCAGCCGAGTTCGTTGGCCAGAGACTTCGCCAACCCCCGAACGGCGTGCTTGGACGCGGAGTAATGTGCAATCCCCGGCACGCCTCGAAGCCCGGCCATCGAGCTGATCAACACAATGGATCCACCTCGATTGCCGTTCATGATGTGCGGAATCGACACCTTGGTCGTCAACCAGACGCCGGTGACGTTGATGTCCATCAGCTCGCGGAACTCTTCGGCGCTCAGGTCCCAGGACAATTTCGCCGACGCCGCGATTCCCGCGTTGGCGATCACGATGTCCAGTCGGCCGAGTTTCTCGACTCCGGCGTCGACCGCTGATTTCAGGGCATCGAGGTCGCGAGTGTCCGCGACGGATGCGACGATACGCCGGCCCTGAGCTTCGACCAGGGCGACGGTCTGGGCGAGGTCGGCTTCGGTGGCCATGTCGTACCCCGCCGTTGCGACCGGCGCGCAGAGATCCACCGCGATGATGTCCGCGCCCTCGGACGCGAGCTTGACGGCATGCGCGCGCCCTTGACCACGCGCCGCTCCGGTGATGAATGCGACCTGACCGTCCAAATTGCCCATCGAACTTCCCCTGCCCGTGTGAATCGCCGAAACTGGAACGTGTTCATACTGCTACGTCCGGAGGCAGACAGACAGGGGAATTCGCTGAATCCTTATCCGCGAAGGAGTTTGGACAACTCGTCCAATACGCTCGCGTCCTCGATGGTCGACGGGACCGTGTACTCCTCGTTGTCGGCGATCTGCCGCATGGTCTTGCGGAGGATCTTGCCGGAACGAGTCTTCGGTAGTGCGGCGACGACGGTGACGTCCCGGAACGTGGCGACGGCACCGATCTGGTCTCGCACCCGCGCGACCAGTTCTTGTCGGAGTGTTTCGGGATCGATGTCGACGCCGGACTTGAGCACGACATAACCGCTCGGCCGTTGCCCCTTGAGTTCGTCGTGAATGCCGATGACCGCGCATTCGGCGACAGCCGGGTGGCCGGCGACGACGGCCTCCATGCTTCCGGTCGAAAGGCGATGTCCGGCAACGTTGATCACGTCGTCACTTCGTCCGAGCACGAAGACGTAGTTGTCCTCGTCGATGTACCCGGAGTCGCCGGTGAGGTAATAGCCTTCGAAAGTCGACAGGTAGGACTTCACGTACCGGTCCTCGTCACGCCACAGTCCGGCGAGTGTTCCGGGAGGAAGCGGCAGGCCGATCACGATGTTGCCCTCGGTGCCCGGACCCACGAGTTCGCCCTTGCCGTCGACGATTTCGACGCGGTATCCGGGGCAGGCGACGGTGGGTGAGCCCGCTTTGATCTCCATGGGTTCGAGGCCGCGCAGATTCGCGCAGATGGCCCAACCGGTTTCTGTCTGCCACCAGTGATCGACCACCGGGCGATCGAGAATCCGAGTAGCCCACTCGTAGGTGTCGGGATCCAAGCGCTCGCCGGCCGCGAACAGTGTGTCGAGCGACGAGATGTCGTACTTGGCAAGCTCTTTTGCGTCCGGGTCGGCCTTGCGGACCGCGCGGATCGCTGTCGGAGCGGTGAAGAGTGCCGACACGTTGTATTCGGAAATGATGCGCCAGAACGCACCGGCGTCGGGGGTGCCGACGGGCTTGCCTTCGTACATGACCGTCGTGGCTCCGGCGAGCAACGGTCCGTAGACGATGTAGGAGTGGCCGACCACCCAGCCGACGTCGGAGGCGGTCCACCACACCTGTCCTGGGCTGATGTCGTACAGATTCTTCATGGTCCACGTCAGCGCAACGGCATGGCCACCGTTGTCCCGGACGACGCCCTTGGGCTTACCGGTCGTTCCCGAGGTGTAGAGGATGTAGAGCGGATCCGTCGCGGCGACCGACACCGGGTCGGCCGGGGTGGCGTCGGCGATCAGCTCGTCCCAGTCGAACCAGGCTGCGGCACTTGACTTGTAGTCGGAAGCTGCACCGGGAATCTGCTCGCGATTCTTCACGATCACGGTGTGCGCGGGAGTGGCGGACAGTTGCAGAGCCTTCTCGACCATCGGCAGGTACTCGATTGTTCGTCCGGGTTCGAGGCCGCCGGACGCCGTCACGAGCACCACTGGACCGGCGTCGTCGATACGGGTTGCGAGCTCCTTGGCCGCAAAGCCGCCGAACACCACCGAATGCACCGCGCCGATTCGCGCACACGCGAGCATCGCGATCGCAGCCTCGGGGATCATCGGCATGTAGATGATCACGCGGTCGCCCGCCACCACACCCTGATCTTTCAAGACGCCGGCGAAGAGTGAGACCTGCTCGAGCAATTCGGCGTAGGTGTACGTGGCCTTGGTGGGGACCATCGCGGAGTCGAAGATCAACGCGGTCTGATCGCCGCGGCCGTCGCGGACGTGCCGATCGAGGGCATTGAAGCTGGTGTTGAGCGAAGCATCCGGGAACCAGCGATAGATCGGCGCGGCAGAGTCGTCGAGAGCCTTGGTGGGCGCGACATCCCAGTCGACGGCCCGCGCAGCGTCGAGCCAGAACTTCTCCGGCTGATCCATGCTCTCGCGATATGCGTCGGCATACGTGGTGTGGGACGCCTGCTCGGAAGAGCTCATCGACGTGTGTCCTCTCGTGAACTTCGTTTACCGGTGACCTGAAACACCTTAGGTCACCGTCAGTGCGGTGCGCCTCAGTAGCGGTGGGGGTACCGTCCCTTTGCGCCGGGCGGGCCTGTCCCGTCGGCCAGTGGCGCGCAGGGGTGGGATAGGGCAGGGACTGAAAGGGGGGGATCGATGTGACAGGTGCAGCGCAACGCGCAGGCTTCTGGGGAGTCCTCGCTCTGCGTGACTTCCGACTTCTGTGGACCGGCGACGCAGTCAGCGGTATCGGAAACGGTGTCACGACCGTCGTACTGCCGCTGATCGCGCTTCGCGAACTGGACGCGAGTAGCTTCCAGATCGGTGTGCTGGCATCAGCAGTGTGGTTGCCGTGGTTGATCGTCGGACTACCAGCCGGTGCCTGGATCGACCGGCTGCCTCGGCGCCCGATCATGATGATCGCGAACGCTGCGTGCGCGCTGTTCTTCGCGAGCCTCGCGATCGCCGGCTTCCTGGAGGCGATGACATACGGCCACCTGCTCCTGGTCGCGCTGCTCACCGGTACAGCCACCGTCTTCTTCCAGGCGGCCTATCACTCGTATCTCCCCACGGTGCTCGCCGAAGCGGATCTTGTCGAAGGGAACTCGAAGATTCAGGGCGCTGAGGCCGCAACTCGGGTGATCGGCCCAAGCGTCGGTGGGCTGGTGGTTGCAACTGTCGGGCTCGCGGCCGGTCTGGTTGTCGACGCGTTCACGTTCGCCTTCTGCTTTGTATGCATCTGGCTGATTCGTGTGCAGGAGACCGTCCATCGCGGACAGAATCAGCGAGAACCGTTGCGACGCCAGATTGCGCTCGGACTGCGATTCGTCGCCGGTGATCCGTATCTGCGGTCGATCGTCGTCTACGGCACTCTGCTCAATTTCGGTCTCACCGGGTACTCCACGATCCAGATCGTGTTCCTGGAAAAGACGCTTGGCGTGGGGGAGTTCGGACTCGGGCTTCTCTTGGCGATTGCCGGGGTGGGCGGAATTGTCGGATCGATGATCGCGCGCCCGCTCGGCCGCAGATTCGGCACTGCCCGAAGCGTTCTCATCTGTCAGTTGGTGACGGGACCGTTCATCCTGTTAGCACCTCTGACGACGTACGGTGCCGGCCTGTTCTGGTTCTGCATCGGCGGCATGGTGATGGTTGTGGGCGTCGTGTCGTGCAACGTGGTGCTCGGCAGTTTCCGTCAAAGTTACTGTCCGCCGGACCGCCTCGGACGAGTGGTGGCAACGAGTATGTTCCTGCTGCACAGCAGCATTCCGCTCGGTGCGCTGACGGCAGGCTACCTCGGCGACGCAGTGGGACCGCGCGGGACGATGTGGATCATGGCCTGCCTGATCGCGCCGTGCGGATTGGTCCTGCTCTTCAGCCCGCTCCGCGGGATCCGCGATCTACCGAGTCGGCCTGCGGTCCCACTGCGGTAGAGGATTACTGCGGTAGAGCTGCGGCGGACTCTTCGCTACGAATCGCGATGCGAAGAGTCGCGAGCATGAACAGCGACACTGCGAAACCGAAAAGCGCGCCGAACTGGTCCTGCGTGAACAGATAAACCTGCGTCACCAGGAGACTCACGATGAGGGATGCACGCAGGAGCCTTAATGCTCGCAGGTACGGACCGCGGAAGAGGAACCACACTCCCAGAACCACAAGAACTCCGGTTGCGACGGTGGAGATCTGGACCACCAGGTCGGAGACGTCGTCGGCCTCGACGACGTTCTCGGAAACCAACGCGTAGATCACCTGGACAATCGCCAGAAGAGCCTGCAGTACGAACAGGGTCAGTACCAGTCGGCGGACGACCCGGTGCCGGAGCAGTTCCTCGGCACGGTGGAAGAACGCGTTGCGGCCACGAGTGATCTTCGATTCGATACCGCCGGTCGGCGGAGTCTGTGAATGCAGGCCGGCTTTGATCGAATCGACGAGGTCGGTGAGGCTGCGGTCTTCGACGCCGTCGAGTACGCGGAGGGCGTGGTTGTACTGAATCTCGTCGAGCTGACCGAGAGCGAGGTCCGAGAGCGCTCGCGCCCCGATGGCGAGCCGATGACGATCATTCATTCCGCGCCGAATCACCACCTCGCGCGCGGCAAGATAGAAGAGAACGAAGACGACGTACATGATCGCGATGGCAGGCTGGTAGAAGTAATCGACGTCGGCGGTGACGAATTTTCCGACCTCGTCAATGAAGAGACCGAACCCGATTCCGCCGACGAGCGTGGCCAGGTCACGCGTGCGAGAGCCTTCGGTGATGGCGGTCGCCACGATGGCTACGGCCATCAGCAATCCGCCCCAGAGAACGTGTGCGATGTGGAGGGCGCCGCCCCCGATCTGGGGATAGCCCGTTGCCGCCAGATAAGCGCGGGTGATCAGCACGGTGGCGATGCCCGCGAACAGGAACAATTCGAAACGAGCGAGTGCCGCGCGGTCGTAACTGTGCGGCAGCGTCAGCGCATTCCGGTCCTTCGTCGTCATTGCGGAACTCCCAGGTTTCGATAGCGCGCGATACGGGAGGACTGGCGATCGGTGTCCGACTCTTCGGCAAGCACGAAGAGTTCGTGCGCTATCGCAGCCCCTACCCTCTTGGAGAATTCCACGGGTTCGTCGGCCGCGTCAGGCGTTTCGGGAATGATCGCGTCGATCACGCCGTCTCGAAGCAGATCCAACGAACGAATGCCCTGCGCTGCCGCCATCTCCGGTGCGTGACTGATGTCGCGATGGACGATCGCGCTTGCGCCTTCCGGCGGCAGGGGAGCGAGCCACCCGTTCTGTGCCGCGAGTACCCGATCGGCGGGCAGCAGCGCGAGCGCCCCGCCGCCTGTTCCCTGGCCGAGCAACACCGACACTGTCGGGGTCTTCAGCGTCACGAGGTCGGCGATGCAACGGGCGATCTCAGGGGCCAGTCCACGTTCTTCAGCTTCTTTGGACAGCGACGCGCCCAAAGTGTCGATCACGAGGACAAGCGGGAGTTGTAGTTCTTCGGCAAGTTTCATGCCCCGTCGCGCTTCCCTGAGCGCGGCCGGTCCCATCGTGGTGAGCGCGGATTGGCCACTGCGGTCTTGGCCGAGCAGGATGCACGGAAAGCCTCGGAAGCGGGCGAGCGAGAGCAAGATCGTCTTGTCGGTTTCACCCTGCCCGGTGCCGCTGAGCGGTACCTGTTCAGTTGCGGCATGGCGGAGCAACTGCCGGATGCCGGGTCGATCGGCCCGGCGCGAGAGCATCACCGACTGCCAGGCGGGAACATCGGGAATCTCGGGTGAGGGAATCGGGTCCGTGGCCGCCGGGGCCGGGGGATCGGTGAGCACGCACAACGCTCGGTTGACCAGCAGACGGAGGCGGTCGACGGGGACGACGCCGTCGATCACGCCGTTGCGATACAAGTTTTCGGACGTCTGGATACCGTCGGGAAACTTTTCGCCGTACAGCGATTCGTAGACACGGGGTCCGAGGAATCCCACCAGAGCACCGGGTTCCGCGACGGTGATGTGGCCGAGGGATCCCCACGAGGCAAAGACCCCGCCGGTGGTGGGATTGCGCAGGTAAACCAGGTAGGGCAGGTGTGCCGCTTTGTGAACAGCCACTGCCGCAGCGATCTTCACCATCTGAACGAAGGCGACGGTGCCCTCCTGCATCCGCGTTCCGCCGGAGGTGGGCGAGGCGAGCAGCGGGAGTTGTTCTGCCGTAGCACGTTCGACGGCGGTCACGATCCGCTCGGCCGCGGCGACTCCGATGGAACCGGCGAGAAAGCTGAATTCACAGGCAATTACCGCGACCCGACGGCCCCGAACCGTACCCACACCGGTGACGACGGACTCGTCAACTCCGCTCTTCTCGCGGGCCTTCGCCAGGTCTTCCGCGTATTTCGCGCCAGGTCCGACGTCGACGGGCGGGGAGTCCCAGGAGACGAAGCTCTCGGGATCGAGTACCGCAGTGAGTAGTTCTTCGGCCGAGATTCGCACAACGTCCTCCAAGTAAGCAGCACCCCGTCCAGGATGAACCTACCTGGACGGGGTGCTGCCGGGATCGTGTGGCGTCAGTTGTGTGCCGGATAAATCAGCGTCCGAACGCCTCTTTCCACGAAACGACCTTGCCGATGCGAAGGATGGAGCGCTGGTAGATCTTTGCCGCGATCATCGACAGCGCAGCGGTCACCACCAGCATCAGCAGAATCGTTCCCACGATCTGGAACGGAGAAGCAACACCGGCGGAAATGCGCAGGGGCATGAGGATTGCCGAGAACGGCGGAATCCAACTCAACACGTTGCTCAGGGTTCCTTCTGGATTGCTCACCGAAACGAAAGCCACGCTGACCATTGCCATGACGAGCAGCGCGAGAGGCATCGCGGTGGCGTTGACGTCCTCCTGTCGCGAGACCATGGACCCGGCGGCGGCGTACAGCACGGCGAAGAAGAGGAAGCCGAGAATGAACCACCCGAGAGTGCCGAACAGAACGCCGATTGCGGTGCCCGTCACGGTCAGGACGCCCGTCGCCAGTCCGGTGGCGACGCCCGCGACGGCATAGGCAGCCATCTGCATCAGGCCGACAGCACCGATTCCGAGAACCTTGCCCCACAACAACTGCAGTGGACGGAGAGTGGAGAGCAGCAACTCGACGACACGGCTGGACTTCTCCTCGACGACGCCCATCGCCACGTACGTTCCGAACAACAGGATCTGCATGTACAGGAGCACCACAGCAGCGATCGACATCGCTATACGTTGGCCCTGTTCGGGATCCGGGGGATCGATGGCATCGATGGTGACCACTGCGGTGGACGTGGCTTCGGCGAGCTGAGCCGGGTCGATCCCCGCAGCGGACAGCGCATTCGATTGTGCCTGCTGTGCAACGGAACTCTCGATGACGGCCCGCAGATTCGTGGCTACTTCCTTCTTGGTCACGACAGTGACGCCGCCGCCCGATCCAGCGATCACGGCCACGTCGAGGTCGCCGTCCTTGACTTGATCACGCGCGGTGCCGTCGTCGGAAACCTCCGTTACCGTCACGGGA
Source organism: Rhodococcus sp. WY5 (assembly GCF_018588185.1). Taxonomy (NCBI): domain Bacteria; kingdom Bacillati; phylum Actinomycetota; class Actinomycetes; order Mycobacteriales; family Nocardiaceae; genus Rhodococcus; species Rhodococcus sp. WY5. The sequence continues at coordinate 2,701,220 of NZ_JAAMPR010000001.1, forward strand.
TTTCCGAGGGTGTCGCCGATGGACACCATCGTGGCACTGAGTGATTGGTTGCCGACCAAGCCGATCTTCGACTTGTCCTCGTCGCCGCCGGAGAAGAGCGAGAAGGCGATGATGCCGCCGATGATCGCGACCAGAATGATGACGTTGCTGATCACAAAACTCTTCTTCGAGATCTGCGTCATGAATTCGCGTCGGGCGACCAACCCGATGGCTCGACCTCCGCTCAACTGGTTGCTCATGCGGCTACTACCTCTCGGAACAGATCGGTCAGTGACGGACGTCGTAGCGTGAACTCGTGCACCGGTCCGGTTTTCAACGCTGCATGCAGGATCTGCTGATCGTCGGCGGTTCCGTCGACGCTCAGGAGCGTTCGGCCGTCGAGGTGGCTCAGTGTGGTGACACCGATCAGATGGTGTGCCCAACCGACCGGCGCGTCAGGGGCGAAGACTTCGATTCGGCCGTCGCCCTTGCCTCGTAGTTCGTCGACGGTTCCGATCTCCCGCATGCTGCCGCGGCTGATGATGCCCACGCGATCGCACAAGCGCTCCACCAGATCCAGCTGATGGCTGGAGAAGATTACGGGAACACCGGTGCGAGCCTTCTCGACCAACACGTCACTCATGACATCGACCGCTACGGGGTCAAGGCCCGAAAACGGTTCGTCCAGAACGAGTACCGATGGGTCGTGAACCAGCGCCGCCGCGAGCTGCACACGTTGCTGATTACCGAGGGACAGGGAATCGACGGTGTCCTTGACGCGTTCGGCGATGCCCAGACGTTCGGTCCACCGCTCGGTGGCCGCGTGCGCGTCGGCCTTCGAGAGTCCGTGTAGCTCGGCCAGATAGGAAAGTTGCGCTCCCACCTTCATCTTGGGGTAGAGGCCGCGTTCCTCCGGCATGTATCCGATAGTGCGACGCACGTCGAGGTCGACGGGTTTGCCGCCGAGGCGAACTTCTCCCGAATCTGCTCCGAGCACACCCAGCGCAATGCGCATCGTGGTCGTCTTGCCGGCGCCGTTGCTGCCGACGAATCCGAAGATCTCGCCTGGGCGCACTTCGAAACTCAGGTTGTCGAGTGCGACGACGTCGCCGTAGCGTTTCGAGATGCCGTCGATCGTGAGGGTGGCTGACATGGGTCCTTCCCATCGGTCGAGTGGTGCGCTTCGGTAATACGGGTCAGAGATCGAACTCTTCCGAATCAATCGGATCCGGGTCTGGATTGGTCCACGAGAGAATCATCGCGGGCGTGCACGCGCCGATCAGCATTGCAGTCAGTGCCAATAAACCTCCCGTGTAAGGCAGCCTCTCTACATTCCACTGCACCGACGAGGTGAAAATGAGGAAAATGGCGACAATGAAGACCAACGTTTGGGTCACGCTGAGCCCGACGGAGCGAGCGTCGTTGCGTTGCTGGATCTCCCATTCGTCCAACGCCTGCCGCGGAGCATCCCCTTGCCGGCCCGACACGATTTGAAGTGAGGACCACGTCGGCAGGAACAGCAGGGTGAGGACCGGCCATGCCACGGCGAAGAGCGGATTGAACAGGCATGCTGTGCTGACGGCAACCATCGTGGTGAACAGGACCGCCAGGGCGACGACGAGTACGCGCCGACGTCGACGGGTTCGCCAATTCGGGAGCCAATGTCGGAACGTCTCCTCGTTCTGCAGGAACCGCCGAGTGCGGTGGGCCTGGTAGCGGTCGATCAGATTTGATTCAGGCACTTGGCTTTTCACTCCCCTCGGTAGTGCGGTCAGATCGGTAGACCTCCGTCGACGGTGCATTCCGGTAGACCTCCGTCGACGGTGCATTCCGGTAGACCTCCGTCGACAGCGGCCCGAACTCCGTCCGGGAGAACACCGCCTCCACCGGGAGGTCGAACACCCAGCAGATTCGGAATGCAAGATCCAGGCTGGGGTAGTGGTCACCGCGTTCGAGTGCCCCCACCGTCTGCGGATTCACGTCGACGAGTTGCGCAAGCTGTGCCCGGCTCATCTTCCGCTCGGCGCGAAGCACTCCGATGCGATTGAAGATGGGGAGCGCGTCTCCCCGCCGGACTGGGCTCATGCATCAAAGTGTTGTAAAAACCCAACAGTTTGTCAACACGAACCGCGATTGTTCCGCTTCTGGGGCGTGCCGGCGGATAAGGTTCGGGCAACGGAAGGGGCTTGGCATGGTGGTCGAACAGTTGGTGCTCGAAGAGTCCGGCCTGGTCGTGCAGGTGCGCGAGGATGGTAGCTACTGCGTGGGACCGCAAGGGCGCGAAGCGGTCTGGCGCGATCCGATGGAGAAGGGTGCAGTCATCGGTATCGGGCAGCACACTCCGGGGGATGTGGAAGGCGAATCGTGGTGGGTCGTGTACGGCCAGTCGGACATCGGGGCGGACGTCACCGTTCGACTCGAGGACGGGTCGCACGTGCCGGTTTCGCGCCTCGGTGAGATCTTCGCCAGTGAATGGGTGAGTACCCCGCAGCAGGCGTTGCTGTACCGGTCCGATCGCCCGGTGGAGTCGCAGCCCACTAAACTGTCTGTGCTGTTCGCCAGGCCGAAGTTCATGCCCAAGGCGGCGTTTCCGGAGAATGATCGCTTGTAGTTGCAGCGAGCTGCCGTCGGGAGGCTGGCAGCCATCTTCTCGAAACATTACGGTACGTACTGTACTGTTTTGAAATGACAACTTGGCCGAACGACCTCGCAGTAGTGCAAGTGCGCGTAGCGCGACCCACCGACAGGCTCGACGACGTGATTGCGTTCTATCGCGACTGTCTGGGATTGCCAGAGCTCTACCGGTTCTCCGGTCATGCCGGGTACGACGGAATCATGCTGGGTCTGCCGGATTCGAACTATCACCTCGAATTCACGACCCACGAAGACGGAAGCCCGTGCCCGGCGCCGACGCAGGACAACCTGTTGGTGCTCTACTTCGCCGGCGAGTCGGCGATGTACGAGGTAGTTCAGAGGTTGGGGGAAGCAGGGCACGAACCCGTCGGCGCCGAGAATCCGTACTGGGAGGAGAATGCGGGGATGACTTTCGAAGATCCCGACGGCTGGCGTCTGGTGCTCATGCCGCGGCCGGTGCTGTAGATGGTGCGCGCCCGCGACGAGCGGATCGACGACGCCGTTCTGGCGGCAACCCTGGAGTTGTTGGGGGAGAATGGATATGCGGAGCTGTCGATCGGTTCGGTGGCGACGAGAGCGGGCGTGCATCGACCCGCCATCTACCGGAGATGGCCGTCGAAGCGGCATCTGGTGGTCGACGTTGTCGTGGCGCACATCGGTACTGATCCAACGCCGGACACCGGCGATCTCAGGGCAGACCTGATCGCCGGCATCACGACATTGGTTGTGGGACTGAGTGAAACGGTAGTCGGTCGGATCCTGCCCGCGTTGGTCGCGGATCTGGCGGCGGACCCGGAATTGGCGCGGGATTTCCAGTCGGCATTCTTTCAGCCTCGACGCGATTCCACTGCGGCAGTGCTGGAATCGGCGCGGCTACGCGGCGACATTCGGAGCGACTTCGACCTGGACTTCGTCCTGGACGCGCTGGCGTCGCCGATCTATTACCGAGCGTTGTTCCGTCACTTACCGCTGGACGCGCTCCTGGCCGAGCAGTCCGTCGATTCTGTGCTGCTGACGTTGACTCCCCACGAAAATTCTTGAAGCCGTTTCGATTCAGTTCAATTCGACTGGATCGGGTCCGACACGGCTGTCGGTGTTCAGCGCTGCGATGGCCGCTGACTCGTCGGTATCGAGTGCGAAGTCGAAGATTGCGGCGTTGTCGCGCATACGGGCAGGCGTGACCGACTTCGACAGAACGGTGTGGCCCTGTTCGAGATGCCAACGCAGAATGATCTGTGCAGGGCTCTTGCCGTGTGCTGCAGCAATTTTCCCGATGGCCGGGTCGTCGAGGATAGTTCCCTGTCCCAATGGGCTCCAAGCCTCGATTTCGATGCTGCGACTCTGGGCGTACTCCCGAGAAGTGTGCTGTTGCAGTCTGGGGTGCAATTCGATCTGGTTGACGGCCGGGGTGGTCGCGCTGTGCTGGGCCAGCAGTTCGAGGTGCTCGGGCAGGAAGTTGGACACGCCGATCGCACGGGTGCGGCCGGAGGCGAGAATTTGCTCGAATGCCGCCCAGGTCTCGACGAACAGGCCCTTTGCCGGCGCGGGCCAGTGAATCAGATAGAGGTCGACGTAGTCGAGTCCGAGCTTGTCGAGGCTGGTGTCGAAAGCGGCGAGTGTTCGGTCGTGGCCCTGATCGTCATTCCACAGCTTGGTGGTGACGAACAGCTCTGACCTAGGGATATCCGAACCTGCGATGGCGCGGCCGACTCCGGCTTCATTTCCGTAGATCGCGGCCGTGTCGATGTGGCGGTAGCCGATCTCCAGAGCGGTGGCAGTGACCTCTTCGGTCTGCGCGTCCGGTACCTGGAAAACGCCGTACCCGAGTTGCGGGATGGTGATCGGCTCGCCGGTGGTTCCGTGAGTCAGTGTGCGGTCGGGGATCGACAACATTGAAGAGTGCCTTTCGGGACTGGGATGTGGCAGCTCGACGGGGAATCATGTCATCCGCGGGCCACCTATGCCGCGCATGCAACTATTGCGTGCGCCTGATAAATAGTTGCACACGCGGGTTGTCTGCGCAAGCAGAGTCGATCGGCTACTCCTCGAAGAGCTGTCCGTTCTCCATTCGCCACCGGCGCGTGCTTCGGGTGGACTGCAGCATGCGTCGATCGTGAGTGACCAGAAGGAGGGTTCCCTCGAACGACTCCATTGCCTGCTCGAGCTGTTCGATCGCCGGAAGGTCGAGATGGTTCGTCGGCTCGTCCAGTACCAGTAGGTTCACGCCGCGAGCCTGGAGCAAAGCAAGTGCAGCCCTTGTTCTCTCGCCGGGGGACAGGGAAGCGGCAGATCTGAGTACGTGGTGTCCGCGCAGGCCGAACTTGGCGAGGAGAGTGCGGACATCGGCATCGGGCCAGTCCGGAACCTGCGCACCGAAGGCCTCCACGACTGGTTGATCACCTTCGAACAATCCACGCGCCTGATCGATCTCACCGATCGCGACACCGGAACCCAGCGACGCGATGCCCTCGTCCGGGACGAGTTTGCCGAGCAGGACGTTGAGGAGGGTGGTCTTGCCTGCCCCGTTCGCGCCCGTGACGAGAATTCGATCGCCCCAGTCGATCTGCGTCGTGACCGGACCGAACGTGAACTGACCGCGAGTTACCTTGGCGCCGTTCGTGGTTGCGACAACGGAACCGGACCGCGGCGCCGCCGCGATCTCCATGCGAAGTTCCCACTCCTTGCGCGGTTCCTCGACGACTTCGAGTCGCTCGATGCGGCGTTGAGTCTGGCGGGCCTTCGCGGCTTGCTTCTCCGTCGACTCGGTCCGCAATCCGCGTCCGATCTTGTCGTTGTCCTTGGCTTTACGACGCGCGTTGCGGACGCCGTGTTCCATCCAGTTGCGCTGCATCTGTGCGCGATCTTCGAGATCGGAGCGGGTGCCTGCGTATTCCTCGAACGCCTCGCGTGCGTGCTGGCGGGCGATCTCGCGTTCGGCGAGGTACGACTCGTAGCCGCCGTCGTACACGGCGATGTCCTGTTGTGCCAGATCGAGTTCCACGATTCCGGTGACGGTGCGCGAGAGGAACTCGCGATCGTGGCTCACGACAACCAGTGCTGCGCGCGTCTCGGCGACAAATCGCTCCAACTGCTCGAGACCGCGTAGGTCGAGATCGTTGGTGGGCTCGTCCAACAAGAGAATGTCGTAGCGCGAAAGCAACAGTGACGCGAGGCCGGCGCGCGCGGCCTGACCGCCGGACAATGCCGTCATATGTGCATCGAGTGGAACTCCGAGACCGAGTTCTTCGACCACCTTCTCGGCGCGCTCGAGCAGGTCGGCGCCGCCGAGAGCGAGCCAGCGTTCCAGTGCCGGGGAGTACAGATCCTCTTCGGCTTCGGCCAGGGTTTCGGCTGCGGCGTTCATGACTTCCTCGGCGTGGGCGACGCCGGTGCGGCGGCCGAGGAACTCGAGGACGGTCTCACCCTCGATGCGATCGGGTTCCTGCGCGAGGTAACCGACCGCAGCATCCGGCGGGCTGAGGATGATCGAACCCTCGACGTCGGCGGTTCCGATTCCGGCCAGTGCGGTGAGAAGCGTCGACTTGCCGGCGCCGTTCGCGCCGACGAGGCCGATGACGTCGCCGGGGGCAACGGTGAGGTCGAGGTCGGAGAACAGGGTGCGTTCTCCCCGGGAAGCAGAGAGGCCGCTGATGCGCAGTGTTGCAGTCACCTGAGAAGTATCCCCGGTGCTGTGCGCCTTTATTAACCGCGGGCGGTTAATAAAGGCGCACAGCAGTCAGCCACGGACCAGGTGATACCAGCACGGATGTGCCGCACGGACCGGAAGTGGCGATTCACTCACGTCCGCGGCCATGCTCGAGGCCATCGACCAACCGTCGAATGCTCGCATGACGTCCTCCTCCGAGATGCCGTGTGGCATCGGCCAACGGTGCCCCGGTCCGAATGCGAACATCACCATGGACGCCCCGGGTGCGGTGATCGCGTTTACGGATCTCCCGTAGTCCCGTCGTTGATGATCGGTGAGCCCGTGAAAACAGCCGATGTCGAGCACCAGCATGTGCCCGCCGTCGACAGCAATGTGCAGGTCTGCCGCGTCCTCGTGGAGGAACCGGACGTCGACGTGTGCTTCACGCGCGTGTATGCGCGCTTTGTCCAGCGGTTCCTGTTCGGCGTCGACGCCGGTGACGTGCCACCCGCGTTGCGCCAGCTCGATGGAATGGCGTCCGGTGCCGCAACCGATATCGAGTGCACGGCCACCTTCCGGGACGGAAATCGCATCCAGAAGGCCGGACAGTTGAGCGTCGAACCCGTGCCCGGTGTGCTCCCACGGAGTGACACCGACCTTGTAGGCGAGACGATATGAAAGATTCATCGCTCTCTCTTTTCTCGAGGCGATTCCAATACTTGTCTTCCAAGGTAGACCGGCATTTCGGGCGGTACAAGGGCACTGCCCGGAGGTTCGGCGGGGAATGCCTCCCGGCCCTCGCGCGTTGGATCCATATATGACCGAGACCAACGATGTGACCTCTGTACCGACCATTGTTCTGAACGACGGTAAGACGATCCCCGCACTCGGATTCGGTGTGTTCCAGGTTCCGGACGACGAGACGCAGGAGGCCGTCTCCACAGCCCTGAAGACCGGCTACCGCAGTATCGACACCGCCAAGATCTACGGCAACGAGGTGGGCGTCGGCCGCGCGATCGCCGAATCCGGCATCGCCCGCGAAGACCTCTACATCACGACAAAACTGTGGAACGACGACCAAGGCTACGACTCGACGCTTGCGGCATTCGACGCCAGCCTCGACAAGTTGGGTCTCGAGTACCTCGACCTGTACCTGATCCACTGGCCGGTTCCGTCCAAGGACCTGTACGTCGAGACGTTCAAGGCATTCCAGAAGCTCAAGGCCGACGGACGGGTTCGATCCATCGGTGTCTCCAACTTCACCATCGAGAACCTCGAGCGTGTCATCGGTGAAACCGGTGAGGTGCCGGTCCTCAACCAGATCGAGCTTCACCCCAAGTTCAACCAAGCCGAACTGCGCGCCTTCCACACCGGCAAGGGAATCGCGACGGAAGCGTGGAGCCCGCTCGGACAGGGAACCGTTCTCGGCGACCCCGTCATCACCGCTATCGCCGACGCTCATGGCGTCACCGCGGCTCAGGTGATTATTCGCTGGCACCTGCAGATCGGAAACGTGGTGATTCCGAAGTCGGTGACCCCCGAACGTATCGCCGCCAACTTCGATGTCTTCGGATTCGAACTGACACCGGAACAGATCAACGCGATCGGTGCTCTCGACGACCCGGCCGGCCGCATCGGCCCCGACCCGGTCACGCTCGGCAGCTAGTACTTCCGGCAGACCCACAAACGGCACTCCCACAATTGCGGGAGTGCCGTTTTGTCGTGCGAGGTCAGTTCAGGTGTGTGCGATGTTCTGCGGTGAATGCGATGTGCTCGTCCGCGCGTCCGGTGCGGAGCTTCTCGACCCACTCGGGATCGGCGAGCAGCGCGCGCCCGATGGCAACCATGTCGAATTCACCCCTCTCGTACTGAGCTTCGAGACGCTCCAGTCCGGTGACAGCAGATGCAGCTTCGCCGGTGAATGCCGTCGTGAACACGGAATCGAGTCCGACCGAACCGACGGTGATGGTCGGCAACCCGGTCAGCTTCTTCGTCCAACCGGCGAGGCCGAGTGTGCCGTCTTCACCGTCGAGTTCAGCGAATGCCGGTTCCCAATGACGCCTCGTGGACGGATGCAGAACGTCGACGCCGGCGTCGACCAGGGGAGTGAGGATGCGGCCGAGTTCTGCCGGGCTCTGGGCGATACGAGCGTCGTAATGGCCGGACTTCCACTGCGAGAATCGGTAGACGATCGCAAACTCGTCCCCGACGGCCTCTCGGATTGCGGCGACGACCTCGGCCGGGAAACGGGTGCGGGCCTCGAGTGATCCGCCGTATCCGTCGGTTCGGACATTGGTTCCCGCCCAGAGAAATTCGTCGAGCAGGTAGCCATGTGCTCCGTGCAACTCGAGACCGTCGAAGCCGGTGTTCTTCGCGTTGAGTGCGGCGTCGACCCACGACTGCTTCAAGTCGTCGAGGTCAGAGGTGGTGAATTCTCGTCCCAGGCGGGTGCCGTCCAGTGCCAGGCCGGAGGGGCTGACGGTTTCGACCTCGGGGTTCAGGCGCGAGTTCTCGCCGCGTTCGACTCCGAGGTGCCACAGCTGAGGAATGATCGATCCGCCTTCGGCGTGGACGGCGTCGACAACCGACTTCCAGCCACCCAGGCTCGAATCGCCGTAGATGCGCGGTACGCGGGTGTGCGGGCCGGCTGCCGGGTCCGGGATGTACGTGCCTTCGGTGATGATCAAGCCGACACCACCTGCTGCGCGACGACGGTAGTACTCGGCTACGTCGGCGCCGGGGATTCCGTCCGGCGAGAAGGCGCGCGTCATCGGGGCCATGGCGAAACGGTTACGCAACGAGAGTGATTTGACCTCGAAAGGCTCGAAGAGGCCGCGCAACGCGGAGGCCTCGGGTGCTGTCGATGTGTCGGGAAGAGTCACGGGTTTGTTCAACGCGGCGGACCCTCGACCTATTCCGCCGCCTGACTTTATCTCACCGAAATCTGCAAAAGGTTGCGTACGTTCGGTTTTCGATAGATGCTCACGTCGACCACACTTAGTTTGTGCATTAACTATTAACATGCGATATGGTCGTGCGGAAAGTTCTTGAGGCGGTATCGAGCACGAAAGAGGACGCGCGAGCATGACGACAACGGTGCCGGACGAGCGGACCGGAGAGTTGGAGCCGATTCCGGAGCGGCCGTACCCGAAGCGCCGTGATCCCAAGGGGTCGTGGATGTTCGACATGATCAAGACCACCGATCACAAGAAGATCGGGATCATGTACATGATCACGGCTTTCGTGTTCTTCCTGATCGGCGGCCTGATGGCCCTGTTCATGCGTGCGGAACTGGCTGTCCCCGGGATGCAGTTCCTCTCGAACGAGCAGTTCAACCAGTTGTTCACCATGCACGGCACGATCATGTTGCTGCTGTATGCGACGCCCGTCGTTTTCGGCTTCGCGAACTACATACTTCCGCTGCAGATCGGTGCCCCGGACGTGGCGTTCCCGCGTCTGAACGCATTCGGTTTCTGGCTCTTCACTTTTGGTGGTCTCATCGTTCTCGGCGGATTCCTCACGCCGGGCGGCGCTGCCGACTTCGGTTGGACCGCGTACACCCCGTTGTCGGGCGCGGTGCACAGTCCCGGCGTCGGCGCCGACCTGTGGGTCTTCGGTCTGACGGTCGGTGGCCTCGGCACCATTCTCGGTGCGGTCAACATGATCACCACCGTGATCTGCCTGCGCGCACCAGGTATGACGATGTTTCGGATGTCCATCTTCACGTGGAACATCTTCATCACCAGCATTCTGATCTTGATGGCGTTCCCGCTCTTGACCGCTGCGTTCATGGGTCTGTTCGTCGACCGTCATCTCGGTGGGCACATCTTCGACCCGGCGTCGGGTGGAGTTCTGTTGTGGCAGCACCTGTTCTGGTTCTTCGGTCACCCCGAGGTGTACATCATCGCGCTGCCGTTCTTCGGCATCGTCTCGGAGATCTTCCCGGTCTTCAGCCGTAAGCCGATCTTCGGGTACACCGGATTGGTCTATGCGACACTGGCGATTTCAGCTCTGTCGATCGCGGTGTGGGCTCACCACATGTACGCGACGGGTGCTGTTCTCCTGCCGTACTTCTCGTTCATGACGTTCCTGATCGCCGTGCCGACAGGTGTGAAGATCTTCAACTGGATCGGCACGATGTGGAAGGGGCAGTTGACCTTCGAGTCGCCGATGCTGTTCTCGGTCGGCTTCTTGATCACCTTCCTCTTCGGTGGTCTGTCGGGTGTCATTCTCGCGAGCCCGCCGATCGACTTCCATGTCACCGACACGTATTTTGTCGTCGCCCACTTCCATTACGTGGTCTTCGGTACGGTCGTGTTCGCCACGTACGCCGGTATCTACTTCTGGTTCCCGAAGATGACCGGTCGCATGATGGACGAGCGTCTCGGCAAGTGGCACTTCTGGACCACGTTCGTCGGTTTCCACGGCACGTTCCTCGTTCAGCACTGGCTCGGCGGCGAGGGGATGCCGCGTCGCTATGCCGACTACCTGCCCTCGGACGGGTTCACGGTGCTGAACTCGGTGTCCACGATCTTTGCCTTCGTGCTCGGTGCCTCGACGCTTCCGTTCATCTGGAACGTTTTCAAGAGCTACCGCTACGGCGAAGTTGTCACCGTCGACGATCCGTGGGGTTACGGAAACTCGCTGGAGTGGGCAACCACCTGCCCGCCGCCGCGTCACAACTTCACCGAGTTGCCGCGCATCCGCAGTGAGCGTCCGGCGTTCGAGCTGCACTACCCGCACATGGTGGAGCGAATGAGGGCGGAAGCGCACGTGGGTCTCACCGGGCAACCCACGTCGACGTTGGAGAAGAGTGACGATCATCGCCAGATTGATTAGTGCAATAATAGTTGCTGCACTAATTAATCTGATAACATCGGATTCATGACGACGAAGGCTCCGCAGACGCAGATGGATGATCCGCTGGCTCTCGACCGGCAGGTGTGCTTTGCACTTGCGGTCGCGAACCGGGCGGTGCTGTCCGTCTACCGGCCACTGCTCGAGCCGATGGGCCTCACGCATCCCCAGTACCTGGTGATGCTGGCACTGTGGGGAAAGTCGCCGATGGCGGTCAAGGAAATCGGGCAGGCACTGCAACTCGATTCGCCGACGCTGTCGCCGCTCCTCAAGCGACTCGAGGCGTCCGGGCTGATCACGCGAACCCGTAGCCGCGCCGACGAACGGCAACTGGACGTGGACCTCACCGAAGCCGGTGTGGCACTGCGCGCGGAGGCGGAGAAGATCCCGCCGGCGGTTGTCGCGAAGCTCGGCGTCAGCCTCGCCGAACTCGAAGAACTCCACAACGTTCTGACGCGGGTCAACGAGGCCGCGCTCCGCGCCGGAGCCTTGGACCAATGAGAGAAATGTGATGACTGCATCCGAAAGAAACGTGATGACTGCGTCAGTACCGTCGATGCGTACCGAACAGGTGACTTCCGTGACTTCCAAAAAGCAACGTACGAGCCCGAATCCTCTTCAGTGGTTGGGTTATTCAGTGGGGCGCAAGCTGCCCGATTCGATGCAGGACTGGGTACGAAACGACCTGATCGGTGACTGGGCCGTGCCGCGTCACCTGATCCGAAGCATGGTGCCGTTCATTCCAGTGTTCGCGGCTTTCATGCTCTTCCCCGGACCGTGGGCCCTGCGGGCATCGATGGTGCTGCTCGGAGTGCTTCTGGCACTGTTCTATTCGGTCTCCTACATGGCTCAGAACAGGTCGCGTCGCCTCGAGCGTCACGGTTTGCCTTCCGACCTCGAGAACCCGAAGAAGATCTCGCGCCACGACGCCGAGAAGGCCGCCTACGAGAAGTTGCACGGCGGCCCCGCGACGTAGACACCTCGGTCACAAGCCGTGGAGGGCGCTGCCGCCGTTCAACTCGCAGACGCGTTGCTCCACGGTCGCCGAGAAGCCCCCTTCCGGCTCGGTCGAACGAAGAGCCGATTCGACATCTTGCTCGACCAGATATCCGTTGATCGCGATTGCCGCGGTCGAACCTGCCGCCGCAGCATTGATTACCTGGGCGCGAGGGTCGACGACGTTGCCGGCGCCCCAGATACCAGGAACACTGGTGGCGCCGGAACGATCGACAGCCACGAATCCCGTGGGGCTGGTTTTGCAGCCGAGTCGCGTCAGATGTGCGTCGTTCGGAACGAAACGCGGCGCAACGAACAGTGCTGAGCGCGCAACAAGTTGGCCGTTGTCGAGTTCGACGGCTTTCAGTTTGCTTTTCTCGCAGACCAATCCAGATACCGATCCGTCGGCAACCGTCACTCCTCGGGCAGCCAGTCGCGCGCGTTCGTCGGGGGTGAGTGAGATCTTGTCGGGGAAGAACGTCACATCCGACGACCACTGTCGGAGTAGAAACGCCTGGTGAAGTGACATCTCGCGAGCGTCGCCGCCGAGAACGCCGATCGGTTGGTCGCTGATCTCGTACGCATGGCAGTACGGGCAATGGAGCACGCTTTGTCCCCAAAGCTCCTGGATGCCTGGTATTTCCGGGAGTGAATCCCGTAGACCGGTGGCAACCAGCACAGTACGAGTTTCGAGCGTCGTGCCTCCTGAAAGTTCGACGACAAAGCCGGGTTCGATACCGCGCCAGGAGATGTCGACTACGTCATCTTGTGTCAATTCCACTCCGTACGTCTGCAATTCGCTGCGTACGACGGCGAGCAACTCACGTGGCGCCATGCCGTCGCGCGAGAGGAAGCCGTGCATGTGTGCTGCCGGTGCGTTGCGCGGTTTGCCGGAATCGATGACGGCGACCGAGCGCCGAGCACGACCCAACACCAGGGCTGCGCTGAGTCCGGCGGCGCCACCGCCGACGATCACGGCGTCGAGGATCTCAGTTTCAGTGTGTGTTCGCATGAGCACAGATTGCTCGCGGAGGAGGTTCATCAGCAACTAATGTTGCCATTTCTGGGAATCGCCGTCAGACTCGGCACCATGAATGTCAACGGTCCGCACATCGATGCCGCCATCTCGCAGATCGGCGCGCGCCTCAAACGCATTCGTACACAGAGGAACGTCACACTCACAGCGCTGTCCGAGTCCACCGGTATTTCGAAGAGCACCCTGTCGAGGCTCGAAGCGGGGGAGCGTCGCCCGAGCTTGGAGTTGCTGCTTCCGATCGCGCTTGCCCACCAAGTGCCGTTGGACCAACTGGTGGCGGCACCGCAGGTCGCCGATCCACGCATCCAGAGTGCGCCTCGAAGCGTCAGTGGGCGAACGGTATTGCCGCTGACTCGGCAACCGGGTGGGTTGCAGGCATTCAAGATGACCATCCCGGCAAGCCAGACGGAACCGGATCCCCAAGTGCACGACGGCTACGAATGGCTGTACGTGCTGTCGGGGAGGTTGCGGTTGGTGTTGGCCGATCACGACATCGTGATGGGTACGGGTGAAGCTGCTGAATTCGACACCCGAAACCCGCATTGGTTCGGCAGTGACGGGCGCGGCCCGGTCGAGGTACTGAGTCTGTTCGGCCCCCAAGGAGAACGCATCCACGTTCGGGCCAGGCCTTCGGCGAAGTGAAGGACAGTCATACTTTCATTCGGTACTGCCGGAAGCGAAGAGGACAGTGAGGATCTGTGCGAATCGAAATTGACGACCTGAGTCGGGATGCGGTCCGTGCTCTACTCACCGAACATCTCGCCGACATGCACGCGACCTCGCCCGCGGACAGCGTTCACGCGCTGGACGTCACGGGGCTGATGGATAGCTCTGTGACCATGTGGACGCTGTGGAGCGAAGGTGACGAGTTACTCGGTTGCGTCGCACTCAAGGAACGGTCGTCGGCCGGCGGCGAGATCAAGTCGATGCGAACGTCATCGGCAGCAAGGGGGCGTGGCGTGGGAACGCGACTTCTTCAACACGTCGTGGACGAGTCGAGACAACGAGGTTACCGGCAACTCGAATTGGAGACCGGTACGCAAGAGTTCTTCGATCCAGCTCGCCGGTTGTACGCGAAATTCGGGTTCGTGCCTTGTCCACCGTTCGGGAACTACCGCGAAGACCCGAACAGCGCATTCTTCGTTCTCACCTTGTGAGCAGCTCGCACGCTACAGCATCTTTGCTGTGATGCGTCGTACTGCACTGTCGGAGTCCATGATTGCGGTGTCGAGCACCAGCCGTTCCGTAGTCCACGGCTCGTAGTCTCGATCCAGAATTTCCTGCCACGTCGGTAGTACGAGATCCGGGATGTCGACGACTCGCCGTTCAGCGCGTCTGCGATGCTCGTCGGGATCCGAACAGATGACCTCGACACCGAGCAGGCGCGCCGAATTATGTTGTGCGGTAGCGGACCAGGCGTCTCGTGTCGCCTCGACGGGGTTGACGCATTCGACCACGACCGAAAGTCCCAGTCGCAATTGTTCGGCGGCGAGCGCGTACCCGGTGATGTATCCGGCGGTCCCGGACGCGTCAGCGATACCGCTGCGTATCAGCGCCTGTTCGATGGTATCGATCCCGCACGAAGGGGATTTGGTGACGCTGCGCAAGCGCCCGCGCGATCGTCGACTTGCCGGTGGCCGGCAAACCACCGATCACGACGAGCGTTGCGCGGGTCGATGGCTGGGGGTTGTGTCCGGCATCCACCATCCCCGAAATGTACGGGGCGTTGTCGATTTACGTGAACTCGCCCCGTACTCTGCTCAGTTCGAGATCGCGAACTCTCGTGCTTCGAACGCCAGATCGTCGGCGGCGGATTCCATTCGTGCCGTCGCGCGGTTGGGTGCTGTCAGCACTGCGACAATCGGAACTGCCAACGCCAGCAGGCCGAGAACGAAGACAGGGAAGAGGAATGAGAACACTTCGAGTCCCTGTGGCGCCGGGGCTGCCGCGTCGTGAACAACCTCGACAGCGGCCATTCCGGTGTAGTGCATACCGACGACAGCGATGCCCATGATGATTCCGGCGACAAAACGCAGAATCGTGGACTCGAGCACCATGGTGAACCACAGTGCAGCGGTTCCGGCGACGACTGCGATGAGAACCGACAGTGCAACGAAGAGCAGGTCGTAGTGGATCTCGCCCTGAAAGCGCAAGGCGCGCATACCCGTGTAATGCATGATGTTCACGGCGAGACCGGTTACCACGCCCCCGATCAGAAGCCGCGTCCAGCGAAATTCGGTCCCGATGATCAGCAGGCCGACAAACACGGCCCCTACTGAGATGATCGCGGAGATCACGGTCCATCCGAGGTTGTATCGAATGGGACTGCCGGGGACCGCGAAGCCGAGCATGGCGATGAAATGCATGAGCCAGATGGCGACGCCACCGATCGACAAGGCAGCCATGGCGAGCCATCGCATGCGTGTGGCGGTTGTCGTCGCCGACGCTGAATGCCTGGTGCACGCCAGGCCGACTACCGACCCGACCACGGACACGACGTAGGCGAGTCCGAGCAGCCAGATTCCCATCGAGAAATGGTGCATTTCATCCGACATGCCAGTTCCTTTCGGCGACGATTCGCATCTGGTGATTCATCTAGACGACTGCTTCAGCTGCAAGTCGTTCGAGGGAGTATTCGGTGACGGCGATCAGCGCGCGTTTGGCTGATTCGCGGTTTCGGGCGTCGATCTCGATCATGGGAACCCGGTTGGGTAGAGCCAACGCCTGGCGGAGATCGCTCGCCGAATGGATTGGTGCGCCGTCGAAACGGTTGACCGCCACGATGAACGGGAGGCCTCGCGCCTCGAAGAAGTCGACTGCGGCGAAGCTGTCTTCCAGGCGACGCGTGTCGACCAGAATGACCGCACCGATCGCACCGGTGATCAGGTCGTCCCACATGAACCAGAAGCGGCGCTGTCCCGGGGTTCCGAACAGATAGAGGACCAGGTCGTCGGCGAGAGTGATGCGCCCGAAGTCCATCGCGACCGTCGTGGTGCTCTTGTCGGGAGTGGATCCGAGATTGTCGATACCGTCGCTGGCGTCGGTGACCATGGCCTCCGTGCGAAGGGGGACGATTTCGGAGACGGTCCCCACAAGTGTTGTCTTACCAACACCGAAACCCCCGGCGATCACGATTTTTGTCGATTTCACGCGAGACGATGAGTCAGAGTGCCCGAAGTCCACTGAGGGTCCTTTCGATCAGTTCGCGTCGCTCGACTCGAGATGCGTCGCTTCGCAGAGTGGCATGTATTTCCAGTGATCCGGCTACTACGAGGTCGGCGACCAGTACCCGCACGACTCCGATCGGAACACCCAGGTGGGCAGCGATCTCGGCAACCGAGATCCGCTGCTCGCAGAGTGCGACGATCGATGCACGAATATCCTGCGGTGCAAGATTGTTCGAGACCGCGTCTTCGATCGTCGCGATGATCGCTTCGAGTGGGAGGTCGATGGACGGCAGGGTCCGACCTTCGGTGAGCGCGTACGGCCGGACCAAGCTCGGTTCGGCGTCGTCGTACTCGGATTGATGGTGAGGCATCGAACTCAAATACCCTGCGATGTTCTCGGGGCAATGTCCATGGTGGTGCCGACGCGATCGACGAGAGTCGCCATTTCGTAACCGATCTGGCCGATGTCGCATCCGGCGACAGCGAGAGCGGCAAGGTAAGCGCCACTACCGACGCCCATGAGAAGCAGGTAGCCGTTCTCCATCTCGACGACGGACTGCATGACGGCTCCACCGTCGAAGAGGCGTGACGCCCCCGCGGACAGGCTGGCGAGTCCGGAAGTGACAGCGGCTAATTGATCGGCCCGATCGAGCGGAAGATGTGTGCTCGAGGCCGTCAACAACCCGTCGGCTGAGACGATGATCGCGTGACTCACACCCGGCACGTCTCGGGCAAAAGCCGATACCAGCCAGTCGAGTGCGCGGGGAGTCTCTTGGGCTCCGACAGTGTTCACTGTTCTCCTTCATCGTTGTGCAACATCGTGGACGATTCGAAAGACTGTCCGCCATCGGGCTGATGGTCGGCAGCGCGCCGACGCCCTCGTTGTACTCCGGATTGGTAACTGCTCCAACCACGTTGGACGTCCGCCGGATTGGATGCATGGCGCTGTGTCGTTCCACCTCTCCCGACTGCGCCGGGAACCAGGCGGGCTCCGCGGTCTCGAATGGGAAGTCCGGAATCGGCGATCTTGGTGACCGGCATCTCGAACGAGGTCCGAGCGGCCAGCCAGCCTTGATCCGCGTCGGTGGTCCACGCACTGCCGGTGGAAGCAGCTGACGTCTCCGCCGTCGGGTCCACGAGCCACTCGGACACCATCCGGGCGAAAATCGGCATCGTGGTCGGGGCAGCGAGTACGCCGTTCGAGTTGCCGTCTCCCGCGCCGTCAGCGCGCGCCGATGCGCGAGCAGAGAGCCCGTCACGGGTGCGCGAGGAGAAGAACGCCGCAGTGTTTGTCGGCGTCGGGGCTGAGAGCCGGTGCCGTGGCGGCGGGGTTGTCGACGGGTGTGGACCCACCGGGATCTCGGGACCCTGTGCCGGCGAGGTGAATTCCGGCGAAGGAGTACGCACGGGAAGGGACGTCGATGCGCTTGTGCCTTCGGGATCGGGCAGAGGAGCGAAGGACGACACGGAGGTGGCGGGTGCAGCAGTGGTCGGAGTCGAGGTACTGACCGCCGGTACTCCACTTGTGCCCGGAGTGCGACGTGGCAACCCCGAAGGCGCTGTTGTCGTGGGAATGGATTGCGGTGTGATCGGGGCGAACGTCTCAGTCCGGTCGGTGCTGTTGCTGGGCGTTCGACGCGGGAGATCTGCGAAACTTCTGGTCGCAGGCTGCGGGGGTGCCAATTCGGTCGGGACGGGCTGTGACCAGGACGGTTCAGACGGTGCGGGCGGCGGAGTCCGATCGAGCGTGGGCACGGGTCCGGTTCGCGGCGTGCGGATCTCGGGTCCCCGAGAAGAATCGAGTATCGACGTCGGTAGGAGCACCGTTGCGGTGATGCCGCTGTGCGTCGACGACGTTGCCGTCGGGCGCAGGCGCACAGAGATGTTGTAGCGACGACTGATTCGGCTCACGACGAACAAACCCATGCGACGCGCTGTATCCGCGCTCATCTCGCCGCCGGCGGCGAGGCGCTCGTTGGCATCGAGGATATCGGCAGGCGACATGCCGATACCGAGATCTGCGATCTCGACGATCATGGAGCCGTCGATGGTGCGGGCAGCGTTGATGGAGACGGTGGTCTCCGGCGGGGAGTACCGCAGAGAATTGTCGAGCAGTTCAGCGATGAGGTGAACGACGTCCGGGGCAGCATGACCGGTGACGACTCCGGGCGGTATCTGCCCGAGTTCGACGCGTCGATATTCCTCGACGCCTGATACCGCCGCACGAAGGATATCGCCGAGAGCGACGGGGGCGGTTCTGGCGCGGCGTACATCGGTTCCGGCGAGAACCAACAAGTTGTCGCCGTTTCTACGCATTCTCGCGGCGATGTGGTCGAGCCGGAACAGATTCTCGAGGCGACGAGGGTCGTCTTCGTCCTGCTCCAACTGTTCGATCAAACCGAGTTGCTGGTCGACGAGGGACTTGTTACGCCTCGACAGCGTTTCGAACATGTCGTTGACCTGGCGCCGCAGGGTGGCCTGCTCGCCGGCCAGCGTGATGGCCTGACCGTGCATGTCGTCCACCGCGCGTGCAAGCTCGCCGATTTCCTCGTGGGTGCGGATCGGTACACGGGCGAAGTCGACGTCGTCGATACTGGCACCTGCGCGAATTCGTTCGATCGCGTCGGGGAGTCCGCGTCGTGCTGCTTGCAATGCGGCAAATCGCAGCCGACGGATCGGATCGATGAGCGATCGGCTGATGACGAGGGCGATGGCCAGTGCCAGCAGGACCGCGCCGAGCACGATTGCAGTGTCACGAAGTGCTGCGGTTCGTGCTGCATTGGATTCAGCGGTGACGGTATCGCCGAACTCGGTGACGGTGGTGTCGGTCAGGCTGTTGTACTGGTCGTTTCCGGATTTCAGATCGGTACCGACGCGGCTCCCCAGAGGAGAGGTCGACGGGGTTGATCCGAGTGCGTTGATCCGGTTCTGAGCGGAGTTGCTGAGGGTCCGGACGGTGTCGTTGCTCCCGTCGATGGCGAGAATGTTGTTCAGAGCGACCAGTTCGGCACCGGCGGCACTGACCATCGAGGTACGAGCCTGCTGGTCCGGATCACCTGAGCCGAAGAGGATTCGTTGTTCGGCCAGTGCTCGTCGCGCATCCCAGAGTGCTGAGAGTCGGCCACCCTCTTCGCGCAGCGCCGGACGCTGAGAATGCTCGAC
Source organism: Rhodococcus sp. WY5 (assembly GCF_018588185.1). Taxonomy (NCBI): domain Bacteria; kingdom Bacillati; phylum Actinomycetota; class Actinomycetes; order Mycobacteriales; family Nocardiaceae; genus Rhodococcus; species Rhodococcus sp. WY5. The sequence goes on from NZ_JAAMPR010000001.1 coordinate 2,720,697, forward strand.
GACGCTGGTGAAGGTGCTCGAGAGTGCGCGAGAGACTTCGCCGACCCGCGAAACCAAGCGTGCGGGAGCCACCGCGCCGGCGGCGACCTCCTCCATGATGGAACGGCTCTCTGCGAGCGCCGAAGTCACTTGGTCGTTGAGGTCGTCGTCGGACTGGAACGCGCGCGCGGCGTCGACCAGTTGATCCATTGCGTCCGAAACCGCTTGTGTGGCGGGGCCGGTGTCAGTGCGTGCCGATGCGGCTTCGGCGAGCTCGTACAGCGCGGATTCGAGATTGATCGCGGCGGGCACAGCGAGGGCGCGCTCGGACGAGGAACTCAGCTGTGCGGCTTCTTCGAGTTCCGTCTGAACGCGAAGGGCTCCGAGGACGACGGCGACGATCATCGGCAATGCGAGAACGGCGATGACCTTCCATCCCAGGCGCCATTCGCCGATCGACCACCAAGAGGTTGTCGTGTGTGAATCGTGTTTCATGCGGAACATGGCCCCTTCACGTCAACCCCCCGTGGGTCATTGCCCGAACCCCTTCGATCCGGTTTGACCAGAAGGGGTAGTTAGCTGAACGGTAACAGACTGTTCGCTGGCTCGCTACATCCCAGTTGGCTTCTTGGATCGCCGATGACTATATCCGGATTGTAAGGCCAGGTGAAAGGGTAAACGGACAAGTGCGGCGAATGGGATAGCCGGAAAGTCAAATTTGGTAGCTCGGCGAGCGGTGTTGCCCGGGAATTCGTGGAACTCACGGCAAGCATCTGGCTCGTGTCCCGACATCGAGGACACGTCCGAACGAGGCGCACACGCATGTCAGAATGTGGAAACCGCACCGATGACCGAATTGAACTTGGAGCCATAGTGAGTGGAACTGCTCGCGACGCGTTGCGCGCGATCGCCGAACTGCTCGCCCCTGACAGCGCTGTTGTCATCGATCGTGTGACTCTCGCGATCGACCAACCGGAACGGTATGTCGAAGTGCAGAACGAGTTGTACTCACAGACGCTCGAGAAGCCACACCCGGAAATGGCGTGGTTTGCTCTCGTCGACGCATTGCACGAACAAGAACGCCTGGTCTGGGTGGACTGGAACGAGGATGCTGCCGAGGTTCTGGGTCAGCTGCGAGTGCTCACGTCGGCGCCGGCGGGATCGTGGGAGTGGGCGGACAGTCTTGTCGTGGCCTTCGATCGAGCTGCTGGACTCGAATCGCTTCTCGCCCGTATCGGCGACAACATCACCGATACGGGCGTTTCACTTGCCTGGCTCGACAGTGACAGCGATACGTTTCTCCTCGCGCTCGTCCCGAGTGTTCACGGTGCAACGCTCGTCGAACTCGCGCTGGCAACCGGGCACTGCGTGCGCGTGTTCTAGAGTCTCAGCGTTTGCCGAGCAGGCGGCGCAATCCTTCGATTCGATCGCTCAGTCTGGGCGGCGTGCGCTCGGGATCCATCAGTGCATTTTCAGCGAGCACGTGGTCTTCGCCGTCGACTGTGTTCCGGTCGAATTCGCGCAGACTGCGAGCGTCGGAGGTCGCGAGAGCGCGAACCGTCGACAACAGTGACTGCTCGCCCAACGCGTCGTCGACTTCTTCCTCGGTGACGTCGAGGTGCTCGCTGAGTAGCCGGCGCCTCAATCCGATGATCGAGGCGCGCAACTCGACATCTGCGTCGTCGTCGGATTCGACGGCGATGTCGCACTCGGTGTCGAAGCCCATCGAACGGTTGTTGAGATTCGACGACCCGATTCGCAGGAGCCGATCGTCCATCACGAGAACCTTGGCGTGTACGTAAATAGGTGCGCCAGAAGAGGTCACGGGATAAAACGCACCGAAACGGTCGTGGGTATCGGCCGACCACAGCAAATGCAGCAGGTCGTGGCGTGCCCCGTCCATCGCCTTTTGTTCGAGCCATCCATCGGCATTGCGGGGAATGACCAGAACGATTTCCGGCCCGTCGGCCTCACGTAGACGCGCGGCAATCGCCTCGGCCAGCGTGCGTGATGCGAGGTACTGGCTTTCGATGTACAGCGTGTGTTCGGCGCCGGCGATGGCCGCGAGATACAGCGCCTCGATCTCACGAACCTCCGCGCGCTCGCCGAGTTCCGGCAATGTTCTGGCGACGGCTACGTCGACCACCCGCAAGGTGGGAGCCAAATTGACGGGCCACGGAGTCGCAGTGCTCTTGACCGGTGTCAGATCCTCGCCGGTTGCGGATTTCCAGCGTGCCCGCGCCAATTCGCCGATGGCCGCAGCCGCATTGCCGTCGACCGCCGTGGTTGCGTCATGCCAAGGGCCGTAACGCCTTCCGCTCGGCGTGATTCGATAATCGTTTCGGTCGACGTGATCCGAGGTGTCCCAGCGGTCCACAGTCATGTCGATGCCGCCGCAGAACGCCAGAGCGTCGTCGATGACGATGATTTTCTGATGGTGCGCCGCACCAACCGGGTGGGCGCCGTCGATCTCGAACCGTAGGCGCTCGTCGGTCAGCCAGTTGGACACGAAGACGGGAGTCATGCCGCGGCCGATTGCGGTGAACGCGCCGATGTTCCATTTGAGTACGAGGATTTCGAGGTCGGGTTTCTCGCGGACGAGCCAGCGGAGGAACATTCCCAACCGGTTGGGGCCGTCGAGAGTCTGCTCGCCTGGTTCGAGTTTGATGCGCGTGTCGAAGTCCCAGCCGATCAACATGATTCGCTTTTCAGCTTGCAGCATTGCGGACTTCGCATGATGAAAGTAGTCAGCGGCGTCGACGATGCAGGCAAGATTGTCCGCCGGTTCGATGCGCCAGCAGGTTTCGCCCGGAACAAGGATTCTGTTCATTCGCCGATTCCCAGGTACGCGGTCAGTTCGCGCGCTGCCGCTTGGCCGGCGCGGTTGGCTCCGATCGTCGACGACGACGGTCCGTATCCCACCAGGTGCACGCGAGGATCGGCTTCGACCTGCGTGGCGAGGCGCCCGGTCATCGGAATTCCGCCACCCGGTCCGCGCAGGTGCAACGGCGCCAGGTGATCGAGTGAGCTACGAAAACCGGTGCACCACAAGATGACATCGGCGTCGGCGACGGTACCGTCGGCCCACTTCACGCCGTTCGGAAGAATTTCGGAGAACATCGGCAGTCGATTCATCACACCACGCTCTCGCGCTGCCCGGATGGCAGACGTTACCGGGAGGCCGGTCACCGAGACAACGGATCCCGGTGGCAGGCCGCGTCGTACACGATCTTCGACCATGGCAACCGCAGCGCGGCCGATGTCCGGCGTGAACGGCTCGTCGCGGAACTCGGGTTCGCGCCGCGTCACCCAGGTAGTGGTCGTGACGCGTGAGATCTCGTCGAGCAGTTGGACAGCCGAGATCCCGCCGCCGACCACGACGACATGTTTGCCTTCGAACTCGGCAGCGGTTCGATAGTCCTTCGTGTGCAGTTGTCGGCCACGGAACGACTCGGCCCCGCGATAGTGGGGGATGAAGGGCCGCTCCCAGGTCCCCGTCGCGTTGATCAAGCCTCGCGCCGCGAATACTCCCCGGTCGGTCTCGATCCGCAGGCGCTCTTCCCTCGGACACACCACTCGCGTGTGTACCGGGCGGTGGACGGGAAGTTCGAATTGCTTTTCGTACAGTTCGAAGTAGTGGGGGACCGCCACCGATGCAGGCACCTGTTCGGCGTCTGTACCGGTGGTTTCCGCGAAGGACATTCCCGGGAGGTCATGGACGCCGTTGACGGTGCTCAGTGTCAGGCTCGGCCAACGGAACTGCCACGCCCCGCCCGGCCCCGACGCATGATCGAGCACCACGAACCCCGATTCGGGCTCGATTCCGAACTTGCGCAGGTAGTACGCGGCGGAGAGTCCGGCCTGTCCGGCGCCGATCACCACCACGTCAACCGGGTGTGGTTGCTGTGCGGCAAGGTCGTCTGTACTCATCGGTAATCTAACCTCCTGATGTACAGAACTTAGCTGCAGAGAAGTATGCGGACGGTATCGGCGCCTCGGAACATCCCTGTGTCGAGCCTTCCAGAAACGAAAGTGAGCGGACATGATCGGGTTCTCCCGTGACGGCAACGTCGTGACCATCGAGTTGCAGCGTCACGAGCGTCGTAATGCGCTCAGCGCGGAACTCTGCATCGCAATACGGGACGCGATGAACGCGGCGGTAGCCGAGCACGCGCACGTCGTCGTCATCACCGGTGAGGGATCGGCGTTCTGTGCAGGCGCGGACCTTTCCGGCGACGTCTACATGGAGGGCTTCACCGATCGCCTGTTCGAGATGCTTCGCTCTATCGACACGGCGCCCATCCCGGTCATCGCTGCCGTCAACGGTCCGGCCATCGGCGCGGGCACGCAACTGGCCATCGCGTCGGACCTTCGCGTCGTAGCGCCGAGCGCTCGCTTCGGAATCCCGGCCGCCACCCTCGGTGTCTCGGTGGACAAGTGGACGATGCGTCGGCTCGCGTCCCTGGTCGGCGGCGGTCCCGCGCGCACCATTTTGCTCGGCATCGAACAGATCGGCGCCGAAGAAGCCTTCACTCGCGGCCTCGCCAACAAAATCGGAACCCTCGACGACGCTCAGGAATGGGCACACCGCATCGCGAATCTCGCACCGCTGTCGTTGCGGCACATGAAGATGGTTCTCAACGACGACGGCACCATGGAGGAGCAGTCTCCCGAGCAGCTCGACGCGCTTCACGCCGCCTGGCTCAGCGAGGACGTCCAGGAAGCCCGCGCTGCCCGCATCGAGAACCGCCCTCCCGTATTCAAGGGTAAGTAAAGCTGGTTGCAGGGAAAACAGGCGCCGGGCACGCAGGGCAGATAGTGGCTACGCTCGTCTGAATGAAGAAGACGACGGTTCTCGGAGTTGCTGCTGTTGCCGCGGCGACGGGGTGGGTGGCGCGAGCCGCATGGGGCATCCCGACGCAGATCGGGGCCTCGCGAAGCACGGTGCAACCGTATGCGGCGATGTCCCCGCGATACCGGGACCGCCAGTTCCACAACTCGGAGCCCAGCAGCACACTGGTTCCGGGCACCGATGTCGGAATGTTCAAGTCGATGGCTACGAGAGGGTCGACGGGTCGGCCGCGTCAGCCGATTCCGTTGGCCACTCCGCTGGCACCGGCGGCAGCCGGCGACGCGGCGGTGACGTGGTACGGCCATTCGAGCGTTCTCGTCGAGGTCGACGGCTACCGCGTTCTCGCCGATCCGGTGTGGAGTGAACGCGTATCACCCTCGGCCACAGTAGGTCCCGCACGCATGCACCCCACTCCGGTGGCTTTGACCGAACTGCCTGCAGTGGATGCGATAGTCATCTCTCACGATCACTACGACCATCTCGACATGGCTACGGTCAAGACCCTGACTCGTACACAGACCGGCCCGTTCGTCGTGCCGATCGGTATCGGGGCTCACCTGCGGCACTGGAAGGTGCCCGAGAACCGGATCGTGGAACTGGACTGGGACGAGTCGACCAAGATCGGCGACCTGGTCCTCACGTGCACGGAGGCTCGTCACTTCTCCGGTCGTGGCCTTGTCCGGAACACGACCCAGTGGGCGTCGTGGGTATTCGCCGGGCCGAAGCACCGGGTCTTCTTCGGTGGTGACAGCGGATACACATCACGTTTCGAACAGCTGGGTGAAACCTATGGGCCTTTCGATCTGACGCTTCTCCCCGTCGGTGCGTACGACGTGCGCTGGCCGGACATCCACATGAATCCGGAAGAGGCAGTGCAGACGCACATCGACCTCAACAAGGGCGACGGGTCGCGCGGTGTCTTCGTCCCGATTCACTGGGCGACGTTCAACCTCGCGTTTCACTCGTGGTCGGAGCCGATCATTCGCCTCGACGAGTCGGCCGCAGAGGCGGGCACAACAGTGTCGGTCCCGATGCCGGGCGGCAGGATCGACGCGTTGTCACCGACACCGCCGTCGAAGTGGTGGATACCGCTGGGCTGAGCGGCGAAGTGTCGCGGACGTGGTTGCCTGTCGAGTCGCACCCTGATTAGTTGCTCCGGGTGCGTAATCTTTGACCATGGCTCACGAGCACACCAGTTCAGAAGAGACAGCAGTGGCGGTAGCGCCTGAGCGATTGCCGGACGACGTCGACGTCGCCCGCGGTCTGACCGCCGATCAGGTTGCAGCAAGGATCGCGTCGGGACAAACCAACGATGTACCGGATCGGGCGTCTCGCTCGGTCAAGGACATCATTCGCGGCAACGTCTTCACTCGCATCAACGCGATCCTGACCGTGTTGTTGGTGATCGTGCTCGCGACGGGTTCGATCATCGACGGCATGTTCGGACTGCTGATCATCGCGAACAGCGGTATCGGCATCATCCAGGAGATCCGCGCCAAGCGCACGCTCGACGCTCTGGCCATCGTGAGTCAGGCCAAGCCCATGGTCAGGCGTGACGGCGTCGCCGTGGCGATGGCGCCCAAAGATGTTGTGCTCGACGATATTATCGAACTCGGATCCGGTGACCAGATAGTCGTCGACGGTGAGGTGGTCAGTTCGGCTGCACTCGAGGTCGACGAATCGCTGCTCACCGGTGAGGCCGATCCGGTTCACAAGGCGAGCGGCCAGCAAGTGTTGTCGGGCAGTTTTGTTGCCGCGGGCAGTGGTGCATATCGCGCCACCAAGGTCGGCGGCGATGCATACGCGGCCAAGCTGGCCGAAGAGGCGAGCAAGTTCACCCTCGTGCATTCCGAACTGCGCAGCGGCATCGACAAGATCCTGAAGTTCATCACCTACCTGATGATTCCGGCGGGTGCGCTGATCATCTTCAATCAGCTCTTCACGATCGGCCTGCCGATCCGACCGGCACTCAACGGCATGGTGGCAGCTCTGGTTCCGATGGTTCCCGAAGGCCTTGTGCTCATGACGTCCATTGCATTTGCGGTCGGTGTGATCCGGTTGGGCAAGCGCCAGTGCCTCGTTCAGGAGTTGCCGGCGATCGAGGGTCTGGCTCGTGTCGACGTGGTGTGCGCGGACAAGACCGGAACGCTGACCGAGAACGGTATGCGGCTGTCCGAGGTCGACGTCGCACCGGGTGGATCGGGGGAGACTGCGGTCAAGTCCGCGTTGAGCGCGATGGCCGCGTCCGACCCTCGCCCCAACGCGAGTGTCCTGGCGATTCGCGAGTCTCTCTCCGACGACTCCGGGTGGGGCGAAGCGACAGCGGTGGCGCCGTTCTCCTCGGCGAAGAAGTGGAGCGGCCAGTCGTACGGCAGTCACGGCAACTGGGTACTCGGTGCCCCGGACGTGCTGCTCGATCCCGACTCGGAAATGGCCCGCAAGGCCGAGGAAGTGGGTTCGAGCGGACTTCGTGTCCTCATGCTCGGCAGCAGCGACCTCCCCGTCGACGACGCCGACGCCCCTGGCACCGTCACCCCCGAAGCTCTGGTCGTGCTCGAGCAGAAAGTGCGCCCGGACGCCCAGGAGACGTTGGAGTACTTCGCCAGCCAGAAGGTCGCGGTCAAGGTCATTTCCGGCGACAACGCGGTTTCCGTCGGCGCCGTTGCCGGATCCCTCGGACTCGAAGGCGGCGACCGCCCCATCGACGCGCGAGAGCTGCCCAGCGATCAGGAAAAGCTGGCGGACACTCTCGACGGAGCAACGACGTTCGGTCGAGTGCGACCGGATCAGAAGCGGGAAATGGTCGCGGCCTTGCAGTCTCGCGGACATACCGTCGCGATGACCGGTGACGGCGTCAACGACGTGCTCGCTCTCAAGGACGCCGACATCGGAGTCTCGATGGGGTCGGGCAGCCCGGCTACCCGAGCCGTGGCCCAGATCGTGCTGCTGGACAACAAGTTCGCGACGCTCCCGTACGTCGTCGCGGAAGGCCGCCGAGTGATCGGCAACATCGAGCGTGTGTCGAATCTGTTCCTGACCAAGACCGTCTACTCGGTGGTGCTTGCGTTCCTGATCGGCATCACCGGCGTCCTGTCCCAGGTCTTCGACTTCGAACCGCTGCCGTACCCGTTCCTGCCCCGCCACGTCACGATCGCAGCGTGGTTCACGATCGGTATCCCGGCCTTCATCTTGTCTCTGGCACCCAACAACGAGCGCGCGCGAACCGGTTTCGTCTCGCGCGTGATGCGTCTGGCGTTGCCGTCGGGCCTGATCATCGGCATCACCACGTTCATCTCCTACGTATTGGCTTACCAAGGCCCGGACCAGACGGAAACCCAGAAGATCCAGGCCGGAACCAGTGCGCTCATCACGTTGATCATGATCGCCGTGTGGGTTCTGGCCGTCGTGGCTCGGCCGTACGTCTGGTGGAAGCTCGTTCTGATCGGCGGGTCGGTGGCCGGATACCTCATCCTGTTCGCGCTGCCGTTCACCCGCGAGTTCTTCAAACTGGATCCGAGCAACGTCGCTGCGACGACGCTCGCGATCACCCTCGGCGCGATCGGCGTTGTACTCGTGGAACTCTCGTGGTGGATCAGCGCACGCCTGCACGGGGAGAAACGAAAGATGTTCGCGACACCCGACGACCTGCCCGGCGAGCATCACCATGCCCACAGTGAGTGAGTAGTTTCAGCGCCTGAACATCTGCACCCAGGCAATGCGATCGCCGCCGCGCTTCTTGGCTCGGTACATCGCATTGTCTGCGTGCTCGATCAGTTCGTTGACAGCTCGATCCGGTAAGTCCGTCTCGGGACTCAGATAGACGCTGACGCCGGTACTGGCGGACACAGGATAGGGATCGGAGTCGGACGAGACCGCCGAATGTATCTCGGTGGCGACCTGCTCGATATCTCCTCGATCGACTCCGCGCAGGACGACGAACTCGTCTCCACCGATTCGAGCCACCACCGCATCGGGTCCGGCGGCAGCGATGAGGCGGTCGGCGACAGCGGTCAACGCGTCGTCGCCCGCGACGTGGCCGTGTGTGTCGTTGAGGTTTTTGAACGAGTCGACGTCGATGAGTAGTGCGATCAGAGCCTGCGTTCGATCACTGCGCAGCAGATGCTGTGCCTCGTCCCGGAGTCCGCGGCGATTGAGTGTCGCGGTGAGGTAGTCCCGGTGGGCGTTGCGTGCGTCGTCGGTCAGGCGCAGCCAGACGATCTGCAGAATCCACGCGGTGGAGAAAACCACACCGGCAACCATCAGATAGAGATTCACGACCACCCAGTCGTCGTTGACCGGCTCGGACATCGCCATGGCAGCGAGCGTCGTGCAGACAGCAAGAGCCCAACCGATGTGGCTGATGGCAACGCGAGGGCTGTGAACTATCGCCGCATAGAAGCCGATCATGATGAACAGGATGCAGCCGATGGTTCCGACGAAAGCGGTGCGTACGGCGAAGAAGAGAGTGACGGCGAGCCACAGGTCGGCCCAGACGACAAAGGCCACGGATTGTCGCCAAGTTGGCCACGATTCATTACGCGCCCAGCGGTAGCCCGCATAGGCGCCACTGATAGTTCCGAGGGCGAAGATCGACCGCGCCAGGGCGGTGTCGGAACCGAAGCGGCTCAACTGCATGGTCGCCGCGATCAGGGCGAAGAGAAAACACCACACCGCGACTAATTTGCGTCCGGGAACGGTCAGCCCGCGAGTGTCGAGGAATCGGGGGAGCCAGGTGTAATCGGTGCGATCCGACCACCACCGGGACAGCAGTTCACGCGTGGGGTAGGGGTCGCTCCCCGTCCCGCGCAGTCCTGCATTCAAACCGGGCACCTGTCGATGTCGATGGGTGGTCAATCAGCTATTGGCGGGTTAACGCTACCTCGAGTTGCGCACGGCTCGAACGCACGGACCTGCTTTCTGGCGCAGAGGCCGTCGACCTGTGAGAATCGAAGGGCGCGGAGGAACGATTCCGCCGAAGGATGTGCGTCAGCACCGGGAGAGGACACGGACATGGGTTTCTTGGACAACGTCAAGGGATTGGTCGAAAAGGGCCAGGAGCTCGCAGCGGAGAACTCCGACAAGGTTCACGACGCTATCGACAAGGTCGCCGACATCGCCGACGACAAGACCGGCAACAAGTACGGCGATCAGATCGACAAGGCAGCTGAGGCCGCCAAGAAGGCTGTTCCCGAAAAGCAGTAATACCGGATTCGGCATACCGTTTTTCGGTAGCACCGTTGCTCAGGGGCCCGTCACCGAAAAGGTTGCGGGCTTCTGTGCGTCCGCTGGGTGAACTCCTAGGGTCGGCGGGCAGAATGAACGCGTGAACTTCACCTGGATTCTGCTGGTCGTCATTGCCGCCATCGCAGTCACCGGGCTGTCCAATCGACGAAACCTGCAGGCCCCGCTGGTTTTGGTGACGGTAGGTTCGGTCGCATCCTTCATACCCGGTATGCCGCGGCCGGAACTCGATCCCCACGTCATTCTCGGTGTGGTCCTGCCGCCGCTTCTCTACTCGGCCGCTCTGAAATTCTCGGTGGCGACCTTCAAACGCAACTTGGCCCCGATCTTGCGCCTCGGCGTCGGAATGGTGTTGGTGACGGCGTTCGTGGTTGCCTTCTTCGCCGAATGGATGGTGCCCGAGTTCACGATCGGCGCCGCCCTGGTGCTCGGGGCCGTGATCGCGCCGACCGACGCCGTCAGCGCGGTGGCGGTCGGTCAGAAGCTCGGGCTCCCGAAACGGGTGATCGCCATCCTGACGGGCGAGGGGCTCGTCAACGACGCCACCGCGCTCACGCTCTTCACCGTCGCCGTCGCAGCAGTGACCGGAACGCGAATTGCCACCGATTCGCCCCTGTTGTTCTTCGCGTACGAAGTGATCGGCGGCGTTGTCGTCGGCTTGGTGCTCGCGTTTGTCGTCAAGTTCGTTCGTGCCCGCATGTACGACTCTCCACTGGAAACCGGCTTGGGGTTGGTGCTTCCGTTCGCTGCCTACCTGGCCGCCGAAGAACTACACGCGTCCGGTGTTCTGGCCGTTGTGGTCGCTGGTCTGGTGATCGGGCACTATTCGACGGACGCGTCGATCATGACGCGATTGCAGGAGCGCTCGGTGTGGTCGAGCCTGGACACTCTTCTCGAGATGTTCGTCTTCGCGTACATGGGGCTCCAGCTGAGCTTCGTGATCGACGATGTTGTCGCCGACGGACTTCCGGTGCTTCACGTGTTCGCGTACGGTCTCGCAGTCCTGGCCGTTGTCATCGTGATTCGGCCGGTGTGGCTGTTCCTGAGCTACTCGCGTGTGCGATTCGGTGTAACCCTGCGCCGTGATCGCGAGAATCAACTGACGTGGAAACAGAATCTGGTGGTCTCGTGGGCGGGAATGCGCGGCGTCGTCACTCTTGCTGCGGCCGGCGGTATCCCGTTTGCACTCTCGTCCGGCGAGCCGTTCCCCGGACGCGGCGTCATCCAGGCGATCGCGTTCATCGTCGCGGTCGGGACATTGCTCATCCAGGGATCTACCTTGCCGTTCATGATCCGTCGCCTCGACGTCGCGGATCCTTACGAGCAGTTGCGCACGCAGGAACAGATGGAGTTGGCCCGCAACATTTCTCGCAAGGCGGGAGAGAAGGCGTTGGCAGACGCGGCCGCGCACCCTCCGCCGGGGATCGACGGGAAGGAACTGCAGGCGATCGTCGAACGCGTACGACGCTCGATGCAGGCGAGGCTTCAACTCCAGGAGGTCGACGAGGACGCCGATCGCGAGGCCGCCTTGTGGAATGCGGGAGCTCTGTTCGACAAGTTCCGGCATCAGTCACTGCGCTCGCAACGAGTTGCGCTGATCGCCGCACGTGACGACGGAGATCTCGACGACGAGGTATTGCGTACCGTATTGGAAGGACTCGACATCGAAGAGGCCGCAGCAGAGGAACGTGTCAGGCGTCGCCGAGCAGGTAGCGGTGCGGGCAAATAGAGGGGAACACTGCGTATGACTGTTCGGAGTTCGAGGGTTCGCGCAGTCTGGGGAGTCGTGGTGGCGAGCGCACTTCTCGTGAGCGTCGGCTGCGGATCGGATGCCTCGCCGGATGTCTCCGTCACCGACACCTCGACCACGACAACCCCGTCGGTCGAGAGCAGCGCGCGACGCGGCGTCGTGTTCGACAGTGAACCCTTCACCAGCACAGCCGAAGTGGCGGCGTCCGGAGCAAGCGCGGTGAAAATCCTGTACGGCTCCACCTCCGGTATCGACGGCCGAGAGACTCAGGTGTCGGGAACGGTGTTCACGCCGCCTGGAACTCCGCCGGAGGGCGGTTGGCCGATCGTCTCCATCGGCCATGGCACGACGGGTATTTCGGACGACTGCGCGCCGTCGGCCTCGCCGACCCTGTTCGGCACGATCGGCCTGGTCGCGCCGTTCCTCGACTCGGGATACGTGGTCGCTGTCTCCGACTTCGAGGGCCTCGGCACTCCGGACCCGCATCCTTACCTGCAACCGGACACCGCGGCGTTCAACGTCATCGACGCGGTTCGAGCGGCGCGCAACGTCGTTCCGGACACCTCGACTCGTTGGGCAACTCTGGGGCTGTCCCAAGGCGGGCAGGCATCCTGGGCGGCAGCCGAGGAAGCCGACACCTACGGCGACGGACTCGAATTCGTCGGTGCAGCAAACCTGTCCCCGGCAGCGGACATCTCGCCGATCATCTCGAGTGATTCCGAGGTGAATCTGTCACTGCCTCAGCAACTGCTGCTGCCCTATGTACTCGAAGGGCTGTCCCTCACCCATCCGGACCTCGAACGAACCGACTACGTGCGCGGCGCATTCGAGCAGAACTACGACCTGCTCACCTCGTGCCTGACCTCTCGGGCGACGGAGAAGTTGGGTCTGGTCGGAAAGGTGACGCCCGCCGACACGCGGCCGGCTACCGCCGAGGATGCGGACCGAATTCACGCGTGGCTCAGCGATGTTGCTCTTCCCCGTCAACGCGCGAGCGGTCCGATGTACGTAGTCGTCGGTACCAATGACAACCTGATCCGTCCGGAATGGACCGAGGCGGCAGTCGAACGCGCCTGCGCCGACGGTGACGTCATCGAATTCCAGGCGCGACCGGGCGAAGGTCATGCGGACGGCGCCGCTGTGCCGGGAGCTGTCGCGTGGGTGAAGGATCGATTTGCAGGTGTTCCGGCACCGAATACCTGCGGGTCGTGAATCGATGACGCCGTTGGAGCGAATCCGCGCTCTTGCACTGGCATTGCCGGAGGCGACCGAGCGGGTCAGCCACGGTGAAGCGTCGTGGTTCGTGCGCAAGGCGCCGCAGTTCGTCACCATGGCAGATCACCACCACGACGATCGCGTCGCGATCTGGGCCGCGGCCCCACCTGGGGCGCAGGCAGATTGGGTCAGTCGTGACCCGTCGAGGTTCTTCGTCCCTCCGTACGTGGGTGGCCGGGGATGGATCGGCGTGTACCTCGACGTTCCGAGTGCCAACGAGACCGAGGACGAGAAATTCTGGAACGACGTAGCCGACGTCGTCGAAGATGCGTACCGCACGGTGGCTCCGAAAACACTGATACGGAAACTGGACGAGGACTCGCCTTGAGTCCGGCCGTGGTCGCGCTTCTCAGCGTGCTGATTCTCGCAGTGGCCGGGGCGCTGACGGCTGTGTGGATGCGCACCAGACGTGAGGTGACCACCCCCACCGAACGTGCAGTCCATGCCGCTCTCCACACGGCTTCGCTTGCCGCGCGGCCACTTCGGCGTGGACTCGACGAGAATTCGGCCGCCGAGGCGGCGCCTCACCTACGCGAGCTGACCGGCGGCTCCGGTCTGGGCCTGGCAGACGCGTCGGGAAACCTGTTGGCGTGGGACGGCCGTCACGAAGCGTTGTCCGAACAATTCCATGACGCCGCCATTCGTGCGATCGAAGGCGAACGCCGGGTACTCGTCACGCACTCGGACCTGGTGCGCGGACCGAGCGATCACCATGTGCGAGCGCTGATCGCTCAGCCCCTGCTGATCGAGGACATCGGCGTGGTCGGCGTACTGGGAATCGTCACCAGCGAGGACCCGTGGCCGGGAATGCTCGGAGCGGTCACCGAGGTGGCACGATATGCCTGCAGTCAGATCGAACTCGCCGACCTCGACGCGTCCAGAGCCCTGTTGGATCGAGCCGAAGTGCGTGCCCTGCGCGCACAGATCAGTCCTCATTTCATCTACAACGCGCTCAACACGGTCGCATCGTTTGTTCGAACCGATCCGGCGCGGGCCAGAGAACTGATCCTCGAGTTCGCGGACTTCACGCGGTACTCGTTCCGATCTGCGGGTGAGTTCACCCTGCTTGCCGACGAGCTGCGCAACATCGATCGTTACCTGACCCTCGAACGCGCGCGATTCGGGGAGGCTCTGAACGTCCGCCTTCAGATAGCACCCGAAGTGCTCAACGTGGTTCTTCCTTTCCTTGCCCTCCAGCCGCTGGTCGAGAACGCGGTTCGTCACGGCATTTCGAGTAAGCCGGAGGGCGGGACCGTGAGCATCGTGGCTGCGGACGAGGGACCGGACTGCATCATCAGCGTCGAGGACGACGGTGTGGGGATGGACCCCGAACTACTGCGCTCCGGTTCGCTCGACGCCATCGAGTCGGGATCGGGGCGACCCAGCGCACGAGAAGCTGCTCACGTCGGTTTGGCCAACGTCGACGACAGACTTCGTGCCGCGTTCGGCAACGACTACGGACTCGTGGTGGAGACAGCGCCGGGTGCCGGTACGAAGGTCAGCATGCGTGTTCCCAAGTTCAAGCAGGGTATTCACGTCTGATTCTCGCCTTCGATGATCAGGCTGAAACCGTCGTGGGAACATGGACCTGTTGTGAACGAGACTGACACTGATGCCCAGCTGACCGTCCTTGCCGTCGACGACGAGAAACCAGCCCTCGACGAGCTGGCCTTCTTGCTGCGCGCCGAGGACTCGGTGGCGCACGTTCACACGGCATCGGATGCGACGACAGCGTTGCGGATACTGCGCGGTGGAAGCATCGACGCGGTGTTTCTCGACATCAACATGCCCGGACTCGACGGTCTCGAACTGGCAGGCATCCTCTCCAATTTCGCGACGCCACCGCCCGTGGTGTTCGTGACAGCGCACGACGATCGAGCGGTTGACGCATTCGATCTCGGCGCCGTCGACTACCTGCTCAAACCGCTCCGGGAGGAGCGTCTCGCTCAGGCCGTTCAGCGGATCGTGGGGCTCGCCGGGCGCACCAAGAGTGAGAGCAAACCCGAAGCTGCGCCCACGGACGAGGTGATCCCGGTGGAACTGGGCGGTGTCACGACGCTCGTTCAGCGTTCCTCGGTGGAGTGGGTGGAAGCCGACGGGGACTACGCGCGTTTGCACACCGCTGGAAAATCGCACCTGGTGCGCATCCCGATCTCGACGCTCGAATCACGCTGGGCCGACGCGGGCTTCTTGCGTGTGCACCGCTCCTACCTGGTATCTCTGGCGCTGGTCACCGGCATCCGAACAGTAGGCAGTGGATTGGTGGTCTGTCTGCGCCCGCACGGCGACAAGCCTCCCGTCGAGCTTCCGGTCAGTCGCAGACACACCCGTGAACTCAAGGATCGACTGGTTCGTGCGCCCAAGCAGAGTTGGTTGTCGCGGTGACGTCGCAGTCCGATCCTCCGCAGCGTGAGCGCGTTGTGTTGGCGCAACGTAGTGGCGCACGGATCGTGCGAACACGGGTGGAGGTGCAGGAACAGACCGAAGTCGGTGACGCCATGATCCGCGGTCTCGTTCGCGCGCAGTTGGGACTGGCGATTCGCCTTGCCGTCGTCGCAGCCGGGCTCCTGTGTGCGGTGCCGCTGCTGACGCATCTCTTCCCGACGCTGTCGGAGGTCGCGGTCCTTGGCATCCGGTTGCCGTGGCTCGTGATGGGCGGCGCCGTGTATCCCTTGCTGTTGACGACCGGTTGGGTGTTCGTGCGTCGTGCGGAGCGAAACGAGCAGGACTTCAACGACATCGTGGACGACTGAGCGCGGCACTGTGGGAGGACAACCTATCCCGGTGTTGACGGTGCTCGGCATCGTGGCAGCAGCTGTCGCGACGGTGGCTATCGGAATCTACGGCGTTCGGCTCGCTCGTACCACCTCGGACTTTCTCGTCGCGTCCAGAACCGTCAGTGCGCGGTGGAATGCGACGGCCATCTCCGGCGAGTACCTCTCTGCTGCTTCGTTTCTCGGTGTTGCGGGGCTGGTCGCCAAGTACGGCGCCGACGCACTCTGGTATCCCATCGGCTTCACCGCCGGATACCTCGCCCTGCTGCTGTTCGTCGCAGCGCCGCTTCGGCGTTCCGGTGCGTATACCGTCCCCGATTTCGCCGAGTTCCGTCTCGGCTCACCGCGATTGCGCAAGCTCGCGATGCTCGTGGTCGCGATGGTGTGCATCCTGTATTTGATTCCACAGTTCCAAGGCGCGGGACTGACGCTCAATATCTTGCTCGGGGTTCCCAGTTGGATCGGCGGCGTAGCGGTCGGGGTCATCGTCATCGCCAACGTCGTCGGCGGCGGGATGCGCTCGATCACCTTCGTTCAGGCCTTCCAGTACTGGCTGAAACTGACTGCCGTCGCGATTCCCGCTGTGGCACTGACCTTCTACTGCTTCGGCGATCACCACGACGTCGGCGCGTCGATGCCGCCGACGGTCACCACTGCGACGACCGTCGACATCACCACCGACGTCGTCGTCCAGGTGTCCGAGCCGGTGACGGTCAGCGGCGGCACAGTCGACGGGCGAGCGGTCGAAGGCACGATGACCCTGGGGCCGGGGGAGCACACTCTCGGTGAAGGCATGTCCATGGTCCTCGACGCGGGAGCCGCTGTCCCTGTCGTCGCCGGAGCGCCCGCGCAGAACTCTGACTGGATCACCCCGGGTTGGGGTTTCGGTGGGCCGCACCCGATGTACCAGGTGTACTCGCTGATGCTCGCGACCTTCCTCGGAACGCTCGGCCTTCCTCATGTTCTCGTCCGGTTCTACACCAACCCCGACGGCCGGGCAGCCCGTCTGACGTCGCTCGCCGTTGTCGGTCTGGTCAGCGTGTTCTACCTGTTTCCGACACTCCTCGGCGTCTTCGCTCGTCTGTACGTCCCGCAACTTCTGATCACCGGCACCTCTGACGCGGCGGTGCTGCTGTTGCCGGGCTCGGTGTTCTCGGGGTGGGGCGGACAACTGCTGGCAGCCCTCGTGGCGTCCGGTGCCATCGCCGCTTTCCTGTCGACGTCGTCCGGATTGCTCGTCAGCATCGCCGGCGTCGTCAGTACCGATGTCCTCCGTGGTCGAGTTCGAGACTTCCGTATTGCAGCGCTACTGGCCGGGGTCGTTCCTCTCGTGCTGTCGCTGGCGGTGGTGTCGGTCGACCTCTCGAGAACCGTCGGTTTGGTGTTCGCAGTCGCTGCGTCGACGCTCTGCCCACTGCTCGTATTGGGTATCTGGTGGCGCGGTCTGACCGCCGTCGGCGCGGGGGCGGGGATGGTTGTCGGTGGATGTGTTGCGGGCACTGCCGCTACTGTCGCCGTCCTGGGTGGTTTGTCGGAGGACGTCCTCGGTGGCTGGCCGGCAGCCATTTTCGCGTTCCCGGCCGCGGTGAGCGTGCCGCTGGCGTTCCTCACGATGATCGTCGTGAGCAAGGTGTCGTCGAAGCAGATACCGGCAGATATTGCGCGAATCTTCACGCGGATGCACGCCCCGGAACGTCTCGGAATGGGCTCCGATCGCGAAGACGATCTCCGCCAACCCTGACTTTCACCGCCCGAACCCTCTGCCGTTGGTCGCGCCTGCCTGACCGTTCGGCGCAGCGCGCGACTGCTCACCGTGTGACTGGCGCCACAGCGTCTTCATGTGACTCCGATCTCACTAACGTCTGTGCGTAGTTCACTTCACACGCGAGGCGAGGAGCCGGCAGTGTCCACAGCAGAAATCAGTGAGGGGTCGCCGCAAGAGCGACGCACCCCGGATGCCCAGGCATTCATAGACATGCAAGCGAGTCCCGAATTCCAGGAACTCCGAACGCGTCTGCGCAAGTTCGTTTTCCCCATCACTGCATTCTTCCTGCTCTGGTATGCGGTGTACGTCGTCCTGGCTACCTATGCCCACGACTTCATGGCCACCAAGGTCCTCGGCAACATCAATCTCGGCATCATCCTCGGCCTCGGGCAATTCGTCACGACCTTCGCCATCACCGCGTGGTACGTGAAGTTCGCCGGTCGTGAGCTCGATCCCCGCTCCGCCGCCATCCGTGAAGAACTGGAAGGTCCCGCACAGTGATCACCACACTCGCCGCGTCCGGAACGGACGTAGGAAACCCAGCCTTCAACATCGCGATCTTCCTCGCGTTCGTCGTCGTGACCATGACGCTGGTGATCCGCGCCAGCCGGACCACCAAGAAGGCGTCCGACTTCTACACCGGTGGTGGGCAGTTCACCGGCCCGCAGAACGGGTTCGCCATCGCCGGTGACTACCTCTCGGCGGCATCGTTCCTCGGTATCGCAGGTGCGATCGCCGTGTACGGCTACGACGGCTTCCTGTACTCCATCGGCTTCCTTGTCGCCTGGTTGGTTGCACTGCTCCTGGTCGCCGAATTGCTCAGGAACACGGGCAGATTCACGATGGCCGACGTGCTGAGCTTCCGACTCAAGCAGCGTCCGGTGCGCATGGCGGCGGCCCTGTCCACTCTGGCCGTTTCCCTCTTCTATCTTCTTGCCCAGATGGCCGGCGCCGGTGGACTTGTCGCGCTGCTGCTCAACATCGACGGCAAGGTGGGACAGTCGATCGTCGTCGCGATCGTGGGTGTGCTGATGATCGTGTACGTCTTGGTCGGCGGCATGAAGGGCACCACCTACGTACAGATGGTCAAGGCAGTTCTGCTGGTTGCCGGAGCCGGAATCATGTTCGTACTCGTTCTGTGGGCAGTGCGCGGCAACTTCTCTCAGTTGCTCGCCAATGCGCAGGACATGGTCAACAGTTCCACCACCAAGGGTGTGCAGGGACGCGACATCCTCGGGCCCGGTGCCAAGTACGGTCTTTCCGGAATGACGAAGCTCGACTTCATCTCTCTCGGAATCGCTTTGGTGCTCGGCACGGCGGGCCTGCCGCACGTGCTGATGCGCTTCTACACGGTGCCCACTGCCAAGGAAGCTCGCCGCTCGGTGACCTGGGCGATCGCGCTGATCGGTGCCTTCTACCTGTTCACACTGGTTCTCGGCTACGGCGCGGCCAGCATGGTCGGACCGGACAAGATCTTGGCAGCGCCTGGTAAGGAGAACGCGGCCGCTCCGCTTCTCGCCTTCGAGCTCGGTGGCACCATCTTCCTCGGCATCATCTCCGCGGTGGCGTTCGCGACCATCCTCGCCGTCGTTGCCGGTCTCGCGATCACTGCTTCGGCGTCGTTCGCTCACGACATCTACGCCAGTGTCATCAAGCGCGGCAACGCAACCGAGGAGCAGCAGGTTCGAGTTTCTCGAATCACCGTCGTGGTCATCGGACTCGTCTCCATCGTTCTCGGCATCATGGCGATGGGGCAGAACATCGCCTTCCTGGTGGCCCTCGCCTTCGCAGTGGCGGCCTCGGCGAACCTGCCCACCCTGCTCTACTCGTTGTTCTGGAAGAAGTTCAACACCACCGGTGCGCTCTTCAGCATCTACGGCGGTTTGATCAGCTGCTTGACGCTGATCGTGTTCTCCCCGGCGGTGTCGGGTAAGCCGTCGTCGATGTTCCCGAACTCCGACTTCGCCTGGTTCCCGCTCTCGAACCCCGGCATCGTCTCGATTCCGCTGGCATTCGTCCTCGGCATCGTCGGTACGTACATCGGACGTAACAAGATCGAAGATCCGGCAAAGCAGGCGGAGATGGAAGTTCGCTCCCTCACCGGTGTCGGCGTCGAAAAGGCTGTCAGCCACTAAGAGGGGCAAAGCCCCGTGCGTCTTTCTGGTACCTCTGGTTACGGAAAAGGCGCACGGGGCTTATTGTTCTGCCATGGCAAAGCTCACAGTGAAAATCGACGTTCCGCTTCCTCCTCAGGAAGTGTGGGACAAGGCGTCCGATCTCAGTGGATACGAAAACTGGCTCGTGGTTCACGACGGATGGCGCAGTGAACTTCCCGAACAACTGGGTGTCGGCACCGAGATCAGCTCGGTCGTGACTGTGAAGGGCCTGCGCAACCGCGTTCGGTGGACCATCAAGAAGTACGACGTCCCGAAGGCGATCTCGCTCAAGGGAGACGGCAAGGGCGGGGTCAAGCTCGGTCTCGAACTCGACGTCAAGGCAAAGGGCGACGGGTCGGAACTCGCGCTGACAGTCGAGTTGGGCGGCGCGCCGTTGTTCGGCCCGATCGGTTCGAGTGTGGCGCGGGCGCTCAAAGGCGATGTGGAGAAGTCGCTGGCCCAGTTTGTCCAGATCTACACCTAGTTGTGGAGATTTCCACATCGAGCTACTTCACCGCTAACATGAGATAGGATTCTTTTCAGCGGGATAAACCGGGCATCGGTTGGTTATTGATGCGGGTCCCGCCGGAAAGGATTCGATCAATGTCGTCTCGTCATGGGTACGGCGCACCACCTGCGTCCATGCCTCGATCCGTGCAGGTTCTGATCGGACTCTTGGCAGTAGTCGCAGTCGGTGGCACCGCAGCATTCGCCGTGACGTTCAAAAGCGTCAGCGACAAGGGAGAACTCGGTGCGAGTGCTGTCACAGCGGCGACGGCAACCAGCTGTGAGAACCCGGAGACCGTGACCGTGGCGGCCGATCCGTCGATCGCCTCGGGACTCGAAGCTGTCGCCGCTGCCATCCCCGCTACGGAACTCGGGTGCAGCTCGCTCAGCGTGACGCCGCAAGATCCCGTGCTCACCGTCGCGGCGATCGCCGACGGTTCGGCGCCCGCACTGTGGATCCCTGATTCGAGCGAATGGTTGGACAAGGTTTCGGCTAGCGGGCAGGAGATTCGCCGGATCAGCAACTCGGTCGCGTCCACCCCTGTTGTCACTGTCTCGGCGCCGGGTAGCGAGGCACCCGCCGCTTGGACGGATGTCCTCGGCGCTCCAGCACTGCACATCGGCGATCCCCTCACCAGTGCCGTCTCCAGCGCACCGATCGTGGCAGCCTTTGCCGAGGCCCAGTCGCGGGGCGGGGACCTCACGTCCATTTCGGCAGCCCTGGTCCCGGTGGCGCAAGCGCAGTACGGAAATCTGAAGGAAACCGGTTCGACCGGACGCATCCAAACCGTGGACGCGGACGGCGGGACCGCGGTGACGACCGAGCAGACCTTCGAGGCTTATCTCGCCGCACATGCGGACAGTCGACTCACCGCGTCGGTACCGTCGTCCGGTTCGGTCTTCATGGACTACCCGATGGCAAGTGTGGGTGCAGACTCGTCGGCGGCGGTCGACGCCGGCAAACTGCTGGCGGCAGCGCTGACATCGGACACCGGGCGCTCCGTACTTGCCGGCCTCGGGTTCCGCGGCGCGGATCAGGCCCCGCCGGTCGCCGGTGGAGTGGGAAAAGTTGGCTCGCTGGTGCCGTCCGATCCGACTGTGGTCGCCAAAGCGCTTGCGCGGTACGAGATTCTGTCCAGGCCTTCCCGTGCACTGGCAGTTGTCGACGTCTCGGGGTCCATGGACTACATGCAGGACGGGGTCACTCGAATGGCCGCGACTGCACAGGCCGGTGACATTGCGATCCGAATGTTTCCCGCCAACGCACAATTGGGTCTCTGGGCATTCTCCGTAGACCTCGGCGAGGGCACGGACTACCGCGAACTCGAACCTGTCGCCCGTATGGATGCAACTGAAGGCGACACGGATCATCGGAGCAAACTGCTGTCTCGGATCGACAGCCTCTCTTCGATCGTCGGCGGCGGAACAGGTTTGTACGACAGCGTTCTCGCCGCGTATCGGTCCATGCAACAGACCTACGATCCGGCCTCGATCAATTCGGTGATTCTACTGACCGACGGTGCGAACGATGATCCGTCGAGTATCTCGCTGCAGGAACTTCTCGACACCCTGACTCGCGAGCAGGACCCGACGCGGCCGGTACCGATCATCACCATCGGTGTCACCGATGACGCCGATACCGATGTGCTCGAGCAGATTTCGGCTCTCACCGGCGGCAACAGCCACTTCGCTCCGACACCGGCAGACATCCCGAAGGTCTTCGTCGGCGCGATCAGTGGGCGCGCCGGCTGAACTACTCGAGGACTGGCGCGTCGGCGCTGTCCGTGATCCATTCGGTTGCGAGTCTCTCGAGGGTGCCGTCGGCGTAGAGCGCATCCACGGCGGCAGAGACGCACGCCGTCAGAGGACTGTTCTTCTCGAGCACGAACCCGAAGAATTCGGTGACCGCGTTGGGCCGCGGAAACTGACCCACGATGACCGACCCGGGCAGTTCGTTCTCGGTGATGTGAAATCCGGTCGGGATGTCGACGACCAGTGCGTCGATCTCGCCTGCGGCCAGCGCAGCTTTCGCGTCGTCCGTGGTCGCGAACTCGCGTGGCGCAGTGGTCGGAACAATCGTGTCGGTGATCGCCGCGAGGCTGGTGGAACCGGTCTGAGCGCCCAAACGGTAGCCGGCCAGATCCGCAAGATTCTTTGCCTCAGCGGCTTTGCTCCCGCGCGAGGCGATCACCGACTGCGCCACTGCGTAATACGGCGAGCTGAAGTCGACGTTCTCGCGGCGATCCCCGGAAACCGTGAACTGATTGACGTCGAAGTCGAAATCCTTGGGGCCTGGTTTCAGTGCGTCGTTGAAGGCGACCGTGGTGAAGCGAACCTGATCGGCGTTGTACCCGAGTTTGTCGACGACGGCCCGGGTCACCGCCCCCTCGAAGCCCTTGCCGTTGGACGGAGTGTTGTCGACGAACCACGGCGCGTACGCCGGCGAATCGGTGGCGATGGTCAAGACACCGTCTTCGAGGGTGGTCCCGCTCTGGGGTCCGCACTTGTCCACGGCGGTGGTCGAGGGCAGTTTGGTGAATGCCTCGGGAACCGTGGTCGTGGTGTCCGCTGCCGCAGGTGCCTCCGGCTGCGACGAACACGAGCCCAACAAGATCGAGCAAGCGAAGATCGCGGTCACGGCAACAGCGCGTCGTGTCATAGGCACAAGGCCATCTTGCCTGTTTGTCCGGTACGGACGTGACGGGGGTCTCGTGTGAGCGGAGTTCACGCAGCTGAGCGTCGTAGTGCAAGGCGCTCCGACGGTGTCGTCCCACCCCATACTCCGTGTGGTTCAGCGGTGTCGAGTGCAAAGGTCAGGCAGTCCCGAATGACCGGGCAGCGGAAGCACACCTGCTTCGCGGAACTCTCCCGTGCAGCCCGATTGCGTCCGCGCTCTTCACCCGGCGAATAGAACACCGCCGGGTCCACTGTTTTACAGGTGGCGAACATCCGCCAGTTGTTGTCCACCAACGGCTCCACGGAACTGCGAACTGTCATCGTGGTCTCCTCTCCCATCGAGAATCCAGTCTTGCCCGTGGCCTGGCACAGCGGCAGGTTTCCGATCCATCAGATTTCTACTGCCAGACGCAGCGCTATCCAGACACAGTGCTATCCAGCACAATGAGGAGATGGCAACGACGGATCGGGGTCAGATCACGCTCGATGGCACAACGGTGTCCGTGACCAATCTGGGCAAGATTCTCTACCCCGAGAGCGGCACCACGAAGGCCGAAGTCATCGACTACTACACCCGTATCGCCGCAGTCATGCTTCCGCATGTCGTCGGTAGACCGGGTACTCGAAAGCGTTGGCCCAATGGCGTGGACGGTCAGTCCTTCTTCGAGAAGAACCTGGCGTCGTCTGCCCCGCAGTGGCTCACGCGTGCGTCGCTGCAACATTCTGATCGTGTCGTCACTTACCCGGTCTTCGATTCCGTTGCATCCCTGGCGTGGCTGGGGCAGCAGGCCGCACTCGAATTGCACGTTCCCCAATGGCGATTCGACGGTTCCGAGCGTGGTCCGGCGACACGACTGGTATTCGATCTCGACCCGGGCGAAGGCGTCGGGTTGACCGAGTGCGCCGAGGTGGCGAGGTCGATTCGAGATCTGGTCGCAACTCTGGGGTGGACTGCCTATCCGGTAACCAGTGGTAGCAAGGGAATTCACCTCTACGTTCCACTGGATCGAGCCTTGGACGGCAGCGGTGCGTCGACTGTCGCCAAGCAGATCGCCACCGGACTCGAGAAGCTTCACCCGGATCTCGTCACCGCGACGATGGCTCGAAATGTGCGGGCAGGCAAGATTTTCGTGGACTGGAGTCAGAACAACGCAGCCAAGACAACCATTGCGCCGTACTCGATGCGCGGTCGCGATCAGCCCTATGTTGCCGCGCCGCGCAGTTGGGACGAACTCGACGATCCGAAACTACGGCATCTGTTGTTCGACGAGGTTCTGGAGCGCGTCGAATCCGATGGTGATCTGTTGGGCGATCTGGATCCGCCGGTCTCGGCGGCTGTAGCCGACACGTTGACGCACTATCGCAACAAGCGGTCGGCCGACCGGACGCCGGAGCCGATCCCTGCTGCGGTGACCAAGGAGACAGCGGGCAATACCTTTGTGATTCAGGAACATCACGCCAGACGATTGCATTACGACGTTCGCCTGGAGCGGGATGGTGTGCTCGTGTCCTGGGCTGTTCCGAAGGGCGTGCCGACCAGTGCCGGAGAGAATCGGTTGGCCGTGCACACCGAGGATCACCCGCTCGAGTACGCCACGTTCTCGGGCACGATTCCGAAGGGGGAGTACGGCGGCGGTTCGATGACGATTTGGGATTCCGGGACGTACGAGACCGAGAAGTGGCGTGAAGACGAGGTGATCGTGCGCCTCAGTGGGAAACGGGTGCAGGGACGCTTCGCGCTGATCCGGACGAAGGGTGACCAGTGGTTGATGCATCTGATGAAGGATCAGAACGCGAGTTTCGGAACGGAGTTTCCCAAGAATCTCGAGCCGATGCTTGCCACCGCTGGAACGCTCGAAGGTCTCGACTCGCAGGAGTGGGCTTTCGAAGGTAAGTGGGACGGGATCCGAGTGATTCTCGAATATCATTCGGGCACAATGTCACTTCGCAGTCGCGCGGGTAACGACAAGACCGGGGACTATCCCGCCCTTGCCGGGTTGGCCGAGGTGCTGGACGGTCATGACGTGGTTCTCGACGGTGAAGTGGTGGCGTACAACGACGCGGGGGTCACCGATTTCGGTCTTCTCCAGCGAGGTGGGGAGCCGGTGTTCCTGGCCTTCGATCTTCTGTACCTCGACGGAGTGTCTTTGCTGCGGAAATCCTACTCGGACCGGCGCACCGTGTTGAATGCGTTGGCGGGCAAGGTCGGTGAGCTCGAGGTACCTCCACAGATCGAGGGCACGGCGGAGAACGCGTTGGAGGTGAGTACCGATGCCGGATGGGAAGGGATTGTCGCCAAACGTCGTGCATCGGTCTACCTTCCGGGGCGGCGTGGGTCGAGTTGGATCAAGGTGAAGAACTGGCGCACTCAAGAGGTGGTGATCGGAGGGTGGCGCACCGGGCAGGGCAATCGAGCACAGGGGATCGGGGCGCTGCTCATGGGAATTCCGGGTGAGGATGGATTGACCTACGTGGGGCGCGTCGGTACCGGCTTCAGTGATCGCGACTTGGAGTCTTTACTTGCGACACTGGAACCGCTGCGTCAGAAGGAAAGTCCGTTCGGGGAGGAACTTCCAGCAGATGACCGCAAGGGTGCGGTGTGGGTGAGGCCGGAACTCGTCGGTGAGGTGCGTTTCATGGATTGGACGAAGACCGAGCGTCTGCGTCATCCGAGTTGGCGAGGTCTGCGGGAGGACAAGAAACCGGGCGACGTGGTGCGGGAAACAGTGCAATGACGGCCAACGCACCGACGAACGCGACTGCGGCACAGATTTGGATTCCGGTACTCATCGCCGAGGTGTAAGCCTGGTTCGCTGCGTCGGTCAAGGCACTCGCGGGGGGAGCGCCGGCATGGATCTGCGCCGGATCGGCTGTGGAAGTGTCGACTCCGGGTTCGAAGCGGGACCGGAAATCGGTGGCTACGACCGTCCCGATGACGGCGACGCCCAGAACTCCACCCAACTCTCGCACGACGCTGTTGATCGAACTGGCCATCGAAGCCTGCTGGGGCGCAACCGAAGCCATCGACGTGGTTGTGGCCGGAGCCATGACCAACCCCATCCCCGCGCCGACCAGTGCCATGATCGCAGCCAGGATTCCGAACGGTGCGTACCTATCTGCTGCGATCGACAGGACCAACAGTCCCGCGGACATGACTGCGAGACCGCTCGCGATCGAACTGCGCACGCCGAATCGGCCGACCATACGATCGCTGCTGGAGGCGACAGCCGCCATCACTATCGCAAACGGAACTGCACCGACGCCGGCGACCAATGGACCGTAACCACGAACTAATTGGAGGTATTGCGTGTACGTGAAGAGAACTCCGAAAAGGGCGAAGAACGTTACGGCCAAGATGGCATTGGAGATGCTGAACACTCGACTGGTGAAGATGCGCACGTCGGTCATCGGCGCCGAGGCCCGCAGCTCCCACCAGACGAATCCGGCGAGAAGTGCTGTTGCGCTGACGATCTCCAGCACCGTGACGGGCGACGACCATCCGCGAAGGCTTGCCTGGGTGAGGGCATCCACGATCAAAGCCAGTCCGCCGGCGGACAGCAGGAGTCCGGGGACGTCGAACGAACCCTTCGTGATCCCTCTTGCCGGGGGCACAAGAAAAACCGTCGCGGCGATCACACCGGCGACCAGTGGGACGTTTATCCAGAAGACGCTTCCCCAACTGAAATGTTCGAGTAGTACGCCACCGGCTACGGGGCCGATCGCGATTCCCAGTCCGGCGGTTGCAGACCAGATTCCTATCGCCCGGCCTCTCTCGTGCGGGGCGAACATCGAGACGACAAGTGACAGCGTCGCCGGCATGACCAGTGCGGCGGCTGCCCCCATCACTGTTCTCCATCCGATCAGCTGCAACGACGTGTGAGAGAGGGCAGCGAAGGCTGACCCGAGGGCGAACAAGGTGAGGCCGGTCAGAAGTATCCGACGGTGACCGAATCTCGCGCCGAGTCCACCTGCCGTGATGAGCAAGGCGGCGAACGCCAATGTGTATGCGTTGGTGATCCATTGCAGGTCGACGGTGGTCGCCCGCAGTTCGCGGGCAAGGGTCGGGATAGCGGTGTTGAGGATGGTGTTGTCGATCGTGACTACGACGAGGGATGTGCAGAGGGCGCCCAGTGCTGCCCATCGTCGCCGGTCAGTGGGTTCGAGGGAATTCATCATGTCCTTACGAATGTAACCTTACGAATGTTTAGTGATGAGAACGTACCCCTTCGCCTTACATGTGTAAAGTTTGTCGGGTGAGCGATGTTTCCGAAGATGCCGATGAAACTGGGACGAGTGGTTCTCGGAGTACTCGCGCCCGAAATCCGAGAGGAAGCGGCGCACGGCTCCGCGGAGAGATCGTCGCCGCAGCGGCGACGCTCATCGCCCGCACCGGATCGGATCAGGCGGTGACGCTCCGATCGGTCGCTCGCGAAGTCGGGATATCCGCACCATCTATCTACGGACACTTTTCCGATCGCGATGCCATTGTCGAAGCGGTGGTCTCCGAATCGCTGGAGCAGTTGCATCTCGCCGTGGCCGACGCCGTTTCCGCACACCCCGACCCGGTCGAGGGTCTGTATGCCGGGTGCTCGGCATACGTCGAGTTCGGCATTTCCGAGCCCGCTCGGTATCGGGTCTTGTTCGGGTGGTCCAGGCCGAAAGGTCAGTCACCACAATCGGATACGCGAGGACTGGCCGCCTTCAACACGTTGGTGACCAACCTCGACGCGTGCGTCGCCGCTGGGAGGTCGGCCAGCACAGACACTTTTGTCGATGCGGTATCGATCTGGACTTCGCTGCACGGACAGGTGATGTTGCGGGCCGATCTTCCGGAATTCCCGTGGCCGTCGACCGACACCGTCGGTGAGATGGTGAGGAGCCTTGCGCGGCTTGTGAACTGACGCCTCAACCGTTTGCTGATCGGCAACCAGGCGAGGTCTGATCCAGCATCGTGAGATAGGCATCGAGCTGAGCCGCGCCGGCGAGAAGGTTGCGACTGCGTGTGGTCAGCCGGTCCTGCCAGGATTCGAGGAACGCTGACAATGCGTCTGCTCCGCCGGCCTCGCGCAGCGAATCGAGAAACTGGGCGACTTGCGACAGCCGATAGCCACCGCGCCGCAGCTGCCGTGCGATCTCGGCGTCGCGCACACACTCCGAACCGTATTCGCGATAACCCGTTGCCTGTTCGCGCTCGGGGCGCAGGATGCCATGCTCTTCCCACGTGCGCAGTGTCGCCGGGTGAACGCCGAGACGGCGCGCCAGCTCACCCACCGTCAGCGCTGGACCGTGCACCAGTGCCGGTGCCATGGTGGACAGAGTCCCCAGCGCTGTGGCTACCTCGGTGCGAGTTCCTCGCTCGGCGAGCAGCGTCACGTGCGCACTGTCGATCAGGCGGTAGGCGGACTCGGTGTCGCCCAGTTGGTCGCCCGCATGATTTCCGTGGCCCGCTGGTGCCCGTGACCGCCGCGCAATGCGAGGAAAGTGCGCAGGGCTTGCGCGTGCACTGGGGTGTATCGCCGGTAGCCGTAAGTGCTGCGCTCGGTCGGAGGGAGGATGCCGGCATCGTCGTAGTTGCGGATCGCCTGTGCGGACAACCCGTGTTCACGGGCAAGGTCTATGGGCCGCACTGATCACCTCCGATTGAGGCTTTTCACGTTATACCCCAGGTAATTGCCAGTAAAAGTTTAACCCGAATCTTCAACGATACTGTCGAAGGCAGTCCACCTTCGAAAGGGATGATCATGTCCACTGCCCCAGCGCTGAGTGAGTTCGGCCGCCAACTCGAAGACGCGGCAAGTCTTGGTCGTGCCGTCGACGAACTGCTCGCAGCGCGAACCGAGGTGCCGGCTCTGCTCGCTCTCGGCGAGCCGACTCATGGGATCAAGGCTTTTCCGTTGCTGCGCAACGAACTTCTCGGCCAACTGGTCGAACGAGGATATCGGTCGATCGTGCTCGAAACAGATGTCTTTGCGGCTTTGCTTGTCGACGACTACGTGAACGGGGGAGAGGCGGACATCGAGAAGGTGCTCGCCACAGGCTTCAGCCACGGATTCGGTGCGGTACCGGGTAACCGCGAACTCGTCGAATGGCTACGCGAGTACAACCACGGCCGCGCTCCGGCCGACCGAGTTCGCTTCTACGGCTTCGACGCTCCGGTGGAGTATTCCGGCGCACCGAGCCCACGTGGCGCGCTGTCTGCAGCAGGTGACTTCCTGCCCGCTGCGATGCGGCCGCACTCGTTCGACGACATCGACCTTCTGCTCGGGCAGGACACCGACTGGACCAACCCGGCGGCGATGTTCGAACCGGCTGCGTCCGTCGGCAACTCCGATCAGGCTCGTGCCCTGCGCATCATTGCGGACGACCTCGCCAGCGTCCTGCGGCGCGCCGCACCTGTGCTGCGGCCCGCCGACCCGGCCGGGTACGACCTGGCCCTTGCACATTCACGCACCGCTCTGGGGCTCTTGCGCTATCACTCCGCGATGGCGAGTTCCGCTCCTGATCGCATCGGCACTCTGCTCAGTCTGCGTGCCGAGATGATGGCCGAGAACCTGTTGGCGGTCGTCGCCCAGGAGCAGCGACGCGGGCCGATCCTGCTCTTCGCACACAATGCCCATCTCCTGCGAGTGCCGTCCGACATGCCCGTCAACGGCGACGTGGTCAGCTGGGGGAGCGCCGGCTCACTTGTCGGACTTGTCCTCGGGGAGCGCTACGTATTCGTGGCAACCGACGCCAACCCCGACAGTGATCCGGGCACTCTGCAGGGAGCGTTGGCCGATGCGACCGGTCGGCGTGCCCTGTTTCTGGCGCCCGCACTTCGCGCAGCACTTGACCCGTCCGTCACCGCGGGAGAGGCGATCCTGCCCGGCCACCTGCCGCTGAAACCTTCGGAGTTGGACGGCGCCGACGCGGTCATTTTCGTCGCGGACACTGATGGAAAACGTTATCAATACTGGTAACAGCGTCAGGGGCAGAGTGCGTGCGAGAGTATCGCGACGGTGTCCGGCTGGTCCTTCGGCGTCGACGTCAGCGTCACAGTGAACGCGCGGTCCGGCGTCGCGCCGGACAGTGTGTAGTACCCGTAGATCCCGCCACTGTGGCCGGTATAGGTGACGCCGCAGGGAAGTTCGGTGGCGCCGACGCCCATCCCGTACCCGAGTCCCTCGGCTTCGGTGGCGGCGACCTGAGGGGTGGTCATCTCGGCAAGCTGCTCGGCCGGCACCACCTGCCCGTCGAGTAGTGCACGCCAGAAGGTGTTCAGGTCTGTGCCCGTCGAGACCATCGCTCCGGCAGACCAGGGGATCGACGGTTCCGTGCGGGAAACGTCGGTCAGGCCACCGTCGAGATCCTGATAGCCCGTCAGGTGATCGCCCCTGATGTCGAGCTCACCGGCCGGCGGGAGGTACGTGTCTTCCAAGTCCAGCGGATCGAGTATCCGAGACCGGAGTTCATCGGCGTAGCTGCGGCCGCTCACGGATTCGACGAGCATTCCGAGAACGATGTAGTTGGTGTTGGTGTAGACGAACGACGTTCCGGGGACGAATTGCGCCGGTTTGCCGAGGGCGATGGCGACCGCGGCGGACGGCGTCAGCGTTCGGTTCTCGTTTGCTGCAATCCATTCGTCGGCGCCGGGTTCTCCGGCGAACTCGGGAAGGCCGCTGCGATGTTGCAGCAGTTGCCGCACGGTGATCGCGCTACCGTCGATGCCACTGCCGTCCATGTCACTGCTGTGCAGTAGGCCCGGGAGATACTGCTCGATCGGTGCGTCGAGGTCAACCTTGCCCTCGGCGACCAACTGCAGAACGAGCGAAGCTGTGAATGTCTTTGTCACACTTCCGATCCGGACGCGATCATTCTTGCCGATCGAATCGCCGTTGGTCCGGTTGGGCACGCCGCTGGTCATGACAGCCGTCGTGGTGCCGTCGTCGAGTGTTGCGATCGACCCGACGACACCCGACCTGGTGAGTCCGTCGAGATCTGATTGAATCTCCACTGCGCGCTGGAGCGTCGAGCAACCGACGAGTGCCGTGGTGGCTCCGATGATGACCGCGGCGACGAGCAGGTATGGGCGCATGAGTCGAATCTATGGACCTTGTCGTGCCGCGGGATCCAGGAAATCCCCCATCATTCCCTGATCTTCTGCCAGCCCGGGACGTAAGGCCCGTTTGTTCAAAACCGACAAATCGGATCAATCATTCCTGTCCGAACACAACGTCTACGCCGTTAACATCCGAACGAAGTGTTTGTTTTCACGTGTCTTACCAGTTCACGGCTATCGAGGTGCGCTGCCGCGCGCCGAAACGACTCCCACGAAGGACGGATGCATGAAGAAGTCGACACTCCGCACGGGAACGGTCGCTGCTCTGCTGACCGGAAGTGTCCTGTTGCTCTCCGCTGCCCCCGCCTCGGCCGATCCGGGAAGCCTCGGCAGCGGCGGCAGTAGCGGGAGCTCCGGCAGCCTGGGAAGCGCAGGAAGCATCAGCAGTGGATCAGCCGCCCTCCCCATCCCGAGTCCGGCAGGCCTGATCGCGCTGGCAGCGGCGAGCACTCAGACCGGAAAGCCCTACCAGTGGGGCGGCGTCGGGCCGAACTCGTGGGACTGCTCCGGGCTGGTGCAATGGGCGTTTCGGCAGGCCGGAGTGAATCTGCCACGGACCAGCCAACAGCAGGCCAACGTCGGACAGCCGGTTCCCCGGTGGGCCCTCGCTCCCGGCGACGTCATCACCTTCTACCCCGGTGCGACGCACGTCGGCATCTACGCTGGGTTCGGAATGGTGTTCAACGCCTACGGAGTTGGTGTTCCGACCGGACTGACGCCCCTGGCGGATCTGCCGATCAACAACATCCGCAGGTTCTAGAACCTGCACAGAACCTTCACAAGTCCTCCCAGGTTCATCCACGAGGGCCGAATACAGTCAGTTCCATGAGTCAGCGAAGAGTGCTCGTGGTCGACGACGAGGTCAGCATCTGCGAGTCCATCGCGGCGAGGCTGCGTGCCGAGGGCTACGACGTCGAGCTGGCGTTCGACGGTCCCAGCGCGGTGGCCCGCTGCGAGCAGATGGACGCAGACCTGGTGGTACTCGACGTGATGATGCCGGGATTCGACGGACTCGAAGTCTGCCGCCGCATCCAGGCCGTGCGCCCGGTGCCTGTGCTGATGCTGACCGCTCGCGCCGATGAAACGGACATGCTGATCGGTCTCGGCGTCGGGGCCGACGACTATCTGAGCAAGCCGTTCAGCATGCGTGTGCTCGTCGCCCGGGTGCAGGCTCTGCTTCGGCGTGCGGATCGCGCGGAGCACGCTGCTCGCCCGGTGGCCGACCTCCTCGAGTTCGGTGACGTCGTGATCGACCTGACCGAACGTCGAGTGCGCCGTGATGCGCAAGAAGTTCACCTGACTCGCACCGAATTCGATCTCATCGCCTATCTGGCGGAGCGGCCGCGAGCCGCGATCCCGCGGGAGTCGCTGCTCGAGGAGATCTGGGGCTGGGGTGAGGGAGCGGGCAGTCGGACCGTCGACAGCCACGTCAAGGCGCTGCGACGCAAGCTCGGACCTTCCGTGATCCGGACCGTTCACGGCGTCGGGTACGCCTGGGACGTGCCGCGATGAGCGTCGTCGACCGTCTTTTTGCACGGTGGCCGCGGCCGCTGGACCCGATGCGGTCCTTCAAGGTGAAGGTCGGCCTCCTGGTTGTCGCAGCACTGGTGTTCGCCGCCGGTGGTTTCTGGCTGACGTCGCAACAACCGTTTCGTTTTGCTCTACTGACGGCGTTGGTTGTCGCTCTCGGCGTTACGCAGGTGCTCGCACACGGGATGACGTCACCGCTTCGCGAGATGACGGCCGCGGCGAAGGCGATGGCGCGCGGCGACTATTCGCGGCGAGTACGAGCGACTTCCAGAGACGAAGTAGGCGAACTCGCCCATGCGTTCAATCGGATGGCCGAGGACCTCGGGGCCGACGACCGGTACCGCCGCGAGTTGATCGGCAACGTCTCCCATGAACTGCGCACGCCCATCACCGCTTTGCAAGCCATGCTCGAGAACGTCGTCGACGGTGTCGAAGAACCGGATCCGGCGATGATGAAATCGGCGCTGCGGCAGACGGAACGACTGGGCGCGCTGGTAGCCGACCTTCTCGATCTCTCGAAACTCGAGGGTGGCGCAATGCCGTTGAAACGCCGCCGTTTCGAGGTCGAGCCGTTCCTACGTGAGCTGTCGAGTGTGAGTGCGGGCGACATCGAGATAGACGTCAAGCCTCCGCAATTGTCCGTGGTCGCCGATCCGGATCGCCTCCATCAGGTGGTGACCAACCTGGTGGACAACGCGGTTCAGCACGGGAACGTCGACACCAAAGTTGTGATCCGAGTACGTACCGGCAGCGCGGGGGAGTTGGTGCTCGACGTCCACGACGACGGCCCCGGCATCGAACCACAGGCCCGTGAGCGAGTGTTCGACCGCTTCATCCGCGGCGGCTCGACCGACGGGGGCACCGGACTCGGCCTCGCGATCGCGAAGTGGGCGGTCGAATTACATGACGGCAGGATTGCCGTCGTCGATGCCCCGTCGGGTTGTTGCATTCGAGTAGTGCTGCCGCAGAACTGAATCAAAGTCCCTGACGAGATCGAGAGATCTCGCGATGGCGCATGTCTTCATCGGCATTCGTCTGTACTTCCGACCCTGAAAAATTGAACCAGACACATAGGAGATCACATGAGCGCTCCGATAGTAATTCCACCGAAACCGCCGATGCCGGCCGTAAAACCCAAGCGTTCCAGCCGGTTCTGGCGTCCCGATCGCACTTCGATGGCCACCCGCTCGATGCTCCTCGGCGCGGCCGCAGTAGGGGTGCTTGCGGCCCTGATCCTCGACCCAGGGTTCGCGAGTATCGCGTACGTGATCGTGGGTGCCGGTGTGGTGATCGTCTTCGGGATTCTGACGCCGCCGCGGATGACCGTGACGCAGTGGGTCGCCGCCATCGGGATGCTCGCACTGCTGGGTGTTGCCGCCGTTCGCGGTGCGGAGTGGTTGGTGTTCCTCTGCGTCGTAGCTGCGTGGGTTCTGTTCACGTGGACTCTGATCGGCGGGCGGACGTGGACCGGAATACTTCTGGGAACGGTCGCTCCCTGGCGGGCACCGCACCGGACGGTCAACTTCGTTCGTCGTCGAAAACTTGCTACCCGCTCTGCTCCGCGGGTGCCGGCGGCGCGAGTTGTCGTCGTAAGCGCAGTATCGATTCTTCTCCTGCTGATTTTCGGATCTTTGTTCGTGAGTGCGGATCCGGAGTTCGCGAAGATCTTCGACGGCTTCGCTCCGGCCATCTCGGTGTCGAACCCGGGAGCACGGATCTTTGCCGGCGTCGTGATGGCGTTCGGCACGCTGGTTGCGGTGTACCTGCGCCGCAGAACGCCGACGGTGGACGCGTTTGCACCTGCGCCGGCGACGCCGTTGCCGATGTGGGAGTGGGCGGTCCCGCTCGGAGTACTCAACGTGCTGTTCCTCGGTTTTGTTGCAGTACAGACGAAGACGCTGTTCGGGGGAGACGAGCACGTACAGGTGACCGATGGACTGACCTATGCGGACTACGCGCGTGAGGGTTTCTGGCAGCTCATGGCGGTTACCGTGCTGACGCTGCTCGTCATCGCCGTCGCAGTGCGGTACATCGACCGCCGCGACGCTGGATCGAGGCGTCTTGCCCGCGGACTGCTGGGTGCCCTGTGTGTTTTCAGCCTGGTGATCGTGGCGTCCGCTGTGCACCGGATGTGGTTGTACGAGAATCAGTACGGTTTCACGGTGCTCCGGGTCAGCGTCTTCGCGACCGAGCTGCTTCTTGGCTTCGTGTTCGTGTTGTTGCTCGTCGCAGGTATTCGGATGTCCGGGAAGTGGCTGCCCACAGCTGTTCTCGCCACTTCGGCCGTCGCGCTGCTGGCCTTCGCGGTGTTCAACCCCGACGCGTACATCGCGCAAAAGAACGTGGAACGGTTCGAGGGCGGCAAGAGCATCGACGTTTCCTACTTACGCGGGCTCTCCGTCGACGCGGTACCTGCCTTGGATCGTCTACCGGAACCGCAGCGTTCATGTGCCTTGAGCAGATATCGATTCGGAGTGCCGGGCACCACTGCGCCCTGGGAGTTCAACGCAGCACGTGAGAAGGCCCGCGACATCCTGGAAGCTCGCCCGGTGGGGCCGTGCCTGCAGATGTACACGGTCGGATAGACGCAGGGCGATTGTGCAGCCGCGCGGCAGATGGCCTGCGCGGCTGCATAATCGGCGAGCGCCGCCTGGTCGATCAGTGCACGGCGAGTGAGATTTTCTCCCGTTCCTCTGCGGACACCACGTCTCGGGTGGATCGTAAGTCGACGGTCACGCTGTGGAGTTTGCCGCCGTAGCGGAACGTGCCCTTCTCCGCGAACTCTTCCGCGACCGGGCTTCCCCGGTTGATGCCGACGTCGAGCTGTTCGTTCATGCTGAAGATCGCCCGAGTGGTCTTCTCGATCCGGCCTTCGGAGACCACCTCGTCGTCGACGCTCAGGGTTGCGGTTCCACCCTTGCCGATTCCGCCGCCGTCGTACTCGAAGTGGACGGACACCTCGCGTGCATTGGGTGCCAGCGGGTTGCGCCCACGCACGAAGGTCCGACCACCGCCGCTGAAGTTGTAGCAGTAGACGGGGACGGAATCGAGTATGTACAAAGCGAATCCGCCGAACCGGCCACCGAGGCTGACCAGCATGCCGTCGGCGACGCTACCCAGACTTGCGGTCAGCGTGTACGAGCGGTTGAAGAACGTCGGCGCGGCTTTCTCGACCAGACCGTTCATGTGTGGGTACAGAGTGAGGGTCTTGCGGCCCATCATCGGATGCGGGGGTCGTGATTCCGCGGTGGCGTGGCGACCGACCGTTCTGTCGTCCAGCGGCAGCACCTGATATTTGGCCGCCTCGACGAGGAACTTTTCCTTGAGCCGGGCCAGGATCTCGGGATGCTCGTCTGCGAGATCGCGGGCCTGCGACCAGTCGACCGAGGTGTCGTACAGCTCCCAACGGTCCTCGCTCATCGGTGTGAGCTCGAGGCCGTGAGTGGCCATCAGCCAGGGTGCGCGGTGGGCCGTGACTGCGGTCCAACCGTAATCGTAGATTCCGCGGTTGCCGAAGATCTCGAAATACTGTGTGGTGTGGCGCTCTTCGGCGTCGGGCTCGGCGAAGGTGTAGTTCATCGCCACGCCTTCCATCGGTTTCTGGGTCACCCCGTCGACGCTGGACGGTGCCGGAATACCGGCAGCTTCCAGGATCGTCGGCGTGATGTCGACGCAGTGATGCCATTGCTCCCTGATGCCTGGCTTGTCGATCCCCTTGGGCCAGTGGGCGATCAGGCCGTTCCGGGTACCGCCGTAATGGGACGCAACCTGCTTGGCCCACTGGTACGGGGTGTCGAGAGCCAGAGCCCAAGACGCCGGATAGTGCGGGTAGCTGGTTTCGGTCCCCAATTCGTCGTAGCGCGCCAGTACGTCGGATGTCGCACTCTTGTAACCGTTGAGGCCGGCGAGGTAGTTGAACGAGCCCTCCATTCCGCCTTCAGCGGAAGCGCCGTTGTCACCCATCATGTAGAGCACCAGAGTGTTGTCGAGTACACCCATGTCCTGCAACCGGTCGACGAGCCTGCCTACCTCGTCGTCGGTGTGCTCGAGAAATGCCGCGTACAACTCCATCAGACGGGCCGAGACCTTCTTCTGGTCGTCGTCGAGTTCGTCCCAGTGTGGGAGCCCCGGAGCCCACGGGGCCAATTCGGTGTCAGGAGCGACGACGCCCAGTTCCTTCTGCTTTTGGAGGGTGATCTGGCGTTGGCGATCCCACCCGTGATCGAATTCGCCGACGTACTTGTCCAGGTAGCGGTCCGGGACCTGGAGTGGAGCGTGGCACGCGCCGAAGGGGAGGTAGCAGAACCACGGCTTGTCGGGGTCCATCGTGTTGACGCCCTCGACCCATTCTATCGCGTGGTCGACGAGATCTTCGGACAGGTGGTAACCCTCCTGTGGTGTCTTGGGTAAGTCGACCATCGTGAAGTCCTCGTAGAGAACCGGGGTGAACTGGTCGGACTCGGCACCGAGGAAACCGTAGAACTTGTCGAAACCCTCACGGACCGGCCAACGATCGAACGGCCCGGCAGCGGTGGTCTCCCACGTCGGGGTCTGGTGCATCTTGCCGAAAGCACCTGTCGCATAGCCGTTTCCCTGTAGGACGCGTGCGACCGTGGCGGCAGAGGCGGGGCGGGTCCCGTTGTATCCCGGTGCCGCGTTGGCCATTTCGGAGATGACACCCATACCGACACTGTGGTGGTTGCGCC
This sequence comes from Rhodococcus sp. WY5, assembly GCF_018588185.1. Lineage (NCBI taxonomy): Bacteria > Bacillati > Actinomycetota > Actinomycetes > Mycobacteriales > Nocardiaceae > Rhodococcus > Rhodococcus sp. WY5. Next base: position 2,758,006 of record NZ_JAAMPR010000001.1, read on the forward strand.
CGGTCAGTGTGGCGGCACGCGTCGGCGAGCACAGAGCCGTGGTGTGGAATCGGCTGTATTTCACGCCGGTTTCGGCCAAACGCTCGGCGGTGGGGGTGCGGCACGGGCCACCGAACGCGGAGGGTGCGCCGAATCCGACGTCGTCGATCATGATCAGCAGCACGTTCGGGGCCCCGGCCGGCGGGCGAAGCGGTTCCGGGCGGGTGTACGGGGGATTCTGATCGGGGTAGTACACGGCGGCCGCGACGTTCGGCGTCTCGGGAATTATCGGAATGGAATGGCGATTCACCAGCAGGCTCCTTGGCGTGTGCAAAACCGGGCGGATTAAGCAGTCGTCTTAATCTGGAGCGTATCGATCGGAATTCAGTTGGCGGCGTATGTCTCGTTGACTGGGACAACTACCCCCGTGAGTGGTTAAGGAGTCCCTGCACTCCCTAACCGCGCACAGGGGATGGGGCTTGCGGAATTAAGACAGTGACTTATATGGTCGGTGTATGCCCGCCTCGTTGGATGCCAAGAACGCCATGATCGCCGTCGCCGAGCGGATGTTCGCCGAGCAAGGTATTCACGAAGTGTCCATGCGGGACGTGGCGACTGCGGCCGGGCAGCGCAACAACTCTGCAGTTCAGTATCACTTCGGTGGGCGAGACGGTCTGGTGCTGGCCGTATTCCGGCATCGGATGGATCAGATCAACGCAGCGCGACTGACGTATCTCGACGACATCGACGCCAGTGGGCGGACCGACTTGGTCCGTGCTTTGGTCGAAGCCTTTCTGTACCCGCTGGCAGATTTTCTGGCGACGGTCGACGGTTCCAACTATGCGAGGTTCATTGCCCGAATCTCACCGTCGGTGGATACGCAGAGTGCTGAGTTCCGCGAGGTCAGCGAGGGGATCAACGAAGTTGTCGTCAGGTTGACGCGGGCGTTGCCGCATCTATCTCGCCGCGTCGCGGTCGAACGGATCGATCTGACGTTCAACATGAGCGTCTCCGCTCTGGCAATCTTCGAGCAGCGCCGCGAAGACGAAAACCCGGTTGTGCAGGCAGATTTCGATACGACAGTGGATCATCTGGTCGATCTCGCGGTAGGAGCACTGACCGCGCCCCAAAGCGCACACAAACGTACACGAGCAAAGCGGGTGCACGCGTCGACTGACGTGTGACCCCGCGACACGACACGACAGGACGGAGTCATTCGATGGCTACCCTTACATCCTCACGAACAGTCCAAATCGGCAATCACACAATCGAATTCGGACCACGCGGAATGAGGCGAAACCCGGAAGGCGTTGAATCGAGGCCGTACGAGCGGTTCACTCTGACACCCGTCACACCGTTCATCGGTGCCGAGATCAGCGACATCGACCTGCATGATCCGTCGGAGGAGCAGATCGAGGACGTGCGTCGGGCCCTCCTCGAATGGAAGGTCGTGTTCTTTCGGGACCAGCCGATTTCGAGCGTGAATCATCGTGACTTCGCGGCCCATTGGGGTGAACTCGAGGTTCATCCACTTCTCCCGCAGGGAGAGGTCCCGGCAGTCGTCAGATTCGAACGCGGAGAGGACAGTCCAGGAACGGAGAACATCTGGCACGTCGACGTCACCTGGACGAAGACGCCGCCGCTCGGTTCAGTACTTCGGGCGATCGACGTACCGCCTGCCGGTGGTGACACGCTCTGGGCTGATATGGGTAACGCCTTCGACTGCCTCCCCGACGAGATCAAGGACTTGATCGACGGCAAGGACGCCATCCACGATTTTGTGCCGTCCTTCGGACGCGGCATGAGCCCGGAGAAGTTGGAACAGATGAAGGAGCAGTACCCGCCGGTCCTGCACCCGATGGTGCGTAAGCATCCGGAGACCGGGCGTAAGACTCTGTTCGTCAACAGCCTTTTCACCACCCACATTCCGGACATGGATCCTGTCGAAGGCAACGATCTGCTCAACCTGCTGTTCGCGCAGGTCAAGGTCCCGGACTTTCAGTGCCGCTTCAAGTGGGCGCCGAATTCCATTGCCTTCTGGGACAACCGGGCTACCCAGCACTACGCAGCGAGTGATTACTTCCCTCATCGCCGCGTGATGGAGCGGGTGGCAATCCTCGGAGACGTGCCCTTCTGATTTACGTCTGCGGAATGCGGATGATGCACCGGAAGCCGACGTGGCAGGTCGAGGACTCCTCGGATTCGCCCTGCCGCGCGGCAGGGCGGTAGCGCAGGCAGTAGTTCGGTGCACACAGATGTGAGCCGCCCTTGATCACCCGTCGTGCGTAGGGTTCGCTCGCCAACGCCTCCGTGGCGAACTCCGCTCGGGGATTACGAGGAATGCAGCACGACGAGGCCGGCGCGACGTTCTTGGAACTGTGGGCGTGGTCGGACGTGTAGTGATCGGCCGTCCATTCCCACACGTTCCCGGCCATGTCGAACAGTCCGTAGCCGTTGGGCCGGAACTTTCCGACCGGAGCGGTGCGCTCGTAACCGTCCTCGAGCAGATTCTCCCAGGGGAACTGGCCCTGCCACACGTTGCCACCGGGCCGCCCGCCCGGAGAGTCGTGATCGCCCCACACGTACGCCTGGCGATCGAGTCCACCGCGGGCGGCAAACTCCCACTCGGCCTCGGTCGGGAGTTCCTTGCCGGCCCACGCGGCATAGGCCTGGGCGTCGAAGTACGACACGTGGGTGACGGGGTGCCGTTCACGTCCCCCGATGTTGCTGTCGGCGCCCTCGGGATGGCGCCAATCGGCGCCGGGAGTGAACGACCACCACTGGGTGTAGTCGTCAAGTGAAACCGGGCCGGGTGTCGAATTGAAGACCAACGATCCCGGGACGAGGAGGGCTGGATCGGCGTCGGGATAGTCGGCGGCATCCGGGGCGATTTCAGCAGTGGTGACGTGGCCGGTTGCCTTCACGAAGCGTCGGAACTCGGCGACCGTCACCGCCGTCGTGTCCATCCAGAATCCGTCGACTGTGACCTGGTGAACTGGGCGTTCTTCCGGATAGAAGTCTTCGGAGCCCATCCAGTACGTCCCACCCGGGATCAAAGACATGTTCTTCGGGGGAGTTGCCGTGGAGTGAGGCGTCGTCATGAATTCAAGAATGGCACGTTGGTCACGCCGATGTGGGGAGAGTCCCACCTGGTGCCCTCGGCAGGATTCGAACCTGCGACCCTTCCTTTAGGAGAGGAATGCTCTATCCCCTGAGCTACGAGGGCGGGGAGCGTACCGACAAGCGCTGAAAACCCTGTGCTGCCGGGGTTTTCGCTTCTCGATACTGCTGTTGCGTCCGCTCGACCTGTCGGCACGAAGCCTCGGGCGTCACAGCTGCGCTAGTCAGTGTAGCGGCCCGCCGACGAGGTCGCGAAGTCGACGGTATCGCCGGGTGCAAGCAGGAGCCGTACCGATCGCACTGATCGCAATGGTGTTCACCGCGGAGCAGGCACGGCATCGTGCGGGAATGACCCGCAGAATCCGCTTCAACGCCTTTGCCATGAACTGCGTCGCCCACCAATCGCCAGGTCTGTGGCGCCACCCGGAGGACCAGTCGTCCAGGTACACGGATCTGACGTACTGGACGGAGTTGGCGAAGCTCCTCGAGCGTGGACGATTCGACGGGCTGTTCCTGGCCGACGTGTTGGGAACGTACGACGTGTACGGCGGCAATCACGACGCAGCGCTGCGGCAGGGCGCGCAGGTGCCGGTCTCGGACCCGCTACTGCTGGCGTCGGCGATGGCTGCCGTGACCGAGCACTTGGGCTTCGGGATCACCGCGGGTACAGCTTTCGAGCATCCTTACCCGTTCGCTCGGCGATTGAGCACCCTCGACCACCTGACGAACGGGCGAATCGGGTGGAACGTGGTCACCGGATACCTCCCCTCGGCCGCACGGAACATGGGCGAGGACGACCAACTCCAGCACGACGATCGCTACGACCACGCGGACGAGTACCTCGAAGTTCTCTACAAGTTGTGGGAAACGTCGTGGGAAGACGACGCGGTGGTGCGTGACAGAACCACCGGGGTCTACACGGACCCCGCCAAGGTTCATCCGATCGAGCACGAAGGCAAGCACTTCACGGTTCCGGGCATCCACATCTCCGAACCTTCTCCGCAGCGGACGCCGGTCATCTTCCAGGCCGGCGCGTCGCCTCGTGGGGTGCGGTTCGCCGCCGAGAATGCCGAAGCAATTTTTGTCGGTGCACCGACAAAGGCGATTCTCAAAGACACCGTTGCCCGAATCCGAAACGAACTGACGAAGGTCGGGCGAGATCCGTACTCGGCCCGCATCTACACACTGTTGACGATCATCACCGACCGAACCCCTGAGTTGGCCCAGGCGAAGCTCGAGGACTACCGCAGCTACGCGAGTAGTGAAGGCGCGCTCGTTTTCACCTCGGGGTGGATGGGAATCGACCTCTCCGGATACCGAGCGGACGAATCGATCGGGAACGTCGAGAGCAATGCCATTCAATCCGCGGTCGCATCGTTTCGTCAGGCCGACGAGAAAGGTGGCGAATGGACGGTGGGGGACATCGCGGAGTGGGCGGGCATCGGCGGGCTCGGCCCGATCGTTGTCGGTTCCGGCGCGGAGGTCGCCGACGAATTGCAGGAGTGGGTGTCCGAGACCGACGTCGACGGTTTCAATCTCGCGTACGCGGTGACTCCCGGAACCTTCGAAGACATTGTGGAGCATGTGATTCCGGAGCTGGCCAAACGAGGTGCCTACCAGAGCGACTACGACGAGGGAACGCTGCGCAACAAACTGTTCGGGCGAGGGGACAGGCTGCCGCTCGAACACCGAGGCCGGAGCTTCGACCGGATCCGCACTGCCGGCTGAGCGGGGACCTCAGGACCAGCCGGACCCGGGTACGTGAACCGAGGTGGTGAGGTCGACGGCCTCGATGTCCGAAGACCTCGGTTCGTTTCCGAAGGTGCTGTGCCGTAGTGGTGGTAGCGGTGCGGTTTATTGGGCGCACACCGCTTCTCCCGCGATTACATGGTGATGAGGACGGGCCAGATTGACTGCCCTTTGCAAGTGACCGAGTACTCGTGTCTCGGTGGGTTCTGTTCATATTCACGAGGCTCGCGCATTTCCGTCGGCCGTCAGGATTGCCAACCGTGCGGACAACACGGAGTTGGAGATTTCCCCCGCGCCAGCCAGACGTTGTAGCGCCGCGACCCTAACTAGGCGAACGGGCGTGGACACCGTTGTGGCCGTGCCTTCATCCACTGATTCGGATCCTGCCGGCAAAGTGACCATGGAACTTCTTGCCGAGATGGCATGACGAATCCCCGGGGAACTTACTCTCAGGTAAGTTCGTCGGGGATATGTCGAATCGGAGGAGTTGCCGTGAGTGATCGTGTTCGTGTCGAGGTAGTGCAGTCGGTGGCGTACGTGACGCTGAACCGACCGGAGAAACTCAACGGTCTCGATCTGGACATGCTCGACGCGCTGGTGAATGCCGCTCGAACGATCGAAACCGATCGTTCGATCCGGGGCGTGATTCTTCAAGGCGCGGGTGACGCGTTCTCGGCCGGGTTGGACTTCGCCTCTGCGGGTAAGCAACCGAGGCGCATGGCGAAGGCCTTCGCGAAATTTCCCGGTCAGAAGACCAACCTCTTCCAACGCGCGTGCTGGGTGTGGCGCGAATTGCCCGTGCCGGTCATCGCGGTCGTTCACGGGCACTGCTTCGGCGGGGGACTGCAATTGGCGCTCGCCGCAGACTTTCGATTCACCACCCCCGATTGCACGTTCTCGGTGATGGAGGCGAAGTGGGGATTGATCCCCGACATGACCGGAACGGTCACGATGCGCGAACTCGCGGCAATGGACGTCGTGAAACGCCTCGCCATCACTGCTGAACTGTTCGACGGAAATCAGGCTCTCGAGTGGGGGTTCGTGAGCGGAGTCAGCGACAATCCGATCAAGCCGGCACAGGAACTGCTGTCGCAGATCGCGGTTCGCTCGCCGGACGCCGTCGCAGCGACGAAGACGTTGCTGCACAAGACCTGGAACCGCTCGCCTCGCGGCGCGTTCTGGATCGAATCGCGGATCCAACTGGCGCTGATGCGAGGCAAGAACCACAAGATCGTGCGTACAGCGAATGCTGCGAAGAAGTTGCCGGAGTTCGCCTTTCGAAAGTTCGGCTGACAAACTCCGGCATCGCGACGCCGTTGGGCGTCCACATTCAGGTCGATCACACCATCAGGTCTCGTCCTGATCGATCCTTGATGAGCATCGTGGCGACGAACGAGACCGCCGCCAGCAGGGCGAGGTAGATCGAGATGGCAAGGGTGCCACCGGTCTTGCCGAGGAGCCACTGTGCGACGGTGGGAGCAAAGGCGCCGCCGAAGATGGTGCCTACCGCGTAGGAGATCGACGCACCGCTGTAACGGATCGAAGCCGGGAACAGTTCGGCGAACAACGCGGGTTGAGGTCCGTACGACAGCCCGAGTCCGACCGAGAACAGGATCATCGCCACGTAGATCCAGCCGAGATTCCCGGTGTCGACGAGGAGGAAGAACGGCACCGCGAAGAGGACCATTGCGAGGTTGCCCACGTTCATCACCGTGGTGCGGCCGCGTCGATCCGACCAGTAGGCGCCGATCATGGTGAAAACGCCCCACGTGACGGCACTTGCGAGCGTGGCAATCAGTAGTTCGGTCTTACCCAGGCCATAGGTCTTGGTTGCGTACGCGACGATGAATCCGCCGATCACCATGTAGCCGTTGCCGTTTGTGCCGATGAAGGACAGCGCCGCGAGTACGACCTGCTTCGGGTGTTTCTTGAACAGAGTTCGGATAGGCGTGTTGCTCTCGGTGCGGCGTTCCTTGAGTTCGGCGAATACGGGTGACTCGCTGACCTTGCTTCGAATGTAGAAGCCGACGCCGATCAACACGACGCTGAGCAGGAACGGCACTCGCCATCCCCAGGTGGTGAACTGTTCGTCCGTGAGGGTGAATGTGCACAGTGCCAAAACGCCGGTGGCGAGCAACATTCCGAGCGGTACTCCCATCTGTACGAACGCTCCGAAGAACCCTCGACGCTTGGTGGGTGCGTGTTCGACGGCAAGAAGAGCGGCCCCGCCCCATTCGCCGCCCGTCGAGAATCCTTGGACGACGCGAAGCAGGATCAACAGGATCGGTGCCCAGATTCCGATCGAGGCATACGTCGGCAGCACGCCGATGAGAACCGTCGCGGCACCCATCATCGCCAACGTCGCGACCAGGACACGTTTGCGGCCGAGCCTGTCGCCGAGATAGCCGGCCACGATGGCACCGAGAGGACGGAAGACAAAGCTGATGCCGACCGTGACGTAGGAGACGATCTGGCCGGCCGAGCCCATCGGCTTGAAGAACAGGTCGGCAAAGATCAGGGCTGCAGCTTGGGCGTAGATGAAGAAGTCGTACCACTCGACGGTGGTGCCGACCATCGACGCCATCGCGGCGCGGTCGTATTCCTTCGCGGCGGGCTTGGTGCCAGTTCTGGTTGTGGTCATCGAGCTACTTTCTGCCAGTCACGTGGTTCACCGACACGGTGAAACTGCGAAGTCGGAACAGGGGAGAAACGCTGTTCGATCTGCGACGTTGCCGGTGTGCTCGGTGCATGCTTTTGGCTGACTCGGAGCGTTCCTGCGCGATCTCATCGTCGATATCGGCAACCGAATGATCGGTAGGTAATGAATTATGCAGAAGTGTGAGCGTCAACACAAGCGATGCCGGAAAAGTCTGATTGTTTGATGCGGAGCGTGCGAGAAGTCAGCGACTCACGTGTGGAGTGACGCCGCGATCCGCAGATCGATTTCCCTGGCGCTGAGCAGATGGTCGAGGACGAGAACCGCACAACCGAGGATGCCGGATTGTGCGCCGTGGCTGACCGAAGCGATCTGAAGCTTTCGGGTGGCAAGCGCCGTTGCGTTGCCGTAGACGGACTCCCGAAGCCCGGCGAGGAAGAGTTCGTCCGCCTCGGCCATGTCGCCGCCGATTATCAGGACCTCGGGATTGAGGAGATTGACCGCGCCGGAAATGACGTCGCCGATCAGTCGGCCGCTGCTTCTGATGAGCCGGCGGGCTTCGCTGTCGCCGTCCAGGGCGAGGCGGACGACATCACGCACGTGACCGACGCTTCGGCCCTGATCTCGGAGGGCGTGCACGAGAGCCCAACCGCTGGCGACAGTTTCGACGCAGCCGACGTCGCCGCAGCGACACTTCATGCCCCGCGCTGCAGCGGTTTTGGTATGCCCGATCTCGCCGGACGCTCCGAGTGAACCGCGTTGGAGGACTCCGCCCATGACGATTCCTGCGCCGAGGCCGGTTGACGCCTTGATCATCAGGAGGTTGGGCGCACTCTCGCGTCGCTCGCTCAATTCGGCCAGAGCCATCACGTTGGCATCGTTGTCCGCGAACAGCGGAGCCGTGGTCACCGATGCCAGATAGGGGGCAAGCGCGACTCCGTCCCACCCCGCCATCATCGGAGAGTCGAGGCTTGCTCCCGCGGCGACGTCGACCGTTCCGGGAATGCTCAGTCCGATTCCGATGACCTCGGTAGACGCGCGGTGGACCTGGGCCAGTAGTGACGAAAGATGCTCGGCAATTTCGGGCATCAGTTCGTCGGGGCCGACCCCGACCGACTTGTCGATGTCTTCTGCCGCGAGGATCGTGCCCGCCAGGTCGGTGACGGCAAGTTGTGCCCGCGATCGACCGATTGCCACGACGAGAACCACGCCGGACGAGTTCGCGAACGTGAGAGTGGACGGCGGCCGGCCGCCCGTCGACGGGCCCTCGTCGTCATCGGCGATCAAACCAAGCGATTGAAGTGCTGCAACCCTGGCCGATACCGCCGTCCTGGACAGGCCGGTGAGCTTCCCGATCTCGCTGCGCGTGGTCGCGGAACCGCTGCGTATCAGCGTGAATACCTCTCCCGCGGTGGCCGGAGTCGTGGACGGTCGGGTCATTGTCCTATTCAAGCATTCCTCGTCGGTAACTTCAGCGTGCGAAAGTTCGCATACTTTGTCCATAAAAAGACGTAAGTAGGTCTTGTGAAAAAGCAGAAGTAGGCATAGTCTGTGTCTTGACTCACTGCCACGGGCGTCCGAGGAGACGAGTCGCAGTTTCTGTGAAGCAGGGCGCACAAACAGGGGAGAACCTGATGAGCCGCACCGATACACAAGAGATCGTCGAGTTCGCACGTAAGTGGCAGCAGTTCGACGGTGGACCTGACGAAGAGATCTTTGTAACCTTCGGCCTCGCCCCGGACGAGTATTTCCGCAGGCTGCAGGCAATTCTCGACGACGGCGTCGTAGCGCTGACTCCGCCGGTCACCGGCGAACTCGCAACGGTCTGTGCACATCGACTCGGCCAATCGGCCAGGCGTCGATAACTCCGACCCGGCGTAAGCCCCGAGTCACCCGAATCCGTGTCACCCGAGTAAGGAATTGAGGTCGCCATCATGCACAAGCACCTTCCGATGCCGTACCCGACCGCCGAAGTGTGGGACTGGCAGCTGCAGGGAGCGTGCCGCGGGCACGATTCCGCGGTGTACTTCCATCCGGACGGCGAGCGTGGACACGCCCGCGAGAACCGTGAACGCAACGCCAAGAAGGTCTGCGCGACGTGCCCTGTACTCCAGCAGTGCCGCGAACACGCACTCTCCGTCCACGAGCCGTACGGCATCTGGGGTGGAATGACGGAGACCGAGCGCGCAGAATATGTGCGATCGCTGCGTAAGCGCAGCAACCGGATGCCCGCGGTCGCCAACGCGAGCTGACGGTCCTTCGGAAAGGACGCCAGTGTGGCCCTCGTAGCCGGTATCGATTCGTCTACCCAGTCGTGCAAAGTCATTGTCCGTGATGCCGATTCGGGAGAGCTGGTACGAGAAGGGCGGGCGGCGCATCCCGTCGGTACCGAGATAGATCCGGCATGCTGGCTCGAGGCGATGGACAGTGCAATCGCCGCAGCGGGTGGGCTCGGCGACGTCGCAGCCGTATCGGTCGGAGCTCAACAGCACGGCATGGTGTGTCTGGACAGTGGCGGCGAGGTCGTCAGACCGGCGTTGCTGTGGAACGACACTCGCTCGGCGAAGGCTGCGACCGATCTGGTCGAAGAGCTCGGCGGACCCAAGGCGTGGGCCGACGCAGTTGGTGTAGTTCCGGTCGCCGCGGTCACGGCAAGCAAGCTTCGATGGCTGGCAGATCACGAACCCGGCAATGCCGATCGCACTGCCGCGGTGTGTCTTCCGCATGACTGGTTGTCCTGGAAGTTGGGTGGGTCCGGCTCGATCGAGGAGCTTGTTACCGACGCGGGCGACGCCAGTGGAACCGGCTATTATGCTGCCTCGACGCGCGAATATCGTAAAGATTTGCTGGCGTTGGCATTTCGCGGTCGAACCCCGCATGTTCCCCGAGTTGCATCGCCGAACGAAAAGATCGGAAGTACACGTTCCGGAGGTATTGTCGGGCCTGGCACCGGTGACAATGCCGCAGCCGCACTGGGTTTGGGGGCAGTTCCCGGTGACGTGATCATCTCGATCGGAACATCCGGCGTCGTCTCGGCTGTATCGGCCACCCCCACGCATGATCCCGGCGGGAACGTGGCAGGATTCGCGGACGCAACCGGCCTGCACTTGCCGCTGGTGTGCACTCTCAACGGCGCGCGCATTCTTGATGCGACGGCGTCCATTCTCGGTGTCGATCACGCCGAACTGTCGCGGTTGGCGTCGACGGCGCCCCTCGGAAACGACGGGCTGGTCATGATTCCGTACTTCGAGGGTGAACGGACGCCCAACCGCCCTGACGCCACGGGGGCCATGCACGGATTCCGGCTGCAGAACTCGACGCCTGCGCACTTTGCACGAGCCGCAATCGAAGGGCTCCTGTGCGGCTTGGCCGACGGCGTCGACGACCTGGTTCGTCAAGGCGTCGAGGTGAAGCGAGTTCTCCTCGTGGGAGGCGGAGCGAAGTCGCGCGCTCTCTGTGAGATCGCGCCGGCAATTCTCGGAGTGCCGGTCGTGATCCCTGCTCCGGGTGAGTACGTCGCCGAAGGGGCATGCAGGCAAGCAGCATGGGCACTGTCCGGGGACACGCAGCCGCCGGTGTGGCCGAAACCGGAAGAGCGACGATTCGACGCCGAACCAGCTCCCCACGTGCGCGAGCGCTACGCGTCGTTGCGCGAACTCACCGAAGGTGTCTGAGCGCTCCCTACAGAAGCCCGAACTTCCGCACTGCGTCGAGTAGCGCGTGCGGGCGTTCGGTCGTCGGCAGGGGATCGACGAGTGCGAACTGGCAACCGACGTCACGAGCAGCGCCGTCGGCGATGTCGCTGTCACCGACCATCAGAGTCTGCGCCGCATCCACATCGAGTTGTGCGAGGGCGTACTCGAAGATCGCCGGTTCGGGCTTGACTGCACCCACCTCGAACGAGAGAACGAACTCGTCGACCCAGACGTCCCAGCCGCGGTCGGCGAACGCCGGACGGATGTCGAAGGCGATGTTGCTCAAGACGGCAGTGCGTATGCCCCTCTCCGACAGTGACTTCAGGACCTCGCCGGTATCCGGGTACGGCGACCACTGATCCGGATCGACCAGCAGGGCGTAGAAAGCTTCGGCCCGAACCGGATCGGGCACCCCGGACTTACTCAACACGTCGAGGTAAGCCTGACGATGCAACTTCGGATCCCGGTCGCGGTTCTCCCACGCGTAGATCCCCGCTTCGTCCATCTCCACGGTTCTGCCCACCGGCGCGGTCATCCGACGCATCAGCTCGGCTTGAGCGTGCACGTCGAGCGGATCGCCTTGGTGATCGACGAGGTGCTCGGTCCAATCGTCGCTCTCCTCCAAACGGAAGAGGGTTCCGGAGAAATCGAACAGCGTCGCGGCGATATGTCCGTCTTGATGGGCCGTGCTGTCAGTGTTCACCTCGACAGGTTATCGGCGTCCGCTTTCCGATGCGTGATGTGAGCCAGTGCACGCGTACTTTGAGAGAGCACATTTTCCGAGGTTCCCCCGACGGGCACGATTTCGATGCCCCGGATGAACCGTATGACGAGGGGGATCCTCCGTGTCCGACCACGCGAATACACCAGACCTGACGAAGCCGTCCGGCGAAGACCCCCACCTCTCACGTCAGCTGTCCAACCGGCATATCCAGCTGATCGCCATCGGTGGTGCCATCGGCACCGGACTGTTCATGGGATCGGGCAAGACGATCTCGCTCGCCGGGCCCTCCGTGATCTTCGTGTACATGATCATCGGATTCATGCTCTTCTTCGTCATGCGGGCGATGGGGGAGCTGCTGCTCTCGAACATGGCGTACAAGTCGTTCTCCGACTTCGCCGCGGATCTGCTGGGCCCCTGGGCGGGATTCTTCACCGGCTGGACCTACTGGTTCTGCTGGATCGTCACCGGCATCGCGGACGTCATCGCGATTTCCGGGTACTTCAAGTACTGGTGGCCAGGGCTCGCGGCGTGGATTCCTGCTTTGCTGACGATCGCGGCGCTGCTGCTCCTCAATCTCCCGACCGTTCGCGCCTTCGGTGAAACCGAGTTCTGGTTCGCGCTGATCAAGATCATCGCCATCGTCAGCCTGATCGTCGTCGGCATCGTCATGGTCGTCTCCGGGTTCACGGCGCCGAACGGTGCCACCTCCGGTATCGACAACCTCTGGAACGACGGCGGGATGTTCCCGACCGGATTCATGGGCTTCGTCGCCGGCTTCCAGATCGCCGTGTTCGCCTTCGTGGGTATCGAGCTCGTCGGTACGACGGCAGCCGAGGCGAAGGACCCGGAGAAGAACCTGCCGAAGGCCATCAACTCCATCCCCATTCGTGTCCTGCTGTTCTACGTCGTTGCACTGACCGTGATCATCGCGGTGACTCCGTGGCGTGAAATCAGCGCAGACAAGAGTCCGTTCGTCGCCATGTTCACACTCGCCGGCCTCGGCATCGCTGCTTCTGTCATCAACTTCGTCGTGCTGACCTCCGCTGCATCTTCGGCCAACTCGGGTATCTACTCCACCTCGCGCATGGTGTTCGGCCTTGCGCAGGAGGGCGACGCACCGAGGGCCCTCGGCAAGCTGAACTCACGCAAGGTCCCCGCGAACGCCCTGATGTTCTCGTGCATCTTCCTGCTGGCGTCGTTGATCCTGCTGTTCTCGGGCGATTCCGTGATCGAGGCCTTCACCGTCGTCACGACCATTTCGGCGCTGCTGTTCATGTTCGTGTGGACGATCATCCTGGCGAGCTACATGGTGTACCGGAAGCGTCGTCCGCACCTGCACGAGGCGTCGAAGTTCAAGATGCCCGGCGGCATCGTGATGTGCTGGGTCGTGCTCGCGTTCTTCGTCTTCATTCTCTGGGCACTGACAACCAAGGACGACACCCTGCAGGCACTTCTCGTCACGCCGATCTGGTTCGTGGTTCTGGGCATCGCGTGGGCGATCATCCGGCGTCGACCCGCTCACCGGGCACGATACGACGCATTCAAGTCAGAACTGGACGCCAGCCGACAGAACGGCGAGAAATAGTTTTGGTCAAGATCGGGTAACGGTGGCGGCCGCCTTGATCAAACTGTTACATTCTTCGGCAGACAGAGGAGCGGGCTTCATCAGAAGGACGCTGCACGCCGACGACTGACGGAGTACACACTGTGGGAAACCACCACCGCACGGGCAATGACGATGTTGTCTTCGAGATCGATCCCGAGGCAGCAAGCGGCCGCCACCGCACCCCGTCGGCTGGCCCTGGTGCCGGTGTCAAGGCAGGTGTCGTAGCTGCGGCTACCGGTGCACTCCTCGTCGGTGCAGGCCAGATGGGCGCAGGAACCGCTGCTGCGGCGCCGGCAACACAGACCATCGCCGGCATCGAAATCCCGCAGGGTCTGCTCCCCGAGGGCGTTGTCGTTCCGGCTGAATTGGCGGCACTTCCGGCTCTCGACATCCCCGAGCTTCCCGATTTTGCTGCCGACCTCAACACGCAGGCACAGCAGTTCCTCGCTGGGATCAACCCCGGCACCTCAGCTCGTACCGTGCAGCCGGTGTCCGGAACGCTTACCTCAACCTTCGGTTCGCGCTGGGGAGCACACCACGGTGGCCTCGACATCGCGGCTCCGATCGGTACGCCGATTCTGGCTGCAGCCGACGGCCAGGTCATCGACGCCGGCCCGGCGTCAGGTTTCGGCCTCTGGGTCCGCGTCCAGCACGACGACGGCACGGTCACCACGTACGGCCACGTCAACGACTACCAGGTCAACGTCGGCCAGCGCGTCAACGCCGGCCAGCAGATCGCCACCGTGGGTAACCGTGGCCAGTCCACCGGCCCGCACCTGCACTTCGAGGTTGCCGAGAACGGCGCAAAGGTCGATCCCGCAGCGTGGCTGCAGGCTCGCGGCGTAGCTGTCACCTGGGTCGACAACTCGTAGAAGAAACTTTCGGAGAACTGCGGTGGCGTCGGGAAATTCTTCCCGGTGCCACCGCAGTTCTCGTTTGTCGGTGACACCGGACGGATAGCCTTCAGTGACGTTGATCGTCGAAGGGGGAATGCGCAATGGGTGCAGAGGTCACGGCGCGAGAATTCACCAGAGCCGACCGTAGGCTCTTTCGTAAGAAGGTGCGCTCGTGCGTCGACGCCATGAAGCAGATGCTCGACGGTGGTGACTTCCGAGACGCCGTCGACAAGCCCGCTCCGCTGTTGGGCATGGAGATCGAGTTCAACCTCGTGACCGGCGACATGACGCCCGCGATGTCCAACCGTGAAGTACTCGAATCCATCGACGACTCTGCGGTTTTCCAAACCGAGCTCGGACAGTTCAACGTCGAGATGAACGTCGAGCCCGGCCCACTCACCGGTGATGCGACTTTCGAATTGGAGAAGAAACTGCGGGCGTCCCTCGACGTCGCAGACGCGCGAATCCACGCGCACGACGCCGAGATGGTGATGATCGGGATGCTGCCGACACTGCAGCTCGAGCATCTCGATCGTGAGTGGATCACCGCCAACCCGCGCTACGAATTGCTCAACGAGCAAATTTTTGCCGCGCGAGGAGAGGACATCGAACTCGACGTCGAAGGTGTCGCGCTACCCGGTGGCGACGTGGAAATCCTTCGGGCCGACACCAATTCGGTGGTGCCGGAGGCGGCTTGTACGTCCATGCAGTTGCACCTGCGCGTCGCGCCGGAAGAATTCGCAGCGCACTGGAATGCCGCGCAGTGTCTGGCCGGAGTACAGGTGGCGCTTGCGGCCAATTCTCCTTTCCTGGCAGGGAAGGCGCTTTGGCACGAATCACGCATTCCGATCTTCGAACAGGCAACGGACACCCGAACTTTCGAGCTCAAGAACCAAGGTGTGCGACCGCGAGTGTGGTTCGGTGAGCGGTGGATCCATTCGGTTCTCGACCTGTTCGAGGAGAATTCACGGTACTTCCCGGCGCTGCTCCCTGATGTCTCGGACACCGATCCGCTGGAAGTGCTCGCGGCGGGCGGGGTTCCGGAGTTGAGCGAGCTTCAGATGCACAACGGCACGGTCTATCGCTGGAATCGGCCTGTCTACGACTGCTCGGATGGCAAGCCGCACTTGCGTATCGAGAATCGGGTGCTGCCGGCCGGGCCGACCGTCGTCGACATCATGGCCAATGCGGCCTTCTACTACGGAACCGTTCGCGCATTGGTGAACGCGGAGCGGCCACTGTGGTCGCACATGTCGTTCCATGCGGCAGAAGAGAACCTGCACATCGGCGCCAAGTACGGACTCGACGCCACCCTGTACTGGCCGGAGATCGGTTGGGTCGGTGCCGACGAGTTGGTCCTGCGAAGGCTGCTGCCGTTGGCGGACGAGGGTTTGGCCGACTTCGGATTGTCCGCCGCGGCCCGCGATCGGTACCTCGGCGTGATCGAAGGGCGGTGCATGAATCGGCAGACCGGTGCCGCCTGGCAACGCGAGCAAGTGGCGCACGCGGAGGCCTCGGGCGCGGACCGCTCGACTGCGCTCACCGGAATGCTCCGCGGTTACGTGGAGAACATGCGGACGGGAGATCCTGTTCACACCTGGTCCTGATTGCTCTGCTAATTCTCCTATCCGTCAACAGTTTCGGGGACCTAAGTCCCCGAAATGAAGAGGGGGCGACCCCAAAAAAGCCGGACAAGTGGGATGGTTAGAGTGAAAGTGGCTCGGTTACTTCTTTAGGAAGGTGGGCACATGAGTTCACGCGAACATAACAGTGTTGTTGTCGGAGTCGAGGGTTCGGACACTGCGTCCACAGCGCTCCGCGAGGCCGCGAAAATCGCCGCCCAGCGCGAATTGCGACTCGACATCATCCACGCTCTCGACTTCGCGCCTTACGGTTTCGGCGGACCGTACGTCGACGCGGGTGGGGTGTACGAATGGGTCGAAGAGGCCGGAAAAGCGATCTTGGCGGAGGCGGAACAGTTCGCCCGTGAGATCGATCCGAAACTCGAAGTTCACACCGAAATCGCCATCGGCAGCGCAACTCAGTGGCTGATCGAGAGTTCGGCACAAGCCAGGCGGGTAGTCGTCGGAGCGTCGGCCTCAGGCAAGGCGGCGACAGCAGTCCTCGGCAATACCGCGGTCGGTGTGGCCAGTCACGGCAAGTGTCCGGTCATCGTCGTTCGGGACCGCGATGGTGCGGTGCCCTCGGAAGGACCCGTAGTGGTCGGCGTCGACGGCAGCGCGTTGAGCGCCCAGGCCGTCGGTGCGGCTTTCGAGGAAGCGTCGTTCCGCGGAGTCGAGTTGGTGGCGTTGCACGTGTGGAGTGACCTCGGCAGTGCGGCATTCGAAGACCCGAGGGCCGCTGCGCTTGCCCCGCAGTCTCTCGAAGAGGAAGAGCACGCGGTACTCAGCGAGAGCTTGGCCGGATGGTCCGAGCAATACCCGGACGTGAAGGTCCGGCGCGAGGTATACCTCGACAACCCACGCGGACGGCTGTTGGACTGGTCGGCAAAAGCGCAGCTCGTCGTAGTCGGAAGCCGTGGTCGCGGTGGATTCCGCGGCATGTTGCTCGGCTCGACCAGCAACACCCTGATCGCTTCGGCCAAGTGCCCCGTCATGGTGGTTCGCCCCGAAGAATCCTGACCTTCGACAGGCTCTCCCACTACCCCGTTCATTTCGGTCATCGAATATGAACGGGGTAGTCACATGAATGCGGACTCAGGTTCCGTAGTGTTCGATGTGAGTAAGTGTTCGATGGGAGTACCACTGCTCGTGTGCGCGTCGCACACGGCAGCAATCGTCAGGATTGGGGTTACAACGTGCGTATCGGTATGGGTTTGAACTACAGCGGCGGGTTCGCCGAAACCGTCGAAGAGGTCGGTGACCTGGAGAAGGCGGGCCTCGACATCGCCTTCGTCCCGGAGGCGTATTCCTTCGACGCCGTCAGCCAGCTCGGTTACCTGGCGGCCAAGACGTCGACCATCGAACTCGCTTCGGGAATCTTTCAGATCTACACCCGTACCCCTTCGTTGACCGCCATGACGGCGGCGGGCCTGGACTTCGTCTCCAACGGTCGCTTCGTGATGGGACTGGGCGCTTCCGGACCGCAGGTGATCGAGGGGTTCCACGGCGTCAAGTACGACGCTCCGCTGGGACGCACACGTGAGGTCGTCGAGATCTGCCGTCAGGTATGGCGCCGCGAGAAGGTCGAGTACCAGGGCAAGTACTACCAGGTTCCCCTCCCCGCCGAGAAGGGCACCGGACTCGGAAAGCCGCTCAAGCTGATCAATCATCCTGTGCGTGAGCGCATCCCGATCCTGATCGCTTCGCTCGGACCCAAGAACGTCGAGCTGACGGCGGAAATCGCCGAAGGCTGGGAACCTATTTTCTTCCATCCGGAGAAGGCAGCAAGCGTGTGGGGTGAGCCGATCGCCAAGGGCAAGGCCAAGCGCGATCCGAGCCTCGGTGAGCTTCAGGTGTACGCGTCGCCGGCACTGGCCATCGGTGACGACGTCGACCACATGCTCGACTGGGTACGCCCGAGCCTTGCGCTCTACATCGGTGGCATGGGCGCCAAGGGCAAGAACTTCTACAACGATCTCGCGGTGCGCTACGGCTACGAAGAGGCCGCCGAGAAGATCCAGGATCTCTACCTCGCGGGCAAGAAGGACGAAGCCGCCGCAGCAGTGCCGGACGAACTGGTTCGCGCCGTGTCGTTGATCGGTCCCGAGAGCTACGTCAAGGAACGCGTCGCAGCCTTCGCCGAAGCCGGTGTCACGACGCTCAACGTCACGCCGTTGGCGGCCGACCGCAACGGCCGAGTGCAGCTGATCGAGAAGTTCCGCAAGATTTGTGACTGACCCTGCTGTGCGCCTTTATTAACCGCCGGCGGTTAACAAAGGCGCACAGCAGAGCGGGTGGTTCAGGATCTCCTGCGTACGAAACCCGATTTTGGGCGCTTGTTGACAGGACTTTTTTCACTTCTGACCGGTCGGGTTCTTCACCTAACGTGGATCGAGTAGCCAGGGTTTGCGTGCGAATCCGGCACCGGTGGCCTCGTTGACGCCCGAAAGGGATGTTGGCGGGGCCGTTGCCGCAGTCCACCCGAACACCCAATGTCCGATTCGGGACTCGCGTCGGCTGATGAATCCTTTTTGCCGTCATTGGGCAATAGTGTGAGGGCGAAGAGATTCTGTGGTCGATTGTGGAGGGACGAACATGAGTGCAACCAAACCCGTCGTCGTAGCGGTAGACGGTTCGGAATCGGCGTCGTCGGCTGTCGTCTGGGCGGCGAGGACCGCGGTGGCGCTCGGTCGACCGCTCCACATCGCGACGGTGGTGCACATCCCAGCCTTCTACTACTCCGAGCCTTACCTCGCCGAGAGCTTCAAGGACGAACTGCGGCGCACTGCCACCGCTCGTCTGGACAGCGCACAGATTCTCGCGCGGCAAAGCATCGACGACGACCTCGAGATCGTCACCGAACTACTCGACGGCAGCGTCTCCGATCGCCTGATCGAATTGTCCAAGGGCGCGTACATCATTGCGCTCGGCCCTCGCGGGCACGGCGAATTCACCGGATTGGTCGTCGGTTCTGCGACGGTCTCGGTTGTCTCGCACGGCGAATCTCCGGTTGCAGTTGTCCGAGGACGGACGCTCGACGGTCGGCCGCCGACCGAGGGCCCCGTCGTCGTCGGTGTCGATGGATCCGAAAGCAGCATCGAGGCAGTCGAGCACGCTTTCGAGCAGGCCTCCGCGCGGGGCGCCACCTTGATTGCCGTCAACGTGTGGAGCGACGTGAGTGTGCAGCCCTCGTTGGGCGCCACCCCCGACGACCCACTGTGGAGCAGCATCCAGACGGGTGAGGAAGTTGTCCTCGCCGAGCAATTGGCCGGATTCACCGAGCGTTACCCGGACGTCGTCGTCGAAAGAGTCGTCGCGCGTGACCGGCCGGTCCGAGTCCTGAGCGAATACGCGGAGACGGCGCAGTTGATAGTCGTCGGCAGTCGCGGGCGCGGCGGATTCGCAGGAATGCTCCTCGGATCGACCAGTCGGGCGCTCCTGCACACCGCGGATTGCCCGGTTCTCATCGTCCGGCACGTCAACAAGTGAAGAGAATGCATTCCATGAGTTCTGAGTCCACCGTCTCCGGTACCGTTCGACGTGAGATGTCTTTTGGAGGGGTTCGATGACAACGCGGATATTCCTGGTCGACGATCACGAGATCGTCAGACGCGGATTGTTCGACCTACTCGGTGGGGTCGAGGACTTCGTGGTGGTGGGCGAGGCGGCGTCCGTGGGGGAAGCGCTGGCTGCGGTACCGCAGAGCAACGCCGACGTCGCTGTTCTGGACGTACGCCTGCCTGACGGCAACGGCGTCGAACTGTGCCGAGAACTCCGCTCGATGCTTCCCGACCTCCGCTGCCTGATGCTCACGTCGTACGCCGACGACGAGGCGTTGCTCGACGCGATCATGGCGGGCGCCTCGGGATTCGTCCTCAAGCAGATTCTCGGAACCGATCTGGTCGCTGCAGTCCGCACAGTCGGGCGCGGCGGTTCACTGCTCGACAGTCGTGCAACCGAGGCGCTGATGCAGCGGATCCGCAGCGACCGTACAGCTGATCCGTTGGCCGAACTTTCCGATCAGGAGCGAGCAGTCTTCGACCTCATCGGAGAGGGGCTCACCAACCGGGAGATCGGCGCGCGATTGTTCCTCGCGGAGAAGACGGTCAAGAACTACGTGACGCGTCTGCTCTCGAAGCTGGGCATGCAGCGTCGTACTCAGGCTGCGGTGCTGGCGACCGAAATCCGTAGCGGCAGTCGCTAGGATCTAACGACCGGATTTCGGTCGATTCGAGTTGGTGCGACCGAGCGGTACTCGCCAGAGCAGGCGTGCACCGCTCGGATCGTGATTGACGATCGTGCACGTACCGCCGCAATGTTCGGCGCGGCGCTCCAGATTGTGCAGTCCACTCTTGTGGAAGTCGGAGGGGAGTCCGACGCCGTCGTCCTCGATCGTGATCGCAAATTCGACGTCCGCGGTGACAGCGATGGTGATGTGGCGTGCGTGTGCATGCCGAAGGACGTTGCTCAACCCCTCACGCAGCACGGCTTCGGCGTGCTGGTGGATCCCGGGATTCACCAGAGTGTCGATGGCGCCGGAGAATTGGACGCTCGGGGTCACCGCGGACTGTGCGGTGGCGTCGCCGATGACATCGAGGAGGCGTCGGCGCAGGCTCGACGAATCGGTGGCCGTCGGAGTCTGCAGATCGAAGATGGTTGTCCGGATCTCGCGGACTGTCTTGTCGAGCTGTTCGAGAGATCGTTTGACAATCGCGCGCGCCGACTCCGGGAGGGTCTCGTCCGGAAGCGTGCTCTGCAGGCTCATTCCGCTCGCGAACAGTCGCTGGATGACGTTGTCGTGCAGGTCTCGTGCGATGCGGTCGCGGTCGGCGAGAACGGACAACAGGCGTTGCGCCTTTTGTTTCTCGTCGAACTCGATTGCAACGGAGCCGAGTTCGGCCATCGACTCGATCCGGGTCAGTTCGTCGTGATCCCAGTGTGTGTTGGTGGAATTCGACGCCACGATGACCGCGCCGACTACACCCGAGGCGACGCACATCGGTGCCACGACCGCACTCCCAGCCGACGGCACCAGTTCGGTGAGTGCGCCTAAAGTGGTGAGTACCTGTAGCTTTCGAGTGCTCCGCACCACGTCGAACGGATAAGTGGTCGCCGGGATTCTGACTCCACGTGACGTGGTCCGAGCGCTGGCCGCGGCGTGAACCTGTGCGTAGCCGTTCTCGCAGATCACCACGATCACGTCGTCGACGCCGGTCAGGTCCCGAACGCGACTGGCAAGAAGTTGCAGGCCGTCCTCGAGCGAGTCACCGGCCAGCAACCGCGAGCGGATGGCAGATGTTGCGGTGAGCCATCTTTCACGAGTTCGTGACTGCTCGAACAGTCGGGCGTTTTCCACAGCGATGCCGGCTGCGATGGCGAGGGCTTCGAGAATGACCTCGTCTTCCTGGGTGAACTCGGCCTGTCCCCGTTTCTCGGTCAGGTAGATGCTTCCGAACACCTTTCCCCGCATCATGATCGGCGCTCCGAGGAAGCTCTCCATCGGTGGATGATTTGCGGGGAATCCCACCGATTCGGGATGGTCGCCGAGATGGGCCACACGCAAAGTCTGCGGGTGATTCATCAGAACACCCAGCACGCCATGACCTTCGGGGAAATGTCCCATGGTCGCGCGTTGGGACCCGGAGATTCCCTCGTACACGAATTCCGAGAGCCCGCCCCCCGGCGCCGCGACCCCCAGGGCGCCGTAGCGGCAATCCAGAACCGTTGTCGCAGAGGTGATGATCCGTTGAAGCGTCAGGTCGAGGTCCAGGCCGGAGCCGAC
Source organism: Rhodococcus sp. WY5 (assembly GCF_018588185.1). Lineage (NCBI taxonomy): Bacteria > Bacillati > Actinomycetota > Actinomycetes > Mycobacteriales > Nocardiaceae > Rhodococcus > Rhodococcus sp. WY5. The sequence goes on from NZ_JAAMPR010000001.1 coordinate 2,779,835, forward strand.
CACCAGGACCGCCTCGAGCAGGCGGTGGAGTGTCGGTATGTCGGCATTGGAATCGCCCAGGCGGTCGAGCAACTCGCCGAACGTACGTGCCGGACTGTGACCCGAAGCTTCGACCATGGTCGAAGCATATCGCCTCACCGAACGTCAGCTCTCCTGGCGGCGACCTTCCCACCACGACGACCAGTGATGCTTGATCTCGTCGAACTCGTCATCGCTCAGGTCGTAGGTGGTCAGCAGGATGGACATGCCTCCGTCGGGCCGCTGCGCCGTCACCGACTGGGTGGCGACAGACAGCAGGCCAGGGCCGAGATCCTCGACTGTCAGCCCGAATTGGTGGTCGGTGACGTAGTCGACGACGCCTTCGAAATAGTCGCCGGGAGCGATTGTCACCGCGTACCGACTTCCCGCTTCCAATTCGATTTCGGTGAGCCCGAGGACGCTTGCCACGTTCTCACCGGGGAGCAGAAGGCCGTCGAGATAAATGGTTTTACGCTCGGCCAGTCCGTGGTGCTCCACTGCGAATCTGAGCAGCTGGAGGAATGTCGTCCAGCCCTCGGTGATGTCGTCGTACCAGTCGTCGTCGGCAGATTTGGCCGGCCGATCGATGCGGACGACCGTCTTGCCGTCCTGTTCGCGAAGTGAGAAACGGTCACCGTTTCCGAGTTTCAGCGTCAACGCTTCGGGGTCGGCCTCAGCGGTGGAGTAGATCTGGTTGATTTCGTCGTCGAGTCCGTCGTACTCCCAGCCGAACCAACGTCGAATCAGCGACGGGTCGCGCAGCGCGGGCCAGAGTACGGACGGGGCTGCGACGACGGACACTTCGATCACGGTTTCGCTCACGCGGAAGACGCTACCGATTTCAGCCCTTCATGGCGACGGTCAGTAGAAATGCAACGTCTTCGAGCGCTTCGACGCTGTGCCGGTCGGCCGGGACGGTCAGGAAATCACCCGTGGATCCTTTCCACTGGTCGCTCCCACACACAAGATTCAGCTTCCCGCTCAGGACCAACAACGTGGCTTCGCCCGGACTGTCGTGTTCGGCGAGGCTCTTGCCGGCGCTCAGCGCGATCACCGTCTGTCGCAGGCTGCGCTGGTGGCCACCGTAGACGGTTTGTGAACTGCGACCGCTGGTCGCCGAGCCCGCCAGTTTCAACTGTTGGCGAGCGAGAGCGGTCAGTGACTTCTTGTCCATCGAAGACCTCTCGGAAGCGGTGAATGTCCTTCTTGGAGTATGACCGACTCACTCGCGAGGTGCCTCGTTATCGGCGGAAGTCGGTCAGCGCGTGTACTCCAACCAGCGGAAGCGCAGGCCGCTCTTCTCCGAGGTCTGCCAGGGCTCGTCGGATTTCAGGTTCCATTCGGGGCCGATCTCGGGAGCAAAAGCATCACCGGCGATGTCGAGGTCGATCTCGGTCACCAGTAGATGCGTTGCGAATGGCAGTGCAGCCGAATAAATTTGCCCGCCGCCGACGACGAAGACGTCACCGTCCGGCAACGCCAGGGCGTCGTCCAGCCTGTGGACTACCTCGGCGCCTTCGGCGTGCCATTGCGGATCGCGTGTGACGACGATGTTCCGACGCCCGCTGAACGGACGGAACTTCGATGGAATGGAGTCCCAGGTGCGCCGCCCCATGATTACCGGATGGCCCATGGTGACGCGCTTGAAGTAAGCCATGTCCTCGGACACGCGCCACGGGATCGAGTTGTCGGCGCCGATGACGCCGCCGTGGGCCTGCGCCCAGATGAGGGTGACTGTGCGATCGGTCATCGTCAGACCGCTACCGGGGCTTTGATCGCGGGGTGGTGCTGGTAGTCGACGATCTCCACGTCCTCGAAGGTGTAGTCGAAGATGGAGTCGCGCTTGTTCAGCTTCAGGGTCGGCAACGGCAGCGGTTCGCGGCCGAGCTGCTCGGTCACCTGGTCGACGTGATTGTCGTAGATGTGGCAGTCGCCGCCGGTCCAGACGAACTCGCCGACGTCGAGTCCGGCCTGCTGGGCCATCATGTGGGTGAGCAGCGCGTAGCTGGCGATGTTGAACGGAACGCCGAGGAACATGTCGGCGCTGCGCTGGTACAGCTGGCAGGAGAGCTTGCCGTCGGCGACGTAGAACTGGAAGAAAGCGTGGCACGGCGCCAGGGCCATCTGCGGAATGTCGGCGACGTTCCACGCCGAAACGATGATCCGCCGCGAATCGGGGTTGGAGCGCAGAGTCTCGACGGTCTGCGCGATCTGGTCGATGTGCTCGCCCGAAGGGGTGGGCCAGCTACGCCACTGGACGCCGTAGACGGGGCCGAGTTCACCGTTCTCGTCGGCCCACTCGTCCCAGATGGAGACGCCGTGCTCGTGCAGCCACGCCACGTTGGAGTCGCCGCGCAGGAACCACAGGAGTTCGTTGACTATCGACTTGAGGTGGACCTTCTTGGTGGTGACGAGCGGAAAGCCGTCGGCAAGATCGAAACGCATCTGGTGACCGAAGATGCTGCGGGTGCCGGTTCCGGTTCGATCGGATTTGGCGGTACCCGTCTCCATGACGAGCCGGAGGAGGTCTTCGTAAGCAGTGGAGACAGTCACGGGAATCAGTCTAGGGCCTGCCTTGCCGTGCGCCTTTATTAACCTCCGGCGGTTAATAAAGGCGCACGGCAATATAGCCTCGGCACATGCGCGAACTCTTGGTGATCGGTATCGGTGCTGGTGATCCCGACCAGGTGACGGTTCAGGCGATCAAGGCTATGAACAGGGCCGATACCTTCTTCATCATCGGAAAGGGTGACGAGAAGCAGGCCCTGGTCGACTTGCGCACCGGCATTCTCGACGAGCACGTTCACCTCGACTACAAGGTGGTCGAGATCACGGACCCGCCGCGGGACCGAACCCCGACCGACTACGAGGGCGTCGTCGAGGACTGGCACGAGCGTCGGGCCGCGAAATTCGAAGCGGAATTCGCGGCCGAACCTGGCGTCGGCGCGATTCTCGTCTGGGGTGACCCTTCCCTCTACGACAGCACTCTGCGGATCGTCGAGCGCGTGCTCGCTCGCGGGAGAGTTTCGTTCGACTACTCCGTCATCCCGGGAATCACCAGCGTGCAGTCGCTGGCTGCACAACACCGGATCGTCCTGAACCGAATCGGCGAACCCATCCACATCACGACCGGCCGCAAACTGGCCGAGGGATTGCCCGACGGCGTGGACAATGCCATCGTGATGCTCGACGCGCATTGCACCTTCACTCAGGTAAGCGAAAACGACGCCGAGATCTGGTGGGGCGCGTACCTCGGGACCCCGGACGAGGAGTTGATTTCCGGCAAACTGCGTGACGTCGAAGATCAGATCGTCGCTCGCCGGGCGGAGTTGCGTGAGAAGCACGGTTGGATCATGGATACGTACCTCGTTCGGCGCTGACAACCGACCCTGAATTTGCCGCCTCGATCCTGCACTCTTGATCCCGAACGACGGTCTGCGCACCTATGATCTGCGCATGACATCGTTCGGGCAGGACCGACTGCAGTCGATTCTGCCCGCGCCGCGTGGCCGTGAAAAATCAGCTGTGAAGTCGGCTTTCGACCTTCTGGTTCAGTGGTATCGGCGTCCTGATCAATTCGACAGTTTCAATCGATACCTCGCCACGAAGGGCCTGGAGCTAGCTGTCCGATTGCTGGTCATCGGCTCGCTGACGACGGTCATCATTGCGATGATTCTGCTGCGCTTCAGCGACGCGGGCGTGCACAACCACGTCACCAGCGTCGTCAACGCCGTTATCATCGCCGTCACGATTGCGGTGATCGTGCTCTTCTGCCTTCTGCCCGAAATCACGCGTCGGTGGTCGTACTTCTTTGTCGCCTACTGCGAGGTCGGCGTATTCGTCGGTGTGTTCTTGAACAACGACCCCTTCATCGGGTTGATCCAGTGTGTGCTCTTCGTACTGATCGGTGGTTACATCGCGTACTTTCACAACGCGAGACTCCAGGCGGTTCACATCGCGCTGTCCATCGTGGTTCTGGCAGTGGTCGGCCGAAAGGTCGCGGTCTACGCGGATCCTGCGTTGGCCACCGCACTGTGTCTGATCATCGCTACCGGGATCGTGGTCATCCCGTTCGCCTGCCAGTTCGTCCTCTCACTTCTCGGCTCCGACGCGGACAGTTCGGATGTGGATCCGTTGACAGGGCTTCTGAATCGGCGCGGGCTGCAGCGAGCTGTTGTCGAAATGGGGGCGACGGGGCATGCGTCGAGCAAGTCGTCGTATGTCGTCACGATTGTCGATGTCGATTCGTTCAAGAGCGTCAACGACTCACAGGGGCACGAAGAAGGCGATCTCGTACTTCGCCAGATTGCTGATCGACTGCGGTGGTGCGGCGGTGAGAAGGCGCTCTTCGCCAGATTCGGTGGGGACGAGTTCGTGTTGGTAGACACGATAGACGTCGGCGCAGCGCCTGCGTTCGAAGACAATCTGCGAAGGCACTTGCGAATCGACAATCGTGATCCGGTAGTGACCACCAGCGTCGGAGTCGCGATCACCTCTGCCGAATGGTCGTCGATTATTTCCGACGAGGAGTTGACGGAACTGTTTCGAGTAGCCGATGCCTCGATGTACCGCGCGAAGGCCGCCGGCGGCGATCAGGTTGTGATGTGGGACGGCAAACAGTGAAAATTGTCTGATTGCGGGGAGTTGACTGGATTACCCTGACCCTATGGAATCTGCCGAGAGTGTTGAGCGTTCGGACGCCGTGGCGTCTCGACGACCGCTCTCGGGTCCCGCGTTCCGGCTGATCTCTTCTCAACTTGTCGATTGGTATCGGCGTCCGGACCAATTCGACACCTTCAATCGCTATCTCGCGGACAAAGGGTTGACCGTCGCCTCGCGGTTTCTCGTCGTCTGCTCGTTGGTGCTGGTCACCGTGATCATGTTCCTCACTCGCTTCAGTCCACAGGGACCGACCACTTCGCACGCGCGCACCGCGAACGCAGTCATCATGGTCATAACCGTGATGATGGCCGTCGCCCTCTCGACGAGGCGCAATCTCTCCCGTTCCTGGTCTTACGCCTTTGTGCTCTACTCGGAATTGGGAATAGCGGCCGCAATGCTGCTGTACTCCAATCCACTTGCAGCACTGGCACACGCCGTGATGTTTTCGGTGATCGGCGGATACATCGCGTTCTTCCACAATGCTCGAATGCAGAGCCTTCACATGTTGTGGGTATTCGTCGTGGTCATCGGCATCGTGACACGTACGGCCGTGGTCGAAAACGATGTGGATGTTCCGGTTCTGGTCGCGTTGGTAGTACTGGTCGGCGCGGCAATCTACGTGATTCCCTTTGCCTGTCAGTTCATTTTCTCGATCCTCGGCACCGACGCGTTGAACTCGCAATTGGACCCACTGACGGGACTGCTCAACAGGAGGGGACTGGCCGACGAAGTACGACTGTTGCTGGAGCGGTCGTACACGCACTCGGCGCTCTTGGTAGTCGCCGCCGTCGACATCAATCGATTCAAGGCCATCAACGACGAGTACGGACATACCGTCGGTGACGCTGTGATCGAAAAAGTCGGATCGAGGCTGGTCGAATGCGCCGGCCCGGCGGCCTTGATCGCACGGATAGGCGGCGACGAGTTCGTCATCGTCGATTCGGTCGATCAACACTCGTTCCATCGACTCGAACATGAGCTACTCCGTTCGACGATCACCTCGCCCGATCATCCCGAGGTGGCGATGAGCGTCGGAATCGCGAAGATTGCAGGGCCTTTCGAATCAGCGGATGATGCGCTGGTCGCATACCCGACTCTGCTGCGGCGAGCGGATCGGGCGATGTACTCCGCGAAGGCACGCGGTGGGCATTCGGTGGTGCTGCAGACGGAAACGGACTGAGCGCGCTGTGAGTGTCCGTGGTCGGCGTTAGTCTGTTGCCATGCCTGAACTACCCGAGGTGGAAGCGCTGGCAGGGTTCCTTCGTCAGCACGCGGTCGGCGCAGTGGTGGGACGCGTCGACATCGCTGCATTGAGTGTGCTCAAGACCTTCGATCCGCCGATCACTGCTCTGCAGGGGCGTGACGTCACGGGCGCCGCCCGCTTCGGGAAGCATCTGGCTCTGGATTGCGACGGGTTGTGGTTGGTCACGCATCTCTCCCGTGCCGGCTGGATGCGCTGGCTGGACAATCCATCGGCGACGCCGCCGAAGCCGGGGAAGGGGCCGTTGGCGCTGCGCGTTCATTTCTTCACACCCGAAGGGTTGACGCCGGCATTCGATCTCACCGAAGCCGGCACCAAGAAACGCCTCGCCGTCTGGGTCGTGAACGATCCGCAGGAGGTTCCGGGCATCGCCCGGTTGGGGCCGGACGCGATGGCTGTGACCGAAGCCGAGTTCGCACAGATTCTGGGCGGAACGTCGGCGCGGATCAAGAACTCGATAGTCGAGCAGTCGTTGATCGCCGGTATCGGGAACGCCTACTCGGACGAGATCCTCCACACCGCGAAACTCTCGCCTTTCGCGACCTCGTCGCGGCTGACGCCGGATCAGATTTCGACGTTGTATGCCGTGATGCGATCTACGCTGGCCGACGCGATCGAGCGTTCGGAAGGTCAGGACGCGGCCCGGCTCAAAGGTGAGAAACGCTCGGGGATGCGAGTGCATGCCCGTACCGGACTTCCGTGCCCGGTGTGCGGTGACGTCGTACGCGAAGTGTCGTTCGCGGAGCGCTCTTTTCAATACTGCGCGACGTGCCAGACCGGCGGTAAACCGTTGGCGGACAGGCGAATGTCGAAACTGCTCAAGTAGCGAACTGCGCTGCGAGTAGTTCGACGAACTCGCGGGCGAGCGCCGACGAATGGGTGGGTTCGGTGATTGCGTGGACGATCCGATGCGGCGCATCGGTGATCGGAATACAGACCAATTCGGGGTGCAGGGCGCTCATGGACTGGGGGAGCAAACCTACGCCCAGGCCGTTGGCGGTCAGTGAACAGATCAGGTCTACCGAGTTGGCTTCAAGTGTTTTTCCCCGAGGGACCTGTGATTCGGCGAAGGCTTGGTCGGTTTGGACACGGGCCTCGCTGCCGGAGGCGAAGTCCACGAGAGTGTGATCGCGTAGGTCTTCGAGCCTGATCGACGAAGCCTGGGCAAAGGGATGGTCGGGAGCAACGAACGCTGCGGTGGGTTCACTCCACAGCGGTGCGGCGGCAAAGCTCTTGGGTAGGCGACCTGCGGCCAATCCGACAATGCCGACGTCGATTGCACCGGACCGGACTCCCTCGATAACTACTTCACTGCCGTACGGTCGCGCGGTGATGTTGATTGCAGGGTGGCGCCGTGTCAGATCTGCCAGCGCGCGTCCGACGTCGACGCGCCCCGCCGAGGTGATGGTGCCGACCGTCAACCGCACTTGCTCGTTGCTCCGTGCCGAGACATCACTGACGAGTCTCGACACGGCGCCGAGTACCTCGCGGGAGCGGGCGACAAAAACCTCGCCTGCAGCAGTCAGGCCGACGTTTCGGCTGTTCCGGTTGAACAATTCGACTCCCAGTTCCTTTTCGAGGTCTCTGATCTGGGCACTCAAGGCGGACTGGGAAACGTGCAACCGCGACGCTGCTCGGCTGAAGTGTCTGTCTTCCGCGACTGCCAGGGCGTAGCGGATGTGACGTAGTTCCATTGCACCAATCTATCGTTTCTGGAGATAGATCATGCATATCTATCTATTGGACGCGCGTCGGTGTAGGCGGTCATGCTTGACGACATGATTTCAAGCGACGCGCGTCCGAGGCTCGGACTACCGATAGTGCTGCTGATGGCTGCGGCGACGGGCCTGTGCGCGGGCGGTAACTATTTCAACCAGCCACTCCTCGATTCCATCGCAGATCACCTGAATGTGTCGGCCTCCGCAGCGGCCGCGACGGTGACCATCGCGCAGGTCGCGTATGCACTCGGATTGATACTTCTGGTTCCGGTGGGCGACATGGTGGACCGACGCAAGCTGACGGTAGGGCTCATGCTGCTGGCGGCGACCGGTCAAGCGGTCAGCGGATTTGCGCCCAACTTTGCCACGCTGGCAGTGGGAATCGCTGTCGCTGGAGTCTTTTCGGTCGCCGCCCAGGTGCTCATTCCGTTTGCCGCCTCGCTGGCCGAACCTGAGAGGTCCGGTCAGGTGGTCGGCACGATCATGAGCGGACTGCTGATCGGAATCCTGCTGGCGCGCAGCGTTGCCGGCGTCCTCTCCGGACTGGGAGGTTGGTCGACGGTATACAAGGTTGCGGCGGTGCTGATGGTGGTGATGGCCGTGGCATTGTGGCGATCTCTGCCTTCCGATTCCGCAGATCGCCCGAAGGCAAGCTACCGCGCAACGCTCGCTTCGGTAGGGAAGTTGGCTGCGACCTTGCCGCGCCTGAGAACCCGATCGGCCATGGGCGGACTGGCTTTTGCTGCTGTCAGCACCGTCTTCACGACGATGGCCTTTCTTCTGTCCGGCGAATTCGGCTACAGCGACACTCAAATCGGCTTGGTCGGACTACTCGGTGTGGCGGGAGCTTTGATGGCGACGGTGGCGGGCAGACTGGCCGATCGGGGATTGGGTCAGCTGGCGACCGGCGGCGCCATCGCGATTCTCTTGGTGTCGTGGCTTCCCTTTGTCGCCGGTGCCACCCACGTGGTGTGGTTTCTCGTTGCCATCGTCCTTGCCGACCTCGCGCTGCAGGGAGTGCACGTCAGCAACCAGAACGTGATCTACGCCCTTGTCCCCGAAGCACGTTCGCGTGTGAATTCCGTGTACATGACCACCTACTTCGTCGGTGCTGCCGTGGGCTCGGCGGTGGGGTCAGTGGTGTGGAAGTCGTACGGCTGGAACGGAGTATGCATCGCCGGGTTGGTCTTCTCCGTTGCAACGGCGATGGTGTGGGTGCATGATCGCCGACTGGAGACGGCTGAACTGCGAATCCCGGAATCCCCTGTTGCAGTGGGGTAGGCACCCACACCTTCTCGGCTCCAGCACCTTTCAGATTTCGGCACCGTCCACCAGGATCTTGCCGACGCGTTCGGGATAGAACGACACGTGGTCGTCGATCCCGGACGCTTCGGCGGTAGTGAACGGATAGAACCACGCCAGATCCTCGATCGGAGCGAGTTCGGTTGTGCCGGTGAACGACAGATACGACGCAGTGCCCTTGTAGGGGCAGGCCGTGGTGGTCGGGGACGGCGCAAAGTACTCGCTGCGAACGTCGATTCTCGGAATGTAGTACCGCGTGGGCAGTCCGGTTTCGAAGAGCAGTCTGGGTCGTCTCGTCTCGGCGACCAGTACGTCGCCGACAAAGACCTGGACGTGGCGGGACGAGGGGAGTGCGTCGATACGTACGTATGGATCGCGGGCGTGGACAAAGACCTGTTGATCCTCCTCGTACCAGGCGTCCATGCGATCCCAATAGAATGCGACGTACTCACTCAGATCCAGGGAACCGTCGAACTGTTCAGGGTAGGTCCAGACGGCGTCCTCGGCCCGGCGATCCCCGATCTCGATCGTCCAGTAGGTGGCGTCACCTTTCCATGGGCAATGGGTGGTCGTCGACGTCGGGACGAGGAATTCGGTACGAACGTCCGCGAGGGGGATGTAGTACATCGGCAGGCGGCCGCGTTCGAAAAGGTATACCGAACGAGTGGTGTCTGCGACGGCGTGACCAGCGAAGAAGGCTCGAATTCGGCGGGGGTTCGGCTCCAGTGCGATCCGCCCGTTGGAAGCTGTGATCTGTGTGTCTTCTGCGTGAGTCAGTGCTGTGGACATTCGCGAATGCTCCTGAGATCGGCAGGGTGGTCCTTCCCATCCTGCGCCCGGCAGCAGTTATTTGACAGGTTGGAGTCGAAATACGCGGATCTGGCGCCCGAATGCTCGATCGGCGTAGGTTTCGTACGGCGGCCACGTGGTGGTCGCGAGCTCCCACAGCTTCTTACGCGTGGCGCCCTCCGCCAGACTCGCACCGACCGGTATTTCGACGCCCTTCACTGTCACGATTGCGGTGGGGTTTGCCATCAAATTGAGTGTCCATGCTGGATGCGTATCCTGCCCCCAGTTCGAACCGACGACGACAAACGCATCGCCGTCAGGTGCGTACAGGAGTGGCGTGGTGCGAGAACGGCCGGTCTTACGGCCCGTCGTGGTGAGCAGTAGCTGAGTCACGGTGTTCTCTCCGACCAGCGAGAGCTTGCCTCCCGACACTCTCTGCACTGCTCGATCGAGCGGAACCAGATCCTTGCCGAGATCCGAGAACCATTGTGTATGGCCGACATTGCGCATCAATGACCGGTAGATATTGCGCATCGGACCCCTCGCATTCTCGGCACTGTTTCGAGGCTGGTGCACCTCGACTCGAAAGAGTCTGCCACGTCTGGTCACAGATACCTGAGTCCCAAGGTCCCGAAAGGAATGAAGCGGTCAGCCGAATTCGGTTTTGGTGGAGTAGAATTGGGGCATACCGCCGAAACCGTTCGTTTGTGCGCGTTGGACGGTCGTTGGAAGATCAACCCTCCGAGGTCAAGACATCAGGCTCTAGCCACTCGACGCCGAGCAGTTCGGACAGCGACCGCAGACCGGATCGATCACCACCTTTCAGACCTGTGACCGAATTGAGATTGCGCAACATGACCGTGGCGACGTCCTCTTCCTTGGTGCCCACGCCGAAGGGTATGACCCACGGGCACGTCTGGTAGTCGCGATGCGACCGACCGAACGTCTGTTCTGCCGCGATCCCTGAGTATCGCGGTTGATGAAAGATTCCCGTCCGTGGCAACGGGGACGCGTGAGTGCCGTCCGGGAGTGCTTCGTTGGCATGGAGCGAGATCGAGGTCGTGACATTGAAGACGATGACCGGTGCGTCCCCGCGTTGAAACCGCAGACGTTGACCCTCCTTGTCCGGCACCGCACCGAACAGTTTTGCCACCGAGATCCCGGCGCCTTCGATCATCTCGACCAGTGGATCACCTGCCGTGGAGACGAATTCGACGGCCACCAACACCTGCTTGCCTGCCTTGACCTGCGCCTGCGCCCACTGGGCCGTCGACTCGGCGCGGATCATGCCCGCTTTCTGTCGGTAGCGCAGAACCAGCGCACGGCCGCGCGCGATGTTGCGACTCTTGCGGGCCAATCCCATTTCGTAGGCGTACTCGGCCCACTCCGTCTCGTACTCGGCGCGCTGGGCATGGGTGAGGTCGATCGGCATACCGTCGAGCGGAACAGGTCCCCACGGAGTCGGTCGATGAATCATCAAGGGCGGTTTGCTGTTCGACATCCACCCACGCACGGTCTCGAGCGCTCGAGATTGCAGCGTAGGTGATTCCTTCGCCTCTGCGCTCCACGTCCACTTCCCGTAGGACTTGTCCAGCGGAAGGCCGGACTCGACCAGCCTGGCGCCCAGGTCGGACCAGTACTCCGAAGGTTCTGAATGCAGCTGCGCGAAAAGCGGTGCCAGGTAACGCTGGTCGGCCGGCGTGTGTCCCGGTGTTGCCGTCACGGACAGGACGAACGGCGCTTGCTCGTGAGCATTCGAAAAGCGCGCGACCTTCTCGAATGCCGCCGTGCGCTGTGTGTCGTTGCTGTACAGCTGGGCCTCGTCGGCAATCACCACACCGAACGTGTACTTGGGGCGGCCGTTTCGCGCGATCAGCTTCTTCAATTGGTCAGGCGACATGATCAACCAGCGGAATCCACCGTCGCCCACCGAGGCGATGGAATAGCGCCAATGCGGAATGGTGATCTGTGCGGGTCGATCGACGAGGACGAGGATGTTGGTTTCGCCGCGCTCCTCGGCAATCGTCTTGGCAGACATCACTGCGATCAGCGTCTTACCCAGGCCTGCATTGTCTGCCAACAGAAATCCGCGTTTGCCGGCGCGAGCGGCATCGACGACGGCTGCAGCCCCCGAAACCTGCTCGGGCCGAGGAATTTTGGGTGCAGCAACGGGACGTTCACCGGTGCTGTCATTGATGTCGTCCTCTACCCACTGCTGATAAGAGAAGGGGAGTGCCTTGAATGGAGCGAGTTCTACGGGCAACTCCGTACCGACCCACGCGTAGCTCTTCCATTTCTTGACGAACTGCGCACCAGGCGCCGGCGTCCGAAAGGGAACGTCGAGGAGCCAGACTCTCTCACCAGGGCCGGCAGTCGGCACATCCGGCATCGTCGCGCGTGAGCTCTTCTTTGCGACAGTCTTCTTCGGGGCGGTCTTTCTGGTCGTGTTCCTCTTGGGTGCAGCCTTCTTCGGTGCAGCCTTCTTTGCGGCAGCCTTGCGTGCCGTGGTTGCTTTGCGTGGTGGCATCAGGCGGTGTCTGCTGTGAGGAATTCACGCAGCGTGAGCGCAGGCCGGCCGACACGGTCCTCCACGGTGCCCGTGATCAGCGCCAATTCACCCTGCGCGATTGCGGTGTACGTCGACACCCATGCGTCGAGTTCCCAAGCGGGTGCGTTGTACGACGCCCGCGATTCGTAAGCTTCCTCGAGCGTTTCCTCGACGTACGTGGTTCGCTTGCCGGTGACTTCGGTGATGATGCTCGCGGCCTCGGAGAGCGTCAGTGCCTCCCGTCCGGTCAGGTTGTACGTCTGTCCGACATGAGAATCCAGATCCTGCAGAACCGACACAGCGACGGCAGCAATGTCGGAGCGCGCTACCGCGCCGACGAGACCGTCCCCTGCGGGTCCGCGGATCACACCGTCTTCACCGGCGAGAGCGGGTAGGAAATCGAGGTAGAAGCTGTCGCGCAGGAAGGTGAATGCGAGCCCGGAAGCGCGGATATGTTCTTCGGTGACCCAGTGATCGCGAGCGAGCGTGAACGTCGCGTCCGGAGCAGCGCCGAGGAAAGACGTGTACACGATGTGCCTGACCCCGGCCTCCGCTGCGGCGTCGATGAAGGTGCGGTGCTGATCCAGACGATCTGCGCTTTCGGCCGCCGAGACCATGAAGAGGGTGTCGATTCCGGCCAGAGCCGCGAGAGCGCGCTTCTGATCCCCGTACGTGGTCTCGGCCGAATCGGCACCGGGGAGCTGCGGTAATCGGTTGACCGACCGTGCGATCAGCCGCTGTGGGACACCGGCGTCGGCCAACGACCGGGCCACCAGTCCGCCGATATGACCGGTCGCGCCGGTGACGGCGATCCTCGCAGACCGTGAATCTACGGACATGGTGCCCCTCCTTCGGTCGGTGTGCATCCCATCTTGCCGGAACCCACTCCCACGTCAGGTCACGACGCGACGATTACACCGCGAGCCACCGACAGAGCGTCGGACAAAGCTGTCCTGGTGTTGTCGTCGAGGGACAGCAGGGGCCGGCGGGGAAGGCCGGCGTCGATGCCGAGAGATTCCAACCCGGCTTTGACCGTCGACGGCAGTCCGCGACTGACGAGGACCTTCAGTAGCGGCTCGATCTGTTCGAACACAGCGGCGGCACCCGACCGATCACCGGATTCGAGTAGACGCCAGAAGTGCACCACCTGTTCGGGGGCCAGACACGGGGCTGCCGTGCACCATCCGCTTGCACCGGCAGAGAAAGATTGCAGTGCAAGAGGATTGCTGCCGTTGAAGAAGGGGATCGTGCCACCGCTCAGTTCGTTGATGCGGTTCATCCGGGTGATGTCGCCGGTGGATTCCTTGATCATCGTGACGCCGTCGACGGTGGAGACGAGATCGACGAGAAATTCCGGCGACATGTCGATCCCGGTGGTGGCCGGATTGTTGTAGATCATCGTGGGAATGTCGACGGAATCGGCCACCGCGGTGACGTGTTCACGAATCTCCTGCTCACCCAGATGCCAGTACGACGTGGGGAGGATCATCATTGCGTCGGCTCCGGCGTCTGCCGCGATCGATGCTCGGCGGAGTGCTCCCGCCGTCGTCAGATCCGACACTCCGACGACGGTGGGGACTCGGCGGTCGACGTAGTCGACAGTCTCCCGAGCGACCGTCTCCCACTCTGCATCGTCGAGATAGGCGCTCTCGCCGGTACTGCCGAGTGGGGCTATCGCGTCGACACCACTGCTGATCATGCTGTCGAGGAGCGTGTGTAGCGGCTTGGGGTCGAATGCTCCGGTGTCCCGGTCGAACGGGGTGATGGGATAGGCGACGATTCCCTTGATGGTGCTGCTCATGAGGCTCTCAGTTCTGTTGGTGGGAAACAAAAGTCAGTTGGTCAGTGTGTCGGGATGATTGCGGAGAGCGCGACGGGCGTAGTAAGCGAAGTTCGCCTCGCTGCGCCGAGGAGTCAGTGTCCAATCGTGTGCCTCCTTCGCCAGGCGAGGCGGTAGCGGCTTGATGTCTCCGGCAGCCATCGCCAGCAACTGCAGTCTGGCCGCTCGCTCGATCAGATGCCCGAGAGAGCATGCCTCTTCGACCGTGTTGCCGACGACGAGTTGGCCGTGGTGGGCGAGCAGAATTGCCCGCTTGTCGCCGAGTGCAGCCGAAATGATCTCGCCCTCCTCGTTTCCCACGGGAACCCCGGGCCAGTCGGCGAGAAATGCGCAGTCGTCGTAGAGCGGCGCGATGTCCATTTGGGAGACGACGAGGGGAATCTCGAGCATCGACAGCGCCGTCGCATGTAGTGGGTGTGTGTGGACGATGCAGTTGACGTCGGGTCGTGCGCGGTAGATCCAACTGTGGAACCTGTTGGCGGGGTTCGGCATGCCCTCCCCGTCGAGGACTTCGAGATCCTCGTTGACGAGCAGGAGGTTGTCCTCGGTGATCTCGTCGAACCCGAGGCCGAGTCGCTGTGTGACAAACGTTCCTGGCTGCCCACCGCGGGCGGAGATCTGTCCGGCAAGGCCGGAGTCGTGGCCGGCGTCCGACAGTGCCCGGCAGGTCAGTGCGATCTTCTGTCGAAGAGTCCAACTACCTGTCGTTACTTCGGTGAGCATCTTCGTCTCGGCGGTGGCCATGAGTTCCTGCTTGCTCGCATGCATCGTGTCGGTCATGGGGTGTGCCTTTCTCGGGACCCGGAAATCAATGACATTCAGTCACCTATAAGACACAAAGTGTCATATAGGACGGAAATGCGCAACCCTCGATTCCTGCATCGCTGATCGCCGCAGGTCAATGTATTGGTAGGGTGATGACACAAAGTCTCGTGAGGGGAACCGAATGGCAGCGTTTTTGCGAACACATCGGCGTCGCGCCGGTCTGACGCTCGAGGGCCTGGCCGAGCAGACCGGTCTGACGAAGAGCTATCTCTCCAAGGTCGAGCGGGGTATCAGTACCCCGTCGATCGCGGTGGCACTCAAGATTGCGCGTGTGCTCGACGCCGATGTGGGGCAACTGTTCTCGGACAGTATGGAGGGAAATGCCATGACGATCGTGCGCGCGAAGGACCGCGTGATCGACCCGGCCAACTCCGTGCAGTCTTCCGTCTACGATCCGATCGCGCCCTCACTGGTCGGAAAGGCCATGCAGCCGTTCGTGGTTCATCCGGCCTCGGTGATGGGTCCCAAGTTCATGGACCACACGGGAGAGGAGTTCGTGTTCGTGCATTCCGGATCCGTAGAATTCGAAATCCCCGGGCAGACGATGCACCTCGACGCCGGCGACAGCTTGTACTTCGACGCGAATACGCCGCACCGGATGCGGTCGGTGTCGGCGGATCGTGCGGTGGTGCTGGTTGTCGTCTACGACAAGCCTTCGGCTGGATCACCCAGCGGTGACTCGCTGGAAACGCACTGCGGGGTGGGCAGATGACGCTGGGGATCGACACGACACTGACGCTTCTCGCGGCCGGTCTGATCTTCCTTCTCTCCCTGTGCCTGGGAATCTGGAAATACCGACAGATGGCCACTTCGGACAATCACCTCGCCCATCCGTATGTCGACATCGCACACCGCGCTGCCCTGATGTACTCGTTTGCGACGCTGCTGATCGCGGTGTTCGTCGAACTCAGTGCGTGGCCGACGTGGATCAACCTGACCAGTGCCGCAGTGGTCGTGTTCTTCTTTCTCGCAGCGATATTCAGCTACATCGCTCACGGTGCGATGAAGGACACCGGCAATCAGTTCGAGTCCGCCGGTCCGCCCCTGCACCTCGGGATGTTTCTGCTGATCCTCGGTGAGGTGGGCGGATTTGCCGTCCTACTCGCAGGTTTCGTGAAAGGTCAGTTCTTCTGATCGGGCTTCAGCGCCTGTGCTCGTAGCCGATCCAAGCCCGTCGACGCTCACCCATCGGGTCGTTCTCCACTCGGGACGTCTCGTCGAAGATCATTGTTTGCCGCTCCGGTACGGAGTAGGCGGGCCAATCCCGGTCCGGCACTCCGTGGCGGGCGAAATGGATCCAGTGGCGCTGCATGGTGGAGGTCACCGCAGTCAGTCCGCGGCGCCCACCGACCGCGGTCAAGGCCGCGGTGAGTGCATCCGAACGCCCGAAGACCGCAAGCAATTCGGTGGCGTGGGTAGCGCCCATGCCGACGAGTCTGAGCAGGCGAGGCGCAAAATCGTAGCGGTAACTGTAGGTAGGAGCTACCTGGCAATGACCCTGTGCGCAGAGTATCGCGGGCTCCCAGAACGTGATGTCGCCGCCGAGATCTGCGGCAGCAAACCGGTGCGGATACGTGGGATACGCCGCGAGCGCACGTGCTTTCACTTCAGGGGTGGTGTGGGAGAACATCTTCTCGATCCGAACCGGGTCGGTAGGCAAGATGTCGAGAACGCGCGGGAAGATTCTTCCCTCGTGGAGATTCGAACCGACGAGCAGCGGAACGGGGTGGGCGCGTCCGGCGGCGAACACGTCGAGCGGGTGTTCGGGAAGGACGTCGTCACCCACCACGGGGGCAAATGCCCGCGTTCCGGGTTCTTCGTCCGCGCCGCGGCGCGCAAGTTCTTCGCCGGCAGCGACCAGGTCCTTCACCGAAGCGGAGCGCAGCCACGATCCCGGATCGGTATCTGGAGCCTGTGCGATCTCGAGGAACTCGCGTGCCCAACGGTGCGCTCGCTCTTTTCCGTATGCCGAAGCAGCCGGCGGACTTTGAGCGATGGCCCGGGCGAACAGCCCTCGTGCCGCCGGCGTTGCCATCAGAGTGGTGACCGCGTTGGCGCCGGACGATTCACCGAAGACGGTGACGGCGTTCGGGTCGCCGCCGAAAGCGGCGATGTTGCGTTGGACCCACGTCATCGCGGCGATCTGATCGCGCAATCCGAGGTTCGTCTCGAATGATCTTTCCGCAGTGGAATATTCACTGAAATCGAGGTAGCCCAACGCGCCGAGACGATATTGGATCGAGACGTAGACGATGTCGCCACGTTCGACCAGGCTCGTTCCGCGGTACATGGGCGTCGACGGATTCCCGCCGTTGTACGCGCCGCCGTGAATGAAAACCATGACCGGTCGCAACGAATCCGACGGTACCTGCGGGGCCACGACATTGACGAAGAGTGAGTTCTCGTCGAAATTGCTCTTGCGCTGCGGAGACGGAGAGCCGAATGCTTCCGCCGGGCGGACACCATTCCAAGCCTCGACCGGCTGCGGTGCGCGAAATCTCCGAGGACCGGTCGGGGCCGTTGCGTAGGGGATTGCTCGCCAGGTGCGCAGTCCTCGATCGAGGCGCCCGCGTACGACCCCGGAATCGAGAGTGATCTCGAGGGGGCTCGTCACGGTAGGGAGATGTCGGTGCCGTGGCTACGGTAACCGCTGTATCCCGCCCAGGCCAAGCGTTGTTCACGTCTGGGATCGTTCTCGACGCGGACGATCTCGTCGAAGATCATGGTCCGACGCTCCTGCCCCTCGTAGCGCGGCCACGATCCGCGCGGCGAGCCGTGCTCGGCGAAGTGAAGCCAGTGTCCCTGAACAGATTCGGTGACTGCGCGCAGTCCGCGTCGACCGCCGGGAAGGGTGAGGCCGCGCCCGACAAGGGTGTCACGGATGCCGAAGACTGCAAACATCTCGAATCCGTGTGTGGCGTCGAGGCCGAGCCAGCGCATCATCGTCGGCGCGAAGTCGAATCGGTAGGCGTACGTCGGCGCCGATTGTGCGTGCGCTTGCATCAACTCCACGGACGGGTGCCAGAACGTGACGTCTCCGCCGACGTCGATCGCGGACTGCTCGTCCGGGTAGCCGGGATAGGTCGCGAGGATGCGTTTCCCGGCCTCGGGATCGGTGAGGGCAAACATGGTGTCGATGCGCGACGGGTTGGTCGGAAGTGCGTCGAGCACCTTCGGGAACAGCGTCCCCTCCCGTCTGTTGGTGCCGATGATCATCGGCACCTGGTGTGCCGATCCTTCTTTGAATGCGTCCAAGGGGGAGCGCGGCAGGAAGTCGCCGTCGACGACCGGTCCGAAGGGATGTAGTCCAGGTGTGTTCGCGAGTACCTCGGCGCCCAGTCTGCTTCCGGCTCTGCCCAATTCGACGGCTGTCGCCGAGGTCAGGGCCTTCGCGGGTGGTAGGCCGGAATTGAGGATCTCGACGAAACGCGCGCCCCAGGCATGCGATCGCTGCGTGCTCGAGACCAGATCCGGAGCCGAACTCTCGGCGATAGCGCCGGCAAAGAGTCCCTTGGCGGCCGGAGTCGCCATCAGGGTGGTGACGGCGGTGGCTCCGGCGGATTCACCGAAAATCGTGACTTTTTCAGGATCCCCACCGAAGGCGGCGATGTTGCGTTGCACCCACTGCAGGGCCGCGACCTGATCGCGCAGTCCGAGGTTGGAGTCGAATACGCGCTCGGATGTGGAGAACGGGGTGAAATCGAGGTAGCCCAGAGCGCCGAGCCGGTAGTTGATCGAGACGTAGACGACGTCGCCGCGTTCGACGAGGGACACGCCCGAGTACAAGCCGGTGGCCGAGGTCCCGATGGTGTTTGCCCCACCGTGGATGAAAACCATGACGGGACGCGGAGTATTGCCGGTGTTCGCGGGGGCGAGCACGTTGAGCGTCAGGCAGTCCTCGCTGCTCGGCTGGTACTTCCCGGGCGCGAGCAACAGCCCCTTCTTGTGTTGGACAGACGCGTCGCCGAACCTGGTCGCGTCGCGTTCTCCGGTCCACGGCGTGACCGGCTGGGGTCGCGTCAGACGCAGTGTTCCGACCGGCGGCCGGGCGTAGGGAATTCCGCGCCAGGCACGAAGTTTTCCCACCCGGCGGCCGCGCAGGGTGCCGTCGGCCGTGGTCACAAGTATGTCGGACGCCATGTCGCGACTATACGTACTTCGGGAGCGCGTCAGCGGCGAGCCTCCAGCAATCGAAGCCAGACTTCACTGACCGTCGGATACGAGGGCACCGCATGCCAGAGAGTTTCCAGTGGTACGGCGCCGACGACCGCGATTGTCGCCGCATGCACCAGCTCGGATACTTCGGGCCCGGCGAAGGTAGCGCCGAGGATCACGTCGGTGGCCTTGTCGATCACCAACTTCGCGCGCCCCGAGTAGTCGTCGCGCAGCAGCGAAGATCCCGCGACGGCGAGTTCGATCTCCACGACTTCGACGTCGTAGCCGTCGTCGCGAGCTTTCTTCTCGGTGCGTCCCACCCAGGCGATTTCGGGTGAGGTGAACACCACCTGGGGGACCTGTCCGTTGTCCGCCGACGCCGTGTACCGAGGTCCACTGAGCCCGCGACTCTCGGCCCGCGCGGCGATGACGTCTCCGCAGACTCTCGCCTGATACTTGCCCATGTGGGTGAGGGGAGAACGACCGTTGATGTCGCCGACTGCGTAGAGCCATTCACCTTGGGCGCAGAGGTGATCGTCGGTCGTGACGTACTTGCCGTCCTCGAGGCCGATGACGGACAAGCCGAGATCGGCTGATGTCGGGCCGCGGCCCGCCGCGACGATGACCTCGTCGACTTCGATCACGCCGGACGATGTCTCGATGCTGACGGGTCCACCGTGGATGTGACCTTCGCCGGTGTCCTTGGCATCGGGGCGTGACACCGAATTGACGGCAGAGCTCAGTCGAACGTCCACACCGCGGGCGCCGAGTGCTTCGGCCACCATCGTTCCGGCAAACGGTTCTGCTGATTTCAACAGAGCATCGCCCCTCACGAGCAACGTCACGTGAGCGCCGAACGACGACAACCACGTTGCGCACTCCGTTGCGACCACTCCGCCGCCGATGACCGCCACTCGCGACGGAACCTCGTGCATGTTGGTGGCGTCGCGCGAGGTCCACGGGAGTGCCTCGCGCAATCCCGGTGTCTTCGGGACGGTGGCGGTCGTTCCCGTGGCGAGTACGACGGCCTGGCGGGCACGGAGCTTACGGGTCCCGTCGACGGTCACTGCTCGCTCGCCGTCGATGACCCCGTGGCCTTTGATCACGGTGATGCCCGCGGAAGTTGCCCAGTCGACCTGGGACGAGTCGTCGTGGTTGTGGGTGAACGAGTCGCGCCGTTTCAGAACGGCATCGACGTCCAGCGGTCCGGCCGGGATCCCGGGCAAGGCGTCGGCCGCCTCGAGGACCTGCCCCGGGCGCAGTAGTGCCTTGCTGGGCATACAGGCCCAATACGAGCATTCACCGCCGACCAGTTCGTGTTCCACGATTGCGGCGGTGCGATTACTTCCGGCGATGGCGTATGCGGCGGCGTTCTCGCCGGCGGGTCCACCGCCGATCACGATGACATCGAATTCGTCGGTCATTGCTCCACGGTATGCCGGATCGGTCCGAGTTCGCTCGGTTACCGCCGGGTACGAGAACTCGATGATGGTTACAGTTGCACCCATGACGCGGCAGAAGATTTTGATCACCGGTGCCAGTTCGGGTCTGGGTGAGGAGATGGCCAGGAGATTCGCCGCGGCCGGTCGCGACCTCGCGTTGTGTGCCCGGCGGACGGATCGTCTCGACACGCTGCGTGGGGAGCTGGTGGCGCAGTACCCGTCGATCAGCGTCGCAGTGCGCGAACTCGATGTGACCGAACACGATTCCGTCGTCCGGGTTTTCGGTGAGCTACGCGACGAGCTGGGTGGTCTGGATCGGGTGATCGTCAACGCCGGGCTCGGCAAGGGCGCGAAGATCGGTACCGGAAAAGCGCACGCGAATCTCGCAACAGCGCAGACGAATTTTGTCGGTGCGCTGTCGCAGTGTGAAGCTGCGCTCGAGATCTTTCGCGCGCAGGACGCCGGACACCTGGTTCTCGTGTCTTCGATCAGCGCGGATCGGGGGCTACCCGGGCCAAAAGCGGCCTATTCGGCGAGCAAGGCGGGAGTAGCGGCGCTGGGTGAGGCGCTCAGTATCGAGTTGGCGCGCACACCTATTCGGGTCACCACCCTGCTGCCGGGCTTCATCAAGACCGACATGTCCGCCGGCGCCGGCGACGACGCAGCGCTCATGGCCAGTCTGGACGAAGGCGTCAGTGCCATGGTCGACGCCATCGAGAAGGAAACCACCCGAGCGGCGCTACCCGGCCTCAAGTGGCAAGGGATAGATGCGGCCCTACGATTCCTGCCCAACTCCGTGACAGCGAGGTTTGTCTGATGAGCATCCACATCTCGAACGGTAAGCCCCGGGTAGTGATCGTCGGTGGCGGCTTCGGTGGACTGTATGCAGCGAGACGACTCAAGAAGGCTGACGTCGAGGTAGTGCTGATCGACCGGGGAACGAGCCACGTCTTCCAGCCGCTGCTCTACCAGTGCGCCACGGGTCTGCTCTCCGAAGGGCAGATCGCAAGTCCGCTGCGACATCTGCTCGAGGACAACAAGAACACGAACGTCGTTCTGGGCGAGGCCAAGTCGGTGGACGCGGAGGCCGGGATACTGACTGCCAGTCGCTTCGACGGGTCGACCTTCGAACTGCCGTACGACTACCTGGTCGTGGCGGCCGGAATGCGGCAGTCGTACCACGGCCAGGACGAGTTCATCAAATGGGCGCCTGGCATGAAAACCCTCGACGACGCTTTGGCGATCAGGCGCAGTCTCATTGCTGCGTTCGAGATGGCCGAATCGCTCCCGACGGCGGAAGAACGTCGACCGTGGCTGACATTCGCCGTGGCGGGCGGTGGACCCACCGGCGTCGAATTAGCCGGGCAGATCCGCGAATTGGCGATGCACGCGCTGACCAACGAGTTCCGGTCCATAGACCCGGACGAGGCAAGGGTGCTGCTCTTCCACGGCGACGATCGGGTGCTCCCTTCGTTCAGTCGCAAGCTCTCGGCCGCCGCCAAACGTACTCTCGACGGGATCGGCGTCGAGACTCACCTCGGCGTGCACGTCACCGACGTGTGCGAGACCAGCATCGAGACGACGGACAAGAAGACAAAAGAGAAGCGGCAGTACGAGACCCGCACGATTCTGTGGACCGCGGGCGTCGAAGCAGTGCCGTTCGCCGAGGCACTGGCCACGGCGCTGGGTGTGAAGCAGGTCGGCGGTGGCCGCATCGAGGTGGAAGCCGATCTGACCGTTCCCGGCCACCCGAACGTCTACGTGGTGGGCGACCTCATGTCGCGGGACAAACTTGCCGGGGTGGCCGAGGTCGCGATGCAGGGTGGTCGGCACGCCGGTGCCCGGATCGCTGCAACCGTGGAAAACGGAGTGCCCAGCCGAAAACCGTTCAAGTACCGCGATCTTGGAACCGCGGCCTACATTTCGCGACGCCACGCGTTGCTTCAGGCAGGGCCGGTCCAGTTGTCCGGGTTCATCGGATGGGTGTCATGGGGAATCATCCACATCGCATTCCTCGCCGGTTTCCGCAATCGCGCCAGCACGGTGCTGAACTGGGGCGCAACCCTGGCGTCGAAAACGCGTCGGGAACGGGCAATCACGTACGGCGACCCCGAAACCGCTCGGCAGCCGTACAACTGAGGGTTACTCAGTCTTGAACACGGGGTTTCCGGCGGCGTCGATCATCCACCACAGGCTGCCGACGCTCTGTCCGAGCATGTCTCCGGGAACCTTGTCGTCGAGGTACCGATAGACGGGCTTGCCGTTGACGGTGATCTGGAAAGATCCTTCAGGCCCGTCGACAGTGTCGATGACGGCGTCGATTCCTTCGACGATCGGCGAATCCGTGACCGAGGTGACCGCCGGCCAGTAACGCAGGCACGCTTCGTCGCACGACCCGGCTTGTGAGTTCTCCTCGTCCGGGTTGTAGACGTAGACGGTCATGCCTTCGCCGTCGACGGCGATCGTCCCGAGTGGGGAGTCGGCGGTCTTCAGCAGGGGTGCATCAGCGGCGGCGGGTGGCGACAGCGACGTCGCAATGGCAGTGACGTTGTCTGCGCTGTCCCCGGAATCGAGGGCGTCGGGCGAGCAACCGGTGAGGATCAGGGCGGTACTCGCAACCGTCGCGAACAACCACTGTCTGCGCATGACGTCTCCGTTCTGGGCGGGAGTGCTCGGGACAAGCAATCGGGGATACCCGTTGCGGACGAGCTGAAAACGCCGGGCGTCCGGATTCCTCGACAATAGCTCTGTTACAGAGCTATTGTGAGGTTGTGGATGGAAGCGGAGCAGATCTTGCGGATGACGTCCTGGAGACGCTCGGACAATTGCGCCGGGGCACGAGGAAGGCATCGGGGCGGCCGTTTGCGGAACGACCGCTCGCCGGCGCCCAGATCGAACTCGTCAGGCTGCTACGACGCAACCCGGGTCTGTCGGTGGCCGAGGCCGCCGGGCGATTGGGTGTCGCGGCAAACACGGTGTCCACCTTGGTGCGGCAGCTCGTCGACGATGGAGTGATCGAACGCGTTGCCGACGAGGCCGACCGCCGCGTCGCGCGATTGGTACTCGCGGACGAGGCGCGCGCCCGCGTCGAGGTGTGGCGTGATCGCCGGAGTGTGATTGTCGGTCAGGCATTGTCGAGTCTGACCGGAGAAGACAGAGCGAGGATCGAGGCTGCGCTACCAGCCCTGTCGCGATTGGCGAGCGCTCTGGCAGCAGCCGGATCAGAAGGTGAGGGGTAGTGAGATGCTGACACAGTGGTGGAAGAGCCGAGCGGCAGGTTCACCCGACCCCGGCGCACACGCGGTCGAGATCGACTCGGTTACATACAAGTTCGGCGACCACCGCGCGGTGGACAACCTGAGTCTGGTCATCAATGCGGGGGAGTGTTTCGGCCTGCTCGGTCCCAACGGCGCAGGAAAGACTACGACGATCAGGTTGCTCAACACGTTACTTCCTCTGCAAGACGGTGACATTCGGATTCTCGGTCGCTCAGTTCGTACCGAGGCGATGACCATTCGGCGCTACCTCGGGTACGTGCCACAACAGCTCTCGATCGAAAGCGCATTGACCGCACGCGAGAACGTGACCTGGTTCGCGCGACTGTACGACGTTCCGCGGTCCGAACGACGCGAGCGCGTCGACCAGGCGCTCGAGATGGTGGACCTACTCGATTCAGGTGATCGTCTGGCGTCGGGTTTCTCCGGCGGTATGGTGCGACGTCTCGAACTTGCGCAGGCGCTGGTGAACTGACCGTCGTTGCTGGTGCTCGACGAACCGACGGTGGGGTTGGATCCCATTGCCCGCGAATCCGTCTGGAAGCGAGTGGCGGAGATGCAGAAGCGATACGGCATGACCGTCCTGCTCACGACGCACTACATGGAAGAAGCCGAGGAGTTGTGTGATCGTGTTGCGTTGATGCATCACGGTGAACTTCGTGCAGTGGGCGAGCCGAGCGCGTTGGCCGCCGAACTGGGGCCGGAGGCCACTCTCGAAGACGTGTTCCGTCACTACACCGGCGACGACCTCACCGGCGGCAAGTCAGGAGGTCTCCACGATGTCCGCAGTGCCCGTCGCACAGCGCGCCGCTTGGGCTGATCCCACTACCAACAGTCTTGCTCGATTGCTCTCGAGAATTTACACATTCTGCCTCGTGGAAGTTCAGAAGTTGCGGCACGACCGATCTGAATTGGTCACGCGCGCAATCCAGCCGATCCTCTGGTTGGTGATCTTCGGTCAGACGTTCAGTCATATCCGAGCGATCCCGACTGGCGACGTACCGTATCTCGACTTTCTCGCGCCGGGCATCATTGCGCAGTCCGCGCTTTTTGTTGCGATCTTCTACGGAATCCAGATCATCTGGGAGCGTGACGCGGGAGTCCTCACCAAACTCATGGTGACGCCGACGCCACGAGCCGCGCTGGTCACCGGAAAGGCATTTGCAGCCGGTATCCGTGCGGTCGCCCAGGCCGTGGTCGTAGTCGTTGTAGCGGCGCTGCTGGGCGTGAGCATGACGTGGAACCCGATCAAGCTGCTCGGCGTCGTGGCTGTCGTTGTCCTCGGCTCGGCGTTCTTCGCCTGTCTGTCGGTTGCGATCGCGGGGATCGTGCTCAAACGAGATCGATTGATGGGCATCGGCCAGGCGATCACCATGCCGTTGTTCTTCGCGTCCAACGCTCTGTACCCGGTCGAACTCATGCCGACGTGGGTTCAGTGGCTCAGTCGCATCAATCCGCTGAGTTACGAGGTGTCAGCGCTGCGCGGTCTGCTGATCGGAATGCCGACCGACTACCTCGTCGACTTCGGCGTGCTGATCGGGGCCGCGCTGCTCGGAATCATCACAGCTTCGGCACTATTGGGCCGCTTGACTCGCTGATCTGACTCGCTGATCTTCGCTGCGGACTAGTCGCGAGTGAACGGTGGGGTGTAGGTGCTGCAATCCGGAGGGACGGCCGGGAGTCCTTCGGACGAGCGAAGTTTCTCCGCAATCGATGAGAGCAAGTCCTGCGATTCAGGGGAGAGATCGACCGCTTTTATGGCCAGAGAACGTAATTCGCTGTCGTGGAACTCCTCGACAACCGAACGGTCTTCTTCCGGAATCAGTTCGGGATCTTGGCGAGGTGTCGGGCCGAAGAAGTACTCTGCTGCTACGCCGAAGTAATCGGCCAATGCCAAAACGACTTGCTCCGATGGATTCGTGCGCACACCGCTCCGGAGTTGCGAGAGGTACGGTGTCGAAATCTTGCATCCACGTTGCGAAAGGGCTTCCACAACTTGTGCGTTGGTGAGTCTCGGTGCTGTGGCCGGGTACAAGGCGTTCAAACGGTCCTTGAATGAATCGGTCACAATTCCTCCCTCGAGCGTGACCCGGCGTCACAGCTACTTCGCAGTTTTCACATAGTAGACGACACGGTTATTCTGGACTCTGGTCGAAAGTCCTTTCACCTGCGGATATTTGGCGCAGAAAAATTCCAAAGACTTTGTAAAGTATGTGATTTTCGCCGCGTACTGACCGTTCGTTTTGCCAAGGTGTACGGCGGTAGCGTATAAGCCGAACGGTGGTGGTTACGCCATTGTGCTGCAGGTTCTTTCAGCCGGTCCTATCCATTTTGTGTCGATGCATTCCTGCTCGGTCTGTAACGTGCGAAGCGCTGCCGCCGGGCACCGGGCGTCGTCGTGCCGGCGGTTGGCGCGCCGCGTGTTCGGGACTTCTTCTCGGTGCTCTGCTCGACGCTCGCGCTCAGTGGTGGGCCCGTATTTTGCTGCACTCGAGAGTGAGCGCTCAGGTGTGTCCACCTGCGAAAGTGACGCGCATTGAAAGCGGCCGATTGGTATGTCATCGACGTTGGAACACAGTGCTTCTCGTCGGTCCCCATTTTTCATGCGGTGACATAAGGTTCATGCGGTGACATCAGCGCCGCCCGGGCGTGTTGCTGCGGCGGACCGGGCTCGAAGCGCAGCCGGCCGGCCGGACATGTCGAGCGTCGACTCTGCGTCTTTCGGATCGGAATTGCCCGCTGCGCCAGTAGTAGTCGACGTCGTCGCAGTCAGGTGCATGTCAGAACCATGTGGAGGATTACACGTCTTGCACACGGAGGGCGACAGTCCGGGCGGCAATTCTGTCGCACAGATCTACCATCCAGTCCCGCCGTGCGCTGCTTCAACCTGCGGCATGTGTGCCTCGGCCTCGGAAGCGCTTTATGGCACGGGGGTTGCTGACCGGCGCATACTGGTTACAACACAGTGTGTTCGAAGGGCAGGACTGACATGGTCAGTGTCGAGAAGTGGGCGATGTGGGATTCCGCCGTGGAGGTGGACGTCACCGAGGGCGCTGCGCTGCCTACTGCGCACGCGTTGATCGCAGCTGCCATCGACGAAACCGAAGCGGTCTGCGACCTTCGCCGGGGAGACGCCGAGATTCACGCCGTCAACCTCGCTCAGGGAACTCCGGTCAAAGTGACACGACGTATGTCGGCTCTGCTGCGGTCGGCGCTGTGGGCTGCCCGTATGACCGGCGGTGCAGTCAATCCGCTTGCCGACAACTACTCCGAGGACGAATCCATCCCTCCGGTGCACCCGACCCCGACGTTCGAGGACGTACAGCTCGACGGAGACGTGGTGTATGCGCCCTGGGGTGCGTCGTTCGACATCACCGGAGTTGCCAAGGCCGACACCGTCGATCGCGCCGCGCAGATCGTCGCCGCCGAATTACAATGCGGCGTTGCTGTGCGGATCGGCGACGTGATCGCCACGGCCGGCCATGCACCGGCTGGTGGCTGGCAGATTCCGGTGCCGGACAGCGAAGAAGTCGAACTGATCAACGGAACCGCGATGGCGACGGCGCGGGCGCTGGAGCTGCCCTCCTGGGAGCCGAACCAGGAGCGGCCCTCCACGGAATGGGCACAGGTCTCGGTGATTGCTGACGACGCGGTGTGGGCGTACGCCGCGAGCGAAGCTGCGTTGATCCGGGGGATAAGCGCCATCAAATGGGTTGAACAGCAAGAGCTTCGGGCTCGGCTCGTCGACCGATCCGGACGCGTGTACACCACGGAAAGTTGGTTCGGCCCGGCGGCCGCGTGAGTCAGGCCCGTCCGCGCTCTCTGCGGTACCACTGCACCAGAGCATCTGTGGATGTGTCGCCGAGGTCGCCGGGTGCTGCTTCGGAAGAGAGCGCAGGCCCCAGTTCCATGGCTTGTGTCTTGCCGAGTTCGACGCCCCACTGATCGAACGGATTGACACCCCAGACAGCACCTTCGACAAATACCTGGTGCTCGTAAAGTGCGATCAGCTGACCGACGACCGAGGGCGTCAGCTCCTTCGCCAAGATAGTGCTCGACGGTCGGTTGCCTGGCATCACCTTGTGTGGCACCAGCTCCGGAGCAGTGCCCTCTGACGCGATTTCTTCGGCAGTCTTCCCGAACGCGAGAACCTTTGTCTGAGCGAAGAAGTTACTCATGAGCAGATCGTGCATTGATCCCGTGCCGTCCGCAGTAGGCAGATCGTCGGTGGATTCCGCGAACCCGATGAAATCGGCAGGCACCAGCCAGGTGCCCTGATGCAGGAGTTGGTAGAAGGCGTGTTGGCCGTTGGTTCCGGGCTCGCCCCAGAAGATCTCACCGGTGGACGTGGTCACCGGTGAGCCGTCGGCGCGAACCGATTTGCCGTTGGATTCCATGGTCAGCTGCTGCAGGTAGGCGGGAAAGCGCAGCAAGTCGTTGGAGTAGGGCAGCACTGCGCGGGACTGTGCGCCGAAGAAGTTGGAATACCAGAGCCCGATGAGGCCGAGGAGGACCGGCGCGTTCTGCTCGAGCGGTTGGTTTCGGAAGTGCGTGTCGATCTGGTGGAAACCGTCGAGGAACTCCGCAAAGCGAACGGGTCCGACGGCACACATGACCGACAAGCCGATCGCCGAGTCGACGGAGTAGCGCCCGCCGACCCAATCCCAGAACCCGAACATGTTCGCGGTGTCGATGCCGAACTCCGCCACACGGTCACCGTGGGTGGAGACTGCGACGAAATGCTTGGCTACGGCCGAGACGTCTTCGCTGCCCAGACCGGCGAACAGCCAACGCTTTGCCGCTGTCGCGTTGGTGAGGGTCTCGAGGGTGGAGAACGTCTTGGATGCGACGATGAAGAGCGTCGTCTCCGGATCGAGGTCGTCGAGCTGCCCGACCAGGTCGACAGGGTCGATGTTGGAGACGAACCGGACGCTGATTCCGGCGTCGGCGTAATGCCGTAGTGCGCGGTAGACCATCACCGGCCCGAGGTCGGAACCGCCGATGCCGATGTTGACGATGGTGCGGATGCGCTTGCCGGTAGCTCCGGTCCACTCGCCGCTGCGCACACGATCGGCAAAAGCGCCCATCGCGTCCAGAACTTCGTGAACGTCCGCGACGACGTCTTGACCGTCGACGGTCAGAGCAGAATCCTTGGGCAGACGCAGCGCTGTGTGCAGTACGGCGCGGTCTTCGGAAGTGTTGATGTGATCGCCCGCGAACATCGCGTCGCGTCGTGCCTCGACGCCGGCTTCGCGGGCCAGGTCGACGAGCAGCGCGAGAGTCTCGCGGCTGACGCGATGCTTGCTGTAGTCGATGTGAAGATCACCGGCGTCGATCGTCAGCTCTCGCCCGCGGGCTGGATCGTCCTGGAAGAGTTCTCGCAGGTGAACGCCTTCGATGTCGGCGTAATGAGCGCGCAGTTTCTGCCAGGCTGAGGTTCCGGTGATGTCAGTGCTCACGATCATCGACTTTAGTGGCACAAGCTGGAAACTTCCGCGTGAGTCTCGCTCGCGGGCAGACGGACGCGGCTCCGACGAGCATCATGGAACCCATGGACACATTCGAATTCATTCGATCAGTTCCCACCCAGTTGTTCGTCGGCGGTCGGTTCGTGCCCGCGGAGAACAACGCGACCTTCCCGGTGGCGGATCCGGCGACCGGGAAATCGTTGACCGATGTCGCCGATGCGAGCCCCGCGGACGCGCTGCGCGCTCTCGACGAAGCCGTGGCCGTCTCGTCGAAGTGGGCGAGCACACCTGCGCGCGAGCGTGGTGAAATCCTGCGAGCCGTCTTCGAGAAGATCACCGAGCGAGCGGAGGACGTGGCGCTGCTGATGACCCTCGAAATGGGCAAGGCACTCGCCGAAAGTCGCGCCGAGGTGAAGTACGGGGCTGAGTTCTTCCGGTGGTTCAGCGAGGAGGCCGTTCGCATCGGCGGGCGCTACACGCCGGCCCCGGCGGGCAACGGCCGGATCCTTGTCACCAAAGCGCCGGTCGGACCGTGTCTGGCCATCACTCCCTGGAATTTCCCGTTGGCGATGGGTACCCGCAAGATCGGCCCGGCGTTGGCCGCCGGCTGCACGATCATCGTCAAGCCCGCCTCGGAGACCCCGTTGACGATGTTGTTGCTTGCTCAGCTCATGGCCGAAGCCGGGTTGCCCGACGGAGTCCTCTCGGTGTTGCCGACGTCGAAATCCGGTGAAGTGACCGGCCCTCTCATCGACGACCCTCGACTGCGCAAGCTCACCTTCACCGGGTCCACCGGCGTCGGCAAGATGCTGGTGGAGAAGTCCGCGAAGCGATTGCTCCGCACGTCGATGGAATTGGGTGGCAACGCACCCTTCGTGGTGTTCGACGACGCGGACGTCGACAAGGCAGTCGAGGGCGCGGTACTGGCGAAGCTTCGCAACGGAGGCGAAGCATGCACCGCCGCCAACCGGTTCCACGTCGCCAACGCCGTGCGTGAAGAGTTCACGACCAAGCTGACCGAGAAGATGGCGACTTTCACGATGGGACCCGGTACCGACCCGGAGACGAAGCTCGGCCCGCTGATCAACCAGAACCAACTCGACACGGTCGCGGAGTTGGTTGCAGATGCGGTGGATGCCGGGGCGAAGGTGCGACTGGGCGGCGAAGCGCCGGGTGGTGAAGGGTACTTCTATCCAGCCACGGTGTTGGCAGACGTTCCGGCCAGCGCGCGGATTCTGAAAGAAGAGGTGTTCGGACCCGTCGCCGCGATCACCGGCTTCGACACCGAAGCCGAGGGAATCGCAGCCGCCAACGACACCGAGTTCGGACTGGCCGCGTACATCTTCACGAGGGATCTCG
Organism: Rhodococcus sp. WY5; assembly: GCF_018588185.1. Classification (NCBI taxonomy): domain Bacteria; kingdom Bacillati; phylum Actinomycetota; class Actinomycetes; order Mycobacteriales; family Nocardiaceae; genus Rhodococcus; species Rhodococcus sp. WY5. The sequence goes on from NZ_JAAMPR010000001.1 coordinate 2,810,497, forward strand.
ACCGTGCGCTTCGGGTTTCCGACGCACTGGAATCAGGAATGATCGGCGTCAACCGCGGAGTGATCTCGGACGCGGCAGCGCCGTTCGGTGGCGTGAAGGAATCCGGATTCGGCCGCGAGGGCGGGACCGAGGGGATCGAGGAATACCTGAACACGAAGTACATCGCGCTCGAGAGCTGATACACACGCGAACGGCCACATCGGGACTGCCAGAGGCATCCGATGTGGCCGTTCGCAAGTGAACAGGTCGTGCGCTAGTGGCCCAGGCGTCCGCGGCCCAGGCGCAGGAGCAGCATCGCGAGGGTGTGGCCTTCCTGGCCCAGCTCGTTGAATCGTTCGAGGACCTTCATCTCGCGGCTGTGCACCAGACGCGGACCACCCGATGCCATCCGGGTACGGCCGATGATCTGGGAGACCTCGGAGCGGCGTTTGATGGCCGCGAGGATCTCGGCGTCGAGACGGTCGATTTCTTTCCGTAGTTCGTCGATCTCCGCCTCACTCTGGGGGATCTCGACGTCTGTCGGAGCAGTTTTTACAGTATCGACAGTATTTCCATGGGGGGCTGCAGCCTGGGTGCTCATTGCTATTCGTCTCCTCTTCCTACTGCGTGGATCGTGGTCTCGGCTCGGGTCGTTACCGATCCAGGCACACTGACGAAAATGCCCCGGATCCGATTCGGACCAGGGGCGGGTGAGCTGTTCAGATCACGTGCACCGAGGTCCGGGGCACGTAAAGTAACGCCACAGCGGGCCGACGGGGTCGGCCGTGTTGTCGCGAACGGAAATGCTGAACATAGCGTCCAGTTTGCCATGCTCGACACAGGTAATCCAAGTGCCTCTACCAGCAGGTGGACGCACTGACGACCGTGTCGGTGGACGCCGGTAGCGTGGACAGGCGATGAACACGTACCCAGCACTCGGTGAGCACGACGGACATTCCCAGCACGACGGGGGCGGCGCGCGGGGACACGACGCGGGTTCGGACGCCCTCCTCGAGGGTCTCAACCCGCAACAGCGCGAGGCCGTGGTCCATGCCGGTTCGCCGTTGCTGATAGTCGCGGGAGCCGGCTCGGGCAAGACTGCAGTGCTGACGCGTCGCATCGCCTATCTGTTGGCCGAACGGGGTGTCACCCCCGGTCAGATCCTGGCCATCACGTTCACCAACAAGGCTGCGGCCGAGATGCGCGAGCGTGTGGCAGCTCTTGTCGGACCGCGTGCCAACGCCATGTGGGTATCGACGTTCCACTCCAGTTGCGTGCGGATCCTGCGAGCACAGGCGGCGCTCCTGCCCGGTTTGAACTCGAATTTCTCGATCTACGATTCCGACGATTCGCGTCGACTGCTGACGATGATCTCGAAGGACCTCGAGCTCGACACCAAACGATTCTCCGCGCGGCTTCTCGCCACTCACATCTCCAACCTGAAGAACGAACTCGTCGGACCGGAAGAGGCGGTTGTCGCAGCCGATCAGGATCCGGCCGAACTTCCGCGACTGATCGCCAAGGTCTACGGCCACTACCAACAGCGGCTGCGTGCGGCGAACGCACTCGACTTCGACGATCTCATCGGTGAGACCGTCGCGCTTCTTCAGGCGTTTCCACAGATCGCCGAGTACTACCGCCGCCGCTTCCGTCACGTGCTCGTCGACGAGTACCAGGACACCAACCACGCGCAATACATGCTTGTGCGTGAACTGGTCGGTGGAGCCGGCGAGTCCGACCACGCCGTTGCCCCGGCCGAACTGTGCGTCGTCGGTGACGCCGATCAGTCGATCTACGCGTTCCGCGGAGCCACTATCCGCAACATCGAAGAGTTCGAACGCGACTACCCGGATGCTCGGACCATCCTTCTCGAACAGAACTACCGTTCGACGCAGAACATTCTGTCTGCGGCCAACTCCGTGATTTCCAAGAACACCGGCCGACGAGAAAAGCGTCTGTGGACCGATTCGGGTGAAGGCGAACTGATCGTCGGCTACGTTGCAGACAACGAGCACGACGAAGCATCGTTTGTCGCCTCGGAGATCGATCGGCTGGTGGACCAGGGCGAGACCAAGTTCGCCGACATCGCGGTGTTCTACCGGACCAACAACTCCTCGCGCGCGCTCGAGGAGATCTTCATTCGACTCGGAGTGCCGTACAAGGTGGTCGGCGGCGTTCGCTTCTACGAGCGCAAGGAAGTTCGGGACATCGTCGCGTATCTGCGCGTCCTCGCCAACGAGGACGACACCGTGAGCCTGCGACGCATTCTCAACACGCCCCGACGCGGTATCGGTGATCGAGCCGAAGCCTGCGTCGCCGTGCACTCCGAGCATCGCAACATCAGCTTCGCCGCCGCTCTCCGTGACGGCGCGGAAGGCAAAGTGGCGCTGCTCAATACGCGGTCACAGAAGGCCATCGCGTCGTTCCTCGAGATGATGGACGGGCTGCGGGCCCTGCTACCGACAGCGGCCGCCGACGAGGACGAACCGTTCGAGCTCGGTGACATCGGTGAGGTTGCCGAGGCGGTGCTCGAGCGCACCGGCTACCGCGCCGAGCTTGCGGCGAGCAGCGATCCGCAGGATGGCGCGCGACTCGACAACTTGAACGAACTCGTCAGCGTGGCAAGGGAATTCAGTTCCGACGCGCGAAACGCGGCCGGGCTGATCGATCCGGACGACGAGGAAACCGCAGCAATGCGTGAAGGTGAACCCGATCCGGGTTCGCTTGCCGCCTTCCTCGAACGGGTATCGCTTGTCGCCGACGCCGATCAACTGCCGGACTCCGACGACGGCGTCGTGACCATGATGACGCTTCACACCGCCAAGGGCCTCGAGTTCCCGGTCGTCTTCGTCACCGGTTGGGAGGACGGGCAGTTCCCGCACATGCGCGCCCTCGGCGATCCGGCGGAGCTGTCAGAAGAGCGTCGACTTGCTTACGTCGGCATCACCCGTGCCAGGCAGCGCCTGTACCTGACGCGCGCGATCATGCGTTCGGCGTGGGGGCAACCGATCCAGAACCCGGCGTCGCGGTTCATCCAGGAGATCCCGGAGGACCTGATCAACTGGCGCCGTGAGGATCCGGGCACCGGTGGCGGATTCGGAAGCGGCAGGCCGGGTTACGGCAGCGGAAGCCGCTACGGCAGCCAGGGCGGCCAGGGATACGGCGGCGGGCAGAACTACGGGGGAGGGTCCGGCAAGGCCGCGTCGACTCCCAGTTTCGGTGCCGCGCGTGGCCGCAACAACGTTCTGGTCCTCGCCACGGGTGACCGCGTCAGTCACGACAAGTACGGTCTGGGCACCGTGTTGGAAACCAAGGGCACTGGCCCCACCGCGACGGTCACCATCGACTTCGGTAGCGCGGGCAAGGTGCGGTTGATGCTCATCGGCGGTGTGCCGATGGTCAAGCTGTAGAAGACAGGCAAAAACTTCCGGCCCGTACCTGGAAAGGTGCGGGCCGGAAGTTTTTCATCAGAAGCGTTGGGCTTGCGATCAGTCCTGCTCGACGCCGAGGCTGATGCCGCGTGAGGCGAGCCAGGGGAGGGGATCGATCTTGTTCTCGCCGGCGAGATGAACCTCGAAGTGAAGGTGAGGGCCGGTGGAGAAGCCGCGGTTGCCGACAGTGGCGATCTGGTCTCCGGCCATGACCTGCTGACCGACCGTGACGGTGGACGTGTCGATGTGGCCGTAGACGGTGATCGTTCCGTCTGCGTGCTGTAGGCGTACCCACATGCCGAACCCGGAAGCCGGACCTGAATCGATGACCTTGCCGTCGGCGACGGCGACGATGGGCGTCCCGATCGGGGCGGCGATGTCGACGCCGGCGTGCAGGGTGCCCCAGCGGGTGCCGAAGTTGGACGTGAACGTGCCCACTGCCGGCAGGACGAACAGCGGGCGACGGGCAGCGGCTTCGCGTGCTGCGCGCTCGTCACTGAAACGCTGGCCCTTGGCAAGCAGGTTGCTGAACTGGGAGAGGTCGGTCGGCGCTGCGACGTTGAGGACCTGCGGAGCGTCGGCCTCGGTGGTGGCTGCCGTGGAGGTGGCCGGAGCGAACTGAGCGGCCTGCGGTTCTGCGGTGGTACCGATCGCGGAGGACTCGTTGGCGAGTGCAACTTCCGAGTGGTCGGCGGCAGAAGAGGAACCGTCGTTGACAACTGCCTGGCCCGCGGCGACAACCGCGCCGGCTGCAACTGCCAGAACGGCGGCGCGGCCCTTGAGAGCGGAGGGAGGGGTGGGGAGTCGGTGAGCACCGCTGCGGCGAACCGGAGATTCGACATCGACTGTCGGTGCGGAGGTGGCGTAAGTGGGGGTGCTGATCACGTCGGACTCGACGAACTCGTGAGAGTCGGAATCTGACGACGTGGAGGATGAATTTCGAGTGAACATATCGGTAGAGATCTCAGAACTTTTGGTCTCGGTGTAACGCCTGGCCGAGTGCGTTGGATAAGTGGTCGTGACCTCGTCTGGAGCTGAGTTCGAGAACCTACTAGCGGTGAACTGGCTGCGGTGATGCATATGCCGGTTCTCTCCTCGAGTTCGTGATCAGCCCGTGACTTAGACCGACTGACGGTAACGAAATGATTGCGATGGGCGCAAGCCGTAGCGGAAACCTGTCCGATTATGTGACGTGCCTCACAGCTTGACCTGGGAATATGCCGATCCGGGCAAAACGGACGAATCATCTCGTTTCGTGATCACGCGTGTCACAACCGGATCACCGGTCCATTCAGGCACTACCGTCGATCGAGTGTCCACAACACCTGGAACTACGTCGCAGGCGCGTATCGACGACCCCGGAGTGAAGTCCGGGGCGCCACTCGCGGCGGTAATCGGACTGCTCGGTGCCGTCGGAGTGGCAGCCAGTCCCGTCGTCGGAGTCGGGAGTGGCCGCGGGGTCGACACGACGGGGGCTCTTGCTTCTGCCGCTCTCTTCGCTGCCGTCTGCACGATCGTCGTGCCGCTGGTTGCGGTGCTCACCTCGGGGCGCAGGCCCGCCTTCGCAGGTGGACTCCTGGCAGGTATCGGCGCGGTGTCCCTCGGCGCGGCGATCCTCGACGTTCAGTTGTTCGTCGACGCAATCGATGCAAACCGCTTGGACCTTTTCCGTCCGATTTCGGCGGGTTCGATCGATGCGGGTCCGGGCGCTTATCTCGCGCTCGCGGGCCACGGACTTCTTGTGGTGTCCGGTGTCCTCGGCTTCATGGTCGTCCATCGTGAATCGGAGCGGGACGGATACGGCAGCGCTCGCGCCGCGGAATTCGACGGGCGATCGGTTGGCGGGCGGATCGGCGGATGGCCGACTGCGCTGCTGATTCTGGCCGCGGTGGTGTTCGTGCTCTCCCTGTTCGGTCCTTCCTTCAGTTCGCAGGATCCGATCTTTCTGGTCAAACCGCTCGTCGACTCGGCGGCGGCCACCGCCGTCGGTACGGGATTGGTCGGCGTCGCGGTACTCGTTGCGGTCGCGGCGGCATTGACGTCCATCTCGCTACCGGTGGGCTGCGGCGCCCTGATCGGTGTCGGTCTCGGCGCACTCGCAGTCAGTGGAACCAGGGTGATGGCTGGGTTCGCGGCCGGCGATCGGATCGGCGTCGGTTCGGGATCGGTGGTCGGGGCACTGGCCGCTGTGGTCATCGCCGTGATCGGAGTTTCAGCTCCCTACCTCGCTTCCAGGCGTGAAACAGATGCGATTCCCGCTGAAAGTGTGGTTCGCGCACCCGCGAAGACGACAAAGGGTGCGCTGAAAGCGGCGATGGTGGCTCAGTCCCGGGCGGCGAAAGCGCGGGTGAACAGACTTCACCGCGTTGCCGGTATCGGCGCAGTTGTCACCGCAGCAGTGGCAGCCCTGGGGGTGGCACTTCCGGTCCTGTCGTTGCCGGAGAACATCCCCGAACCGTCCATGCTTTCGTCTCGAGTTGTCTTGCTCGCGGCTGCTGTACTGCTGGTCGCCGGTCTGGGCCTGTTCGCCCCGGGCCGCGCCGCGGTGGTGCGGCCGGCCGTCGGCGTGTTGTGGACCACGGTCGTGATGGGAGTCGCCGCTGTCATGCAGTCGGCTGTCATCGCCACGGACGTACCGGGCGTCGGGTTGGGGGCCGGTGCCTTCGTGCTCTGCGGCGCGGCTTTCCTCGCTGCGGCGACGGGACTGCTCGTCTGGCTGGCGGGAAGCGCCGAGCGTGAGGATGTCGACACGTCGGTAGGTGGCGGTTCGAGAGGGCTGGTGCTTCTCGTCGGTGGGATCGGCGCCGTCGCTGTCCTGATCGGAACCGCGCTTCCCCTCTATCAGGGCGACGCCTATACGGCGGCCTCAGTTCTGGAGTGGCCGTGGGGAATTGACGTCTGGGGTCAGCTGCTCGTCGGCGTCACCGTCGTGATCGCCGCTGTGATCGCAGCGTCCGCGCGGCCGTCGCGGGGCGCGGCATTGCTGATCGGATCTGCCGTGGCAGCTCTGGTGTATGTGGGTGAGTGGCCACTCACGTCATCGCGCATATCGGACGCAACCGTGGGGGTGGGTGCGATCACAGCGGCCACGGGCATAGTGTTGCTTCTCGTTGCAGCGTTCTCGAGCGCAAGAATCAGTGAGACTGATGCTTGACAAATTCGGTGTGGCCACCTTGCCGAATCGGTGAGGCGTGCCTCATCGGGCAATTGCGCGTGACTTGGGCCACATAGCATCAATGCGGGCGCAAACCGAACGCGGCAACTGGTTAAAGTCCAGAACAGACCCGCTCCTACCCCTCGAGCGGGTGACAACGCAGACGAGACGGTGAGCAGATGGATCTCTTCGAATACCAGGCGAAGGAACTCTTCGCCAAGCACGGAGTGCCGACTTCGGCTGGACGTGTTACAGACACAGTCGCCGGCGCACGCGAGATTGCCGAAGAAATCGGTAAGCCCGTGATGGTGAAGGCACAGGTCAAGGTAGGCGGCCGCGGCAAGGCCGGTGGCGTCAAGTACTCGCCCGACGTGGATGCCGCAGTGGCAAACGCCGAGGCAATCCTGGGCCTGGACATCAAGGGCCATGTCGTCAAGAAGCTGCTGGTCGCAGAGGCAAGTGACATTGCCGAGGAGTACTACATCTCCTTCCTGCTCGACCGCACCAACCGCACCTACCTGGCCATGTGCTCGGTAGAGGGTGGCGTCGAGATCGAGGTCACCGCCGAGGAGAACCCCGACGCTCTCGCCAAGATCCCCGTCGACGCAGTCAAGGGCGTCGACCTCGCGTTCGCGCGCAGCATCGCCGAGGCAGGAAAGCTGCCCGCAGAGGTGCTCGACGCAGCGGCCGTGACGATCCAGAAGCTGTGGGAGGTCTTCATCGGCGAAGACGCACTCCTCGTCGAGGTCAACCCCCTCGTTCGTACGCCTGACGATCAGATCCTCGCCCTCGACGGCAAGGTCACCCTCGACGAGAACGCAGCGTTCCGTCAGCCCGGCCACGAGGCATTCGAGGATCGCGACGCTACCGATCCCCTCGAGCTCAAGGCCAAGGAAAACGACCTCAACTACGTCAAGCTCGACGGTGAGGTCGGAATCATCGGCAACGGCGCAGGCCTGGTCATGTCCACCCTGGACGTCGTCGCATACGCCGGCGAGAACCACGGTGGCGTCAAGCCCGCCAACTTCCTCGACATCGGCGGCGGAGCTTCCGCTGCAGTCATGGCTGCCGGCCTGGATGTCATCCTCAACGATGCACAGGTCAAGAGCGTGTTCGTCAACGTCTTCGGCGGCATCACCGCGTGTGACGCAGTTGCCAACGGCATCGTCGGCGCACTGAAGACCCTGGGTGACGAGGCCAACAAGCCGCTCGTCGTTCGCCTGGACGGAAACAACGTCGAAGAGGGTCGTCGCATCCTCGCCGAGGCCAACCACCCGCTGGTCACGGTCGTCGCAACCATGGACGAGGCCGCCGACAAGGCCGCCGAACTCGCTCACGCAGCGAAGTAAGGGACTCACAGAACAATGGCAATCTTCCTCACCAAGGATTCAAAGGTCATCGTCCAGGGCATCACCGGCGGCGAGGGCACCAAGCACACCGCTCTGATGCTCAAGGCCGGCACCCAGGTCGTCGGCGGCGTCAACGCTCGCAAGGCCGGCACCACGGTCTCGCACGTTGCTGCTGACGGTTCCCCTGTCGAGCTCCCCGTCTTCGCGACGGTCGAAGAGGCAATCAAGGAGACCGGCGCAGACGTCTCCATCGCATTCGTTCCCCCGGCCTTCTCGAAGGACGCCATCGTCGAGGCCATCGACGCGGAGATCCCGCTCCTCGTGGTCATCACCGAGGGCATCCCGGTTCAGGACTCCGCTTACGCTTGGGCGTACAACGAGTCCAAGGGCAAGAAGACGCGCATCATCGGACCGAACTGCCCCGGCATCATCACCCCGGGTGAGGCCCTCGTCGGCATCACGCCCGCCAACATTGCAGGCACCGGCCCCATCGGCCTGGTCTCCAAGTCGGGCACCCTGACCTACCAGATGATGTACGAACTCCGTGACTTCGGCTTCTCCACCGCCATCGGCATCGGCGGCGACCCGGTCATCGGAACCACCCACATCGACGCCATCGAGGCGTTCGAGAAGGATCCCGAGACCAAGGTCATCGTGATGATCGGTGAAATCGGTGGCGACGCGGAAGAGCGTGCAGCCGATTACATCAAGGCCAACGTCACCAAGCCGGTCGTCGGCTACGTGGCAGGCTTCACCGCTCCCGAAGGCAAGACCATGGGCCACGCCGGCGCCATCGTCTCCGGTTCCTCGGGTACGGCTCAGGCCAAGCAGGAAGCTCTCGAAGCTGCAGGCGTGAAGGTCGGCAAGACGCCGTCCGCCACCGCTGCTCTCGCTCGCGAGATTCTTCAGTCCCTGTAAGGGGCTTCGCCCCCGTGCGTGGTTAGGGAGTCTCCGGACTCCTTAACCACGCACAGTGGTATCGACCCACATCGACCCGGCAGGTTCCAACTGCCCGGCACCGGATGTGATGGATGCGACGATCGAATCGAGATCGTCGGCGTCACCGGCGGCGAGCGTCATCACCGCCTTCGATCCATACGTAGTTCCGAGCACCGAGACGCCCCGCGCTCTCAGCTCCGCTTCCACCCGACCGGCCTCTGAGTGCCGGATCGCCAAAGTGCGCAGGACCTTTCTCTCCCTGGCCACAAGCTCGGCCGAATCGAGAGCCACCGAGACCGCTCCCGAATACGCGCGGACCAATCCACCGGCGCCGAGCTTGATTCCGCCGAAATAGCGCGTGACGACAACAATCACATCGACCAGATCTCGAGACTTGAGAACCTGAAGCATCGGTACCCCGGCAGTGCCGCCCGGTTCACCGTCGTCGTGTGCACGTTCGACGCGTGAGTTCGCCTCGTATCCGATCACGAAAGCCGAACAATGATGGCGCGCATCGGGATACAGCGATTTCTGCTCCGCGACGAACTCCGTGGCGGCTTCGGCGTCGTCTACTCGGTGAAGCGCGGCGATGAATCGTGAGTGCTTCACCTCGGTTTCGACGACGTGGTCGGCGCCGGGCGCGAGGGTGAAGGGCATCTGCCCATTGTCTCCTGTCGGTGTTAGCGTGCGAAGTCGAGACACATACGCTGGTAACCATCGAAGACCGTCTACGAGGAGAAGTCATGACGTTCACGCCGCAAGGGCCCAGCTTCGGGCCACCGAATCAGCCGGCAGCGGGCGGTGGAACCAAGAATCTCGGATTCATCCTGCTCATCGCCGTCGCGGCACTCGGCCTGATCAATTTCCTGCTCGGTTTTGCGCCCTTCACGTCGATCAGTGGAAGCAGCAGCGGCATCGGTAGCGGCCTGGATACCAGTTCGAGTTTCTTCGAATCGAGCATCTACGGCCTCGGATTCGTTTTCGCCGGCGGTGTGGTCGCAGGCGTCTCGTTGCTCCCGAAGCAGTCGTATGCAGGCATTGCCGCAGCGCTCACCCTCACGGGTTTCTTCGCTTTGGTGTTCGCCGCGTTCTCCGTCGGTACCAGCGACTACGTCGACATCAGCCTCGGTTGGGGCCTGATCATCGTGCTGATCCTCTCGTTCGTGCAGACCGTCGTCGCAGTCGCCGCGTTGTTGTTCGAGATCGGAATCCTGAAGGCGCCCGCGCCCCGACCGGTAGCTCAGCAGTACGGTCAGCAGCAGCCTTACGGCCAGGCGCCGGGGCAGGCGCCAGGTCAGCCACAGGGATACGGACAGGCTCAGTACGGCCAGCCTCAGCAGGCTCAGCAGCCGGGCCAGTACCAGCAGAATCCGCAGTACGGGCAGGCGCAGCAGCAGGGATACGGGGGAGCGCACGCCGCCCCCACAGACCCGACCGCTTCGCAGCCGCCTTACGGCCAGACTGCGTCTCCCTACGGGCAGAACCCGGTGCAAAATCCCGGACAGACCGACTCGTCGGCCGCGACGACGTCGTCTTACTATCCGCTGACCTCTCAGCCCGGTGGCCAGCCGAACCCGAGTTACTCGTCGGATCAGTTCACCGCTCCACGCGGTTACGGCCAGCCGTACAACCAGCAGCAGACTGGCTCGACCGAGCAGCCGACGGGCTTCGAGCCGCCCACTTTCGAAGCGCCGACGCCGTCTGCGGAACCTGACCAGGGCAGCAGCGATTCCGCGGCCGAGACCAAGGTCTTCGGCTCGCAGAACCCCGACGAGCGTCAGCAGTAGTACTTCTTCGTTTCACGAACATGAATGTGGCCTCCGACCCGCTGCGGGTGGAGGCCACATTCCGTGAGCCCGACGGCGCGCCTGAGTGCGCGGCGCACTGTCGAGTGAAACCCTCGAGGGGATGAGTTCTTTGATTGATGGCACCCGGTCCCGTCCCACGTCCTCACGACCCGGACGTGGTCGTACTGGCAGCGGCCGCGTCGGCGGCGGTCGCCCGGGACCGAACCCGGACCTGGCGCGCAAGCTGCTGACCGTCGCCTTCCGACCGTCGGGCCTGACGATGCTGCTGATCGCGGCTGTCGTCGTGGTCACTTTGGTATCGGCGAGCAGCGACCTGACCGGAACCTTCGGCGCCATTGCCACCACCTGGTTGGTCATCCACCAGGTGCCGGCGACTATCAGCGGCGTCCAACTCGGTGTACTGCCACTGCTTCCAACGGCGGTCATGATGTGGGTGGTCGCACGCCGATGCGCGTCGACTGCGGTGCACACCGACTCCCGTGACGACACCCTCCGCCTGGTGGGGGCGGCAGTAGCCGGGCCGTTGACTATCACGGCAATCGCTCTCGCCGTTGTCGCCGACGCCTCCGCGGCAATTCCGCTGTCGAGCCCCAACACGTTGGCCGCTTTCGGCTGGGTCGCCGGGATTCACCTGATCGCCGCGTCCGTCGGTGTTGCTGCTGCGCACTGGGATCGCGTCGTCGCCGAGATTCCGCCGTGGGCATCTGCCGCTGTTCGTCCGGCCGCGGCCGCGTCGGCAGCGCTGCTGGCTGCGGGCGCCGTGGCCGTCGTGGTGTCACTACTCGTGTCGTGGTCGACGGTCGGTGACCTACTCGCACGCGGCAACGGGTTTGTCGGCGTACTGGGATTGACGGTGTTGTCGCTGCTCTACCTGCCGAACCTCGTGGTCGGTGCAGCCGCGGTGATGACGGGATCGACGGCCGATTTCGGAAACGTCTCCATCAGCGTGTTCGGCAACATCGGTGGAGATCTGCCACCCTTGCCCCTTCTCGGAGCGGTTCCGGAAGGCGTCGCCGGCGGAATCTGGCCGGTGCTGTTGATCGTTCCGGCTGCGGTGGGTGTGATGCTCGGCCGCGATTGCGCTCGACGCATCGCCGGGCAGGACAGTGTGCTCGCAGTGCTGACGGCAGCTGCCGGTGCCGGCGTCGTCATGGCTCTGCTTGCCCTTGCTGCGGGGGGAGACCTCGGGCAGTTCGGCACCGTCGAGGTCCTGTGGTGGGGCTTCGGTCTTCTGACTTTTGCGTGGCTGGGATTGTTCGGAACCGTCTCGGCGCTGTTCGCGATGTGGTTCTCACACCGCGGACACATGAAGGACGAGGTTGCGCCGCCGACGGCTGAACCGGCTCGAGCATCCGAGCCCGAACTTGCGATCACGGCCGCGGCCACAACGGATGGCGAGGACGACGAAAACGCCGACGAAGTGCTCGCCCAGGAATCTGCGGTGGTAGTGACCAAGGTCGTCGAAGCCGAAATTGTCGAAGAATCAGGCGAACCCGTGCAGGTAGTGACAGAGGAAACCGTCGAGATCGAAGTAGTCGACGCGGAGGTTGTCGCGGCACCCGAGGCGGACCCCACAGCCGGGGCCGAGCCGGAGACCGACCTGCCCTCGAAGCCGCAGGAGTCCAGCGACTAGGCTGTCATGCGGCCGATACTCCGGCCGCATCATCTTCCAGTTCTCAGGAGTAGTGCGCTGACTGCCTCGGCCGACAATCCGCAGCCGACAATGCCCGACAGGGTCCAATTTCGCGACTCGGTCGCGCGGGTAGTCGTACTCGCTTCCGGCGCTGGAACCCTGCTGACTTCGCTGATCGACGCTTCGCATGCCGAGGGATACCCCGCCGAGATCGTTGCCGTGGGTGTAGATCGTGACTGCCTCGCCGCCGAGCACGCTGTGGATTCGAAGATCCCGTCCTTCAAGGTCTCGATCAAGACCTACGAAAATCGTGCCGCCTGGGACGAGGCGCTGACAGCAGCAGTGGCCGAGTACGAACCCGATCTCGTGGTCAGCGCAGGCTTCATGAAAATCCTCGGCCCCAGCTTTCTCGAGCGTTTCGGCGGCCGAATCATCAACACTCATCCCGCGTTGCTGCCTGCCTTTCCCGGCGCGCACGCGGTTCCCGACGCTCTGGCGTACGGCGTGAAGGTCACCGGTTCCACGGTGCATCTCGTCGACGGCGGAGTTGATACCGGGCCGATCTTGGCGCAGGAAGCTGTGCCGGTGCATGACGACGACACCGAGTCTTCGTTGCATGAACGCATCAAAATTGTGGAGCGACGGTTGTTGGCGGACGTCATCGCCGCTGTTGCTACGCGCGGAGTGGTTTCCGATGGACGAAAGGCCGTGATCCCCAGTGAGTGAACGCAAGGCTGTGCGCCGTGCACTTGTCAGCGTCTACGACAAGAGTGGTCTGATCGAGCTGGCCACGGGCCTGCACGAGGCCGGTGTCGAGTTGGTCTCGACCGGTTCGACCGCGTCGAAGATCGCCGACGCCGGAATCCCCGTGACGCCGGTCGAGGCTCTGACCGGATTCCCGGAATGCCTCGAAGGCCGTGTGAAGACGCTGCATCCGCGCGTCCACGCCGGCGTTCTCGCCGATACCCGCAAGCCGGATCACCTCGCTCAGCTCGAGGAACTCGGCATCGCGACCTTCGAATTGGTGGTCGTGAACCTGTACCCCTTCACCGAGACGGTTGCCTCGGGCGCTAGCCCGGACGAGTGTGTCGAGCAGATCGACATCGGCGGCCCGTCGATGGTGCGTGCTGCAGCCAAGAACCATCCGTCGGTTGCCGTCGTGGTCGATCCGGCTCGTTACGCCGACGTCCTGACTGCCGTTGCCGGTGGCGGATTCACCTTGCGTGAGCGCACTGTGCTTGCAGCGCAGGCTTTCCAGCACACTGCGTCGTACGACGTCGCTGTTGCGAGCTGGATGACGAGCACGATCGCCGCTGACGAGGACGGTTCGCTGTTCCCGGCCTGGGTCGGTGCGACCTGGAACCGCAGCGCTGTTCTTCGCTACGGCGAGAACCCGCACCAGGACGCTGCGCTGTACGAAAACCCGGCTGCGCCTGCAGGTTTGGCTCAGGCGGAGCAGTTGCACGGCAAGGAGATGTCGTACAACAACTACACGGACTCCGACGCAGCGTGGCGCGCAGCGTACGACTTCACTGATCCGGCCGTCGCAATCATCAAGCACGCCAACCCGTGTGGCATCGCCATCGGCACCGACATCGCCGACGCCCACCGCAAGGCGCATGCATGCGATCCGGTCAGTGCTTTCGGTGGTGTGATCGCTGCCAACCGCGAGGTCACCGTCGAACTGGCCGAGCAGATCGCCGACATCTTCACCGAGGTCGTCATCGCGCCCTCGTACGAAGACGGAGCTGTCGAGGTTCTGCAGCGTAAGAAGAACATTCGTGTTCTGAAGGCAGCCGCTCCGACCGCTACCGGAATCGAACTGCGTCCGATCTCCGGCGGTACCTTGCTCCAGCAGCGCGACGTCCTGGACGCCGACGGCGACAACCCGGCCAACTGGACCCTCGCCAACGGTGAGGCTGCCGATGCCGAGACTCTCGCTGACCTCGAATTTGCTTGGCGCGCCAGCCGTTCGGTGAAGTCCAACGCGATCCTGCTGGCCTCCGGCGGTGCCTCTGTCGGCGTCGGCATGGGCCAGGTCAACCGCGTCGACGCAGCGCATCTGGCTGTTCAGCGAGCCGGTGACCGCGTCGTAGGTTCGGTTGCAGCTTCGGACGCGTTCTTCCCGTTCCCTGACGGTCTGCAGGTGCTGCTCAACGCCGGCGTCAAGGCTGTTGTGCAGCCGGGTGGTTCGGTTCGCGACAACGAAGTGATTGCCGCAGCCAAGGAAGCCGGTGTCACTCTCTATCTGACCGGTGCGCGCCACTTCGCGCACTGACTCCTACGTCGGTAGCGGGCCTCGACTCCTCAACGGGAGTTCGGGGCCCGTTCTGCATTCAGGCCGCCCGGGTCTTTCAGGCGGCGCTGCTGTGGGTGCCCTGGAGTTCGCGCGGTGAGCCGGTGATGACGACGCGTGAGGCTCCGCGACTGCGGATCTCGCTGATCAATGCGCCGAGGGTAGCTTCGTGGGCCGCATCGGAGTGTGAAAGATCCAGGGTGACGGCGTATCCGGTGAGGTCACCGGGCAGATCGACATACGGCGGCGCGATGGACAGTTGGTTGACTCGAAGTTTCATGTGGTGCTCCTGCGTGTGAAAGGTAAAAGAAAAGGCACCCGAGGCGTTTGCCCTGGGTGCCCGAGAACGAATCCGGTGAAACTGGGGATCATTCTCGGGGTACACCGCGCTTGTTGCCCATGTGCTTGGCCGACATTGCGGCCGAAAAAATGTGCTTGTCTGCGGTGCAGCTGCGCCACGAAGGTACGGATACGACGTGCGGGTGTAGCGACATGATGTCCGTTCCCTTCTGTGTGGCGTTGCTGGTTAATGGATGACCGTACAGCACGGATCGAGGGTTCGCACCAATAAAGAGCGCCGCGAACGTAAACTCCGGGTGACTTCTGTCCCCGGGCTCGCTGGATTGAAAGAGTCTGCGTTGCAGGTCAGGCGTAGAAAGCAGAATTCCCTCCGCGATGGTTCGCGGAGGGAACTTTCTACCTGAAAAAGAGGACGTTCGGTCTGTACGTGATCAGGAGAACGAACGGACCCACGCTGTGAAGGGCTCCGAGAACTCTGCCGAGTACGGAAGCGGCGCGACGTAGTCGGCACCGGTGGACTGTTCGTCGCCGATGTCCTTGAGTACGAAGTTGGCGTTGCGCATCCGCACGGAAGTCAGCGCTGTATGTGAGAGCGCGGCGTCGAGTGCCGCGACATCGGCGGGAATGACTTGGATGTCCTTGTCCGAGCAGCTCGTGAGAACGGGCATGCCCGCCGGTAGCGCCGCCACGAGCGCAACCGGGTCCAATGCGTCTTCCTCGGCGAGTGCCTTGGCATTGGCGTGTACGAGTCCCGCATTCTGCA
Organism: Rhodococcus sp. WY5; assembly: GCF_018588185.1. Lineage (NCBI taxonomy): Bacteria > Bacillati > Actinomycetota > Actinomycetes > Mycobacteriales > Nocardiaceae > Rhodococcus > Rhodococcus sp. WY5. The sequence goes on from NZ_JAAMPR010000001.1 coordinate 2,826,149, forward strand.
GCGGCTCGGGCAGGTCATCCGGAACAGTGCCCTCGGATCGCAGCGACTCGACGGCATCGGCGAGCGCGACGCGCAGTTCGTCAGCCAGTTCGACCGGCAACTGACCGGCGCCGACGACGGCGTCGAGCTGGCGGTGAATCTGCGTCGTGAGTAGATCGAGAAGTCTGACGCTCAGTGGCTCGAGCAGTGCGAGGGCGCTGACTCTCGTGCCCTCTTTCGCGGTGGCGAGAGCCAGTGCGACTACGGCGCCGTCGCTGTGTCCCACCACGAACAAGCGCTCGGGATCGACGCCGGGTTGCCCGGCGAGGTAGTCCAGTCCGTCGGAGGCGGCGTCGACAAAAGTGTTGAAGCCGAGATCGGCGATGTCCTCGATGTCGTAGTCACCGAGGGCGGTTTCGCCACTGCCGAGCTTGTCGTAACGCAGGCTTGAAATCCCTTGTTTTTCAAGAAGATCCGCGATGAACCGCAGAGTTCCGATGTCGCCTTCGAGGAGGGCGCTGTCGCCGTTGCGATCGGTGGGGCCGCTGCCGGCCAGAATCAGCGCGGCCGGGGCAGGGGCGTCGGGTGAGGCGGCCAGGCGAAGACTCCCGTACAGGGTGACGTCGCCGGATTGGAACGAGATCTCGGTGTCGGACATGACGACTTGTCTACCAGGTCGGTGCGGTCAGGCGGTGCGCAGACTCCGGACACGACGCCAGCCACGCCAGCTGAACCACAAGAGCGCGGCGAGCAGGGGAATGATCAGGAGCGGCAAGATCATCGCGATCAAGGAAGTGAAGAAAGTCAGCACATCCTCGATGACGGAAACGACGGGATTTGCCAGCCCACCGGTAGTGGCCGTACTGACCGCGCGAGTGCCGGTCTGCGCGGCGCTGAACGTCAACGCCGTCGGCGCTCCGACGATGATGCCCGCCAACGCGGCCATCGCAGGGTCGAGATGACTGAATGCCGCCCAGGCGGCGATCACTCCGGCAATCGGTCCGGTGACGTTCCCGATCACCGAGAGTGCGTTGTCCACGAACGGAATGAGGTCGGCACCCAGTTCGACCACCGCGGCGATTGCCAATGCGACCAGCGCGCCGGTCGATCCGATCCACCGCATCGACTCGCCGACGGTGATCCCGAACAGTTCGAAGTGGACGGCAGCGCTGAGCATCAGCAGCGGCAGGAAGGTTCGCATTCCGGACGCTGCGGCGAGTCCGAGGCCGAGCATGGCCGGCAACACCCAGGTATCCATGGGTGGAGTTTAGGTCTACTGTGCGCCTTTATTAACCGCCGGCGGTTAATAAAGGCGCACAGCAAAGTCTCGGAAAGGACCTTTCATGGCGACAAACCCGCAGCCGATGTTCTTCCTCAACCTGCCCGTCAAGGACCTCGGCAAGGCCACCACCTTCTACGAGGGCCTCGGATACTCCAAGAACACGCAGTTCTCCGACGAGAATGCGTCGTCGATGGTCATCAGTGACACCATCGTCGTGATGCTGTTGGCCGAGCCCTTCTTCAAGACCTTCACCACCAAGGGCATCGCCGACACCTCGACGTCGACGGAAGCGCTGCTCGGTCTCTCGGCCGAGACCCGTGAGGCCGTCGACGCCCTCGTCGACAAGGCGCTCGCGACCGGCGGTTCCGAAGGAAACGCGACGCAGGATCACGGCTTCATGTACAGCCGCAGCTTCCAGGATCCCGACGGCCACATCTGGGAAATCATCTGGATGAATCCCGAGAACATCGAGGGCTGAGCGACCGAACTTCCTCGGCGAGAGGCGAAACCCCGAAAACACTCGTAGCGTGGAGTGGTGACTGTCGCAAAAACCCTCGGAGAGCTACGCGCCTCCGGACACGTACAGCGAAGTGTCAAGGAAGAACTACGAGAGAATCTTCTCGCCGCGTTGCGGGACGGCCGTGACCCCTGGCCCGGGATAGTCGGGTTCGAGGACACGGTCGCCCCGCAACTCGAGCGGGCGCTGATCGCCGGCCACGACGTGGTTCTGCTCGGCGAACGAGGTCAGGGAAAGACGAGGTTGCTTCGCACTCTCGGGCTCCTGCTCGACGAGTGGACGCCCGTCATCGAAGGCTCGGAACTGGGGGAGCACCCGTACGAGCCGATCACACCGGCTTCGATACGTCGAGCCAAGGAACTGGGTAACGACCTCCCGATCGCCTGGCGACACCGCAGCGAGCGGTACTCCGAGAAACTGGCAACGCCGGACACCTCGGTCGCCGACCTGATCGGAGATGTCGACCCGGTCAAGGTGGCCGAAGGTAGAAGCCTCGGTGATCCGGAGACCATTCACTTCGGTCTCGTGCCCCGCGCGCATCGCGGAATCGTGGCCATCAACGAGCTTCCCGACCTCGCCGAGCGCATCCAGGTCTCCTTGCTCAACGTGATGGAAGAGCGGGACATCCAGGTCCGCGGGTACACGCTTCGGCTTCCGTTGGACGTTCTTCTGGTCGCGAGCGCCAACCCCGAGGACTACACCAACCGCGGGCGCATCATCACACCGCTCAAGGACCGCTTCGGCGCAGAAATCCGCACTCACTACCCCGTCGAGTTGGCGGGCGAGATCGCGGTGATCGAGCAGGAGGCGCACCTGGCCGCGGAGGTGCCTGACTACCTTCTCGAAATTCTTGCCAGGTTCACGCGCTTGCTACGCGAATCCACCTCGGTGGACCAGCGATCGGGTGTGTCGGCACGCTTTGCCGTCGCCGGCGCGGAAACCGTCAGTGCCGCCGCGGTACGACGGGCAGCGGTGCTCGGCGAAGCCGATCCTGTTGCACGGCCCGTCGATCTCGAGTCCGTGGTCGAGGTTCTTCGCGGCAAGGTCGAGTTCGAATCCGGTGAAGAGGGACGAGAACTGGAGGTGCTCGAGCACCTGCTGCGTCGCGCGACGGCCGATACGGTTCGGGTACGTCTCGGCGGGATCGACCTGGGGATGCTGGTTGCTGCGGTGGAGATGGGCAACACGATCGTCACCGGTGAATCTGTCACGGCCAAGGCATTTCTCGACGAGCTTCCGGACCTCGAGGTCCTGGACGAAGTAGCCGAACGCCTCGGCGCGCAATCCGACGGCGAGCGTGCCGCCGGTGCCGAACTTGCCCTCGAAGGGCTTTACCTCGCGCGCCGGATCTCCAAAGATCAAGGCCCGGGCGGCCGCTCGGTGTATTCGTAAGGGGCAGTGATGATCCACAATCCGCGGTACGGGCCTTACGACGGTGGTCCCGATCCGCTGGCGCCTCCCGTGGATCTGCGCGAGGCCCTGGCAGCAATCGGCGACGACGTGTTGTCGGGCACGTCGCCGCGCCATGCCCTCCGAGAGCTCCTGCGCCGAGGCAACCGGGACATGCGCGGGCTCGACGACCTTGCCGCCCAGGCGAACCGGCGTCGACGCGAGTTGCTGCGCCGCAACAATCTCGACGGAACTCTCGACGAGGTTCGTAAGCTTCTCGACAAGGCGGTGCTCGAAGAGCGCAAAGAATTGGCACGTGCTCTCGACGACGACGCACGATTCAACGAAATGCGGATCGAGGAGTTACCGCCGTCGACAGCTCAGGCCGTGCAAGATCTGGCCGACTACAACTGGCGCAGCGAACAGGCGCGCGCGGATTACGAGAAGATTCGTGATCTGCTCGGACGTGAGGTCCTCGATCAACGCTTCTCGGGAATGAAGCAGGCACTCGAGGGCGCTACCGACGAGGATCGTGAGCAGATTCGCCAGATGCTGGCAGATCTGAATCAACTGCTCGATGCGCACTCTCGGGGTGTCGACACTCCGGAGCAGTTTGCGGAATTCATGGACAAGCACGGGCAGTATTTCCCGGACAACCCGCGCAACGTCGACGAACTTCTGGATTCGTTGGCGCAGCGCGCGGCGGCCGCACAACGATTGCGTAACTCGCTCTCGCAGGAGCAGCGTGACGAGTTGGATGCGTTGGCGCAGCAGGCGTTCGGCGATCCGAGCCTGATGAGTGAGCTGAGTCAACTCGACCAGTTTCTTCAGGCGGCTCGGCCAGGTGAGGACTGGGAAGGTTCGCAACAGTTCCGCGGCGACAACGGAATGGGGTTGGGTGAGGGAACCGGTGCCCTGCAGGACATCGCCGAGCTGGAATCGCTGGCAGATCAACTGTCGCAGCAGTATGCAGGCGCAGCGCTCGACGACATCGACCCCGAGCTACTCGCGCGGCAACTCGGCGACGAAGCCGCCGCTGATGCTCGCACCCTGGCCGATCTCGAAAAGGCTTTACAGGAACAGGGTTTCTTCGATCGCGCACCAGACGGTCAATGGCGCTTGTCGCCCAAAGCCATGCGACAGCTCGGGCAGACTGCTCTGCGCGATGTCGCCGGGCAACTGTCGTCGCGAACCGGCCAACGCGATACGCGTCGGGCCGGTGCGATGGGTGAACCGACCGGAGCGTCCCGCGAATGGGAATTCGGGGACACGGAACCGTGGGACGTCACGAGAACCATCACCAACGCCGTCCTGCGTGACCCGGGCCGAATGCCGGTGCGGCTGAGCGTCGTCGACGTCGAGGTGGCCGAAACCGAACAGCGCAGTCAGGCTGCGGTTGCTCTCCTGGTGGACACGTCGTTCTCGATGGTGATGGAAGATCGCTGGGTGCCGATGAAGCGCACCGCTCTGGCACTCAATCATCTGGTGAGTACGCGATTTCGCAGCGACGAACTCCAGTTGATCGCCTTCGGACGCCACGCGCACGTGCTGAGCCCGTCGGAGCTCGCTGGTTTGGACGGCGCGTGGGACCAGGGAACCAACCTGCACCACGCACTGTTGTTGGCGGCCAGGCATCTTCGACGCCACTCCAACGCACAGCCGGTGGTACTGATCGTCACCGACGGTGAGCCGACGGCTCATCTCGAAGCGGACGGAGAAGCCAGGTTCGACTACCCGCCGAGTGCGCGAACCCTCGGTTTGACGGTTCGAGCACTCGACGCAGTGGCCAGGCTGGGCGCCAAGGTCACGTTCTTCCGCCTCGGTGAGGATCCAGGTCTGGCCAGGGTGGTCGACCGGATGGCGCACCGGGTGGGTGGACGCGTCATCGCACCGGACCTGGACGGCCTCGGCGCAGCCGTCGTGAGTGACTACATGCGAGGTCGCCGTTAATTCTGCCGCCGTCAGTCTTGTTCAGCGGGCTGGTGCTGGGTGATGCAGTGGATGCCGCCGCCACGTTCGAACAACGGTCTGGCGTCGACGGTGACGACAGTGCGTCCGGGGTAAGCGGCTGACAGGATCCGGGCCGCTTCGGCGTCGGCCGGATCGTCGAAGCTGCAGGCGATCACTCCACGATTGACCACGAGGTGGTTGATGTAGCTGTAGTCGACGAATCCCGCGTCGTCGCGCAGGATTTCGGGAGCGGGTACCCGAATGACCTTCCACGGCCGGCCGCCGACGTCCGTCGAGCTTTCGAACAACTCGATGATCGTCTTGCTGACGGCGTAGTCGGGGTGCACCGGATTGCGTTGGTCATGGACGAGTACCACTCCGGGGGAAGAGATGGCAGCGACGATGTCGACGTGTCCGCGCGTTCCGTAGGTCTCCTGATCGCGGGTCAACCCGCGGGGAAGCCAGATCACGTGCTTGGCGCCGATGGTGCGGGCGAGTTCGGCCTCGATGTCGGCCTTCGTCAGGTCGGGGTTTCGTCCCGGATCGAGTTGGACGGTTTCGGTGACCAAGACGGTGCCGAGACCGTCGACTTGAATACCGCCGCCCTCGTTGACGATTGGTGAGTCGATCAACTGGGCACCGGATTGTTCGACGACAAATGCGCCGATCTTCGAGTCCTTGTCCCACTGCGCCCAATCCTGTGCACCCCAGCCGTTGAACACCCAGTTGACTCCGCCGAGACGGCCTTCGTCGGACAGGACGAACGTCGGCCCGATGTCGCGCATCCACGCGTCGTCGAGAGGTGCCTCGACGATGTCGACCTTCTCGGACAGGTACTTTCGTGCTTCTTCGACTTCGGCGGGATCGACGACGACGGTGACCGGCTCGAATTCGGCGACAGCGTGGGCGACGGCCGCCCACGTCGAGCGCGCTTCGTGCTGCTCTTCCGCAGTGTCCCCGAGAGAGTATCCGGCGCTCGGGTACGCCATCCAGGTACGTTCGTGCGGCTCACTTTCCGCGGGCATGCGCCAGGTCATCGGTTGGCTCCTGCAGTGTTCACCGGTGCGGTCAGGGCCGAGTAGGTGTCGGGTCGGCGAGTGGCCAGGAACGGGAACAGGGCAAGCCAGTCTTCACGGTGCTGCAGGTCGAGATCTGCGACCAGGACGGCTGATTCGTCGCGCGGAGCCTGAACGAGGATGCGTCCGTACGGGTCCGAGATGAACGACGAACCGTAGAAGGTGATGAGACCTTCACTGCCGTGGCGATTGGGGACAACCATGAAAGTGCCGTTGGCGATACCGTTTCCGACGATCACTTGCTGCCACAGCGGTTGGGTGTCGAAGTTCGGGTGATCGGGTTCCGAGCCGATCGCCGTCGGGTACACCAGGACCTGGGCACCGGCGAGGGAGTATGCACGTGCGACCTCGGGGAACCACTCGTCCCAGCATGTCGGGAGACCGAACTTGGCGCCGAGTGCCTCGTGAACGGGGTATGCGGCCTCGGACGGACCGCCGCGAAAGTACGTGTCCTCGTAGTACCCGGCCGTCACCGGAATGTGGAGCTTGCGGGTACGACCGAGAAGTTCACCCCCGGGCGAGACCAGGATCGCGGTGTTGAAGCCCAGGCCGTCCTCGGCGTCGCTGCGCTCGTACAACGACGCGTGAACGAGAACCTGGTTCTCCGCGGCGGCCTTGGTGGCGAAGGCGAAAGTGGGTCCGGTGAGCAGGTCTTCCGCCGCGCGTCCGGGATTGTCGCCGGCCGGGGTGGAGGCGGGGTAGCGGCTGAGCGTCAGCTCCGGAAGAAAGACCACGGAAGCGCCCAGCTTCGCTGCGGACGCAATGCCTTCGCTCAATTCAGCGTGGAGGTCGTCTTGGTCCTCGTGCCAGCGATGTTGGACGAGACCTACACGCAGAGGGGTGGACGTGGACGGCGAAGTCGCGGCCGGTGACTCGGGTGGGGTGAGGGCGGTGATCGTCAGCATGGGGTTTCCTCGGTGCTCGGGTATTCGACGTTCAACGTAAAACGAATGTGATTCGTTAAGTATGGTGGGTGAGCGCTGATTGATCAAGGACTTTCGAGGAATTGTTTTTTGCAGCGCCCCGGACGGTGTGGATCACTACAGGAGGACATATGCCGCGGCCATCGCAACGACTGCTCTCACCGGCGATCATCACCGAGGCAGCGATCGAGTCGGTGGACGAATCCGGCGACTTCACCATGCCGGGACTCGCCGCAAGACTGAAGGTTCGACCGTCCTCGCTCTACAACCACGTTTCCGGACGAGCCGAGATCGTCGAACTGATGAGGGCTCAGCTGATGGCAGGAATCGACGTCGAGTCGGCCTCGGGGACCTGGAGTGAGACCGTCGCGGCGCTGGCAGCCGAGTACCGGCGAAGCTACGCCGCGCATCCTCGTCTGATTCCGCTCTTCACTGCCCAGACGGTGCAGGCCGGTGTGGCGTTCACCCTCTACAACGCATTGGCGCAGGCATTTGCCGATGGTGGCTTCGACCCGACCGAAACACTGCACGCGATCACGACCGTCGACAGTTTTGTTCTCGGTTCGGCCTTGGACCTGGCGGCGCCGGACGTCCAGTGGGCGTCTGGACCCGAAGCCAACGACGCGATGAAGGCGGCGTTGGCAACATCCGGGAAAAATCCCGAACGTGCCGACGCCGCCTTCGAATTCGGCTTGCGCGTGTTGATGGCGGGCCTGATCGCGCAGGCCCCCGAAGCTAGTGACTCCTAGGACACGCTGAGGTCGTTCTCGTCGCGCAGAGCCTCCGTGTCGCGATTGAGGGTCTTGCCCTCGAAGAACTCGGGATTGCGCACTCGCATGACCATCATCAGGACCGCGCCGAGGATGAGGATTCCGAACCCGAGGAAGAAGACCAGGCCGATCCCGCCGATGGATGCTCCGCTGGCGTTGTCCGGATTCATACTCTCCTGGACCGAAATGACGAATACCGCAAGCAGCATGAGACCACCGATGAGTGGGAACGCGAACCGGAAGACGAAGTTTCGTACGCTCTCGAAAAGCGTCTTGCGGAAGTACCACACGCACGCGAATGCGGTGATGCCGTAGTACCAGCAGATCATGATGCCGAGTGCGGCGATCGTGTCGAGCAGTGCACTTTCGGACAGGAACGTGACAACGCTGTAGAACACTGCGGTCACCGCGCCGGCCACGACCGTGGCGTAGGACGGCACCAGGAAGCGAGGGGAGACCTCGGCGAGCTTCTTGGGGAAGGCTCCGTACGCGCCCATGGCGAGCATGGTTCGTGCGGCGGGCAGAAACGTGGTCTGCAGGCTGGCGACGGAGGAGACGAAGACCGCGAGGAACAGAAGCATTCCGCCCCAGTTGCCCAGGACCGGGTCGGCCAGAGCGCCGAAGACGTTCTCGGAGTTGTCGGGGTTGCCGAGGCCGAGGCCTTCCTCGCCGACGCCGGCGTACATCATCGCGGCAACAGCGACCAGCAGGTAGGTCAGGAGAATGGTTGCGACACAGAGCAAACCGGCGCGGCCCGGGGTCTTCTTGGGGTTCTTCGACTCCTCGCCCAGCGTGAGACAGGTATCCCAGCCCCAGAACGCGAAGATCGATCCGGTGAGTCCGATGACAAACGCACCGATGGCGAGTCCGCTGAACGGGTTGAACCAACTCAGGTCGAAGGACAATCCGGCCGGGGCATCGCCGGCGCCGACGTGAACCAGTGCAACGACGGCGAAGACGACCAGCAGCACCATCTGGAAGCCTACGAGCGCGAACTGTACGCGCTCGCTGGTCGTGATTCCCCGACTGGCAATCCAGGTGGCCAACGCGATGAACACCAGTGTGGTGCCGACGTTGACGAATTTATTGCCCGGCAGATCGGCGATGGAGGGATTGTCGGCCACCCGCGCGATGAACAGATAGAAGAAGTCGACGGCAATCGCAGCGAGATTCGAGAGCACGATGATGGTGGCGATCACCATGCCCCAGCCGCACATCCAGCCGACGTACGGTCCGAATGCCTTGGTGGACCACGTGAATGACGCTCCGCAGTCAGGAGTGTCGGAGTTCAGTTCGCGGTACGCGTACGCGGTGAGGAACATCGGGATGAAGCCGGCGATGAAGATGGCGGGCATCTTGAGACCGACCGCAGCGACGATCAATCCGATGCTGGCCGTCAGGGTGTAACCCGGTGCCACGGAGGAGATTCCGAGCACCGCGCCGGAGATCATGCCGATCTTGCCGGTGGCGAGGCCTTTGGAACTCAGTTCGGTGCTGGTCATGACAGTGCCTCCGGCTGGGTGAATTCGTGCTTGGGCACTACGACCATGGGTACGGGCAGTACGCGCAGCATCTTGGCGGCGGTCGAGCCCAGGAACAGTTTGCGGGGCTGTGCGAGTCGACTTGAACCGACCATCACGAGGTCGCCGTCCTGCCAGTCCAGTTGACGCACTGCCGATTCCACGGTAGATCCGTCGGCAATGATGACCTCGATGGGGAACTCCGCGGGGAGCGCGGCTCTTGCGACGTCGAGTGTGTCCTGAGCGTGATTTCGTGCACGCTCCCTGGCCGACTCGGCGGTGTCGCGATGATCGCGCAGATCGTTCTGGGGGTCGAGCGCTACCAGTGAGACCAGTCGCAACGGAACCTGCATCAGTTCGCTGGCGCGCACGGCGGTGTTCAAGACGATGTCGGCGCCGACACGGGTGCCGAGTGCACAGGTGACCTCTCGTATCGTAGTGGCCGCCGAGTGCCGCGTTCCGCGAGGCGCCAGTGCTACCGGGACGTGGGCGGAGTGAAGCAGTTCGGTCGAGACCGAACCTATCGCGTGACGGCCGAGCAGACCGTCGCCGGAAGCTCCCACCACGATCGCGAGCGCATTCAGTCGGTCCACTTCGTCGAGCAGGCCCTGAGCAAACGACTCGTGGAAGCTCAGGTGTACTGCCACCTGGATGCTCTCGGGCACCGACGCTTTCGCCTCGGCGAGCCAGTCGTGTGCACGCGCGGCGAGGATGTCGTCGTAGCCGGCTTCCGAGGGAACCTTGGCGGGCAGTGTCCGATCCGGTGGGAGGACCATGCAGATGTCGAGTTGCGCGCCGAGACTGCGCGCGAGCTGGGCCCCGAGGACCAGCCCGTCTTTACCGCTGGGTGTGGCGAGGTATCCGACGATAAGGCGCATGGTGGCTCTTTTCCGGATTGGAGGAATCTGCTGTGCGCCTTTATTAACCGCGGGGGGTTGATAAAGGCGCACAGCAGGAGGGGCGGCGACTCAGTCGTGCGAACTCATGACGTGCTTGAGACGGGTGTAGTCCTCGACTCCGTAGGCCGAGAGATCCTTGCCGTAACCGGAATACTTGAAGCCGCCGTGCGGCATTTCGGCGACGAGCGGGATGTGGCAGTTGATCCACACCGCACCGAAGTCGAGAGCAGCGGAGACGCGTTGCGTGACACCGTGATCCTTGGTCCAGATGCTCGAGGCCAGGCCGAACCGAACGTCGTTGGCAAGCGTGATCGCCTCCTTCTCGTCGGAGAAGCTCTGGACTGTGAGGATAGGACCGAAAGTCTCTTCCTGCACGATGTCGTCCGATTGCGCGACGCCGGTGATGACGGTCGGCTCGAAGAAGAATCCGGTTTCGCCCGAACGCTTTCCGCCGGTAACGATCTTGGCCGACGCCGGCAGGTTCGCGATCTTGTCGCTCACGGCGTTGAAGTGATTGATGTTGTTGAGCGGGCCGTAGAAGGCATCAGGATCGGAAGGCGCTCCGGGGCGCAGCTTCTCGGCGTTCCGGACGAGGGCTTCGACGAGCTGATCGTGGATGGACTCGTGAACGATCACGCGAGTGGCCGCGGTGCAATCCTGGCCGCCGTTGAAGAACGCTGCCTCGGCGATGCCGGTGGCGGTCTTCTCGATGTCGACGTCGCCGAAGACGATCGCCGGCGCTTTGCCGCCCAGTTCGAGGTGCGCGCGCTTGAGTTGCTGTGCTGCGGACACGGCGACAGCGATGCCCGCCCGCACCGAACCGGTGATCGAGACGAGACCGAGGGCCGGGTTCTCCACCAACGTCGCTCCGGTTCCGCCGTTGCCGAGCACGACGTTGAACACACCGTCCGGCAGGATGCCCTTCGAGAGCTTCGCCAGGACCAGCGTGCTGCCCGGTGTGGTGTCGCTGGGCTTGAGGACGATCGTGTTGCCGGCCGCGAGGGCGGGCCCGATCTTCCACAGCGCCATCATGAACGGGTAGTTCCAGGGCGTGACCTGACCGACGACGCCGATCGGCTCACGACGGACGTAGGAGGTGAAACCCTCCATGTACTCTCCGGCCGCCTTGCCCTCGAGAAGTCGTGCGGCTCCGGCGAAGAACCGCATCTGATCGGCTCCGACCTTGACCTCTTCGTCGGCGATCATCTGGTGAGCCTGGCCGGTGTTGGCGCTTTCGGCTGCGACGATTTCGTCGCTGTGCGCTTCGATGGCGTCGGCGAGCTTGAGGAGTGCAGCCTGCCGCACGCTTGGTGTCGTCTTACCCCAGGTCTCGAATGCGCGCCGTGCTGCTTCGACGGCGGCGTCGACGTCTTCCTTCGTGGAGACCGGCGTACGCCCGACCACACTCTCGTCCACGGGGTTGATCAGGTCGAGTGTTTCCGTCGCGGCTGAGGCGACGAATTCACCGTTGATGTAGTTCTCGAGTACGACGATCGACATCGGTACCGGTTCCTCTCGAGGTCGAACGAGTTCCGGCCGAGGTGATCAGCACGGAACTCGCACTTTGTGGGGCGTGTGTGAGCAAGTGTGCGCTGACTCACAAGTAAAGGCAGCTGCCAAAAAGGTGAAATCTTTGATCGCCGACGCGCCGAGTTGTACAGTCCAGCCCATGACGATCGCTGTGCGGTGGATGTTGGCGCAGCCGGACCTCGCGCTGGAACTCAAAGGTGGGGCGCGGGGTGTCGGTCGCGAAATCACATTTGCGCACGCCACGGAGTTGCTCGACCCTTTCCGGTGGTTGACCGGCGGCGAATTCATCCTCACCACCGGCATCCGATTGCCGTCCACTCAGCAAAAGCGCGGCCGCTATCTCCGAATGCTCGACGCGGCAGGTGTGGCGGCGGTGGGATTCGGAACCGGGCTCTCGTACCCCGAGGTCCCGGCCGATCTGGTGGCCGTCGCCGACGAGATCGGACTCCCGCTGATCGAGGTGCCGCTGCCGACGCCTTTTGCTGCCGTCGTCAAGCGCGTAATGAGCCGGTTGGCAGAGCAGGAATATGAAGCTGTCCTCCGGGCGTCGCGGGCGCAACCGCGGATGACGCGTGCCGTCATTTCCGGCGGAACTGCCGCAACCGTGCGTGAACTGGCGATCGCAACCTCGGCGACGGTGCTTCTTCTCGACGTCGCCGGAAGAGTTCTCGAGAGCTCACCTCAACTGCCGACGGACGACGTGATCGACGAACTGCGAGCAACTCTCGGGGGCGGTGCCTCCAGTAGCGTGACGCTCGCAAGGTCTGGAGCGTCGATCGCGGTGCAGCAGATCAGCGTCGGGCGAACGCCGTACGGATACCTGGCGGTGATCAGTGCTTCGGCGCTCAGCTACGTCGATCAGATACTGCTCGGTCACGCGAACTCGTTGTTGGCGTTGGACTTCGAGAAACCTGCGCGTCTGCGTGCTACTCAGGATCAGTTGAATTCGCACGCCCTCGGGCTGCTGCTCACCGAGGATCGCGACCCGGCGCCGGCGTGGCAACAGATCAGGCAGGCCGCCGACGGCGAGGGAATGATCCGAGGATTGACAGTTCTTGCCGACACGTCCGACGTAGCGGGACGCGTCGGAGCCGAGATTGCCGAGTTCATGAACAAGGCAGGGCGCCAGTTGTTCTCGCGGATCAACGACACTCGCGTCACGGTGCTGCTGCGTGGAACCGACGACGTCGAGTTCGCCCGAGAGTTGCTCGGCGGGGTATCGCGGTCGGATCTTCGCGCGCTTCGTGTCGGCTTGAGCGCGCGACGGGTGGTCGCTGCGCTGGCGGTCGCCGTCGAACAGTCCCAGTTGTGTGCGTCGGCGGCGGAAATCGGTGGCGAGCCTTTGGAATTCGCAGCTCTGACCGGAAGTGTGCTGCTGTCTTTCGATTCGACGCGTGAAGTGCTCAACACGCTGGCGGAAACGATGATCACACCGATCGAGGACTACGACCGTGACAACGGCACCGAACTGCTGGCGTCGCTGCGGGCATTTCTCGAGGCCAACGGACACTGGGAAGCGGCCGCCATCACGATGGGCGTTCACCGGCACACACTGCGGAGCCGAATGGCGAAGGTGGAGAGCCTGATCGACTGTCGGCTGGAAGTGGCCAGGGTTCGGGCCGAACTACTGCTCTCGATCATTGCCCGGCAATCGTGACTGCCGGGCAATGATCGAGACTTGGCAAAGCGGCCGTCAGGCCTTGCTGCGAGCGATGATGTCGGCTGCGGTTCGCTGACCCATCCGAACGGCACCGTCGACGTGCTGGTACCCCTCGGCCGCAATGTCGGAGCACGAGAAGTGAATCGGGCCGACGGGCGTGCGGGAATCCGCGCCGTAGCGGTGCAGGCCTCCGAGGTCGAAGCTCGCTGCGTACGCACCGCGGGTCCATTCCTCCGAGCCCCAGTCGGATTCGTAGTACACAACCGGCTCTTCGGCCTTCGGGCCGAGATAGCGGGCAAGTGAGGCCAGAATCGTGGCCTTACGCTCCTCGACGGAAAGCTCGAACATCGCGTCGGCCTTCTCGTCGGAGACGAAAGCGACCAGGGTGCCGCGATCGTCCTCGTGGTTGGTGTTGTCGTACACCTCCTGCACTACCTCGGACGCGCCGAAGCCGGTGCCGGAGAGGCCGTCTTCGCGCCAGAAAGGCGTCTCGTACACCGCGTGAACCTTGATGACGAGGCCGAGGGACTGGTGCTGGTGCATCTGGTGCTGACGACGCGGCAGCGGGGGATCGTACGAGATCCGGGAGTAGAGGTTGGGCGGTACGGCCAGGATCACTCGGCTTGCCTCGACGCGAACATCGCCGTCCGCCAACACCGTTGCACCGGATTCGTTCCACTGCACCGTACGCACGGGTGCGTTGAGGAAGACGTCGTCGCCGAGGGCCTCTGCCATGCGGATCGATACCTGCTGCATTCCGCCGATCACTCGCTTGTCGAGGATGAAGTCCTCGTCGACGAGATGGGAGAACGAGCCTGCGGAAGCGGCCATGAGTACGGCCTGCAGGGCAGAGAACGAGTGGGCGGGCTTGGTGAGCATGCCACCGGCGATGAAGAGACCGATGTTGTCACGTGCCTCGGCGTCGTCGGACTGATTGATCAGCCACTGCTTGAAGGAGACTGTGTCGAGATCGCGGGCGAGGGGATGTGCCCACGGTTCCTCGGCGCCGATCTGCGCTGCGAGATCGTCCATCTCGTCGATGAGACGGTCCATCTCCTTCTTCGTGGTGTCGTTCGTGGGGAAGGAATCACCCGTGTATCGCGTCCGCTCGCCCGCTGACGAGATGTAGACGGACTCGCCCTCGCGGTAGCGCTCGAAAGTTTTCAGGCCGAGTTCGTCGAGCAAGGCGATCAGGGCGGTCTGGTCGGGGGAGACCCACTGGCCGCCGATTTCCAGAACTGCTCCGTCGATGGTGTCGGTCCACGTGCGGCCGCCGACGCGGTCGCGCGCTTCGATTACAGCGACGGTCAAACCGGCCTTGCGCAGCGCGGTTGCAGCTGCCAGGCCAGAGGGGCCGGCGCCGACGATTGCAACGTCTCTCTGGAGAGTAGGCACTTGCGAGCTCCTTCATGTTGAGCACCGCTCGAGTCGAAAGCTGCCGACGAGCGAGTGAACGGGTGTCGGTTTTCAGTCTGTCCCGAGGAGACGCACACCACACCTGACGAAACGGCGTGTTCGATCGTCGAACTTGTGCCGTTTAGGCGCGCAGCTAGCCGTTGATGACGTGACGATCGCCGAGCGGTCGGCTCAGCGGGACATCCAAGCTGCCGAACACGGCAACCAGAATGCACATCTTGTCCGCGGCCTCGGGCAGTGCCCCGGTTCGGAGCGTGACGATCACCGTCGTATCGGTCTCTTCGACGGTTGCGTACGCGCCGTAGCACTCCGGAGTGCCGGTCACGAAGTGGACGGCCACCGTGTGATCGTCGACCTCGGACCACGATTCGAACATCGTGGCCGTCGCACCCACGATGTCGGTGCGGCTGTCGAACTCCGTGCCCATCTCGCTGTCGTCGACCTCGTCGGGAACGGGGGTTCCGAGCGACCAGTCGGCGGGACTTGCTTCGTTGGCCGCCATCGGATTCGGTGCGGCAACCGGCCCCGTGGTCTGGGCCCCGACGGAGCATCCGGCCACAGCAAGGCAGGCCAGAACGGCGAGGGTTAGTACACGCATGAATCCACCGTAACCCTGCTCAAGCGAGTAGCGCTGTGACCAGCGCAATTGCCGGAATTGACGCCAAAGTGGTGACAAAGGCACTGTCTCGGGCGAGGACCATTCCGCGCCGATAGCGGCTTGCGTAGATGAAGACGTTCTGCGCCGTCGGCAACGTCGAGACGACCACGATGGCGAACAACTGATGACCGTCGATGCCGAGGAGGAAATGCGCCATCAGATAGGCCAGCACAGGTTGGACCACGATCTTGAGCGTCGACGCCAGCGCGACGTCGCGGCGTGGACTCGAGCCCTTCTCCAGCACCCGCACGCCGTAGAGCGAGAGCCCGAATGCCAACAGCGCACCGGGTACCGACGTCGCGCCGATCAATTCGAAAGGCTGCATCAGCGGCCGGGGCGGTACCCAACCGATCAATGCGACGATCAACCCCGCAGCGCCCGCGAGCACGATCGGATTCTTGAACGGGGCGGTGACGGTGTCGATCAACGAGAGCTTCTCGGCATCCGCGCCGCGAAGGGCCGTCAGATCGAGGATCGTCAAGGCGATCGGGGAGTACACGACGATCTGGAAGAGCAGGAGCGGCGCGACGAACGTGGCATCGCCGAGCACGAACACCGCGATCGGGATTCCGAGGTTGGCTGAATTCACGTACGAAGCCGACAGCGCGCCGATGGTCAGTTCGGGTAGCGGCCGGTTGAGCCAGATCTTTGCGACGACGACGTACAGAGCGCCGACGGCAAAGGCAGTAGCCGACGCAACGGCGAGCGTCGGCGAGAAGATCACCGAAAGATCGGACGACGCGAGGGTGGTGAACAGCAGGGCAGGCGTCGCGACGAAGAAGACGAGTCGACCGAGAACGAACTGTCCTTGGCTACCGAGGGTGCCGAGACGGCCGAGGAGATACCCAACCGCGATGACAACAAAAATTACGGTGAAACCCGCAACAACTCCCGACACGCTGCGGGCACCTCTCGACTGGAATGAACGACTTCGGGAAATCTTAGTCCGGGCAACAAAAAGGCCGCGCAGTCGAGTGACTGCGCGACCTCTTCGGTACTTCTACGTGTGACTACCGAGCACGTATGACTACCGGGCGGCGGTGAAGGGGAGCAACGCCATTTCGCGTGCGTTCTTCACTGCAACGGCGACCTGACGCTGCTGCTGCGGGGTCAGGCCCGTGACGCGACGGCTGCGGATCTTGCCGCGGTCCGAGATGAACGTGCGAAGCAAGTTGATGTCCTTGTAATCGACATGCGTGATCTTCGCTGCGAACAACGGGTTCTTCTTGGGCTTACGACCCTCTACGGGGCGTGGCTTCTTCGACGGTGAACGCTTGACTGCCATCCGACTTCCTTACCAGCTCGACTTGTGTACGCCAGGCAGTTCCCCACGGTGCGCCATTTCTCGCACGCGAATCCGGGAGAGCCCGAACTTCCGCAGGTGGCCGCGCGGACGTCCATCCGCAGCGTCTCGATTGCGCAATCGTACCGGACTGGCGTCGCGTGGTAGACGTTGCAGGGTCGCTTGGGCCTTCGCGCGCTCCTCTGCCGAGCTTTTCGGGGAGCGGATCGTCTCCTTGAGAGCGGACCGCTGCTCCGCGTACCGCTCGACGACGACCCGTCGCTGGTTGTTCTTCGCGATCTTCGACTTCTTGGCCATGCCTACTTCTCTTCTCGGAAATCGACGTGCTTTCGCAGCACCGGGTCGTACTTCTTCAGTACGAGTCGATCGGGGTCGTTACGACGGTTCTTGCGGGTCACGTACGTGTACCCGGTGCCCGCGGGGGACTTGAGTTTCACGATCGGGCGGATCTCGTTGCGTGCCATCTGCTCAGACCTACTCGCCGCGCGCGCGGATCCGGGCGACGACGGATTCGATGCCGTCGCGGTCGATCGTCTTGATGCCCTTGGTCGAGAGCGTGAGTGTGATGCGACGCCCCTCGCTGGGCAGGAGGTAGGTCTTGCGCTGGATGTTCGGGTTCCAGCGACGGTTCGAACGCTTGTGAGAGTGCGAGACGGATTTTCCGAACCCCGGCACACGTCCGGTCACTTGGCAGTGAGCCGACATGGGTGTTCCTTTCAACTTGCAGATGACAATCATTTTCGACAATGCGGTGAGATCAATGTACCGTTCAACCTCGGTAATGACAATCATTCCCAGAAAGGCCCGCTGTGAACACGATCTTGGACGGCAGGACTCCGCTGGTCCTGGTCGCCGGCATGAGCGAATCCACCCCACACACCGCACGAGCGTTGCTGCGAACCGGAACTGTTCTGGTCCACCACGACCTGAGCCACGTCCGTGAAGGGGTGGTCCGGCGGACGGTCACCTCGATGACCGGGAGTGCCGGGTCTGCCGGCACTGTGTCCGAGCGCGAGACGATCCTCGAGCTCGCGCACGGCTGCGTCTCCTGCACCCTGCGCGAAGACTTGCTGCCGCTCCTGCGCCGGCTTCACTCGCACAGTTCGGTGCAGCGGATCGTGTTGCTGTTGGACCGGCAACTCGAGCCCGAGGCGCTGTGCTGGGCGATCGAGCACGTCGTCGTGACCGGCGTCGTCGGCCAACTGGACGGACCGGCGCAGCGGGACGTCCGCGTCGATGCCGTCGTGACGTGCATCGACGCGGCGACCTGGCTGGCAGACGCCACCGGCGACGAAGCTCTCGACGACGACCGCACCCTGGCTCAGGTCGTCGTCGGGCAGGTCGACTTCGCCGACGCGCTCGTCCTACGCGGGTCCGATGCGCTCGACGGCTGGCAGCGGTCCCGCTTGAACGCGGTTCTCGCGCGCATCGCTCCACGGGTACCCGTCTTCGATGAGGGAGACGACATCGAGGCACTGCTCCTCGAGATGCCTGCGGATGCGCGACGCGGTGAACTGGCCGACGCTCACTCACCGCTGTTGCGTCGCCAGCCGCCGCTCGACGACGACGGCGGAGTGATGCTCGTCGAGTTCACCGCGAACCGGCCGTTCCACCCCGGACGTCTGCACGAGGCGATCGACGTCCTGCTCGAAGGCGTCGTGTACTCCCGAGGGCGAGTCTGGGTGGCAACCCAACCGGGTGAAGCGCTCTGGCTCGAATCGGCGGGCGGTGGCCTGCGAGTTGCCAGCGCTGACACCTGGCTTGCCGCGATGACGCCGGAGGAACGAGACCGCGTTCCAGCTGAACGCCGTGCACTCGCGGCCCTGAAATGGGACGAGCGTTTCGGTGATCGCGACACCTCGATGGTCGTTCTGACGTGCGGTGCGAACCCGCTCGAGATCGACCGAACACTGCAGCACGCCTTGGTCACCGACGACGAATTGGCGGACGAAGCGTCGTGGGCAACGTGGGAAGACCCGTTCGGCGAGTTTCACGAAGACCCGTGTGACGAATCCGAATCACCTTATGCCGAAACCGAATCAACGCGAGAGGGAAACGAATGAAGAAGCAGATGCACCCCGACTACCACCCGGTGGTCTTCCAGGACGCCAGCACCGGCAAGAGCTTCCTGACCCGATCGACCGTGACGAGTGAGCGCACCGTCGAATGGGAAGATGGTGGCACGTACCCGCTGCTGGTCGTCGACGTCACGAGCGACTCTCACCCGTTCTGGACCGGAGCGCAACGTGTGATGGACACCGCCGGACGCGTCGAGAAGTTCGAGCGGCGCTACGGAAAGCGCAAGGCACTCTGATGGCCGTTCCCAAGCGGAAGATGTCCCGTTCCAACACGCGCAGCCGTCGTGCCCAGTGGAAGGCGACGGCGCCCGATCTGGTCGAGGTCACAGCCTTCGGCCAGACCCACCGAGTCCCTCGGCGACTGGTCAAAGCAGTTCGACTCGGGGTGATCGACCCGAGCCGCATCTGACCGTGCGATCCTTGGCCGGTGCTGCTGAGGATCCTCGAACTGGTGGGCATCGTGGCGTTCGCGGCCTCGGGTGCCCTGGTGGGCGTCACCAAGCGACTCGACATCTTCGGGGTGTGCTCGGTGGGTGTGTTCACCGGCATCGGCGGCGGTATCGTCCGCGACGTTCTCCTCGGCGTCCATCCGCCCAGCTCTCTGAGCAGTTGGCCGTACTTCGGAACGGCCGCCGCCACCTCACTCGCCGTGTTCTACCTCCACGAGCCGCTCAATCGACTGCGTCGTGAAATCCTGGCGCTCGACGCACTGGGGATGGGCTTGTTCGCGAGCACCGGCGCCGTCATCGCGCTGGACAACAACGCCAGTTCGCTGGCGGCGACGTTGATCGGTGCGACCGCGGCGATCGGCGGCGGCGTGATCCGCGACGTTCTCGTCAACGAGGTGCCACTGCTCCTGCACAAGGACCTGTACGCGGTTCCCGCACTGCTCGGCGCTGCGTTGGTGGTCACAGTCTCGCAAGCCGGACTGTCCACCAACGCCGCGCTGGTGTGCGGCACAGCGTTCGCCGCGGTGTTCAGACTGCTTGCGTTATGGCGTCATTGGAGCCTGCCCGGGCCGAGGCGAACCCGGGACTGACCGCGACACGCCGGAGGCCGGAATCGGACCCTCTCAGCCGCATCTCAGCACTTCAGTCCAAACTGTCGGTATGCGTATTTTGGTGGTCGACGACGACCGGGCGGTTCGCGAGTCGCTTCGGCGGTCGCTCAGCTTCAACGGCTACACGGTCGAGCTCGCGGTCGACGGACTCGACGCACTCGAGAAGATCCTCGCCAACCGGCCCGACGCCGTCGTGCTCGACGTCATGATGCCGCGACTCGACGGACTCGAAGTGTGCCGTCGTCTTCGCAGTGCCGGCGACGACCTGCCCATCCTCGTGCTCACCGCCCGCGATTCGGTCAGCGAGCGAGTGGCCGGTCTCGATGCCGGAGCGGACGACTACCTGCCCAAGCCCTTCGCTTTGGAAGAGTTGCTTGCCAGGTTGCGTGCACTACTTCGCCGCACCGCGCCCGATCTGGACGCCGATTCCGAAATGATGGCGTTCGAGGACCTCACCCTCGACCCGGTCACCCGTGAGGTCAAGCGCGGAGAGCGATCGATCAGCCTGACGCGCACCGAGTTCTCCCTCCTCGAAATGCTCATGGCCAACCCACGCCGCGTGCTGACCCGTGGACGCATTCTCGAAGAAGTGTGGGGATACGACTTCCCGACGTCCGGCAATGCCCTCGAGGTGTATGTCGGCTACCTGCGTCGCAAGACGGAAGCCGACGGCGAACCGAGGTTGATCCACACCGTCCGCGGAGTCGGATACGTCCTGCGGGAGACGCCTCCGTGATCACCGCTCCGTTCGGCAAGAACGCCGAACCGAAGAAATCCTCCACCACCCAAGCGTCCGTCGAAATGCGCCCGCCGATGCCACTGACCCGTTCGGTGTCATTGCGTTGGCGTGTGACGCTGCTCGCCGCGTCGGTGGTGGCCATTGCCGTCGCAGTCATGGCGATCGCTGCCTACGCGGTGGTTTCGCGTGCGCTCTACGCGGACGTCGATCACCAGTTGCGTACCAGGGCAGCGGTGCTGATCGACAGCAATGTCGTGCGATTCGATCCTCGCTACATCTCCGGTGCGACGCTGTACACCACCGACATCAGTGTGGCCCTGATCTTCTCGGACCTGAGCACGTACCAGCCGCCCGGTTCCGACGTGCCGATCGGTGAAGCCGAAGACGCCGTAGCGCGTGGCGAATCGGATTCCTCGCTGCGAACGGTCGACGGTCAGCGAGTGCTGGCTCAACGAACCCATGACGGAAGCACTTTGGTGATCGGTCAGCGGCTCGCGCCGACCGTTGCGGTACTGGACCGTCTGGCCTGGGTGCTCTTCGTGGTCGGCGGGTGTGGCGTCATACTTGCGGCGGTGGCGGGTACTACCGTGGGCCGCACCGGTTTACGACCTATTGCCAGGCTGACTGCTGCCACCGAACGAGTCGCTCGGACCGACGATCTGACGCAGATCCCCGTTACCGGCAGCGACGAATTGGCGCGCCTGACAGAGAGTTTCAACACGATGCTGCGGGCGCTCGCCGAGTCCCGTGAGCGTCAGTCGCGCCTCGTCGCGGACGCCGGACACGAGTTGCGGACGCCGTTGACTTCGTTGCGCACCAACATGGAATTGCTGATCGCGTCCAGTCGCCCCGGTGCGCCGCAGATTCCCGACGAGGACATGGCAGAACTTCGTGCCGATGTCGTTGCGCAGATCGAGGAACTGTCGACTCTGGTCGGTGACCTCGTCGATCTGGCCCGCGAAGACGCACCCGAAACCGTGTACGAGCGCGTCGACGTCAGCGACGTCGTCGAGCGTGCGCTCGAACGAGCGCGGCGCAGGCGCAACGAAATCGAGTTCGAGGCGGTCACCACTCCGTGGTACGTCTACGGAGATCAAGCGGGCCTGTCGCGTGCCGTGCTGAACGTCCTCGACAACGCTGCGAAGTGGAGTCCTAAGGGCGAACAGGTACGCGTCGAAATGCGTCCGGTGGGTCAAGGATTGTTGGAATTGACCGTAAGTGATGCGGGACCTGGAATTCCGGAGGAGGATCGGGAGTTGGTGTTCGATCGTTTCTACCGGTCGACCGCGGCACGTTCGATGCCGGGATCGGGTCTGGGACTTGCGATTGTGCGTCAGGTCGTCGTCAAGCACGGCGGCACCATCGCGATCGACGAATCCGATCGTGGGGGAGCGCTTGTTCGTATCGTGCTTCCCGGTGAACCGGGGCCGAGTGCCGAGTAGCGTGTTCTGTAGACCGTTGGTCCCGCGCTTCGGTGACTGACGTCACGGCTTAATGCGTTCGGCCCGAAAGTCTTTCGGGCCGAACCGACAACACCGGTTTTTCACGTCGAACTCTGGGTAAAGTGACAGGCACGTCTCAGCGCCTTCTCAGCAGCGCAAGGCAGCATTGTCGGCAGAACAGTTGTGACTGCCCGTCCGGTGGTCACCGTAGACGAAAGCGAGCCGATGACCGAGGACCGTAACGTCGGGCCGACCCGGCCCGAGCAGCCCAACAGCGAACCCACCACCCAGGCGCAGCCGACGGCACCTCAGGCACAGCCTCCCGTGCCGCCGCAGCAGCCTCAGGGGCAGGCGCCTCAGCAGCCGTACCAGCCGACCGAATCCTTTGCCCGACCCGCCGAAGCCCGACCCACTGAAGGCCGGCCCACCGAAGCCTTCGGGCAGGCGCAGCAGCAGCCCACGCAGGCCTTCGGCCACCCGCACGGTGCCCATGAGGCCGCGTACCCGCAGAGCGCCCCGTACGGCGCACCCAACCCTGGTGGCCCCGGCGGTCCGAACGGCCCGGGCGGCGGCCACAACCAGATCCCCGCACCGCTGCAGGGGCCGAACTCCGGTTCGACCACCACCAAGCCGAAGTCGGGACGCATGGCGCTGGTTGCCGGCGCTCTCGCCCTGGTCCTGGTCAGTGGTGGTGTCGGTGGCGTGGTCGGCGCCGTCGTCGCGGACCGCAACGGTGGAACCGCGACGGTCACCAACTCTCTGAACGCTCCGAAGCCCATTGCGACCAACACGTCCAACGCTCCCGCCGGCTCGGTTCAGGCCGTTGCCTCGAAGGTCGTGCCGAGCGTCGTGCAGATCGAGGTAGCCACCGCGCAGGGACAGGGCGGTGAGGGCTCCGGTGTCATCCTGTCCTCCGACGGTCTGATCCTGACCAACAACCACGTTGCCGGCGCACAGGGAGCGCAACTTCGCGTTGCGTTCTCCGACGGAACCAAGGCCTCGGCCACCCTTGTCGGTGCCGATCCCGTCTCCGACATCGCCGTCATCAAGGTCGACGGTCGCAACGACCTCACCCCCATCGATCTCGGCAACTCCGGCGACGTCCAGGTCGGACAGCAGGTGGTTGCCGTCGGGTCCCCACTCGGCCTGGCCGGCACGGTCACCGAAGGCATCATCTCCGCACTCGATCGCCCGGTGTCCACGAGCGGCGAGTCCGGCAACCAGAACACCGTCATCGACGCTCTGCAGACCGACGCAGCGATCAACCCCGGCAACTCCGGTGGCGCCCTCGTCAACATGGACGGCCAGCTGATCGGCATCAACACGGCGATCGCCTCGCTCGGAGCGTCGTCGGGTACCCAAGGCGGTTCGATCGGCCTCGGTTTCGCCATCCCGATCGATCAGGCACGCCGCGTCGCCGACGAACTGATCAAGACCGGCAAGGCGACTCAGGCCATGATCGGCGTGACCGTGCCGTCGCAGGACAACGCCGACGGCGCAACCGTCATGGATGTCACTGCTGACGGGCCGGCCGCCAAGGCCGGTATTCCGAAGGGTGCAGTCATCACCAAGGTCGACGATCGTGTTGTCGCAGATGGTGATTCGCTGATCGCGGCAGTGCGTTCACATGCTCCCGGCGACAAGGTCTCGATCACGTACAGCGACGGCGGGCAGACCAAGACCGTCGACGTCACGTTGGGAACCGCGGCAGCGCAGGGCGGCCGATGATGTTCGGCGATCAGCAGACGATCGACCCGATCTTCGGCCAGATCGCAACGGCGTCGGGATCGGACACTACGGTAGGAGTCATGGAACTCGAAGCCACATCGGCCGGCCGCGCTCTGGTCGTCATCGTCGACGATCGCACAGCCCACGGCGACAACACCGACTCCATCGGTCCACTGGTCACGGAACTGCTGAACGAAGCGGGTTTTCTCGTCGATGCGACGGTCGCCGTCGCCGCCGACGAAGTGGAGATCCGCAACGCTCTCAACACCGCAGTCATCGGTGGCGTCGACCTCGTCATCTCGGTCGGCGGTACCGGGGTATCCCCGCGTGACGTCACTCCTGACGTGACCGCTGAGGTTCTCGATCGCGAGATCCCGGGAATTGCCGAAGCACTTCGTGCTTCCGGTCTTTCGGCCGGATCGCTCGAAGCAGGCTTGTCCCGCGGCCTCGTCGGAGTTTCGGGAAGCACCGTGGTCGCCAATCTGGCGTCGACCAGGCCGGCAATTCGCGACGGCATGGCAACCCTGACGGCTTTGGCGAGTCACGTGATCGCCGAGCTCTCCAGCCTCGAGGGCTGAGACAGCTTGTCGGAGCAACGAGATACCCCGAAGAAGCCGTCAGTCGACAAGAAGCGCCTGGCGCGCATCTTCGGGGACGTCTTTCCCGAGACGACGTCGGACGAGCGGGGTCCCGAGGGATCCTCGCGGTCCTCGGACGACGACTGGCTGCGCAGTCAGCGGCCCCCGCACCACGGGGGTTGAGAAGTAAATCAGGCCCCCGGACAATTGTCCGAGGGCCTGATTTGATCTGTGGGCACTGCCTATTCGAGAGTCTTGGCGTGCGCTCCCGTGTCGGCGCCACCGGCATTGGCCGAGAGGATGTCGCGGATCTGGATGAGCAGATCGGTTTCGCTGGCTTCCTTGTCCTCGGGCTCGGAGACGAACTTCTTCTTCGCCGCATTCGCAGGGACGATCAGCACGAAGTAGACGACCGCTGCGATGATGATGAAGTTGATGATCGCGGTGACGACCGCACCGAAGTTCAGGAACGTCTCAGCGGAGTCACCCGTCAGCTGAATGCCCCACCCGTATTCGTTGGCTCCGCCAATCGAAGCGACAAGTGGGTTGATGATATTGCTGGTGAAGGCAGTCACGATGGCGGTGAAGGCCGCGCCGATGACCACTGCGACGGCCAGGTCGAGCACGTTTCCGCGAAGCAGGAAGTCCTTGAATCCCTTGAGCATGTCGGTGTCCCCTCGAGTCTCCGATGGCAAGTGCCAGATGGTCCGTTGATACCGAACCGACTGGAAAAATCCTAGAGGAGCTTCGGACGCTTTGTGCGGTCAGCGGAATGTCACGGTGATCGCATTGGACAGAGATGCCGCGGCTACGACGTTGGCTGCTGGTGTCGGCAGGGCCAGCAAAATCACCTGTTCCTGCTGGTTACGTGTACTTTCCGACGTGGTGACCAACGCGACTACCGCTCCTGCCGCAAGAATTTGTGGGGCCTTGTCTGCAACTGATTCGTTGGGTGTGTCGGGGTGGGGTGTGTCTGGGCGGGATGTGTCAGGGCCGACGGTCAGGACGTCGACGACGTCCCCGCTGCGCAACATGTCCGCGACGGCCGCATCGGCCAATCGGACGGGGACGATGCGGGCGTCGTCGGTTCCTACCGACAACCCGGCCAGCCGTGGGCTGAGAACGCGCACGTCGGTGACGGTTTCTCCGGAGCGAATCGGGCCGGCAACGGTTCTCCCGACTACCAGGTCGGTGTCGGAGACAACTCCTTCGGGAAGTTGTTTCGAGTCGATCTCGCGGACCTCGACGTCCGAATCCGCAATCACCTGCCCCGGAGTGAGATCGCGGCTCGAGACAACTACGGCGACGGTGTCAGTCGCGGGATCGCCTCGAAAGAAGAGAACAACGCCGAGTGTGGCCAGGACGACCGCTGCGATCTTGCGGACGGTCGCTGAGCGAAACCGTGTGCCGCGTGTCAGTTCGACGACGCGATAGAAGGTGTTCGGCGTGAGATCGAGCTGGGCGCGCAATGGATGGGAGCGCCTCGGCGAACGAGAACGTACTGACGGCATTCATGCACGTTAGGGCCGGAAGCGGTGCTTCCGGCCCTAACAATGTGAACCTGTGGACAACCCGGAGGTTGTGGAAATCAGCTTGCGGCAGCCTTTGCGGGCGCCGGCGTGCTGGTCGACGAACTCGATGTCGAAGAGGAGTCCGACTTGGACTCGGACTTCGCAGCGGGTGCCGAATCGCTCTTGGCCGGCTCGCTCGCAGTCCCGGAGCCGCCGCGGCTGTCGGTGCGGTAGAAGCCGCTGCCCTTGAACACGATGCCAACAGAGTTGAACAGCTTGCGGAGCTTGCCTGAGCAAGCTGGGCAGACCGTCAGCGAATCTTCGCTGAAGGACTGGACGATGTCGAAACGGTTGTCACATTCCGTACATGCGTATGAGTAGGTGGGCACCGGGCTTCCTCCGCACTGTGATGTTCGAGCAGCCGCGTATTTACACCGCAGCCTTTAGCACTCTACAAGTGACAGTGCCAACAGCGCTAATCAGGGATCTATTCCCGCAGATCAATCGCCTTTGAGTTGCGTGAGGCCGCCGCGCGGCGTCAATGCCCAGCCCATGGGAATGTCGTGGTCGTCGGCAGGCAAGGCCTCGACGAGTTCGGAGTCTCTGACAATTGCCACGAGCCGAGTCTGTGGTCCGACCGACCCGAGCGTCCGGTCGTAGAAGCCTGCGCCACGGCCGAGGCGTGTTCCGCGAAGATCCACCGCGAGAGCAGGGACAAGCATGCATTCCACGTCGGACAGGGCTTCCGGTGGCAAGACGGGTCCGACAGGCTCCCGAATGCCGTACTTCGCGGGGCGCAAACCGTCCGCGCCGCTGTACTCGACCCAGGACAACGGTCCCGGCTCCCCGGTGATCGGAAGTAGTACACGCTGAGCGATCTCGGCAACGGCGTCGAGCAAATCGGTGGATCCTGGTTCGGTGCGGGTGGGGACGTACGCACAGACGACCGAGCCGTCGACAATCACTGAACGTATGTGCGTGATCAACGCCGCAGTTTCCGTGTTTCGAGTGTGCTCGGAGACTGCATCACGTGCTGCGAGTGTGATTTGTCGCCATTGTGCTTTTGTCTGAGGTGTCACCCCGCAACGATATTCGTCGTGCTGACCGAGCGGTAACAAGCGGCGGCTAAGGTGTTGGCATGACAGACGTTGTCGCTAGCAGCACGAGGGCCTTCCGTACGGCCGTGGTTCCCGCAGCCGGACTTGGTACGCGTTTCCTGCCTGCCACCAAGACGGTTCCGAAAGAATTGCTGCCGGTCGTGGACACACCGGGTATCGAACTGGTGGCAGGTGAAGCTGCGGACTCGGGAGCCGAGCGGCTCGTCATCGTGACGTCCCCGGGCAAAGACGGCGTGGTTGCCCACTTCGTCGAGGATCTCGTGCTCGAAAGCAAGCTGGAAGCAAGCGGAAAACTCGCTGCCCTGGCGAAGGTGCGCAAAGCGCCGGGTTTGCTCGAAGTCGACTCCGTGATTCAGGAGCAGCCCCTCGGCCTCGGGCATGCAGTCGGTTGCGTCGAGTCGGTTCTCGACGACGACGAAGACGCCATCGCGGTCCTTCTGCCCGATGATCTCGTACTACCGCGTGGCGTCCTGGAGATCATGGCGCGAGTTCGGGCCAAGCGCGGCGGGTCCGTTCTCTGTGCAATCGACGTCCCGAAAGACGCAGTCAGCGCTTACGGCGTCTTCGACGTCGAGATCGTTCCCGACGCGGTCAATCCCGACGTCCTCAAGGTCGTCGGCATGGTCGAGAAGCCGGCTGTGGAAGACGCGCCGTCGACCTTTGCCGCTGCAGGTCGCTATCTGCTCGATCGTGCGATCTTCGACGCACTTCGTCGCATCGAGCCGGGAGCCGGCGGTGAGTTGCAACTCACCGACGCCATCGCTCTCCTGATTTCCGAGGGCCATCCGGTTCACGTGGTGGTGCACCGCGGAACGCGTCATGACCTGGGCAACCCCGGCGGGTACCTCCGCGCTTCGGTGGACCTGGCGCTCGACAGTGACGATTACGGCCCGTCCTTGCGTAAGTGGCTCGCGGATCGGCTCGACCGCTGAGCGTGTCGCCACGGTGGTTGATCGCCCGATAACGCAGTATCAATGTGCTTGTCCCTTTTCGGCGGCAAGGCATCATGAGCTGACGGATATCACCGAATTTCCAGACACAGGAGGACGCGGACCAGATGCGGTCGGTTGAGGAGCAGCAGACCAGGGTTACCGCTGCTGCAGTGGCACCCCGTCCGGTTCGGGTCGCCATCTCGGAGGCGCAGGGACTGCTGTGTGCCGAGGAAGTGGTGACCGAACGCCCATTGCCGGGATTCGATCAAGCTGCCATCGACGGTTACGCGGTTCGCAGTGTCGATGTCGCCGGCGCCGGAGCCGACCTCCGAGGCGAGGACGGCGAGCCTACCGACCTCAGCTTGCCGGTGGTCGGTGAGGTGACGGCGGGCTCACGCCAACCGATCCGCTTGCAACCTCGCCAGGCCGTCCGAGTCGACACCGGCGCGCCTTTGCCCACGCTGGCCGACGCAGTTCTTCCGCTCGAGAACACCGACGGTGGTCGCGCTCGCGTTCGGATCTTCGAGCCGGTGCGTTCGGGCGATTACGTTCGCCGTGCAGGCGACGACGTCCAGCCGGGCGACGTGGCCGTTCGGGCAGGCACCATCATCGGAGCCGCACAGGTCGGGTTGCTTGCCGCGGTCGGCCGCGACAAAGTACTCGTCCATCCGCGTCCGCGCCTCTCCGTCATCAGCGTCGGTGGAGAACTCGTCGACGTGGATCGCACGCCGGGGCCTGGTCAGGTTTACGACGTCAATTCGTATGCCCTCGCCGCCGCAGCGCGCGATGCCGGCGCCGACGTCAATCGTGTGGGAATCGCAGGCAACGACTCTCGTCGTCTTCGCGAAGTAGTCGAGGGACAGCTGATTCGCTCGGAAATCGTTGTCATCGCCGGTGCCGTGGGCGGCGGAGCGTCCGACGAGGTTCGTGAGGCGCTTGCCGACCTGGGGACACTCGAGGTGGAGCGCGTTGCCATGCATCCGGGATCGGTGCAAGGCTTCGGAAAGCTGGGAAGGGACGAGGTTCCGACCTTTCTCCTACCGTCCAACCCGGTCAGCGCACTGGTGGTATTCGAAGTCATGGTTCGCCCGCTGATCAGAATCGCGCTCGGACGCCGCCAGCCGATGCGGCGAGTAGTGAAGGCGCGGACAGTGGGAACGATCACGTCGATTGCCGATCGCAAGGGTTTTCTGCGTGGTCAGCTGATGCGTGACGAAGCGACAGGGGAGTACCTGGTGCAGGCCCTCGGGGGTGCGCCCGGTGCGTCCTCACATCTCCTCGCGACCTTGGCGGAAGCCAATTGCTTGGTTCTGGTCGATCGAGACGTCACCGAAGTGCACATCGGTGAAGAAGTCGACGTAGCTTTTCTCGCCCAACGTGGGTAACGCCGACCCGAGTGGGGTGTGATGTCAGTCCATCCAGGATGGCCGGAAGATCTCGGCCCGCTGCGAGTGCCCGCGGGAGTGGTGACCGTCCGCCCCGTGAAGCTCCGTGACGCTGCTGTGTGGAGTCGTCTCCGCATTCGCGATCGCGAGCACCTCGAGCCGTGGGAGCCCACCGGAGAATCGCCCTGGGATGCTCGCCACCACATCACCGTCTGGCCGTCCATGTGCGGGAACCTTCGCTCCGAAGCGCGCAAGGGCAGGATCCTTCCCCTGGTGATCGAACTCGACGGGAAGTACTGCGGGCAGGTCACCATCGGAAATGTGGTGCGCGGCGCTCTGCGGTCCGCCTGGGTGGGCTATTGGGTCGCCTCGCACGTGACCGGTGGGGGCGTAGCCACAGCTGCCGTTGCGCTCACACTCGATCACGCATTCTCGAAGGTCGGTCTGCATCGAGTGGAGGCCACTGTTCGGCCGGAGAACGCGTCGAGTCGCGCAGTCCTACGAAACGTTGGGTTCCGGGAGGAAGGTCTTCTCAAGCGCTACCTCGATGTCGACGGCCAATGGCGTGATCATCTTCTGGTCGGAATGACCATTGAGGAAGTACCCACCACCGTCGTCGACAGATTGGTGCGGTCCGGACGTGCTTCGTGGGTGTGACGAAGACGGCGCCAGAAGCGTGAGAAACGCGAGCTAAACAGCAGTTACCGCTGAGTAGTCCTACTTTCGGGCGGGAAAATGTGGTTTTTGATTCAACCAGAACTTGAGACTTTTGGGACTGAACCGGAAGTTCAGTTCGGTACGCGTGTGACACATGAGTATGGTGGGGTTCGGCGCGTCGGCAACGATGCGAGGGCGTCGGCCGTTAACCTTGACTCGTCAACGGCTGGCATAGGTGCTGGTAGGTGATCGGGAGGAGGCCGCGGCATGCCTAGCTCATTCGTGTGGATCGGGCTGGTGGCCGTGTGGCTGTTCGTCCTGGTGCCGATGCTTGTCAACAAGCGCCCCAGGATCCGGCAGACGAGTGACGCGGCACTCGCGACTCGAGTACTCCACCGCGGCGACAGCAACCCTGTTCAGCGCGGGCCGGCAGCAGGACATCGAAGCGATCCGAACTGGCAACCAGAACCAGTGCGCAGCAGCTACGACGCGGAGGACCAGATGGACACTCACGCAGAAGACGACTACGCCGGCGGTCGTGCACCGGTCGGAGAATTTGTTCCGGTTCGGCGCGGCCGAGGCGGATTCGACCCCGAAGCGGATGCCATCGCCCGGGAGGCGCGGTATGCATTCCGTCAGCGGACATTGCTGGGACTTGCGTTCGTCGCGATTCTCTCGGGCGCTCTCGCATTGATCATCTCGCCGATGGTGTGGTGGTTGTTTGCGCTGACCGTGTGCGGCCTCGGCGGGTACATGGCGTACTTGCGTCGGCAGGTTCGGATCGAGCAAGAGATTCGCCGCCGTCGTACCGAACGCCTCAACCGATCGCGACTCGGAGTCGAATCGCACACCGACGAAGAGCTTCGCCTGATTCCGGCGCGACTGCGTCGGCCAGGAGCGGTTGTCCTCGAGGTCGACGACGAAGATCCGGTGTTCGATCACCTAGATCACTACGAAGAAGAGATCAGGCACACCGAGATGCGTCGCGCGTCCGGTCAGTGATCTTCTGGGCCGATCTCGTCGGGCCGAAAGTTCGTGTCGGGTGATTCCAACGGGAGTATTCGTTCCTGTTAGAGTTGCCGAGCACCGCTGAGGCGGTGGCACGGGGCTGTGGCGCAGTTGGTAGCGCGCTTCGTTCGCATCGAAGAGGTCAGGGGTTCGATTCCCCTCAGCTCCACCAAGAAGTACCAGCGAAAAGGGTCTTTCAACGAAAGTTGAACGACCCTTTCCTGCATTTTCAGGGCCTGCCCGAATTGCGAAGATTCGATCTGAGTGTGCGCCGTTTCATACGATTGCGACCGCTGATCCGGACCGTTGAGCTTCCAAGTGAGGGATGATCCTTGGGCGGATACATGTTTGCCGGAAATGTAACGAGGGTGTGTCCGGTGCGATAGGCACGGTGAGTCTGCCGCAGTTTTCCGCAGGTCGGACGTATGTGTCGGGGAGGAATGTCGATGAGCCAGCCACGACGGCTAGCGATGATGCTTGTTGCTGTGATGTGCCTGATGGGTATCGGCGTCCTTGCCGTATCGGTCTTCCCCGCCATCGTCGCCGCCCAACCTGGCGGCAACAGCGGTGGTGGCAACAACGGCAATGGAAACGGCAATTACGGCAACAACGGTGGCGGTCACAACGGCAACGGTGGCGGCAACAACGGCAACTATGGCTGGCATTGTCACCGTCACAACTGCGGCACGACCGTAATTCCGACACCGACCACGACGACTGAGCCGACCACGACGACTGAGCCGACGACCACGACTGAGCCGACGACGACTGAGCCGACGACCACGACTGAGCCGACGACCACGACGACTGAGCCGACCACGACGACTGAGCCGACCACGACGACTGAGCCGACCACGACGACTGAGCCGACGACGACTGAGCCGACGACCACAACTGAGCCGACGACCACGACTGAGCCGACGACCACGACTGAGCCGACGACCACAACTGAGCCGACGACCACGACTGAGCCCACGACGACTGAGCCCACGACGACTGAGCCCACGACGACTGAGCCCACGACGACTGAGCCCACGACCACGACTGAGCCCACGACCAACCCTTCGGCGTCGCAACGTCCGAGCAGCAGCGCTTCCCCCGCGACCAACGCAACTTCTGCGACCAACGCAACTTCGCAGACCGAGAGTCCTTCGAGCCAAGCACCCTCCGAGACACAGTCTCCTTCCGAATCGCAGCCGAGTTCCGAGCAGTCGTCCGCGGTAGCGGCTCCGCCGGCTGGACCGTCTGATCCGCAGGGACCGTCAGCGGGCGGCGGAGCGCCTGCACCCTCTGCCGGTGGACCGGCAAACGCTGCGCCGGGCGCAGTCGCAGCACCATCTGCACCCGAGGTTCTGGCCGCACCCGCACCCGTAGCTCCGCAGGTACCGTCGAACGTTCCGAACGTCGCGGCTCCGACTGACAACCCGCAGGCGTTTCCGACGGCGTTCACTCAAGGGCTTCCGCCGATTCTCAACGCCGCCGCCGTCGCCGGCGGTGTAGGCGGAATGGCAGTGGTAGCGGCCGGTGCGGGAGCACTGACTTTCCGCGGAGCATCGCTGCAGAAGGCACGATTGGCTGCCGCGCGTGCCGAATTCCTGGCACCCGGATCACAGGGAGGTGCGTGAGTCGTGCCGGACAGACGTTCACATCGCCGCGTTCTGGCCGCGGTGGATGCCGTATGCGACGCAGCAGCGTCGTCGGAGGCAGTGTCACTGCTGACGGTGGTGCAGACAGTCGCCCGCGAGCGTGGGCGCCCGATCGAGATCGATCTGGAAACCCCTCTCGCCACCGGAGTGTGCGGTCAGCGCCGGGCCTACGACGACCACGACGTCATCGTTTTGGCTCCCGGACTACCCAATGTCGAGCGGACTCTGGCACATGAGTTGGGGCACATAGTGTTTCGCCACGAGGGTGCCGAGATCGCCGAGGCGACGCTCGAGGTCAGTGACGATTTGATCGCCTACATGTTGAGTCAACGTTCTCTGCGGCGCAACGAACCCGTGCCGATGGACGACATCGCGGAGTGGGAAGCCGAGACGTTCGCGTCGATGTTGATCATGCGTCTGCGAACGATGAGTGGCCGTGGGACACCGCTGTCGGTGTTGCGGTACGACGAGGCGATCGGATGATCTTTTGGGCTGTGGCCCTTCTCGTCTGGGTTGCAGCCGGCGCGAGACTGGGTCGAGTTGTCGCGCGCACCGCGACGCCGTTGCGAATGTCGATGGTCTTTGCAGGCTTCTCGGTCGCATTGTCGTCGACGGTCATGGTGCCGGCGGTATGGGACATCGTCGATCGCATTGCGCCGGAGCAGCATGCCGCCGCGATGATCGTCATCGTCTTTTGGACAGCGTTGTCTGCGGCCAGTGCAGTCGGCGCCGTGTCTGCGTGGCCGGTGATGTCACGTCCGGCTATGCGCGGCCTCGCCACCGTGCTGTACTCGGTGGGGCTCCTGGTGGCGATCGCGGTTCTCTTCGGCTACCCGGCGCCGGCTCTGATCTTTATCATCGTCGCTCTGTCCCTTGTCATTTCGACGGGGCTACGGCACGTTGCGTGGGCGCCGTTGGGGCGCGGAATCGCGTTGATCGTGACCGGTTCGTCGATCCTGCTCGTCGTAGTCGTCGTGATGCTTGTCGAATCGATCGGTGGCACCGGCGCACTCGAATCGGATATCTGGACGGGCGCAGGGGTGTGGTTCATCGCTGCCTCGAGTGTTCTGATTGCGCTGGGCATCACGTGGGTGCTTCTCGAGACCTGGTTACGTGCGCGACGAGATCTGTACCGGCTGCGGCGGATGCACGCGCTTCTCGTCAAGCGATTCCCCGAGGTAGTCGACGCGGACAGCGCCGGGAGTACGTCTGTGCTGCGGGCATCGGACATGATCGCGCAGATCATGGATGCGATGTACATCCAGTCCGGCGCCGGGATGTTCGACGTCGGTGGTCAGGAACCGCCGCGGGCCGTCACTGCACACGCGGGGATTTTGGCGGGGTGGATCGCCGATCCCTTGGCCTCGGATGTGTTGGACACCAGGTGGATTGCGCCTCCTGAGAAGATGTCGGCGCGCCGATGGGTGTTGTTGTTGGCGAAAGAACTCGATGAAACGACAAAAGTAGGTCGACGTTCGTAGTCGACCTACTCCATGTCATTGCAGTGCTCGAGATCGAGTCAGTGCTTCAGCACGGTCACATCAGCGTGACGCGTCAGGCGGAACCTCTGGCAAACCTTCACTCGCGCGGAGCTTTTCAGCCATCGTGGTGAGTAGATTCTGCGATTCTTCCGAGAGGTCGAATGCACGGCTCGAGAGGCGGCGAAGCCCGTAGCCTTGGAGCTGTGAGAGCAGTTCGAGATCGTGATCGATCTTGGCTGCGTAGATGTCGTTGAAGAAGTAGTCGGGCTTCACCTTGAAGAACCGGGCGAAGGCTGCGACTGTCTCGTCTGAGGGGTTGGTGCGCTGTCCCGAGCGGAGCTGCGAGATGTACGGCTTGGAGATCTGATGGCCGTCTTCGATGAGCGCTGCCGCAACCTCGGCGTTGGTATGGGGTTTGCGCCCCGGAGGATGAACACTGTCGAACAGTTTGTTCAATCGTTCTGCAAAGTCAGCCATTGTGAACCGCCCCGTAATCCTCTCTAGCTAGCAATTGTCCGTTCAGTGAATCCTACGGTATCACGCGGATAACCGATCGGTAGCTCACCGTAGTCTGTTTAGTGGACTAGTTGTCAAATGTGTCCGAGATTCGATTCGTCCGGCCAATGAGTGCTCAGCTATGTCTCAGCGCACATTGAGTTTCCGCCACACGGAAATGTGCAGCTACGACTGCGCTATTCGAACCTTCCAGTACTTGGCCAATCTGCCCAATATCAAACCTTTTACCCGTTTTGGCGATATTAGCTATGCGTTAGCCTGGTTTTTCACAACTATTTCGATTGAAAAACTGCAGTTCAAGCGATGTTTGAAGGTTTGGGGTCGCGATCAGGGTGGCTGGTTGCGATGTCATGCGGATCACCTCGGGGTTGAACCTTGAACGGTTTGCCGGATTGCGATCTGTGCTAGCTAAACCCTCCGAGTGGGTGCAGAATTGTGACATGAAACACACGATGAGCGATGATGAATTGCGCCGCGCAATCCGTGAAATTCAGGATCGAGCCCACGACGCACGCAAGCGTGGGGACGATGTAGCGGCGGAAGAACTCGACCGTACGGTCAAGGGCTATCAAGAGCAGATGATGCAGCGTCTCTAGTGCTCGCTGCGGTCGTCTCTGTGCGGTGTTGCGCGGAGTACGGCCGTGCCCCGCAGGTCGTCTTGCGTGTTTCAGGGCGGCCGCACCGTGCGTGCGTAGACTTTCCCGCATGTCCACAGTACGAGTGCGGGGGAGTGTTCATCCATGTCTGTAAGGTCGCTCGACGGCAAGAAATGCCTGATCACCGGCGCCGGTAGTGGAATTGGACGTGCAACTGCGCTGCGTGCATCAGAGGTCGGCGCCGAATTGTTTCTCACCGATATCAACAGCGTCGGATTGGAAGAGACGGTCGCGATGGTCGGCGCCGGCGGCGGCACGGTCAGCATGGCGAAGGCACTCGATATCTCGGACTACGACGAGGTCGTGAAATTCGGTACCGAGATTCACACTCAATTTTCTTCGATGGATGTCGTCATGAATATCGCCGGCATTTCAGCGTGGGGAACTATCGAGAACCTCGAACATCGGCATTGGAAGTCCATGGTGGACGTCAACCTGATGGGGCCGATCCATGTCATGGAGACGTTTGTTCCACCCATGATTCGTGCCGGCAAGGGTGGACACCTGGTCAACGTGTCTTCGGCTGCCGGACTTTTGGCCCTGCCGTGGCACGCCGCCTACAGTGCGAGCAAGTTCGGCCTTCGCGGGGTGTCCGAGGTGCTGCGATTCGATCTGAAGCGGCACGGAATCGGGGTCAGTCTGGTTGTGCCGGGTGGGGTGAAGACGCCATTGGTGGGAACCGTGGAAATAGCGGGTATCGACAGGAACGACCCGCGGGTCGAAAAACTCACGCACCGGTTCGAGGCGCGTGCTGTCTCCCCGGAGAAGGTGGCGTCGTGCATTCTGCGGGGAATCGAGAAGAATACGTACCTCGTATATACGTCCAATGACATCCGATTCGGATACTGGTGGGCGCGCAAATTCGCCCTGCCTTACGAGTTCGTGATGCAAAAAGCGAACGACCAGTTCAGTAAATTGCTCAAGCGATGAGCGTCAACTCCGCCGGGACTTTTATCTAGTCGAATAGGGACCAAAGTCATGCCGAAGAGTTTTCACTTCGATATCGAATTCAAATATCCGATCGACGACGTGCATCGAACTTTGACCGACCCGAATTATTGGAAAGGCAGACTCGGAGACCTTTATGCCACCTCGGACATCGAAGTTCGAGACGGATCGATCGAAGTATCCGTGTCCGAGGAAATCGACTCCGCCTCCCTCCCGAGCCTGGTCGCCAAGGTTGCGCCGAGTCGGCTCGGTCTGAAACGGGTCGATCGGTGGGGACCTCTGTCGGACGGGCGTGCAGCAGGGTCGGTCACCGGAATCGCGCGGGGACTGCCGATCCGAATCGAGACGACGCTCGATCTCACCGCCGCCGAGTCCTGCACGCGGTTGGTCGTCGACGGAACGGCTGAGGTGAAGATGCCGATCATCGGCGGCCAGATCGAGAAGTTGCTGAAGAAGACCGTCGAGGACTTGCTGGGGCGCGATCGGGACGCCGTCGAGTCATTTCTCGCCTGAGCCTGCACCGAAATCTACTTCCAGAACGCGCGCACCCGGGCCAGCGGATGCGAGTTGATCGTGCGGGTTGGCGAGGGCGCACCCCTCCAACGAGAGGCACCCGCAACCGATGCAACCGGTGAGGTTGTCCCGTAGACGTTCCAGTTGCTCGATGCGTAGATCGAGGTGGCGCCGCCACCCGGTCGACAATCTTTCCCAATCTGCGCGGTTCGGGGTACGGCCTTCAGGAAGTGTGCCGAGGGCCTCTCTGATTTCCGACAGCGGAATGCCGACGCGTTGCGAGATTCTGATGAAGGCGACGCGTCGAAGCGTGTCTCGTTGGTATCGGCGCTGGTTTCCGCTGGTCCGGCGACTGACGATGAGGCCTTCTCGTTCGTAGAAATGCAGGGCCGAGACGGCGACACCGCTGCGCTCGGAGAGCTGGCCGGGCGTGAGTTCCTTTGCCTTCCACGACGGCATCTCCATGGCGACTACCGGTCCGTCGCGCGGTGGAGGGTGGCGTGGAGATGATGCGTCAGCGGGGTGTCGCCGTGCGCCATCCACAGGTCGTATGTCAGCGTGTCGCCCTGAACGCGCATGACTCGCCGAACGTCGTGAACCGGTTTTGCGTCGGGTGATGCTGCGAGCGTGAGACGGGTCAAGGCGAGAGTGCCTTCGGAGTCGAGGGTGCCGCGATGGATCTCGACGAATCCGGTGGGCTGGCTGACCAGCAATTCGAGCTCACCACCCGGTGTTGGGCGCAGGTATCCCGATTCCATGTGAAGCGGTCGTCCGTCGGGGAGCCCACGAGTGCGCGACGAGTAGGTGAGAAACGGTTTCGGGGTGGGCGCGAACTCGATCTCCTCGGAGTACTCGAAGTCGTCGATGGTGGGGAAATGTCCGGCTCCAGCGCCGACCCAGCGCCCGGTGAACCTCTCGATTCCGGCGCCGTTCAGCGCCGCCTGATCCGTACTACTCATTGCCTGGTCCTCTCGCCTGCGTCGGATCAGACGTTACGCGGGCCGGTACGACAGCTGCTTATCCCTGCTGGGTGGGGCCTACGGGATTAGTGTTCACTCATGAACGCTTCTGGCTCCGTCCCCCTCGGTGTCGATTCCGAGGTGGGCCGATTGCGATCGGTCATTCTTCATCGTCCTGGCGACGAGTTGAAACGATTGACTCCGCGCAACAACGACGAGCTGCTGTTCGACGCGTTGCCGTGGGTGGACCGCGCGCAGGAGGAACACGATCAGTTTGCGACCGTCCTTCGTGAGCGCGGCGTCGAGGTACTGCTTTTGTCCGATCTCCTCACCGAGGCGCTCGAGGTCAGTGGCGCAGCGAGGATCCAGGGAATTGCGGCCGCCGTGGACGCACGCAAGATCGGCCACGCGCTCGGGCAACACCTGGCCGCCTACCTGAGAAAGGTGGAGCCGAAGGAGCTTTCGTCGATCCTTACTGCAGGAATGACGTTCGACGAATTGCCGATCGATGCCGACTCGACCTCGTTGGTGCGCAGGATGCATCACGGCGGTGACTTCGTGATCGACCCGTTGCCCAACTTGCTCTTCACCCGTGATTCGTCGTTCTGGGTCGGGCCACGGGTCATCATCACGTCCTTGGCGTTGTCAGCGCGAGCTCGCGAATCCTCGATAACGGATCTCGTCTACGCGCATCACCCTCGATTCAAAGGCG
This sequence comes from Rhodococcus sp. WY5, assembly GCF_018588185.1. Taxonomy (NCBI): domain Bacteria; kingdom Bacillati; phylum Actinomycetota; class Actinomycetes; order Mycobacteriales; family Nocardiaceae; genus Rhodococcus; species Rhodococcus sp. WY5. The sequence goes on from NZ_JAAMPR010000001.1 coordinate 2,864,688, forward strand.
TGCGCCGCGCGTACGAGTCGCACACGGCTCCTGTCGAGGGAGGTGACGTGCTGCTTCTCGCGCCGGGGGTGATCGCAATCGGTGTCGGTGAACGTACGTCACCCGCCGGAGCAGAAGCATTGGCGCGTAGCGTGTTCGACGACGGCCTCGCCCACACGGTGTTGGTTGTTCCGATCGAGCAACGCCGAGCGTCGATGCATCTCGACACGGTCTGCACCATGGTCGAGGCCGACGCGGTCGTCATGTATCCGGCCATTCAGGACACCCTGGCGGCGTTCACTCTGCGCAAGGAAGACGACGGGGTGAGTATTCGCGGTGCGACGCCGTTCCTCGAAGCGGCGGCCGACGCCATGGGAATCGGAAAACTGCGTGTGATCGACACCGGACTCGACACGGTGACTGCCGAGCGTGAGCAGTGGGACGACGGAAACAACACCCTCGCCGTCGAGCCTGGCGTCGTCGTCGCTTACGAGCGCAACGTCGAAACGAACGCCAGGCTGGAGGCCTCGGGTATCGAGGTTTTGCGAATCGCGGGTTCGGAACTGGGGTCCGGCCGAGGTGGTCCTCGGTGCATGTCCTGCCCGATCGCCCGCGATCCGCTGTAAGCCGTCGACGCTGTCAGAGAATTTCTTCCACCTTGGCTGCAGGCCGCGCGAGGACGGTGCCTTTGTCGGTGACCACGAACGGGCGTTCGATCAGAATTGGGTGCTCGATCATCGCGTCGAGGATCTCGGATTCGGATGCATCGGCGAGCCCGAGTTCCTTGTACTGCGTTTCGCGCTTGCGAACGGCTTGGCTGGGCTCGAGGCCGGCGTCGGCGAGGAGTTTTTCCAGCTCGGATCGGGTAGGCGGAGTATCGAGGTACTTCACAATGGTCGGTTCGATGCCGGCGTCGCGGATAAGTCCGAGAACAGTCCGCGACGTGTTGCACCGTTGATTGTGGAAGATGGTTGCAGATGCCATGTCCGTCATTCTGCCTCTGTGTCCGAACTCGTGGGACAAACAGGGGAACAACGGACACCTCCGGCGCGCTGCACTTGAAGTACCGACTTGTGAGGAGAAAACGATGACGGAACATCGAAGTGTGGACGAACGGCGCGTGGTCATTGCCGGTGGGCACGGCAAGATCGCGCAGCACCTGACGTACCTGCTGGCAGGACATGGTGATCGGCCGGTAGCGCTGATCCGCAACTCCGCGCACGAGGGTGCGGTCCGCACACTCGGCGCGTTCCCCGTGGTGATCGATCTGGAATCCTCCACGGTCGAGGAAGTTGCGAAGGTACTCGACGGTGCCGACGTCGCGGTCTTCGCCGCGGGCGCCGGACCTGGTAGCTCGATCGAGCGGAAGGACTCCGTAGACCGAGCTGCGGCGGTGCTGTTGGCCGATGCCGCCGAGAAAGCGGGAGTGCGTCGGTTCATACAGATCAGCGCCATGGGTGCTGGTGACGAAATACCGGAGAACACCGACGAGGTTTTTGCCGCCTACCTGCGGGCGAAGACTGCAGCAGAGGAAGACCTGAAGACAAGGACTTCGCTGGATTGGACGATTCTTCGGCCAGGCCTTCTGACAGACGACGACCCCACCGGTGAAGTCCTTCTTGCAGAGCCGCCCGTCGATCGAGGCTCTGTGCCTCGTGCAGATGTCGCCGCAGTGATCGAAGCGCTCATCGACGCGCCGTCCAGTGTCGGCAAGATATTGGTTCTGACCTCCGGCCCGCATACGATCCGCGAAGCGATCGAGGGTTTGTGAGAGAGAAGATGCTGTGACCGAGAAGATACGACGAGGGTGACGATGAAGATCGCTATCGAACACGATTCCTCCACAGCTCCGTACGACCAACTGCGGCAACAGATTATCGAGCAGGTTCACGGCGGCGGATTGATTGCGGGAACCAAGATCCCGACGGTGCGTGCATTGGCCTCGGAGCTGGGATTGGCGGCCAACACCGTCGCGAAGGCTTATCGCGCGCTCAGCGATCAGGGCGTGATCGAGACGAGGGGAAAGCAAGGGACGTTCATCGCTTCGGGGACCGATCCGGTGCAGGCGCAGGCGGAGCAGGCGGCGACCGCGTTTGCGCATAAGGTCCGCTCGCTCGGGTACTCCGACACTGAGATCGTCGCCATGGTGGAGTCGGCATTGAGAGGTGCGTGACACATTGATTAAGTTGACGCTTCAACTTGAAGCTGTCAGTCTTGGCTCATGAATTCGTCGATTGCTCGTGACCTCGGACTCCTCATCGCCCGTGTCGGCCTCGGGATCATCTTCATCGCCCACGGTTGGCAGAAGTTCTTCACCTACAAGATCGCCGGAACGCAGGCCGCATTCGAAGGGATGGGCGCCCCGCTCCCCAAGATTTCTGCAGTTCTGGCAGCATCCATCGAACTCGGTGGCGGCATCCTGCTCATCGCGGGTCTGCTGACCCCGCTCGTCGGCGCACTGCTGTTCCTCGACATGGTCGGCGCGTTCTTCATCGTGCACGCCGACAAGGGCGTCTTCATAGACAACGGCGGCTATGAACTCGTCGTCGCACTCGGTGTCGGTTCGCTCTTGATCGCTGTTATCGGCGCAGGACGCATCAGCATCGACGGATTGATCGGCAAGGGCAACGGTTGGGTTAAAACCCCAGCTTGATCGGGGTGAGAAGGCGGGTTCAACGGCTGTTGAGCCCGCCTTCCAGCTTGCTTTTGGCCCACAAAGTGACGAACGTAGTCATCTATGGTGACGAAATCTGATCGATCCGAACAAGATTCCGGGGCCAACGAAGAGCGCCCGGAGACGGGCTTTACTCGGGTAGGCGTTCGGACCGACTACGTGGTGTTTTCCGTGGCGGCCGCAGCGGTGCTGGCTATTGTCGTGTGGGGTCTCGTAGCTCCCGACAACCTGAACTCGGTAACCGGAAGTGTTCTCGGCTGGTTGGTGACGAACATCGGCTGGCTCTTCGTACTCGCAGCTTCGGCTTTCGTGCTGTTTTCCATCTACCTCGCTGTCAGTCGATTCGGCGACATTCCGCTGGGCAAAGACGGTGAGAAGCCCGAGTTCCGAACCGTCAGCTGGATCGCCATGATGTTCAGCGCCGGCATGGGCATCGGCCTGATGTTCTTCGGTGTCGCGGAACCGCTTGCGCACTACGTGACTCCGCCTCCCGGTACCGACGGTGGCGTCGGAACTGCCATGGCTACCACCATGTTTCACTGGGGTCTTCATCCTTGGGCGATGTATGCCGTTGTGGGCCTTGCCATTGCGTACGGGTCGTATCGCCGAGGACGCAAGCAACTGTTCAGTTCGGCCTTCATCCCGTTGCTCGGTCGCAAAGCCGAAGGGCCGATCGGCAAGGTCATCGACATCCTGGCAATCTTTGCGACACTTTTCGGCACCGCAGCATCTTTGGGGCTCGGCGCACTTCAGATCGGCTCCGGTTTCGAGGTAGTCGGCTGGATGGAAGAGGCCGGCGTATTCCTGCTCGTGGCCATCGTTGCGGTGCTGACCCTGGCGTTCGTCGCTTCGGCAGTTTCCGGTGTGGCCAAGGGAATTCAGTGGCTCTCCAACATCAACATGGTGCTAGCGCTGATCTTGGCCCTGTTCGTGTTCGTTCTCGGGCCGACCGTGCTGATTCTCAATCTGCTCCCGACGACCATTGGTGCATACGTTTCCGACCTCGCCCAGATGTCGGCCCGCACGGGTGCATCGTCGAATCCTGAAACCGGCGCGTGGCTTTCGTCGTGGACGATCTTCTACTGGGCATGGTGGGTGTCCTGGACGCCGTTCGTCGGCATGTTCCTGGCCCGCATCAGCCGCGGCCGCACGATCCGCCAGTTCATCGTCGGCGTCATCGCCGTTCCCACGACTGTCAGCTTGCTCTGGTTCGCGATCTTCGGCGGCGCAGGCATCGGCGAGGAACGCGACGGAATCGGCTTGTCCGGCCGAGGCTCGGAAGAGGCTCAACTGTTCGGCATGCTCGACAATCTGCCGTTGGCCGGAGTGACGACTGTCCTGGTCATGCTGCTCGTCGCAGTGTTCTTCGTCTCCGGCGCCGACGCTGCGTCGATGGTGATGGGGACGCTCTCGCAGCGCGGAACGCTCGAACCGAGTCGCTGGGTCGTGGTGTTCTGGGGCATGTTGACCGGTGGCGTCGCGGCGCTTCTGCTGTGGACCGGTGGTTCCGAAGCGCTCGACGGCTTGCAGACCATGACGATCATCGCTGCGGCGCCGTTCGTGCTGGTCATGATCGGATTGTGCTTCTCGCTGTACAAGGATCTTTCGCACGACCCGATCATCATTGCGGCGAAGGAGCAGAAACGTGCTCTCCTACGCCCGCGCCGAGGACGCCGTGTGGGTAAGTCAGTGGAGTAGGACTTGAGCGGAGTAGGACTTGAACTGTGAAGGGGCACCGAACTGCGGTTCGGTGCCCCTTTTGTCGTCCGGTTATTTCCAGCTGGGCAACCACAGATGGTTCTGCCACGATTCCGGCGTGATCGGCATGGCGGTGAGTATCGGCCAGAGGTAGACGAAGTTGGCCACGACCAGACCGATGTACAGACTGACTGCCAGAAGTCCGGTGGTACGACGCTCGACGGACGCGCTCGCCTTGCCCAGTACATCGCCGAGGACCAGCGCAAATCCCATGACCATGAACGGGGCGAGTGCAACTGCGTAGAAGTAGTACATCTGGCGGTCGAGCGTCGCGAACCACGGGAGGTAAGCGGCACCGTAGCCGGTCAGGACCACGGCGTATCGCCAGTCCCTACGCACGAACGTCTGCCAGATCGCCCACGCCAACATCGGTAGGGCCAGCCACCACATCGCCGGTGTGCCGATCAGCATCACGGCCTTGACGCAGCTGGCGGCGCCGCAACCGGTGACCTGCTCGCCGTCGGCGTAGTAGTAGAGCATCGGTCGTAGCCCCATCGGCCACGTCCACGGTTTCGACTCCCACGGGTGGTGGTTTCCGGCGGAGTTGGTCAGACCGGCGTGGAACTGGAGAACGTTTCCGCTGTAGTACCAGAGTGAGCGCAGCGCGGAGGGAATGAAGCTCCATGTGCCGCCCTCACCGATCTCGTTACCGACGGCGTGACGGTCGACGCCGGTCTCGCTGGTGAACCAGGCCCAGTAGCTCGCGAGGTACACACCGAGCGGAATGATCACCAACGCATACAGAGCCGGCCCGATGTCGCGAACTGCAGTGCCGACCCATGGGCGCTGCACGCGGTAGGCGCGGCGCGCTGACAGGTCGAAGGCAACACTGAGCAATCCGAAGAACAGAATGAAGTACATGCCGGACCACTTGGTGCCGCAGGCCAGGCCGAGCAGGATGCCGGCGCCGAACCTCCACCACCGGAAACCCAGCCGCGGACCCCAGGCAGAGTCGCCGATTCGGCCCTCTTCGTATACCTTCGCCATCCGTTCGCGGACTTGGTCGCGATCGACCACCAGGCATCCGAGAGCAGCGAGGACGAAGAAAGCCAGGAAGATGTCGAGCATCCCCAGGCGTGAGGAGACGAAGGTGACGCCGTCCACGATGAGCAGGATTCCGGCAATCGCGCCGATCAGCGTGGAGCGCGTCATGCGGCGCACGATCCGGATGATCAGCAGGACCATCAGGGTTCCGACCAGGGCCGACGAGAATCGCCACCCCCAACCGTTGTAACCGAAGAGTGCTTCGCCGATCGCGATCATCTGCTTACCGATCGGCGGGTGTACCACCAATCCGTAACCGGGATTGTCCTCGATGCCGCCACCGGTCAGAACTTGCCAGCCCTGCGGAACGTAGTGCTTCTCGTCGAAGACAGGTGTGCCGGCGTCGGTCGGGTAGGCGAGCATCGTGAAGCGTGTGATCGCCGCGATAGCGGTGACGAAAGCGGTGACGATCCAGCCGCGCAATCTGTCGGTCGGGCCGAAATCAGGATCCGGTACCAGCGGGCCGGGACTACGCATTACCCGATCGCTCGTGGCGGGCGTTGGCCGCTCGTCCGTCTGCACAGTCACCTGGCAATCGTAGGCTGTCAGGTATGACTGGTCGCTTGGTACTCGCCGCAACACCCATGGGAGATGTCGGTGACGCGTCTCCGCGTCTTCGGTCTGCTCTCGCAACCGCCGACGTCGTTGCTGCGGAGGACACACGACGCACCAAGTCTCTGGCTTCCGCGCTCGAGGTAACCATCACCGGGAAGATCGTCAGTTTCTACGATCAGGTCGAGATTTCCCGGCTGCCCGCGCTGGTCGCCGACGTCGCCGAAGGCAAGACCGTCCTGCTGGTCACGGACGCGGGCATGCCGTCGGTCAGCGATCCCGGATATCGCCTTGTCGCCGCCTGCGTAGCCGAGAACCTCGCCGTCACGTGCTTGCCCGGTCCGTCGGCGGTGACGACGGCGCTGGCACTCTCCGGATTGCCGGTGGAGCGGTTCTGCTTCGACGGGTTCCCGCCCCGTAAGCAGGGGCAGCGCAAGACGTGGCTCTCTGCCTTGGCAACCGAGCAGCGAGCGTGTGTGTTCTTCGAAGCGCCTCATCGCCTTGCCGACTGCCTCGCAGATGCGGTGGAAGTGCTCGGGCCGAATCGCCGCGCGGCCGTGTGCCGGGAATTGACCAAGACCTACGAGGAAGTGAAGCGCGGCACTCTCGGGGAGTTAGCTGCTTGGGCCGCCGAGGGCGTTCGCGGTGAGATCACGGTGGTGCTCGAAGGCGCAGTGCTGGTGGCATCTGATCCTGCCGATCTGGTCGACGAGGTGGAAAGGCTGGTCGAGGGGGGAGCACGATTGAAGGACGCGTGTGCTCTGGTCGCAACGGCCGGAGTCTCCAAGCGTGAGTTGTACGAGACGGTCCTGGCCGCTCGAAAGGACTAGCGGGAGCGGTTCACGGCGGGTGCGCCGGGACGCAGGTTGGCGTCGTCGGCTGCAGCCTGGCCGGCGTGCCAGCCTTCGGCGTCCACGGACCGTCCGCGAGTCTTGCGGGTTGTCGGGAACAATCGATCGAATTCGGCGTCGACGGCCTCGGATGTGGTGGCGAGGATCGGCAGAAGATCCGCGACGTCCATCGATGCCGCGTCGGCCGCTTCGGCGGTGGCTTTGGTGCCGGCGTCACGCAGGCGGTGTCCGATGCGGCTGGCGAACCCGGCCAGGAACCCCTTGCGGAACGAGGTGGTGCGGGAGCCGCCGCGATTGCTCGAATCGGCGAATTGCATTGCACGGGTTGCCTGTACAAGTAGTGAAGTGAACAGCATGTCGACTTGCTGAAGGTCGACCGGAGTGCCGACGACGGTCGCGAGTGCAATGTCGCTGAACCAGACAGTCCTGACTCGATTCGATTCGCCGATCTCGGTCAGGAGGTGAACCTTTTCCTTCACGTACGGGTTCTCGATGTGAATGCGTCGGGCATTGACGGATGTGTCGGTGACCCCGGCGCGACTGTGGAGCAGTGCTGAGTCGATGGCGTACCGGGTCATCAACTCCTGGGCCTTCGCGGTGAAAATCTCGGCTTCTTCCGCGAAGTTGGTTGCTTCCGCTTTGGCGAGTAGTCCACGAATTCGCTTGAGTACCTTGGCGTCGACCTCGGTGTCACCGACGCCGGCATAGCTGGTGTGGGTGCGTTGCGACGGCCAGGTGGATGGTGGCGCGAGCAACACCGTCCACTGAGGTAGGCGCATCCACGATCGTGCGACGTCGACGATCTGCGAAACAAGGAAGTAGGGGTCCTGGAACAGTAGGCCGGCCGCGAGGGACCGGAAAGCGTCGTCGTCCACGGTGATTCGAGAGGCGACGCGCCGAGACTTCGGGTACTGCTCGCCGATCGTCTGCAACTGCCCCACCCACTCGAGTGGTGCGCGATCCGACGCGCGGGATGCGTTCGCGTCGAACAGGATGGTGGTGGCGGCGAGATCGGCGTCGGACGCTTCTTTGCTTCGACGCGCCAGATGAATCAGATCCGCCGGCTGCCATCCGCGGTCGTACGCCGCGGACAGTTCGGAAACGAGATCTCGCACCGCGGAAACGGATTGAGGGCTGACCTCCTGAGTGGACACCCGCGCTCCGTTCCATGGCAGTGTCTGCGCCGAAGCGCTGGTTCGAATGTATGTTCTATTCGTCGTCATGGCTGGAGTGTGCACGTGGGGTCCGACACATCCGCCTGTAACCGGATATCTCGGACCCCACGTGCGGCACTCTCGCTTAGCTCATTCCTCGACGAAGCGGGGGAAAACTGGCGCCGGAGCAGGCAGTTTCCGGTTCGCGTCGATGCGAACCGCAATGTCGGCGAACTGCCGGTTCTCTTCGCTCTGGCCAAGCAGATCGAGGATGCGTGACGCCGCGTCGGGCATCACCGGCTGAACGAGAAGCCCGACGATACGGACCACTTCGAGCGTCACGTACAGAACCGTCGCCATGCGTGCCGGATCCGTCTTGCGCAGAACCCACGGTTCCTGCTTGGAGAAGTACCGGTTGGTCTCGCCGAGAACGCCCCAGATGGCTTCCAGTGCGAGATGCAGCGCCTGCACGTCGAACTCGCTGCGGCACTTGGCAAGCAGGGCATCCGCCGACGCCAGCATCGCCAGGTCGTCCTCGGTGAACTCGCCGGGGGTCGGTACCTGGGCATCGCAGTTCTTCGCGACCATCGTCAGTGAACGCTGCGCGAGGTTGCCCAGTTCATTGGACAGGTCTGCATTCATACGCGTCACGATTGCTTCGTGGCTGTAGCTGCCGTCCTGGCCGTACGAGATCTCGCGGAGCAGGAAGAAACGGACCGCGTCGAGGCCGTACTGATCGACCATCGCGATGGGGTCGACGACGTTGCCGACCGACTTCGACATCTTCTCGCCCTTGTTGTACAAGAACCCGTGGACGAAGACCCGCTCCGGCAGTTCGATGCCGGCAGACATGAGGAACGCCGGCCAGTACACGGTATGGAAACGAGTGATGTCCTTGCCGATGATGTGCAGGCTCGCGGGCCAGAACTTCTCGAACTCCGCCGAGTCGACGTTCGGGTAACCCACGCCGGTCAGGTAGTTGGTGAGGGCGTCGACCCAGACGTACATGACGTGGTCGGGGTCTCCGGGAACCTCGACGCCCCAGTCGAACGTGGTGCGCGAGATCGACAGGTCCTTGAGGCCGCCCTTGACGAAGCTGACGATCTCGTTGCGACGAGTCGCGGGGGCAATGAACTCGGGATGCTCTTCGTACAGAGCAAGCAAACGGTCCTCGTAGGCCGAGAGACGGAAGGTGTAGTTGGACTCCTCGGTCCACTCCACCGGAGTGCCGGTCTCCGTCGACTGACGGGTGCCGTCGTCCAGAAGCGTGGTCTCGGCTTCGGTGTAGAAGGCCTCGTCACGAACCGAATACCACCCCGAGTACGTGTCGAGGTAGATGTCGCCCGATGCGGCCATCTTCTCCCAGATCGCCTTGCTGGCGACCTGATGATCGGCGTCGGTGGTGCGGATGAACCGGTCGTACGAGATGTTCAGGACCTTGTCGAGGTTCTGGAACACGTCGGAGTTCCGAGCCGCGAGTTCGCGGACGTCGATGCCCTCTTTGATCGCTGTCTGCTGCATCTTCAGACCGTGCTCGTCGGTGCCGGTCATGAAGAACACTTCATGACCGTCCAAACGCTTGAAGCGGGCGAGCGCGTCCGAGGAGATGTACTCGTACGCGTGGCCGATGTGCGGAGCGCCGTTGGGATACGCGATCGCTGTCGTGATGTAGAACGGCGATCGTTCCGCGCCTTCCGGGGCAGCGGAGTCCGGGCGCGGGGTCTGGGAGGGTGAGGCAGGCACAGTCATGGTGGGCTTACTCTATCGGGCGTGAGCAAAGACCGTCCCGCCCCCGATGCCCCTGAGCCCTTGTCGCCTCTGATCGACGCACATACGCACCTCGACGCCTGTGGTGCGCACGACGCTGCGACCGTGGCCGAAATTGTCGATCGAGCCGAGGCCGTCGGCGTCGGACGGGTCGTCACGGTGGCCGACGACCTTGATGCCGCACGCTTTGCCGTCGACGCTGCGAACTGGGATTCGAGGGTTTACGCAGCCGTCGCAATCCATCCCACCAGGGCGAACGTCCTCGATGTCGACACCAGAGCCGAGATAGAACGGTTGGCGTCCGATCCGCGGGTCGTCGCGGTGGGGGAGACCGGGCTGGATCTCTACTGGCCAGGCAAGCTCGAAGGGTGCGCCACCATCGAGGAGCAGGTCGACGGTTTCCGGTGGCACATCGACCTCGCGAAGCGTCTCGGCAAGACGCTGATGATTCACAATCGCGAAGCCGATGAGGACCTGCTGCGGGTGCTGCACGAGGAAGGCGCGCCGGAGACCGTGGTGTTCCATTGCTTCTCCTCGGATTCGGAGATGGCCCGTGCGTGCATCGACGCGGGCTACGTGTTGAGTTTCTCGGGAACCGTGAGTTTCAAGAATGCGAAGGCGCTGCGTGAGGCCGCGCTGTTGGTGCCGTCGGATCAACTGATCGTCGAGACGGATGCGCCGTTCTTGACGCCGCACCCGTTCCGCGGTGCGCCCAACGAGTCGTACTGCCTGCCGTACACGGTGCGCGCACTCGCAGACATCCGCGGCGAGGATCCGCAGGCGCTGGCAGCAGCGTCCACGGCGACAGCGGAGCGCGTCTACAAGCTCTGACGCTATGGTGGTCTGACAGGTAACTCCGCGCCCGGGACCGTCGTGTCCCGGTTCGTCTACTGCGCGGAGTATTCAGATGAATGACCGCATCGATCCCTCCGACGTCGATCCCGACGACGTCGAACACATAGACGAACAGTCCTCTCGATCCGGCGCGAGCGCTGCGAATTTCTCGCATCCCGGGAGGGAATGAAGGCGCACAGCTTCACTGAGCCGACGCCGGTCGACTCTTCGGTCCAGATCGTCAGCGTTCATGTCGACGCGGTCGAAGTCGAGTGCTGCGGACCGTTTCCTGTAGTCGGTGAACAATGCTCGTGGACATTGACACCGCGATCGCAGGACGACGCGTTCGACGGTTGGGTTCACGGCGGGATGCCGGCGTCGGGAGTCGTGACCACGGGTGTGGTGCTCGGGATTCTCGTGGTCACGACGACGTACGAGGAAGTCGGAAGTCCACGCATGTGGTTGCCCGTCGAAGGTAGCGAGACCTATCGAAGCGTCGAGGCCAGTCCTCGGTGGTTCCGAAGGTTCGGCGACTTCGACTTCGAGCCGCAGAATCGGATCGAGACCGGGCTGGTCGTCGAATTGGCCACCACCCGTGCGCCTTTCCGGTAGTCCCCGCTACCAAAAAGGCGCACAGGGGGCTTGCCCCTAGAGAACCTTCGCCAGGAAGTCCTGGGTGCGCTGCTGCTGGGGGTTGCCGAACAGACTCTCCGGCTTACCTTCTTCGACGATGTATCCGTCGGCCATGAAGATGACTCGGTCGGAAACCTCACGGGCGAAGCCCATCTCGTGGGTCACGACGACCATGGTCATGCCCTGCTTGGCGAGGTCGCGCAGCACCTGCAGAACCTCACCCACCATTTCGGGGTCGAGGGCGCTGGTGGCCTCGTCGAAGAGCATGATGTCCGGACTCATCGCGAGTGCGCGGGCGATGGCAACGCGCTGCTTCTGCCCACCGGACAGGCTGGCGGGCTTGGCATCTGCCTTCTCCGCGAGGCCGACCTGGCCGAGCAGTTTGACGGCGATCTCGCGAGCCTGCTCCTTGGTCGATCGCCCGGTCTGCACCGGAGCGAGCATCACGTTTTCGACGACGCTCATGTGGGGGAACAGGTTGAAGTGCTGGAACACCATCCCGATGTGCTGGCGCACCTTGTCGATGTCGACATCCTTGTTCGTGAGGTCGAACTGGTCGACGCGCACGGATCCGGCGGTGATGTCTTCGAGGCGGTTGAGGCAACGCAGGAAGGTCGACTTGCCGGAACCTGAAGGCCCGATGACGCAGACCACTTCACCGCTCTTGATGTCGACGTCCAGGCCCTTGAGGACCTCGTTGTCGCCGAACGACTTCTTCAGTCCCTTGACCGAAATCTTGACCTCGGTGGCGGACTTGCCCATGTTGACGGCTGTTTCGGTCACTTGTTGATCCTCTTCTCGAGGCGGTTCGACAGCTTGGTGAGCGCCATGATGATGATGAAGTACATGACGCCGATGATCAGCCACATGTTGAACGACTGGAAGTTGCGCGCGATGATGATGCGCCCTGTCTGAGTGAGCTCGGCGAGTCCGATGACCGACAGGATCGACGTGTCCTTGAGGGTGATCACGAACTGGTTGATGTACGACGGGATCATCGTGCGAATTGCCTGCGGCATGATGACTTTTCGCATCGACTTCATGTAGCTGATGCCCAGGCTTCGTGACGCCTCCATCTGTCCCTTGTCGACGGACAGGATGCCGCCGCGGACGATTTCAGCCATGTACGCGCCGGCGTTGAGCGAGAGCGTGATGATGCCTGCGGTGAAGGCGGACATCTGGAAATGCAGGGCTGCCGGGATGCCGAAGTAGATGAAGAATGCCTGCACCAACAGCGGTGTGCCGCGGAAGATGTCGACGTAGGTTGTGCCTATACCTCGGACGAACATGTTGGTGGACACGCGGCAGAGACCGAAGATCGCGCCTAGGACCAGAGCGATCGCAATCGAGACGACGGAGAGAACGATCGTCAACCACAGGCCCTTGAGAAGCTGCGGGTAGGTGCTCTTGATCAAGCCGATGATGGAGTTGTCCGACGTCGACGCGCCCTGACCGAGGTAGGTCGAGACGATTTCGTCGTACTGGCCGTCGTCGCGCAGGTTCTGCAGTCCGGCGTTGAACATCTGGAGCAGTTCGGCGTTCTGGCCCTTGTTGACTGCGAAGCCGTAGCTCGCGCCCACCTCTTTTTCGGTGACCGTCTTGAGGCCGTTGCCCTGTGTGATGCCGTAGGCGAGGACGGGGTAGTCGTCGAAGACTGCGACGGAGTTCCCGGTGCGGACCTCGTCGTACATGCTGGCGGAGTCGGCGAAATAGACTGTGGTGAAGCCGTATTGGTCCTTGATGGACTCGGCGAAGCTGGCGCCCTCGGTGCCGTTCTTGACGGCGACGCGCTTGCCCCTCAGATCCTCGTACGACTTCACATCGTTGTCGGTCTCGAGGACCGCCATCTGCACGCCCGACTCGAAGTACGGGTCGGAGAAGTCGAACACCTGCTTGCGGGCGTCGGTGATGGACATGCCCGCGATGACGCCGTCCGCCTGCCCGGCCTGCACGGCCTGAAGGGCCGCGTCGAAGCCGAGCTGCTTGATGTCGACCTTGAAGCCTTGGTCCTCGGCGATCGCATTGAGCAGGTCGATGTCGATGCCGACGAGTTTGCCGTCTTCGTTCTCGAATTCGAACGGGGCGAATGTCAGATCGGTGGCGATCGTGTAGGTGCGGCCGGGTTGCGCGCTCGCGATTCCGGGGGCGAACAGCGCTGCGATCAGCGCCAGCAGGATGGCCAGGATCGGCCACCTGGCATTACGTGGTCTGTCGAATCTTCTTCGCACTATCGCCCAGCTTTCTTCTGTCGCGCCCGGGATCGCCGGACTGCTTTGAACCAGACGAGAACATACTGCGCCCAGAGCTGAATCGATACACGGGTATCGGAGCCGGAAAGTGCAGAACACACGACACGCCGTTGCCGTTCCGTGACAAAAGTCGCATTTCGTTGTGATTTGGTTGCCGATACAACGCTCGGTCGTTACCGTATTGTGATCGAACGTCGTCTGCCTTGGGATTTCCTGTGTCGCCTTTTGCCAAGATCAACTCCACGAAGTCACCACTTCTCTATTCAGTGGTGGGTGCGTTGCTTCTGACGCTCATCGTCGGGGGTGCGCTCGCCGTGGTTCGGCACAAGACGATCACCCTCGATGTCGACGGCGACATGATTTCGCTGTCCACGATGTCGAGCAGCGTCGGTACCGCTCTCGAGGACGCCGGATACCCGGTCGATCCCAAGGACGCGCTCGCACCCAGTGCCGATTCCTCCCTGTCCGATGGCGATACCGTCGTACTGCGCCGTGCCCGTGAGTTGGCTCTGACCGTCGACGGTCAGCCGACCACCATCTGGACCACCGCATTGACGGTCGACGAGGCATTGAAGCAGGTAGATGTTTCCGACGACTTCGCAGTCTCGGCTTCGCGCTCGCATCGTCTGCCGCTCGAACGGACCGAGCTCGACGTCGTCAGCCCGAAGACCGTCAGCGTCAGCGACGGTGGCGCTCCCGCGGCGGAGGTCAAGCTCGCCGCCGTGACCGTCGGCGATCTTCTCGCGGCCAAGAATGCGCCGCTCGAGCAGGCCGACTCGGTGGTTCCCACCGCCGACACACCCGTTACCAACGGCCTGACCATCCAGGTCACTCGCGACCGCACGGACACTCGCGTCGAGACGCAGCCGATCGCGCCGCCGGAGAACAAGGTCGAGGATCCCGAGCTGGAGAAGGACAAGACCGTCGTCGAGAACCCGGGTGTTCCGGGTGAGCGCACGGCCACTGTCGAGGTCAAGACCGTCAACGGCGTCGAGGCCGGACGAACCGAACTGTCCGCGACCGTGATCAAGGAACCGGTCGCAGCAGTGGTGAAGGTCGGTACCAAGCAGGCTTCCGCTCCCGCTGTGTCCAACGCGTCGACGTGGGATGCCATTGCTCAGTGCGAGGCGACCGGAAACTGGGCCATCAACACCGGCAACGGTTTCTACGGAGGACTTCAGTTCACCCAGAGCACCTGGGAAGCATTCGGCGGCGGTCAGTACGCAGCTCGCGCCGACCTCGCATCACGTGAACAGCAGATCGCGATCGGCGAGAAAGTCCGCGCCGGTCAGGGCTGGGGTGCTTGGCCGTCCTGCACCAGCAAATTGGGCCTGCGCTGACGCGCTCACACCTCACAGAACACAGGAACCGATGTCACCGTTCGCCAAGATCAACTCGACCAGGTCGCCGTTGTTGTACTCGGCGATCGCCGCTCTTCTCCTGACGGTTCTCGTGGGTGGTGTTCTGGCCGTCGTCCGGCACAAGACCATCACTCTCGATGTCGACGGTGAGCAGATTCGCCTGAGCACCATGTCGACCAACGTCGACGGCGCTCTCGAGGACGCGGGTTACCCGATCGGTGACAAGGATGCAGTTGCGCCCGCGGCCGACGCTACGCTGTCCGACGGCGACACCGTGGTGCTCCGTCGTGCCCGTGAGATCACGCTGACGGTCGACGGTCAGCCGCAGAAGCTCTGGACCACAGCCTTGACCGTCGACGACGCGTTGAAGCAGTTGGACGTCGCGGCGGATGTGCACGTGTCGGCTTCGCGCTCGCAGCGTCTTCCGCTGGACGGCGCCGCGCTCGACGTGCTGACACCGGTCGTCGCAAAACTGGTCGACGGCGCAAACGCGGCAGCAGACGTGCGTATCGCGGCGCCGACGGTCGGGGAGTTCCTTACCGCCAACGGCACTCCGCTCGAGCAGTCGGACACGGTGGTTCCCGCCGCCGACGCTCCACTGACCGAGGGCCTGGAGGTCACGGTGACGCGCAACCGCACCGAGAACAAGGTCGAGACCTTGCCGCTCGATCCGCCGGATCAGCGCATCGAGGATCCGACGATGAACCAGAGTCGCACGATCGTCGAGAACCCGGGCGTGCCCGGCGTGCGTGACGTGACGTTCGCCGTGAATCTCGTCAACGGTGTCGAAGCCGGACGTACCCAGGTCTCGGAGACGATCACCACACCGGCGCAGCCGAAGGTCGTGCGTGTCGGAACGAAGCCGGGCACCGAGGTGCCGCCCGTGGAGAACGGTTCGACGTGGGATGCGCTCGCACAGTGCGAGGCCACCGGTAACTGGGCCATCAACACCGGCAACGGTTTCTACGGCGGCGTGCAGTTCGATCAGAACACCTGGGAACGACAGGGCGGGTTGAAGTATGCGCCCCGCGCCGACCTCGCCACCCGTGAAGAACAGATCGCGATTGCGACACAGACCCAGCGCACTCAGGGCTGGGGCGCATGGCCGTCGTGCTCGGGTCGCCTCGGACTGGGATAAGTTCTACTGGTGTCAGACGCCGAACAATCGAACGAACCCATCGCTACTCCGCGCGGGCAGGCAGCCCTGCTCGGTCCGGTCGAGGTGCGCGCTCTTGCCGAGGAATTCGGTGTCCGACCCACGAAACAGTTGGGGCAGAACTTCGTTCACGACGCCAATACCGTGAGGCGCATCGTCACCACGGCAGGCGTCACACGTGACGACGTCGTTCTCGAGGTAGGGCCTGGTCTCGGTTCGCTGACGATGGCGCTGATGGACGTGGTCGATCGGGTCATCGCGGTCGAAATCGATCCCAACCTCGCGGCTCGCCTGCCGAAGACGGTGGCCGAGCGAGCGCCGGAACTGGCCGATCGCCTGACCGTCGTCGAAGCCGACGCGATGCGTGTGCTGCCTTCGCAGATTCCCGGCGAGCCGACCGCGCTGGTCGCGAACCTGCCGTACAACGTCGCGGTGCCGGTGCTGTTGCACCTGTTCGCGTCGCTTCCGAGTCTGCGGACCGCACTCGTGATGGTGCAAGCCGAAGTTGCCGATCGCCTGGCGGCTGATCCGGGAAGCAAGATCTACGGCGTTCCCAGCGTCAAGGCCAACTTCTTCGGCGAGGTTCGCCGCGCTGGTGCAGTCGGACGCAACGTGTTCTGGCCGGTGCCGAAGGTCGAATCAGGACTGGTTCGTATCGATCGGTACGCGGAGCCGCCGTGGCCGATGGACGAGAAGCACCGCAAGCAGGTTTTTGCGGCGATCGACGCCGCGTTCGCACAGCGCCGCAAGACTTTGCGTGCCGCTCTCAGCGGTTGGGCAGGTTCGCCTGCCGAGGCCGAACGACGGCTCCTCGCTGCCGGCATCGAGCCACAGACGCGTGGCGAGATGCTCGACGCAGCAGCCTTCGTTCGGCTTGCTGGAGGCGAATAGCCCCGTGCGCGGTTAAGGAGTGCAGGGACTCCCTAACCGCGCACAGGGGCTTGCCCCCTTATTTGAACCGCCGCAACCTCAGGCTGTTGCTCACCACGAACACACTGCTGAATGCCATTGCGGCACCGGCGAGCATCGGGTTGAGCAGGCCGGCCGCAGCCAGCGGGATCGCAGCCGTGTTGTAGGCGAATGCCCAGAACAGGTTGCCCTTGATGGTCTTGAGCGTCTTGCGGGACAGTCGAATTGCATCGGCCGCCGACCGCAGGTCACCTCGCACCAGAGTGATGTCGCTGGCCTCGATCGCAACGTCGGTACCCGTGCCCATCGCCAGGCCGAGATCGGCCTGAGCCAGGGCTGCCGCGTCGTTCACGCCGTCGCCGACCATGGCCACGACGCGTCCTTCCGCTTGCAGTTTCTTGACGGCGTCGACCTTGTCCGCAGGCATGACCTCGGCGAAGACGGTGCTGATCCCGACCTGATCCGCGACAGTGCGAGCAACGGTGGCGTTGTCACCGGTCAGCAGAACCGGTTCGAGGCCGAGTGCTTTCAACTGCGCGATTGCTTCGGCGCTCGTGTCCTTGACCGCGTCGGCGATCACGAGGATGCCGTGCGCCTTGCCGTCCCAGCCCACCGCGATTGCGGTGCGCCCGGCCTTCTCTGCTGCAGCCTTCGCCTCGCGGAGATTTTCCGGCAACGGCATCGACCAGTCGGCGAGCAGCGCGTCTCGGCCCGCGACGACGGCGTGACCGTCGACCATTCCCTGCACGCCGCGCCCGGCGACGTTCACGAAATCCTCGACCGTAGGCAATTCGCCCACAGCTTCGGTCGCACCCTTCGCAATCGCTGCGGCGATGGGGTGCTCGGAGCGATGTTCGAGTGCGCCGGCCAGCCGAAGGACCTCGTCGACGGTTGTTCCTTCGCCCACCACGGTGTCCAGCAATGTCATCTGACCGGTGGTGACGGTTCCCGTCTTGTCGAGCACGACGGTGTCGACTGCGCGCGTCGATTCGAGCACCTCGGGTCCCTTGATGAGGATTCCCATCTGGGCTCCGCGGCCCGTGCCCACCAACAGAGCTGTGGGCGTTGCCAATCCGAGAGCACAGGGGCACGCGATGATCAGCACGGCGACCGCAGCGGTGAACGCCATCTCGATGGGGTTGCCGGTACCGAGCCAGTAGCCCAGTGTCGCAACGGCAATCGCGATGACGACCGGCACGAAGATACCGGCGATCCGATCGGCGAGGCGCTGAACTTCGGCCTTGCCGTTCTGTGCGTCTTCGACCAGTGCCGCCATCTGGGCGAGTTGGGTGTCGCTCCCGACCCGGGTGGCCTCGACGGTCAAGGTTCCACCGACGTTAACGGTGGCGCCGACGACAGTGTCCCCGACACCGACTTCCTCCGGCACGGATTCGCCGGTCAACATGCTCATGTCGACGGCTGAGCGGCCCTCGGTGATGATGCCGTCGGTGGCGATCTTCTCGCCGGGCCGGACGATGAAGGAGTCGCCCGCTGCCAGTTCTTCGGCGGGGATTCGTACTTCGACGCCGTTGCGCAATACCGCGACGTCTTTCGCACCGAGTTCCATGAGTGCGCGCAGTGCGGCGCCGGACGTGCGCTTGGACTTGTGCTCGAAGTAGCGTCCGGCCAGCACGAACGTGATGACGCCCGCGGCAACTTCGAGGTAGATGTTGGCGCTGCCGTCCATCCGGTCGACCGTCAGCCGGAAGGCGTGCTTCATACCGGCTTCGCCCGCAGTGCCGAAGAACAGTGCGTAGAGCGACCAGACGAAGGCCGAGATGGTGCCCAGCGAAATGAGCGTGTCCATCGTGGCCGCGCCGTGACGCAGGTTCACCCAGGCAGCCCGGTGGAAGGGGAGGGCCGCCCACACGATGACCGGTGCGGCCAGTGTGAGGGAGAGCCATTGCCAGTTGTCGAACTGCAGCGCAGGAATCATCGCCATAGCGATGACCGGCACGGAGAGGAGAGTCGAGATGATCAGGCGAGTACGGAGCTCGCGCAGATCACGATCCTGCGGGGTTTCCGCATCCGGGTCGACGGTGTCCGGCGCGCTGGGCGGCTTGGGGAGCGCGGCGGAATAACCGGCGTTCTCGACGGCAGTGACCAGATCTTCGACGGGTACCCCGTCCGGGAAGGTGACCTTGGCCTTCTCCGTCGCGTAGTTGACGGTGGCTGTGACGCCGTCGATCTTGTTGAGCTTCTTCTCGATTCGTGACGCACAGGAGGCGCAGGTCATCCCGGTGATCGCGAGTTCGACGCTGCTCGAGTTGGCAGCATTGTCGACCGCAGTCGGTGACGTCATCAGTGCCCTCCCTCGTGATTGTCTGGAACTGAAGCTGTGGAAGTGCCTGCATCAACAGTGAATTCGGCGGTCCGAACCACGCCCTCGTGCTGGAAGTCGAGGAACAGTCGGTATGTGCCTTCGCTCGGTGCCTGTGCGTGGAAGGAAATGTCCGGACCAGGAGCTGTGACGCCGTCGCCTGGCTCGCCTTCGGGGTGCACGTGCAGGTAGGCGAGGTCGCCGGTGCGCAGGGCAACGAGGTGACCGAAGGCACCGACGTACGGATCGAGATCGGTGACCGGGGCTCCGTCGCGAGCAACGCTCAGCGTGATCGGGCCGCCGGCAGTGGTCAGATCACCGTCGAGAGTCACGGTGTATCCGTCGACGGTTGCGGTCGCGCTCTTCGCAGGTAGCGGCGCGGGAGTGAATTCGCCTGCCACGTCGAAGTTTCGGCCGAGTGTCAGTTGGGTGCCATCGGTGGGATCGAAGTCCGCGAAGACTCGGTAGGTGCCGGCGGCGGGCCAGGCCCAGTCGATCGACCAGGTGCCGTCTGCAGCGAGGGACGGATGTACGTGGCGGAATTCGCTGGTGTCGTTTCGGACGACAATGAGGTGGAGTTTCTTCTCGTGCAGGAGGTCGAAATCGACGACGGGCGTGTTGGTGTCGTCGAGAATCCGGAAGGTCAAGGTTCCCGGCTCCCCAGCTCGACCGGGTGCGGTCACATCGGTGAGTGTGTATCCGCCGGAAGAGACTTCGAGTCCTGCAGGTGTTGCCGAATCCATGCCTGGCATCGATTCGGTGGTTGATTCGTGGGTGCTGTGCTGGGTGGTGGACATGTCTATCGGGCTTCCGATTGCGGCCCCCACGCCGAGGGCGGCGCCGAAGACGGCGACCAGCCCTACGGCGTAGGCGGCAAGTGTTGTCGAGGTGCGCACGGCTGACTCAGCTTGGTACGACTGCGTAGCCGGCTTCGTCGACTGCTGCGACGACGTCGGCTGCGGAGACGGGAGCATCGCTGGTGACGACGACGCGTCCGCTCGCCAGTTCGACATCCACCGCGGTTACTCCCGCGATGTTGCCGATCTCTTCCTTGACGGATCCGACGCAGTGTCCGCAGGTCATTCCGGAAACGGTGTATTCGGCGGTGGTCATCGCTGGTCCCTTCGGTTGTGGAAAGCTTATTTTACGGATACCCGGTGTAGGTATCGCTCTGCAATCGAAGGTACCCCCAGGGGGTATGCATGTCAACGGGCTGGGCAGTGATGAAGGCCTCAGGGGAGACAACACGGCGGATGTGTGGTCTACTTGTGGTGGTCGTAAGTGTTTGTGTTTGTGTTTCCACGCTCGCAAATGGTTAGGTTGCGAGCGTTTGGACATCCTCCACGGATTTGTCTCAGAACGGTCGTAGTAAGTGACCCGGGCGGTCGAAGCGACTGCCTGTTGACACTGTGTTAGAGGAGATTTACATGGCAGAGGGCATCGTGAAGTGGTTCAACTCCGAGAAGGGGTTCGGCTTCATCGCTCCCGAAGACGGCAGTGCTGACGTCTTCGTTCACTACTCCGAGATCCAGAGTGGCGGCTTCCGCACTCTCGAGGAGAACCAGCGCGTGGCGTTCGAGATCGGTCAGGGCAACAAGGGCCCGCAGGCCACCGGCGTTACCATCGTCTAAGACGTCCATGTGAGTCGGGCAACCGACGCATGACGTACTGACAAGACCCCAACTCTTCGGAGTTGGGGTCTTGTTGTATTTGGGTGAAAAACGCCGTCATGCATCGAGATACCGCTGAGTGGCGACTGCCGTTTCCGCCGCGATCGTGCGGCATTCCTCGCGGAGTTCAGGTGGATTCACAACGGTGAAATCGACGTCGAAAGCTCTGAGCCAGTGTGCGATCGATCGCAGAGAAGTGCCCGAAAGCACTATGACGCAACGCCCTTCGTCGGTGGACTCCGCCGATCCCCACTGTTCGTTGACCATCGGTGCTATCTGCTCGATGGGTGCATGCAGTAGAACTGTTGCGCGCGTGGAGGAATAGGCCCGAGCGACACCGCGGGAAACGAAGTCTGCTGCACCACCGGCGGGTAGTTCCCGCGGCACGAATCGTGGGCCGGTGGGGATCTTGGGTTCCATTCTGTCTACGCGAAATGATCGCCAGTCTTCGCGAGCGAGATCCCAGGCCACCAGATACCACCGGACACCCGACCGTACGAGCCGGTACGGTTCCACCTCGCGCCGGCTCTGGGTGCCGTCGTGAGTGCTGTAGTCGAATCGCAGGCGTTCGTGGTTGTGGCACACCGACGCGATGGCGGACAAGACCGACGCATCGACTGCGCTCGCGGCGGGCTCGCGTGGCACGACGTCGATCGACAGCGACTCCAGACGGTGTCGCAGCCTCGACGGCATGATCTGCCGCAGCTTCGCCAGCGCGCGCATCGAGGCCTCGCCGATGCCGACCACCGAGCCGGTCGCTCCGGACTGCAGTGAAAGTGCCACCGCGAGCACTTCTTCGTCATCGAGCTGTAGCGGGGGCATCTCCGCGCCCGCTCCCAGGCGATATCCGCCACCGACTCCGACTGTCGCGTCGACCGGGTAGCCGAGATCGCGGAGGCGGTCCACGTCACGTCTGACTGTGCGCGGGGTGATCGCGAGTTTGTCCGCGAGTTCGGCACCGGACCAGTCTCGACGCGTCTGGAGCAGTGACAGCAACCGCAGTAGGCGAGCCGATGTCTCCTTCATGGCCAGAAGTCTGCCAAACATTTAGGACCCAATGCGTCCTCAATTGAATTTAGGTTGGTCCGCATCCGACCAATCGAGAAGAAATTGGGGCCACATCATGAGTCGCATCAACGACGGCGGACCGATGATCGAGACGAAGGCGCTCACCAAGCACTTCGCTCAGGGCAAGAAACTCGTGGAAGCAGTCAAGGGAGTCACGCTCGACGTAGCGGAGGGTGAGTTGGTTGCCTTGCTGGGGCCGAACGGCGCCGGGAAATCGACGACGTTGCGCATGCTGACCACCTTGCTCGAGCCCACGTCCGGCAGCGCGCGAATCGCAGGATTTGACATCGCTGCGGCACGAAACGAGGTGCGATCGAGCCTCGGATACGTCGGGCAGGGGAACGGCGCCGGCCACAACCAGCGAGTTCGCGACGAGTTGGTGACGCAGGGGTTGTGCTACGGAATGCCCAAGGGTGACTCGCAGGTCCGGGCCGACGAGCTGCTGCGTGATCTCGAACTCACCGAGTTGGGCACTCGAAAGGTCAGTACGTTGTCCGGCGGGCAGCGACGGCGGCTCGATATCGCTCTGGGCCTGGTCCATCGCCCACCGCTCCTGTTCCTCGACGAGCCGACCACGGGCATGGACCCGCAGAGTCGGGCCAACCTCTGGGACCACATCCTCCGGCTGCGGCGCGAGATGGGCACCACGATCGTGCTGACCACGCACTACCTCGAAGAAGCGGATTCGATGGCAGAGCGGGTCATCGTCATCGACGAAGGCACTGTCATCGCGGACAACACCGCTGCCGCACTCAAGGCTGATCTTGCCGGAGATCATTTGTTGCTCACCTTCGACAGCGTCGAGGCGGCCGCCGTCGCAGCGTCGGTGGCCGAGCGACTTGTCACTGTGCGTGACGTCACCGTCCAGGCGAGTTCGGTGAGTATCCGTGCCGGCGAGGGTGATTCGACGCTACCGGTGTTGCTGCGTGAAGCCGATGCCCGTGGTGCCCGCGCACTCACTGCCGACATCACCAGGCCGACTCTCGACGACGTCTTCCTCACTCTCACCGGCCGCAGCCTGCGCGAGAGCGCCGCCGCGGTCGCTTCCTGAAACACGACAAAGAACTTCGACGAACAGGAATCCGCCATGACAATCACACTCGATACCCCACGTACCGTGCACGGCAACATCGTTCGAGACAGCGCAATCGTGATGGGCCGTGAGCTGCGACCGATGTTGCGCGACCCGGTCAGCGTCATCTTCAGCCTCATCCAGCCGCTGATCCTGTTGGCGTTGTTCGGGCCTCTGCTCAAAGGGGTTCCGGGTACCGGTGACGGCGTATGGAATTGGTTCATTCCCGGTGTGTTGGTGATGATCGCGATCTTCGGAACGACGATGACCGGGTCCAACCTCCTGATGGAGATGCAGCAGGGATCGCACGAGCGAATGTTGGTGACTCCGCTCCGACGCTCGTCCTTGTTGATCGGGCGAGCGTGCAAGGAGATGGTTCCGCTTGCCGCGCAGGCGATTCTGATCATTCTGGTCGCACTTCCGCTCGGATTGGACGTCAATGCAGCGGGAGCCGCGCTCGGGATAGTCCTGCTGGGAGTGTTCGGCGTCGGACTCGGTGCGCTCTCGTACGCTCTCGCTCTGGCTGTGCGGGAGCAGGATTGGATGTTCTGGGTCGTTCAGCAGACGCTGATGTTCCCGCTCCTGATCCTGTCGGGAACCATGCTTCCACTCGAGGACGCACCAGGTTGGATGAAGGTCCTCGTGAACATCAATCCGCTCGGCTACGTCGTAGACGCCGAGCGGGCACTCTTTGCCGGAGACTTCGCGTCGAGCAGCGTTCTGGCAGGAATCGTCGCCGCCTTGGGCGTGGCGGTGGTCGGTCTGGGCGTAGGTGTGCGCGCGGTGAAATAGCGTGGGTGTGCTGGCTGTCGGACGGGCTGCTGCGGTCGCAGGTTTTCGCCCAGGTGTTCGCAGCGCCTATTGTTGTTCCTTGTGCTCTCCGTCGTTCCACGCCCCGTAGTCGTCCGGGCCCCGTCCAAGGTGAATCTCCACCTTGCCGTCGGGGACCTGCGAGACGACGGCTATCACGAGCTGACGACGGTTTTTCAGGCATTGTCGCTGGCAGACACCCTCACGGTGGCGCCTGCGGACACCTTGACCGTGCGGGTGATCGGCGACGACGCCGCGGCCGTGCCGACCGATCGCACCAACCTCGTGTGGCGTGCCGCCGAGATGCTCGCCGTCGAGGGTGGCGTGGCCCCGAACGTCGAGATAGTCATCGAGAAAGGCATCCCCGTCGCAGGTGGAATGGCCGGCGGGAGTGCCGACGCAGCCGCCGCTTTGGTTGCGCTCAACGCTTTGTGGAAGCTCGACTTCCCGCGGCCTGATCTCGACGCTTTTGCGGCACGCCTCGGGAGTGACGTTCCGTTCTCGCTGCACGGTGGCACTGCCCTCGGAACCGGCCGCGGCGAACAACTTGTCCCCGTGTTGACCCGCCACACTTTTCACTGGGTGTTGGCGCTGGCGAAGGGTGGCTTGAGCACACCGGTCGTGTTCCGCGAGCTGGACAAGCTGCGGGCAGAGGGCTCCCCGAAACGGGTGGGGAGCGCCGATGCGTTGATCCAGGCACTGACCACGGGTGACGCTCATCTGCTTGCGTCGCTGCTCGGCAACGATCTGCAGGCGGCGGCACTCTCACTCAACCCGGATCTACGACGGACGCTTCGAGCGGGCGTCGAAGCCGGAGCTTTGGCCGGCATCGTCTCCGGCTCCGGACCGACATGCGCCTTTCTCTGCGCCGACGCACAGTCCGCGGTGGAAGTGAGCGCAGAACTTGCGGGAGCGGGGGTGTGCCGCACCGTTCGCGTGGCGAGCGGACCCGTTCCCGGAGCACGAATACTCGACAATGCGGCAAAGGGACAGCACTGATGGCGAATCTGATCAATCTGGAAAACGTGTCGAAGTCTTTCGGCGTCAAGCCGTTGCTCGACGGGGTCTCCCTGGGCGTCGAGGAGGGCGAGCGCATCGGCGTCGTCGGTCTCAACGGTGGCGGTAAGACGACCATGCTCGAAGTCCTCGCGGGTGTGGAGCAGCCGGATTCGGGACGCGTCAGCCGCGTCGGCGGATTGCGTATGGCCGTCGTGACGCAGCGCGGTGTGCTGCCTCCCGGCTCCACTGTCGGTGAAGTGGTCCTGGGGCCGCTCGGAGTGGCGCAACACGAATGGGCCGGCGACGCGCGCATCCGTTCGGTGCTCTCGGGTATCGGCATCGACAACTTGGGCGCCGGTGGCGAGCGGTCCGCATTGGACGCCAAGGTCGACGGCCTGTCCGGCGGTGAGCGTCGCCGCGTGGCTCTCGCTGCGGCTCTGGTTCAGGACCTCGACCTGCTGGTGCTCGACGAGCCCACCAACCACCTCGACGTCGAAGGTGTTCAGTGGTTGGCCGAGCACCTCGTCTCGCGTCGCAGCGCGCTTGTCGTCGTGACCCACGATCGCTGGTTCCTCGACACCGTCGCCACCCGCACCTGGGAGGTTGTCGGCGGCGGCGTCGAAAGCTACGAGGGTGGCTACAACGACTGGGTGTTCGCTCGCGCCGAGCGCTCGCGTCAGGCTGACGCTTCCGAAGAGCGTCGACGCAACCTTGCACGCAAGGAACTCGCATGGCTGCGCCGCGGTGCGCCGGCCCGTACGTCCAAGCCGAAGTACCGCATCGAGGCCGCAGAGGCCCTGATCGCCGACGTTCCGGCACCTCGTGACGCGGTCGCTCTTGCGTCGTTCGCGCAGCGTCGGCTCGGCAAGGTTGTCATCGAACTCGAAGACGCGCGTCTGGAGACTCCGGACGGTCGTGTACTCGTCGAGGATCTGACCTGGCGTCTCGCTCCAGGTGAGCGTGTAGGCCTGGTCGGTGTCAACGGCTCGGGCAAGACGACTCTGCTGCGGACTCTGGCCGGCGAACTCGAGCCTGCCGCCGGAAAGCGCATTCAGGGGCAGACCGTCCACATCGGTTGGCTCAAGCAGGAACTCGACGATCTACCGACCGACATGCGCGTACTCGACGCGGTCAAGGATGTAGCCGAGCGAATCACGCTGGGAGACAAGGAAGTATCGGCGGGTCAGCTGGCTGAGCGGTTGGGCTTCACGCCGGCGCGTCAGCGCACCCCAGTCGGTGATCTCTCCGGTGGTGAGCGCCGACGTCTGCAGTTGACGCGTGTCCTCATGGCCGAGCCCAACGTCCTGCTTCTCGACGAGCCGACCAACGATCTCGACATCGACACGCTTCAGCAACTCGAAGATCTGCTCGACGGCTGGGCGGGCACCATGGTGGTCATCTCGCACGACCGGTACCTGATCGAGCGCATCTGTGACACCACCTGGGCGCTCTTCGGTGACCGCAAGCTCACCAACCTGCCCGGTGGTATCGAGGACTACCTGCGTCGGCGCGCAGCAATGGGGGATGGCGACAACCCGTCGGTGGCTTCGACGGCGAGTGGTGCGTCGAAGAGCAAGCAGGTCCGCGACGGCGCCGCGGATCGCGCTGCACGCAAGGAACTTTCGAAGCTCGAGCGGTCCATTGCGAAGTTCGACGACCGAGAGAAGAAGCTGCACGCTTCCCTCGCCGACGCGGCCACCGACCCGGACAAGTTGCAGAAACTCGGCGCAGAACTCAAGCAGGTCATCGCCGACAAGGAAGCCGCCGAAGAGCAGTGGATGGAGCTCTTCGCCGAGCTGGACGGCTAGGGGAACTTCGCCCCGAACCTCTTGAAGATTCGCTCGGGATCCAGGGTTTCCGGAGCATGCCTGCGCAGCAGTGCGTCCAGAACGAGCCCGTCCAGTGCTGCGACCAACTCCGTTGCATCGGACGAGGTCATGCCGCGTTCGACCAGGATGTCGACAAACCGATCCCGACCAAGCACCAGTTCCACTGCGAGGTCGGGATCGTGGAATGACGCGATGATCAGTTCGTAACGCGCCCGAGTGCGGCCGGATTCAGGCCCCAGCCACCGGGCCACCTGTTGCTTCGGCGTCTCGCCCGGGCGAGGAAGATCACCGTCCAGAAGGTGTCGCACCACCTCGACTATCAGTCCACGCTGGTTTGCGAAGTAGTGCCGTGCGCTGCCGTGTGGCACGCCCGCCTCGTCTTCGACGCCTCTCATCGACCAGGCTCGAAACCCAACCCGGCCCAGCAGGTCGAGCCCGGCGTCCAGAAGTGCTTCTCGAGTCGATTTCTCCACGCAGAGAAGATACCGTGATATCCTCTTCTCCGCTTGGAGAATTTCTCCGCACGGAGAAGTGGCCGGTGGGTCGAACTGATTGGGGTGAAGCGTGGTCATCTTTTTCGACATCCTGCTTGTGCTGTGCGTTGTTGCGATTGTGTGTTTCGCGGGATATGTCCTCTATCGCGTCGTCTTTGACGGCTAGCTGAATGGTGATGTACTTCAACAGGTCTCAAGTCTTCATGTTCCCGAAGTTGTCCGGTTTGTCTCTGGTTATCGAAAGTATGTTCGATTAAACTTTGAGCATGGACAGTCGGGAAGCGTGGCAGCTGGATGGCGAGGACCTTAAGAGTGAGGTTCTGGATCTGGTGCGCGCCCGACACGAATTGCAGTCGCGGATGGTGTTGCTGATCGTGGAGATGTTTTCCCGTGAGGTTCTCGGCGGGAAGGGTTTTCGGGCGATCGCGCAGTGGTTGCATGGTTCGACGAATCTGGAGATCGGTGAGTGCAGTCTGCTGGTCGGGTTGGCGCGGTTGTTGATGCTCGAACCTGTTGTCGCGGATGCGTTTCATCGCGGTGACGTGGATGCGTTGAAGGCGCGGCAGGTGGCGTCGTTTTGTCAGCATCCGCCGAAGAACATGACCCTGGCGGATGTGGACACGGCTCGCGGGATTCTGTTGGGGTTGGCGTCGAAGAACATTGCGGATTGTGATGCGGTGCGGGCAGCGATCCGGCGGATCGAGAAGCAGTACGGCAGGCGTGAGGACGGCGTTCCGGTGGGTGAGGATTCGGAGCGTAACGAGTTCTACGCCTCGAAAGGCTTGTACGGGCGGGTCACTGTGAAGGGTGATCTGGATGCTGTGAACGGGGCACGTCTGATCACGTTGTTGTCGAGTCTGTCGGCGCCGACGCCGGAGAAGGACGGCGTGAAGGACACGCGTACTCCGGCATTACGGCGTGCGGACGGGTTTTGCGAGTTGTTGCGGCGGTACGAGCGGGCGGGGTTGGGCCCGATCGAAGGCGGAGTGAAACCGCACATCACGGTCACCGCGTCCGCGAAAGACATGACCGACCTTAAAGTTCTGAAAGACCTGTTGCCGTCCACCGAGGAACTGGGATTTGCGTGGACGGATTGGGTGGGCCCCATCAGCATCGACACCGCCCGGATGTTGGCGTGCGACTGCACAGTCACCCGGATCCTCCTGGATGAGAGTGGTGTTCCGCTCGACTGCGGTAAGGAAGCGAGAACGGCGACCGTTCCGCAGCGGCGGGCGTTGGCGGTTCGTGATGGTGGGTGTGCGTTTCCGGGGTGCGGGACACCGTCGGGGTGGTGCGATGCCCATCATATTGTTCACTGGAACGATGGCGGCCCAACAGATCTCGACAACCTGATCTTGTTGTGCGGTCATCACCACCGGACACTGCACCACACGGAATGGCGGGTGGAGATCGGACCGGATCGAAAGACGGTGTTCTATCCACCGATGTCGATCGATCCGTATCAGCAGCCGATCGGCGGGAACAGCCCACCCACCGCGGCGTGAATCGCGACAACTGAAGACGTGAGCACCGGGGCACAACCATGCCCCGGTGCTGACGGCTGTCTACTGTCAGAACGCTACTGTCAGAACGTGAGCGTGAGTCGCCCGTTCTCGTCGCTGATGTGAACAGTTCGCCCGATCGACGGAGGGTTGTCACCGCGAAGCTGGGTCAGTTCGGCGGCATTCTCGGGACCGGTGTGACCGGCGACGCGGCCGCCGTCCGGCGTTGCCGCGATCACGAACCCGATCTCAGGCTCCCCGGTGCGGCCGTATTCGACAGAGGCCGTAACTATTTCCGCCGTGCCCGTGTAATCAGTGATCAGTTCCGGAACCTCCGCAGTTAGCGCGCGTGCGTCGGGATCACCGACGTACCCGCCAGCGTGAGCGGCGGACGACAGCAGAACGCAGTGCTGGTAGGTGAGGAATCCACCGTTGCCGTGGACGAGGGCAAGGTTCGCGCCGTCGCGAATTCGCCTGGTGACTTCAGCGACGGAATGCAGGGTGTAGCTGTTGAGCGGTCCGCCGAAGAACGAGTGTCCTCCGGTGACGCTTGGGATCGCGGTATCGGGAAGTCCGAGTTCGCGGATCAACAGCTTGGGCACGATCGGGAAGCAGCTGTAGGCATCGACGATGTCGAGTGCATCGGCGCCGACTCCGGCACCGTCGAGTGTGCGATGTACGGCGTCATGCATCGCGGCCGAGCTGTCGAAGCTGTTGCGGCTGAGTATGTCCAACGGATCACTCGCACCTGCGCCGCCCCAGAGGTACACCAGCTTGTTTTCATCGATCCCGAACTCGCGGGCCGTCGACAACGAGCAGACGACAACGGCCGCAGCCTGATTGACGAAAGGCATGGCGTTGAGCATCAGCGGGTACGGCTCGGAGACCATCCGATTGCCGGGGCCGACGGTGCCGATCTCGTCTGCCGATCGGATCTCCGACGTCCAGGAGGCGGGATTCTTCGAAGCCAGTTCCGAGAACGCGGCGTACATCCGCGCGGACCAGTCGAGCGATTCACGGGCGTCGTGGCCCTCGGCAGCACTGAAACAGTTCTCGAAGAGCGGGTAGACACGAGTCGGCACGATGAAACCGGCGCGCTGCATTTCGGCGCTTCCCAGGTCGGTCGGATCGAATCCGGGAGGCCCACCCGGCGCGGCTGTCCACCCGATCGAGTCGGGGGCGACTCCGGACTTTCGCAGGGCGGTACTGCTGGCGTGCGATTCGCCGCCCACGAGCAGAGCAGCCGAGGATTCACCGCGAGCGATGGCCGCGCCGATCCGATCGAGGAGCGCCGCGGGCCAGTGGCCACCGATCGGCGAGGTAGAGGTGACCGTGGGGGTCGCGCCTAATCGTGAGGCGAGTAGCCCGGGGAGATCGTCGTACGACCAGCTGACTGTCTTGATCGCGATCACGGAATCGATCTGTGTTCCCAGTTCAGCGTGTCCACTGTCGTTCAACGCGGCGACGGTGGCGTCGTGAATCAGATCGAGGGGTTCGCGGTGCCCGTCGGCAGGATTCCAGCGCAGATCGCCGACGCCGACGATGACCGGGATTCGTGATGCGTCAACCATCATGTACCTCTCGTTGCCGACCCGTAGCCGGGAGTTGCAGTCACGATATCGGGGACCCTGGTATGTGTAACTCTGGGGTCACAGTCAACGATTTTCGGGTTCCTATTTAGGTATGCCTAACGAAAGTCCTATACTCGTCTTCATGACAGCTGTGGCAGAGAGAATTTCGGTGCCCGTGGGGCCGCGTTCCATCGATCACCCCTACTCGATGACAACGGTGACTCTGAAGCTCTCTCATCAGCGGCAGTGGGCCCCGCATCGTCATCCTGAACATGAGCTGATCTGGGGAAACTCCGGTGGAATGCTCACGGTTGTCGCTGACGGCATCACTTGGGAGGTGCCGCCTTCGGCCGGACTGTGGCTGCCTGCCGGGGTGTTGCATGCCGTGAAGGCCGGTCCGGGTACGGAGTTCTTCTGCACCTACTTCCGGCCCGAGGCTCACGAGGCGCCGTCGGGTGTTCCGGGCTTGTTCGGTGTCAGCGCTCTCCTGCGTGAGGTACTCCTGCACATGCATCGGCGGAACATGCCCGACGAGGCGCGCAGTCGCGCCGAGCGGGTGGCCTTCGACATGTTGCAGCCGCTCGAAGTCGCTGCGGTGGAGGTTCCGATGCCGACCGATCCACGAGCGTTGTTCGTTGCCGAAGCGTTGGTCGCCAATCCGGCAGACCAGCGGTCGCTGTCCGAATGGGCGCTGACGGCTGGCGGTAGCGTCCGTACGCTGACGCGTGTGTTCGCGCAGGGCACGGGAATGACTTTTGCGCAGTGGCGAATTCAGGTACGTGTCCGCGCAGCATTGACGTATTTAGCTGCTGGAGTGCCGGTTTCGGTTGTCAGTAGGCGGGTCGGATACGAAACTCCGAGTGCCTTTGTCGCAGTGTTCCGCCGGGTCACCGGCCGCACACCCGGCAGCATGATGAACAAGGGGAGCGTGGCGCCCGAATCGGTGCCGTACCTTCTGCACGCTTGAGTTGGGTTGCACCGGGCGGAAGTGCTCGGTGCAACCGTCGCGGTCAACTCCGCGGCGCGGACCACGCTTCCCACAGCTCCGCGTACCGACCCCCGAGGTTGACCAACTCGTCGTGAGAGCCGTGCTCGACGACGCGGCCGTCGTCCATCACCAGGATCTGATCGGCGTCGACGGCCTGTGAGAGTCGGTGTGCCACTGTGACAGCAGTGCGACCTCGGGTCAGAGCGAGAGCGGCATCGTCGAGGACCCTGGCTCCGGCGCTGCCCGCTTCGGCGGTCGCCTCGTCGAGAATCAGCAGCGGCGGATCCAGTAATTCGATTCTTGCCAACGCAAGTTGTTGTGCCTGTGTTGCGGTCAGCCGGTGTCCACCGTCTCCGACCACGGTTTCGAGTCCGTCCGGGAGAGCCCGCAGCCAATCCGACGCGCCGACGGTATCGAGCGCCGCGGTGATATCGTTGTCGGTTGCCGACGGGTCGGCCAGCCGCAGATCCTCGGCCAACGTGCCGGCGAAGACGTGGACCTCCTGAGTCACGAGGGCCACCGCGCTCCGAGATGTCGACGGTGGCAGTTCGTTCCGGGGCACCGTCCCGATCTTCACGACGCCTTCGGTCGGTTCGTAGGTTCCCGCGATCAGCTTTGCGACTGTAGATTTTCCGGCTCCGGTAGCGCCCACCAGTGCGGTGACGGTTCCTGCCGGAATGGTGATGTCGATGTCTCGCAGAACAGGAGCGTCGCCGCTTCGGTACGAGAATGTGACGCGTTCCAAAGAAGCTGAGCTGTCGACAGGTTCCTGCGGATCGGTCGGTGCAGATGGCACGGGCGCAAGCGTGACTCCGACCAGGCGAGCCAACGCGATTGTGCCTTCCTGCAATTCGTCGAACACGCTGAGAACCGCGCCCACCGGATCGAAGAGGCGGTGGAAGAACAGGGCTGCGGCGGTGGCGGCACCGATGCTGATCTGACCGTCCTTCACCAGCCAGAAGCCGGTGATCAGCACAGCGGACAGGCCGATGAACTCCGCGATGTTGAGCCGGCCGAAGAACCTGGTGCGTAGACGCGTGGTCAACAAGCTCAGCCGGACGGCCGTCATCGATCGAGATTCGATCTGTTCGAGATGCGGCTGGGCCAGGCGAAGCGATCCGACGGTGTCGGAGTTGCTCAGCGAGTCCAGGAGCTGTTGCGCACGTGCACCTTCTGCCTCCCGCTCCTCGCGGTAGACCGGTGCCGACCTCGAGAGGTACCAGCGCAGCGCCTGGATCTGGATGGGTGCCGCGATCACCGCGGCGACGGCGAATCTCCAATCGAGGCTACCCAATCCGATCAGGGTCAACACGATGGTCAGTGCCGCGGTGGCAAAAACCGGAAGTGCTTCGGATACGGCCCGGGTCACCAACCGCACGTCGCCGGTGATGCGGGAGACGAGATCTCCGCGCCCGGCCCGTTCGACGTCGCTCTGCGGAACGTCGAGAACCCGGACGACGACTTCTTCGCGAAGGTCGGCGACAACGCGCTCGCCGACGCCGGCGAGCAGGTAGTTGCTCACTCCGACGAGAAGGGATGAGGCAACCGCGATACCGACCAACGCGAGAGTCAGTGTGCCGATGCGAGAGACAGCGTCGCCGTCTGCGTCGGTCACGGCGTCGACCATGGCGCCGAGGACCAGCGGTGTGAGCAGACCGATCGCGGTCGCGGCGGTCAGGGTGACGACTGCTGCGATCGCGGAAATCCGGTGGGGTCCCATCAACCGAAGTGCCGCGCGCCGCGCTTGTTTCGGTGTTGCGGTGGGGAGTAGTTCGTTCACAGCTCGATCACCCGATCGCAGATATCGAGCAGCACGGGGCTGCTGGTCAGAAGTATTGTGGCGTGCGCCCCGCGTACCTCGGCGATCCCGCGAGCAATGCGCGCTTCGGTGACGGAGTCGACGGCAGTGGTGGGATCGTGCAGGACCAGGACGGGAGCTTCGCTCGCCAGTGCCCTCGCCAACGCGATGCGCTGACGCTGACCGCCGGACAAAGAATTCCCTTGCTCGGTGACTCGGGTTGCGAGGCCGAGCGGCAGTGCCGAGATCACTTGATCTGCCGCAGCAGCGGCGATGGCCTCGTCGTTGCGGCTGCCGATCGGTGCGAGGGCGTCGATGTTGTCGCCGACTGTGCCGATGAACAGTGCCGCGTCGTGCGGTGCTGCCAGAACGTGAGTGCGAAGTTCGTCGATGTGCAGCTCGTGAATGGCGTTGTCGCCGAGATGAATTGTTCCGCTCGAAGGCTCGATTCGACGCGCCAGTGCGTCGACCAACGCATCCGCCCATGCGGCATTCTCGGTGACGATGCCGATGATCTCGCCGCGTTTGACGTCGAGATCGACTGGTGACGCTCCGGCCAACACGACGTCGCGCAGCGTCAGGAACTCGGAGTGATTCAGGGACACAGGTTCACCCGCGGGAGTCACAGCCTCGGTGGTCCCGAGAAGTGCTGCGACGCGGTTGGCGGAAGCACGCGCCCGTGCCAGACCGGCGCCGAAGTAGATGATGTCGATCAACGGACCCCGAAGGAACTGTGCCAGACCAACCACGGCAACGAATTCACCGACCGAGATGCTCCCGGACGCTGCCATCCGTCCGCCCACGTACGCGATGACGGCGAGGAAAGCGCCGGCGATCGCAACGTTGGCGGCGGAGTACATCGCTTGGTATCTCTGTGCGCGAAGGGTTGCTTCCAACGAAGTCCGGCTGGCTCCCCGATACCGCTGCGCTGCAGCATCTCCGGCGCCGATTCCGGAAAGGATTCGGAGTCCGGAGAGTAGATCTGCGGCTAGCGCGCCGGCCTTGGCGCCCTGCCATTGATCTGTTTCGGCTCGGCGTTCGAGCGGCCGACTGACCACCTGCATGAGAGCCAGCACCGGGGGAGTGCCGAGGATGACGAGCAGGCCGAGTGGCACCGAGATCACCAGTAGCGAAATCGCGGCGGTCAGCACTCCGCAGGCGGCCGCAAGTTTGGTGCTCAGCGTGTGCGTGAATCCGGCCACCGAACCCGCGTCGGATGTTGCAATCGAGTAGACCTCGCCCGGCATACGCCGCGGCGACA
Source organism: Rhodococcus sp. WY5 (assembly GCF_018588185.1). Classification (NCBI taxonomy): domain Bacteria; kingdom Bacillati; phylum Actinomycetota; class Actinomycetes; order Mycobacteriales; family Nocardiaceae; genus Rhodococcus; species Rhodococcus sp. WY5. Next base: position 2,898,991 of record NZ_JAAMPR010000001.1, read on the forward strand.
TGCCGTGCGGATCGAGGCCTCGGCGCGCGATGTCCATCCGCAAGCGATGTGCTCCGTGCTCGGTGACGGAATCGGAGATGCGCGCCGCGAAGCGCCAACTGAGCAACAAGCCGGTGAAGAGAATTCCGAGAACGAGGATCCACTTTCCGAGCGCTGCGGCATCGCTGGTCGCCACAGCACGGTCGATCACCGCACCGATCACCACCGGCACCAACGCTTCCGCGACCTGGTGGCCGGTGAAGCCGACGGACGCGGCCGCCAGCTTGGCTCCGCGACCTTCGGAAGCGATCGCGCGTGTGATTACCTGACGCGGCGTGATCGCCGGGCTGGTTGGGGGACCGTTTGTCTCGGCCGAAAGAAGTGGTGTCGAAGGCACTGGGTCCACGCTAGGGATCGTGGGCGGTAGTCAGAAGTCACACCGGTGCCAATACTTGTCGTGAACAGGCCATACGTATTGCGTTGGCCGAATTGCGATAGTAGTTGGCCCCGTTGCAGCGGAGAAGGCATCGACTCATCGACGACACTGCAATAAATTAAGGTCTACCTTACTTAGCACGGGTTAACTATGTCCGGAAGTCGGATGGATCCTCGTGTTCGGGTCCGGTTCATGTTCCATCGATGTTGGAGATTGTTGTGAGTCTTGTGTTCGGCGAGGTACTTCACAAGGAGTACGTGACCCCGGGAATGGTTCGTATCGTGTTCGGTGGGGAGGAGCTGACCGCCTTCGAAACCACCGGTACCGGTGACGAATATCTGCGCCTCCACTTCCCGGTCCCGGCTACAGGCAAGTTCGTTCTTCCGGCGGAAGATCCGGATGCACCGCGCGGTTGGCGATACCCGGAGGGAGAGGAACCGTCCCCGTGCCAGCCGTACACCGTGCGACGGTTCGATTCCGAAACCAGCCGCATGACGATCGACTTCGTCGTTCACGAGGGTGGTATCGCCAGCGACTGGGCGCAGAAGGCCGAGATCGGTGACAAGTTGGCGATCGGCGAGTCTCGTGGCCTCTACGAGCCCCCGGCCGACGCACGTTGGCAGGTGTTCGTCGCCGACGCGACTGGACTCCCCGCACTCGGACGCTTGATCGAACAGTTGCCCGCCGGGATGTCGGCCAAGGCGATCGTCGAGGTGGTGGACGAGTCTCACAAGCAGCAGATCACCTCGTCGGCCGACGTCGAGTTCATCTGGCTGGTCGGCAGTGGCAACGGTGTTGCACCGTCGAAGTTGCCGGACGCGGTTCGCGCGATGAACCTGCCCACCGAACTCGGATACGTGTGGGTTGCAGGCGAGAGCACGATGCTCCGTGACATCCGCAAGTACCTTCGCCACGAACTGAAGTTGCCGGGTGAGCAGTACAAGGTCATCGGCTACTGGACGTACAAAGCCGAGGTGTGGAACGCGAAGTACGAGGCCCTCGACGAAAGTGTCCGCGCGGCACTCGATGCGGCCTGGGAATCGGACCGCGACGAGGAAGAGATCCGCGACGAGGTCGAGAAGACTCTAGAGAGCGCCGGCTTGTGACCGTTGGATTCGACAAGAGTGCTGTCGACAGCGGTGCGGCGGACAAGAGCGCAGTCGACAAACACACCGAAGAACTGATCGACGAGTCGCTGCACGAGAAGCAGAAGCAACCGGACGGGCTGGTATCGACCAACTCTCGTCGTATGGCGGGTCTTCTGGTGTGCCTGGTGGTGCTCGCCGCCGTGCTCCTGCTGAGTATCGCGGTGGGATCGAAGACCATTCCGTTCGGCACCGTGATCGACGCGCTGGTGAACTACGACGATTCCAATGATCACGTGATCATCCGTGATCTGCGGCTACCTCGTACTCTGCTCGGTCTGATAGTCGGTATGGCACTGGGTGTGGCCGGTGGCCTCATCCAGGCGATGACACGAAATCCCTTGGCTGATCCAGGAATTCTCGGTGTCAATGCCGGCGCGGGCTTCGCGATGGTCGTTGCCGTCGCGGTCTTCGGCTTGACCAGCATCTGGTCGTACATCTGGTTCGCTTTCCTCGGAGCGGTGATAGCCACGGCGATCGTCTACACGCTGGGCTCGATCGGTCGAGGTGGTGCGACGCCCATTCGGCTGACGCTTGCCGGTGTTGCCATCGGCTCCGTGCTCGGCGGCATCTCGTCCGGGATCACCTTGCTCAACCCGACCGCCTTCGACCAGATGCGCCAGTGGAATGCCGGCTCACTCAGCGGGCGTTCGTTGGAAATCGTTCTGGCCGTTGCCCCATTCATTCTCATCGGGCTCTTCCTGGCGCTCGCGTTGGCGCGCCAACTCAACGCGGTGGCCCTGGGTGACGATCTGGCACGTTCGCTCGGTGCCAACATCACTCGTACTCGCATCCTCGGTGTCATCGCGGTGACATTGCTGTGCGGCGCGGCGACAGCTGCGGCCGGGCCGATCGGATTCGTCGGTTTGATGGTTCCGCACGTCGCGAGATGGTTCGTCGGACCGGATCAGCGATGGATTCTCCCGTATACGTTGGTGTGCTCGCCGATTCTTCTTCTCTTCTCCGACGTCGTCGGCCGAATCGTGCTGCGCCCGGGTGAACTTCAGGTCGGCATCGTCACGGCCTTCATCGGCGCTCCGGTGCTGATCATGCTGGTGCGTCGAAGCAAGGTGAGCGGTCTGTGAGCATCGATTTCGGGCGCGCCACCACGGTGGTGCGCTCACCCAAAGAAGGCTGGTCCGCGCGGATCGACGTCCGCACGGTCACAGTCTGCCTCGTCCTCGTTGCGCTTGCATTGGCCATCGGTGTCATCGCGCTCGGTAGTGGTGACTACCAAGTGCCGATCGGGGACGTCCTCGGTGCACTGTTCGGCGAAGCCCCCGCGCGTATCCACATGGTCGTCGTGGAATGGCGTCTGCCCCGAGTTCTGTTGGCGCTGATGCTCGGTGCGGCGCTCGGTATGAGCGGTGCGATCTTCCAATCGCTGACCAGGAACCCGTTGGGTAGCCCGGACATCATCGGCTTCAACTCCGGTGCGTACACGGGCGCTCTGGTGGTCATCCTCCTCATCGGTGGTACTTACTACGAGATCGCAGTCGGTGCTCTGGTGGGCGGAATCGCCACCGCAGCAGTTGTTTATCTCCTTGCGTACAAGCGAGGTGTGCAGGGATTCCGGTTGATCATCGTCGGTATCGCCATCAGCGCGATGTTGGGCTCGGTCAACACCTGGATGATCCTCAAGGCGAAACTTGACGACGCCATGGCTGCCGCAGTGTGGGGTGCCGGTTCGTTGAACGGCCTCGGCTGGACTCAGGTGTGGCCGGTGGTCGTCGTGCTGGCCATCCTCGTTCCGCTGATCCTGGTGTTGGGCAGGCGGATGCAGATGCTCGAGATGGGCGACGACGCCGCCAAGGCGCTCGGCGTCCGGGCCGAACCCACGCGGCTTTCCCTGGTTGTTCTCGGCGTCGCCCTGACGGCCATGGTGACAGCAGCGGCCGGTCCCATCGGGTTCGTCTCGCTGGCGGCTCCGCAGTTGGTGAGGCGATTGACCGGTAGTGCCGGAGTGACCCTGCTGCCGTCGGCAGCAATGGGTGGCGCGTTGCTGATGGTCAGCGACTGGGTGGCGCAGCGAGCTTTCGCGCCGACACAGTTGCCGGTCGGCGTCGTCACCGTCTCCATCGGTGGCATCTATTTCGTATGGCTTCTCGCGCGAGAGGCACGTAAGCAGTGATCGGTGAAGGAACGAGGAACAGCGTGAACGAGACAAGTACGGCCGCCGTCGTGGTCGAAAGGACGAATCGGCTTCGCGCCGAGGACGTCACGATCGGTTACGACAAGCGCGTCATCTCGGAACACCTCGACGTCGAAATCCCCGACGGTGGCTTCACCGTCATCGTCGGTCCCAATGCCTGCGGCAAGTCGACGCTTCTGCGTGCGCTGTCCCGGTTGCTCAAGCCGACCACCGGCAAGGTCCTTCTCGACGGTAAGACGATCACGTCGTACCCGGCAAAGGAAGTTGCGAGGCGACTCGGGCTTCTGCCGCAGACGTCGATCGCGCCGGACGGAATCAAAGTCGCCGATCTGGTTGCGCGAGGGCGTTATCCGCACCAGAAGCTGATCCGCCAGTGGTCCCGAGAGGACGAGGCCGCCGTCATCAAGGCGATGGAAGCAACCAAGGTCACGGATCTGTCGGCCAGGCCGGTCGACGAACTGTCCGGTGGTCAGCGCCAACGTGTCTGGGTAGCTATGGTTCTCGCGCAGCAGACTCCGTTGGTGCTACTGGACGAGCCGACGACGTTCCTCGACATCGCGCACCAGATCGAGCTGCTGGAACTCTGCCGCGATCTGAACGAGAACGACGGACACACGCTGGTGGCGGTGCTTCACGATCTCAATCACGCGTGCCGCTACGGAACTCACATCATCGCGATGAAGGACGGCGCGGTGGTCGCCGAGGGCCCGCCCGCGGAGATCATCACCGAAGAACTGGTGCAGGAGGTGTTCGGCATGGCGTGCCGCATCATCGACGATCCGGTTTCCCACACACCGCTGGTCATTCCGCTGGGACGCGAGCGTCAGCGAAACATCGAAGGAGCAAAGGTATGACACTCGTCCTGGATGCGCAGGTTACCGACACGGAGTGGGCTCAGATCGTCGACCGCATTTCGCGACGCCGATTCTTCGGTGGCGCAGCTGGTGTGGCTGCAGCATTGGCGCTGAGCGCCTGCGGAAGCTCCGATGGCGAATCCGACTCTGCCAGTGACACTCTCCCGTACACGTGGGCCGAGTTCAGCGGCGACGTTCCGCGCGACCCGAAGCGTGTGGTGGTGCTCGACGGCCGCGTCGACCTCGAATTCGCGATGATGATGGACTACCCGATCGTCGGATCGGGCAACTTCTGGTTCCCCGACGCCAAGGCAGGATTCCAGTTTCCCGGCCGCACCATCGAGGACGCGAGCTTCGTCAACGTCGCCGGCGACTTCTCCACCAACTTCGAGGCTCTGCTCGCTCTCGAGCCCGATCTGATCGTCATCACTGCGATCGGATACACCAGTGACTGGTACGGCACCGAGCGCTTGTCTTCCATCGCGCCGCTGTTGGTCGTCGGCGACGACGTCGAACCGATTGCCGGGCACCCGGTCGACTGGCGAGGTGCTCTGATGGCGCAGGCGAGCCAGCTCGACCGGGTGACGATCGCCGAGGCTTCCATTGCGGAGTACGACGACAAGCTCGCGAGACTGCGACCGATGTTGCAGGAGAAGCTGGGCGGAAAGAAGATCGTGTTCGGCGTTCAGACGCCGACGGGCTTCCTTGTGCATCAGCGGAATCTGCGAATCAGTGTTGCACTCGATGCCGGCCTGGACGTGCTTTTCCGTGACGACGACAATGCAGAGAACTCGTTCGAGTTGTCGTTCGAGCAACTCGACACCTTGGCTCCGGCGGATGTGATCATCGCCCAAGCACGCGATCAGGAAGCGCTCGACGCGATCAAGTCGCAGCCGACGTGGCAGCGGTTGCCTGCAGTTCAAGCGGGCAACGTGTTGACCAGCGACGCGCGATACAACCAAGGATTTGCGCTCACCGCGGCCATCTTCCTCGACGTTCTCGAGGAAGCGGCCGGGCGAATCACTGCTGGGCAGTAAATTCAGGCGACGTTGCGGGCCTGGTCGAGTAGTTGTGCAACCTGCTCGAACCAGGCGCCGTAATTGGCGTAGGTGTTGGGACGCTTGTCGTCGAAGTCGATCACCTGGTTCGCGGTCACCGCGGGCAGCTTGACGAACACGGGTGATGCCGCGAATGCCTCTGCCGACTTCGCGAACTGGAACACGATGTCCGCCGGATAGTCCGGTACCTGTTCCCAGCTGAGATCTGCCCATCCCTTGTCGCCTCCCGGACCGGTGAACTTCACGCCCAGTTCCTTCAGGTAACCGAACTGAGCGAGCGCCGTTGTGCCTGCGTACAACTCGGAGCTGTCACCGTTCAGGGCGAGGACTTCGATGTCGTCGACCTTGGCCGCAGCAGTTCGGATGCGCTCTGCACCGGATTCGAATGCTTCCTTGTCTTCGCGTGCTGCCACTGTGTCGGTGTCCCCGCCGAGAGCTTCGGCGAGTGAGGCGTACTCGTTCAACACGTCCGGTGTCGAGGCTCCGGAGAACTTGACGCCGACAAACGGTGCAACATTGTTGACGGTCTTGCCCATCGGCTCGTCCCACCAAGTCCATCGCGTCGGGTCGTCGCTGTTGCCGTACCCGATGACCAGGTCTGGGTCCAGCGCCGCAAGAGCTTCCGCGCTGAGTTCACCTTCACGGCCGACGACGGTCATCGTCGACTCGTCAGCGCGATCGGTGACGTCTGGATTGCCGACGCCGTAACCGAAGATGCCGACCGGCCGAATGCCGTAGTCCCACAGAGCCGCAGCGGAGTACGCGTCGACGACGATCCGCTCCGGGGCGTGGTCGAGGGTGATCGTGTTTCCGTATCCCGTTGTGTAACTCCAGGACTGGTCGGCAGACCTGGTCTCGGTAGAGGGCGCTGCGTCGCTACTTCCGCAACCGGCGAGTAGGAGCGTGGCGACGGCGGGTAGAGCGGCGAAGCCGGCGAGCCGGCGATTGATTTTCATGAGAACCTTCCGAACATGGCGAACTAAGCTAGGTAAGCCTAACCTGACAGGTCATTCGGGTGTTCTCGGGGTCAGTTGCCCTGCCACATCTGAAGCCATTCGCTCCAGGACGGGGGAGTGATCGTTGGTCGGGGTGTTCCACCACGAAGTCCGTCGAGCATGAAGTCGAGATAGCGCGTGTGTATTTCGGTGGCTCGATCACCCTCGATCGGCAGAGTCGGCCGCAGATGCACTGTCATGAGCATGACGTCAGCAGCAGTGAAGTCGGGCGGGACTTCGCGAGCGTCGATGCAGACGTCGACCATCGATTGCAGTGCGGCCTCCAATTCTTCGGCGGCACGAGTGACTTCGGCGTGTTCAGGTAACTTGCCGCCGAGGACCGGAATGAGCGGTCCCACTGATTCGGTGAGATATCGCGAGAAGAACGTCTTCAATACGGCTTCATCGGTTTTCGCGGTGCTCATGCACTCTCGGGCGAGGGTGGCGAGGTGGTCGATCGCCCAGACGCGCAGGGATTGCGCCAGTTCCTCCTTGCCTCGGTATCGGCGATAGATGCTGCCTACTCCCACTCCGGCCCGGGTGGCAATTGCCGATACCGGTGCATTCCAACCCTGTTCGGCAAAAATCTCGCGCGCTGCTCGCAGTACGGTGACGTCGTTGTCTGCGGCTTCTCGGGCGCGTCCGGGGAGGCTCGCATTCTCTTTCGCCATTCCCACAGGCTAGCAATGCATGGTTTACTCAATCGGAACGGAGTGTTCCGTTCCGATTCGATTCATGATTGGAGGAAGGTGTCGATGACAACCTTGGCGGAGGCGCCCACGCGATCCGGGAGCCGGGTGATCGCCGCGCTTGCGGGGGCGGTACTCGTCTACTCGCTCATGCAGACCATGCTGGTACCGGCGTTGCCGGTGTTGGGTGAGCATTTCGACACGTCCGTGGCGGTGACCGGCTGGATCCTGACGGCGTACCTGTTGGCGGCCGCGGTGATGGCTCCGATAGTCGGCGCGATGGGTGACCGATTCGGCGACAAGCGAGTCCTGGTGATCGTCCTGATCATCTTCGCTCTCGCGACATTTGCCGCGGCAGCCGCCCCGAATATCGGGGTGCTGCTTGTCGTTCGAGCTGTCCAGGGAGTGAGCATGGCGAGCTTCCCGCTTGCGATGGCAGTACTGCGGAGAACGGTAGTAGGTCCCGAGTTGTCTTCAGGGATAGGTTGGCTCGCTGGGACTTTGGGAATCGGTGCCGGAAGTGCACTGGTGATCGGCGGTGTCATCCTCGAGTATCTCAGTTGGCAGTGGTTGTTCGTGATCACCGGGATCTTGATCGTGCTCGCATTGGTCGCAGTGGTGGCCGCGGTTCCGGGCTCGCATCGCCGCCCGGGTATGCCGACGGACTGGGCCGGTGCCGGCGCTCTGGCGTTCGGATTGGTGAGCCTGCTATTGGCGATCACGAAAGCCTCCGACTGGGGAGTTTTGTCGCTCGGATTCTGGGGTCTGGTGGTAGTCGCGTTCGTTTCGTTCGCGACACTGATTGCCGTCGATTCCCGCCACGACGCGCCGATCGTCGACATGCGAGTTTTTCGGGACAAGCCGATGATGATCACCAGCGCACTCACCCTGGTGTTCGGGTTCGTGCCGTACATTTTCTATCTCTGTCTGCCGCGGATCCTCCAGGCGCCGGAAACGTCTACGTATGGAAGCGGATTCACCGTTGTGCAGACCGGCTTGGCGCTCTTGCCCGCCGCTGTCCTCGTCTTTCTCGGTGGCCGCTTGACGCCGGCTCTCGCGCGGCGATTCGGGCCGCGGGTGCCCGCTGTCATAGCGCTGGCCCTCATGGCGGCGGGCGCAGTCGGACTCGCGATCTGGCCGAGTTCGGTGGTTGCGATCGTGGCGTTCTTTTCCCTCGTCGGATTGGGGAACGGCGTGGGGTTCGCGGTCTGTGCTCTGTTGGTTGCCTCGATCGTCCCGCCATCGGAAATGGCAGCAGCCAGTGGAGTCAACAGTGTGATCAGAACCGTCGGTTCGGCGGTGGGCGCCCCGGTGACCACAGCGGTCCTGGCGATCGGCATTTCCGGCGACTCGTTCGCGCTGGCGTTCGTGATGGGTGCCGTCATCAGTGTTGTCGCCTGTCTGCCGGCGATTGCACTTCCAGCGACGAGGACTGCACAAAAGGCGTGACTTATTGTAGGCTCCCCTAATCGAGACAGCGTGTAACTAAAGCGGGGAGAGAAGGATGCGGCAGCAGTGGGGCCTGCGAGCAACGGCACTCGCAGCGACAGCAACGGCGCTTGTCGGTTGCTCCGTGGGCGGCGATGACGCAGACGCATCGGAAACAGGCGAGTCGTCGGCCGTACCTGCACCTCAGAAACTGCTCGCACTGGACGAGTTCGCAGCGCTCAACGCACTCACGCTCGGGGTCAAGCCCGATACGGTCTTCGCCACGCTGCAGTCGCAGGCGGCGAAGGAGATATTGCAGAGTGAGGGGATCGAGGTCGTCGACAAACCGACGTTCTTCCAATCACCAGATGTGGAGCAGATCGCGGCCGTTCATCCTGACCGAATCCTGCTCAGTGATGTCGGCTCGTTGACGTCGATCACCGCGCAGGCCAACGAGATTGCCCCGACGACGGTGCTCACCTATGCGGCGCCGTGGCGCGAAGTTCTGAATACCGCGGCGACGGCACTGGGTCGAGAGTCCGAAGCTCGCGAAATCGTGTCGAGGCTCGAGACCAAATTTGCCGAAGTATCCGGAACGGTCGAGGCGCAACCGCAGACGCTGTCAGTGCTGGTGGGATTCTCCGGCGGCATTTACACCGTCATCCCACAGTCGCCGATGTCCTCGATCATCGAGGAAGCCGGTTTCGGGCGCCCGCAAGCCGAACTCGACGCGAAGATCGGCCCCAACACAGGTGTTGCCACGTCTTCGGTGTCAGGCGAGGAGGTCGGACAGCACGCGGCGGACGCGATGGTCGTGACCTCGGGCAACATCTACGACGGCGCTCTAGTTCACGCAAATCCACTGTTCAACGAGATCTCCGCAGTGAAGGCCGGACGCACAGTGGACGTGAGCGGTGAACTTTGGTTCGGCAGTTATCCTTTCGCGGTCTACTGGATCCTCGAAGACCTCGAGGCTCTTGCCGATCGCACTCTCACCGGCGCGGAACTCCAAGGCCGCATCGCATCCGACGCCGACGCAGTAACCCGATGGAAGGCGTTCTCGAAATGACGACGACACAGGCCACGAAAGCAGACATTTCATCTGAAGAGGCCGACGCATCACAAGGAGCGACGGCCGAAGCCTCGCAAGCCAAAGCTGAAGCGGCGGCGCACAAGAGCGCGCTTCGCGAACTCCTTGCGCCAGTTCGTACACGGACCACCATCGCGATGGTGATGCAGGTGATCGCCGCGGTCGCGGCCATCGTGCCGTACGTGGCCATCGCCGAGTTGGGTAAGACGCTGATCGTGGGCGGCGACATCGACTCGTCTCGCGTCTGGACTATCGTGTGGGTGGTCGTCTTCGGTCTGGGTATGCGTGCGTTCTTCGGAGGCGGTGCATTGATCGTGACGCACTTCGCCGATGTCAATCTTCAAGCTGTGCTTCGGCGTCGAATCGCAGCGACACTCGGTCGACTTCCACTGGGCTGGTTCACCTCCCACTCGTCCGGAACCGTACGCAAAGCCGCGCAGAACGACATCTCCGATCTCCACTACCTGGTTGCGCACAGCGCCGTCGAGACCACCGGCGCCATCGCGGTGCCGCTCGTCGGGCTCGGCTACGTGATCTCGATCGACTGGCGTCTGGGACTGGTCGCGATTGCCACCCTCCCGATCTACATGATCGCCTACGCGATGATGACCAAGGACATGGCCGTCAAGATGAGCCGGATGAATGAGGGCATCGCGGCCATCAGCAACACCATCGTCGAGTTCGTCACCGGCATCGCAGTGGTCAAGACCTTCGGTCAGGACAAGCAGTCACATTCTCGATACCGCGACGCTGCCAAGGCGTTTGCCGTCTCGTACGAGGGCTGGGTTCGCCCGATGCTCCGGACCGAGGCACTGGCCTCGATTGCGTTGAGCGCACCGGTTGTGCTGGTGGTCAACCTTGGCCTCGGCTCGTGGTTCGTTCACTCCGGATGGGTGTCACCCGTCGATGTGCTGACCAGTTCTCTTGTCGCGATGGTGATTCCGGTGTCGGTGACGACCATCGGTTTCGGTATGCAGGCACGCCGTGAGGCAGCCGCCGCTGCGGCGCGACTGATCGCGCTGTTCGCAACCGACGCTCTGCCGGAAACCGATCATCCGAAAAAGCCTGTGGGGAACGAAGTTCGATTCTCCGGAGTTTCCTTTGCATACGACGACGGCGCCGACGTTCTGACCGACATTGATCTGACGCTGCCGGAGGGCACGGTGACGGCGCTGGTCGGACCGTCGGGTTCGGGTAAGTCGACGCTGGCGACGTTGGTTCCGAGGTTCCACGACGTGCGTGCCGGATCCGTGGCCATCGGTGGTGTCGACGTCAGGGAAGTCGCTACCGACGAGCTGTACCGCCACGTCGGATTCGTTCTGCAGGACGTGCAGCTGGTCGAAGCGACCGTGCTCGACAACATTCGGCTTGCCCGACCGCAGGCGACTTCGGCCGAGGTGAAGGCCGCTGCCGCAGCCGCGCAGATCGACACCCGAATCGAAGCGCTCCCGAGGGGGTACGACTCGGTGGTCGGGGTCGACGCCAGATTCTCGGGTGGTGAAGCCCAAAGAGTCTCCATCGCGCGTGCGATTCTCGCGGACACTCCTGTTCTCGTGCTCGACGAGGCAACCGCGTTCGCCGACCCGGAGTCCGAAGCCGATATCCAAGAAGCGCTGTCGCGCTTGACGGTCGGCCGCACGGTGCTGGTGATCGCGCACCGGTTGGCTTCGATTGTGAGTGCCGATCAGATCGTGGTCCTCGACGCCGGACGGATCGTGGAGAAGGGCACGCACGATCAGCTCGTGGCGAGTGGTTCAACCTATGCCCGGATGTGGGCGAGTCACAGTCGGGCCGACTCGATTGAGCACAGTCGGGCCGACTCGATTGAACGCAACATCGCAGGTAAGTCTGACGCAGCAGGAAAGGCCAACTCATGATTCGCGACCTCTTCCGGATACTCGGCCCGCAGAATCAGGGCCGTTATCGCGAGTTCCTGGTGTGGGCAGTGTTGTACGGCGTGATGCAGGGTTTGGCAGTGGCGCTTCTGGTCCCTGCGGTGCAGGCACTGTTCGATCAGAGCTGGGGCAGTTTCGTTCGGTGGCTCGCCGCCATGGCCGTATGCGCTGTGATCAGTTCAATTGCGCACTACCTGCAGGCGATGAAGGGTTTCGAGTCGGCCCTCACTCTGCTGCGGACGATGCATCTGCGCCTGGGAGATCATCTCGTCACTCTGCCGCTCGGCTGGTTCGGCGCCGGCCGACTCGGGCAGGTATCGCAGGTTGCCAGCAAGGGCACCATCTCGGTGATGGGGGCCGCTGCGCACCTGATGACACCGATCATCTCCGGAATTGCCAGCCCGGCAACCATTGTCGTGTGCGTGTTGTTCTTCGACTGGCGGCTCGGGCTCGCGCTGGTAATCAGCGTTCCGATTCTCTTCGCGGCAGCACGATTTGCCTCGACGATGACTGCCAAGGCCGACGATCGGGCTCATGCAGCGGCCGTCGAATCGAACAATCGAGTGCTCGAATACGCGCGTTGCCAACCGGTCCTGCGTGCTTTCGGACGCACCCACGGGGTGTACGAACCGCTCGACGACGCGATCGAAGCGCAACACACTGCGGGTCGTTCACAACTGTGGTTCGTGGTGATCGGGTCCGTGGTCAACGGGATCGCCCTGCAATTCGTGTTCTCTGCCGTGATCATCTTGGGCGCGTTCCTCGCGCTCGGCGGCGACATCGATCCGGTCACGTTGATCGCGCTACTCGGACTGACCGCACGGTTCATCCAGCCGCTGGGTGAGATCGGCGAGTTCGGCGGTGCAATCAGAATGGCACGCAATGAAATCCGGCGAATGTCCGAGATCCTCGAAGTTGAACCAATGGTCGAACCCGATACCAGCGGGACGGCGACGGGGGAGACGGCAGTGCAGTTCGACGCCGTCGACTTCGGATACGCGGACGGTGGGCAGGTTCTGCGAAACATCTCCTTCGACGTGCCACGAAAGTCGTTGACGGCGTTGGTCGGTCCGTCAGGGTCCGGCAAAACCACCGTCACCCGGTTGATCTCGCGCTTCTACGACGTCGACTCCGGTGTGGTGCGTGTCGGCGGCGTCGACGTGCGGGACCTCACGAGTGCCGACCTGATGTCGCAGCTGTCTCTGGTCTTCCAGGACGTGTACCTCTTCGACGACACGTTGATCGCGAACATCCGCCTCGGCCGCCCCGAAGCCACGGACGAAGAAGTCTTCGACGTGGCTCGGATCGCGGGCGTCGCGGAAATCGTCGAGCGGCTTCCGCGGGGTTGGGACACCCGTGTCGGTGAGGGCGGGACGGCACTGTCCGGTGGAGAGCGGCAGCGGGTCTCCATTGCGCGCGCACTCCTCAAACGCGCACCTGTCGTTCTGCTCGACGAGGCGACGGCCGCGCTCGATCCCGAGAACGAGGCACACGTGCAGCGTGCGATGCAAGAACTCGCCAGGGAAAGCACACTGCTCGTGATCGCTCACAAACTGTCGACCGTCGTGGCCGCAGATCAGATCATCGTGCTCGGTGACGACGGATCGATCGTCGAAGTGGGAACCCACGAAGTTCTGCTCGCAGCCGGTGGGAACTACGCCGCGTTCTGGAACCAGCGCCACCGTGCGTCGGGATGGCGGTTGGTGGCAAGCTGAGCAGAATGCAGACCGGAAAGAAGACGGGGCGGCCGCCGACGTTGTCGACAACGGACATCGTCGAGGCCGCCCTGGCCGGTGATCTGAGTGAACTGACGATGCCGAGCGTGGCAAAGCGGCTGGGCGTCAGTCATTCTGCACTTTATCGCTACTTCGCAGACCGCGAAGCGCTGCTGCGTGCCTGCTCGGATCATGTTGTGCGTCAGACTGTATGGCCCGATACGAATCGTCCGTGGCGCGAATTCTTGAAGGATTTCTGCGACGTTCTGTGGTCCTCGTTCGAGCGCTATCCAGGTCTGGCCCAGGTCGGTCTCGCAGTTCCGGGCACGCCGCCGGCGATAATCGAGATCGTGGAGAAACTGGTCGGTTCGTTGACTGCGCAAGGCTTCACACCCCACGATGCGATATTGGCGGTGGACTTCATCTCCGAGGTGACCATGACGCAGTTCGCAATGATGGCGGCGATGGACAAGACCGTCAGCTCCGCCGATTCACGTTCCGCGCGACAGGCGTATCAGGAAAGTTGGAATGCATCGGAGTCGTTGATCGAGGGTATCGGCGACGAATCGACGTGGCACGGGCGAGGTTGGTTGGACGAGAAGATCACGATCATGCTCGACGGCCTGGAAAAGCGTGTTATCGGCTGACATTTCTACTAGCTTTGAGAGTAATGCCCGTTTCGGCGTGATACAGGCTAATGTGCACACATAGGACGGGTGGTTGCTGCACCGGGAGGCGGGGATCATGGATCTCGAAGCGATTGTTCTCATCCAAAGACTCAAGTACCGATACGCACGCGCCTTGGACACCAAATCGTGGGTCGAATTCGCCGACACTCTGACCGTCGACGCCACCGCGATCTACGGAGAACAACTCAGTTTCGATTCCCGAGATTCGTTCGTCTCCTTCCTCGAGAACACTCTCGGATCACACATCATCACCGAACATCAGTGCGGGCAACCCGAGATCGACGTCGACGGAGACACCGCAACCGGGATCTGGTGCCTCGCGGACACAGTGGTCATCCCCGAAGACGGCATGCTGCTTCGCGGATCGGCCTTCTATCACGACAGATACACCCGCTGCAGCGACGGTGAATGGCGAATCTCCCACACGAGCTACGAGCGGACCTGGGAATCGGTGGTGGCGCTCGCCGACATGCCGAGTTTCCGATTGACGTCCAACAAGTGGGCGCTGCTGCAGCAACCGTCGTTCGGCGACTCGGTCGTTCGCAACGTCTCCTGAGGTCGCCCGCAATTAGAGTCGGCTCATGGTTGATGCAGATTTTTCGCTGCCTGACGTACGGACGTGGATTCGCGGTATCCCCGCGCTGACCGGAACTCCGCCGCCCGCGCCCGAGTGTTTTCCGGAAAAGCCGGGGGAGTTGTTCCTCGACTGGCTCCGTGCGGCCGTGGCCTTCGGCGTCGTCGAGCCACACGTGTGTGCGCTCTCGACCGTGGACGGCGACGGTATGCCTGATTCTCGCTTCCTCATCCTCAAGGACGTGACCGAGGGTGGGTTCTGGTTCTCTGGTTCAGCTGCTTCGCCGAAAGGTGTTGAGCTGAAAGAAAATCCGCGAGCATCGCTTGCCTTCTACTGGCGCGAAACAGGCCAACAGGTCCGGATTCGCGGAACGGTTCGCGAGGGCGACGACGCACTTCGACGCCGAGACTTCGTCGAACGCTCCGTCACCGCGCGAGCGGTGGCGACGGCAAGTAAGCAGAGCGAGGTGCTCGAAGACTTAGGGGCGTACGACACGTCGGTGGCCGCTGCGGAAGCAAGAATCAGCGACGACCCAGGGTTCGTGTCGAAGGACTGGCGTGCGTGGTGCCTCCAGCCGGAGTCTGTCGAGTTCTGGCAGGCAGACTCCGGGCGTCGGCATCAGCGGTGGTTGTACCGGCGCGGCTCGGACCGAGCATGGACACGAGCAGTGCTGTGGCCCTAAGGGGCAGCTGGGCCCAGATCAGCTCGCGCTGATCTCCGGCGATACGAGGTTGACGACGATCGACTGTCCGCCCAGTTTGGCGTGGATTTCGGGATGTTCGAACCCCGAGGACAACAGGTAGCTGCCGAGCATCGTGAGCAACTCGTCCAGATCCGTCGTGGGATCGGAGGAATGTGCGCTCGAGGGTGAGGCCTGATTTGCGATGAGTTCGGTGTGGGTGAGTCGACCGGCCACTCGAACGGCGGCTACGCCCATCGCGTCGCGACGTACGACGGTACGACTCCGAGTTTCGAGCGTCCTCGATGATTCGCGTGTTGAAGCTGGCACTGAAAGGTCCTCTCCGCTGCTGTGTGCGGCCGTGGTTCGGGCAGGAAGCGGAAACGTGAATGCATCGGATTGCTTGGGTGCGGTCGACAGAAAATCCGCTGTGGCGGTGGCACTGCTGGAACCGTTACCCGTGGAAAGGTTGCTCCCAGAACCATTGCTTGCAGAACCATTACTTGCGGAACTATTGGCTCTCGATCCGTTGCCGGAACCGTTGGGGCCCGCTATTCCGTGAGAATTCTTGTCTTCCATTGTTTCGCTCCTGATGCCCGTAAACAGACCGCCGGTTTGCTTAATCGACGCAAACATACCAGGAGTTGGTTTACGGTCACACCCCTTGTGGAGTTCGGCGTTGAATGCGCAGCCACATTGCGAAGCCCCACAGGACGAAGAATGCATAGACCAGATAGAGGATCGCCGAAGGGTAATAGCCGGCTCGGAAAAGAAGGGGAACACCAACGGCGTCGACGCCGATCCAGATGAGCCAGAATTCGGTCCAGCCGCGCGCCATGCCGTATGTCGCGAGGATGGAGCCGGTGAAGATCCAGGCCTCTGCCCACGCTCCGTACGAGCCGAGGAGGTCGAAGATCCAGGCGAAAGCGATTGTGCCGCTGGTCATGACGGCGATCATGGCGACGCGCTCGCGAGTTGTCGCCCAATGGGGCAGGACTGCGCGACCGGAGTCGCGTGCCCCGCGTCGCCACTGAGTCCACCCGTAGACGCTAACGGTGATGAACAACAACTGACGGCCGGCCTGGCCGTAGAGATTGAGCTCTTGCGGCGTGTGGAAAAGTGCGCCCATGAACACCGTGAACAACAAGGCATTTCCGGCTATACCGACGGGCCACGCCCATACCGAGCGTCGCGCGCCCGCGATCGCGGAGCCGATTCCGAACGCGTTTCCGATGATCTCTCGCCAGAGAATCGTGGCGCTGCCGATGTGCAGTTCGGCGTCGAACAGCGCCTCGATCAGGCTCATCAGTCCGCAGCAGCGACGAGGGGTTCGAGCGTCAGATCCGGGAGTTCCTTCTGGATGTACTGCAGGCGCCACTTGTCACTGACCAGGGCGAGCAGAACACCGTCGGAACGGGTGAAGACCTCCACACCTCGTTGACGGTTCAGTTCGACCTCGGACGCGGCGTCGGTACGGCGAGCCAATGCGTAGCCGAGCGGTTCCATCTTGGCCTCGACGTTGAACTCGGCCTTCATGCGTGCTGCGACGACCTCGAACTGCATCGGGCCGACGGCCGCCATGACGGGGGAGGCGTCGCCGCGGATGTCGTTGCGGAGAATCTGGACGACGCCCTCGGAATCGAGTTGGTCGACAGCACGGCGGAACTGCTTGTACTTGCCGGCGCTTTCGGCGCGCAGGATCGAGAAGTGTTCCGGCGCGAACGACGGGATCGGCGGGAACTCCACCTTCTTCTCGGTGTACAGCGTGTGGCCGGGTGCGAGTGCGGTGGCGTTGACGAGGCCGACGACGTCGCCGGGGAACGCGGATTCGACGGTGGAACGTTCACGTCCGAATACCGTCTGGGCGTACTTGGTCGTGAAGGGCTTGCCGGTTTGGGCGTGTGTGACAACCATGCCGCGCTCGAACACGCCGGAGACGATGCGCATGAACGCCAGACGGTCGCGGTGCGCGGTGTCCATACCGGCCTGCACCTTGAAGACGACCGCACTGAACGGATCGGTGACCTCGCGCGGCTTGCCGCTGAGGTCTTCGCGCCCACGCGGCGGCGGCGCCAATTCGACGAGGGTGTCGAGAATCTGGCGGACGCCGAAGTTGAGCATCGCGGACGCGAAGATCACCGGGGAAGTCTGACCGGCGAGGAACATCTCCTGATCGTGGTCCTGGCCGGTAGCGGAGAGCAGTTCACTCTCCTCGGCCGCGGTCTCCCACTCGGAGCCTTCCTTGGCGAGCGCCGCGTCGGCGTCCATGACCTCTTCGGGGGCGATCTTCGCGCCGCCTGCGGTACGGGTGAAGCGGACGTACTCGCGAGCCTCACCGTCTTCACCGCGCCGCAGCAGTCCGCGGAAGTCGCCGGCGATGCCGACCGGCCAGTACAGGGGGGTCGGTGTGAGGCCGATCCGTTCGCTGATCTCGTCGAGCAGTTCGAGAGGAGTCTGACCGGGACGGTCCCACTTGTTGATGACGGTGATGACCGGAATGCCGCGGTGACGACACACCTGAAACAGCTTGAGCGTCTGCGGTTCGAGGCCCTTGGCAGCGTCGATGAGCATGACCGCCGCGTCGACGGCGGTCAGGACGCGGTACGTGTCCTCGGAGAAGTCGGAGTGACCGGGGGTGTCGACGAGGTTGATGACGTTGATCTGCTCGTCCGGGGTCTCGGACGAGTGGTAGTTGAACTGCAGTGCGGTGGAACTGACGGAAATGCCGCGGGCCTTCTCCATCTCCATCCAGTCCGAGACCGTCGACTTGCGGCCTGCCTTGCCGTGGACGGCTCCTGCCTCCGAGATCTTCTTCGCGTGCAGTGCCAGCGCTTCGGTCAGCGTCGACTTTCCGGCGTCGGGATGCGAGATGACGGCGAAGGTGCGGCGACGCTCTGCCTCGGCGGACAGGCCCTTGGTCGTCGTCGTGACCGCGACCGACCCGCTCTCGGTTGAATCGGGGCCTTCGGTGTCGGACTGGACAGTCGAGTCGGAAGGGACGGTCGAGTCGGACGGGGTAGTCAACGAAGAACCTCTCGAAGTGGGCGTCGGTGCCGGCGACGTGCCGGTGCGCGGACAGGTGGAGAGTGCGGCAGCACAACAGAGAAAGGATACTCGCAGACCACGATGCAATAGCCACTGCGGCGTAACACTCGGCGAACGATCGCTGATTATCCATGTATGTGTGTGTTCGAACACACAGCCATTTGTGTCCTGCGAAGAGTTGCACTGATCGAAGAGTGGCACTGACCAAGGAGTTGCGTTGAGCAAGTTCACCGAAGAGATGTATGCGACCGCCGCAGTCACCGACCGCGGCCTGGTGACGGGAGAGCCGGACAACGCTTTCCGTCAGACCTGGGGCGACATCCACCAGGAGGCTCGGCGCATGGCCGGCGGCCTGGCCGAGGTCGGTATCGATCGCGGCGTCGCGATCGGCATTCTCGCCGGACAGCCCGTCGACATCGCACCTGCCTGCCAGGCGACGTGGATGCGCGGTGCGTCGGTGACGATGCTGCATCAGCCGACCCCCCGAACGGATCTGGGCGTCTGGGCTCAGGACACCGAGACTGTGATCGACATGATCTCCGCGAAAGCCGTCATTCTGGGTGCGCCCTTCGACGCGGCCAAGCCGCTCCTCGAAGAGCGTGGCATCACCGTCGTGACGGTGGACGAGCTTCGCAGCGGAACGTCGATCGATCCCGTGGAGACGGCCGAATCGGATATCGCACTCCAGCAGTTGACGTCCGGTTCCACCGGTTCGCCCAAGGCCGTGCAGATCACGCACGAGAACTTCTACACAAATGCCTACGCCATGATCAACCGCATCAAGTTCTCCATCGAAGACGACGTGATGGTGAGCTGGCTTCCGCTCTTCCACGACATGGGCATGGTCGGTTTTCTCACGGTTCCGATGCAGGTGGGCGCAGAGGTCATCAGCATCACGCCGATGGATTTCCTGCGTACCCCGGTGCTGTGGGCCGAACTGATGGGCAAGTACGGCGGAACCGTCACCGCCGCACCGAACTTCGCGTACTCGCTCTTGGCTCGTCGACTCGCACAGGCGGAAGACGGGGCAGTCGACCTGTCCAGCGTCCGATACATGTGGAACGGCGCCGAGCCGGTGGATCCCGACACGATGGATGCACTCGCCGAGGCAGGTGCGCGTTTCGGTTTGAACCCGACTGCGCTGGCGCCCGTGTACGGAATGGCGGAAACCACGCTCGCCGTGTCGATTCCGGATCCCGATCAAGGTCAGGTCCTCGACTACGTCGATCCAGACTTTCTCGAATCGATGTCTCGAGCGGTGCCGTCCAATCGCCCCAACGCTCGTGCCCTCGCCACACTCGGCAAGATGGTGCCTGACCTCGAGGGACGCATCGTCGACCGTGACGGTCAGGTGCTTCCGGCCCGCGGTGTCGGAATCATCGAGGTTCGCGGCAAGGCAGTCACCCCCGGGTACGTCACGGTCGATGGACACAAGCCGGCCCAGGACGCCGACGGTTGGCTCGACACCGGTGACGTCGGGTACTTCACCGAGGAAGGACTGGTCGTGGTGTGCGGGCGTGTCAAGGACGTCATCATCATGGGCGGCCGGAACGTGTACCCCACAGACATCGAACGGGCGGCCGGAACCGTTGCCGGTGTGCGTCCCGGAAATGCCGTCGCGATTCGTCTCGACGCCGGCCAGAAGCGTGAGAGCTTTGCAGTCGCCGTCGAGACCAACGCTTTCGAAGATCCGGAAGAGGTCAAGCGTATCGAACGCGAAGTGGTCCACGCCGTGGTTGCCGACGTCGGTGTCCGACCTCGCGCCGTTGCGGTCCTGGGTCCCGGCAGTATCCCGAAGACGTCGTCGGGGAAGCTCCGCCGCGCGAATTCGGCTGCACTGCTGGGTAACTGACCGTCAGTGCAGGCGGTTCTGTGCGGCTTCCAACCCGAGTTCGAGCAGTAGCTCCACTGCATCCGCAGCCTCTTCGCATACGAGATCGAGTTCTTTTCGCTCCGTGGACGAGAACGGCTTGAGAACGTAGTCCGCCGGGTCCATGCGGCCCGGCGGACGACCGATCCCGACGCGCGTGCGCAGGTAGTCCTTGGTGGTCAACGAACTCGAAATGGACCGCAGGCCGTTGTGGCCGCCTTCGCCGCCGCCGAGTTTGAGTCTGATCGTCCCGAAATCGAGATCCAGTTCGTCGTGGACGACGATGATGTTCGCGGCGTCGACCGAAAAGAACCGCGCGAGACTGGCGACAGCGCCACCCGAGAGATTCATGTACGAGCGTGGTTTTCCGAGAATCACGCGCCGGCCGGCGAGGCGACCTTCGACGATTTCGGCACCACTCTTCTTGTGTACGTTGAACTTTCCGCCCATGCGCCCGGCAAGGGTGCCGGCGACCATGAAGCCGACGTTGTGCCGGGTCTTCTCGTACTGGGGGCCGGGATTACCCAGGCCGATGACGAGGGCGGTATCTGTGCTCACCGGACGCTACTTTCTGGCTTGATTTTTCCTGCTACGCACGAACGGCGCGTCACTCCGAATCGGAATGACGCGCCGCGCGCAGTGAGTTCTGTTGGAACCGAGAGGATCAGGCCTCTTCTGCAGCCTCGTCGGCGGCGGGAGCTTCTGCGCCCTCTTCGAGGTCTGCCTCGGTGGGTGCAGCAACGACGTTGACGATCAGGGTGTCGGCGTCAGCCTGCAGGGTCGAGCCCTTGGGCAGTTCGAGCTGGCTGGCCAGGATCTGGGTGCCGATCTCGAGACCCTCGACCGAAACCTCGATCTGCTCGGGGATGTGAAGCGCGTCGGCCTCGATGGAGATCGTGGATGCGTCTTGCGCGACCATCGTGCCTGCAGCAGCATCGCCGACGACGATGACGTTCACGTCGATCGTGACCTTCTCGCCCTTCTTGATGACGAGGAGGTCGGCGTGCTCGATGTAGTTGCGGATGGGGTGCACGACGACCGACTTGGTCAGTGCAACCTGCTCCGTGCCCTCGATGTCGAGGGTGAGGATGGCGTTGGTGCCGTGTGCACGGAGGATGGCGGCGAAGTCGCGAGCCGGCACATTGAGGTGGCGGGGATCTTCACCGTGGCCGTACAGAACCGTGGGGACCTGGCCGTCACGACGTGCGCGGCGAGCTGCGCCCTTGCCGAATTCGGTGCGGACGACGGCGACGAGGTTGTTTTCTTCAGACATGATGAAACGGCTCCTACAACTCACGGGGTTCGTGCTCGGTTTACTGACGTGTGGTTTTGCCTGCGGCAAGGCGGACAGGCGCGCACACGGCCAGGAGCGAAACGCTCGAGCTGAGCCGTAGCCGCGTCGATCACGGTAAACCTGCAACGTGTGGAACTGCTGCGATTCACCCTCGCCGAGACAACTTTGGATACGTTACCGGAGTTTGCTCCCGGCCGCTAATCGCAGGTGGTGGGGACCTGGCCGTGTGGACGTGGTTCGCGTCACATCGAAAGCGGTAGCCTGACGGAGTGACCATCGTGGGGAACGCTCCCGAAGGCAGTCGGCTCGGTGCCGTCGTGCCGGGTACCGACCTGTCGCAGCATGCTCGCCTACTCAGTCGGGTGCACGACGCAGTTCTCTCCGGCCAGGAACCACCGGCGCAGCCGCGGACCGTCGTGGCGCGGTCGTGGTCGAGGGTGGCCGCCGGCGGGCTCACGCCGGATCACTGCGGTGCGTCTACTGTTGCCGATTTCTCCGAGTTGGAGGCGAGGCGTTCGCGTACCGCGCTGCGAAGCGTTCTGCCCGAACTGCGAACCACGCTCACCGAGGTCGCCGAGGACGCGGGCTTCATCGTGGTCGTTGCCGACGCCGACGGTGTCCTGCTCTGGCGCGAAGGGGCGAAGACCGTCAAACGTGCGGCGGACGCTCTCGGGTTCGCGGAAGGCGCACGCTGGTCGGAGCAGTCGGTGGGGACCAACGCGATAGGTACCGCGCTGATCGAAGACTCTGCGGTGCAACTCTTCTCGGCCGAGCACTATGCGCCCACGCATCACAATTGGTCGTGTACCGGCTCGCCCGTGCACGACCCACGGACGGGCGAGATACTGGGCGTGGTGGACATCAGTGGATCCGCAGCTTCGGTGCATCCCACCACCGTCGCGCTGGTGCGCACCGCGGTTCGCCTCGCGGAGGCGACGCTGTGGCGCGAGCACGCGGCTTCGCTCGAGCGCCTGCGCTCGCGGGCGGCACCGCTGTTCGCGGCAGGAACAGGTCCGGCATTGGTGGTCGACGAGTACGGCTGGGTGGCCGGCGCCAGCGGGATTGCCGCGCCTGACCGCGTGGCAGCACCCAGTGCGGGAAAGCCCGTCATCGTGCCAGGTCTGGGGATGTGTCTGCCTGAGCCGCTCGGAGACGGCTGGCTGTTGCGCACCGGCGTCGGCGGGCCGTTGATCGAGCTGGAGCTGGCCCTCGGCGCATCGCCGCAGGTGACGGTGCGTGGTGACGCCAACTGGACGCGCGCGCTTTCGCCGCGTCACGCTCAGATCTTGCGGGCACTGGCAGCCGTCGGTTCGGCAGGTGTGGATGCCGCAGGCCTGAGCGAAGTGCTCTTCGGTGATCGCGAGCATGTCGTGGCAGTGCGCGCCGAGGTGTCCAGACTGAGGAAACACCTCGGCGCGGTCCTGCAGACTCAGCCGTACCGCTTTGCCGAGGGCGTGCGAGTTGTGGTGACCTAGCGCGCCGCGCTGATTCCGGCACGACGTCCGAAGAAGCTGCCGTCGCCGAGACTTGTCCCGCTGGCGTAACCGCCCGCACAGACACCGGACGTGCAGCGACCCGCTGCGAACAGTCCGGGGATCGGCGCACCCGAGACGTGCAGAACCTCGGAATCGACGGTGGTCTTCAATCCTCCCAGCGTGAATCCGCCTGTGCGGCCACGGAGATCGATTGCCGCGAACGGGCCGACGATCGGCTTCACCCACTCGGACTTCTTGCCGAGCACCGGATCCGAACCTTCAGCCGCGTGCCGGTTGTAGAGGTCGACGGTGGATTGCAGCGATCCGGCGGGCAATCCCATCTCGCCTTCGAGTTCCTCGACGGTCTCCGCCACCCAGCTCGGCTGCGCCCGCAACTGTGCACTGGACGATTCGGCATTCATGCCTTCCTCGTACGCAGCTTCGTCGATCACGAGGAATGCCTGGTTGTCCTGCTGGAACAGCGTTGCCTGGCCGATGCGGCCGGGGTAGGTGTCCTCGGGGATGTATCGCTGACCGCGGCCGTTGACAAGAATGCCGCGCACCATCAACTGCGGGTCGCAGAAGAACGCGACCTCGGTGGCGTCCATGTGTGCGGTGTCGGCGCCGAGTGCCTGACCGATCT
This sequence comes from Rhodococcus sp. WY5, assembly GCF_018588185.1. Classification (NCBI taxonomy): domain Bacteria; kingdom Bacillati; phylum Actinomycetota; class Actinomycetes; order Mycobacteriales; family Nocardiaceae; genus Rhodococcus; species Rhodococcus sp. WY5. The sequence continues at coordinate 2,922,696 of NZ_JAAMPR010000001.1, forward strand.
GGATTGCGCGGCCGTCGTGCGCCTCGATGGAGGCCGCCGGGTGGCCGAAGATACGCGGTGCGTTCGAGCGCACCATCTCGTTGTTGTACGCGAAGCTGCCCATCGCCAGCACTACGCCTTTGCGGGCACGAATCGCGACATCCTTGCCGTAGCGCTTGGCGACGACGCCGACAACCCGATCGCCGTCTACCACCACAGTTTGGACGCGCAGATCGTATTCTGCTCGGACGCCGAGCTTTTCGGCCGTCTCGACGAGTGGCTTCATCAGCATGTAGCCGCCGCCCTTCTCGCCGGTGTTCTTCTCGGACATCTGCGGAACGTGTCCGCGGGGCGCGGGGTCGACGAGGGTGTTGAACGGCGCGGCGTTCTCGCCTCCCGAGTACATCAGGCCGTCGTCGTACGGCGGTTCCCAGCCGGGCTGACCCCAGAACGATTCCTTGAACGGGACCCCGGCGTCGACGAGCCAGTTGTAGTGATCGACGCTGCCCTCGCAGTACGCGTCGATCTTCGTATCGTCGGTTCCGGGGCCGAGCGCTGCCTTCATGAACGTCTTCATGTTCTCGACCGAGTCCTCGAACCCGCACGCCTTCTGCAACGGCGTTCCACCGCCCAGGTAGATGAATCCACCAGCCAGTGACGCGGCTCCGCCCCAACCGCCCGTCCGCTCCAGGACGAGCACCTCGGCGCCGGCACGAGCTGCTTCGATCGCAGCGGTGACGCCGGCGATGCCGTATCCCGCGATGACGACGTCGGCCTCGTAGTCCCAGGTGGTGATGTCGGCAGCGGAGATCGGTCTGACGGTGGGGTCGGCCATGCGAATAGTCCTCTCGGAAGGCGAAACTGCTGATCACCCCACAGTTGCAGTTTCGACTTCCGCAGATCAGGCATGGTCCCGGTCAACGGGAGGTTTGCAAACTCCTCACCGCGCCCAGAAATGTGTCCAGGTCGGCTTCGTCGACGAAGTAGTGCGGCGATGCGCGAACCACGGCGTCGAGTCCGCGGGCATCCATGTCGAGGAGGGTGGACCCGCGACCGCTGACGGTGACGGTGATGTTCTGTGCTGCAAGCTGATCCCGAACCAGGTGCTCGGAAATACCGTCGACGGTGAAGGAAACGATGCCGCTCAGATGGGTTCCTCGATCGCGGACTTCGACTCCGGAAATCGCTGCCAGACCTTCCCTCAGCGTGACTGCTCGGGATTCGATCTGCTCCCACGCCGTGTCGGTGCCGATCGAGAGCAGATAGTCGGCGGCGACGCCGAGACCCAGGCGCGCCGCGACACTCGTTTCCCAGAGTTCGAATCGTGTTGCATCCGGCGCAGGGACGAAGCTGTTCTCGCCGGTCCATTCCGCTCCGTGCAGGTCCATCGCAGCGGGTTCGAGTGCGTCGACGAGTCCGGGGCGGACGTACAGGAATCCGGTTCCGCGTGGCCCGCGGAGCCACTTGCGGCCGGTTGCGCTGAGGGCGTCGACGCCGAGTTCGGTGACGTCGATGGGCAATTGGCCGACGGACTGGCATGCGTCGAGCAGAACGAGCGAGCCGTGGGCCCTCGCGAGTTCGACGACCTCGCGAACGGGGTTGATCAGGCCGCCGTTGGTGGGGACATGGACGACGGAGACGACGCGAACCCGATCGTCGAGCATGTTCTCGAGTGCGTCGAGGTCGATGCGTCCGTACTGATCGCTCGGGATGATCTCGACGTGGGCACCGGTCGAACGCGCCCGCCCCAGTGCAGCGATGGCGTTGCTCGCGTATTCGACTCCGCTGATGAGAATTCGATCACCGGGTCCGAGCGGAACGGCAGCGAGGAAGTCGTTCCACGCGCGGGTCGCGCTGTCCGTCAAAGCGATATCGGTTGCCTGAGCACCGATGACCCGGGCCAGCGAATGGGGAACAGCAGCGAGGGCGCCGCTCTGACGAGCAGCTGCGACGTATCCGCCGACGTCGGCTTCACGTCGCAGGTGCTCGATCATCGTGGCCGGCACCGGCTCGGGCGGGAGCGAGGATCCCGCGCTGTCGAGGAACACCTTGTCAAGGCATCCGGGAGTGTCGCGGCGGATCGTGTCGAGATCGAACATGGCACCTTCCGTTCATGTCGGTGTGGTTCAAACTACCTGTGAACGAAGCTGTCCCGATGGAGCGAAGACTGGGCACGGCCGATGCCGTGGTGATCGGCCTCGGCGCGATGATCGGCGCCGGAGTCTTCGTGGTGTTCGCGCCCGCTGCCGCAGTAGCCGGTACCGGGTTGCTTGTGGGCCTGGCGATTGCAGCGTTCATCGCCTACTGCAACGCGACGTCGTCGGCGCAGCTTGCGGCCAGATACCCCACTTCAGGTGGGACCTACGTCTACGGACGTGAGCAGCTCGGACCCTGGTGGGGGTTTGCCGCCGGCTGGTCGTTCGTGATCGGGAAGACCGCGAGCTGCGCGGCAATGGCTCTGACTTTCGCGACGTATGTTGCGCCTACGGCCTGGCGTGTCCCCGTCGCGGTATTGGTGGTGGCAGCGCTGGTTGCAGTCAACTACCGCGGAGTCACGCGGACGGCGCACATGGCCAGGGTGATCGTCGCCGTGTCGACGACGGCGCTGTGTGTAGCGCTGGTGGTTGCCGTCGTCGGTCCTGGTGCGGTGCGCGAGTTCCCGGATCTCGCATTCGGGTCGTGGTACGGAATTCTGCAATCGGCGGGACTGCTGTTCTTTGCCTTCGCCGGGTACGCCAGGATCGCGACGCTGGGGGAGGAAGTGCGTGATCCGCGTCGAACGATTCCGCGGGCGATCCTGATCGCACTCACCGTCGCCGTCATCCTCTATGCGCTGGTAGCGGTGGTGCTGTTGGTGACGCTGGGACCTGATCGGCTGGCGAATTCGGCGCGACCACTGGCAGATGCGGTGGGCGCAGTCGGTTGGAGTTGGGCCGTTCCCGTAGTGGTGATCGGTGCCACGGCGGCGTCGGCGGGGGCGCTGCTGGCTCTGATCGCCGGCGTGAGTCGTACGGCGATGGCGATGGCCCGCGAGCGCGATCTGCCAGTGGCCCTCGCTGCAGTCCATCCACGGTTCGGGGTCCCTCACCATGCGGAACTTGTGGTCGGTGCCGTTGTGATCGCCTTGGTCTGGACAACCGATCTTCGTGGGGTGATCGGCTTTTCGTCGTTCGGAGTGCTGCTCTACTACTTCGTCGCGAACGTGAGTGCGTACAGCCAACGCGGTGTGGACCGGACGTATCCGAAGTGGCTGCAAGCGGTCGGCGCGGCTGGTTGTGTCGTTCTGGTGGTCACACTTCCGTGGATCGCGGTTGTTTCCGGCGCAGGTGTGGTTCTGGCCGGTTGTGGGTACCGGTGGATACGACTGAAGAAATTCAACGACACGTAACACCACAAAGGGTGCATCTCGGACGTTGGCGTTCTATCGTCGGTAGCGACCGCGAAGACCGCCCGAAGGGGAAGTCGAATGGTGACAGCAGCGTTGACAGCAGCACAGACCACGCAGGTGGATTCACGTCCTGCGGCCGAGGCCTACGTCGGTGGTGTGTGCTTCAAACAGGGGCCACCCCGTTTGGTCGGAGCTGAGCTCGAGTGGCTGACCGGCCAGGTTCCCGGTGGGGAGCGGCCGTCAGCAGCGACTCTGGCAAAGGCACTCGGGCGACACGCACCCACCAGTATCGACCCGGATTCACCAGCGGTTCCGCTTCCTCGTGGCAGCCTCGTCACCGTAGAACCTGGCGGACAGATCGAACTCTCGTCAGCGCCGCGGACGTCCGCCCGAGAACTGTGTGACTGTCTCGACGAAGACCGTCGTACTCTCGAAACACTCCTCGCGTCGTACTCCATCGAAATCAGTTCTGCCGCGGCCGACGTCGCCCGCCCACCTTCCCGGATTCTCCGGTTGCCACGTTATTGCGCAATGGAATCCCGCTTCGCCGGGATAGGACCGTACGGCACCTTGATGATGTGCAATACAGCTGCAGTGCAGGTCAGTGTCGATGCCGGCGGCAGCCCGGAGTCCATCGCCCAGCGTTGGCGGCTCCTCGGGGACATGGGGCCGGCGCTCATCGCTGCGTTTGCGTGTTCTCCACGCTTGCAAGGGGTTCCGAGAGGGGATTGGGCGTCCCAACGCATGCGGACGTGGCTCGAACTCGATTCCTGGCGAACGGTCGCAGTCCCGGAAGTGCAGGACTACGCCGGCTGGGCGCTCGATGTTCCGCTGATGTGTGTGCGAAACGAGGGCGACGATTGGACGGCTCCGCGGGGTGCCACTTTCGGGGACTGGATAGACGGCGCTGTGGATGCCGAGATCGGACGCCGACCCGTCTGGGCGGACTTGGACTATCACCTGTCCACGCTGTTCCCGCCGGTTCGCGCTGTCGGCCATCTGGAGGTTCGCTACATCGATGCGCAGCCGGGAGATCTGTGGCGAGTACCGGTAGCAGCGATCGACGCGTTGCTGTCCGGGCCTGCCGTGATGCGTGAGGCGAGTGATGCCGCAGCGTCGACGGCCGGGAGATGGCGGGATGCGGCCGAGTACGGTTTGGACGACGTCGAACTGCGTTCGGCGGCAACCTCTCTGATGTCGCTTGCCGCGTCGTACGCGCCGGAGCCGCAGTTTGTCCGTCTTCTCGATGCCGCAGCCGAACGGTGTTGTCGCGCAATTGTGCCCGGTGAGAGCGACACATGACGGGGGAGATCACCAAGGAAGCGGTCGAGGCCGTACTTCTGCGAGCGCGTGAGCGGTCGACGCTGCTCACCGACTGCGTCGACGATACCGAATTGGTCGCTCAGCATTCCCCGTTGATGAGTCCGCTCGTGTGGGACCTGGCGCATATCGGCAATCAAGAGGAACTCTGGCTGGTGCGAGATGTCGGTGGCCGCGATCCGGTGCGTAGCGACATAGACGAGCTGTACGACGCGTTCAAGCATTCGAGATCGTCGAGACCCACACTTCCCCTGCTCAACCCGGCCGAGGCGCGCGAATACGTACGTACGGTTCGCGGGAAGGTCTGGGATGTGCTCGAAGCCAGCACCTTCGGGCGCACAGAACTCGACATGGACGGTTTTGCCTTCGGGATGATCGCGCAGCACGAGCAGCAACACGCCGAGACCATGCTCGCGACCCACCAATTGCGTTCGGGGCCCACGGCACTCGTTGCGACTCCCGCTCCGCAAGCGGCCCGCATGCCGGAACTCGACGAGGTCACCATCGCGGCCGGCCCCTTCGTCATGGGGACCGACGACGAACCGTGGGCACTCGACAACGAGCGCACGGCGCATCAGGTCTATCTCACCGACTTCGCGATCGACAGATTCCCGGTCACCAATGGGCAGTTCGTCGAATTCATCGAGGACGGCGGCTATTCCCGACCGGAACTGTGGTCCCGTAACGGTTGGCGGCATCGCGTCGACGCGAAACTCCGTGCACCGCTGTTCTGGGAACGCGACAGTTCGGGTTGGTGGCACGAGACTTTCGGCGTCGAGGCTCCGGTCCCACCGGACAAGCCCGTCGTGCATGTGAGCTTCTACGAAGCCGAGGCCTACGCGTGCTGGGCAGGCAAACGGCTTCCCACCGAGGCGGAATGGGAAAAGGCCGCGCGGTGGGATCCGGAATCCGGAAGATCGCGACGATTCCCGTGGGGGGACGTGTCCGCAGACGAGAAACTTGCCAATCTCGGTCAGCGCCATCTCGGTCCCGCCGGCGTCGGCTCGTACCCGGCGGGTGCATCGGCAGCAGGTGTCGAGCAGTTGATCGGTGACGTGTGGGAGTGGACGTCTTCGGGTTTCCATCCGTATCCGGGTTTCCGGGCCTTCCCCTACCGGGAGTACTCGGAGGTGTTCTTCGGCGGCGACTACAAAGTGTTGCGAGGGGGATCGTTCGGGACCGACAGCGTTGCCTGCCGGGGGACGTTCCGCAACTGGGACCACCCGATCAGGCGCCAGATCTTCTCGGGTTTTCGCTGCGCCAGAACGATTTCGGGTAGATCCTGACATGTGTCGGCACCTCGGGTATCTCGGGCCGCCGCGTTCGGTTCGTGAACTCCTCCACGACGGCGAGAACTCACTGATGCGACAGTCGTGGGCACCTCGCGAGATGCGTGGCGGCGGGACCATCAATGCCGACGGATTCGGCGCGGTGTGGTGGAACGGTGGAAGGCAGGGACGGTACCGCAGTATCTCGCCGATCTGGTCGGACCCGACAGTCGACGAGACGTTGTCCCACATCATTTCCGGATCCGTTCTCGCCGCCGTACGTTCCGCGACGGAGGGGATGGCCGTCGAGATCGGTGCCTGCGCACCGTTCGTCGACGGAACCTACGCTTTCAGCCACAACGGAGCGGTATCCGGTTGGCCTGGCTCACTCGCCGACTTGGCAGCAGAAGTTCCGGCCGTCGAATTGCTGAAGATGCCCGCGCCGACGGATGCTGCCTTGTTGTGGACAGTGCTTCGGCATCGGTTGAAGTCGAAGCCCGCGGAAGCCGCCGTGACGAGCCTGGTTCACGATGTGGCTGCGGCGGCACCGGATTCACGATTGAACCTCCTGTTCGGCGACGGGCAGGAACTGTGGGCCACGGCGTGGGGCCACACGTTGTACACGCGGGTCGACGAGTCGCGGGCACTGATCGTTTCCGAACCGTCCGATGGTTCGCCGGACTGGGAGCAGGTGCCGGACCGGCACATCGTCTGCGCGCGTCCCGGCCATTTGATCGTCACCCCGATACCGATGGGAGAACAATGAAAACCCCTACGCTCGAGGTTTATCTGACACCGGCCGAATCGGTCGACGCATTGCGAGCCGAGGCCAGGGAGGGCTTGACCGCTACGCCGAAGTGGCTCTCGCCCAAATGGTTCTACGACGCGCGTGGAAGTGAACTGTTCGAGGAGATCACGGCCTTACCCGAGTATTACCCCACCCGTACCGAACGCGGCCTGCTCGCTCGGTACGCCGACGAGATCGCGGCGTTGACCGAACCCGAGATCCTGATCGAACTGGGTTCAGGTTCCTCTGAGAAGACGCGGTTGCTCCTCGACGCGATGACGGCTCGCGGGACTCTGCGAACGTATGTACCACAGGATGTTTCGGTGACGGCCCTCGAAGGTGCGGCGCAGCAAGTCGGTGCCGAATTCCCCGGCATCGATGTGGTCGGGGTGGTCAGTGACTTCACCGGTTCGCTGCATCATCTGCCCGGTGGTGGACGGCGCGCGGTCGCTTTTCTCGGGGGGACTCTCGGTAATCTCGTTCCCGCAGAACGAGCCGAGTTCCTCTCGGGGATCGCAGCGGTGCTCGCTCCGGGGGAGAACCTGATCCTGGGTGTGGGATTGGTGATCGATCCCGCAGTTCTCGTGCCCGCCTACGACGACGCTGCCGGTGTGACTGCGCAGTTCAATCTCAATGTTCTCTCGGTCCTGAACAAGCAACTGGGAGCGAACTTTCCCTTGGAGGACTTCCGTCACGTCGCGCTCTGGGATGCCGAGAACGAGTGGATCGAGATGCGCCTGGAAGCACTTCGTGAAGTCTCGGTGCATATCGACGACCTGGATCTGGAGATCACCTTCGCAGCGGGCGAGCAGCTGCGCACCGAGATCTCGGCGAAGTTCACCGAGGAGGGGATTGCCGCGGAACTCGCGTCCGCGGGCTTCGGGGTGCGGAAGGTGTGGACGGATCGGGATCAGCGCTTTGCGCTGTTGTGTGCGCAGCGGGCGTGAAGTGGGCGCTTGTCAGAGGATGCTGTCTCCCCCTAGAAGTGTCTCAAAAGTTCTGTAGGCGGCAATATTTGAGAAGTGTCGAGAGTAGAGATCTGCGGTGCCGGTATGGACAGCGTCCGACACCGGCGCAAGATCCACGAGATGCGCAAGTTTTACATAGGACTGGTCATCGCTCGCGCCGAGCGGATACTCCTGCTCGCCGGCCTTGCGCTCGAATTTTGACTGCGCCTCAGCGGGGTCGCCAGCCCAGATGAGATAACAGTCCTCTCGGTGGAAGCACCCGACCCCGTCATTCTTCCCCAACTCGAATATCGCTATGCCGAAGTACGGTTGATCTCGTGTCGGATGCTGAGTCATGCGATTGAACGTAGTGACATCGGAGCGCAAAAGGTATCGGTGAATACCCCGGGATTTCGCAAAAACTTGTCGGTGGGCGCCCGAAGAATCGCTCATATGTTCGAATCGAAGACTTCCGCGGACGCGCTGTTTCGGCAGCATGCGGAAATCGCGCGCGCCCACTTCCTCGAGATCTACGCGGTCACTGCGCTGTACTTGGACCGTTGTGAGGAGGATGCCGCGGTTGGAGTCAATGAGGCTTTTCGGGGTCAATTCGCGCACGTGGAGATCGCGTCGATACTGAGCATTACGGAGTACGCCGCGCAGAAAATGATTGCACTGGGATGTGACCTGCGCTGGCGACTTCCGCGGGTGGCGGCCGCTTTTGCTTGCGGTGACATCGATCTGGCCAAAGCGATGGCACTGTCCGAAGCTCTCGCCAACGTCTCCGAGCACGCGCTCGATGACATCGAGCGACTCCTCGTGGACGGTGCCTGCCGTGTAACCGGTAACAAGTTGAAGGCGCGCGCACGAGGTCTCATTGCTCGGCACGACCCTGATGGGGTGCGTGCCAGGCGAGTTCGTGCGGAGGCGGATCGGGACGTTCGGACGTGCGCGTCGCACGACGGTATGTCGACTCTGGACGGAATGCTTCCAGCGGTCGGCGCTCAGACTTTGGCCACGAGGCTCCGTGCGATGTCGATGCAGGTCTGTGGTTCCGATCCGAGAACTTTCGGGCAACGGCGTGCCGATGCACTGATCGCATTGGCGGAAGGAAAGACGTCGTTGGATTGTCAGTGCGACGGCGATTGCACCCGTAGGGATGATACGAAGACCTCCGCGCTCCCGATTGCGACAATTCTTGTGGGTGTCAACGCTTCCACCCTGCTCGGATTCGACGACCTGCCAGGCTATTTGCAGGGGTACGGCCACATCGATGCCGACCTTGCGCGCGCGATCGCCGCGGACGCCACGTGGCAGAGAGTCCTCACCCTTGCACCGTCCGAGGTGCAACATTGTTCGACTGCGGGGCAGCCGGACCGGTGCTCGGCGTGGGTCAGTCGATGCGCTCACCGGAGATATTGCCCGCTGCGGCAAGGGATAATCGCTCGAGAAGGAACAGTGGTTCGCGGCGCGGTGAATCCACGTACCAGCCGTCCGCGGCGTTGGTGACGATTGTAAGGACGCGAGACGGTACGTGCCGCTTTCCGAATTGTGTTGTGCGTTCTGATAGTTGCGATATCGATCACACGGTGCCGTTCGATCACGGCAACCCCGCTCAGGGAGGGCCTACTGCAGAACGGAACTTGGCCTGTCTGTGTCGAAAACATCACCGACTGAAGACGTTTGGCAGGTGGACAGTGAAGCAAATCGGAGGTGGTCTTCTGGAGTGGAAAGATCCGTCAGGACGACGAACGGTTACCGCGCCCGTAGGCCCATTCTGTGACCCCGAACTGAGAGTGCCCGACGCGGCGAGACTGCATTTGACGGACGACGATGCGCTGGAACGACGTTTCGGACTTCGGGACAGGGGAGTGGAAGCGGATCTCGAATACCTCCTGGACTGGAGTGTGCCCGGCTGGCGGAAGGCACGATCTGCATCAAGACGTAACGCATCCCCACTGGCGAACGCTTTGCCGGAGTTTGCCGACTTCTGAAGGGGTTTCGTTTCTCCTGTGGCCTGCGGGTATAGCGAGAGGGCCCGAAAAATGGTGTTTGTCTGTTTATAGTGAGGCGCAGAACGGTTTCCGACCCGAGGAGAACGCGTGCGTCATCCGAAGCTCGCCGCATTGACCGTGGCCCTGACTGCAGTACTGGTGATGCCGGTAACGCAGAGCGTGGCTCAACCATTCCCCTTCGACCCCGGCAGTTTCGGCAACGGAAGCACCGGATCGTTGGGGAGCGACGACCCGGACATACCCATCGAGGACACCCTCCCGCAGTTGTCGGTCACCACACTGGTCGACGGACTCGACCACCCCTGGGACGTGGTGGCGGCCCCGGACGGTGCAATCCTGACCGGACAACGATCCGGCGGATTCTTCGTTCGCCGAGGCGACAACACGACAGGTCCAGTCGCTGCTGACCTTTCGGATCTCTACGCGCAGTCCGAAACCGGGCTCATGGGCATCGCGCTTGCTCGCGACTTCGCTCAGTCGCGCACCCTGTACACCTGCCAAGGATTCAGTGCTGGGGGAGTCACGGACGTTCGAGTGATCGCGTGGACCGTCGACGCCGGATGGACCGCACTCACGCGAACCGGAACTGTATTGCCAGGAATCCCGGTCTCGTCCGGGCGTCACGGGGGTTGCCGAATTCTTGCGGCGCAGGACGGAACGCTGTTCGTCGGGACGGGTGACACCGCGACGCCGAGCGTCCCCCAGGATCCGAATTCGCTGGGCGGCAAGGTCTTGCACATCAACGCCGACGGAACTCCGGCGGCGGGGAATCCGAATGCTTCCAGCCCGGTCTACACGCTCGGGCACCGCAACGTCCAAGGCTTGGCCGTGCAACCCGGAACCGGCCGGGTGTACTCGGTTGAACAGGGCACAAGCGTCGACGACGAAGTCAACCTGCTTACCCCCGGCGGAAATTACGGCTACCGCCCGGATCGGCTTCCCGGAACGTACGACGAATCCGTGCCGATGACCGACCCGGTGCGAGTGCCGGGAGCAATTGCGGCGGTGTGGCGTTCGGGTAGCTCGACGTTGGCTACCGCCAGCGCTGCCTTCACCGGTGGAGCTGCATGGGGTGCCTGGGACGGTGCGCTCGTAATGGGTGGCCTCAAGAGCAAGGAACTGATCTTCCTCCGCCTGAATGCCGACGGACGCTCGGTCGACGCGCAGACCTTCGGGTTGGAGAACCAGTTCGGTCGCTTGCGGTCGGTGACCCCGACGCCCGACGGCTCGCTCCTGGTGACCACCGACAACGGCGCCGGCGACAAGGTGCTGCGGGTGACGCCCACGCCCTGATCTTCAGTACCAGGCGATGACCCGGCACGGACCACCCGAACCACCCGCATGCGTCGGCGCTCCCACCATCACCGTGGCGCCGACGGCCGGAAGTGCGGACAGATTTGCGAGGGCTTCGACTGCGTACTTTCCTGAGCCCAAAGCGCTTCGGTGAGCCCCGTGGGTGGTGCTTCGGCCCGCGTCGATGCTGAGGGTGTCCGAGCCCACGGCGACGATGTTGCGCTCGCGGACGAGAAAGTCGATCGCCTCGGGGTTGAATCCCGGTGTGTGTTGCACGCCGAGTGCATCTCGATTCGTGAAGGCGCCACCGGCACCGGCCCGGGTATCCCAACCCGAGTTCATCGCAACCAGGCTGCGGGGAGCGATGGTCCCGTGGAGGGACTCCCAATCGAGGATGTCCTGGCGGGTGAGCAGTGTGTCGGGGTCGACGGAGGCTCGGGCACTGATGTCGACGACCGCAATCGGCACGACGAGGTCGGCGACGGGAATCTTCTCGACGGTGATTCCGTCCGCACTGGCGTGTGCGGGAGCGTCGATGTGAGTACCAGTGTGTTCTTCGAGGCGGAGTTCGTTGAGGTAGAAGTTTCCACCTGACTCGGCGGAGCCGAGCGAGCCCAGAGACCCGCCGGCGTCGGCGATCTTCGCCAGGTTCCTCATCTCGAACGAGCGCGCGCCCGGCCACACCGGGAACTCCGGCGTCAGTACGTGGGTCAGATCGACGATGGTCTGACCTGTTGGCGTTGCCGACGCAGTGGGCTGTACAGCGCCGGCCATGACGGTCGCGCCGAGGGCACCGGTGCCCAGCGCCGCGAACATCGATCGACGGCTGATCTTCCTGCCTTCGCGTCCGATCGATTCGTAGACCTCCGACAAGACCTTCGGTGAGCACATCAGAAACTCCAGATCACTGGGATCAACACCGTTGCAACTATCAGGAACCACAACAACATCGGGAGTCCGAGCTTCCAGTAGTCGCCGAACTTGTATCCGCCAGGTCCCATCACCATCATGTTCGCGGGAGTGGCTACAGGCGTCAGGAAGGAGGCTGCGGCAGCGACAGTCACCGTCATCAGAAGGGGCAGCACCGAGATATCGAGTTCGATGGCGACCGAGATCGCGATCGGCGTGATGATCAACGCGGTTGCAGTGTTGCTGATCAGCTGGCCCAGAGTCGCCGTCACGACGAAGAGTCCGGCGACGACGACATACGGGCTTGCCCCACCGACGACGTCGACAAACGCATGAGCGAGCTTTTCGGCCGCGCCGGTCTGCTGGATTGCGGTCGACAGCGGGATCATTCCGCCGACGAGAATCAACGTGGTCCACGAGATGGACCGATGCGCCTGCTCGACGCTGATGACTCGTAGCAGCACCATCGCACATGCCGCGAGGAGTCCGGCTATCGCCGACGGCACCAATCCGAACGTCAGCATCACTACCATCGCCGCAACGACGACGAGAGCGATGACTGCGCGGGTTCCCAACGGGGCTGCCTGCTTACGGATCTGGGCAGGTGCGTCGACCACGAGGACGTTCGGATCGACGGCGGTGTGGGTGTCGAGATCGTCCCAGCTTCCTTGCAGGAGAAGCGTGTCACCGGCCGCCAACTTGACGCCCTTGGGGCCGCAGTCCTCACCGGCGCGCTGGACTGCGAGTATCACCAGATCTCCACTGTCGGTCACCATGCCCGGAAAAGCCCTGTCGCCGATCATTTCCGAGCGCGGCGGGATGATCACTTCGACCACGCCGTCGTGCTTGGTGATCAAGGGCTCTGCGGACGGCGCATCCTTTCCCATGAGCTGATACTGCTTCGCGAGGGTCTTGGCATGCCGGCTCAGGTCAGGCGACATCGACGTCCCCGCACGGTGGGGGAGGACGTGAGGACCGAGAAGTACGGCGATCGCAATCGTTCCCAATACGAGCGGCGCACCGACCAAGGTGAAACTGAAGAACCCGAAAGCACCGGCCCCGGATTCCTCGGCGGCTTCGGAAACGATGATGTTGACCGGTGTTCCGGTCAAGGTGAGCATCGATCCGGCATGGGCGGCAAATGCCAACGGCAGAAGCAGTTGTGACGTCGATTTACCGAGACGTACCGCCAAGACGACCACCATCGGTACCAACGCGGCTACGGCCCCGTTGACGCTGATCAATGCGGTCAACGCGGCAACCAGCAACATGATCGCACTCACGAGACGGACTCGGGATTCGCCGACTTTCGCCAGCAGTTTCTCGCCCGCCCACGTGGTGACACCGGTGGCGTCGAGGGCTTCGCTGACGACAAAAAGCGCGGCGATGAACACCACCGTGGGATCGCCGAATCCGGCGAGCGCCTGCTCCATCGTGATCACACCGGTGGCATACAGCGCCAGGGCAGTGCCGATCGCGATGATGCCGACCGGAATTCGGCCGATCACGAACAGCGCCACGACCAGTGCAAGCACGACCAAAGTGATGGTGATGTCATTCACGATTCGTAAAGGTACCTGCTCATACAGAACGGCCCCGTCTCGCAAGTGAGACGGGGCCGTGGGACGGACGCGAGGAGAATTAGTTGGAGGCGGCGATGCGGGCCTTCTCGAGAGCGGCCAGCGTGCGAAGAACCGTGGCCTTCTGCTTGTTCAGATCGCTCAGTCGTGCGCGAGCCGGCAACCCTTGTGCGAGTTCGGCGACCTTGATCTGCTCGTCGATCGAACCGAGCTGATCGAGAAGCCCTAGGACGCGCGTCTGGAGCGTGTCGATGTCCACGGTGTCGGTCTTGACCGGAGCGGCAACGCGCGTCGCTGTGCCCGTGCTGGCGGGGCGGGAAGCGCGTGCGGGTGACGTGTCGGCGACAACCGTTGCGGCGCGGGGCCGAATTGCCTTGCGAACAGCGGCCGCATCGGGAAGGACGTCCATACGGATCTCGTTCAGGACTCGGCGTGCCTCGCGTGCGTTGACGCGGTACTCGCGCTCTTCGTCGTCGTCGGACTGCAGCGTGCCGCCGAGCGGGCGCAGACCGTACATGCCGAGGAAGCGCTTGGCGTCGTCGATGATGCCTTCATTTTCACGGCATTTTCCGCAGCGGGGTTCGTTGCGGAACATGTCCACGGAGTTGTCGTCTCCGCACCAGACACAAGATCCTGGGCGCCACCGCCGGATCGTCGGAACTGATGAATTCAGGGAATGAGATTCGGGCCGGGATTCCAGGGTTTGCGCGTCGATCACGACGAGCCACACTAGGCGAAGATTGCGGCGCGGTGAACACCGCCCCAACATCGACCTGGGTTTCTCGACGGTAGCGTGATCAAGATCATGCCAATCGTCGCATTCGGCGGTATTCGTGTGTCCCACAGGTGGTTTCATGATGACCGGGTGGTCTGTTTCTGAGAGGTTCACGAAGACGACGACGGGCGCGTACCGGTGACCGTGAAGTCACAGGTACGCGCCCGTAGTGCGGCGCGAGACTAGGCGCTGCCGTTGAACAGCGAAGTCACAGAACCGTTCTCGAAAACTTCCTTGATGGTGCGAGCGAGCAGCGGTGCGATGGACAGCACCGTCAGCGTCGGGAACTTCTTCGACTCGTCGATCGGAAGTGTGTTGGTGACAACAACTTCCTTCGCGCCACACGTCGACAGACGCTCGGCCGCAGGGTCGGAGAGGACGCCGTGGGTTGCAGCGATGACGACGTCACCTGCACCGGCCTCCTTGAGCACCTTGACCGCGCCGGCGATGGTTCCGCCGGTGTCGATCATGTCGTCGATCAGGATGCAGGTGCGACCTTCGACCTCACCGACGACGCGGTTGGACTTGACCTGGTTGGGTACCAACGGGTCGCGCGTCTTGTGAATGAATGCCAGCGGTGCTCCGCCGAGCGAGTCGGCCCACTTCTCGGCGACACGAACGCGGCCCGAGTCGGGGGACACCACCGTGATGTTCTCGAGGTTGTAGCCCGCGCGAATGTGGTTGGCCAACTGGCTGTGTGCGTGCATGTGATCGACGGGGCCGTCGAAAAAGCCCTGGATCTGATCGGTATGCAGGTCGACCGTGATGATGCGATCGGCGCCGGCGGTCTTGAGCAGGTCGGCAATCAGGCGAGCGGAGATCGGCTCGCGTCCGCGATGCTTCTTGTCCTGGCGGGCGTACGGGTAGAACGGAAGAACGGCGGTGATGCGCTTTGCCGATCCACGCTTGAGAGCGTCGATCATGATGAGCTGCTCCATCACCCACGTGTTCAGCGGTGCCGGATGACTCTGCAGGACGAACGCATCGGAGCCGCGAACCGACTCTTCGAATCGAACGAAGATCTCACCGTTCGCGAAGTCGCGCGCGGTCTGCGGGGTGACGCGGATGTCGAGTTCCTTCGCCACCTGCTCCGCCAACTCGGGATGTGCGCGACCCGAGAACAACATCAGGTTCTTCTGGTTGTCGATCCAATTCGCAGTCACTGGTTCATGCCGTCCTTTGTACTTGCCGGTCGATCTGGTGGTGATCTGTGCTGTCTGTTGTGCAGGGCTGTCAGGTTGTTGCAGGGCCGTCAGGTTGTGCAGCTGCTGCAGCGGCATCGGCCGCGGGTGTGCCGGGACGATTCTTCTGGACCCAGCCCTCGATGTTGCGCTGCACCCCACCCGAGACGGCGAGCGCCCCAGGCGGTACGTCGTTCTTCAAGACCGTGCCCGCACCCGTGTATGCGCCGTCTCCCACGACGAGAGGGGCGACGAACATGGTGTCGGAGCCTGTTCGGACATGCGACCCCACCACAGTACGGCTCTTGTTCACCCCGTCGTAATTGACGAAGACGCTCGAAGCTCCGATATTGCTGTGATGGCCGATGGTGGCGTCGCCGACGTAGGTAAGATGCGGAATCTTCGAATGCTCGCCGATATCCGCGTTCTTGGTTTCCACGTAGGCGCCGATCTTGCCGTGTGCCCCGAGGCGGGTACCAGGCCGGAGATAGGCGAAGGGGCCCACAGCCGCGTCCGCGCCGACAACGGAGTCGGTCCCGTGCGAGCGGACGACTACTGCGCGCTCGCCGACTCTCACGTTGTCCAAGGTGGTATCCGGGCCGATCACGGCGTCTTCGCCCACCGAGGTTGTGCCGGTCAACTGAACTCCGGGCAGGAGCGTCACGTCCTGTGCGATGTGCACGTCGCAATCTATCCATGTGCTCGCAGGATCGACGACGGTGACGCCGGCACGCATCCACTTCTCGAGGATCCGACGGTTCATCTCGCGGGCGAGCGTCGAGAGCTGCACGCGATCGTTGGCGCCCGCGACGAGAACCGAATCCGCGATGTGCTGAGCACGAACACGCTTGCCCGCGCGACGGGCGATCATGATCACATCGGTGAGATAGAACTCGTGTTGTGCGTTGTTGGAGTCGAGGGACGCCAGCGCGTCGCGCAGAGTTTCGAAGTCGAAGGCGTAGACCCCTGAATTGACCTCGGTGATCGAGCGCTGCGAATCGGTGGCTTCCTTCTCCTCGACTATGGCGTTCACCTCGCCGTCCGTCGTACGAAGGATTCGCCCGTAGCCGGTGGGGTCGACGGCCGTCGACGTCAACACCGTCACCGCGGCCGCGGGAGCAGCCGTGTGCTGGGCGAGGAGGTCTGCGATGGTCTTTCCGTCGAGCAGAGGCACGTCGGCGGCTGTGACGAGTACGGTCCCGGAGAAGTCGGCCGGCAACCCCTCGAGCCCACAACTGACAGCGTGCCCGGTGCCCTTCTGCTCGTCCTGAACAGCGACGGTGACGGAACGGTCCAGTTCCCCGGCGACTGCGTTCACGGCTTCGGTGACACGCTCACGATCGTGACCGACGACGGTCACCAGGTGCGTGGGATTCAGTGAGGTTGCCGCGTGAAGCGAATGTGCCAGCATGCTGCGTCCGGCGAGAGTGTGGAGGACCTTGGGAGTCTTCGACTTCATTCGTGTACCGGCACCCGCTGCGAGAACGATCACGGCGGTCTGCACTGGTTTGAGCTCCCTCTGTCGATCAAACTGTCGATCAAGACATACATTCCGCTCGGGAAAGCATGTTGTTCACCAGCTCCGCCGCCAGGACTCGAACCTGAACTATCTGAACCAAAATCAGAGGTGCTGCCATTACACCACGGCGGATTGCCACGCATTGCCGAGCCTTGCGGCCGAACGCGCGAAAGAATAATCGCATGCCGACCCGCCGTAGGTCGAACCGCTCCTCCGATCGGGCCCCCGAAGTCCCGATAGGCTGAGCGTCCACAGCAGTGATTTGTGTGTCGGCGAGAGGAAGACAATGGCGACGGTGTCCGGTTCGGGTGGCGGGGATCCAGTTCCCGAACGAGTGACACGGATCCGGATGACCGGTACCCAACGTCGGCAACAGCTGATCGAGATCGGGCGGGCATTGTTCGCCGAACGGGGATACGAAGCGACCTCGATCGAGGAGATCGCCCAGCGCGCGAACGTGTCCAAGCCTGTCGTGTACGAGCACTTCGGCGGCAAGGAGGGGCTGTACGCCGTCGTAGTGGACCGGGAGATGTCGCGACTCCTCGAGATGATCACGTCTTCGCTCTCACAAAATCGCTCGAGAGTTCGAGTCGAGCGGGTTGCGTTGGCTTTGCTCACCTACGTGGAAGAGCACACCGACGGATTTCGGATACTCGTGCGCGATTCGTCCGTTGTCGCGCCCAGTGGGACATATTCGAGCCTCCTCAACGACGCGATCAGTCAGGTGGGCTACCTGTTGGCGGGGGACTTCTCCAGACGCGGTTTCGACCCCGGACTAGCAACGATGTACGCACAGGCGCTTGTCGGCATGGTGTCCACTACGGCTACTTGGTGGCTCGACGAACGGACTCCGTC
Organism: Rhodococcus sp. WY5; assembly: GCF_018588185.1. NCBI lineage: Bacteria > Bacillati > Actinomycetota > Actinomycetes > Mycobacteriales > Nocardiaceae > Rhodococcus > Rhodococcus sp. WY5. The sequence continues at coordinate 2,940,512 of NZ_JAAMPR010000001.1, forward strand.
GAAGGAAGTTGTCGCCGCTCACCTCGTGAATTTGTGTTGGAATGGGCTGACGAATCTGGAAGCCGATCCACAATTGGAGGGTTAACCAGGCGCGCCTGCCGCGCAGAGATGGATCGCGGTCTAAGCTGTGTTCGCTGTATCACGATCGTTTGATGGGCAAATGTCTCATTTGTTTGCAGGGTGGGTTGAATGCCGAACCGTGCCATCCATTTTGACGCTGTGAACGGGTAAGACCAAGAATTCGTTCGATGTGTGGTGATTGGAGGCCGGATCGATGGTGAGGCAAGAGCGGGCAGAAGCCACCCGTGATTCGGTGCTGCGCGGAGCAGCGGGTGTGTTCTTGCGCCTGGGCTATGCCAATGCCAGCTTGAGCGAGATCATCGCCGAGTCGCAGGTGACCAAAGGCGCCCTGTACTTTCATTTCGGGTCCAAGGAAGAACTCGCGCGGGCAGTGATCGACGAGGGTTCGGCACGTTTCGACGCAAAATGTGAGCTCTGGTTGGACCGTCGAACTCCCGCGCTCGAGTCACTGATCGGTATTTCGTCGGTCATCGTCGACATCGGTGCGCATGACGCCATGGTTAGAGCTACGTTCCGCTTGTTGGTCGAGATCGGGGACTATCGGGGCTCCGGGCCGGCGACTCTGGACGTGTGGCTCGACATTTACCGTGAACTTGCCAGCCGTGCGGCCGACGAAGGTGATCTGCGTTCGGACGCGGATTCTGCTGACATTGCTCGTTTCCTGTTGGAAGTTGCGTCGGGAGTTCGGCTGATGGCAGCCGCGACCGGGACCGTTCGTGAGCTTTCGGACTCCATGAAGGCATCGTGGAACCTGATACTTCCGATCGTGGTCCCGGAATCGAAAGTGGAGTACTTCAGGCAATTCGCGGCCCGTCGCCTTGCCAGTGATCACTGAAATCACTGGCTCTCCGCACTGCTCCTTTGGTCAATTTGCTGCAAATGTCCTGGTAGGGACATTGTTCTCTTTGTTCTGCATTCGAAACAAACTAAGAGTATGTTTATAGTGTTGATGGGAATCTGGAAGTCCGATCTTGCCGTCAATCTTCGGATTGCGGTATGTTCTATCGGTAGCTGAAGAATTGCTGAGAATGAAGGTTTGTCAGGGCAGGGTGACGGCGTCGGCGCACCGGGCAGCATAGGGGGCTGCCCGGCGTGTACGACCCCAGATGGGGAGTCAACAGATGGGTGACACTGCGCCGACGCCGATGCTCGACATCGGCCCGCGGATCGGCTGTGACGTAGTGAACGTCGTGGATGTCACTCGAAGTATCGAACTCTTCGGGCGGAGGTATCTCGATCGGACCTTCACCCCGCACGAATTGCAGACCTGCGCCGGGCCGGCGCGGGATCAACGATTGGCTGCACGTTTCGCCGCCAAAGAGGCTGTGGTGAAGGTACTGCGGCCTGGTGACGTTCCCGTTCCGTGGAGTTCCATCGAAATCACTCGGGCCGAGTGGGGTGGCTGTGGGGTGACGCTGTCCGGTAATGCCGCGGAACTCGCGCGGACCCAGGATCTGCACGATTTTCAAGTATCTATCTCGCACGAAGCGGACGTGGCCATCGCAATGGTGATCGCAACACGCTCGGGCGCTCGCATCGAAAAGAAGGACGACATCGCTGATGATTGATCAGGCAATTCGGAAAGTGCTCGTCGAGCACGGTCGGCTGGCAGTCGACGTGAGCACGATCGACGGAGAGGCCGATCTTTACGAGTTGGGTTTGACGTCGCACGCGAGCGTGAATGTCATGTTGGCGCTGGAGGATTCGTTCGACATCGAGTTCCCTGACGAGTTGTTGCGGAAGAGTACTTTCGCAAGCGTCAAGGCGATCGAGGGTGCGTTGACGGAGTTGGGTGCTGCATGAACGCTCCGCAATCGCAGTGCTCCACCGGAACGGCCCTCGAGCGGGCCGCACGGTTGGCCGACGAAGTTGCAGCGGTGTGGGCCGACGAAGTCGATGCAGAAGCAAGGTTTCCGCGTGAAGCTGTCGACGCCATGCGAAGCGAACGGCTGCTGTCCGTAGCTGTGCCGAGGGAACTAGGCGGCGAAGGGCTCTCGCTGCAGGAAGTGTCGCAGATCGCCCGTGTGATCGGAACACGCTGTGCAGCAAGCGGAATGATTTTCGCGATGCATCAGACGCAGATATACTCGTTGGTCAAGCACGGCAACACCGAAGCACTACGCGAGTTTGTCGAAGAAACGGTCGACAAGCAATTGCTGTTGGCATCGGCAACCACTGAGCTGGGAATCGGTGGTGACGTCAGCCGGAGTTACTGCGCGGTGGAAGACTTGGGCGGTCACCTGCTGTTGATCAAGAACGCGCCTGTCATTTCGTACGGTGAACACTCCGACGCGATAGTCGTGACGGCTCGGCGAACACCGGAGAGTCAGCCGAACGATCAGGTTCTCGTGGTGTGTCGTACCCCAGACCTGACGCTCGAACGCACCACCGAGTGGAACACGCTGGGGCTGAGGGGAACTTGCAGTCTCGGTTACATCCTTCGGGCCACCTCGACGCCGGAGATGGTCGCCGGCGTACCGTATTCCGATATCTCCACCCACACGATGCTTCCGGTCTCGCACGTCGTCTGGAGTTCGGTGTGGTTGGGAATTGCCGACGCTGCAGTCGAGAAGGCGCGCAAGTACGTGCGTGCCGCCGCCCGCAAGCAGCCCGGGGTCACTTCCCCCGGAGCGCTGCGGCTCGCCGAAGTTGCCGCTTCGGCACAACAATTCGCCGATCTCGTCGGTGCCTCTGCGCGCAGGTACGACCGCGCAGTCCACGCGGAGGAAGGCGTTGCCGATTTCGAGGCGACGGGAGCGGTGGGATTTTCGCTCGCGATGAACAACCTGAAAGTCACAGCGTCGACAGCGGTGGTGGAAATCGTGGGGCAGACAATGTTGATCTGTGGAATCTCGGGATATCGCGAGGACACCGAATTTTCGCTCGGTCGGCACCTTCGTGACGCGCACGGCGCAGCGGTGATGGTGAACAACGATCGAATCATGGCAGGTTCAGCGCACATGGCTATCGGATACCGGGGAACGCTATGACGAACGAGACTGTGACGACCGAGACTGTGACAGGCGAGACCGATCTGGATCGGGCCCGGGCTGCATTTCAACGTGAACTGCTCGTCGAAGGACTTCTCGTCGAGACGGAGGTGCCGGGACTCTACGGGCGTTCCGGCGTGTTCGAGGACATCGTCGACGGTATCGACCGAGTGGTGATTGCAGCGGGGCCAGGCGACGCCGCGACTCGGCTGCGGTTCCCGCCGGTGTTCCCGCGGAGCAGTTTCGAGCGCACCGACTACATCGCTTCGTTTCCCAACCTCACCGGCGCCATCAACACCTTCGCCGGTTCCAATCGCGATCACGCGCGACTGCTGGCCGATCGCGCCGAGGGACAATCGTGGGACCGCCACCTCGAGCCGACCGAGACCATGCTCGTGTCCGCAGCGTGCCATCCTGCCTATGCGCGGTATACCGGAGTTCTCCCCGAAGGCGGAGTGCTGCTGGACATCTACGGTTTTTGCTTCCGGCACGAACCGGCGATCGATCCGGCTCGCATGCAAGCGTTTCGGATGCACGAGTTCGTGACGATCGGTGACGCCGCGGCAGCGCGAGCGCATCGCGAGCATTGGATCGAGCGGGGGCTCGAGGTGCTCGGCCGGCTCGAACTCGACGCTACCCCGGTGATCGCCAATGATCCTTTCTTCGGGCGCGCCGGAAAGATGCTTGCAGCCAACCAGCGTGAAGAGAATCTCAAGACGGAACTGACGGTTCGGCTCTACGGAGATCTCGACGAGGGCACGGCGATCGTGTCCTCGAACAACCATCTCGACCATTTCGGTGTCAACTTCGACATCCGAACGGCGGAGGGGGAGGTGGCACACAGCTCGTGCGTCGGATTCGGGATGGAGCGAATCGCGTTGTCCTTGTTGCGGACTCATGGTCTTGACGTGGCTGCATGGCCAACCTCCGTTCGTGAACGAATGGGCATCTGATGTCACGGCTGATCGACATTTCACCTGATCGCTACCGGCCCCATTCGTTGCACCAGGACGACCGCGTGTGGGCGCAGACCAACTGCTACACGGATCTGTGGATCGAAGTGTTGCATTCGCTGGGGTTGGACCCCGTCCCGGCATTGGCATGTGCCTTCTCATCGCGGTTCGACGGGACTCAGTGGACGTTCCTCAAGCTCAAGGCCGAGGACATCTACGCGCTGTACGGAATCGAAGTCGCCGAGATGAACGTCTGGCGGGCACCGCTGATCCATGTCGAGGACAACCTCGCGGTTGGGATGCTGTCGACGGTTGAAGTGGACGGATACTGGCTTCCCGACACTCTTGGAACGAGTTATCACGAGGGGCACACCAAGACCACGATCGTGCCCAATCGGATCGATCGCGTTGCCGGCGAGCTCGAGTACTTTCACAACAGCGGGTACTACTTGCTGCGAGGCGACGATTTCTCCGGCGTCTTCGATCTCGATCGTTCCTCACTTCCTTCGTTCGTGCCCTATGTCGAACAGATCAGGTTGAATCCGGTTCACGCGACCAACGCCGGAAACATCGCCGAAGTGGCTCGGCGGAATGTAGCGGTTCGAGCGGTGGGTAATCCCGTGCGAGAGCTGGGACGCAAGGTGATCGAAGACCTCGAATGGGTGCAGGGGGCGGGTATGGATGCGTTTCACCTCTGGTCCTTCGGGCTACTTCGTCAGTGCGGGGCCAGCGCGGAGCTGGCTGCCGACGCCAGCGAGTTCTTGGACACTGCAGGTTTCTCCGGGACAGGCGAAGCTGCGCCAGATTTCCGCAAAGTGGCATCCGGTGCCAAGAGCGTGCAGTTTCAGATGGCGCGTGCATCCAGGGGCCGCGCGGTGGACCCGCGTGAGCAACTCGACGAGATGGCCGTGTCGTGGAAGAGGGCGATGGAAATCGTTGCCGACACAGTCGGCGTCGACTCGCATCGACACTTGAGGTTGGTCTGACAGTGCCTCGTTCGTCAGCAGACCTGCTGGCCGGCGCGATATGGCGATGCGCTGCAACCGAACCCGGATCCATATCCGACCCGGATGCCCTCGAAGGTGTGACCGAGTGGGTCGCAGCGTCCGTGCCTGGAACAGTCGTCGGTGCGTTACGTGCGGAGCAGACGGACGCCGGACGCACGAAGTCCGTTTCGTCGTCGTCTGTTTCAGAATCGTCCGTTTCATCGTCGGACTGGTGGTTCGTGACTACCGTGGCCACGACCGGTGAGGGGTCGTGGCTGCTCCAGTTCGACGGTATGACGGCGTTTGCGGATGTCTGGATCGGCGGTGTCCGTGTCGCGTCCACTGAATCCATGTTCACACCTGGGGAAGTGATCATTCCGGCCGGAGTCGGAGCTGGTAAACGTGTCCAGGTGGCTGTTCATTTTCATTCTCTCTCCGCGATTTTGAGATCGAGGCGTCCCCGAGGGCGTTGGCGCTCGTCGATGGTCCGTGAACAGGGTCTTCGGTGGATCCGAACCACGATGCTCGGTATGGCTCCCGTGTTCAGTGGTGTACCGGTACCGGTGGGTCCGTGGCGGGGTATCCGCTTGTTGGACAAGGGGATTGCCGCCGCAGTCTCTGCTGTCAAGCATGCGAGTATTGACGTCACAACCGGTCGCGTTGCCGTCAGTGCTCGGCTCACCGGATTGCCGGCCTCGCTGGAGTACGTGACCGTGCGCGTCGGCGAACACTCGCGGCAATTGGCTGTATCCGCCGGACCGGATGGATTTCTCGAGGTGTCCGGCGTCGTCGAAGTGCCGGACGCGCAGTTGTGGTGGCCGCACACTCATGGCACCCCGCGCACTTATCGGGTGACGATGGAAGCGCTCGGAGTCTCCGAGCATCTCGGTTCAGTTGGCTTCCGGACGGTGGAGGTCGACAGATCCGATGGTGGATTCCGTTTGTATGTCAACGGCATCCGGGTGTACTGCCGTGGTTCGGTGTGGGTGCCGACCGACCCGATCTCGCTTCAAGGCGACGCCGGCACCACTCGTGTCTTGGAACGCCTGGCAGAGGCGGGCCTGAACATGATTCGAATCCCGGGGACGATGGTCTACGAGAGCGACCACTTCTGGGAGGAATGCGCGCGTCTGGGCATTCTCGTGTGGCAGGACATGATGTTGGCGACGCTCGATCCGCCCGACACCGACGAATTCTTCGAACTCGTTGCCTCCGAGGTCACCGAGTTCTTGCACAGAGTGCGCGGAAATCCCGCTTTGGCAGTCTTCTGCGGCGGCAGCGAGACCGAACAGCAGCCGACCATGCTGGGCTTGGTCGATCAACACATCCCGCTCATTCATTCGAGACTGCCGGAGTTGATCTCGACGGTGGCACCCGAACTCGAGTACGTGACTTCGTCCCCCTCGGCGCCTCGCGGGGGCGAGCAATTGGCAACGCATGTCGGAAGCGGGGTCGCTCACTACTTCGGGGTGGGTGCCTATCGTCGTCCACTGGCCGACGTGCTCAGCGCGCGAGTACGTTTTGCGACCGAATCATTGGCATTTTCGATTCCACCGTCGAATGCGGTGATCGAGAACGAATTCGGTTCACTCGCCGTCGCGGGGCACCACCCGGCATGGAAAGCCGCGGTGCCTCGGGACAACGGATCGTCGTGGGATTTCGAGGATGTTCGGGACCACTACGTCCACGCGCTTTTCGGCGAAGACGCTCGTGAAGTCCGGTGGTCCGACCCGGAACGCTATCTCGACCTGGGGCGAGCAGCTGTATGTGAGGCGTTCGCATCGACGCTCGGATACTGGCGTCGCCCGGACTCTCGGTGCGACGGCGCCTTGACACTCGCACTGCGAGACCTGGAGCCCGGACCGGGATGGGGGGTCCTCGATTGGAGCGGCAGCCCCAAAGCTCCGTGGTTCGTGCTCCGTAGGAGCGCCAAACCGATCGCGCTCCTCGTCACGGACGACGGTATGGACGGATTGAGGCTCGACGCGATCAACGAGACCGCCGAACCTGTCGTCGGCGAGATCAGGTTTCGAGCGCACAGTCGGTCAGGTGTCGTCCCGGTCGACGTCGCGCTACCGGTCAAGGTGGAAGCGCATTCAAGTCTGACCTGGTCCGTGAACAGCCTTGTCGGCCGTTTCACCGACCTCACTCACGTCTTTCGGTTCGGGGCGCGGACATACGACGCCGTCACCGTCACACTCGAAGACGAAGACGGCGAGATGGTGGACGAAGTGGTCCACCTCCTGGGTGGCTCGGCGCGGCCTCGCGAGCGATCGGTCGGACTTGTTGCCACAGCGCGCAACGTCGGTGACGAAGAGTGGGTAGTCGACGTCTCGACGGATGCTTCCGCCCAATACGTTGCCCTCGAACTGCAGGGCTTCGAGCCCGAAGACTCCTGGTTCCACCTCGCGCCGAACGGTCGCAGGACTGTACGCCTACGGAGAACCGGTCAGGCGACGAAGGTGATCGGTCGCGTTCGGGCGCTCAACTCATACGTGAGTGCGGCCGTGGCGCCGCCGATCACTCCGGTCACACAATCCTCGCCGTCCAAGCGGACGTCGAAGAAGACGAGTGCTACGGGAAACTGAACGGATCGGACTGCGCTGCGAGATCGCACACCGATAGAATCGAACCGGCGCACAACTCTGCCTCGGTGGGGATATTGCGCTCGGGCTGTGCGTCCGCAACCCGTCATCACTGTTCAGGAGCGCGTTCGTTGACTTCCTTGTCCTCTGCCCAGACTGCGCTCGCTGGACTCGCCGAGGTCGCCCTCGCAGATGCCGCGTTCACTCCGGTGATCGAATCCATCGGCTCGGCCGCCTTGGACATCGTGGCTCCGAAGCCGGCTCGACCGTTCATCGCCGCTGCACTCGCCGCTCGCACGCCGGTGCTGCTGGTGACGGCCACCGGTCGTGAAGCCGACGATCTCACTTCGGAACTCACCGAGATGCTCGGTGGAGGCGTGGCGCAGTTCCCGTCGTGGGAAACATTGCCGCACGAGCGACTGTCGCCGAGCGCGGATACCGTTGGGCGACGGGTGGAGGTACTGCGCAGACTCGCCAGACCAGACGACGCCTCGTACGGATCGCCACTTCGGGTGATCGTCACCACGGTGCGCTCTCTCGTTCAGCCGATGGCGCCAGGCCTGGGCGAGATAGAACCGATCACGTTGCGCGTCGGCACCGAGATCGATTTCGATTCCGTTCTGGTTCGTCTGGTGGAGATGGCGTACAGCCGCGTCGACATGGTGGGAAAGCGTGGTGAGTTCGCGGTCCGTGGTGGCATTCTCGACCTGTTCTCGCCGACGGCGGATCATCCGGTCCGTATCGAATTCTGGGGTGACGAGGTATCGGAGCTTCGCTACTTCTCAGTTGCCGATCAGCGTTCGCTAGCGGACGTCGACGTCGATTCCGTGATCGCGCCGCCGTGTCGTGAACTGATTTTGACAGCTGATGTTCGTGATCGAGCTGCCGCACTCGCTGCTGAGAACCAGGCTGACGCGTCGTTGGTCGAGATGCTGGACAAGATCTCGGCAGGTATCCCCGTCGAGGGGATGGAAGCTCTGCTCCCGGTTCTCAAACCCGGTGAACTGCAGCTACTTTCCGATGTACTTCCTGAAGGGGCGCACATTCTTCTGTGTGATCCGGAAAAGGTGCGCACCCGCGCCACCGACCTGGTGCGCACCGGCCAGGAATTCTTGGAAGCATCGTGGACGGCGGCGTCGATCGGCGGCGCTGCACCGCTCGACACGTCGATCCTCAACGGCGGAGGAGTCGATCTCGGTGCCTCCGCGTACCGGTCGCTTCGTCATGTTCGCGAATCTGCCGAAGCTGCCGGCCGACCCTGGTGGACAGTCAGCCCGCTGGCGTCGGGAAACGGTGAAGAACTCGAACTCCCGGTGCATGCGGCACCGCAGGTGCGCGGTTCCGACGACCTGTTGGCCGAGCTGTTCGTCAGCCTTCGGGCGCACGTGAGCACGGGCGGTCGCGCGGCGATCGTGGTGGCAGGTGCCGGAACCGCAAGCCGCGTCGTGGAGCGACTCGGTGAAGCCGAAGTGCCCGCCAAGATGCTCGATGCCGGCGCCACCCCCGCCCGTGGACAGGTCGCGGTGCTCCGCGGATCACTGCATGACGGACTGGTACTCGCCGGCGACGACTCGACGCCTGGGATGGTGATCGTCACCGAGTCCGATCTGACCGGCAACCGCGTTGCTGCGGTCGGCGACGGAAAGCGCTTGCCGGCCAAGCGCCGCAATCAGGTTGATCCCCTCGCGCTGTCGGCAGGGGACATGGTCGTGCATGATCAGCACGGTATCGGCCGGTTCGTCGAAATGGTCGAACGCACTATCGGTGGGGCGCGTCGTGAATACCTGGTCATCGAATACGCGCCGAGCAAGCGCGGTCACCCGGGCGATCGTCTGTTCGTCCCGATGGAATCGCTCGATCAACTCTCCCGATACGTCGGTGGGGAGTTGCCGGCGCTGAGCAAGCTCGGTGGATCCGACTGGGCAAACACCAAGCGTAAGGCCCGCAAGGCAGTTCGTGAGATCGCGGGCGAGCTGGTTCAGCTCTACGCAGCGCGTCAGGCTGCTCCCGGGCATGCGTTCGGCCCGGACACACCGTGGCAGAAGGAACTCGAAGACGCATTCGCTTTCACCGAGACGATCGACCAGTTGACCGTCATCAGTGAGGTCAAGGCCGACATGGAGAAGCCGGTTCCGATGGACCGGGTGGTGATCGGTGACGTCGGGTACGGCAAGACGGAGATCGCCGTTCGCGCCGCGTTCAAGGCAGTGCAGGACGGCAAGCAGGTGGCGGTGCTGGTGCCGACGACTCTGCTTGCACAGCAACATCTTCAGACCTTCACTGAACGAATGGCGTCGTTCCCGGTAAAGGTGCGAGGGCTGTCCCGGTTCACCGACGCCAAGGACTCGAAGGAAATCATCGCAGGCATGGCGGAAGGTGAGATCGACATCGTCGTCGGTACTCACAGGTTGCTGCAGACCGGTATTCGCTGGAAGGACCTCGGGCTTGTGATCGTCGACGAGGAACAGCGATTCGGAGTCGAGCACAAGGAACACATCAAGGCGCTACGCACCCACGTCGACGTCCTGACGATGTCGGCTACCCCGATTCCTCGTACTCTCGAGATGAGCATGGCCGGGATCCGCGAAATGTCCACGATCCTCACACCGCCGGAAGAACGTCATCCGATCCTCACGTACGTCGGCGCGTATGCGGACAAGCAGGTTGCCGCGGCCATCCGGCGTGAACTTCTGCGCGACGGCCAGGTCTTCTACGTACACAACCGTGTCAGCTCGATCGACAAGGCAGCCAAGAAGATCCGTGAACTCGTCCCGGAGGCTCGCGTCGTCGTCGCGCACGGTCAGATGAACGAGGACACTCTCGAAAAGACCGTGCAAGGATTCTGGGAACGCGACTTCGACGTGTTGGTCTGTACCACGATCATCGAAACCGGTCTGGACATCTCGAACGCGAACACACTGATCGTCGAACGTGCGGATTCGCTGGGCCTCTCGCAGTTGCATCAGCTTCGCGGACGCGTCGGGCGTAGTCGTGAACGTGGATACGCCTATTTCCTGTACCCGGCCGAAAAGCCTTTGACGGAAACGGCATACGACCGACTGGCAACGATTTCGCAGAATTCGGACCTCGGCGCGGGTATGGCCGTCGCGATGAAGGACCTCGAAATCCGTGGAGCCGGAAACGTTCTGGGCGCAGAGCAGTCCGGCCACGTCGCGGGGGTCGGGTTCGATCTGTACGTCAGGCTGGTCGGTGAGGCGGTCGAAGCCTTCCGGGCTGCAGCCGACGGCAAACCGATCACAATGGACGAGGGCACGAAGGAAGTCCGGATCGACCTACCGGTGGACGCGCACATCCCGCCCGACTACGTCACCAGTGACAGGCTCAGGTTGGAGGGGTACCGCAAGCTCGCTGCGGCAACTGATTCCGACGGCATCGCTGCCGTAGTCGAAGAACTGGTCGATCGCTACGGCCCACTGCCCGAAGAGGTTCGACGGCTGATCTCGGTGGCCAAGCTTCGACTGCTCTGCCGCGAGTATCAACTGGAGGAAGTCGCCGTCACCGGAACTCAGCTCAAGATCTCGCCTATGTCACTGCCCGATTCCAAACAGATCAGGCTCAAGAGGATCTATCCGAGCGCGCAGTACCGGGCAACGACCGGGCTCGTGCAACTCCCGCTGCCTCGCACCGGCGGAGTCGGCTCGGGTCGCCTGCGGGACGTCGAGTTGCTCCAGTACATCGCGGACTTCATCCTGGCGATAGACGGGCGCGCCGCCGGTGCCGTCCTGGTCGAGGCGTGAGCACACGGTGAACGAATCGCCCGTCGTCGTACTGCTCGATCCTTTGCGGCCGCATGTCTTTCCGCTGGAGGCGCTCCCGTTCTTGTCCGGCGCGATCGATATCGACCCGGACGTTCCCGACTCGGTACGCGGCGCACTGCCGGCCACGACACCCGGCGCCGCGGTGACTGTGATGATGGACACCGCCGAGCCGAAGACCGAGGCGTTGTCTGCCGCTGGTGTAAAGATGATTCGCGCCGAACCCATTCACGGCGATCGGCTTGTGGAAGCGGCGTCGATCATGAACCGGTTGTGGAATCGCGGCGGTTGGGAGTCGACCCAGACGCACGAGAGCCTCTCCGTTTACCTCGTCGAGGAGACCTACGAGGTACTCGACGCGATTCGAAGCGACGACGAGAGCGATCTTCGGGAGGAACTCGGAGACCTGTTGCTTCAGGTGTTGTTCCACTCGCGGATCGCTCAAGCACACGGTGTTTTCGAATTGGACGACGTGGCCGGTGCATTGATCGCGAAACTCGTGCACCGCAGCCCGCACCTGGTCAGTTCCGGGGCGGTCGACATCGCTGAGCAAGAGCGGGCGTGGGACGCTTTGAAGGCTGCCGAGAAGGCTCGCGCGTCATCCATGGACGGCATCGCTCGGTCGCAGCCGCCGTTGCTCCTCGCCGAAAAAGTATTGAGCAGGGCCGCCAAAGCTGGTGTGATCGAAAGCGCCGATGAAGCTGATCTGGAAGCTCTGATCGAGCAGTGCCGACGCGCCGACACTGCACTCCTGGGCGCCCTGGACATGCTGATCGCCGACATTCGGATTCGTGAGGGAAGACGTCTCGAAGACGTGGAGGATTAGCCCACTTTGACGTAATTGCCCGGTAATCACCTGGCAATCGGAAAATAGCTTGGGCTTGGTGAGTGCAGTTGAAACAAACCTAAGGTATGTTTACGTACGAAATGAGCAACACTGGGTCGTTTTCTTGCATGAATTGGCCTTTGATCGGCGGTTATGTAGGGGGGTCCGATGACGGTTCATTTCTGCACTGCGAGCAGCGAGGTACGGCAACCGGCGGGGTGTTGCCGTACCTGGACGCTCGCGGTGGCTACCGATCAGCGATCCCCCAAGCCGTTCGATCCGCTGACGCCGTTCGTATGACAAGAAAGACTGATGGCAAATGAGCGTTCATGCTGAGGTGGAGAGCCGGTCGGCGGTATCGCAGGATTCCGCTCATGTCGGAACAGACTGGCGCCGGGCATACCGGAAGCGGATCGCAGTGAGCGATTCGATCACGGTCCTGTTCGTGATCGCACTCGCTCAGATCGGCAGTATGTGGCCGCATCCCATCGAGTGGCTGACACCACTTAAAGTGATCGCGTCTGCAGCGTTGGGCGGACTGTGGATGATCGCCCTCGCACGGGGGCGTAGCCGTCATCAGGCGATGCTGGGCGAGGGCAGTGACGAGTACGAGAAGGTACTGCTCGCTACCGGCCAGGTCTTCGGAGTAGGCGCATTGGCCGGGATCATTCTGGGCGTGGAAATTGCGCGAAGCTACCTCATGATCGCACTGCCCGTCGGACTCGCTGCGCTGCTTCTCGGACGCTACCTCTGGCGACGCGACATTCGAAAGAAGCGTGCGATCGGGGATTGCCGTAACTCGGTGCTGTTGGTCGGTGGACACGCGTCCGTCGTTGCCACTACGCGAGCCTTCGTGCGGGACTCCTCGGCAGGCTACGACGTTGTGGGAGCGTGCATTCCGCGTCGGGCGACCGCGTTGGACGATCACATCGTTGTCGACGGAGCAGCAGTCCCGGTAATGGGCAACGAGTTCGAGGTAGTCGAGGCGATGCGCGCAAGCGGCGCAGACACCGTCATCGTAACCGGGACCGAAGACCTCGGACAGGTGGGCATTCGCAAACTGATGTGGGACCTCGAAGCCGAGGGCGTCGACATGGTGGTTTCACCGGTCGTGGCCGATGTGTCGAAGGCTCGCTTGATGTTTCGCCCTGCGGCGGGACTCCCGTTGATTCACGTTGCGCGGCCGCGCTACCAGGGCGCGAACCGGCTTGCGCCCGCTGTTTTCGACGCGGTGTTCTCGATGCTGATGATCCTCCTCGTGGCGCCGGTCATGCTCGCCGCTGCCGCTGCAGTCAAGTTCACGTCGAAAGGCCCGGTGTTCTACAAGGCGGAACGCATCGGCCTCAACGGGAAACCGTTCCCCATGTTCAAGTTTCGTACCATGGTGGAAGGCGCCGATCAGCAGGTTGTCGATCTGATGGGGGACAACGAAGGCGCCGGAGGTGTGTTGTTCAAGATGCGTGAGGATCCACGAATCACGTCCGTCGGCAAGATCCTTCGTCGATTGAGTATCGACGAGCTACCGCAGTTCTTCAACGTCATTCGCGGAGAGATGAGCGTTGTCGGCCCGCGGCCGCCATTGCGTCGCGAGGTCGAGATGTACGACGACGAGGTTGCCCGGCGCCTGCTGGTCAAGCCTGGCATCACCGGTCTCTGGCAGGTAAGTGGTCGCAGTGATCTCTCCTGGGAAGAATCTGTTCGTCTCGACTCTTCCTACGTGGAGAATTGGTCTATCCTGCAAAATCTTTCGATCATTACTCGTACCGTCTCAGCGGTCGCGAAAAGCGACGGAGCGTACTGACTACGCGGTTGGTGCCGGCGCGGATATCCGCGCCGGGCACCCTCCTGTCAGCTGTCGAGCTCAACAATGCGAGAACAGATTCTTGACGTAGCCGGCAGTTTGGTAAACGTAGTTGAATGCCCACGTCCCGATCGAGAGTTCCGGACGGCTTGCGACCATGACCAGTTCTCCTTGATAACACTGCGAAATGATGTGCCGCGCCCGCGAGATATGAGGAACGAACGTCACGACGATGACAGTCTTCCATCCGTTGGCATTAGCCATTCTCTCGATTTCGAACCCCTCGCCCTCGGTGGTGGACGGTGACGGGACGAAACAGTCGACAGGGAAGTCGAACGTACCCTCGCAGATCGACCGCATCTTCTTGTCGTTGTCGCCGTAAGGATTCGAGAAGATCAGGCGTGGTGCGTAACCGTCTTTCATCAGTTGGATTCCGACCTCCTCGCGTCCGTCGTGTGCTCCGCCGAGGACAACGATAGCGTCAGCACTTCGTGGTGCATCGATCTTGGGTGAGACGAAGACGGGCCAACCCGTTGCCGCACCAAGGGCGAGGAGTGATAGAGGTATGCCCGCAATCTTCAAGGCCGATTTGATCTGTTTGATGGCCCCACAATACCTGGACTCAGGAGACGACGATGACCGGATGGCAACCACTTCGGACGGTGGCGGGGTTGACCGCCTTACGGGATGCCTATGGGCAGAACATGTCTGGACTCGTACCTGAGACCGGTGTGTATCTCGCCGACGACGGTTGGTGGATCGCTCTCACGGGTGCACCCGATCCCAGCTACAACCTTGCATTGGTCCATGGGGGTGATGTGCGGAAAAACACGGTCGCCGTTGTGGAACGAGTGCTCGCAGAGCGACTGCGCACCGTTGTCATGCTCGCCGGGGCGGGTCTGGATGCCGCGACCGCCCTCGCGGATGCAGGGTGGGTGTGCGTAGGTTCGAGTTCGCTGCGCGCGCTACCGAATTCTCCGTCAGCGCCGGATGCCGCGGTGCGGATCCTGGAAGATGGCGACCTGCGTTCAGCACGACAACTTGCGGAGGATGTTTTCGGTATCGATCGCGAATCTGCGACTCTGGTGTATCAGGAGGCGGCCCCCGACCGACCAAGTGAGCGTTCAGTCGTCGGCCTGTTCGAACTCGACACGCTGCAGACCGCAGCGATGCTGTCGTTCGGTAAGCCCATCAGCACTGTGTGGGCGGCCGGAACCAGGGCGCAAGGACAGCGGCGCGGACATGGGTTACGGGTCCTTCGGCAAGTGTCGGCAGCCGCATTCGAGGCTGTCGGCGACGGCGCCGTGTGTGGTCTCGCCAGCGCTGCCGGCAATGCTCTGTACGACGCGAGCGGAGCCGAAATCGTCGAGTACTGGCAGATGTGGTCGCGACCGCGATGGCTACTTGGTAGCTGACATCAGCCGTCAGGTATGTTTGTGTGCGTTCGGCAAACTTTTGGTTTCTCTCAGCTACGCTTCAACGCGCGATCCAATCGGGGGTACTCAAGATGGCAGATTCGAGTACCAGGGATGCGGTGATACGTCGCGAACTCGGCGTTCCGCCCACTTTCGACCTGGTGAGGCATGCACGAAACCTTGCAAGAGTGTTCTTCCCCGCTCTTGTCATCGCATTGCTCGTCGGTGGGATTGTCTACGCTGTGCGGGGAAGCGCGACACCGGTGTATCAATCCGACATCGTCGCGGAGGTTCAGTCTGCCTCTCAGATCGTCGTGACGGACGCGAACCTCGGCCAGTTGGTTGCCCCCTATGTCGCACTGGCCACCGATAGCGATGTGGTTGCCGCCATCCACGACCAGTTGAATAACGGGTGGACGACAGCGGATGTCTCGAGCCACATCTCGGTGACGCCGGGTACTTCTCCGGCATTGGTATTCGTCAAGGCGACTGCCTTCAGTCAGGCTGACGCGGACGCGCTGGCACGAATAGTCGTCGCCACCTTGAGCGACGCGCAGGCGCGACGCAATGCAGACACGCTGGATCGTCGTACCCGAGTTCTCACCGACGACATCGCTCGATTGAACGGGGACTTGGACGCAGCGCGGCGAGAAAGCTTGGACGAATACGAGACGCCCGCCGACGATCCGACTATCAAGGCGGATCTCGACGCGAGGCTGGAGCAGTTGCGCCAGTTGAGATCGACCGTATCCGGTTCCGACCGACTGCAGTTGCTTTCCGCCCCCGCGGGAACGGGTCTGCCGGTTGCGCCGAAGCCACTCGTCGAGTCGGCGGTTGCGTTCTTGGTGGTCCTCATTCTCGCTGCCGAAATCCTCTCTGCCTGCCGGGGTCGATTCAGTTCGCGAGTGACCGACGCGTGGGCACGTCGAACGGCCCGGAAATACGGAGCCTCACTACTCCTGCAGCACTCCGAAGCCGCTGAGTTTCCGCCGAACCTCGCGCTGACGATATGCCAGCGTGCAAGTCTCGGTGATCATGTCCTGGTGCTTTCGGGTGACGGCGTCCCCTCCACATCATGGGATGTTCCTGCGCACGTGCGATCCGGGGTCTCCCGATATTCGCTGAAGTCGGACTGGTGGCGCCGATTTGACTCCAATGGAACCGGGTTTGCCCTGGTTGTTGTCTCCGCACAGCACGCCAACCAACGGGAGATCGTCGAATGCCTCAGGGCTTTGGCCGAAGTCGATGTTGCGCGAACACTGGTACTCGTGGGTCCGTCTGCTCCCGAGCCTCTCCTCGACGTACTTACCCTCGCGGTGCTGCGTCGCAGACGCAGGCCCGCAAGTTCAGTGAAACTGGCGGCCGAGCCGACCAACTCGGCCACGAACTCACAGGCCCCGTCCGACAGCGCCTGGGTGAAGTCCGGTGCGCCGCGGCTGAACGAGCCTTCCGTTGCCGTGCCGTACGGAATGGATACTTCCGCCCTGGATTCGAGGAGGGATCGCGCCAGCCTGGTGGATGCGAAAACGGTCAGTATTGCGAAGAAGAACCTGCCGAAGGCTACGCCCAAGCCGAGCGCAGGGGTCGAGATCGAAGAGCCGCAGATCGTGCAGGCTGTTGATGTCGAGGGCGCCGGAGTCGAGGCGTCCGCAGTGGAGATTTCCGGAGCGGAGTCGACCAGCAATGATGCAACTGGTGTCAAGGCGTCCGGGGAAGCCGACGGCATCGACTCCGAAGCCTCGACCGAACGAATTATGTTGACCTCCAAAGATATAGCGGAAATTCGAAAGAGGAGGCAAAGAACTCGCGTGAGCCTTATACGTTCGGATTCAGCAGACGGACAGTCGGAATCCTGAAGGACCGGGCTTTCACTAGATCTTGGGTGTGCTGCACCCTCCAACTGCCTGTTTCACCGCTGCGAGTGCGGGTTTCGGAGTGTAATTGATCGTGACCAGACCGAAGTTCTGTTCGATATCCGAAGTGTTGGTTCCGCGATCACGCATGCTGTAGATGAAAATGCGCTCGATGTAACCGAGCACCTTTGCTTGCGCGAATCCATCCGAGATGATGTTGGCCTGTAATTGCGGGCTGACGGCGGTCGGGCCTGTACCTGTCGGAGCTCCGAATTCGGTTGCCCAGACTTTCTTTCCGCTGTCCCCGTTCTGCACCATCGATTCTCGCATCAGTCGGATCCTGTAGAAAGTGTTCCAATTCTGGGTGGACGAATCCGAAGGTAGCGCAGGCCAACTGTACGGATGGATCGAAAAGACATCGAATGAAGACTTTGCTCCTGCCGCGTACATACCCTTGAGATATGTGACCGGTGAGATGTCGGATCCGTTGTCGACGGCCGGTGCCAAACCGCCGTTGAGAATCTTTGCACCCGGTTGTACCGCACGGATACTTTCAGATGCGGCTTTCAGGAGTGCAGTGTATGTGTTCACATTCGGCTTGGGGCGGAAGAATTGTGTCAGGTTCGGTTCGTTCCAAATCTCCCAAGTGCTGATTCTGTTCGAGTACCGTTGTGCTGCTTGTTGTGCAAACTTGGCAAACGCGGCCGGATCGGATGGATACCCGTGGGTATCGTTGACCCCGGCGACGCGAGCCCAAGCCGGCGTGTACGTAACGATTCCCAAGACGCTCAATCCTTGGAGACGTGCTCGATCGACGACGCGGTCCGTTGCGCTCCAATTCTGTTGGCCCTTGGTTGATTCGACGGCGGACCAATCGACGTCGAACCTGAGCCAGGTCGCGCCGGCATTCTTCATTGCGGTCAGTTCTGCATCGAGATCATTCTGAGAGAGACCGTTGAGTGGGGCGCCCGCGGCGATCCCTAAACCAACGGAACTGCACGTCGAGTTCGGGGTTGGGGTTGTTGTTGGAACTGGACTCGGTGCACACGCGCTCAATGACCCGACAGTCAACAGGGCGCAGGCGAGGGACAATCGAAGTCGACTCACGCCGACCACCTTCTTTCCACAGTGACTCGAAACCGGTGCGGGACAGACAAGTTGGAAGCCGAACTAGATGACCAATCCGACAAATCAAAGAATTGCATGAATTGGGTCACTTGGCACCAGTCTCGAAGTCGGTTCTGCAGTACTTCCGTCCGGTTGGGTGCTACTGCGAAATGCGCCGGTTGGTATTGTCCGATTTTCTCGGTGACTGTGGTCGAAAATGATCAATAGTTCAGAGGCATCCTCCAGTTTCGTTTGCATCTTGCAACACGGCCATTGCGGGCTTCGGTTCGAAGTCGAGATCCAGAAGGCCAAAGTTTTGTTCGCGATCACCGGGATCGGAGCCGCGGTCCTGGAGACTGTAAACGAAGACCTTCTGAACGAACCCGAGGCTACGCGCTTCGTTGAATCCGTCACGCAGTATCTCGGCTTGCATCGACGGGGTCACAGCGTCGAGACCAGTTCCTGTTGGTGCCCCGAATTCGGTCGCCCAAATAGATTTGGTCGAGTCGCCGTTTGCAACCATTGTGTCGTGCATCAGCCGCATTCGATAGAAAGAGTTCCAGTTTCGAGTCAACGGGTCCGAGGGCAGTGCCGGGTAGGTGTACGGATGCATTCCGACAACGTCGAAGTGTTGTCCAGCTCCATATTCGTAGATGTTCGCGAGGAACGTCGTGGGGCTTATGTCAGCGCCGTTGTCAGTTGCGGGGGACAAGCCACCGGAGACAATTGTTGCGCCCGGTTGCACTGCCTCGATTGCTACGCTCGATGCGGCGAGCAGCTTCGAGTAATACTCAGGATCCGGCGTCGGATTGAAGAATGTTTGGAGATTGGGCTCGTTCCAGATCTCCCATGACGAAATGGAATTCGAGTAGCGGGCAGCGGCAAGCGCCGCGAACCTACCGAACGCGTCCGGGTCGGCCGGACGGGTATGCGTGTCAGGACTCGTCGCTGCCGGATCTCTTGCCCAGGCAGGCGTGTAGGTGATGAGACCGAGAATCTCGAGCCCGGAAGATTTCGCGATGTCCACGAGGCGATCGGTTCCGGACCAATCGAAGGTGCCCTCGGTACTTTCGATGGCGGACCAGTCGATGTCGAATCTGACCCAGTGCGAACCCGATGATCGAATAGCTTCCACCGTTCGATCCATTTCGGCGTCACTCATTGCGGTATAGCCGGAACCAAGTGCGATGCCAGTATTGTCTGACGAAGGTTGAACTGCGCAAGGTTCGCCGGTTGCGGTAATCGAAGAATGGACTACCAATCCGACAATCAACAAGACCACTGCGACTGCGGCGACTCGACGTGCCTTAGCCATCGATGAGCTCCTTCAGCAGAGCCGGAAGATTCTTCTGGATGTCATATCGGTCCTCTACCTTCCGCCGGCCGATGCGTGACAATTCGGATCGTGCACTCCCGTCCTCCAACAGTCTCGTTATCTCGGCTGCGAGTTCTACTGAATCAGATGGCTCGACGAGCGATCCGGCGCCGTCCCCCAGCAGCTCGCTGGTGCCGCCGAGATCGGTTCCGACGACTGGCACTCCGATGCTCATTGCTTCGAGTGCCACGAGTGGGCCGGCTTCGGGAGAGGTGCTCGCAGAAATCGCGATGTCCCATCCTTTGATAGTTGCCAGTGAATCGACATATCCGAGAAATGTGACGCGACCCGCCAGATCCGGCTGCTGTGCGCGTTCACGAAGTACTTGTGCGTACATTTCATCGCCCGGGAACGGAAGTCCGGCGATTTCGAGTTGGACGTCTACTGTGCGGGCGATGGCATCCATCAACACCAAGTGGCCTTTCCACGGCGTCAGTGACCCGATGATTCCGACAACTCGGCGTGCCGGTGATCGAACTTCCGTTACCTCAGGGGGAACTACAACACCAAGTCGTGACACCGAGGTGGGAATTCCCAGCGAAAGAACAGGAAGCGATGTCGGTCCGGAGACGGCGACTGCTCGTCGGATCCCGGGTTTTGCAATCCGTACGACGATTCGTTGTTTTGTGCTCGAGAGAGTGTCGTGGACAAGCCACGTTGCACGTTGCGGTACGCGGCCGAGCCTGATCACCGGCAATGCGAACAGTGAGTTGACTATCACGGTCGAGCTGGCCGACTGAGCCCGAGACGCAATGATGCGCCCGGCAATTCGCCAATTCTTTGCAACTTCGAGAATCGCCAGGACGCGTGCCAGACCCCCTTCGCCTCTGAGCGACAGGGTTGGTAGCGTGACCGTTTCGAAGTCGACTGACGCGCGTGCGCGATCCCTCAGCGGCCCTTCCGGACAAGCCAACATTACCGTGAAACCCTGCTCGTGTGCCAAACGCATCAGTTGGAGCATGACCAGTTCGGCGCCGGAGATCTCTCCAGTGTGGCTGACGAAAATGATCGTTCGTGTCATTTTACTTCCCTGTCGGGTTTTACCATTGCGAGTGGCGACTTCCCGCCCGCGAGCGATACAAGTGCATAGATTCCGACTGTCCCAAGTGGAGCGAGAACCGAAACGACTGGCCATGGCACGCCCAACCTTTCGACGCAGATCGTTCCTGCCACTGTGACCACCGCGCAGAGGGCGACGGCCGCTCCGAGCGGGAGCATCGGAAACATTCTGTGAACCGGCAGACTTTGCCGCACTACAACCCAAATTGCAACGAAAAGAAGCAGTTCGGTCGATACGGTCGCAACTGCCGCTCCGTTGAATGACATTCGAGGAATCAACACGATGTTGACCACGATATTGAAGAGTAAGCCGCCCAATGCAATCCACGGATATATTCGATGACGGCCGCTCGCAACCAGGATCATCAACCCCAACTGGGTGAGCATCGAGAAGCATGCGCCAAGCACCAACAGTCGCGTCGAGGTCCCTGCAATTGCGAACCGCTCTCCGTACAGAAAGGTGAGCACTCCGGTGGCAGCAGGCCAGAACGCGGCGATCGATGCGCTCCCGAGAACTGTCAGGACGATGAATGTTTCGCGGCTTCGTTCGCGGAACACTGCCACGCTGTCGGGCCAATAGGACACGAGAAGTGTTGTTACCGGGGTGACTACGGTGATTGCGACGATTTGCAGAAGGTCCGCGAATTTGTACCCGATGGTGTACAAGCCGACCGAATCGAAAGTATCGAGCTTGCCCAAGAGCAGCACATCCACTTTGGACAGAAGCGTGACCAAAGCGAAGCCGATGCTCAAAGGGATTGCTTCGATCAGCATTTCCCGCCACCTACGAAACTGCGCTCGTGACGACGGCCTAGGCCCGGCGACGCCCTTTCGGACACCGCGCACTTTCACGACGGCCGCGACCACTTCGTTGATAACCGCAGGGATGACGAGAACGAGGAGGATCGGCTGCCACAAAACCGCGACGATGGTCGCGACAAGCTGGGCGAGTTGCCCGACGCCCTCGGCGATCGCGACATACGTCATGCGCAGGCGGCTCTGGTACATGACGGAAAGTGCATGGCTGGGAGTTGCAACGACAACGACCAAACCAGCGACCGCCGTTGCTTCGACCACTTCTGCGGGGTAGCGGAGAATCCAGACATAACCCACCGCGACGATGTATCCGAAAAGACCAAGGGCGACCCGTAGGGATATGAACGCGGTGGTGACCAGCGAAACTTCCCACGGATTGCACTCGACCAACTTCGCGAGCACCACTCGGCCGACGCCGAGATCGGTGACGACGGACAACAATCCGAGCAATCCGAAGATGAGGGAGAACTTACCGAATTCGTCAGGGCTGATCGAACGCGCGATCAGAACCGAGCCGGTCCACCCCATCGCTGCCACTGCGATCCGGCTTCCGAGCATGATCGCAGTGCTTCGGCGTGCATCGTTCGCAGTCAAATCCGGAGCGGCCGGCCCGTGGATTTTCGTCTCTCGCTCGCGACGTTCCTTCTCGAACTTGTCGATAGCGGCCTGGCGCAATTCGGCGAACTCTCGCGGCGATACGGGCTCGGTGCCCGTCGAATTGCGATTTGTCATGAGCAACTCACACGCTCAGCCCTGCAGTGCGGTACGCGTCAACCGTGTATTCGGCTGTTCGGGTCCACGTCGATCGGGCCGCGACACGTGGCGCAGATTTACGGAGTGCGGTGTTGACATCGTCGTCCAGGACGACTGAGCGAAGAGCGGCCAACCAGGAAGCCTTGTCGTGCTTGCGGACAAGCACGGCGGCGTTGTCGGCGAATTCGGTCAGTGCTCCGACCGCACTCGCAACCACTGCCGCGCCGCACGCCATGGCTTCGAGTGGCGGCAGACCGAACCCCTCGTAGTGGGAGGAGTAAGCGACAGCAGTTGCGGCGGAATAGAGTGCCGGAAGGTCTTCTGTCGCGACGTAACCCAATCCTCGGGCGGAACGGGGCGCGTCGGGGCCCGTCGAGCCGGAGCCCGCCAGCAGAAAAGGAATCGACAACTCCGTGCACGCTTCGGCGACCAGAGCGACATCTTTTCGAGGTTCGATCGTTCCGACCTGCAGCACGAATCGCTCCGGTAGTTTCAATCGCCGCCGAACTTCGGTCACTGCAGCTTCGGTGGGGATCGTGGCCCAGGATGCGGGTGCCAGCGGCGTGACAACGGCATGCCGACCGCTCCGTGCGAGTATTCGTTCGGCGGTGAAGTCCGATACTGCAATGACGACGTCGGCCTTGCGTAGCGCCGCGGACAGGAGTCGGCGTTCGCCAGCTGCTCGATATCGACTGAAGGCCCACGGAACGTCGAATACCGACATGTCGTGAAACGTCGAGATCTTCAGGCCGCCTTGCCCGATCGGGAGGTCGACGTCGAGGCTGTGGAACAAGTCGCTGCCCGCGACCGGCACCATCGCCCACGCGGCTCTGTGTGCTCCGGAGGCAACAGGGCGCGTCACGGCGCGCACGCCGGTTGGAATCTCATCGACAGCGTCGATTTGCACTGTTGCGCTGAGGTTCGTCGATTCGCTGATCAGTGGGGAGAGTTCTCGGAGTAGTTCGCGTGCATAGGTTTGGACGCCGCCCCCACCAGGTCGGAGTGCCATGGCTCCGAGGGTGATTCGTGATCGGATATCGCTTCTTTCTCCGAGTGGTGTTGAGTCAGTGCGCATCCCACGGTTCCAATCAGTAGCCAAAAATAGAGGTCGAGGGGAAATATCTCGAAATATGTCGAGACGACAGAAGCGACCGCGGCCGCGACGATCGAGGCGCTGACACCGAGAGCCAAAGCGCCGTCCGAGCCGGGAAGCACACGCGATGCCCTCAGCGCGGACGCTCCGGAAGATATGAGGACCAGGACAAAAATCCACAAGCCGATCGGTCCGAGCTCGACTGCGACTTTCATGTAGTAGTTGTCGGGCTGATAGGGGATCAGCCCAAGTGTTGTCGCGGCCTTGATCGTCATCGTGTTGAGCATCGGTTGCGCTGCTTCCGCCGCCTTTGCTGCCGCGGATCCTGTTGCGCCCAGACCTTGCCCGAGTGGATGCACGAACAGCGAGCTGATTGTCGACGACCATCCGCTACCGCGTTCTTCGAGACTGTACGACGAGAACAGTGGTTTGACGATTGATGGTGGTGCCAACAGAAGTACAAAGGGAACGGCAGCGGCAGCCGCGCCGAACAACATCAAGATAGACCGATACTTGTATACGGCAATCCAGAGAAGCCCGACAGCCAACCCGATGTAGCTGGCCCGCACAATCGAGACTCCCATGCCTACGACCATGATCGGAGTTGCGGCCAGAAAGATAATGTTGCGCAGCCGTTTCGGATCCGCGAGAGCGACCGAAATACCGACGATCAAACTCAGCATCACGAAGAGACCGAACGCAAACGGGCCGGTGAAAGTGCTGAAGCTTCGCAAGATCGAGCCGGTGATTCGAATCTGTTCGGTGTAGCTGTAGCCGAGATCCACCAGGTATGCAGGCCCTACTGCTTGCTGAAGGAGTCCGATGACTGCTGTCAGTATCCCCATACCCATCAGGACGGACACGAGATGATCTCGGTCGTCCCGCGAGAACGGTGCGCGCCAGAGAATGACGGGTATCAAGATGTAGAAGTAGGTGATCTTTATCGATGTCACCCCGGCGATACCGGACAGAAGCAGTGCTGACGCGGAACCGAAAGCTACCCAGGCCGCGGCAGCCGGCCACCAAGGCATCGAGGGGCGCACTACCCGAAGGCGATTGGGGCTGACGAAGGTGCATCCCAACGTGAGCAGGAGCAACCCCTCCTTCCAACCGGCCATCGATGTCCCGCCGGGAATGATCGCCAACAGACCGTGGAGCGGAGCGAACAGTGCAACAAGCAGCAAGCCGCGTTGTGGTCGCTGGTAGATCGCAACGACGATGGGTACTGCGAAGATTGCAGCAACAAACATGAATGATGTGTTCACGCGATGAACCGGTTCGCATTCGCCGTGTCGGCCCGAGGGACCGTCGTAATTCCGAATGCTTTCGCTATCGAAGAAATCGCCTTTGTTTGCACGATATTTCGGAGGTCACGATGGTAGGACGGGTGATCGCCGACCGGTGGCATGATCGCGTCGAACGTTTGTCCTCGGTGAGTCATCCGGGCAACGCCTTCGGGTCCGCGTTGCTGATTGAACCATGCGGCGTCCGCGGGGGAGAGGATGACGGTGGTATCCACCCCACGCTTGCAGAGTGCCTCCAGCATTACCTCAGGAACCTGCGTGATTCCCCTGATTCCCAGAAGCTTCCACGCTGGATAGGGGAGACGGGACTGCAGTACGCCTTTCACCCGTCCGCGGAGGGGAAGTTTCGTGGTTTCGGCACCTGGATCGATTCGAGGAGCCTCCGGCAAGACAGCATCCATCAGGGACTTCTTGCGCCTCACCGACCACAAGATCATGTTTACGAGTATTGTCGATCTCGCACCCATCTGGAGCGCCATGGACGCTGAGGTCCATGCCCCCGAACACAATCCGGTCATCACGAGGTTTCTCGGATCTGCGCCGAGTGCGGCAACGGCAGTGCGTGCGTCCTCGTCTGCCGCGTGTGAATAGACCGACGTCGGATTGTCGGCGTCGATCGGACCCGAGTCGCCGACCCCTCGTCGGTCGAATCGGAGACTCGTGACCGAGAGAGCCGCGGCCTCACGAGCGATGGTCACCCACGAGCGGCCAGGCCCGACTCGATGCTCGATTGCAGTAGTGAAGAACAGTAGTCCGCGCTCGGGAGGCGCATCGGTGGTCGATATGTTGCCTGCCTCGGATTCGGGAGAAGTTGCGGGATGCGTGCGGATCGCGAAGAGCTCCTGAGCGCCGAATCGTTCCAACGTCTCGAACACCTCCTCGCCGACTTCGGTGACCGCGACGCGAGCTGTGGTGGTGATCGCGGGAGTGAACGCGGAGGAACTCGTGGGCGCGTGGCGATCCAACCACTGTGCGATTTCGCTGATGTGTGTGTAGGGGATGTCGACGTAGAAACTGGGAGGCGACGTGAACGCGTCGTGGTTCTCCAAGATCATCATCTCGGGATCAAGAGTTGCTGCGAGCCCGGCGACAGCTCTGCTGTCCAGTACCGAAGACTTCACGGCCAGAAGGGTGCGTGGACGTCCGAGAAATGGTCCGGTGATGCGGAGACGTGACAGTTGGTCGGCGCATTCGGGAGCCAGCACGCCACCCATGATCGACACACGTGAGTCGGCGGGATCGTCCTCTCCGACGCTGATCGCGTAGAACGCACGTTGTTCCCTGAGGTAGTTGCGGCCGGTCAGAATTGGGTCCCACAGGACTATCGAGTTGACGTGTCCGCACTCCTGCAATGCCGACGCTGCCAGGAGGGCCCCAACTCTCAGTCCGACGATGCTGACGGATTCCGCGCCCGCTCGTCGGACATAGTCCACAGCGCTGACGATGCTCTTCAGCCAGAGGGTGAGAGCGTCAGGATCGTCTTCGGCACCGGCCGAGTCGCCGACTCCCGCGTACTCGAAACGAAAAGCGGCCATACCCTGTGCCGCGAGTTTTTCGCCGAGAAGTCGCATGCCGCGATAGGTGTCGATGTGCTCCTTGCCCAGCGGGGGACACATGACCACGGCTTCTCGGACAGTTCCTGAAGAGGGCACGTGAACGAATCCGAGCAACGGCCTGTCTGCCGACCCGAACCACGTGGCCAGTTGAGTCTCGATGGTGATCACTCCGGTCAAGATCGGTTGCCTGTATGTTGCTAGTAAACATACCAGTAGTCTGTTTGATGCCGATCCGGCAATCTCTAGGTTTGTGAAGCGCCAAAAAAGCGCATAGGAGTCCGAAAATGTCAGGTGTACTCGTCCATGAATGGATAGAGCGTTCGGGCGGCGCAGAGAAGGTGCTGGACGAGTTCGTCAACTGTTATCCGGACGCTGACCTCTATTGTCTGTGGAACGATGCTCCCGGGCGTTACTCGACAACCGATGTCAACGAAAGTGTGCTCGCTGCAACGCCATTGCGTCGTAGCAAAGCGCTCTCGTTGCCTGTCATGCCGTTCACCTGGCGAGGGTTGGAGAACCGCGGCTATGACTTCGCGCTGATCAGCTCCCACGTGTTTGCCCATCACGCAACATTCAGGGAGCAGTCTGCGCGATTCCGGAAATTCGTCTACGTGCACACCCCCGCCAGGTACGTGTGGAATCCCGAACTGGACGAGCGTGGAAACTCGCCACTCGCGAGGCTGGGATCACCCATTCTGCGCAAGATCGACCGCAAAAGAGCGTCGGAGGGAGCCTCGTTCGCAGCGAACAGTGTGTTCGTCAGTCGACGGGTTGAGCGAGCCTGGGGCGTGCAATCACGGGTCATCCACCCTCCGGTGGACGTCGACCGGATCTCCGCCGTCGAGGATTGGCGGTCCCGATTGAGCGAAAACGAAATTCAGCTACTATCCAGTTTGCCCTCGCCATTCGTTCTCGGTGCCTCGAGGTTCATTCCGTACAAGCGTTTGGACTGGGTGATCCGGGCAGCCGAGCGGGCCGGAACGGCTGCTGTCATCGCAGGGTCGGGCCCGGAAGAGGATCGGCTCCGCGCGATGGCTGACTCTGCGTCGGTTCCCGTTCGAATTGTTCGGCGCCCCTCGGATGCGTTGCTTTTTGCGCTGTATCAGCAGGCACTCGCATACGTCTTTCCGGCGATCGAAGACTTCGGAATCATGCCGGTGGAGGCAATGGCTGCGGGTGCGCGCGTGATTACGAACAGCATCGGGGGAGCTTCGGAAACCGTGACACATGGTGTCGACGGACTCCATTTCCACGACGACAGTTGGGAATCGGTGGCCGAGTGCATCCGAGATGTCGCCGCAGTGGACGTGAATGGTGCACGCTCGTACGAGAAGTACTCCGTGCGCAGATTTCGTTCCGAGATCGCAACCTGGACCGGTGTCCCGGTGTTCGGCTACGCGAACAGCGCGGAGCCCCAGTAGCTCCCGTCGGCGAGACCGCCGGGGCAAGCGAAGACCGCAGAACCGACGTGCTGGATGTATTCGTTCAGCGCATCGTGTCGTGAAAGGTTTTGCTGCATCGGAACAAACTGCTCGACCGGATTCCGGCAGTACGCAACGAAAAACAGTCCCGCGTCCAGGTGGCCGAAGCCATCGGAGCCGTCCGTGAAGTTGTATCCGCGGCGCAAGATCTGAATCCCACCGAGTTCCTCGGCAGAGGCCAGGCGCACGTGTGAATCCTCCGGGATGACGAAGTCGTGTCCCATTTTGGAATCGAGATCGAGCTCGTCGAACTCGTCCTTGCCGCCGAGCGGCGCTCCGCTGCGTTTGGAGCGGCCGATGACAGCTTCCTGTTCCTTGAGTACTGCGCGATCCCACTGCTCGATCAGCATGCGGATTCGTCTTGCGACGAGGAATGAGCCGCCCGCCATCCAGGCCTGATCGTCAGTGGGATCAACCCAGACGTGCTGGGCGAGTGCGTTTGGATCTTCCGCCTTGATGTTGGCTGTTCCGTCCTTGAACCCGAACAGATTTCGTGGTGTCGCCTGCGTCGTCGAGGTCGAGGATGTTCGTCCGAACCCGAGTTGCGACCATTTGACCGACGCGGTCCCGAACGCGACTCGCGCGAGGTTGCGGATCGCATGGACGGCAACCTGGGGGTCGTTGGCGCACGCTTGGATGGCGATGTCGCCCCCGCTGCGATTCGGATCGAGGTTGTCCGCACGGAAGTGGGGGAGATCGAGCAGGGCAGCAGGTTTCTTGTCTGCGAGACCGAACCGGTCGTCGAAAAGTGACGGTCCGAATCCGATGGTCAGGGTGAGTTGCGACGGCGCGAGATCGAGTGCCTCACCCGTATCGCTCGGTGGTGCATACGGACCGTCGCCGGTCGCTCCGTCCTCGGTTGCTTCCTGACCCGCCGTCATTCGTTCGGCCATCGCCGTCCACGTCTGCAGCAGCGTGATCAGTTCGTCGCGCGACTTCGTCGTCACATCGAAAGCGACGAAGTGCATACGATCCTGGGCCGGCGTCGTGATGCCTGCCTGATGCTCGCCGCGAAAGGCCACCACGTCTGCGTGATCGGTGCCGGAACTCTCGTCGGCGGTCACCCGCCCGATGACGGCACCGGCACCGGCCAGGACGGCGCCCGCCCCCACGGCGCCGAACAGTCGGCGCCGTGAGACTGCCTGCGGTGCTGCGCTTTCCGCAGCGGGTGTGCCTTTCGGTGAATCAGTCATCTACTGTCCCGCGACTACTTCCTGGACCTGGCTGACCTCGGCGGACAGAGCATCGATTTTACGCGAGAGTTCCTGACGCTGCGCCTCGGTCACGGTGTCGTAGTACACGAATCCGTCGCCGACCCGGAACTGCGCCAGCGCAGCGTCGAGGTCGGCGAATCGGTCAGCGATGCGCTGGGCGAGCTCGGGATTACGTTCCTGCAGAATCGGGTTCAGTGCCGCGATCGCCGCTTGTGAGCCATCGACGTTGGCCTGGAAATCCCAGAGGTCGGTATGCGAGAAGATGTCTTCTTCTCCGCTGATCTTCGACTTCGAGATCTCGTCGAGCAACCCTTGAGCGTCGCCGGCGATCTTGGTGGGATCGATCGTGTAATCGTCCGCGTTCACCTGGTCGGCAAGGTACTGGATGTCTTCGAGCAGCTGATCTGCGACCGCGTTGGTGTCCGGCTGAAGCCCGGTCACCCACAGATCCTTCTCGAGGCGGTGGAACCCGGTCCAGACCTGACCGGGCTCGAGATCCGCTTCGCGAAGGTCCAGCTTGGGATCGAGCTCGCCGAAGCTCTCGGCTTCGGGTTCGATGCGCTCGTAGTAGGTACGTGCGATCGGGAACAGTGCCTTCGCCTGGTCGACGTTGCCGGACTGGACTGCGGCGACGAACTGAGCTGCGGTGTCCTGCAGCGCGACGATCTGGCTGCGGATGTAGCGACGGTAACCGTCGGCGGCTTCGGCGAGCTGGCCGCTCTCGTCGGTGGCCGCCTGCGAATCGCCTGTGACGACGAAGTCCTGACGGATGCCGGTTCCGACCATGCCCGGCTTGCAGGCGAGCTGGTAGGTCGCTGCTTCAGGGAGAGAGACGATCAGCTGACGGGTCAGTCCTGGGCCGATGTTCTCGACCTCGCCCATCGCTCGATCACCCTCGGCGAAGACGTAGAACTCGGTGACCTTGGAGCCGTTGTTCGTCACCTGGAAGGTCGACGTGCCGGTCGTCCCCGTCGTGGCGCTGACCTCACATGAGTCGTCGGTGGCGGTGACCGTGATGTCGCCGTCGTTCGCCGTCGTCTTCTCGGTGCACGCGGCGAGGGAGAAGGGAAGTACCGCAGCCGTGGCCAGTACGAGGGTGGATTTACGCATGTCGGCAATGCCTCTCAGGATTTTTCGGGAACGTGTGTGTCGTGCGCGGGCGGGGCCGTCGGCTCGGTTGGCTTCGACGGAAGGGGACGCAGGAAGAGTGCTAGGACGACTACGAGGTAGACGAGCCATGCGACGGCTTGCAGGACGGTCGGGTCCGGGCGGAAGTTGAAGATTCCGGCGAGGACGGTGCCGTACCAGGTCGACGGGTCGTAGCCGGGTGTCAGGTTGAACGCGAGATTCGAACCGCCCGGCAGGACGTTTCCGGTCTGCAGAGCGCGAACACCGTACGAGAGGATTCCGGCGGCTACGACGATGAGGAAGATCGCCGTGTACCGGAAGAACGTCGTGAGGTTGAGACGGAGGGCGCCGAAGTACATGGCGACGGTCAAGACGGCGGCCAAGAGAATTCCGAGGAGCAGTCCGACCAGCGGCCAGGAGCTGCCGGCGGTGTTCTCTGCGTACCCCACCATGAGCAACGCTGTCTCGACGCCTTCACGACCGACCGCGAAGAATGCCAGCGACAAAATGGCGACGGGTCCGGCAATGAGCGCCTTTTCCATCCCCGCCTTGAGATCTCCGGAAATGTTCTTCGCTGCCGTACGCATCCACAGGACCATGATCGTGACGATGACGACGGCGATCAGGGAGGCAACGCCCGCGATGATCTCTGCGGTCAGGCCGTCGACCGTCGACGTTCCGTAGTGGATCGCGAAGAAGATGATCGCCACCATCGCGACGGCGATCGCGACGCCGAGCCACACCCATTTC
This sequence comes from Rhodococcus sp. WY5, assembly GCF_018588185.1. NCBI lineage: Bacteria > Bacillati > Actinomycetota > Actinomycetes > Mycobacteriales > Nocardiaceae > Rhodococcus > Rhodococcus sp. WY5. The sequence continues at coordinate 2,971,414 of NZ_JAAMPR010000001.1, forward strand.
AGTGCGTCCTTGCGCTGCGCCTTCACGAGGTAGGCGGCGAGAATCATCACCACGATGCCCGCTTCGAGGCCTTCGCGCAGACCGATCAGGCCACTGCCGAATAACTGGGTGGCAACTGATGGTGTGCTCGCGGCAGCGAGTACCGACACGGGCACGGGCGACTCCTGACAGGAAGGGTGTAACAGCTTCGGACAAGTTCGTGAGGCTAGGCCAGCCTTAACTCAGAAGAAGATACTCCATCATCGACGGCGAACCATGCCCTCACCTGTACTTTTGCTGTTCTTTACCAATGGATTCGGGAGTAGTTCACTCGCATGTGGATGATGGAGGGGTGTACCGAACTCCCGTAGCCCGCAGAAGTCCCCGGCGTCTCTCGCGAGCCGTAGCAGCAGTAGCTGCCGGAACAGCTTTGCTGGGCGCAGGCGTCGTGGCTTGCGGATCGAACGAACCGAAGGTTGCTATTCCCGAGGGCATACCCCCAGGTACCGGCTCTCCGACGCCGCCGATCGACATCAATGCTCCCGGCCGCAGTGCTGATCAACTCGCCGACTGGGCAGCGGGATTGTCGGACGACATCGGGATCGGGACGACGGCACTCGAGGCCTACGGGTACGCCGCCGCGGTGATGGCCGAGACGCTTCCCGGCTGCGGAATCGGGTGGACAACTTTGGCCGGTATCGGCAGCGTCGAGAGCCGCCACGGGACCTACGACGGCTCGTCGGTCGACGCGTTCGGCCAGGTTGCTCCGATCATTCGGGGAATCCCTCTCGACGGTGGCCCGGGAGTTGCCGAGATCCCCGACACCGACGGCGGGGCGATGGACGGCGATCCAGTGCACGACCGTGCGATGGGGCCCATGCAGTTCATCCCCGAAACGTGGCTCAAATGGGGAGTCGACGCCAACGGCGACGGCCGGGTGGACCCCGACAACATCGACGACGCTGCCCTCACGGCCGCCCGCTACCTGTGTGCACGCGGGGGAGACCTCACTTCCGCTGCCGGATGGCAGCAGGCACTGATGGCGTACAACCTCTCGGGCGACTATCTCGCGCTCGTTCGTGATCGTGCGTCGGCGTATTCAGTCGGGGTACGGCCGGACTGACGGTGATCGATCCGCAGGTCGGACCCGTGACCGCGCGTCGATAAAGAAGCCTTCGGCCCGTGCGGTTAGGCTGTGTGCTGGCACTACAGAGGTGCTGGCACTGCAGAGGCCCAGCCGCGATCGTGGTCCTCTTTCGACCGGAGGGGTCGGAGCCCAAGTGTCAAGCACGCAGAGCGTGCCCCAATGCGAAGCCCATTCGAAGGAGAACCACACAGTGGCCAGTATTGAGCAGGTCGGAGCTCGCGAGATCCTTGATTCCCGTGGTAACCCCACGGTTGAGGTCGAGGTTCTGCTCGAAGACGGAAGTTTCGCCAGGGCTGCGGTGCCGTCCGGCGCTTCGACGGGTGAGCACGAAGCCGTCGAACTGCGCGACGGTGGCGCACGCTACGGCGGAAAGGGCGTCGAGAAGGCCGTGGAGGCTGTGCTCGGCGAGATCGCTCCTGCCATCATCGGCATCGACGCAACCGAGCAGCGCACGGTCGACCAGGCGCTGCTCGACGCGGACGGCACCCCGGACAAGTCGCGTCTCGGCGCAAACGCTCTGCTCGGTGCCTCGCTTGCCGTGGCTCGCGCCGCCGCCGAGTCCTCGGGCCTCGAGCTGTTCCGCTACGTCGGTGGCCCCAACGCTCACGTTCTCCCTGTCCCGATGATGAACATCCTCAACGGTGGCGCACACGCAGACACCGGTGTCGACGTCCAGGAGTTCATGGTTGCTCCCATCGGCGCACCGAGCTTCAAGGAATCGCTGCGCTGGGGCGCCGAGGTCTACCACTCCCTGAAGTCGGTTCTCAAGGAGAAGGGCCTCTCCACCGGTCTCGGCGACGAAGGCGGATTCGCGCCCGACGTCGCAGGCACCAAGGAAGCACTCGACCTCATCACGATCGCCGTGAACAAGACCGGCCTCAAGCTGGGTACCGACGTCGCGCTCGCTCTCGACGTCGCTGCCACCGAGTTCTACACCGACGGCACCGGCTACAAGTTCGAGGGCAAGAACCGCACCGCGGCCGAGATGGCGGCGTTCTACGCCGAGCTCATCGACGCCTACCCGCTCGTTTCCATCGAGGATCCGCTCGACGAAGACGACTGGGACGGCTGGGTCGCACTCACCGATCAGATCGGCAACAAAATCCAGCTCGTCGGCGACGACCTCTTCGTCACCAACCCCGAGCGCCTCGAAGAAGGCATCGTCAAGGGTGCGGCCAACGCACTCCTGGTGAAGGTCAACCAGATCGGCACCCTGACCGAGACCCTCGACGCCGTCGATCTCGCTCACCGCAACGGCTACAAGACGATGATGAGCCACCGTTCCGGCGAGACCGAGGACACCACCATCGCCGACCTCGCGGTTGCCGTCGGCAGCGGCCAGATCAAGACCGGTGCTCCGGCACGCAGCGAGCGCGTTGCCAAGTACAACCAGCTGCTGCGCATCGAGGAAAACCTCGGCGACGCAGCACGTTACGCCGGCGAGGTTGCGTTCCCGCGCTTCGCTTTCGAGGCCTGACGGAAATCTAAGATTCAGTAGTGTCTGCACAGCGCGGTAAGCCACGATCCCCCGGCGGAAGTCCGGGGGGTCGTGGTTCCCGTCGTGGGGACACACCGTCGCGTGCGCGTCGGGACAGCGCCCGACGCCCGCGCGTGTCGGAACCTTCGGTAGATCCGGCAGCAGTTGATTCTGCTGTGACAGACCCCGCGCAACCGGGGGTCTCCGCCGAGAAAGCATCGGCGCGAGGGTCGAAGTCGGCCCGGGGGAAGAGCGGAACCAACAAGTTCTGGTCTCGGCTTCCGAAGTCGGACAACACCATTTTCGGCTTGTCCACCAGTCGGGCAGTTGTGCTCGCGATGGTTGTGCTCATGCTGGCGCTGACACTGGCAGTGCCGCTCCGTACTTACATCAGCCAGCGTTCGGATGCCGCGCAGGTGGCGGCGGAACGTCAGGTACTCGAGGAAGAACTGCGAAAGCTGCAAGGGCAGAACGCGCGCTTCGACGACCCTGCGTACATCGAAGCTCTTGCACGAGAACGCCTTCGGTACGTCAAACCAGGCGAGACCCCGTTCCAGGTTCAGCTTCCCGGTGACTACAAGGAACCCGAGAAGAAGCAGGAAAAGGAAACACCGCTCACAGGTCCGTGGTATCGCGATCTGTGGCAAACGATTTCGGAACCGCCAGTGGTTCCCGAGACGACGACACCGGCCCCGATGCCGTTGGCGCCGATAGAGCCAGAAGAACAAGGAGTACCCACCGGGTGAGCAACACGTCCGAAAATTCCCCACAGGTTTCACAAGCGGATCTCGACGCCGTTGCCGCTCAATTGGGCCGTGAGCCACGCGGAGTGATCGAGATCGCGTACCGCAGCCCGGACGGTCAGCCGGGCGTGGTCAAGACCGCCCCCAAACTTCCGGACGGAACACCGTTCCCGACGTTGTACTACCTCACGGACCCGCGACTGACTGCCGAAGCGAGCCGTCAGGAATCCGCCGGCGTCATGCGTGAAATGACCGAACGCCTGACCCAGGATCCGGAACTTGCCGCGGCCTACCGACGGGCATACGAGTCGTACCTTGCCGAGCGGGACGCGATCGAATCTCTGGGAACCGACTTTGCCGGCGGTGGGATGCCGGATCGTGTCAAGTGCCTGCACGTGCTGATGGCGCATTCGCTCGCCAAGGGGCCCGGCGTCAATCCGCTCGGTGACGAGTCCGTCGCGTTGGCCGGTCACGGAAAGCTGCGCGGCACTGCAATTCCCGCGGACTGGCCTGGCATCGACGATGCCGACAACACCGACCGGTGACTCGCCGTGTCGCCGCAGTCGATTGCGGTACCAACTCCATTCGACTGCTGATCGCGGACGTCGGCGCCGACGGTCGTCTGGTGGATGTCCGGCGCGAGATGCGCGTCGTGCGACTGGGTCAAGGTGTTGATGCGACAGGGACATTCGCGCCCGAGGCCATCGAACGCACCCGGGTCGCGCTGGTCGAGTACGCGTCGATGATCGCCGATGCCGGAGCAACCGCCGTTCGCATGGTCGCCACCTCGGCTACTCGCGACGCTGCGAATCGGGAAGACTTCTTCACGATGACGCGGGACGTGCTCGGCGCGGTGATTCCCGGATCCGGAGCAGAGGTCATCTCCGGCGACGAAGAGGCGTGCCTCTCGTTCAGCGGTGCTGTGGGAGAACTCGATCCGTCCGAGGGCCCCTTCGTGGTGGTCGATCTCGGCGGCGGATCCACCGAAGTTGTCCTCGGCGACACGTCGGGCGTCCAGGCTGCGTACTCCACCGACATCGGCTGTGTGCGCGTCACGGAGCGTTGCTTACCGTCGGATCCGCCTACAGCAGAGCAGGTTTCCGAGGCGACGGCTTTCGCGACCGCGAAACTTACCGAGGCGTTCGAGGCCGTACCTGTCGAGAAGGCGCACACGTGGGTGGGTGTCGCTGGAACCATGACGACGCTGGCCGCGATCGCGCAGGATCTTCCGGAGTACGACGCCGAGAAGGTGCACCTGTCGAGGATTTCGTTCAATCAACTGTTCGACGTGTGCGAGCGTCTCATTGCTATGCCTCGGGTTGATCGTGCTGCCTTCGGCCCGATGCATCCGGGGCGGGTGGACGTCATCGGCGGCGGAGCGATCATCACCACGGTGCTGGCTCAAGCGTTCGAAGCCAAAGCCGGGATCGCCGAACTGGTTGTCAGCGAACACGACATACTCGACGGCATCGCGATGTCGGTAGCTCAGACCGACCCGATAGTCTGATCCCTGCCGCACCCGACCCGTCGGGTGCGGCAAGGCCCCCATAGCCCAATTGGCAGAGGCAACGGACTTAAAATCCGTCAAGTGTCGGTTCGAGTCCGACTGGGGGCACCACGTAGATCCTCCTGCACATTGAATCGAAAAACCCCGCTCGTCCTCTTCGGGCGGGCGGGGCTTTCCGTGGAGCAGCGACTGACCACCAAGTGGCTACTGAGCCCAGACGGTCGTCCCGGCAGGAGCATTCAGCGTGTTGACGAGATCGATGCCGGCTACGACAGCCGCGCCGCCGCCGCCGAGGATCGTTCCGGCGACACCGCCGATTCCGGCGCCTGTTGCGAGGCCACCCAGGCACAGTGCCGCGGCGACGGGGAGTCCGACGATGGTCAAGCCCAGCGGAGCGCCGACAGCGCAACCGATTCCGGCGCCGACGATGGTGCCGAGCAGGCTGCCGACCTGAGTGCCGAGGCCGAGTTGGCTCTGGAAGTGCGCAATCGCCCGATCATTCTCCTCGGGCGAGGCGACGGGCGTCCATTCCTTTGCCGCAGGCGCACTCTCGGGTCGAGGTGTTGCCTTCGCCGAATCGGTGATCGGTGTCAGCGTGAGGGTCTTACCGTCTTCACTGATCGTGCGATCGAAGGGGAACTGTAGATCCCCGAGGTTGTATGCGAGAGGCAGGGAAACAAGGTCGGCTCCCTTGCTGTCCTGCAAGACGACGGACTTGCCGTCGCCGGACACCTTGAACAGCCCGGCGTCGATGGTGGTGACGATCGACTTGTCGACGACCTTCGCTTCGTAATTCACGTCGGTCGACGGATCAGCTGATGCGATCCCTGTTGATGCTCCGACTGCAGCGACCGCTAGAGCAGTCACAGCCGCCTTCTTGAAGAAACCCATAGTTCAACCCCGTGTTCGCCTGCGTGTGCTCGCAGAAACTCGACAACTTCGGACATTGGTAAACCCCCGACAAAGCCTTCGTATTAAAGCAGACCGAAGTGACGGAAGGGATAGTTGCGCTCGGGCCGACCGGAAGCGGCCGGTGTAATCGAATGTGCAGCGTGCAGTATCAAGTTGTCGAACATGTGTGCGAAAATGTGGAGATGCGGTTGACCGAGCAATCCCCGGACTGCTGCCCCAACGGACACCGGCTCACGGCGAACACATGCCTTGTCGGTTGGGAGGTCTGCGGGTGTGCCTCGGCGGAGAATGGCGGACACAGGACCCATTACTGCAGGCGATGTGGTGAAACTGTCCGGACGCCGGAGTGTGTCGGCGTGAATCCGCAGAAAAGTCGGTGGAGTTGAAGTGCTGTTACGTTGTGTTTCAAAGAGATTCGCGAGAGCCTCACCCGGCGGATCGGTGCCGGGTGAGGCTTGTGGATCAGGTAGGCGGCGCGACGGGTGCGTCGCTGCTTCCTCCCGAGCTCCCGCTCGACGAGCCGGTGCCGAACAGTAGGCCGAAGAAGCCGGAGATTGCGCCGAAGAAATCGAACATGGGCGAGCCTTTCGCGAGGACGAATGCGGTCACGACAAGTGGCCGACTTGTGGTGGTGTTCAGAGAAGTTCCGTCGACATTGACGGCAAAGGCGTCGGACGAAGGCCGACTGCCGGATGAAATGTACGATTCGTCCCGGTTTGATACAAGTCTTTCCCGAGTAACAGTTACTTGAGGCTTAAATTATCGGGGGTGCCTGCCTGATCTGGGGTGCCTGCCTGATCTGGGGTGCCCTGCCTGCTTGGGTGGGGCAACCAGGCAGGGCAGTGGTTGGCCGTCCCTCTCAATACCGACCTACGGCGAACCATCGGCGTTGAAACTACCCACAGTTCGTGACGTGGGCCACTTACGTACCGCTACCTTCGTTAGCCGAGGTCGGACGTTGCGGCGAAGGCGGTCGTCGACGTCCCCGCGGGGACGTGGTTCATCGAGAGATCGCGGTCCCGATCAGGGTTGACGACGCTTGCAAACAGGAGCATGGCGGCGACAAAGAGAACTCCTGCGGCGAGGTAGGCGATTCTCACGGGCAGGCGCGGGCGTCGATCTGAATTCGTGGACATTCACGTTCTCCATCGGTGCATGTTGGACGAACGCCTAGTTTAACGATCAACTAATGAAAGGGTGCGAACAGTGACGCAAGATACGAAAAGGCCCTCGATCTCGGGGGAAATCGAGGGCCTTTCCGGTCGAACGTCGGCGCCGCCAAGCACATAGCGTCACCGACCCACTATCGGTGTCGAGCGTGACCCCTCATGTCCGACCCCACTTCTCGACACTATCCAGTAACTTGCGACATTGTGGATGATTCGGACATTGTCATTCGGATGGGGGAGATCCCGTCCGCAGCCCCTACTTTCGTCCGGCAGCCCATTTCATTCCCCAGTTGTAGGCCCGATCGAGATCTGACTGACTGCCGTTGATGTACTGAACTTCACGGGTCACCGTCACGCCCTGACCTGAACTCTGGATGAGAGCGATTGCGCACAGTCGCTCCTGGTTGCTGGCGGAGTCGAGTCGCACTTCCACCTCCGGCCCGTTGGTGGGATACAAGGTGACGACGCCGTCCACCGCCGCCCAGTTGGGAGCGCCGTCGTAGATCATCGCGAAGATCAGGATTCGCCGGAAAGCGCTTGGGTCACCAAGATTGACGTGCATGTTCTCGCCGCCGGTGTTCGCACCACTGCGGTCGTCGCCGTCGAGGGAGATGTAGGGCGGAGAAGTCAGTGAACCGAAACTGTTACCCAAGGCCTGAACTACTCCCTTGGACCCGTCGGCAAGTTCGTAGAGGCATCCGAGGTCCAGGTCGACCGCACCAGAGCCTGCGCCGGCGAGCTTGGCGAGAAAACCGGTCTTCTTCGGTGGTGCCCCCTGTGACCAGTTGAGGTTCACGCGCATATTGCCTTGTCGTTCACCCGCCTTCGCGAGGTTGACCGTCGGTGCCGATTTGGTGAGCGTGATCTTGCTCAGGCTGACCGGTGCTTGCGACGGAGTGGACTCGCCGGAACGTCGGGTGTAGTCGATTGCCATCGTGATAGTCCTTGTCTGAACTCAAATGAGTCCGATCGTGTTACCCGTCGAGGAATCTCCACCGACGTGATCGGCGATCTCCGGCCATTGTCCCTCATGTCTGATTTCAACCCATGGGCATCAAACTTGCGGCGCCAACTTGCGGCAGACCAGCAGTTTGCTGATTACTGTGTCTGTGGGCAGACGCGACTCCGAAATAGGGTGGACGCACTGGTTGGCACGGCAACGTCCAATTACGGAAGAATTGCTGAGTCGAACGTCCGATTCAATTTCGTCGTGGGAGCGGGAGGTAAGTGATGCCAGTCCTGTCGCTTCTGCAACCCCGCCAGAGAGAAAGACTGACGCCCGCCCAACGTGATGACGTAACTCGTGAGCAGATAGCCGTTACCTTCGGCGTGCTGCCATGGGCCGCTGCCGTCCACCTCGTCGTCACACTCGGGCTGACGTTGTATGTAATTCCCCCGGACGGCGGACCGCTGCCGCGTGTGTGGCCATTGCTGTCCGGCGTGATCGGGTTGGTGGGGATGTGCGTGGGTCTCGCCATTCATTTCAACCTGATCACACCCACGTACCGGATGTCCTACGCGTTTCTCATCGTCGAATTTGCTGTAGTCGGGATCCTGTATTCCTCGCTCGCCCTGGTCCTGTACCCGATCCTGGACGATTCCGGCGATCTGATCCTGATAGCGGTCACCACATCGATCACCGGTGCCGGAGCCGTGGCCACCGCGATGTTGCGAGTGGTGGGGGTCACCTGGGTCCTGTCCAATCTGATAATCCTCGGGGTGGCATTCTGGCTTCAGCCGGGACCCGAGTTCGAACGAATTCTCATTGGAATGATCGCCTATGGCGCGGCTCTGATCGGCGGCACGATAGTGGTCTCGGGCAACCTGGAATCTCGCTATCGAGCTGAATCGAGCGCCGCGTCGGAACGATCGGTCGTGCAGATGCTTCTCGAAGACTTCGAAGGCAACGCCGGGGACTTCGTGTGGGAGACGGACCAGAAAGGCAAGTTCAACCGAATCCCGACGCGGCTCGCGGTCGAAGCGGGGCTGGACTCCACCGAGTTGCAGGGAACGGCGTGGCAGGACCTGTTCATGGAGTTGGGCACCCTACGGATCCCCGGCGGGATCGATGCGCTCATGGAGTTGCAGCAGGCCCGCCACACGAAGACCGCATTCGTCGACGTGCTCGTTCCGGTCCGAGTTCACGGTGAAATTCGGTGGTGGCAGATCTCCGGACGCCCGCGCCCCGGCCGTACACCCGACGAGTTCGTCTGGCGAGGAGTCGGTTCCGACGTCACGGAAGTAAAACTGCAGAGTGACGAGATCGTGCGGATGGGTCGTGTGGACGCACTCACCGGTATGCCGAACCGGCACAGCTTCTGGACCGAGCTCGAGCGACTGCTGCGCGAGCCGTACACAAGCGAAAGTGGTCTCGCGTTGGCCATGCTCGACCTCGACAACTTCAAGTCGGTCAACGACACACTGGGACACACCGTTGGCGACGCGGTTCTGCGAGAGGTCGCGGATCGCCTGTCCGAAGCCGGCGGGGTGTCACAGTTGTTCGCACGTCTGGGGGGAGACGAGTTCGCGGTTCTTTTCACCGATGTGGGTGACAGCTCACAAGTTCGTACTCTGCTCGGCCGCTACATCGAAACTCTGCACGAGCCGATCACAGTGGCCGGTACGCGGTTGGAGATCGGATGCAGCATCGGGTACTACCTCCCCGACGAGCTGCCGTCCTCCGCCGACGAGATGATGGGCGCTGCGGACCTGGCCTTGTTCGCGGCAAAGGAATCCGGGCGCGGGGCCGTACGTGAATATCGAGACTCGATGAAGTCCGTGGCCGATCGGCGGGCCCGCCTGCTCGAAGATCTGGGAAACACTGTCGCGGAGAAGGACCTCGAACTCGAGCTGTTGCCCAGGATCGACGTGGTTTCCCGCGAGATCGTGGCCGTGGAAGTCCGCGTGATCTGGCACAACGCCCGCCTCGGTGCCGTTACGTCCGCCGAATTCATGAGCGTCGCAGACGACACCGGTTTGGCGTACTCACTGGGGACTACCGTCTTCGAGTTGGCCTGCGAGGCGGCGTCCCGCCTTCCTGATCACCTGCGGGTAGCCGTCGCGGTATCGACGCGTCAGCTCGAATCGGATTCCTTTGTCGTCGCGATAGGGGATTCGCTTCGACGATCAGGTGTCAGTGCACATCAGCTCGAGCTCCAACTCAACGAATCATCGGCGATCACCGACGAGTCCAAGTTTGCGTTGCACGCCATCGCGGACATGGGAATCGCGCTGACCGTGGACGAGTTCGGCGCCGGATTCTCCTCGCTCGCATCACTGTCCGGCCTTCCGTTCACCCGAGTCCGGATAGAGCGCTCCATTTCGGGTGCAGTGCCTGGTGGACGGTCGATCCTCGAAGCTGTCGTGGATCTGGTCGACGCGTTGGGAATGGAGGTCGTCGTCTCGGGAGTCGACGGTGAGGAGGACTTGAAGTCCGTGGCCGCTGCAAGGGTGAGGACTGTTCAGGGATACATCGCCGGCGGAGCCATGTCGGTCGACGCGGTCGCAGCGGCGGTAGCAGGCCGACGTGGGTGACCCGGCAGTACTCCGTAGGCGTCGCGTCGGGACGTCGGTGCGCAAACTCGGTCGCAGCGGCACGGAACAACACCTCTCGGATTACGATCGCCGTCGCCTACTCGATCGACGACTGCGGTTCACCGCGCGCGTACTGCCGTGGTCGTTTCTGACCGCGGCGGTTGCCTTGTCAGCGATCGTGGTGCTTCTGCCGGTGGATGCCGGATGGTTCACCTTCGCCTGGTCGAGCGTCATGCTGTTGTCGAGCGCTGGATTCAGTGTGTATTGGCTCCGGCGCTCGCGTCTCGGCGTCTCCGAGTCCCAGACCACCGAACTGGTGGTACTCACAGTCGAAATCATTGTCTGGGGAGTGCTCCTGGCGTGCTTGGCTCTCGTTCTCTTCCCGATGCTCGATCCTCGTGACGAGTTGGTACTGAGCTCGACCTTGATCGGTGGGATCGCGGTCGGCGTGTTTCCCACCATGATGTTTCGCGGAATCACTGTGGTCTGGATCAGCCTGGTGGGAGTCGGGTTGGCCGGGGCGTTCTGGACGGAACCGGGCACATCGCGTTTCGTGCTGATCGGGGTGCTGGTCGTCTTTGTAGGTTCGCTCTACAGCGGAACTTTGCTGTTGGCCAAACTTTTCGAGAGACGGCTACGCGCCGAACTCATAGCCGAGGACGAACGAGATCTCGTCGAGTTGTTGCTCAACGATCTCGAAGACGGAGCACAGGATTGGCTCTGGGAGACCGATTCGCGCGGTATCGCCAGTACCGTGTCGTATCGATTCGCCGAGCAGGTCGGTTTGCCGGCAGCACAGATTCGGGGCCGCACAATGCACGAGATCCTGATCGGGATCGGCGCGTCCCGAACAGATGTGGGCAGGAAGTCCCTTGATCTCCTCGCCGCGAATTTTCAAGCCGGGACGGCGTTTCGGGACCTCACCATGCAGGTCGTCGTTCGGGGCGATACTCGCTGGTGGTCGATGTCAGGTCACCCGGGCAGTGGCGATGGGGCGACCTACGGGTGGCGCGGTGTCGGATCCGATATCACGCACTCGTATCACCAGCGCCAGAACATCTTGCGATTGGCAGAGATCGATTCGTTGACCGGTCTCAGAAATCGGTACAGCTTCAACGCTCAACTGTCTTCGCGGATTCGGGACGGACACAGGGTGTGGCTGGCAATTCTGGATCTGGACAACTTCAAGTCGATCAACGACCGGTTGGGACACCACATCGGAGACGACGTGCTTCGCGATGTTGCCGGCAGACTGCACAGCGTTCTGCGATCGAACGAGATCTGTGGCCGACTGGGGGGTGACGAGTTCGCCATCGCCTTCGACGACGTAGCCTTCGACGACATCGGGAGTGCAGATGAGGTGGAGAAGAGATTCCAAACGATTCTCGACTCATTCGAACGACCATTTTCACTGGTCGGCAACCAGATTCGCATTCGTGCCAGTCTGGGGTACGGCTCGATGCCCGACGACGCCGACAGCCTCGAAGACCTGGTGATTGTCGCGGACCTCGCGCTTTACCACGCAAAGGAGAGCGGTCGGAACCAGATTCGCGCCTTCGATGCGACTTTGCGGGATCGTGCGACGGGTAGGGCCAGGGCATTGTTGGATCTTCGTCGTGCGTTGATCGACGAAGAGTTCGAGTTGGTTTATCAGCCACAGGTCTCGGCCGCGACGGGAGTTGTTGTCGGGTTCGAGGCTCTGCTGCGGTGGAACCATCCGACTTCAGGTCTCGTCTCGCCGGGAGACTTCATTTCGGTCGCCGAGGAAACCGGCTTGATCGTGCCGATCGGTGCAGGTGTTCTGAGGGCTGCCTGCACGGCGGCGACAACGTGGCCGGAGGACATTCGGGTTGCCGTCAATGTTTCTCAGGTGCAACTGCGTTCGAGTCGATACGTCGACTCGGTACGCCGGACACTGATCGAGGTGAACCTCCACCCCAGCCGACTCGAGATCGAGGTGACCGAATCGTTGGTCATCGACGACGCCGACCGAGATGTGTTGGTACAGCTCTCGGCGCTCGGCATCGCCATTGCGATGGACGACTTCGGCACAGGGTTCTCCTCGGTTGCCAGCTTGGCCCGGCTGCCGCTCGATCGGTTGAAGATCGATCGGGCGTTCGTCGCACCGCTGGACGCGGATCCCTCGAATTCGAGGTTCGCTGTCTTGCGAGCCGTCATCGCGATTGCCAAGTCTCTGGGGCTGGACACCGTCGCCGAGGGCGTGGAGACGGAGAGGCAGCGCGCGATAGTGACCGAGTGCGGATGTGACGTGATCCAGGGGTACCTCGAGGGAATGCCGATACGGGCAGCCGAGATTCCGCACTATTTGAATGGGCGACTCGGCGGTTCGAGCAGGTGGGGCGTCGCGGCTACCACTGAGTGAGAACTTTGCGCCCGTTTTGCCGTTCGATGTGTGACGGTACGCCGAAGTGATTCACATCGAACTGCAGAAGGGTGTCTTCGTGGTGGTCGGATCGGCGTACTCCCCAGGGCCGATGTTGGTGGGTAAGAAGGCAGTGGTCACAGGCGGTTCCCAGGGAATCGGCGCAGCGATTGTTCGAGCATTTGCATCGCATGGCGCGTCAGTTCTGGTTGTCGACGTGGCTCCTCTTGGCGACGTCGAATTCGACTCGGCTGCAGGTGGTTCGATCAACTATCTCGAGTACGACGTGCGGACGCGGGAAGTCCCCGTCGCGTTGACCAAGTTCGCGCCGGACGTCCTGGTGAACAACGTGGGTCATTTCCTGAACCCGCCGACAGAGTTCACCGGTACGGATCCAGGTTTCTGGTCCGAGGCCGGCAGCATCAATTTCGATCACGTCGTGCGTCTGACCCATGCCCTGCTTCCCGGCATGATCGATCGCGGTTTGGGTGGATCGATCGTGAACCTGACGACGGTGGAGGCGCATCGAGCGATCCCGGGCCACACGATGTACTCGGCATACAAGGCCGCGCTGACGCAGTTCACCAGAAGCCTTGGTGTGGAGATCGGTCGAACCGGAGTGCGCGTCAACGCCATTGCCCCGGATCTGATCGAGTCGGTACAGGTGCCGTATCGCAAGATCGTTCCTGCCGACGACTGGGACAAGTGGCCGGGGTGGGCACCGTTGGGCGGACCGGGCCAGCCGGTCGACATTGCCGGCCCCGCACTGTTCCTGGCTTCCGACCTGGCGAGATACATCACCGGAACCGTGATCCACGTCGACGGCGGCTCGCACGCTGCCGGAGGCTGGTTCCCCACAGAAGAGGGTGGCTGGACCAACCGGCCCCGAAAGGCTTGACACATGACAACTTTCAGTCTGAACGTTCCCAACTTCGGCACCACTCTCGCGGAGGACTCCTACGCGAAACTCGTGCAGGTCTGTCAGAACGCGGAAGCTGCCGGCTTCGACCGGGTCCTCGTCACCGATCACGTGGTGATGGGCTCGGACAACTCGGCGTACACGTGGTCGGCGTTCCCCACCGAGCCCGACGCCAACTGGCTCGAGCCGCTGACCGTCCTGGCTTTTGTTGCCGGACAGACGAAGACAATTCGCTTGGGGACCGGAATCGTCATCGCGGCGCTGCGCGGGGGAGCGGTACTGGCCAAGACGGCCGCGACACTCGATCTGCTCTCCGGGGGCCGACTCGACCTTGGCGTCGGAACAGGTTGGCAGGAACGTGAATACGAGGCGGCAGGTATGGACTTCGGTAAAAGGGGACCACTGCTCGACGACGCTCTCGCAGTGTGCCGGGCCCTGTGGAGTTCGGCGCCGGCGAGCATCGACACCCCTCGTCTGAAGTTCGACGACGTGTACTGCGCGCCCCGTCCGGCCGCTGGAATCCCGATCTGGGTGTCCGGTTCGCTCTCCAAGGCCGTTGTACGACGCGTCGCAACCTGGGGTGACGGGTGGATTCCGATCATGGGTGCCGCGGACGACGACCTACGTGAAGGGATCGACGTCATCGGCAAAGCGATGGCGGATCTCGGACGCGATCCAGCGGAATTGCAGGTCCGTGGGCGACTGACCGTCGTACGCGGGTCCGACGGTTCGATCGACCTCCCGGCGACGATGATCGGCGCCGAGCAGCTGCTCGAATCCGGTGCCACCGATGTGCTGGTTGCGCTGGCAGCAGTAGATCCGGATCCGGATGCGGCGATGGCAGAGTTCGGCGAGCTGGTGGCGGCCTTCGCAAAGGTGACCCGCTGACTATTGCGTCGAGGCGGTAGTTCTATCGTGCGAAGTGTTGTAGTGCAGCCTGATCGAGGAGAGAACACATGACCGAGAGCATCGTCGTGGATACGAGCCTGGAAGCGTTGCTCGACGCCCGGATCAGCTGCCGCGCCTACGAGGACCGTCAGGTGCCACGTGAGGTGATCGAGGAGATCCTTCGGCTGGCGCAGAAGACGCCGTCGTGGTGCAACACGCAACCGTGGCAGGTCGCGATCACCGAAGGGGAGGGCACCGAGCGATTCCGCGCCGGCCTCGGTGAGTACGTGATGGCCAACGCCCAGGAGTCGGACTTCGAGTTCCCGCGCGCGTACCAGGGCATCTACAAGTCGCGTCGGTTCGACTGCGCGATGGCGCTGTATTCGAGCGTCGGAATCGAGCACGGTGACCGCGCCGGATCCGCGGCACAGACGATGAAGAATTTCGAGCTCTTCGGCGCTCCCCACGTCGCGATCATCACCACCGACGAGGCATTGGGCACCTACGGCGCAGTCGACTGCGGGTTGTACGTGAACAGCTTCCTGCTCGCGGCCCAGAGTCTGGGGGTCGCCACCATTCCGCAGGCGGCGCTCGCGGGCAGCTCCAAGTTCATTCACGAGCATTTCGGTATCGACGACACTCGCAAGGTTGTCTGCGCGATCTCGTTCGGATACCCCGACGCCGACCACCCGGTGAACGGATTCCGCACCGAACGCGAAACCGTCGACAACGTCGTGCAGTGGATGTCGAACTGACAGGGATGTCGAACTGATCACCTGCTGGTCGGGGGATTGAGTGTTGCGTAGTTCCACCTGAAAGACTGGTGGCATGTCCGACACACCCGAACTGTTCGATCGTCTGCGCCGATTCCCCGATGTCGAGGCACCCAATCTCTTTGCCGTCGATGCGGCTGATCGTCTGATCCTCGACGAGGCCGCCGACGCTCTCGCCGCGGCACCGGCGGGCACCGTCGTCGTGATCGGCGATCACTACGGTGCGCTGACTGCCGGTGTTGCGCTCGTGCACGGAATCGCTGCCGTGCGCGTTCACCAGGATCCGCTCACCGGAGAGCTGGCCCTCGCGAACAATGCGCGCGAACTCGGATTCAGTGACGCCTTCACCTCGCACGGACTGGACGAGGAGTTGCTCAGCGGCGCCCGCGTCGTGCTCATGCAATTGCCGCGTAGCCTCGCCGAACTTGCCGAGATCGCCCAGTTGATCGCGCTCCACGCCGACCCGGCGGTTCGTGTCTTCGCCGGTGGGCGTGACAAGCACATCACCCCGGCGATGAACAAGGTTCTCGGCGAATCGTTTTCCGACGTCAGCGCCTCGCGTGGACGGCAGAAGTCCCGCGTACTCAAGGCTTCGGAACCGAAGGCCGATGTTGCTATCACGTTCCCGATGACCGAACGCCTCGACGAATTCGACCTCGACGTCGTTGCTCACGGCGCAGTGTTTGCCGGTGCGAGCCTGGACATCGGCACCCGGTTGCTCCTGGAGAACCTCGGAAAGATTGCGGTCGATCCGCTGAGCGACGTGATCGATCTGGGTTGTGGCAGCGGCATTCTCGCGGCGGTGATCGCGCGGAAGTTCCCGGACGTGCACGTGATCGCAACGGATCAGTCCTCGGCAGCCGTCGCTTCGGCTCTGGCGACTGCGTCCGCAAATGGCGTCGGCGATCGAGTGAGCGGCCTGCGCGACGACGCCGTGGGTTCGTTGCCCAGTGCGAGCGCGGATCTGGTTCTGTTGAACCCGCCGTTCCACGTCGGCGCGGCGGTCCACACCGGCGGAGCACTCAAGATGTTCGAAGCTGCCGGCCGTGTCCTGCGTCCCGGTGGCGAGTTGTGGACTGTTCACAACGCGCATCTGGGGTATCGCGAACCGTTGAAAGCCGCGGTGGGTCCGAGCGAGGCGATGGCGAAGAACGCGAAGTTCATCGTGATGAAGTCGGTCAAACCGTCCTAGTATCGAAAAGGGACGAGTGTCGAAGAGTGTTGATCTTCCGGAAATGCGCCGGGAACTACAACCGAAGCTTCGACGTTGTAAATTACGAGTGCTTTACTTTTAGTCAGGTACACGGACCGTGTCGGAAACTCGGATCCGTCCGGCGAACCCGCGACGCACCCGTCGTAGGCCACCACGATGAAGGGATGATCACGGTGCGCACCACCAGCAACCCGGTGTTCCGCAATCTGCCCAAGCAAGAGGGCAACGGATACGCCTCGTTCGGATCTGCGACGGCGGGCGCCTCGCAGGCAACCCAGCAGTTCGGTCAGCCGCAGTACGCTCCGGCCGAGCCGTACCAGACCGGTCCCACCTCGCGGGCCATGACGATCGACGACGTCGTCACCAAGACGGGCATCACGCTCGGTGTGCTGACGATCTCGGCACTGGTGTCGTACTTCCTGGTCAACAACAACGCCGACCTCGCAGCCCCGCTGGTCATCGGCGGCGGTCTCGTCGGCCTCGTTCTGGTTCTGGTCGCGACGTTCGGTCGCAAAATGGACAACCCGGCAATCGTGTTGGCGTACGCCGCGGCCGAGGGTCTGTTCCTCGGTGCGCTGTCGTTCATGTTCACCTTCCAACTCCAAGGCGCTGACGCGTCGATGCTGATTGCGCAGGCGGTCCTCGGAACCTTCGGCGTGTTCTTCGGCATGCTGGTCGTCTACAAGACCGGTGCGATTCGGGTGACACCTCGTCTGACGCGAATGATCATCGGTGCGTTGATCGGTGTTGTCGTTCTGGCGCTCGGTAACCTCGTCGCGAGCTTCTTCACCGAGGGCGGACTGGGCCTGCGTGACGGTGGAACCGTCGCCATCATCTTCAGCCTCGTCTGCATCGGCATCGCAGCCTTCAGCTTCCTGCTCGACTTCGACGCCGCTGATCAGCTGATCCGCGCACAGGCGCCCGAGAAGGCAGCCTGGGGCGTCGCATTCGGGCTCACCGTCACCTTGGTCTGGCTGTACGTCGAGATCCTGCGTCTGCTGAGCTACTTCAACAACGACTAGTTCTCGAGTCGATCCGTAACACGAAGAAGGGCCCCGCGAGGGGCCCTTCTTTTGTCGTCTGTGGACGGTTACGGTGCTTGGATACCTAGCAACTGCTTGGTTTGGAACGAAGGGGAGCGAATGTCGACAAACACCTCTGAACCCATCCTGGTCGCGGATGCCGGAGCAGTGCGAACGCTGACCTTCAATAATCCGAGTCGCCTGAACGCATTTGATGCAGCCGGTTTTCGAGCGTTCACCAAGGCGCTCGACGACGCGGCGTCGGACGAAGCCGTGGCCGTGGTGATCGTCGAGGGCGCAGGCAAGGCATTTTCCAGTGGCGTCGACCTACGCGCACTCGCCGAACCAGGCGCAGACAACGCCGACTTCGGCCACGCATTCGCGCCGCTGATCGTCGCGCTGGTGGAGTTCCCGAAGCCATTGATCGCCGCGGTACACGGCGCTGCCGTCGGCATCGGCCTGACCATGCTGCTTTACTGCGACGTCGTCTACGTTGCCGAGGACGCACGTCTGCGGGCACCGTTCACTTCGCTGGGTACAGCTCCCGAAGCTGCCAGTAGTTGGTTGCTGCCCAAGGTGATCGGAACGCAGCGAGCCGCCGAGCTGATCCTGTCGGCGCGGTGGCTCAGCGGCGTCGAAGCGGCCGACTACGGACTGGCGAACGTGGCCGTACCGGCCGAAGAGGTTCACAGCCGTGCTCGGGAGAGCGCCGAGCAGATTGCCGCCAACGTCGGACCGGCAGTCCTTGCCGCCAAACGACTGCTCCGTCACGGATGGGCGGACGAAGCTCGCGCTGCCGTGCAGCGTGAGGACGACGCTGCGCGAGAGTTGATTCGCGAGTTGGGGAGTTTTGCTCGGAAGTTCACGACTACCTGAAACCCGACCACACGAAAGCGGCCGCCCGGCAGAAGCCGGGCGGCCGCTTTCGACGTGCTCAGGGGATCAGCTGAGGCGCTCGATCACCATTGCCATGCCCTGTCCGCCGCCGACACACATGGTCTCGACGCCGAAGGTCTTGTCCTGCTCCTGCAGGTTGTTGATCAGGGTGTTGGTGATACGGGCACCGGTCATACCGAAGGGGTGACCCAGCGCGATCGCGCCACCGGAGATGTTGAGCTTGTCCTCTTCGATGCCCAGTTCGCGAGCGGATCCGAGGACCTGCACTGCGAATGCCTCGTTGATCTCGAACAGGTCGATGTCGGAGATCGACTTGCCGGCGATCTTCAGGGCGTTCTTGACGGCCTGGATCGGGCCGAGGCCCATGATCTCGGGGGACAGGCCCGAGACGCCGGTGGAGACGATGCGAGCGAGCGGGGTCAGGCCGAGTGCCTTTGCCTTGGTGTCGGACATGATCACCAGTGCGGCTGCGCCGTCGTTGAGCGGGCAGGCATTGCCGGCGGTGACGGTGCCGTCGGGGCGGAAGACGGGCTTGAGGCCGCTGATGCCCTCGTAGGTGGTGCCGGCGCGGGGGCCGTCGTCCTTGGAGACGACGGTGCCGTCGGCGAGCGTGACGGGCGTGATCTCACGCTCGAAGAAGCCGCGCGCGATGGCTTCCTCGGCGCGGTTCTGGCTGCGAACTGCCCAGCGGTCCTGGTCTTCGCGGGTGATGCCGGTGGCCGAAGCGACGTTCTCGGCGGTCTGGCCCATGCCCAGGTACACGTCGGGGATCAGGCCCTCTTCGCGAGGATCGGTCCAGGCGACTCCACCTTCGGCGAGCTTGGCGCTACGGGCCTGCGCTGCGTCGAAGAGCGGGTTCTTGGTGTTGGGGAGGCCGTCGGCGTTGCCGGTGATGAAGCTGGAGACGGACTCGACGCCGGCGGAGATGAAGACGTCGCCCTCGCCTGCGCGGATGGCGTGCAGAGCCATGCGGGTGGTCTGCAGCGAGGAGGAACAGTAACGGTTGACCGTGACACCGGGGAGGAAGTCGTAGCCGAGCTGGACGGCGACGACGCGGGCGATGTTGAAGCCCGACTGACCGGCGGGCTGGCCGCAACCGAGCATGAGGTCGTCGATCTCGGTGGGGTCGAGCTCGGGGATCTTTGCCAACGCGGCGGCAACCATCTGAGTTGCGAGGTCATCCGGGCGGATGTCCTTGAGCGAACCCTTCATTGCGCGGCCGATGGGCGACCGTACTGCTGAGACGATTACTGCCTCGGGCATGAAAACTCCTTTTGTGTACTGCTCGAGGGCGGCTTGAAACGCCGTCGAGCAGGGCAAGTTGAATGCAGCTTCGACTTACAATTTACGTTGCCGCTCCCAGATGGTGGTCACGCAGTCTCACTCAGTTGACGTCGGGGCGCTGAACTGCAGGTTTGGTGCGTCTCGCGAAGGCTTTCCACTGGGTTGCCGCCGCCGTCAGTCGGGCCGCGACGGTGCGGGCTTGCGCCGCCTCTGAAACGTGGGGGAGCTCGGGTAGCGGGCCACCCTGCCATTCACCCAGAGCCGACGCGAGAACCGGGACGATCTGCTTCGCCGCGAGTTCGTATCCGGCCGCGGACGGATGGAAACGGTCGGCCGAGAACATCGTGTCGGGCGAGGCCAGGAATTCCTTGGCCAGCAGGTCGGCCAGTGGAACGGGATGACCCCCGGCGTTTCTGGTCGCGGCCGCCTGGGCGAGTGCGAGGCGATGGCCCCATTCGCGCACCACGGAGCGCAGAGGTTGCGGGATCGCCGTGACCACCCCCAGATCCGGGCAGGTGCCGACAACAACGACGGCGCCGCTCTCGCGTAAGCGTCGAACCGCGTCGCCGAGGCGTTTAGCCGACGCGTGAATCGCGTTCTTGGCGGTGACGTCGTTGGCGCCGATCAGGATCACCGCAGCGTCCGGGGGAGGACCGGCGACGAACATGGCGTCGACCTGCCCACTCAACCCGCGGGAGGTGGCGCCCCCGATGGCCTTGGTGCTCAAACGGATTCGCTTCCCGGTTTCACTCGCAAGCAGCTTCGCGACCTGAACACCCGGTACTTCCGAGGCCGTCAGCGCGCCGACGCCGGCCGCAGAGGAATCGCCGAAGATCATCAAGTGGAGATCGAAGGGCACGGCCCGCCACCAGAGTTCCGGGTTGTCGGCGCCGGGTGCGTACACCCCGTCCGCCTCGGGTGGCTTGGCGATATTGCGACCGATCACCCCGCGGGCCGCCCCCGCCTGCGACATCAGATAGTTGTAGCCCAACCAGGAGAGCGTGCCTGCACTCGATCCGGCCACCACCGTGGCCACCGACGCTTTCAGTCCGGTTCGACTCACACTTGCCAATCTAGCCGGATTGCACCACCTTCGCCCGACGTCCGCGCGCACCGTTTTCTTTCATCTGGGAACATGGACGAATGCGCATCGCGGAACACGTCGTCGACCTCATCGGCAACACCCCACTCGTCAAGCTCACGTCCGTCACGGGCGAAAACTTCGGCACGGTGGCAGCCAAGGTCGAATACCTCAACCCTGGCGGTAGCTCCAAGGACCGCATCGCCGTCAAGATGATCGACGCAGCCGAGGCTTCGGGTGAACTGAAGCCGGGCGGCACCATCGTCGAGCCGACTTCGGGCAACACCGGAATCGGCTTGGCGCTCGTGGCGCAAAAGCGTGGATACAAGTGCGTTTTCGTCTGCCCAGACAAGGTCAGCGAAGACAAGCGCAACGTCCTGCGCGCCTACGGCGCCGAGGTGGTCGTGTGCCCCACGGCCGTCGCGCCGGACAACCCGAACAGCTACTACAGCGTCTCCGACCGCCTCACCCGTGAGATCCCCGGCGCCTGGAAGCCCAACCAGTACTCCAACCCGGGCGGACCGGAGAGCCACTACGAGACCACCGGCCCCGAGATCTGGGCCGACACCGACGGCAAGATCACGCACTTCGTCGCGGGCGTCGGCACCGGCGGCACCATCACCGGCACCGGCCGCTACCTCAAGGAAGTTTCGGGCGGCAAGGTCAAGGTCATCGGCGCAGACCCCGAGGGCTCCGTCTACTCCGGCGGCACCGGTCGTCCGTATCTGGTCGAAGGCGTCGGCGAAGACTTCTGGCCGTCGGCATACGACCCGTCCATCCCGGACGAGATCATCGCCGTCTCGGATGCCGATTCCTTCGAGATGACGCGTCGCCTCGCCCGCGAGGAGGGACTGCTGGTCGGCGGTTCCTGCGGTATGGCCGTCGTCGCTGCCCTCGAAGTAGCCAAGCGTGAGGGTCCTGACGCCCTGATCGTCGTCCTCCTCCCGGACGGTGGCCGCGGCTACCTGTCCAAGATCTTCAACGATCAGTGGATGGCGTCGTACGGATTCCTGCGCACCCCACTCGACGGCAAGACCAACGTCCCCACCGTCGGCGACGTTCTGCGTGGCAAGTCGGGCGAGCTGCCGGACCTCGTTCACACCCACCCGTCGGAGACCCTGCGCGATGCGATCGAGATCCTGCGCGAGTACGGCGTGTCCCAGATGCCCGTCGTGGGTGCGGAACCGCCGGTCATGGCGGGCGAGGTCGCCGGAAGTGTGTCCGAGCGAGATCTGCTGAGCGCGGTCTTCGAAGGCCGTGCGCACCTTGCGGATTCCGTCGAGAAGCACATGAGCAAGCCGTTCCCGCTCATCGGTTCCGGCGAGCCGGTCTCGGCTGCCACGAAGGCGCTCGGGGACACCGACGCACTCATGGTCGTCGACGACGGCAAGCCGGTCGGTGTCATCACGCGCCACGATCTCCTGGGTTTCCTGAGTTCGGATTCCTGAGTTCGGATTCCTGCGCCGGCACCGGCGCCATTAGGCTGGGGACCATGAGTGAGCAACGCAGCAAGGCCGACAACATCAGCTGGCAGGGTTTCTCCACGAAAGCGGTGCATGCGGGTTACGAACCCGATCCGCTGACCGGTGCGGTCAACGTGCCGATCTACGCGAGTTCCACCTTCGCCCAGGACGGCGTCGGTGGAATGCGCAGTGGCTTCGAGTACGCGCGAACGGGTAACCCCACCCGTCGCCCACTCGAGGCGAACCTCGCAGCGCTCGAATCCGGAACCTACGGCCGAGCGTTCAGTTCGGGAATGGCGGCCACCGACTGCCTGCTCCGTTCGGTACTTCGACCGGGCGATCACCTGGTCATCCCCGACGACGCGTACGGCGGAACCTTCCGCCTCATCGACAAGGTCTTCACGCAGTGGGGGATCGAGTACACCCCGGCTCCGGTGTCCGACGTCGATGCGGTGCGCGCGGCGATGAAGTCCAACACCAAGCTGGTCTGGGTCGAGACGCCCACGAACCCGCTGCTCAATATCGGTGACATCGAGCTCCTTGCCGAGGTCGCCCACGAGGGCAACGCAAAGATCGTGGTGGACAACACCTTCGCCTCGCCGTACCTGCAGCAGCCGCTGCAGCTCGGTGCCGACATCGCGCTGCACTCCACGACCAAGTACATCGGCGGACACTCCGACGTGGTCGGTGGCGCTCTCGTCTGCAACGACGAAGAACTGGACACCGCGTTTGCCTTCCTGCAGAACGGATCCGGCGGCGTTCCCGGCCCGTTCGACGCGTTCCTGACGTTGCGCGGAATCAAGACACTGGCGCTGCGCATGGAGCGTCACAGCGACAACGCGGAGAAGGTCGTCGAATTGCTCGACGGTCACCCCGCGGTTGCCAGCGTCATCTATCCGGGACTGGCTTCGCATCCGTCGCACAAGGTCGCGGCCAAGCAGATGCGACGCTTCGGCGGCATGATCTCCGTCCGCCTCAAGGGCGGCAAGGCGGCGGCTCTCGACCTGTGCTCGCGCACCGAGATCTTCACGCTGGCAGAATCTCTCGGCGGAGTCGAATCCCTCATCGAATTCCCCGGTGCGATGACCCACGCCTCGACGGCCGGTTCCGCTCTCGAGGTTCCCGACGATCTGGTTCGCCTGTCGGTCGGCATCGAAGACGCCTCCGATCTGGTCGGCGACATCGAGCAAGCGCTGTCCTGATCTTCGCTCTACAGTAATTCGACTTCGAATCTGCAGTGCGCCTTCACACCTCACGAGGGTGTGGAGGCGCACTTTCTGGAGGCATGCGTGAATCTCGAACAGATAAAGGCTGCACAGCAACTGCTCGCCCCGGTCATGCGACGCACCCCGGTCGTAGCCTCGCGAGTGTTGTCCGAAACCACCGGCTTCGCCGTGAGCTTGAAATGTGAAAATCTGCAGCGCACCGGCTCTTTCAAACCGCGCGGTGCGTACAACCGCATTGCCAATCTTTCCGCAGAGGAACGGGCAGCGGGCGTGGTGGCGGCCAGTGCCGGTAACCATGCGCAGGGAGTTGCCTGGTCTGCAACAGAATTGGGAATCAAGTCGACCGTCTTCATGCCGACGGGTGCGCCGCTGCCGAAGTTGGTGGCCACCAAGGCATATGGAGCTCAGGTCCACCTGCACGGTTCGACTGTCGACGAAGCGCTCGTGGCCGCTCGCGAATTCGCGGACCGAACCGGAGCAGTTCTGGTCCACCCCTTCGACCACGAGGACGTCGTGGCGGGGCAGGGGACTGTGGGGCTCGAAATCCTCGAGCAACTGCCTGAGGTCGGCACGATCCTCGTCCCCACCGGCGGCGGCGGGTTGATCGCCGGAGTGGCCGCAGCCGTCAAAGCTGTGCGCCCGCAGGTCCGCATCGTCGGAGTGCAAGCCGAGACCGCGGCTGCCTGGCCGGCGTCGTTGGCAGCCGGGAAGCCGACCGCCTTGGCGTCGATGTCCACGATGGCAGACGGTATCGCCGTTGGCTGCCCGGGCGAGGTTCCGTTCGCCGAAGTTGCCGCCCATGTCGACGCCGTGGTGACGGTCAGCGAGGAAGCGCTGTCCAAAGCGCTCCTGCTGTGCCTCGAACGCGCCAAGCTCATCGTCGAACCGGCCGGCGTCGCGGCCGTCGCGGCCTTGATGACCTGTACTCCGGAGGAGCTGGGACTGACAGGGCCGGTGTGCGCCGTGCTTTCCGGCGGCAACATCGATCCGCTACTTCTCACGCACGTCATCTCGCACGGTCTGCGAGCGGCCGGACGGTTCCTCGGCGTTCACATCACCATCGACGATCGGCCGGGCGCACTGGTCTCGTTGCTCGAAGTGGTTCGAGCGAACGGCGCCAGCGTGGTCGATGTCATCCATTCCCGTACCGGTGGCGAACTTGCACTCGACGAAGTGGAAGTCTTCCTCACCGTCGAGACGCGTGGTCCGGACAACAAGGCGGAACTTCTGACGGCCTTCGACCGCGCCGGTTACGCAGTACGACTGCAGAACTGAGGCGAGTTACTCGTCAGGCCAGCCGCCCAGAACCGTCACGCGGTACTCCTGGTCGACCAGCCTGGCGGGTACGTCGAGTTGATGTAGCCAGTCGATGGCCGAACCGCCCATGCCGACCGCAACCCGACTGAATGCGGCGGCCTGGGCGCAGGAGGATGCAATCACCGACACCGTGCGCCACATCGGCGTCGCCGTCGATTCGCGGTGCAGTGGCTTGACGGTGCTGGCCGTGGCGATCCCGCAGTCGGACGGAAGTGCTACCTGGCAGGTCGGGTCGCCGGGCAGGTCTTGCACCTGAATCTGCCAGCCGTCTTCCGGCGTCGGGCCGGCAACCGCGATGTCCCCGCCGAGGCCGACCAGCACGCCACACCCGAGAAGAGTCGCAGTGGACGCGGCACAGTGGTCCGCTGAACTGGCGCGGGCCGTCGCGGACAGATCGAGAACGACGTCGTCCGGGCTGTACACGCGGTTGTTCTCGACGCGAATCTTCCACCAGGAGTGAGGGTCTGCCGACCCGGCCGTCGGCGTGAGTTTGCCGTCGGTCAGTCGTGCGACAGCCAACGCGTCTTCGAGGAAGTGCGCGAACATCGGGGTCACGGCGACGCCGTCGACGTTGCTCGCGGCGCTGACATAGGTACGAATCTCGGAGTCGGCACGATCTCGATTGGTGGCGGCGTCGGCAGCGGTGAGGTACCCGCGAACCAGGCTGGCCGCGGAGGGAAGGACTTCAGGGTCGGTGACGACGACCCGGGCCTGAACCCCCCACGTAAGCCACTCGGAGGCCGAGCGCGGAGTACTCACGAACCGTTGGAGACGGCGTCCGGGGTTCCGAATCCGGCGACCACGACGGGCCGCTTCGCTACGGGATTCTTGGTGTGAGAAGCCGACGTGTCCGGTGCGAGTGCCGTGGCAGTGGGAGAAGAAACGAGTGAAAGTCCGCCGCTTGCGAGTGCTCCCGCCACAGCCGTGGCTGCGAGGGCGAGGCGAACGGGTCGATACACCGTAGTGCGTCCCCGGGCGGGTCGTGGCCGATCGTCGCTCATGGACTCAGCTTGCACGCCGAACCTGAGAAAAGCCTTGGCGTCTGTAGTCATTTGCGTAACGCCCGCCGAGATAAATGAGACATTGGTTACAGGAGTCGCGAGACTGAGCCGTGTCGAATGCATGTTCGAAAGAGTAGATGTTCGCACCGACAAGTTTCGGGTACGACCACGTACGTGGATTTTCAGAGGTTTATCGGAGGTTCGGATGGCAGTCGGTGTCCTGGCGATCGCTGTGTCGATCGGCACCGCACTGGGCGTGATGAGTGGAACTCTCGGAGCGCCCGCACAAGTCGAGAAGAACGAGTCTTCGAATGCTGCAGTCTCACTTGCAGCCTGGAACGGACCGGCACGAACTCAGGACACACCTGAGGGAATCGTGCCTTCCGTACCCTCCAACTTTCCGGGAGCGACATTGGCGCCCGTGGGAGCGGTGGCAGTGTTCGCGCCGTGGATCAAAAAGGCCGGTGCTCTGTGCTCGGAGATCACGCCCGCGGTGATCGCCTCGCTGTACTCGGTCGAGAACGGATTCAAGTACGGACCCGATACCGACATCTCACCGGAAGGTGGGCGCGGGCCTGGCCGCTTCACCACCGCAGCGTGGACGGCATACGGCAAGGACGGTGACGGCGACGGAAAGATGGACATCCTGGGCGTTGCCGATCCGGTGATGACAACCGGATACCGGTTGTGCGATCTCGTGAAGCAAGCGCAGTCCTGGCAGAAGTCCGGTGAGGTCGAGGGCGATACCGTCGACCTCGCGCTCGCTGCCTACGACGTCGGGCCGGACGCAGTTCGCGAAGCGGGCGGCGTTCCGGCAGACAAGTCGGGCGAGGTTCCTGCGGAGCAGGCGGTCGCCGCTCCGTTCGTCGCCCAGATCAAATCGTTGCAGGACTCGTTCGCCCTGATGCTTGCGCCCTTCGACTACAACAACCTCGCCGCAGCGGTGGGCGGCGTCGTCGAGGCCGGTCTGAAGTTTCTCGGATTGCCGTACGTGTGGGGTGGCGGAAACATCAACGGGCCGTCGATGGGCGGGTTCGACTGCTCGGGGCTGACGTCGTACGCGATCCACGCGGCCACCGGGGTGACTCTGCCCCGGACCTCGGAGACGCAGTGGGGTGTCGGCGTCGAGATCCCGCTGGATCAGGCGCAGCCCGGTGACCTGTTGTTCGGCAACTGGCAGGCAGGCGGCCCCGGCCACGTGGCGATCTACGTCGGCAACGGTCAGATGCTTCACGCACCCACGTTCGGCGACGTGGTGAAGGTCGGCCCGATCTTCGCCGGCATGAAGGCTCGCCGCGTGGTGTGAGTGGGCAGGAAACAGCGAGCGCCGACAGAGCAAGAAGCGCCACCCGACCGAGTCGGGTGGCGCTTCTTTTCAGAGCTGGTACAGCCGATCAGCTGTGGTAAGGCTCCGCGCTCAGCAGCGTGACCTTCATGGTGCTGCCGTTGGGCAGGTTGTACTCACGCGTGTCGCCGACCTTGGCTTCGAGCAGCGCGCCGCCCAGCGGTGAGTTCGGCGAGTAGACCTCGAGCTTGGCGTCACGTGCGCCTTCTTCGCGGGTAGCGATCAGGAACGTCTCGGTGTCACTCTCGTCGCCGTCGTAGTAGACCTTGACTACGGATCCGGGCAGTGCGACACCGGACTGAGTGGGGGCCTCGCCGACCTTTGCGCTGTTCAGCAGCTCCTGGAGCTGGCGAATGCGGGCTTCCTGCTGACCCTGCTCTTCGCGGGCAGCGTGGTAGCCGCCGTTCTCTTTCAGGTCACCCTCTTCGCGACGCTCGTTGATCTCGGCGGCGATGACCGGGCGATTGGCGATGAGCTGGTCGAGTTCGTTCTTGAGCCTGTCATGTGATTCCTGGGTAAGCCAGGTCACCTGGGTCTCGGTCATCTCGATCACTCCCTAGTAGTCGGAGCCGGGGGCTCCCTCGACGATCGCTGCAACAGCAGCGAACAACGACACAGAAGCACCACCAGGGATGCAACCTTGCCGTCAAACCTTGCGTCAATGCAGCAATACACGGTTCCACCCGGAACCGTGTATCGGGCAATTCTATCACGCATGACTACCCGCCCTGTCCGGCGTCAAACGTCCGGCAGGGTGGGTGCGTCCCGAGGTCAGCTCTTGGTCAGGTACTCCGGAACGTCGAAGCTGCAGCCGTAGACGTCGGCCATGCCTGGCGGCTGGGACGTCTTGACCTCGGTGTTGAACTCGAGGGTCTGATGTTCCGACGACGGGACGTAGACCTCACGTCGACCGGTTTCGGAGCCGTCCTTCGAGCGTGCGCGCACGATGCACATCGCTTCACGCGACGAGTCGTCGCGTGTGACGGTGAAACGGATCTTCACCGTGGAGTCGTTGGCGATGTCGAACGAGATGGTCTCGGTCTCGATTTCCTTGACCGCAAATTTTCCGTACGCGTAGTACGCGATTCCGCCGCCTACGACGATGACGAGAGCGGTCAGAGCCCACACCATCCACTTGCGGGGACTGCCCGTGCGAGTTGTGCTCGGGTACCGATCTTGGGGAAGCGGTTTGCTCATCACTCTGCTCTCGAAGACTCGAGTTCGCGTGTCGTGCAGCAACTGACTGTGTCCCGCCGGATTACCGAAGGGGTCACGGCTGCGCCAGGAACTCTCGGGTGGAACTATAGAGGACGTATCCCGTCGCGCCGTCGGTAGGTTTGTCGGCAGTCGGTACGTTTGACGGCAACGGCCCGGAGTAATCCGAGCGGTGCACAGCGTGTGATTCGAAGACTGCCGGTGACGGCTACAGGTGAACTGCCGGTGACGGCTACAGGTGAACTGCCGGCAACGGCTACAGGTGAAGTTGAGGTGAACGAACACGTGAGCGGATTCCGGCTCATGGCCGTCCATGCCCATCCCGACGACGAGTCGAGCAAGGGTGCGGCCACCACCGCCCGTTATGCAGCCGAAGGCCACGAAGTGATGGTCCTGACGCTCACCGGGGGTGAGCGTGGCGACATTCTCAACCCGGCCATGGACGTTCCCGGTGTCCGCGATCGAATCAGCGAAGTTCGCCAGGAGGAGATGGCCGAGGCCGCTCGCATCCTGGGCGTGAAGCAGCGCTGGCTCGGTTTCGTCGATTCCGGGCTTCCCGAGGGCGACCCTCTTCCGCCGCTGCCCGAAGGGTGCTTCGCCCTCGTTCCGCTCGAAGAGTCGACGCGCGCTCTGGTCAAGGTGATTCGCGAGTTCCGTCCCCACGTCGTCACGACGTACGACGAGAACGGCGGATACCCGCACCCGGATCACATCCGGTGCCACGAGGTGACGATGGCAGCCTACGAAGCCGCCGCCGATCCCGAGTACTTCCCCGAGGACGGTCAGCCGTGGGAAATCAAGAAGGTCTACTACTCGCACGGATTCATCCGTAAGCGCCTCGAACTCTTCCAGGAGGAGTACGAGCGTCGCGGTGAGCCGTTCCCGATGGCGGACTGGCTCAAGAAGTGGAAGACCGAACGCGGCGACATGATGGTCCGGGTGACCACTCAGGTCACGTGCGGCGACTACTTTCCCCAGCGTGACGATGCTCTGCGCGCACACGCGACGCAGATCGATCCCAACGGTTCGTTCTTCGCTGTGCCGCTCGACATTCAGCAGAAGATCTGGCCCACCGAGGAATTCGAGCTCGCCAAGACGCGGGTCACCACGTCCATTCCGGAAACCGACCTGTTCGCAGGTCTCGAAGAGGACGCTCAGAAGTGAATGCTCTGTCCGCCGAGGTAGTTCTCGGCACCACACAATTTCTTGCTCAGACCCCGAGTAATCCATCCGGCCCGGAGTTCGGAAAGTCCTCTCCGGT
Source organism: Rhodococcus sp. WY5 (assembly GCF_018588185.1). NCBI lineage: Bacteria > Bacillati > Actinomycetota > Actinomycetes > Mycobacteriales > Nocardiaceae > Rhodococcus > Rhodococcus sp. WY5. Next base: position 3,001,170 of record NZ_JAAMPR010000001.1, read on the forward strand.
CGGCCTGCTGGTGATTCTTGCGCTGCTCATCGGTGTGATCCTCCTGGTTCGGTCGATGAACCGCCAGCTCAAGAAGCTGCCGGAGACGTTCGAACCGGATCATCCCGAACTCGATCAGCAGGCAGACGAAGGCACCGACCGGGGAGCTATCACTGCTCCGAGCCCGGCGGAACCCAACGTCTCTACCGAGAAGAAGCCCAAGCAAGAATCCTGAGACGAACGAGGTAGCGGCGATGGACCCACGGATGCGGAACAACCTGGGTGGGTCCTCGAGCCCTTACCTGCGTCAGCACGCCGACAATCCGGTCCACTGGCAACAGTGGGGCGAAGAAGCGATGGAGTGGGCGCGCGAGCGCAACGTGCCGATTCTCCTCTCGATCGGATACTCGGCGTGCCACTGGTGCCACGTCATGGCGCACGAGTCGTTCGAGAACGACGAGATCGCGGCCGTCATGAACGCGAACTTCGTCTGTGTGAAGGTGGACCGAGAAGAACGTCCCGACATCGACGCCGTCTACATGAATGCGACGGTTGCGATGACCGGCCAGGGCGGCTGGCCCATGACCTGTTTCCTGACTCCCGACGGTTCACCGTTCTACTGCGGCACGTACTACCCGCCGACGCCTCGCGGCGGAATGCCTTCGTTCACACAGCTTCTCGAAGCGATAGTCGACACCTTCACGAATCGGCGCGACGAGGTCGACAACGCGGCGCAGTCGATCGTCACGGAACTTCAGCGCGCGTCGGGCGGGATTCCGTACGGCGGAGCACCCATCGACGCCGAGCTGCTGAACGCGGCGGGCCGGTCGATCCTCGGCGACGAGGACGTCCCGCGCGGGGGATTCGGCGGGGCACCGAAGTTTCCACCGTCGGCACTACTGGAGGGGCTGCTCCGACAGTACGAGCGAACGGGTTCGGGCGAGATCCTCGGCGGCATCGAGCGCACCGCCGAAGCAATGGCACGTGGCGGGATCTACGACCAGTTGGGTGGCGGTTTCTCGCGGTACTCGGTCGATGCCGAGTGGGTGGTTCCGCACTTCGAGAAGATGCTCTACGACAATGCGCTGCTCCTGCGGTTCTACGCGCACTGGGCGCGGCGCACCGGATCGGACCTCGCCACTCGCGTCACCGAGGAGACCGCAAGGTTCCTGCTCTCCGATCTGCTGACCGAGAACGGTTGCTTCGCTTCGGCTCTCGATGCCGACACCGACGGCGTCGAAGGCCTCACGTACGTATGGACGCCGACGCAGCTGGTCGAGATTCTCGGCGCGGAGGACGGGCAGTGGGCGTCGGAGTTGTTCCGGGTCACCGATACCGGAACCTTCGAAGAGGGTGCGTCGGTACTGCAGTTGCTCCGTGACCCCGACGACTGGTCGCGCTGGCAGACGGTCTCCGACGCTCTACGCGCCGTCCGGGCTCAGCGTCCACAGCCCGGCCGCGACGACAAGGTGGTGACGGCCTGGAATGGGCTGACCGTCACAGCCTTGACGGAAGCCGGACTTGCCCTGGACCGACCCGACTGGATCACCGCGGCGGCCGAGTGCGCAGGCGCTCTTCTCGACCTTCACCTGGTGGACGGTCACTTGCGTCGCGCTTCCCTCGGCGGGGCTGTCGGCGCCCCGACGGGCGTGCTCGAGGATTACGCAATGTTGGCCACCGGCCTCCTGGCTCTATACCAGGCAACGGGATTGGCGCGGTGGCTCGATGCGGCGCAGCAGTTGCTCGACGTCACTGTCGACCACTTCGCTGATCCGGCCGAGCCGGGAAGCTGGTTCGACACGGCCGATTTCGCGGAGTCGCTCGTGACTCGGCCCCGAGACCCGTTGGACGGCGCGACGCCGTCCGGTGCGTCGAGCGTCGCGGAGGCTCTGTTGACCGCAGCGGCGTCGACCGATGCCGAGCGCTCTTCTCGTTACGCCCAGGCCGCGGCGGACGCGCTGGCGAGGGCCACGCTGCCGCTCGAGCGTGCGCCTCGCTCGGCGGGGCACTGGCTCGCGGTGGCGGAAGCGTCGTTGCGTGGTCCGATACAGGTGGCCGTCGTCGGGGAAGGTTCGCTGTTGGCCTATGCCCGGCTGCTTGCCCCGGGTGGTGCAGTGGTTGTCGGCGGAGCGCCGGATTCTTCACCGCTGCTTGCAGATCGACCCCTCGTCGACGGAGGTGAAGCCGCGTACATCTGTCGGGGATTCGTGTGTGATCGGCCGGTGACGACGGTGGTGGAACTGGCGAGTCAGTTGAACACGACGAGCCATACCGCGATGTAGTGGCAGATCGCTGCGACGACCGTCGCGGCGTGGAAGAACTCGTGATGCCCGAACGTCGTGGGCCACGGGTTTGGCCATTTCGTCGCGTACAGAATTGCGCCGACGCTGTAGAAGATTCCGCCGACGAGCAGCAGCACCATCGGCGCCACACCGACCTGGTGCGTCAGTTCACCGACCACGGGAACGATCGCCCAACCGAGGAGCAGGTAGAGCGGGACTCCCACCCATTTCGGGGCGGTGGGCCAGAGCATCTTGAGTGCGACGCCGGCGAGCGCGCCTGCCCACACGATCGCGAGGATGATCTTGCCGGTGTGAGTCGGGAGGCCGAGCATGGCGAACGGTGTGTAGCTGCCGGCGATGAAGAGAAAGATCATCGAATGGTCCGCACGCTTCATCCACGTACGGCCCTTGACCGTCTGCCACTGGATGCGGTGATACGTCGCACTGATGCCGAAGAGGCCGCAGATCGTGACGCTGTAGATCGCGGTTGCCCAAGCCGCTTTGGCGCCGACCTGAGCGCCGGCTACGGAGACGAGAACGATGCCCGCGACGACGGAGACACCGAGCGCCCACAGATGGATCCAACCGCGCATGCGTGGTTTGACCGGAAGCTCGTCGAGCCCGAATGCCGTCATGTGCAACCCCTCTCGTTCCGTACTGTTGCGAACCGCGTAACCTACGGTACCGTAGGTTACGCATCAGTAGCATAACCTACCTGCGGGTTTTCGACGCGTACAAAAAGCGTGACGGCGCTCGCATGTGGCTGTCACTGCCGGGCGTAGTCTTTGACACCATGGTGATGTCACGGTGAATCTGCGCGGACTGCTGTACAGCATCTACGAGCGACGACTCCTCAGTCATCTCGACGGTCTCGCGCACCCACGGCACGTAGCCGTGATGTGTGACGGAAATCGGCGATGGGCTCGCGAGAACGGCTTCACCGATGTCAGTCACGGGCACCGCATGGGCGCGCTCAAAATTGCCGAATTGCTCGAGTGGTGCGACGCCGCCGGAATCGAGATGGCAACCATCTACCTGCTCTCGACCGAGAACCTGCGCCGCGAGCCGGAAGAGCTCGACACCCTCCTCGAAATCATCACCGACGTCGTCGAAGAGATCTCCGGGCCCGGCAAGAACTGGAGTGTGCAGATCGTCGGTGCTCTCGATCTTCTGCCTCCCGAGCAGTCCAGGCGCTTGCGGGAAGCGGCGGCGGGGACGAGCGGCCGAACCGGGACACATGTCAACGTCGCGATCGGATACGGCGGGCGTCAGGAGATCGCCGACGCCGTCCAATCGCTCCTGCGCGACAAGATCGGTGCGGGTCTGAGCGGCGACGAACTGATCCAGGCCGTCACGGTCGACGGCATCGACGGGCATCTGTACACGTCGGGACAGCCCGATCCGGATCTGGTGATCCGCACCTCCGGCGAGCAGCGGCTCTCCGGATTCCTGTTGTGGCAGAGCGCCTATTCGGAGATCTGGTTCACCGAGGCGTACTGGCCCGAGTTCCGTCGAGTCGACTTTCTTCGAGCCTTGCGTGATTACGCGGCGCGCCACCGCCGGTTCGGCGCCTGAGCCGTCTCAGAGCTTGCGCAGTCGCAGCCGGTTGATCGTGTGATCGGCGTCCTTGCGCAGCACCAGGGTTGCGCGGGGGCGGGTGGGGAGAATGTTCTCCACCAGGTTCGGGTGGTTGATCGAGTTCCAGATCTCCTTCGCCGCGATGGTCGCGTCACGGTCGGAGAGGCCGGAGTAGTGGTGAAAGTGAGCGTTCGGATCGGCGAACGACGTGTTGCGTAGCGCGAGGAACCGCTGGATGTACCAGGCTTCGATGTCCTCGATGCGGGCGTCGACGTAGATCGAGAAGTCGAACAGATCGGAGACCATCAGACGCGGGCCGGTCTGCAGGACGTTGAGGCCCTCGATGATGAGGATGTCGGGCTGGCGGATCAGGTGGTACTGGCCCGGGATGATGTCGTACGACGTGTGCGAATAGACCGGCGCCGCTACCTCTTCCGCCCCGGACTTGACTTCGGTGACGAAGCGCAACAGCTTGCGGCGATCGTAGCTTTCGGGAAAACCCTTGCGGTGCATGATGCCCCGACGCTGGAGTTCCCTGGTCGGATAGAGGAATCCGTCCGTGGTGACGAGGTCGACGCGCGGATGGTGATCCCAGCGGGCCAGGAGAGCTTGCAGCACACGAGCAGTCGTGGATTTTCCGACCGCGACCGAACCGGCGACACCGATGACGAAGGGCACCTGACGATCGGGATGCTTCTCGCCGAGGAAGGTCGCGGTGGCCGCGAACAGTCGTTGGCGTGCCGCCACCTGCAGGTGGATCAGACGTGCGAGGGGGAGATAAACCTCGGCAACTTCTTCGAGATCGATCTGCTCGCCGAGACCACGCAGGCCGTACAACTCGTCCTCGGTCAACACCAGTGGCGTCGACTTACGCAGTGTTCGCCACTGCTTGCGGTCGAACTCGACGTAGGGACTCGATTCGTTGGTGCGCGCCATCAGCCCAGCTCACCGGCATGTAGTGAACCCGGGGCCCGGCGGACGAAACAGCTATGCGAGCAAGCCAGGCGCGTGTGCGCACGATCCGAGTGCATAGTCGGATTGTGCTCGGTGCCACGTCCGGGACTTTCGCCGGGTGGCATTCCGGAGCGAGCGACTAGGCTCGGTGGTTATGGATCCAGACACACTTGTTCGCCAATACCTGCTGCTCGGACTGGGTTTCGACCGTCTCGAAGACGGGTTCGTCGATGCGTTCACCGGTGACCCGGTGCTGCGTAAGCAGATCGAGAGCGCCCCGAAGCCCGATCCGCGTGAACTTGCCCGCACGGCACGTGAATTGCGGGGCGAGTTGGCCGGAAGTGGTCTGAATGCCGAACGCTCCCACTTCGTCGACGTGCACCTTCGCGCCCTGGAATGCTCCGGGCGCAAGTTCGCGGGTGAGGACATCGGCTTCGTGGACGAGGTCGAGGCGTACTTCGACGTCCGAATCGAAAAGGGAAACGAGGACGCCTACAGCGACGCTCACCGGTTGATGGGTGAAGTTCTGCCCGGTCCGGGACCGTTGGCCGAGCGGGTGCAGGCCCATCGCAAGGCCGACGAGATCCCCGCGGCGAAACTGAACGAATGCGTCGAGGCAATGTCGAGTGCGCTGCGCGATCTGGTCCGCGGCACGTTCGGGCTTCCCGCGTCGGAAACCGTCGAATACGAAGTGGTGGGGGACAAGCCGTGGTCCGGCTTCAACTACTACCTCGGTGACTACCGCTCCAAGGTTGCGATCAATTCGGATCTGCCGCAGTTCATGGCCAACCTGCCGCGGCTGATCGCGCACGAGTCCTACCCCGGCCATCACACCGAGCATTGCCGTAAGGAAGCCGGTCTGGTCGGTTCGGGCCAGCTCGAGCAGACACTGTTCCTGGTCAACACGCCGCAGTGCATCATGGCCGAAGGCCTCGCGGATTTGGCGCTGGAAGCGATTGTCGGCCCGGACTGGGGTTTGTGGGCGCAGGACATCTACGCCGATCTCGGCTTGTCTTTCGACGGGGAAAAGGCGCAACGGCTCTCCGCCGCGTCGGGGCAACTGCTGAGTGTCCGGCAGGATGCGGCGCTGATGTTGCACGACGAGGGGCGCAGCCTCGACGACGTGGCGCTGTTCCTCGAACGGTGGTCGCTGTCGACGCCGGAACGCGCTCGCCAATCGCTCAAGTTCCTGTCTTCGCCGCTGTGGCGGGCATACACCAGCACGTATGTCGAGGGATACCGGCTGCTCGGGGGCTGGCTGGACGAGGTGCCGGTGGGCGCGGAGCGCACCGAACGCTTCCGCAGGCTGCTCGACGAGCCGCTGGTCCCCAGCTCTCTGCGTGCTGCCTAGTGCCGGGTGGAGACGGCGGGAGCGAACTTCGTAGACTGGACGCATTCGTTTCCGCATCCAGCTTGGAGATTCCTCGATGACCGCTGTGCCCGGCTCCGACGTCAACTCTGCATCACTCGCCGAACTCGACCCCGAAGTCGCCGAGGCGATGGCTGGTGAATTGGCTCGTCAGCGCGACACGCTCGAGATGATCGCGTCGGAGAACTTCGTTCCCCGCTCGGTTCTGCAGGCTCAGGGCAGCGTCCTGACCAACAAGTACGCCGAGGGCTACCCGGGACGTCGTTACTACGGCGGTTGCGAGCACGTCGACGTCATCGAGGATCTGGCGCGCAACCGTGCGAAGGAACTCTTCGGTGCAGAGTTCGCGAACGTTCAGCCGCACTCGGGCGCACAGGCCAACGCTGCTGTTCTGATGGCACTGATGAACCCGGGTGAGAAGCTGCTCGGCCTCGACCTTGCACACGGCGGTCACCTCACGCACGGCATGAAGCTCAACTTCTCCGGCAAGTTGTACGACGTCGCGTCCTACGGCGTCAGCAAGGAAGATCACCGCATCGACATGGACGAGGTGCGCTCGATCGCCCTCGCCGAGAAGCCGAAGGTCATCGTTGCCGGCTGGTCCGCGTACCCGCGTCAGCAGGACTTCGCGGCGTTCCGTGCGATCGCCGACGAGGTCGGGGCGTACCTGTGGGTGGACATGGCTCACTTCGCCGGACTGGTTGCGGCAGGCTTGCACCCGTCGCCCGTCCCGTACGCAGACGTCGTCTCCTCGACCGTCCACAAGACCCTCGGTGGTCCGCGTTCGGGCCTGATCCTGGCGAAGAAAGAGTGGGCCAAGAAGCTCAACTCCGCTGTCTTCCCCGGTCAGCAGGGTGGACCGCTCATGCACGCCATCGCGGCCAAGGCAGTCACCTTCAAGATCGCTGCCGGTGAAGAGTTCAAGGATCGTCAGGCACGCACCCTTTCCGGTGCGCGCATCCTTGCCGAGCGTCTGGGCAACAAGGACGTCGCAGACCAGGGCATCAGCGTCCTGACCGGCGGCACAGACGTCCACCTCGTGCTCGTGGACCTGCGTAACTCGCAGCTCGACGGCCAGCAGGGTGAGGACCTTCTGCACGAAATCGGCATCACGGTCAACCGCAACGCTGTTCCGTTCGATCCCCGCCCGCCAATGACCACCTCCGGTCTGCGTATCGGTACCGCAGCGTTGGCCACTCGCGGATTCGGCGATGCCGAGTTCACCGAGGTCGCCGACATCATCGGTACCGCTCTGGCCGGCAACGCGGATCTGCCGGCGCTGCGTGCGCGCGTCGCCAAGCTCGCCCTCGACCTTCCGCTGTACGACGGTCTCGAGAACTGGGGCCTGCTCAGCAAGAACGTCTAGGAATTCCTTCACCGACGGCCCGGTCCCTTTTTAGGGGCCGGGCCGCTGGTTTTTTGCCAGTCGCGGATTGTGGCATCGGTCACATGACCGATGGTGGCCGAGTTCGGTGCTTCCTAGCCTGAGAGCATCACCCCTCCGGCGAAGGAAACCCCATGACCGAACAGAATCTGCATTGGCTCTCCGCTACCGAGATGGCGGCGTCGGTCGCGTCGAACAGTCTCTCGCCCAACGAGATTGCCGAAGCGATGATCCAGCGCGTCGACGCCGTCAATCCGTCGATCAACGCGATAGTGCAGTTCGATCGCGAGCAGGTGACGCGCGATGCGGCCGAACTCTCACGGCAACAGGAAGCGGGCGAGAAGCTCGGCCCGCTGCACGGCGTTCCGTTCACGATCAAAGATCTGACGGCAGTCGACGGGCTGCCGACCACGTTCGGGATGAAGCCGATGGCCGACAACATCGCGACGGGAAATGCCGTCGTCGTGGACAGGCTGCGAGGCGCCGGCGGACTGTTCCTGGGAAAGACGAACACTCCCGAAAGTGGTTACTACGGTGGCACGGACAACCACCTGTACGGGCCGACGCACAACCCGTGGAAGCTCGGCAACAGCGCGGGCGGGTCCAGCGGCGGTGCGTCGGCTGCCGTGGCTGCAGGCCTCGGGCCACTTGCCGAGGGCAGTGACGGCGCCGGATCGGTGCGTATCCCGTCGGCACTCTGCGGGGTCGTCGGGCTCAAACCGACCACCGGCGTCATTCCGCAGACCATTCTGGCCGGGCGGTTCTACAACTGGGCGTACCACGGTCCGATCACCAGGACCGTCGCCGACAACGCGCTCATGCTCGACATCATGGCCGGGCCGGACAATGCGGATCCGCTCTCGATCGAGCGTGCGGAGACCTCGTACGTCGAAGCGGCGAAGGGTGACGTGAAGGGGCTTCGCGTCGCGTGGTCGACGAATCTCGGTCTCGGCCATGTTGATCCGGAGGTGCTGGCGGTGTGTCTCGACGCGTTGTCGGCATTCGAGGAATTGGGTGCCCGGATCACCGAGGCGACCCCGCAGTGGGGAAATCCGTCGGAGTCGATGTGGAACGGCATCTGGGTTCCCGGTTTCGCTTCCGAATACGACTTGCTCGACTGGGAGAACCAGCGCGGCGAGGTCGACGACAACCTGATCGAGATCATGCACGAGGCCGAGCGGCTCACCGGTGTCGACGTCGGGCGGGCCGACGCATTCCGCGGCGTCATGTGGGACACGTGGACCGCGTTCATGAACGACTACGACGTGTTGGTCTCGCCGACCTTGGCTTCGGCCACGTTCCCGCTCGGTCAGTTCGCGCCGTCGTGGCTCGAGGGTGCGTCGCTGCGTGAGCAGTTGCTCGATTGGCTCTTCACCTACCCGTACAACATGCTCAACAATCCGGCGATCACCGTGCCCGCCGGATTCACCGCCGACGGTCGACCGGTGGGGCTGCAGATCGCCGCACGTCACCGCCGGGACGCACTGGTCCTGCGGACTGCCGCGAACTTCGAAGCGGCACGTCCGTGGGCGGACAAGAAGCCGGCCGATTCACTGGTCGTGGCCTAGCTCACACGATTGGTTAGATTGGTGTGATGACGTCTGTACTGCCTGATCGCGGCGCTGGACCTGACATGTTCGCGCCGCGATCGCCGGCGGCCGGGGCGTACGGCATTCTCGGCCTGTGCGCCGAAGAACTCCGCGCACGTGGACTCGCGTACTCGGCTGCGGCTGTCACGTACCGAGACCCGTCGAGCGGAAGGCATCGGGCTCTGGCGAGTTCCGGATACGACGACAGGGTGCTCGAGTTCCTGCTCGACGACTTCGTCGCCGATCGCAATCTCTTCGGCATCATTCGCGAGGCTTCGGGCGTGCCCGTGTTCTGGCAGGACGTGCCACGATTCGAGCAGGTCGAGATGGTCACCGATGTTCTGCGGCCGTCCGGGTACGCCGAGGGTGCCTCGGTCGCATTGGGGTTCTCCGGCCGTGAGGTGACCGGATTGCTGCACATGAGCTTCGCGGATTCCGGCGTCGTCGATCGCGTACGGGAGGTGGTGGCGGCGTCCAGCGCAGCCTGCTCGCGCGTCGTGGGGGACCAGGTGGCGCTCGATCGTGTCCATCTGAGCCCACGGGAGATTCAAGTACTGCAATTGGTGGCCAGGGGCGCGGGCAATGTCGAGATCGCCGAGGAGTTGTTCGTCAGCCGTCGCACCGTCGCCACCCATCTCGAGAACATCTTCGTCAAGACCGGAACCAATTCGCGGGTTCAGGCAGCGGTGCGCGCCGCCAAGTGGGGTCTGATCGAGTCCTGAGTGACGCTGAATCACACGAGTGGCATTTTGTTACCTGGCGTTCACCAGATGTGCGGCTCGTTCCGTGGCGCGAGTGTCCGATCCGCAGTACCGTCGGCAGTAACGAGTAACCAGAAGTTACTTGTGCGGGAGGTTCTGATCGTGACTGAAACACTCAGTACGAGAGGGCCGGCGCCCGGCCCTTGTTTCAGCTGACACAGCGTCACCTGACACCAGAGCCGTCCGGCCCAGCGAGCTGAGTTTGCGCGGGTGCCGCGCAGACCTAGGAGCCCAACGTGACTGCATCACGCTCCGTCTCTGCCCACTCGGCCCGGGCTGATCAATCAGCCGGGAATCATTCGGGAGATGCACTTCGCACGTACGTCTTGGATACCTCGGTACTACTGTCCGATCCATGGGCTGTCACTCGATTCGCCGAACACCACGTGGTACTGCCACTCGTCGTGATCAGCGAACTCGAAGGCAAACGGCACCACCACGAACTGGGATGGTTCGCCCGAGAATCGCTCCGCATGCTCGACGATCTCCGGATCGAATACAGCCGCCTCGACCGTCCGGTACCGATCGGCACCGAGAACGGGACACTGCAGGTCGAACTCAATCACACCGACCCTGCGGTCTTACCCGTCGGATTCCGCACGGACAGTAACGATTCGAGGATTCTGGCGTGCGCGCTGAACCTTGCGGCGGAGGGCAAGGACGTAGTCCTCGTCAGTAAGGACATTCCGCTTCGTGTGAAGGCAGGCGCGGTGGGACTACCTGCCGACGAGTACCACGCTCACGACGTCGTGCCATCCGGATGGACGGGCATGACCGAGCTGGACGTCGCCTCGACGGACATCGACGAGCTGTTCAACGAGGGTTACCTGGACCTCGACGAAGCGCGAGATCTGCCGTGTCACACGGGTCTTCGCCTGCTCGGTGGTTCGTCGAGCGCCCTCGGTCGGGTGACTCCCGACAAGCGCATCCAGTTGGTGCGCGGTGAGCGCGAGGCGTTCGGGTTGCACGGCCGCTCCGCCGAGCAGCGCATTGCGCTCGATCTCCTCATGGACGAGAGCATCGGCATCATCTCTCTCGGTGGTAAGGCGGGCACCGGTAAGTCGGCCTTGGCTCTGACAGCAGGTTTGGAAGCCGTTCTCGAGCGCCGCACTCAGCGCAAGGTTGTCGTCTTCCGTCCGTTGTATGCCGTTGGCGGACAAGAACTCGGCTACCTTCCCGGTAGTGAGAGCGAGAAGATGGGCCCGTGGGCTCAGGCCGTTTTCGACACTCTCGACGGGTTGGCCTCGCCAGAGGTTCTCGAAGAGGTTCTCGCCCGCGGAATGCTGGAAGTGTTGCCGCTGACGCACATTCGCGGTCGGTCGCTGCACGATTCGTTCGTGATCGTCGACGAAGCGCAGTCGCTCGAACGAAATGTTCTGCTGACAGTGCTTTCTCGTCTGGGAACCGGCTCGCGAGTGGTCCTCACGCACGACGTCGCGCAGCGTGACAACCTGCGAGTGGGCAGGCACGACGGAGTTGCGGCCGTCATCGAAAAGCTCAAGGGGCACCCGCTTTTTGCGCACATCACACTCACGCGCAGTGAGCGTTCGCCGATCGCCGAGTTGGTGACCGACATGCTCGAGGAGTTCGGCCCCACTTCCTGAGAAGTGATCTCCCCGTGCGGACTTCGGTCTGCACGGGGAGATGCCTGGGTTTGAAGTTGTTCAGTTTTGCAGCGGTCCCAGTTCGTTGTCGAGAACTTCCTGCACGACACGCATCGCCGCCAGCCCCGCCGGCGCGCCGCAATACGCGCTCGCGTGGATCACGGTTTCGACGATCTCGGTGCGCGTCAATCCGTTTCGCAATGCCCCACGTACGTGGCCTTTGAGTTCGTTCTCGGCGCGCAGCGCGATCAGCATCCCCAGATTGATCAGACTGCGACTGCGGCGATCGAGTCCGGGACGCGTCCATACAGAACCCCAGACGTTGGCCGTCACGAAGTTCTGCAGTTCTTCGCTGTCCGTTCCCCGGGTGCGCTCGAAGGCGGCGTCGACGAAATCGGCCCCCATGACTTCGGTGCGCACAGCCAATCCGGCGTCGAAGGAGTCAGGCGTGGTGTTTTCGGACATGGCAGGTTCGCTCGCTTTCGGCAGGTGATTTCAGGCCGGAGCAAGCCTACTTCGTGTCCCGGTCCCGACGACTGCGCGGCCGACCGCGGTTACCACGCCCCACGCGACGTCTCGCAGACTGAAGTAGTCCCGCCAGACGCAGACCTTGCCGTCGCGCAGTTCGAAAGTTCCGCATACCCAGAACTCGATGCGCAACGGTCCGACAGTGAGGATGTCGGTGCGTTCGGTGAGCACCGTGGACTCGTCGCCGACGATGTGGTGCATCTCCGCCTCGAATTTCAGTGAAGGCTTGGTGACCAGACGAAGCGCTCGCACGACGGTCTTCTTGCCTCGCAGGGTGGGGAGCGAGACGTTCTGCCAGACGATGTCGTCTGTCATCAATTCGGCTGCGGCGTCCACGTCGAAATCGGTGAGGGCCGCGAACATTGCGTTCACCGTGGCTGTCGAACTACTCATGGGGTGTCCTTGGCTGATTATTCGGCCGGTGTTGCCCGGATGAAGGTACCGAGATGATCGTGATCGAAGTACTCCAAGGTTAGCGAGTTTCCGTCGAAGGTGGCCTTCGAGACCGTCCCGGCCGGTGCGTTCTCGCCGCTGAGCGGGAACGTGAAGGTGTTTCCGTCCCAGTGGGTCAGAGGGTACGTCGCGGCCGCGGGACCCATGGTCAAGGTCAGCGCACCGTTCTGCTGCGTCACGAGCGCGGGACCCCAGTACGGATTGCCGTAGTCGCCGGTCAATTGGTCTGTCGGTGGCGCGGGAGCGGGGGAGGCCGGCGGCGTCTTCCCGGCAAGTTCGCCCTCAGGGTCGGCTTGTGAGGCAAAGGACGCTTCGTACAGCGGGCGCCACTCGCGGGTGATCTTCCCGAACTGCACCAGATCGGCGAATTCGGCGGTCAAGGTCTCTGCGACGCCGGTAGGCGTGCCGTTGGTCAGAACGACTATGCCGACGTCAGCGGAGGGAATCGTCACGAAATTGGTCCCGGCACCGAGCAGGAAGGCGCCGGAGTGGCTGGCGGTCACACGGCCTGCCGCGCTGTCGGAAACGTTGAACCCGTAGCCGTAGAAGCCGGAGCGTTCCCCGATTTCCTGCGCATGGCGCGAGACGATTTCCGGGTTGACTGCGGGCACGAGCGCCTCCGTCTGAACGACCTGCTGCCCCTGATACCGACCGCCCGACAGCACCATGTCCAACCACTTGGCCATGTCGTTCACCGAGGAGCTGACTCCACCGGCGGGGGATTGGGCGTCGGCGTCCCGAACCGGCCCTACCTTGTACTTTCCGTCCTCGAGGATGTGGCCCACTGTTCGATTTTCTCGGGCTTGGTAATCGGCGAACCGCGAAGACGTCGACGTCATACCGAGCGGACCGTAGATCGTGTTCTGCGACAGCGTTTCCCAATCGGTGCCCGCCGCGGCTGCAACGGCCTCCGCACCGGCAGTGACGCCGAAGTTCGTGTACTCGTATGTGATTCGGAAGGGATTGAGCGGTAGTTGGCGAAGTTTTTCGAGCACCTGTGCCCGGTTGTAGCCCAGGTCCTCCAGCCCGTCGCCGGCGTGGTCCGGTAACCCCGACCGATGCGTGTAGAGATCGGAGATCGTGAGGTGGTCGGTCACCCACGGATCGGCAAGCGCAAACTCCGGCAGTTTCGAGATCACCGGAGTGTCCCAGTCGACGGTCCCGATTCCGACTTCGTGGGCGACCACCGTGGCCCCGACCGATTTCGACACCGATGCCAGTTGGAACACGGTGTCGGCATCGACGGTGGCGCTCTTACCCGACTCGCGAACCCCGAATCCCTTTGCGTACACAGTCTTACCTCCGTGCACCACGGCCACCGCCATGCCGGGAACACCGGAACTTGCCATGAGGTCGTTCGCGAGGTCGTCGAGCTTCCCGACCGCGTCGTCGATTTGCCCGTCCGGGATCGGCACCCCGGCGTCGAGACCCGGGCTGGCGTCGCTGACGACCGGCCCGGGCGCCGAGGTGGTGTCTGAATCGGACGAGCATCCGGCGAGCAGGGCGACCGTCAGTACTACCGGAACCGCCGCTGCCGACAGTCGCGAGCTGTTTCTACTGGTGATGGACACGAGATTCTCCCTAGCAGGGTTGTCGTCGGTACCACTCGGTCAACCCAGTATCGGGGAACGGCGGGCTGATATTGGGACAAATCGGGAAACCTTGTAGCTACTTCGGGGTCTTGGTTGTCAGGCTGCCGAGAATGGAGCCTTCCGTGACCGGCTTCCAAGGGAGCAACAACGCGACCAGCAGAGCGGTGATCAATGCTGCTCCGACCGTGAAGTACGACGCGATGGCGAAACCTTCCAGGCATGCGGTCTTCATCGTGTAGATCAGACTGTCCTTCTGCTGCTCGAAGAGCGGACTGATGTCGCGGGAGCGGATCTCGATGACGCTGAGCACGGACTCACGAGCGAAGCCTTTCTCCTGCGCCGACATCACGGCGTCGGGAATGGCGTCGACGATCGGAGCCACCTTGGACGTGTAGTACGAGGCGACGATCGAACCGATGACGGCGACGCCCAGGGTCCCGCCGAGCTCACGCGTCGTGTCGTTGACTGCCGAACCTGCGCCCGCTTCGTCGAGGGGCACCGAGGACATGATGGAGTCGGTCGCCGGTCCCTGGACAATTGCGAGGCCCAGACCCATGAGGACCATCGAGATCACGACGGGTCCGAGGTAGGGCGTCTCGACGGTCGTCCGACCCGCCAGGAACATCCCGCCGCTGAGTACCAGGAGGCCGAACACCATCACTGCAGTCGTGCCGAGTTTCTGTGCCGCCAAGGTGGCGACTGGGGCGCCCACGGCGACAGCTGCAGCGAAAGGCAAAGAGTGGATGCCGAATTCGAGCGGCGAGTACTCCCGAACGCCCTGGAAGTACTGCGTGATCAGGAACAAGAATCCGAACATGCTGAAGTAGCTGACAGCAATAGCCAAGGCGGGGAAAGAAAACCGCCGGATTCGGAAGAGATTCATGTTCAGGATCGGCGCGTCGGTGCGCAGTTCCCACGCTACGAATGCGGCCAACAACACTGTCGCAGAGAGGTATCCCGTGATGCTGAATGTCGAGACCCATCCGCGATGTGGTGCGTCGATGATGGTCCACACCAGAATGACGATGCCCAGTAGCGACAAGATTGTTCCGACGAAATCGAATCGGCCGACGTGGAGCGCCTTCGATTCCGGAACAACCAGCAGCACACCCACGATGACCAACAATGCTGCCGGAACGTTCATCCAGAACACCGAGTGCCAGGAGAAGTGCTCGAGAAGCCAGCCGCCTGCAGTCGGGCCGATGGCAATCGCGAAGCCGGCCATTGCGGTCCAGGCCGCGATGGCGATGGCTCGTTCTCTGGCGTCGGTGAAGATGTTGGTGATCATGGCCAACGTAGCCGGAAAGACCGCTGCGGCAAAGACACCCATGGCGGCTCGCGCCATGATCACCTGTTCGAGGTTGGAAGCCAAAGCGCCGACGAGCGACATCGCACCGACGCCGATCAAGCCGATGATCATCACTCGGCGGCGTCCGAAGCGGTCACCCAGGTGGCCGAAAGTGAGTAGGAACCCGGCGAAGGTCAACGTGTACGCGTCGACGATCCACTGCAGGTCGCTGACGCTGGCGAACAAGTCGACGCTCATCGTCGGCAGTGCGACGTTGACCACTGTGTTGTCCAGCACGACAAGGAGTTCGGCGAGGCAGATGAAGATCAGCGCAGTGAATCGACGGGACTTGGTCATCATGGGCGCCGAGGGCGCCGGTGCAAGTGTGTGAGACATGTTTGTACGCCATCTCTGCTCCTGCGCGGACGGCAGCAGCGGTTGGAAGAAAGAGGGTTGGTCAGCTCGGGGCCGAGACCAGAGCCTTGAGGTGAGCGCCGATGCGATCGAGAGGCGCCGTGGTGTGCTGAGCTTTTGCCATCAGCGTCGCGCCTTCGATTGACGCGATCACGACGGTTGCCCATTGTGCTGCAGTCTCGGACGGCTGTCCCTGCTGCCAGAAGAACGATGTGAGAAGCGATTCCCACGAGGTGAAGGATTCGCCCGCAGCAGTTAATGCCGCTGGCGTCGACGCGCCCTCCACTGCCGCGGCTGCGACCGGACAGGAGGAGGTGAAATCGCTCTCTACCAAGCTGTTTCGAAATATCGTGACAACCGCGTCGATGATCTCCGGTGGGGAAGACTGAGCGATCATCGAACTGATGGCGGCACTGACGCCCCGGCCGAAGTAGGCAACTGCTTCGCCGGCCAGCTGTCCTTTGCCCTCGGGAAAGTAGTGGTACACCGACCCGCGGGGAGCTCCCGAGCGTTCGACGATCTCGGTGAGCGAGGTCGTCGCGATCCCGTGTTCCCGGAAGGCATTGATGGCGCCGACCAGCATCAGAGTGCGGGAATCGGAGTCGGCCATCCCGCCATCGTATGCAATCGCAGTGCTGTTCGAATCATCTGGTGCCGCTGATTCTTTTGGTGCTCCCCACTTGCGACGCGCTGCGGCGATCGGACAACGCGCCTGCGGGCCGGTCATGGCAACGAGGCGTCTCGAGGTGTGTTCATCACTGCCTCCCAGTATGTCGATCGGTATAGGAACGAATCTGAGACTAGATGTAACCGACAGACACAGTCAAGTGTTGTGTGCAGGTGGTGGGTATTGATGGAGATTCTTAGTGGCAAAACTGCCCGAACAGTGGTTATATCGTGCGGTATAGAGCTGTTGCTTCGAGCACCAGCTTCGGAGGAGAGGAAACGGCATGCCGGTACCGACGTCAGTTGCACGAAAACGAAGAATCGAAGTCGCAGTCGGGAAGTATTTCGCCAATCCGCTGGTCACCGGATTGAATCGGATCGGTTTGATGCCGTCGTTGATGACCGAGATCGAGACGGTTGGACGCCGAACCGGTCTGACCCGCCGAGTGCCCGTTGCGATCACCTACGACGGTGACGAGGCGTGGGTCATTGCGCAGCATGGCACCGGCGCGGGGTGGGGTGCCAATATCTCTGCGACGCCGAAGGTTCGGATCCGTCGCCGCGGCGAGTGGGTGGACGGACAGGCCCAGATCATGCCGGACGACGACGTGCCGGCGCGGGTGAAGACATTTGCGTCGGGGAAGATCAGATCGGCGCTGACGGCCTCTGCCTTTCGCGGATTGCAGACCGACCCGGTCAGTGTTCGCATCAAACTCGCACTCGATTCGTCAACCGATTGAATCAACGGGAGTTGAAGTGGTCGGTGCGGAATGACCCGGTGCGTTCTCGTCGTTGACGAATGCAGCGGTGGCGCGATCGCCACTGCACACGACGAAGGAGCAGGGTCATGCGCATCGGAATCATCGGAGCCGGTCAGATCGGTGGCACGCTCACACGTAGGCTCGCTGCGCTCGGTCACGACGTGCGCGTCTCGAACTCGCGGACACCGGACACGCTTGCAGAACTGGAAGCCGAGACGGGTGCGAAGGCAGTCCGCAGCACCGAGGCCGCCGAGGGTGCTGAGCTGGTCATCGTGAGCATTCCGCAGAAGAACGTGGTTGATCTACCGGCGGGGATCCTCAGCGGTGCGGTCGCCGGTGCCCCGGTCATCGAGACCAACAACTACTACCCGCAACAGCGTGACGGTCTGATCTCGGCCATCGAGGACGGGCAGACCGAAAGCGGATGGGTGCAGGAGCACCTGGGTGTTCCGGTATTCAAGGCGTTCAACGGAATCTGGTGGAAGCATCTCCTCGAGAAGGGCCTTCCCGAAGGTGCAGAGGGGCGCATTGCGCTACCCATCGCCGGCGACGACGACGCGAACAAGCAGGTCGTCTTCGATCTGATCAATCAGTTGGGCTTCGATCCCGTCGATGCGGGAACGATCGACGATTCCTGGCGTCAGCAGCCGGGAACTCCCGTGTACGGCAAGGACTTCGATCGCGAAGCGACGCTGAAGGCATTGGCTGAGGCGAGCCCCGATCGCACCGACGAGTGGCGGGCAACCGCTGCGGTGTGAGTGCAAGGGTGGCGGTTTCCGAAGTGGAAACCGCCACTCTTTTGTTTGTTCAGTCCTTGACCTTCGCCATCGCCAGAACGTCGAGACGCTTGTCGAGTTCTTCCTCGCTCAGCTTGTCCGGGACGAGTCCGCGCTCGATGACGACCTGACGGATCGTCTTCTTCTCCTTGAGTGCCTGCTTCGCGACGGCTGCGGCTTCCTCGTAACCGATTGCCGAGTTGAGGGGCGTCACGATCGACGGCGACGATTCGGCGAGCGTCTTGAGGTGCTCCTCGTGCGCGACCAGTCCGCTCACGCACTTGTCGGCGAACAGTCGAGAGACGTTGGCCAGCAAGGTGAACGACTCCAGCAGGTTGCGAGCCATGACCGGGATGTAGACGTTGAGTTCGAAAGCTCCGGCTGCGCCGCCCCACGCGATGGCGGCGTCGTTTCCGATCACCTGAGCCGCAACCTGAGTGGTTGCCTCGGGCAGGACCGGGTTCACCTTTCCGGGCATGATCGAGCTTCCCGGCTGCAGATCGGGGAGTGCGATCTCGCCGAGCCCGGTCAGCGGACCCGATCCCATCCACCGAATGTCGTTGGCAATCTTCGTCAGTGAGACGGCGATGGTCCGCAGCGCGCCCGATGCCTCGACCAGTCCGTCACGCGCGGCCTGCGCTTCGAAGCTGTTCTTCGCCGGAGTCAGCGCGTCGACGCCGGTCGACTTGACCAGTTCGGCAACAACTTTGGGGCCGAATCCATCCGGAGCATTGAGACCGGTGCCGACTGCTGTTCCGCCGATCGGCAGCTCGCCGAGGCGGGGGAGTGTTGCGTTGACGCGCTCGATGCCGGCCTCGATCTGACGTGCGTAGCCGCCGAACTCCTGACCGAGCGTGACCGGCACAGCGTCCATCAGATGGGTGCGCCCGGATTTGACGACGGTCTTCCACTCGGTCGCCTTCGTGGCAAGCGCAGCATGCAGATGTTCCAGTGCCGGAACAAGATCGGTGACCGCTGCTTCGGTAGCTGCGACATGCGTGGCGGTGGGGAAGGTGTCGTTGGAGGACTGCGACATGTTGACGTGATCATTGGGATGTACGTCCACACCGGCGGCCTTCGCGATGGATGCGATGACCTCGTTGGCGTTCATGTTCGAACTGGTTCCCGAGCCGGTCTGGAAGACGTCGATGGGGAACTGATCGTCGTGCTTGCCTTCGGCGATCTCGTTCGCGGCGGCGATGATTGCGTCGGCCTTGTCCGCGTCGAGGAGTCCGAGGTCCTTGTTGACCTGCGCACACGCTGCTTTCAGCAGGCCCATTGCGCGGATCTGGGTGCGCTCGAGCGGGCGCCCGCTGATCGGGAAGTTCTCGACTGCACGCTGGGTCTGTGCTCGCCACAGTGCGTCGATGGGCACCCGAACTTCGCCCATGGTGTCGTGTTCGATTCGGAACTGTTGATCGTTGCTCTCCGTCATGGCTCCACATTGCCACTTTTCGAGAGCGGGTAGGGGACTACGTCCCCCGTGAGCGGTTGAGGAGTGCAGGGACTCCCTAACCACTCACGGGGCGGAGCCCATCAGAACGTCGGGGGAACCGCGCCCTCTTCGCCGTCGAAGTCGACGGAGCTGTACTCGCGCAGCTTCTCGAGACGGTGGTACGCGTCGATCATGCGAACGGTGCCGGACTTGCTACGCATCACGATGGACTGCGTGCTGGCGCCGCCGCCGTAGTAGCGGACGCCGCGCAGGAGGTCACCGTCGGTGACGCCGGTGGCGCAGAAGAAGACGTTCTCGCCCGAGACGAGATCTTCGGTGGACAGGATCCGATCGAGATCGTGACCGGCGTCGATGGCCTTCTGACGCTCTTCGTCGTCGGTGGGGGCCAGCTTGCCCTGCAACGATCCACCCATGCAGCGCATGGCTGCTGCGGCGATGATGCCCTCTGGCGTTCCGCCGATGCCCACGAGCATGTCGGTGCCGGACTCCGGACGCGCTGCGGCGATCGCGCCGGCAACGTCACCGTCGGAGATCAGACGGATACGAGCGCCGGTGTCGCGAACGTCCTGGATCAGCTGGTTGTGACGCGGGCGGTCCAGGATGCAGATCGTGATGTCGGAGACCGACGCCTTCTTGACCTTGGCTACGCGCTTGATGTTCTCGGCGATCGGTGCGCTGATGTCGATGACATCTGCGGCATCCGGCCCGACAGCGATCTTCTCCATGTAGAACACGGCCGACGGATCGAACATCGCGCCGCGCTCGGCAACAGCCAGAACAGAGATTGCGTTGTGCATGCCCTTGGACATCAAGGTGGTGCCGTCGACCGGGTCGACGGCGAAGTCACAGTCGGGGCCGTCGCCGTTTCCGACCTCTTCGCCGTTGAACAGCATCGGCGCTTCGTCCTTCTCGCCTTCACCGATGACGACGATGCCGCGCATCGAGACTGACGAGACGAGCTGACGCATGGCGTCGACGGCTGCTCCGTCGCCGCCTTCCTTGTCACCGCGGCCTACCCAGCGGCCGGCAGCCATAGCACCGGCTTCGGTGACTCGGACCAATTCGAGTGCGAGGTTACGGTCCGGGGTCTCACGATGAGTGCTGCTGGCCGTCATGTGCGGTGCCTCCTGGCGCGGTCGCGGTCGACGGGGTGTGTCGACGCAGTGGTTTCTTCAGGCGTCATTGTCCCAGATGGGAGCGGCTACGTGCGCTGTCGGGTCGCCGCAGAGACGTTTTGTCTCGCTCGAGGGGGACCGGGAATCGTATCTACTGCGGAGTACCTGGATACTGGGGGTGTGGCATCGAAGAAACCCCGCATTCTCGAAGACAACAAAGACATGGTCTGGTCTCTCGTACCGTTGGTGCTGTTCTGCATCATCATTGCGGGCATCGCCAGCCAGTGCACGTTCAGTCCTGGCGGCCCGACGCAGGGGCCTATCCCGAGCGTCGACGTGGACGCAGCTCTGAACTACGACGCGAAGGAACTCGGATTTCCCATCCGTAATCCCGGTGTTCCGGACGGGTGGACTCCGAACTCCGGCAGTCGCAAGATCATCTCCGGCGACGGCGGCGGAGATTCGAGCACTGTGGGATTCATCACGACCAGTGGTCGCTACATCCAGCTGACACAGAGCAACGCCGAGGAATTCCCGTTGGTGTCACATGTTGCCGGTGGACAGCGATTCGCGACCGGAGTCGAGACCGTCGGTGCCGATACGTGGAACGTCTTCGGCGGCGAAGGTGTCGAGGCGATCTGGGTCACGGACGTCGGGGATGTTCGCCTGTTGCTCACGGGCGCGGCGACGCCGGAAGAGTTCCGGATTCTTGCCGAGAAGGTCGGCGCAGCGCAGCCGATCACGCCATAGGATTTGCGGTCGGAGCGGACGTTACTCGTCCGCTTCGGCCAGAGCCTTTTCGACGCGGGCCCTCGCGCCGGCCAAGTGCTCTTCACAGCGCTTGGCCAACGCTTCGCCTCGCTCCCACAGTGAGAGTGACGCGTCGAGGTCCAGACCGCCCTGTTCGAGAATCTTCACGACGCTCACCAATTCGTCGCGGGCTGCTTCGTAGCCGAGTTCGTTGATGTCGGTGTCGGTGGCGTTGCTCATTTTTCTCTTCCCATCACTGCGGCGCGAACGGCGCCGTCTGCAAGTCGAACTCGAATCTGGGTACCGGGTGGCGCGTCCTCGACCGAGCGCAGAACCTCCGGATCGCCGTCGGCGACAACACGTTGCACGACTGCGTACCCGCGGGCCAGCGTCGCGGCGGGGCCCAGCGTGGTGAGCCGGGCGCGCAGATGCTCGATCGTTCGGGACTCGGTGTCGATCAACCGAGTCACATCGCGTCGTCCGGCGGCTTGGAGCCTTTCGACCTCCTCGGCGCGACGGTCCACCGCGAGCAGCGGCGATGCCATGACCGGTCGAGTGCGCAACTGTTCGATCAGATGAGACTCACGCTTGACCCAGCTGCGCAGTGCCGCAGCGCTGCGGTCACGCAGATCCGCAACCAGGGCAGCTTCCGCAACCGCGTCGGGTACGACGCGCTTGGCCGCGTCCGTGGGTGTGGCTGCGCGCAGGTCGGCGACGTGGTCACTGAGCGGGCTGTCCGGCTCGTGTCCGATGGCACTGACGATGGGCGTCGTGCAGGCCACGATGGCGCGGCACAGCGCTTCGTCGGAGAACGGCAGGAGATCCTCGACGCTACCGCCGCCGCGAGCGAGGATGATGACGTCGACTACCGGGTTGGCGTCGAGTTCCTTCAGCGCTTCGATGATCTGGGGAACAGCAGTCGGGCCCTGAACCGCGGTGTTACGCACTGCGATGGCAACTGCTGGCCAACGACGATGGGCGACTGAGACGACATCCTTCTCGGCCGCACTGGCTCGGCCCGTGATCAGGCCGATCGTGCCGGGCAGAAACGGAAGCGGCCGTTTGAGCCGCGGATCGAACAAGCCCTCGGCGGCGAGCAAGGCGCGCAGTCTCTCGATGCGGGCAAGCAGCTCACCGATACCCACGGCGCGAATCTCGGTGACACGCAACGACACCGTTCCGCGTCCGGTGTAGAACGAGAGCTTGCCAAACATCACGACTCGCGAGCCCTCGGTCAACGGCACCGGGGAGTTGTGCAACAACTGCGGTGAGCACGTGATCGACAGCGACATGTCTGCCGACGGATCACGCAGGACGAGAAAGGCCGTTCGGGTGCCGGGGCGTGCATTGATCTGGGTGATCTGACCTTCGACCCAGATACTGCCGAGCCGATCGATCCAGCCGGCGACCTTGGCGGAAACCGTGCGGACCGGCCACGGCTGCTCAGCGCTACTGGCGCCGGACGATCGCTGCGATGAAGCGGGGGGCGTTGCGGAAGTCACTTTGCCTTGGCTGTGGTGATGCGGTTAGTGAGCATGGTCTGGAACGGTGCGCGAGCGAGCGTCGCATTCTCGTAGTCCAGGACTGCGGTCAGCTCGTCGATGCTGAGCGTCCGGATGCGCGCACGGAGCTGTGCGAGTGTGAGGTTGGGGTAGTCGAGTTCGGTGACGATCTCGGGCTCTTCGGCAGGTCCGTCCGTCGTAGCTGCCGTGGATTCGGACTCGGCGACGGGTGCGGGTTCCTCGATGGGGGCAGTCGGCTCGAGCGAGTAGAGCGCGAAGCGACCGGCGTTGGTCGGGGTGTCAGCGGTGGTCGATCCGGTGGAAGGCGTCGGGTCAGCAGGCGCATCGACGTCTTCGTCGAAGACCGCCCACTCGGGCTGTTCGTCCTCGGAAGACCAGTTGATCAGTGCAAATGCCTGATCGCCCTTGATCGCCAGCGAGGTGATCGACTGCTGCACGCGCATGCTTGTCTGCAGCATCTGGCTCACGGCGGTCATCGGCAGGGCGACGGCGGTGGTGGGCAACTTCTTTGCCTCTTCCATCGCGGTGACGGCGAGTCCCGCGGCAACGCGCGCCACGAACGGTGGTCGGATCATTCCCACAGCTTGCCGCAAAGCTCCGACAATCGGTAGCCGACTTGCCTGTGACGGCCGTACTCGTTTACTTCGGAACCTTCGATCGGAGCCCGAAACCGAGGTGTTCACGTTTGCCGGAGTGTCTCACGTTCGAGGTGCCAGTAGGCTGGTCACATGTCTTCGGCTGTTCCTCTCAATCTCGGTATCGCGCACTCGGCTGATTCGCCGTCCACCCGCAAGGGCAGCGCCAAGCGCGTGCTCCTCGCCGAGCCTCGCGGCTACTGCGCCGGCGTCGACCGCGCGGTCGAGACCGTCGAGAAGGCCCTCGAGAAGCACGGCGCACCCATCTACGTGCGTAAGGAGATCGTCCACAATCGCCACGTCGTCGAGACGCTCGAAGATCAGGGCGTGATCTTCGTCGACGAAACCGACGAGGTTCCCGAGGGATCGTTGCTCGTGTTCTCGGCGCACGGTGTGTCGCCGGCCGTCCACGACTCGGCTGCCGGGCGGAACCTGCGAACGATCGACGCGACGTGCCCCCTGGTCACGAAGGTGCACCAGGAAGCGAAGCGATTCGCCCGCGACGATTACGACATTCTGCTCATCGGCCACGAAGGCCACGAGGAGGTCGAGGGCACCGCAGGTGAGGCTCCCGATCACGTCACCATCGTCGACGGCCCGGATTCGGTCGACGCGGTCACGGTTCGTGACGAGTCGAAGGTCATCTGGCTTTCCCAGACCACACTGAGCGTCGACGAGACGATGCAGACCGTCGCGCGCCTGCGTGAGCGCTTCCCCAATCTGCAGGACCCGCCGTCCGACGACATCTGCTACGCCACGCAGAACCGTCAGGTCGCGGTCAAGGCGATGGCTCCCGAGTGCGATCTCGTGATCGTGGTGGGTTCGCGGAACTCGTCCAACTCGGTTCGCCTGGTCGAGGTCGCGCTCGGGGCGGGCGCTGCCGCGTCGTACCTGGTCGACTACGCCCGTGAGGTCGATCTCGCGTGGCTCGAGGGTGTCCAGACAGTCGGCATCACGTCAGGCGCATCGGTACCCGAGGTGCTCGTGCGCGGCGTGATCGAACTTCTTGCCGAGCACGGATACAACGACGTTCAACCCGTCACCACTGCCAACGAGACTCTGGTGTTCGCCCTTCCCCGTGAATTGCGAGCAGCGCGCACGTCCTGAATCAAGAAAATGCGGGGCACCTTCCATCTGGAAGGTGCCCCGCATTTTTTGTGCTACCGGGCGCGTCTGTTCAGGGCTCTTCGCGATCGCGGTACCGAACTCGCGGCGGCGGATACGCGGGAAGATCGACTCCGGGTGGGCGGCGGCGAGGGGGCAGCGGCGGCGATACGTCGTCACCCGAAGCGAAGAAGGGCTCCATCCGCTCCTCACGTCTGGGCGACGGAGTGGGCTCGGGCGCCCGGCGGCGACCGTACGACGGGTAGTCGTCGTCTGCCACGGGCCGACTGTCGGGCTGGGGGCGACGCGTAGGCGGTTGGTGCGTGCGATCGACCCTGGGTGGCTGAGGGCTTCTCCGAGGCGGCAGCGGACGCTCGTCCTGGATCGGCTCGCGCCTGGGGGTGCTTCGGTAGGCGGGCTGCTCGTCCACCTCGGGGGCGCGGCGACGCGGGGGCCCGGGGACGGGCGCGTCCGAGACTCTGCGTCGACGCCCGGTCTCGGGTGCGGGTTGTTCTCGCGTGGCAGCCGCAGAGGAGTCACGAGTGGTGGCCGCCGAGCGGCGGGAGCGGGTCGAGCGCGCGGGCCCGGTGGGGCGCTGATTGAGCAGGAAGTACCGGAAGCCACCGATGATCAGCACGACCACGGTTGCGGCCAACATGATCGGAAAGCGGTTGACCAACGGGTACGCGATGTTGATCGCGATATCGCGCAGCGCGGTGCTGTTGTCCTTGCCGATGAGCGTGTGCCCGATCGGCACCGCAGCGAAGAGCAGCAACGGCGGTTGGGCCATCGCGGTGAAGAGGGCCTTGTTCGAAGCGGCAACCACAGCGAAGAGACAGCCCAGGAAGTAGAACGTCGAGAACACCGCGGTGAGCTCTCCGCCGCCTCCGGTGGCATCGATCAGTACGCCGACGGCGGTCACACCGGCAGCAAGCAGGATCACTCCCCACCAGGGCAGGCCGGGGACGGTCACGATGAGCGATCGCTTGTCCAGCGGTACCCCGGAGCGAGCACGTTGGGTTGCAGACACATAACGACATTAGCGGTTCTTGCGTTGTCGGCCGTGTTTGTGCGGGTCGTGGCTGGCGCATTTATCGACGCGATGGCGCGATGGTTTCGGGTTCTTCGCCAAACGAACCGGACGGATTGTGTGCAGGGTCACCGGACGCTCGTGGGTTGGGGCACACCGACGAAGCCGTCAGCGTGGGAGATCGGCGGTGTCGGTGGGCTGCTCTACCGTCGGATTCATGAAGATTCTGCACACCTCCGATTGGCATATAGGTCGCACCTTTCACGGCGTCGATCTGCTGGCCGATCAGGCGAGTGTGCTCGGTTCCATCGCAGATTCCGTCCGCGAATACGGAATCGACGTCGTGGTCGTGCCGGGGGACATCTACGACCGCTCGATTCCCAGTTCCGACGCGGTCACCGTGTGCAATCGAGGCTTCGAGGCAATCCGGGCGGCGGGGGCGGTCATCGTCGCGACGTCCGGCAATCACGATTCCGCGGTGCGGCTCGGAGCCGGGGCATCCTTTGCCGCTGCCGGCGGCTTGCACTTGATCACCCGAGTCGGCCAGATCGGTACTCCGGTGATGCTGAGCGATCAGTTCGGGCCCGTCGCCTTTTACGGGATTCCGTATCTCGAACCGGAGATCACGCGCGTCGAGTTGGACGTGCCCCGGGCTCGTACTCATTCCGACATCCTCGGAGCGGCCATGTCGCGTGTTCGGCGAGACCTCGCCGAACGAACAGCTACCGATCCGTTGACTCGGTCGGTACTGCTCGCCCATGCCTTCGTCGTGGGCGGTGAGGCGTCTGAATCGGAACGCTCCATT
Organism: Rhodococcus sp. WY5; assembly: GCF_018588185.1. Classification (NCBI taxonomy): domain Bacteria; kingdom Bacillati; phylum Actinomycetota; class Actinomycetes; order Mycobacteriales; family Nocardiaceae; genus Rhodococcus; species Rhodococcus sp. WY5. The sequence goes on from NZ_JAAMPR010000001.1 coordinate 3,027,566, forward strand.
TCGGTCGGCGGAGTGGAGACCGTCGCAGTGGGCGAATTCGACGGCGTCGACTATGTCGCCCTCGGACACCTGCATTCTCCGCAGATGCTCTCGGAGAGTGTGCGGTACTCAGGTTCACCGTTGCCGTATTCGTTCGGTGAGCGCAGCCACCGCAAGGCTGCGCTTTTGATCGAACTCGACGCAGCCGGTCTGTCGTCGGTGCAGCGCCTCGATCTTCCGGTGATTCGGGGGCTGAGCCAGGTGACGGGAACTCTCGAGGAACTTCTCACCGAGTCGAAGTATACCGATTCCGAGCAGTGCTACGTCTCCGCTTTGCTCACCGACCCGGTTCGTCCCGTCGATGCCATGAGGCAGCTCCAGGCACGTTTCCCGTTTGCCGTTCACCTCGAATGGCAAAGGCCGGAAGGACAATCGGATCTCAAGTATCGCGACGCGGTACGGGGTCGAACCGACATGGAGATCGCCCGCGGCTTTGTCTCGGCCGTGCGTAGTGACCCGACCGAGCGGGAGGTCACGTTGATGGCCGAAGCGCTCAGCGCTGCCGCGCGCGCCGAGGAGTCCACGGTAGAACTGAGTGAAACCGCGTGAGGCTGCACAAACTCGAAGTCAGCTCTTTCGGGCCCTTTGCCGACACTGTCGAGGTCGACTTCGACCGATTGGGTGCAGACGGGCTGTTCCTTCTGCACGGCGACACCGGTGCAGGCAAGACCACGATCCTCGACGCGGTTGCGTTTGCCCTGTACGGGCGGGTGCCGGGTGCGCGCAACGAGGGCAAGCGATTGTTGTCCGATCACGCGCCCGCCGGTTCGGTGCCGCGCGTGGAACTCGAAGCGACCATCAGTGGTCGCAGAATCAAACTTGTTCGTAGTCCAGAGTATTCGCGTCCGAAGAAGCGCGGGACCGGTTCGATCACAGAGAATGCAAAGGCCACACTGACGTGGTTGGACGGCCGCGGCGAGAATCTTTCGCGCATCCCTGACATCGGTGACGAGATCAACCGCCTCATGGGCATGAGCGCTGATCAGTTCTTCCAGGTGGTGCTCTTGCCGCAGGGTGAGTTCGCCAAATTCCTGCGTGCCGAGAGTGACGAGCGAGGCAAACTGCTCGAGCGTCTGTTCGACACCAAGCGTTTTGTCTCCGTCGAGGCATGGTTCGACGCCAAGCGAAAGGCAAGTGCGACCGCGCTCGCGGCAAGGGAGCAATCCGTGCGGCTGCTGCTCGCGAAGGTCGAGACAGCTGCGGGACTCGAGGTAGGCGCCGAGGCACACCCACTGGAATGGTCGCGCAAACTCCTCGCCGAGGCTCAGGACACCCGCGATACAAGTCTTGCGGAGCTGGTGACCGCGAAAGATGCAGCAGCCGAGGCTAATCGGGTGCTCACCGTTGCGCAGCGAACCGCAGATCTGGTCGCTCGCCGTAATCGTGCGACCGCTGAACTCGCAGCATTCAATACGGGCGCCGCCCAAAGAGCTGTGATCGGCGCTGAACTCGAGACCGCCAAGCGCGCACTGCCGGTGGCCGCTGTCGCCGGCGATGTGGACGCTGCCGGCTTGCACCTCGCTGCCGCACTCGAATCGATGACCGCAGCGATGTCGACCTACTCCGCAACGGGCGGTCCGGAGATTTTCGTGCCGGAGGTGTGGCCACCCACCGACGACGAGCGTCAACGCGTCGTAGCTCGGATCCGGACCTGGCGTGACGAGATCGTTCGCCTGGACGCAATGGCGGAGGATGCCCGCAGAGCCGATGCGGCAGAAGCCGAGATCGAGAAACTCGGAGTTCGGCGAGACGCTCTGTCCGAGCGCATCGATGCCATCGCGGTTGAACGCACTCAACTGCCAGAAATGGTGCGCTCGGCCGGCCAACGACTGGAGGATGCGCAACGCGCGCACGCGGCTCTGCCCGGCCTCGAAGCTGCACTGGCCAAAGCATCGGATGCTGCGGCAGCGGCTCATGAATTCGTCTCTCTGCGTGCGCAAGCCGAGAAGATTCGTGTGCAGGTGTTGGATGCGCGCGACGCCCATCAGAGTGCTCGCGGGCGCTGGCTCGACCTCGTGCAGAAGCGTATCGAGGGCATGGCTGCGGAGTTGGCGAGTTCACTCGCGCCCGGTGACCCATGCCAGGTGTGTGGTTCGCGTGAACACCCTGCGCCGGCGCAGTCTGATGTCGTGACGGTCACCGAGCCCGATCTGGAAGTCGCGTCCGCAGCCGAGCGTGCGGCTGAGAAAGCCCTGAGCAAGGTAGTCGACCGCCAGGTAACCGTCGACCGTGACATCGACCGGGTGATCGCCCGCGGCGGGGACGGCGACGTCGCAGAACTCGACAGGCTCCGCGCCGCGGCTCGGAACGCCGTTGACGAGGCGACCCACTCTGCCGGTCAGGTTGGAGAGTTGGCCGACAAGCTCGGGCATCTCAACGAGCGTGACGGCGAGCTGCAACAGGAATCCGCTTCTATGACGGCCGAATTGGCGGCACTGACCGAGCGTACGACGACTCTGTCGGCCACGGTCGAGCAGATTCGAGCGGCGATCGTCGCCGCGGTGGGAGAAGATTCGACCATCGCTGCTCAGCGCTCGCGGTTCGAAAGGCTTGCCTCCGCTGCCTCGGCGGCGTCTGAGATGCGTGACGACGCCGTTCGTGCGCAGGCGCGATCGGCGGAACTGTCGACCAAACTGGCCGCTGCGGCGGCCGCTGCTGGATTCGATTCGGTCGAGGCTGCGATCGAAGGGGTGAGATCGCCGGCCCGAATCGCAGCGATCGAAACGGAACTCGCCAAAGCACGCGACCTCGAGGTGGCCGCTCGGACGGTCCTCGACGACCCCGAGGTCGTTGCGGTGAGCGAAGTCGAGACAGTCGACGTCGACGGTCCTCGCGAGCGTGCTCTTCAGTGCGCCGAGGTGGTGAACTCGGCTGTTGCAGCTGCTTCCCTGGCCGAGAACCGTGTGTCGGATCTCGAACGGTTCAGCGGACAACTCGAGAAAGCATACGAAGCGGTTGCACCTGAGCGGGAACTGCACGACGAACTCGCTGCTCTCGCCGACGTGATCGCCGGTAAAGGGCAGAACAGTCGCAAGATGTCGCTGAGGGCTTATGTACTCGCGTCGCGGTTGGAAGAGATCGCGGTGTCGGCATCGGTTCGGCTGCAGCGGATGTCCGGGGGCAGATACGAGTTCGTGCACAGTGACGAGGCAGGTTCTCGGGGTCGCCGCGGCGGTCTGGGGCTCGACATCCGGGACGACTTCACGGGTGTCGTTCGCTCGGCGAAGACGCTCTCGGGCGGTGAATCATTCTTGGCGTCATTGTCTTTGGCTCTCGGACTTGCCGATGTGGTTGCGGCGGAGTCCGGCGGAATCGTTCTCGACACGATGTTCATCGACGAAGGATTCGGCACTCTCGACGCCGACACCCTCGACTCGGTGATGGCTGTGTTGGATGAGCTTCGCGACGGTGGACGAGTGGTGGGCATCGTCAGTCACGTGGACGAGATGAGGCAGCGAATCCCGAGTCGCCTGCACGTCATTCGCGGACGTGCAGGCTCCTCGGTGAAGGTGATCGCGGGCTGATCAGGCCTTTTTGTTCTCTACCTCTGACTCGGCGTCGTCGTCTTGATCCTCGAGGATGTCCGACGCATCGCCGGCGGGCATCGGCTCGTTGTCGCTTGCGCGTTCGTCGATCTGCTCGCCGATGTACCGGATGACAACTGCTGCCACAGCGGCGACGGGCACTGCGAGGAAGGCGCCGACGATGCCGTACAGCGAGCTACCGGCGGCCACGGCAAGCAGCACGATGACGGCGTGGAGTTTCATCGACTTGCTCTGCAGCACAGGCTGAAGGACGTTTCCTTCGATCTGCTGAACGGCCAGGATGATGATCAACACGATGATGGCGGTGGTGAGACCGTTGGCCACCAGCGCAACCAACACGGCCAGGGCGCCGGCGACAAAGGCACCGACGATCGGGATGAAGCCACCGATGAACGTGAGAATTGCCAGCACCGGTGCCAGCGGGACCCCGAGTATCAGCAGTCCGGCGCCGATGAAGACCGCGTCGATCAGACTCACCAGTGCTTGTGTCCTGATGAATCCGCCGAGCGTGTCCCACATGCGGGTGAGGACCTCTTCGAGATGCCGACCGGCGCGGCCGCCGCCGACAGCGTGGAGCCAGGGGATGAACCTCGGTCCGTCCTTGATGAAGAAGAAAGCGAGAATCAGGACCAAACCGAGCGTGACCAACAACGAGCTCGCTGTGCTCACGCCGCTGAAAACGCCTGAAGCGATGGCGGTTCCACTTTCCTGCACCTTGGTGATGACGGCATGGACGGCGTTGTCGATCTGGTCGTCCTTCAGGTTCAGCGGCGGACCCTGGAGCCAGTCCTGAACCTGGTTGATGCCCTCGGTGGTCTTGTTCGCGAGCTCGGGGGCCTGGCTGACCACTGACGGAACGATGCCTGCGATCACACCGGCCAGGATTCCGATCGAGAGCACCAGGGTGATGCCGGCTGCCGCGGCCGGTGGCATACCGCGCTTGATCATGCCGCGGGTCGGCGGCCACATGACTGTCGCAACAACGATAGCCAGAGCCACCGGCAGGATGATGACCCAGAGCTTTTCGATCAGCCAGCCGAAAATCCAGGCGCCCAGCGAAATCGACGCCAACACCAACGACCATTTTGCGAGCCACATACCCCCTTGCCCGATGATCTCGCCGCGGTCGCGCTTGCGCACCCCTGCGGACGTCCCCTTGTCTTGCTCGCTCACTGATCGTCCTTTCCGTCGGCGCAGGGATCTCCTCGCCGATGTGCGAATCCGGTGATCTAGCTGAGCTGATCGTAACGACTGCATGCGATAACTCGTGTGTTGCGCTGCAATACTGTGTTTTGAAGCATGCTGATCGGACTAACATTTCCGTCATGAGAATCGCAGCAGCAGTCGGGGCAGCAGCAATCGTCGTTCTCGGGCTCACCGCGTGTAGCACCGAGGATCAGGACAACGCGCAGAACAAGATCAGCGAGGCAGTCACGAGCGGGCAACAGGCGCTCGAGACGGCGAAACAGTCAGCGGGCAACGCCATCGATCAGGGCAAGACGGCGCTGTTCGTCGCCACGTTCCGTGGGGCTTACGCACCGTTGGCGGAGAACCGCGACGACGCAGACATCGAGGAGATCTTGACGACCACGTGTACCGAGGTCGCCAACGGCACGGACGAGGCGGAGGTCAAGACCAAGATCACCGACCTGGCCGAGAACAACGGCAACAAGCCCACCGACGAGCAGGCCGGCCACATTTACGAACTCGCGAAGGCCACCTGCCCCTGACCGGATTCAGCAGCAGCGGGCGCCTGGGTTGGCGTCGGCTGCTGCGTGTCGGCGGCGCCAGAACTCTCGTTCGCTGATCACCGGTGAGTTGGCGTGGTGGCGTCGGGTGTGCTCGACGTAGCGCTGATAGTCGAGATCACCCATCACCGAGCGAACCCACCACAGCGTTCCGCGGAACGCTGTGGTGAGTTTTGCCGTCATGGTCGCCGTCGTCATGGTCAGTGCCCACCTCCGTGTGCGGCGCCGGGCGCCCGGACTTTCCCGGCTTTGATCAGCTCGTCCCATTCTTTCTGGATTTCCTTCTCCGCGGGCGTCGGAATGAAGCTGGCGGGTCCGAAGATTTTCGACGGTTCTTCCGGGGACTCGGTGGTCGGCAGCCCGCCCGCTCGGATTGCCTTGGCACATACGATGATCCCGGCGATGACCACGACGATCACCAGTGACGCGAAGATGATCGACAACGTGCCCTGGATGAAGGTGTTGCGAATGACGGCATCGATGGCCTCCGGAGTCTTCGCGGAACCGTGCGCCGTCTCGCCGGCAGCCTTCGCGTCCTTGAACACGTTGTGCTGAGCCCAGTACCCGATCGCGGGGTTGTCGGAGAAGATCTTCTGGTACGACGCGGTCATGGTTACGACCAGGTCCCACACCAGCGGCACGCCGGGAATCCAGGCCCATTTGAACAGGCCCTTCTTCATGACGATCGTCATGACCACCGTCAGTGCGATTGCGGCGAGCAGCTGGTTGGCGATGCCGAAGAGCGGGAAGAGCGTGTTGATTCCGCCGAGCGGATCGGTGACACCCATGAGCAGAATCGCGCCCCAGGCAGCGACGACGATCAGCGAGCACAGCCACGCGCCGATGCGCCACGACGGGTCCTTGAACTTCTTTGCCGGACCGCCGAAGTTGCCGAGCGAGTCGGAGAGCATGAATCGAGCGACGCGGGTGCCGGCATCGATCGTGGTGAGGATGAAGAGCGCCTCGAACATGATCGCGAAGTGGTACCAGAACGATTTCAGCGAGTCGCCGCCGAAGACGTCGCTGAGCACTTCGGACATTCCGAACGCGAGCGTCGGGGCGCCGCCGGTTCGCGAGATGATCGATTCTTCGCCGACGGCCTCGGCTGCCTGAGTCAGCACGTCCGGTGTGATGGGGGCAGTGCCGAGGGGCAGATTGTTGACGTATTCGGCTGCGGTTTCCGGTGTTCCACCGGTCAGTGCCGCGGGAGCGTTGAGTGCGAAGTACAGGTGCTGATCGAGGATGCAGGCGGTGACCAGAGCCATGATCGCGACAAACGATTCGGTCAGCATGCCGCCGTACCCGATCATCTTGGTCTGGCTTTCCTTCTCGAGCAGCTTTGGCGTCGTACCGGACGCGATCAGTGCGTGGAAGCCCGAGAGCGCGCCACAGGCAATGGTGATGAACAGGAACGGGAACAGTGAACCGGCAAAGGCCGGGCCTTCGCCGTTGGAGGCGAACGGCGTCACTGCCGGCATGTTCAGCGCGGGTCGTGCGACCAGAATTCCGATGGCCAGCAGCGCGATGGTGCCGACCTTCATGAACGTCGACAAGTAGTCGCGCGGTGCCAGGAGCAGCCAGACCGGCAGCACCGATGCGGCGAATCCGTACGCGATCATCAGCCACGCGATGGTGACCTTCGAGAGTGTGAACCAGTCTGCGCCCCAACCGGTATCGGCAACCCATCCGCCGGAGACGATGGCAAGGAGAAGCAGGACGACGCCGATCAGGGAGACCTCGGAAACCTTGCCCGGCCGCAGATACCGCAGGTACACGCCCATGAACAGCGCGATGGGGATGGTCATCGCGATCGAGAACACTCCCCACGGGGACTCGGCGAGCGCATTGACGACCACAAGTCCGAGCACCGCGATGAGGATGATCATGATGACGAACACGCCGATCAGTGCGGCGACGCCGCCGACAAGGCCGAGTTCTTCGCGGGCCATCTGACCGAGGCTGCGCCCGCGGCGCTTCGACGAGATCCACAGGACCATGAAGTCCTGCACCGCCCCGGCGAACACGACGCCGACGATGATCCAGATCGTTCCCGGAAGATATCCCATCTGCGCGGCCAACACGGGTCCGACCAGGGGGCCGGCACCGGCGATTGCCGCGAAGTGGTGACCGAACAGCACCCGACGGTCGGTCGGCATGTAGTCGGCGCCGTTCTCCATGATCTCGGCGGGAGTGGCGACGTCGTCGCGAGGCTTGACGATCTTGCGTTCGATCAACCGCGCATAGAAGCGGTAGGCGATCAGATAGGTACAGATTGCGGCCAACACGAACCACACGGCGCTGATGTGTTCACCGCGGACGATCGCAATCATGTACCAGGCGCCCGCGCCGACCAGTCCGAGAACAAGGAAGACGACGCGCGCAGTCGTGGAGATGGGTGTTTTGTCGATGACGCCGACAGGTGGCAGGTCAGGATCGGTTTTCAGGTACTCGACATTTGGTTCCGGCGCAGTCGTCAAGCTCATCGTCGAACTCCGTCCACTAGTGCACGTGTGGCCGCCGTCACCGCGGGCCATCTGTCACTGTAGGACCAGAAGGGTGAATCCGCGCGATCTGAAACGCGGGAGTCGACCGACGTCAGAATCGGTGAGCGTCGGCGTCGATCCAATCGGTGAGCCAGCTCTGCGGCGGGGAGTCGAGCAGTTCGCCCGGCATCAGCCAGTCGAACAGGTCGGCATAGGTGCGAGTGGTGAGACCGTCGACGCGGCGGTTGAGCATTCCCGGTTGCAGTTGGTCGAAGGAATCGATGCCCATCGACGCGATCATCTGTTGCGCGCTGGCGACGGTTGCCTTCTGGAATCGGTAGACGCGCTCGCTCTTGTCGGGGATGTCGAGTGCGCGGGTGCGTGCCGGATCCTGAGTGGCAACGCCGACCGGGCAGCGGTTGGTGTGGCACATCTGGGCCTGAATACAGCCCACTGCGAACATCATTGCGCGGGCCGCCATCGTGAAGTCTGCGCCCTGGATGATGCGTTTGACGATGTCGGAACCGCTCGCCACCTTTCCGGAAGCGCCGACTTTCACGAGAGGGCGCAAACCAGTTCCCACCAGAGCGTTGTGCACCAGCATCAGGCCCTCGGTCAACGGCATGCCCATGTGGTCCTCGAACTCCACCGGACCTGCGCCGGTGCCGCCTTCGGAACCGTCCACGATGATGAAGTCGGGCGTGATACCGCGTTCGATCATCGCCTTGCAGATTCCGAGGAATTCACGACGCGAGCCGACACACAGTTTCATCCCGACCGGCTTGCCTCCCGACAGTTTTCGCAGGGTCGCGATGAAATCGACCAGTTCGACCGGGGTGCTGAACGCGGTGTGCGCGGGTGGCGAAATCACGGTCTGGCCGACGGGTACCCCGCGGGTTTCGGCGATTTCGGGGGAGACCTTGACTCCGGGAAGCACGCCACCCAACCCGGGTTTCGCACCTTGCGAGAGCTTGATCGAAATGGCCTTCACCTGATCGAGTCCGGCACGCTCGGCAAAACGGTCAGGATCGAATCGGCCGTCCTCGGTTCGGCATCCGAAGTATCCCGAGGCGATTTCCCAGATCAGATCGCCGCCGTGTTTGCGGTGATACGGACTGATCGCGCCTTCGCCGGTGTCGTGGGCGAAGCCGCCTTTGGCGGCGCCGGCGTTGAGGGCTTCGATTGCGTTGGCGGACAACGACCCGAAGCTCATCGCGGAGACGTTCAGGAGAGCGATGTCGTACGGCTTCGTGCAATCGCGTCCGCCGAGGCGAACTCGGGGAACGGTGTCGGGGGCGGTCCGTGCGCGAATCGAATGCGTCATGAACTCGTAGCCGATCGCATTGACGTCGCGCTCGGTCCCGAAGGGCTCTTCCGCCAGTGTTCCCTTTGCCCGCTCGTAAACCAGATCTCGCGTTTCGCGATCGAATGGCATTCCATCGGTGGATGATTCGACGAAGTACTGCTGGATCTCCGGTCGAATCTTCTCGAGGAGGAATCGCGCGTGCCCCAGGACCGGATAGTTACGGAGGATGCTGTGGGACTTCTGAGTGAGGTCGTAGGTGCCCATCGCCGCCAGCGCGAGAGTGACGACAGCGATCACCCACCATCCGGGCGAGGCGACAATTGCGAGCGCGGCGGTGCCGAGACCCACTATCCATATCAAGAGCACGATCAGCATCCGAGTCACCTCGAGAGCGTAGGCGCTCACTGTGACACGGCAGCGGTAAGTCTCCACTAGGTTCTGCGATAGAGAACCGAATCCGACTCTTTGGGGGAATGATGACCGAACCGCAATATCCGACCGACCCGCAGGATCCGAAGGAGCAACAGTATCCGAAGGAGCAGCAGTATCCGGCAGGCCAGCAGTATTCAGCCGGTCAGCAATATTCAGCAGGCCAGGAATATCCGACGGGCCAGCAGTACCCAACCGACCCGCAGTACTCAGCCGGACAGCAGTATCCGACCGGTCAGCAGTACAGCGCAGCCCAGCAGTACAGCGCTGCTCCCACGTACGCGGCGCCTCAGTACGGTCCGCCGAAGTCCAACGCGGGATGGGCCGTCGCGTCGATCATCTTCTTCTGGCCTATCGCGTTCGCCGCGTTCAACCATCTCCACGACATCTACCCGAAGTGGGCGATGGGCGATCACCAGGGCGCGCAGTACGCGTCCGAGCGGGTGAAGAAGCTCGGGCAGATTTCGCTCCTGATAGCCGTCATCTGCTGGGTGCTGTTCATCGCGTTCTACGTGATCTTCCTGGTTGCGATCGTGTCGTCCGTCGATTCGTATACCTACAACTGATCACCTGCCGCGACGTGACGGTGGGGCGAGTACCCGTCACGTCGCCGCGAGGCCGTAGAATCCACAGACCGTGAGCCTTACCCTCGGAATCGTCGGACTGCCCAACGTCGGCAAGTCCACCCTTTTCAATGCACTGACCAGCAACGACGTGTTGGCAGCGAACTACCCGTTCGCGACCATCGAACCCAACGTCGGTCTGGTCGAGCTGCCCGATCCGCGGCTGCAGAAGCTCGCCGAGATCTTCGGCTCCGAGCGCATCCTCCCTGCGACCGTGTCGTTCGTCGACATTGCCGGCATCGTCAAGGGCGCGTCCGAGGGCGCAGGCCTGGGTAATAAGTTCCTGGCCAACATCCGTGAAGCGGACGCCATCTGCCAGGTAGTTCGCGTCTTCGCCGACGACGACGTCATCCACGTCGACGGCAAGGTCGACCCGGCCTCCGATATCGAGGTCATCGAGACCGAGCTCGTGATCGCCGACATGCAGACCTTGGAGAAGGCTCTCCCGCGTCTGGACAAGGAAGCTCGCAAGAACAAGGAGCTCAAGCCAGCCCACGACGAGGCGCTCAAGGCTCAGGCCTTCCTCAACGAGGGCACGACGCTCTTCAGCGTCAAGGACAAGCTCGATTTCTCGTTGCTGCGTGAGCTGAGCCTGCTCACCACCAAGCCCTTCCTGTACGTCTTCAACGCCGACGAGTCGGTGCTCACCGACGAGGCGAAGATCGCGGAACTGCGCGCTTCCGTCGCCCCTGCCGATGCCGTGTTCCTCGACGCGAAGGTCGAGCAGGAACTGCTCGAGCTGGACGAGGAAGATCGCCAGGAAATGCTCGACTCGATCGGTCAGACCGAGCCCGGCCTGCACGCTCTCGCGCGCACCGGCTTCCACACCCTCGGACTGCAGACTTACCTGACGGCTGGTCCGAAGGAAGCTCGCGCCTGGACGATCCACAAGGGTGACACCGCGCCCCAGGCTGCCGGCGTCATTCACACCGACTTCGAGCGCGGCTTCATCAAGGCTGAAATCGTGTCCTTCGACGACCTCGTCGAGGCGGGTTCCATGGCCGCGGCCAAGGCTGCCGGCAAGGTCCGCATGGAGGGCAAGGAATACGTCATGGCCGACGGCGATGTGGTGGAGTTCCGCTTCAACGTGTAGCCGCTTTCGGTCTAACCCTTACATCCGCACAGGAAGACGGGCCATATCTACCAGAGTGCCCGTCAACCTCGTCTCGTTGGCTGAGTCGGGTCGAATCATCTGGTGACAGCGCTAGAAACTACCGGGGTTCCGTACCCACGTGCAGAGTGCTGCCCATACTCGTGTCGAGTCGCGGTCATGCCCCGAGATCCGGGGACGTGACGTCGTCAAGTCTGCCGCGTCAGACCCAGAGGGTAGCTTCTTTACATGAGCTTCCCGAAGCCAAACCAACACGCTGGACCTATGGTCGGCCATGTAAGAAAGGGTCGCGTCTACAAGTCCCCGCTCGCTGCGACGGGTGTGCTGGGCATCGAGAATTGGATCAAGGACGATTTCCCGGACCTTCTCTGGCCCGCACTCGTCCTGGCTGAGCACGGGAACGACAGCATTCGACGATTCGTGAAGTGGCAGAAGGCAGTCCAGGAATCGCTCGCGCACCATGGGGAAGTTGCCTTTGTCGCGGAATCGTTGGATGGACGCCTTACACACTTGGCTGGCCTTGCCGAGAAGTTCCCCAACTCAGTCGGAATAGTTGTATCGGAGGCCGACCGTCAAGGCCTGCTTTCGGCGGGAGTTGTTCGCGCGCTGGTCTCATATCCGTTCCGCCCTGCACCGTGGCTTGTCGGCGACATCGAGGTCAAACCCCCAGCGCAACCTGATCTGGACCTTATTCGCGATGCGTTGCTCTCGGTCCTACGCGGCGGCCACCGCGAAGCGCTCATTAAATGCCTGCGCACCTGGAGTGCGGTCCAGGCGGGAACCTTCAGTTCTGATGCCCAGATGATCGAACTCCTGAAAGACTACCCGGGTAATCTGGACAATCGCGCGGCAGCAGATTCCATGGTTCGTGCTTCCTGGGGCGCGCACAAAGCGATGGTGAAGTTCAACGATCCGGGTTACTTCGATGAAGCGATTAAGTGGGCACGTGTTTTCTGGGGAGTGAACTCTATGACATCTCGTTGCGTCCGGAAGCGGGCTGTCGAAAATTCCCATGACGGCCGCACTGAACCGGATGACGGCGAACCGGCCGGGAACATTGCATCAGCCGCGCACTCCGATCAAGCCGAGCCGACATCCATGTCCGTGGATGGTGAGAATCTGCGCAGGTTCACGATGGACGTGATGAGCAGCTTCGTCGAGGCGCTGGAGACCGCCCCGGCCCATCTCTACTCGAACGAACGGCAGGAGGTGATTTCCGGGCTTGTGGCCCGAGCCGGGCGTGATCTCATCGCGGTGCTGGGCGCCCCCGATCTGTGGTGTCTAGAGCATGGCGCGCATATAGCTCGCATGTTGGTTGAGACGAAAATAAATCTCCACTGGATGGCGCTGCAGGATCCAGCCATCTACAGACAGTTCCAGGAATACGGGGCAGGTAAGGCAAAGCTCTACGCCCGCATCTCAGATGAGTTGCCCGACGATGCGCGAACCGCTGGCTTTCGCGAAAGCATCGACGAACTTCAGCGCCTCAGCCACAATCACGACGTTGTTGATCACCGGACAGTTGACACACGAGACACCTTCGCTGGCGGCAAGTCGATCCGGGCGATGGCGGAGGAAGCCGGTCTGCTGGACTTCTACCGGCAGGCGTACTCCCTCTCAAGCGGGGTAGCGCACTCCGAATGGTGGTCAGTCGAAACGCATGCGATGGAGCCGTGCTTGAATGTTCTCCACGGAATGCACCTAATACCCAGTCTGTCGCTGAACCCCGGAGGGAACGTCGAGCTAGCTGGGTCTTGGGTGGAACAGTTCTACTCCCTCGCGCGCGAGGGACTGGGCATCCTCGGGACTGACGAGGACGCAGTAACTGCCGCCTTTGCCTGGATGAACGCCGACGACGATTTGTCGGAGGCACCTGACAATGAGGGGTTGGTGTCATGAGGTTGCTACGTGGCGATGTGTAGCCGAGTTCCGGTCTAGCGGCAGGCCAATGAATGGCTCGCCGACGGGCTGAGAAGTGAGCAGTTTCCCGGCTGAGAGGCGACATGGCATGGCTGACTCGACTCGGCGAGCTTCCAGAGAATCAGCCATCGCGCAGACAGTCACCGCAGCGCCGCAACGTCGATGGATTTCGTTCGGATTGAGGCCATGAGCAGGCGTATGTCGAGATGGGCGGCACCGGTACGGGTCACTCGTGGCAGGCGCCTGCCGGCTGGCCCGCATGGCGGGGGCGAGAGCGGTACAGCGGTAACCCGTACTTTTCGCATTTTAGGCACCGCCTCGTCCGTTTGTGTGGACTCCAACAGGTCGTTGGGCACCGGTTCCAACGGTGGCGGGGGAATACGCCGCACTGCGCGGCCGCTGGTCTCCAAGCATCTCGCTTGTCACATGCGGCCCGAAGCAGGTTCGCGCCCTGGAACCAGTTCGCAAGCAAGCTGAGATACGGAATCAGCAGTTTGACTCTCTAATTGCCGGTGGGCACAGCAGTCAAACGCGGGCATCTCGCTGAGCGTCCGACGTGTCACAAACCGCCGCGCTCTCCCAGTCAACGGGTCGGTGAATTCGAGTTCCCTCGCGAGCAATTGGAGTGGGAGGGAATGATCGTCCGGCGCGTCGGGCAGCAGGTCGGGGTATCGCCGGTCGCCCAGGATCCCGGCGCCGAGAGCTGCCAGGTGCACTCGCAACTGGTGCATCCGTCCGGACTGCGGACGTAGAACCGTGTGCAGCACAGCACGTCCGGAGGCACTCACGCCCGTCCCTCGCGCCTCGATCATGGTCTCGGAGTTGGGTTCACGGCTGTCGTCGACGACGACTCGCAACTCGCCGCGTCGAGCTTCGATGTGGTTGCGGTAAACGAGAGGGACGTCGAGCGCTGGTGCATCCCGGCCCCGCCGGGTCGGTCGCGCCGACACCGCCTCGTAGACCTTCGTGACCTGACGCTTCTCGAACAGTGACTGGTACGCGCCGCGCGTCGCGGGGCGGGCCGAGAACATCACCACTCCTGCGGTGCCGCGGTCGAGTCGATGGATCGGGGTCAGATCTGGGTTGTCGAGACGAACCCGCAGGCGGATGAGCGCCGACTCACGCAGGTATCGCCCGCTCGGAGTGGTCGGGAGAAAATGTGGCTTGTCGATGACGACGAGATCGTCGTCGGTGTGCAGGATCTCCTCGTGGAACGGCACCGGGTCCTCCGCCGGCAACTCACGGTAGTACCAGACGAACCGGTGCGCGCTGAGTTCTGTGTTCAGGCAGATCGAGTGGCCGTCGGTATCCACGAACTCGCCGTCGTCGAACCGCCGATACAGGTTCTCGGCGTCCAGATGGTCGAACTTGGCTACGACGTACTCGGCGATCGTCGCCCACGGCCCCGAGAGCGGGATGCGTAGGCGCGTCGGGCCAACCCCGTTCTTGACGGGCAGCGGTGGGGACATGGACACGCAGGTCATCATCCCATCGACTACTGGTCAGCGGTGATTCGGTGTGGCCTCGACGGGGACGTCCCCGCGGGGACGCGGAAACCGAACTCACAGCGGTGGTCGGTGTAGATCGTCTACTCGAAAATCAGTAGCGCGGAAGAGATGCGGGCCCGTATGGTTCGGCAGAGAAAGATCGCAGTCGAAAAGCACTGCGGGCCATACCTTCTGTAGCTCAATTGGTGAGAGCACCCGACTGTGACTCGGGCGACGGCGGATCGTAACCGCCCAGAGGGACCAGCTCAGATACGGTTGAGGTCGGGCCTCTAGGCGCAGAGGCCGGCGGCCCTTTGCCTGCACAGTTGTCGAACGAGCCTGAGCCGGTATTCCCTGAATCGCCGGACAGCATTCCAGTCGCCGGCCATTTCCGCGTCGGCAAGTAGGTATTCGCAGTTGTCCAACTGATCCTTCAAAGACATCATCAGAATTCACCTCCGATCACCCGAGCAAGTACCTGTCCAGGATGCGGCCGACGGGACCCCGGGGACATCGGCCGTAGTACCTGTTCAGGTACCTGCTTCGGTGCGCGGTGGAGGCTACTTCTTGACCGCAGGTGCAGGTAGTGGCATGCCTCGCTCGGCCAGAACGGCTCGGAGACGATCGGGGTAGTCGGTGATGATCCCGTCGACACCGAGGTCGATCAGGGCGTGCATGGTGGCGGGATCATCGACGGTCCACGGGATGACCTTCATGCCACGCGCATGTGCGCTCGCGATCATGTCGGCTGTCGGATAGAGGGTGAAACCGGGATCCCCGACCTTTCCGCCCTGCGGAGTTCCTTGGACGGGGGAGTAGGCGGAGGCACCAAAGGTTGCTACCGCCGCGATGCCGTCGCCACCGAAATCATCGATGTCCAGACCGCCGAGCCACGGTGACGCTCCGTCCTTGCCTACCTGGAGAAAGTCGCCGTTTGTGAGCGCAACGACGGGGACACTCGGCGCGAGTTGACGGGTGAGCATGAGCGAGCCCCAGTCGAAGCTCTGAATGGTGACGCTGTCCAACAATCCGGCTGCCCGGATCGTATCGAGGACTACAGAGACGAACTGCTCACGCGGGGCGGTCTCGTGAGGCGCTCCCGCTTCCACCTTGGTCTCGATGTTGAGCTTGATTCCGGGTGCGTTGTACGACTTCACCAGGGCAAGCACTTCTTCGAGCGTCTGCATTTTCGCTCCCGGAACATTCTGCTGTTCAGGGTATCCGGCAAGGGGGAGAGTGCCGCAGTCCATGGTCTTGATCTGCTGCAGGCTCAGCGTGTTGACGAATTTGCCGACGTACGGGAACTCCGGGTCACCCGCAGTTGCGGGCTCGGTGTCGAGGCATTTCTTGTTCGAGATCTTACGATCGTGCGTGACGACAGCGATCCCGTCCTCGGTGATCTGGGTATCGAGTTCCAGTGTGCTGACGCCCATTTCGAGGGCATTCGCGAACGCGGCCAGGCTGCTTTCCGTGTACAGGCCGAGCCCGCCGCGGTGGGCTTGGACGTCGAACGTCGAAACCGGCTGGGGTGCTGAACTACCGAACGAACCGGACCAGTCGAGACTGCCGGTTGGCGATGCGCCGGCCGGGGCCGCCAGGGCGGTGAGGGGGAGTGCGACGGTCACGGCGGCACACGACAATATTCTGCTCAGTTGCATGAAAGGAACGTAGAGGCGTCGAATGGCTCCCCGGGGTTCGTTAGGTAAACTAACGGTAAAGGTCAGGCCGCGTGAATGCGCTGCCCGACGCCGCTCGCGTGGACCTTCATCCACGACGCCAGAAGCTCACACCCGGTCAGTCCGCTCTCGTCGAGAGGTTCGATCGCGTAGCTGATGTGTCTACCGCCGCGAGGGTTCTTGAGCTGAAATCGGTTCAGGTTCAACTTCGTCGGCAGGTAACCAAGTACTTCGAGGAACGCGGTGCGAATACGTCGTAGATCGGTACGCCACTGTTTCGGACTGAAACGAGTCTTCTGCGCATTCTGGAAAGCATTGCTACGAAGTAGTTCCCAAACCTTTCCTGCCCACACGCGTGCCTGCGAGAAGGACATCCAGCGCGTCAAGTCTGCGATGTCGCGAATGTAGCTGTCGTCGCTGGCATTACAGATCATGTCCTGCGGGTGCCCGATCCACTTGACCGGAATCCACGGCTGGATCTCGGGTCCGTCGCCGGCAACTCCGTGTCCCTCACAACCTTCGATCACGCCTGCCGGTTGTTGAGGATCGGAGATCAGTCCGACTCCGATGATGTTGGCGCGGTTCAGCGTCGGAAGAGCCGAGCGGATCACGGTGCATCCCTGTGAGTATCCGATCAGCATGACCGGGCCGTCTGTCTGTGCGATTTCGGCGGTGAGGGCCTTCACACCCATCGCGGTGCTGTGCCGAAAGCTCAGGCCACCGTCGGCGACCGGACCGTACGATGCGGGATAAGCGACCCAGCGAGAATCGAATCGACTGTCGAGTTCGTCGGTGACGGCACTGAGGAGTCCGCGCACACGGGCGCCGTGGTCGCCGACGTGGGATTCGCCGGTGCCGCCAACTGCAAGAACGGTTACCTCAGCCATGTCAGCGATCATCCACGTCGATTCTGAGAGGTCTGCATCCAAACCCTGAGAAGAGACTGGCAATCCGTTGTACTGCGAAATCGTTATCGAGCGAGCACCATTTACCCATGACGACGCCGAATCGTTCATCCAGACGAAAAGTGTCCGTTGTCGGTGCGGGAAGCGTCGGCACCGCAATTGCGTATGCGTGCCTGATACGCGGATCGGCCGACGCGCTCGCCCTCTACGACACCAACAGCGCAAAGGTCCGGGCCGAAGTTCTCGATCTCAACCACGGCACCCAGTTCACACCGCCGTGCACTGTCGACGGAGGCGATGACATCTCGGTCACCGCGGGATCCGACTTGGTCGTCGTCACCGCGGGCGCCAAACAGCATCCCGGTCAGTCGCGGCTCGAACTTGCCGCGGTGAACGTCAAGATCGCGCAGACACTGACCGAACAACTGTTGGCGGTGTCACCGGACGCGGTCCTTCTCCTCGTCACCAACCCGGTCGACGTGGCGACCTACGCAGCGATCCAGGCTGCGGGACCGTCGTACCGCGGGCGAATTTTCGGATCTGGGACCGTGCTGGACACGGCCCGATTGCGATTCCTGCTGGCTACCGAACTCGGAGTCGCGGTGGAGAACGTTCATGCCTTCATCGTGGGCGAGCATGGGGATTCCGAGATTCCGCTCTGGTCGAGCGCAACCATCGGCGGAGTGCCGGCAACCTCGTTCGTGGGACCGTCGGGTGGCGTCCTCGGCCCCGACCTACGCGCGAAAGTAGCGAAGTCTGTAGTCGAGAGTGCTTACGAGATCATCGAGGGTAAGGGTGCGACCAACCTCGCCATCGGATTGTCGAGCGCATTCATCGCGGAAGTCGTGTTGCGGGACGAACAACGGGTTCTGCCGGTGTCGACTTTGCAGAGCGGCGTCCACGGACTCGAGCACGTTTGCCTGTCCCTTCCCACGATGGTTGGTCGTGCTGGTGCCGGCCGAGTCCTCGAAGTGCCGCTATCGAAAATGGAGGCTTCGGGGCTCCGATCTTCTGCCCGGACATTGCGAGAGGTGCAGGAATCTCTGGGATTGTGAATATCTGTTCTCCTTGATATCCGACATATAGGATCAACAAATGATCAGCTTCCTGATTCGCGCCGCGATCTTCCTGGGTTCTGCCGCTGTCGGGCTTCTAGTTGCGTCGTTGATTCTTTCGGGCTTCTCGGCGCCCACATCCGGATTCATCGTTGCGGTCGTGATCTTTGCGATTGCGCAGTCGGTCCTGGCGCCGTTCATCGCCACGGTGGCAAAGCGCCATGCACCGGCATTTCTCGGCGGAATCGGATTGGTGTCGACATTTGTCGCGCTGTTGGTGGCGTCGCTCTTCTCCAATCTGTCGATCTCCGGTGTCTCGACGTGGATTCTGGGAACCGTCGTCGTGTGGCTGGTAACCGCCGTTGCGACGTTGGTTCTTCCGTTGTTGTTCGTGCGTAAGAAAGTTCAGGAGAAGAAGGCACAGTGACGCGCCCGAACATCGGTATGGACTACACAGTCCTGGACTGCCCGGATCCGGCCGCATTGGCCAGCTTCTACGTCCAGGTCCTCGAGTGGAAAAGTGTTCGCGACGAGGATGATTGGCACGTGATCGAAGGACCCGGCGGGGAGCGGCTCGCGTTTCAGCTCGCTCCGGATTTCGTTCCGGTGGACTGGCCGACCTCCGGTGTCGGGATCCATCTGGATCTGTTCGTGGATTCTCTCGACCCCGCCGAGGCTTGGGTGACGAACCTTGGAGCGCAGCGGGTGACCGACATTCCGGAGCATCAGACTTTCCGCGTGTACCGCGACCCGGTCGGTCACTATTTCTGCCTGTGCCTGCGGGACTGAATGTCGACTCGCTCCGATCTCGTCGACCGTGGATAATTCCGAACACTTGTCACGCCCGAGAATTGGAGATCGACGATGGCTTCGCAGAATTCCAACGAATTCCTGGTAGAACGTACGAAGATCGTCAAGGCAGAAGCACCGGTCGTCTTCGCGTTGATCAACGATTTCCATCAGTGGACTCAGTGGTCGCCGTGGGAAGGTCTCGACCCGGCGATGCAGCGGACGTACGCGGGGCCTGACGCGGGCGTCGGGGCTTCGTACGCCTGGGCGGGAAACAAGAAGGCGGGCTCCGGTTCGATGGTGATCACCGAATCCGTCCCGAATGAACGAGTAGTTTTGGACCTGGCCTTCCTCAAGCCGTTCAAGGCGCAGAACGTCACCACGTTTCTCATCTCGCCGAATTCCGGTGAAGTTCAGGTGACGTGGAAGATGACCGGAAAGAAGAATCTGTTCTTCAAGATCTTTGGTTTCATCTTCAGCATGGACAAGCTTGTCGGAAAGGATTTCGAGAAGGGCCTGTCCCAGCTGAAAGCTGCTGCAGAAAAGAGCTGACAAGCCGGTGGTACCGTCTCCCGGTGTTACGGATGACG
The DNA here is from genome assembly GCF_018588185.1 of Rhodococcus sp. WY5. NCBI lineage: Bacteria > Bacillati > Actinomycetota > Actinomycetes > Mycobacteriales > Nocardiaceae > Rhodococcus > Rhodococcus sp. WY5. Next base: position 3,047,272 of record NZ_JAAMPR010000001.1, read on the forward strand.
CCCACCGATGCCCAAACCTTCTGGATTTCGGAGAAGATCCCGAACGATCAGCTGCTGCTCTACTGTTTCGACGGGCAGAGCCAGCACATGGACGAGCTACGACGCTCGGTGGTGGAAAGAGCGTCGCTCATTCCGGATCTCAATGTTCGGATTCGTGAATCGCCGTGGCACCTCGACTATCCGGTGTGGGAGCCCATGCCGGTCGACGCCTCCTTGGTGAGAGTGCATGAGCTGCCCGAAAACTCGTGGCTCTCGTGCATTCACGGAATCGAGAAACTACTCGAGAACCACATCGACCCGCGCGAGTCCCCGTGGACGCTGCACCTGTTTCACGGCGTCACCGGCGTGCCGCGCTGCAGTGGCCCGGCGCTGATCGCAGTTCTGCAGGTCGCTCATTCTCTGGCGGACGGCAAACGCGCGTCGGCGATTGCTCGCCAACTGTTCTCGCCGCAACCGCCCGCGAAGCAGAAGACGGACGTGCGGCGTAGCGGATCAGCCGAGATTCTGGGCCGCGCCGCCCTGCGCCTTCCGGGCCAACTCGTTTCGCTGTTCCGCGACGGCCGGGCGGGGCACCGCGCGCAGTTACAGCTGCAGGCGGACACCGAATCGGGAGTTGTTGCGCCGCAGGCGGCGAGCCGTCCGAAGGTGCGCTCGAACATCCCTCCCGGACCGCACCGACTGGTGCGCATGGTCGTGCGGGACAGCGCAGATTTCCGTGGCGACGGCGTATCCGTCACAGTCGGAGCGATGACAGCCATCTCGGTAGCGATGGCGAACTACCTCACCGAGCGAGACGGCTCGGTACCGCCGGAATTGGGAGCTGAGGTGACCATCGCCAAAGCAGGTACACCCACGGCGCGCAATCACTTCCGCAATGCAGGTGTCGGACTGTTCCCGGAAGTCGATGATCTTCGTGAGCGAGCCCAATTGATCAAGGAGTCGATGGACGAGCGTCGCGCACGTGCGTCCCATCCATCCAGCGCAGCGTCGGATCTCGCGCTGAACGCGGTTCCCGGCCCGCTGGTCCGTTGGGGCGTGCAGCAATACGATTTCACGGCAGTACCCGACGAGGTCACTGGAAACACCGTGGTGTCGAGTGTCGCGCGCGGTGACGCGGATCTGGTGCTCGGAGGCGGCGTCGTTCGGTTCACAGCGGGCTTCCCGAGTTTGTCGCCGGTCATGTCGTTGACCCACGGCGTACACGGGATCGGGGACACTGTGACGATCAGCATCACCAGCAGTCCGGCCTCGATTCCGGACATCGATGTGTACGAGCAGATGATGCACGACGCGATCGACGAGGTGCGCGAAGCGCTGTCGTGACGGCCTGATGTACTGGCTGCATGGGATTCACGCGCGCCGAACTGGAATCGTTCCGAGACGCCGAGATCGAGGATCTGATCGGGCCGGATTGCCGGCTGTTATTCGTCGGTATCAATCCGGGACTGTGGACGGCGGCGACCGGCGCGCATTTCGCCAGACCGGGTAATCGGTTCTATCCGGCACTGTTGCGGGCAGGCATAATCGAGCATGCGATCGATCCTTCCGCGGGTATGTCGGACGCTGACACACAGCATCTGATCGATCGGGGAGTGGGCATCACCAATTTGGCGGTGCGGGCAACTGCGCGCGCCGATGAATTGACGTCGGAGGAACTCGCAACTGGCGGAGTTCGGGTCCGAAACATCGTGCGCGCAACCAATCCAGTAGTCGTTGCCTTCGCCGGGATCACCGCCTATCGAACAGCTTTCGGTGACAAGAAGGCGAAGGCCGGGCGTCAGGACCGTGATTTCGAGGGGGCAAAACTGTGGATCGTGCCCAATCCCAGTGGTCTCAACGCACACGAGACGGTGGACACCTTGGCAGCGAAATATCGTTCCGCCGCATCCGAAGCCGGAATTCTCTGAGAGAAGTCGCAGTTCCGTTCGGCCAGAACAAGGTACAAGTTAAAGTGCTTGTATGTCTGTTCTATACAACGTCTTTGTAGTGATTCACCTACTCGGCATGGCTGCCCTGGTCGGTAGCTACTTCACCGTCCTCAAGGCTCCTTCGATCACCGAGGTCATGGTGTGGGGTGCCAGGATGCAGTTCGTGTCCGGCCTGATCATCGTCGGGTTGGGCGAAGGCGCCCTGGACAAGAACTACATTCACGCGAAGATCGCTGTGAAGCTGGTGCTTTCGCTGGTCATCGTGGCGCTTGCCGAGATCACCCGGGCGAAGCAGAAGAAGGGCCAGCCCAATCCGAATCTGGTACACGTCGTCGGCGGTTTGTCGATCGTGACCGTATTCGTGGCCGCGCTCTGGACCTGACAAAGACACAAAAGAGCCCCGGCGATCGAAACTCGCCGGGGCTCTTTGCTGTTGACGTGTCTACAGACCCGGACGCTTGCCGATCGTCAGGGTCACTTCACCGGTGTGCGCAAAGAAGTCGTTGCCCTTGTCGTCGACGACGATGAAGGCGGGGAAGTCCTCGACGTCGATCTTCCAGACGGCTTCCATTCCCAGTTCGGCGTACTCGAGGATGTCGACCTTCTTGATGCAGTCGAGCGCCAGGCGAGCGGCCGGTCCACCGATCGACCCGAGGTAGAAACCGCCGTGCGAGTTGCAGGCGTCGGTGACCTGCTTGGAGCGGTTTCCCTTGGCCAGCATGATCATCGAGCCACCGGCGGCCTGGAACTGCTCGACGTACGAGTCCATACGGCCGGCCGTGGTCGGGCCGAACGAACCGGACGCCATGCCGTCGGGCGTCTTGGCGGGGCCGGCGTAGTACACCGGGTGATCCTTGAGATACTGCGGCATCTCTTCGCCTGCGTCGAGGCGTTCCTTGATCTTGGCGTGCGCGATGTCGCGTGCCACGACGAGCGGACCGGTCAAGGAGAGACGAGTCTTCACCGGGTGCTTGGAGAGCTCGGCCAGGATCTCCGACATCGGCTTGGTCAGATCGATCTTGACCGCAGCGCCCTTGCCGGTACCCGAAATGCCATCCGTCTCTTCGTCGAGCTGAGCGTCCGTGACCTCGGGCAGGAAACGGCCCGGGTTGAATTCGAGCTGTTCCAGGAACACGCCCTCCGGGGTGATCTTGGCCTTCGCCTGTCGATCTGCCGAGCAGGACACCGCAATGGCGACGGGCAACGAAGCGCCGTGGCGGGGGAGTCGAACGACGCGGACGTCGTGGCAGAAGTACTTACCGCCGAACTGTGCGCCGATGCCGATCTTCTGCGTGAGCTCGAAGACCTTCTTCTCGAGTTCGTGATCGCGGAAGCCGCGGCCCGTGATGGCGCCTTCGGTGGGCAATTCGTCGAGGTAGTGCGCGGACGCGTACTTGGCCGTCTTCATCGCGAACTCGGCCGAGGTACCGCCGACGACGATCGCGAGGTGGTACGGCGGGCAGGCCGCGGTGCCGAGTGAGCGGATCTTCGCCTCGAGGAACTGCATCATCGAGTCGGGGTTCAGGATCGCTTTGGTTTCCTGGTACAGGTAGGACTTGTTGGCGCTGCCGCCGCCCTTGGCCATGAAGAGGAACTTGTACGAGTTCTCATGTCCGGCAGCAGTATCGGCGTACAGCTCGATCTGCGCGGGCAAGTTGTTGCCAGTGTTCTTCTCGTCCCACATCGTGATGGGGGCGTTCTGCGAGTAGCGCAGGTTCAGACGCGTGTAGGCGTCGTAGACACCGCGGGCAATGGACTTCTCGTCGTCGCCGGGGGTGAGCACATGCTGTCCACGCTTGCCCATGACGATGGCGGTTCCGGTGTCCTGGCACATCGGCAGAACGCCGGCAGCGGCGATATTGGCGTTCTTGAGCAGATCGAGCGCGACGAACTTGTCGTTGTTCGACGCTTCGGGATCGTCGAGGATGCTCGCGAGTTGCGTCAGGTGATCCGTGCGCAGGTAATGAGAGATGTCGTGCAGCGCCGTTTCAGTCAGCAAGCGCATCGCTTCCGGCTCGACCTGCAGGAAGGTGCGGCCGTCCGGTCCCTCGACTGTCGACACCCCTTCGGTGGTGAGCAATCGGTACTCGGTGGTGTCATCACCGATCGGCAACAGGTCCTCATAGAGGAAGTCGGCCATCATCTCTCCTGAACAAGGGTGCGTGCGAAGGTCGCATTCAGGTTATCGTTGGGGGTTTCCTTCTCCGAATCGGGGCGGGTGTGAGCTGGAATTATCCGGATGCCACTGGCTCGATCAAGATACTTCGACCAGTTCGGAGAGCTCGACGCCGCGAAATTCGGCAAGTATTTCGGCCTGCTCGGCCACTGCTGCGCGGGCCGATCGTGACCACGTTCCCCACGGGGTGATCGCGACCTTCAGCTTCTTTCCGGATGCTCGTGGTCGCCACAATCCGGTGATCGTGCCACCGACCACCACCGTGCCCGGTCGCCCGAGGGTCGGCCACACCGTCTTCTGGGCGGTCGGATCGGGAACCAGGGTCTCCCGATCCTTGAGCTGTACATACGGATCGAAAGGCCCGAGCAAGCGCGTACTCGAATCGGTGGGGGAGCCGAACAAGTCTTCGCGGTCCTGTTCGAGAATCCACCGCTTCTCGCCGTTCACCTCGATCTCCTCGGCATCGACTGGCCAGTGGGCTTTGACGTCCCTGACCGGAGCATCGAGAAACGACGCGACGTGAGCAGGAGACGCGGGGCCGTAGAACCGCAGATAACCCCGGATCAAGTCGAAGCGGGAATCTGCGTCTGCGCCCGTGGCGCTGAATGGGCGTCGGCGCCAACCCGGAATGCGTTCGAGCACTGGGGGAGATGTGTCCGGCTGTAGCTCGAGGCCTGCCTGGAGTGCCGCGAGCCGGAACGGCATCTCGTACAGATGAGTGGCATTGCACGGGCGGCAGAATCTCAGATAGGGCTCGGTGACCCGCGTGGTCAATTGCGCGGACATCTCGCCCTTGACGGTTGGTTTCGAGACGATGTCCCGCATCGCAGCAGCAACTGTTTGCAGGGCAGTCAGCGTCGGGATGCCGGCGGCCTTCAGGGGCCGATTCGCGTCGTAAATGCGCTTGGCTGCATCGGCTTCGCTGAACGGCGACGTGGCGGCGGCGACGGCAGGCAGGTCGCCCCGACGGTAATAGTGGGGGGCTCCGCGCAACGTCCAGGCAAGAGCGAGCTCAGTGGCGTCGACGCGGACGCCGCGGATCCGCAGGGCCCAGGCGGCTCCGTCAGGTCCGGTGTTCTGAATCCCGAGATCGAGAATGCTGCAATCGCTGTGATCGGCGTCACCGACAACCGCTCGGTCGAGTTGATGGCGGTGCCACCGGAAATTAGCTACCTGCGTGAGTGAGGTTGCGCTAGACATGATTTCAGTTTACTGGTGGGTAACCGCACGATTTGGGGCGGTTGATCAATGCGGCGACAGAATTGGTCAAATTCGACCGATTGGCCGGAATTTTTTCAGTAGCAGACCTTATTAGTCGAAATAATGACCCCATTGTCGGAATCCTTTGCCAACTGGTCGTTCGTATGATTACTGTTACCCACGTCACGGATACATTACAGATGTGACGCAGCTGTCACAGCACTGTCGGGTGCTTTTGGCAGCTGACCTCTGACCTCTCAAGGAGATTCGCATGGGTTCAATGGAAGGAATTCTCGGCGCTGTTGTTCAGGGCCTGGGATCACTGTTCAGCGCTGACGGTCTGCTCAAGACCTTCATGGGATCGGTAGAGACCATCTCCAAGGACCCCACCCCCTAATTCAGCGCGACATTGCCACGCCCGCTCCGGGTGTAGTTACTTCAATTTCGACAAACTGCAGGAGGAAACTCATGGGATCTCTCGGTGAAGCCATCGGAAGCGTCAACAACCTCGGTCAGCGTCTCGTCGACGCACTGACCACGCTCAGCGGCGGCACGGTTACGCCCAAGTAAGCGTCGTCTGACGAGAAAGGCTCACGCACTCGGTGCGTGAGCCTTTCCGTGTCGACCGGATCGAGTATTTCCGATCACGTCGGGTTTGCCTGTTTCAGGCGGTACCGTTCGAAAGGTTCCGCTGCGGAAGAGAGTGACCCGGATGATCGAGACTCGTGCGTTACGAACGGTTTTCCGTGTCTTCGTGGCGTTGGCCACGGCAGTGTGTGGGCTCCAGCTCCTCACCGCACCGGGTCACGCTCAGTCGGCGGACAGCAGGCTGGTCGACATCTCGGTGTACTCACAGTCGATGGGGCGCGACATTCCGTTGCAGGTCTTGCGGCCGGCTGATACTTCGACGCCTGCTCCGACGCTCTACCTACTCAACGGAGTAGACGGAGGAAAAGACGACGCGACGTGGTCGGTGCGGACCGACGCACCGAAGTTCTTCGCGGACAAGCACGTCAACGTGGTCACGCCTCTCGGTGGAGCATTCAGCTATTACACCGATTGGGAGCGGCCGGACCCCGGCCTCGCGAAATCCGGCAACAACAACGGGGTCAACATGTGGACCACGTTCCTGACGGAAGAACTACCGCCAGTCATTGATTCAATGTTCGCGACGACCGGCGAGAACGCACTGGCAGGCCTGTCGATGGCAGGCACGTCGGTACTGGATCTGGCTATGGCGGCGCCCGCGCTGTACAACAGTGTCGGGTCCTTCAGCGGGTGCGCGATGACGAGTCCGGGCATCGGGCAGAACTTCGTGAAACTCGTGGTCGCCGTGGGTGGGGGTGACGCGGAAAACATGTGGGGTCCGTACCATGGTCCGGGTTGGCCGGCTCACGATCCGGTTGTCAACGCGGACAAGCTACCTCGAGTCCCTATGTACATCACAACAGCAACCGGAATTCCGGGTCCGTACGACACACTTGCCGATCCGCGGATCGACAACGACGTCACAGATTTGGCGTTGCAACTTGTTCTCGGTGGCGGAATCGAGGCGGCAACTCACTACTGCACCACCCAGCTTGCGGACAGGACGAACGCATTGGGTATGAACAACATTCGCTACAACTTCAAGCCGGCAGGAACGCATTCATGGGGATACTGGGAAGACGACTTACACGACTCGTGGCCGATGATCGCCGCGTCGCTCGGCGTGTGAGGCCCCATCGAGCAAGCCTTCGAAGCGTCGTTCTCGTCGGCGCGCTCGCCTTGATTTCACTACTTGCGTTGCCCTCGACCGCGCTCGCCGACGAGACCCCGAAGATAACGAGTGTCACCGAACTGTCTTCGCGCTTGGTTCTTCTCGACGTCGCGAGTCCCGCCATGGGGCGCACCATGCAGGTGAAAGTGCTGCTTCCTGCCGACCGCTCGGAACCGCGCGGGACGCTGTATCTCCTGGACGGCAATTCCGGGCAGATCGAAGAGAACAACTGGCTGGCTCCGGCTAACGGCGATATCGTCCCGTTCTTTGCCGACAAAAACGTGAAAGTCGTACTCCCCATCGGTGGAACCGGCACCATGTACACCGATTGGCAGGAAGACCACCCGAAATTCGGTCGTCTGAAGTGGGAGACGTTCCTGACGAAAGAGCTTCCCCCACTGATCGACACGAGGTTCGCCACCAACGGGCACAACGCAATCGGCGGGATTTCGATGGGCGCAGAAGCCGCGCTGATTCTGGCCCAGCGCTCAGCCGGGTTGTACGACGCGGTCGCCGGCTACAGCGGCTGCTACACAACTGTCGGGGGATTCGGCAAGGCGTTGACCGATCTTGTGGTGATCAACGGAAATGCCCGTTCGGAGCAGATGTGGGGTCCGGCCGGCAGTGAGGCTTGGCAAGAGCACGACATCTTCGCCAATGCCGACAAGCTGCGCGGCACCAAGGTGTATCTCGCCTCGGGATCGGGACTACCAGGTCCGCACGAAACTCTCGATACTCCTGCCCTGGGCCGGGTATTGGTCGTTGGCGGGGTCATGGAACTGGGATCGAACCTGTGCACCGACCAGATCACTCAGGTGTTGCGTGATCGCGGAGTCGATGTCACCCGCAGCGCTCAGCCGGTGGGGACGCACGGTTGGCCGTACTGGCGCGACGAACTCGTTCGTTCCTGGCCGATGCTCGAATCTGCGTTGTCCGCTTGAGCAGTTCCTGGCGATGAGTTTTCGTTTCGGGTCGGGTCTATAACCCTGTACACCTGTTTCGTAACCTCTCCGACAAGGACAGAACATGCCTTCCATCACTCCCTGTTTGTGGTTCGACAACCAAGCAGAAGAAGCAGCCAACTTCTACATCTCGGTGTTCGGTTCCGGGCAGATACTCGGAATCGAAAGGTACGTCGAGGGATCGCCCTCCGGAATGCCGGCAGGCTCGGTGATGACCGTCAGCTTCGAACTCGGCGGTCAGCGATTCACCGGATTGAACGGCGGGCCGATGTTCACGTTCTCGGAAGCAGTGTCTTTCGAAATTCCGTGCGTCGATCAGGCTGAGGTCGATCACTACTGGTCCAGGCTGACCGAGGATGGGGAAGAGGGCCCGTGCGGATGGGCCAAGGACAAGTTCGGATTGTCCTGGCAGGTAGTCCCGAATCGCCTTCTCGAACTGATGAAGGATCCGGATCGGGCCAAGGCGCAACGCGCCACGGACGCGATGATGAAGATGAAGAAGATCGACATCGCGGAGCTCGAACGGGCCGCAGACGCGTCCTGAACACGATCTGGCCGATGGGCGACAGCCTTCGTTAGCTGATGCTAGCCTTCCCTAATTCTCGCTGAGCGTTGGAGGAGTGCTGGTAACCATGCGAATCAAAGTCTCTCGAATGAAGATTGCAGTCACCGCCTTGGCGGACTCGCTCGCCGTCGCCGGACTTGCCGGCTGCAGCAGCGACAGCGCTGACGCACCCGCGGAGGCGGGAGCAACCGTCTCGACCATGTTCGGTGACGTCGAGGTCCCGGCCAACCCGGAGCGCGTCGTCGCGCTCGGTTGGTCGGACGCCGAGACGGCACTCGCTCTGGGCACTCAACCAGTGGGCGTCGCGGACTGGATGGCGTTCGGTGGCAAGGGCGTCGGACCCTGGATTGCGGACGAGTTCACCACGGACCCGAAGATCCTCGGAACCATGGACCTGAGCATCGAGGACGTCATTGCTCTCGACCCGGACCTGATTTTGTGGACGAGAAGCGACAACACGCGGGCCACCTACGACAAGCTCAGCGCCATCGCGCCGACGGTCGGGCCGCCGCCGGGTCTGTCCACTGCGTACGGGACGACGGTCGAGCAGCAGACCGAACTCGTCGCGAAGGCTCTCGGCAAGGAAGCAGAAGGAAAGGCGCTACTGTCCGGCCTCGACGCCAAGTTCGACGCTGCAATTGCCGCCAATCCGAGTTTTGCGGGTAAGACAGCGGCCGTCGGCGCCTACAGTACCGACGGTTACGGCGCGTACGTACCCGGCGACGCACGCGCAGACTTCATGACCCGTCTCGGCTTCACGATCCCGACGGCGATCACCGAAAAAGCCACCGGAAACTTCTACATCCCGGTTGCCAACGAGAACCTGAATCTGTTCGACGCCGACCTGACCGTGCTGTTGCCGATCTTCCTCGACAGCAGTGCGTTTGCGAACGATCCGCTACTGCGCGCAATCCCGTCGGCCCAGGAGGGACATCTGTTGATCCTCGATGACCCGGCACTCGTCAATGCGTTCTCGAGTGGCTCGGTACCGGGGTTGACCTACGCAATCGACAACGCCGTTCCGAAGTTTGCGAGCACGCTCGTCGCCTGATCAGAGCTGTTTCGGGACCTGCCCGTCACTGTGAGCGTGTTCGCAAACAGTGGCGGGCAGTTCTCGTGCGTCAGTACACTGGAAAAAGTGAACTTTCAGCTAACGAGCGGCGGCCCAGTGGAGATCGAAGCGACCGCTCCTCGTTTTCCGCGGATGCATGCATACGTGGATATCGCTGTTGTGATCGTGGTGCTGGTGGGAACCAATCTGATCGCGCATTTCACCACCGCCTGGGCAAGCATCGCGACGGTACCCATCTCTGCTCTCGTCCTGTTGGCGCTCACCAAGCGCCGGGGAATGGGGTGGGCGGAATTGGGGCTGTCCCCTCGTGACCTGCGGCGAGGTTCGAAGTACGCGCTTGCTGCCGTCGGCCTGGTCCTGACCGTTGTCGCCGTCGGCGCTCTGCTTCCGCTCACACGTCCTTTCTTCATGGCGGATCGCTACGCCACTATTTCCGGCGCGATCATCGCGTCGATGATCGTGATCCCGCTGCAGACCGTCATTCCCGAAGAGTTGGCTTTCCGTGGCGTCCTGCACGGCACGTTGAACCGGGTCAGTGGATTCCGCGGCGTCGCCGCTGCCGGTTCTCTGATGTTCGGACTGTGGCACATCGCGTCGTCGATGGGTTTGACCAGCGGTAACGAAGGGCTGTCCGGCTTTCTCGGTACCGGAGTCGTCGGCCAGGTCGCCGGCATCCTCGGAGCTGTTCTCGCCACCGCTGCGGCCGGTCTCGTGTTCACCTGGCTTCGTCATCGCAGCGGCAGCCTGATTGCGCCGATTGCTCTGCATTGGTCGTTGAATGGTGCAGGTGCACTGGCTGCGGCTCTTGTTTGGCATGCAACTCTTGCTTGATCCCAATATCTGACAAAAAGGACAGCATTCGCCGCGCGGCGCCGGGTAGTTTTGTGCTTTGCTCAGTAAGTGACGCACCTTCATCGAGGCCATGTCTTCCACATCTCCGGTCGTCCGACGGTAGAGGATGCGGCGCAGTCGCTCGTCTCGATCCCCGACGGCGTCTTGGCGATCGACGATGCCGGAACGATCGTCTACTGCGGAGAATTCGGATCACTCCCGAGCGGTCTCGAAGGCGCTGAAACCCACGACCACCGACCGGGTTTCCTGCTGCCCGGATTCGTCGATGCACACATTCATTTCCCGCAGACCTACGCCGGCGACGCCTACGGCGGCGGCCAACTCCTCGAGTGGCTCGACCTGTGCGTCTTTCCCTCCGAATCGAGATTCGCTGATCCGGAATTCGCCCAGCACGCTGCCGAGGCCTTCTGCGCTCGCCGAATCGCCACGGGAACCACGGCCGCGATGGTGTTCGGATCGGCCTTCCCGCACGCGCAGGACGCCCTGTTCTCGGAAACTCTGGAACGCGGCCTTCGAGTGGTCAGCGGACGCGGGATTCAGACCACCGGCCCGGCCTCCGCCGCTGCACTGATCACCTCGGAAGAGGACGCGATCAGACTCACCCGCGAGGAGATCGACAAGTGGCACGCGGCCGACACCGGCGACGTGAACACTGCGCTCGTTCACGTCGCAGTGGTTCCCCGCTTCTCTCTCGCGGTGACAACACGGACGCTGAAGGACTTGGGGGAGTTGTACGACTCCGTCCGTGACCGGGGCGTCTACTTCCACAGTCATCTCAACGAGAACAATCGGCCCGGAACCGGCGAGGTGGCAACCACACTCGCCGAGTACGAGGTCGAGACCTATCTCGACACGTACGACGGCAAGTTCCTCCCCGGCTCACAGGTCGGCGGAAAGAGCTTCCTGGGTCCACGCGCGATACTCGCGCACTCGGTGCACTGCCAGGACTCCGAACTCGCACGAATGGCCGAGACCGGAACCTCGATCGCACACTGCCCTACTTCCCAGCAGTTTCTCGGCTCCGGCACCATGCCGTGGAAACGAACCGTTGCGTCAGGGGTCAACATCGCGATCGGATCGGACTTCGGTGGCGGCGACGAGTGCCTGCTCACCCGAGTCCTCGGCGACGCCTTCAAGGTTCACATCTCCGAAGCCGGCGACGACGGAGTGTCGATGCACCCTGCCGAACTGCTGTTCACCGGAACACTCGCCGGTGCTCGCGCGCTGGACATGGAGAACCGGATCGGCAACTTCGACGAGGGCAAAGAGGCCGACTTCCTGGTGATCGATCCGTCCGGGTGGCCGCCGCTCGCCGGGCTCGTCAGCTACGGAACGCGTTCGGATGATCCGATACTCGCCCGCGACCAGACGCTCTTCGGGCTCCTGATGGCGATGCGCGAGCCCGCGATTGCGCACGTGTACGTGCAAGGGCGCCGGATATCGGGCTGACGTGTCCGCAACTGCCATCACCGGGTACCACCGAACGAGTTCGGGATTCCGGGCGTGGGTCGAGCGTGCGGCCGAGACCGCCGGTCGATTCGACGGCTACCTGAGCTGTGGCATCAGTGATCAACCGGAACCGGTGTCGCACGGCGTGTCCGTCACGTTCGACAGTGCCGACGATCTTCATCGTTGGCTGGAGTCGACTGATCGCCGCGATCTCGAAAGATCAGCTGCTGCAACGGGAATTCTGGCGCAGACGAGTGATCTCGTTCTGATCGACGGCGTGCTGCCGCCGCCCGGTATCGGTGTGTACGACCACGCCGTCGTCGTGGGTAAGGAGAACGAGTTTCTGCGAACGCAACGACACCTCATCGATCTCAGTTCGCGATTCTCCGGCTACGAGTCGGTGATGTTGATGCGGTCGGTCACCGACTCCACCCAGTGGAAGTCCGTCCTTCGGTTTCGGACAGAGCAGCAGTTGGCGGTGTGGATGGCGTCGCCCGAGAGGGCCGCAGCACTACCGAAACTGCGGGCCGAGTTGGCCGAGGACTTCACCGAGACCACGCGGTCGACACCGTTCGGCACCATTCTGCGTACGGAGAACGGGCAGACTCGCGCGACGCCGAATTGGAAGACGGCGATGATCATCCTGCTCGTCCTCTATCCGACGGTGATGACGCTGTCGAGGTTTCTCGGGCCGTTGCTCGACGGGATCGGAGCGCCGCCGTGGCTGTCGATGTGGTTGAGCCAGATAGTCAGCGTCGGCGCCATGACGTGGTTCCTGATGCCGACGGTCACGAGATGGTTCCGTCATTGGCTGGACCCGGTCGACGGCGCCGTTCCCCGCACCAACTGGCGCGGCGTCGCGGCGGTAATTGCGGTGTACGCAGTGACTCTGACGCTCTTCGCGTCGGTGAAGTGGCTGCAGTTCTGGGACTACTTCGACTGAATCCGGCCTCGGCGGAAGTAGGTGAGTGGCCCGAAGAAGTTGACGAAGATGATCGCCGCCCACTTCTTCTTGCTGCCGTTGACCGTATCGGCAGGGCGTCGCGCCAGGTCTGTCCACGCGGCGATCGCCAACAGGGACTGAATCGTTGCGAGCACGGCGACGACGCGGCGTTGCGCGGGTGACAGCTCACTCCAGGACTTCTTCTTTGTGAGGTTCATGAACTCCACTGTGCCCTCGAACGTCCAATCGGTGTCGAGATCCGGTTGTTATCGGTGCCGGGAGTTCCTCAAATCAGTGTGAATAGCGTCACCATGATGACCGATAGGTATGGTCCCGCGGGCCGTCGGGCCGGTCGTTTTCGGCGTAAAGATCTCGCTAACTCGAACTGTGGCTGAATGTTTGCGCCCGCACTAAGCTCGCGTGGCTACATTGCCGCGGGGGATTTGGCCAATCTGCTGGTACGCCCTCTATCGGGAGCAACACCCATCCTGTTAAGTAAGGCTTGCCAATCTTGTGGTCGGCCTACAGGTTTGATGCTGCTCGGTAGCTGCTATCGGGAATGATGTTCGGAATACGTCAATAAATCGTCCTTAGGTGACAGTTTGATCACTGCCGGTGGGTGTTACCTGTGTGTATGTCCGCGCCCCGAAGGGGTCGAAATGTAACGTCCCGGACACATTTGGTGTCGCGGAAGTAACGGAAGGCCTCTACTCTTATCGCCAGCAGCCACTCACGTGGCGGCAATCCTCTGGACCGTATCTTCGACAGGAGCACATCGCATGAGCAGCGCAGAATTCTCGGATGCCTTCACCTTCCTCAACGACTTCTTCAGCAACGCGTCTGATCTCTTCAGCGCTCTGAGCTTCTTCACCTCGCTCAGCTGATAGCTTCCGGCCGCTAGGCCGACTCAGTGGCCCCCGAAGGCGATGCCTTCGGGGGCCACTGTTGTCTGTCAGGCGTCCAATTTGGTGACAATGTGAGCATTGTTGACCAAGTGCATGGCGGGGTTGATGTGACTGTGGTGGAATGCGAGCGAAAGAAGATAGCTTGCCTGCCCGCCACTTCGAGCGGGACACGCCGATGATCGGAGCTTTGTGCACGTCTCGCGAAGAAACCTCTTCAAGTACGCAGCGGCTGGATCGGCGGCTGCCGGACTCGCTGCATTGAGCGGTACGACGTCGGTGGCCAATGCCGGTTCGCTCGGGACCCTGCTCGATTACGCCGCCGGTGTGCCGTCCGCTCAGGCAATCAAGGCCGCCGGGTATGCGGGCGCCATTCGATACGTCTCGGACAGGCGCCCGGGCGCCGATTGGATGGTCGGCAAGCCCGTACTGGCGCGGGAAACCGACGCGTTGACCGCGGCCGGACTTCAAGTCGTTTCTTGCTATCAATTCGGCAAGGGCGGAACGGCGGACTGGCGCGGGGCCCGCGAAGCGGGCAAGCGTCATGCTGCCCGTGGCCTCGAACTACATGCGGCGGCTGGTGGGCCGTCCGGTCGCCCGATCTACGCGTCGATCGACGACAACCCGACCAGTACTGAAATCACTACGCTGATCGCGCCGTACCTCGAGGGGTGGGCCTCGGTTGTCGGCAACGGAGCGCTCGGCGTCTACGGAAACACTCGCGTGATCGACGCAATGATCAGTGCCGGCGTCGGAACCTGGTTCTGGCAGCACAACTGGGGCTCGCCCGCAGGGTATGTGCACCCGCGGGCAAACCTGCATCAGTTCGAGATCGACAAGCGCAAGGTCGACGGCGTCGGCGTGGATCTGAACTCGATCCTCACTCGGGACTACGGGCAGTGGTCGTTGGCCGGTGCGGTCGGTCCGGCCCAGCCGGTCGGATCCTCGTTGCCGACAGGATCTATCGCACCATAGCGCCGAATTTGGCGAGCCAGGCCTTGGCGTCGTCGGGGAGGGTGCCCGCCGCTTCCGCGGCGAGGCACCATGCTTTTGCCATCGACAGGAAGTTCATCGGGTTGTAGGCGTCTTCTTCGCGAGACCACAGTCCGTTGCCGGCGTAGTGCAGGATCGTGATGTTGGCGGCTCCGTGCTTGGATCCGTCACCCGGATCCTCCATCGGGTTGTCGATCTCGCACACGATCCATCCGCGCTGCTCGTCGACCACGAACCAGTTGGCCGGGAATTCGGTCATGCGGTGCCCCGGGAACTCCGTCATCGTGCGAGTAACCCACTTGCGTACGGCCTCTCGGCCATTGAGGGTGCCGAAAGCGTGTTCCACGTAGACGACGTCCTCGGTGAACATGTCCGCGAAGGCGTTCCAATCGCCGGAACGAGTGCACTCGACAACGGTGTTCTGGTAACCCGCGAAGGCGTCTTCGAGTTCGGTGCGTGTCCAGGTCATGAAAGGCTCCTCGGGTAGTCGTCGCCTCAAATTAGAACACGTTGCAGAATTGATTGTCGGCGATTCGATGGAGAAGAGTTCTGCGGTACCGTCGTTGTCGGGTCGGGGACCCGTTATGTGAGAGGGCACCACGTGGATATCATCATCAATTTCATCTACACACTTCTGTCGAAGTTGCAGACGGGCAGCATCGAAGGCTCTTCGGAGAAGTGAGTCCTCCGCCGGGTTGATTCCCTTACGAGACTTTCTGTTTGGGAATCAACCCGGCGAACACCATCGTCACGACGGCGGCGGCGATGGAGATCAGGAACGTGGCACGAAACGCCTCGAACGAGGGGATCACTGCGGTGCCGACGGTGATGGTCATTCCGGCCAGGACGACGCTCACGATCGCGGCAGACGTCGACGTGCCGATCGATCGCATCAGTGAGTTCAGTCCGTTCGCGGCTGCAGATTCCGTGATGGGGACTGCGCCCATGATCAAGGCCGGCATGGCCGAGTACGAGAGCCCGACGCCCGCTCCGATGAACATTCCGGCCACGGCGACCTGCCAGACGCTCGACACCGTGAAATATGCGAAGGCGTAACCCAATCCGATGACGAGGGCGCCGAGCATCAACGTGATTCGCGGGCCGCGCCAAGCCGAAATTCGAGCGGAGACGGGCGAGAGCGCCATCATGACGAGTCCGCCGGGGGCCAGTGCGAGCCCCGCTGCAACCATGGACAGTCCGAGTCCGTAACCGGTGGACGTCGGTGCCATGAGCAGTTGGGGGAGCGTCAGGGAATTGCCGTACATGGCAAAACCGACGGCGATCGACGCGAAGTTGGTGAAGAGAACTTGCGGCCGGGCCGATACGCGGAGGTCCACCAGCGGTGCGTTGCGTCGAAGTTCCCACCATCCCCACACCAGGAAGCTGAGCGCGGAAACCGCAAGGAGCCCCAGGGTTTTCGCGTCGCCCCATCCCCAGGTTCCGCCCTTGGTGATGGGGAGTAACAGGGTGATCAGACCAACGGTGAGGCCGAGCGCACCGACGAAGTCGAAACGTCCCGGGCGTCGTACGGTCGATTCGGGAATGACGAACGCAACCAGTGCGATGCAGATCAGCCCGAACGCTGCCGATGTGACGAAGAGGAAGTGCCAGTTGGCATTCTGGGCGATCACCGCGGCGATCGGCAGTCCGATCGCACCGCCGACGCCGAGGGTGGCGCTCATGACCGCCATCGCGCCGGCCACTTTCTTCGGTGGAAGAACGTCACGAATGATGGCTATGCCCAATGGAATTGCCCCGACCGATGCTCCTTGAAGTGCACGGCCGACAACGAGCACGATCAGTGAAGGTGCGATCGCGCAGATGGCCGAGCCCAGAACGACCATCGCGAGACTGACCAGCAGCATTCGTTTCTTGCCGAACATGTCGCCGAGGCGCCCGCTGATCGGCGTGATCACCGCGGCGGCGAGGAGTGTTGCGGTGACCGCCCACGAGGTGTCGGCGGGAGTGGAGTTCAACAGGTGCGGCAATTGCGGAATGATGGGGACTACCAGCGTCTGCATCAAGGCGACGACGATTCCGCACAGTCCTAGAACGGTGAGCACTGGACCCGAGGATGCGTAGTTCGTGTCGGGGATTTTCTCGTCGACATTGGACGACCCTGCGTGAACGGACATGCGGCTCCCGCCATGGCGTGTTCTGATTGGTGCGTTCGCCCCAGTGTGCACGCTACACATCGTGTGTAGTCTGCACAATATGAGGATGGACCGGGACCCTGATCTGGTGAATATCGAGTACGAGTTGACTCTGCTCTCGCGTTACCACGCGCTCGCACAACGGGCCGAACTTCATCTGGACCGGTCGGCGTATCTACTGCTCGGTCGACTGGAATTGCAACATCCCATGAGCCTCAAGGAACTCTCCTGCGCTTTCTCGCTCGACATCTCCACCATCAACCGGCAGATCGGCGCGCTGAGGCGTCAGGGCTTGGTGGAGCGAGTGGAGGATCCGGACGGAGGGCTCGCGCGAAAGGTCCGGCCGACGGCGCAGGGGCTGTCGAAACTTCGTGCTGATCGCGAACATTCGACAGCCGGTGTCGAAAAGGTCCTCCGCGAGTGGACGCCGGAGCAGCGTCTCGCGCTCGGTGACCTACTGCGGCAATTCAATACCTCGGTCGAAGCGCTGGAAGGCCGCGAATGGCCGCGACCGAATCAGGTCTGAGAGTGCGAGACGGATCGTAGTGAGCGGTCCGGATCGCTCGAATCCGATTCCGGCGCAATGACAACAAGTTTCGGGTGCTCTTCGGGGGCTGCATGATTTCCACGCCAGGAGAGCAGTGACCAACGTGAGAGACCGGACAGCGCGGACCCGAGACTGGCGAACGAGCCCGAACTCAGGACCGACGCCGTAGACCCGATGCTTCCGATCGAAAGAAAAGAGCCGACGCTACCGATCGACAGGATCGAGTACGCCGATCCGATCGAGAGAATGGACCCCTCGGATCGGATGGACAGTATCGATCGCGTCGACTTGTGTGACCGTATCGACTGGTCTGGGCCGGATTTCTTCTCTGGACGACCGTGCGTGATGTCCACTCGTAGATGTCCCATCTATCGGGTCTATCACGGTGATCGGAGATGCAAAAGGGACCCACCGAAATTCGGTGGGTCCCTTTCACAAGACTTCGATCAAGCTACCGCGAACATGCCCACGGTCGGAAGGAAGCTGCAGGTGATGCGATCTGCGCCTTCCGGCTGGGTGGTCAGCGAACCGCTGATCACCGAGAGAACGCGTCCGGGGCCGGTATCGGCGATAGCCGACAGAGTGGCTGGGCCGTCCGGGTTGATGCGTGCGGCGTTGGTCAAGTTCTGGGTGGCGCTGCGCTGGTTGTCGATGTTGACCCAGGTGACGGTCATCGGCACCGGCTGGTCGTCGACGGCGGGAGCCGTACCGAGAGCGGTGAAGACGAATCCGGCCTGACCGGCAGCGGGACCGGGAGGAGGCAGGTGAGCCGGGCCGGGAACGGCAAGTGCGGTTCCGACCGAATCGGCGGTGGCCGAGATGCAGCCCTTGCCAAGCGTCGGGTAGAGGAACTGCGCGATGACGGGGGCGTTCTCGTCCGGGATCGCCGGTCCGCCGCCGCCGCTGCCGTCGAGGAAGGTGATGACCTTCTCGAGGGTGGCCTTGATCTCGGGCGGAATGCCGGGGGAGTTCAGGATCGCGCGAGCCTGGTCGAGCAACGCTTGCTGCGGTCCGCCTGCAACATCGGCCGGACCTGCGGCGGCGCCGATGATGGCGGGCGCAAACGATGCGAGGAACTCGATCGGCACACTTTCGGGTGCGGGCGGTGCTGCCGGATCGGCCATTGCCTGTGCCGGCAATGCCAGTCCTGCTACTGCGGCAATAGCGACGGCGGTGAACGCCTTTCGCATACCTCGGGTTCGAAGCACTGTTTCCCCATCCTTAGTCATACCGCGCGGGCGCCTAGGCGAGCTCCGCGTTTGACGGCTCGAGGGGTCACTCTATGTACAGAGCCCCCGGGTTGTACAGCTGTTCAGTTGCTGAGCAGCTACGCACCGGGGGGAGTCTATGGCATGACCGGCCTCGATCGTGATTTACGGCGACCATACCTGTGACTGAAGTGATCTATGTGAAAGTTGATGCAACTGTTACGTCAGATTGCGAGGTTTGTTCACTCGAAGATCAGTCGAAACGGACCGAATCGTCGACGAGTACGTCAATTCGACGGGCAAGGTCGAAGTCCAGTTCCGTGAGACCGCCCGCCGAGTGTGTCGAAAGCGTGTACGTGACCTTTCGCCAGCGAACGTCGATGTCGGGATGATGATCCGCGGCCTCGGCGACTGCCGCGATGCGTTGAAGAAGCGCGATGGCGTCCGGGAATGTCGTGGAGTCGACCGTGCGAGTGATCGACCCTGGCGACAGTTGCCAGGCGGGCAGTTCGTCGAGAGCGTTTTGGATCGCGGAGTCGGACAACAAAGTGGCCATACTCCATCATGGTGCGATGAGTGATGCACCTGCAAGGGATCGGGAAGTTGTCGCCGGTGCGATCTTCCGCGAGGGAAGGCTGCTCCTCGCGCAGCGGACGAGTCCGCCGGCTTTGGCCGGTCGTTGGGAGCTGCCGGGCGGGAAGGTCGAAGAATTCGAATCGCCACAGAACGCGTTGGCGCGGGAGCTGCTCGAGGAACTGGCGGTCGAGGTGAGATGCGGCGCCAGAATCGGTGTCGACGTGCCACTGTCGCCTGGGTTGGTCCTGCGGGCCTACCGGGCGGAGTTGGTGTCGGGAGAACCGGTCGCGCTCGACCATGCTCAATTGACATGGGTCGACGCCGAAGAACTGTTGTCGATGGATCTGGTGGACAACGATCGAGCCTGGATTCCCGAGTTACTCGCGGAATTGAGCGCGCTTACGCCGCACGAGCCTTCTTGAGACCCGCTTTCAGTTCCTTCTTGGATGCGCCCTCGTTCTCGAGCTTCTTCATCCGCATGATGACGACGGGACACTTGATGCACCGCGTCTTCTTGCGGCAGCACTTCTTCTTCGGCTTGAGCTGCGAGACCTTGCTTGCCTTGACTTTTCCCATGTGACGCTGCGGCTTTCCTGTTTCACTACGGCGGAGAGCCCGCTCTTGGAACGAGGTTAGCGTACCCTTAAATGACCTGTTTCTTCAGGTCGTAATCCTACGCGCATCGGCGTGGTGCAGATCACTATTCGCTGGTGGGGGCGGTGATAGAGGCCGCACAATGCAGGAGTATCAGCCCGGAGCGAGTAGTATTTACTAGGCCGCGGTGCCTTCTCAGGCGATTCGTGCCCTGATTCGGATCACACACTCGTGCAGCGGCCACCAGAAGAGCCGTGCGACTTGACTTTCGCGTGGCCGAATCAACTCAGCCAGGAGAGCCATCGCGTGACCATCACCAGCTTCCGTAACGTTGCCATCGTCGCACACGTCGACCACGGCAAGACCACCCTCGTCGACGCCATGCTTCGTCAGTCCGGCGCGTTCGAGGAGCGCGCCGAGCTGGTCGATCGCGTTATGGACTCCGGCGACCTCGAACGCGAGAAGGGCATCACCATTCTCGCGAAGAACACCGCAGTACATAAGGTCAACGAAGACGGTTCCATCACCGTCATCAACGTCATCGACACCCCCGGCCACGCCGACTTCGGTGGCGAGGTCGAGCGCGGCCTGTCCATGGTCGACGGCGTCGTCCTGCTCGTCGATGCTTCCGAGGGACCCCTGCCGCAGACGCGTTTCGTGCTGCGCAAGGCACTCGCCGCTTCGCTGCCCGTCATCCTGGTCGTCAACAAGACGGACCGCCCCGACGCCCGCATCGAAGAGGTTGTCACCGAGGCTCAGGACCTGCTCCTCGACCTCGCATCGGACCTGTCCGACGAGGCCGCCGAAGCCGCTGAGCTCGCACTCGAACTTCCCGTCCTCTACGCGTCCGGTCGCGAAGGCAAGGCATCGACCGTGCAGCCCGAGAACGGCAAGGCTCCCGACGCCGAGGACCTCACCGCACTCTTCCAGGTGCTGATGGAGTACGTCCCCGCGCCGAAGGGCTCGGTCGACGCACCGCTGCAGGCTCACGTCACCAACCTCGACGCATCCGCATTCCTCGGTCGCCTCGCACTCGTTCGCATCCACAACGGCGAGCTGCGCAAGGGCCAGACCGTGTCCTGGTGCCGCGAGGTCGACGGCGAGCCCGTCGTCACGAAGACCAAGATCACCGAACTCCTCACGACCATCGGTGTCGAGCGCGTTCCCGGTGAGGTCGCCGTCGCCGGTGACATCTGCGCCGTCGCAGGATTCCCGGACATCATGATCGGCGACACCCTCGCTGATCTGGAGAACCCGGTCGCACTGCCCCGCATCACCGTCGACCAGCCGGCAATCTCGGTCACGATCGGCACCAACACGTCACCGCTCGTCGGTCGCGTCAAGGGTCACAAGCTGACTGCACGCATGGTCAAGTCCCGCCTGGACCAGGAGCTCGTCGGTAACGTCTCGCTCAAGGTCCTCGACATCGGTCGCCCCGATGCGTGGGAGGTCCAGGGTCGTGGAGAGCTCGCACTCGCCATCCTCGTCGAACAGATGCGTCGTGAAGGCTTCGAACTCACCGTCGGTAAGCCGCAGGTTGTCACGCAGCTCGTCGACGGCAAGGTTCACGAGCCTTTCGAAGAGCTGACCATCGACAGCCCCGAGGAGTACCTCGGCGCCATCACGCAGCTCCTGGCCAACCGCAAGGGCAAGATGGTCCAGATGTCGAACCACGGCGCAGGCTGGGTTCGCATGGAGTTCATCGTTCCTTCGCGTGGCCTCATCGGCTTCCGCACGGACTTCCTCACGGAAACCCGCGGAACCGGTATCGCCAACGCCGTGTTCGACGGATACGGCCCGTGGGCCGGCGAGATCCGTGCGCGCCACACCGGCTCGCTCGTCTCGGACCGCTCCGGCACGGTGACGCCGTTCGCCATGATCCAGTTGGCCGACCGCGGAACCTTCTTCGTCGAGCCCGGCGCAGACACCTACGAGGGACACGTCGTCGGTATCAACCCGCGTCAGGAAGACCTCGACATCAACGTCACCCGCGAGAAGAAGCTGACCAACATGCGTCAGTCGTCCGCAGACGTGATGGAGACCCTCGCAAAGCCGATCAAGCTCGAACTCGAAGCAGCGATGGAGTTCTGCTCCAGCGACGAGTGCGTCGAGGTCACCCCGGAGGACGTTCGCGTCCGCAAGGTGCACCTCAACGCAACCGAGCGCGCTCGCGAGCGTTCACGTAGTAAGGCACGCGACAAGGCTGCTCTGTAGTCTTTCGTCGGTTACAACCTGACAGGCGGATGTGCCTTTCAGCCGAGTTTTCGGCGGAAAGGTACATTCGCCTTCATGGTTTCCAGGCAAAGTTCTGCCTGGAAATCGAGTGCGAAGGGGCGACGCGGCCCCGTACGGAAGGAATTGTCTGTGGCCTCAGGACGTCGCTACCTGGCGTTGGCAGTGGCAGTGACGGCGTTGTCACTGACTGCATGTACAGCCGATCCGCCGCCTCCGGTCGAGAGCACCGAAACCGTCAAGCCCACACCGACTCCGGTCGTTCCGGCGATGAAGCAGGTCACTGTGGCAATCGACGAGGTGGGAGGCGGATTCAACCCGCACCTGCTCGCGGATCAGTCGCCGGTCAACTCCGCAGTCGGCAACCTCGTACTGCCCAGTGCGTTTCGCCCGATCAATTCGCCCACACAACCTGGCGCGACGGAGTGGGCGATCGACGATTCTTTCCTCGTTTCCGCTGAAGTGACGTCGGAGGCCCCGTTCACGATTCGCTACCAACTGCGCAACGAAGCCCAATGGTCGGACGGCGCTCCCATTGCGGCAGAAGACTTTCGCTACCTGTGGCAGCAGATGATCTCGGTTCCCGGTGTGGTCAATCCCGCGGGCTATCAGATGATCGACGACGTGAACTCGTCCGGCGGCGGCAAAACGGTCAACGTCGTGATGCGTGCGCCGTATCCGGCATGGCGAGAGTTGTTCACCGATATTCTTCCGTCCCACCTGATCAAGGACACTCCCGGCGGTTTCAGCACCGGCCTGAGTGAGGGGATTCCGGTGTCGGGAGCCCACTTTCACGTGCGCTCGGTCGACCGCGGCCGGGACGAAATCGTGCTCGAACGCAACGACCGATTCTGGGGCAAGCCTTCAGACCCGGATCAGATAGTTCTGCGACGCGGAGGAACGGCTGCGCAGTTGGCGGATGCGCTGCGTACCGACGATGCCCAAGTGGCGCAGGTTCATTCGGGTAGTGCCACGGATATTCAGCTGTCTGCAATCCCGGGTGTCAGGACGGCATTCTCCTACGTTCCGCGCACTCTCGACATCAACGTGAACGGGCGAAGCAAGAACTTCGCGGATGTTCGGGTGCGTAAAGGTGTTCTGGGACTGCTCGATCCGGACCTGCTCGCCGTGGTGGCGGCAGGGAGTGAATCGGCGTCGGCCCCGGTGAAAGCTCAGATCCTCGCTCCGTCGGATCCGGGATATGCGCCCACCGCGCCGCCGAAACCGACCAGGGAGCAGGCGCTGGGCGAGCTGACTGCAGCCGGCTACCTGACGGCACCGCCCACCGGAATCGTCACGGGCACTGGAACGGTCGGATCGATCGTCCGTGACGGCGCCCAGTTGACACTGCTGATCGGCGCTCCCGAAAACGACGACATCGCGATCGCCGTGGCAAACACCGCTGCCGACGAATTGCGTGACGTGGGAATCCTGGCGACCGTCGAATCGGTGGCGCCGGAGGAACTCTACGGCGAGGACCTGACGACAGGACGCGTCGACATGATCGTCGGTTGGAGCCGGGCAGGCGCCGACACGGCCACTTCGCTGGCCTCGCGGTTCAGTTGCCCGAGCGCACCTTCCACTCCGGCAACAAGTTCGGCAGTGCCCGCACCGACGCCGTCGCAGACACCGGAGCCCATCCGAACGACAAGCGTCGAGGCTCCGAGCAACCTGTCCGGGCTGTGTGATCCGGCGTTGCAAGGTCGGATCGACGAAGCGCTCAGTGGCATCGGGGATCTGGGGTCGTTGATCGCCGATGCGGAACCCAGGCTGTGGGATCTTGCGGCGGTTTTGCCGATCGTGCAGAGCCGAGCGCTGGTCGCGGTCGGGACCGGAGTCGAGGGCGTGGTCCTCGACGGGCCGGTGCAGGTGGGGATATTCGGAAACGCTACGGACTGGGTGAGGGTGGAAAAGTGACCGCGTCGGCGAAGCGACTTCTGTTGGTGCACGCACATCCGGACGACGAAACGATCACCACCGGTGGCACCATCGCGCGATACGCGTCCGAAGGCGTCGAGGTCACAGTCCTCACCTGCACGTTGGGGGAGGAAGGCGAAGTGATCGGTGATGCGTGGGCCGGGCTCGTGGCTTCCGAGGCCGATCAACTCGGTGGCTACCGGATCGCGGAACTGAGCGCTGCTTTGTCGGCTTTGGGCAGTGCCGCTCCTCGCTTCCTCGCCGGTGCCGGTCGGTATCGCGACTCCGGAATGATCGGCACACCTTCGGCCGCCAATCCCCGTGCTTTTGTCAATGCTCGACTCGACGAAGCAGTCGGCGCGGTGGTCGCCGTCATTCGTGAGATTCGGCCGCACGTCGTGATCACGTACGACCCCAACGGCGGCTACGGGCACCCGGATCACATCCAGGCGCACGCGATCACGACAGCGGCCGTCGAAGCTGCAGGAACGACCGCGTATCCCGAGACCGGCGAGCCGTGGTCGACTCCGAAGTTCTACTGGACCGTGACCGAGCGCAGCGGACTCGAACGCGGCATCGCGGCGATTTCCGAGTTCCCGGAGAACTGGCGTCTGCCCGAGCCCGGGGAATTGCCGAGCGTCGAGGACACAGACGTGACGACGGCAATCGACGTTCGAGGCGTCATCGATGCGAAGGCGAGGGCATTGAGCGCCCACGCCACTCAGGTGACGGTAGCCCCGAGCCGAGCCGAGTTCGCATTGTCGAACAACGTGGTCCAACCGATCCTGACGGTCGAGCATTTCGTATTGGCCGCCGGCGCGCTCGGTCCGGTGGGTGAGGACGGCCGCGAGCGCGATCTGTTCGGCGGGCTGCACAGCTGACCTGGGCGTCGGCTCTCAGGCATTGCGATCGACGCCGTAGTGGTGTGTGATGCGTGTCACCGGATGGGTGGTCCTTTCGGTAACAGCAAAGCCTGGGGGCTGAAGAAATGTACAACTGGGACCTGCAGAACCAGATCGTCGCCTTCGTCGATTCGTTGCGTCCGATGGCTGGTTATTACCACGACTTGTATTACGGGTCGCTCTACGCATTCGCAGATCAGCAGAGTCATTTGCTGACTCTGCTCGGGTTCCCGCCGGTTCCCTGATCAGCTTCGTGCTTTTCGGGCGCGAGCCGGGGTGCTTGTCGGGAGGGACCCCGCGCTCGCGCGATGACGACCGATAGACCACTATCAAAACCATGACGACGGTCGAGAACAACACGGACGCCTCGACAGGAACGTCGCTGTCGTGGCTCGACCCTGTCATCCTCGGCGTCCTGATTTTCGACGGGTTCTTGTGCGCGGTGTTGTCCGTCCTGTTCTTGCCGACTCATCTCGGTACGACGGCATTTCCCATCAGCATTCTCGTAGCCGCGACCGCGAACCTCGTATTGGTGATCGCCGCCCGCACGGTTACGACGCCGGGTAGGGCCGCATTGCCGCTCGCCGGTTGGATCGTCGGGTTCTTGGTGTGCATGGTGGGCGGCCCCGGCGGCGACGTACTCGTGCTTTCGTCCCCTCTGACCTTCCTGCTGCTGGTCGGTGCGATCGCTCCGGCCGCCGTTTTCCTCTTCAAAGTGGCGATCAACAGACTTGCCACCCTCAGCTCGCAATAGTTCTCGGCGCGCGCGTAGGAAACTGACCCGTGCATAAGGGACACTCAGCCTGTGGCTGAACATGATTTGGCGGGTGCGACTATCGCCTTGACCGCAGAACGGCGTGTCGAAGAATTTGCGACGCTCCTCGAACGTCGAGGCGCGGAGATCGTGCGGACACCGGTGATCCATGTGCTGCCCTTGGTGGACGATCGAGACCTGAGGACTCAGACGTCCGCTTTGATTGCCGATCCTCCGGAATTGGTCGTGATCAGTACCGGGATCGGCTTCAGGGGTTGGCTCGAGGCCGTCGCCTCGTGGGGTTTGACCGAGGAGTTCCTCGGGGCGCTCGCCCACACGCGCATCATCGCCCGCGGCCCCAAGGCGACGGGCGCCATCCGAGGCGCCGGACTGCGCGAGGAATGGTCGCCTTCGGGTGAGTCGTCCGAGGAAGTTCTGGCACATCTCGGAAGCGAGGGAGTGGCAGGCTTGCGCATCGCAGTCCAGTTGCACGGCACCATCACCGAATGGGAGCCGTTGACGGACCTGAGCGCCTCCCTCGCCGACATCGGCGCGGTTGTCACTCCGGTATCGGTCTATCGGTGGATCCGGCCGCCGGATCAGTCGCCGGTCCGCGCGTTGGTCGCTGCAGTTCGTTCCGGTGCGATCGACGCGCTGACCTTCACCAGTGCCCCCGCGGTCTCCTCGATGCTCAGCACGGCAAAAGAAATGGGCGAGCTGGAGCGGTTCGTCGCAGCGATGCGCGGACCGGTACCGACCTACTGCGTCGGACCGGTCACGGCCGCTCCGCTGGAACTCCTCGGTGTTCCGACCATCCAGCCCGAGCGATCGCGTCTCGGTTCGCTGGCGAGGCTCATCATCGACGACCTGCCCACACGTCGCCACCGCCCGGAGTGACGGCTTCGATCAATTCCCACGCGTTCTCGGCGGGGAGATCGATCACCTCGTAGCTTCCGGTGCCGGCGGGCGTCGCGGCGACGACGGTTGCCACTCCCGCGCGTCGTTGGAAGAACGTCTCGCGCACCGTCCATCCGATGACACCTTCGGATTCGAGACTGTGACGCTGGCGATCGAGCGAGCCGTTTCGGGTGATCAACCATCCGGGTAGTACTGCGTGGCCGAGGCCCTTGTATCGGTCGTAGGCGAGGGCGGTGCCACCGATGGCGAGTACGGCGACCCCGAACCACGCGTAGATCGGTACATCGAGTCCAGAAGCCGCGCACGCCACACAGACCAGGAACGCCACCGCGGCGAGGAACAGTGCTCGGGTGTACCGGCGACGCCGCGCGGCCGGGCCGTGCGGGATCAGCGGGGCGGACGCCTGGCGTGAGTCACCGATCACGGTGGCCATCACTCGCTCGGCTTCCCTGCGCGGTCCCTGCGGGAGCAGTAGCGAAGATTCCTTCTTCTCGGCGCTGACCCCGGTCATGATGGCGTCGAGCCGCGCGCCGCGGGCCAATCGCAGCAGGAGCGGTTCCTTGAGCGTCGTGCCACGGAGGCGGGCGCGGTCGAGTGTGGTTTGCCGAGTCTTCAACAGGCCGTGACTGACATGCAGGATGCGGCCGTTGTCGGTGAGTTTCATGTTGCCGAACGCGATCAGGTACTGGACGCAGGCGAGTGCACTCGACAGCACCAGCAGCACGACGAGTGCGATGACGACCATCAGTGCGATGCCGAGGCTCTCGAGTGAGTCGAAGCTGTCGCTCACTGCCGAGGATTTCGCGACGGCAGTGCCGATGCCGTATTGGAACGAGATGCCGATGATGGCTGCGATGATGGCGATTCCGGTGAACGAAAAGGGGGCGTAGCGAACCCAACTCGGTTCCCAGTGACCGATTTCGGTGTCGACCGGTTCGGTGATGCTTTCGACCGGCGTGCCCGGGGTTTCCAGTCGCCGTGCTTGCTGGGCGCCGGCCAACAGTGCGGCGCGTAGGTCCGGAACCAGGGCGGTCGACAGGGCGTTGAGCTCGAACTTGTTCGAATCGTGGCCGCTCCCGGCGCGCTGGCCGGTACCGATGCGCACGATCGACAGTCCGAGCAACCGGTGCATGACCCCGGCCTCGACGTCGACGGATCGGATGCGGCTACGCGGGACGGAGAGCAGCTTTTTCTGGAAGACCCCGGTGCGCAGTTGAACGTGGACGGGTCCGATTCGGTACGTGGTGGTGAAATACCGCAACAAACCGAAGATGACGAGCAGAGTGACGACGCCGAGTCCCCACCAGTGGTTTCCGGATTGGCTGCCGAGAACTACGGAGACGAGTAGGACCGGGAGCAGTTTGACGACTTCGTTGACGGGGTGGACCAGAAGCATGCGTCGGTCGAGGCGGAGCCAGGGCTGTTCCTCTTCCGCGGCCTCGGCAGCTGCCGTTTCCGCCTCTACCGGGATCTCGATCGCGGTCGGGTCGCCCAACTGTTTCTCGTTCACGTCGCGTCTCCCACGTTGGTACCCGCGATCTCCGTCAGTTGAGCCACCGTGCGGTCGGCGACTTCCTGGTCGAGTGCGGAGATCTTCACGGCCCCGGCCGACGACGCTGTCGTGACCGTGACGGTTGCCAGACCCAACATGCGGTCGATCGGTCCGCGCTCGGTGTCCACGGTCTGCACGCGCGAGATCGGTGCGATGCGTCGCTCCTGGGTGAACCAGCCGGTGCGGGTGTATACCGCGGTGTCACTGATCTCCCATCGGTGGACCCGATACCGCCACGCCGGGACCATCAGAATGTAGGTGGCAGCGAAGAGCACGGTGACTGCGAATACGGTGCCGACCACCCAGGACGGGATTCCGGGTATCAAGACGGCACAGACGATTTCGGCGACGATGACGGGTACCCAGAACAGTGAGGCAGTGATTGCCCACAGCCTCGGGGCTTTGGTGCTGGGTCGCCATAACGGGTCGGCCATGGTCAGCGGTTGCGGCGCAGTCATGGGCACTACTTTGGTCGAGTGAGGGGCGATCTGTCGACATCGGCCCTATCGTGGAGTGTGGCGACCGCGAAGGGAGCACGTGATGACCGAACAAGATGCGACATTCGACCCGGAGGCTCCGGAATCAGATGCGCTCGAACAATCGACACCCGTAGATCCGAACGCCCCTGAAGAACCCGATCTGACCGACATTCCGCTCGACGCGCCAGTGGCTGACGTGGTGGATCAACGAGTCGAGGTTGCGGTCGACGACGACTACCGGCCGTCGTGATCGAGGCGGTGTCGGGGCGGGGAGGCCGCCTACTTCTGGCACCGGGTGGCACTAGTCGTCCCACATGGCGCATGATCGCTAGGTGAACCGAACTGGTGATGACTCCGGCAAACCCACCATGCTTCCGATGCCAGGTATTTCCGCGTCCGCCTCGTCCAGTCCGTCGCCCGGCCCGTCAGCGTCGGCGATGCGGCGAGTTCTCCGTCGTGCACGCGACGGAGCGACCCTGAACGTCGACGAGGCGGCAACGCTGCTGCAGGCACGGGGAACCGATCTGACCGATCTGTGTTCTTCGGCGGCCAAGGTTCGCGATGCCGGTCTGCTGGCAGCGGGTCGGCCGAACACCGTGACGTATTCGCGGAAAGTCTTCATTCCGCTGACCCGTCTGTGCCAGGACAAGTGCCACTACTGCACATTCGTCACGGTGCCAGGGAAGCTGCGTGCCGCTGGGCACGGCATGTTCCTGGAACCGGACGAGGTTTTGGACATTGCCCGGGCAGGCGCCGAATTGGGCTGCAAGGAAGCGTTGTTCACGCTGGGGGATCGCCCCGAGGCTCGCTGGCCGGAAGCCAAGCAATGGCTGGACGAACGCGGCTACGACTCCACCCTCGACTACGTGCGAGCGATGTCGATCCGGGTACTCGAGGAGACAGGCCTGCTCCCACACCTCAATCCCGGTGTGATGAGCTGGCAGGAACTCTCGCGGCTCAAGCCCGTTGCGCCGTCGATGGGCATGATGCTCGAGACGACCGCAACCCGCCTGTTCACCGACAAGGGTGAATGCCACTACGGCAGCCCGGACAAGGACCCGGCGGTTCGGCTGCGCACCCTGACCGACGCAGGCCGACTGAACATCCCGTTCACCACGGGAATTCTTGTGGGCATCGGGGAGAACTTCCTCGAGCGTGCCGAGTCGATCATGGCGATACGCAAGTCGCAGAAGGCGTTCGGCCACATCCAGGAAGTGATCATTCAGAACTTCCTGGCCAAGCCTGATACCGCGATGCGCAATACGCCTGATGCGGGACTCGACGAGTTTCTCGCGGCCATCGCCGTCGCACGCCTGTTGCTCGGGCCGACGATGCGGATTCAGAGTCCGCCGAATCTCGTCTCGAACAGCGAGTGCCTCGCGCTGCTCGGCGCAGGCGTCGACGACTGGGGCGGGGTATCACCGTTGACCCCCGATCACGTCAACCCCGAGCGTCCGTGGCCGAACCTCGAGACCTTGGCCGAGATCAGCGCCGAGGGCGGCTTCATCCTGACCGAACGCACCGCAGCTCAGCCGGCGTATGTCTTGGCGGGGGCTCCGTGGATCGATCCGCGCATCGCAGGCCACGTGCAGGCGCTGGCGGATCCCAAGACCGGCCTCGCCCTGCCCGACACCAAGCCGGTGGGCCGGCCGTGGCAGGAACCGGACGAGTCGTGGGAATCGAGCGGACGCGTCGATCTCAATACCGAGATCGACACGGACGGGCGCAACACCGAGACCCGCAGTGACCTGGGCAGTGCGTTCGGCGACTGGGAGACCGTGCGCGAACAGGTCCTCGAACTCAGTGCTCCGATTCGCGTCGACACCGATCTGCTGGCTGCGCTCCGCAGTGCCGAACGCGACCCGGCCGGATGTTCCGACGACGAGTACCTGGCCCTTGCCACGGCGGAGGGCCCGGGCCTGGAAGCCGTTGTGGCACTGGCGGATGCGCTGCGCAAGGATGCCGTCGGCGAGGACGTCACCTACGTGGTGAACCGGAACATCAACTTCACCAACATCTGCTACACGGGCTGCCGATTCTGTGCGTTCGCGCAGCGCAAGGGTGACGCCGACGCGTTCACGCTGTCGGCAGAGCAGGTCGCCGACCGTGCGTGGGAAGCGCACGTCGCCGGCGCAACCGAGGTGTGCATGCAGGGCGGTATCGATCCGGAACTTCCCGTCACCGGTTACGCCGACCTGGTCCGGGCCGTCAAGAAGCGCGTGCCGTCGATGCACGTCCACGCGTTCTCTCCGATGGAGATCGTGAACGGTGCATCGCGCAGTGGTGAGAGCATCAGGGATTGGCTGACGGCCCTTCGTGAGGCGGGCCTGGACACCATTCCCGGTACGGCAGCGGAGATCCTCGACGACGAGGTGCGCTGGATCCTCACCAAGGGCAAACTGCCGACGGCGGAATGGATCGAAGTGGTCACCACGGCGCACGAGGTGGGGCTGCGGTCGAGTTCGACGATGATGTACGGGCATGTCGATCAGCCGCACCATTGGGTCGGGCACCTGAACGTTCTTCGCGGAATCCAGGACCGTACAGGCGGATTCACGGAGTTCGTGCTGCTGCCGTTCGTTCACCAGAGCGCGCCCCTGTACCTGGCGGGCGCTTCCCGGCCAGGGCCGACCAATCGGGACAACCGCGCTGCGCACGCGTTGGCACGCATCATGCTGCACGGCCGCATACCCAATATCCAGACCAGCTGGGTCAAACTTGGCATCACCGGAACGCAGATGATGCTCAACGGCGGCGCCAACGACCTCGGCGGAACGCTGATGGAAGAGACGATCTCGCGGATGGCCGGCTCCGAACACGGTTCCGAGAAGACCGTCGCAGAACTGCGCGCCATCGCCGAGGGAATCGGACGCCCGGCACGCGAACGAACCACCACACATGCACGACGCGAAGGAGCGATTGCCTGATGGCTGACGTACTGGGGGACCGCAAGGTCGTCGAGGTTCTCGATCGAGCGGTGTGGGGGATCAACCCGGTTCTCGACCTCGCCTACAGCGATCCGCTCGGTATCAAACGTCGGACGTTCGAGCCGACCGATCCCGAGCGAAACGCTGCTGCGATGGTGTTGGACGCGGCCGCTTGGGTCCTCGACGTCGTCAAGTTCCCCGGGACGGCGGCGTGGTCGGTGATGACCGACGAGCAGCGCTCGAAGTGGTGGACGACCCGGTTGGGTGCACTCAACACCGTCGCCGTCGCGTTTCCCGGCATCTTCGGCGTCCTCCTCAATCGGTTGCCGATCCAGGACCTGCTGGCCTTCGCGAATCAGGCCGTTGTGCTCGTTGCGGTTGCCCGTGAACACGGAGTGACCGAACGGGATCAGCAGGTGGACCTCCTGGCGTCGGTGCTGTGCCGGCGTGAGACGAAGTCTCGAGAGCTTCTCACCGGAGAAGACTTCGCCGAGAAATCAGCCGGCGGCGCCGACGAGACCTGGCGCCCGTTCGCGCTCATCGGAACGTTGTGGCGCACGTCCAAGACTTTTCGTGCCATCACGGACGAGTTGCACAAGCGGCCGTCGCGGACAAAACCGTACGAGATCATCGGCAAGATTCCGGTGGTCGGCGTCGTGGCGGATTACCTCGGTGAGCGGGGCGCACTGGTACGCGCGGCCGCTCTGGGGGAGAAGTGGATCGCGATTCGGTCGAGGAACATCACCGCAGTAGGCTGAAATGTGTTACCCCCGCCTGCTCAGAGTCGGTCGGCAGGGGGATAATAGGCTGTTCCCGCGGTACGTGAGAGTCGTATCGGATTTTCGGCCCCTTGCAACTGCGTGTTGCGGCGGCGATGCACGACAGGAAGGCAGGGAGATCGGCAGTGACCTACACGATTGCTGAACCGTGTGTAGATGTGATGGACAAGGCGTGCATCGAAGAATGCCCTGTCGACTGCATCTACGAGGGTGGACGCATGCTTTACATCCACCCCGACGAGTGTGTCGACTGCGGCGCGTGTGAGCCTGTCTGTCCCGTCGAAGCCATCTTCTACGAAGACGACGTCCCGGACCAGTGGAACGCGTACATCAGCACCAACGTCGATTTCTTCGACGATCTCGGCTCGCCGGGTGGAGCGGCCAAGCTCGGCAAGGTCGACTACGACACGCCGTTCATCAAGGCGCTGCCTCCCATGGGTGAGGAATAGAGATCTTGTCTCGTACTCCGGTGGCCGCTGGGCTTCCTGATTTTCCGTGGGATTCGCTCGCCGACGTCACGGCGAAGGCGCACTCTCATCCCGACGGCATCGTGAACCTGTCCGTGGGGACGCCGGTGGATCCGGTGGACCCGGTGATTCAGGAGGCTCTGTCCTCTGTTGCCGAGGTGCCCGGATACCCGACGACTCATGGCACGCTCGCGCTTCGCGAGGCCGTGGCGGAGTCACTGGATCGCCGCTACAACATTCCCGACGTCGATCCGGCAGCGGTGCTGCCGGCCATCGGTACCAAGGAAATGATCGCGTGGCTGCCGACATTGCTCGGTCTCGGAGCCGGCGATCTGGTGGTCATTCCGGAGTTGGCGTACCCGACGTACGAGGTCGCAGCGAAACTGGCAGGTGCTCGTGTCCTGCGCGCCGACGGCTTGAACAAGCTCGGTCCCGAGTCGGCGGCGATGATCTTCGTGAACTCGCCCTCGAATCCCACCGGCAAGGTGCTCGGCCTCGAGCACTTGCAGAAGGTCGTGGCCTGGGCGCGCGAGCGCGGCGCCATCGTCGTCTCCGACGAGTGCTACCTCGGATTGACGTGGGAAGCCGATGCGCTCTCCATTCTCGATCCTCGTGTCAACGACGGTGATCTGACCGGTTTGCTTGCGGTCCACTCACTTTCGAAGACGTCCAATCTCGCGAGCTATCGCGCCGGGTTCGTCACCGGTGATCCGGCTCTGGTGTCGGAACTGCTCGAGGTGCGCAAGCATTCGGGCATGATCCTGCCGCTACCGATCCAGGCGGCGATGACCGCAGCCTTGGGCGACGACCAACACGAGAACATCCAGCGCGAGCGGTACCGCGAGCGTCGTAGTGTGTTGATCGAAGCTGTTCGAGGCGCCGGATTCACCGTCGACAATTCCGAGGCAGGTCTGTACCTCTGGGCGACGCGCGGCGAGGAATGTCGAGCGACGGTCAGTTGGTTCGCCGATCGTGGGATCCTCGTTGCCCCCGGTGAGTTCTACGGACCGAGCGGGAGCAAGCACGTGCGGATCGCGCTCACTGCAACAGACGAACGAATCGCCGCGGCAGCAAAGCGCCTCTCCGCCTGAATCGTGTGCTTTCCCAGGTGTCAGGTTCCCTGATGTCGGTATCGGTCCGATGTAAGGTCGCGCTGTGACCACCTCAGGGACCGGCGGCTTGGACGCGGTACTGATTTTTGCTGTCGTTGCTGCCTCGGTTGCACTGATGCTCGTGTGGTTGAAAAGTCGTCGAGTTTTCGGAGAATTCCCACTCTCGGCAGCTCTCCTCTGGCTGATGGTTGCAGTGCCTTCCATCTTGCAGGCGGCGATGCCGGGACTGCTCGAGATGTTTCGTCGTGATCCCGCGTTGATTCGTGACGGGCAATGGTGGCGCATTCTGACCTCCGTGCTCGTTCAGGACGAAGGGGCCGCAGGAACTGTCACCAATCTCGCGACGCTGGCCGTGGTTGCACCGCTTGCGTTTCGGCTCTGGGGCGCCGCACGTGGCTGGGCTCTCTTCCTGCTCGGTCAACTGTTGTTCGGTTTGCTCACCACCGCAGTCTTCCCGTCGACCGGCGCAGGCAACTCCGGTGCCACGCTTGCTCTGGCAGCGGCGGCCGCGGGGATCGGCGTTCTGGTGCGCCCGCGAATGCCTGAGATTGTTCTGACGGTCGTGATTGTCGTCGGCGGCGCAACATTGGTGACGGTCGACGACGCACACGGATTCGCGGTGCTTTCCGGGGCGCTCTTGGGGGCTGCGCTGGTGACGCTGTTCCCTCCGCACTCGATGGACGCGCGTCGGGCAGGAGAAAGTTTGCGACCATCCGCGCTGTGAGATGCTGTCGTGGTGCTGCTGAGATCCTTGAACCCCCTTGCTGTTGCCCGCGGTGACGACCTCGACGACGCCGTGACGATCGGTGACACGGTTCTCTCGCGGAGTGCCATTCTCGGTGCCGCGACCTCGGTCGCGGAGCGAGTGGCGCAGGCCGATCGGGTTGCCGTATTGGCAACTCCCACAGCAAAAACGATTCTCGCCGTCGTCGGGGCGTTGATTGCCGGCGTCACCGTTGTGCCGGTCCCGCCGGACTCGGGGAAGGCTGAGCGAGAGCACATTCTGCGTGACTCCGGTGCCCAGGCATGGCTCGGGGAAACGGACGACCACTGCGAAGGCCTGCCCGTGGTTCCCGTCCGATTGCACGCTCGCTCGTGGCACAGCTATCCCGAACCGGCATCGCAGTCCACAGCATTCGTCCTGTACACGTCCGGAACTACCGGCCCACCGAAGGGCGTTCTGCTCAGTCGCTCGGCTATCGCAGCCGGGCTCGACGCGCTCGCCGAGGCCTGGGACTGGACGTGGCGAGACACCCTCGTACACGGGCTTCCGCTCTTCCACGTGCACGGACTGATTCTCGGAATCCTCGGCCCCCTCCGGATCGGCAGCCGGGTGATCCACACCGTCAAGCCGACGCCGGAAAACTACGCAAGGGCCAAAGGCTCCCTCTACTTCGGTGTCCCCACCGTCTGGTCGCGTATCGCCGAAGACGAAGAAGCTGCCCGCGCGTTGTCCGGTGCCCGACTTCTGGTCTCCGGTAGTGCGCCGCTTCCCGTGCCTGTCTTCGAAAAGCTGCGGGAGCGAACAGGATTGACGCCCATCGAGCGTTACGGCATGAGTGAGACGATGCTGACCCTGAGCACGCGTTTCGACGGCGAGCGACGCCCGGGGTGGGTCGGCGTGCCGCTGCGCGGAGTCGAGACTCGTCTTCGTGACGAGAAGGGCAACGATGTGCCGCACGACGGCGAGAGTATCGGCGGCCTACAGGTACGTGGGCCGATGCTTTTCGACGGCTACTTGAACCGTCCGGACGCAACCGCCGAGTCCTGGACGGAGGACGGCTACTTCAAGACCGGTGACGTCGCCGTCATCGACGAGGGTGGGTTCCACCGAATCGTCGGCCGCGAATCCATCGACTTGATCAAATCCGGTGGATTCAGAGTCGGCGCCGGCGAGATCGAGACCGCCATCCTCGGGCACCCTTCGGTGTCCGAAGTTGCGGTGATCGGTGTCCCCGACGCCGATCTGGGGCAGCGGATCATCGCCGTCGTAGTCCGTAAGCCCGGGACTCCCGAGGTCACCGAAGCCGAATTGGTCGAGTTGGTCGGGGCGGAGTTGTCGGCGCACAAGCGTCCCCGTGAGGTTCGATTTGCCGAGACTCTGCCACGTAACGCGATGGGCAAGGTTCAGAAGCGTGAGCTGCTCTAGGCAGGCCAGTTTGCTGAAAAGTCGCTGCGACGCTTGAAGGTTCGTGAATTCGGCCGGCCTGTCCCGGAATGCGGGCTCGCCCGTTCTCCGACGATTCAGCACTAGTTGGAATTTCTGTGTTCTTGGCTACACTACCGCCCGGTAGGGACAGTTCCAGTCGCGCGCATACCGTCGGTATGCCTGAGCGCGAGTGGCCTCGGAAGGGCAGATTTCATGGCGGGCGGACGGCATTCGAGTCCTGACAGCGGGCGGTCGATCGGGTTCTACGCAGTGGGTGGGTTGGTTGCCGTCGCGGTAGTCGCCACCGGGGTGGTGGTCTTCAAGGCAACACAGTCCGATTCCTGCGAGAGCGTCGACGAGTACTCGCTGGCAGCGGATCCTGCGATCGCGCCGGCAGTCACGGAGATCCTCGCAGAATCGTCGCCGGAGCAGACAGGCTGTTCACGGATCACGGTCACCTCTGCGCTGCCCGGGGACGTTGCGGGAACTTTGGGTAAGGGCGTGGACGCTCCGGACATGTGGATACCGGATTCGACAGCGTGGGTCGGCAAAGCTGCATTGACGGCCAAGGGGCCGGTTGCTGCCGCGGGAGGTTCGATCGCCACCTCGCCTGTCGTTCTCGCCTCCGGCGGTGGCGAACAGTTTGCCAGTTGGCTCACGGCGCTTCAGGTTCCCGACCTGGCGTTGGGCAATCCGTTGTTCACAGGGGTTGCGTCGGCGCCCATTCTCGGAGCTCTCGCGGAGACCGGGGCCACCTCCGAATCCGTTCGAGCGGCACTCGTACCCCATGCGCAAGCGGAGAGTGTTCGTACCGAAGATCAGCCGGTAGGACAGAAGATGCTCACCGAATTGGTCAGCTCCGGAAAGGTCGGTGTTTCGACCGAGCAACAGGTCGTCGAGTTCACGAAGGCTGAGTCGAAGATTTCCGCGACAGTACCGGCGACGGGAACCATGATCATGGATTACCCCCTGGTGGTCAGTGCTTCGGCACCGGACCGGCACTACGCCGCAGCCAAGAAGAGTGACGCCATCGCCGAGCTGTTGCACAGTGAATCTGCTCAGGAAGTGCTGACGCGCAGCGGGTTCCGTACTTCCGGCGGTGGAGCCGTCGAAGGTGGAGTCGGTGACGTCACGGCACTGACCGTGTCCGAACAGTCGGTGGCCGATCAGACACTGGGCGCTTGGGCTCTGATGGCCAAGCCGATCCGGACACTCGTTGCGATCGACGTGTCTGCGTCGATGGACTACCCGGCGGCAGGCGGCAAGACGCGCATGCAGTTGACCACTGCTGCTGCTCTGGCCGGCAATCAGGTCTTCCCAGACAGCGTCGCTGCCGGTCTCTGGGCGTTTTCCCAAGGTATGAACGGAACCCAGGACTTCCAGGAATTGGTGCCGATCAGGCGCTACGACACGATCGTC
Source organism: Rhodococcus sp. WY5 (assembly GCF_018588185.1). NCBI lineage: Bacteria > Bacillati > Actinomycetota > Actinomycetes > Mycobacteriales > Nocardiaceae > Rhodococcus > Rhodococcus sp. WY5. Next base: position 3,084,758 of record NZ_JAAMPR010000001.1, read on the forward strand.
GACGGTGTGACTCAACGAAAGTTGATGGCAGATCAGGCGAACCGGCTCACCGAACTCAAACGTGGCGCCACAGGTTTGTACGACACGACGCTGGCCGCATTCCGTAAGGTTCAGGAATCGTACGATCCGCGAGCAGTCAACAGTGTCATCATCTTGACCGACGGCGCAAACGAAGATCCTGACAGCATCAGCCGTGAACAGTTGCTCGATGTACTTGCACGCGAGCAGGATCCGGCGCGTCCGGTCATCATCGTCACCATCGGCATCACCGATGACGCAGATGCGGCGGCGCTCGCCGATATCTCCCGCGTGACGGGCGGTTCGACGTACATCGCTCGTGACCCCTCGGAGATTTCCGAGGTGTTCGTGAACGCATTGGCTCACCGAGGAACTTAGGCCGCATCCGGACTGGTCCAGGGTGCCGGAAGTGGCGGAGCCTCAGACGAATACCGGTGCCCGGTAGGTGTCGTTGTGGTGAAGGTGTGCCGGTTACCTGGTACAGGTTCGGCAGTCCAGTCCGAGCCCTGTTTCGCGTAATTGCATGCCGCACACAACCCGGCACCGTTGGCTGCGCTGGTGAGGCCACCCCTCGAGTGATCGCGAATGTGGTCGCGGTGGCGAACCGGCGCGTCGCACCACGGAGTACGGCAGCTTCGATCACGGAGTTCGATCAATCGCGCCAACCCCTTCGGGAAGGTTCTCGCCGTGGATTCCATTGCGGTCAGCGCGCCCGTATCGGGGCGTGCGTAGAGCTTTCGGAGCGTTGCCACCGTTTCGGAGTCTTCGCTGGCATTGGTGATCCATTCGCGTGCAATAGCGGCTGGTACAGGTCCGTACCCGTGGACGTACGCCGGGTTGGAATTGTCGCCCAACAATGACTGGTCGGAGACAACCAGATTCACGGTGACGGGTGTCGGTGTGGCGCGGCCGATTCCGGTAACTCGCTCGACGAGGAGATCAGCCATGATTTGCGCTCGGGTGCGCTTGTCCCCGCCGGCAAGTACGGAATCTGCGTCGCGCCTGAGCGTGGCGTGCACGGCGATACCTTCGGCCACGGGAAGGAACACATTGAGCCAGCACATCGTGTCGGGCGCAGGCCGTGACGTCACTCGTCTGTCTCCCACGGCTTTGCGTGCTCGTCTGGCAATACTATCGGAGTCTATTTCGGCAGTGCGTGCGCGGATTCTTTGTGTCAGTTGATGGTTGCCGCATCCGTCCAAGATTGCAGCGTCGCAGCAGAACTCGCGATCCAATGTAGCGCGATCCTGGGCGGTGAGACATGAAGTCTCGCGCATGAGGATCGTCGCTTGATGCTCACTGATGGAGCCGTCGACGAGTAGTCGAAGTGTGTGAGGCATCTCGTCGTTCAGTGTGCGGGCCAGGTTCAGATGCTGAGTTCCGAACCAAGCCGACTCTCGCCGTGCGAGGGCAATCTGCGCGTTGATTCCACGGCCTTGGTATGCGCGCGGCACTCCCCGTTCGCCGCGGTCGTTGCGGGTGAACGCGTCGAGATCGGCAGCCAGCAATGCCTGGGCACCAGCGCAACTGGCCTTCAACTCTTCCAATGCGCGCAGAAGATCCACGCGTGCTGCGTTGTCGATGGATCGATCCATGCTGGCGAGTGATGCCCGGAATTGTCCGATGGTCTCTGCGGATATCGCCTGTTTGGATATCGCCTGTTCAGATACTTGCGTCGTCACTTTTACCCCCCGGTAGTGTCGAACATACATTCGATACTAGCCTCGACAGCGAACGGACGCAACGCCTTTCTCCGTTGGCGTCTGAAAGTTCCGACAGTTCGGTTTTCATGGTTGACTGGTCCTCATGATCGAGCTGAGGGGATTGACCAAGGTTTACGGACCGACGAAAGCGGTGGACGATTTGTCGTTCACGGTCAAGCCGGGCATCGTGACGGGCTTCCTGGGCCCGAACGGTGCAGGCAAGTCGACGACGATGCGGATGATCCTGGGTTTGGATCAGCCGACGTCGGGTGCGGCGTTGATCGAGGGCAAGCCATACCGGGAGCTCAAGACGCCATTGCGGACGGTGGGTGCGTTGTTGGATGCGAAGTGGGTGCACCCCAATCGCAGTGCGCGGGCGCATCTGCAGTGGATGGCTGCTTCGAACGGGATCCCGAAGTCCCGCGTCGACGAGGTGCTCGGGTTGGTCGGGTTGTCCGAGGTGGCGGGCAAGAAGGCCGGCGGGTTCTCGTTGGGTATGTCGCAGCGTCTGGGGTTGGCGGGTGCGTTGTTGGGGGATCCGAAGGTGTTGTTGTTCGACGAGCCGGTCAACGGTCTCGATCCGGAGGGCATCGTCTGGATTCGTAAGTTCATGCAGCGGTTGGCGGCCGAGGGCCGCACGGTGCTGGTGTCGAGTCACCTCCTGTCGGAGATGGCGCTCACGGCGGAGCAGTTGGTGGTGATCGGTCGGGGTCGGTTGATTTCGGATTCGACGGTCGCGGAGTTCGTGGATCGTTCGTCGGAGTCGACGGTGCGGGTGCGTAGTCCTCAGCTCGATGCGTTGCGCAGTGTGTTGCTCTCGCAGGGGTTGACGGTGCGTGAGGACGGTTCCGGTGTTGCCCCGGCATTGGTGGTGGTGGATTCGACCACCGATGTGATCGGTGGGTTGGCTGGTTCGCAGGGAATCATGTTGTACGAGTTGGCTTCTCAGGAGGGGTCGCTCGAGGATGCGTTCATGAAGTTGACCGGGGACGATGTCCAGTACCACGCATCCGGTATCGATCCGGGTGTCGGTGCACACCACGCAAATACACAGCAGGCAAACACGCAGCAGGCTATGGGAGGTGCACTGTAATGGCTGTTCTCAGTGCTGAACGTATCAAGATCACCACGACCAAGTCGCCGCTGTGGTGCACGATCATCATCATCGTGCTCGGGTTGGGACTCGCTACCGTTTTCGGACTGAGCGCCAAGTCGTCGCTCAGCAACCCCAACGGTGCAATGATGCCGACAGTTTCGGGGGCACTCAGTGGAGTGACCGGCTTCGGTGTGTTGGTTCTGATGATCATGGCGGCTCTCGCGATCACCAGCGAATATCGTTTCGGGACAATCCGAACCACATTCCAGGCAGTTCCGAACCGCGCCTCGGTGCTCATCGCCAAAGCGGGCCTCATCGGTGGGTTCGGAGCGGTGCTGACTCTCGTGTTGTCGTTCGGCGCCTTCGCCCTCACGAAGGCCACATCAGGTGACGCCGGAAGATTCTTGACTCTGTCCGGCGACGAGAACTGGCGGGTCGTCTACGGAACACCGATCTACGCGTTCTTCTGCGTAGTTCTAGCAGTCGGAGTCGGCGCGTTGCTCCGGCAGTCTGCAGGTGCGATCGCGCTTCTGCTGTTGTGGCCCTTGCTGATCGAGAATCTTTTCAACCTGTTCGGAAGTATCGGCGCGAAGATCATGCCGTTCCTGCCGTTCATGAACGCCAACAATTTTCTCGGTTCCGGCGGTAGCGTCGATTTCCACTGGGGACCCTGGGGCAGCCTGATCTACTTCGCCCTCTTCGTGCTCGTCGTATTCGGTCTCAGCATCGTCGTCGTGAACAGGCGAGATGCATAGGCACACGGATCAGGCGGGCTGATTCTGCTTACGCCAGCGGGCGTTGAGGAAACCCAATGCCGCGATCACCAGGAACAACACGGTGGTCGAGATCAACTGTGCACGGGCATCGGCGTCGAAGAGCATGAGGACGACGAAGACGCCAAGCATCGCGAGTGTCGCGTAGCTCAGATACGGGAACAGCCACATCCGAACCGTCAGCTTGCCCGACGCTTCGAGTTGTTTTCGCAGTCGCAGATGCGAGACGACGATGAAGATCCAGATGACCAGCAGCGCAGCGCCGACTGCGTTGAGCAGGATGCCGAGCAGGTCGTCGGGGAGCAGCCAGTTGAGCAGGACGCTGACGAAGCCGAAGAACACCGACAGCAGAACGGCATTGGTCGGAACTCCGGTGCTCGACAATTTCGCCATGAAGGCGGGTCCGTCGCCGCGGCGCGAAAGTGAGAACGCCATGCGAGAGGTGCCGTAGATGTTGGCGTTGAAGGCGGAAAGCAACGCCACCACTACGACGAGTTCCATGAACCCGGCAACGCCTGGAATGTTCGCCTTGTTCAGGACGGCCACAAACGGGCCGCTCTCGAGTTCGGGGTCGTTCCAGGGCAGCACCAGAACCATGATCGAGATGGCGCCGATGTAGAAGACGCTGATGCGCCACACGACGCTCCGGACAGCGACGGCGATGGAGCGTTCCGGATTCTCGGATTCGGCTGCGGCGATGGTGACGATCTCGATCCCACCGAAGGCGAATGCCACGACGAGAAGTCCTGCGGCAATGCCGGACAGCCCGTTGGGCATGAAGCCGCCCTGGCCGAACAGATTGCTCGTACCGACCGGGTCGGTATCGGGCAGGAGGCCGAACACCAGCAGGACACCGATGATCAGGAAGCCGATGATGACGGTGACTTTGATTGCGGCGAACCAGAACTCGAACTCACCGAAGTTGCTGACTTTCGCCAGGTTCACCACGGCGAAGAACACCACGAAAACCAGGGCGACAACCCATTGCGGGATCGACGGCACCCAGTCGTTCACGATCGCCGAAGCCCCGGTGATCTCGGCGCCCAGCACCATGATCAGCATGAACCAGTAGAGCCAGCCCATCACGAAGCCGGCCCACTCGCCGATCCCCAGGCGCGCGTAGTGAGAGAAGGAACCGCTGGCCGGGATCGCGGCGCCCATCTCGCCGAGCATGCGCATCACGAACACCACGACGGCGCCCGCAAGGATGTAGGAGATCAGGACGGCCGGCCCGGCCTTGGCGATACCGACGCCGGTTCCGAGGAACAGGCCGGCGCCGATGGCCGAGCCCAGGCCCATCATCGTCAGATGGCGGACCTTGAGACCGTGGCCGAGAGCAGTGGTTGTTCCGTCGGAGACGTCGGTGCTACTCATCAGTCGTTAGCGTGCAAAGCAGCGTTCAGTTCGACGCCGGTGCCCTTCCACGGCACGACCTCGACGGCACCCGAGACCGAGTTACGACGGAAGAGAAGGTTCGACTTGCCGCTCAGTTCCTTGGCCTTGACGACGGTTCCGTCCGGGCCGGTGACCTTGGTGCCGGCGGTGACGTAGAGGCCCGCTTCGAGGACGCAGTCGTCGCCGAGCGAAATGCCGAGGCCGGCGTTTGCGCCGAGGAGGCAGCGCTTGCCGAGGGAGATCGTTTCCTTGCCTCCACCGGAGAGGGTGCCCATGATCGAGGCGCCGCCGCCCACATCGGATCCGTCGTCGACGACGACGCCCGCCGAGATGCGACCTTCGACCATCGAGTTGCCGAGGGTGCCGGCGTTGAAGTTGACGAAGCCCTCGTGCATGACGGTCGTTCCGCTGGCGAGGTGTGCACCGAGTCGGACACGGTCCGCGTCACCGATGCGAACTCCGGACGGCACGACGTAGTCGACCATGCGGGGGAACTTGTCGACGCTGAACACGGTCACGACGCCGCGGATGCGCAGACGCGAGCGAACCTGCTCGAAACCTTCGACGGCGCACGGGCCGAAGTTGGTCCACACGACGTTGCTGAGCAGGCCGAACTGGCCGTCGAGGTTGACACCGTGGGGTGCGACTAGACGGTGCGAGAGGAGATGGAGGCGCAGGTAGACGTCATGTGCGTCGACCGGCGCCTTGGAGAGATCGGCGATGGTGGTGCGCACGACGACCTGCGATACCTCGCGAGCGTCGTCAGTGCCTGCCAGCAGTGCAAGATCGGAAGGAATATCTGTTCCCTCGACGTTCTCGGTACCGGTCTTGTCGAATGTTCCCAGCTCCGGTGCCGGGAACCAGGTGTCGAGGACGGTTCCGTCCGCGGTCACGTTGGCGATACCTACTGCTGTTGCTCCCTGTGCGCTCACGAGACTAGAGATTACTGGGTGGTGGGTGCACCGGCCTAGGCTGGTGCGCGTGAGCATCCTCGATCTTGCTTCGGACCCCATCGACTTGACGGCCGCCCTGGTCGACATCCCCAGCGTCTCGCACGACGAATCCGTCATTGCGCAGGCTGTCGAGGATGCGCTGCGTGAGCAGACTTCGGGCTTCGAGATCATCCGCAACGGCAATGCCGTGTTGGCGCGTACGTCGCGTGGTTTGCCCAGTCGGGTCATGCTCGCCGGACATCTGGATACGGTGCCGATCGCGGACAACGTTCCTTCGCGGCGTGACGGCGACATCCTGCACGGCTGCGGGACCGTGGACATGAAGTCGGGCGACGCGGTCTTCCTACACCTTGCGGCCACCATCGAGAACCTGGCCCACGATCTGACCCTCGTCTTCTACGACTGCGAAGAGATCGCCGCAACGTACAACGGCCTGGGACGGATCGAACGCGAGATCCCGCAATGGCTCGCGGCGGACGTCGCAATTCTCGGTGAGCCGACGGCCGGTTTCATCGAGGCCGGGTGTCAGGGCACGATGCGGGTGCGGTTGACGGCTTCGGGAACTCGCGCCCATTCGGCCAGGTCCTGGCTGGGGGACAATGCCATTCACAAGTTCGGCGGAGCGTTGGAGCGGTTGTCGGCGTACCAGCCGCGCTCGGTCGACATCGACGGTTGCGGCTACCGCGAGGGCTTGTCGGCGGTGCGGATCTCCGGCGGTGTCGCCGGAAACGTCGTCCCGGACGAAGCCGAGATGGACGTCAACTTCCGATTCGCACCCGATCGCAGCGAGGTACAAGCCGAGGCGCACGTGCGCGAAGTGTTCGACGGTCTGGGCCTCGGATTCGAGGTCACCGACTCCTCGCCCGGCGCGCTGCCTGGCTTGGCGAACCCGTCCGCTGCCGCCCTGATCGAGGCGGCCGGTGGTCAGTTCCGTGCGAAGTACGGGTGGACCGACGTGTCCAGGTTCTCGGCGCTCGGCATTCCTGCCGTGAACTACGGACCGGGTGATCCGAACCTCGCGCACAAGCGCGACGAGCACGTTCCGGTGCAGCAGATCACCGACGTCGCGGCCGTGCTGAGGAAGTATCTGTCGGCCTGACCGTTAGCCTTGCCGCATGGCACCAGAGAAGAATTCGGCTTCGAAGAAGCAGAGCTCGTCGATCAAGCACCGCGGGCCGGTTCAGCTTCGACGCAAGCGCAAGGACGAGAAGACCACGACGGATCAGCGCTTGCTCGACAAGCGCGGACCCACGGATTGGGTACACACCGATCCGTGGCGTGTGCTGCGTATCCAGAGCGAATTCATCGAAGGTTTCGGCGCACTCGCCGAGGTCCCGCGTGCGGTGACGGTGTTCGGTTCGGCCCGCACCACGGTCGATCATCCCGAGTACCAATCCGGGCGCGAGCTGGGAACGGCGTTGGCCGAGGCCGGGTACGCCGTCATCACCGGTGGTGGGCCAGGAGTGATGGAAGCTGCCAACCGCGGTTGCAGTGAGGCCGGCGGGTACTCGATCGGCCTCGGCATCGAGTTGCCGTTCGAGCAGGGACTCAACGAGTGGGTGGATCTCGGAATCAACTTCCGGTACTTCTTCGCACGCAAGACGATGTTCGTGAAGTACTCCCAGGCATTCATCTGCCTGCCCGGCGGCTTCGGAACACTCGACGAGCTGTTCGAGGCACTCACCCTGGTGCAGACCCACAAGGTCACGCGCTTCCCGATCGTCCTGTTCGGTACCGAGTACTGGTCCGGACTCGTCGACTGGATTCGCGGCACCCTCGAGCGGGACGGCAAGATTTCCGAAGGTGACGTGAACTTGCTGCACGTCACCGACAGCGTGGAAGAAGCAGTACGAATCGTCCTCAACGCCGACAAGGGCGTCGACGAGGCCGCAGATCTGGGGAAAGAAGAAGAATGGTGACCGATTCCGACAAGAAGTACTCGATCTGCGTCTACTGCGCGTCGGGTCCGGTGGACGAATCGTTCCTGGCGTTGGCTGCCGAGGTGGGAACCGCGATCGGTCGACGCGGATGGCAGTTGGTCTCGGGTGGCGGCAACGTGTCGATGATGGGCGCTGTCGCCGAGTCCGCTCGCGCGGCGGGTGCCTGGACCGTCGGCGTCATCCCGAAGGCCTTGGTGCACAAGGAAGTTGCCGACGTCGATGCCGACGAGCTGATCGTCACGGACACCATGCGCGAACGCAAGAAGCTGATGGAAGACCACGCCGACGCGTTCATCACGCTGCCCGGCGGAATCGGGACGCTGGAAGAGTTGTTCGAGACGTGGACGGCCGGCTACCTGGGAATGCACGAGAAACCTGTCGTGATGCTCGATCCCGTCGGCCACTTCACCGGCCTGCTCGAGTGGTTGAACAAGCTCGACGGGACCGGCTTCGTCGGGCGTCAGGCGCTGGACACTCTGCTGGTGAGGACGGACGTCGAGGCCGCGCTCGACGCGTGCGTCAAATCCTGATCAGACGCGTGCGTGAAACCCTGACCTGGGGCATGGCGGGCTTTATTACCGTGCAGTAAGGTGGCCGCAGACTGGGCGGCCGAATGGGCGCCGGATACGTGTTAGGGGAGCCATGAGTTCGGAAGCCCGTTCGACCGTCGGCCTGCTCGATCTGGCGGCAAAACTGCCGTCGATGATCACCGAGGTGCCGATCCTGGCGCGGGGGGCCGCCGGGCTCACCCGTAAGCCTTCGGCCAAGGAATCGATCGGGTTGATCTTCCAGAAGGCCGCGCACGCGCACCCGTCGCGCCCGTTCATCCGGTTCGAGGGCCACGCGACCAGTTACGCGGAAGCCAACGAACTGGTGAACCGCTACGCGGACGTTCTCCGTGGTCGAGGAGTCGACCGCGGAGACGTCGTCGGAGTGCTGGCAAAGAACACTCCCGAAGCGCTGCTGATCGCCTTGGCCGCGGTAAAACTCGGCGCGGCAGCGGGCATGCTGAACTACAACCAGCGCGACGACGTTCTGGCACACAGCCTTACGCTCCTCGACGCGCGGGTCCTGGTGGTCGCCGACGAGTGCGAAGAAGCCCTCGAATCGTTGCCCGCCGGATTTAGCGGACCGAACCAACTTCTCGTCAGCGAACTCGCGGATCTGGCGAAGACGGCTGATCCGTCCAACCCCGCGGTCACCGCCGAGGTGCTGGCAAAGGAGAAGGCGTTCTACATCTTCACCTCGGGCACCACCGGAATGCCCAAGGCCAGCTTGATGACTCACTTCCGTTGGCTGAAGTCGATGTCGGGCCTCGGGTTGATGGGCGTGCGCTTGCGCGGCTCGGACACCCTGTACTGCTGCCTGCCGCTCTACCACAACAACGCGTTGACGGTCTCGCTGTCCTCGGTGCTCGCGTCCGGTGCGACAATCGCGATCGGACGTCAGTTCTCGGCCTCGCGGTTCTGGGACGACATCGCACTGAACAAGGCGACCGCGTTCACCTACATCGGCGAACTGTGCCGCTATCTGCTCAACCAGCCGGTCAAGCCGACCGACAGCGACAATGTTGTTCGGCTGATGGTGGGTAACGGTCTGCGCCCTGAGATCTGGGCCGAATTCACCCAGCGGTTCGGCATACCCCGCGTCGCCGAGTTCTACGGTGCGAGCGAATGCAACATCGCGTTCGTCAACGCACTCAACGTCGACAAGACAGCAGGCATCTGCCCGTTGCCGCACGCCGTCGTGGAGTTCGACGAGGACACCGGAAAAGCGTTGCGTGGAGCCGACGGTCGACTCCGCAAGGTTTCCACGGGTCAGGTCGGACTCCTGCTGTCGAAGGTCACCGACCGGGCGCCTTTCGACGGTTACACCGACGAAGCGGCGAGCAACAGCAAACTGGTACGCGGCGGATTCAAGGACGACGACACCTGGTTCGACACCGGAGACCTGGTGCGCAAGCAGGGATGGGGCCACGTCGCCTTCGTCGACCGTCTCGGCGACACCTTCCGTTGGAAGGGAGAGAACGTCGCCACCACGGAGGTCGAGGGCGCGCTGAGTTCGCACCCGGCCGTCGAGGAAGCAGTTGTCTACGGCGTCGAGATTCCGGGCACCGACGGTCGCGCGGGCATGGCGGCGGTCAAGCTGCGGGACGGTCAAAGCTTGGAGGGAAGTGAAGTCGCGGCACACCTCTACGGCAAGCTCCCCAACTACGCGGTCCCGCTGTTCATCCGCATCGTCGACTCACTCGAACACACCAGCACTTTCAAGTCGCGCAAGGTGGAATTGCGCAACGAGGGTTACGACGTCGGCGCCGACACTCTGCACGTTCTCGAAGGCCGCGAGGGTGGTTACGTGGACTCGTACGACGAATACGTCGGAAAGGTCGCGGCGGGCTCGGTACCCAAGGGCTAGACCGAGTTCCGTCATGCCAGTATGAGTGGCATGTCTTCACTCCCCGGTTCTACCGCGCAGCCAGGTCCGGCGCCCACCCTGTGTGGGCGTCCGGTCGCGGTCGACCGTGCACTGGTGATGGCCATCGTCAACCGCACTCCCGATTCCTTCTACGACCAAGGCGCGACGTTCTCGGATTCGGCAGCGATGGCTGCCGTCGACAGGGCCGTCGACGAGGGCGCCGATCTGGTGGACATCGGGGGAGTGAAAGCTGGGCCCGGTGACCTCGTCGACGCCGACGAAGAGGTCAGGCGAGTCGTTCCGTTCGTCGCGGCGATCAGAGCCAAGTACCCCGAGCTGATCATCAGCGTCGACACCTGGCGGAGCGGCGTCGCGCGGTTGGCACGCGGCGAAGGCGCCGACCTGATCAACGACACGTGGGCGGGTGCGGATCCCGACCTCGTCCTGGTTGCTGCCGAGACTGGTGCCGGGATCGTCTGCTCGCACACGGGTGGCGCGGTTCCGCGCACCCGCCCGCATCGTGTCCGCTACGACGACGTCGTCGCAGATGTGGTCACCGAGGTCGTGTCGGCGGCAGAGCGCGCCCTGGCACTCGGGGTTCCGCGTGACGCGATCCTGATCGATCCCACCCACGATTTCGGTAAGAACACCTTCCACGGGCTCGAGTTGTTGCGGAAAGTGGACGTTCTTGTAAACACCGGGTGGCCAGTGCTGATGGCGCTGAGTAATAAGGACTTCATCGGGGAGACTCTTGGTGTGGAGCTTTCCGAGAGGTTGGAGGGAACATTGGCAGCGACAGCAATGGCCGCGGCGGGCGGCGCCCGGGTGTTCCGTGTTCACGAGGTGGCGTCCACCCGTCGAGTCGTCGACATGGTGGCCGCGATCCAGGGACGCCGTGCCCCGGTACGTACGGTTCGAGGTCTGGCATGAGCATCACCGGTGCGGGCCCGACCCGCGTATGGGCAGACGCCAACAGTTGGGACCATCCGAGTTGGACGGTCGCCGAGCTCGAACGGGCGAAGGGTGGCCGAACCGTCTCGGTGGTGTTGCCCGCGCTCAACGAAGAGGACACCGTTGCTGCGGTGGTCGACACCATTCATCCGTTGCTCGGTGGTTTGGTCGACGAGTTGATCGTTCTCGATTCCGGTTCGACCGACCGTACCGCCGAGCGTGCTCGCGCGGCGGGGGCGACGGTGATCAGTCGTGAGAGCGCAGTCCCGTCCATCCCGCCGACCGCGGGCAAGGGTGAGGTGCTGTGGCGTTCGGTCGCCGCAACGACCGGCGATCTGATCGCATTCGTCGACTCCGATCTCATCAATCCCGATCCGGCGTTCGTGCCCAAACTGCTGGGGCCGCTGCTCACGGTTGACGGCATCCATCTGGTGAAGGGCTACTACCGCCGTCCGCTGCGCGTGAGCGGCACGGAGGATGCCAACGGCGGCGGGCGAGTCACGGAATTGGTTGCGCGGCCCATGTTGGCCGCGCTGCGGCCGGAACTCACGTCGGTACTGCAACCGCTTGGCGGTGAATACGCGGGCACCCGTGAGCTGCTGTCCGCTGTCCCGTTCGCGCCCGGCTACGGCGTCGAGATCGGTTTGCTGCTCGACACGTACGACACGTTGGGGCTGGCGGCGATCGGTCAGGTCAATCTCGGCGTGCGCAAGCATCGCAACCGGCCGCTCGCCGACCTCGGCGTGATGAGCCGGCAGATCATCGGAACGATGCTCAGGCGGTGCGGGATCGAGGATTCGGGTGCCGGGTTGACCCAATTCCTGGTCGACGGCGATTCTTTCGTGCCCGAGACCACCGAGGTTTCGCTACTCGATCGCCCCCCGATGAATTCGATAGTGCGCACCGCGGGGGTCTGACCGCTCACACTCGGGTATGGGAGTATCGGTCCATGATGACGATCCTCCTGTACCTGATTGTCATGGCTCTGGTCGGCGCGATGATCTTCCTCGCCGCCAGCGCTGTGTTCGGGCGCTCGGAAGAGCTGCCGCCGCTGCCTCCTGGCACGACGGCGACCGTACTCCCGGCAGAGGACGTCACCGGGGCGGATGTCGACGCGCTGCGTTTTCAGCAGGTGCTGCGTGGCTACAAGGCGAGTGAAGTGGATTGGGCCCTGCATCGCCTCGGGTTGGAAATCGATTCTCTGCGTGCACAACTGGGCCGTGACGAGCGGTCTGAGATCCTGGTGAAAGCGGATGCTCCGGCCAAGGCAGAAGCATCGCAGGAGGAGCCTGAGACCGTATCGGAATCGAAGGATTCCCAGGGCTGATGGCCGACGGACTGGTTCGGTGCGGCTGGGTGGTCGAGACGCCCGGCGACACGCTCTACCGCGACTATCACGACGAGGAGTGGGGGCGTCCGCTGCACGGGCGCGACGAACTGTTCGAACGACTCGCCCTCGAAGCATTCCAATCGGGACTTTCGTGGATCACGATTCTGCGCAAACGCGAGGCGTTCCGCGAAGCCTTCGACGGGTTCGATCCGGACAAGGTCGCAGCGTACGGAGTTGCGGATGTCGAGAGATTGCTCTCCGATGCCGCGATCGTCCGCAATCGCGCGAAGATCGAGGCGACGATTTCCAACGCCCGAGTGCTCGTGAATTCGCCCGATCTGGACCTCGATTCGTTACTCTGGTCGTTCTCGCCGCCTCGACGCACCAGAAGACTGACATCAATTGCAGAGGTTCCCGCGGTCACTCCCGAGTCGACTGCCATGGCTAAGGAACTCAAGCGGCGCGGGTTCAAGTTTGTGGGTCCTACCACGGCGTATGCGCTCATGCAGGCCACCGGAATGGTCGATGATCACGTGGCTGATTGCTGGGTTCCGGTGCAGGTGTGACGGTCGACTGAACACCCCTAAATGTGACTCAGATTCCCGGTTCCCGCATCCATAGGGAACAATGGAGGGTACGAGCCTCGCTGATTGTTGGCGGGGCGCACCGTTAGTCGAGGCGCAGAGCAATGCAGCGCAGATCTGGAGGGAGCAGAGGATGGCGGCCATGAAGCCCCGGACCGGGGACGGTCCCCTCGAAGCAACCAAAGAGGGACGAGGAATCGTCATGCGGGTTCCACTCGAGGGTGGCGGACGCCTCGTCGTCGAGCTGACCCCGGATGAAGCTGCAGCGCTCGGTGTGGAACTCACGAACGTCACCAGCTAGTCGGGTCCAGGTTGTAGCAGTACGAACAACAGCACGTGATTGCACGCAGGCTCCGTATCCGTTTCGGTACGGGGCCTGAAGTGTGTGCGCACCGCCGGTAGCCGAAAGGACGGATCAATGCTTGCCGCCGTGATCGATCTTCTGTCCTGCCCGCAGTGTGCTGCTGATCTGGAATTGGTGGACGGCGCCGCAGAGTGCGACCGCGGACATCGATTCGACGTCGCTCGCCAGGGTTACGTGAGCCTGATCTCAGGCGGTGCCACGAAGTTCACCGGCGACAGTGCCGAGATGATTGCCGCGCGTGCACGATTGCTCGGCGCCGGCCACTTCGGCCCGCTGATGGATGCCGTCACCCGGGCCTGCGCGACGACGGCGAGGTCGGATCCCGCGCGGATCGTCGAAATCGGCGCAGGCACAGGACAATACCTCGCACACGTCGTGGATTCGCTGCCTGATTCTCGGGCGATAGCGTTGGACGTGTCCAAGTTCGCGGCCCGGCGTGCCGCGAAGGTCCACGAAAGAATCGGTTCGATCGTCGCAGACGTCTGGCAACCACTACCCATTCGCGACGGAGCGCTCTCTCACGTGCTCTGTGTGTTCGCTCCTCGTAACGGTCCGCAGTCCCATCGAGTTCTCGCCGAAGGCGGCGCTCTGGTGGTCCTGACGCCCACCGACAGGCATCTGCGCGAGCTGATCGACATTCTCGCGATGGTCCGGGTCGACGACCGCAAAGTGGAACGTCTCGAATCGTCGATGGCCGGATACTTCGAGCGTGTGAGTAGCGACGAGGTCGAGTTCACGATGTCACTCTCACACCAGGACGTCCTCGACTTGGTGGGGATGGGACCGTCGGCGAGACACCTGACGCCCGCCGATCTGGCTGCCGCCGTGGCGAAGCTGCCGCAGCCGAGCACCGTCACCGCGTCGGCGACGGTCTCGACCTATCGCAAGATCTGACGCGGATCAGCGTCTCGTGACGGCGTCCGCGTAGACCTCGAGCGTCTGCTTGGCGATTTCGGCCCAGGAGAACTCGTCGATCGCACGGATCCTGCCCGCACGACCCATCGCGTCGGCGCCTTCTCGGTCGGCGACAACGGCATTGACGGTGGCCGCGAGCGATTCCTCGAATGCGTTCGGCTCGTAGGCGTTGTAGTGCACGAGTCGACCGGTGACGCCGTCGGCGACCACCTCGGGGATGCCGCCGACGTCGGAAGCGACCACGGCGGTCTCACACGCCATGGCTTCGAGATTGACGATCCCGAGGGGTTCGTACACCGAAGGGCAGACGAATACCGTTGCTGCCGAAAGTATTTCCCTGATCTGCTCGGTCGGGAGCATCTCGCGCACCCAGTAGACATTGCCCCGGTGCCGGGCGAGTTCGGCCACCGCCTTCTCCGTCTCGGCGGCGATCTCCGGCGTATCGGGAGCGCCGGCGCACAGCACGAGCTGAATCTCCGGGTCGAAGTGGTGGGCTGCCGCGACGAGGTGCCCGACGCCCTTCTGCCTCGTGATGCGTCCGACAAAGGCCACGATGGGTTTCGCCGGGTCGACGCCGATCGACGCGAGTGCGGACTGTGCTCCCGGCGCAGATCCCCCGGGATGCCATACCTCGGTGTCGATTCCGTTGCGCACTACGTGAACGCGACTCGGATCGACAGCGGGATACGCGTCGAGGACGTCGAGTCGCATACCGGAACTGACGGCGATGATCGCGTCTGCGTGCTCGACGGCGTTGCGTTCGGACCACGACGAGATCCGATAGCCGCCGCCTAGCTGTTCGGCCTTCCACGGGCGTCTGGGCTCGAGTGAGTGCGCGGTGAGGATGTGCGGCACGTCGTAGAGAGCCGACGCGAGATGCCCGGCCAGTCCGGTGTACCAGGTGTGGGAGTGGACGATGTCGACACCGGCCGCGGCGTCCGCCATGCGCAGTTCGGTGGAGAGCGTCGTCAGGGCCGGGTTGGATCCGGCGAGAGCGGGGTCGGGAGAGTGGACGATCGCGCCTTCGCGCGGGGCGCCCATGCAGTGCACGTCGACCTCGCACAGCCGTTTCATCTGAGCGACGAGCTCGGTTACGTGTACTCCTGCGCCGCCGTAGATCTCCGGCGGGTATTCCTTGGTCATCATCGCGACTCGCACGCGCTAAACCTAACCGCCCGTGGTCGATCCGGCTACCGATCACGTTATCCCCGGCCGTTCGGAGGGGGACACGATCGGACCTCTCGGACTGCTTCGCTAGCGGGAGTTCACCAGTGCGGATAGGTTAGCGGTGTGAGAAGCCAGCCGCATGTGCTTGGAATCGTGCTCGCCGGGGGCGAGGGCAAACGCTTGTATCCGCTGACCGCGGACAGAGCGAAGCCCGCAGTGCCCTTCGGAGGTGCATATCGACTTATCGACTTCGTGTTGAGCAACCTTGTCAACGCGGGATATCTGCGTATTTGTGTGTTGACGCAATACAAGTCACATTCACTCGACCGCCACATTTCGCAGACGTGGCGATTGTCCGGGTTCGCGGGTGAGTACATCACCCCGGTCCCGGCCCAGCAGCGGCTCGGGCCGCGCTGGTACACCGGCAGTGCCGACGCAATCCTGCAGTCGCTCAATCTCGTTTACGACGAGGACCCCGAGTACATCGTGGTTTTCGGTGCCGACCACGTGTACCGGATGGATCCGGAACAGATGGTTCAGCACCACATCGAATCCGGGGCAGGCGTGACGGTCGCGGGTATTCGTGTACCGCGAAGTGAGGCTTTTGCTTTCGGCTGCATCGACAGTGACGAGTCCGGACGCATCACCCAGTTCCTGGAAAAGCCCGCCCATCCTCCCGGGACACCGGACGACCCCAATTCGACGTTCGCGTCCATGGGTAACTATGTGTTCACCACCAAGGTACTCGTGGACGCCATCCGCGCTGATTCAGAGAATTCCGATTCCGATCACGACATGGGCGGAGACATCATTCCCGCCTTGGTCGCCGCGGGTGAGGCGTCGGTCTACGACTTCAAGGACAACGTCGTTCCCGGCGCCACCGATCGAGACCGCGGCTACTGGCGTGACGTCGGTACCCTCGACGCCTTCTACGACGCTCACATGGACCTGGTGTCGGTGCACCCGATCTTCAATCTCTACAACCGTCGCTGGCCCATCCGCGGCGCCACCGAGAATCTCGCGCCCGCAAAGTTCGTGAAGGGCGGACTCGCGCAGGAATCGGTCGTCGGTGCGGGGTCGATCCTGTCCGCTGCGACCGTGCGCAATTCGGTACTCAGTTCCAACGTGATGATCGAGGACGGTGCGACCGTCGAGGGCAGCGTGCTGATGCCGGGTGTGCGCATCGGCAAGGGTGCCGTCGTACGGCGAGCGATCCTCGACAAGAACGTCGTCGTCGGTGACGGCGAAATCATCGGCGTCGATCTCGAACGTGACCGCGAACGATTTGCCGTCAGTCAGGGTGGCGTCGTCGCCATCGGTAAGGGCGTCTGGATCTAGAGCTTGCTCGCGCAGAGGAGGCCGTCACCGAGGGGGAGGAGGACTCGAATGAGTCGCTCGTCCTCGGTCACGGCCTTTGCCGCTTCTCGGACCGCAACCGTTGTCGCGTCGCGTGCGGAGCTGTCGGCAACGCGGCCGTCGGCCAGGGCGTTGTGCAGAACGATGACACCGCCGGAGCGCAGCAGGCGGACACCTTCGCGGACGTAGTGCGGGTGGTCGATCGCGGCGCAGTCGACGAACACCAGGTCGTAGCCGCCGTCCGCGAGCCGGGGAAGCACGTCGAGAGCCCGTCCGTTGATGAGGCGAGTGCGTGCCGGAGCGATTCCGCTTTCGCGGAAGGTCAGCTTGGCTGCTCGTTGATGTTCGGGTTCGCTGTCGATCGTGGTCAGGACGCCGTCGTCGCGCATGCCGTGCAGAAGCCACAGGCTGCTCACGCCGGCTCCGGTACCTACCTCGACGGCCGTCTTCGCGTCGAGCATCCTCGCGAACATCGCGAGGGTCGCGCCGACGGCGGGCGTCACCGGATGGGCTCCGAGATCCAGCGCTCGATCTCGCGCCGCGGTCAAAATCTCGTCCTCGGAAACTACGTCCTCGACGTGGCGGAGTATCTGTTCGGCGTGGGTCACGCTCATGAGGTTATCGGGCGGTTCGGATTGTCGCTGCAAGGCGCGCAGTCACCAGGATTCTCAGGAATCCCTCAGGCTCCTCATATGGCGTGCACACCGCGATGAGAAAAGGTGTATACATCGCCGGATCGAAGATCGCACGGCGGTATCGATTTCTACCAAGTTGGTCTTTCGCAGCTCGGTGATCGGGAACAAATCACAGCAACGGCTGGTTCTCCCGAATATCGCGCATCACGTGATTCGGACAACGCGGTGATCGAACTACGCGATCCCGAGCAGGAGGATCAACTTATTTACCAGGTCAACGACGAGCCTCGCCCTCGAGAGTCGGAAGTTTTGACGACGGAATCGGCTGTGGATTCCGAATTGATCGGCACTGCTGTGTTCGATGCAACTGGTGAGAAGTCCTCCATGCCGTCTTGGGACGAACTCGTGCGTCAGCACGGTGACCGGGTGTACCGCCTGGCCTACCGGTTGTCAGGCGATGCCCAGGACGCCGAGGACTTGACGCAGGACACCTTCATCCGGGTGTTCCGCTCGCTCTCCGATTATCAGCCCGGAACTTTCGAGGGCTGGTTGCACCGCATCACCACAAACCTGTTCCTCGACATGGTTCGCCGACGCAATCGCATCCGTATGGAAGCGCTGCCCGAGGACTACGACCGCGTTCCCTCGCCCGGTCCGGACCCCGAGCAGATCTACCACGACGCGCGCCTCGACGCAGGTCTGCAGGCCGCACTGGACTCACTCGCACCTGAATTTCGTGCCGCTGTCGTGCTCTGTGACATCGAAGGTCTGTCGTACGAGGAAATCGGTGCCACACTGGGAGTGAAGCTCGGAACGGTTCGTAGCCGTATCCATCGTGGGCGACAGGCGATTCGTGATCATCTGGCAGCGCAGCGCGCAGCCGAATCCGAACTCGTCGGTTTCTGACGGTCGGGTTCGAGCTACAGAGCGGGACGTGGTCAATCACCTGGAGGGACGAATGACGGAGGCGCGGGCACATCGCCAGTTCGGTTCGACCGAACATCTGGCCAGCGAGGCAATCGCTGCCTACGTCGACGGAGAACTCCGAATGCAGGCCTACTTGCGGGCCTCGCATCACATCTCGATCTGTGCCGAGTGCGCTGCGGCCGTCGATGCTCAGCAGCAGGCACGTGGTGCGCTGCGTCGAAGCGGCGAGATGACGATGCCGTTGTCCCTGGTGGGACTTCTCAGCCAGATTCCTTCGTGCAACAGTCCGACTACCGGGCCGAATTCGGAAAACGCCGACAGTTCCGTCGGTAATCAACCCGCCGGCTTCTCCACCATCAGCAAGAGGTTGTCCCGTCGCTGGCGCAAATGACGCCGCGCGCCAGCTTCCCGGCGCGGATCAGTGATACTGGACCATGTGACTGACGGAAAAAGGGGGCACTCCGGAGTGAGTTCGGATTCTTCGGCAAACGGTTCGGTGGACAGACCGGCAGATGCGCCGGTTCTCGACCCCCGTCCGGTCTATCGACCCCAGATCGATCCGGCCTCGCGCCAGGTGTTCGGTCGGCCGAGTGGAGTCGAGGGCTCGTTCACTCCGGTGGCCGCGCGATCGACTCCGTCCTCCGATGTCGTGATCGGGACTCCGGACCCGGTTCTGGCCGAAGCGTTCGGTCGACCCGCAGACGCCACCGAGTCCATCGGTCGCGATCCCGATGCGACGGCGAACAACACGCCCGACGAAGAACCGCCGCGTGATCCGTGGCGTGATCCTGAATCCGCCGTCTCGCTCGGCAAGCCCGCAGAGTCCGAGGCGCCGGTGCAGTTGCCTCCCGCCCAGAAACTCGACGTGCGTGAGCTGTTGTTCGGTCGGAAGGTCGCCCCCTCGGCACTGGCCGCGCTTGCGGGCATGGCGCTTGTCATCGCTCTCGTCGGTGGGTTGCTTGCCACTGTCATCACTGCCGATCGCAGTTCACTCACCAGCTCACGTGTCACGCTCGTTCAATCCGGCGGTGGGGAACAGCCGGAGTCTCAGGTGGCGAAGGTCGCCGACGCGGTACTGCCATCAGTGGTGTCGATTCAGGTCGCCGTCGGCGACCAGGGCAGCACGGGTTCCGGTGTGGTCATCGACGGCGCCGGATACATCGTCACCAACAACCACGTGATCTCCTCGGCCGTTCCGCCCGCTCAGGACGCGAAGATCCAGGTGATCTTCTCCGACGGAACCAAGACCGACGCCCAGATCGTCGGACGTGACGTCAAGACAGACCTCGCAGTGCTCAAGGTGTCGGCGAACAATCTGACGGTCGCTCAGCTCGGAAAATCCGAGGATGTTCAGGTGGGCGACGACGTCGTCGCCGTCGGCTCACCGCTCGGATTGAGCAAGACCGTCACCCGCGGAATCGTCAGTGCACTGAACCGGCCTCTGCGGTTGTCGGGTGAAGGCACCGACACCAACGCCGTCATCGACGCCGTCCAGACCGACGCGGCGATCAACCACGGCAACTCCGGTGGTGCGCTCGTCGACGACGAAGCCCGCGTCATCGGCATCAACACCGCAATGCTCAGTGAGTCCGGCGGTTCGGTCGGGCTCGGCTTCGCGATTCCGATCGACACGGTGACCGAGGTGGCGCAGACCATCATCCGCGACGGCAAGGTTCATCACCCCGACATCGGCGTGAATGCCCGCACCGCGGTCAACGACGCGACCAGTGGTGCGGCAGTGGCCAATGTCCGCGACGGCAGCCCCGCTCAACGTGCGGGGATCGTCGAGGGGGACGTCATCGTCAAGGTCGGTGACCGACCGGTGACAAGCGCCGACGAATTGGTGGTTGCGGTCAACGCGACGACCGTCGACCAACCCGTCAACGTTCAGTTGATCCGCGACGGACGGCAGGTCGACATTTCGGTCACGCCGGTGTCGGACTGATCGGCCCCTGCGATCTTCCTGTGAGGTTGATCCGGACATGCGCGCACCGAGCGAGCACACAGTAGGCTGACCCTGTGTTTGGCAACATCGGTTGGGGCGAGTTCATGATCCTCCTCGTAGCGGCTCTGGTCATCTTGGGACCTGAGCGGCTTCCTGGTGCGGTCTCCTGGGTCACGAAATCCCTGAGGCAGGTGCGCGAATATGCTTCGGGCGCTTCCAATCAGCTCAAGGAAGAACTGGGCACCGATTTCGAGGATCTGCGTAAACCGCTCGCAGATCTGAACAAGCTGCGCGGAATGACGCCGCGCGCTGTGATCACCCAGCACCTCCTCGACGGCGACGACTCCATCTTCACGGGCAACTTCGACAAGAAGCCGCAGAGCGGAGTGCAGGAGCCGAAGACGCTGTCGAAGGACAAGCCACTCACCGCCGGCGAACGTCCTCCTGTGGACTTCGACGCCACCTAGATTCGACATACGCAAGGGCGCCTGTCACCGATCGGTGACAGGCGCCCTTCCGTATGAGGGGGTTCTACAGGTTGCGAACCGTGTTGATACCGAGCGACATTCCGGCCAGCCCGCGCTGACGGACGGCCAACTTGTCGGCGATGTCCTTGAGTGCGATGGCTGCGGGTGAATCGGGAGCGCTGAGGACGATCGGCGTCCCGGCGTCGCCTGCCTCGCGGACGGACGGATCCAGCGGGATCTGTCCGAGAAGCGGAACCTTGGCGCCGACGGCCTTCGTGAGGCGATCGGAGACGGTCTGCCCGCCGCCTTCGCCGAAGACGTCCATACGGGTGCCGTCGGGAAGTTCGAGCCAGGACATGTTCTCGACGACGCCGGCGACGCGCTGGCGGGTCTGCAGGGCGATCGCGCCCGCGCGCTCTGCGACCTCGGCAGCAGCCTGCTGCGGTGTGGTGACGACCAGGATCTCGGCGCTCGGGATGAGCTGAGCCACAGAGATGGCGATGTCACCGGTGCCGGGCGGCAGATCGAGCAGCAGCACGTCCAGATCGCCCCAGAACACGTCGGCGAGGAACTGCTGGAGCGCGCGGTGCAGCATCGGTCCGCGCCAGACGACAGGTGTGTTGCCCTGGGTGAACTGCGCGATGGAGATCATCTTCACGTCGTGGGCGACGGGCGGCATGATCATGCGCTCGACCTGAGTGGGCTTGGCGTCGGTGCCGAGCATGCGGGGGATCGAGTGGCCGTAGATATCCGCGTCGAGTACACCCACGGACAGTCCGCGCGCGGCCATTGCTGCCGCGAGATTGACTGTCACACTGGACTTTCCGACTCCGCCCTTGCCGGAGGCCACGGCGTAGACGCGGGTGAGTGAACCTGGCTGGGCGAACGGGATGACGGGCTCGGCGGAATCGCCGCGAAGCGACTTGCGGAGCTCGGTTCGCTGAGCGTCGTCCATGACGTCGAGTTCGACGCGAATCGCACCGACCCCGGCGACGTCGGCGACGGCCTTGGTGACGCGTTCGGTGATCTCGGTGCGCATCGGGCAGCCGGCGGTCGTGAGATAGATGCCGATGTCGACGCTGTTGTCACTGGAGAGGGAGATCCCCTTGACCATCCCCAGTTCGGTGATGGGTTTGCGGATCTCTGGGTCCAGAACTCGCGCGAGCGCGGAGCGAACGTCGGACTCGGTCAGTACAGACATGACTCCATGGTAAGTCCAGGTAGGTCAGTGGATGCGCGGCAGGTCCGATGCGGCGGGCACGATGCCGGTGGAGTACCCGAGCGACCAGGCCAGAACGTTGGCGACGTAGGCGGCCGAGTTGTTGTAGCGGTGGATCGCGGAGGCAACCTGCGTGACGTCCTGCATGTTGAGTCCGCCGTCGCACAGGTACTTGCCGGTGGTCAGTGCGGAGTCGAAAAGGTTCTGCGGGTCGGCGATTCCGTCACCGTTGCCGTCACCGGCGTATTGGTTCCACGTGGACGGGATGAACTGCATCGGGCCGACTGCGCGGTCGTAGACGGTGTCGCCGTCGAGGGCGCCGCCGTCGGTGTCCATGATGACGGCCTGGCCGGGGAGGCTGCCGTTGAGTGGCAGGCCGATCACGGGCTTGTAGAGGTTGCCGTTCGCGTCGGCGTCCTTGCCGTCGTTGGCGTGGCCGGATTCGACGCGGCCGATACCGGCGAGGAGCGTCCAGTGCATGTTGCAGTTGGGCTTCTCGACAGCGAGGATTCGCTCGGCGTTCTGGTAGGCGGCGACGCTCACGCTCGGGATTCCGAGTGCGCCCTCGGCCATCGAGGCGGGGAGCGGGGGAGTTGCCTGCACGGGAGCCAGCGGCGCGGGTTCCGGCGCGGGGGCGGGAGCCGGCTCGGCGATTGCTTCGACGGCGGGCAGAATCTGCGCCTGCGGTTCCTGCGTGGCTTGTGCGGCGGTGTCCACCGTTTCGGCGGAGCTGGTGTTGAAGAACGGGACCTTGGGAGCGGCGCCGGCCGTGTTGGCTGCGGTGACGAGTCCGATAGGGATGAGTCCGGTGAGCGCGATGACCGAATTTCGACGGATGTGCGAATCTGTCTTCTTGCTGTGCCGACCCACTGTTTATGCCTCCTGAACCTCCGCGAGGAGGTTTTCCGTTCAACTGACGGAGTCGAGGCTACCTGATTTGTTGCGTTTCCGTTATTCAACCGTGATCTAGAAGGGCAGTTTGGGGCATATGCACTGTTCTTTCGTGATTTTTCGGTTACAGAGCGGGCATGCCGGGCAGGCCCGGGAAGAACGGCACGAATGCCGGAGCCGGGGCCGGAGCGGGCTCCGGTGCGGGTGCGGGTGCCGGTGCCGGTGCGGGCTCCGGAGAGGGGGCGGCGGGTGGAGAGGATTCCGCGGGAGCCGCGTCGGTGGTGGCGGGTGCCGTGGCGGCCACTGCCATGCCCGGGATCGTGCACGGCAGAAGGATGCCGTCCTGCAAGGCGTCGAGGGCTGCGGGGTCCGGAAGGATCACACACATATCGTCGGGCCAGCGCCATCCCTCGGCCGTCAGAATCGGCCACACGAGACCCCGTGAGGTGAGGACGGGGAGCGGGATGATCGGACCGGGAGCTGCGTTCCGGGCGGCGTTGGGTCCCGGAGCGGGGCTGGTCGGCATGACGCCCGGCGGGATCAGTGCCTGGATCTCGGGTGAGAGTGCAGGCATGTCCGGCAGACCCGGGAAGAGGGGAGTGGTGGTCGGGGTCGGCGTCGTCGACGCTGATTCCTTGTCGCCGGCCGCCGGATCGGTAGCCGCAGCCGCTGCGAGTACGGCCGAAGCGGCGGAGTCTGCCGAGGCGGCGGCGTTGATCGCGGAGCTGCCGGTGTTGATGCCCGAGGTGTACGGCAGCTGACCGGAAGGAATGACACCGTTCTTGTATGCCGTCGACCACATGATCACGTTTGCTGCGTAAGCGGCCGAGTTGTTGTATCGCAGAACAGCTTTGGTCTCCTGGGCGACATCGCGCAGGTTGAGTCCGCCGCTGCAGAGGTACTTCGCTGCCGAGAGCGCCGCATCGAAGACGTTGTTGGGGTCCTTGATTCCGTCCCCGTTGCCGTCGCTGGCATATCCGGCCCAGGTGGCCGGAATGAACTGCATCGGCCCGACGGCGCGGTCGTGAGTGGGGTCGCCGTCGATTGCGCCCTTGTCGGTGTCCCGAATGACTTCGTTGCCTGCCAGCCGTCCATCGAGGACGGGGCCGAGGATCGGGGTGACCGTCGTACCCACCGAGGTCGTCTTGCCGCCGTTGGCGTGACCGGATTCGATGCGTCCGATGCCGGCCAGAAGATGCCAGGGGATTCCGCATCCCGGTGCCTCGGTCATCATCACCAGCTCCGCGGAGCGGTACGCGTTCAGGACGATCTCGGGGATGCCCAGAGAGGTGAGGACGACGGCCGCAGCGTTGGGCGCTGCCGGGGCGCCGGCGACCGTATCGCTGGGCGGGGCCGATCTTTGCGTTCGGACCGTGCGGGGCGTCGGGAGGAAGTCGACAGAGTCCGGCTGCGCAATCGAGGCGGAGCCCGCCAGTGCGATCGGAACCTGTGACCCTCCGGTCGGTGCGCTTCCGGCAGTGAGGGCCGCTGGACCTGTGACGACGAGCAGTCCCCCCACCAGTGTGGATGCTGCAATCATTCCGCGTACTCGCACGATTCCCCTTTGCTGGCGCTCCCGCTCCGGAGTACCCACCGTGATATCCATATTGCTGTGACTTACGTTACATATCGGTCACGGTGCGTGCAGCAAAACTCAGCGAACGCTCAGCTAGTTGTGACTTTGTTTCGCAGTATTCGAGTCACGGTGCTTCTTCTTCGGGGTCGGTTCGCCGTCGGCAGCAAGGATCGACTTGATCTCCTCGAGCTCCCGTCGCAGGTAGTCGCGGGTGGCAACCTCGCCGACGGCGATACGCAGAGCTGCGAGTTCTCGGGCGAGGAATTCGGTATCCGCCTTGGTTTGCTCGGCGCGTGAGCGGTCCTCCTCGAGCGAGACCCGGTCGCGGTTCTCCTGACGGTTCTGGGCCAGCAGGATCAGCGGCGCCGCGTAGGCGGCCTGGGTGGAGAAGGCCAGGTTGAGCAGGATGAACGGGTACGGGTCCCACTGCAGGGCCACCGCGAACACGTTGATCAGGATCCAGACGATCACGATGATCGTCTGGATTGCGAGATAACGCCCGGTGCCGAGGAAGCGGGCGATGCGTTCACTGACGCGCCCGACAGCTTCGACGTCGAAATCGAGATTGAACCGGCGGCTTCCGCGGGGCGTTTCCAGTCGTTGCCGTGCGGTCGTGCTCGACGCCCGTTCGCTCATCGGAGTAGTTCCTCGTCGTCGGAGTAATCCTCACGCCAGTCTTCCGGCAGGAGGTGATCGAGCACGTCGTCGACCGTCACGGCCCCGATCAGGTGGTTCTCGTCGTCCACGACCGGCCCGCATACCAAGTTGTACGTCGCGAAATATCGGGTGACCGACGCCAACGAGTCGTCCGGGGCCAACCGGGGCATGTCGGTGTCGAGTAGTCCGCCTACCAGGCTGGCGGGAGGCTCGCGGAGAAGCTTCTGCAAGTGGACGCAGCCGAGATACCGCCCGGTCGGAGTCGCCGTCGGCGGACGTACGACGAAGACCATGCTCGACAGCGCCGGGGTCACGTCGTAGTTGCGGGCGCGGGCAAGGGCCTCCGCGACCGTCGTCGAGGCCGTCAGTACCACCGGTTCGGGCGTCATCAGACCACCGGCAGTGTCCGGGGAATGCTCGAGCAGGCGTCGAACAGGTTCGGAATCCTGCGGGTCCATCAACTGAAGCAGTGACTCGGCCTCGGTTTCGGGCAGCTCGCCCAACAGGTCGGCGGCGTCGTCGGGATCCATCGCTTCGAGTAGATCGGCGGCGCGTTCGACTTCCAGGTGCATCAGCAGATCGGTCTGGTCGTCCGCCGGCAGTTCCTGCACGACGTCGGCGAGGCGTTCGTCGTCGAGCGCCACGGCCAGTTCGTGGCGGCGCTTCTCCGGCAGTTCGCGCATGGCGTTGGCCACATCGGCGGGTCGCATGCCTTCGTACTGGAGAAGCAGGTGAGCTACGCCCTGGCCGGGGAGTGAGAGATCGCTCTGGGTGAGGCCGGCGACGTGCTGCCAGTCGACGATGTGAATCGCCGCGCGTCGACCGAGGCGTCCGCGATGGCCGCGAACCGCGACCTTGGAGACCACCCAGTCTCGCGTCCGCGTCGATTCGATTCCGAGATCGACGACTATCGTGTCGACGCCGTGAAGCTCCTCGAGTTCCGGGTCGTCCACGCGCACATGCGAATCGAGTACCTGCGCCAGAGCGAGCACTTCGCCCGGGCGCTGGTTGAAGCGCCGCAGACTGACGTTACCGGTGGTGAGGGTGACTGCACTCGGTTCGATTGCTGTCACACGCAACATCGGAACGAAAATGCGTTTGCGCGTGAACATTTCGATCACCAGACCGAGAACGCGGGGTTGCTGGCGTCCGATGCGGACCGTGATGACGACGTCGCGCACACGACCGATCGATTCGCCGTCTGGGCCGAGTACAACCAGGCCGGCAAGCCTGGCTGCAAATACCTTGCCTGCTGCTGCCATGATTGCAAGGCTAATTCGTCCAGCGTCAAAATCTGCAACGGCGCCACCGAAAATCGAGAAGGGCAGTCCGCAATGACTTCACGCAACCGTTCCCGTCGATCGGTATTGGCAGTTCCCGGCAGCAGTCGGAAGATGATCGACAAGGCGAAGGGATTGCCCGCCGACGAGATCTTTCTCGACCTCGAAGATGCGGTGGCGCCGCTGGCGAAGCAGGCGGCCAGGGAGTCGATCGGCGACGCGTTGGCCGAGGACGGGTGGGGCAAACAGGTCAAGGTCGTCCGGGTCAACGACTGGACCACCGAATGGACGTATGCCGACGTCGTGGAGGTGGTGGGCCGCGCCGGAGCGCATCTGGACGCCATTCTGCTGCCCAAGGTTCCCGATGCGAGTCACGTCCAGGCGCTCGATTTGTTGTTGACGCAGGTCGAGAAGGCCAACGGTCTCGAGGTCGGCAGGATCGGGATCGAACCGCAGATCGAGAACGCGATCGGCTTGACCAACATCGACGCGATCGCCACCGCGAGTCCCCGCGTCGAGGCGCTCGTGTTCGGCCCGGCCGACTTCATGGCGAGCTTGAACATGCGAACTCTGGTCGTCGGTGAGCAACCGGACGGCTACGACCGCGGTGACGCGTATCACCACATCCTGATGACCATCTTGATGGCCGCGCGGGCGCACGGCGTCCAGGCCATCGACGGGCCGTACCTGCAGATCCGCGACGTCGAGGCTTTCACTCGGTCGGCTGCGCGAACGGCAGCGCTCGGTTTCGACGGCAAGTGGGTTCTGCACCCCACGCAGATCGAGGCGGCCAACGAGGTGTTCAGTCCGCGCCAATCCGATTACGACCGTGCGGAACTCATCTTGGACGCGTACGCGTTCCACACCTCGGCTGCCGGGGGAGGGCGGGGCGCGGTCATGCTCGGCGACGAGATGATCGACGAGGCGAGTCGCAAGATGGCACTGGTGATTTCGGCCAAGGGTCGCGCCGCGGGGATGGCGCGCACGTCGGAATTCACGCCGCCCGAACACGCCTGACGCTCGCATAGCCGAACGAATCAGGTCTGTAAAGGGCACAATAGGGGGTAGATGTACTTGCGTCATCCGCGTGGATGACGTGCCCGAAAAGAGGAGCGCAGCCAGCCATGTCCAATCCGCTCGGTCAATCGTCGAATGGGTCGCGCCGTGGAGCGTTGCCGACACCGCCTTCGGGATGGCCCATCGGGTCGTACCCCACCTACGCCGAGGCGCAGCGCGCAGTCGATTACCTCTCCGATCAGGAATTCCCGGTTCAGGACGTCACGATCGTCGGCGTGAACCTGATGCAGGTCGAGCGAGTTCTCGGTCGGTTGACGTGGGCCAAGGTGATCGGTGGCGGCATCGTCTCCGGTGCTTGGCTCGGTGTCTTCTTCGGCCTGGTGCTCGGAATCGTCACCGGTGGTTTCCTCGCTCCGCTGATCGCGGGCATCGTGGGCGGCATCATCTTCGGTGTCATCTCCACGACGATTCCGTACGCCGCGACGCGTGGGCAGCGGGACTTCGCCTCGACGATGCAGTTGGTCGCCGGACGTTACGACGTACTGTGTGAGCCCAAGACGGCGGAGTCGGCGCGCGACCTGCTCGCCAAGCTCGCCATCTGACATTCTCGCTCGGGCTGCCAACTTGTGTGATCTCGGTTACGTTATGTACACGCGGGCGAGGTAGTACTCGCTTCCCGTGACCGTTTGCCGGACAAGGAAATAGGTCCCTTCTCCGGCAAAAGTGCCGATGTGTGGTGCGTCGGCCAGCCGTAACGACTGCGCCGTCTCGCCGCCCGAGGAGGACGGCTGTGCAGAACAAGAGATCGCGGGCGGGGCAGAACGAGAGATCGCGGGCGGGACAGAAGAAGAAATTGCGGGCGGGGCTGCTGGGCGCGGCAACATTGTTGTTGGCGCCCTTGCTCAGTGCGTGCGGATCGGACAATGACGACGGCGTGGTGCTGTCCTTCTACACCGCTGCCGACGGCGCCGAGCAGTATGCGGAGGCCGCCGCCAATTGTTCGGCGGCGTCGAACGGCGCGTACCGGGTCGAGCAGAAAACTCTGCCCAAGGGTGCCGACGACCAGCGACTTCAGTTGGCCCGGCGTCTGACCGGCAATGACAAGTCACTCGATCTGATGACGCTCGACGTGGTGTGGACTGCCGAATTCGCCGAAGCGGGATGGGCATTGCCGCTTCCTGACGACGTGGCGGCCGAGGTCAGCAACGGGACGCTCGAGGGTCCGCTGGAGTCGGCGAAGTGGCAGGACCAGCTCTATGCGGCACCATTGAACACCAACACCCAATTGCTCTGGTATCGAAAGGATTTGATGCCGGACGGGCAACCACCCCAAACCTGGGATCAGATGATCGACATCTCCGAAGGCCTGGCCGCGGAGGGGCGCCCCAGCTGGATCGGTGTGCAGGGCAAGCAGTACGAAGGATTGATGGTCTGGTTCAACACCCTTCTCGCCAGTGCCGGCGGATCGGTGGTGGGGCCGGACGGAACAACCGTGACGGTGGCCGACGGTGATGCTGCCCAGCAGGCGCTGACCGTCATGGAGCGCGTCGCTACCGCCAAGGGTGCGGATCCCTCGATCTCGCAGGGGGATGAAGCGTCGTCGCGACTGGGTATGGAGAGCGGCAAATCTGCCTTCCAGGTCAACTGGCCGTTCGTGCTGCCCGGCATCATGGAGAACGCCGAGAAGGGCGATCTGCCGTACATCGACGACAAGGGCAACGTCACCAGTGAGAACACCGGAAACACGGTGCTCACGGTGAACGGAGAACGGAATTTCCTTGCCGCTCCGTATCCCTCGGTGATCGAGGGTAAGCCGGCCGAGGTCACGATCGGCGGCTTCAACGTGGCGGTGGCCAAGACCAGCCAGCATCCGGACCTCGCGTTCGAGGCGCTCACCTGTCTGCGTAACGAGGAGAATCAGCGCAACAACGCGGTAGCCGGTGGCGTTCCGCCGACTCTCGAGAGCCTGTACGACGACCCGGCGTTCCAGGAGGCGTACCCGGCGTGGCGTGAGGTTCGCGACAGCCTGGACACCGCTTCGGTTCGTCCGGTTTCTCCTGCCTATCAGAGTATTTCGACGCTCATCACTGCCACGCTGAACCCTGTGGGAAACATCGACCCGGAATCGACCGTGAACGATCTTGCCGAGCAGGTACGCAAGGCAGTCAATTCCGAGGGGCTGATTCCGTGACGACCGACAGCGAAAATTCGGGAGCTGCACCAACAGTCGCGACGGCATCGCCGGAGCCGAAGCACTCCGCGAAAACGAAGATGTCCGACGGAAAGGCGGCCGAGCGTCGCCTCGGTCTCTGGCTGGTGGCCCCGGCCGCGATTCTCATGATCGCGGTGACCGCATATCCGGTGTTCTACGCCGTTTGGCTGAGTTTGCAGCGCTACGACCTGCGCTTCCCGGATCAACGAAAGTTCGTGTGGTTCGACAACTACGTGTCGGTGCTGACCGACGGTTACTGGTGGCAAGCGTTCGCGGTGACGACGTCGATCACGGTTGTCTCGGTCGTCATCGAGTTCGTTCTCGGACTGACCATCGCACTGGTGATGCACCGAACGATCGTGGGTAAAGGGCTCGTCCGCACCGTTGTGCTCATCCCGTACGGCATCGTCACCGTCGCGGCGGCATACAGCTGGTACTACGCGTGGACGCCGGGGACCGGCTACCTCGCCAATCTCCTGCCCGACGGCAGTGCGCCGCTCACCGACCAGATCCCGTCGCTCGCGATCATCGTCCTTGCCGAGGTCTGGAAGACGACGCCGTTCATGGCGCTGCTCCTGCTCGCCGGCTTGGCGCTCGTGCCCGATGACCTTCTCAAGGCGGCTCAGGTGGACGGCGCCGGCGCGTGGACCCGGTTGGTACGCATCATCCTTCCGCTGATGAAGCCCGCCATCCTCGTCGCTCTGCTGTTCCGCACACTCGACGCATTCCGCATCTTCGACAACATCTACGTGCTCACGAAGGGAGCGAACGACACCGGGTCGGTGTCGATTCTGGGTTACGACAATCTGTTCAAGGCATTCAACTTGGGTATCGGATCCGCGATCAGCGTGCTGATCTTCGTGTGTGTGGCAGTGATCGCGTTCATCTTCATCAAACTTTTCGGTGCTTCGGCTCCCGGATCCGATACGGAAGGACGCTGACATGACCGTGACTCCCAGACTCAAGATCAGCTGGTCCGTCGTCAACCTTCTGGTCTTGCTGTACGCGTTGGTTCCCGTCCTGTGGATTGCGAGCCTGTCCTTCAAGCCCGCCGGAACCATCAAGGACGGCAAGTTCATTCCGGAGAAGTGGACCCTGGACAACTACCGAGGAATCTTCGACACCAGCGCCTTCACCAGTGCTCTGATCAACTCCATCGGCATCGGACTCATCTCGACGGTCATCGCCGTGGTGATCGGAACCATGGCTGCTTACGCGATTGCGCGCCTGGATTTTCCGGGCAAGAAGCTGCTGGTGGCTGTTGCCCTGCTGATCGCGATGTTCCCGCAGATTTCATTGGTGAGCCCGCTGTTCGACATCGAACGACGGCTCGGGCTCTTCGACACCTGGGCCGGACTCATCCTGCCGTACATCACCTTTGCGTTGCCGTTGGCGATCTACACGCTCTCGGCGTTCTTCAAAGAGATTCCTTGGGAACTCGAAAAGGCGGCGCAGATGGACGGCGCGACGCCGGGGCAGGCGTTCCGGAAGGTGGTGGCTCCACTGGCCGCGCCCGGCATCGTCACTGCGGGAATCCTGGTGTTCATCTTCTGCTGGAACGACCTGTTGTTCGCGATTTCGCTGACGTCGACCGAACGCTCCATCACCGCCCCTGCGGCCATCGCAAACTTCACCGGCGCTTCACAATTCGAGGAGCCCACCGGGTCGATCGCCGCGGCCGCCATGGTCATCACCATTCCGATCATCATCTTTGTTCTGTTCTTCCAACGTCGTATCGTGGCCGGGCTTACTTCCGGCGCAGTGAAGGGATAAGCCTGTGGCCGAGATCGTGCTGGACAAGGTGACCAAGCTGTACCCGGACGGAGCCAAGGCGGTCAGTGATGTCGACATCACCATCGCCGACGGAGAATTCATCATTCTCGTGGGCCCGTCCGGTTGTGGAAAATCCACGACTCTCAACATGATTGCCGGGCTGGAAGACATTTCGACCGGTGAGTTGCGGATCGCGGGTGAACGCGTCAACGAACGCGCCCCCAAGGACCGCGACATCGCGATGGTCTTCCAGTCGTATGCGCTGTATCCGCACATGACGGTGCGCCAGAACATCGCGTTCCCGTTGACCTTGGCGAAGATGTCCAAGGACGAGATCAACGCCAAGGTCGACGACGCGGCGCGGGTCCTCGACCTCACCCAGCATCTCGATCGCAAACCGGCGAACCTGTCGGGCGGTCAGCGTCAGCGTGTCGCGATGGGACGCGCAATCGTGCGCAGCCCGAAGGCGTTTCTCATGGACGAGCCGCTATCGAACCTGGACGCCAAACTGCGCGTGCAGATGAGGACGGAGATCGCCCGTCTGCAGCAGCGACTCGGTACGACAACGATTTACGTGACCCACGACCAGACCGAGGCGATGACGCTCGGCGATCGGGTAGTCGTGCTGCGCGGCGGAATCGTGCAACAGATCGGTGCGCCGCAGGAACTCTACGATCGACCGAACAATCTGTTCGTGGCGGGGTTCATCGGGTCCCCGTCCATGAACTTCTTCCCCGGACAGTTGACGGCCGACGGTGTGAGCACGCCGATCGGCGATGTTCGCCTGCCCGCGGCGGCGCAGTCGAAGACCTCGGGCAGCGGCTCGGGCAAGGACGTCGTGGTCGGTATCAGGCCGGAACATTTCGAGGACGTGGCGCTGGTCGATGCAGCGCAGAAGCCGCACGGCGGGACGTTCACCGTCGACGTCGACGTGCTGGAATCGATGGGTTCGGACAAGTACGCGTATTTCCTCGCTGGTGGCCCCGCCGTCAATTCTCGTGAACTCGAGGAACTCGCCGCCGATTCGGGAACGGCCGTCGCTGGTGGCGGTCAACTGGTTGCCAGGCTCTCGTCCGAGTCCACGGTGGCCCAGGGCAGGTCTGTCGATCTGTGGTTCGATCCCGCCAAGATCGCAGTGTTCGACGGCGGTACGGGAGCCAATCTGCTGCTGTGACCTTTACCCGGGCAAGGTGACCGAATACGTCGCGCCCCAGGTGAGCGGTACCTGTTCGGGGCCGGGCGCTGCGTCGGCCGGCTCGGGTAGGGGGACCAGGCGGCCGAATTGTTCGTGATGGGTGGAGGCCGGGGCGGCTTGCGCTGTCCCGGCGACCACGGCGATCGGCGCCGCTGCCAGGGCGCCGGCGACGGCAAATCGAGTGGCGATGCGGCGCTTGCTTGCTCGGGTCGAGATCATGAGCACTCCTGCGTGGTTTCGAGGTTCGGTGAATGCTGTGCCATTCACGGTATTGCGGGTTGATTGTGAAATCTCGTGTGCGAAGCTCATTCACAGGGAACTGGGATGGGCGGCACAGGAGGACAGATGAACGAATCCTCGGTACGAACCGAGCACCTGCCCGGTGGCCCGGACCTCGAGCGGATCATGCGCGAACACGCCTACCGCGGTGCGTACCTCCAACTGACGGTGCGCGGCGCTCTGGTGCTGTTCATCGCCCTGACACTGATTTTCGTCCCGCCGATGAACGACGCGGGATGGTGTTTCGCGATTCTGGGCACCTATGCCCTCTGGTCGGCAGCCGTGGCGCTGTGGATCCGCAAGGGCGGCACCGGCCCGGTGACGATGATCTGGCTCGGCTTGTTCGTCGACCTCGCCGTGCTCGCAACTCTGACATTGCTGACCGGTCTCGCAGCCGAGCAGAGTTGGACCGCCGACATCTTGAGCAACGGGCTCTTCGTCATTCCGGTTCTTGCGTGTACGCAACTGCGGACGGACGTGTGTGTCGGCGTCGTTGCCTGCACGATCGGGGTGTTCTTCGTTTCCAGCTGGGCAACGATGACTTCGAACTCCGAGCCGTGGCCGTCGATCCTGCTGAGCACCATGGCCTTGGCCGGAGTGGGCGCAGGCGCAATCGGACTGACTCGGATTCAAAGATCGCGCGTGTTGACCATCGGGCACCTCGTCGGGCATCGAACCAGCCTTCTGGCCGAACTCATGGGGCTGGAGCAGCGTGAGCGCACGGAACTATCCGAGCAATTGCACGACGGGGCGCTCCAGTACGTCCTCGCGGCGCGGATGGATCTCGACGAATTGGCAGACAGCGCGGAGCCTGTCGCCCTGGCGCGAGCCGCGAAAGCGCTCGGTGAAGCGACAACGCTGTTGAGATCCTCCGTCTCGGAGTTGCATCCCACTGTCCTTGTTCACGTGGGTCTTGCCCGCGCAATCGGGGACCTCGCGCGATCGGCGCAGGGACGCGGCGGAGTAGTGGTCGACGTCGACACTTCGGGCTGGAACGACGATCTGCGCACGTCCGCGGACGAAGTCTTGTTCGGTGCCGCCCGAGAGCTCCTTGGCAACGTCGTCAAACATGCCGGCGCGGACAATGTTCGGATCGAGCTCGCACGGCTGGACCACCGTGCGGTGCTGGTGGTCTCGGACGACGGCCGGGGGATCAGCGCCGATCGGATTGCCGAACGACGTGCCGCCGGCCACATAGGGCTGCTCTCGCACGAGTTGCGGGTGGTTGCTGCGGGTGGCTCGTTCTCGGTCGGGCCGGGTGAATCGTCCGGAACCCTCGCGCGAGTCGAGATACCGTTCCAGATCGTCACCGAATCCGACCACGAGCGCTGAGGAGTTGTCGATGACACTGATCACCGATCGCGAGCTCAACCTGGCGACACTGGCGAGGCAGTTCCTGCTGCGGAGGGCCGAGGTCAGCGCGTTGGATGCGATCGAGCACCTGGCGGGTCTGCAAGCCCAGGCGCCGACGCCTCCCTATCTGGCACTGTGGGCGCGGCTGAAGAACTTTGCAGCAGAAGACCTCTCCACCCTTGTGGAGAAGCGCCAGGTGGTGCGGCTGGTTGCCATGCGGGGCACGGTTTTTGCTCTCTCGGCCGCGGATGCGGGCCCCTTCCGGGCCACGGTTCAGACGATCATGGAACGCGATCTCCACACCAACAGCACACAGCGTGCGGCGCTCACCGGGTTGGATCTCGACGCTCTGGCGCGGGCGGGACGGGACCTCGTAGCGGACGGGCCGCTCACCCAGATGCAGATGAGACCGATACTGGCAGAGCGCTTTCCCGGTCACGCGGCCGAGGGACTGGCGCACGGAGTTCGAGGACTTCTGCCGATGGTGCAGGTCCCACCGCGAGGCCTGTGGGGACGATCCGGAGTACCGGCACTGACGACCTTGGAGAATTGGCTTGGCACGGAAGTGAGTTCATCGCCGGATCCGGATGCGATGGTGCTTCGTTATCTGGCGGCCTTCGGGCCCGCCAGTGTGAAAGATGCGCAAGCATGGTCAGGGCTCACGAGACTCGCCGAAGTCTTCGAGAGGCTACGTCCCGGCTTGATCACCTTTGTCAACGCGAAAGGGGCCGAGGTGTTCGACCTGCCGGACGCGCCACGACCGACCTCCGGAACACCGCCGGTCAGAATCCTTGCTCCGTTCGACAACATCCTGCTCTCGCACGCCGACCGCTCGCGAATCATGGACGAGCAGTACCGAACTCGCGTCTTCACCGTCAACGGCATCGTCAAGCCCGCCATCCTGGTGCGCGGAAAGGTGGTGGGATTCGCGACGGTGACGCCGGACAAGGAGACGGTCGAATTGGGCGCGACTCTGTTTGCGCAGCAACCGAAGACGGCGCTCGCATCCATCGAGAAGGAAGCGCGTGCGTTGCTGAAATTCATGCACCCGAAGATCCCGAACCGAGAGGTGCGGTTCGCTGTCGCTACGTAGCGGGCTTGTGCTTTCGCGGTGCTCGATCGCGTAGTTCGGCCACGATCTCGTCGTTCCACATGTGACGCCGCACCAGTCGGTACCGCTCCCGGGCGATCCACAAGTAGGCCTCGGCGTCGGTGTGCTCGGGCAACATGTCAGCACCCCGCAGCATTCGCACGACGGGCAGAAACTCCTCGCCGAACCAGCGGCGGGCGACGGTGTCTCGGCCGAGGAACTCACCCTTCTCCTGCATGAGCCGAAAACCCCACGCCTCCACACACTCACTGAGTTCGGCGTACTCCCACGGGTCGGTGACCTGGACGGCTTCGCGTTGTGAACCCTGCAGCGGAACGCGGGTGAGGAAGAGTCGACGATGATCCTTGATGAGCAGATCAGCGCGCTGAGTGATGCCTTCCGGCGAGATACGCGTGATGATCTCGGTGACGTACGCGTCGATTGTCTTCTGGTGCATCGCACACGCAATGGACACTCGGTGGTGCCCGTCGATCACGAAATGCATGGAGCCGACGCGATACAACTGAACAGGTGGTACCGATTCGCCGCGTCGTTGCGCCACCGCAAGTCGCTCCCAACGAGCGCGCGAGTGAGTGGACGTCGGACGGAAGTACCTGTCGAAATCACCTGTGCGGTCGACACTTCCGACTATTGATTCGATGGTGACGACCTGCAGCCCCAGAGACTTCTCGCCGACCTTGCCCAGAGCTGCGACAACCTCGTCGAACGGCAGGATCGCGTTGACGTCGTCGGGTTCGCGTCGTAGCCAACTGACCAGACGGGCAACGTCGGCACGTCGACGCTGACGAGCGAAGTCGTTTTCCGCGTCGGCTGTGGGAAATCCGGTGTCACGAGCCATGTCGGCGCCTCACGATCGTCGGCGGAGTACCTGGGGAAATCTCCATCAGCGTGAAGCCGACGGTATTGAGCACGATAGTCCGGCCTACCTCCAGATCGAGAGGGGTTCGCCCGTGCGGGTGGATGTGTCCGTGGACCATCACCGTCGGATCGAGGTTGTGAATCAAAGGCGTGAAGCATTCGAACCCTCGATGTGGCCGATCCTCGGCGTCGCCGACACCGCGGGCGGGACTGTGGGTGAGCAGCACATCCACGCCCGCCCGGCCGCCGGGAAGCCGCGATTGCCAGGCGTTTCGCCAGGCGAGCGAGCGAGCGCGTCGGCTCTGCTGGCGCTCGGACCATTGATTGGGACCCGTGTTGTATCGGATGGAACCACCGAGGCCCGCGATCCGCAGACCGGCGACGGTCACGATGCGTCCGTCGGCGTTGACTGCGCCGGTAGGCCCCGGCCACTGCGCCGGCATCCCGGCCCGCGTCCAACCCGATCTCTTGTTCGAATATCCGGACAGATCGGCGTCGTGGTTTCCGGGAACGAACACGCAAGGCGCATTCAGTTGGTCAGACAGGTACTCCAGATACGCAAACGGCAGATCGCCCGCGCCCAGGATCACGTCGACTCCGAGTGAACGAACTTGACTGCTCCACAGGAATTCGACGGTCTCGTCGCTGACAGCGAGAACGGAGACCATTTCGACGACGCTACCGCCACCGCGAGGTATCTGCGCTGCGAACCTCGCGGGCACGGTGTTTAGATGGACGAGTGTCAGACAGCGTCGTATCTTCCGTCCGGGCCCATCTCGTCAGCAGCATCGAGGGGCCGGACCCCACCGCGGCCTCGGTGACGTTCCTCGGTGTCGAACCGCTGGACGTGCTGCGTTTCGAATCACCCGACGGCCTGGTCCGCTACGTCACACTGGGGTGCTCGCGTCATCCGATGGGCGACCCCAACGAACTGGTCGCAGACCCCACACGCGGACCCCGCGCCGAGTTGGTACTCACGCTGCGCGGTGGCACCGGTGTGGCGTCAGGTGTGGCCAGGACGCTCGCGGTGCTGGCCGCGGCGCCGTCCGTCGAAGGCGTCGTGCTGCTCGAGGACGCACTGTTGGACCTGGGCGAGCCGCTGTGGAAGGACACTGCGTTCACGGCGGTGCTTCTCGGTGACAGCGGGATCGAAGACCTGACGCTGCCGGAGCCGTTCGACCCGGTGCGCTTCCTTGGTGTGGTCCCCCTGACCGGTACCGAAGCCGCCTGGGTGCGTCTGCGCGGCGCGGAGGCACTGAGGGAAGCGTGGACCGAGGCGGGGATCGACATCCGCGATCCGCACCGTTCCGCTGCCTCGCTCTAGCTGCGCTGGCGCTTTGTCCGTCAGATCATTCGGCGTGCACGAGGATGTCCGCCAAGTTCTCGAGACTTACCCGAACCGTCCGTGAAAATGCTTTCGTGACGATCGGGTCGGCCATCTTGCCGAATACTCCTCCCAGGCCGCTTTCGCTGTCGAGTCGGTAGGTGACCCGAGTGCCGTCACCGACTTCTTCGCAGGTCGTGGTCTGCGAGAAGCTGACCGGACTTTCGACGGACGTCGATTTCGACGATCTCGGTGGGTCGTACTCGGTGAATTCGGATGTCCACTCGAGACGCTTGCCCAGGATTCGCGAGACACCGTGCCAGCGGCTTCCCACGCCCATCGGGCCGTCGGTGATCTGTTTGCACTCGACCATCGAATTCTCCCAGTTGGGCCAGTTCTCGGCGACGGCGATGTACTCCCAGACGTCCTTGGGTGGCAACGCGATCTCCACGGATTGCTCGACTGTAGGCATGGTTGCTCCTCCACTTCTCTTTGGATCTGAATTTGCTTGTCGCAAAATGGATTTCGGGAACGGAATGAAAATGCGTACCCATATCCATTGTCCGCCTGCGACGGTGGCAAGTACAGGGAGTCAGCGTGCGAGGTTCACAGCCAGTTGTTGCGACGGAAGAGAAAGAACAAGCCGACACACACCGACGCGATGAGGAACAGGATGGACTGATAGCCGTACTTGTAACCGAGTTCCGGCATGTTCTCGAAGTTCATCCCGTAGATACCGGCAACGCCGGTCGGCACGGCGGCGATAGCGACCCACGCGGAGATCTTGCGCATGTCGGTGTTTTGCTGCACCGCGATCTTCGCGAGTGCGGCGTCGACCAGCGAACTCAACACCTCGTCGTATTCCGAGATACGTTCGGCCACGATCGTGTGGTGATCTCGTACGTCACGGAAGTATCGCCGGATCTCCTTCGGGACGAGGCCGCCCGCGGGCTGGGTCAGCTGGAGCAGTGGCAATCCGAGTGGAGTGACCGAGCGTCGTAGTTCGACGATTTCACGTTTGAGCAGGTAGATGTGCTCGACGGCAACGGTGTTCCGCGGGTTGAACACCAACTCTTCCATGCTGTCGACGTCCTGTTCGACGAGTTGGATGACGGAGAGATAGCTGTCGACGACGTGGTCGGTGATCGCGTGCAACACCGCGAACGGGCCCATGGTGAGGCGCTCGGGGTTCTGCTCGAGTGACTTGCGCACGCTTGCCAGTTCGGAGTGATCCCCGTGCCGGACGGTCACTACGAAGTCGGGGCCGACGAACACCATGATCTCGCCGGTTTCGACGATCTCGCTCGCCGTCGCGACGGACTCGTGCGGTACGTAGACGACCGTGCGCAGCACCAGGAACATGACGTCGTCGTAGCGTTCGAGTTTCGGGCGCTCGTGTGCATGGACGGCATCCTCGACCATCAGCTCGTGGAGTCCGAAAGTTGCTGCGACATCTTGCATCTGACCTTCGTCGGGAGCGTGCATGCCCACCCAGACGAACGCGTTGTCGCGACTACGAACCTCGGCCAACGCAGCGCGGTGCGTGTACTTGCCCGGCAACCGCACGCCGTCCACGTAGACCGCGCAGTCGACGATCGCGCGGGCTGCCGGAACGGGGATCTTGGGCGCATCGGCTTGCGTCGATTTGCCGTTCGACCAATTCGGCAGTGACGGCATGGTTGGCACGCTCGCTCCTTCTCGGTCTGTAATGCAGTGGAACGGCAGGGGAACGGCACTACAGCGACACCTGATCGAATTGCGCTGCCGCTGCGGCGTAATCGTACGTCAGCTTCCGGCTCGCCCACCGGAGCGCGATGAAGTTGCCGATTGCTGACACACTGGAACAGTGCGAATAGATCTTCACACCCACTCCAACGCATCGGACGGCACCGACACCCCGGCTGCCCTCATGCGCGCCGCAGCCGACGCCGGACTCGACGTCGTCGCCATCACCGATCACGACACGACTTCGGGCTGGGCCGAGGCGGCGCAGGCCTTGCCGGCCGGCGTCAGCCTGGTTCGTGGGATGGAGATGTCGTGCGAAGGTCGAGGTGAGCGTGGTTGGCCGGTCGCTGTACATCTGCTTGCGTACCTGTTCGATCCGACGCACCCCGAATTCGCAAAAGAACGTGAGCGACTGCGCGCCGAACGCGTCGAACGTATCCGGGTGATGACGACCATGATGGCGCGTGACGGTCTGCCCGTCGATCCCGATCAGATCCTCGCCGACGCCGGTCCGTCCGTCGGACGCCCGCACGTCGCAGCGGCCCTGATGCGGGCCGGTGTGGTGTCGAGCATCAGCGAGGCCTTCTCCGACCTGTTGTCCAGTCGAGGACGATACGACGTTCCCAAGTACGACACTCCGCTCGAGTACGCCGTCGAACTGGTGGCAGCCGCCGGGGGAGTGACCGTCCTGGCGCATGGACGGGCCCGTTCGCGCGGCGGATTGCTTGCGCTCGACCACATCCGCGATCTGGCCGATCTGGGTCTCGGGGGTCTCGAAGTCGATCACCCGGACCATCGCAGCGACGATCGTGACGTCCTGCGCCGCCTGGCTGTCGACCTCGGTTTGGCAGTCACCGGATCCTCTGACTACCACGGCGAGAACAAGACGATCGGACTCGGCGACGAGCTCACGGACGAAGCCGAGTTCGACAAACTCGTCTCGGCCGCCACCGGCGTGGAGGTACTGGGGCGCTGATGCTCGACACCACGCTCTACCTCACCGTGTTCATCACGCTGTTCGTGATCATGGACCCGCCCGGAGTCATCCCGGTGTTTTTGTCACTCGTCGGACGTAAAAGCCGTGAAGATCGCAATCGAGCGGCATGGCAGGCCCCCGCCGTCTCCCTGGCGGTCATCTCGGTCTTTGCCATCGGCGGTCAGGCGATCCTCAACTACCTCCACATCGGCATTCCGGCGTTGCAGGGCGCCGGCGGATTGCTGCTGCTTCTCATCGCACTCGAACTGCTGACCGGCAAGGCCTCCAACCGTCCGCAGGGAGCCGACGACGTCAACGTCGCACTCGTTCCTCTGGGAACGCCGATGATGGCCGGTCCCGGTGCGATAGCGGCCGTCATCGTCTTTGTCGCCCAGGCCGACGGTGAAGCGGCGTCGTATCTGGCGATCGCGTTGGCGATTCTGTCCATCCACCTCGTGCTGTTCGTGGTCCTGCGCTTCTCGACCGCACTGATCCGGATACTGGGCGAGGGTGGCATCAGTCTGCTGGCACGCATCGCCGGTCTTCTGCTCGCCGCCATCGCGGTTCAACTCATTGCGGAATCAGTCCGCGGATTCGTCGCGGGAGCGTAAGAGATGACATACGACGACAGGTACGACCGGAACGACAGGTACGAGGACGACTACCAGTACCAGGAATATCAGGACTATCAGTACGAAGACGATTACGACTATCCCGCCGACAAACGACAATGGCTGCTGGTCCGCGCTCTACGCGCCCTGAGTGGCACCGTGGCGGCCGGAATCGTGGTCTTGACACTCGTGATCATCGGTTCGGCATATCTGGGCGGCAACCGCGGATTCCCGGGTCCGGGAACAACGTCGATCACCGCGCACATTGCGGCCTCGGTGGTTGCTCTCGCCGCGCAGATCTGGTGCGACCGCAGGCGGGGTATCGCGGCGGTTGCCGGATCGGTGGTCGTGCTCGTGGTGGCGGGGCTGTTGTTGGTGACGCAGTGGTGGGGATGACTGGGTGGGGATGACACGGTGGGGATGACTGGGTGGGGATGACACGGTGGGGATGACTGGGTGGGGATGACACGGTGGGGATGACGGTTCGGGTTCGAGTGTGATGAGGAATCCGACCGCTTGGAGGATTTGATTGTGATCCGACTCTGGTGGCAAACTGGAGTTACTTCGAGGCGGCGCCACAGCCCGGCCCCGAAGTGCAGGTTTCGTCAGAATTTCTCCCGAAACCTAGATTGCATGGATACGCCAGGGCTCACCCGCCCCACACCATGACGCTTCGGATGTATTGCGGCCCACTTTCTCGCGCACGCCGAATGCTCTTCTTCTCAGTAGTCGTTCGCGGAAGAAATGATCTCTGACCGTTGTGAACGTGGTTTCGCAGCGGTCCGAAGGATTACTTCCCAGTAACCCAGCCCCGCTTGAGGCTGGACTAATCAGGAGTGTCATCGTGTCCCTCGTGACTGAAGCCATCAACGTACCCAAGGTCGAGTTGACCGACGAAGAAATCTTTGCCGCTCACGTCGGTGGCAAGCTCTCGGTCGAGACCACAGCACCGCTCGATACGCAGCGGGCCCTCTCGATCGCCTACACGCCGGGTGTTGCTCAGGTGAGCCGCGCCATCGCTGCAGACGAAACCCTTGCCGATCGATACACGTGGACCAACCGACTCGTCGTCGTGGTCAGCGACGGCACCGCGGTTCTCGGACTCGGCGACATCGGCCCCCGCGCGTCGCTGCCCGTCATGGAGGGCAAGTCGGCACTGTTCAAGAACTTTGCCGGACTGAACTCCATTCCGCTGGTTCTCGACACCAAGGATCCCGACGAGATCGTCGAGACGCTCATCCGACTGCGTCCGAGCTTCGGCGCGGTCAACCTCGAGGACATCTCGGCGCCGCGTTGCTTCGAGATCGAGAAGCGCGTCATCGAAGCTCTCGACTGCCCCGTCATGCACGACGATCAGCACGGAACCGCCATCGTGGTCCTCGCGGCACTCAAGGGCGCCGTGAAGGTCCAGAGCCGCGACATCACCACACTCAAGGTCGTCATCTCCGGCGCCGGCGCTGCGGGTGTTGCCTGCGCGAACATCCTGCTTGCCGCCGGAATCAGCGACGTCATCGTGCTGGACTCGAAGGGCATCATCTCGGGTGAGCGCAGCGACCTCAACGACGTGAAGGCAGAACTCGCGGCCCGCACCAATCCCCGTGACCTGCATGGTGGTGCCATCGAGGCTCTCGAAGGTGCTGACGTGTTCCTCGGTGTCTCGGCGGGCAAGATCCCCGAGGAGCTCATCGCTTCGATGGCTCCCGAGTCGATCGTGTTCGCACTCTCCAACCCGGACCCGGAGATTCACCCCGAAACCGCGTCGAAGTACGCGGCGATCGTGGCGACGGGC
This sequence comes from Rhodococcus sp. WY5, assembly GCF_018588185.1. Taxonomy (NCBI): domain Bacteria; kingdom Bacillati; phylum Actinomycetota; class Actinomycetes; order Mycobacteriales; family Nocardiaceae; genus Rhodococcus; species Rhodococcus sp. WY5. Next base: position 3,127,538 of record NZ_JAAMPR010000001.1, read on the forward strand.
CGTAGTGATTTCCCGAACCAGATCAACAACGTTCTTGCCTTCCCCGGTGTCTTCAAGGGCGCGCTCGACGCCGGCGCCCGTCGCATCACCGAAGGTATGAAGCTCGCTGCCGCCGAGGCAATCCTGTCGGTGGTCGGCGACGAGTTGGCGGCGGACAAAATCGTCCCCAGCCCACTCGACCCTCGCGTGGCACCCGCAGTAGCGGAAGCCGTCGCGGCCGCAGCGCATGCTGAGGGCGTGACCAGCTAAGAGGGACTACGAAAGCCCCGATCGGAACCCGCACACAAGGTTCCGATCGGGGCTTTTTCGTGTGTACCGAGAGCTACAGACGAGTGAGGTCGGGTGTTCGGCGCAGCCTGCCGGTCCCGGGAACCGATGCCCAGACCACCAGCGCCAGTAAGCCGTCCACGACGAGAGCCACAACCGCGACCAGGATTGCGCCGACGACGACTCGGTCGTACTTGTAGAGTGCGAGACCGTCGAAGATGTACCGGCCGAGGCCGCCGAGGTTGACGTAGGCGGCGACCGTTGCCGTGGCAATCACCTGCAGTGTTGCGTTACGCAGTCCGCCGAGAATCAATGGCAGCGCATTGGGTATCTCGACGCGGAAGAGCACTTGGAGTTCGGTCATACCCATCGCCCGTGCGGCCTCGACGACGCCGCGGTCGACGCTGGCGATTCCGGCGTACGTGCCGGCGAGTAGTGGGGGAATACCAAGAATGACGAGGGCGAGAATCGGCGGCATCACTCCCAGACCCATGAGAAGAACGAGGAAGGTCAGCAGGCCGAGAGTGGGCAGTGACCGCAGTGCGTTGACCAGACTGACGACCACGATCTCACCGCGACGCAGATGGCCGATGAGTAATCCGATGGGCACCGCGATCACAGCCGAAAGTGCCACGGCCAGAACGCTGTACCAGAGGTGCTGGAGGATGCGGGTGCCGATTCCGGTGTCGCCGCTCCAATTTCCGGGATCGACGATGAAGTCCCAGGCCCCGGTGAAGATGCTCATACGGGTTCCCCCTCGGCTGACAGGACGGCGGGAACCTTCGACGAGGTCGACGTTCTGGTCCACGGGGTCAGGAATCGGCCGATCAGATACAGGATCAGATCGAGCGCCAGTGCCAGCACGACGATCGCGATGATGCCCGCAACGATCTGGTCGGGATAGTCGCGGTCGTAGCCTTGTTTGAACAGGACTCCAAGCCCGCCGATTCCGATCAGAGATCCGACTGACACCAGCGAAATATTGGTAACGGCAATAACTCTGATGTTCGCGATCATCACCGGCAGCGCCAATGGCAACTCGACCGTCAGAGCGCGTCGTAGTGGTGTGAAACCGACGGCGGTGGAGGCGTCGATGACGTTGTCCGGCACCGAGTCGAGTGCTTCGGGTACTGCCCGGATGAGCAGTGCCGTCGCATACACGCTGAGTGCGATCACGACGTTGAGAGGATCAAGGGTCTTGAGTCCGAACAACTGGGGGATGGTGACGAACAGCGCGAGCGACGGAATCGTGAACGCAATGCTCGCCAGGGTCAACGTGATTCGGCGCAGCCATCTGACGTTGCGGATCGCTGTTCCGACCGGAACGGCAATCAGGAGACCGATCAGCAAAGGAAGCAGTGCCAGATACAGATGGGTCTTCGAGTAATCCACGACCGTCGAGAAATTGTCGATGAGCCAGCGCATGCCGCTACGACCCGAATCCCTCGGTGAAGGCGACGCGGTTGCGTTCCTCGTCCTCGCGTCGACGCTGATCTGCCAATTTCGCCACGACTTCGGAACCGAGGATCCCGCCGATGACCGCGCCCTCGCCGTCGACGGCAACGCCGATACCGGAAGGCGACGAGATTGCCGCATCGAGTGCTTGGCGGAGATCGCCGCCGGGGGAGAACAGCGAACCACCGGCCGACGTCGACTGAGCAAGGGTTCGTCCCGAGCGCAGGCCTTCGACGCCGGTCACGTCGATCCATCCCTGCGGAGTTCCGTTGTCCGTGACCACGAGAACCCATTCGCCCAATTCGAGACGTAGAGCCTTCAATTCGTTCTCGACGGCCGTGCGTATGGGGTGCAACGGAACCTCGTCGGCAGCGCGGAACGACAATCCCCGATAGCCGCGATCGCGTCCGACGAATCCGGCGACAAAATCCGTTGCCGGAGCGGCCAACACGTCGCGAGGTGCCGCCACCTGCTGAAGCCGCCCGCCGGGACCGAAGACGGCAATGTGATCACCGAGTTTGACTGCCTCGTCGATGTCGTGGGTGACAAAGACGATCGTCTTCTTCAGTTCGCTTTGAAGACGGAGCATTTCGGTCTGCAGATCCTCACGCACCACCGGGTCGACGGCGCTGAAGGGCTCGTCCATCAACAGGATCGGCGGATCGGCAGCCAATGCTCGCGCAACTCCCACACGTTGTTGCTGCCCACCCGAGAGTTGCCCGGGATAGCGGGTGGCAAGGGAGATGTCCAGACCGACTCGTTCGAGTACCCCCAACGCGGCTTTGCGCGCTGCGCGGCGGGACTCACCGCGCAGTACCGGAACTGTTGCGACGTTGTCGATCACGGTGCGATGCGGAAGCAAGCCGGCGTTCTGGATGACGTACCCGATGCTGAGACGGAGCTTCACCGCGTCGGTCTGGGCGATGTCACGACCGTCGACGAAGATCTTGCCCGACGTCGGTGTGATCATCCGGTTGATCATGCGCATCGACGTCGTCTTGCCGCACCCGGACGGCCCCACGAACACCGTGAACGACTCGGCCTCGATGGTGAGATCGAGACGGTCGACGGCGGTGGTGCCGTCCGGATACTGCTTGGTGACGCCCTCGAAGGTGATCACGTGACTACGAGACCGGCTTGTCGAGGCCCTGCGCCGTCACCCACGCCTTGGCCGCCGCTGCCGGCTCCGTCTTGGTGTCGCCGGACACCTGGACGTTGAGTGCCAACAACTCTTCGGTGGTGAGCTTGGCGGACACCGCGTCGAGGACTGTCTTCAACTTGTCGGAAGACTTCGACGCGCGCAGCACCGGCACCACGTTCTGAGCCGGGAAATTGTTCTTCGGGTCTTCGAGAACCACGAAGTTGTTCTCCGGGATGGAGGCCGACGTCGTGAAGATGTTTGCCGCGGTGATGTCACCGGAGGAGAGAGCCTTCACGGTTGCCGGTCCACCGCCGTCGGCGATCGGAACGAAGTTGGCTGCCGAGATGTCGAGGCCGTAATTGGACTTCAAACCGGGCAATCCGGCTGGACGTTCCTGGAACTCGGCCGGAGCACCGAACTTGACCTCGGCGGAATGCGGAGCCAGATCGGCGATCGTCTTCAGGTTCCACTTGTCAGCGGTTTCCTTCGTGACAACGACGGCGTCCTTGTCCTCGGCGGATGCAGGCGTCGCAATTGCCAATTCCGACCCGAGAGCTGCGGGAAGAGCAGCGAGGACGTCAGCGGAGCTGGTGGCCGTGCTGTCGGGATCCAAGTACTGCAGGAGATTTCCCGTGTAATCCGGAATGACACTGATGGACCCGTCCTTGAGTGCCGGAATGTACGCCTCGCGGCTGCCGACGTTGAACGACGTGGACACATCGAACCCGTTGACACGCAGTGCTTCGGCGTAGATGTTGGCGATCGTCTCGGATTCGGTGAAGTTGGCGGAGCCGACGACGATCGCGTTGGGATCGCTGTTGGAGTCACCGTCGCTGCTACCGCACGCTGTCAGTGCAGTCAGAGAGACAACGGTTGCCGCGGCTACGAGCCAACGGTTGGAACGAAATCGTGAGGTGCGCATGAGCGTCCTTCCGGTTTTTCGGGCGTCCCGTGTTTCGGGCGTCGGAAACCATTCCCTTGTGGCGAAGCCACCCGAGTGACTTCGACGGCGCCGCCACCGAGTGGCTGCGTCAGGACTGGTTACCGCGCATCGCCCGACAAGTGTAACGATAGGTACCGACATGGCACGGTTTTCGATCCATGGGATTGGATGTGAGGATTTCAGTGAAGAGCACACGCACGAAGTATTCGACTGTTGTTGCAGCACTGATGGTCCTGCCGATTCTCAGCGGATGCGCAAACGGTGATTCGGTGGTAGAGGGTGTCGAAGCGGAGTCTCGTGACCAGATCGTGGTGGCTGCTGACGCATCGGTGGAGAGTTCGGTGTTGGCCGAGGTGTATTCGACGGTGCTCTCCTCCTCCGGCCTGTCGGCTCGCGTCGAATCGGTGGGTGGTGGCCGAAACCAATCACTCGAGGCTCTGGACGCAGCGCGAGTCACTTTGGTGCCCGAGTTCATCGGCGCGCTGCTCGATCACTACGACCCGTCATCCCCGGCCCGCAAGGCCGACGACGTCTTCGAAGCCTTGAGTCGCTCTCTGCCGGAGGGTCTTTCGGTCTCCGACTATGCGATGGCCGAAGATCGTGCGGTCCTCGCACTCGACACCGGATACGCACAGTCGTTGGGAGCGAAGACGATAGAAGCCTTTGCTCCTTCGTGTGCCGCGGCGACGCCGCTCGTCTCCGCGAGATTCGTCGAGGACGGGGCAGTGGAACAGTTGGCCGAGGGCGCCGAGTGTGTCTTCGCCGGTGTCGATCAGGCAACGCCGGCAGACGTACCCGGTGCACAAGTATTCGGAACCACGACGCTGTCGGCGTTGGCACAATCCGATGCCGTCACAGTGCTCGCTGATTCGAATCACGTTCTGGCTGCGCAGAATGTCGTTCCGCTCTTTCGAGCGGGCGCACTGGGAGATTCGGCTGTCAAGGCGCTCAGCGTCGTTGCCGGTGAACTGTCCACCACCGATCTCGCCGCAATGATCGAGCAGGTGCGGACCGGCAAGGCGTCAGCCTCGGAAGTCGCCCGCACCTGGTGGGACACCCGTCAGTGACATGGACGGGTGTCCCAGCCGTCAGTGACTGTTCGAGCCCACTGCTGAACTCGAATCATCCTTGGCACGAATCAGTTTCGATGCGATGAACTGGCCGAGGTCGGAAACGGCGTCTGCTGCTTCCTTCACCAGTGACGCCTGTGCGTGAGCCACGTGCCAGAGTCTTGCGTACTCGACCAGGGACACATCGACGCCGGCAGCGGCGAGCTTGTCGGTGAACGTCATGATCTGCGGGTAGAGGACTTCCTCGGAACCGACGTGAATCCTGGTGGGTGGCAACCCGTCGAGCTTGCCGTGCATCGGTGCGTAGCCGGGATCAGTACGGTCGCCTCCGGCAAGGTAGGCGTCGGCGGCGTCGAAGGACCACGCTGTGTTGACCACCAGGTCGGCCTTTTTGGTAGCACCCCGATCGCCGGGATCGACCCACGGTGAGATCAGGGCAAGCGCGCCGGGGGTCACGCCGTGACGCTCGATCAGACGGATAGCGGTCGCCGCGGCCAGGCCGCCACCGGCTGAATCGCCGGCGATGGCAACGCGGTCTTCCGAATAGTCGAACTCGGTGACCAACTGCATGAAGGCTGAGACCGCGTCGTCGAGAGCGGCGGGATACGGATTCTCCGGCGCGAGACGGTAGTCCAAGGTGAAGACCGCACTGGACGACTCACGGGCGAGATGAGCTGCGAGAGAACGGTGTGTGGACAGCGAACCCAGCGTGTACGCCCCGCCATGCAGGTAGAGAACTGCGGTGGGGCGCTCGGTTGCGCCGACGGTGATCTTCTCTGCCGGTCGGCAAGCCAGCTCCAGCGGGCGCACGACGGCGCCCGCTGGAACCTGCTGTAGCGGTGCCCCGGCCTCGAGCAACAGACGTTGAATCCGATACGGCAGCCGCGAGTTGAAAGCCAGACGGAAGTACGGCTTCAACAAGAATGCGACCACGGGCAGCGGAAGGGTGAACGTGCTCACCGGCAGGGCTCCTGACTCTTTGTGCGAACTGCGCTGTGAAACGAACTGCGCTGTGAAACGAACTCAGCTGGACTTGGGCATCATTCGGCCGGCGACGATCGCGACGATGCGCTGGTAGCCCGATCCTACGAGGCGAACCCAGGCGTCGAGTGCGATTGCGTCCATCCCGATGAGAACTCGCGGCTTGCTCTTGCGAACGCCGTTGACGATCGTCTTGGCGGCATCTTCCGGAGTGGTGCGCGCGAGCTTGCGGTCGAAGAACTCGGAGAAGACCGCAAGATCTTCACCCGGGCCTGCGGTGGCGTTGCGTGCGATGGCGGTCTTGATTCCGCCCGGGTGCACACAGGTCACCTTCACCGGGTGCTTGGCGATCAGCATTTCCTGGCGAAGCGACTCGGTGAAACCGCGAACGGCGAACTTGGCCGAGTTGTATGCGCTCTGACCCGGCATCGACAGCAGACCGAAGAGGCTCGACACGTTCACGATGTGCCCGTCGCCGGAGGCGATGACGTGGGGGAGGAATGCCTTGGTGCCGTTGACAACTCCCCAGAAGTCGACGTCCATGACACGTTCGAAGTCCTTGAATTCGGACTTCTCGAAAGTGCCGTGGTAGGCGATTCCGGCGTTGTTGTAGATCTGGTTGACCTTGCCGAAATGGGCGACAACCGCGTCGGCGTACTCGAGAACCGCTTCGCGCTGGGTGACGTCGAGATGGTCCGACTTCACCTCGGCGCCGATGGCTTCCACCAGACGCGTTGTCTCGGCGAGCCCGATGGTGTCCACGTCGGAGATTGCCAACTTGGCGCCCTGGCCGGCCAGGTTCAGCGCTAGTGCGCGACCGATGCCCGATCCCGCTCCGGTGATGACTACGACCTTGCCTGCAAAATCACTCATTGTGCTACTGCCTTCTCGTCGTCGAGGTCGATCTGTGAAGTGGTCGCGGTGCCGACGGCGCCGAGATCCGAGGTGGCGACGCTGCGGTATGCCGCGAGGTCGAAATGCTTGGTGGCGTTGCGGAACTGGAAGGTGAAGCCAGGCCACAGGGTGGTGTTGTTTCCGTGCTTGTCCATGTACCAGCTGGCGCAACCGCCGTTGTTCCACACGCTCTTGGACATAGCTGCCTGCAGGTCCTTGTTGTACTTGTCCTGCTTGTCCTTGCGCACCTCGATGGTGCCGATGTCGTACTTGTCGATGGTGGCGATCGCGTCGACCAGGTAGTTGATCTGCGACTCGATCATGAAGACCATCGACGAATGTCCGAGGCCGGTGTTGGGTCCGACGAGGAAGAACATGTTGGGGAAGTTGGCAACTGCCGCGCCCTTGTATCCCTGCATGCCGGTCTCTTCGAAGACCTCGGCGAGCGAGCGTCCGTCCTTGCCGAAGATTCCCGCGAAGGTGGGGGAGTCGGTGACGTGGAATCCGGTCGCCACGACGATGGCATCGATCTCACGGGTGGTGCCGGTCTTCGAGACGATCCCGTTGGCGGTGACCTCCTCGATGCCTTCGGTCACCAGGTCGACATTGTCCTGGGCGAGGGTGGGGAAGTAGTTGTTCGAGATCAGCATGCGCTTGCAGCCGATCTGGAAGTTGGGCATGACCTTCTTGCGAAGATCCTTGTCCTTGATCTGGGCCTTCAGGTGACGCTCGGCGGCGAACTGCAACGGCTTCATGAAGACCGGCGCCTTGGCCAGGCCGACGACCTGCGTCTCTCGCATCCAGTAGATACCGGTGCGGCACAACTTCTGGAAGCCGGGGAGGTACTTGAACGCGAGGTGCTCGATCTTGGTGTACTCGCGGTCTGCGCGGGGCAGGATCCACGGCGCCGTGCGCTGGTACACGTCGAGATGCGAGACCTTCTTGCCGATGGCCGGCACGATCTGGATGGCCGAGGCGCCGGTTCCGATGACGGCCACACGCTTGCCGGTCAGATCGGCGTCGTGGTTCCAACGCGAGGAGTGGAAGATCTCGCCCTTGAAGCCGTCGATGCCCTTGATGTCCGGAAGTGAAGGCTCACACAATGCGCCGACGGCCGAGACGACGATCTTTGCGACGAATTCGCCCTTGTTGGTGCTGACGTGCCACCGAGCAGACGCCTCGTCCCAGCGTGCGGAGAGAACGTCGCAGTCGAAGATGTGCTTGTCGAGCACCTTGTGGCGGTTGGCCACCGACTGGATGTACTTGTAGATCTCGGGCTGAGTGGAGAAGGAGCGCGTCCACTCCGGATTGAGTGCAAAAGAGTACGAGTACAAATGCGACGGCACGTCACACGCGGCGCCCGGGTAGCTGTTGTCACGCCAGGTCCCGCCGACGTCGTTGCCGCGCTCGAGAACGACGTAGTCGGTGATGCCGGCCTGTGCCAGTTTGATCGCCGCACCGAGACCGGCGAAGCCACTGCCGATGATCAGTGTGCCGACGTGGCGAGTATCCGCGGCAGGTGCTGAGGTATCTGTAACTGGAAGACTCATGTAGGGAACGATATGCCTTTATTGAGTCACGGTCAATAGCTTATTGACGAATATTCAGTAGTCTATTGGGCATGGACGCAGTAAAGCGAACACGGCTCGACCCTGCGCAACGCCGAGCGCAACTCATCGACCTCGGGGCGCGGATGCTGGCCGAACGGCCGCTCGAACAGATTTCCGTCGAGGACATCGCCGATCAGGCTGGTGTCTCGCGGGGGCTTCTGTTCCACTACTTCGCGTCGAAAAGCGAGTTCCATCTGGCGATCGTCCGACACAGCAGTGAACAGATGCTCCAGCGCACCGAGCCGAGCGAGTCGGACGATCCGATGCTCACCCTCCGCTCGGTGCTGGCGTCGTACGTCGACTACGTGACCGAGAACCGCAATACCTACGTCTCGCTGCTCCGGGGGACCGCCAGCGGGGATCCGCAGATGCGTGAGGTGTTCGAGCAGACTCGCGACATCATGGCCAAGAGAACCCTCGATCAGCTCCCGAAGATCGGCCTTACTCGAACACCTCAGGTGGAGTTGGCCGTTCGCGGTTGGATCGCGTTTGTCGAGGAAGCCACCATCAGTTGGCTCCGAGCGCCCGCCATCACCCGCGAGGAACTGATCGACCTGACGGTTCAGTCGTTACCTGCGTTGGCACTGGCCGCCGTCGGCTTCGATGCCGGGCCGGATCTGGGTCTGCTGCAATCGAATTGACGTGAACGCAGAAAGGCCGGGCCCCACACTCCTTGCGGAATGTGGGGCCCGGCCCTTGTCAAATTACTGAGATCAGTTGGTCGGCAGGAACGCCTCGTCCAAGATCTCCTGCTGCTCCACCGCGTGGACCTTGCTCGATCCCGAAGAGGGAGCGGACATCGGACGACGCGAGATGCGCTTGATACCGGTCAAGGTCTCCGGCAGAAGGTCCGGCAGAGCCAGCCCGAGGAACGGCCACGCACCCTGGTTTGCGGGCTCTTCCTGGACCCAACGGAACTGATCCGCATTCGGGTAACGGTCCAGGGTCTCCTTGAGGCGACGCTTCGGCACGGGGTAGAGCTGCTCCATGCGCACGATGGCGATGTCGTCACGCTCGTCCTTGTGCTTCTTCGCCAGGAGTTCCCAGTACAGCTTGCCGCTGACCAGCAGAACCCGCTTGACCGATTCGCGTGCGCTTTCGCCGCTCTCGTATGCCGGCTCCTCGAAGACCGAACGGAACTTGCCCGTCGTGAAGTCCTCGACGTTGCTGACGGCAGCCTTGTTACGCAGCATCGACTTGGGCGTGAAAACCACCAGCGGACGGCGGATGCCGTCGAGGTGATGGCGACGCAGCAGGTGGAAGTAGCTGGCCGGAGTCGACGGAACCGCAACGGTCATCGAGCCTTCTGCACACAGCTGAAGGAAACGCTCGATGCGACCGGAGGTGTGGTCCGGACCCTGACCCTCGTGACCGTGCGGCAGGAGCAGCACGACGTCGGAGAGCTGACCCCACTTGGCCTCACCCGAAGAGATGAACTCGTCGATGATGGTCTGCGCGCCGTTGACGAAGTCACCGAACTGCGCTTCCCACAGGACCAGAGCGTCGGGGTTACCGACCGAGTAGCCGTACTCGAAGCCCAGACCTGCGTACTCGGTGAGTGCGGAGTCGTAGACCATGAACTTGCCGCCGTTTTCGGCGTCGGCAGCGATCTTGGCGATCGGGCTGTACTCGTTGCCGGTCTTGCGGTCGATGAGGACCGAGTGACGCTGCGTGAACGTTCCTCGCTTGGAGTCCTGACCCGCGAGGCGGATCAAGGCACCCTGCTCGGCCAACGAGCCGAACGCGAGCAATTCTGCGAACGCCCAGTCGACATGTCCCTCACGGGCCATCTCGCGGCGCTTCTCGGCAACCGGCTTGACGCGCGGGTGAACGGTGAAGCCGTCGGGGACGTTGACGAACGCATCACCGATGCGCTCGAGGACCTCGGGAGCGACAGCCGTGGTCAGGCGAGCCGGGGGAGTCTGGTCGAGTTCGACGGACTCGGACGGTTCGGGCTGGAACTTCTCGAGTTCACGGACCTCGTTGAAGACCCGTTCGAGCTGGCCCTGGTAGTCGCGAAGTGCGTCTTCGGCTTCCTTGAGCGAGATGTCACCGCGGCCGATGAGGGACTCGGTGTAGCTCTTACGAACGCTGCGCTTGGTGTCGATGACGTCGTACATGGCCGGCTGGGTCATCGACGGGTCGTCGCCCTCGTTGTGACCGCGACGGCGGTAGCAGATGAGGTCGATGACAACGTCCTTGCCGAACTTCTCACGGAAGTCGACGGCCAGCTGAGCAACCCAGACGCAAGCCTCGGGGTCGTCGCCGTTGACGTGGAAGACCGGTGCGGCGATCATCTTCGCGACGTCGGTGCAGTACTCGGACGAGCGTGAATGTTCCGGAGCGGTGGTGAAGCCGACCTGGTTGTTCACGACGATGTGCACGGTGCCACCGGTGCGGTAACCGCGAAGCAGCGAGAGGTTGAGCGTCTCGGCGACAACGCCCTGACCGGCGAATGCAGCGTCACCGTGCAGCATGAGCGGCAGGACGGTGAAGCCTTCTTCACCCTTGTCGAGGATGTCCTGCTTGGCGCGGACCAGGCCTTCGAGAACCGGGTCGACGGCCTCGAGGTGCGACGGGTTTGCGGTCAGTGAGACAGCGATGTCGTTGTCACCGAACATCTGGATGTACGTTCCGCTGGCACCCAAGTGGTACTTCACGTCGCCGGAGCCGTGAGCGGCTGCCGGGTTCATGTTGCCCTCGAACTCCGTGAAGATCTTGGAGTACGGCTTGCCGACGATGTTGGCAAGCACGTTGAGACGGCCGCGGTGCGGCATGCCGATGACGACCTCGTCGAGCTGGTGCTCGGCGGCCTGGTCGATCACGGCGTCCATCATCGGGATGACGGCTTCGGCGCCTTCGAGCGAGAAGCGCTTCTGGCCGACGTACTTGGTCTGCAGGAACGTCTCGAAGGCCTCGGCGGCGTTGAGCTTGCTCAGGATGTACTTCTGCTGAGCGACCGAAGGCTTGGCGTGATGGCCCTCGACGCGGTCCTGGATCCACTGACGCTGATCCGTCTCGAGGATGTGCGTGTACTCGACGCCGACGTGGCGGCAGTACGCGTCGCGCAGCACGCTCAACACGTCGCGCAGCTTCATCTTCTCTTGACCGTGGAAGCCGCCGACCTTGAACTCACGGTCCAGATCCCACAGCGTCAGGCCGTGGCTGATGACGTCGAGGTCGGGGTGGCTGTGGAACTTGTCCTTGACGAACTGCAACGGGTCCGTGTCGGCCATGAGGTGGCCGCGGTCACGGTATGCAGCGATCAGTTCGAGAACGCGGGTGTTCTTGTCGACAGCGCCTTCCGGCACGTCCTTGCGCCACCGCACCGGCTCGTACGGGTTGCCGAGCGCGTGGAAGATCTCGTCGTAGAACTCGTCGCTGATCAGCAGGTTGTGGATCGTGCGCAGGAAATCGCCCGACTCGGCACCCTGGATGATGCGGTGATCGTAGGTCGAGGTGAGAGTCATCAACTTGCCGACGCCCATCTCGGCCAGCTTCTCGTCGCTGGCGCCCTGGAACTCGGCGGGGTATTCCATCGCGCCGGCACCGATGATGGCGCCCTGGCCCTTCATCAGGCGAGGAACGGAGTGAACCGTGCCGATACCGCCCGGGTTGGTCAGCGAAATGGTGACGCCGGTGAAGTCTTCGCCGGTGAGCTTGCCTTCACGGGCGCGTCGGACGATGTCCTCGTATGCCGCGTGGAACTGGACGAAGTTCATCGACTCGGTGTTCCGGATGGCGGCAACTACCAGTGAGCGGTTGCCGTCCTTTCCGGGAAGGTCGATCGCGAGTCCGAGATTGGTGTGCTCGGGTGTGACCGCGTTCGGCTTGCCGTCGATTTCGGCGAAGTGCCGGTTCATGTTGGGGAACGCGTTGACTGCCTGGACGATCGCGTAACCCAAGAGGTGGGTGAACGAGATCTTGCCGCCGCGGGTACGCGCGAGGTGGTTGTTGATGACGATGCGGTTGTCGAACATCAGCTTCGCGGGGATGGCACGCACGCTGGTTGCAGTCGGGATCTCGAGCGAGAGCGACATGTTCTTGACGACTGCGGCTGCGGCGCCGCGGAGAACCTTGGTTTCCTCGGCTCCGCCGGCAGGGGCGGGCTTGGCAGTAGCGGCCGCGGGCTTGGCTGCTGCGGGCTGGGCCGGGGCGGCCTTGGCGGCGGGCGCTGCCGTCTTCGCGGGGGCCGGAGCGGCAGCCTTGGCAGCCGGCGCAGGAGGTGCGGTCTTGGGGGCGGGAGGCGTGGCCTTGGGAGCAGCAGGCGGAGCTACAACAGCGGCGGGTGCAGCCGCGTTGCCGTTCGAGGCAGTCCCGTTTCCACCTCCCGTGTTCGCCGAGTCCGGCGAGTAATCGGTCAAGAATTCGTGCCAACTGGGATCCACGGACGACGGATCGTCCTGGAAGCGTTGGTACATCTCGTCAACCAGCCACTGGTTCTGTCCGAATTGGGATGTAGAACTGCTGCTCACGGCAGGTGTTCGCCTCGTTTCTATTTCGGTACCCGATCAGAGCGCCTATATACATGAGATTAGCCCGAGCGTGTGACGAGCAATTGTGCGGCACACAATTTGTGAGCTGTCTCACGGAAGTCCGTGATCTTGCGATCGCGCACTACCTCTCGGCGGTACAAATCCGTGCCGACTGTCACGCGACGGGGTTGCCTTCGATGACAGTTCTCGACGTCAGATTATTCCCCTCACGCGCCTGCGATGCATCCCAGAGTCCCGAGTAGTGACCACCGGCATACCGCAGAACATCGTGCGGGCCGTATTCAACGATACGTCCCCGGTCAACTACGACAACGAGGTCCGCTCGGGCAGCTGTCGCGAGGCGGTGAGCTACGACGACGGAAGTCCGTCTCCGGGTGACCGACCGACTTGCTTCGAGCACCATTCGTTCGGTCGCGGGATCGAGCGTCGCGGTCGCCTCGTCGAGGAGCAGAAGGTCCGGGTCGACGAGTTCGGCACGGGCCAATGCGATCAGTTGGCGTTGGCCCGCCGAGAGCCCCTGGCCGCGCTCGCCGACGGGATGATTCATGCCTCCACGCATGTCGGCTATCGAATTCAGTGCGCCGACGGAACGTGCCGCTTCCTCGATCTCCGCGTGCGACGCCGACGGCCTGCCGTACGCGATGTTGTCGGCGACCGTGCCGGTGAAGAGATGGGCTTCTTGTGGGACCACGCCGAGGCGACGTCGGTACTGCGAGAGGTGGAAGTTCCGGATGTCGGTTCCGTCCACGTCGACCGATCCGGACGTCGGGTCGTAGAAGCGGGCGAGCAACTTCACGACCGTCGACTTCCCGGCACCGGTTCGGCCGACCAGAGCGACGGTCGTGCCCGGCGGGATTTGCAGATCGAAATCGGAGAGGGCGTCGACGTCCGCACCCGAGTACCGGAACCCGACCCCGTCGAGATGGACGGCGCCGTCGAGTCGTCCGGAGATCGCGATCAAATCCTCGCTGTCGGCAGTCTCGATCGAACTGCGAGTGCGTAGTAGGTCGCCGATTCGTTGCAATCCGACGTTTGCCTGTTGGTAACCATCGAACACTTGTGAGAGTTGCTGAATCGGTCCGAACAGCAGACCGAGGTAGAGCACGAAAGCGATCAGTACGCCGGGCGAAGTCGATCCGTTGGCGATCTGGTGCGCACCGACGAACACGACCGCGGCCAACGCGAGGTCGGACAGGAACGAAATGAAAGGGAAGTAGATCGAAATGGCTCGCTGCGACCGCATCCGCGATCGGCGGTAGCTCTCGGAGCGTTCTGCGAACCTACGCGCAGCACCTTCTTCGCGGCGGTAGGCCTGAGCCGCTCGCAGACCGGCGATGTTCTCCTGGAAGTCGGCATTGACGAGCGAGATCCGTTCGCGGGACTGGCTGTAGGCAACCGAGGAGATCTTGCGGAAGACCACGGTCGCGACCACGAGCGGTGGGATGACGGCCAGCGCCACCAGGCCGAGCGTCACGTCGGTCGCCAGGAGGGCGATCGAAATTCCGCCGACGGTCAGGACGCTCACGATCGCCGTTGACATACCGGTTTGGATGAACGACGAGAGCGCGTCGACGTCGGTGGTCATACGCGTCATGATGCGGCCGGACAATTCCCGTTCGTAGTAGTCCAGACCCAGGCGCTGCAAGTGTGCATAGCTGCGGACGCGGAGCCCGAACAGCACGCGTTCACCGGCTCGGGCCGTGAGCACCGTCATGACCGCCACGATGACCCAGTCTGCGGCGACCAGGAGCGCGCCGAACGCCGTCGCGATCCAGAGTGTGGTGCTGTCTGCGGTCACGACTCCGTGGTCGATCGCATATCTGACGAGGGAGGGAAATGCGATCGCCGCGGCGGAGTCCAGGGCAAGGCACACGACAACCGCCAGTAGAACCCAGCGGACCGGCCTCAAGATCTGTCGGAGTGAGAACTGTGGATTCGATTCGCGCAGGCTCTCAGGAGCGATTCCGGGGTCTTCGCGTGCGGGTGGGAGAGCGTCGACTGCTGCCCGCAGGGACGGCGTCACCGCGATTCCGCTGAGCGCTCCGGCCATCGGTCCGCCCGCACCCTGCGTCGTAGCGGCTGTGCTGTCGGCTTCGGATTCCGGTGCCTGCGGCCACAACTGCTCGGTTGTCGGCTCGCTGCGGTCACGTCCGAAAGCATCGGAGTCGACGTCGTCGAGTTCGGCCGGTAGTTCCGGCGGCGAGGAGAACAGGGCACGAAAGAGCGGACATCGCGCTTCCAGTTCGTCCACGGTTCCGGAGTCGATGATCCGTCCGCCGTCGAGAACCGCGACCCGGTCTGCGAGCGTCAGGGTGGACCGCCGGTGAGCGAGGATGAGCGTGGTCTGGCGCCGTCTGGCCCGGAACGAGTCGAAGATCGCGGCTTCGGTAGCCGCATCGACTGCGGAGGTCGCGTCGTCGAGGACCAGGATCCGTGGGTCGACGAGCAGTGCCCTGGCAAGTGCGATGCGCTGACGCTGGCCGCCCGACAGCGTCAGACCTCGTTCACCGACAACGGTGTCGTATCCGTCCGGGAGTGCCTCGATGAACGAATCTGCCTGTGCCAGTGCTGCTGCGTCGCGGATGTCCTCGTCGGAGGCGTCCTCGCGACCCAGTGCGATGTTGGCGGCAATGGTGTCCGAGAACAGGAAAGGTTCGTCGAAGACCAGGCTGACGGCGGCACGAAGCTGCTCACTGCGCAGTTCGCCGATGGGGAACGTCTCGCCCGCGGTATCGACGGTCACTACACCCGAAGTCGGGGCGTAGAACCGGGGGAGAAGCAAGGACAACGCGGTCTTGCCCGACGCGGCCGGCCCCACGACGGCGACGGTCTCGCCCGGTTCTATGCGGAGGTTCAGCCCGGTCAGGACGTCGCGTTCGGTGTCGAACCCGAATGCGACGTCTTCGAAAGTGACGCCGAGCGGACCGTCGGGCAGGTCCACCGGATGGTCAGGATCGGCGATGTCCGGCTGAGCGTTGATGACGTCGTAGACACGCTCGACAGCGGCGCGCGCAAGCTGCGCCATGACGATGACCGACGACAGAGTTCGGGTGACGCCGGTCATCGTCACGATGTAGGTGGCGAACGCGAGAAACGTTCCCACGGTGATCTTGTCGTGCAGTGCGAGATACCCGCCGAGGGCGATCACTCCCACCTGCCCCAGCTGGGGCAAGGCGGCCATGGTCGGCGCGAATTTCGCGTTCAACCACGCGGCGCGAAGACGCTCCGAATACAGCGTGCGGCTGTGCTTTTCGAGTTGGTCGACGGCTCGTTTTTCCTGCCCGAATCCCTTGACGACGCGCACGCCCGTGACGGTTTCCTCGACATGTTGGGCGAGGTCGGCGGCCCGCTGCTGCGCGGACCATGTTGCGGCGAAGAGCATCGGTCGCATCAGGAACACCACCAGCCCTACTGCGGGGATGACGGCGACAGCGACGAGAGTCAACAGCGGCGAGAGCCACGCCATGATGCCGATCGCGAGCACGAATTGCAGGAGCGCACCCGCGGACATGGGCACCATCGCGAGCAAACCCTGGACGAGTTGTAGATCGGTGATGGACCGGGATACCACCTGGCCTGTGCGGATCTGATCCTGCCCGCGTCCGTCGAGGCGTTGCAGCGAGCCGAGCAGGGCGAGCCGCAAGTCGTGTTGAACATCGAGCGAGAGTCGGCCGGCAAGCATCCGTCGGCCGTACTGGCACGCGAAGCGCACGACCGCGAGCAGCGCGATCGCCAGCGCGGCGAACCCGATCACCTTGCCTGGGTTCTCCTGGCTTGCGGCGTCGAGCGCATAGCGGGTCAGAAGAGGAAACGAGATGTCGATCGCCGAAGCGATGACGGTCACCAGAAGCGCGCCGATGGCAACTCTTCGGTGCAACCAGCATGCGTGCGCCAAGCGGCGGATCCAGCCCGGAGCTCGATCGTCCTCTCCAGCTACCGGACTGTCCGTGTTGATCGTGTTCATCGAGATCCACGGTAGACCCGGCCCCAGACAGCCTTTTCAGGTGATGTCGCGGGTCCTGGTCCGCAGCCAACCGAGCCCGCAGAACAGAACCACCCAAGCTGCCAGCATCATCGGGCCGCTCGGCCAGGACGCAAACGCGTCGACGTCGATCGACGGGGCCGCATTGATGATCGTGCCGATCGTGGCCGACACCGGAAGCGCGGCCCCGACCCCGCCGAGATCCATCGCGAGCAGCACTGCGCGGACGATCCATTCACCGAAGACGAACCACAGGATGACCGAGAGGGCACCGGCCATCGACGAACCGGTGAGCAGTGCCACCCCGGCGCCGAGCAGTGCCCACAGAGCGCACGCCAGAATGCCTGCGGCGCAGATGGCGAAGAGATCGGTGGTGAAGCTGAAGTCCCGGCCGAAGAGCAACATCGCGCCGATGCTGACTACTTCGACCGCCAATGCGTAGCCGACGGCGAATACCGCGACGACGGCAAGTTTTGCGCCGAGAACTCCGTCACGGCCGCGAGCTGTGAGGAACGTCGTGGTGAGAGTTTTGTAGCCGAATTCGGATCCGGCGGTGAGTGCTCCGAAGACAGCCGCGAACACCAGGACAAGCGTGTTGGAGACACCGAGGCTGACGCCGGTGGACACGACATCGACGTCGAAGGTGGTGTCAGCCGAATCGGCCACGACTTCGACGAACGTCCGAGTCGAGGCAGCAATCAGCACGGCCACGACGACCGGTGCGATGGCCAGTGCCCACCAGTAGCGCAGGGTGAGAACTTTGAGTGTCTCCGCGCGCACGAGCGTGGTCATCGGTGTCCTCCGGAAGGTCCGTATGCGGCAGGGCCGTAATAGCCCGGTCCGGAACCGGGACCGGGTGGGCGGTGGTATCCGACCTGGGGGACGGCATATTGCGGCGTTGTCATGGCCAGGAACAGTTGCTCGAGATCTGCGCCTTCGGTTGCGACACCGAAGATCGTGACTCCGGCGGCGGATGCCACCGGTGGCAGTACCGACGTGTCGGTGCCGCCCACGGCGAGCCGTCCGTCCTGGGTGATCTGGGCGTCGATGATTCCGCGAGCGGCCAATGCCGTGGCGAGGAGCGCTGGGTTGGAACACGAGACGAGCAGTCGACTGCGCTGCGAGCGGCGAAGTTCGTCCATGGTCCCTTGGTAGACGAGTGAGCCGGCGCTGACGATGACCACGCTGTCGACGGTCGCTTCCACTTCACGAAGC
Source organism: Rhodococcus sp. WY5 (assembly GCF_018588185.1). Taxonomy (NCBI): domain Bacteria; kingdom Bacillati; phylum Actinomycetota; class Actinomycetes; order Mycobacteriales; family Nocardiaceae; genus Rhodococcus; species Rhodococcus sp. WY5. The sequence goes on from NZ_JAAMPR010000001.1 coordinate 3,145,592, forward strand.
GCGTGACTCGAGATCAGAACCGTTCGGCCGGAACCGGCGAAGGTCTGCAGGAACTGACGAAGCCACGCCATGCCCTCGGGGTCGAGTCCGTTCGCGGGTTCGTCGAGCACGAGGATCTCGGGATCACCGAGCATCGCGGTGGCAAGGATCAGGCGTTGGCGCATCCCGAGCGAGAAGGTGCCGGTCTTGTGGGCTCCGACCGATCTCAGACCGACCATGTCCAGCACCTGCGCCGCGCGCTGAGTCGGCATGCCGATAGCGGCCGCGTAGATCTCGAGGTGTCCGAGGGCCGTTCGTTTCGGATGGAGACTGCCGACGTCGAGTACTGCGCCGACGGTCCGAGCCGGGTTGGGCAGCAAACGCATCGGGGTGCCGTTGATCGTGGCCGATCCCGACGTCGGTGACACCAGTCCGAGGAGCATCCGCAACGTGGTCGTCTTGCCCGAACCGTTCGGACCGAGAAACCCGGTGATCGAGCCCGCCTGAACGTCGAAGCTCAGGTCGTTGACCGCGCGCGCCGCCTTGAACGTCTTCGTCAACCCACGAATCTCGATGGGGGCAGAGAAGGATCCCATTGCGGTGTTCGTCAATGCTGCTCCCGGGTCGGCGGCGAATACGTGATGCGAGCCTACGGCCCGGACAGCTATCTGCGGATGGCCCGGCGTGTCTCCGTCTGGGGAAGCACTGCGGCATCGTCGGCAGGCATCACGATCAGGTGGTCGGTCCACCTGGCCGGTGCCGGTCCGAAGGCTTCGCGCGCATTCTTGACGACGCCCTTGCCGATTGCACGGTTGCCCGCACCGCCGATGACCGCACCGATTCCGGCCGGAACGAGCTTGCCGAGGATCAGTGCGCTGCGCTTCGCGGCGTACTTGGTCACGAATTTCCGCACGAGGGTGCTGTTCATTCCCCTCATCGTGGGTCCGGGAATCTTGCTCGTGATTGCCGTTCCCCAATTCTTGGCTGTGATTCCGGTGGCCTTCTGCACGATCTCCATACCGGATTCGCCGAGGGCGACTGCCAGGACCAGGGCACGTCGTTGCTGGTGATCCTGTACGGAGATTCCATGCACTGACGCAATTGCCAACGTCAGCAGCGCTGACGCCTCGAGGAAGAAAGCCGATTCCGCACCGACGGCAGCGATGGACGCGACCGTTCCGACGCCCGGCACGGCGGCGGTGGCGCCGACGGCACTGCCGCTTCCGGTCACGGCGAGAATGAACATCTTCTCCATCCGCTCGACGATCTGAGCAGGTGACTCGTCGGGGTGGGCCTTACGGACATGGTTGACGTATTTGGCCACTGCGGGCGCTTGCAGGCGGCTTCCGTTGTCGAGAACGGAAACGAGGACCTTCTCGATACGCCCGCTGTCGTTGTTCGTCGACTTGCTCATTGCTGCCCCTCCACAGTTGTCCTCCTCTGAAGCGAGGTGGACCGTATTTCGAGAATAGGTGAAGTTTTCGCTGGCGGCGGTGATCACCGGGGCCATAGGCTCGTACGAGACTCGGTTTTCTTCGTGAGTTTTCCCAGGCAGGAGTTCGAGTGTTATGACCGCCACTTCGGAATCTCGTTCGACGACCATCTGGCCGACGCTGCGCTACCTCGACGCCCGTGCGGCAATCCACTTTCTGGTGAGCACCTTCGGTTTCGTGGAGAAGGCCGTCTACGGAGAGGGAGACGTGGTGGACCACGCCCAACTCGACTGGCCGGGCGGTGGCGGCATCATGTTGGGTTCGCCGCGCACCGATTCGGCGATCGCCGGCCTGCCGCCTGGAATCGGTTCGGTGTACATCGTCGTGGACGACGCGGACGCCGCCGATGCACTCCACGAACGCGCTGTCGCGGCGGGCGCCACGATCACGCAGGGATTGCGCGACGAGGACTACGGTTCGCGGGGGTTCACCTGCCGTGATCCCGAAGGTGTGTACTGGAGTTTCGGCACGTACGCAGGGGAGTAGCCCCCCGCGACCTACCTGGTGGCCCAGTGCTCTGCCGGAACCACTTCCGACGGGATGGGCGGATGAGGTGGTGTGCCGTCCCCGAACGGTCGGCCACCCAACTGTTCGCGTCCGTGGGGTTCGAGCCAGTGTGTCAATTCCGGTCCCTTGGGCACGATTCCGGAGGGATTGATCTCGGAATGCACGATGTAGTAGTGCGCTTTGATCTGTGTGAAGTCGATGGTGTCACCGAATCCGGGGGTTTGGAACAGATCGCGCGCGTAGTCCCACAGCACCGGCATCTCGCTGAGTTTGCTTCTGTTGCACTTGAAGTGGCCGTGATAGACGGGATCGAACCGCGCCAGCGTGGTGAACAGGCGCACATCGGCTTCGGTGATGGTGTCGCCCACCAGGAAACGTTGCCGGGCAAGACGTTCGGTGAGCCAGTCGAGGCGGGCGAACAGCGTGTCGTATGCCTCGTCGTACGCCTGCTGTGAACCGGCGAAACCGCAGCGGTAGACGCCGTTGTTGACGTCGCGAAAAACGTACTCGGCCACTTCGTCGATTTCGTTTCGCAGAGGCTCCGGGTACAGATCCGGTGCGCCTTCGCGGTGGTACTTCTTCCATTGCGTCGAGAAGTCGAGGGTGATCTGTGGGTAGTCGTTCGTGATCACCTTGCCCGTGGCGATCTCCACCATGGCGGGCACCGTGATTCCCCTGGGGTAGTGGGGATCTCGGGCGAAGTATGCGTCCTGCAGTCGCGGGATCTTCAGTACGGGATCGACGCCGCCCGGGTCGAGATCGAAAGTCCAGCTTCGCTTGTCGTGAACCGGACCGCAGATGCCCATCGACAGTACGTCTTCGAGGCCGAGTAGGCGGCGGACGATGATGGCGCGGTTTGCCCACGGGCAGGCACGTGCCACGATCAACCGGTATCGCCCGGGTTCGACGGGGTAACCGTCGCGGCCGTCCTCGGTGATCCGGGTCGGGATGTAGTTGGTGTCGCGTTTGAATTCACGACCCTCTTCGACGAATGTCGGTTCGCTCGCGCCGTCTTCCGTACTCATCTGCGGTCCCTCTCGTTCGAGTGTCAACTGGGCAGGTGCACGTGTACCCGAGCGTATGCCCCCAGAACGTCGAATTTGGCTTTACGTGGAAGCGTCGCGCCGATCGCACTGCCGCGACTTGTGCGTAGCTGCGGGATCAAGCCGGAATCGAGAGCGTCCTCCGCAGCGAGAAGCGTTACTGCGCAGCCGATTCCGTGACGGCGATGCGCTGGAGCAGTCAGGGTCGTGAGATCTGCCACGAATCCCTGAAATTCGGAGTACGCCGCGCATCCGAGCACCTCGGTGGAATCGGTGAGGGCGGTGAACCACCGCGTCCGGTTCCCGAGGTCGGCTGTGGTGCTGTCGTCGGGTGGGCACAGCGCAGCGACGGCGAGGGCGTCGTCGATGTCGTGGGAAATCAGTAGTTGCTCGTCGGGTGGCGCGTCCGTGTAGTCGCCGAGGAAAGCGAGATCGACGGGGCCGGTGATTCGGCCGCCGTGATCGCCGGCGATCTCGAGCAGGCGCGCCGGTTGCAGCAGGGCGTCGACGGAGATGTCCTCGGTGCGCTCGATGAACCACTGCGGCCCGACGATTGCACCTGAGCCTGCCAGATCGAGAACGTGGATGTTGTCGCCGACGACACGGGCCGTGTGTGCCGGCCGAAGTGCCGAGTCGCCGAGGCCCAGTTCACGTGCCCAAGCGAGTCGGATGATGTCGAGGTGATGTTCGTCCACTCGCTACAGGCTAGTCCGATTCGAACGGGTTGATCGAGATGGACAGAGGTCGTATATTCCATGTGGACTATTTCAGGTGGAATAGTCAAGAAATAGTCAATTGCGGCTTGTCAGGGAGGGGGACTCATGGGTGACGTGTCACTGACGCCTCTGGGAATCACCGTTCTGGGCCTGCTGTCCGAGCGTTCGATGCATCCGTACGAGATGTATCAACTTGCCTCGGTTCGCCGGGGCGATCAGTTGGTGAAGATCAAGCCGGGATCGCTCTATCACACGGTTTCCCGGCTGGAGAAGCAGGAACTTCTGGCTTCGATCGGGACCGATCGTGAGGGCAACCGGCCCGAACGGACCACGTACGAGATCACCGCCCGGGGCCGTGAGGCCCTCGAGCATCAACTACGTGAGATGTTGGCGGTTCCGGTGCGGGAGTATCCGCGGTTGCCGCTCGCGCTCGCCGAAATGCACAACCTCTCCGCGTCCACCGCGTGTCAGATGCTTCGAATTCGTCTCGCGCACCTCGACAAGACGATCGCGAAATTCGAGGCCGACTACGAAGCGCTGAAGGCGGCGGAAAAACCACGAATCTTCACGGTGGGCGCGGACTACGCCCACGCACTGACCGTCGCCGAAAGAGAGTGGATCGGCGCGTTGGTGACAGACATCGAGAGCGGCGAAATGCCCTGGCTCTCACAAGAACTTCTCGACCGGCTGGCCGGCTCCGCAGGCTCGTCCGCACTACCTAAGGACTGAAGATGGAAAAGCAGGTCAATCCCTGGCACGCGCTGTGGGCGCTGTGTATCGGGTTCTTCATGATTCTGGTGGACAGCACCATCGTCGCTGTCGCCAACCCTGCGATCATGGAGGACCTCGGCACCGACATCAACAAGGTCGTCTGGGTCACCAGCGCGTACCTGCTGGCGTACGCGGTGCCGCTGCTCGTCACCGGCCGGCTCGGTGACAGGTTCGGACCGAAGAACCTGTACATGATCGGCCTCGTACTGTTCACCGGCGCTTCACTGTGGTGTGGTCTGTCCGGCAGCGTCGAGATGCTCATCGTGGCAAGGGCTTTCCAGGGTCTGGGCGCCGCAATGATGACGCCTCAGACGATGGCCGTCATCACACGCACGTTCGCGCCGAACAAGCGTGGCGCCGCAATGGGCCTGTGGGGCGCGGTTGCCGGTGTTGCGACGCTGGTCGGTCCGCTTGCCGGTGGTGTGTTGGTCGACAATCTCGGCTGGGAATGGATCTTCATCGTCAACGTCCCGGTCGGTGTCATCGCCTTCCTCCTCGCGTGGAAGCTTGTTCCGTCGTTGCCGACCAGCGAGCACAAGTTCGACATCCCCGGCGTGATTCTCAGCGCCGCAGGCATGTTCCTGCTCGTGTTCGGAATCCAGGAAGGCAGTTCGTACGACTGGAACGGATTCGTCTGGAGCCTGATCGGCGCCGGTGTGGTGTTGCTCGCGGTGTTCGTGTTCTACCAGTCGCGCAACAAGAACGAGCCCTTGCTCCCACTCGAACTCTTCAAGGACCGCAACTTCTCGCTCGCCAACGTCGCGATCACCGCGATGGGCTTCGCGATCACGTCGATGGTCCTTCCGCTGATGTTCTACACCCAGGCAGTTCGCGGACTCTCCCCGACGCAGTCGGCGCTCCTCCTCGTTCCGATGGCCGTGCTGACCGGCATTTTTGCGCCGATCATCGGCAAGCTCGTCGACAAGACGCATCCGCGCTACATCGCGGGCACCGGCTTCCTGCTGTTCGCGATCGCCCTGGGCTGGCTGGCATTGGTGATGTCTCCCGACGTCGCGATCTGGGAACTGCTCCTGCCGATCGGCCTGATCGGCTTCGCCAACGCATGCATCTGGTCGCCGCTCGCGGCCACCGCCACACACAACCTGCCTCCGATGCAGGCCGGCGCCGGGGCGGGCGTCTACAACACCACCCGGCAGGTGGGTGCGGTTCTCGGCAGTGCCGCGATCGGAGCACTGATCACCGCACGATTGGCGGCACAGGGTCTGACCGGCGGCAGTTCCGAAGCCGGAGTGGGTCACCTACCCGAGTTCGTCCGTGAACCGTTCAGCACGGCGATGTCGGAGTCGATCTGGCTGCCCGCAGGCGTGCTGCTCATCGGCTTCGTCGCTTCGGTGTGCTTCGCTCGGCCTCTGCGCGGCGACGCACACGACGACGCGATGGCCGTCAGTGCCGAAGCGCGTCGGGAAACATCACTGCACGATTGAGATAGTCGCTCGGGTCCAGGGCTCGCTTGATCGCCCACATCGTGGCTATGTCCTCCGCAGAGAGGGCCAGGTTCAGATAGTTGCGTTTGAGCGAGCCCACCCCGTGCTCGGAACTGACGTTTCCGCCGTGATCGCGAACCAGTTCGAGGACGCTGCGGTACACGGTGTCGGCGTTCGGGCAGTTCAGGACGTTGAGGTGGATGTTTCCCTCGGCGACATGTCCGAAGAGGATCGGAATTGCCTCGGGGGCACGACTCGCGATCACCGCCGCGGCGTCCTCGGCGAAGGTGGCAAGCGAGTCCAGCGGCAGCGCCGCGTCGAATTTCAGTGGGGGACCGAACAGTCCGACCACTTCGGCGAAACACTCCCGCGCCGCCCACAAACGCGTCGAGCCGGGATCGTCGACCGCCACTGCCGGGGTCTGCGGTGGGTCGATGCGTTCGAGCAGCTCGGCCAGGTCTTCCAGCGGATCGTGGGCCGCGGACACCTCGGCGAGCAGGTACCACGGTCGCCCCGTCGGCACCGCGGCGTTCAAATGGCGTGCGGCCAATTCGAGTCCACGGCCGTCCACCAACTCCAATGCGTCGACCCCGTCGAGAGTGCGCAACGTGCGCCCCGCGTCCACGACGTCTTGCAGTCGGTCGAAACCGGTCAGCGTCGTGACCCGGTGACTCGGTACCCGTCGTAGTTTCAGATCGACTGCCGTGACCACACCAAGAGTTCCCTCGCTGCCCACCCACAGTGCGGGCAGGTTGTATCCGGAATTGTCGGACAACACTTTCGGTGACCGACGCACCGTGGTCCCGCCGGGGAGCACCACCTCGAGGCCGAGCACCTGTTCGGCCATGTTCCCGTATCGAACCGTGTGCAGCCCACCGGCATTGGTGGAGACCATGCCGCCGATCGTCGCCGTATCCCGTGAAGCTATGTCCACGCCGAATTTCAGGCGGGCGGCGGCGGCCGCCGAATGTACCTGCGCGAGTGCCACTCCCGCACCGACGGTGATCCGACCGGCGGCAACATCGACTTCGCCGATCGCCTCGAGGCGTTCGGTGGAGAGCAGGACGTCGTCGTGCTCGGGCACCGTCCCGGCGACCAGACCGGTTCGCCCGCCCTGAATGGTGACCGGTACGCCGCGCGAGCGGCACACGTTCAGCACTGCCGAGACTTCGGCGGTATTTCCGGGTCGGACCAGAGCGCTGGCGCGCCCGCTGTAGCGCCCTGTCTGGTCGGTGGAACGGGTCGCCAACACGTCGGCGTCGTCGACGACGAACCGGTGTCCCACAACGTCCGCGAGTGCATTTCTCAGACCGTCCACCCGACGATCGTAGGCCGGTTCGATGTGGCAGTGTGGCGGCATGACTGCTCCCGAATCGCATCCCACCCGTCTCGAGCGCTTCACCACCGATGGTGGTGCCGAGGTGGCTGTCCTGACGTTCGCGCACGGACCACTCAATCTGTTCGATCAGGCCATGTTCGACGCCGTCATCGCCGATGTTGCAGCGCTGACCGAAAACCCACCGCGCGCTGTGCTTCTGCGCGCCGAGGGCAAGGTCAACTCGGCCGGCGTCGACGTCCATGTGTTCGACGGACTGAACCCGGAGCAGGGAGCGGAATTGTGGCGCGAACTGTTCGCCCAGATCTGCCATCCGCTCGAGGCGTTGCCGTGCCCGGTCATCTACGCGGCGCACGGGCTGACGCTGACTGCTGCCTTCGAGATCTCCTTGGCCTGCGACATCATCCTCGCGGCGCCGAAGGCGAAGTTCGGACTGGTCGAGACAGTGGTCGGTCTGACGCCGTCCATGGGTGGACCGCAGCGTTTGGCCGAGCGCGCCGGTTCCGGACGGGCTCGGGAGTTGGTCATGACCGGCGATCTCTACGACGCCGCAACTCTGCACTCGTGGGGCGTCGTCAATGCCGTTCACGACGATGTCGATGCTGCGGCGCGTGCCCTGGCGGCCCGGTTGGCGGACGGGCCCACGCGAGCCCACGACGCCACCAAGCAGATCGTGGCGGCCTGGCGTTCCGGCGGGATCGCCCACGCTGATTCGGTGACTCCCGGGGTGTCCGGTGCGCTGTTCGCCACCGATGACCTACGCGGCGCTGTCCGCAGTTTCCTCGAGGTCGGACCGGGCAAAGCGGTCTACTCCGGAAAGTAAGTTTGCGACGATTATCGCCAGAGACCTCCACGAACTGTGATCCACGTCATATAGTCGAATGGCCGGTGGGTTGTCAGTGACGTGGAGGTATCGATGCGGTCGACGCTTGTGGAATACCCGTGTTCGACTCAGCTCCTCGCCGACGCCCGTGTCACCCGTGCGGGTGACGGGGTGCTTCGGTACAGCCAACTCGACCCGTCGCTGTCCGAACTCCTCGATATCGCCGTTCATCGATTCTCCTCACGCATCGCGGTGGAGGAGGTCGACGGCGAGCAGGTCACCTTCGCGGAGTTGTGGGCCGAGGCGTCGCGGGTCGCAGGCGGGCTGAAGTCGCGAGGCGTCGAGATCGGTGACCGTGTGGCCATTCGCGTCGCCGCCGGGGTGAGGTGGATGGAGGCGTGCCTCGGCGTCATTCTCGCCGGCGGTGTTCCGGTCTCCGTGGGTGTTCATCTGAGCGACGACGCGGCGGACTTCGTCATCGCGGACAGTGGCTCGGTGTTGGTGCTCGACGGGGAACTCCCACACGGTGTTCCGTTCATCGACGACGGTGCCGCCCCGGAGGAGATGGCGATCCTCGCGTACACCGCCGATTCTTCGGGCGAAATGCTGGGCGTCGAGTTGAGCAACGAGAACGTGCTCTCCGCCATCGTCGGCATTCTGCACTCGCGCGATTACGGCGTCGAAGGTGTGCGAAATCTGTTGGTGGACAATGACTTCAAGTCGGTGCGGCAATTCGTGCACGTGCTCGCGACGTTGGTGGTCGGTGGAACGGTGGTCCTCGCCGGCGACTTCTGGCGTGAGAGTGTGCATACCGTCGACATCGTGACCGGGCGGCCCGAGGACCTGCTCGAGCCACGGTTGCTCACCCTTGGACCGGCGGCGCGTGCCGGTTCGAGGTCGGTTCAGTGGATCGATTGCAGCGGGTCGCCGATCACGGCCGAACAGGAATCCAAGCTGCTGACCCTGTTCCCGGCCGCTCGGCATGTGATCGGGTGGGGCAAAACCGAGACCTGTGGGGCTGGTCTCATTCTGCCAACCGAGTCGGCGCCCACCCACCTCGGAAGCGTCGGAATCGCTTTCGGTGGAATGGAAGTGGCGTTGTACGGCCCGGACGCTCCAGGTGGTTTCGGTGAGTTGCTGTGCCGTGGACCGAGTGTCACGCGTCGGTATTGGAACTCGCCGCAAGCGACCTCGACGAGGTTCACCCAGGGGTGGTTCTGCACTCACGACACCGCGCAGATCGACCCCGATGGCTTCGTCCGTATTGTCGAACGCAACGTCGCGTAGTCACGCGAGCGTGGTCGACAAACGAGAGGGACATCATGGCGGACGAGGTTCTCACCGAGCGGCGCGGGCGGACACTGATCATCACCATCAACCGGCCCGAGGCGCGTAACGCCATCAACTCGGCGGTCAGTCACGCATTGGCCGCTGCGGTCGAAGAGCTCGATGCGGACGACGATCTGTCCTTGGCGGTGCTGACAGGAGCCGGCGGAAACTTCTGTGCCGGTATGGATCTGAAGGCATTCGTGGCCGGCGAGAACGTACTCGTGCCGGGACGCGGTCTCGGATTCACGGAAGGGCCGCCGCGTAAGCCGATCATTTCGGCGGTCGAGGGCTTCGCGTTGGCAGGCGGCACGGAACTCGTGCTTGCCACCGACCTGGTGGTCGCGTCGTCCGAAGCGAAGTTCGGTATCCCGGAGGTCAAGCGAGGGCTGGTCGCAGGTGGAGGCGGATTGTTGCGCCTGCCCAAGCGGATTCCGTACCAGAAGGCATTGGAACTGGCCCTGACCGGTGACAGTTTCACAGCCGAGGAGGCCTACCGCTACGGCTTCGTGAACACGTTGACCGAGCCGGGTAAGGCGCTCGAAGGCGCGCTGGAGCTGGCTGATCGCATCACCCGCAACGGACCGCTCGCGGTTGCGGTCACCAAGGAGATCATCGTCAAGGCCGGCGGTTGGTCCGACGACGAAGCTTTCGCGAAGCAGTTGCAGGTCATGGCGCCGGTGTTCGCGTCCGAAGATGCACGCGAGGGCGCGACGGCGTTCGCCGAGAAGCGCGCCCCGGTCTGGAAGGGGCGGTAACACCGACATGGCTACACCTGTCGCAGAGCTGCACATGCACATCGAGGGTTCTCTGGAACCCGAACAGATTTACCGACTTGCCGAGCGCAATCGAATGGACTTGCCGTACAAGGACATCGACGATCTGAAGTCGAGGTACGAGTTCACCGATCTGCAGTCGTTCCTCGATCTCTACTTCGCCAACATGGCCGTCCTGCGCACCGCGGAGGATTTTGCCGACCTGACGCGAGCGTACTTCCGCCGCGCGGCTGCCGCCGGCGTCGCGCATGCCGAGTTCTTCTTCAATCCACAGGCGCACGTGGTCCGTGGTGTTCCGCTGACCGAGGTCCTGGACGGGATCATGGATGCGGTGGCATCGAGTGAGCGCGAGTTCGGGCTCAGCAGCGCGGCAATCGCCGCCATCCTCCGAGATCAGCCCGTCAAGGACGCCGAGGAGATCTTCTCCGAGATAATTCGCCTGCAGGCTCCGATCGTCGGGCTCGGACTCGACTCCGCGGAGGTCGGCAACCCGCCGTCACTGTTCGAGGACGTGTTCGCCCGCGCGCGTGCCGAGGGTTTGCACGTTGTGGCTCACGCCGGTGAAGAGGGACCGCCCGAGTACATCTGGCAGGCGCTCGACATTCTCGGCGCCGAGCGGATCGACCACGGAGTCCGGGCACTCGAGGATCCTGCCCTGATCGAGCGTCTGGTCGACGAGGAGATTCCACTGACGGTCTGCCCGTTGTCGAACGTTCGTCTGCGGGTGTTCGATTCGCTGTCGGATCATCCGCTTCGATCGATGCTCGAGATGGGTTTGATCGTCACGGTCAACTCCGACGACCCGGCCTACTTCGGGGGATATGTCGACGACAATTTCACCGAACTGGGCCGAGCCCTGGGTCTGACGGAGGCCGAGCGAGACACCCTCGCCCGGAACTCGATCAAGGCCTCGTTTGCGAGCGATGCGCGAAAAGCGGAACTACTGCGGCACTGACCGTCAGTCGCCGAGCACCTGACGCAAGTATTCGTTGTCGAACACACGATTCGCGTCGTACTTGTCTCGAACGGCGACAAAGTCGTCGAGTCGGTCGTACGTCGGACGCAGGTCGTCGACGGTCCGGTTGTGCATTTTTCCCCAATGCGGCCGGCCGTCGACGGCGCGCGCGATGGCTTCCACCGCGGCGAAGTACTCCGTTTCGGGTCGGCGGTGGTACTGGTGTACCGCGATGTATGCGGTGTCGCGTCCGTGAGCAGTGGAGAGCCAGAGGTCGTCGGCGGCAGCGAAACGTACTTCGACGGGGAAAGCGACGTTGGTTCCGGACTTCTTCATCCAGCGATCGATTTCGTGAAGTGTCTCGGTGACGTGTTCGCGGGGAATCGCGTATTCCATCTCCTTGAACTTCACCCGGCGCGAAGACGCGAATACCCGGTAGCTGCGATCTATGAACTCGCGGGCGCCGAGCAATCGGGACGACACGTTGTTGATTCTCGGGATCGCGGCCGGTGCCAGGGTGGCAACGCGGTTGACACCTTCGAAGAGTGTGTTCGAGAGGAGTTCGTCGTCGACGAACGCGCGGACCTTGCCCACCGGATCGGGTTCGGTATCTCCGGGGAGTCGCGTATTGCTCTTCGTCAGGACACGATCGGTGTGCGGGAACCAGTAGAACTCGAAGTGATCCAGGCCCAGGCGATCGCCCTCGAGGGTGTCCAGTATGTGAGACAGCGTGTCGGGTTCCTCGATTGCGCGAAGTGTGAATCGCGGAACGCAGGCGAGAGTGATCTTCGAAATGATGCCGATTGCGCCCAATCCGAGGCGGCCCGCTTCGAACAGCTCGACGTTTTCGTCGGCGCTTGCGGTAACGACGGATCCGTCGGCGAGAACGATCTCGATTCCGCGAATCTGTGTGGCGATACCGCCGAATCGTGCGCCGGTGCCGTGCGTGCCGGTGGACGTCGCGCCGGCCAGTGACTGGACGTCTATGTCACCGAGATTTGCCATCGCATATCCGCGTTGCCACAAGGCGTCGTTGAGAGCATGAAGGCGAGTGCCTGCAAAAACAGTGACCAGCGCACCGTCGTCGGTCGGTGTGATCGAGTCGATTCCGCTCAAGTTGTCCAGGCTGACGAGGACACCGTCAGTGACCGCGACACCGGTGAACGAGTGGCCGGCGCCGACGGCCTTCACACGTTGGCCACGCGAGGCGGCCTCGGCGACCAACGACGAAAGTTCACGGGTATTTGTCGGCGTCGCAAAGCGACGCGGCGCGGCGCTTTGAGTGCCCGCCCAGTTCTGCCAAGTGTCCGAAGCCATTACGCAATAATGTACTTGGACGGTCGTCCAGGCAAGTATTGCGCGAAGATTTTGTCATTTGCGTTCTACGATCATTGGATGCTGAACAGGCTCCCGGCGGACGAACGCCGCACACAATTGGTCGAGTCCGCCTTGTCTATTGCGGAACAGCGCGGTGTCAGTTCTGTGACGGTAAGGGCGGTGGCAGAGGAGGCCGGGGTATCGCTCGGCGTCGTTCATTACTGCTTCGAGAGCAAGGAAGCGCTGATCGCGGCAATGGGTGAAACGCTCATTCTGCAGCTCAGTGCGTCGATGCAGTATGCGTTCGCGCAGGTCCGCCATGCGCCGGATCTCAGTGGCGTGCAGGGGCTCAGGGAATTGCTGCACATCGGCCTGACCGGAATGTGGCCGACCATCGAGGCAACCCCGGATCGCCAGTTGTTGACCTACGAAATTACCGCGCAAGCACTGCGTAGTCGCAATCTCGGAGCCGAACGTGCTGGGGCGGTTGCATTTGAGCAGTACCGAATCATGGATGAGCTCGCGGTGTCGTTTCTCGAAGAGTGCGCCAAGATATCGGGCACGGTGTGGACGGAGCCGTTGAGTTCGATTGCGCGACTGAGTCTTGCAATGATCGACGGCCTTGTTCTGCGATGGCTGGTCGATCGTGACTCCGACGCGACTATTGCCGAGTTCGGAGAAATGGTTCAGGTAATCGCCAACAAAGCCGTGGTCGCGCCTCAGTAGAACCGCCATCCTGGACATACGTCCAGGATTGGTGATTGACTGGTCGCACGCCGCGACGATTGGATCATCTGTGACCAGGACCCTTGATCGACTCACTGCTGCCACGCGAGAACTCGACCCGCCTCTGGCTGCTCTGGATCTGACCACACTGCGCAGTAATGCAGCCGACCTGGTGCGCCGCGCCGGTGGAACCCCGGTGCGAGTGGCGAGCAAATCGGTTCGTTGTCGGACGGTTCTGGCTGAAACTCTCGGCGACACACTGACCGCGTCCGGCGGATTCCGCGGAATCATGGCGTACTCACTGCGCGAGGCTCTGTGGCTGGTCGGGCTGGGCGCACGGGACATCCTGATGGGTTACCCGACCGCCGATCGTGGCGCCATCGCGGATCTCGCTGCCGATGACACAGCACTCGCATCGATCACCTTGATGGTCGACGACGATGCGCAGTTGGACCTCATTCGTTCGGCGTCGACGGGGGATGCGCCTGTCCGGGTGTGTCTCGATGTCGATGCGTCGCTTCGGATCGGTCCGATCCATCTGGGCGTACGACGCTCGCCGCTGCGCGAACCTGCCGCGGTCGCCGCACTCGCGGCGCGTGCGCGCCAACGCGGATTCTCCGTCGTCGGAGTGATGTTCTACGAAGCCCAGATCGCCGGCCTCCCGGACACCAGCGCTCCGATCGGTTGGGTCAAGAAGGCCTCTGCCCGCGAATTGGCGTCCAGAAGGGGCGCTGTGGTCGCGGCCGTCACCGATGCCGTGGGTGCACTCGAGATCGTCAACAGCGGCGGTACGGGGTCGCTGGAGGTCAGCTCGGCCGATCCTGTGGTGACCGAGGTAACAGCAGGCTCCGGACTGTACGTACCGACCCTGTTCGACCGCTACCGTGCCTTCCGTCCCGATCCGGCGCTGTTCTTCGCGCTGTCGGCCGTGCGCAAACCGACGCCGTCGGTCACGACCCTTTTCGGCGGCGGATACATCGCGTCGGGACCTGCCGGAGCCACCCGCGTTCCGTCACCGGTCTGGCCCGCTGGTCTCAAACTGCTCCGCAACGAAGGAGCCGGCGAAGTCCAGACGCCGGTCACCGGGAAGGAAGCCGGAAACATCGCGATCGGCGACCGCGTGTGGTTCCGTCACGCCAAGGCCGGCGAGCTGTGCGAGCGCTTCGACCGCGTGTACGTGGTCGAAGCCGACGGCACCCGAACCTCGGTTCCCACCTATCGCGGCGAAGGGCAGTGCTTCGGGTAGGGCAGTGCTTCAGGTAAGACAGGCTTCGGCTAGCTCGTCAGCCTCATGAATGCACCCAGTTCGACCAATCCCGCAGGCGTACTGGGCATGTACTGCGTCAACGCGTGCGATCGAACGATGATCGCGCACCACTTGCCGCGTGAGACAGCAACATTGAGACGGTTTCGCGACAGCAGGAACGACATCCCTCGCGGGACGTCCTCGACGGCAGATGCGGCCATCGACACGATTGCCACCGCAGCCTCGCGGCCCTGGAACTTGTCGACGGTCCCGACCTCGACCTCCGTGAGACCGGCCTCGGTGAGATCGCGCTCGACGGTGCCCACCTGGGCGTTGTACGCCGCGACCACGAGAATGTCCGACTGATCCAGCGGCCTGGTTCCCTCGAACTCGCTCGGGTCGGTCCAAGGCGTACCGAGAAGGCCCTGGATCTGGCGAACGATTTCCTGGGACTCTTCCGGGGAGTAGGTGGAATTGCCGCGGTGATCGACGAACACCGTGTGTACTCCGGCAGCGAGTCCGTCGAGTTTTCTTGCCGCACTCACGGTTTCCTGGGAATGCAGCTTGCCCTCGTACGACAATGCGGACACGGGCGCACACAGATCCGGGTGCATCCGCCACGTTTTCTCGAGGAAGTAGCCGAGTTCGGGTGGCAGTGCGCCGTGTCCCTCGGCGAGCCAACCGAGTGCCGATTCGTCGACCGGTTCGGGGTGAGTACCTTGGCTCACCTGCGGCAACTGCTGCGGATCGCCCAGCAGCAACAGGTTTCGCGCGGAAATCGCGACGGCAATGGTGTTCGCCAGCGCGAATTGGCCTGCTTCGTCCACGACGAGCAAGTCCAAGCTGCCCGCTGGAACACGATCGGTGTTCGAGAAGTCCCACGCAGTGCCGCCGATGACACAGCCGACGCCTTCGGCCTCGGCGATGAATCCCGCATATTCTTCGGATGCGATGTCCTGCCATTCTGCGGTCTTGCTCCGGCTGCCCTTCTTCGCGACCAGTGCAGGGTCCACGCCGGCTTTCAGAATGCCGCCGAGCATGTTCTCGACCACCGAATGTGATTGTGCCACCACGCCGATTCGCCACTGATGTTGTTCGATCAGTGTCTTGACGACACGAGCGCCCGTGTAGGTCTTGCCCGTACCAGGGGGACCCTGTACTGCCACGTAGGAATCATCGAGGTCGAGAAGTGCGGCGGTGATGGCGTCGGCGTAGTTGTTGTCGGTGCCGACAGGTGGCAGCGGTGAACCCGAGAGGGTTCTCGGGGTGCTGCGCCGGAGAATGTCGACTGCCGCGATGTGTGGCAGTTCGGGCAGGCTCTCGCTGGCGTCGGATGCGGCAGCGGCGATCGACTTCTCCATACGTCCCGTGGGAATCGGACGACCAGGTGCCAATGCGACTGGGGTATCGAGGTATTCGTGACCGCCGAGCAGTTCTTCCACGGTGACCACGTCGAGCCCTTCGGACTTGACCACGGCGGTGACCTTGACGCTGCTGGTGCCGCGTTGGGTGGGGTTCTCGCTTGCAACGGCATCGGGGGAGGGGGTTGCGTAGAGCGCGAAAAGATCACTGCCCGGGCTCAAAGACGTTCCGGTGCCGAAACTTCCGGTCAACTGGATGTGGCGACGAAACTTCTTCTGCCGCGCGGTGCTCTTGTGCCAGTCCGTTTCGATTTCGGACTGCTCGACCACCATGACGTCGCGGATGTCCACGAGGTCTTCGATCGGTGTGACCAATCGGTCGAAGTGGGCCCACCAGTACGGCTTCCGCTCGCGATTGTGGTAACCGACTGCTGCGGCCAATAGAGCAGCAGCCTGCTGATCGGGGGTGCGTGTCGAACCGGCCTTGTGGCCGGCGAAGTCGCGGAGTGCGATTTCCGATTCGGTGAGTTCTTCGAGTGGAATCTTGATCTGTCCGGTCGGCTCTCGAAGTTCGACACCATGTTCTGCGGCGCGCTCGGCGAGCCAATCGCGCAGGCGGAGAGTGGATTCGCAGTCGTACTCGTTGTAGTCGGAGATGCCCTGAAGAAGTTCCCGGGCCTGGTCGGCTTGTCCGCCGTCGCGCAATTCGCAGTAGTCGGCATAGGCGACGACCGAGGCGGCGGCGTTGGTCACGTCACCGTCACGGCCGTGCTCACCCATGTAGAGCGGCTCGAGTTTCTTGATGCTGTACGAGCGTTGTCCGATCCGCAGGCACGCGCGGACGATCGGGTACAGGTCGACGAGCACGTTCTCGCTGAGCAGGGTGTCCACGGTCTGCTCGCCGACACCGTGACGTGCGGCCAAGCGCAACAGCGCCGATTTCTCGTACGCGGCGTAGTGGTAGATGTGCATGCCTGGATGAGCTTCTCGACGCGCGGTGACGTAATCGAGGAAGTCGAGGAGCGCCTGGCGCTCACCCTCGCGATCGTGTGCCCAGAACGGCTTGAACACGTAGTCGTCCGCAGGCCCTTCGACCACACCGAACAGATACTCCAACCCCCAATCGGTGGACCCGTCCTCGGCCCAGAGCGGATCGCCCTCGAAGTCGAAGAAGATGTCGCCGTCGTCGGGGATGGGGAGTCCGCCGAGCGCCGAGGGTTCGTAGACCTCGAATTCGGCGTCGCCGGACAGTTCCTGGCGTAGTTGAACCGCTGCCTGTGCACGGAGCTTGTCGAGTGTTTCCCGGCGGATTCCCTCGACTGGGCCGGTGCTCGCGGCGAGTTCGTCAATTGTCGTGATCCCCGAGACGATCAGCTGTTCACGCTGATTGCCGCGGACACCCGCAACCAGCAGCAGGTCTCGATGGCTTTCGACCTCGACGCTGCAGGTGTCGCATCGACCACAACGCAGGTACCGATCGTCGAGCCACTGTGTCGGTTTCCCCTCGGCGCGGTGCTCGTCGAGGACTCGTTCGAGTTCAGCTCTACGTGCCGCGAATACCGGCGCGATGTCTCCGATGTCGTGCGACGACGTGCTGCCGTCGCCTAGCAGTAGATGAACTTGATCGGAGGCGGCAATTGCATTGCGCTCCAACGCATCCGCGTATGCGGCGAGTTGTAGAAGTGCCGACACCTTGGCGTGCCGGGAGAGCTTGCTGTCGTAGACCGCGTAGGTGTCGCCTTCGCGGACGAGGAAATCGCAGAACCCGAGGAATCGGCCGTCGAAAAAGGTTCCCTGATAAATGACCGGCGCGCCCGATCGTGCTGCCTCGACGGTGGCCAACGTGGCAGCGGTCAGGCCTGCGCGTGAGTGTTCCGGTCGCGGCATGACGACGACGCCGTCTCCGTGCTGATCGATGAACTTCTGAAGCTGTTCGCGCTCGTGCGAGTCGCCGAGGCTCGACGTCCGTTCGAGCATCGGATCCGCCTCGGCGGCCTCGGCCGCGATCAGACCGGTTCGGGCGTCGAGTTGCCGCAGCAGTGCGAACTCGCACGAGGCCGCAGCCGAGAGGTCGCTGGCGCTGTAGACGATCTGATCATCGAGTAGGAACACAGGGCGATTGTGCCATCGCTCACCGACAAGGCAACCCACCAGTAATCGCTCACGAGCCGCGGATATCGGTAGCGGCGTGCAGAATGACGATCATGCCTTTCTTCGACGGACGAACCGGTCAGGTGCACTTTCGGCATTGGCCGGCGGCAGGGGGTGCGGTGCCCACGGTGTCACTGGTCTTTCTGCACGGTCTCGGCCAGCACAGCGGCCAGTATCACCGCTTCGCGGGCGCAATGACGGCGTCGGGGATCGACGTGTGGGCGATCGATCACACCGGGCACGGTTTGTCAGAGGGTGATCCGGGAGTCGGGGCTCCGCTCTCCGATCTTGCTGCCGATGCAGCCGCGCTCGCTGACATCGCTTTGGCGGAACTGCCCGAAGTCCCGCAGGCGGTGATGGGCCATTCCTTGGGTGCGGTGACGGCGCTGACGATGCTGGCTCATCGCGATCACGATTTTGCCTCCGCAGTGCTGTGCGGCATTCCGCGCAGTGCGGTCGAGCAACACGGGTGGGCGGAACTCTCCGACGCGGGCATCCCAGTCCTGGTCGTTCACGGTACCGACGACCGGATCGCCCCGGTCGATCCCGTCCGGGACTGGGCGCGGACGCTGCGCAACGTCGAGATGCGCGAGTTCGAGGACGCCGGTCACGACCTGCTGCACGAGAAGGTTCACGCCAGTGTCACCAACGTCAGCCGTGAATTCCTTCTCGCGCATTCCAGGTAGTCCTCTCAGGAGAGCGCGCCGAGCACCTCTTTCGACGTGACGGGGTGCGAGAACATCGGGTAGTCGTAGGTGATCGCGTTCTCGTGTTCGGCGACCGAAGTTCCGGCTACACAATCGGTGAGTGTGATGACCCGGTAGCCGTTCTCGTATCCGGTGCGCATGGTCGATTCGACGCAGCAGTTGGTCAGGAAACCGCCGAGAAGTATCGTGCGAATTCCTTTGCTACGCAGAATGAAATCGAGGTTGGTGCTGGCAAAAGTGTCGAGTCCACGCTTGCCCTCGATGACGATGTCGCCGTCTTTCGGAGTGAGGTCGTCGACGATCGCAGCTCCCCAGGAACCCTTCACGAAGGCCTTTCCGTCGACGACGCCCTTGAGGATTCCGTACGGATGCGAGGTGATTTCGTTGTACCCCTCGGCGAAGGTGATCGGTGCGTGCATCACGGTGACACCCGCCGCACGGGCCGCATCGACCAGCGCGGCGGTGTTCGCGAGGAGTCCGTTCGATTCCATGACTGGTGCGACGGCCTCGTGAAGAACACCGCCCTCGGTGGTGAAGTCGTTCTGGTACTCGATGAGCACGACGGCGGTGGTCGCGGGATCCAATTCGAGCTTGTCGGTCATGGTCGGCACCTTCTCTGTTGTGGTCCGGGTCACGAATCTCCTCAATTAAACAGTTTGTCAGACAAGCAGGCAAGGGGTGGTAGCGTCGCGGCATGGATACGACTCCGTTGTCGCGCATGCCGCTCAGCCTTGCCGTGTCGGGACGAATCCGCGCTGCCATTCTCGACGGTTCACTCCCGGTCGGTGAGGCATTGCCCACCGAACAGGAACTTGCACAGACGTTCTCGGTGGGTCGATCGACGGTCCGTGAGGCCCTTCGGGTCCTGCAAGCGCAGGGATTGTTGACCGGCGCGGACACCACTTCTACTGCCAGGCCTCGGGTGACGCACGAGCATACGGCCGATTCCGCGGCCACAGCTCTCAGCACGGCGTTGCAGGTGGGTGCAGTTCCATTGGGCGATCTTGTCGAATTGCGAGTGCTGCTCGAAGCTGCTGCGCTGCGCACTGTCGTCGCGGTGCCGAACGGCGCCCGGGATGCGATCGAGCGGATGCGCGTCGCAACCCTTGCCGACGACTCGGTCGCATTCCACGACGCCGATGTCGACTTTCACGTTGCGCTGGCCGGAGCCGGCGGGAACAAGGCGTTCGGGTTGGTCATGACGGTTCTCCGCGACAGCATCGCCGGCTACCTGCTGAGTGAACTCGACTCGCGCGAGAACTCGGCGGCCACGCTCGGCGCACTGCTGGCAGAGCACGAGGGTATCGCCGACGCGATCGAGCGCGGTGCAGTTGACGAGGCTGCCGTTTTGGTCGAGCGCCATGTGCGCGGATTCTACGAAGGACGAACACAATGACCACGAGTATCGATCTGTTGGGCGAGCGTCTGCAGAAAGCGGTGGGGGACAGGGCGACAACCGATCCCGACCGAATGGGTGCGTACGTCCGGGATCAATCACTGCTCACCGCAGCCGGAAGGCCCGCCGCGCTGGTCAAGGCGAAGACGGTCGACGACGTCGTTGCGGTCATGGCGGTGGCCCACGAACTCGCCGTTCCGGTGGTGACACGAGGGGCAGGTACCGGGTTGGCCGGCGCCGCCAACGCACTTGACGGATGCATCGTCTTGAGCGTCGCGGGCATGGATCGAATTCTCGAGATCGATCCTGCCGCGCGCACCGCCACGGTGGAGCCCGGAGTGATCAACGGTGACCTGGCGGAAGCTGCTGCACAGCAGGGTCTTTGGTACGTACCGGATCCGGGAAGCCGGTCCATCTCGAGTATCGGCGGCAATCTGGCGACAAATGCAGGCGGCATCTGTTGCGCCAAGTACGGCGTCACCGGTGATCACGTTGCGGCCCTGACGGCGGTACTCGCCGACGGGCGTGTGATCCGTACCGGTGCACGGACGCGCAAAAATGTTGCGGGGCTGGACCTGACACATCTGCTCGTCGGGTCGGAGGGCACTCTCGCGGTCATCGTCGAAGCCACGATGCGGTTGCGTACGGCGCCCACTGCCGCGACCACTGTGGTCGCCTTCTTCGATTCCGCGGAGTCCGCGATCGATGCCGTCCTCGCCGTGTCGGCAGTGGCCGAACCGTGTCAGATGGAGTTGATGGACGACGTCACCATCGGCGCCGTCAATCGGCTGACCAAGATGGGGCTGGACGAATCGGCCGGGGCGATGCTGCTCATCCAGTGCGACGGTAGGTCGGCGGCCGCCGAGGCAGCGGACTGCGCCGCGGCGTGCGAAAGTGCCGGGGCCCGAGAGGTTTTCCACACCGACGATCCGGTGGAAGGTGAAGAGTTCACCGCCGCGCGCCGCATGGCCTTGCCGGCTCTCGAGGCGTTGGGCACGGTACTTCTCGACGACGTCGCGGTGCCGGTGCCGGCGTTGCCGTCCATGTTGGAATGCATTCGTGAAGCGGCCGATCGCCACGGCGTCACGATCGGAACCTTCGGTCACGCCGCCGACGGCAATCTCCACCCGACCATCGTGTTCGACGCTGCCGAATCGGGTGCGCAGGATCGTGCGCGCGGAGCTTTCGACGACATCGTTGCCGGCGCACTGGCGTTGGGCGGAACGATCAGCGGTGAACACGGTATCGGGGTTCTCAAAGCGCCGTACATGGCGGACATGGTCGGCCAGACCGAACGCGAAATGATGCTTGCAGTCAAGGCCGCATTCGATCCGAAGAACATTCTCAATCCCGGACGAGGTATCTGAGCGGTTCGTTCGTGCCTCAGTCGCCGGAAATTGCGCTACCAGACGAACGTGTTGCCGCACGACGCTTTTCAAGTGACGATGGCCCTCATGAAGCTGTTGATGCTCGGAGGAACACGGTTCCTCGGCCACGCTCTCGTCGATGACGCTTTGGTCCGGGGCTGGGAGGTGACAGTGCTCCATCGTGGGCTCACCGGAGCGCCACCACCTACAGCGGAGGTCCTGTTCGCGGATCGCACCGATCAGCGTGCGATGGTTGATGCGCTCGGTGATCGTCGATGGGATCTTGTCGTCGACACCTGGTCGGGTAGCCCCCGAGTGATCGGGGAAAATGCGCGCGTCTTACTCGGTCACGTCGACCGGTACGCATACATCTCCAGTGGATCCGTCTACCAATGGGGCTTGCACGTAGACGAGACCTCACCAGTGGTGGCCGCATCTGCAACCTCCGATGACTACAGCGATTACGCGTCCGCCAAACGCGGGGCCGAACTCGCTGTCCTGGAATCCTTCCCGGACGCGTTACTCGCGAGGGCAGGGTTGATCCTCGGCCCGCGCGAGGACATCGGGCGGTTGCCGTGGTGGCTGCAGCGTATCGCGGCGGGCGGACGTGTCGTTGCTCCCGGAGTGCCGACCAGACCGTTGCAGTACGTCGATGCCCGCGACATCGCAACCTTTGTCCTGGCCGGACTGGCCGCCGGGATCAGCGGGGCATACGACGTCATCAGCCCGTCCGGCCACACCACTACCTCCGGACTCCTCCAGGCGTGCGTGGTTGCCACCGGTTCGGACGCTGAACTCGTGTGGATCGACGAGGACAGGCTGGCGGCCGCTGGAGCGCAGCCGTGGACACAACTTCCGTGTTGGGTGCCGCAGGAGGGTGAGTTCGCGGGCTTCCTCGAAGCCGACACCGCCAAGGCGGGGCAAGCAGGGCTGCGGTGCCGGCCCGTCGAAGACACCGTGCGCGATACCTGGGAGTGGATGCAGCGGGAAACTCTGCCGACTCAGCGGGAGGATCGTGCGGTGCACGGCCTTCCATCCGAGATCGAAAAGGAACTACTCTCCGCCAGACCCGTGAAAGACGATCGATCAGGCGTACAGGTCGCTGATCTTGGTCTTGTGAGCTTCGTGAATGATGTTGCGCTTGAGCTTGAGCGTCGGCGTCAATTCACCGGTCTCCTGGGTGAAGTCGACCTCGAGGATCGTGTACTTCTTGATCTGCTCGGGGTTGGAGACCTTCTTGTTCGCGTCGGCAACGGCCGAGTCGATCTCGGCGATCAGGTCGGCGTTCTTCACCAGATCGGCAATCGGGGTGCCGGCGGGCAGGCCGTTGCGCTCGACCCAACCGGGCAGAGTCTCCGGATCGAGGGTGATCAGTGCACCGATGAACGGCTGACCGTCGCCGACGACGAGGCACTGGCTGATCAGAGCGTGCGCGCGCAGGGAATCTTCGAGGCCTGCCGGTGCGACGTTCTTGCCGCCCGCGGTGACGATGATTTCCTTCTTGCGTCCGGTGATGGAGACGTAGCCCTCGTTGTCGATCGAGCCGAGGTCGCCGGTGTGGAACCAGCCGTCGACGATGGATTCGGCAGTGGCCTTCTCGTTGTGCCAGTAGCCGGCGAACACGACCGGGCCCTGCAGGAGGAGTTCGCCGTCCTCGGCGATCCGTGCTGCATGGCCGTTGATCGGCTTGCCGACGGTGCCGACGCGCTGCGCACTCGAGGTGTTGACGGTGATTGCGGCGCTGGTCTCCGTGAGTCCGTAGCCCTCGTAGATCGGGATGCCGACGCCGCGGAAGTAGTGGCCGAGACGCGCGCCGAGGGCTGCGCCACCGGAGACTGCACGCTCGCACTCGCCACCCAGAGCTGCGCGCAACTTCGAGTAGACGAGCTTGTCGAATACCGCGTGCTTGAGCTTGAGTGCCAGGCCGGGGCCACCCTTTTCGAGGGATTCGCTGTATTCGATGGCGGTGGCAGCAGCCTTGTCGAAGATGCTGCCCCTACCGCCGTCGACTGCCTTCTGGCGAGCCGAGTTGTACACCTTCTCGAACACGCGGGGCACCGAGAGGATGAAGTTGGGCTTGAAGCCGGCGAACTGCTCGAGCAGCGTCGTCAGGTCCGACGTGTGGGCGACGGTGACCTTGGCGTCGAAAGCGCCGAAGGAGATCGCCCGCGCGAATACGTGGGCAAGCGGCAGGAACATCAGAGTCTTCTTGCCGGGGACCATCGACTCCGGCATCGCCAGGCGGCAGGCGTTGGACTCGGCGTAGAAGTTGGAGTGCGTCAGCTGGACGCCCTTGGGGCGTCCGGTGGTCCCGGAGGTGTAGATCAGGGTCGCGGGCGAGGCAGCGGTGACCTGGTGACGACGAGTGTGCAGTTCTTCGTCGGTGATTGCCGAACCGCGACTGGACAGCTCGTCGATCGCACCCGACTCGATGACAAGAACCTCGCGGAGGGCTTCTGCGCCGTCGGCGACTTCCTTGTGAGTCTCCGCGTGCTTGGCCGTTTCGACGACCAGAAGTGTCGTCGCTGAATCCTCGAGGATCCACTGCGCCTGATCAGGGGAGGAGGTCTCGTAGATCGCGACGGTGCATCCGCCTGCAGTCCAGATGGCGTAGTCGAGAACGACCCACTCGTAGCGAGTCGCTGACAGGATAGCGACGCGGTCGCCGAGCTCGACGCCCGAAGCGATCAGGCCCTTGGCAACTGAGGAGACCTGCTTCGCGAATTCAGCTGCAGTGACGTCGACCCATCCACCGTTCGACGGCCTCTTGAACGGCACGAATGTGGGGTCTTCTTCGGCGTGACGGAACACGGAGTCGGCCATGGATACGTTCTCCGGAATTGAGAACGACTGTGGAACTGAGAACTCGCGCACTATTGACCCCTCCAGTGACTACTGACATTTCTGATGTGCATTGCATCACATTAGTCGTCATTTTGCACTGTCGTTACTATTCGGTAGAACTGGTCGGGCGCTGACCTGCAGTTTAGTGTGACCGCCTGTTTACAGGTACTCAGGCGACGTGTTGGAGCGTGCGACCGTGCACGGACAGCCACCGCCGAATTGCGTAGTCCAATCGGTCCGGATCCACTCCGAGTTGCTCTGCAGTAGCTGCAAGGATCTCCGAGGTGTCTCCCGGCAACTCGGTGGTGCCGAGTGTCGCGCTGATGAAGGTGTCGGCAGCGGTCCCCAGATCGGTGTGCGGAATTCCGGCCAACATCAACAGGTGGGCCCAGGTCACTTCGGAACCGTCTCCGCACGCGTCCACCCAGGCGTGGTGAACGGCTTCGAGAGCGTTGTCGGAATCGGCGGCCGACAGCAGGTCCTCGACGCTGTTGATCCGCAAGTGATGGAGTTTCTCGGCGACCTGTTGGATGTGCCGTGCCTCGATCGGGACACCCGTCGCCGTGTAGCGACGCTTGTACGAGCCGATCTTGCCTGCCCACTGGTCCGAACTGCCGGCTTCCTCGAAGGTGCGGAGTAGTTCACGTGCGCCATCCGTGACGGGTTTGTCCTCGCGGGCTTTCCGGTACGCCAGGTAGCGATCGACGACGGTCACTTCGCTGTGACCCGACGTGGACTGAACGGATTCGATGATGCACAGGGCGAGGCTCTGTCGATAAGCGTCTGACGCAACCCAGGCGGAAGGGTCGCCCAGGCGGTCACGGCACGCAGCTGCGACGGCGTCGACGGTATCGGTCGAGATGGTCACGGTTCCTCCAGAAAGCCGAATTCTTTTTGTTCCATTTGGGCTATCGGCACCGAGGAGCGAAATGTTGCACACATCACAAATTCACAGAGATCTCTTGGACTGTGCTCAGGCTGGAGAGGTGTGCACTCAGGCGAGGAAGGACAGCACTTCGTCGTCGCTGAGTTGATGAAAGTCCTCGAATGCAGCACCGACGCCGCCTAACAGGGCAGGAACGAAGGGGCAGACGACCCGATCGGCGGAGCACGCGATCACTCTCATGGCTTCGGGGGAGGCTACTGGGACCGCGACGATCACGGCGGCAGCACCCGCGGTGCGCGCGCATCGGCAGGCAACCGCGGCACTCGCGCCCGTAGCCATTCCGTCGTCGACGATCACCGCAGTGCGTCCGTGGAGGGAAACCGGGGTCCGCCCCTCGCGCAGGAGATGCGCCCGCCGTTCCAATTCGGTTCGCTCGTCGCGTTCGACGGCGACGAGTTCTCTTTTCGAGACGCGAACCGCTGCGATGACGTCGTGATTGAGGACCCGCACGCCGCCCTCACCGATGGCGCCCATCGCCAGTTCCGGGTTGTACGGACTGCCGAGCTTGCGCACCACCACGATGTCGAGCGGAGCGTTCAATGCCGCAGCCACCTCGGCTGCGACCGGAACTCCGCCGCGCGGGAGTCCGAGAACGACGGGCTTGTCGATACGCAAGGTCTCGAGCCGCCCGGCCAGAAATTTGCCGGCGGAAGATCGATCCCGATACTGGGTCACTGCGTTGTCCTCGAGAAGCTCGAACCCCGACCAGTTCGACGCTACTCGCTGCAGGTCACCGCGACGAGACTGTGAACCTCCGCAGCGCGAGAGCGGGATTCTTCTCGCGTACCTCGGCGATGCGAGCAGCCGAAACGAGTGCGGTGGCGACCCCGACCTGCTCGCCAAGTGAACACATCACGACGCCCATCGGGTCGACGATCATGCTGGCACCCGCGCCGCCGCGCGCGCTCTGATCTGCCGCTGCGATGTACATCGTGTTCTCGATGGCCCGGGCGCGCACGAGAGTGGTCCAGTGGTCTTCCTTGAGCGGCCCCGGCACCCACTGGGCGGGCAGGAGCAGGATGTCTGCGCCGACGTCGACGATGCGCCGGGTGACTTCCGGGAAGCGCAGGTCGTAGCAGGTCTGGAGGCCGAAGGTCAGGCCGTCGCACCCGAAAGTCTGCGGTTCGGTGATCTCGCCCGCGCGGATCACGGCTGACTCCTGGTAACCGAAAGCGTCGTAAAGATGCAGTTTCCGGTAGGTCGCCACCAGTTCGCCGTTCGGGTCCATCGCGACGAGGGTGTTGGAGATTCTGCTCACGTCGTCGATCCGCTCGTTCATTCCTGCCACGAGGAAGATTCCGAACTCCGCGGCGACCGACGCCAGCGCCGAACCGAATTCGCCGTCCAGGTCCTCCGCGGACTCGATCAAACGCTCATCCGTCTTCGGTGCGGTGAACATCGAGTATTCCGGCGCCACGACAACTTTCGCGCCGCGTGCTGCTGCATCGGAAGCCAGTGATCGCAGTGATTCGAGGTTGGCTTTCTTGTCCGTCCCCGGGGCGAATTGGGCAATCGCGACAACGGTCTGGGAGGGGGTGGCTGCGGTGGCTTCGGTCATGCTTCCTACGCTAGGCGAAACCCGCTGGGAGGGTGGATCTGTCGTAAAAGCACCCCCGGTATGTCGTCGTGTCTATACTCTATCCGCTAAACTGCTGGTCAAATGAGTGATATTGAGCGTGACCCCGAACCCCCAACATTTGCCGACCTCGACATCGATGATCGGGTACTGAAGGCACTGTCAGACGTGGGCTACGAGTCGCCCTCGCCCATTCAGGCTGCCACCATTCCGCCGCTGCTCGAAGGCAAGGACGTCGTCGGTCTCGCACAGACCGGTACCGGCAAGACCGCAGCCTTCGCAGTTCCAGTCCTGTCGCGGATCGACACGTCGATCAAGCAGACCCAGGCGCTGGTGCTTGCTCCCACGCGTGAGCTGGCGCTTCAGGTTGCCGAGGCATTCGGCAAGTACTCCGCGCACATCCCCGGACTCAACGTGCTGCCGATCTACGGTGGCCAGAGCTACGGCGTCCAGCTGTCGGGCCTGCGCCGCGGCGCACACGTCGTCGTCGGTACCCCGGGTCGTGTCATCGACCATCTCGAAAAGGGCACCCTGGATCTGACCAATCTCAAGTACCTCGTTCTCGACGAGGCCGACGAGATGCTCAAGATGGGGTTCCAGGAGGACGTCGAGCGCATCCTCCGCGACACCCCCGGCGACAAGCAGGTCGCTCTGTTCTCGGCAACGATGCCCGGCTCGATTCGCCGGATCTCGAAGCAGTACCTGAACAATCCGGTCGAGATCACCGTCAAGTCCAAGACGTCGACCGCCTCGAACATCACGCAGCGCTACATTCAGGTTGCTCATCAGCGCAAGCTCGATGCACTGACCCGAGTCCTCGAGGTCGAGGCATTCGAGGCGATGATCATCTTCGTCCGTACCAAGCAGGCCACCGAAGACCTGGCGGAGAAGCTGCGGGCCCGCGGGCACTCGGCTGCCGCGATCAACGGCGACATCGTCCAGGCACAGCGTGAGCGGACCATCGGTCAGCTCAAGAACGGCGCCCTCGACATCCTCGTCGCGACCGACGTTGCCGCTCGAGGCCTCGACGTGGATCGAATCTCCCACGTCGTCAACTACGACATCCCGCATGACACGGAGTCGTACGTCCACCGCATCGGTCGTACCGGCCGCGCCGGTCGTCAGGGTGACGCGTTGCTGTTCGTCGCCCCGCGTGAGCGTCATCTGCTCAAGTCCATCGAGAAGGCGACCCGTCAGCCGCTTGCGGAGATGCAGCTTCCCAGTGTCGACGACGTCAACGCCCAGCGCGTGGCCAAGTTCGGTGACTCCATCACCGAGAGCCTGGCCTCGGAGAATCTCGCGATGTTCCGCAAGATGATCGAGGACTACGACCAGGAACACGACGTTCCGCTCATCGACATCGCTGCCGCTCTGGCGTTGCAGTCGCGCGACGGCGAAGCATTCTTGCTTTCTCCCGAGCCGCCGGCACCGCCGCGTCGTGAGCGCGAGCCTCGTGAACCACGTCCTCCCCGTCGTTTCGACGATGGCCCGGCCCCGCGCTCGCGTGGGCCCGAGGGCCAGGAGCTGGCCGCGTACCGCATTGCAGTCGGAAAGCGTCACCGCGTCGTTCCGGGTGCCATCGTCGGTGCCATCGCCAACGAGGGTGGGCTTCGTCGAAGCGACTTCGGGCACATCAGCATTCGCCCGGATCACAGCATCGTCGAGCTGCCGGCCGACCTCTCCAACGAGACTCTCGAAGCTTTGCGTCGCACACGTATCTCCGGCGTCCTGATCCAGCTGCAGCCTGATTTCGGGCCGCCGCAGGGACGTCCGAGTGGCCGTGGCGACCGTGGTGGCCGGGACGATCGTGGTGGACGTGACGACCGCCGCGGTGGCGGACGCGATCGCTACAACGACTGACCTACAGTTTCAACGACTGTCATGAAGACTGAAACAGGCGCTGCCCTCCGCGAGGAGGACAGCGCCTGTTTTCTGTGTGGGGGCAAGGCGCTGCGCGGTATCAGATCGGCGTCGGTGCGAGGGCGCCGTTCTTCCGGGCGTTGGTGTCGAACTGCGTGCGGTACAACTCGGCGTAGCGGCCGCCGCGCGCGAGCAGTTCCTCATGGTTGCCGCGCTCGACGATCTGGCCTGCCTCGACGACAAGGATCAGGTCCGCGGAACGGATCGTCGACAATCGGTGAGCGATCACCACCGCAGTCCGCCCGGCGAGTGCTTCGCCGAGTGCTTCCTGAACCGCAGCTTCCGACGTCGAGTCGAGATGCGCGGTGGCCTCGTCCAAGATGACGACGCGAGGTTGGGCCAGGAGCAGGCGTGCGATGGTCAGGCGTTGACGCTCGCCGCCCGAGAGGCGGTAACCGCGTTCACCCACCACCGTCTCCAATCCGTCGGGCAGCGACGCAACCAGGTCGGTGAGCCGTGCGCGCTCCAGAACCTCACGCAGATCTTCTTCGGTGGCATCCGGTCGCGCAAGGAGCAGGTTGGATCGAAGGCTCTCGTGGAACAGGTGCCCGTCCTGCGTGACCATGCCGACGGTCTCCCGGATGGAATCGGCACTGAGGTCGCGGACGTCGACGCCGCCCAACTCGACCGAACCGGAGTCGATGTCGTAGAGGCGCGGAATCATCTGCGCCACGGTCGACTTTCCGGCACCGGACGTGCCGACCAAGGCGACCATCTGTCCTGCTTCGGTGCGGAACGACAGGTCGTGCAACACGTCCTCGCCGCCGCGGGTGTCGAGGATCGCGACTTCCTCCAGGGACGCGAGAGACACCTTGTCCGCGGATGGGTAAGCAAAAGTGACGTTCTTGAACTCGACGGACACCGGGCCCTGCGGCACCGTGCGTGCATCGGGCTTCTCGGTGATGAGCGGCGCCAGATCGAGAATCTCGAATACCCGCTCGAAGCTGACCAGGGCGCTCATGACGTCCACCCGGGCGCTGGCCAGTGCGGTCAACGGCGAGTACAGCCGCGTCAACAACAATGCCATCGCCACGACGGCGCCTGCGTCCAACTGTCCGCGCAGCGCGTAGAAACCGCCGAGTCCGTAGACGAGGGCAAGAGCAAGGGCCGAGACCAGCGTCAGCGCTGTGACGAAGACGGACTGCAGCATTGCGGTCCGGACTCCGATGTTGCGCACACGCCTGGCGCGAACCGCGAACTCCGCAGATTCTTGCGACGGGCGGCCGAACAGCTTGACCAGAGTCGCGCCGGGAGCGGAGAACCGCTCCGTCATCTGGGTGCTCATGAGCGAATTATGGTTGGCTGCTTCACGATTGAGTGCTGCAAGTTTTGCGCCCATGCGCCGTGCGGGGATGACGAAGATCGGGAGAAGTAGCAGCGCGAGGACGGTGATCTGCCAGGAGATCCCGAGCATGACGATCAGCGTGATCACCAGGGTGACCAGATTGCTGACCACTCCGGACAAGGTGTCGCTGAAGGCGCGCTGAGCGCCGATGACGTCGTTGTTGAGACGGCTGACCAGTGCTCCGGTTCGAGTTCTGGTGAAGAACGCGATGGGCATCTTCTGGACGTGATCGAAGACGGTGGTGCGCAGATGCAGGATCAGGTCTTCGCCGATGCTGGCCGAGAGCCACCGGGTCAACAGTCCCAGAGCGGCTTCGAGAAGTGCAACCAGTGCGATCAGGGCGGCAAGTTTGACGACCACGTCGACGGCGTCGCCGCCGACTATCGCGTTGACCACGCGCCCGGCCAGGACAGGTGTTGCCACGGCAAGCGCAGCAGTGACGACACTCAGTACGAGGTACCTGCTGAGGTTGCGTTTCTGTGGAACTGCGAACGTCGCGATCCGCTTCAGTGTCGCCTTCGAGAACGGGCGCCGATCTTCTTGCGCGTGCATCGCGTTGTACATCGCGTTCCACGCGGTGACTTCCATACTCATGACTTCGCCCCTCCGGTCGCCGGCCACGAAGATTACGTGGCCGGTACGACACGAAGGTAGAACCTCAACCAAACTTCAGGTCAAGTGCGGCCTCAGCGGGCCACGTCGACCACCACGCGAGGAGGGTCGCTGAGCGTCGTGACCGTGAACGGCTGCTTCTCGGTCACGCCGATGAACGACTGCGTGACTCCCTCGAAGACGTTGGACCCGTTGACCTCGGTCACGACTCCGCCGACGCCGGGGACCGGGTTGGGGCCGGAGTACTGCTCGACTCCGCTGTCGAAGGGATATGCGGAACCGTCGATCAGGACCTGGATCACTGCGGCACCCTTGATGTCCACGGGCTTACCGCTGCCTTCCTGCGTCGCCGCGTCGACGTACTTGACGCGCCAACCGGGTGTGCCGGTTCCGCCCATTTCGTAGACGACACGATCGAATCCGTCGTGCTCGCCCACTCGGATGTCGACGACGGTGAGCTTGGATTCGGTGCCCGCAGCCGACGTCTTGTCGGAGCTGTCCGTCGGGACTGGTTCTGTGGTCGACGCTGCTGCACTCGAGGTCGAGGTCGAGGTGACGGCCGAGGTGGCTGCCGTGGGAGTGGTCTCCGCGTCCTGCGAACAGGCAGTCAGGCTCACGCCCACTGCGATGGCAGCGACAGCGGCAAATGATCTCGTCCGGTTCGTTGTCATGACTCGATCGTAGGGCTCGCGTTATCGGGATCCGCGGCGGCGGTGCCCGGAGTTACCTAACCGATATCGCCGTCGACATAGAGCCACTTACCCTCTGTTCGCGCAAATCGACTGCGTTCGTGGAGCATTCCCCGCTCGCGTCCGAATGTGTAGTGAGCGCGAAATTCCACGACGCCGTCGGAATCGAACAGCCCGCCCCGTTCGGTGTCCAGGATCTCCAACCGGAGCCATTTCTGGTCGGGGTCGAGATCGAGTTGGGCTGGGCGATGGTCGGGATGCCAAGTCTGCGTGAGATATTCGACGTCCATCACAGCGAAAGCCGTGTAACGCGAACGCATCAGGGTTTCGGCGGTCGGTGCGTGCGCTACTCCGCTGATGTACTTGCCGCAGCATTCGGCCAACGCGTTGCCGCTGCCGCACGGGCACGGATCGGTCGGATTGGGTGTGGTGGGGCGGCGCGAAGTCACCGCCCCATTACAGCACGCGAACTCAGACCAGTTTGTGTTCGCGGTTGTCCCAGTACGGTTTGCGGAGGTCGCGTTTGAGGATCTTTCCGGTGGGATTGCGGGGAAGAATCTCGACGACGTCGATACTGGTCGGGCACTTGAACTTTGCGAGGCGTTCCTGTGTATAGGTGATCAGTTCGGCTTCGTCGATCTGCGCTTCGGCAGTGAGAACCACGACAGCCTTGACGGTTTCACCCCAACGGTCGTCGGGAACGCCGATGACCGCGACCTCGGCGATTGCCGGATGCTCCACCAGTACTCGTTCGATCTCGGGGGAGTAGACGTTCTCGCCGCCGGTGATGATCATGTCCTTGAGGCGGTCCTCGATGAAGACGAAGCCGCCGGAGTCGGCGCGGCCCATGTCGCCGCTACGTAGCCACCCGTCTGCGGTAATCGTTTCGGCCGTCGCCTCAGGCTTGCCCAGGTATCCGGGTGTGCACTGTTCGGATCGCCACCACAGTTCACCGGTCGTTCCGGTGGGCACGTCCGCGAGCGTGACGGGGTCCACCACGCGCATCTCGACGCCGGGGATCGCCGTACCTGCTGATGCCATGCGCTCGACCTGCGACTCGTCGCGGTGAACGTCCGGCATCAACGCGGTAATGACGCCTGCCATTTCGGTCATGCCGTAGACCTGCACGAATTCGGTGTCCGGCCACGCTGCGAGTGCCGCGCGCAACAGTGGGAGCGGCATGGGGGCGGCGCCGTAGGTGATGCGTTTGAATGCTTTGAAGGCGGCGACCGCCTGCTCGCCTGCGGCCAGGACTCCGGCAATGACCGGTGGGACGAGAAAGGCGATGTTGGCTCCGGCGGCGAGACCGGCGAAGATCGACGGTCCGTCGGCTTCTCTCGTGAAGTAACAGCGGCCACCGGTGTGAATTGCCATGATGGCGTAGCACGTTCCGCCGACGTGGAACATCGGCATCGCGATCAAGAATCGGTGATCCTCGTGGGCCGGCAGGATTTCGAGGACATTGTTGCTGTGCGCGAACAGGTTTCGATGCGTGAGCTGGACACCTTTGGGGCGACCGGTCGTCCCGGAACTGTAGAGAACCAGAGCGGTGGCATCGGGGCTCACCTCGGGGCGGGAGTGCAGCGGTGTGACCTCGTCGATCCACGGCTCGAATTCGTCGTGTTCACCGCCGACGGCGAAGATCGATTCGACGGCCGTCAAGCGGTCTCGCATGGCGACGACCTGGGGGAGTAGTTCGCTGCCGACGAACAGAATGCGAGCGCCACAGTCCGCGAGGACGTAATCCAGCTCTTCGCTCGAAAGTCGCCAGTTGGGAACGACATTCGCGGCGCCGAGCAGTGAGGCGGCGTAGGTGACTTCGAGACAGGACAGATGATTCTTGTCGACGAACGCGACAGTGTCGCCGGCACCGATGCCTGATTCGGCGAGGGCGGCGGCGATACGCAAGATGCGGTCCCGCCACTGAGCCCACGTGAATTCGGTCCCTTGGAAGGTCATCGCTGCTTGATCAGGCTTGACCGTCGCCCAGTGCTCTAGCCGATCGAAAATGATTCCAGCGGTGGCGTCGGACATTCGGCCGCCTCTCTCGTGTGATTGGTGTCACAAGGTTAATGTGCGCCCGGTCTTCGTATCGCTGTTTCCAGTCAATGCGCACAAGCAGGAGGGGTCGCATTCCCCCGACCCTGACCGGCTCGGCCGCAGATATCAGGGTGGTCCCCGATGGCGGGCGCGCCCGCCACCCGACAGGATGGAACCAACCATTGCGGGCGTCCGGGTTTTCACGGGCGCCCGTCACGCCCGCAAAGTAGCACCGAAGTGAACAGGAAAGGCGATCATGAGTTCGCACGCCCAGGATGTCGCGGCCCGCGCAGTCGGCCTGTCCAAGACCTACGGCACCGGAGATACCCAGGTGCACGCCCTCAGTTCGGTGTCCGCAGATTTCGCCCGCGGTGAGTTCACGGCGATCATGGGGCCGTCCGGTTCCGGTAAGTCGACGCTGATGCATTGCCTCGCCGGTCTGGATTCCGCCAGTTCGGGTTCCGTTCTCATCGGTGACACGGAACTCACGACGCTTTCCGACAAACAGATGACCCAATTGCGACGCGATCGCATCGGTTTCGTTTTCCAGGCGTTCAACCTGGTGCCGACCCTGACGGCGCTCGAGAACATCACGTTGCCGCTCGACATCGCGGGACGCAAAGCGGACCCGACCTGGCTGAACAGCGTCCTGACCAAGCTGGGTCTCGGGGATCGCCTCGATCACCGGCCGGGAGAGCTCTCGGGTGGTCAGCAGCAGCGTGTGGCGTGTGCGCGTGCGCTGGCGGGTCAGCCGGAGATCATCTTCGGCGACGAGCCGACCGGAAACCTCGATTCGAAGTCCTCCGGGGAGGTGCTCTCGATCCTGCGGGCGGCCGTGGACGAGTTCAACCAGACCGTGGTGATCGTGACGCACGATCCGCGGGCAGCGGCGTACGCCGATCGAGTCGTGTTCCTCGCGGACGGCAAGATCGTCGACGAATTGCGTGAGCCGACGGCGGATTCGGTCCTTGATCGTATGAAGCGGCTCGACGCTCCGCAGGCGGTCGTGAACGTGGAAGCCGGGGCTTGAGCACATGGCTTCGGTAAGTAACTCGCCGATGCGCAAGGTTTCCCTGCGCAACCTGGCGGCACACAAGGTGCGACTTGCGCTGACGGTTCTCTCCGTGGTGCTCGGCACGGCTTTTGTCGCGGGGTCGTTCGTTTTCACCGACACCCTCCAGAAGACTTTCGATTCGATCTTCGAGAACACCGCCCAGGGCGTCGACGTCCGGGTATCGATGGAAGAGCGCAACACCAGTGGCGTTCCGGTCGAGGATGTCGACAAACTTGCCGCAGTCGACGGTGTCCGAGCGGTAGCCCCGGCCGTCAGTGGACAGATCGTCCTGATCAACGCAGACGGCGGCGCTGTTCAGACCGGCGGCGCGCCGAGTATCGGTCAGTCCTACCTACCGCCGGGCCAGGCGATTGCCGAACCCGACACCTTCGTCGAGGGCGCGCCTCCGACGCAGACCGGTCAGGTCGCGCTGAACACCAGCGCCGCCGAGCGAGCCGGACTGAAGGTGGGGGACTCCGCCAAGGTTCTGGCACCGGCCCGCGGAATCGTGGACGTGACGTTGTCCGGTATCTACGAGGGGGCGGGCAGTGACACCGGCGGGTTCATCGGCGCGCTCTTCACCGACGAGCAGGCCCGTGGACTCTTCACCGACGGCCAACACGTCGAGTACATCGACGTCGCCGGCGACGGGGTGTCGCAGACGGAACTGCAGCAACGCGTCGAGCAGGTTTTCCCCGATCTCAAGGTGCAGACCGGCGACCAGGTTCGTGAGGAGACCAAGGCCGAGGTCGACTCGGCGCTGAGCTTCATCAACTACTTCCTGTTGGCGTTCGGCGCGATTGCTCTGCTCGTCGGAACGTTCATCATCTACAACACCTTCTCGATGATCGTGGCGCAGCGTCTTCGTGAGCTGGCGCTGCTGCGTGCGATCGGTGCGAGCCGAGCGCAGGTCGGCCGTTCGGTGGTCACCGAGGCGCTCGTGGTCGGACTCATCGGCAGCATCATCGGTCTGCTCGGCGGTATCGGTCTCGCCTACGGATTGCGCAGTCTGCTCAACACATTCGACGTCGGTCTGCCGGAAGGCCCGCTCCAGGTGGGTGCCCGCACGATCATCGTCGCGTTGGTGGTCGGCGTCGTCGTCACGACGCTCAGCGCCTACGCCCCGGCTCGTCGTGCGTCGAAGATCCCGCCGGTGGCGGCCATGCGTGAGGAGTTCGCCTCCACCGGCGACTCACTGCGAGTGCGGACGTTGATCGGTGCGATTCTCGGCGTGATCGGTGTGGCACTGCTCGTGTTCGGCTCTCGCGGTACCGGCGGCGGCGCGGCGCTGATCGTAGGCCTCGGTGCGTTCTCGTTGATCATCGCGGTGCTTCTCGGGGCTCCCGCGCTGTCGCGGCCGATCGTCGGCGCGCTCGGTGCCGTGTTCGCCAAGCCGTTCGGTGCCATCGGGCGATTGGCTCGTACCAATGCGGTGCGCAATCCCCGTCGCACGGCCGCAACGGCATTCGCGTTGACTCTCGGTCTGATGCTGGTGACGGTCATCGGAGTGTTCGGTTCCTCGGCCAAGGCGAGCATCAATGCTCTTGTCGACGTGGGTGTTTCGGCCGACTACATCCTGACCGGTCCCAACGCGATCGGCGTGCCGCGAGGTGCGGCCGACGCGGTCCGACAAGTGCCCGATGTGCAGAGCGCGACGTCGTTGCACGGAGTGCGTGCGAAGGTCGACGGTGAGGACGAGCAGGGCGCTTCGTTCGACGGCCCGATCGAAGGCGTGCTCGAGTACAAGATCCTCGAGGGCACGGTCGATCTGACCGGCAACAACATGCTCGTCTCGAAGTCGACTGCGGATGACAAGGGCTGGACTGTGGGCTCGACCCAGACGTTGACCGGTCCTGGCGGCGTCGAGTACCAGACCGTTGTCGCGGGAGTGTTCGAGGACAACCAGCTGATCGGCTCGTGGATCGTCTCGGACGAGGCGTACAGGAAGCTGATGCCGGCCGAGAGTCTGCCGGACTTCGTGGTGCTGGTGAAGGCGAAGCCTGGCGCGGATCTGACAACGCTGCGATCCGAGCTCGAAACGGCCACGGAGAAGTACGTCGTCGTCCAGGTGCAGGATCGTGAGGAGTTCAAGGGAACTCAGGGCCAGCAGATCAACACGTTGTTGGCGATCCTCTACGGACTGCTTGCACTCGCGGTCGTGATCGCAATCCTGGGCATCATCAACACCCTGGCACTCTCGGTGGTCGAGCGGCGACGAGAAATCGGAATGCTGCGAGCTGTCGGCATGCAGCGAGGACAGATGCGACGCACGATCTACCTCGAGTCGGTCCTCATCGCGGTGTACGGCGCGGCGGTCGGAGTTGTTCTCGGCATCGCGTTCGGTTGGGCCTTCGTGAGCACTCTCGCGGATCAGGGCCTCGACAAGATCACGATCCCGTGGGGTCAGGTGGTCGGAATGCTGATCGGCTCGGGTGTGGTGGGTGTCTTGGCGGCGCTGTGGCCGGCCAACCGAGCGGCCAAGACGAAGCCGCTCGAGGCGATTGCAGACATGTAGGGCCTTCGGCCCCCGTGCGCACTTTTGGTAGCGGAAGCAGCCGAAAGTGCGCACGGTACCGTTGCCACATGAGCACCCTTCAAGAAGTCGGCGAACGTGAATCCTGGCGCTGCTGGCTGTGTGACGAACCGGTCGATCCCGACATGTCCGTCAATGATCCGCGCGGCCCGAGTATCGACAGCATCAACACCGCAAAAAAGGGTGGCAAGACCAAAGGTGGCGTCGAACGCTTGGCGCACCGCGCATGCAACACCAAGAAGGGTGCGGTCAAACCTGTTGTGGAATGGCCGGATCGGCTGTTCGTCGTGGATCCCGCTCCGATCGTCGGGGTCGTGGAGCAGCTCGAGCGAAAGGGTGGCCGCGTCGCCGTCGCTCGCTGCCCCGGCAAGGACGACGCCCAGGAAGCGTCGGATTGGTTGATCGATCGGTTGTCGCGTCTGGCTCCCGCGTTGAATGTCGAAACAAGTATCGACGCCGCGGGCGGGGGTTACCTGTTGGTCCTGAAAACCGTGTAGGAGGTCGGCCCTGAGTGCCGTCTTTTGCGGTACCTGTTCCGCCTCCATAGCTGTCGGGGTACGGTCGAACCGAACATGAATCCGGTTTCGAGTGCGAAGGAATCCCGATGAACCTGGCATTGACCGACGAGGAACTAGCGTTCCGCGACGAGATGCGGACGTTCTTCCGTACGCAAATCCCCGCGGACATCAGGGAGGCGTACGCCCACGGCGAGGAGTTGGGGCGCGACCGTATGGTCGAGGCGCAGCAGATCCTCAACGCTCACGGTCTGGCGGTACCGCACTGGCCGGTCGAGTGGGGCGGCAAGGACTGGACCCCGGTCCAGCACAACATCTGGCTCGACGAACTGCAGCTTGCGTCGGTTCCCGAACCTTTGGCGTTCAACGCCAACATGGTCGGTCCGGTCATCGCGGCCTTCGGCTCGCAGGAGCAGAAGGAGAAGTTCCTTCCGGCGACTGCGAACCTCGACATCTGGTGGTGCCAGGGATTCTCCGAACCCGAGGCCGGTTCCGATCTCGCTTCGCTCAAGACCCGTGCGGTCCGCGACGGCGACGACTGGGTCATCAATGGTCAGAAGACCTGGACGACGCTGGGACAGTACGCCGACTGGATCTTCTGCCTGGTGCGCACCAATCCCGATGCGCCCAAGCGTCAGGCCGGCATCTCGTTCATCCTTGTCGATCTGAAGACGCCTGGCGTCACGGTCCGCCCGATCAAGCTGATCGACGGCGGCTACGAGGTCAACGAAGTGTTCTTCGAGGACGTCCGCGTTCCGGGAGAGAACCTGGTCGGTGAAGAGAACCAGGGCTGGGGCTACGCCAAGTTCCTGCTCGGCAACGAGCGAACCGGTGTCACCCGCGTCGGGTTCTCGAAGGTTCGTCTGGCCCAGGCCAAGGCCCGCGCTGCCGAGGTCAAGGTCGGCAACGGAACACTGCTCGAAGATCCGCTCTTCGCTGCTCGCCTCGCCGAACTCGAAAACGAATTGCTTGCCCTCGAGCTCACTCAGCTCCGGGTGGTAGCCAGTTCCGCTGACGGCCAGCCGAACCCGGCGTCGTCGCTGCTCAAGCTTCGTGGCTCCGAATTGCAGCAGGCGAGCGTCGAACTGCTGATGGACGTGGCCGGCCCTGATTCACTGCCGTACGACGCGGGCAGCGACATCGCCTCCGCGAGCTGGGCGCAGCACACTGCCCCGACGTACCTGAACTACCGCAAGGTATCCATCTACAGCGGATCGAGCGAAGTGCAGCGCAGCATCATCGCCTCCTCGATCCTCGGATTGTGAGGCGTGGCATGGACTTCGAACTCAACGACGAACAAAAACTTCTCCGCGACACCACCAAGGATCTCCTCGCGCGTAGCTACGACGCCGAGAAGCGCAACACGATCATCGACTCCGATCCCGGGTGGAGCCCGCAGGTCTGGAAGCAGTTGGCCGAGGTCGGCTTGCTCGGCCTGACATTCTCCGAGGACGACGGCGGCATGGACGCCGGCCCAGTGGAAATCGGCGCGGTCATGACCGAGATCGGTCGACGCTTGGCACCCGAGCCACTACTCGACGCGGTCGTGACGCCGGGCGGCCTCATCTCCGAAGGTGGCAGTGCAGAGCAGCGTTCGTCGATTCTTCCCGGAGTGGCCGAGGGCACCACGTTCCTCGCGTTCGCCGACCAGGAACCCGGAATCCGTTGGCCGGCAACCGAACGGGCCACCGCGGCGGCCCAGGTCGACGGCGGCTGGACCATCACCGGTATCAAGAATCCCGTCGGCCACGGCGCGACGGCGGACATCTTGGTCGTGAGCGCTGCGCTCCCCGGCGGTGGCGTCGGACTGTTCCTCGTCAAGAGCGATGCCTCCGGTTTGGTACGCAAGTCCTACGCCACTCACGACGGGTTGCGCGGGGCGCAGATCGAGTTCACCGATACGCCGGCCGAAGCACTCGGTGAGGGCGGTGACGCTACTGCTCTGATCCAGGCCGCGCAGATCCGTGAGCAGGCCGCGCTGTGCGCCGAGGCTGTCGGAGCGATGGAAGAGGCGCTACGCCTGACCACCGAATACCTCAAGACGCGTAAGCAATTCGGGGTTCCCCTCGCAAAGTTCCAGACACTGACACACCGCGCCGCCGACCTGTACGTCTCGCTCGAGTTGGCACGCAGCATGAGTCTGTACGCAACGATGTCCCTTGCCGACGGCGTCGTCGATCCAGTGATCGCTTCGCGGGTGAAGTTGCAGATCGGGCGTTCGGCTCGGCTCATCGGCCAGGAGGCGATCCAGATGCATGGTGGTATCGGTATGACCGCAGAGTACCCGGTGGGGCACTACGTGAGCCGACTCGTCGCCATCGAGCACACCCTCGGCAGCACCGAAGATCACCTTCGGGTGTTGGCCGCCGGTGTGGCTGATCACGAGATGGTCAGCGTGGTCTGATCTTTCACGAACGACGAAGGGGCCGCATTCCGTTCCAAGGATGCGGCCCCTTCGTCGTTCAGCGGTGATTGCGCAGGACGTCCAAGCGGAGTCGGCGCTGCTCGATGTTGACGGCGCTGTCGGTGAATGCGTGTTGCCACCCGGGGTCACTCGTTCGGGCCGCCGCGTCCTGCAGAAGCGGTACGGCGTCGAAAGGGAAGCGCGCCTGCACGCTTCGCAGGGTGGAAAAGTGACTGTGACGCGAGTGGATGCCCAAGTCCTCACCCGTCACAGCATGCTCCATCGCTTCGTTCTCCAAGGCATTCAACAACTTTTCGGCGACGGCCAGGGGCCATGGGCGGTCGATGCCGTCGAGTAGTGCGCTGCCGTCGACGCCCAGAAGGTACTCGTCCGCGTGGCCGGCAACGATGTACTCGACGCGCTCGCGTGGGTCCGCGATGGCGACGATTCTCCGGTCGGTCGTGCGCCCGTCCCGCTCCAGAAATGCCGACGCCCACGCGGTGTTCTTCTGGAGAACGGTTGCGGCAATCCATGATTCGATCATCACCGCGCGCCATTGCTTCTCGATGGGGATGGTGAGGGCCTCGCGTGGCGAACCGGCCATAGATTCCCACAGCGTCAGCGGAGTGGCGGTCACGACTTGCCGTAACCACCAGCGCCGGATGCCCTTGTTCTTGTAGTGGACGTCTTCGATGCCGTCACGAAATGCGAGGTCGTC
The DNA here is from genome assembly GCF_018588185.1 of Rhodococcus sp. WY5. Lineage (NCBI taxonomy): Bacteria > Bacillati > Actinomycetota > Actinomycetes > Mycobacteriales > Nocardiaceae > Rhodococcus > Rhodococcus sp. WY5. Next base: position 3,186,229 of record NZ_JAAMPR010000001.1, read on the forward strand.
GAGCGAGCCGGGCAATCGGACGGCAAGGCGCGGCCGCAAGGGCTTCGTCTCGAGCCGCACCCAGGACCGAGCCCGAGTGACCATTCGAGAGGCAAACGGAGATCGGGGGAGTTGCCGTAGTAGTTGAATTGCACGCTCACGGACCCGCACGGCTGGATCGTCGAGTGCACGCTCGAGGAGCGCGTAGTCGTGTTCACCCAGCCCGACGTCGAGATGGTCGAGGAAGTGCAGCCGGCTTGCCGTGGCCTCGTCGTCCCAAGCGATCTCGAGCTCTTCGCTCGCCAGTTCCGGGTCGACCGTACGTATGTAATCGAACCAGGCCGTACGGTCGTCCGGATCGGGCGAAAGCCACAGCTCGTCCCGGCGTGATCCGATTCGTCGTAGCTGGGCCCAATCCGGGTTCTGCTCCGCCAGGTACTGCCCGCGTCGACCGGCGAGGCGAAGTAGCGCCTCGCGGTGCTCGGGATACTTCAGCGCGGCTTCCATGAAGAGCGGGACACTGGCCGCGGGCGCGAGGAATCCGCGTTGGTCGGCCATCGCGAACCATTCCGCGAGAGTCCATGAACGTACTTGCAACAAGGACTGAAGTTGTTCGATCGCGAGGTCGGGAAGCAGCGGTTGAACTGCTGGATCAGTCTTCGATGCGCGCGAGTTACCTGCGTGCGCGTCTGATCGCAGGGAGGTCACCCGCCTACGGTATGGCAGGGGTGCGTCGAGCTGGGTCGCAGGGGTCGGGCGCGTGTCGGCAGATTCTGGAACAGTGGTAACCGGCACCCAGCAGGAGGCGTGAGATGACGGATGGCCGTGAGATGAGAGACGGAACTGACGACGTCTTTGTCGTGGCATCGGTGACCGAACGGCGAACGCTCATCTCCACCCGAGTGAGGGAGTGGTGTGCGGCGGGAACCGTCGAGTCGAACCGGCCGGAGTTGTCCGATGATGTCGCGCTGCTGATTGCCGGGGGGTATGGGGACGAGTCGACGCGATCGATCCTGGCGAACCGGCGCAGTGTCGGACGTTCGTTCCCGGAGATCGGCGGCTTCTCGGAGTTGCGGTATCTCACCGACGAGCTGGCCCGCACCAGACGTCGACTGCTCGCGACTCGCATCGGTCCTGTTCAGGTTGTCCTCGAACGACGGGTGCAGGCGCTCGAGAAGCGCGTTCAGTCGATGCGATCGGCGATCGTGCATTCCAATCGTCACTTCGCGAGCAGTGTCCGTGCCATCCGCAAGGACCGGCGCGACGGCCTGCATCTCGACGTCGAGCAACGCGAGGCTCTCGTTGCCGGGCTCACCCGTACACCGGTTCCAGCCAAGCTGCCGGTGGGGCTCGGTGTCGTGGCCAGCAGTGGAAACGCAGCACTCGACAAACTCGCCGCCCAGTTCGGGAAGGTCCAGGGAACCGGTGTCATCGCCGATGCCGGAAGGCGCATCGCGGAAGTCCTCGACGGACTGGTCGATTCAGAACCCGAGGGACGCGCCGGTGAGTACGACGCCTTGCTTTACCTCGCCGGGAATCTGTTCGACCGGATCGAAAGCTCCAGCGCGTGGCATTCCGACCACTTCGTCATTCAACGTAACCAACTCGACCTGGCCGACGAGATCACCCAGATCGCGGTCGACACCGTCGCGCTGCGTTCGATTCTTGCGGAGTTGGACGACGCGGCTGCACTGGCACGCGACGAGGGAACCCGAGCCGGAATCGCTTCGCGCAGGGAAGCGCTCGGCGCGGTCTGGGACCAGCTGGTCGAGCGCGTCGCGGCCCTCGCGCGGATCGGTGACCTGGTCGCACGGGCCGAGGATCAGTTGAGTTCGCAGCGCGCGGTTGCGCATGCAGCGAGCCTCGACAGCCGGATCGACGACCTACTTGCGCGCTCGGGATCACGTGAACTTTCGGCTGCAAACACGCACTACGTCGGGGATCAATTCGACGGTGTGGAAGAGCTGATGTTCGCTCACCGGGCGGCGCTTTACGGGGACATTGCACTGCTGACCTCTGGGAACGAGCGTCGGGCGCCGTAGTCAGGCCGTCGCCGGAGCTGTAAGGTCGGGGGTACTGACCGGCCACACGATCGAAGTAAAGGCCGGGATTTCGCTCAATGCTCGACCCCGATGCCGATCCGGTGATGCGGGCGTACCCGCTCGAGACAGGTCGATCATGGAAGACACCGCAAGCCGCGGCATCAATGCGTTCATTTCCGAAGCTACGCAGCGTGGGGGCAAGGCTGTCCGTCTCACGCACTCACGTCGTAATCCCGTCGAGGTGACGGGCGCTGACGGTGTCAGCCGAATCGTCCGCGTGCGGTCCAAGCTCGACGGTGACTGGCAGGCCAGGCGTCAGGACGAGTCGCTCGAGAGTGACGACACCCGCTCCGAGTTCTGGGTGTTCGTCGACCTGGCAGCAGATCCGCACGAGTTCTACATGTTGCCCTCCAACGAGGTCGCCGACGACATCCGCGCCGAGGTCGACCTGTGGATCATGGACAGCCCCGGACGTAATCGCACCGGCCATCACGCGATTCCGCGTGGGCGCGTCGTGCACGGTCACGATCGTTGGGATGCGCTGGGCTTGGCCGCGGTCAAGGATCCGAGCATTTACGTCGAGACCCCGGTTGCGACCAAGCGTAAGACGTCGCCAGTCGCCGCGAAGAAGCGTCGCGCCAGCGGTGTCGAGGAGATCGAAGTCGTCGACAATCGCCTCGAGATGACAGCCGATTGCCACGGATATCGCTGGGTCGGGCGCTTCGACGAAACCACCGAGGTCGTCGAGATCATGCGCGGACCGATGGAAGGCCGCCGATTCCCAGATCCGACCGCGGCCGCAAATGCCGTCACCGGTCACATCTCAGGCGACACCGAGAGCCATGACGGTTGGTCGTTCTGGACGATCAACAACACGGCCCTCGGCGCTCATCTCAAAACTGCCTGATCTCAGGCTCCGACTGCCGCCGACACCCGTTCGAGAGTGTCCAGTTCATTCGACGAGAGCACCAGATTCGGGGCGTCCAGTAGCGCCGGGAGCTGCTCGGGCCGGCTGACGCTCGCGATCGGTGCGGTGATGCCCGGTCGAGTCAGCAGCCAGGCCAGCGCGACGGTCGAGATCTCGCTGTCGTGTGCCTGCGCGATTGTCGCCAGTTCCGCGACGACGTCGAGTCCGGCGTCGCTGAAGTATCCGGCCGTCAGTCGTTCGCGGGAGCTGCCTTCGATGTCCGCGCGGGTCTTGTATTTTCCGGTCAGGAAGCCGGAAGCGAGAGCGAAGTACGGGAAGACGCTGATGTTGTTGTCGGTGGCGATCTGGGCAAGTTCGGGTTCGTACGACTTGCGGTGAACCAGGTTGTAGTGCGGTTGCAGCGCGATGGGCGCGGCGTAACCGTTCTCCTCGGTGATCCGCAGCCACTCCCGGACGCGGTCGGGGCTGTAGTTGGAGATTCCGAGATAGCGAACCTTGCCCGCGACGACCAACGCATTGAAGGCTTCGAGAGTTTCCTCGAGCGGAGTCTGCGGGTCGTCGAAATGCGCGTAGTACAGATCGATGCAGTCCGTCTGCAGGCGCTGCAGCGACGCCTCAGCTGCGGCCGCGATGTTGTCGGCCTTCAGGCCCTTGAAATCGGGATGGCTACCCACCTTGGTGGCGACGACGATGTCGTTCTGCAGTCCCCGATCGGTGATCCATTTCCCGATGATCGTTTCGGATTCCCCGCCGGAATTGCCGGGAGCCGACGCTGTGTACGAGTCGGAGGTGTCGATGAAGTTTGCACCGGCTTCGGCGAACGAGTCGAGGATCTCGAAGGACGTCTTCTCGTCTGCTGTCCATCCGAAAGGGTTGCCGCCCAAGCTAAGTCGGAAGATGTCGAGGTCCGAATTTCCGATGATCGCCACTGTGTGGAACTCCCGTCGATGAAGGTGGTCGCTGCATCCCGCACCGTACCCTCTCACGGCGCTGGCGATGGCGCGCCCTCGCCAGGTTCGCCGAAAAATGTATCGGATCGTGATTGCCGCCGTCAGCGTTGGGTATGGCCTCAAATACTGAATTCTTCGATGGACTGCTGATAGGAGCGTCCGATGATGATTGTGGACGAAGCCACCCGCGTCGTTCGTGGGGTGGCAGACGCAACGACGACGGTGGCCGGAGCCGTCGGTGGTGGAGTGATCGGTGGAGTGACGGGCGGGATACGCGGATCGGCGGAGGGTGTCCGAGACGGAATTCGTGCGGGTAGTTCCTCGACGCCGACGGCGGTTCTCACGATGGCGGCCGTGGGTGCGGCGGGATTGGTGGAATGGCCGGTGATCTTGGCAGTCGGCGGCACGGCCCTGGTACTCCACGAATGGGATCGCAAGAGCGGTCGGACGGATCGCGAGGTCAAGGCGGTTGGCCGCACGAGCAAGCCAGAACAGGTAAAGAAGGAATCGAGCGGAAACTCCCACAAGGCGGCCGGCCGGTCACAGGATCGAACTCACAGTTCTTCGCACACTCGATCCACTCACTGATGTTCTCAGCGATGGCCCGGCGTGCGGTGTCGGTGGCAACTTTGCCGCCGCGCCTGGCGTTGTCGGGACTCGCGTTGGTGGGCGGTTCGACGATTCCGCGAACCGCTGTCAGTGACGTGGCGTTGCGGACCGGCCCCCTCGCGTTGGCGGGTGTGGGGATGATTCCTGCAGCAGCGGGATCGATATTCGGTGCCCCGCGAATCCCAGGTTCCGCCTATGTCTCGGCGGCCGCGTCGGCGATCAATTATCAACCCCGGGTGCGTCGGCGAATCGAACAGCGCCTTGGCCGTTCGCTCACCGACTTCGCATTGGAGTCGGCGACGTCGTTCGCGGACGTTCTGACCTATGCGCCTGCGTCATTGGGCGTGGATTTCGGGCTGCGGACGATGCTGCTACGCGAAACTCTGGCGGCGCGACACTCTCGGCGGGTGTGGTCATTCGAACCTGGCGGTCGCGGTGCTTCCACGAGGCCTGAACCGAGTGGCTCAGGTGAGCGTTACGCAGACAGGATCGCTGGGGTTCAGCTGGCGGCCGGAGCTGCACTGGCTACCGTCTCTGCCGGCGGTGACACCGTCGCGACGAGTATCAAGGTTTCGGCGCCGCGACCGCTTCGGATGTCGCGCGAATCATTCGCTGCTGGTTTGTCATACGGTCTGTGGCGGACGCACCACGTCGCCGTTTCGGACCCCGCGGCTCTACGCATGCTCGATCGTGTCGATACCGTCCTCGTCGATCCGAGTGTCCTTTTCGACGACGCGCTCCGGGTTTCCGACATACGAGAGGTGTCCGAGTCGGACCGCGTCGTGGTGTGGGCACATGCCAGGGAAGCGCTTGACGCCGGCTCGCTCCCGGTCGGAAGACACCGCATCGACGGCGCCGAAGTTGTCGTAAGACCGGTGCGAAAAGGGTTGGCGGAATCACTGATAGGCGAAATACGCGCGAGCGGGGTCGCAGCCGTCACGATCGACGACGACGGGCTCGGATCACTGCGAAGTGGATTCGACGAGCTCTATCCGGCGCAATCGACTGCCGAAGCCGGCCTGCGCGAGGCTCTCTCGGCGTTGGTGGCCGAGGGTCGGACAGTTGCGATCGTGTCGAGTAGGGCGATATCGGGACAGGCAGTGCTACGCATCGGGATTTCACCACCGAGTGGCGAGCACGTGAGTGCCGACATCCACACCGACTTGGCCGGGGCGTGGCGGGTTGTCCATGCGCTCCCGGCTGCTCGAACAGCGACGAGGCGCGGTGTCGAACTCTCCTCAGGTTCTTCGGCATTGGGTGCCTTGATCATGCTTCCGGGAGTTCGAGGGGCTGGGCCGGGGCCGATCACAGCTGGTTCGGCCGCGGGACTGTGGACCGGATACACCTTGTCCCGATCTGTGATTCAAGCGCCCGTCCCTGTCGGTACTCCGAGCGATACCTGGCATGAAATGGACGGTGATGCTGTCGTTCGCGAACTATCCGAATCCATCCGACATACACCGCACCGTGCGGAAGCTCGTGTGCGAGCGCCCGCACGGTTCAGGTTGATCCGTGACGGATTGTCGGCGTTGCGAACAGAATTGGCGGATCCACTGACGCCTGTGTTGGCGACCGGCTCCGCTGCCAGTGCAGTCCTCGGTTCACCGGTAGACGCCGTCCTGGTCGGCTCGGTCTTGGTCGGCAATGCTGCGATGTCCGCTGTTCAACGGCTTCATTCGGAGCGGGCGGTGCAGCGGCTCTTGCGGACTCAGGAACCGGTAGCTCGGCGAGTAACCAACGACGGCACGGTCGAGACAGCGGCCGACGCGCTCGAACTCGGTGACGTCGTGGCAATCGAGTCCGGGGACATCGTGCCCGCAGATTGTCGCCTGTTGAGCGTCGAATCGCTGGAAGTCGACGAGTCGTCGTTGACGGGAGAGTCCCTGCCCGTCGACAAGCAGACCGACCCGACCCCTGGGATGCCACTGGCCGAGCGACGGTGCATGGCCTACGCAGGGACAACAGTGCTTGCCGGATCCGGTCGTGGCGTGGTCACGGCCCTCGGAGCCCGAACGGTGACCAGGCGTGCCGATGTCGGTGTGTCCCGATCCGGACCTGCTGTGGGCCTGACCAACAGACTTCGCGAACTCACGAGGGCGACCCTGCCGGCCAGTATCGGCGGTGGGGCGTTGGTGACAGTCGCGGGTCTGCTTCGTGGTACCGGTCTGCGCCGCGCCGTCACCGGAGGTGTGGCCGTAGCTGTGGCTGCCGTGCCGGAGGGGCTGCCTCTGGTTGCCACTCTAGCTCAGCAGGCCGCAGCGCGAAGGCTCACTGCAGCAGGAGTGTTGGTTCGTGCGCCACGATCGATAGAAGCGCTCGGTCGTGTCGACGTGGTCTGCTTCGACAAGACCGGAACCCTCAGCGAGAACAAGCTACGGGTGGCCGCGGTCGAACGCGTCGACGGCTGGGACGAAAGCGAGATTCTGGAAGTTGCGGCGCGCAGTGCCCTGGGAAGTCGCGACGATCGCGTGTTTCATTCGACGGATGCCGCCGTCGTCGATGCAGCCCAGCAAGCTCTGGACGATGCTTCGGTTTTCGGTGACGTCGAGGCGAACAACCTCGTTCCGTTCAGGTCGGGGCGGCCGTACTCGGCAGCTTTGCTCGGCAGGCGGATCGCACTCAAAGGTTCGCCGGAATTCGTGACCGAAGCAGGACGAGATCCGAATGCTGTGTCGGCGAAGCACGTTCAAAGCATGGCCGGACGCGGACTGCGGGTGGTTGCCGTCGCCCAGCGCGAGTTGTCGGAACACGACGCGCGACGCGCAGGCGAAGACTCGCAATTTCTCGAACAGTGTTGCTCCGAGGGGTTGGAAGCGGTCGGCCTTCTCGGACTCTCGGACACGCTCAGACCCGAAGCAACGCAACTTGTTCGAGAACTTCGAGGCGACGGACGGCAAGTGCGCGTGCTGACCGGGGATCATCCGACAACAGCGGCCGCGGTCGCCACCGAACTGGGGTTGGACGTCGCACGCGAGGATGTTGTCACCGGTCCTGACTGGGAGAACTTCTCTCGCGCCGAAAGACGGGATGCGGTCCGCGGCAGCAGCGTCTTTGCGCGCGTGACACCCGAGCAGAAGGTCGAGATCGTGCAAGCGTTGGAGACCGACGGGCGGGTGTGCGCCATGGTCGGTGACGGCGCGAACGATGCTGCGGCGATCCGAGTTTCCAGCGTGGGAATCGGGGTGGCGTCGACCGACAGTGATCCGGCGCGCGGCGCCGCAGACATCGTGCTCCTCGACGGCCGTGTCGGCGGACTGACCGACGCATTGGACGAGGGCAGTCAATTGTGGCGGCGGGTCAGATCAGCGGTAGGGGTTTTGCTCGGAGGCAACGCGGGTGAAGTCGCATTCGCGCTGATCGGTTCTGCGTTGTCCGGCGAATCACCGCTCAACGCAAGGCAGTTGCTACTGGTCAATCTGATGACGGACGCCTTGCCCGCTGCTGCGCTTGCGGTGAGCACCCCGTCCGAGAACGGATCCGAGAAGTCCGAACAGATGGACGCTCATGCGTTGTGGCAGACGATCGCTGTCCGCGGCGGTGCCACGGCAATCGGTGCGCTGGCAGCGTGGCTTCTGGCCCGGGCGAGCGGTAGGAGGCGGCGAGCGTCGACGGTGGCGTTGGTTGCCCTGGTGGGCACCCAACTGGGGCAGACGCTGCTCGAATCACGCAGTCCGCTGGTGGTCGCAACCGTTGCCGGATCCGCTGCGGCGCTGGCGACGCTCGTCAGCACACCCGTGGTGAGCCAATTTCTCGGTTGCACGCCGCTTGGTCCCATCGCCTGGGGCCAAGCGGTGGGCTGCGCGTCGGCGGCGACGCTGCTCGCGGCGCTGGCTCCGCGGGTGTTGGAGCGGATTGCCGCAACTGAGGAGAACGCGAACAGTCAATCGACGATTCGCAAGATCCCGACGCGAACGAGCACTGCGTACACCTCCCGAACCGGGGGAGTCAGCGCCCGCGACAGCGTGGAAATCAGCGACGTGGAAATCAAAGAAGCGGAAACCGGTGAATCGGACACGCTTGTGAGCGTCGCTGCTGGAAGTGACACGTCGCCGAACTCCCGGGCGACCCGAGATGAATCCTGAGGAATCGTGACATGTCCCAGAATACCGTCGACCACACGAACCCCGTCGATCACCGCGCGGTAGTCGAATCCGTCCGTTCGGCACGGAGCTTCGAGTTGGAGCTACCGATCGTCGGTGCCATCCCTGTTCCGAGACCCGAGCAGATCGCCTACTTTGCGGTGATGGGACTGATGGTCGCCTTCGAGATCATCGAGTGGCCCGTGGCAGTCACCATTGCAGCGGGGCATCTGCTCGCAACAGAGCAGCACAATCACGTCCTCGAAGAGATCGGAGAGGCGCTCGAGGGCGTCTGACGCAGGCGCTGCCTGGACACAAATCGAGCGGCCCCGCATTTCGCGGGACCGCTCGACGTGCGGAGAAACTTACTGCGCGAGTGCGCGCTTCATGCCGCGTTCGACTGCTGCGATGATCTGCGGACGCAGTTCTGCGGCAGGGACGATCTCATCCACCGAGCCGACCTCTCGGGCCCGCTGGATGTTGTGGATCGCTTCGAATTCGGATGCCACTTCGCCGAGCTTGTCGGAGCGGACGGCGATGCGCTGAGCGTTCAGTTCTACGCGCAGATGTGCTTTCTCCGTGTCATCCTTGGCTGCTGCCAAGTCTGCCTCCAGTTGCTGCACCTTCGGGTCGTTGTTGGTGCGGGTGTTCACCTCACGGGTGAAGACCACTGCGGCGGCGGGGGCGCCGCCGAGTACCGACGCGAACGAGCCTTCGACAGCAAGAACTTCCATGTTGTCGTTGAGCGCACCGGAGAACACGACGAACGCGCCGCCGTGGTAGCGGGAGACGACGCAGAACACGATCGGTCCGTCGAAGTTGACGATGGCGCGGCCGATCTCGGCGCCGTACTCGAGCTGGATGTTGCGCAGCGACTCCGGGGAACCGTCGAAGCCGGACAGGTTGGCCAGCACCACGATCGGACGGTTGCCGCTCGCAGCATTGATCGCGCGAGCAGTCTTCTTCGACGAGTTCGGGAACAGCGTTCCCGACGTCCAGGTGTCGGGACCGTCGGCGGGGAAGTGCCCCTTACGTGGGATCGCGCGGGATTCGATGCCCACCACTGTGACCGGATGTCCGGCGAGGTGCGCGTCCAGAACGACCGACGTGTCGGCGCCGGCCATGTCGGCCCAACGCTCGAGAACAGAGTGGTCCTGGTCGACCACCGAACGCATCACGGTGCGAATGTCGAAGGGCTTCTTGCGATCCGGGTTCTTCGCCGAGGAGAAGATGTCGCCGACCGTCTCGAAGTCGCTCGACGGGTGGGTGTGCGGGAAGCTACGCACGTCGCGATCGACGGGGTCCGTCGTCGCTGCGCGGCGCGGGAACCGTTCGCCGGGAGCGAGGTACGAGTGTGCGTAGTGACGGAACAGGATCTCGCACGCCGCAGTGAGGTCGGGGGCCCAGTACTGCGCCTGGCCGTTGGGGCCCATGACGCGGTCGTAACCACCGATACCGAAGTTGTCCTCGGCCGACACACCACCGGAGTAGTCGAGAGACTGCTTGCCGGTCAGCACCATCGCGCTGTCCGGGGTCATCACCAGAATGCCCTTGGTGTGCATCAACATGGTGGCTTCGGCGTTCCAGTAGGGCTGAGCGCCGACGTTGATTCCCGTGACGACGATATTGATTTCACCGCCGTTCTGGGTGAAGGTGATGATCCGGCGCAGGCCACGGGAGACCCAGTCCATGTTCTCGGTGCCGCTCTCCATCGAGATGGTGGCACCCGAGGACAGTGCAAACCACTCGACCGGGGCGTTCAACTTCTCGGCCAGGTCGATGGCAGCGACCACGCGTGAGCATTCGGCCTCGGCCACGGTACCGAGCGCCTTGGTGGGGTCACCGAAGAGCGCGACACGGGTCATTCCCTCGGGATAGCGCCGCGTCGGAGTGTTCACGAGGCCGACGACGATGCCGGCCTTGTTGAGCCCGTACGGACGCTCGACAGGTGAGAGGACGCCCGCTTCGTCGAAGTCGTGCTCGACGAAGGTGCCCTTGGTGCCGGTCAGGAGTGGAATCAGCTCGTACGGGTACACCGTGCCGCGTGCCCGCGAACTCTGGACCTTCTGGGCGTACGCGTCGAGGGGGAGCAGCGGTTCAGTGGGAGGCGTGGTCTTGTTGATGACCACACCGGCACCTGCGCGGTAGGAGAATCGCAGCGCAACTTCCTTGGGCGCGCCGCCCTTTCGGTCCTTCAGGCGGGTGATGAGTGTGATCTCTTCTAGCCCGGCGCCGACGGTCAGTCGGGCTGCGTTCTGAGCGATCACGGAGAAGCGTTCGCTGGGAACGTCGGCGACCGGCCACACGTACAGCACGACGCGGTTGGCTGCCAGTCGACGCTTGTCTCCGCGCTGGGACTGCGCACGGCGGATGCCGTCGAGGCACGCGGCAAGTGTGCGCTCGATGGCCGGAAGCGCAACCATCTGGCCTTCGTCGTCGAGCTGCGGTGTCACGTCACGGATTTCCGCGAGAGCGATCAGGCGCTCGTCCTTCGGGTTCTCCTTGGCGGAGAGGTGGAACAGGTAGGTGTTCTCCGGAGCCGGCAGACGCTTGCCGTTGAAGTTCTTCAGACGCCACATGTCCAGACGCTGACCCGTGAGCGGATGCATGTCGCGGATGATGTTGTCCTCGACCAGTTCACCGTCGATCGGGCGGAAGGTGACCCAGCGGACCGGATCCCCATTCGGATTGCAGATGATCACAGTCGCGCGGCGAGACCGGGTGATCGTCTCGTTGCGCGAGAGTTCGGTGCGCAGCGTCTCGACGAGCGTGTCGCCGTCGGCGGGCTGATCAGGCCAGTCGAGGTAGATGTCGACTACCAGGCCGCGACCGGATGGAGCATCCTGCGCGATTGTGGCGACATCGTCGAGAGCCGTACCGAGAGCGTCGAATTCGGCCACCGTCGAGACCAGATGTAGCCCGTCGCCCTTGAGGTCGAAGTTACCGGTCACGAAACGGCGGTCGACGTGCTCGAAAACGCGGACGTCTTCGAAGGAGTGAATCTTGTAGTAGCGACGCGTGATGACCTCGAGCAGAGGGCCGCCATCGCGGTTGCCAAGGCCGATCTTTCGACCCAACAGGTCCAGGAGCGGTTCGGGAGTGGCGACGAGATTGGCGATTCGCTCGTCGAAATCTGCAGCGTCCGGCTGCTCTTCGAGGTAGGCGAGGTTGCCGCGTACTCCGTCGTAGACGTCTTCGCGAACCTTGCGGATGCGCGGCTCGTCGAAGAACCGGAAGCGAAGGTTGCGGGCGACGTCGCCGATGACGGGGTAGCGGACCTGCGTCGCGACGATGAGTCGATCGAGAACCTCGTTGAGCTCCTGCGCCGAGCAACCGGGAGCCTTGTCGCCGACGAGCCAGCCTTCGAGAAGTGCTGCAATGACCGGGATCTGGGCTTCCATGCGCTGCAGAGCCAGGAAGAGTCGGTACACCGCTTCCTCGACGGCCTGGCGATCTTCCAGATCGGTGACGTCGTAGTGGCGAAGTGCCCGTTCGAGTCTCGTGCGGAACGACGCCGGCAAACCTTCGCGCTCGGAGTCGAGTGAGTGCAGGAAGGTGTGGAAGTGCTCGCGGGGGCTGTGGACGGACTCGTCCTTCGCGGACTCACTCGAGGTGGGCTTGTTGCGCGAGAGTTCGCAGATGTCGGCGAAGGTGGTCAGCACAGCCAGTTCTGCCTGGACCAGTTCGCGGTCCTCGGATTCGAGTGCGCTGCGAAGTGCGTCGTATTCGGCCAGAACAGCGTTTGCGTGCTTGCCGCTGACGTCGTAGCCACTGATCATCGCGGTCAGTGCTTCCAGCTGTGCCAATGCATCTGCGCGGGTATCGGAACCGGAAGTTGCTGCGGGAAGATCGAATTGGACTCGCGGAGCCTTCTCCGTGACAGCTTCCTCACTGACCTGGTCGACGCGCAGGAGCGGTGCGCCGGCATCGACCTGAGAGTTGACGGTAGCGAGAACCTCACGCACTTTGCCCGCATACGGAGCGCGAACCGCGGTCTCCATCTTCATGGATTCGAGCACGACCAGAGTGGATCCGGCTTCGACGTCGTCGCCGACCGCGACCGGTACTGCTACCACTACGGCGGGAGCCGGCGCGCGGACTACGCCGGCGTCGTCCTGGCTGATCTGGTGGCTGATGCCGTCGACCTCGACGAGATAGCGAGCCGGGCTCACGACGGAAACGACGTGGAAGCGGCGATCACCGATCACCAGCCGTGACTCGAAGTCACCGAGACGATCGACGTCGACCTCGATGTCTCCGGCGTCTCCGTCGACGCGGTAGCGGTGCGGGCCGATACGCCCGACGGTCAGTTTGTATGCCTGACCTTGGTAGTTGAGCTCGACGGTACGGCCGATCGCGTGGTTGGCGCGGGGACGGCCGCCGCGTGCCGAGGCGAGGAAGGCCGCACGCTCGAGGGACTCCTCGGCGTCGTAAGCATCGATGGCGGTGGCGATCAGTGCGACGTCCGCGCGACGAGTGGTGCCGGTCAGGGCGCCTGTGCGGTCGAGCCAGCCGGTATCCGCGGATGCCGAGATGACCTCGTCGCGATCGAGTAGATCGAGGAGGAACGACTTGGTGGTAGTGCCGCCGTCGAGTACGACAGTGGTTTCACGAAGGGCGGTACGCAGGCGCGCAAGTGCCTCGGAGCGGTTGCGGCCCCAGGCGATGACCTTCGCGACCATCGAGTCGTAGTCGGGCGGAATGACGTCCCCGGCAGCGATACCGGTGTCGACCCGGATGCCGGAGCCGAGCGGAAACTTGAGGAGTTGAACGGTGCCGGGTGCCGGCGCGAAATCGTTGTCCGCGTCCTCGGCATTGAGGCGGGCTTCGACGGCGTGGCCGAATGCGGGCGGGCAGTCACCGACCAATTCGTCACCACTGGCGACCAGAATCTGCAGTTTGACGAGATCGATTCCGGTGGTGACCTCGGTGATCGGGTGCTCGACCTGCAGACGGGTGTTGACCTCGAGGAACGTGAAGAGCTTGTTCTCGGGCTGGTAGAGGTATTCGACCGTGCCTGCGCCCTGGTATCCGGCTGCCTTGACCAGTTCGGCGGACACCTTCTTGAGGTGGTCAGACTGTTCTTCGGTCAGGACGGGGGAAGAGGATTCTTCGATGACCTTCTGGTTGCGACGCTGAATCGAGCAGTCGCGAACGCCCGGAGCCCAGACATTGCCGTGGTTGTCGGCGATGACCTGTACCTCGACGTGGCGTGCATCGGTGACGAGGCGTTCGAGGAAGACGACGGGGTCGCCGAAGGACCGCTCTGCTTCGCCCTGCGTGCGCTCGAGTGCAACTTCGAGTTCGTCTTCGGCCCAGACCTTGCGGATACCGCGTCCGCCGCCGCCGCTTCGGGCCTTGATGATCAGGGGATATCCGATGGACTGAGCATGACGACGAGCGTCGGCGCGCGTTTCGACCGGTCCGCCGCTCCACGGGGCGACCGGTACGCCGACCTTCTCGGCCAGGATCTTGGCGGCAACCTTGTCGCCGAGCAGGCGCATCGCGTCGGCGCTCGGGCCGATGAACGTGATGCCCAGTTTCGCGACGATCTCCGCGAAGGCGGGATCCTCGGCCACGAAGCCCCAGCCGACCCAGACTGCGTCGGCCTTGGCTGCGAGCAGTGCTCGCTCGAGTTCGGCGTAGTCGAGGTACGGGCTACCGGTGCCGGTGCTGCGCAGGGTCACGCCCTCATCGGCCTGGCGGACGAACATGGCGCGGCGCTCGGCCTCGGTGTGCAGTGCAATGACCCGAATGCCGTAGTCGTGTTCGGCGTTCAGTTCGCGTACAGCCCTGATCAGCCGGACAGCGGCCTCACCTCGATTGACCACTGCGATTCGTTTGAACATTGTCACTGCCACCGTCCTTGATGAGATTCTTCGTCACGTACGTTGCGATATGAGCCGACCGTGTCCCACGTACCCGGATTCCCCGGTTCGTGAACTACGCCGCGATGCGCTGTGTTTCCCCCGGTTGCGCGTCGGCAAGTGATTGCCCTTCCGGTTCGTCGAGTCCCCTGCGCTGAAGCACTGTGTGCACCGAAGCGCTGTGTGCGCTGAGACACTGTGTGCCTTGTGTGCCACCCTGCAGGCGTGGACTCAGAACCGCTCCAATCACGAATCAGCAACATATTGTGTCTGCTTCCAGGGAATCCCTGGTTTATCTAAGAATGCAGTATGTCGACGCTCATGTCACCTGGGCGAATTGAAGAATATTAGTCAACGTGAACCACGGTTACACATATGGCGTTAAATCGTTGCGGTGCAATGGAATTCGGACTTGTGACACGGATCACGATGGTAATGAGATCGGCAAGAAAGTGAATACTCACTGGTAACAAAATCGCATATTCGGAGAATTCTCTGGGTTGCTCGATTATTACTGATCGGTACTACTCGCGAGTATTTTTTATGTCCGGTCGGACCGTATTCGAGAAATCGCGTTCGATGGTTGCGATGTGCTTTGCGATCGCGTCGAGTCCTGAGGGAGGGAGGTGCAATCCGTTGCCGAGAGCAAGTGAAGTCCGCTTGAAGTGCTCCACGAGTGGTTCGTATTTCGTGACCAGTCTCAGCCTGTCGGTCTCGCTCAGGTACTTCACGCTTCCCGCGTTGTCGACGAAGTCGCTGAACTTCACGAGGAACACTGCGGGATCCGCTATCGCGCGGATGACGTGATCCTGATATCCGGCGGTGGTGTTGTCGCATGGGTAGTCGATTGGATTGGTCACTGCCTCAACAAGTTCGGAGATTCTGTGGCCGAAGCGCGAGGCGATGAGTGTTGACGCACGTTCCTGCGCTTCGGATGCGGACATGTCGTCTGCAGTCTGGCCACCGAGGAGCGCGATGACGGCGTGTGGTCGGTCCTCGACCGTGTCGTGAAGTGCGGTTGCGCTCAGGATCTCGACATCGGAGCACCCGTACCGAAGCAGCCGCAATACATTTCGTAGGGGATGAACGATGTAGGGATCCTCGTCGGACTTGATCCCGTTCTTTCTGAACTGATCGAGGTGCGCAAGGGTAGCGACCTCCATGGCGAGCCGTAGGGTTTCACCCGGGATCGCCAGCTCGTCGACGGCGCTCTCGATGGCGAAGACCAGCGTTGCAGCGTCCATCTCCTTCAGGGGCAACTGGTCGAATGCGGACCTGATCGGGTCGGAGTTGCTCATGCCAAATAGCCTTCCGGTTGGTGAGGCGTCGCGACGAATGTCCTGGTGCAGATCTGCAATCGAGCCCTGATTGACGCCGGAAATACAGGTCGAGGTCAGAATCATCTTGATTCTATCCGGCGACTACGACAGCAAGTGTTCCTAGCGTTGTCATAGAGGTGGGCGGGGAGGTTCGTTCGCCTCCATCACAGGCAAATAGGGCAGGAAGAGGTTCGATGACCACGGAGGCGACCCTGGCGTCGTTTGTCGAGACAGTTGACACGGATGTCGACACCCATCCGCTGGACGATCCTGTGCGACAAGGACTTCGCGGACATCATGCGCAATTCGCTCGCTGGGCAGGGAGAGTTGCGCGATACGACCCGACGGTCGCGCCGTTTGTCGGTCATCCGCCCGAGTTGGACGCCGAGGACTGGGAGAACCTACTCACACTCGTAGGTCCTGGCGGCACAGTAGGTTTGCGAGGATTTGATCACCGCCCGCCGGAAGGGTGGCGCGTTGTGGATCAGTTCGGCTCGGTGCAGATGGACGGATCCGCACTCGAAGTCTCCGTTGATCCGTCGGTCGAACTTCTCGGAACGGGCGACGTTCCCGAAATTCTGGCATTGATCGAGCGCACCAAGCCAGGACCGTTTCTTCCTCGTACCGTCGAGATGGGCAGTTACTACGGCATTCGCGTCGACGGAAGACTTGTTGCCATGGCGGGGGAGCGGTTGCACCCTCCGGGATGGACGGAAATCAGTGCGGTGTGCACTGACAGCGACTTTCGGGGTCGAGGCCTGGGTACGACGCTGATCCGTGCCGTCGCTGCCGGGATTCGCGAGCGCGGCGAGCTGCCATTTCTCCATGCAGTGCAATCGAATACGAATGCGATCAGACTCTACGAATCGCTGGGGTTCGTTCTCCGGAAGAGATCCAGGTTGACTGCGGTGCAGGCGCCTGCCTGATCGAATTCTCGCCGACGCCTGTGTTTCGGGCGCTCGGCCACTAGTCTGAACAAATGACAGTCGATCAGGCGTTGGACAGTGATTTCCTCACTCTTGCCGATCCGTACCGCCGCGAGTTGCTGGCGCACTGCTATCGCATGATGGGGTCGATTCACGACGCCGAAGACCAGGTCCAGGAGACGTTCATCCGGGCTTGGCGCGGGTTCGACGGTTACAAGGGCCAGTCATCTCTCAGGACCTGGCTCTACCGCATCGCGACGAATACCTGCCTGACCGCGCTGGAGGGGAGATCGAGGCGTCCCCTCCCGACCGGCCTCGGCGCACCTAGTTCGGACCCGGCCGACGATTTGATCGAGCGCAACGAGATTGCCTGGTTGGAACCGATTGCCGATTCTGCGTTGGGCGACGTCAATGATCCGGCCGTCATGGTCGTCAATCGCGATTCGGTCAGGCTCGCCCTTGTTGCCGCTTTGCAGCACTTGTCCGCGCGCCAACGTGCGGTTCTGGTTCTACGTGACGTTCTGCAGTGGAAGGCGTCGGAAGTTGCGGAGGCGCTGGACACCACAACCACTGCGGTAAACAGCCTGCTGCAGCGGGCTCGCGCGCAGATCAATCACATCGGACCCACCGAGGACGATCTCGTGGAACCGACTACCGAGGCTGCCCGGAAGTTGCTTCGCGACTACGTGCACAGCTTCGAGAGCTACGACGTCGAGGCCATCGTCGAACTGTTCACGCGCGAAGCCATCTGGGAGATGCCTCCGTTCGAGGGTTGGTACCAGGGCCCCGAGGCAATCGGGCAACTCATCGGAACCAAATGCCCGGCCGACGGACCAGGAGCGATGCGCCTACTTCCGACCGCTGCGAACGGTCAGCCGGCGTTCGGCCTCTACATGCGCGAGCCCGATGGTGTTCACCGCGCTTTCCAGTTGCACGTTCTCGATGTCACCGAGTCCGGGATCTCGCACGTGACGTGTTTCTTCGATCTGAGTCTGTTCGCACGGTTCGGATTGCCTGCCGAGCTGTAGGGGCCCTGCCGAGTTGTAGGGGCAAGGAGTTGCGCGAGCCCTCCGGTATGGAGGGACCCGCGCGACTGCTCGTTACTGCTGTTGCTGTGCGTTACTGCTGGGGAACAGTCGCAGCCGGGTCCATCCACATGACCTCCCAGACGTGATTGTCGAGGTCGCGGAATGCGCGTCCGTACATGAAGCCGTGATCCTGGGGCTCCATCCACTTGCTGCCGCCGGCAGCAATCGCCGCGTCGACGAAGGTGTCGACTTCCTCCCTGCTGTCGGCCGACACACACATCAGTGCTTCACGAGTTTTCGACGTGTCGCAGATGTCGTCGGCGATGAAGTCCCCGAAACGCGGTTCGTTCAGGAACATGACGGTGGCGGAATCGCTGACGATCATCGAGACAGTGTTCTCGTCACTGAACATGTCGTTGAACTCGAAGCCGAGGCCACTGAAGAATGCACGGGTGGCGGCGACGTCCTTGACCGGCATGTTGACGAAGAGAAGACGAGACATTGGGTGCTCCTTGAACTCGGTTGATTGATTACTGAACGCTTCGGTTCCTGTTGGTTCCTGCTCATACAGACCGCAGTGGGCGCAGAAAGTCATCGCGAGAAGCAAAAATTCGAGAAAAGTATCGCCTGTTAACTGACTGCAGTGCTCTGACCTGGCGATTTGGTGTTGTGTTGATCTTCGCGTAACTTTGTCCAGGTCAGAGCGACACGGACACCGACTCCCACCTGCGAGGGTGAGTGACACGAGGTTGTACGAAGTGCCTGGCGAACACAATCTAGTTTTTCTCACGGGGTTCCGGTTTGCGCCGGTGGCCAGGTTGGGATAGGCTGGAAAAGTTGCCCCGGAGCGGCGGCCATAGGGTCGCGGTGATGGTGTGTGCGTGTTCTTTGAGAACTCAACAGTGTGTCGATGAATGTCAGTGCCAAAATTAATTTGGTACTTCACATATCGGATGATGTTCCGGGCCTTCGGGTTTCGGTTCTGATGTTCGGGGTGTGAGTATTTTTCGTCGGTGATTGTTCATTCTTCCGTCTGAATGGTTGC
>NZ_JAAMPR010000001.1:3207500-4077500 GCF_018588185.1 Rhodococcus sp. WY5
GCGGACTAGTACCGTGAGGGAAAGGTGAAAAGTACCCCGGGAGGGGAGTGAAATAGTACCTGAAACCGTGCGCTTACAATCCGTCAGAGCCTTCGAGCAGTTTACTGCTGGGGGTGATGGCGTGCCTTTTGAAGAATGAGCCTGCGAGTTAGTGGCATGTCGCGAGGTTAACCCGTGTGGGGTAGCCGTAGCGAAAGCGAGTCCGAATAGGGCGAGTCAGTGGCATGCTCTAGACCCGAAGCGGAGTGATCTACCCATGGCCAGGTTGAAGCGACGGTAAGACGTCGTGGAGGACCGAACCCACTTAGGTTGAAAACTGAGGGGATGAGTTGTGGGTAGGGGTGAAAGGCCAATCAAACTCCGTGATAGCTGGTTCTCCCCGAAATGCATTTAGGTGCAGCGTCGCGTGTTTCTCACCGGAGGTAGAGCTACTGGATGGTCTAGGGGGCCCACAAGCTTACCGAAATCAGCCAAACTCCGAATGCCGGTGAGTGAGAGCGCGGCAGTGAGACTGCGGGCGATAAGGTTCGTAGTCGAGAGGGAAACAGCCCAGATCGCCAGCTAAGGTCCCTAAGCGTGTACTAAGTGGAAAAGGATGTGGGGTCGCGAAGACAACCAGGAGGTTGGCTTAGAAGCAGCCACCCTTGAAAGAGTGCGTAATAGCTCACTGGTCAAGTGATCCTGCGCCGACAATGTAGCGGGGCTCAAGTACACCACCGAAGCTGCGGCATTCACGCAATAGCCCCCAGTTGATCCACGGATTTTCTGGCAGGTGTGTGGATGGGTAGGGGAGCGTCGTGTGGCCATGGAAGCGGCAGGGTGACCTAGCCGTGGAGGCCACACGAGTGAGAATGCAGGCATGAGTAGCGAAAGACGAGTGAGAAACTCGTCCGCCGAATGACCAAGGGTTCCTGGGCCAGGTTAATCCGCCCAGGGTGAGTCGGGACCTAAGACGAGGCCGACAGGCGTAGCCGATGGACAACGGGTTGATATTCCCGTACCCGTGTGAACGCGCCCATGGTGAATCAGTGATACTAACCATCCTGAAGCCACGAGAAGACCTTCGGGTCTCGAGTTGGTGGATGCATGGGACCTGATCTGGTAGTAGCCAAGCGATGGGGTGACGCAGGAAGGTAGCTGAGCCAGTCAGTGGTAATACTGGTGTAAGCGTGTAGGGCGTGACCTAGGCAAATCCGGGTCGCACATAGCCTGAGACGTGATGCGTAGCCGATTGAGGCGAATTCAGTGATCCTATGCTGCCGAGAAAAGCCTCTAGCGAGCTTTCACACGGCCCGTACCCCAAACCGACACAGGTGGTCAGGTAGAGAATACTAAGGCGATCGAGATAACTATGGTTAAGGAACTCGGCAAAATGCCCCCGTAACTTCGGGAGAAGGGGGGCCCTGTCTGGTGACGACATTTACTGTCTGAGCTGGGTGGGGCCGCAGAGACCAGTGAGAAGCGACTGTTTACTAAAAACACAGGTCCGTGCGAAGTCGTAAGACGATGTATACGGACTGACGCCTGCCCGGTGCTGGAAGGTTAAGAGGACCGGTTAGTTCCTTCGGGAGCGAAGCTGAGAATTTAAGCCCCAGTAAACGGCGGTGGTAACTATAACCATCCTAAGGTAGCGAAATTCCTTGTCGGGTAAGTTCCGACCTGCACGAATGGCGTAACGACTTCTCAGCTGTCTCAACCGTAGACTCGGCGAAATTGCATTACGAGTAAAGATGCTCGTTACGCGCGGCAGGACGAAAAGACCCCGGGACCTTCACTACAGCTTGGTATTGGTGTTCGGTTCGGTTTGTGTAGGATAGGTGGGAGACTGTGAAGCGGTGACGCCAGTTATCGTGGAGTCGTTGTTGAAATACCACTCTGATCGAATTGGACCTCTAACCTCGGACCATGATCTGGTTCAGGGACAGTGCCTGGTGGGTAGTTTAACTGGGGCGGTTGCCTCCCAAAATGTAACGGAGGCGCCCAAAGGTTCCCTCAGCCTGGTTGGCAATCAGGTGTCGAGTGCAAGTGCACAAGGGAGCTTGACTGTGAGACTGACAGGTCGAGCAGGGACGAAAGTCGGGACTAGTGATCCGGCACCGGCAAGTGGAAGCGGTGTCGCTCAACGGATAAAAGGTACCCCGGGGATAACAGGCTGATCTTCCCCAAGAGTCCATATCGACGGGATGGTTTGGCACCTCGATGTCGGCTCGTCGCATCCTGGGGCTGGAGTAGGTCCCAAGGGTTGGGCTGTTCGCCCATTAAAGCGGCACGCGAGCTGGGTTTAGAACGTCGTGAGACAGTTCGGTCTCTATCCGCCGCGCGCGTTAGAAACTTGAGGAAGGCTGTCCCTAGTACGAGAGGACCGGGACGGACGAACCTCTGGTGTGCCAGTTGTTCCGCCAGGAGCACCGCTGGTTAGCTACGTTCGGAAGGGATAACCGCTGAAAGCATCTAAGCGGGAAGCCTGTTCCAAGATGAGGTTTCTCACCCCCTCGAGGGGGTAAGGCCCCCGGCAGACCACCGGGTTGATAGGCCAGAACTGGAAGTGCAGTAATGCATGCAGGTGACTGGTACTAATAGGCCGAGGACTTACCACAAAGAAGCTACGCGTCCACTGTGCGGTATCTGAAACAACACACAGATACTGATGAGAAACCCTGTTTTCTCCATCCCCCAACACCAGAAACTGGTGTTGACGGGTGGTGAAACCAGGTGATCAGAAGAAGGTTACTGTGACAGTTTCATAGAGTTACGGCGGTCATAGCGAAGGGGAAACGCCCGGTCCCATTCCGAACCCGGAAGCTAAGCCCTTCAGCGCCGATGGTACTGCACTCGACAGGGTGTGGGAGAGTAGGACACCGCCGAACACACATTAGAGAAGCCCCCCAACCAGTACTGGTTGGGGGGCTTTCTCGTACCCAAAACACCCCGAAACATCCCGTCGCCGGCACCCCCGACTTCGAGCGAACGGCACGTTCGTCGCCTCAGATCGACCGAACGTACCGTTCACACCATCTAGGGCGGGCACGCCGCCGGCACCCCGGCATGGAGTGAACGACACGCTCACCCTCTTAGGCGAGGGGAACGGTACGTTCACACCATCAGGGCAGGAATTGGGCGAGGAAGATGCCGCCGCCGATGCACGTAGCGACTTGTTAGCCAAGGTATAGATTGTGAACCGTCTCATAAGTCCGAAGTACTCTCCGATTTTGTGCCTTCGTCCCTAGCACTTTGGCCTAGGCTGAGTCTCATGGTGGGGTTGAGCAGCTCGAGGGTGTCGCATTTGCGACTCGTTCCGACGGAACCCGAAGAACTGCAAAGGTTTGTACTAGAAGCTGGCGGAGGGCGTGGGGGCATTCAGATTGCGCGATCGTTGCGTTCGAAGAGGCGCGCGGTACCGGCGCAATACGCGATACGTATCAGTGTCGACAATGTTTCCACTCAGATCTGGCGGCGAATCCTCGTCGCGTCGGATCTGAATCTGGATGACCTGCATTCGGTGGTTCAACGGGCAATGGGGTGGAGTGACCGTCAATCGCACGCGTGGTCCAAGTCCGGCAGCCGATTTCCCGGCGAGGTCGAAGAGTACGTAGCTTCCGGAAGCAACGCAGAGCAGCGTCGCGCCGGCCGAGCCGCGATCGTAGAGTCCGCGGTACGCCTGGACGAGGTCATGGTCTCGCCTGGCGATGAAATCAGTTATCGCTACGGACGCTTCGGGAACTGGCGCCACACGCTGACACTTGAATCTTCCGAAGTACTGCCCGATGGGTTCCAAGTTGTGTGTGCCGCGGGTCGCGGTGCTTGTCCGCCGGAGGAATGTGTCGGACCTGACGAGTACGAGCAACTCCTCGGTGTTCTCGCTTCGGAGAAGCTGCGCTCCCATGAATGGACCCTCGAATGGCCGCAAACTGAATTCGAGCCGACACGATTCGAGATCGCTGAGGTCAATAATCGACTGCATAGTCCTAAACCGGACGAGATCGCTGCGTCGTACGACATTGCAAAGCTCGTCGAATGCCTGGAACCCTCGCGAGTCCCGGAACTGCATGCGGTCCTCGCCCGAGCCGGCATTGACGATCAGTCGGCAATCGGGGAGTTGGTCCACGTCGAGGCGGGCCAACGCCTTCAAGCGGTTCTGGCTCTGATCGGTGTCGAAGGGATCGGTGCCGGTGATTTCTTCACGACGGTCGACGCGATGCTCGACGAACCTGAACTGGGACCTGTAAACCTTCCCCAAGGGCGATCACTCTTCGCAGTGCTCAAGAAGTTCGGCCTGGTGCGAAAGCACAAAGGGCAGATTGTTCTGACGAAGCGGGGACAGTCGGCAGAGCGGGACGCGTCAATGACGTGGTCGGTGATCGTCGAGGGAGTTCCGGTTGCGCCCGGCGGCTCGCAGAGAGCGGTGGAACTCCTTGTCCTCCTTGCCGTAGCCGCCGGCATGTCGCCGGCGGATCGTCATCGTTTCGTCGCGGGAGCGCTGGAGTCGATTCGGTCGTCGAGCATCCTGATGGCTGGAGCTCAGACTTCCAGACGTGACACGTCCGGGAGCACCGTAGAGGTGCTCGGATTGATCGGCGCTACGGGGTACGAGCTGGGGAAGTTCGGCAGCAAAGCGGACTCGCCCTGGGCTGTTCACCTCGCGAGGGCGATCCTGCGGCGTTAACTCGCGCGTCGACGCAGACAACCGAAACGGGGTTCGATCCGGCAATGCCGAATCGAACCCCGTTTCGTGTACCGATAGAGATCAGATGTTCACGCCGTAGTCGCGGGCGATTCCGGCGAGTCCGGATGCGTATCCCTGTCCGACTGCACGGAACTTCCATTCGCCATTGTGGCGGTAGAGCTCACCGAAAAGCATGGCTGTCTCGGTGGATGCATCTTCGGAGAGGTCGTAGCGTGCCAATTCGGAGCCGTTCGACAGATCTACGACGCGGATGTAGGCGTTGGTGACCTGTCCGAAGGACTGGAGTCGGGCATCGGCGTCGTGAATCGAGACGGGGAAGAAGATGTTGGTGACGTTGGGCGGTACAGCCGGGAGGTCGACGTTGATGACCTCGTCGTCGCCGTCACCTTCACCGGTGAGGTTGTCGCCGGTGTGCTCGATGGATCCGTCGGGCGAGCGAAGGTTGTTGTAGAAGACGAAGTGAAGGTCGGAAAGGACCTTGCGTTCCGGGCCGGTGACCAACGCGCTGGCGTCGAGGTCGAAGTCGGCACCACTGGTGCTGCGTGCATCCCAGCCGAGACCGACTGCGACCTTGGTCAGATTGGGTGCGGCCTTCGACAGAGATACGTTGCCGCCCTTGGCAAGTGTGACGCCCATTCAGGTTCCTCTCGTTCGAACGAAGTGGATTTCTTCGTTCGGGAGTTCTGTGTTGTCCGTTCGCGACTCACATTACCGTGAGCGGGTAGGTGCGGTTCGACCGAATAGGCACCTCACTCGAACAGCGCGCGAAGATCCTCGGCGTCGAGTCCGGTGCCCAGTGTGCCTTCGGCGTCCATGACATTCGAGAACAATGCCGACTTCTTGGCTTTGAGCGCCATGACCTTCTCTTCGATGGTGTCTTTGGCAATGAGGCGGTAGACCATGACGTTTCGTGTCTGCCCGATGCGGTGAGTACGGTCGACCGCTTGTGCCTCGGCGGCCGGGTTCCACCAGGGGTCGAGAATGAAGCAGTAGTCGGCCTCGGTGAGATTGAGGCCGAAACCACCAGCCTTGAGGCTGATCAGGAAGACGGGGACTGCACCAGACTTGAACTCCTCCAACACTTCACCGCGATTGCGCGTCGAACCGTCGAGATAGCTGTACGCAATTTTTTCCTCGTCGAGTCGGTTGCGGACAGAACCGAGGAACCCGGTGAATTGGCTGAAGATCAACGCACGGTGTCCGCCGGCAATGACGTCGTCCAATTGCTCGACGAGAGCGTCGACCTTGGCCGATGGGACGGGTCCGCTCTCCTCGTCGACCAGCGAGACGTCGAGACTGAGTTGGCGTAGTAGCGTCAGCGATTGCAGGATCGTGAACCGATTCTTGTCGACGTCGTCGAGCAGTCCGAGAATCTTCTGCCGTTCGCGTTGCAGGTGGGTGTCGTAGATCGCGCGATGGCTCGGATGCAACTCGATCTCGAGTACCTGCTCCTGCTTGGGCGGCAAGTCCGCAGCCACCTGTTCCTTGGTGCGCCGCACCATCAGCGGTTTGACGCGTCGTCGCAGTTGCGCCAATCGTTCTGCATCACCGTCTTTTTCGATGGGAGTGCGGTAGAAATCGGTGAAGGTGGTGGGGCTGGGAAACAGTCCCGGTGCAGTGATCGCGAGCAGCGACCACAACTCCAGAAGGTTGTTTTCCATGGGTGTTCCGGTGATCGCGAGTTTGAACGGTGCGTTCACCGCCCTCGCGCACTGGTGGACCTTGGACTTGTGGTTCTTGGCGAATTGGGCTTCGTCGAGTACCAGTCCGGACCAGCGGCCCGCGGAATACGCATCGGTGTCGAGGCGGAAGAGGGCGTACGACGTCACGACGATGTCCGCCCCGTCGACGAGTGCGGCCAGATCGGTTTTTCTGCGGCGCAGCGTGTCCGTGATGACAGCGGTGTGGAGGGTCGGTGCGAACTTCGCCACTTCGGACTTCCAGTTGGATACGACGCTGGTGGGTGCGACGATCAGAAAGGGAGGCGCGGCTGGATTCGATTGCCTTGCAGCGCAGATCATTGCGAGGGTCTGCAGTGTCTTGCCCAGGCCCATGTCGTCGGCGAGTATGCCGCCCAAGCTGTGCTGGCGCAGGAAATTGAGCCAACGGAATCCGTCGACCTGATAGGGACGTAGCGTTGCCGTCAACGTGTCCGGGACTTCGACCGGATCGATGCCCGAACTGCCGAGCAATCCTGCGATCTGCTTCTTCCATGCTGCTGCTTGATGTTCGACTCTTCCGAGCGCCGTCAATTCTTCCCACAGTCCGGCCTGAAATTTGCTGATCCCGAGTTTGCCGGTAGGCCGATCGAGTAGCGACCGCGCTTCGGTGATGAGACGGTGCAGGCCGAGTAGTTCAGGTGCGTCGAGCCGAAAGAAGGCGCCGTCCGGTAGCAGTATGTGAGTCTCGCCCTTGCTCAGAGCAGAGAACAGTGTTGTGAACGGAACGCTTTGTCCCGCAACATCGACGGTGACATCGAGGTCGAACCAGTCGGATCCGCTGTCCCCGTCGGGGGCTGATGTGCTGAGGCCGATCACGACAGCGTCGTCTGCAGGCCGGTAGTCGGCAGGGGTTCCTGCAACCTTGAGGTCGATGGCGTCGTGCGCTTCGAGTTGGGGCAGGAGGTCGAGTGTGAACTGCATGGAATCGAGGCCGGTCAAAGTTCCCGCGAGAGTGGCCTTCGCCGCGGCCGCACCGAGGCTCTTGGCAATGGCATCTTCGGCAACGTGGTTGCGGATCTCGGACTCGTCGGTGGTTGTGTCTGCGGTAGAAATGATCAGTTCGTCGGCATCGACGGTGTACTTCCATGCCGATTCGATGTCGATGCGGTGGTTGTCCGCGTAAGTGGCCATCAGTTGTAGCCGAGGACCGGACACAGTCGGTGGGTTGTAAGCACCGTCGGAAGATATGACGGGAGCGAGGTTTCCGAGTTTGAACACGAACCGCGACGTGAATGCATCCCGATGCTCGGCGGGTATGTCGACCGATTTTCCGGAGTCGATCAACTGCCTCAATTGGTGAGTTATCGGCGTGTGCAGTGGTGCGAGCGTGATCGCGTTGGCGGCGTCGAGCGCGAAGACACCATGTGCCGGTGTACCGACAAGTCCCCAGTCGGAATGGGTGATGATGTGCCCATCGGTCTGAATTCGGGGAGTGAGACGGAGGTTGTTGTCTTCCGCTGCGTGGACGTCGAGGCAGATGCTGGCATCGTCGAGTAGGGAGATGTTGCCGAGGCCGGCCTTCGAGTGAACGAGTGAAACGCCGACGCTGATGGCCTCACGAAGAAGCGACCAGAGTTGCGGGCTCGCGAACCCGGCAAGATCGATTTCCGCGGCATTTTGATTTCGGTAGTAGTTGCCGGCGCTGTGGAGGAGATGTATGTCGCGTAGAACCCGGAGGTGATCTGCGGGGAACTGAAAAGTGCTTCCGAGTTTGTTCCAGGCGAGCCCGCCGGAGATCCACCCTCTCGCTCCTGGTTGTACGGGTTTGATGATGAGCCTTGTCGATGCGCCCTTGGTTCGGGTGGTGAATTGAATGCCAAGTCCACGTGTAGTACGGCCGGCCGGGTCTGGTCGGAGCAACTCCTCGAGCGCGCTGTCCCATCCGAGGTGTTGTGGAGTCTTGTTCGCCTCGGCAACCGCTGCGAGCACCAACGCGACTACGTGCTTGCAGTTCATCCGCACGGGACACGTGCAGAGGCCACGCGTGAACGTTGCTGTACCGGCCGCGCTGCGACTTACCGAAATCGTGCAGGTGTACGGCTCTCGCGCAGTTCCCGATACAGCGCCGGTCAAGGTGTCAGCGGTGTCGTTCCATCCGATGGATTCGACTGCATTCTGCCGCAGGTAGACAAGTCCGCGTTCGTAGGTGGTTGTGCCCACGACAGCGCGAATTCGGTCGAGGTCGAGGGCCCTGACTGAATCCGGTTGCACGGGGGCCAGCCTAGTAGCGGCGACCGACAGATCTTGTCGTGGTCGTTTGTCCAAGAAAGTCCGAACTGCACGGTATGTTCACGGAAACATCTTTGACTGGTTTGGGAGTTTCATGAGGACTGAGCGGCGTGCGTGGATTCGATCTGCGCGCACAGGTGCGGTGTGTTTGGCCGTCTGTGCACTTTCTTTGCAATTGGGCGGACTGTCGACGGCAGCGCCGAGTTCCGGAAGCTCGGGTAGTTCGGGAAGCTCGGGAAGTCTGGGCAGCGTCGAGGGAAGCGTGAGCTCGGGGTCGACGATCCCGGGACCACTTCAGGAGGATCCGGGCCCCAAACCGGACCTGCGCGACGACATCGTCGTCCCGGCCATCGTCGGCGAGAAGGTGACCGCACCACAGGCGATCAGGCTGACGGTGGCGTCGCCCGCACTTCGACGCGAGGTCGGCGTCGAGATTTTGCTACCCGCTGACAATTCGGTTCCGCGCCCAGCGCTGTACATGCTCGAGGGTGTCGACGCCGGAGAGAAAAGCAGCGGATGGATGACGATCGGCGGCGCCCCGGCGTTCTTCGCCGACAAGAACGTCAACGTCGTGATGCTCAATGGCGGAATCGCGAGCCTGTACTCGGACTGGGAGAATCCGGATCCGCGGCTGGGACTGCACAAGTGGGAAACCTTCATCACCGAGGAGTTGCCACCGCTGATCGATGCGCGACTCGAGACCAACGGAATCAACGCGATTGCCGGCAATTCCATGGGCGCGATGGGTGCAATGATGCTCGCCCAACGCTTTCCGGACATGTATCGCGGCGTCGCCGTGTTCAGCGGCTGTTATTCCACGATGGATCCGCTCGGCCGAACTGCCGTCCAGGCCACGATATCGTCTCGAAGTGGAGATCCGGCCAACATCTGGGGTGTGCCAGGGGGACCGGAGTGGGAGGCACACGATTCGTTGATCAACGCAGAGAAGTTGCGTGGCAAGGAAATCTACGTGTCGACTGCAAACGGTCGTCCCGGATCTGATGAGACGCTGCAGACTCCTGAACTGCTCGAGCGTCTGGTGATCGGCGGCGGCATCGAGGTTGCCGCCCACGCCTGCACCAAGATGTTCGACGCTCGGTTGCAGGAGCTGAAGATTCCGGCGCAGGTGGATTACGAGCCGAACGGCACACATGCGTGGGCATATTGGCGTGAACGACTGCCGAAGGCGTGGCCGACTCTGTCCCGAGCATTGGGCGTCTGACGGTTCGACAACAGTGCTCGGGTTGTGGATGCACCACAACCCGAGCGTTGGATCACTCGCAGGCGATGCCGTCGTTGTCCCGGTCGAGATGCGGGGCGTATCCGTTCTGGCCCCGGTACAACGGAGCTGCGCCGGCATTACGAACGGCTGTGCAGTTCTGGTAGTACCGCGCTGGTGCGGGAGTGTTCTGCGGCGCCGGCTGGTTCTGGGGCGCTTGCGGAGCGGGCGGCGCCGGCGGTGCGAAGACCGGGGGAAGGAACGGCTGGACTGCGTCGGCAGAGCCAGTCGGAATCATGCGTGCGATCTCGATCGGTAGGAAATCGAAAACCGTGGATGCCTGAGCGGCGGGTGCGGCAACCAGAGTGATTGCGGCGCAACCTGCGACGCTGAATGCCAGACGGCGGAGCTTCATGTGAC
Source organism: Rhodococcus sp. WY5 (assembly GCF_018588185.1). NCBI lineage: Bacteria > Bacillati > Actinomycetota > Actinomycetes > Mycobacteriales > Nocardiaceae > Rhodococcus > Rhodococcus sp. WY5. Next base: position 3,217,774 of record NZ_JAAMPR010000001.1, read on the forward strand.
CTCGTGTTCAACTGGGCAGCCCTTCCACTTCTGAGGGCTGTGCCGGCTGAGCATACTGGTCATAACGACCAAATGGTTTATTTCGGTAAGGGTGAAATCTGGGGTGAAAAGCAGCGTCCCCGCACCGTATTGCTCAGGTGCGGGGACGCTGCTGTTGTCATCGAGGATTACGCGTCGACCAGTTCCTCGGCGAAGGGATCACCGTTGCGGGGAGCGTCGAAGCGCTCCTTGTCGAGGATTCCCTCACGCTTTGCGACGATGACCGGGACCAGTGCCTGGCCAGTGACGTTGACTGCGGTGCGGCCCATGTCGACGATCGGTTCGACTGCGAGGAGCAGTCCGACGCCGGCCAAGGGAAGACCCAGGGTGGAGAGTGTGAGTGTGAGCATGACTGTCGCACCCGTAGTTCCGGCCGTTGCTGCCGAGCCGATGACCGAAACGACGACGATCAGCAGGTAATCGGTGAAGGTCAGCGGAACGTCGTAGAAGCCGGCGACGAAGATTGCCGCGATCGCGGGATAGATTGCGGCGCAACCGTCCATCTTCGTGGTGGCACCGAGCGGAACGGCGAACGAGGCGTACTCACGCGGAACACCGAGGTTGCGTTCGGTGACGCGTTCGGTCAGCGGCAGGGTGCCGATCGACGAGCGCGAGACGAACCCGAGCTGAGTTGCGGGCCAGACACCGGAGAAGAAGCTTCGAACCGAGAGACCGTGTGCGGCAATCAGGATGGGGTAGACCACGAAGAAGATAATGGCCAGACCGATGTAGATGGCGGCGGTGAAGACGCCCAGCGACCCGATCGCATCCCATCCGTAGGTGGCGACAGCGTTGGCGATCAGCGCAGCGGTACCGATTGGGGCGAGGCGAATGATCCACCACAGGACCTTCTGGACGATCGCGAGCAGCGACGCGTTGAACTCGAGGAACGGCGCAGCCTTGGGGCCGATCTTCAGTGCAGCAATGCCGATTGCGCCGGCGATGACGAGCAGCTGCAGGACGTTGAAGCTCAGCGATGTAGTCGCCACGCCTTCGGCGACGGAAGTCTTTGCGCCCAGCCCCAGGAAGTTGTTCGGAACCAGTCCGGTGATGAACGCCCACCACGAGCCGGAGCTCTTGGGTTCCTTCGCTGCTTCGGCGGCGACATCGGTCCGTGAACCGGGATCGGTGATCAGGCCGACGATGATGCCGATGATCACAGCAATGAAAGCGGTGATCGCGAACCAGAGCAAGGTCTGCACGGCCAGGCGAGCTGCATTGGCGACCTGGCGCAGGTTGGCGATGGAGCTGACAATGGCGGTGAACACCAGCGGGATAACCGCAACGGTGAGCAGCTTGACGTAACTCGAACCGATGGTCTGCACGGTGCCGACCAACCAGTTGACGTTGCCGTCGGCCGCATCAGGCATTGCCCGGGCGACGAGACCGATGATGACACCGAGTACGAGACCGGCGACGATCTGCGGTCCGAATGCCGTCGCCCAGGACGGAAAACGGGACGTGGACTTTTCCGGCACGCCGGTGGAGGTGGAGCTGGGCATGACTATGCCTTTCGAAAATCAAGGGAGCGAAACGCAGCGCGGCACCAGAGGCCGGGCAGATTCGAAGAAATGTTTCCTGGTACGCGTCAGGTCAGAGCGAGCGCGTACACATTGCGCTCGCCTGCAGGCGAAGGTCGACGTAACGCCGACTGGTCAGGAACAACACTGTCCACACACTACTCGCAGCTTCAACTACTCGATCCCGAGGGTCGCCGCGGGAGTTCGCTTCGTGTTCGTCGGGCGTGCCCCGATCAGTCACTGTTGGTCGGTTGACTAGTCTCGACGATCAGTAGGTGCCGCACCGGCGCCTACGCGTCGGCAAGCGGAAGCGAGAGACCGATGAGCGTTCGGAATGCCGAGTACCCGCGTCCGAAGCATTTCCTGGTGCACCTCAGTGACACGCATCTGGTGGCTCAGGGGGAGTTGTACGACGCCGTGGATGCGTCGACGAGATTGCGGGAAGTGCTCAGCGGGATCGTGGCCTCGGGCGCACGCCCGGATGCACTGATATTCACCGGCGACCTGACCGACCAGGGACACCCCGACGCATACGCGGAATTGAAAGCCATCGTGGAACCTGTGGCGGCCGAGATCGATGCGCAGGTCGTCTGGGCGATGGGCAACCACGACGACCGCCCTACGTTCAGATCTCTGCTGTTGGGCGAGGACGCCACCGAACATCCCGTCGACAACGTCTACGATCTTGACGGACTGCGGGTGATCACCCTGGATTCGTCGGTTCCCGGTCACCACTACGGTGAGATCTCGGATCGTCAATTGGATTGGCTACGCGCAGAATTGGCGGTGCCGGCGCCCGACGGAACAATTCTGGCGCTGCATCATCCGCCGGTTCCGTGCATTCAGGATCTCGCGGTTCTGGTGGAGTTGCGCGATCAGTCCCGGTTGGCGGACGTCTTGCGTGGCAGCGACGTCCGGGCGATTCTTGCTGGGCATCTGCACTATTCGACGACGGCGACGTTCGCCGGCATTCCGGTTTCCGTGGCGTCGTCGACGTGTTACACCCAGGACTTGAACGTGGAAGTCGGTGGTCAGCGTGGTCGTGACGGTGCTCAGGGGTGCAATCTGGTGCACGTGTACGACGAGACAATTGTTCATTCGGTCGTTCCACTCGGTGCGCACGTGACGGTCGGTGAGCCCGTCGATGCGGCCGAGGGTGCCCGGAGACTCAGTGCTGCCGGCATTCGAATCCTCGAGAGCGAAAAGGCGGCACGCTCGATCATCTGAGGTGGCAGGCGGTTTCCGGCACCCACGCGCAGTTCCGGGTGATTGCCGGGCGGTCGCGTACTCACTACCGTCGAGGTAGGTGCAGAGCTCCAGCAACAAGGACCGGCTAGCTGGACGGCAACCCTTCATGCCGATGGGGTGCCCCGGAATCACACCTGGCGATACGCGCGGTGCGTGTCGCAAGCGGCAGTCGCCACGAGAACCGTCAGTCGGGTGCTGACGGTTTCTGCGGTCGGCACTGTGCGCTCCCGAGTAGTTCTCGAACAGGAGTATGCGCCGATGACCTCCACCCCTTCTTCTCATCTTGCTCCGTTGCATCTCGCCGTAGCGCTGGACGGTGCCGGTTGGCACCCAGCGGCCTGGCGAGAGCCGCACTCGCGCCCGAGTGAGCTGTTCAGCGCGTCGTATTGGACTGACGTGGTGACGACCGCCGAGCGTGGTCTGCTCGATTTCGTCACCATCGAGGACAGTCTCTCGGTGCCGGCCAACCCACTCGAGCCTGTCGACGACGCGGTTGACCGGGTGCGCGCTCGGCTCGACGCACATCTCGTGGCCGCCCGACTGGCACCGATCACGAGCAACATCGGCTTGATCCCGACCATCACCACCATTCACACCGAGCCGTTCCACGTGTCCAAAGCCGTTGCCACGCTGGACTACACCTCGCGCGGTCGCGCCGGATGGCAGGTGAAGGTTTCGGCGTCGGAACCCGAGGCAGCACAGTTCGGGCGTCGCGACATCCCAGCGCTCACCGATGCCGACCGTCAGTCGATCGTTTCAGGCGTCCTCCCGGACTTCGTGCGCGCGCTGTTCGACGAAGCTGCGGAGGCAGCCGACGTCGTCCGGAGACTTTGGGACAGTTGGGAGGACGACGCCGAGATCCGTGATGTGGAGCAGCGCCGATTCATCGACCGGGACAAGCTGCACTACATCGACTTCGAGGGAAAGTACCTCTCGGTCCGTGGTCCGTCGGTGACTCCGCGCCCGCCGCAGGGGCATCCCGTCGTCACCGCATTGGCACATCAGCGGGTCGCGTACGAACTGGCGGCGCGGACGGCCGATCTGGTGTTCGTGACGCCGTTCGACGACGAGCAGGTCACGGCAATCCTGGGTGAAGTGCGAGCAGCCGAAGAACACGTGCAGCGCACCGGCGAACCGCTTCGGGTCTTCACCGACATCGTCGTATTCTTCGATGCTCCGGAAGAAACCGGAAAGGAACGGCTCGCTCGCCTCGACGCGCAGGCCGGCGCCGAATACCGTTCGGACGCGCTGACCTTCACCGGCACCGCGGCTGAGTTGGCAGATCTTCTGCTCCGGTGGCAGCAGTTGGGAATCGACGGCTTCCGGTTGCGGCCGGGCGTCGTCGTGGACGACCTCGACGCGATCGCAGGTGAGCTGGTACCTGAATTGCAGCGACGCAGCGTATTCCGCACCGAGTATCCGCAGACGAATCTTCGCGGACTGCTTGGCCTACCCATCGACGTTCCCAACCGCTACGCCGCCGGTACTCCGGCCTCCTGACAGACGAGGAATACATTTTCATGAGTTCTCAGAAGCGTAAGCAGGTCATCCTGGGTGCCTACCTCGGCGGCGTCAACCATCACACTGCATGGTGGGATCCGCAGGCGGGCAGCCAGATCGAGTTCGATTCCTTCGAACACACCGCTCGAACCGCCGAGCGTGGGAAGTTCGACTTCTTCTTCCTCGCCGAAGGCCTTGCCCTTCGTGAGCGTGCAGGACAGATTTTCGATCAGGACATCATCGGTAGGCCGGACACCTTCACCGTGCTCGCATCGTTGGCAGCAGTGACCGAACACCTCGGTTTGGCAGGCACCATCAACGCCACGTTCAACGAGCCTTACGAGCTGGCAAGACAATTCGCGACGCTCGATCAGTTGTCCGGAGGACGTGCCGCCTGGAACGTCGTCACCTCGTTCGACGCATTCACCGGCCAGAACTTTCGTCGCGGCGGATACCTGGATCGTGCGCAACGATACGAGCGTGCGGAGGAGACCGTAGCGCTGGTGCGTCAACTCTGGGATTCGTGGCGAAGCGACGACATCGTGGCCGACAAGGCATCAGGGCGCTTTCTCGCGCGACCGGATGCCGGTGAATTTGCTTTCCATGGATCACATTTCGACGTGAACGGCCGATTCACGGTGCCGCGTAGCCCGCAAGGGCGCCCGGTTATTCTGCAGGCCGGGGTGTCGCCGCAGGGGCGCGATTTTGCTGCTGGTAATGCCGACGCGATCTTCTCACCGTATGGTCAATTGCCCGAGGCAGCCGACTTCTATCGTGACATCAAGGCTCGTGCCGTTGCGGCCGGACGCGACCCGGGTGACATCAAGATCTTGCCGTCGGCGAGTTTTGTTCTCGGCACGTCCGAGGCGGACGCAATCGAGAAGTATCGAGAGATTCGCGACCAGCAGGTCACCGGCCAGACCGCTTTGGTTCTGCTCGAACAGATCTGGAATCTCGATCTGTCGAAGTACGACCCCGAAGGGCCCCTACCCGATATCGCACCAGACCCCGAGGCTCCGCCGATCATCCAGGGGCGCGCCTTCATTCACCAGGATCGTTTCGCGACCGTGGCAAAATTGCGCGCGGTCGCCGAGAGCAAGAAGTTGAATCTGCGCGAAGTGGTGATCGATCAGTTCGAGCGTGGACCGATCGTGGGTACACCGCAGCAGGTTGCCGAGAAAATAGATTCGTTTGTCAGCAACGACGGTTCGGACGGATTCATCCTCGGGTCGCACCTCGTGCCGACCGGCCTCGACGAGTTCGTCGACGACGTGGTGCCGCTGTTGCAGGATCGAGGTGTCCTCCGCAGTGACTACGAAGGAACGACGTTGCGTGACAATCTCGGACTGCCCATTCCGGTGCAACGGGAGCATGTGACAGCACGCTGATCGACCGAAGTAGCAAGGGCCCAGCCGAAATCGGCTGGGCCCTTGTTTCGTCTAGGCTTCCCAGGGCGCCGGGATGGGGTAGTAGCTCTCCAGGAACTCCGTGATCTTGCGTGTGCGAAGTTCCAGATCGATCTCCGGAGCGCTGCCGTCGTTGAGGCAGAAGAAGTCCATGGAGCGCTTGGCGAGCAGTGAGTCCATGTCGCGCAAACCGGCCTTGACCGTCGTGTCGACGTATTTGACGGCCGCGGACTTCTGCACCACCGACCGTCCACTCATGAGCGTGTAGTAGTGGTACAGCGAATTGGTCACCGAGATATTGGAACTCGCGCGGAAGGTGCTTGCTGCAGTGGCCGCGAAGTCTTCGGCGAACTCGCGTTCCATCTCGGCCATCACGCTCTTGCGTAGTGGCGTCGCTGCGTGCTCCAGATGTCTGGTGGTCATCAGACCGAAGCGGTCCTGCAGCAGACGGCGGTTGACGCGGGCCGCATTCTCGAACCCGCTGCGGTCGTTGTCGTTGTGTCCCAATCCGATTCTGGTGTCGGCCTCGATGAACATGCTGATCCCACCGGGGGAGAAGAACATGTCAGGGCCGACGGGGCGACCGAAGAACATGTCGTCATTGGAGTAGAGGAAATGCTCTGCCAGACCCGGAATATGGTGCAGCTGGCACTCGACAGCTTGAGAATTGTGGGTGGGCAACACACTTGGATCGGCGAAGAACTTTTCGCTGGGCATGAACGTGACTCGCGGATCGTCGGCAAGCCAGTCCGGACGATCGGAATCGGTTGCGACGAAGATCCGCCGGATCCACGGCGCGTACATGTGGATAGATCTAAGTGCGTATTTGAGCTCGTCGATCTGACGGAAGCGCGCTTCTGATTCGTCGCCCTCGCCGACGATGTAGTTCTGCATGCGCTTGGCGCGCTGAGCCTGAAACTCTTTGGAAGAACCGTCGACCCAGGAAAAGACAAGATCGATATCGAAGCTGATATCGGAGGCATGATCGGCGAACATGTTCTCGATGGTCGGCCAGATCCGGCCGAATCGCTCGACGGTTCCTCGGACCGCTTCTTCGGGGAGGACGGTTCGTCGTGTCAGTGAGTTCTCGACGGGTAGGACGATTTCTTCGTCGGAAATCGACCACAATTCGATTTGAACGCCGATGTTCGCGCCGTAGTTCATACCGCTTGCGACGTGAACCCTCGGACGGAACAAGCGGAAGATCCGTGACTTGTTGGTTTTCGACAGGGCACCGTCCGCGACAAGGAGCGCTGGACTCTTCTTCGCGTCGACGGTTTTGGAATAGAAGGGTGCGTTTGCGCATCCCTCGACAAGTGCCCGCCGCAGGTTCTTGCGTTCCGTCCAGCTGACCGCGATGACCGGGCGCTCGTCGTTTCCGCGGACGAGTAGATACTCGATTCCTGCGGCGTCGAGGATGTCGCGGATGAAGAGGAGATCTTCGACCATCGCTTCGAGCGGCGTGGTGGTCGTGATCGCGAGGGCAAAACGATTCTTGAATCGGACGGTCTCGGGTAGCTCGCCCATCCGTGCGCGTGACGCGGCCGACGCCGGCTCCACAGGATTGGGGCTGTCCTGCTCCGGGGGTACGAAGTAGATGTCGTGCGGAGCGGGAGATTCTGTAATGGGATGCCTTCCGATTCTGATCCAGCTGTGTATCTGTCGCCCCCGACGCTGCGAGAGCGTGGTGGCGACGAGCTCAGTCTATGCCGTCGGCGCCGAAAGTCGGACATGAGTGACGGGGATGGGTAGCGCGGGGCGAGTCGGGTACCCCGAGGACCGAAGCGAGAGTGAAGGAGGAGAACCGATGCGTGTGAAAGCGATGGTCGGAACAGGCGCGATGGCGGTTGCGCTGGCCGCCGGCCCAGTTGCGACAGCGTCTGCGGAGCGAACCGAGGCAGCGGGGTCGGAGGGTTCACCGGAGATGCTGACCTGCGAGGTTGTCTTCGATGCACTCGAAGACATGAGCCCGGAATGGACGGAAGAGGGGATCGATCAGGTCGAAGACTGGTGTGAGGCGATCACCGGCGAAGAAGACTGACCGTCAGCCGCGCGAGATCACTCGTCGCGACAGTCGCCACCGCCCGTCTTCGAGTTCGAACTCGTCCGCGTAGCTCCCGACGCCGCTGAGTTCGGGCGACGTGGCTGTGTCGACGTAGAACGTCCACACCGCATCCGCGCGGGCTGTCGTTTCCGAGGTCACGTCCACGGCGATCGCCGTGGTGATGTGGCGTGTGAATGTGCCCGGGCCTTGTATGCCGGCGGCTCGACGCTCGACTACTCCAGCAGCAATTTCTTCGCGGCCACGTCGTACCTGTGCGGGGATACCGCGATCGGGGTTGGCCGGCATGTTCCATTCGGCCTCGCGGGTGAACTGCTCCACGTAATCCTCGACCGAGCCGGTATCGGCAAGATGCGCGATGCGAGCGAGCGTTGAACGAATCTGTTCGGCAGGGCCCTCGGGTTGCATGCTGTCCTCCGTAGACGTGGGTGCGGCAGATCGCACGCTACAGCTCATGACGACAACGACGACGGCCTCGTCCCAGTGAGCGGCAGTATTCTCCGGCGAGGGAGCGGTGAACTTTGAGATCACCTCGAGTTCAACCGTATTCGAGCCCGCAGCGTAAATGATTGAGTGTTCACAGTAGGCGGTGCCATGACGACTGCCGCGCCCGTAGGCTTGACCGACTCACAGGAGATCGCCATGTCCGTCACCGAACTCGAACGTGTCACCCAGACCCCGGAGCAGATCTACGCTGCCGGCGGAATCACCGTCCACAAAGTAGGCGAGCTGATCGGCGCCCGCATCGACGGCGTCCATCTCTCCGGGGACTTGTCCGAAGAGACCGCTTACGCGATCAACTATGCGCTGGCAGCGCACAAGGTTGTGTTCTTCCGTGGGCAGCATCATCTCGACGACACGTCGCAGTACGAATTCGCCGGAACCCTCGGCACCCAGACCACCCCGCATCCGACGGTGAAGTCCAGGGGCGACAAGCTGTTGGTGCTCGACCGAGCCGCCAACAGTTGGCACACGGACGTGACGTTCGTCGACCGCATCCCGAAAGCCTCGATTCTGCGAGCGACGACCATTCCCGAGTACGGCGGAGCGACCACGTGGGCGTCGACCACCGCCGCGTACGACCAACTGCCGTCTTCACTCAAGGTCTTGGTCGAGAATTTGCGGGCCGTTCACACCAATGCCTACGACTATGCCGAGGTTGTCGATCAGGCGAACCCGGTAGACGCGCAGCGCCAGGCCTACTACGCCGAATTCACCCGTGAGATCTACGAGACCGAACACCCGGTGGTGCGTATCCATCCGGCGACGGGGGAGAAGACCCTCCTGCTCGGTCACTTCTTCAAGGAGTTCGTCGGGCTCAAGCCGTCGGAGTCGGTAGCTCTTTACCAGATCCTGCAGGCACGAATCATCAAGTTGGAAAACACTGTTCGATGGAACTGGTCGGCCGGCGACCTGGCGATCTGGGACAACCAGGCGACTCAGCATTACGGTATCGCCGACTACGGGACTCAGGCGCGCAGTGTGCACCGAGTGACATTGGCCGGCGACGTCCCCGTCGACGTCCACGGCGAGCAGAGTCGAATCCTCCAGGGTGACGCCGCGGAGTATTCGATCATCGCGGACATCGATCGGCTTCCCGGCTTCGCCGCGAACTGATCAGTCGTGCTGCGGGTGATCCGGCGGGAACATCTGTCCCCATGAGTGACTGCACGCTCGGCACGTCCATTCCGGGGTGTCCGGTCCCACGTCGCAGCCAGTTGCGGCGAGCCACGGTAGGTGATCGAACGGATGGACCGGCATCCCCGGGGCACACTGAGCGGTTCTGTGTGCACCGCAGAGTGGGCACGACGGATTCTTCGCCAGCATGTAGTCGATGAAGTCGGTGTGCCCAGACGTGGCCATCCTTCCGGCGCACTTGCGGCACAGGACGGCTGGGTAGTCGTCACCAGGTTCAGCCTGCCTGAAGATCCGTGATGCGGAATGAAAGTGAAGGCGATCGCTGCTGTTGAACTTTCGCAACGGCATCGGTGAGCTGCAACCTGTGCAGTTGCCCCGCTCGTTCATCAACGTTCGGGCGTGGGCAGCTGTGGACGTCGGATCCAGCGTGTCGATGTCGCCGAAGTAGTGCGCATAGTGTGACTGGCCGGCCGTGAGAATCCGGTCGGCCAGTGCGTCGTCGACCGGCCCAGGATCCGTGGGAAACGTGATGGACCATCGTTGTTCGAGTTCTGGAACGGTGGGCAAACCGTGGAGTTCGTACGGGCGTTCATCGACTTCCATCCGCGACGTGCCGTCGAAGGGCGCAGCCACGGTCTCGATGCAGAGCACCGCGCGAGGAGTGGTGTCGAGAACCGTGACCAGCAGGTCACCGGTGGCCATCATTCCGCGCATGATCCAGGGATCGACACGGGCTCGGGGTTCGAGAAACGCGACCACAGCATCGATCCATGGCGTGCCGAGTGCGATGAATACGTGCTGACCGGGGCTCCGCATGATCATCGAACGATTCTCGCAAGGGCTGCCGACAACGTCAGGCTTTGACCACCTTGCGCCCGAGCAGCGATGCAACCAGTCCGTCGACGAAGGTCGCCTGACGGCCGAGAGGATCGGAATCCGCTGCCGCGACGCTGCCGATCGAAATCGATCTCGTCAGGCCGGTCTCGCTGATGAATTCGGCGGCGAGGTGAGCCTCTCGGAACGTGAGGCCGCCCAGATGTGTCGTGTCGTCGACTCCGAGAACACGTCCGTCGATGATGTCCATGTCGAAGTGGACGTGGACGCCGTTCACACCCTGTCCCGCCGCGGCGAGAACGCGAGGCATCAAGGCCGCCATGCCATGGCGATCGATCTCGTCGATCGTCACCAGCAATACCCCGTACTCGTCGAGTGCGCGCTTGTGATCGACCGTGGCGTTCTTGACGCCAACCAAGACGGTGTTCTCCAAACTGGGGCCGTGCAGATCCGCTGCCGACGACAGCAGTTGTTCGATATCGCCGTGGGAGGCGAAAATGATTGCACCCAAATCGGTTCCGGGTTCGGTGGCGATCGGAATTCTGGTGTTCTGCCAGGCCTCGGTAGTGAGCCACAGCGGCAGCGTTGTGAGATCCGCGGCGGCGTTCTCGGCTTGAATGCAGCTGAAACCGATTCCGGACATGTCTTCGCGTAGGCCGTGATCGAGGAGATGGCTTGCCAGCCCGGTAGTTTCGAGGTCGATCAATTCGACGGTCGCATTGGCATCGATCGGTTCGGTGCCCAGGACGTAGCGCTTTTCGACGTAGGGCGATGTCATCGCCATCAAGAGCGCGCCGTAATCGATCGTGAAGTCGACGGTGCCACCCAGTCGGTATTCGTCGCCTGTTTCTCCGGCGTCGACGAGGAGGTGATCGCTACTGGCGCTGATCACCTTCAGACGCGGATCGATCGGGGTCAAGCCTTCCGGCGAGATGTCTTCGCGGCCGATGGACAAGATCAGGCGTCGGCTCGGCCTGTCCTCGTTGTCGAAGACGGGGCGTCGGCCGAATGCGTCTTCCCCTGAGACTCCATACGGCCGCGACGGCTTGACCTTGGCCTCGATGATGTCCGCGGTGAGAGTGAAGGCATCGTTGTTCAGCAGTTCGTACAGTCCGGGGGGAGTAGGTGATTCGGCCAGCACGATGCTGGCGCCCAAACGCAGATGGTTGATCCCATCGGGCATCGTGCCCGTCTCGAGTAGTGGCAGCGAGAACGTATTGCCGCCGGAAACGATCGGCAGTTCGATCGAGAACCGCTTCGTGATTTCGTCGGCTAGGTAGACCAGATTCGACAAGTTGTCGACGGTCGGTTGGATGCCGCCGACGCACGCGAGGTTCGCGCCGATTCCGATCAGTCTGATGCCCTCGATGGGAAGGATTTCAGCGACTACGTCCAACGCCTCCGCCGGCAGGATTCCTTCGCGGAGATCTCCGAGGTCGATCATCAGCACGATGTCGTGGACGACTCCTCGCGTTTGTGCTGCTCTGCCCAGAGCAGCAATCGTCGTCAACTCGGAGTTGAGGCTGATGTCCGCGTAGCGGATCGTGTCGTCGATCTCGTTGAGCGACGGTGCGCGGATCAGCATCAGGGGAACGGTGATGCCGTCGCGGCGAATGCGGGCCAGGTTGTCCAGGCGGGAGTCGGCGATCTGTGCGACGCCGCCGCGGACCATTGCTCGGGCCACCTTGGGGGAGCCACATGTAGATTTGCTGACGCCCGCCACCGCAATACCCTTGGCATTGGACGCTTCGACGAGGACGCGCGCATTCTGTTCGATACGACGCAGGTCGACGGTGATGGTCGGTCCGGTCATGATCTCCCCGTTTTCTCCGAAGGCGGTTCACGATCCGGGCATTCCAGACCGGACGGTTGGCGTGAGCTGGGCAACTTTGCTCCAACTGTTGTGTCGCAGGACACTTACGTGCAGTATGAGGATACAACAGTTTCCTACCAGGCACTCTAGAGGAGCGTCGATGGCTACTCTCGTCAAACACGTACTTCGGCGCAAGCCGGCTTTGCAGATAGACCAGGAGACCGGCGCAGATACCAACGGCGGCGAGCTGACCCGCAGTATCGGTTTGGCGCAGTTGTCCATGTTCGGCATCGGCGCCACGATCGGCACCGGTATCTTCTTCGTCCTCTCGCAGGCAGTCCCGGTTGCGGGTCCGGCAGTCATCATCTCCTTCGTTGTTGCCGGTGTCGTCGCGGGACTCACAGCGATTTGTTACGCGGAGTTGGCCGGAGCTGTCCCGGCGTCGGGCTCGTCGTATTCCTACGCTTACGCGACGCTCGGAGAGCTTCCGGCCATGGCCGTCGGCGCGTGTCTGCTTCTCGAGTACGGAGTCTCGGCCGCGGCGGTGTCCGTCGGATGGTCGCAATATTTGAACCAGCTACTGGGCAACCTCTTCGGGTTCCAGATCCCCGACGCGTTGTCACAAGCGCCGGAGCAGGGCGGCATCATCAATCTGCCCGCAGTGATCCTGGTGTGCCTGTGCGGTGTTCTGCTCATCCGCGGCGCCAGTGAATCGGCCAAGGCCAACGCCATCATGGTCTCGATCAAACTCGCAATTCTGTTGCTCTTCATCGTGGTCGGCATCGCCGGATGGAACAGCAATCACTTCGCCGACTTCGCACCGTTCGGATTCAGTGGCGTCATGTCCGCCGCCGGAATCATCTTCTTCTCGTACATCGGCCTCGACGCTGTGTCCACCGCCGGCGAAGAAGTGAAGAACCCTCGTCGCAATCTCCCTCTCGCGATCCTCATTGCGCTCGTGTCTGTCACCGCGATCTACATCGCTGTTGTCGCCGTCGCGATCGGTGCACAGGATTCCGCATCGTTCGAAGGTCAGGAAGCCGGACTGTCCGCCATCCTCGAACAGGTGACCGGATCTACCTGGCCGGGAACACTTCTGGCCGCCGGTGCGGTGATCTCGATCTGCAGCGTCACGCTCGTGGTCATCTACGGTCAGACCCGGATCCTGTTCGCGATGTCACGCGACGGCATGATTCCGTCGATCTTCCACAAGGTGAACCCGCGGACTCTGACGCCGGTGCCCAACACCATCATCGTCTGCGTCGTCATCAGCATTCTGGCCGGTTTCATTCCGATCAACTTCCTCGCCGAAATGACCAGCATCGGAACTCTGGTGGCCTTCCTCGTGGTCTCGGTCGGGGTCATCATCCTGCGGCGCAGTGACCCGGACCTGCCGCGCAGCTTCAAAGTTCCCGGCTATCCGGTGACGCCGATCCTCTCGATCCTGGGCTGCCTGTGGATCATCAAGGACCTCCGAACCGTCACGATCTACGTATTCCTCGTCTGGGTGACCGTCGCGATCATCTGGTACTTCGCCTACGGTATGAAGCACTCGCGCCTCGGGGCGAAGAACCGCGCCGAACTGGGATCGGAGTCCGAGTCATGACGTTGCTCGCGGGATACGCACCCGACGGTGACAGCTCCGGAACCGTCCATCTGGCAACGCTGTTGGCGCGCTCGTCCGGTGAACCGCTGGTGATCTGCGCGGTGATTCCCTCGCCGCCACCGCCCGGGATGGCGCGTGTCGACGCCGAATACCACCAGCAATTGCGAGCCGAAGCCGAAGCGGCACTGGCGAAAGCGCGGGCCGACATGCCCTCCGACGTCGACGTAACCTATGTCGTGCATGAGGCTCAGTCGACGTCGAGTGGCCTGCTCGATCTCGTTCACGAGCACGAAGCCAAGATGATCGTCCTGGATTCGTCTACGGCCGGGGTGTTCGGTCACGTGGCTCTCGGCAGTGTCACCTCACGCTTGCTGCACAGCTCCGACGTTCCGGTCGCCCTGGCGCCGAGGGGATTTCGAACCAAGCCCGGTGAGGTGGTCCGCCGCGTCACCGCCGCATATTCAGGCACACCCGATCAAGACGATCTGGTGCTCGCGGCCGCGACGGTGGCTGCGCGTGTCGATGCCGGACTCAGACTGGCGGCGTTTGCAGTTCGTGCGAACGCGCAGTATACGACAACGCTCGGGACCGAGGGGGATTCGCCGATCATCTCCGAGTGGGCAGAGGTGGTCGAGCGCGAGACCAACGCTGCCTTTGAGCGCGTGCGTGCACTGCCCGAAATACCCGACGTGATGGAATCGGTTATCAGCCATGGTCGTAACTGGGCCGAGGCGCTCGAGGGCGTCGAGTGGGACCGAGGTGACGTTCTGACTGTCGGCTCGAGCAAGGCAGGTCCACTGGCGCGGGTGTTCCTCGGCAGTCGGGCGGCGAAGATCGTGCGGTACTCGCCGGTCCCGGTGGTGGTGGTACCGCGATCGGCGTCGACCCGAATAGTCGATGAGGCCGAAGCGGAATAAAGAGCAGGGCCGACGAGCGGAGTGCTTGTCGGCCCTGATCTTTCAGACGGAGCGAGCGAAGAGTGCGGGATCGGAGCCGGGGACCTGAGAGACCTGCTCTCGGGCAACCAGATGGCGAAGGTGAGCCGCGCCCTCGGACAGCGCCATCGTTTTGCCCATCGGGGAGATCTCGGCCCACGGCTTGTACCACTTCATCTTTGCCGCGACGTCCCACACAGTGAGCTTGTCGTCGGCGAACTCGTGCAGCAGGTGATCGAGTCGTTCCTGGTGGTGCTCGATCAGCTCGCCGGCGCGACCTCCGACGTCGTCGATCGGAATGCCGTGAGCGCCGAGACCGCGGGTGATGTTCATGTTCTGCACCCGTGCGAGCGAGTCGAGAAAATCGGCGAGGGCGTCACGTTCGTCGAGTGGGTACACGAAGTTGCCGACGTGTGGGGTTGTCTTCTGCAGGACGTGGTCGCCGGTGAACATGACGTCGGCGTCGTCGAGGTAGAAGCAGACGTGACCAGGCGTGTGGCCGGGGGTGTAGACAACGCGGAGGCCGCGGCCGGTGAGCGCGATGATTTCGTCGTCCGCGAGAAGGCGGTCGGGGGCCGACTCGGGGCCCACCGGAGACTCACCCGCAGCAGCCAACCGGAAGGCGTCGCGGTCGGCTGCGGGCGCTCCGGCACGTTCCATGTTGTCGAGCTGGTACGTCATCCACTCCTCGTTACGCGCAGTGGCCATCTGATCGAACAGGTAGTGGTCGTCCTCGTGCATGGCGATCCAGGCGCCGGATGCCTCGCGGACCCGTCCGCACAGTCCGGTGTGGTCCGGATGGAAGTGCGTGACCACAACGCCCTCGATGTCGGTCACCGAATGTCCGATCTCGGCGAGCCCCGCATTGAGGCCCTGCCAGCCGTTGTCGTCACCCCAACCAGCGTCGACCAAGATCAGTCCGCCGGGGGATTCCATGGCGTAGACGAGCGTGTGCCCGAGCGGGTTGTCCGTGATCGGGACAGGAATCTGGAATATGCCATCACCGATGGCTGCCGCACCATTCATAACAAGTACCTCTTAACGAGTAAGGGAACGCACTCTTAGTACTTCATGTTTACCGTGCGCTTGATTGGTCGGTGACACAGGTCCTGCCTGGCGGGAGTTCGGCATGTTTTCGGTCGACTTCGGATCGGTGAGAGTTTTATCGACTGAATGGTCTCATTGAGTCGAAAGATCCTGCTGAATAGCGTATTTCGCGAATTCGTTGCGTTGGGCGCGTCCTCGGATGGCGGATCCGTCGAGCAGTCGCGCACTAGCCTCCGAGGGACAGGCGTGCTGTGTGGTTATCGAGAAAGACGGGTCATGCGTTTTCAGGTTCTGGACATCATTTTCAACCCACCCCATCCAGTGACCGGCGAGGAAGTTGCCCCGTCCGATCGGCTCAACCGCGTCGTCGAACTGGCGGTTCTCGCCGAAGAACTGGGTATCGATTCGTTCTCGGTGGGTGAGCGCCACGCCGGGCCGGTTCTTTCGTCGGCGCCAACCGTCGTTTTGGGGGCGATTGCGCAGGCCACAGACAGAATCCTGCTCTCGACTGGTGTCACCGTTCTGTCGCTACTGGACCCGATTCGAGTCGCCGAAGATTTCGGAACCATCGATCAGCTGAGCCGGGGACGCCTCGAGATCGTGATCGGCAAGGGCAACGAGGTCCTTCAGTACCCGCTCCTCGGGTTGGACATCGCCAAGCAGTACGAATACCTCACCGAGAACTACGAACTCCTCAAACTGCTGATCAGCGAGGAAAACGTCAAGTGGGTGGGGACTCACCGACCATCGCTCGAGGACGCGACGACGCTACCGCGTCCGTATGACGGCCCGTTCCGTATCTGGCATGGATCGGCTACCTCGTTCGAGGCCGTCGAACTGGCGGCGAAGTGGGGCGACCCCATCGTCACCGCCAACGCCTTCCAGCCTCGTGAGAACTACAAAGTGCTGATCGACCACTACCGCGAGCAGTACCTGGCGTACGGGCACGACCCGTCCAAGGCGTACGTCGGCTCGGGTTCGGGTGGATTGTTCCTCGCCGATACCACCGAGCAGGCCATCGAAGAGTTCCGTCCGATCTACGAGGGCGCCGTTGCGCAAGCTGACAAACGCAAGCACGACCCCAAAGCGGTCGGAAAGTCGACGAGCTTCCGGACGATCGAGGAAGCCGTCGACCGCGGGCCGGCGTTGGTCGGGTCTTCGGAGCGGGTCGCCGAGAAGATCCTCGATTATCACGAGAGCTACGGCCACGATTTCCAATCGGTGTCGGTCAATCACGTGCTCGACTTCGAGCAGCAGAAGGACACTTTGCGCCGATTTGCGGAAGAGGTTATCCCGCTGGTGAAGGCCGAACTGTCGACGACGCTGTGGACCTCGGCCGACAAAGATCGGGCGAAGGGTTTCACCGCCGTCGACTGAGCGGAGAAGCCTGACTGTCGGGTAAGCAGGTCCGGCGCTGCGACCGCTTACAAGCTGCAGTAACTTGTTACCGACATCGCGGTCGGTTTTGACCGCAATGAAGGTATCCGTGAGTGGGAGTAGTGCGTTGACGTTGGGTGTGAACTCGCTTCCCGCGAACGAGCTGAGTCAGACGCTGTGGGTCGATCTGTTTCCTTGGCTGGACGACTACGTATCCGATCGCGCTGCGCTGCTCGAGCCGCTGGCACCGTCGCCTGATTGGTGGTTCAGCGAAGCGCCGTCGTTCACTGTTCTCGAGGTCGATCTCGAGAAGGTTCTCTCTGAGCTGGCGTCC
Source organism: Rhodococcus sp. WY5 (assembly GCF_018588185.1). Classification (NCBI taxonomy): domain Bacteria; kingdom Bacillati; phylum Actinomycetota; class Actinomycetes; order Mycobacteriales; family Nocardiaceae; genus Rhodococcus; species Rhodococcus sp. WY5. The sequence goes on from NZ_JAAMPR010000001.1 coordinate 3,235,133, forward strand.
CTCTACATCGCTCACCACGCGGCAGCGGTATTAAGAGCGAGCTTTCCGCTACTTGGTGAAGATCTCCCGCTGGAGGCGTTGAGTCTGGATACTCGCGCAGTGACTGCACTGTCTCGGCTCACCACCGACAAAGCAATCGGCGGACTGCTGATGCACACGACCGCTGAGATCTTCGGCGTGCGCGGAACGAGCGAACAGACGGTGCACGACATAGTGCTCAACCTGTTGGTCTGTGCGGTCATGACGACTCCGCTCGCCCGCGTCGAGGCCGCTGAGGAAGCAGGTGCCCCACCCGCGATCACAGCGCTGCTCGACGATCTCGCTCAGCTTGCTATGTGGCGACGGGTCCGAGGTCAGGACAGCAGACCACTCGTCACCGTCGAGATCGACGACGAATCTCCGGCCTCGATTCAGGAAGTCGCCGCCCGGATCTCGGCTCTGACGCCGAACGACTTGCCCGACACCGACCGTACCGACGCGATTGACGAAATCGACAATCTCTTCTCGCAGCTGGATGAGCGGGAGTCGTTGGTGTTGCGTGAGCGGATCGTGGCGCGAGTGCCGCAGCGTAGGGGAGCGATCGGAGCCAAGCTCGGTGTGGGCTCGGGGCGAGTCGGGCAGATCGAGGCCGACGTGAAAGCCAAACTCAACGCGGCGTGCGGATTCGGGACGGCGGTGGGGAACCTGCTTGCCAGCCTGCGCGTCGAGATTCAGCCGGTGGCTTCGCTTGATCGCCTCCTCGACGTGCATCCGAGCATCGCGGCGGAGGTGCCTGGTTACGGAGTTCCGCTGTGGTTGGTTCTGGACCGTCTCGACGACTACTTCGAGGTGACTGACGGTTGGGCTGCCGCTCCGGGCGTCGCGGAGGCCAAGAAACGCACTCAGACCTTGCTGGAAGACTTTGAGTCCCCGAACGGTGTGGTTGCACTCGACGACGTCGCCGAAGTTGTGTCGATGTCACGCGGCGAACTGGAGAAGTGGCTTGCGTGGTGCGGCGTTGTCGTTGTGGCGGAGTCTGCGCTGACGCGTGCGCGTCGGATCTCCGATCTGGCAGTCGGCGCGCTCGAAGCCGTCGGATCGCCGAAGTCCGTCGTCGAGCTTGTGGAGTTGCTGAAGTCCGATCGCAGTGACCGGTCGATCGAGCGCGCGCTCGAGGCCGACGATCGCGTGGCGCTCGACGGCGCAGTGTGGCGGCTGCACGCCTGGGGAAGCGCGGATTCCGTTGGGGAGGAATCGGTTTCTTCGGGAGAGGCTGAAGGAACCAGTGAGTTCAACATTGGTGGTGACGGGATAGTCCGGCGCAAGCGGACACGCAACACTGCGAAGACGCCAGAGTTGACTCGCCGCCTGTACCGGTCAGGTAGTACGTGGCGGTATCGACTGACTGTGACCGCAGATCATCTGCGGGGCTCCGGATTTGCTGTACCCGCCGGTGTTGCGGTCGCTGCCGGCTGTGCGCGCGGCGAGACCATCGAGTTGGAGAGCCACCTCGGTGTTCAAGCAGTTCGGTGGACCGGAGCGCAGCCGACGTTCGGCACTATCCGCCGATTCCTGCGTGAACTCTCCGCTGTCGAGGGTGAAGACGTGTTGCTCGAACTGTGGCAAGACGGAACCTTCCGCGTGGTTCGACCGGCGGTTCTCCACTCTGACATCGACCCACTACGTCAGGCACTCGCAGAGGTTGGAAATCGCGAGCCATTGCGAACTGCCGAGAGACATGTGGTGCGGATCCTTGCCGAAGCCGTGTGCCTGGACGGCGAAGATCGTCCACGAAAGATTCTGCGCGCGTACGAAGATCGTGGAGAGTACGTGATTCTGGACTTCTTGGAGGCGGCATGGAGGCGCGGCGAAGCATCCGAAATCGACGAGGCAGACGGTAACGATGCATCTCATGACTGACGTCGCGGACACCCGCATAGTGGGCACCAAGATCCTTGCGGCGGACGAGTCCCTCGCCGGCGCCATCGGCTTGCACCACACCATCGCGACAGCGCTCGCCGATCTGATCGACAACAGCCTCGACGCCGCGGCTTCGCACGTGTTGATCAGGTTCGTTCAGGACGGCACACGGATCGTGTCGATGATGGTGATCGACAACGGCTCCGGCATGGACAGTGGCACCATCGATGCTGCGATGACCTACGGCCGTCGACGCGACTATGCCGCCGAGGACTTGGGTCATTTCGGTGTAGGGATGAAGGCAGCGTCGTTGAGTCAGGCTCGGTTGCTTCGAGTGTGGTCTCGAAAGTCCGGGCACCCGACACAGGGCCGTGAGATCGACTCGGCCTCAGTGCAGGGGCGTCAGTCAGTTTCGGTGATCGAGGACCGGCAAGCCGAAGAATTCTTCGACGCAGTCACGCCCCGCTTTCCCTTCGACACCGGAACTGTTGTCGAATGGCGCGGCATCACAACATTTCTCATGTCCGCGCACGCGGACGAGCAGACCAGCTGGCTCGAACAGACCATCAACGACGTGCGCAGTCACCTCGGCGTCGTATTTCACCGTCTCATCGAATCCGGCCGGATCGCTCTGACTGTGGATGTCTTCGACGTCGAAGCGGGACGCGCCGGCGCGCTGCGCACAGTCAGTGCCATCGACCCGTTCCGGTATCCGCGCACCGGCGACCCCAACTACCCTCGGACACTTACCGTGTCGATCGCCGGTGCCACAGTAACCGCCGAAGCTCACCTGTGGCCCGCCCGGAGCAATGCACCGGAATTTCGCATCCACGGCGCTCCTGGTCGTGACCAGCAGGGGCTCTACTTCTATCGGCACGATCGACTCCTGCAGATCGGCGGCTGGAACGCGATAGTGCGGGGCCGACCGGACTACGGATTGGCACGAATTGGTGTCGACCTGAACGAATCTCTGCTGCAGCACATCACCATCAATCCCGAGAAATCGGGGGTGACGCTCGACGCCACTGCGTCGGCTGCCGTCGACGGGGCCGTCTTCACCGACGGCGACGGTGGATTCCGCTCGTATCTAACCGATGCCGAGCGCGTGGTGCGCGCGGCTCGTAGTTCTGCACCTCGGCCGATCAGCGTCATCGAACCGGCATCCGGCTTTCCGGAAGACGTGCTCGATTCCTTCAGCGATGCCTTCGAATTCAGCGTTGGCGATGATCCGGTCGCCGTGAGTTGGCGAGCCTTGGCGCGTGATCAGTTCTTCGAAGTCGACCTCAAAACTCGAACTCTGTGGATCAATGCGCGTTTTCGGCGTGATCTGCTCGGACGTCGCAGTCTCGACCCGGCTGATGCTCCGGTGCTCAAGACTCTTGTCTTCCTGCTGGTGAGTGAGATGTTCGAAGGAACCAGAATCGGCGCTCGTCAGAGGGAAAAGATGCAGGCGTGGCAGGAAGTGTTGATTTCCGCAGTGGTAGCGCACCGGGAGCAGGTAGTGCAGTGAGTGATGAAGTATTCCGTGCGGTTGCACGTGAACTCGGTGACGGGTTTCCGCCCGAGAACGTGCTGTACCCGGTCAACGCGCGCCTGCGAGCGAGCTATCCGGACGGCCTGACCATCGCGGACATCATCGATGTGTTCCTCGACGACAGTGCGGTCGGTGTACGAACGGCGCTCACCTCGCGTCTGCGGCAGTGGGATGCGGAAAGTGTTGAGACATGGGTAGGTTCGACTACCCCGCAGAGCCCGGAACGGCGAGCTCGGATCTACGACCTGTTGGGACTGCCGGTAGACGCGCACGCCGAGATGGATGCGCGCTTTCCTCGCGAAGGTGGGCCCGTTGTCATTGCTGCTCAGCAGCCGTGGGACCCCTGGTACACCTCCGAACGCCGCCGCGAGCACGACTTCTATTGGCGTGCCTACAAGCGAGTTCTAGCCGACAAGAACTGGGACGAGGCGACAATCGGAAAGCTGGACATCGCAACCACTGAAGTTGTGCACCGGCTCGCGGATCCGACGCGCCCCGAGCCGTATCAGTCCAAAGGTTTGGTGGTCGGCTACGTCCAGAGCGGGAAGACGGCGAATTTCAGCGGCGTCGTGGCCAAGGCGATCGACGCTGGGTACCGCTTGGTCATCGTTCTGACCGGCACGATCGAGATTCTCCGGAGCCAGACTCAGCGACGCCTCGACATGGAATTGGTCGGTCGGCAGAACATCAGTGCCGGTGTGGACGATGACTACGCCAACGACGAGGACTGGCGAAACGGGGACTTTCTCGAACACGAAATCGATCCAAACAAGACGAATGAAATCCCGGCTATCCGTCGACTCACCACCTCGACCTTTGACTACAAGAGCCTGCTCGCGGGCCTGAGCGCACTGCACTTCGAAACCGTGGATCACTCCCTTCCACTCAATGATCCGAAGAATCTGTACCCGAGCAATATTCGTATCGCGGTCGTGAAGAAGAACGTCTCCAGCCTCAAGAAGCTGGTGGCCGATCTGAAGAAAGTCCCGACTGAACTCGATCAGATCCCTGCCCTGATCATCGACGACGAGGCAGATCAGGCGTCGGTGAACACCATTGATCCGAAGAAGATGAAAACCGAGCAGATCGAGCGGACGGCGATCAACGGTCAGATCGCCGAGATCCTTGGTCTACTCAAGCGTGCCCAGTACATCGGTTACACCGCAACACCTTTTGCCAATGTGTTTGTCGATCCGGAAGACAGCGTCAACGTCTTTCCTTCGGACTTCATCGTCAGTCTCGAGCGACCCGGCCCGTACATGGGTGGTGCGGACTTTCACGATCTCGACGACGTCGAGGACGACGACAAGACTCCGGCGAATTCGAACGAGAAAGCGTACGTACGGGATCTCCGGGCCGAGTGCGACGAGGATCGTTCTGCTGAGCAATTGCGGGCCCTCGACTCGTTTGTCCTGACCGGGGCGATCAAGCTTTTCCGGGAATCGAAGGGCGCCAAACCGTATCGGCACCACACGATGTTGGTGCACGAATCGGTGAAGCAGACCGAGCACGACGCCGCGGCCAATGATTTCAAGGCCTTGTGGAAGTCGGCGGGGTACAGCCAGGCTAAGAGTCTCTCGAGGCTGGAAAAGCTCTGGGCCGAGGACTTTGCAGTGGTGAGTGCTGCGCGTGGTAGCGAGTTGGCCAATCCCAGCTCGTTCGGTGTGCTGGAGGAGTTCATCGGCGCCGCCTACGACAGGATCTCGGAGGGAACCAGCCCCGTCATCGTGGTCAACGGGGCAGCCGAGAAGGACTACAAACAGGATTCCCTGGATTTCCAAGAACGGGGAGTGTGGAAGATCCTTGTCGGCGGAACGAAGCTGAGTCGCGGCTTCACAGTCGAGGGCCTGACCATCACTTATTACACGCGTCGAACGGGCCAAGCTGACACGTTGATGCAGATGGGACGCTGGTTCGGATTCCGCCCCGGGTACCGAGACCTGGTGCGCCTGTTCATCGGCCGCACGGTTGGCGGACCTGCCGGCGCGGACTACGACATGTACAAGGCGTTCGAGGCGATCGTTCGGGACGAGCAGGAGTTCCGGAACGAGCTCACCAGGTTCAGCGGCGTGAATGAGAAGGGCGAACCGTGGGTTACTCCACGCGATGTGCCGCCGATGGTGTTTCAGCAGTTGCCGTGGTTGAGGCCAACGGCTCGAAACAAGATGTTCAACGCCGATCTGGTTTATCGCGGTATGGGCGGTGAAAGTTTTAGTTTCACGATGCAGCCCCCGCGAGGCGACGGTTCGATCAACGCTCGGCACTTCGACGCGGTTGCACCATTATTGAAGTTGTTGGACGAAACAGGGTCCTTCAATTTCGTTGACAAGGATGACGTTTCGCGATCGTTCACTGCGCGATACGGCATCGTCCCTGCACATGTTGTGTTGGCGGCCGTCGACCAGTTCGAGTGGGCGAGCGGGTGGGATTTCGGTCCCCACCGCGAAGCGCTTTCGACCGCAATCGAATCCGGATTGCTCGAAGACTTCGCAGTTCTGCTTCCGTACCCCAAGACCCGGGAGCCGATCGAGATCAAGGGTTGGCACGAGAAACTTCCGATCGTCAATCGCAAACGCCAGGAACGCGAGTACCGAACAGGTTTCACCGGTACGGCCGTTCGTGAGCGCGATGCGATCGAGCACATTGCGGGTAGCCCGAAGAAGAACGGTGGACCGCTTGCGGGTGCTCTTCATCGGAAGACTCGCGGTGCATTGATTCTGGTATTTGCGAACGATCCGGCTCCTCGTCAGTTGAAGCGGGCACAGGCTGGTCCCGTGGACTCGCGCGATTTTGCGACGTTGTTCTCGTACGCGCTTCCGCACGCGGCGGAGCCGTTGGGGCGAATCGGTTTTCGGGTGAAGCAGTCAGGGACAGGGGCGATCGTCGATGCGAACTAGGTGTGTTGTGGTGGGAGACAGGAATGGGTTCTGATGGCTAAGACGATTGCGACGATCAACCTCAAGGGCGGCGTCGGTAAGACGACGATCACCGCGGGGTTGGCCGAGTTCATGTCGCTCGAATTCGGTCAGCGCGTGCTGTTGATCGACCTCGATGCGCAGATCAATCTCACGACGATGATGATCAGCGAGGATCACTGGCTCGAACTCAACAAGCAAGGGCTGACCAGCGCAACCATTTTCCGTGACGCTGTCGATGGCACGTCGAACTTCGATCTCGAAGCTTCGATTCAGCGCGGAGTCTCGCCGGTCAAGCGAGTGACGGGTGTGGATCTGCTTCCCTCATCTCTCGATTTGATCGAGCTGCAGGAGGAGATCAGTGCCCTTCGGGTTGCTGATCGGAACTCCACCAAGCCGGTTGAATTGTTGAGGGATGCCGTCGCCCCGGTGATGCCGTACTACGACTATGTTCTGATCGATTGCCCGCCGAATCTCGGGCCGATCACACTCAACGGATTGGCCATGGCTGACGGCTACGTGATCCCCACGATCCCGGATGTGCTCTCCACGTACGGCATTCCGCAGATCCAGACGCACATCGCGAAGTTCGGCAAAGAACTCGGCCGTGAACTCTTCGAACTCGGGTTGGTGATCACCAAGTACAAGTCCAACTCGGCGGTGCACCGCACGACTGTGCGAAACCTTCGACGCGATCCCAACGTCCCTCACGTATTGCCGGAATATCTCGCGGAGTCGAATCAGATTGCCGCGTCGGCGGAGTTTCACCCGTACAGCACTTTGAAGGTGAAGTACGGCAATGCAGGTCAGTTCGACCAGATGCGTGCAATTACGCAGAACATTCTCACGGAAGCGCAGGCGAAGCTATGAGTGCGGGTATCGATGAGGCGCGTCGTCGAGTGCAGGTGCAGGAGACCGGTGCTGCGCTCTTGAAGTTGGGTGCAACTAATGCCTCGGCCTCGGTGTTGCTGGCCAAGCTGGTTCAGGTCGTCGCGGAGGAAGCTGCCCGTACCCCGCGCTTCGCGAAGGCAATTGAGAACGCTTTTGCAGTTCCTGCCGATGGATCCGCCGCTGCGGTACCTGCTTCTGCGCCGGCGCCGCGTCGTCGTGCTGCGGCTCCGAAGGTGAAACGGGAGCCGGGCGCTTTTGACCCGTTCGAGGTCTTCAAGGTTGATGGGGAAGCGGTTCTACTGGAGCGCCTTTCGGCCCTCGATGCCGACGGAATTAAGGACATCATCGCGGAACAGGAAATCGACACGCACAAGGAGACGGGTCGCAAGCGCAAGGTTGATGTGCTTGCAGTCTGGACCGTCGAGCGGGTGAAGGCACTGACCTCGAAGGGCAGTGCGTTCCGGTAGGGGCTCCTCCTCTCAGCGCGCCGTTGTGGTCCTTGGGGCCGCCAGATTGGCGCACTGGTTCGCCGGACTCCTTCATCAGTGGATGGCGATACCACACGAGTGGCTTCGAATGATTCCGCGCGGCGCCGGCTAGTGTGTGAACTTGCGGGTTGGACGCTTACCAAGGAAGGCGCATAGTGGCACCTTCGGTGATCTCCGAGTTTCTTGACCCATCGCCCGCCGCGCTGGAGGCGCAGTGGAAATCGGTACTCGCACGTCAGGAGGTACCGAAGGGAAGCCGACAGGTGCCGTTCGTTCCGAGCGAGGTCGTGTTGTCGCTCTGCGCATCGCTGTTGGTTGACCATCGCCGGTTCGGTAGCTCTTCTGCACATCGAGCGGGAATGCCGGTCCAGCATCTTGCGAGTTTGTTCAAGCGTCCGCCCACGAGCTTTATCGCAAAGATGGCGAACCTGGATGGAACACGTAGTCATGGCGGGCGATACGAGGTCGAAGTCGCGTCGTTGATGCTTTCGGACAGCGTGTTGATGCAGGACGTATACCTTCGAATTCTGCGGTCGGCGCGTTCCCACGGAATTGACGAACATGCGTTGCCAGACTTCCTCGAATTGGAAAACGGCGAAACGCTGTGGTTGGCGGGACAAGAAGAGTTAGTCCAAAGTGAGATCGAGAGATCCTTGGAGCAGTCGCTCGAAAAGTGGTCTAGCGAGCGTAAAGATATCCCCATCGCTACCACTCAGCGGTTGCTGACCTCCAGAGTTCGGATCGGCCAGCATCGGTTCGCCGCTGGGGTACTCAGCAATCACGAGCACCGCTGCGTGTTCTGCGGCCTCAGCGCGAACATCGCTGGCCGACGCCGGCCGCGCCTACTGACTGCAAGTCATATCAAGCCCTGGCGGGACAGCACTGACAAAGAGCGACTCGATCATCGCAACGGTTTCACCGCTTGCCCGACGCATGACATTGCCTTCGATACAGGGCTCATCACCGTCGATGAGGACTTGAACCTCCACTATGCGGCCGGCGTCGAGAGCGATATGGAGATCGAAGGTCCCCTTCGCGCGGCACTCGGAAAGCCGCCGTTGAGAGACCGATTGATCTTGCCGGACAAGGCGGAGCGTCCAGATGTTGTCTATCTGGACTGGCACCGCACACAGATCTACGTCGCATCGTGACGACTCCATGGAGTGCTTGGCGGAGCTGATCGGAGAGCCAGCCTATTTGACTGGGGTAATGCCGAGATCTCCGTCGACGGCGTCTGCTTCATCGCCGCACGCACAGTCACAGTCTCCGTCGCAACCGCCGGGATTGCAGTCGCCGGCGTAGCTGTCGTCATCCGCGTCGCAGTCGAGGGACCCTCCGAAGGATTCAGCAAAATCGTCGTCGAGTTCGTGAGTGAAGTCGTGAACCTCGTCGATCAGGTTCAGCAGATGCTGCGGAGCGAAGGGATCGGCGTCGAGCATCGTGGAGACCAGTAGGTGGTCGCCGCTGAAGGCGAAGCGCAGGCGTGGCCATTCCTGCGCGAGTTCGATCAGTCGAGTCGCAGCGTGCGAGGGATTGCCGAGGCCCGTCAGGACCGAGGACCAGACGTTGATCTGAGGGCCGTCATCCGCAACAGTTACGTAGACGACAAACCCGTGAACCGGCACGACGATGTCGCCATCGTCATCGGTGGCAGGCTCACTGCCCAGTAGTTCGGCGAGGGTCTGGACGCACAGGCGAACCAACTCGTCGCGCTCATCCGTCACCAAGGCAATTGCGCCGTTGATGTGGAGGGGCTGGTCGGCGGTCGTGTCTTGGTCGCTCATGGATCCTCATGTTCTGTGCCAGTCCGAGCAGGCGCTGGGCACTGTTTTCGTACGGTAGCTGTCAGGTCTACGGTAATCGGCGCACACTATTGTCCGCGCAGTGGATGATTAATAATGCCTGCGCAGGTCCGTGTTGATCAGGACTTGACAGCCGACCAGCGACGAGGTGCGAGCCCCGACAAATCGGGCAACCTTGTGGCAGTGAGTATCTCGGCTGTCGGTAGGTAGATCTAGCCTCCATGCATGACGGGTCAGAGAGTTCGGCGAGCTTCACATCTGCGTTTGGTAGCTGCATATCAAGCGGCGCAAAGCCAGATGAAGGTCCTTACGCCGAGGCAGATGCGGAATCAGCGTCGACGGCCGGAGGTGGCGAACTTTGTCATGCGGATCGAACTCGATTGCATCACGCCGCCTATTTGGAGACGGTTTTCGGTTCCGTCGAATATCGAACTGGACCAACTTCATTCGATTGTGCAGGCGGTGATGGGGTGGGGAGATCAACACGCTCATCAGTGGGTGAGTGTCCATCATTCAACGGACAATGGCCCAGATCGATATATCGCGCCAGAGGTGATCGAGCGCGACGGATACCAGGAAGACGAGTTTGGTGAGGACGAAGTCCGGATCGACGAGGCAGTTACCGCGGTAGGGGAGTACGTCCGTTATGAGTACAACGCCCGCGCAAGGTGGAGTCACACGTTGGTTCTCGAGCAGATTGTCGAAGACCAGCCGATTTCTGAGCCATCGTGTCTCGACGGTGCGAGGGCGTGCCCGCCGGAGGATTCTGGCGGTCCGATCGGGTATCGCGAGTTCCTGAACGTGCAGGCGAGTAACGGACTGTTCGATCCCGAACGTTTTGTTCCCGCAGAGTCCAATGCAGCAGTCACCATTGCAGTGGCACTGCATAGGTCACCGCCTGTGGGCAGTTCGCTGTTCGAGAAGTTCTTGCGTCGCCTGTCGGTTCATTCCGCGCCGAAACTGTTTGCCGCAGTTGCCAAATCGGAGCTTCGTGGCGGATATGACAACTATTTCGAGGTGATGCGTGAGGGAGCAACCCGCCAGCTGCTGTGGCTACTGAACTCTGCGCGAGGTGGTGGGATCGTGTTGACGGCGTCCGGGTCACTGCCTGCGGACCTTGGTGCGTCTGCCCGAGACGAACTCGATTGGGACAGTGAGTGGATCGATGTCACGGCAGGGAGTGACTCGCAATTGGTCAGTTTCTATATCCAGAGAGAACGTACGCTGTGCACATGAATTCATCCGGGGGCGTAGGTCGAGCTTTCTTTAACGCCTCCTCCTTCGCGCTGGCTCTCGGCGTACTTGGATTGATCGTCAGTTTCGGTGCGACCCCTCGGTGGGGGTTCCCGGCCTCAGCGCCGGAGCTCTGTCGATCAAGTTTGTATTCAAGCGGCGTGCTCGAAGAAGCAGGGTGGGCGTGGGTCCCATTTCCCGTATCCTCCTGCAAGACATTGGATTTCGATTCAGCCGCGAACTACTTCGCGCTCGGGTGGGGAAACTCCATCACAACCGCAGTTTCGCTCGTAGTGATCGTTGCAGCGCTGAAGGTCAAGGTGAGTCACAGGGCCTGAATCGGGCCAGCCTCAGGTACGGGCTTCGCCAGCCGGGAGAGTGCGCTGCTGATGCAGCAACTTGTGTTGTCGGCGAAACCCTGATCACCTCATACGATCCGAAGCCTGACCGGAAACGGCCGAATTCGGTCAATCAGATTCCACTCGGCTAGGAACCGGCTGTGTATCCACCCGAAGTGCCGATCGTCGACTCGCCTGGCACCGGGGTCTCTCTCGGGCTTCGCCCCAACTTCGAATCCCTCTTGAAGTCCTCGTTCGTCTGGGGAGCGTCGTGGTTCGGCTGCTCGGAAGTCGTCGGATCCGTCGAGGAGGAATCAATCGAGCGGGTACCCAGCGCGATATACAAAAGACCAACTACCATCGCCGCGGCCACACTGACTGCTAATGCAACGGCGATGCGTCGTCCCCAACGAGCCATGAATGATCCTCTCAATGGAGTAGGCCTCAGCACTCGCCAAGTACTCTCGCGCTGCTTTGACTCTATGTGCCCGCGATGTCGCCCAAACCCGGCGCCCAGCTAAATCAATATGTCGATTCCAAGGTCCGACCGCAAACGATCGATTCGTGGGACCTGGACCGAAGCTGTTACGTCAGAAAACAGAATTTCCTCTGTGCGAAATGGATTCACGAGCGACTGACGTTGACGACATAGGCGGTCGAGCCTCAAGCTCAGTCATGCTTCAATCCAAGTGTCTTCGAGTCAGCGCAGTGGCAACCGTGGCCGTTGCCGCGCTTTTCCTACTGGTGGAGGGCGCTATTCGCGGTGACTGGATCCAGATCTTGTGGATCGCGCTGCTCGTCATTGGCTGGATCACGTTGTGGCGCGACAAGGGCAAGTCCACATCTATGCGGAATGGCAATGGATCGCGACTGCGGTTGCTTGGCCAAGTGAGTGCGAGCGTGGCACTAGGCGCGATCGGGGTAGTGCTACTGATCACTCAAGATGCGGTCTTCACCCGTATCGCCGGTGGCTTCCTTATCGCGTCGTCTATCTGCTTTGGAATTGCTCTGTACTACAGGCGGCAAGCGGGAGGACAAATTTTCGGCCCGCCCGTCGGCTAGCCAAATTCTGTTCGAAGGAGGCATGACGTGGCGGCAAGTTCGATTGGAGGGGGCGGACCGCAAACGAACGTATTCGGCCCACGAATTGACCCGAATCGACGCGATCGAGCGACCATGCGAAACCGTCGACCGAAACTCATGACCGAAACTAGATCGACCGAAAGTGACGAGTAGACCGTTTTCGGTCGGTTCGATAGCATCACTCTCAACACAGAACGACGAACACGCCGCCGGCGACCTCCGACAGAGGGTCAGTGGTGTCGAACCGCAGAAACGCGTACAGCCGCAAAATGACAATCGGGGGAGCAGACCATGACGAAGCGAGACGAGATTCCGCGTAAACCCACCCGCATCCTTACCGCGGGTGAGATCGAACGGGAAGTAGCAGGCATCCGCGCCGGACTCGAAATGGGTGGAGTCCCCTTTACTGCGGAAGCGGAAGTGGCAGCCCGAGCTGTCCTCAACGGCGAGATCACCGGCGACGAAGCGATCGCCCGCGGACTCGCCGAACTGAACTCCCGCACCGCTCAGTGAGCAGCGACTACCACTATCCGGGCACCACGGTCCTACGAAACCGACTCGGATACACCGACCCTCACACGCTCGCACAGGCCGAAGCCCTCATCGCCGCAACACGAATGGCGGAGCTTGCAGCGAACCCGATCGACGGGCACTTCGACTTCGCGCACCTGCAAGCGATCCACCGACACCTGCTCGGTGACCTGTACGAATGGGCCGGTGAAATCCGCACCATCGACACCGCGCCAGGCGATCTCGGCATCCTCCACGACCCACCCGCCGCCGTCCCCGGTGAACTCGACCGAGTGTTCACCGACATCAACAGCGGCGTCTACGTCAACCACCACAGCCACGAAGCGTTCGTCCAGGACCTCGCCGGCCACTGGGGAGACCTGACCAGCGTCCACCCGTTCGTCGACGGAAACTCCCGCACCCAAAGGGTTTTCTTCGACCAACTCGCCCGCGACGTCGGGTGGGCCATCGAATGGCGCGAACTCAGCGTCGACGCCGTCCAAGCTGCCCGCAACTTCGCTTACATCGACGGCGGAACCATCCTCGCCGACGTCCTAAGACCCGCGATCAAACCCGTCACCGACGTACCCGCGGGCTCCATCGCCACATCACCGCGTGGCACCACCATGACCTTCCCCGAACACTGGCAGGCAATGATCGAGCACTACGACACCATGCCCGAACAGGCCTACACGTGGGCTAGCCAGATCAAACCGGAAGCACCACAACATGAACCACAGGTGACCGAGATTCGGCCAAGACTTGAGCCCGTCGCTCCGGAGCGAGAACTAGCCGACCTCGACACCACCAAGTTCCACACCCACTGGAGCCCCGAGGTCGACCACCAACTCATGAACAGCCGCACCATCCCACAACACAGCAGCAGATCAGAAGGACCGAGACTGTGAGCATCATCGGATACGCCCGCGTCTCCACCCTCGAACAAAACCCCGAACTGCAAGAACACGCCCTCCGACAAGCCGGCGCAATCCGCATCTTCACCGACTACGAATCCGGCTCCACAGCGCAGCGCCCCCAGCTCACCGAATGCCTGAACTACCTACGCGAGAACGACGGCGACGTCCTCATCGTCTGGAAACTCGATCGCCTCGGACGATCCGTCCGCCACGTCATCGACACCGTCCACAACCTCGGCGAACGCGGCATCGCATTCCGTTCCCTCACAGAAGGATTCGACACCACCACCGCAGGCGGCGAATTCCTCTTCCACATCATGGCAGCCCTCGCCCAAATGGAGCGCCGCATGATCGTCGAACGCACCCACGCCGGCCTCGAAGCCGCCCGTCGCCAAGGCCGACACGGCGGCCGACCCACCGTCATGACACCCGAACGCACAGAACTCGCCCGTACCCTCCGCGAACAGGGCAAGAGCCTCGACGCCATAGCCGCAACGCTCGGCGTCGGCAGATCCTCCGTCAGCCGCGCACTCCTGACGGGCGCTAAATAGATCGATTGGTGTCGATAACCACGTGAGCAGGGCATAGAGCCCGATGCAGTGCGCGCACGATATCGCCACGCGCACTCGTCACCCAGGCATGGCCGCCACGTGGGCGGCGATTCCTGGGCACAGCTCTACCGTCGTCCGCCCCTGATGCCGGCTTGGCAGCAACATCTATTAGCGCAGTGTGCAGTGCAGTTGGCACCGCATCCGTACAGGTGGGGACTGGTTTCTCTTGGAAACTGATCTAATTCCGTGCCGCCGCTGTCGCCTACCTGTCGTGGCTCGGACTTGTGTCAGCTGCCGTGCAGTGCGGCACGGAGTGCGTCCACGGCGAGGGTCCGTGCAACATTGGCAGCGCGGGTGTTTCGGAGGCTGTCGAGCAATAGGAAATCGTGAACCATTCCGGCCACGCGCACCGATGTCACGTCGACACCTGCCTCTCGGAGCTTATTCGCGTACTGCTCTCCTTCGTCCCGAAGGACATCGGCTTCGTCGGTGATGACCAACGTGGTCGGGAGTCCGGCGAGGTCCTCGAGGGAAGCCTGTAGCGGCGAGGCGTGCACTTCTGCGCGCTTCGCGGGGTCGGAGGTGTAGGCGTCCCAGAACCATTTCATGCCGTCGCGGGTGAGGTAGTAGCCTTCGGCGAACTGCAGGTAGGACGGAGTATCGAAGTCCGCGTTGGTGACTGGGTAGAGCAACACCTGTGCCTTGAGGTCGATACCTCCACGTTCTTTGTTCATGAGTGCAAAGACCGCAGACATGCATCCGCCGACGGACTCCCCGGTCACCGCGATGCGGGTAGTGTCCAGGCCGTGCTCGGCTCCGTGCTCGAGTATCCACTGCCCAACCGCGTAGTTCTGTTCGACTTGGGTCGGGTACTGGGCTTCGGGCGCGCGGTCGTAGACGGGAAATACTCCGGCAGCGTCGGCGCCTACCGCGAGTTCGCGAAACAGTCGATCGTGTGTCTTGTCGTCTCCGAAAACCCATCCGGCGCCGTGGATGTAGAACACCACCGGCAGTGGTCCGGTAGCGCCTTTCGGTCGAATGATGCGAGTGCGGACCGTTCCCCATTGGCCTGCATCGACGTCCACCCACTCTTCGTCGACGTCGGGTCGTGCGACGCCGTCGCCACTTTGTAGGTCCCGCAGTATCTTTCGTCCTTCTTCGGGTGGCACTTCGTAGATTCGGGGGTGGGGGTCGGTGGCCTCGCACAGCTCCTTCGCTGCCGGTTCGAGGTACGGAGTGAGCGGTGGTGGTAGTTCGGACATGTCAGCTGGCCTCTCGGGTGGGGGAGCGATGGGACGAAGCAGGCGATGGTTGGTCTTTCGAAAACTCGGTCAAGAAGTGCCGGTACATTCGAAGGGAGGGTACCTGGCGGAAGTACGCAAACCCGCTGCATAGCAAGTAGTTTCGTGCTCCAGTTGCATCGGGTAGTAGTCGCTACTTCGACCCCGCACTGCCGACGAGCGATCGACGTTCGGTTGAATGTGTGCACCTCTCACATGACCTAAACATATTGCCTGTCGGGTCGTCAATGGATCGATGTTCGCGCGTGTCGGAGGCGACCGTCATGGCTTCTCCCACCAGGCAACGATGCGTGCGACCACCTGTGAACTTCCCCGGACCCATCTGACGTGATCGTTGCTCGCACCGGGCAAGACGTCGTCGTGCTCGTACTGCCATCGTGTCACCGCGCGTGTGTCGAACAGTTTCTCCGCGAAGATGTCCACCGATCGTGGTGGGGCCATGGCGTCCGATGCGAAACTGATGACGAGAGCGGGCGTCGCGATCGGCCGATCGGCTTTGTACGGTGGGTTGCCTGTGATGACCGTGCGGGCCCATTGCCGCATCAACGTGCGAGCGCCGGGGCCGCCGAAAGCCGGTGTCGGTACGTAGCCGAACAGTGTGGTGAGCAGCGGGACGGCTACTGCGCCCATGAGCAAGACGTGTAGCCCGCAGAATCGGTAGGTTCGATGGTGGGGGAGCGCAGCAGCTACGGTGACCATTGCCTCGACCGCCGGGTGGTTCAGTTGGTGTCCGGCGACGAGTTGACCGCCGAGACTGTGCCCGAGCAACAGGATTGGCTGCTCGGGATGATCCCTCCGCGCACAGGTAATTGCGTCCTCGATGTCGTCGATTTCGTCCTGGTAGGACCAATCGTGTCTGCGGTCGGCGCGGGGCTCGCCGCGTTCGAATCCTCGTCGTCGAATAGCATGGGCCTCCCACCCGTGCCGTGCGAACTCTGCGACCAGCGGTTCGTAGAAGTGCGACCCTATTGCCATCGCGGGCGCGATCAGGACAAGGGGAGCGCTCGAGCTGTGCAAGCGGTGACGAATCGGAGTGCACAACGGACGAGGTGGGCCTTCGTCTTGTGCTGCGTGGTGTTCGTTTCTCACAGTTGGCAGATCACCAGTGGTATTTCGCGCTGTGTTCGTCGTTGGTAGTCGGCGTAGCCTTTATAGGCAGCAACGACTTTGGTCCACAGTGCGGCTCGTTCTTCTGCGGACGCGGTGCGTGTGTGTACCGCGAAGCGTTCTCCGTCCATGACGAGTTCGGCGCCGGGGTGGGCCTGGAGGTTTTTATACCAGTCCGGATCGCGGTCGTCGCCGCCTTTCGACGCGACGAGCACGATCCAGTCCTTTTCTCGGACAGGGGTTGTCAGGTAACACGACCGCGGGAGTCCTGACGAGCGTCCGATCGTGTGCAGCTCGACGACCGGCATTCCGAAGGGTTTGGACAGCAGTCGCCCTCCACTGACGGTGAGCACGATTTTGTGCGCACCGTTCATCAGCTTGGCGCCGAGGTCTTTGACGGTGTCGGTGTTCGACATTTCTCATCCCTTCATGAAGGTGGTGAGGGTGATTCTGTGTGTGCGTGCGCGGTGGGTGCCCTGTGAGGGGCCATTCGCTCCAGTCGGTTGAGATCTGTCACGAACTCTGCGGCAGGAGAAGGACTTTTCCCACCGAGTCTTTCGATTCGAGCAACGCCTGCCCCTCGTCTGCATCGGCCAGGGGTAGCTTTGCCGAAATGATCGGTCGAATAAGCCCTTGTTCGATCAACGGCCACTCGTCAGTGGCGACGGCCGCAACGATCTCCGCCTTCGAGCCGGGGCCAGTCAGCGGGCGGTTGCGCACGTTGAGGCCGATGATTCGCGCACGTTTACCGATGAGTGCACCGACGTTCGCCTCACCGGTGAAGCCTCCCTGCATGCCGATGATCACCAGCCGACCTCCGACAGCGAGGGCATCGATGTTGCGGCTGAGGTAGCTCCCACCCATGATGTCGAGGATGACGTCTACCTGGCCCGCCAGTTCGGCTGCGAAGTCCTGATCTCGGTAGTTGAGCACGATGTCGGCACCGAGGTCTCGGCAGCGCTGCGCCTTGGCCTCTGATCCGACGGTGACCGCGACGCGCGCCCCCAGCGCCTTGGCCACCTGAATGGCATGGGTTCCGATTCCGCTGCCGCCGCCGTGGACGAGAAGCAGATCGCCGGCTTGCAGGCCTGCGTCGGTGACGATCGTGGACCAGACGGTGCTCGCCACCTCGGGCAGAGCAGCGGAATCGATCAGAGTCACGCCTGCGGGTACAGGTAGTAACTGAGATGCGGGGACTACTGCGTATTCTGCGTACCCGCCTCCGGCGATCAGGGCACACACTTCGTGGCCCAGTGCCGGACCGTCGACGCCGGGACCAAGGGCGACGACGGTGCCGGAGATTTCGAGACCCATGATGTCGCTGATACCCGGCGGTGGCGGATAGAGTCCCTGCCGCTGCATCACATCACCGCGGTTGATACCGGCGGCGGCAACGCGAATCAGGACCTCGCCAGGTGCGGGCGTTGGGGTTGGTACTTCCTCTACGGCGAGGTTCTTCTTATCGTCGACGACGATCGCTCGCATGGTGGGGGTGACGGTGCTCATCTTGCCTCTCCTGTGGTGGTGGTCGAAATCGGTTGGCAGGCGGTGTTTGTCAGCGTGCGCCGATGGTTTTCCAGATGCGTAGCGCGGCGTTCACCACGGGTGCCCATGCGTTCCAGGGGATTGCCGCTGGTGGGTAGAAACCGAATCGCGACTGGTGGGCGATGGTTTGGGCTTCGGTGTATTTGAGGATGCCGTCGATACCGTGCCGACGCCCGAGGCCGGAATCGCCCATTCCGCCCATCGGCGAGTCGATGCTGCCCCATGCCGCGGCGAAGGCGTCGTTGATGTTCACGGTCCCCGAACGCAATCGGGCAGCGACTGAGCGGGCGCGGGTGGCGTCGCGACCCCACACGCTGCTGTTGAGTCCGTAGACGGTGTCGTTTGCCCGTGCAACTGCCTCGTCGTCATCTGCGACGGCGTAGATCGAGACGACCGGACCGAACGTCTCGTCCGTGTGCAACGTCATCTCTGGTGTGACGTCGGCGAGGATGGTCGGCTCGTAGAACAGCGGCCCCAGGTCCGGACGTGGCTTCCCTCCGGCCAGAAGGCGTGCGCCCTTCGCGACGGCGTCGTTTACATGAGCCGACACTGTCTTCAGTTGTTTGTCGGTGGTGAGGCTCCCGACGTCGACCCCGTAGTCGTAGGAGGCTCCGATGGTCAAGGCAGAGGTTCGCTGAACGAACTTGGCAACGAACTCGTCGTGTACGGACTCGGCGACATACAGGCGCTCCACCGAGACGCACAATTGTCCTGCCGACGGGAACGCAGCGCGCACGGCCCCTTCGGCTGCCCGATCGAGATCTGCGTCGTCGAGGACGAGCATTGCGTTCTTGCCGCCCAGTTCGAGTGACGCCCCGATCAGCCGCTGGCCCGCGCCGCGGGCGATGTCTCGACCGGTCGCCGTGGACCCTGTGAACATGATGTAGTCCGCGTTCGCCAAGAGTGGGTCCCCGATCGAACTGCCTCGGCCGATCACCATCTGCCACACATCGGCCGGTAGGCCCGCTTGGTACATCAGGTCCATGGCCCACAAGGCGGTCAGCGCGGTCTGGGTGTCGGGCTTCTGCACCACAGCATTTCCGGCCATCAGTGCGGCGATGGCGTCCGTCGCCGCCATCGACAGTGGATAGTTCCATGGCGAGATGATCGCCACCACCCCTTTCGGGTGGTGCAGCTCGGACGTGCGGGTGAGAAAGGGCAGAGCCCCCCGGCGACGTTCGGGTTCAAGAACTTTCGGTCCGGTGCGGCCGTAGTAGCGGGCGGCGATGGCAGCGTCGGCGATCTCGAGGTACGCATCGCGACGGGTCTTGCCGTTCTCAGCCTGCATCAGGTCGAGCCCGGTGTTCTGATTCTTCAGGACCAGATCATGGAAACGCAGTAACACGCTGGCACGCTCCGCTACGGAAGTCGCTGCCCATCTCGCCTGGGCGCGGCGGGCACGAACGAATGCTTCGTCGACGTCAGCCGGGGCCGAGACCGGGAAGTCTGCGAGTGGTGAACCGGTGTACGGGGCAGTGGTGATCGAGCGGGGAGCGTCGGGCGAGGCCGTAACTCGTTCTGTCAGCCGATCGAGTAATCCTGTGGTCAGTGTGGCAGGCAGCGCCGCGCGGGGATCTGTGGAGGTGTCGGTCGTTGTGGTCATGTCGGTGTACTCCTGAAATGTTCGGTCGATACGAGGTGTCAGCGAACCGAGACCGGGACCGGCATGTGCAGAGCGGCCTGAGCCGAGGTGGTGGCATCGAATCTGATCGTGCGGATGGGCCGGAGTGCGCGTAGGTCGTCGGACATCCTGCCCTCGCCGAGAGTCAGATCGAATCCGCGAGGAAACAACGATGTTCCGCTGGCGAGGACGTTGGTTTGGTTGAGGGTCGAGTGCCAGGATCCGTCTCGCTTCGTGTACGAGGTGAGGGTGGAGACGTTCGTGCCCGTTTCGAACGCCTTCTGCTCCGGGGTGGGGGCGGAGAAGGCGATGTCGACGCCGCCGTCCGCGTTGGCGATGCGGGCCGTGGTGCGTGCCTGGTCGATGCCGACATCGAGATCGGTGACCCACTTGGGGAACCCGTACCCGTCATGGCCGCGCATCTGGGCGATGTCGGTGTTGACCGGAAGTGAGAGCACATAAGAGTGCAGGTGATCGTCACCGAGGGCGGCAACCAGATCGGCAGCGGCCGTGGTAAGTCCGCCGTGGCGCGCCGGGCGAACCGCCACACCCACAGCCGCCTCGGTGTAGAAATCGATGTCGCACACGTCGTAGCGGAACGCCATCACTGACACCAGCCCGAACCCGGGTGCGATTTCCAGCGGCGCCAGCTCCTCTGGGATCCGCTTACGGATCGCCCTGCTCGGGGCCACCATGGTCAAACGCGCGGAGGACATCGCGTAGTAGAAGTTCGGCGTCCTTGTCGTGCCGATCGGCGATTGGACCTGCGTTTTCGGAAGCGTGCGGAAGAAGTCGACACTCGGGACCCGCGGGTCGGCGGCGACCTTGTCGAGCGGCACATCCATCCGGTAGCGGTCGAACAGGCCGTCCTTCGGGATTTCGACGGTCCGGCCGCCCAGATCGACCTTGACGGTTGTCGCTGTGTTCGTCATTTTCATGCTTCCGTTCGTTCTGTCGGCCATTCAATGTTTACACTGCTTACATCAGGCTAAGGGTGAATGTAAGCACTGTCAACACTGTCTGGGTTCGCCGCCGAAATGACGGGAAACTGTCCGCATTACCCGATCGAGGGGGTGCGGTGCTGTAGCCAGCGGCGATACCGCCGGAGCGCGCGGCGCTGCAGCAGCTGCTCTTTCAATAGTGCGACCACAGGACTGGCCGTCGGCCGCGTGGACTTGCCTCGGCCTAATCGTCGAAGCTGCTGTCGCACGCGAGCCATGCTCGCCGCCGACGCTATGGCCTTGTCCTTGATGGTCACCGGGGCTAATTCGACGGAGGCTGCGGCATCGAGGCGCCACCGATTCGGCAGATCGGGATCGATCGCCAACGCACTGCCTATGCCGACCAAATCCACACCGCTCGCCAGGACCTGCTCGGCAACAGGTCGCCGAACCACACCGCCGGTCAACATCAACGGCACCGGGCTGGCCTCGGCCAGTTCCTCTGCAAGAGTCAGAAAGTAGGCCTCCCGAGCGAGGGTGCGATCGTCCGGGCCTTGGCCGGTCATGGCCGGTGCTTCGTAGCTCCCTCCGGACAGTTCGACGACGTCGACACCGAGTGGTGCGAGCATGGCGATCACTTGCGCTGCGTCGTCGGAGTCGAATCCTCCGCGCTGGAAATCCGCGGAATTGAGTTTGACGGCAACCGTGAACGTCGGGTCGACAACCCTGCGCACTGTGCGGACGATGTCGAGAAGCAATCGCGCTCGGTTCTCTAGGGTGCCGCCCCATTCGTCGGTGCGCTGATTGACCAACGGAGAGAGAAACTGCGAGAGCAGATAGCCGTGTGCGGCATGGATTTCCACGCCGTCGAAACCAGCTTCCTCTGCGCGACGTGCTGTTGTTGCGAAACGGTTGACGGTGTCGTTGATCTGGACGGCGGTCATGGCCTGGGGATGCGCAAATCGCTTGCTGTTCTTGCCGAGTTCGACGCGAGTGGCCGACGGGCCCCATGCGACACCGGGCATGTCGGCTTGAATCTGCCGACCGGGGTGATTGATCTGCATCCACACTTTCGCACCTCTGCCCTGTGCGGCATCCGCCCACTCGCGGAACGGCTCGATCGGGGATTGTGCGTCGAGAACGACGCCGGCCGGCCCGGTCAGCGCCTCCGCGTGAACCATGACGTTGCCGGTGATGATCGTTCCCACCCCTCCTCGGCTCCAGCGGTGGTACAGCTCGAACAGCTCTTTGCCGGGGAGCTGTCCAGCTACGGCCATGTTCTCCTCCATGGCTGCCTTGACCATCCGGTTGGGGAGTGTCGCCCCACTGGGAAGAGTGAATGGGGCGAAGGCCGGAGAGACTGTGCTGTCAGTCTCCAACTTGTCGGGTGCAGGGTCGGTGAATGGCATCGGCGCTCCTGAATGAGGTATGTTTACATTGCTCACATGAGCGTAGAAAGGAAAGTTAACGGTGTCAACATCTGTCAAGGGTGGCTACCATCACGGTGATCTGAAGGCCTCGCTGCTGGCGTCGGCGATGCGCATGCTCGAGGCGGGTGAGCCGTTTTCGATGCGCGCGATCGCGCGCGAGGTCGGTGTGTCGGCGACTGCGCCGTACCGACATTTCGCTGATCGTGAAGCACTCGAATCTGCTCTCGCCGCGCAAGGATTGCGCGATCTGAAAGCGGACCTGACAGACGGCCGCGAGCTACCGTCGACGTCGGCAGATCTTGCCGAATTCGCAGTCGCCTACGTCGAGTTCGCGCTGCGGCGACCGGCGCTCTTCCGGTTGATGTTCGGCAACGAGTGCGACACGGGTAACGACGAGCGCGTGCAAGCGGCTGGAGAGATTCATCTGCTGATGCAGATGGGGATGACGCTTGTCTTTCCTGATGCAGATTCCGAGGCGTTGGCATCGGCGGCATGGGCATTGGCGCACGGTTTGGCTTGTCTGCATCTCGACGGCAAAATGTCGACGGCCACGGCCGGTGAGGCTGCAGATCGGGTGCGAGCAGCTTTTGCTGCGATTCTGGCGGTACAAGGGTGAGATCCACTGACCAAAGCGATCGAGAGAAGAGTTCGATGACCAAGCGAATCTTGAACGTAGTCACCAACGTCGGCCACTACGACGATCCGTCTCATAAGACCGGGTTGTGGCTGTCCGAGCTCAGCCATGCCTGGCAGGTTTTCGACGACCACGGTTTCGAGCAGACTTTAGTCAGCCCCGAGGGCGGAGCGGTGCCCTTGGAACCGCGATCGCTCAAGTTCCCGAACTACGACAAGAGCGCAAAGGCATGGCGGTCCGACCCTGCTCGGATGGCGCTACTCGACTCCACCGCCAGCCCCGAACAGGTCGACTCCGCTGACTACGATGCGATCTTCTTCACCGGCGGGCATGCAGTCATGTACGACTTTCCCGGTAGCGAAGGTCTGCAACGCATCACCCGGGAAATCTTCGAACGCGGCGGGATCGTGTCGTCGGTGTGCCACGGGTACTGCGGACTTCTCGACACCACACTGTCCGACGGCAGCTACCTCATCGCCGGCCGCAAACTCACCGGATTCGCCTGGCGCGAGGAAAAACTCGCCCGCGTCGACAAACTCGTACCCTACAACGCCGAGGAAAAAGCCAAAGCGCGTGGTGCACTGTACGAAAAGGCGAAACTGCCCTTCGTGTCCTACGCAGTCGTCGACGGAAACCTCGTCACCGGCCAGAACCCAGGATCCGTAAAGGAAACCGCAGAGAAAATTGCAGACCTCCTGCTGAAGGCCTAGCGGAGCTCTCGATGGCGACCGTCCTGGACCGAACGGAGGGGCGTCGAGATTGTGTGCTCAACGCCGATGGCGACTAGCTGCCCAGCCCGGCGTGCACGGTCTCGGTTGCGGCGCTGCCAAATTGCCCTAACTGACAGGTTCATGTCGATTCATTCGAGAAGAGCCAAACTGTTGTAGCTCAGCAGAAAACCATCCGAAATATTTCACCGATAACTTATAATATGTCGGTCTAGAGACGAAAGTTTTTGCACGGCAACTAAGTACGTAGCCAGTAAACGTACACCGTCAGTATCGAGTGGCAGCGTCGCTACCAGAGTGAGAGCGGACGTCCTGCAGCCTCGGCCGCAGCGATGCGCTCTTCGACCGTGTCGACGTCCAAGTTCTGTTCGATCCCGATACGGATCGCGGCAGCGATGGCACGAGTGCGACCCGCGGGTCCTCGAACGTCGGCGAGTGGGCTGGCGATGTTGCGTCGCCGGAGCTCGTGTTCACGCCTGCCCGGCGGCCGGCCACCTTCGGTGTCCCCCGAAACGAACTCCGCTGCGCTGCGTCCTGATGAAGAACATCTTTATTGTTCTCCTTCTGGCCTTCCGATTCTTGTCGGCGGTGACCTGCGCGCAACCCCTGGCGGCGCAAGCGCCGGCCGATGGCTCCGAGAAATTTTCGTCACTCGCACGCTCCCGCCGAAATTTTCTCGGCCCAGGGGTGGCACTCCGGCCCCCTCATGCCGACGCGATTCTCCTTTGCCAGCAGGCGAAAAAATTCGGGTGGGAAATTATCGGAGTTTTGTTCGAAATTGCCATCATGCTATGGTCGATTCTCAGTTGTTGAATTGCGTGGTCGAGCCAAAAGCTTGCGCAGAAGAATTATTTTGTGGAGGTTGGGTTTCCGAAAAGACGAAGTGCGTGTTGCTAGTCAATTGAATATGTGACCGGTGTTGGTATGACGGTCGCTCCTAGGGCGTGCAGAAACGAAGCGCAAAGCTCCTGAACAGGGGTTTTGTGCTTTGTTCTGCCGATTATGTGCGAAGGATGTGGCATGTGACGGGGTCCGACATGGTCCAGTTCAGTACCTTGGTAATTGTTTCACTGCTTGTTGCTTTTTATGGTGGAACATTTCTGATTTCTCTTCGTATCGGAAAGAAGCAGGAAAATGCCGACGGTTTTATGACCGCCGGAAATAAGTTAGGATTTGGTGTTTCGGCCGCGAGTATGACGGCCACCTGGATTTGGGCGTCGTCGATGTATGCATCTGCCACTTCTGGTTACACCTATGGAATCTCTGGCCCCATTCACTACGGTTTATGGGGTGCGTTGATGATTCTCTTCATTTATCCGTTTGGCCAGCGAATTCGCAAAGTAGCGCCGAAAGCCCACACCCTGGCTGAGGTCATGTACGCGCGGCACGGACGCTCGAGTCAGCTGATGCTCGCGGGCTCCAATATCGTCGGCAGTCTCATCAGTTTGATGTCGAACTTCCTCGCTGGTGGTCTGCTGATCGCGTTGCTTTCGCCGTTCAACTTCATCCAGGGTGTGTTCATCGTTGCGCTGGGCGTTTTGCTGTACACGTTGTGGTCGGGCTTCCGCGCTTCGGTGTTGACCGACTTCGTTCAGCTGATCGGAATGCTCGGTGCGGTAGCGGTTTTGGTGCCGTTCATCTTCTTTGCGGCAGGGTTCCCGGCAGCCTTCGAATCCGGGGCAGTCAACCTTACTGCTGAGCACGGCAACTTCTTCTCGAGCGTTGCCTTCTTCGAGCAGGGCGCGCCGTACATCGCGGCAGTACTTGCCTACGCAATCGGCAACCAGACCATTGCCCAACGTCTGTTCGCGGTCCGCGAAGACCTGATCAAGCCCACCTTCATCACCGCAACCGTCGGATACGGCGCAACGGTCATTGGTGTCGGAATGCTGGGTGTTCTTGCGCTGTACCTCGGAATCGAGCCGATGGATGGTGACGTCAACAATCTGATTCCGCAGATGGCCGCGTCGTACCTGCCCGGAATTTTGCTGGCTGTCTTCTTTGTCATGATCATCGGCGCGCTGTCATCGACGGCGGACTCGGACCTTGCTGCGCTCTCGTCCATCGTGATGACCGACGTTTACGGCCAAGCCGTCGCAGGCAAGGCTGATGCGAACCCTCGACGGATGCTGCTCATCGGCCGAGTAACGATGATTGTTGCCACGGCGGCGGCTATCTCCTTGGCAAGTCTGCAATTGAGCATTCTGGATCTGTTGGTGTTCGTCGGCGCGCTGTGGGGCGCTTTGGTGTTCCCGGTTATTGCGAGCTTCTACTGGGGCAAGGTCACCAACAAAGCCTTCACTGTGTCGGTGCTGGTGGCTCTTGCTGCCTTCTTGCCCGTCCGATTCAGTTGGGTGCCGATGGATGGGATGTTCGGGATACTCTCCGACATCGTCGCCGTTGTCGGTATCGGAGTGGTGCTGGGGCTCATGACATTTGGATTCTTCGGTCTGAAGGTTGCGCAGATCGTCGGTGGCCTGGCGATCGTGCTGTCCGCGCCGTTCGCGATCGGCTTCCTGCACGACTACCCAACGCTCAGCGGATCTTTGGTGGCCTATGCCGTCAGTACCGTCATGTGTTTTGCGATGTCCGTCAATCAGCGTGAGACGTTCGATTTCGAACTGATCAAGCAGCGGACGGGAGACTTCGACGATGACGAGCTTCCTGCCGTGGGAGCGTCCGGAAAGTAACCGTCGAGACAAGTGGAAGGAATACGAATGAGTACAGCTCTACTGACCATTTATGTTCTGATCTGGCCGGCGTTGGTCTTGGTCGTGCTGGGAGTCATCAGCAAGGGATTCTTCAAGGATTGGGCAACTGCTCGCCGCAACGGTGAGGATCTGGTCTAACTTTTCACGCCGCCACCGACGGACTTCTTGTCGGTGGCGGCGGTCATATTGCAATCGGGACTGGGGGCAGCGTTATAGTTGCCCAGTGCAACACGACGGAGCAATGGCGCTCACCGGTCCACCAGCGGTTCATGACGAGCTGGTGCACCTGACGCGGCAGTTGATGACGGGGGATCGGCATTCCGATGACCACCCGTCGATCGCCCAGCATTCGTTCCTCTCCTTCATCGGCCGCAATGACGGATGCAAGGCCACGGAGATCTCCGAAGTCTTCGGCGTCAACCGCTCGACCATCTCGCGCCAAGTGCGCGGGTGCATCGAGGCTGGCTGGGTGTATGCCGATCCGGGATCCGTTCGTCAGGGCAATCCGCTGCATCTCACGGCGGCTGGCCGCAAATACCTCGACGCCGCCGACGCGCGTCGGCTCGACCAAGTCGCCGGCAGGCTGCACGATTGGACCGAGTCCGAGGTCGCAGACTTCGCCCGCGCACTCCACCGCTTCAGAATCAGCATCGAATCGCAGACCAACGGAGATGACACCCTGTGAGTGAGTACAGCGCCAAAGCCCAGTTCACCATCTCCGACAATGAGTCTGTGGTGCACACCGTCTTCACTCACGCCGAGCGCACGCCAGATCTGACGGTGTTCTCCCGACCCAAGGGCGAGGGTTGGGTAGATGTAACGGCTAAAGAGTTCGCCGAGCAGGTCACCGGCGTCGCAAACGGGCTCATCGCCGCTGGCGTGCAGGCAGGCGACCGCGTCGCACTCCTCTCTGCGACCCGATACGAGTGGACGCTGTTCGACTTCGCCATCTGGGCCGCCGGCGCGGCTACCGTTCCGATCTACGACTCGTCGTCTCAGGGGCAGGTCAGCTGGATCCTCGAAGACTCCGAGGCCGTCATCGCGATCGTCGAAACCGGCGCGCACGAGCAGCTGTTTCAGGACGCGCCAAGCACGCTCAAAGCCGTCATGCAGATCGACGACGGCGCTGTGGAGAAGTTGACCGCACAGGGTGCCGACGTTGACGACACCGAGCTGAAGAAGCGGCTCGCGGGCATCAAGGCCGACGATCTTGCGTCACTCGTCTACACCTCCGGCACGACAGGCCGTCCCAAGGGATGCATCCTCACGCACCGCAACTTCCTGTCCGAGGTGCGCGGGATTCTCACTGCATCGATCGGCGAGGTGGCGGTTCCGGGAAACCGAGTCCTGACCTTCCTGCCGCTCGCTCACGTACTGGCTCGCGCGGTGTCCCTCGCGACGTTCGAAGCTGGTGCTTCGCAGGCACACTGGTCCGACTTTGCCACCATTACAACTCAATTCGAGCGGTACAAGCCCAACACCATCCTCGGTGTTCCGCGTGTATTCGAAAAAGTTCGTGACGGCGCAGCACGCAAGGCGGAGTCCGGTGGAAAGATTCCCGGCGCGATCTTCGCCTTCGCAGAAGCCACTGCCAAGGAGTACAGCCAAGCCCTCGACAAGGGCGGTCCCTCGCTGATCTTGAAGGCGAAGCACGCAGTGGCGGACAAGCTCGTGTACTCGAAGCTTCGTGAGGCTCTCGGCGGCGAATGCTGGTTCGCGATCTCCGGCGGCGGCGCGCTCACTCCTGAACTGGGGCACTTCTTCCGTGGGCTCGGAGTTCCGATCTACGAGGGCTACGGTCTCACCGAAACTACTGCGGCGCACTGCGTCAACGTCCCAGGTGCTCAGAGGATCGGAACCGTCGGACAGCCCATGGGCGGCAACGGGGTTCGCATCGCCGAGGACGGCGAGATCGAACTCAACGGCGGGGTTGTCTTCAAGGGCTACTGGAAGAACGACAAGGCCACCGAAGAGACGTTCGTCAACGGCTGGATGCGCACCGGGGATCTCGGTGAACTCGACAGCGACGGTTACCTTTCCATCACCGGTCGCAAGAAGGATCTTCTGGTGACGGCGGGTGGCAAGAACGTCTCGCCCGGTCCGATGGAAGACCGTATCCGTTCGCATTCCATCGTCTCGCAGGCAGTCGTCGTCGGCGACGGGAAGACCTACATCACGGCGTTGCTGACCGTCGACCCCGAGGTGTTCGAGAAGTGGAAGGTGGAGAACGGCAAGCCTTCTGGTGCCACCGTCGCCGAACTACGTGACGACAAGGACCTTCGAGCGGAGCTGCAGAAGGCCGTCGACGACGCCAATGCCGCTGTCTCACATGCAGAGTCGATCAAGAAGTTCGTCATTCTCGATCGCGATCTGACCGAGGAAGACGGTGAGATGACAGCGACGCTCAAGATCAAGCGCAATGTCGTCGTCGATCGGTTCTCGAAAGAGATCGAAGGAATGTACGCGAAGAGCTAGGCGCGTTTGGGGAACTGCTCGCGGTAAGCCATCACGTCGTCGAGGCGGAACCTGCGGTGGGTGCCGCGTAGTTCGATCGGGAGTTTCCCGGCGTCGGCGAGTTTGCGCACATACGTGTCCGAAACGCCGAGGATCTCTGCTGCCTGCGAGGTGGTGAGGAGCTCTGCGACTGGCCCGAGGGCGACGCTGTCCCCGGCAGCGAGGTAGGTCAGGAGCTGCACGACGGCGTCGCCGACCGACGGTGGAATCTCGATCCGGACGCCGTCGAACACCAGCGTGGTCGTGTCCGTCGAGGTTGCGGCTCTCTGGGTCAGGGCCGTTTTGATTCGCTCGGCAGCATCGCCGTCGACTGCGGAAACGATGTGGTCGATGCTCACGCGGTATATCTCCGATCGAAGGCAGTGTTTCGCAAGCATAGACAGCGACAGTGTCCGTCGGCACGCTGGCTAGCGCCGTGTGCGTTGCATTACATGAGTGCCGTGAGTGGAAAACTATTTACCCACGTAGATCGGAATTCGAAGGTTTTGGCGCCCAAAGATATTCGACTCGACGCATATGTAACTCACCAAATTTGGTGTACCCGCAAGTAACATCCTGAGCGTGGCTAGACGATCGGTAACGGTGAGATTCGACGTAGAGGAACTGAGGGCCCTAGAGACCCTCCAAGAGCTCACGGGCGCGGACATTTCCAGCGTCATTCGTGAAGCTGTGATCGAGCATGCTCGTCGATGTGTTGCACAGGGAAAGCCCCGCGACATCGCCGAGCGACGCAAATCGCTGACCTTGCAGGAAGCCTTCGCCAAGTACTCCGCGTTGTGCACCGACGAGGAGCGGGAAGCGTCGTAGCGACCGGTTGAGTTCACAGTGATTCTGACTGTGGCGCTGGGTAGTTCGTCCGAGGAATATTACGGCAACAGAAGTGTTGCGTAGACCTCTGACAGGAGCTGGCCAGTGACGGACGTCCTCGAACTCTCCACCGATGTATTGGTGATCGGTGGTGGCCCCGCCGGCGCATGGGCAGCGTTGCGCGCGGCCAAGGCCGGTGCAGATGTCGTCCTGGTCGACAAGGGCTACTGCGGAACGAGCGGCGCAACGGCCCCCTCCGGAACGGGTGTTTGGTACGTCGAACCGGATACGACTGCACGTGAGCGGGCAAAGGCCGGACGCGAGGCGCTCGGCGGATATCTTGCCGACCACCACTGGATGGACCGCGTCCTCGCGCAGACCTACTCCAACATGGATCTCCTCGCGGTGGAGGGCAGATATCCCTTCCCCGTCGACACCAGCACGGGCAAGCAGATACGCACCGGCTTGCAGGGGCCTGAGTACATGCGACGGATGCGCACCTGGATTCGTCGAGCCGGTGTGCGGATCCTCGATCATTCGCCGGCGCTGGAGCTGTTGGTGGACGGCGAAGGACGAGTTCGCGGAGCTGCGGGCTACCAACGCCACGAACACCAGGACTACCGAGTCTCGGCAGGCGCGGTAGTGGTCGCCAGCGGAGGTTGTGCGTTTCTGTCCGGTGCGTTGGGTACCAACGTCGATACCGGTGACGGTGCATTGATGGCAGCGGAAGTCGGAGCCGAGTTCTCCGGGATGGAGTTCTCGAACGCGTACGGAATCGCAGCGGCCGGATCGACGATCACCAAGACGGCTTACTACGCGTACGCGACGTTCTTCCATGCAGACGGAAGAGTGCTCGAAGGGGCCGGTTCGGCGAAGGGGAGGTCCGTCATCGCCAGCACGTTGCGTAACGAGCCCGTTTTCGCGCAGATCGATCGGGCCGACGCCGAGGTGCAGCGTCGAATGAGGCTGGGACAGCCCAACTTCTTCCTGCAATTCGATCGCCGCGGAATCGATCCCTTCACCGACAAATTCGAGGTCGGCATGCTCGCTGAAGGCACGGTGCGCGGCACTGGGGGAATCAACGTCGTCGACGACGATTGCGCGTCATCCGTTCCAGGACTGTTTGCCGCCGGGGACGCTGCAACCCGAGAGCGAATCTGCGGAGGGTTTACCGGCGGGGGAAGTCACAACGCAGCTTGGGCGATGTCTTCTGGTTCATGGGCGGGAACCGGTGCTGCGCGCTATGCGCTGTCGGTCGGACGCGGGGCTACCAGTGGTCTACGCGGAGCCGGAACCGTCGGATTGCGTAATCCGGTACGTACCGGGTTTACTGCCGACGATGTGGTGAAAGCTGCTCAGGCGCAGCTGATTCCCTTCGACAAGAACTACCTCCGCAGCGGTGATCGAGTATCGGCAGCGCTTGGTGAGCTCGAATCGCTCTGGGGTGCAGTGAGTGCGGATCTGGGCGCGGACCCAGCAGGTCGGATGGCGGCGCGGCAGGCTGCCGCAATCACGGCCGTCGGTCGCTGGATGTATCACTCGACGCTGGCGCGGACCGAGACTCGGGGAATGAGCAAGCGGGACGATTATCCTGAACTCGATGTGACGCAGCACCATCACGTTCTTACCGGCGGTTTGGATGCGGTGTGGACCCGAACTTCTGAATCTGCCGGGTCTGCACTGGTGGCGTCATGATCGAGCTGGTTTCTGCGCCTGACTGCATCGGCTGCGACAAGTGCGTAGACGTCTGTCCCACAGATGTTTTCGACCGGACGCCCTCGGGCGTCCCGGTGATTGCGCGCCAATCGGATTGCCAGACCTGCTTTATGTGTGAGGCCTATTGCCCGACGGATGCGCTGTATGTGCATCCGCAATCCACACCGTTGGAAACGGCCGATGTGATCGAGGACGATCACATCGGCCGCTACCGAGAGAAGATCGGATGGGGCAAGGGGCGGGCACCTGGGTCGCTGACTGCGGTGGGCCCGGAGGTGCCCCGTCCGGTCACGACCTGACGAGAATCTTGACTGCAGTGTCGTTGTGCTCGATCAGAGTGGTGAATCCTTCGGAGATCAATTCTTCGAGCTGAATACGACCGGTGATGAATGGCGCCAGATCGACGACACCGTCCTGGACCATCTTGATGACCGCTTCATGGTCGCGTACGTACGCGATGGTTCCGCGTAGGTCGATTTCCTTGAGGACCAGCTTCTGCATGTCGATGGTCGCGGGTTTGCCCCAAATCGACACGTTGACAACAACTCCAGCAGGCCTGACCGTGTCGAGCATGGTGTCGAGGACCGCGTTGACGCCTGCGCATTCGAAGCCGATGTCTGCGCCGATGCCTCCGCTGAGTTCGAGGACGCGCGCTTTGACGTCTTCGGTGGTGGGATCGATGACGTAGTCGGCCACGCCACTGGAGAGGGCCTTGGCCTTGCGGGCTTCGCTGAGTTCAGTGACGATCGTCGTGACACCCAGACCCTTGAGGACTGCCGCAACGAGGAGTCCGATTGGTCCGGCTCCGCCCACGATGGCGACGTTGCCGCTTTCGGCTCCACTGCGTACGACTGCGTGATGGGCGACGCTCAACGGTTCGATGAGAGCTGCCTCGTCGAGCGGGATGTTGCCGATCTTGTGGATCCAGCGACGGTCGACGACTACCTTCTCGCTGAGCCCGCCACCTCCGCCAGCCAAGCCGATGAACCCCATCTTCGTACACAGGTGGTAGTTGCCCGCCTTGCACGGGGCGCACTCGTTGCAGACGAAGTACGGCTCGACGACAACATTTTCACCGACCTCGACGTCCGTGACACCTTCGCCGACCTCTTCGACGGTGCCGGAGAACTCGTGGCCCATCGTGACCGGCGCATTCTCGTGTGAGAGTGGATGCGGGTGTCCGGGTGCGGAGATGAAGATCGGTCCCTCGAGGTACTCGTGGAGATCGGTGCCGCAGATTCCGCACCATGCGACCTTCAGCTTGACTGTTCCTGGCCGCAATTCGGGCTCAGGGATCTCTTCGATCCGGATGTCTTTCTGCCCGTGGAACCGTGCTGCCTTCATTGATCCGCACCTCACTTCGTTGTGAATCCCCTGGTAGATCGACGTTAGGCCGATTGTTGGCGTGGGTGAAGGGTTGCAACGGAATGCAATGGGGTGGAACCGATCGGTCCTGGGGAGCGTCCAATACTGTGAGCGGGCCGCGAATGAGGGGAGTGCTGTGGGAGTGAGGGGTGCAGTGGTCTTGGTCGCGGCCGCGCTGTTGGTTGGGGGTTGTTCCTCGACGGTCGAGGGGCACGCAGTACGAGCCGACGAGGCTGTTGGGCTATTTGACCCTTGTAGCGGCATTAGCGACAGCGCCTTGCGGTATGTCGGCGTTGATCCGGCGACTGAGGAACGCGGGATTCTTGGAGTTCAGATTCCACGATTTGAAATCTGCTCATGGGATGGGACGGGAATTTCGCTGAGCGTCTGGTCAACAGACCACACTCTCGACGAAGTCGAAGCGAACACCAACAATGCCGATGTAAGGGCTGCGAATGTTCATGGCGGCCCTGCTATCAAGTTCGGGCAGCGTGACGATGCGACCGGACAGATTTGCTCAGTAGCTTGGACGACCAATCAGGGGGTGCTGATCGTTCGGATCGCCCCAGATTTCGGTGAGACGCCGATCGACCCGTGTGGCCTCGCGTCGACGATTACCGACAAACTCTTCCCGGAGCTCCCCAGATGAATCGCTCGCTTGATGAAGGTGGTGCTACGCATGAGTTCAAATGAGGACTCCGGGGCCGAGGTTTCGTTCTCGCTGGATCCGGACACGGCGCGATTGCTAGTTACGGCATGCGGCGAATACCAAATGACGTTGGAGCATTTGTCTGTTGCTGCTGCGAAACTGAGTTGGGTTGGTGGTTTAGGGACGCTCGCATCAGGTCGAGCGCTTCAGACGAAGTTCGAGGAGAAGGCCGTCGGTGGCCACGATGCGCTCGTCGATGTGTTGGCGAGTCATATCGCGGTCGTGGAGGCGATGCAGGCTCAGTTTCAAGCCTGCATCGACAACGCATTGGATCAGGAGTCGTCGAACGTCTCGACTTTGAGGTCGATCGACCAACCGAACTGAGTCAGTGGATGTGTTGCTGCCAATCGGCTGGGACACGACCCTTAGGTCCCGGCGTCGGCTGATCTACGGGATGTGAAGTGGGCGCGGCCAATTCTGGTCCATCGTATGCCTCGTTGGTTTCGAAGCTCCAGAACCAATCCTCACCGGGTTCGTAGCTCTGCATGAACGGATGCTTTGTCGAGGCCGCATGCTTGCTCGCGTGCTGTGACGGTGAGGAGTCGCAACACCCCACGTGACCGCATTGCGCGCATCGACGCAGGTGGACCCACCAACCGCCGCTCGCATCGCATTCAACGCATCCCACGCCACTAGGCGGCACGCTCGGATCGATCCCCGCTGGAAGTCCGTCGGTCATGGTCCACCCTCTCGCTGACTGAAGTCGGTCATTTCATCGTGCGCTTTGCCTACCGGCCGTGCAAGGGCGACTAGTCGTCGCGCGTATCCCGCGGTGGGCCCGCGATTGGCAACAAAACTCTGAACCGGGTGTTACCGGGCTCCGACGTGACCCGCAGCTCACCACGATGCTTGCCGACCACAATTCGCCATGAAATATCAAGGCCGAGACCGGTTCCCTCACCGACAGGCTTAGTCGTGAAGAAGGGTTCGAAGATCCTGTCGATGACGTCATCGGGAATCCCGGCGCCGGTGTCGCAGATCTCGATGCACACGCGGTCGCCATCGCGGCTTGTCCGAACGGCGAGTGTTCCCGATCCGTCCATGGCAGACACCGCATTGTCGATCAGGTTGGTCCACACCTGATTGAGTTCGGCGGCGTAGGCGTCGATCGGAGGCAACGCAAGGTCGTACTCCTTGACGACTTCGATTCCGCTTCCGATCTTTTGCCCCAACATGATCAACGTGCTGTCGAGCAATTCGTGGACATCGATGGTCTGGAAGGGTGCGCGGTCCATCTGAGAATACTGTTTGGCTGCACCGACGAGAGTCGAAATCCTCGTTGTGGAGTCGGCGATCTCGTTCATCAGGAGTTCGGATTCGATGGTGTAATTCAGCCAGCGAATTGCGCCTTCGAGTACGGACTCGTCAACGGCTGCAGCAACATTCTCGAGCCAAGCGGTGTCGAGACCAGCCTGCACGAAGGTCGGAGCCAGATCCCAACCCTCTCGAATCGAATGATCCTCGAACCATTCACCCAACGAATCCTCTCGATCCGAGGCTTCGAGGGGAGTGAGCGTCGGCGCCTTGGCGACAACCTCTGCAACTTCCTCTTGAAGTCGCATGAGAGTGACGAGGGCATCGCGGTCGTAGGTGCCCGATGCAACCATCCCCAGTTTGTGGCGCATGCCTGCGACACGCTCGCGCAAAGACGCGGTCGCTCGAACCGCTGCGGCTGCAGGGTTATTGAGCTCGTGAGTCAACCCGGCCGACAGTGATCCGAGTGCAAGGAGTCGCTCTCGCTGATCGATGATTTGCTGAGTGTTCTTCTTGCCGAAGAAAACACCTTCGAGTAGATGAACCGCCATTGGAAACCACTCGCGCATCGCGTTGCCGAACTTGTCGGCGTCCAGGACGAAAAACGTCGAAGGAGTCGTCACTCGCATCGACCCCGCGTAGACCTGCGGTACACGATCGCCGAGATA
Source organism: Rhodococcus sp. WY5 (assembly GCF_018588185.1). NCBI lineage: Bacteria > Bacillati > Actinomycetota > Actinomycetes > Mycobacteriales > Nocardiaceae > Rhodococcus > Rhodococcus sp. WY5. Next base: position 3,270,345 of record NZ_JAAMPR010000001.1, read on the forward strand.
CGCCGTCCAGCCTCCCGAGTAGACGCCGCGCTGGGTGGTCCTGTTGATCTCGATGTCTTCGCCGCCCGACAGCTTGGACAGCACCACCTCGCCCTCGATGAGGACGTAGAAGCAGGTGGCAGGCTCACCTTCGAGGTAGACCTGACCTCGATCGATCTCGGTGATATGGCCTGCCTGGCAGAGTGATTCGAGCTGATCGTCGGTGAGCTTCTCGAACAGGAACAGGGTGCGAAGCAAGTCTGGGCTGCATTCAGGAATGGACATCGAATCTCCCTATTGTTGAGCGAGATAGCGGTGGACGAACATCACGGCCATCGCGCCCTCTCCGACGGCCGACGCGACGCGCTTGGCCGATTCGGCGTGTACGTCCCCGGCGACAAACACTCCGGGGACACTGGTTTCGAGATGATGTGGTGCGCGGTCGAGCGGCCACCCGTCCGGGGTGACGCCTTCGGACGGAAGGTCCGGGCCGGCAAGAACGAAGCCATTCCCATCGCGGACCACCACGTCGCCGAGCCAGTCGGTGAGGGGAGCGGCTCCGATGAAGATGAACAACCACTGAGCATCGACGGTGTCTTCTTCTTCGGTGGCTCTGTTACGCAGTGTGATTCGTTCGAGGTGATCGTCACCCTCAGCGCCGACTACCTCCGTGCACGTGCGCACGGTGATCTTCGGATTCTTTTCGATCTGCTGAATCAGGTAGTAGGACATCGAGGCTTCGAGCGAGTTGCCGCGAATGAGAATGGTGACGGACCTAGCTCCGCGGGAGAGATAGACCGCAGCTTGGCCTGCCGAATTGGCGCCGCCGACTATGTACACATCTTGTTCGCTGCACCGAGCGGCTTCGGTGACGGCTGACCCGTAGTAGACCCCTCGGCCGGTGTATGTATCGAGCCCCGGCGCCGACAGTTGGCGATAGGAAACACCTGTCGCCAAGATGACCGAATGGGCGTCGACCGACGAACCGTCGTCGAAACGCACGGTGCGGGCCGAGCCGTTGATTTCCAAACCGGTGACGTCTCGCGCGGTGATGACCTCGGCGCCGAACTTGGTTGCCTGGCGTCTTGCGCGATCGGCCAACTGTGCGCCGGAAACTCCGTCGGGGAAGCCGAGGTAGTTCTCGATTCGTGAACTCTGGCCGGCCTGACCGCCGGTCGCTCGCCGTTCGATGAGGACCGTCCGAAGTCCCTCCGAAGCGCCGTACAGGGCAGCTCCCAGACCCGCAGGGCCGCCGCCGATGACAACGAGATCGTAAAAGTCTTCGGAGAGAGTAGTACTCAACCCGAGCTTGTCGGCGAGTTCGGCGTCGGTGGGCTCGACGAGTACATCTCCATTGGGTGCGATGACGACGGGAAGCCGCAGTTCGTCGGTACCGGCAGCCGAGAGCAGTCGTTGGCCTTCCGGCTCGTCCGACATGTACCAGCGATAGGCAAGTTGGTTGCGTGCCAAGAACTCTCGAACGTCGGAGGATCGCTCGGACCAACGATGGCCGATCACCTTTGTTTCCTCGGCGGGGTGATGACTCGAGCTTGCCCAGGCATCGAGCAGCGCATCGATGACGGGGTACAGCTTCTCTTCCGGGGGATCCCAAGGCTTGAGGAGGTAGTGGTCGAGGTCAACGACGTTGATGGCGTCGATCGCAGCATCAGTATCGGCGTACGCGGTCAGTAGAACGCGCCGAGCTACGGGATACAGGTCCATTGCCTGTTCGAGGAACTCGATTCCACTCAAACCAGGCATGCGGTAATCGGCGACGATCACAGCGACTGCATCGCCGCGAAGTTTCATTTCACGCAAGGTTTCGAGAGCCTGGTCGCCGGACTCCGCGCGAATGATTCGGTACTTCTCGCCGTACCGCTTGCGGAGGTCTCGAACGACGGCACGCGAAACACCAGGATCGTCGTCGACGCTGAGGATCGCTGGTTTGGCCGGGGCTTTCGGTGCGCTCACTCGGTGCCTTCCCGAAGTCGTAGTCAACCTCTCCAGTATGCGACTGCTGAGCTGAGCGTCAATCGCTGAAGATGCGCTCTGAGTGAACCGGCGAACCTGAACTGGGAATTTCAAGATTGCGGGAACCGATCGAGCCTCCGGTGCATCCAATACAGTGGGTCCACATCAACAGGGGGTGTCATGCGGGGGTCGGTGGGGGTTGGGCGACTGCTCATGGCTGGGGTGTTGGTGTGGGCTGCGGCAGGATGCAGCTCAGTCGTGGAGGGGGCGGCTGAGCCTGCATCCGGCCAAGAGGGTTTGTTCGATCCGTGCAAGGACATCCCGGACTCGGTTCTGGAAGAAGTGGGGCTTGATCCGGCTACCGAGGAAGTTGATATCGCGGGCGTTGAGCAGCCAGGATGGAAGATCTGTGGGTGGAGCGGGTCCTGGTACTTCTTAACCGTGTATTCAACAGCGCGCGCCGTCGACGATGTGCGACGGAATGCTGACTACCGAGGTGTCGAGGAACTGCGCGCCGGTTCACGGCACGGTATCCAATTCCAACGCGTTGACGATGTGGACGGTAATGGTTGTTATATTGCGTTCCCAGTCGAGCAAGGCTCAATCTGGGTCAATATCGAAAGAATGCTGTCCGAAGCTCAGGAAGAGCCCAGTTGTGTTGTAGCGCAGCGAGTATCGGTCGATATTGAACATGTCCTACCAAAGTGAGGTCTCTGTGACTAGATCAGGTTGGAGCAATGTGACGGCGGGTTCTCAGTTGGACCTTGCTCCAGACGTTGCGCGGGATGTCGTGTTGGCGTGTGCTGAGTTTCTCGGCGTACTAAACGAGGCGCATAGGAATCTGTTGGGGATTGAGAATGTCTCAGGTATGGGGACACTCCAGTCTGGAATCAACCTCGCCGCGAAATTCTCCAAGAAGGCGGTAGGCGGTGAGGATTCGTTGGAGAAGTCGTTGAGCAGCCACATCCAGGTGATCACCGAGATGCGGGACTTCTTCCAGCAATGCGTCGACCGCTATGGCGAAGTCGACGACTCGAATGCCTCTGCACTGGCGAGCGTCGTCACCCCTCGATAGACACAAAAAATCTCGCTGAGTCGATGGCATTCGACTCAGCGAGACTTGGGTAACGACTAGCTGGTGGGCAGGGCCTTCAACGACTTGACGGTGGCGTCGACCGCGCGAGCAGCCTCGGCGCCCTTCTTCACGAAATGCGTGCTGAAGTACTCGACGTGCTCGGCATGCTCGTGGAAGTGATGCGGCGTCAAGACCACCGAGAAAACCGGAACGTCGGTGTCGAGCTGCACGCGCATCAGACCGTCGATGACAGCCGTCGCCACGAAGTCATGCCGGTAGATACCGCCGTCGACGACCAGACCTGCGGCAACGATGGCCTGGTAGCGGCCGGTCTTGGCCAACCGCCGAGCATGCAGCGGGATCTCGAAAGCTCCCGGTACCTCGAAGAAATCAACCGTGTCCTTGGGGTAGCCGAGCTCGACGATCGCGTCGGTGAATCCGTCGCGTGCACGGTCGACGATGTTGCGATGCCACGTCGCCTGAATGAACGCGATGCGCTGTCCCTGGATCTCACTCATAACCATGAAACTAGCGCACTGGGAAGCATCGACGCGACCACCCGTCCTAGTCCTGCTGACGGGGGAAGGCGGTCGAACGACCCCAGCCGGCGTCATTGGTGAGGTGCTCGAGGAGAGGCTGAATTCGATACGGAAGGGGATTGGTCAGAGCGATGGTCGTGGTCGAATGCGTGACGCCTGGAAGTGACACGATCTGCTCGGCCAACTTCTGCAGGGCCGCGTGCGTCGAGGTGGCGACGCGAACGAGCAAATCCTCGCGACCGGTCGTGGCGTGAATTTCGATCACCTCGGGCAACTCGGTCAGACTCCGCGCGACTGCGCTGATCTTGCCCTGCTCGAGTTCCAGACCGACAAATGCCTGAATCGGGATACCGACCTCGGGGAGATTGAGATTCGGCCGAAACCCGGTGAGAAGTCCGTTGGATTCCATGCGCTTCATTCGCGACTGGACGGTGTTGCGGGCGACGCCCAACGAGTTGGCCAACTCGGCCACACTCATCCTCGAGTCCTTGCTGAGCAGTCCGAGCAACTGGACGTCGAGCTTGTCGATGCTGAGCACTTTGTGAACCTCTCCTCAGTGATTTGAGTCACTGGATGATCGAATTGACTAGTTCAAGAGATTTGCATTGACCAAATCGTAACTCAGGCAGAGCATTGGTTCCACGAATTGCTCAGCGGGATTCTCTTTGGGTTATTTGTCCCAATAGTACCCAATGAACACTTCGCCCCAATATTTCGACTGCACCCCGTAATTCTTCGGAAAGGTCTATCCCACAATGACTCTCACCGCCGAGCCCGTGAACTCCGTTGTTTCCCATGACGACACTGCGGGCGTGTTCGATCGCGCCGACTACCTGCGCGATTACCCCCACGAGCAGGTGAGCTTCTTCCAGGATCCCGCGAGCGGCCTCAAGGCCATCGTCGCCATCCACTCCACGACGCTCGGCCCCGCGCTCGGCGGAACGCGCTTCTACCCGTACTCCGACGAATCCGCCGCAGTCACAGACGTTTTGCGTCTCTCGCGCGGAATGACCTACAAGGCCGCGGTTGCCGGCGTGGATCTCGGCGGCGGCAAGGCCGTCATCATCGGCGACCCCGCAACGGCCAAGACCGACGAATTGCTCGGCGCCTACGCAAAATTCGTCCAGACTCTCGGCGGCCGCTACATCACCGCTGGTGACGTCGGAACCAACTCCAACGATCTCGACATCATCGGTCGTAACACCGACTTCGTCGTCGGCCGCAACGCCACGGTCGGCGGTTCCGGCGACAGCGCTCCGATGACGGCCCTCGGCGTATTCCAGTCGATGCGCGCCGCGGCACAGTCGCATTGGGGCACTCCGTCGCACGCAGGCAAGACTGTTGGTGTCGAGGGCACAGGCAAGGTCGGCTACGAGCTGATCAAGCTTCTCCTCGCAGACGGCGCAACCGTGTTGGCGACCGACGTCAACGCCGCAGCGCTCGATCGCGTCAAGGCGGACTTCCCGCAGGTGAGCATCGTCGACAGCATCATCGACGCCGATCTGGACGTCTACGCACCCTGCGCGATGGGCGCAACCCTCACAGACACGACCGCACGCTCGATCAAGGCCGAGGTTGTCTGCGGCGCTGCCAACAACCAGCTCACCGTCCCCGAGGTCGAGAACATCCTCCGCGACCGCGGCATCACCTGGACCCCTGACTACGTGGCGAACGGCGGCGGCCTCATCCAGGTCGCCGGCGAGCTGAAGGGCAACTCGGCCGAAGAGGTCAAGCTCAAGGTCGAGAAGATCTTCGACACGGTCACCGAGATCTTCGCGAAGTCGAAGAAGGACGGAATCCTCGCCGGCGAGGCTGCTGACGCGGTCGCCGAGGCTCGGATCGCCGAGGCAGCTCGCGTCGCCAAGGGCTGACATCCCTCTCGCAGTCATGTAGCGCGGCCGGTCCCGACTAGTGTGGACACCAGACGAGCAGATTTTGCAGATCTGGACCACATCAGCCGGTAGACCGGCCGCTATGCGTCGGACGCCGGAAGGGCTTACATGACTGAACAATTCGCAGTGTGGACCGAGAACGACGTCGAGCAATCGGCCCGTTGGGGTTCGACGAGCAACGCCCCGGCGCCCAAGCGCATCGTTGTCGCCGACGACACGATGAAGGCCGACGACGCCTATCGCTTGGCATGCGAAGGCACGGCGTTGTTGTGGCGCGGAGATTTTCAGAACGCTCGCCAACTGTCGAAGGCCGTCGCGTCGCGCATCGACCGCAAGGCGCGCCGAGCCTCCGACGATCCCGCCAAAGCCTTCCATCTCCACCGGCAGACCCAAGGACGCCGCGCGCAGATCCTCGGCATGCTGCTCATTCCCTTGGATGCAGATCTGTCGATTCCACTCCGGCGACCCCCGGACGCGCAAGTCGCGTTGACCGAAGCTTTCGGGATTACCGGTGAGCCTTCGGTTCGCTCGTTGCGTGACATCCTCGGCGCGATCGGCGCTCACGAGTGGCACCGCAAAGGTGTTTTCATCGAGGCTCTCGACGCACGAGTGCATCCCGCCTTCGGAGTGTTCTCACCCGTCCGCGGGGAGTATGTCGATCTTGTCGCGTCTGCGCCACTGCCGTCGACGGAATCGGCTTTCGACATCGGCACCGGCACCGGCGTTCTTGCTGCCGTCCTGGCGCGGCGTGGAGTTCAGACGGTGACGGCCACCGACCAGGACCCCCGGGCACTGCAATGCGCTCGTAGCAACCTCTCGCGGCTTGGCTACGGCGATCAGGTGAACGTGGTGGAAGCAGACCTCTTTCCCGAAGGCACCGCTCCGTTGGTGGTCTGCAATCCTCCCTGGATTCCGGCCAAGGCCACCTCGCCCATCGAATACGCCGTCTACGACCCCGCTGGAGCGATGCTGAAGGGCTTCCTGACTGGTGTCGCAGCGCATCTGGACGACGGGGGAGAAGCGTGGCTGATCCTCTCGGACATTGCCGAACACCTCGGTCTCCGAACGCGATCCGAACTGCACGATCTGATTGCGGCCGGTGGGCTCACTGTTGTCGATCGCATGGACGTCAAACCGACGCACGCAAAGGTCAGTGACCGAACCGATGCGCTTCACGCTGCCCGGGCACGAGAGACGACCTCGCTCTGGCGGCTTCGCCGTCGCTGAATTCATTCTCAGTCAGCGGTATTTCCTTGCCATGAGATGGTAATGAACGAGTAACAAATCGGGTCTATCTTTCTTCGCAGTCGCACATCGTCACGCACTCCGGAGGAATCTCGATGGAATACACTCTTGCCCGCAACGCAGCCGAAGACCTGACGAAAGGTCTTGGCCGACGCGGATTCATGAGGGCAGTCGCTGCCCTCGGTGCGGGCGTAGGAGTTGCCGGTGTGGCTTCGGGATGCGCGCACTCGAACGCGTCACCGGCTGGATCGTCCTCCTCTGCACTACCGTTCGCCGATGGCATTCCGATTCTGCAACCGGGCAGCGGAAACGTCAGTGGCGATCACTATCTGAGTTCGGATCCGTCGGACGTCATGTGGGGTTATGTGCCCAACATCCACACCCGCGAGGTGATGCGGATGAAGTCGGGCCAGACCGTCACGATCGACGCCCTCTCGCACGAGGGAATTCTCGAGGATCAAGGGCGCAATCCTCTCGAATACTTCGGTAGCAAAGGCGTTTCCGAGAAGGACGTGCTCGAGGATGCGATTGCCGTTGCGGCCGAATACAACCGAACCGAACGAAACTTCGACAAGGACGGACCGCACGTCGTCACCGGCCCGGTCTTCGTCGAAGGCGCCCAGCCTGGAGACGTACTCAAGATCGAGACTCTCGAAGCCATTCCCCGCGTGCCGTACGGCGTTGTGTCGAGCAGACACGGCAAGGGCGCTCTCGCCGTCACAGCAGACGGAACCGCTCCAGCGGGAATCACTCTGGACGAAGTCATGCCGCCGGTCGCCACAGACGGGCGCGCAACAAAGGACCCGTTGAAGTACGGCGGTGTTTCCACTTTCACGGCGATCGAAGACGGCAAGGGCGTGATGCCTTTCGGACAGTCGAAGGTGCGGTTTCCCCTGCGGCCCTTCATGGGAATGATGGGAGTTGCCTATTCCTCGGATGCCGACCCGACATCCCCGTCGTCGAACTCCATTCCTCCGACGCTGGGCGGCGGAAACATCGACATCAGGCATCTCGGTGTCGGATCAACCTTCTATTTGCCGGTCTTTGCCGAAGGCGCCCTGTTCTACGTCGGTGACCCCCACATGGCGATGGGAGACGGTGAGGCAGCGTTGACCGCGATGGAAGGATCGCTGCGCGGCACGTTCCGACTCAGCGTGTGTAAGAAGGATTCCGGTGACGCTCCATCGGTGGCTTTCGGATACCCGTTCGCCGAGACCGAGGAGGCCTGGATTCCGATCGGCCTGTCCGACCCCAACGGTTCGGTCGATGGGCAGAACAGTGACCTCAACGGCGCCATGCGGCGCGCGGTGGTCAACGCACTCGACTTCCTCGAGCATGATCGCGGAATGGATCGAGCGACGGCCTACGCCTATCTTTCTGCCGCAGCCGATTTCACGGTCTCGCAGGTAGTCGATCGAACCGTGGGCGTCCACGGACAGATCGTCAAATCCCACTTCGAATAGCGGGAAAGGCGATCCGTGTTATCAGGACGGATCGTCGAAGAGGCTCTGTTGCAAGGGATCGGCAAACAAGCCCATCTGCTCAGGTTGCGGCTTTGCCGGCGTCTCGGTCCGAGAATTGGGCAGGACCACCAGTCGCAAAGCCCCGCGCAGACGGTCGACCATGAGTTCCCACCCGCCGACCTGATCCTCGTAGCCCGCCGCCTCTTCGGCGTCCCCGCGACTGTGGGCGTCCACAGCCTGACTACGCAGCTGAATCTGCCATTCGTTGCTGATGTGGAGGAGCTGAAGAATCAGATCGCGATCACGACCGCAGACATCGGCTACCGCGTCGAGATCCTCGGCCACATCCAGATCGAGGTGCAGCAGGGTCTCGAGTTCGGGAGGCAGGTCCTCGGCCGTCAGATCGGGCTGCAACGAGGAGGAGTCACCGCTCTTGTTCGCGAAGAAGAGGTCTCCGCCGACGCGTGCGGCGAACTCGTCGTCCACGGTACGCAGGAACGACGTCAGGGCGGCGCACGTATCGGTGAGTTGCTTGGGAACGAATGGCGAACCCGCCACCTCGAGGAACACCGACAGACGGTCGTCGATCAAGACGAACTTGATGCGCGACCACTTGCGGTTGAGATCGGCGATGACCTCGGCTGCACGGGTGCGGTTGCTGATGTCCTGAACGAGCGGCGAGAACAACTGCACGTCCATGGACTCGGAAAGTGGACCGACGAACATGACAGTCGAACCGACACGAATGGGTATGTCGCCGTCGCTGTCTCGCTCGGGAAGAGTGCCGAGCATGGGAAGCAAAGCGAGAGTGACCAACTCCTTGAGATGGTCGATGTCGTTGGGCATGTAGGCCGCGGTGGGGTCGAGGGTCGGAAGTTCTGTCGACTCGACGACCGACGGATCGAAATCCGGAGTCTGCTCGTTGCCGGTGAGATCGCTGGATAGAAAAGCCGGGTGCTGCACACCGAACACATCACGGAATGCAGCGACAGTCATCGCTGCGAGCTGATCGGCCCAGTTCTGCGCCTTGTCGACGCAGAAGGCGGGGGAGTTGTTCGGATCCTCCAGATTCTCGGAAGGCGGATTCCAGCCGAGTGCGATCAACTTTTGTTCGTCGGCATCTTCGAGTCGATAGCGCGGATGAAGGAAGTCGTTGGAAGGAACCTCGCAGCGGACTGTGTTCTCGTCCCACACGAGGAACTGAACGCATGGCGCTGCGCCGTCAGCTGGATCGAAGTCGCCGGTGGACGATTCCACGGCAAGAACGTCGCCGTCGACCATGATGGAAATGTGATCGCCGAGGCGACGTTGAAATTCTGCCCACGCCCGGTCGACACTGACATCGAGATCGAAGCCCATTGCGCTCATCAGCCACCTCCTTCCGCAAAAGCTCAGACCTATACGGTATCGCGAGGCTCCGACAATGCTGCTGTCCTTTTCCGGTCGACCGGATTGCAGCGGACCACGAACAGTGACGACGAGGAAGGTAGTCGCAGGTAGATCGGTTATTCGAGAGCGGCGACTGAAGTGTGCCTGTAACCGCCGTCACGCCAGGCGGTGTGCGGGCGAAAGAGCGAGGGTTATCCGGCGAGAACGGGCGAGACCTCGACGACGGGCGGCGTGGACCCGGTCGTGACAACGGGGGTGGTGCTGGTCTTGGTGGTTGCGGCCGTCGCGGTCGGTGACGAGGTCGCGGTAGCCGACGCAGTTGTGGTGGATGAGACGGGTGTTGTCGTACTGGTGGCCGTCGTAGTCGAGGTGGCGGAGCTCGTGCTTGTCGCGGTCACCACAAGCGGCTGATTACGAGGAGTAGTCGTCTCGTCGGCGATTCGCCAGGTCGGCGTCGGCGGGATGACAACCGTGGGGACTGCAACCGAGCTGTAGAACGCGGCCGGTTCGATCCCGGCGACGGACTCCACGGAAACCGACGAGACCAGAGTGGGAGGCTTCACCACAGGGCCGCCGGCACCGAATGCGCCGGCTGCTCCGCCGAAAACGAGGCCTGATGTCAGAGAAAGAGCGGCCACTGCGACAGCGCCGATCATGACTGTTCTGTCTTTCATGCACACCTGTCCTTCGGGAGCAGTACGGAAGTACTGTAGGCGAAAAGATGCCGCAATGGAGTATCAGGGTCTGCTGGGCGGAACGCGAATCTGTGTGGCGTAGAACACAAAAGGCCCTGGGTGCCGACGCGGACGTCGGCACCCAGGGCCAGGTCAAGCAGTGAATCAGGCGGGGATCGTCAGTACCTGACCGGCGTTGATGAGATCCGGGTTCGGGATGCCGTTTGCATCCGCGATGCGCTGGTACTGGTTGCCGTCACCGTAGAAACGCTCTGCGATCGCCCACAGGGTGTCGCCGCTTTCGACGGTGTAGCTCTGCGCTGCCGGAGCGGCGGGGGCAGGCTCGGGCTCGGGTGCCGGAGCGGGCTCCGGGGCAGCCTCGGCGGCCGGCGCTGCGATTGCAGTGTCCGAAGACCACAGAGCATTTCCGCCGGCGGACAGAACGACGTTGCGATCGTCCTGAACCGAGAGGGAGGCACCGTCGTTGCCTGCGGTCTGCGATGCCCACACGGCGTCGGAGTCCTTGTAGATGACGAAGTTTCCGTCAGCCTGCACCTCGGCGCGGTTGGCGCCGGATCCGTTGGTGCCTGCGGCCCAAACAGCCTGTCCGCCCTCGGACAGAACCAGGTTGCCGTCGTCCTGCAAGGTGAGGGTGTATGCGCCGTTGTCGGACTTGAGTTCCTGGCCGACTCCGAGGCTCTGACCTGACTGCAGTGTGCTCACGCTGTCCCTTTCCAAATCTGTTGCGATGACTGTGCCTCCACGATTCCGCTTTACCGTCCAGTTACCTTCTGGCCGTTGGTCTCGTAGGCGACCGAGTGTACGTTACCGAAGAGTACAGAGAATTGTGCAGCGTTGACGGATTGCGTGTCGAGCGTTCGGATCTTGCTGATATTAAGGCGTTTTGGGCGAACGCGCCGCGACATCCTACGCGAAGTTGCACCGTTGCGATGCACTTTCTCTTGAACGGCAGGTGAAATCGGCGCGCTCTCAGCGCATTGTCAGTAACCGCTAGCGCTGTAGCGACTTGCGAGTCTCGTCGTGGAGTACGGCAAGCAGCTCACGCTCGACGTCGGCGAACTCGGGCGAGGTGATCATGTCCAGTTCGCGTGGCCTCGGCAAGGGAACGTCGACGACGCACCTGACCGTTGCCGGCCTCGCCGACAGAACGACCACGCGATCGGACAGATAGATCGCTTCACGAATATCGTGGGTGATCATCAGCACGGTCCACCGGTACTGCTGCCACACGTCTTGTAGCCAGGCCTGCATCTCGGTGCGGGTCAACGAGTCCAGTGCGCCGAACGGCTCGTCGAGCAGCAGGACAGGTTTGCCCTGAACAACGGTGCGCAGCATCGCCGCTCGCTGGCGCATGCCGCCGGACAGCTGTGACGGCCGGGCGTCCTCGAATCCGGACAGTCCGAACGCCGGGAACAACTCGCGAGCGCGCTCGCGTGCTTCCTTCTTGCCGACTCCCTGCACTTCCAAACCGAGGGCCGTGTTGTCCAATACCGAGCGCCAAGGGAACAGAAGATCCTTCTGCGGCATGTACGCGGTGTGCACCTCGGCGGCTGCTTCGGATTCCGTTGCGCGCGTGCCCACACGGACCGAACCCGCGGTCGGGGATTCGAGCCCGGCCAGGACGTTGAAGATCGTGCTCTTGCCGCAGCCGCTCGGCCCGATCACCGACACGAATTCGCCCGCGTCGGCGCCAAAGGACACCGAATCGAGCACGAGACGCGATTCTCCGGCCGTGTCGAACCTCTTGGTCAGGTCCTGGATTTCGACCATTGCATCCTCGACCATCGGGTCAGTCATGTCCGCGACCTTTCGTTCATCGCCCATGGTGCAACGATGCGCTCGATGGCGAACGTCAGCAAGTACAGCGTGACGCTGATCAACGCGGTCACCAGTACGGCCGCCAACACCAGGTCGGTGCGGAAGGAGTTCTTCTGGGTGCTCATGTAGATACCCAAACCGGAAGTAGCGCCGACGTATTCGGAGAACACCGCACCCACGACCGCATACGTGATGCCGATGCGCAGGGCAGTGAAGAATCGCGGGATTGCCGAAGGAAGGCGAACGTATCGGAACTCCTGACAGCGAGTGCTGCCCATACTGCGCAGGAGAGCGCCCGCTTCCCGATCGGCCGCGGCAAATCCCTCGATGAGTCCGATGGTCATGGGGAAGAACGTCGCAAGGGCGATCACCAACACCTTCGGCAACAGCCCGAAGCCGAACCAGATGATCATCAGCGGCGCGATGGCGATGATCGGCAGTGTCTGCGAGACGACAAAAAGTGGTACCAGCGCGCGTGACAACCACGCCGAAAAGTCCACGACCACAGCAAGAATCCAGGCCAACACCAATGAAACAGTGAAGCCGACCAACGTGACCTGCAATGTCGACCAGGCGTGGCCGGAGATGATCTCGCGGTTGTCCCACCCCTGGGACAGAACGCGCCCCGGAGACGGAAGTACTTGCGGCCGAATCCCACTGATCTCGACGTAGATCTGCCACGCCGCCACGAGGAGCACCACCACGGCGAGCGCGGGAAGCGCCCGCCGCATGGTCGAGACCAACCGTCCGCTCACGTCAGGACGCGTCGAGATACTCATTGGTGAAGTACTCCGACCAGTCCGGCTTCTGGGTCAACGGCTTCCCGTCGGGTCCGGCGAGCAATCCGTTCTCGAAGAGGAATCCCGAGTAGCCCGACCAGGTTTCGAGATTCTGGGCGCCCACAACACCGTTGGCGTCTTTCATGTAGTCGGCGGCGAGCATCCGCTGACTCTCACGCACGAGGTCTTCGTCGGTGAATGCTCCGGGGTTCGCGTCGATGAGATCCTGCGCGGCCTGGTCCGGGTTGTCGGCAGCAGTCTGATATCCGCGTTGAACGGCTTTGACGAACTTGCGTGCCTCGTCGGGATGGTCCTTCAACCACTGCTGGTTGCCGTTGATCACGATCGAATATGCATCGGGGAAGCCGTAATCGGTGTACTGGAAGTACCGCATCGGAGTTCCGTTTCGCTCCGCTTCGAGGCCTTCCCAAGCAAAGTAGGAGACGGTGAAGTCTGCCTGGCCCGAGTACACGGCTTCGTACGCGGAAGTTCCGAGCGTGACCGTCGTGAAGTTCCCGGTCCCGCCGTCGTTGCGGATGATCTGCTGCAGCGTTTCGACTTCGCCGGGATCGCCGAACCCGGCGTACGTCTTCCCGTCGAGATCACGTGGGCGCGTGATGTCCGCACGATCCGCCTTCACGCCGATGCCGGTGGCGCGGTGCTGAAGTGGCGCGATGACGGACGTCGTGGCGGCGCCGGCTGCACGGGCGAACGTGGCCTGACTCTGTGTGCTGATGCCGAACTCGGCATTGCCGGCATCGACCAGGGTGTCGGGCGAGGTGTTGTTGTACGGCAGGATCGAGACGTCCAGGCCGGCGTCCTCGAAGTAGCCCTCTTGGAGTGCTACGTACAAACCGGTGTGGTTCGTGTTCGGTGTCCAGTCGAGTGCGAACCGAATGGTCCCGTCGGAAGAGCCGGTGTCAGAGGCGCATCCGGTCAGAACTGTGAACGCGGCTGCGATCGCGGCAGACGTGGCAAGCGTGCGGCGCAGCGCCGCAAACGACATCACGACGCCGGCCAAGGCTGCTGGTGGAGTGCGGAATCCCAGAACATCAGCTCATAGCGGCTGGCGATGCGGAATGCTTCACTCATCGCCTCACGCTCTGTCTCGGTGGCAGCTTCGGCCGCAGCATCGACCAGTACGCGGGCCTGCGCCACCGACTCGTGGAATTCGGGTGCGTCGTAGGTCGTGACCCACTGTGCGTACGGATGCGACGGATCGGCGTCGAGTACCTCGCGCGCTGAAGCGGCAAGATCGCGGCCGACCTCGGCGTAGATCCAGAAGCAGGGGAGTACTGCCGCTGCGGAGACCGGGTAAGGCGCAGTTGCTGCAGTCGCCGTCAGATACGAGACGTATCCCAGGCAGGCCTGCGAATGCTCGAGCCTTCCCGATCCCGCTGGAAGAATTCCACCGGTGAGAAGTCCGTCGTGAAGCGCAGATTCCACTGTCGCTGCCGTGGACGCGGAATTCGACCAGAAGCCCGCGGACTGCGGATCCGGGGCGTGGGCCGCGACCAGGGACAACGCTTTCGAATACCCCTCGAGATAAAGCTTGTCCTGCTCGATGTACGTGCGGAACGCGTCGAGAGGCAGTGTTCCGTCGCCGAGGCGGCGGAGGAACTCCAGTGAGTCGATCGACTCGCGGAGGGCCTTCGTCTCGGCCCAGAGTCGATCTGTGAACCGATCCGTCGACGGCGCTGTGGCCACCGAGTTTTCGGCAGAATTGTATGCAGGCTGCGTAGTAGCCATGACATCCCTTCGTCAGCATTACCTGATCAGGTTCCCGGGTGTGTTCTCAGCCCCGCCCATGCGGAGCACCCCGTGTCAGAACTAGGCGACCTTAACACCGAGGGGTTGTGTACTCGGCGCACACCCGTCCGAGATTGGTAGGTTTGGTCTTGATTGCCACACGCGCGGGTCGGGAGGGGATTCAGACATGGAGACCGACGTTCGACCAAATCTCGGCGAGGACGGAACTCTGGTGATCCGGGCGCGAGGCGGAGAAGCCCGCGGGTATCCGGATGGCGGTGTATTCGCGTGGAAGGGCATGCCCTACGCAGCGGCGCCGGTGGGTGAGCGGAGGTTCCGAGCGCCGCAACCCGCACAGCCGTGGGACGGGGTGCGCGACTGTCGTGAGTTCGGGCCGATCGCGCCGCAAGGCCAGAGTCCGGCGGTTCCGATCGATCGGGCCTTCAAAATCGACGAGGACTGCCTGTCGATCAACGTCTGGGCCCCGCGACCCGACGCCACGCCGCGACCGGTGATGGTGTGGATTCACGGCGGCGCCTACTGCCTCGGATCCGCCGCCCAAACGATCTACGATGGCCGTCATCTGGCTGAAACCGGTGACGTCGTTCTCGTCTCCTTCAACTATCGCGTCGGCGCACTCGGGTTCCTGGACTTGTCTGCATTTTCCACCGCGGATACCGTTTTCGAGTCGAACTGTGGTCTGCGAGACCAGATTGCGGCACTCGAATGGGTTCGAGACAACATCGACGCCTTCGGTGGTGACCCGAGTGCGGTGACCGTGTTCGGGGAGTCCTCCGGCGCAGGATCCATCACGACGCTCATGACCTGTCCGAGCGCCGAAGGTCTGTTCCATCGTGCGATTGCCCAGAGTCCGCCCGCGACCTCCGTCTACGGGGCCGAGCGCGCCAAGACCGTTGCAGAGCGGTTTCTCGAACTGCTCTCGATCGGCCCCGAAGACGCAGGCGATCTGTTGACCACAGATCTGGAACTGCTCGTCAAGGCAAGCGATGATTTGGTCAACGAAATTCCGACCCGGATTCCGGGAACTTTGGCGATGGCACCCGTTGTCGATCGCGATCTGGTGCCGCACTACCCGGTTGCGGCTTTCCAGAAGGGTTACGCGCACCGAATCCCACTGATCATCGGTTCCAACAAGGACGAGGCGTCGATCTTCAAGTTCATGAAGTCTCCGCTGATGCCGGTGAGTGCGCAGTCCGTCGAGGCAATGCTCCAATTACTGGCCGACGATCACCCCGACATCTCGGCGACCAAACTTGCCGAGATCATGTCGGCTTACCCTGACCATGCGAAACCGAGTGGTGCGCTGGCGCTTTCACGGGACGCGGCGTTTCGCATGCCGACCCTGTGGATCGCCGACGCGCACTGCAGGCATTCCCCTACGTGGGTCTACCGCTTCGATCACGCGACGCCGATGCTCAAGGCGGCGCGGATCGGCGCGGGCCACGCGACCGAATTACCTTATGTATTCGGCAATTTCGGAACCCTGAACGTCGACCCCACGTTCTGGCTCGGCGGACGGAAGGCTGCGATGGAGGTGGCCGGCCGTATCCAACGGCGATGGTTGGCCTTCGCCAGGCATGCCGTGCCGGCGGCCCTCGACGGCTCGAAGCACTGGGCGCCGTACGAGGAAGAGAAGCGGTCGACGCTGTTGATCGACTCCGCCGACACGCTCGTCAGCGACCCCGATCACGGACTGCGCGTCGCCTGGGGCAACGACGTGATGGGGTTCAACTGACGTCGGTCGAGTGCCGCGGACGATCGAGTTCGCGAAGCACCGGTAGGGAGGCACAGACTGCGGCGATCAGGATGATCGGAATCGACAGGGCCACAAAGGTCGACGCGATTCCGAGTTGATCGAGCAGCGGGCCGACCGCGAGGTAGCCGAGCGGGCCGGCGGCGTAGGCCGTCGACGTCATGACACCGACGACGCGTCCGCGCATGTGCTCCGGGCTGTGCGTCTGCATGGCGTAGTTGGCGATCGGGCCGACTGGTCCGTAGACGAGGCCCTGCAGTCCGGCAAGTACGAGGATCACCCACAGTGGAGGTAGGAGCGCCATGGCCAGCATCGCTATGCCGAGAACGGCGACGGCAAAAATCATGATCAGCCGCCGGGACATGATCGGCGCCAGTGGGGCGTAGGCGAGAGAGCCGATGATGCCGCCGATCGCCAAGGCCATCAACACCGATCCGAGTTGGGCCGGTTGATCCAACTCTGTGAAGTACACCGGGAACACGACACTCTCCACAGGCATGTAGAGCGCGACGACTGCCATGTCGATCAGCGCCAGGGTGCGCAGCAGTTTGTTGTTCCAGACGAACCGAAGACCGTCGAGTGTGCCGTGCCAGATCGATTTCGGACGGTGTTCGTGTTCGGGCACTCCGGCGCCGGGAAGCCGGATGAAGGCGACCACGACTATCGAGAACACAAAACCTGCCGCCGTGACCCAGAGCGTGTTCACCGCTCCGATCGTTGCGATGAGGACACCGCCGATGCCAGGGCCGATCAGATACGCGACGTTGAAGTTGGCCTCGTACACACTGTTGGTTCGATCGAGCTTCCACTTGGCGGTCCGAGTCGCTGCAGGCAGCATGGACTCCCTCGCCGCCATTCCGGCGGGGTCGAACACGGCGCCGAGTGCTGCCAACGCCGCGATCACCGGGATCGTCAAGCCCGCGGTGGCCGCGATGATCGGAATCGCTGCAACGGACATCGCGGAGAGAGCGTCGGAAATCATCGACGTTCGACGGCGTCCGAACTTGTCGACGAATGTCCCCGAAAACAGGCTCGACACGAGTAGCGGAATGGCTGCTGCGCCGGCAACTATCGCCGCGTCGGTAGCCTTACCGGTTCGTTCGAGAACCAGCCAGGGGAGCACGACGATGGCGATACCGTTGCCGATCGCCGAGAACAGCGTCGCGAGATTGATCAGTGCGAGAGGGAGATAGCTGGGGATAGCTACGTCCGTGGACGCAGGTGGACGCCGATCTGCTGAGGCGACCACGTTCTTTCCTTCCCCGAGATGGTGCCGCCCAGGATTTCGACGACGGCACCATCGACGCTAGCAGCGGGGTCTGCAGGTTCGCGACTGGTTTTTCGCCGGCCGTTCTCGTTCGGTTATGCCTGGTAGACGGGGTTCTCCGCAACAAACTTCTCGACGTACGAGCACGTCGGAAGGATCTTCAATCCCTCGTTCCGGGTCTGATCGAGCGCTTCACGCACCACGATGGCGGCAAGCCCGCGCCCACGAAACTGCGGATAGGTCACCGTGTGGTGGAAATCACGGACGCCGGAATGGTCCGAGTACTCGGCGAAACCGGCGAGTTCGCCGTCGACTCGGATCTCGAAACGCGTTTCCGCGGGATTGTGCGCCACTGTCTCGGTCATCTTCGGGCTCCGTTTCGAAAGGGCGGCCGGTTGCGCCGCGCCGCGTCTGCGTTCTCTGGAGCACGCTACCTGGCAGGCCGTCCGCAATATCGGTTGCCGACGTGGGATCCGTTACTTAGCGCAACTACAACTGGACGACCGTTCAAGGGACCTTCGTCGCCATGGAGAACGAACAAAACTGGTCTGTACGTGCCGATTTGCCCGTACTTTTGTGCCCACAACGGGTGATACATATGCATCACGATCGTAACTATCCCAATATGTGGGACCGGTCACAAAGTTTTTTGTCGTCTGTTCGGATGGATTAAGTGGAGGGCCTGAAACGGGCAAATTGCAGGTCAGCGGCGCGCTGGTTGCGTGTCGATGATGGGTGCGAGTGGCCGGAAACCCCAGGGGTATTGCGTTGGTCATCAGATCGTTTCTCGGACGTGATCCCAAAGACCCGCTCGGGGGGTTAGCGTTTGAATCGTCGGGGATAGAAGAAGCGTTACAACTTCGCCAAAAAAACTTTGGCGTCGCTGCTCAACGGTTCGTTTTCGAGTCTTCGTCGGACAACTTCGAGGAAGGAACGCACATGATTTTCGGGCAGCGTGAGTCGAACAGTTACTTTGCCGCAATTTTTTCGTACGACTTCCTTGACGAAGGTCTGGGATACGAGACCATCGCACGGATTCACCGAGGCGAGATCTGCGAATGGATTCGTGATCTCGAGGCTTCCGGGTTGTTCTCGGCTGCGGAAGTCCATGCCGCTGAACTGGCATGGCGCGAAAATCCACGCCTGCTCCTCGACGCCCTTCTCGAGGACGCTGACGAGGTCTCTGTCAAGCGCTGGGAGATCGCGTGGACGAGGCTCGAGCGTCAGTCGCCGGCAGCCGGAACCGCGGTGGCAGAGCACGGCTGATCCGGTCGGGCCGAGTCGACTGCTCAGTCTGCGTCAAGATCGACCGTCTGCGTTACATCAACGGTCGACGAGTATCACCTCGTGATCTGTAAGCACGGTGAATTGCGCGCCCGCCGTGGTCAGGGCCGCAACCGTCCGCGCAGTCACCTGTGGATCTTCGAGTAGCGAATCGCCGCCGTGCGGCACTATCGCGAAGTCGATCAGCGCGAGCCCGGACCAGATCGGGTCGATACCGCACGTTGGCATGACTTCAGCGGGGTCGTCCGACGCGTCCAGCCCGATCAGAGTCGGAGTCGCCAGGCACGCTCCGGCGCTGTATCCCGCATAGGCCACGACGCCTGAACGAACCAGCATCTCGATGACCCTGTCAGCGCCACTTCGAGCTAGCTGAGCTCGCAGGACGAACGTGTTTCCGCCGCGAACCCACAGGCAGTCGAATTCGCGGAGCCGGAGTTCCAGTGCTTCCGATGCACCCAGGAAGTCTCGGACATCCACTTCCTCTGCGGTGAAGCCCGCTGCCCGTAGCGGAGTCAATTCGCTGGTGACTGCTGAACTGCGGGCATTGGCGGGCCACGAATCTGCAGCCGCGGCGATGACCGCGATGCGAGCGCCGCGGCCTACGAGATCGACAAAAGCCTCGCGGTGGTCGCCGAATCGGTAGGACGAGAGAAACAGTTTCACTTCTCAGTACCTTCGCGACCTACCCACCCAGCCCTCAAATCGTGAACGCCAGATTGTCGACGACGCGTGTGCCCACCGTGGTGTCACCGCGAAGCGAGATGTCGGTTCGGTGATCCGACGCGTGGACGCGGCCACCGGCAATTCGGGTGAAGAGCGGTGAGCTCATCGAGATGGTCGTGGTCGCCGGACCGTCCAACTCCGGGACGAGTGTTGCTCGCGCGTCGACCGAGACGTGAAGTGAACGGGTAAGTGGCCCTTCGAGTTCGAAAGTGATCCGTGCTCCCTCTGGCGCCTTTCCTCGTTTTCCGACGACGAATCCGAGCGCGCTGGTGATTTCGCCGAATGCAGTCTCCGCGCGCAATCCGCCTTCCTCACCCGGAATGCCAACTGCATCTCTGATGTCGAGTTCGTGCATCCAACAGTCGAAGGTCCGAATACGCATGAACCGGCCATAGGGCGCAAGACCGACCGGTGTTTGTGTCTCGGCGTCCCAGTCCGCGCTGGTCATCGAGCGCAGCGCTTCGGTTCGTTCGGCGGTGATCTCGCGATATCGGGTCAGCAGGTCCGAGTGCGGTGTCCGCCGCAGGCCTTCGACCCAGCGCTCGTTGAACGCCGCAATCTCGTTGTGGACGTGGGGCAATGCGTGCACGTCCAGATTGATCGACGGCGGATTGATGCCCGAGAGCAGTGATTCTGTACCGATCAGATGGGACACGATGTCGTGAACCGTCCACCCCGGAAGGTTCGACGGTGCCAACCACTGATCGCCGTCGAGTTCGGCCAGCAGTGCGTCGATGACTCTCCATTCCTCGGTCAATGCGTCGACTACTGAGTCCTGGGGCCAACCACTCATGTGGACATCTCCTGTTTCGGACGGTGCGGTTCTCCTCACTGTATGTCCCGGCGGATAAGTGAGCGGGCATTCCCATGCTTCGAGTCGGTGTCGCCAAACCTCCGAGGGTGGCAGAGTTCCTGTGGTAGACCAGGATTGTCGACGCCGAATCAGGCTCACGCGGCGTTGTCGTCACCGACAGAGGAGTCTTCGTGTTTCCAGGAAATTTTGTCCAGTCCACGCCGGACAAGCCCGCCGTCATTCGCCCTGCGACGGGTGAGTCCATCACCTATCGGGAACTCGACGAACGGTCGACGCAGTTGGCGCGATACTTCCGAAGTGTCGGTGCCAAGCCTGGGGACCACGTCGCTCTCATCTCGAACAACGATCTCCGGGCGTTCGAGGTGTACTGGGCAGCGTTGAGATCCGGCCTCTACATCACCGCGGTGAACTGGCATCTCACGGCTGCGGAGGCTGCCTACATCGTCGACGACTGCGAGGCGACAATTCTGGTGGCGTCGGGGCAGGCGTCCGCAGCAGTTCCGTTGGACGAGAAGCTGATTCCACGCGTGCGGCACCGATTGGTGTACGGCGGCGCCCTCGAGGGCTTCGACGACTACGAAGACGCGGTCGATGCGCAGTCCACTGCTCCACTCGACTCGCAGCCGCGTGGGGCTGACATGCTGTATTCGTCGGGAACGACCGGCAGGCCGAAGGGGATCAAAGGAGATCTCCCGGAGGGTGAGGTGAACACCACCATGGATCCGTACACCGCGGTGTTCGCACCGATGTACGGGTTCGATTCCGACACAGTCTATTTGTGCCCGGCTCCGGTCTATCACGCGGCGCCCCTGCGTTTTTGCGGCGTGATCAATTCGGTCGGCGGAACCGTGATCTTGATGGATGCATTCGAAGCCGAAACCGCGCTGGAGTTGATCGGTAAATACGCTGTGACGCACAGTCAGTGGGTACCGACGATGTTCGTTCGAATGTTGAAACTTCCGAAGGAGACCCGTGATCGTTACGACGTCTCGACGGTGAAGGTCGCCATTCACGCTGCTGCTCCCTGCCCGCCCGAAGTGAAGACGGCAATGATCGACTGGTGGGGGCCGGTGATCTACGAGTACTACGCCTCGACCGAGGGTTCGGGCGCTACCTTCATCAACAGTGAGCAGGCCTTGTCGCATCCGGGTTCCGTCGGGCGTGACGGAGTGATGGGGATCGTGCACATCTGTGACGACGCCGGGCGCGATCTTCCGGTCGGCGAGATCGGTACCGTGTTCTGGGAGCGGGAGACTTTGCCGTTCCGGTACCACAATGATCCCGAGAAAACGGCTGCCGCGCAGCATCCGGATCATCCGACGTGGACGACGAGTGGAGATATCGGCTATATCGACTCCGAGCGTTTCCTTTATCTGACCGACCGCGCCGCGTTCACGATTATCTCCGGTGGTGTGAATATCTACCCACAGGAGTCCGAGAACATCCTTACTTTGCACCCGAAGGTGTTCGACGTGGCGGTCATCGGTGTTCCCGACGAAGAAATGGGTGAGCAGGTCAAGGCGGTTGTCCAACTAGCGGAGGGAATCGAGCCTGGTGCCCATGTCGCCGAGGAATTGCTGGAATACGTTCGCAGTCAGGTCGCACATTTCAAAGCTCCGAGAAGCATTGACTTTGCCGACGAATTGCCTAGGACCGCTACAGGAAAGCTCGTCAAGCACAAGTTGCGGTCTCAATATGTGAGCAATTGATGCTCTAGTGAAATGCTAGGACATCAGAGTAATTCTGCGAGATAGTCGGCAAGGACCTGCGCGTGACCGTATGGCAGGTCCTTGCTTGCTGTCAGTAGAACAACGGGTCGAGCATCCGAGGCCGGTGCGAGGCGTACTGCAGGTTTTCGCGTTTGAGGCCGCGTGGCCGGAGTCGGTCTACGCGGAGTCGGACGGCGTTACATTCGGAAGCCGGTTCGTAAACTCGCTCGACGGTGATTATTCGGCGCGTCATTCTGATGCCTTTACGTCTTTCGGCCGTTTCAAATAGTGGAATAGTCCGCCATTCCGGTGTGATCGACCTCACAGTAGGCTTCTTCAGGTATGTCCAAACATACTGTTCGGACTCGATTCAGATGGAGAAAGTGCGTCGTCGGTTTCCCTACGCCGCGTTAACTCTGGCTACTATCAGTCACCATTCACCCAAAAGCGGGTCATCTTCCGCTCATCACATGCTGGTTGCCGCTCGTCGCAGCAGGCGAACCACCAACCGCAGAAGGTAATGGAAAATGGAAACATCGAAGAGCGCACAAGTGCGTCCGTCGGTCGGCGTCCCTCGAGAATCGAGTGATGGTGAGCGTCGGGTCGCATTGGTGCCGAAAATTGTGTCCGCTTTGATCGGCAAGGGTGTCGACGTAGTCGTCGAGTCCGGGGCCGGTCTCGGGGCGTTGATTCCCGACGAGTTGTACACCGCTGCCGGCGCGAAGATCGGCGATCCGTGGACTGCTGACGTGGTGGTCAAGGTTGCGCCTCCGTCGACAGAAGAGATCGCCCGGATCAGTACCGGCGCGAAGCTCATCGGTTTCCTGAATCCGCGTAATGCGGACAACCGCATCGCCGAGTTGAAGGCCGCCGGCATCGAGGGATACGCCGTGGAGGCGATTCCTCGTATCTCCCGCGCGCAGGTGATGGACGCGTTGTCCTCGCAGGCGAACGTGTCCGGGTACAAGGCTGTTCTGTTGGCAGCATCGGAGTCGACGCGGTTCTTCCCGATGCTCACCACCGCTGCGGGCACGGTGAAGCCTGCGACGGTTCTGGTCCTCGGAGTGGGTGTGGCAGGTCTGCAGGCGCTGGCGACAGCCAAGCGTCTCGGTGGCCGCGCTACCGGGTACGACGTGCGTCCTGAGGTCGCCGACCAGGTGCGTTCGGTGGGTGCACAGTGGCTCGACCTCGGAATCGATGCGGCGGGCGAGGGTGGATACGCCCGCGAGTTGACCGACGACGAGCGAGCGAAGCAGCAGCAGGCACTCGAAGACGCGATCAAGGGCTTCGACGTTGTGATCACCACAGCTCTGGTTCCGGGTCGTCCCGCGCCGCGCCTGGTGACCGCTGCCGCGGTCGAAGGCATGAAGCCGGGCAGTGTCGTGGTCGACCTCGCGGGTGAAACCGGTGGTAACTGCGAGCTGACCGAGCCGGGTCAAACCGTCGTCAAGCACGGCGTGACCATTTGCTCTCCGCTGAATTTGCCGGCGTCCATGCCGGAGCATGCGTCCGAGTTGTACTCGAAGAACATTTCCGCGCTGATCGAACTCATGTTGGTGGAAGGCGCCTTGGCGCCTGATTTCTCCGACGAGGTTCTGGCCGGTGCGTGCGTCACCCGTGAAGAGAAGGGCGCCTGATGTACACATCACTTCTGGCGAACATCGCGATCCTGGTGTTGTCCGGGTTCGTCGGTTTCGCTGTGATCTCCAAAGTTCCGAACACCCTGCACACCCCGTTGATGTCCGGTACGAACGCCATCCACGGCATCGTCGTCCTGGGCGCGTTGGTCGTCCTGGGCAAGGTGCACGATCCCTCGATCGGGTTGCAGATCATCTTGTTCGTCGCGCTCGTCTTCGGAACCGTGAACGTTGTCGGTGGTTTTGTCGTCACGGACCGCATGTTGGCGATGTTCAAGGCCAAGCCGGCCGCCAAGTCTGTGTCGAAGGATGGTGACCAGTAATGGAATACCTGGTCAATGCGCTCTACATTGTCGCGTTCTCGATGTTCATCTACGGCCTCATGGGTCTTACCGGCCCGAAGACCGCAGTCCGCGGCAACCAGATCGCCGCGATCGGCATGCTCATCGCCGTCGTTGCGACTCTGATCTCCATTCGTGATGCGGAGATGGGGAACTGGATCCTCATCGCTGCCGGCCTTGTCATCGGTGTCGTGCTCGGCGTTCCGCCGGCGCTCCGCACGAAGATGACGGCCATGCCGCAGTTGGTGGCACTGTTCAACGGTGTCGGCGGCGGCACGGTCGCGTTGATCGCGTACGCGGAGTTCCTGGACTCGGACGGTTTCACCGCATTCCAGCACGGCGAGTCGCCGACGGTACACATCGTCATCGCTTCGCTCTTTGCCGCGGTGATCGGATCGATCTCCTTCTGGGGCAGCGTGATCGCGTTCCTGAAGCTGCAGGAAACTCTGCCTGGTCGTCCGATCGGAATCGGCAAGCTCCAGCAGCCGCTCAATGCTCTGCTGCTCATTGCCGCCGTCGCGTTCTCGGTGATCATCGGTATCAAGGCGATCTCACCGGAAGGCCCGACCAGCTCACTGTGGATCGTCGGCGTGCTCGTGCTCTCGGGCATCCTCGGACTGATGGTCGTGCTGCCCATCGGCGGCGCGGACATGCCCGTCGTCATCTCGCTGCTCAACGCTCTGACCGGTTTGTCAGCTGCTGCTGCAGGTTTGGCGCTCAACAACCAGGCGATGATCGTCGCCGGCATGATCGTCGGTGCTTCGGGCACCATCTTGACCAACCTCATGGCCAAGGCCATGAACCGGTCCATCCCGGCCATCGTTGCCGGCGGCTTCGGTGGTGGTGGCGGTGAAGCCGCATCCTCCGACGGCGTCGTGCGCACGGCAAAGGCGACCTCGGCCGCCGACGCGGCCATCCAGATGGCCTACGCCAACCAGGTCATCGTCGTACCCGGATACGGACTTGCCGTCGCGCAGGCTCAGCACGCGGTCAAGGACATGGCGAAATTGCTCGAGTCGAAGGGCGTCGAGGTCAAGTACGCCATTCACCCGGTCGCCGGCCGTATGCCCGGTCACATGAACGTTCTTCTCGCAGAGGCGGATGTCTCGTACGACGCGATGAAGGAAATGGACGACATCAACGACGAGTTCTCTCGTACCGATGTCACCTTGGTGATCGGTGCGAACGACGTCACCAACCCGGCCGCGCGCAACGATCCGAGCTCACCGATTCACGGAATGCCGATCCTCAACGTCGACCAGTCGAAGTCCGTCATCGTGCTCAAGCGCTCGATGAACTCCGGTTTCGCAGGTATCGAGAACCCACTCTTCTTCGCCGAGGGCACCTCGATGCTCTTCGGTGACGCCAAGAAGTCGGTCTCCGAAGTAACCGAGGAACTCAAGGCGCTCTAGCGCTCGAGCTCGGAAGGGGCGTCCACTCGCAGCTGCGAGTGGACGCCTTTTTTCGTGGCCGTGTGTTGCAAAGATGTCGTGTGATGCAACGACTTCTTGTGCTGAAACGACAAAGGCGCCTGCTCCGAGACGAAACTCGGAACAGGCGCCTCTGGCGACGTTTTACGGAACCTCGGGGGTTTCGGGGTCGGAAGAGAAGCCGGAAAGTAGTTCGATCAACTTCTGGATCAGTTCGAGCGGGTTCAGATCTTCGAGGCTCACGGTAAAGACTCCTTCGCTGTGGAACTACTTGATTCGGACATTTCAGAACATACGTCATGTCCAACCGTGGCGGGAGAGCTATCGGCGAAAATCTCTGAATCCCAAAGATTTAGGACTAAAGTCGGATGCTTCGGTGCCTGGAGAACGCGATGGCTGCCGTATCTGGGCGCAGCTCTTCACGTTTCGCGGCGATGGGCGATCGTGCCATCAAAATGGCTGCGGCACAGGCCCATACCAGGGTGATCAGAATGCCAGCTATCACTCCGAAAAGGCCGCTCAGCTCGGCGGCGAGCGCGCTGGCACCGATCGCAGCAACTCCGACGAATCCGAGCCCGGCGACCACCGGACGCCACTGCGGGGCGGAGATCAAGATCGCCGAGCAGTACAGCGCGGTCGCCGCTGCGACGTGACCGCTGGGCAATAGGTCCTGGGGAACATCGGGGAGCCAGGAACCGAATGCCGCGTTGGTGAGATTGGCGCCCATTCCGAGGAGCAGGATCGCGCCGATGCCGTATGGCAGTCCGCGGACCATCGAGACGACGGCCAGAGCGGTAGTGGCTGCGAGTACAGCGGTGACGTCGAATCGGCCTACCGTCCACTCGGCAAGTGCGCGCACCTGTTCCGGGACGCTCAAACCGGGCGAGGTGGGTCGCACGAAATACAAGACGCCCAGCGCTACGACGGCGATCGCGGCAAGGACGAGGACGCGAGTGGTTGTGGAGGGAGCGGGGTGCTGGGTGGAGGTCGAGACGGTCACGAGTACCAGCATCCCTGTTGAGTCTGTGCCGATCGTGAGGATCAGCTGTGAGGTCTGTAGGCGGTCGGAGAATCGCGCCGAACGACACCCGCACAACCCGCTGCGACCAGGACGCATGCAAACGGGATCAACATTGCTGTGGTGAGAGGCACAAGCTTGGTGACCCAGCCGATGGTTGCCGGCCCGGCGAGGAATCCGATGTATCCCATGCCGACGACGCGAGACATGTTGGTACCGGCCGAACCTGAGCCCAGATTTCCGGCCGTGGTGAAGATCTGCGGAATACATCCCGACAGGCCGGCGCCGAACAGTGCCCAACCGAGCAACGTCAGTGGTAGCCAGCCGGATACCACGACGGTCAGCATGCCGACGGACGACAGCAAAGCGCCGTAGCGAACCACTGCCACCGGGCCTACCGCCGCGCTGATCCGATCCGCGGTGAACCGGCCGACGGTCATCATGGCGGAGAATGCGCCGAACGACAGTGCGGCAACGGCATTCGAAACACCGAGATCTTCCTTGACCTGCAGCGCGCTCCAGTCGTTTGCCACTCCCTCGGCCAGCATCAGAACAAAGGCGAGGGTTCCGAGGGCAAGTACGCGAGCCGAGAATCTGCCGTGTGTCTTTCCGGTAGTCGACGCGGTTTCGGCATGCACGTCGACGTGAGGGAGAAGGGGTCGCGAGCACAACCAGACTGCCAGCAAGCCGATTGCCGACGCGATGCTGAGCGTGACATACGGCGGAAGATCCAGTGCGAGAGTGCCGAATCCGATGACAGAGCCCAATACGCCACCGACCGAGAACATGCCGTGAAAGGCCGCCATGATCGGGCGCCGGTACAACTGTTCGGCCTCGACGGCCTGCGAGTTCATCGACACGTCCAACGCGCCGTTCGCAAAGCCGAATACAACAAGTGCAGCGCCCAGTTGCCAGGTGTTCGTGGCAAACCCCGGGCCGAGAGTGGCGAATGCCAGCCCGCTACCCGCCAGGACGACCATGCGTCTGCTGCCGTATCGATCTGCGAGCGGGCCGCTCAACTGCATGCCGGCAATGGCTCCGACTGCAAGAAGGAGAAGAAGTGAGCCGAGCGTCGAGTGACTGATCCCCACTCGGTGTTCGATGGACGGGATGTGGACGACCCACATCGCGAGGAGAAATCCGTTGATGCCGAAAATGCCGAAGATGCCGGCGCGGGCGCGCACCAGGGCGGAGGTGGGGACTGCGCGGTCGGTGGGGTTGACGCTCACTCGTTCCTTTCTACAGGTGAGTCAGCAACAGGTCCGGGTTCGCGAGCATCTCTGCGACAAATGAGAGGAATCTCGCGGCCTGCTCACCGGTCAGCACGCGGTGGTCGAACGTCAACGTCAGTGTCACGACGCTCCGCACTTCGATCTTGCGCTCGATCACCCACGGACGCTCGCTCACCGAGCCCAGACAGAGAATGACGGCTTCTCCCGGATTGAGAAGCGGAATGCCGCCGTCGACGCCGAAGACTCCGACATTTGTGATCGTGACGGTGCCACCCGTCAGGTGACGGACGTCCGTATTTCCCTCACGGGCAGCGACGGTCAGTTCGGTCACCGCGCGTGCGAGCTGGACCAGGCTCAGGGTCTGGGCGCTCTTGATGTTGGGCACGGACAGTCCACGTTCGGAGGCGACGGCGATGCCGAGATTCACGTCATCGTCGACGGCGGCGTCGCCGCGGGCCTCGTCCCAATGCGCGTTCACCATCGGGTGCGAGGCGACGGCGGCCACCATTGCCTTGGCAGCGAGAGTCAGCGGAGTGAGGGACAGTCCGGTGAACGCCTCCGAGGAACGGAGCCTGCCGAGCAGTTCCATCGAAGGCGTGACATCGGCGGTGAGGAAGACGCTGGCCTGCGGAGCGCGGACGCTGGCAACCATCGCCGACGCCATCTGTTTTCGTATGCCGGACGAGGCCAGGCGTGTCGCGTTATCCGAAGGCGCCTGCACGGTAAGCGCGTCTGCGACGTCAGCTGCGGTGACGGCGCCGTCGAATCCGCTGCCGGTGATTTCGCTCAGTTCGATGCCGGCTTCGCGGGCCGCGCGCCGCGCCGCGGGTGTTGCGGGCTGTCGTTCGGTATTCGCCGCGGATTGCGAGTCCGGCGTGATCTTGCTCCGTCGGCGGCTCGGTCTCTCGGCCGCGGGTCCGTATCCGACCAGCACGCTCGGAGACTGTGAATCACTTGGAGACGGTGAATCTGCAGGCTCCTCGATACGGATGATCGGAGTACCCACCGGAACGGTAGTGCCAGGTTCGACGAGGAGTTCTCTGACAACGCCGACGTAGGGCGACGGCAGTTCGACAAGAGCTTTGGCTGTCTCTACCTGGGCGAGAACTTGATTGAGTGCCACAGTGTCGCCGACGCCGACCGTCCACTCGACCAGATCGGCGGACGTCAGGCCCTCGCCGAGATCCGGCAACCGGAATTCGTGCCCTGTACTCATGCTGCCAGCGCCCGGTCGAGTGCTGCGAGGATCCGGTCGGCGTCCGGAAGGTGAAAACGCTCGAGCTTGGCGGGCGGGTAGGGGATGTCGAATCCGCTGACCCGCAGGATCGGTGACTCCAACTGATAGAAGCAGTGTTCCGCGACGTGTGCTGCGATTTCGGCGCCGACGCCGAGAAACTTCGGAGCCTCGTGGACAACGACCAGCCGGCCTGTCTTGTTCACCGACGCCTCGATCGTGTCGAAGTCGACGGGGGAGAGTGAACGCAGATCCACCACTTCCAGATCATGGCCCTCTTCTTCGGCGATCCGCGCGGCGTCGAGTGCGGTGGTGACCATGGATCCGTACGCAACCACTGTCGCGTCGTTCCCCGAGCGGGCGACGCGAGCACGGTGGAGCGGAAGCTCGGGCGCAGCATCGGTATTCACGTCGGCGGTATCCCAGTAGCGCCGTTTGGGTTCGAGGAATATCACCGGGTCGTCGGCCGCAATGGATTGGCGGATCATGTGAAAACCGTCGATCGGATTGCTCGGGTACACCACCCGCAGTCCCGCGGTGTGAGCGAAGTACGCTTCCGGCGACTCCGAATGATGTTCCACCGCACCGATTCCGCCGCCACTGGGAATCCGAATCGTCAGTGGCGCAGATGCAGCGCCTCGGGTGCGGTACTGGATCTTGGCCACCTGCGAGACGATCTGATCGAAAGCCGGGTAGACAAACCCGTCGAATTGAATTTCGCAGACCGGACGATATCCGCGCAAGGCAAGACCGAAAGCTGTTCCCACGATCCCTGATTCGGCGAGGGGCATGTCGATCACCCGGGTGTCGCCGAAGTCCTTCTGCAGGGCGTCGGTAACCCGGAATACGCCGCCGAGACGGCCGACGTCCTCGCCCATGATGACAACGCGACGATCGTCTTCGAGTGCGCGTCGAAGGCCGGTGTTGAGCGCGGTCACCAGATTCATGACGGTCATGACGAAGCCCCTTCCAGGCTACGGAGATACGCGCGATGCTCTTCGCGTTCAGCGTCGATCAGTGGGTGTGCCTCGGCGTAGACGTGATCGAAGAGCGCTGACGGGGGCGGATCGGCGAGCGCGATGGTTGCGCGTCGCAGTCCAGCGGCGACGTCGTCGGCGGCTGCCGCGATGGTGCTGAGTTCGTTTTCTCCGAGAAGATCGCGACGGCCGAGGAGCAGACGCATTCGCTCGAGCGGATCGCGGCTTCTCCACTCCGACATATCCGTATCGGTGCGGTACCTGCTCGGATCGTCGGAGGTCGTGTGCGGGCCCATTCTGCAGGTGATCGCCTCGATGAACGTCGGGCCGCTGCCTTCGCGTGCGCGATTGAGCGCCGAGCGCGTCACGGCGAGCACGGCAAGGACGTCGTTACCGTCGACGCGGATCGCGGGGATGCCGTAACCGATTGCCCGATGTGAGATGGGCGTGCGTGACTGGAGGGATACCGGTTCACTGATTGCCCACTGGTTGTTCTGGCAGAAGAAGACAACGCCGACACGGAAACTGGCGGCAAATCCCATCGCCTCGGCGATGTCGCCCTGACTTGTGGCGCCGTCGCCGAAGTACGCGATCGTTGCGATCTCGGCGCCGTCCAGGTGTGCGCCGAGTGCGTATCCGGTGGCGTGCAGCCCTTGGGAGCCGACGACGATCGCCGGATTGGTGACATTGAATTGTTCTGGATCCCAACCGGAATGGGAGATTCCTCGCCACATGGTGGTCAGCAATTCGGGGGGAACACCCCGGCAGTACGCGACGGCATGTTCGCGGTAGCTGGTGAACGCGAAGTCGTCTGGGGCGAGCGCTCTCGCGGAACCGACCTGGGCGGCTTCTTGGCCTAGCATCGGAGCCCACAAACCGATTTCGCCTTGACGCTGCAGGGCAACAGCTTCGGTGTCGATTCGGCGACTCACGACGAGATCGCGATACAACGACAGCAGTTCGTCAGGCCCGATGTCCGTTATCAGGCGGTCGAATTCGGGACGGCACACCCGTGCGCCGTTCGGTTGGATGAGTTGGACCGGATAATCGAGGTTGTCGATCATCTTCGCTCACCTCGGTTTCTGCTCATGCCCGGCGCGCCTCGTGAGTACGCCGCACAATCCCGATGTGTCGTATGCAGTTGTCGCTCTACCATCAGGATCCCCCTGATTGGGAAATCCGCAAGTATTTTCACTGCCGTATCAAGACCTGAACTGCGAACTGGCGAGTAACAAACGTGTCGGTACGGCCAACCGATCGGACTTCAACCGCTAGCATCGGTGCGGTGACTGCAGTCGGTTTGAACGAAGAAGCTGTTTCCGCGTGGATCGCCGAACTGGGGGTCGGCGCCACGACACCACTGACTTTCGAGAGGATCGGTAACGGGCAATCGAACCTGACCTACTCCGTGACGGATGCGGGCGGAGGACGGTGGGTACTGCGCAGACCTCCACTCGGCACGTTGTTGGCGTCCGCGCACGACGTCGTTCGCGAGCACCGCATCCTGTCGTCGCTCCAGGGAACCAAAGTGCCGGTTCCGAAGATCCTCGGCATCACGGAAGATCCGGAGATCACGGACGCTCCGCTGGTCCTCATGAGCTACATCGACGGCGTTGTGATCGACGGCGTTCCGGTGGCTCAGAAGTTGACCGAGGACGAGCGTCGCGCGGTCGGCTTGGCGATGCCCAAAACCCTCGCCAGCATCCACGGAGTTGACCTGGAAGAGACCGGGCTGGACGACCTGGCCAGCCGCAAGCCCTTTGCCGAGCGTCAGCTCAAGCGGTGGTTGGCGCAGTGGGAGAAGTCCAAGACCCGCGATGTTCCGGATGTCGACCGATTGGCCGAGATTCTGCACCGAAACATTCCGGAACAGAACGAAGTGACGTTGGTTCACGGCGACTTCCACCTCAACAACGTCATCACCGATCCGGCCGAGGGGCGCATCGTTGCCGTCGTCGACTGGGAGCTGTGCACGTTGGGGGAGCCGCTCGCGGACCTCGGTGCGCTACTCGCGTACTGGCCGGAAGCCGGTGACAAGGTTGCCGGTCCGTTCATGGCGTCCACGCTGGAAGGCTTCCCGAACCGTGACGAGCTGGTCGCTGCCTACGTCGAGGCGACTGGCCGCGACGTGTCAGCGGTCGGATACTGGCACGTACTCGCTCTGTGGAAGCTCTCGATCATCGCGGAGGGCGTGCTGCGACGTATCCTCGACGATCCGCGCAACAAGGCCGAGCACGGCGGCCCGACGGTCGCGCTGATCGACGGAATCGTTGCACGCGCCGTCTTGACGGCAGATCAGCTCGGTCTGAGCTAGTTTTCGGTCAAGGTCCCGGCTGCAGATCTGATGGCCGCCGGGATCTCCACCGGCTTACGGGTGTCGGCGTCGACGTAGACGTGGACAAAGCGGCCGGTGGCAGCGGGTTCCCAATTGCCACCGTCGACCTCGTGGAATATCGCCAGGGCGTAGACGATGCTCTTGGTGCCCAGCTTCTCGACGGAGATACCCACCTGCAACTGCTCGGGGAACGACAGTTCGCTCAGGTACCGGCACGACGTCTCGGCGACGACGCCGATGGCAGGCAGGGTGCGGATGTCGGTTCCAGTGGAAGACATCAGCCAGGCGTTGACCGCGGTGTCGAAGTACGAGTAGTAGGTCACGTTGTTGACGTGGCCGTAGTGATCGTTGTCGTCCCACCGCGTCGGGACGGGCCAGAGAACGGGAAACTCGCTGATCGACGGGGGCGTCTGCGCTGTGCTCACGGCTTCGACTGTAGTGAGGACTTTCGCGAGAGTGGGGGCAGGGTGGTGCCCTGTAGGACTGCACGCACGATCAGCCCCACCAACAGTGCCCAGAATGCCGATCCGATTCCCAGGATACTGACCCCGGATGCGGCGATCAGAAACGTGACCACGGCGCCTTCACGTTCACTCGCCTCGCTCAGCGCCGACGTGAGGGCGCCGGCAAGCGTTGCCAGGAGCGCCAGTCCGGCAACAGTTTCCACGACTCCGGCCGGTGCGGCGGCTACCAGAGCGGCCACCGCGGCCGCGCCGGCAGCGAGAACGAGATACGCCCAGCCTGCGGTGAAGGCAGCGATCCATCGACGTTTGGGATCCGGATGTGCGGTGGGGGCGGCGGCCAGGGCTGCGCTGATCGCCGCGAGGTTGATCGCATGGCCACCGGCCGGTGCGCCGACGATGGTGCCGATACCCGTCACGATCATCGACGGTCGCCAGGGAACGGTGTATCCGAACGAATTCATCACGGCCACACCGGGAATGTTCTGCGAAGCCATCGTGACGATGTAGAGGGGAATCGCAATGCCGATCATTGCCTGCCAGGTCCACGACGGCGCGGTGAGATCAATGCGGGGAATCATGGCGCCGGCGTCGAGCACTCGATCCGACGTGACGAGGCTGATCCCGATCACGACCGCTGCTGTGAGAAACGCGAGCGGAACCGCCCATCGCTTGGAGAAGCGCTGCGCGGCAAGCCAAACCAGGATGACGGGCGCGACCGCTGCGGGGGCGTCCCGGACGGCGATGATCGGCGCCAGGCACAACGGCATCAGAACCCCGGCGAGCATCGCCTGCGCGAGGGGCGTCGGGATTGCCGAGATGATCCTTCCGAGCGTCGGCCACAGTCCGGTCAGAACAATCGCGATTCCGACGACGATGAATGCTCCGACCGCCGCCGGCCACCCACCCTCGACGGCTCCCGCGCCGGCGAGCAGAGCGGCACCGGGCGTCGACCAGGCCAGGGTGATCGGCATCCGATACCGGCGTGAGAGCCAGAGCATTCCCAACGCTTGGGTCACACACAGAACCAGCAGTCCGGACGCCGCCTCGGTCGCGTCCGCGCCGACAGCGGCGAGGCCGGTGAGGACCACCGCGAACGAACTGGTGAAGCCGACGAGGGCCGTGACGATGCCTGCGCTCATCGGTTGCGAGTTGCTGCGAACGGCTTCCGGTTCGGTGGTATCTGTGGAGTCCGACATGGTCAGTGATTCTGCCCGACCCGCTCGAGGCCCGATTTACCTGTCCGGTCGGATGGGTGAGGTGACCGCTTTGCCGTAGATGAGGTGCGTTTGGGCGTGCCAGACCTCGGGATGTGCGGCGAGGTGGTCGATCAATACCCGTTGTAGATGAGCGCTGTCACGGACCGCGACGTGGAGGAAGAAGTCCTCGGGCCCCGAGACGTTGAAGAGCGCAAGCGTTTCCGGCAGCGCTAGCGCGTCGGCGGTGAACCGGTCGACGAGGTCGCGGCGGTGTGGTCGCAATTGAACGGCGATGATCGCCTGCATCGACCGGCCAACGGCTGCCGGATCGACAACCGCATGGATGCCGCTGATCGTGCCGTTGGCGCGTAGGCGTCGTACGCGCTCGTGGCACGAGGACGTCGCCAAGCCGACTCGATCGGCCAACACCTTGTTGGTGATCGACGCGTCGTTCTGCAATTCGGCCAAAATCTTCCAGTCCACCGGATCCAGAGGCTCATTCTTCGTCATCTGCCGAACTATATCCGGAGTCGTTTTGAACTTCCCGGATCCAGTTGCACACTCCTGGCATGAACATGTGTCTCGAATCAGCTCGGGTGTGAGGTATTTCGGATGAGTGTCGGTCAATGGCTCGCTTTCGGCTCCCTGCTATCCATCGTCCTGTTCACGCCGGGACCGGATTTTGTCCTGATCCTGCGTCATTCTCTGGCAGATCGTCGGACCGGCGCGGTGGTGGCCGCCGGTGTGATTTCCGGGCTCTTCGTTCACACCGCTGCCGCGTCACTGGGTCTCTCCGCACTTGTGGCGACACGGCCACAGTTGCTCTCCGCGCTCACATACGCCGGGGCGGCATATCTGACCTGGCTCGGCATCTCCGCGATTCGAAGTGCTTTCAAGGCCCGAGCCTCGGACGAGGGAATTCCGGCAGCGAAAGAACCGATCGCGGTCACCACAGCATTTCGTTACGGCTTCCTCTCGAACCTGCTGAACCCGAAGGCGCTGTTGTTCTTTCTCGGGCTACTCCCGCAATTCATCGAGCCGGGTGAAGGCGCAGGGCTGCGCACGTTGATGTTGGCGGGCGCGACGGTGGTCGCCGCGGCGCTGTGGTGGGCGATCGTGGTGGTGTTGGCAGCCGGAGCCGGCAAGAAGCTGCGTCGCCCTGGCGTCGGCAAGCGAATCGACGTGGTGACGGGAGTGTTGTTGGTGGGTCTCGGTGCCTTCTTCGGGGTTGCATGAGTGGTCGTGTCAGGATGGGCTCATGACACTTCCCGTGCTGATCGACGTCGAAGAACTGTCCGCTCTCATCGAGGCCGGCGCTGCGCCGCGATTGCTCGATGTCCGATGGGCGCTGGGTGATTCGAACGGCGAGCAGCATTTTCGCGACGGCCATATTCCCGGTGCGGTATTCGTGAACCTCGACGAGGAACTTGCCTCGCCGCCGTCGCCGGACGAGGGGAGGCATCCGCTGCCGAGTCTCGAAGACCTGCAGGACGCGGCGCGTCGTTGGGGAATCGACGACGGTGATTCGGTGGTGCTTTACGACGCCACCGGCAACACGGCCGCTGCCCGTGGTTGGTGGCTGCTGCGGTGGGCCGGACTCTCGGATGTCCGACTGCTCGACGGCGGGCTGCAGGCCTGGGAGTCCGCAGGACTGCCGTTGGCGGCCGGTATCGGCGAGTCCGTCAGCCCGGGCGACGTGACTTTCACCGGCGGCAACATGCCGACTGTCGACATCGACGGTGTCGGCAACTGGACGAGCGAGGGCGGTGTCCTTCTAGACGCCCGAGCCGGGGAGCGGTACCGCGGCGAGGTCGAGCCGATGGATCCCGTCGCAGGGCACATCCCCGGGGCGGTGAACGCGCCGACCGCCGAGAACATCACCGGCGACAGGCGATTCCTGGATACGACCCACCTGCGTGAGCGATTCGCCGGACTGGGCGTCGGAGACAAGGTGGCGGTGTACTGCGGATCCGGAGTGACTGCCGCGCACGAGATCGCGGCGCTCGCGATCGCTGGTTACGACGCGACGCTGTTCCCGGGCTCGTGGTCACAGTGGTCCAACGACAGCACTCGCGCCGTCGACACCGGAGCCTGAGTCAGCTCTTGGTGCGATCGATGAATGACGGCACGAGAAACCACAGTGCCGTGAACATGATCGCGGCGCACGCTGCCAAAACCTTTGCGGCAACTCCGCCGACGGCGACCTCGGCGATCAACAGGACCGTGCCGGTCATGGAGGCGGCCAGAAAGGCTATGCCGCACAGGGCGAATCGGTTGGCCACGGGCAATATGTTCTCGCGGTGCCCACGGCGGAAAAGCATGCGATGCCAGACCGCGGGTGCCATCAGGAACCCGAACGAGATGGCAACAAGGATCACCGTCACCAAGTGGATGCCGCGGATGTACGCCGACGCTTCCTCGTAGCGTTCGGTGAATGCCACGGCCAGCAGGAAGGCAAACAGGATCTGAACACCAGAGAGCGCGACGCGCAGTTCTTGCAACAACTCGTTGAAGTTCCGCGCGAGTTGTTGAGGTGGAGTCTCCCCGGTCTCGTTCACGGCGACGTGGTTCCTACGCCCGTGAGTATTCCGACGCTCGCTGGATCTGCTCCGCGCTCGGACGCACGCCGGTGTAGAGCACGAACTGTTCGGCGGCCTGAAGGGCAATGACCGACGCTCCCGTGATCGCCGTCTTGCCGAGTTCGGTCGCCAACGCGATCAGTGGCGTGTTCGCAGGCATCGCGACGACGTCGAAGACGACATCGGCGGCGCGCACTGCTTGTTCGGGGAACGACAGTGCATCTGCTTCTGCGCCGCCGGACATACCGATCGGAGTGGCGTTGATCAGCACACCGGGACGAAGCTCGCCGAGTTCGGCCTGCCAGTCGAAGCCGTACTGCTTCGCGAGCGACGACCCCACTTGCTGGTTGCGGGCGATCACGGTGACGTCGGTGAATCCGGTGTCGCGCACCGCGGCGACGACTGCTTTTGCCATGCCACCGCTGCCGGCGACAGCGACGGACAGGCTCGTGTCGACGTTGTTGTCACGCAGTAGATCGGCCACCGCCTGATAGTCGGTGTTGTAGGCGTGCAGCACTCCGGACTCGTTGACGATCGTGTTCACGGAGTCGATGGCGCTCGCCGAATCGTGCATGACGTCGATGTGCTCGATGACCTGTTCCTTGAACGGCATCGACACCCCGCAGCCTCGAATCCCGAGTGCTCGGATGCCGCCGATCGCGGCTGGCACGTCTTCGGTGGTGAAGGCTTTGTAGACGAAGTTCAGGCCCAATTCCTCGTAGAGGTAATTGTGAAACCTCGTGCCGATGTTGCTCGGTCGCCCGGAGAGCGACATGCACAGGAGCGTGTCCTTGTTGAGGTCGACGGTCATTGTCCCCACTCTAATCGCGAGTTCGGCGTAGTTCTTGATAGAGGAGTGCACCCATCCGGATGTCCCGCAGCGCCGAATGTCGGGTATCCGATCGAAGTACCACTCGCACCGACAGAGCCGAGACGACATGGTCACACAGAACATCGACGAGCACCCGAGCATCGAATCTCGTCCACCGCGTCGTAGATGGGCTGCTCACGCGATCTCCGGGGTCTTGGCCGCGGCTGTCGTCCTGGGCGTCGGTGAACTGGTGGCGCTGCCGATCAACCCGGACGCGTCGCCCTTCTACGCAGTAGGTGCGACTACCGTCGACCGAACGCCGGCGTGGGCTCGCGAGTTCGCGATCGACACTTTCGGTACCAATGACAAGCCGGCGCTGTTCATCGGAATGTCGATCTTGATCGTTCTGCTCGGTGCGGTGGCCGGGCTCCTGGAACGGCGACGCCGCCCGATCGGCAGCGTCATTCTCGTTCTTCTGGGCGCGGTTGGTGTGTATGCGGCGATGCAGCGGCCGACTGCCGATGCGATGTACGTGTTCCCGACGCTGGTCGGTGTGGTGGCGGGCGTCGCAACCTTGCGGTTGCTGATCACACAACTCGAAGTGCCGCTCTCGCCGGGCGTCGCCGACTCGTGGTTGCCTCGTCGTCAGTTCCTTCTGCTGGCAGGTGCGGCGTTGGCAGTGGCTGCGGCAGCGGGTGCCGCCGGGAAGTTCGTGGGTCAGCGAATCGCCGGAGCAGTAGCGAATCGTGAAGACTTTGTCGTGCCCACCGCCGCTGACCCGGCGCCGCCGATCCCGTCGGGTGCGGATATCGCAATTGCGGGTGCGTCGACGTACATCACGCCCAACGACGACTTCTACCGAATCGACACGGCACTCCTCGTTCCGCAATTGACGACGGATTCGTGGGAACTGCGGATTCACGGAATGGTGGACCGCGAGATGACGTTGTCGTTCGACGATCTGGTGGCGCGAACGCCCATCGAGCGGGTCATCACGCTGACGTGTGTCTCGAACGAGGTGGGCGGCGTTCTGGCCGGGAACGCGAAGTGGATCGGTTATCCCATGAAGGACTTGCTCGACGAAGCCGGTGTCCATCCCGACGCCGACATGCTCCTGTCGACCAGCGTCGACGGCTTCACAGTCGGCACCCCGGTCGAGATAGTCACCGACGGCCGTGACGCGATCCTCGCCGTGGCGATGAACGGTGAGCCGTTGCCGTTCGAGCACGGTTATCCCGTTCGGCAGGTGGTTCCGGGGCTGTACGGTTTCGTGTCCGCCACCAAATGGGTGACGGAGTGGGAGTTGACGCGTTTCGACAAGGTCGAGGCCTATTGGACCCAGCGCGGTTGGGGTGCGCAGGCACCGATCAAGACGTCGTCGCGTATCGAGGTGCCGGCAGCTTTGGCGCCGATCGAGCCGGGCCAGGTGCTGGTGGCGGGAACGGCCTGGGCTCAGCATCGTGGGATCAAGAAGGTCGAGGTTCGCGTCGACAACGGTGAATGGCAACTGGCGACGCTGGCCCAGGAGTACTCGGTCGACACCTGGCGGCAATGGTCGTGGATGTGGGATGCAGGCTCAGGTTTGCACACCGTGCAGGTCAGAGCGACGGATTTGGACGGGAACGTTCAGGTGGAAGAGCGCACTCCGCCGATCCCCGGTGGAGCCACGGGATGGCACACCAGGTCGTTCACCGTGAAGTGACGTCGGAATCCGAATGAGGTTCGGTATACAGACGAACAACGCGCTGAGCCATCCATCCGGCGATCAGGGTTCGCAGGCCGAAGTCGAACGTGTCGTCGGTTCGCAGTGGGGTCGTAGCCTCGCGCGTGATCTCGCTCGGGTTGGAGGATTGAGTCCACGCGACATCCGGCGTCGAGA
Organism: Rhodococcus sp. WY5; assembly: GCF_018588185.1. NCBI lineage: Bacteria > Bacillati > Actinomycetota > Actinomycetes > Mycobacteriales > Nocardiaceae > Rhodococcus > Rhodococcus sp. WY5. The sequence goes on from NZ_JAAMPR010000001.1 coordinate 3,309,643, forward strand.
GTTTCACGACGGATCCGAGAACCAGACTGTCCAGCGTGGAGATTGCGTGACGAGTGTCTGTCGAATCGAAACCCCCGTCCGAAAATGCTTGAACCAGTGCAGTATCGATAGCAAAAGTTACCTCGGTGCGGACGCTGCGTGTCATGAGCAGCGGGATGAGGCGCCAGTGCTCGACCGCAGCTCGGCGATAGGCCCACCCCCACGCGCTGATCCGTTCGCTCCACCCTGCCGGTGGGTGGGGGACAGAGATCGACGACATCACGCGGATGCGCATGAGTTCGACGATCTCGGATCGACCCGAAATATGTGTGTAGAGCGAAGACGGAGTCACGTTCAGTTGCTTGGCGATCCCGGGCATGGTGAAGTCGCCGGTCGCGTCGACAGCATCCAGAGCCGCGTCGGTGATGTTTCGCGTGGACAGTATCGGCTGGGTGGGACGCGGCATCGATTCTCCTGGTGAGGGATTCGTCAGCAATCTCGGACTTCATCGAGTGATGACAACTCCTTGATTTCGGGAGCCGATATGCATCATACTAACCGAACCCTATTCGGTATGTCGGCGGAATCTTCCGGCGATCGGTACACGTCGGAGGAACATTCAATATGTCTGTCGTATGGCTGACCGGTGCAACGATCATCGACGGCACGGGCGCCGACCCGATCGAGAACTGCGCTGTTGCCGTGGAAGATGGCCGCATCAGTGCACTCGGTGGAACGCCGCCTGCGGGGGCGGAGGTGCTGGACTGCACCGGGCTGACAATCACGCCCGGCCTCATCGACGCGCACGTTCATCTCGGTGGATCGAGCGATCTCGCACCGAGTCTGCGGCGTCAGATCTCGGTAGCCGAGCTCGCTGCAGACATGTTCGCGACCTGCGCATCGACCCTCGACGGAGGATTCACCACTGTTCGTGACTGCGGCGGAATCGACGGTGGACTCGCCGGAGTTGTCGCCTCGGGCAAGATTCCGGGTCCGCGGATCATTCAGTGCGGCCCGATCCAGTGCCAGACAGGTGGACACGGACACCTGGCGGCCGAGTGGGAGCCGACTTCGGACTGGTCCGATCATGACATCCCCGGATTACGTTGTATGTCTCTGCTTTCCGACGGTCCGCACGAGATGCGAAAGAACGTTCGCGAGACGTTCCGCAGGGGTGCGGACTTCCTCAAACTGTGTGTTACCGGGGGAGTGGTATCGACTCATGACAAGCTCACCGATACCCAGTTCACGGTCGACGAGATCGAAGTTGCCGTCGAGGAAGCCAATGCGCGCGGTACCTATGTCACGGTGCATGCCCACAACAACGAGGGAATCCGAAACGCTGTCACTGCCGGCGCGAAATGCGTCGAGCACGGCTCTGATATCGACGACGAGACCGCCAAGTTGATGGCCGAGCACGACGTCGCCTTGGTGCCGACGTTGGCTGTGGTGCAGGCGCTCTCGGACAGCGCGGCGTCAGCAGGTCTACCCGAATCGATTTCGGCTCGGATCGGCCAGATGATGCAAGGTCAGATCGACGGGCTTCTTGCTGCTCGAAATGCCAGCGTCAGAGTGGGCTTGGGATCGGACCTCATCGGTACCGATCAAACGGGCCGTGGGATGGAGTTGGTCCTGCGCGCCAAGGTCGAAACACCCATGGATGCACTGGTTTCCGCTACCCGGATCAACGCCGACATTCTCGGAATCGCCGACGAGGTCGGCACCATCGAAGTCGGTAAGTTCGCCGACCTCGTTGCCTTCCGCGGCAATCCGTTGACGGATCCCTCGATCTTTGCCGATCGTGAGCGGATCGCACTCGTCATCCAGAGTGGGCGAGTGGTGAAGGACGGCCGGTAGCTCAACAGTGAGTGGCGAGTTCTGTCAACGCCGAGTGATCCGCCCGGCTGACCGGTAAGCCGTAGGAAATCGCGACGGTCAAGTACTTGCCGGCGTAAAAGCATCGGTATGCAGGATTGGGCGGCAACCACTCACTGGGCGTGCTGTCGCCTTTCGACTGGTTGTCGGGGCCGTTGACGGCCAACAGGTTCAGTGACGTGTCGTTCGCGAACCTCATCCGAAGCGCGGGCGTCCAGGAGTTCGCGCCGAAGTCCCAAGCCGCGGCGAGTGGGAAGACGTGGTCGATCTGGACGGACTTGGCCTGGCTGCGTTCGAATTCGATGCGATCTCCGGAGTACGGGTCGGTCATCGCGCCCGACAATACGACGCAGTCACGTGTTCCCGGTTTGAACACCACGTCCGAGAGATCTTGGGCCAGAACGTTGTTGCGGGTATCGCACCCGTCGTGGCCACCTGGAGCGTCCTGGTCGTCGGACCACGCGGGGCCGAAGACGCAGGCTTCTCTGAACAAGAATTCAAGCTTGGTAATCATGTGGAAGTCCTTCCCGAGATCGATCCGAATCCAGGCATTCCGAGGTCAGTTGTTGCCGATCCTCGTTTCATCGTGGCATCGACCTGTGCGAGCTTGTCCCTGACTCCGGTGTAGCTGACCTGCAGTCCTTCGACTTCACCCAGCCAGCCTTCCTGTTTGGCTTCGATGATGCGGGCTTCGAGGTTGTCTCGGATTTCTTCGAGCCTGCCTCGCTGCGTTGGATCCGGCCGCAGGAGTGAGCATCTGACGCAAGCATGCTCATGGATGCAGGGTGTGCCGAACGACCGTGCGCAGGTCCCGACCGATACTTTCCGCTTCTCGAAATGAGACAAGAACGCATCCCATTCCTCGTCGGTCGGTGTCCGGTATTCCTCACTGGGTCTCATCGAACGACGACGCGCGATGAACGCTCGATGCGCTTCGATCGTTTCCGAGGGGTAGACGGCCTTGTAGCCCATCGTCGTGTCAATTGTCTTGTGCCCGCAAATAACCTGTGCGATATGGGGTGGCAGGCCGTTCATGATCGCGTCGGTGACGAATATTCGCCGGAAGTCGTGGGGCTGAAACATCAACGGATCGCCACTGGCATCGGTGAGAGCTGCCACGGTGAGCGCATTGATGAGGAGCTTGCGGACGAAACTCGGTGGGATCGCTCGGCGTTCGTTTCCGATTCCCCGCTGAAAGAGCAGCGGCATCGGCGGATTCCACAGCTTCTCCTGCGTATCGTAGGCAGCCACGAGCGGTATCGATCCGTTGGGTTGCCGCGAACGCTGAACTACCGCACTGAGGACTTCCGCAAGCTCGGGACTGACCAAGATCAGCCGCTCGGTATCGGTCTTCGATGGAGCTATCTGCAGCAGCGGAACCAGTTCACCGGTACTAGGTAGTCGATATTCGGTGATGCTGTGGTGACTGAGCTCGAGGAGCTCTTCATGACGGATACCGCTGAGCCGCAACACTTCGATAGTGGCGAATGCCCAGAATGCTTCCTCGTCCTCGTAGGTGAGATCGCGGCGAACACCGGTAACAGTATTGTCGGCCCATACGACGCGGCCAGTTCCCCGACGGATCAAGGATCGTCGCAGTTCTCCGTCGGTTCCCGCGATCACCTCACCTGGTTCGGTGTTCTGCGCCGCAACAAGTAGAGCCGCTGCGGCCGCGCGGCGGTCAGCGGCGGACCGAACCAACTGAGACAGGACAGGCAACCGCTCGCGAGTGCGCTGATCCATCCGCGCTTTACGGTGTTTGAGTTCCTTGCCTCTTTTGACCTCGGCGTCGCTGATCGGGCAGGGCGCCACCCACTGCGCCCAGCGGGACGGATCTTCGACGGCCCAGTGCGCGAGGTCGAGATAGAACGCACGCACTTGCAACAGATTGTCTTTGTAATTCTTTCGGGGCGAAGTTGTTTCGTGCTTTCGTCCCGCCGCGTCGACGGCGGTGCGTGTGATCGATCTCAGGTCGTCCTTCCATGCTCGGGCAACGTCAGGCGGCAGCGCCAGGGTGTCGATACCGGGGGCGAGTGTCTCGACGCGGCTCCAGAACAGCCCGGCGAGTCCTCGGGCACGAGAGTTGAGACTGGTGTAGTCCAGCGCGGGTTGACGCTCGCGCAGATAGTCGATGAGCAGAGCTCGGATCGGTTGGTTCTCTATCGGGTAGCGGTCGACGAGTTGTTCGATCGTCAACTGTCCGACCGGAGCGCCGAACGCACGGATGCTGTGTGGTGCATCCTCGGGAAAGATGCCCATCGCACGTAGTCTCAGGTAGAAATCGATCTTCTTCTGACCGCGGCGGGAGTGCACCTGCGCCATCGTTTCGATCAGCTCCACACAATCGCCGACAGTGATCTCCGCGACCGTCCCGCCTTTGGATACCAGCAGAGTCGCGATTCTGGTCGCTGCGATTCGTGCATCGTCTCGCGAGGTATCCGGCTGAGTGGCAGCAAGCTCGTCCAACCGCGCGAATCCGTCCGGATCTCGCAGCTTTGCCATCATCGGCGCGAGAAACGGGTGCGCCCGAGAGAGCATCCACGGCAACTGCGGCCGGATCACGTCCAGGCACAGCAACATCAGCAGTCCTGCAGCCAGATCGTTGCGATCATGTCTGACAGGGCGCCCGTGTCCGGCAATCCATTCCACCGGGAGATCGGCCCAGGAGGTTGTCGCGCCGTAACGAGACCCGCGGATGTTCTCGGCGCCGCTGGCGAGCCACCGGGCTTGCCAGGTATCGCCTGGCACCGAAGCCAACCAGGTCAGTATCTTGATCACGCCCCGGTGCCGTCCGGCTCGGGTGGTGACCGCAGCCTCAGCAAGCACCGAGCAGTTCAGTCGGGCCTCGACCTCCTCAGCAGAGGCAGCGGTGTGCGGCCACCAGAGTTCACCTTCGCGTGGTGGAAACTGTTTGTGCAGTTGGCGAATCCTCGAATGCGGCACCGGTGTGACCTCGAAGCGTTCCGGGCGGGTCATGTGCTTGACGGCAGTGCTCACAACGGCCTCCCGAACAGCACGCTCAACGCTGCCGGATCGTATCCAGGAGCAGGAGGCGGCGACGGAGCCCGCGGATGTTCCCGCTGATCAGCAGTACGAGCGTGGTGGGCCAGGACGCTGGCGATCACCTCGTCCTTATCGGGTGTCAGATAAATTTCGGTCGTCGACAAATGGGCGTGCCCCAACACCTCTTTGACCTCCACCAAGGACAAGTGCGGGTCGTTGGCCATCCGCCTCGCTGCACTGTGACGTAAGTCGTGCAGAGTCCAATCCGAACCGAGGGTAGCATTCGCACGCTCGAACATCCGATGCGCCGCATGGTAATTCAACGGGCGGCGAGGCCTTCGCAGTGTCCACCACAACGGTTGCATCCGTCCGAGTGGCACCTCGCCCCGCAACTGCTCCTGATACAACCGCAACCAGACGAACGCGTCCGCCGACGCGGGTACCTGCTCCACCGCACGTGTTCCCTTGCGCACCACAGTAATCAACTGCTGCCCCGGGTCGACATCGCACTCGCGGACTCCCAACAGCTCCGACGCTCGCACCCCCGATGAAATCCAGAACGCCACCAACGCCCGGTCCCGATCCGACGACAACGCCGCGAACAACTTATCGAACAGATCCTCGGGAATCGCTCGGGGAATCCGCTGCGAGACCCGAGGCCGGTAGCGCCCCACACGCTCAGGTGCCCAATGATCCATCGGATTGTGGTGCGCATGAGCCCGTCTCGACCGGCGAGAGAGATCGAGAGGGAACGGATTCAGAAGCGGGCCAGTCCCCGCGTCCCGATGAAAATCGTAGAAACTTCGCAGCACCGTCTCACTGTGCGCCACTGTCGCCGGCGAGTACCCGGCCCCCAGAGCCGGTTTGCCGGTGACAGGATTCGGCGATGCCGCAGCAGTAGCAGCCGCCTCGGCGCTGGCCGGCACCACTGATCCTTGTCGTGCCTTCGCCGTCAACTGGATCCAACAACTGAAATCGCGGGCATCGACCCGATCGGCACGATCCCACGCCACGTCCACAGCGTGAAGGAACCGCCACCATCTGAGCAGATCCATACCGTACGAACGCACCGTCGCCACCGACCTCCCGGAAGCGATCAGCTCCCGGAAGAACACCTCGACGGACTCCACTCGTTCACCGTCGCTGCCCTGCAAGACGTAAGGCTCCGCCGCCTGACCTGTCGCTATCAACCGACCCACTCGGGCCACCACAAGCCCCGACAGATCTCTCGAACTTTCCCCTTCGCTCATGTCCGCAAGCTACCGACCCACATCGACCCCACCCCTTCAGACCTGCACCATTCGGCATTTAGTTCAGTCAACGGGGCCTCGCCGTTACCGCAGCCGCGCTGGTATCCACCCGGATGTGGTCGGGTGTCGACAATCGCTGTCCGGGACAGCAACTCTTCCAGTTCCGATCGCGTGGGGCTGCCAGGGGCCGACTCGAGACGCTCGTCCCCGAACCATCCGCAGGACGCGACGAGACATACGAGCGCGAGCGTCGACAGGATCGCAGATAACCGTGCAACCACCTGTGCCCCGTCCGTCGTAGACGGTGATTGAACGCCGCCCGTCGTAGACGGTGATTCAACGCCGTCCGTCGTAGACGGTGATTGAACCATCGTGGGCCGACAGGAATCAGCCGAACTCGATCACCACTTTGCCGGCGGCATGGCCGTCTTCGACTGCAGCGAGCGCTTCCCCAGCGCGGGAGAATGGGTACCGCCCGGACACGGACGGGTCGAGGATCCCGTCGGCCACGAGCGCCGCGACCTCCGTGAATACTGCTGTAGTTCTTCGGCGTTCGACACCACCGCCGCCGAGTCGGCTCGCAGCCAGAGGATCGGCGATGCTCAGGATCGGTGCGTCCGGTCGGGCGAGCTCAGCGCCGCGAGTGAGAGTGTCCCCGCCGACCAGGTCGAAAACCGCGTCCACTCCGACTGGGGACAACGCGGACACGTCGTCTGCGAAGCCGTCCCCCGACGCAACCCAACGTGCTCCCGCTTCCTCGATCGCGGTTCTCTTGGACTCGCTCGCGACACCGATCACGTTGATACTCCGCGCCAGAGCAAGCGCGATCGTGCTGCGACCAACGCCGCCGCCGGCGCCGAGCAGCAGGAGTGTCGCCCCGGGTTTCAGACCGAGATCGTGGAGTGCGTCGTAGGCCGTTCCTGCCGCAACCGTCAGCACTGCGGCATCGGCCCAGGACACGGTAGGCGGCTTGTGTGCTGTCGAGGAGACGTTGAGCAATGTCGACGCGGCGTAGCCGCCGAAGCCGGTCGCGGTAGCGCCGAACACTTCGTCGCCGACCTCGAACTCGGTGACCCGCGGACCTACTCCGATGACAACACCGGACACTTCGCGGCCCAGAACCGCAGGCAGCGTCACCGGGACAGTATCTTTTCGAGTACCCGCGCGAACTTTCCAGTCAGCGGGGTTGACGCCCGCCGCTCGGACCGACACCAGCAGTTGGCCGGCACCCGGTGGGGGCAAGGTGACGTCGAAGTAGGACTGTGTGTCGGGTCCGCCGTACTCGGTGAAGCCGTATGCCGTCGTCATGCCTGCCAGCCTATTGCCCGGTAGGCGGGAAGTGGTGTCGGTGGCACCTGATTGGATGGTCGGATGCTGCATGGACTCTGGTCACCGGGATCGGGGCTCAAACTGTGGGTCGACGGGCACGACGGTGCCGGGACCGACGATCCCCGTGATCCGGTCAGTGCTGTCCTGCATCGCAAGTTCCGTCATCGTGTGAATGTCGCTATGCCGCCCGTACCTGGCGGGCCTTTGCAGAGTGAGTACGCAGCTGTTGCGTTAGCGCCGCCGGACGCAGTCGATCTCCTGCTGCGGTTCAAGGCCGACGATCAGCGAATTGCGGGAGACCTGCACTTTCTCGTACATGTGGCGCGAGGAATAGACCGGTGGGTGCGCGCCGGACGGGTGGTCCCCGCACTGACGCGGGCTGAAGGAAGTTGGTGGCCACGCTGGCAGTTGTCGGTGGGGGAACGCCAGCGCGCCTGGATCGGCGAACTGGTAGTGGCGATGCCGCCGGTGCAGCGGGCGGTCGGTTCGCCGAGGGCGACGATCGAAGACATCACGAACGAACTCACGGACCCGATCGTCCGTCGTGCTCTCGGGGACTCGCATCCGGTGGTGCAGACCCCGCTGTGGCAGGCCGTGTTGTCCGGGGATGCTTTCGACGACGTGTCGGTACGAGCGGCCGAGGGACTCGCCGAATGGGGGTCGACGTTCACCGCCGGAGAGCCGGACCTGGTTCTGCGGCTGATCGAGCCTGAACTCGACGACAATTCCGATCCCGACGACGATGCGCTGTGGCGTCTGCACGTGTGTTTGCGTCCTGAAGGTGAAGCGCCCGAACGTGTTCGACTGCACCGGGCCGATCCCAAACGTATCCAGCTCGGCAGCCGCAAACTCGAAGAGGCAATCAAGGCTTACCCACGTTTTCGCGACGTGCCGCGCGACGAGGACAGTCTCGACCTGTTGCTGCCCACTCCTGTAGTGATGGACCTGGTCGGACACGGCGCGATAGTCCTGCGAGAGCGAGGGATCACGCTGCTGCTTCCGCGTGCCTGGAACGTGGTGTCTCCATCCCTGCGTGTGCGGGTGACCTCGGCGGCGTCTCCGATCGTTGCGGAGAATCGTACGGTCGGTATGGACCAATTGCTGGAATACGATTGGGAATTGGCGCTCGGAGACAAGGTACTCACCGCCGAGGAAATGACCCGACTGGTCGATGCGAAGTCCGATCTGGTCCAGTTGCGCGGCGAGTGGGTTCAGGCGGACAAAGACGTCCTGGCCCGCGCGGCTCGTTTTGTCAGTCAGCGGCATTCGAGCGGGGACCGAGCGATCGTCGATCTGATCAAGGACTTGATCGCCGACGACCTCAAAGACCTGCCGGTCGAGGAAGTGAAGGCAACCGGATGGGCCTCGGCACTGCTCGACCAGTCGGTGGCTCCGCGGCAGGTCGCGGTACCGTTGACGGTCAACGCGACTTTGCGTCCGTATCAACGACGCGGTCTCGACTGGTTGGCGTACATGAGTGCTCTCGGGCTCGGCGCTGTTCTGGCCGACGACATGGGTCTGGGTAAGACGCTGCAACTGTTGGCGTTACTTGCGCACGAGAAGTCCAAGACAGCAACCCTTTTGGTGTGCCCGATGTCGGTTGTGGGTAACTGGCAGCGTGAATCGGCGCGATTCGTGCCGAGCTTGCGCGTCTACGTTCATCACGGTTCGGATCGCGCTACCGGGGCGGAGTTGGAACAAGCAGTTCGTGAGAGTGACCTCGTGATCACCACCTACGCGCTCATGACCCGCGACGTCGCGGCCCTCAAGGATCTCGACTGGCGGCGCGTGGTGCTCGACGAGGCTCAACACATCAAGAACGCCAAGACATCTCAGGCCCGCGCTGCTCGCAGCATCCCCGCGGATCATCGCGTTGCTCTAACCGGAACGCCGGTGGAGAACCGACTGGACGAGCTGCGGTCAATCCTCGATTTTGCCAATCGCGGTGTACTCGGCTCGGAGCAGATGTTCCGCAAAAGGTTTGTCGTACCGATCGAGCGGGAAAAAGATCAGCTTGCCGTCTCGCGACTGCGAGCCGTCACGTCCCCCTTTGTGCTGCGGCGCGTGAAGACCGATCCCGCCGTGATCGCGGATCTCCCGGAGAAGTTGGAGATGACGGTTCGAGCGAATCTCAGCGAAGAGCAGGCCGCGTTGTACCGCGCCGTGGTGGACGAGATGATGGCGCAGATCAAGGGGACGGAAGGGATGAAGCGCAAGGGCGCCGTCCTGTCTGCGCTGACCAAACTCAAACAGGTGTGCAATCATCCCGCGCACTTCCTGCGCGACGGTTCGCCGGTGATGCGCCGCGGGCAACACCGTTCGGGAAAGCTCGGACTGGTCGAGGACATCGTCGAGTCGGTCATCGGCGACGACGAGAAGGTTCTGTTGTTCACACAGTTTCGTGAGTTCGGCGAATTGGTGGTGCCGTACCTGGCCGACCGGTTCACCACCGAAGTTCCGTTTCTCCACGGCGGAGTGTCGAAAGCCGGGCGCGACGCCATGGTCGAGGCATTCCAAGGTGAAGGCGGCCCGCCCATCATGGTGCTCTCGCTCAAGGCCGGCGGCACGGGTCTGAATCTCACGGCGGCCAACCATGTGGTTCACCTCGACAGATGGTGGAACCCGGCGGTAGAGAACCAGGCGACGGACCGTGTCTTCCGCATCGGTCAGAGAAAGAACGTTCAGGTACGCAAGATGGTGTGCGTCGGAACCTTGGAAGAGCGAATCGACTTGATGATCGCGAGTAAAAGTGAACTCGCCGAACTTGCAGTCGGGACCGGTGAGAACTGGGTGACGGAGATGAGCGTCGAGCAATTGGACGAGTTGTTGCGACTCGGCGACGACGCGGTGGGCGAATGAGTCCGCGCGGCAAGGGCCCCGATTTCAGCGAGTACACCGGGTCCCGACGGCGAGCACCCGCGCCGGTCAAACCTCGTCCAGCGTTCGGGAGAACATTCTGGGGCAAGGCTTTTGTCCGCGTCGTCGAAGAGATCGGCGACAAACCTCGTGTCACGCGTGGGCGAACGTATGCGCGTTCGGGTCAGGTTTTGGCGCTCGACATCGAACCGGGAGTGGTGACGGCCGAGGTTCAGGGCAGCCAACTTCAACCTTTCGTTTCCACGCTGTCGATCGACACTCTTGATCAATCGGATATCGACGACATCATCACCAAGATCCGCCGAGTGCCGGGAAGCCTTGCCGCGCTGGTGTCCGGCACTGTCCCGGACATGCTTGCTGCCCAACTGATACCGGACGGCCCGTCGGCTTTCCTGTTCGACTGCACCTGCCCCGATGTCGGCTGGCCGTGCAAACACGCTGCGGCCGTGGCGTTCTTGACCGCGGAGCGAATCGACACCGATCCGCTCAGGTTGCTGAGACTTCGCGGGGTCGACCTGGAGCAGTTGATCGGGGGAGTAGAAGACGAGTTGACTGTTTCGGTGGACGTCGAGAATTGGTTCGGAATCGCGGCTGCCCTCCCTGCGCTACCGAAGGTGCCTTTTCGCGCGGCGATCGACGATCTGGATATCAGGCGGTTGCGCGAGGCGGTTGCGGCATTGGGATTGGACATGGCTCAGCAGAACGTCGCCTTGGACGAAATACGGTCCATCTACCGACGGTTGGACGGTTGAAATCGGACAACTCCGGACTGGTGCTAGTTTCCTGTCGTAAATTCCAGTATCGTTAATTGGACCGGTCCGGTCGGGACCTGCCTGCGATTTCAGGTCGTTGTCGTCGGCGAATAGACGACTATTCATTTCTCGGAGGGACAGTCGCTGTGATGCCCGTTCATTTGCGCGACAGCGCAATACCCAAACACGAACAGTTGCGCACCATTCTCCTGCGCAAGTGCACCCAAGAGCTCCAGCCTGGCGACTTGATGACCAGCGAGCGAAACCTGATGCAGGACTACGGCGTCAGTCGGATCACCGTTCGCGAGGCAATCGGGCAACTGGTCAATGACGGACACCTCGTTCGCGTGCGTGGCAAGGGAACCTTCGTTGCGCACCGTGCTGTCCAATCCAAGCTGCACCTTGCATCCTTCACCGAGGAAATGCGCGCCCAGGGGCATCACCCCACGACAGTGGTCCTGGTCAGCGAACAGGGGCCGGTCCCCGAAAACACTGCTGCCGCACTGAATATGCGACCGGGTTCCGACGGTTACCACGTCAAGCGCTTGCGCCTTGCCGACGGCGAGCCGGTGAGCGTGGACGACGGCTGGTTCAATCCCGAACTGTTGCCGGGTTTACTCGACATGGACTTGACGGGTTCGATCTATCGGGCAACCGCCGACAAGTACGACAAGCCGATCGATCGGGCAGAGCAGACAGTCAGTGCCGATGGTGCCAGTACGGAGATCGCGACTCTCCTGGGCACTCGTAAGGGCGCTCCGGTTCTGTACTTCGATCGAGTGTCGTTCAGCGAGATCGCACCGGTCGAGCACACTCGCAGTTGGTACCGATCCGACCGCTACCAGTTGCAGATGGAAGTCCAGGGCCAAGCGCGGCCCAAAACGCGCGGCGACCAATAGTCATCGTTCGAAGCGAAAGGGCGAGCACACCTTCCGGTGTGCTCGCCCTTTGCGTTACGCCGACCAGTCGAACAGAGTGTCGCCAGTGGCGACGTCCCCACCGACGGAAGGGGATTCGACGGTGTCCGGTTTGGAATCCATCACGACTACCGGGCAGATCGCCGAGTAACCGGTCGTGTCGATGTGCGCTGGATCGAAGCTGACAATGGGATCACCCGCATCGACGGTGTCACCCTCGGCGGCGATGAGGGTGAATCCGTCGCCTTCGAGCTTGACCGTGTCGATGCCGATATGGACCAGCACGCCGGTGGCTTTCTCGCCGAAGATCACGAACGCGTGGGGGTGAAGTTTCAGGATCTTTCCGCTGATCGGCGCCACGACCGTGAGCGGGCCCTGACCGCGGGCGGGTTCGATCGCGACGCCCGAGCCGACCATCTGCTGAGCGAACACCGGGTCCGGTACGTCAGCGAGTGCGACGACCCGACCGGGGAGCGGGGCGAGGACGACCGTCACAGGATGTCCTCGATGTCCTCGGCAAGGGTGTCGGCCTCGGGCCCGACGATGACCTGGACAACCGTTCCGGCCTTGAGTACGCCGTGTGCGCCGGCAGCCTTGAGAGCGGACTCGTTCACCTTCGCTCCGTCCTTGACCTCGGTACGCAGGCGGGTGATGCAAGCCTCGATCTCGACGATGTTCTCTGCGCCGCCGAGGCCTTTGATGATTGCTTCCGCTTTCGACATTTGCTGCTCCTGATTGTCGGGTTGGTCGTGATCGTTGAACGGTCGTGCAGGTGGGCTGACTAGTTGCTGGTCAAGGCTATCCCGGTTACGTATGTCACATTTGGGTGTTGACAAACCGCCTCCACCAGGTAAAACTACAACTGGTTATGACCGGACAGTACCCGTTGGAAGTCCGGCTCCACAACAGTTTCGACAAAACGGTTTCGGCCTCACTTCCGAGCAAGAACCGTGACCTGCATTTTCACGAAACCTGCACGTGTACGACACCCGAATTTCCAGAACCAGCGGCCGATCGCGACGCGGCCCGGCGAACGAAGAAGGTCCTTGATGACTCTCGAAGACACCCCGAAGAAGGAATCGAAAGTGTTCGCCGGGGTTCAACGCCTCGGCCGAAGCTTGATGCTTCCGATCGCCGTTCTGCCGGCTGCGGGAATCTTGCTCCGCCTCGGCCAGGACGACCTGCTCGGGCGATTCAGTTCGATGCACAGTGCTGCTGCAGTGATCTCTGCGGCAGGACAAGCAGTCTTCACGTGGCTGCCGCTGATCTTCGCCGTCGGTATCGCGATCGGCTGGGCCAAGAAGGCCGACGGATCGACTGCCTTGGCAGCCGTCGTCGGCTACATGGTGATCGACGGCGTGTTCAAGGCGATGTCGCCGATCGTCCTCGAAGGGAAGACGGACCCGAACGGGGATCAATCCCTGATCAACTACGGTGTGCTCGCCGGTATCGTGATGGGCTTGCTGTCGGCGATCTTGTGGCAGCGGTTCTATCGAACGAAGCTTCCCGATTATCTCGGGTTCTTCAACGGGCGCAGGCTCGTTCCCATCCTGACAGCGATCACCGGTCTTGTGGTCGGTGTCCTGATGGCATTCGTGTACCCCTTGTTCAACTCCGGCCTCAACTGGGTCGGTGAAGCAGTTGCTTCCAATACCGTTGTGGGCGGCGGCATTTACGGCGCAGCGAACCGCCTCCTGATCCCCACGGGCCTGCACCACATCTTGAACTCCGCCGTGTGGTTCCTGATCGGCGACTACCAGGACGCGAGCGGTCAAATCGTTCGCGGTGACCTCAACCGGTTCTTCGCCGGCGACCCCTCCGCCGGTACGTTCATGACCGGCTTCTTCCCGATCATGATGTTCGCCCTCCCCGCTGCAGCCTTCGCAATCTGGCGCAACGCCAAGCCTTCTCAGAAGAAGCTCGTCGGCGGCATCATGCTCTCCACCGGCCTGACCGCATTCCTCACCGGTATCACCGAGCCGCTCGAATTCTCCTTCATGTTCGTCGCGTGGCCCCTGTACGTCATCCACTCGCTCCTGACCGGAACGTCGATGGCCTTGGTCAATGCGCTCGGGATTCACGACGGATTCACGTTCTCCGCAGGCTTCTTCGACTACGTGTTGAACTTCGGCAAGGCAACCAACGCATGGATGTTGATCCCGATCGGACTCGGCTACGCCGTGATCTACTACTTCCTTTTCAGCTTCGTCATCAAGAAGTGGAATCTGCGCACGCCAGGACGAGAAGAAGAGGTCGAGGTGGCTGCAGGTGAGCCCGACCCAGCGCTGCTCGAAGCCGAACTGGCACTGGCTGCCGAAGGTGACAGCCGCACCGACGCCCCGCTCGTCGCCGAACTGGAAAACAAGCTCGACAAGGAACTGGAAGGACGCTGAACATGGCGATCGCAACCACGACAATCGGATCCCGCGTCGGACTCCACGCACGACCCGCAGCGCTCTTCGCGCGCGCCGCAGCCGATCTACCGGTAGACGTCACCATCGCGCTCGGCGACGGCGAACCCGTCGATGCCTCCAGCATGTTGTCTGTCATGACTCTCGGTGCAGCATTCGGGGATTCGGTGACCTTGCGTGCTGACGGTGACGGCGCCGACGCTGCGGTCGGTTCGCTCGCAGAGCTTCTCGCATCCGAACTGGACGAAGCCTGATGACGGCGAGTGTGGACAACCGCATCGCGGGTATCGGAGTGAGCGCGGGTTCGGTCTGCGCGCCGTGGTTGCGATTCTCCACGCCTGAGCCGACCTCGGCGGCGGACCCGATCACGGGCAGTCCCGAGGCGGAGCTGATCAGGATCCGTGAGGCACTGGACGTCGTCGCGGAGGAACTGCTCTCGCGTGCAAAGACAGTCGAGGGCGTCTCCGCGGAGATCCTGACGACGTCGGCTGCGATGGCGCGCGACGCGGGCATCGTGAAGGCGGCCAAGGCGAACCTGGAATCGGGGCTGCCGACCGCACACGCCGTCGCAGTTGCCTTCGACGCCTTCTGTGAAAAGCTCACGGCGCTCGGCGGGTACATGGCCGAGCGGGCAACGGATTTGCGCGATCTCGGGCAGCGAGCCGTGGCCGTTCTTCGAGGGGAGCCGATGCCCGGAATCCCCGCTCCCGGTCATCCGTACATCCTGGTGGCGCGCGACCTCGCTCCGGCGGATACAGCGACGTTGGGCAACAGTGACGTGGTCGGATTGTTGACTGCCGAAGGAGGTCCGACCAGCCACACCGCAATCTTGGCGAAGTCGCTCGGAATCCCGGCCGTGGTCAACTGCTCGGGAACCGATCTGCTGGCGGAGGGAAAACTCCTCATCCTCGACGGCACCACCGGGACGGTCACCATCGATCCCTCGGCAGAAATGCGCGAGCGCGCTGTCCTCGAAGCATCGTTCGTGGCAGAGCAGTCGGCTTCGGCACAGGGTCCAGGACGCACGCGTGACGGGTTCGCGGTGAGGTTGTCGGCCAACATCGGAACCCTCGAGGACGCCGCGCGGGCCGGAGCGGCGGATTGCGAGGGCGTCGGACTGTTCCGTACCGAATTCTCGTATCTCGGGCGTCACGACGCGCCGTCGGTGGAGGAGCAAGCGCAGACGTACGCGTCGGTGCTCGGGCACTTCGCCGGACAGAAGGTGGTGGTCCGCACTCTCGATTCGGGTTCGGACAAGCCGTTGCCGTTTCTCGATCTCGGGGTCGAGGAGAATCCGGCCCTTGGTATCCGCGGGCTCCGTGTCGGCACGGTTTATCCCGACACGCTCATCAGCCAGCTCGACGCCCTCGCGGCGGCAGGCAATGCGACGGGTGCCGATCTGTGGGTCATGGCGCCGATGGTAGCTACGGCCGACGAGGCGAAAGACTTTGCAGAACTTGCGCGTTCGCGGGGGATCGGCAAGGTCGGAGCGATGATCGAGGTTCCAGCTGCAGCGTTGCGGGCGAAGGATATCCTCGAGCACCTCGATTTTGTCAGTATCGGTACCAATGATCTGAGCCAGTACACCTGCGCCGTGGATCGTATGGCCGGAGGCCTGGCGCAACTGCTCGATCCGTGGCAGCCGGCGGTCCTCGATCTGATCGCGATGGTCGGTCAGGCGGGCGCCGATGCCGGAAAACCAGTTGGTGTGTGCGGAGAATCCGCGTCGGACCCGCTGTTGGCTCCGGTTCTGGTCGGTTTGGGCGTGACCAGTCTGTCGATGTCGGTCCCGGCATTGGGCGCAGTTCGCGCGCAACTGGCCTCTCTCGATCTGGCGGTGTGCAAGGACATGGCCGCGGCGGCGCGGGGCGCGCGAAACCCGATCGAGGGTAGAGCGGCCGTCGCGCGGATTCGCGAGTCGGCATGAGTACATCAGGCTCGGCTACTGTCGGCGATCCGATCGTATTGCGGGGAACTGTGATCGGATCTCCGGCCGGGAGGATTCACGACGGAGTCGTCGTCGTGGACGGCGAAAAGATCAGTTGGGTCGGCTCGGCTGCGGACTATGTGGCGTCCACACCCGTCGTCGTCATTCCGGAACGCACCGACGCGGTGATCATGCCCGGCTTGATCGATGTCCACAGCCACGGCGCCGCGGGTGCTGGTTTCCCGAACACCGACGCCGATGGAGCGAGCCGCGCGGCGGCGCACCATTGCGAGCACGGCACGACCGGAATGCTGGCCAGCCTGGTCTCCGCACCGCGCGCAGATCTGGTGCGACAAGCAACGATGCTCGCCGATCTGGTCGAACGCGGAGAACTTCTGGGTATCCACCTCGAGGGGCCGTTCATCAACGGCGTCCGCTGCGGTGCCCAGGATCCGGCGGCGATCATTCCCGGTGATCCGGATCTGCTCGAAGCCGTGTGTGACGCCGCGCGTGGGACCGTGCGGTCCATGACCTTGGCGCCCGAGACCGAGAATTTCGAAGAGTTGCTCGCGATCATGCGTCATCGCAACATCGTGCCGAGTTTCGGTCACACCGATGCCGACGCGGCAACGACGTCGGCGCGCATCGATGCTGCGGTGCACGGGGATTGGGCCGGACAGATCAGCGCGACCCACCTCTTCAACGGGATGCCGCCCCTGCACCATCGATCTCCGGGTCCCGTCGCGGCGTGCCTGGCGGCTGCCGCGAGAGGCGAGATGGTGGTGGAACTGATCGCAGACGGTGTGCATCTTGCGCCCGAGACCGTGTCGATGGTCTTCGACGCTGTCGGACCGGACCAGATCGCCTTGGTCAGTGATTCGATGGCCGCGGCGGGAATGGACGACGGCGACTACCAACTCGGTGCGCTCGACGTCACGGTTGCCGACGGTGTAGCAAGACTCGCGACCGCCGACGGCAGTTCCGGTGCCATCGCCGGAGGGACTGCAAGATTGCTCGACGTGCTTCGCAGCACTGTCTTCGACGGCGGCGTCGCGCTGGAAGATGCTGTCGCAGCGGCAACTCGGAGCCCAGCGCGTCTGCTGGGACTTGGCGACCTGATCGGATCGCTGGCCGTGGGCTGCCGAGCCGACATCGTGGTCACCGATCGTCACTTGCGCCTGGGGCGTGTACTACTCGGCGGAAAAGCCGCCGGAATGGAAAAATCATGGAAATCGTAATTCAGCCGACACCCGCGGAGGTCGACTCGACCGTCGCGGACATCGTCGAAGGCTACGTCAGAGCCGGGGCGACGACGCTCGGGCTTGCAACGGGGTCGTCGCCGATCGGAACCTATCGTGAACTGGCAGCGAGGCATCGCGATGCCGAACTCGACTTCTCGCTGGCTCGGGCGTTTCTGCTCGACGAGTACCTGGGATTGCCGAAACGCCATCCGCAGTCGTACTACTCGGTGATTCGGTCGGAATTCGTCGATCACGTCAATCTGGATCCGGCGATGGTGTCGAGTCCCAACGGTGAAGCGCCGTGCCCGGAGAAAGAGATCGCGCGATACGACCAGAGCATCGCGGCGGCCGGGGGAGTGGACGTGCAGTTGCTCGGCATCGGCACCGACGGTCACATCGGCTTCAACGAGCCAGGGTCGTCGTTGACCTCGAGAACTCGCGTGAAGACGCTGACCGAGCAGACCCGGATCGACAACGCACGGTTCTTCGACGGGGTGGACGACGTCCCACACCATGTGCTCACCCAGGGTCTCGGAACCATCAGCGATGCACGGCATCTGGTGATGATCGCGACCGGAGAAGGTAAGGCCGATGCGATCGCCGCTGCCGTCGAAGGTCCGTTGTCTGCGTTCTGCCCGGCTTCGGTGATGCAATTGCATCGCCATGTCACCGTCGTCATCGACGAAGCTGCGGCCAGTTCACTCAAACTTGCCGACTACTACCGGTATGCGCTCGAACACAAGCCGTCGTGGCAGTCCTTCTGACATGACGGTTCTGGAGCTGGCTGTGCAGGACGTGCGGGGGGCGAGGATCGCGCGTTCGGTGGGAGCGACTCGAGTCGAGTTGTGTGCGGCACTCGGCCCGACGGGGGGATTGACGCCCAGCATCGGAGTGATCGAGGCTGCGACGGAGGTGGGGATCGCGGTACACCCGCTGATCCGTCCGCGCGCCGGAGGTTTTGTGTTCTCACCCGACGAAGTGTGGGTGATGGAGCACGACGTACATGCTGCTGTGGCCGGTGGAGCTTCCGGCATCGTGATCGGCGCGCTGACAGAAGACAATTCGATCGACACCGTCGTGCTGCGCCGCATCATCGGATGCGTGGACCGGGCGAGAGTCGAGGTGACAGTACATCGTGCGATGGACGTGGTGACCGACCGTCTGACCGCGCTGGACGAACTGATCGACCTGGGCGTGACCCGCGTGCTGACGTCCGGGGGTGCGGACACTTGCAATGAGGGACTCGACGAGATCGGTCGAATGGTCGAACATGCCGCGGGCCGGATCCAGATCATGGCCGGTGGCGGAATAACCGTCGACGACATCCCGGCAATCGCTGCCGTCGGCGTCGATGCGGTGCATCTCTCGGCGCGCAAGGTTGTCGCAGTTTCCGGCGGACCTGGTGGGGGATCGGACGGATACGACGTCACCGATGCAGTAGTCGCGCAGGAAGCGGCAGCCGCGCTCCGCGCTGTGCGCCCTTATTAACCCCCCGCGGTTAATAAAGGCGCACAGCCCTTGGGCTCTAGACATACATGGACATCCAACTATAGGATGGTAGACATATTCACTGCTGCCTCCTGGGCGGTCCATACGAGCAAGGAACGGGTTAGCACAATGGTTGAAAATGCGACGGTTCACGAGTTGACGCACTTCGTCGGTGGCAAGCGTGTTCCCGGGACATCTGATCGATTTGCGGACGTGTTCGATCCCAACACCGGCAAGGTGCAGGCCCGCGTTCCCCTCGCGAGCAAGGCCGAGACCGAAGCCATCATCGCCAATGCCGAAGAGGCGCAGCAGGTGTGGGCAGCGTTCAACCCGCAGAAGCGTGCCCGCGTGCTGATGAAGTTCCTGCAGCTCGCCCAGGCCGAGATGGATTCTCTGGCCCGCCTCCTCTCGTCCGAGCACGGCAAGACCGTCGCCGACGCCAAGGGCGACATCCAGCGTGGCCTCGAGGTCATCGAGTTCGCCGTCGGCGCTCCGCACCTGCTCAAGGGTGAATTCACCGAGAGTGCCGGCACCGGCATCGACGTGTACTCCATGCGTCAGCCGCTCGGCGTCGTTGCCGGCATCACGCCCTTCAACTTCCCCGCGATGATCCCGCTGTGGAAGGCCGGCCCCGCCCTCGCCGCCGGTAACGCCTTCATCCTCAAGCCCTCCGAGCGTGACCCCTCCGTGCCGCTGCGCCTGGCCGAGCTTTTCCTCGAAGCAGGACTGCCCGCGGGTGTGTTCAACGTCGTCAACGGTGACAAGGAAGTTGTCGACGTTCTGCTCACCGACGATCGCATCAAGGCCGTCGGCTTCGTCGGCTCCACGCCGATCGCTCAGTACATCTACGAGACGGCTGCAGCTCACGGCAAGCGCGCACAGTGCTTCGGTGGCGCCAAGAACCACGCGATCGTCATGCCGGACGCGGACCTCGACGAGGTTGCCGACGCCCTGATCGGTGCGGGCTACGGCAGCGCCGGCGAGCGTTGCATGGCCATCTCGGTTGCCGTTCCCGTCGGCGAGGAGACCGCGGACGCTCTTGTCGCGAAGCTGAAGGAGCGCGTCGCGAAGCTCAAGATCGGTCGCAGTGACGACGAAGGCGTCGATTTCGGACCGCTCGTTTGCCAGGATGCCCTCGACCGCGTCAACAACTACGTGCAGATCGGCATCGACGAGGGCGCAACGGCAGTCGTCGACGGCCGCGGCTTCACCCTCGAAGGCCACGAAGGTGGATTCTTCGCCGGCGCAACCCTGTTCGACAACGTCACCTCGGACATGCGCATCTACAAGGAAGAGATCTTCGGACCCGTCCTTCAGGTGGTCCGCGCTGCCGATTACGAAGAGGCACTGCGTCTTCCGACCGAACACGAGTACGGCAACGGTGTCTCCATCTTCACCCGCGACGGCGACACCGCGCGTGACTTCACCGCTCGCGTCAACGTCGGCATGGTCGGCGTGAACGTGCCGATCCCGGTCCCGATCGCGTACCACACCTTCGGTGGCTGGAAGCGCTCCGGATTCGGTGACCTGAACCAGCACGGTCCCGACTCCTTCCGCTTCTACACCAAGACCAAGACCGTGACGCAGCGCTGGCCTTCCGGCAAGAAGGAAGAGACCAACCACTTCGTCATCCCCACGATGAACTGATCGGAACACTTTCCATGTTTACTCTGACCGATGACGAGCGGGCGATTCGTGACACTGCCCGCGACTTCGCGGCCGAGCATCTGGCGCCCAACGCAGTGGAGTGGGATCAGACCAAGCATTTCCCGGTGGACGTCCTCCGTAAGGCGGCGTCCCTGGGAATGGGCGGTATCTACATTCGTGAAGACGTGGGTGGCAGTGAGCTGAGTCGCGTCGACGCTGCCCGGATCTTCGAAGAGCTGGCCAAGGGCGATCCGTCGATCGCCGCGTACATCTCCATCCACAACATGGTCACGTGGATGATCGACCAGTTCGGCAACGACGAACAGCGCCGCAAGTGGGTTCCCGGACTCTGCTCGATGGATCAACTGGGCAGCTACTGCCTCACCGAACCCGGCGCTGGCTCCGATGCTGCGGGCCTGAGCACCAAGGCCGTTCGTGACGGCGACGACTACATCCTCAACGGCGTCAAGCAGTTCATTTCCGGCGCAGGCACTTCCGACGTGTACGTCGTGATGGCACGCACCGGATCTGCCGGTGCCAAGGGGATCTCGGCGTTCATCGTGCCCAAGGATTCGCCCGGACTGTCGTTCGGTGCCAACGAGATCAAGATGGGCTGGAACGCGCAGCCCACCCGTCAGGTGATCTTCGAAGACGTGCGAGTTCCTGCCGCCAACATGCTCGGTGAAGAGGGCAGCGGATTCCGCATCGCCATGAAAGGTCTCAACGGCGGCCGGCTGAACATCGCCGCCTGTTCGGTCGGTGGGGCCCAGGCAGCGCTGGAGAAGGCAGTCGCATATCTGGTGGACCGCAAAGCTTTCGGTTCGGCACTGATCGAGTCGCAGGCCCTGCAGTTCCAGCTCGCCGACATGCGTACCGAACTCGAAGCGGCCAGGACGTTGCTGTGGCGCGCCGCTGCCGCACTCGAAGACGGAGCGTCCGACGTCGTGGAGTTGTGTGCGATGGCCAAGCGCTTTGCCACCGACACCGGATTCGACGTAGCCAACAAGGCCCTCCAGCTTCACGGCGGGTACGGCTATCTTGCTGAGTACGGGATCGAGAAGATCGTCCGCGATCTTCGGGTTCATCAGATCCTCGAAGGCAGCAACGAGATCATGAGGGTGGTCATCGCCCGCAGCGTGGTCGCATCAGGTCAGGGAAAGCAGGGAGCAGCATGAGCGACGAGCTCGAGGTATTGATCGAAAAGCGTGACGGGCTGGGGCTCATCACTCTCAACCGTCCCAAGGCGATCAATGCCCTCAACCACTCGATGGTCAAGGCGATGGCCAAGGCCCTCGAGGAATGGAAGTCCGACGACGACGTCAAGGCAGTCGTACTCACGGGCGCCGGCGAGCGTGGTCTGTGCGCCGGCGGCGACATCGTCTCGATCTACCATGACGCCAAGGACGGCAAGACCGGTTCGCTCGACTTCTGGCGTGAGGAGTACATCCTCAACTCCGAGATCGCGAACTACCCGAATCCGTACGTCGCGATCATGGACGGGATCGTCATGGGCGGTGGCGTCGGAGTGTCCGCACACGGCGACATTCGCATCGTGACCGAGCGCTCGATGATCGGAATGCCCGAGACCGGAATCGGTTTCATTCCAGACGTGGGCGGAACTTACCTGCTCTCGCGTGCTCCCGGTGAACTCGGGACGCACATCGCGCTCACCACGGCGCGACTGAGCGCCGGCGATGCCATCGCAGCAGGTTTCGCTGACCACTTCATCCCGTCGGAGAACATCGAGACGTTCATCGCCGCACTCGCGTCGTCTTCGGTTGCCGACGCCGTGGCGCAGTACGCGGAGCCGGCTCCGGTGTCGGAACTGTTGGCCCAGCAGAGCTGGATCGACGCCGCGTACTCCGCCGACGACGTATCCACCATCGTCGAGCGTCTTCGCGCAAGTGGAATCCCCGAAGCGGAGAAGGCAGCGGAGCAGATTCTCGGCAAGTCCCCGATTGCACTGTCGGTGACCCTGCGATCTCTGCGGCATGCCAAGGAAGCAGCAAGCTTGGAAGAAGTCCTCAACGAGGAGTTCCGGGTCTCGACCGCTGCGCTCGCCTCACACGATCTGGTCGAGGGCATTCGCGCCCAGGTCGTGGAGAAGGACCGAAACCCGAAGTGGTTGCCGGCAACTCTCGACGACGTCACGGCAGAATCCGTCGACGCCTACTTCGCCCCGCTGGGCGACAACGAGCTCGGACTCGCCCCTCAACCGCAAGGCAACTGATCACCGCCGAAGGAGCATCACTAATGAGCACCATTGGATTTATCGGACTCGGTCACATGGGTGGCCCGATGGCGGCCAATCTCGTCAAGGCCGGACACAAGGTCGTCGGTTTCGACCTGGCACCTGCGGCGCTGGAGCAGGCAGTCAAAGACGGTGCATCGGTGGCGGATTCGGCGGTCGACGCCGTTCGCGGTGCCGACGTCGTGATCACGATGCTGCCGAGCGGTAAGCACGTTCTGGGTCTGTACGAAGAGCTGCTGCCGGTGGCAACACCGGGCACGCTGTTCATCGACTGTTCCACCATCGACGTCGCCGACGCCCGCGAGGCGCACGACAAGGCCGAAGCGGCCGGTCACCGCAGCGTCGACGCACCGGTCTCCGGTGGAGTCGTCGGAGCTACCGCAGGCACGCTGGCATTCATGGTCGGCGGTTCCGAGGCTGACTTCCAAGCCGCGTCACCGTTGCTGGACGTGATGGGCCGCAAGGTCGTTCACTGCGGCGACGCCGGTGTCGGCCAGGCAGCCAAGATCTGCAACAACATGATCCTCGGCATTTCGATGATCGCGATCAGCGAGGCGTTCGTGTTGGGCGAAAAGCTCGGCCTGAGCAACCAGGCGCTCTTCGACGTGGCGTCCAACGCCTCGGGACAGTGCTGGGCACTGACCACCAACTGCCCGGTTCCGGGACCTGTGCCCACCAGCCCGGCCAACAACGACTATCAGCCCGGCTTTGCTGTTGCACTGATGGACAAGGACCTGAGTCTGGCAGCAAATGCGTTGCGCAACAACGGCGTCGATGCGGAGATCGGACTCAAGGCCGCCGAACTCTACAGTCGCTTCCATGCCGCGGGCGGTGGCGGTCAGGACTTCTCTGCCATCATCAACGACATCCGTGACCGTTCGACCGAAGGACAGTAGTGACCGACTTCAACACCATCATCCTCGAGCGTAAGGGTCGCGTCGGCGTCATCACGCTCAACCGCCCGAAGGCTCTCAACGCGCTGAACTCCGAGCTGATGAACGAGGTCGTCGCCGCGGTTGCCGACCTCGAAGCGGACAACGGCATCGGAGCCATCCTGATCACCGGTTCCGAGCGCGCCTTCGCCGCCGGTGCCGACATCAAGGAAATGCAGTCCAAGACGTACATGGACGCATACGTCGAGGATTTCTTCACCCCGTGGGATCGCGTCGCAGCAGCTCGTAAGCCGCTGATCGCCGCCGTCTCCGGATACGCGCTCGGTGGTGGCTGCGAGCTTGCGATGCTCTGCGATTTCATCATCGCTTCGGATACCGCGAAGTTCGGCCAGCCCGAGATCAAGCTCGGTGTCATTCCGGGTATCGGTGGCTCGCAGCGCCTTACGCGCGCCGTGGGCAAGGCCAAGGCCATGGAGCTGTGCCTCACCGGCCGCAACATGGACGCAGAAGAAGCCGAACGTGCAGGCCTGGTTGCCCGGATCGTTCCGGCCGCCGATCTGCTCGACGATGCCCTGAAGACCGCAACCACCATCGCCGAGATGTCGCTGCCGATTGCGATGATGGCCAAGGAAGCAGTCAACCGCTCCTTCGAGACCACCCTCGCCGAGGGCGTCCGCTTCGAGCGTCGGGTGTTCCACTCGACCTTCGCGACGGAGGATCAGAAGGAAGGCATGACCGCGTTCGTGGAGAAGCGGTCGGCAGAATTCAAGCACCGCTGAATTTCAACAGCGCTGAAACTGCCCTCACACTCGTCGAGAGTGTGAGGGCAGTTTCTTTGTGTGTACGGGTGGTCGGTTCACCACTTGGTCGGTGCGCCGCCGGTGTCGAAGTCACCCGCAGTCTTGCGAAGTTCAGTGAGGATCGTCACCAATTGCTCGAGCTTGTCCTGCTGGAGTCCGGGGTGAGCGAACACCTTGCTGTTGAGCATTTCGGTGGCTTCGAGGGCCAGCGCGCGACCCGCGTCGGAGATCTCGATGAGCGTCGCACGGCGATCGCTGGGATGCGGGACCCGCCTGACCAACTCCGCTTTCTCCAAACGGTCGACGGCATTGGTGACGCTGGTGGGGTGGACCTGGAGTCGGGCGCTCGCCTTGGCCATCGGGAGTGCGCCCGACCTGGTGAAGGTGAGAAGCGTCAGCAGTTCGTAGCGAGCGAAGGTCAACCCGAGCGGCTTGAGTACCTCTTCGACCCGCGCCATCATGATCTGCTGCGCACGCATCACCGACGTGACCGCAGCCATACCGTCGGCGACGTCGCTCCACCCGTGCTCCGTCCACTGACGATGCGCCTCTTCGATGGGGTCGAGGGGGAGCGGCGCGGGGGGAGACATAGGTTCGATCATCCCATGCTGGCAAGCGGTCGGGTGCCTTGTCTGATTGTGTGTCGCAGCCGCTTACGTCTGTAGAGTCCCACGGGTGATTTCAATCCTCGTAGCGGGTGGCGTCTCGTTGTTCGTCGCGCTCTTCCTGACTCCGTTTCTCATTCGTGTGCTTTCGCGGCAGGGGCTCGGGCACGAGATTCGGATCGAGGGTCCGCAGAGCCATCAGGGCAAGCGTGGCACCCCGTCAATGGGCGGCATCGCGATCATCGCAGGCATGTGGGCGGGCTACCTGGCGGCACACATCATCGGTTTCGGCTCGCGGCTACCGCGGCTGTCTGCATCCGGTTGGCTGGTTCTCGCGCTGGCGACGTCACTGGGAATCGTCGGCTTTCTCGACGACTTCATCAAGATCCGCAAGAAGCGCAATCTCGGGCTGAACAAGACGGCAAAGACTGTCGGACAGCTGGCAAGTGCCATCATCTTCGGCATTTTGTTCCTGCAGTTCTCCAACAACAACGGAGTCACTCCCGGAAGCCAGTACCTGTCCCATGTTCGTGACATCTCGGTGTTCTCCATGGGTGCCATCGGCTTTGTGGTCTTCTTCTGCATTCTGGTGTTCGCCTGGTCCAACGCCGTCAATTTCACCGACGGCCTCGACGGTCTCGCGGCCGGTTCGATGGGCATGATCCTGGGGACCTACGTCGTCATCGCCGGTTGGCAGTACCGGAACTCGTGTGTCCTCGAGCCTGCCGCCGGTTGCTACGACGTTCGTGACCCTCTCGATCTAGCGATCGTCGCTGCCGCCGCAGGCGGGGCGTGCCTCGGCTTCCTCTGGTGGAATGCCGCCCCGGCTCAGATCTTCATGGGCGACACCGGCTCCTTGGCACTCGGCGGCCTGGTTGTCGGCCTGTCCGTCACGACGCACACCGAGCTGCTGATGGTCATCATCGGCGCCCTGTTCGTCGCTGAGATCCTGTCGGTGATCATCCAGGTTCTGGTCTTCCGATCGTCCGGTCGACGCGTATTCAAGATGGCCCCGATCCATCATCACTTCGAGTTACTCGGTTGGCCGGAAACCGTCGTGATCGCAAGATTCTGGATCTTCGTCGCGATCTCGTGCGTCCTGGGACTTGCCACCTTCTACAGCGAGTGGTTCTCCGCTGCCGGTTAGACCGATTCACTCTTTCGGGTCGTAGCCAGAAGAGCGATCAGACCGAGCGACACACACGCCGTCATCGTGACGGCCAGGGCTGTGCTCGTGTTTCCCAGTAGACCGACTGCCGGCGCGATGGCCGCACCGACGCCGAACTGGAATGCACCGAGCATTGCCGCGGCAGTACCGGCCGCTTCGCCGTGACGAGCGAGGGCCAGTGCCGGGGCGTTGGGCAGAACGAACCCGATGGCGCCGGCCATGACCCACAGTGCGATCACGAATCCGGCGAGTCCGCCGAGTTCCAGGACCGCGACAGCAATGACGACGGCCCCGGAGACAACGGCAGCCACGAGGGCCCACTTGGTGATCTGCTGAGGAGTCCAGCGATCGAGCAGTCGAACGTTGACCTGCGAAGCGCCGATCAACGCGATAGCGCCCGCACTGAAGAGCAGTGCGAACTCCTGCTGATTGAGGCCGTACTGATCCTGATAGACAAACGACGCGCCCGAGACATACGCGAACAACGACGCCATACCGACGCTGGAGACGAGCGTCAGGACCATGAACGTGCGGTCGCCGAGCAGCGAACCGTAGGTGCGGAGAACCGACGTCAATCCGCTCGGGCGACGCTTTTCCTTCGGCAGTGTTTCGGACAGTCCGAACGCACCGATCATCGCCGTGCCGACGCCGATCAGTGCCAGGACGACGAAGATCCCGCGCCAGTCGAGGGCGACGAGGAGGGCGCCACCGATGCTGGGCGCCAGGATCGGCGCAACGCCGAGCACGAGCATCAGCCGGCTCATCACGACGGCAACGGTGTTACCGCTGTAGAGGTCGCGGACGATCGCCATGGTCACCACTGCCGCGGCCGCCGCGCCCATGCCCTGGAAAACCCGCAGGATGCCGAGGACAGCGATGCTCGGTGCGAAGACCGCCAGCAGCGAAGCCAGGATATGGACGCCGATTCCGGCAAGCAGCGGCTTTTTGCGGCCGAGAGTGTCCGAGAGCGGCCCGACCAACAGCTGGCCGAGTGCGAGGCCGATGAGAGTTCCGGTGATGGTCAGCTGAACCGTTGACGACGAGACCCCGAGATCGGCACCGATATCCGGCAGCGCGGGCAGGTACATGTCGATGGTGAAGGGCCCGAGTGCAGTCATGGAACCGAGGGCAAGAATCTTCCCGACGCTCGGCTTACGGTCGATACTGCTCGTTTCCAGCGGGGCTGCCTTCACGGGCGGGGCGATGGCGGTGTTCTCGGCACTCATGAAACCTTCTGGGTTGTCTGGGTCTGGCGAACTGCTCGGTCGTTCGGGCGAAATTCGGGCCGCAATCGAATGACCTGCGCCCACCGAGGGAGTCAGCATCGAGACTGACCGATTTGTTCCCGAAAGGCCCGCACTTTTCCCAGAGACTGGAACGCTTGGCGAGAACGCACTCGAATCATGCTGAGCGGAACTGTGGTTCGAGATCGTCACTCAGGGCAGAGTTACTCACTGACGCGGGTGTGGCTGAGTGGCTAGGCACCGGCCTGCAAAGCCGTTCACACGGGTTCGAGTCCCGTCATCCGCTCGTGTCGGAGACCGGCAGGCATATCGCCTGCCGGTCTCTCTTGTGTGGTCCCGGTTCGCGGGGTCGGCTGCGATAGTCTGGGCTGCCGGAGCGAGCGGACCACATGAGTGAGGCACTGAATTGATTTCGGGACAGGACCTGCGATCGCGGCGCTTGCACGTGGGGATCAGTCAGTTCCAGTTCGCCCGCCAGGCGGGAGTCTCGTCAGCAGTCGTCTCCGCGTGGGAACTCGACAAGGCATATCCGAAGCCACCGGTTGAGCGAGCAGTCCTCACGGCCCTCTCCGCGTTGGAAGCAGCCAAGCGTGAGGGCACGTACGCGGCCCCCCGGAAGCGATCGAGCGGTAGTACCCGTGCGCGTCGAGCGACACCGGTCAACGACCCCGCCTCGGTGGCCAGGCGTGCGGTCGCGGGGGCAGGAAACGGTGGCCCCACCGTATTGACGGCGTTCTCCGGTTGTGGCGGTATGGCCGAAGGCTTTCGGATGGCGGGGTTTTCGGTGGAGGGATACATCGAAGTCGTGCCGGAGGCGCGCGCGACCTTCGATCGGAACTTCCCCGGCGCGAAGTGCCTCGGTGAGGACATCCGGGCGATCGACGAAGCCCGGGTGAAAGATCTTCTGGCACAGGTGAATATCGATGTGTTGGCCGGGGGGCCGCCGTGTCAGGGTTTCAGTCTCGCCGGCCGGCGAGACCGCGACGATCCGCGTAACCATCTCTTCCGGAACCTACTCGAGCTCGCCGATCTGGTGAGGCCGAAGGTCGTGGTGATGGAAAATGTTCGGCTGCTGCTGAGCATGAAAGACCCGGACGGTGGGATGGTCGTCGACCGGATTCTCGGCGAGATGGCTGCATGCGGTTATGACGCCTCGGTCAACACGGTGAATGCGCAGGATTACGGAGTGCCGCAGTTCCGGGAACGAGTGTTCATCGTGGCGACCCGCCGCGACAGTGGTATCGGGCCGCTGCGTTTCCCGCCGAAGACTCACGGCGTGAATGATGTTGCACCGCTGAGGACTTTCCGCGACGCCACCGTCGACCTGGCCCCGCTGGAATCCGGGCAGGCCTGCGAGACGGACCCGCTGCACTGGGCCGTCGAACATCCCGAGCACGTCTTGCGGTGGCTGCGTGATGTACCAGAAGGAATGTCGGCGCACGACAACGAAGATCCGGCCATGCGACCGTCGTCCGGGTACAACACGACGTACAAGCGCCTCCGGTGGGACGAGCCGGCGTCCACGGTCGGAACCACTTTCGGGATGATCTCGGCTTCACGCAACGTGCATCCGAAACACACGCGATCGTTGACCGTTCGAGAAGCTGCTCGCCTCCAGACCTTTCCCGACGACTACGTCTTCGAGGGTAAGTGGGGAGCGGTGCGCACGATGATCGGCAATGCGGTGCCGCCGCAGCTGGCGTCGGTACTGGCAGGAGAGATCAAGAAGGCACTCGGCTGAGATAGGGCACCTACGGAAAATGGGGCCGACGATGTCGGCCCCATTTCGAGTTACGCCCTGGCAGGGGTGTGGTCCAAGCGAATCAGCTGAGGTTGAGCTTGGCGATCAACGGCTGGACGACCTTGATGATGTCGATGACGGCGCTGAGGGTGTTGATGGAACCCATGTTTCGGTCCTCCGTGTCGTATGTACAGGTGTGTATGTACAAGGTTGTGTCTGCGTGGTGTTTCTGTACGACCTTGTGTCGCAGACACAAGTTAGCAAACTGGACGCTTGTTTGGGTCGAAATGACCGCTTTGCGCTGAAGTTGCTGAAAAGTTCACGGATTGTTCAGGAACGTAAACAAAAAACAGGCCGGACTCCCCGAAGTCCGGCCTGTCGATGACGCTTTGCGATCAGCTGAATGCCGAAAGTGCGCTGATGAGGCCGATGCCCGCAACTGCGACCTTGAGGACACTCAAGACGTCTTCGAGCTTGACACCCTCGGGCAATACGTTTTCGACAGACTCCATGTTGGATCCTTCATGTGTTGGGGTCGTGGTCCAGTGCCACTGCAAGCAAGATACCCAATCGTGACCACCTGTGAAACCCCGGCACGAAGATCACAGTTGTGTTGCGCCGGACTCACTGGCCGTCGCGACAACGGTGGCTGCCACTATTTGCTCCACGCTGATGCCCGCTGCCGGTAGGCAGTGGTAGAAGATTCGTTCGCAGAGGTCGACCATTTCGCCTCGCTCGAGCGTCGGCTCGTCGATCCAGTTGACGACGATTTCCTCCATGAATGCCTGCCACCCGGCGATTGTCGCCTCCACGGTCGCATTCGATTCGATGCCTAGATTCGTCAGCGCAGCGACGATCCACGTGGTGAAAGTGCGGCGCATGCCTCGGTAGATCGTGCGCATTCGAACGTCGCCACTGCCGGCCATACGCATCACGGCGAGGTAAATGGTGGGGTGCTCGATAACGGCGTCGACGAATGTCTCGATACCTGAGCGCAGCTGGGACGTGATGGGTAGCTCGGGATCCGGTCGCATTCGATCTTCGAGATCGGCCGAGGCGGCCTCGAGGATGGCGTTCTGGAAACCCTTCTTGTTCTTGAAGTAGTGGAACAGCAGTGGCGGCGAGACACCGGCCTCGGCTGCGACGCGATCCATCGACAGTTGGTCGAAAGGCTCGGTCCGCAGCATCTGTACTGCCACCTCGAGGATTTGCCTCTGACGGTCTTCGGGGGAGCGGGGGACTGCAGCCATTCCGTCATCTTATGTATTGGTTCGAATGGTTCATTGACTTTTACTCAACGCTGTCTATAACGTGAGGTAACACATACGTGAGGCGAGGAGTCCGACAGTGTCTGCTTTCGACATCGTGGTCAACGACGGGTTGTGGTTCGACGGGACGGGGGCTCCAGGTCTGCGTCGTAATCTCGGAATTCGAGACGGCGTGGTCGCGGAGGTGTCCACGACGCGCCTCGAGATCGGGCCGGACACAGAAGTGATCGACGCGGCCGGCAAATGGGTTCTCCCCGGCTTTGTCGACGTCCACACGCACTACGACGCCGAAGCCTTGGTCAGTCCAGGGCTTCCGGAATCGGTTCGCCACGGCGTCACGACGGTCGTGCTCGGCAATTGCTCGCTGTCGACGGTGTATTCGACCCCGCGCGAGATTGCGGATCTGTTCAGCCGGGTCGAAGCAGTTCCCCACGACGCGGTGCTGCGCATCCTCGAAGCGAACAAGACCTGGACCGGTCCCGCGGCGTACACCGCCGCCCTCGAAGCCCTTCCCCTCGGACCCAATGTCGCGGCCTTCATCGGTCATTCCGACATCCGCACGCACGTACTCGGACTGGGGCGCGGCACCGACAAGAAGGTCAAGCCGACTCGCTCGGAACTCGGCCGGATGGGCTCGATGCTCGAGGATGCCATCGACGCTGGGATGCTGGGCCTGTCGTCGATGACCAATGCCCTCGACAAGATCGACGGCGACGAATATCGTTCTCGCTCTTTGCCGTCGACGTATGCACGGTGGAAAGAGTTCCGATTCCTCAATCGCATCCTTCGTGATCGCGGAAAGATCTTGCAGAGCGCTCCGACCATCAACCTGCATCCGAACGTCGCGGCGTTCTTCGCCGAAAGCTCCGCGATCGGACGCAAGAAGCCGCTCAAGACGTCGCTGCTCTCCGGCGCGGATTCGAAGGCCTACCCGGTGATCGTGTACTTCATGCTCGCTGCGGCCCCACTGCTCAATCGCTTCGCCAAGACCGATTTCAAGTGGCAGCACCTGCCGGTTCCCTTCACCGTCTACGCGGATGGAATCGACCTCGTCGTGTTCGAGGAGTTCGGCGCCGGCGCCGCCGCTTTGCACCTCAAGGACCAGGTGGAGCGCAACGAACTGCTCCAGGACGAGTCGTACCGTCGCGCATTCCGTAAGGACTACGACAACAAGTTCTCACCCCGCATCTGGCATCGCAATTTCTACGATGCGGTCATCGTGGGATGCCCGGACGAGACGTTGATCGGCAAGAACTTCGGTCAGGTCGGTGACATCCGCGGAGTGCACCCGGTGGACGCGTACCTCGACCTGGTGGTGAAGTACGGGCGAGATCTTCGCTGGCGCACCACCATTGCCAATCACCGGCCCAAGTTCGCGAAGAAACTCGCCGCGAGTTCCGGTGTGCAGATGGGCTTCGGCGATGCCGGCGCGCATCTGCGCAACATGGCGTTCTACAACTACCCGGTGCGACTCCTCAAGCGCGTCAAGGACGCTCAGAGTGACCGCAAGCCGTTCCTCACCATCGAACGCGCAATCCACCGCCTGACAGGCGAACTGGCGGACTGGTACGGCATCGACGCCGGGCATCTACGCCAGGGTGACCGCGCGGACTTCGTTGTCATCGACCCGGCCGGGCTCGACGAGTCCGTGGACGGGTTGTTCGAGGCAAAGGTTCCCGAGTACGGCGGGATCAGCCGGATGGTCAACCGCAGCGACGACGCAGCGGTCGCTACGGTGATCAACGGCCGACTCGTCTACCGCGAAGGTGAATTCGCCCCCGGATTCGGAATCGAAAAGACAGGTCAGTTCCTGCGTGCCGGTGAAAAGGCTCCGGTTACCAGGGCCGCGAAGACTAGCGTGGCGCTATGATTACACCGGCGGATCGCCTCACCTCGTACTCCCGGTCCGGGCTGACCTTCGACGTGCGCGACGAAGGACCCGCCGACGGTCCGGTCGTGGTTCTCCTGCACGGGTTTCCGCAGGATTCCCGCTCATGGGATCACCTTGCGCCGTTACTGCACGCCCGCGGCTTCCGGACCGTCGCACCGGATCAGCGAGGGTACTCACCCGGCGCCAGGCCGAAAGCGCGCTGGGCGTACCGTGGGTCCGAACTCGCCGCTGACACTGTCGCACTGATCGACGCGCTCGCGGTGGGCAAAGTGCACCTGGTCGGCCACGACTGGGGTGCCGCAGTCGCATGGCAGGTGGCCGCCGAACGGCCGGACTTGCTCGATACCGTGACCGCGGTGTCGGTTCCGCACCCACTGGCGTTCGTCAAGGCGATGGTGACCAGCACACAGGGACTGAAGTCGTGGTACATGGGGGCGTTCCAATTACCCTTCGTCCCCGAGAAGATTCTGTCCTCCACGTCGGCAGGTGAAAAGTTCCTGATTTCGAGCGGGCAGACGCCGGAGAACGCGCGGCGCGATCTGAACGCCATGCTGGCTCCCGGTCGGCTACGCGGCGGTCTGAACTGGTACCGCGCGATGTGGATGACCAAGCCGAACCCCGCAACTGCCAGGGTCACCGTGCCGACCCTGCACGTCTGGAGTGACGGCGACGCCGCCATCGGCCCCAAAGGGTCTGCGCTCACCCCCGCGTTTGTCGACGGCCCGTACCGGTTCGAGGTTCTCAGCGGCGTGAGCCACTGGATTCCGGACGAGGCGCCGGTCGAGTTGGACCGACTGCTGGGTGAGCATCTCAGCAGCTGACCGCGTTTTGATCACTGAAGCCCCGCCGATCGGCGGGGCTTCAGTCGTCAGCAAGGTCGTCAGCAAGGTCGTCGACCAACCGTGGTCAGCGAGCTCCGAATCGCTCTTCCACCTGCTCCTTCGTCAGACCGAACTCCTCGAGCGTGTACTTGTGCGAAGGTTTGCGAGCACCCGAGCGGCTTTCCTCGTGCATGGCCTCCATCGACTGCTGCGCGGCAGCTGTCAACGGGATGTCGAAGTGCGTGTAGATGTTCTCGACGGTTCCCAGCGGATCGGTGACGAAGTCCTGATAGTCGACGTCGATGAACTGCGCGGGATTGTGGTGTGCGCGTGCACTGTCGAACTGCTCGAGCCCCCTGGCCCACAATTCGAGCTGACTTTCGCCGATCACCTTGTCGGTGAACGTGTTCGACCAACCCTCTGTCGCCTGGGCGGCCAGGCTGCACACCGACGGAATGATCGTCGTAGGGGAGCGGTGAGTCTGAATGACAAGCGCGTCGGGGTACGCCTCCATCAATTCGTCGAGCGCGAACAGGTGGCTCGGGTTCTTGAGGACCCACCGTCGATCCTGATCGGGCAGACCGATCAGCTGCAGGTTCTTCTTGTGTCGTGCATAGGCGTTCGACCACTCCTGGTCCTTCAGCCATGCGGAGTACGTGGGTAGATTCGCCAGACACTCGTACGACACGGACTTGAACGTCTGACGCAAGAGTTGCCAACATTCTTCGACTTCGCTGGCCGACATGTAGTGCACGCCCATGAATTCGGGATGCTCGACGTGGTGTTGACCGAATGTCTCCTCGATCTTGGCGAAGACCTGGTTCGATTCCCACGTATCGCGAGGCGGGCGAGGCTGAGGGAACTCGGTCAGCCACATCTCGAGGCCCTGGTGAGCCGGGTCGACCGTGAGGAGGCGGTGCAAGGCAGTGGTGCCCGTCCGTGGCAATCCGGTGACGAAGATCGGCCGCTCGATCTTGACGTCGGCGTGCTCCGGATGCTCCTTCCACGCCGATTCGCTGAGCAGACGGGCCACCAGGGCGCCGCGAAGGAATACCCGAGAGATCTTGCTGCCGAAGGGCGTCAGATCCTCGTCACGGTCGTAAGACTCGAGCAGGACCGACAGAGCTTCGGTGTAATCGTCGACGCCGAAGTCCGTCAGGCCGGTCATCCGCGTCGCCGAGGCATGGAGATCCTCGACGGTGCCGACGTGAGTGCGTTCAGTCATGGTGCTCCTAGTGATGGAATTCGCCGCAGTTGACGTCGATGCATTGGCCGGTGATCGCGCTGGCCATCGGAGACGCCAGGAAGATCGCCGCATCGGATACTTCATCCGTCGTCGGCAGGCGCTTGAGGTCGGTGTTCGACGCAGTGTGCTCGTAGATCTGCTCGACAGTCATGCCGAACTTCTCCGCCTGGTGCGCGAAGTATCCCTTGAGGGTGTCTCCCCAGATATAGCCGGGTGCAATCGAATTGACACGAATTCCCTGCGGGCCGAGTTCGGTGGCCAGGGACTGCGACATGGCGAGCAGGGCCGACTTCGCCATCTTGTAGCTGCCGTAACGCTCTTGCGAATGCCGCAACACCATCGAATTGATATTCACCACGGAGCCGTCCGACTCGCCAAGTGCCGGCGTGAACAGCTGAGTCAGGCGCAACGCACCCAGTACGGTCAGTTCGATGCTGTCGCGGATGTGCTGGTAATCGGTGCGAGCCAACGGTTTCATCGACGGAATCGAGAATGCATTGTTGATCAGAGTGTCCACTTTGCCGTAGGCGGCAATGGACTCGGCCACCAGATTCTCGGCGGAAGCCTGGTCGGTGATGTCGGTGGCAACGGTGACGGCGCGCCCACCGGCATCGACTATTTCCTTCGCAACGTCGTCGAGTCGCGATTGCGTACGTGCTGCGAGAACAAGACTCGCGCCGGCCGACGCACATCGAAGGGCCAGAGCGCGGCCGAGTGCCGGGCCGACTCCGGAGATGACTACTACACGGTCTTCGAGCAAGGCGGTCATGATTACCCCAGCATTCGGTTGTCGATGGCGGCCTGGCGCTGGGCAATGCGTGCTGCCCAGTCCTCGGCGGTGATGGCGTTGGTGTCGAAATGCGGCAGGTGCTTCGCAATATCTGCGACGGCGACGATTTCGACGGTGGGACCGTCCTGCGGCGTCAGCTCGCGGGACACGCGCTGCCAACGGAACTGCAGAATGCCGCGCGGATGTCCGACGGTTTCGATCCAGTTGGTGACACCGGGGTTCTTCTCGCTGACCACCATTCGAACCATCCCGTCCGGATCGACCTGTGCCTGGCCGTTGTTGAGGGAGGTCTGATGATTGACGTAGTCCAGTGAGATGTACCAGAGGCTCCCCAGTTGGAAGCCGAGATACGGTGCGTCGGAGGCGGGAACGGTGATGATCATCGCCTGCTCGTCGGTGAGTTCGTAATGTCCCACCGACGAGTACTGCGTTGCCAGCCCGCCCGGTGTCAGGCGTGGTTCGGTCATGGTGTTGACCGTGAGCTTGAGGTAGAACCACTCCGGGAACTGGAGCCACGTCTTGACCCGCGTGACCAGTGCCTTCCCAGCCCGGGCGTAACGCTTCTCGGTCTCTTCGGCGGTGAGAGGTGGCGGCGCGATCCCGATCGAATCGGTGCGCTCGATGCGGATCACACCGCGCTGCTGACTCCAGTCGCTGTAGACCTCGCGAACGACCAGCTGCGAGGATCCGGGCGCCAGGGTGTAGTAGTTGGCTCGGCCGTCGGCAGGGCCGGGGCCGAACCAAGCGACGAAGTTACCGTCGTCGTCTATCTCCAGCTCGCGGTCGTCGAAGGCGATTTCGCTGCCGGGAACGTTCGAGTTGGTGTAGTTCCCACTCAACACCTGGAAGCTGAGATCGGCTGTGGTGCCGCGCTTTCCGGTGACCTTGTATTCCTTGTCGTCGTTGATACGGGCGCCGAAGTACAGAGTGTCGGGGTTGTCGAGGCCCATCTTGGTGAATGGTCCGGTGCCCTGGATGAAACTCGGATGGGTCTTTTCGCCGGCCCAGGCGGCATGCGTCGTCGCAATGATTCCGCCGGCCAGATATTGGTATCCCTCCAGTAGATCCTGTTCGGATCTGATGTGCGGCGCAGTCTCGATCAATTTCTCGGCTTCGGCGATCGCCTCGGCAAACGGGTCCGTCAGCACGCTGGCTCCTCACAGTTCCGACTATGTCGCCGGTCCAGAGCGTCGTGGTACAAATATGTACCTATTTGGTAGATGTTGGGTATTTCGACAATAGAACGCGTTCTAGGGAGTGGTCAATGGGTGGACCGGAGAAGACGCCTGAAGAGGGACGCCCGAGGGGGAGACAATCGCCTCCCACCGAACGGGTGGTTCAGGTGCTCGACTACCTCGTCGGTCGCCCTGATCAGCGGTTCGGGCTGTCGGAACTGGCCCGCGCGCTCGAGATCAGCAAGCCCACCTGCTTGGGAATCCTCACGGCGCTGGCTGATCGTGGATACCTGACTCGGGACGAGGTGTCGAAGACCTATGGGCTCGGTCCGGCCTTGATCGCAGCCGGACGTGCAGCTCAGCGGGGATTTGCCGTCGGACCCATTGCCCGCACCCATCTGGAGAAAGTGAGCACGGAGTTCGGGACGACGTGCACGGCGTCCGGTGTGATCGGTGATCAGATCAGCGTTCTCGAAGTGACCGGACCGATCGGCGCGCGTCGCGCCGCCAAGGTCGGTCAGGTGTACCCGTTCGCTCCACCGGTCGGACTGATGTACGTCCTCTGGGGTTCGGATCACGACATGGACAGTTGGCTGAGCAAAGAGCCGAGCCTGCCGGTGCGCTTGGATCGCGAGCGTCTGTGGAACGTGGTCCGCGAGTGTCGCGCTGCGGGGTATCTGGTCGAGAGTCTGGATCCCGTCGGGCAGCGACTGCACACGCTGATGGCGGGCGTTGCGACGCACGATCTTCCGCCGGAGGTGCGTGAACTGCTCGGTGAGATGGTGTCGAGCCTGGGCGAGAGGGTGTATCTCGGACGCGACATCAGCTCTGACGACGAGCATCCGGTGAGTCTCATTGCCGCCCCGACCTATGACGCCGAGGGGCATCAGGCCCTTGTGCTCACTCTGTATGTGGGTGGGGCGATCACGGGCGCCGAGATCGAGCGCCGCGCCGCGGTGCTGGTTGCGGCGGCGGATGCGGTGACGGCGGAAGTTGGTGGCAGGAGTCCGGTTCGCGGTCTGTGACGTCTGATTGCCGGTCATTGACCTTTGGGTAGAACGAGTTCTATTCTGTGATTGCGTTCAATTTAGAACCAGTCCGGTACATAAATGTACCGATGCGGAAATGGTGTTCCGCACGGAGTACGTGATGCTCAGGAGCGAAAGACATGGCAACACTCCAGACCCCGCCCGCCTACGAGTTGTCGCATCTGCGAGCACTCGAAGCGGAGGCGGTCCATATATTCCGCGAAGTCGCAGCGACTTTCGAAAAGCCGGTCCTCCTGTTCTCCGGAGGTAAGGATTCCGTCGTGATGCTGCACGTAGCGGCCAAGGCATTCTGGCCTGCCCCACTGCCGTTCGCTGTGATGCACGTCGACACCGGTCACAATTTCGACGAGGTGATCGAATTCCGCGACCAGACGGTCGATCGCTTCAACCTGCGTCTTGTCGTCTCCAGCGTGCAGGACGACATCGACGCCGGACGCGTCATCGAGGACACCGGAGTCGGTTCCAGTCGCAATCGCCTGCAGACGCACGCGTTGCTGCGCGGAATTCGCGACAACAAGTTCGACGCCGTATTCGGTGGTGCTCGCCGAGACGAGGAGAAGGCGCGCGCCAAAGAGAGGGTGTTCAGCTTCCGGGACGAATTCGGGCAGTGGGATCCGAAGGTGCAGCGACCTGAACTGTGGAACCTGTACAACGGCAAACACCGTAAGGGCGAACATATTCGGATCTTCCCGCTCTCCAACTGGACAGAGCTCGACATCTGGCAGTACATCGAGAGCGAGCAGATCGACCTCCCCGGCATCTACTACGCCCATCGTCGCGAGGTGGTTCCACGCGACGGAATGTTGTTGGCACGCACCCGTTTCCTCGAGCTTCGCGCCGGCGAAGAGTCCTACGAGGCGTTGGTGCGCTTCCGTACGGTCGGCGACGCAACGTGTACCGGATGTGTCGAATCGTCGGCCGAAACACCGGGCGCTGTCGTGGAAGAAGTTGCGGCGAGCCGTATCACGGAGCGTGGCGCAACCAGGGCTGATGACCGGATTTCCGAAGCTGGCATGGAAGATCGTAAGAAAGAGGGGTACTTCTGATGCCGCAACTGCTGAGAGTCGCTACAGCGGGCAGTGTCGACGACGGAAAATCGACACTCATCGGCCGGTTGCTCTACGACTCCAAGTCGATCTTCGAGGACCAACTCGAGGCCGTGGAACGGAGCAGTCGAGAACGCGGCGACGAGTACGCCAACCTCGCGCTACTGACCGACGGATTGCGCGCCGAGCGTGAACAGGGCATCACGATCGACGTGGCCCACCGGTATTTCGCGACCCCTCATCGGAAGTTCATCATTGCGGACACTCCCGGGCACGAGCAGTACACCCGTAACATGGTGACCGGCGCGTCGACGGCCGATCTTGCCCTGATCCTGGTGGATGCTCGCAAAGGGGTGCTCGAACAGACGCGGCGGCACGCCTTCTTGTCCACTCTCCTGGGGATACCGCACCTCGTGCTGTGTGTGAACAAAATGGACCTCGTGGGCTGGTCTCAGGAACGGTTCGAGGAGATCAAGGAAGAATTCCGACAGTTCGCGATCAAGTTGGACGTCCACGACCTGACGTTCATTCCGGTCTCGGCGCTGTTGGGGGACAACATCGTTGCCCGGACCGAGAACATGTCCTGGTACGACGGGCCTTCTCTGCTGCACCATCTCGAGCAGGTGCACATCGCGTCGGATCGCAATTTGATCGACGCGCGTTTCCCGGTGCAGTACGTGATCCGTCCGCAGAAGCAGACCGACGCCGACCTCCACGATTTCCGTGGATACGCCGGAACGGTGGCCAGTGGCGTCTTCAAGCCCGGCGACGAAATCGTGGCTTTGCCTTCAGGATTCACCTCGACGGTGAAGGCAGTCCACGGGCCGGGTGGTGACGTGATCGACGAAGCGTTTGCGCCCTCGGCCGTATGCATCGAGCTGACCGACGACCTCGACGTCAGCCGCGGGGACCAATTGTGTCGGCTCAACAACCGGCCGCAGGTCGGGCAGGAAATCGATGCGATGGTCTGTTGGTTGACCGAACAGACAACTCTGTCGGAGAACAATCGCTACTCGTTGCTGCACACCACGCGCTCCACGAAAGCGCAGATCGTCAAGCTCGACTACCGGCTGGACGTCAATTCTCTGCACCGCGACGAGAAGGCAGAATCTCTGTCCCTCAACGAGATCGGCCGCATCTCGATCAAGACGCAGCAGCCGTTGATGTTCGATCCCTACCGCCGCAACCGCGTGACGGGCAGCTTCATTCTCGTGGACGAGACCACGGGCAATACCGTCGCCGCCGGAATGATCAATGGTCCGACACTCAAGGAATCGCGCGTCGTCTGGCACAGTTCGGAGGTTTCTCGCGAGGAACGTGCGACTGCCGGCGCCACCGTCTGGCTCACCGGTCTCTCGGCCTCGGGTAAGTCGACGATCGCGGTGGAACTCGAGCGGCGGTTGGTGGCCGCGGGTATCCCGGCGTACCGCCTCGACGGCGACAACCTCCGGCACGGATTGAACGCGGATCTGGGATTCAGTGCCGATGACCGCGCCGAGAACGTCCGCCGAGTCGGCTCGGTGGCGCAGTTGTTCGCTGATTCAGGTGCAGTGGCAGTGGCCTGCCTGATCAGCCCGTACCGCGCAGATCGTGATCGAGTGCGGGCGGCGCACGAGGCCGCCGGGCTGAAGTTCGTCGAGGTCTACGTCGACACCCCGATCGAGCAATGTGAAGCCCGAGACCCCAAGGGCATGTACGCCAAGGCCAGGGCCGGGGAAATCACGGGATTCACCGGAGTCGACGATCCCTACGAAGCTCCGACAAGTCCCGAGCTGGTGATCAGACCCGAAGACGGAACGCCTACCGAACTTGCGCTGCGAATTATGGAAGTGTTGGACCGGTGAGCGAATCCACACACAGCAGAATCGCCGACGAGGCACTCGCGGCGGAATTGGCGCAGGCCGCCGGTGCGATCCTCCTGGGGATCCGAGCCGAGGGTCTGGGTGTCGACGACGGTCGTGAACTGGGTCGCCGGGGCGACAAGGCCGCCGATTCCTACATCCTCGACCGGTTGGCTGCCGAGCGGCCGGGCGATGCCGTGCTCTCTGAGGAATCTGCCGACGATCGCAGTCGTCTGGATGCAGCTCGGGTCTGGATCATCGATCCGCTGGACGGCTCCAAGGAATACGGCTTGCCGAATCATGCGGATTGGGCAGTGCACGTGGCGCTTTGGGAGCGCGGTAGCGGAATTACCGCAGCCGCGGTTGCTCAGCCGGCGCTCGGAGCGGTGTACTCCAGTGGCGACGAGGCAGCTTCGGTTGCCGCCAACTCGCCGCTCCGCGTAGTAGTCAGCGGATCGCGACCACCCGCATTCACCGAAGCGGTGGCAGCCGAACTCGGCGCCGACGTGGTGCACATGGGATCGGCCGGCGCCAAGGCGATGGCGGTGGTGCGCGGCGAGGTCGACGCGTACCTGCACGCCGGTGGGCAGTGGGAATGGGATTCGGCTGCACCCGTCGGCGTCGCACAGGCGGCGGGACTGCATTGCAGCCGCATCGACGGTTCGCCGCTGCTCTACAACGAATCGCATCCGTACCTGCCGGATCTCGTGATCTGCCGACCGGAGTTGTCGGAGTCGATCCTGGGCGCAATTGCCAAGCACTCCACGGAGTCTGCGGTAAGCGGACGCGTCGCCATGGCGCGTGAATACGTGAACGCATTGCTCACTCATGACGCAACGAAGGTCCGCTTCGCCGCCGACGCCTGGCGGGTCGAGAACGGTCAGCGAACCGGTGACAGCGGAGCCTTCATCAGCAACGAGCTCGAACAAGGCCAGCAATATCGCGGAATCGTGGCGATACGTGAACTCGCGCTGCGTGAGTGGGGCGAGAGCGTCGTAGCCCGGTATCTGCTCGACCTCGGAACACCTGGCCAGGCACCGGCCGTCACAGTTTTCGTCACCGAGTACTTCGGGATACCGGCAGGCGAGATCGAAAGCATCCTGGCAATCATCGAACCCCACGAAGACGATTCGAAAGAGGCTGGAACACAATGACATCGGACAAACTGATCACCGATTTCTGTGCGCTGTGGGCAGACGCCGATGTTGCAAAGATCGTCGACTACTTCACCGATGACGTCGTTTATCACAACATCCCGATGGAGCCCGTGGTCGGTCGCGAGGCCGTCCGGGCGTTCATCGAGCAGTTTGTCGGTGCCTTCGGCAACATCGACTTTCAGATCAAGCGTCAGGTCGCGGACGGCAACACCGTCATGAACGAGCGCGTCGACGTTTTCACCATCAACGGCGCCGAGGTAGCGCTCCCGGTCATGGGGGTGTTCGAAGTCGAGGACGGAAAGATCAAAGCCTGGCGCGACTATTTCGACATGGCGCCGATCAATGCGGCAGCCGGCCAGGCCTGATCGGGGCGCCTACTCCGCGATGACAGCGTGCGGGTAGTCCGACGAGCGGTGCTGGAAACGTGTGATGGCGGGATTCACGATGACGCCGTCCCGGATTTCGATGGCCCGATCGACGGTCTCGTCTGCCTTCCAGGCCGTCTCTCCTGCCATCACAGTGGGCAGGTAGGGAAGAAGTGATTCGCTGATCTCCCACGACGCGGAGTTCCACAGGTACGACGGGCTGTGATCGACGCCGTAGTAAGTGATGTTGTCGCCGACGATGAAGGTCGGATCCGCGAACGAGGTGGGACGAGCCCAGCTGAACCCCATGCCTTCGTCGCACGAGACGTCGACGATGAGGCTTCCCGGTTGGAAGTCCATGAGATCTTCCTCGGTCAGGAACGTCAGTGGGGCGTCCGTGTTCTGCAGTACGCAGTTGACGACGATGTCGTGCTCGGCCAAGAAACCGGGCACCGGCACGCTGTGGTTGTCGAGCATGACGTGGCTGCCACGGACGTCACCGTTGTTGTTGTCGAACGAGACCATGCGCGCCGAGTGGATGGGGGAGCTGACCGCGGTGACTCCACGCTGGGTGAGGACGTCCACTTCGTGGATACCGTGCGCCTTGAGTGCTGTGACCGCGCCGCGTGCAGTGGCTCCGAAACCGATCACGGCAGCGGTGAGACGCCGGCCGTAGTCACCGGTGGAACCGATCAACTGCAGGGCGTGCAGTACCGAGCAATAACCGGCGAGCTCGTTGTTCTTGTGGAACACATGCAGATTGAACGATCCGTCGCTGTGCCAGAAGTTCATGGCCTCGAAGGCGATGAGAGTCAGTTTCTTGTCGATCGCGATCTGTGTCAGTTCGGTGTCCTGGACACAGTGCGGCCAGCCCCAGAGAACCTGACCTGACCGTAGTTCGGCGAGGTCACGCACCAACGGCTTCGGTAGCAGAACCACATCGGTTTCCGCCAAAATCTGCTTGCGCGTGCGGATTCCGGCAACGAGGCGCGAGAGGTAGTCGTCGGAGTAGCCGAAGGGGTGGCCGTAGCCTTCTTCGAGGTAGATCCGAGAACGTAGTTCGGCATCGATGCGATCGAAATGCGCAGGATGGATCGGCAACCGGCGTTCTGCCGGTTTGCTCGACTGTCCGATGACTCCAAGGGTGCGTGCGTTGTTCAATTGTGTATCTCTCGATAGGAGCAGGTAGAGATGTCAGGCAGGAGCCTGAGGGACTAGCAGAAGGCGCAGGAACGCTGGCAGATTGCCTCGGCCAGGACCGCGTGAAAGCGTGCTGGCTGCGCTGCTGTCGATCGCCGACGGCAACAGAAAGGCGCGTCGGTATGTGCTCAGTCTAGTCCGGAACGGCCCTCGCCCGGTGGCCGGGCGCTGTGTCGTGCTCCGCTGACGTGTGGCTACTGCTCGCGCAGGCGTGAATCCAGTACGGCCAGTTGGATTTTGCTGGCGTCCGCGTGTACCTGACGTCCTTTGTCGGTGACGTCGACGAAGACTCCGCGCCGGTCGGCCTCGCACAGTGCTCGCTGAACCAGTCCGGCCTTCTCGAGTCGGGCCACGCTACGGGAGAGCGCGCTGGGACTCAGGTACATCTCCGAGGCAAGCTCCTGCATGCGTGGACGTTCGCACGTGGCGTCCATGAGTCGGTCGAGAGCCTCGAAGTCGCTCATGCTCAGCCCATGCGCCGACTGCATCTGGCGATCGAGTTCGCACGCGATGTCGTTGTAGCTGGTCGACAGCGAGCGCCAGGTGTTGCGCAATTCGGATTCCGACGTCACGACCGCATTCTAGTTGAAGACTCGATTACGTGCAATTGCATTAAATGCTTGTGCATTATGTGCATGTGCATCTATTCTCGCTGACGTGACTTGCACAGACTCGACACTCAAACCATTCGATTCGCCGGAAGCCCCGGTTTCTACGGAATCCTCGGATCCGGCCACAGGGGAGGGCTGGTCCCTCAAGCTGTGGGGCATCCTCGCGGTGCTCTGCCTCGTGTTGTTCCTCGACGGTCTCGATGTGTCGATGGTGGGCGTCGCGCTTCCGTCCATCGGCAATGAACTGGGCCTGTCCACTACCTCGCTGCAGTGGATCATCAACGGCTACGTCCTCGGATTCGGCGGCCTGTTGCTACTCGGTGGACGTACCGCCGATCTTCTCGGGCGCAGGAAGGTCTTCCTGATCGCACTGACCGTGTTCGCAATCGCCTCGCTGGTCGGTGGCCTTGTCGACAACGGAACACTGCTGATCGCATCACGATTCGTGAAGGGATTGGCTGCGGCCTTCACCGCTCCGACCGCAATGTCCATTCTCACCACGACGTTCAAGGAAGGTCCGGCCCGTAACCGTGCGCTGTCGGTGTTCTCCGTGTTCGGCGCCAGTGGTTACTCGTCCGGTCTGATCCTCGGTGGGCTGTTGACCAGTGCCGGTTGGCGATTCACGTTCCTGATGCCGGTTCCGTTTGCCGTCATCGCGCTGATCGGTGGGTACTTCCTCATTCCGCGGGACCGTCCCGCAGATACCGGGGGACACGACCTCGTCGGCGCCGTCACCCTGGTGACGGGAATGCTTCTCACGGTGTACACGATGGTTTCGGCTCCGACCCGTGGATGGGCACACCCGATGACGCTGGGTTCGTTCGCTGTCGCAGCCGTGCTTCTGGCGACGTTCTTCTTCGTGGAGAAGAAGGTGGCGCATCCGCTTGTGCGACTTGGGCTTCTGCGCGTCGGCACCATCGTTCGTGCAAATCTGGCCA
Organism: Rhodococcus sp. WY5; assembly: GCF_018588185.1. Classification (NCBI taxonomy): domain Bacteria; kingdom Bacillati; phylum Actinomycetota; class Actinomycetes; order Mycobacteriales; family Nocardiaceae; genus Rhodococcus; species Rhodococcus sp. WY5. The sequence goes on from NZ_JAAMPR010000001.1 coordinate 3,354,439, forward strand.
TCATCGCGCTCTTCGGTTCCTACCTGAGCTTCCAGTTCATGATGACGATCTTCCTGCAATCGGCCCTCGGCTGGTCGCCCCTGAAGATGGCGATGGCACTGCTGCCCGCGGGCATCATCGTCGCATTCGGATCGCCGTTCGTCGGACGGCTGGTCGACCTGTACGGCAGTGCCAAGCTCATCATCGCGGCACTGACCTCGCTCAGCGTCGGGTACCTCTGGTTCCTCTTCGCGGGCAGCGATTCACCGTCGTACGTCGTGGCGATTCTGCCGAGCGTCATCCTGCTCGGACTCGGATTCGCGCTGGGGTACACCTCGATCATGGCCCAGGCCACCTCGGGTGTCGACGACTCGGAGCAGGGTTTGGCGTCCGGGCTGGTGAACACCTCCGCTCAGGTCGGTGCGGCGCTCGTGCTCGCTCTGACCACTGCCCTCGTGACCGCTGGATCGCACACCGCGTCCGGCGCCGGTACCGCCGGATTCGAGCAGTTCCATCCCGGACTGATCCTGGTTACCGGAGTCGCGCTGGTGGGCTTGGCGATCACCGTCTCGCCGCTGTTACGTGGAAGGTCGCAGCGGGGAAGATCCGTGCGTGAAAGGCGCGCTGAGGAAGAAAAGGAATTGGCCGAGGTCAACTGAATACTTGCTTCATCCGCGAATGCGCTCGGCCGCGTAGGAGACAATCCTGCGCGGCCGAGTTGCTGTGTCTGAACTATCGGGTGGCAGATTTCAGGGCAGCGTCTTTCAGTGCTACGTCTTTCAGTGCTAGGTCGAAGCTCGTCGACGTAGCTTGCGAACCGAGAATCAAGGCAAGGCGCACCAACATGGCTTCGCGGTCGGACGGATCAGCCTGATCGAGTGCGTTCGACAGTGCCAACCAGACGTGCTCGCGATGGCCCTCGTCGTCGACCACCGCAGTTGTCGCCGACTGTGCCGTATCGAAGTGCGTCGGCGCAGTGCCGGCGGTGAGGTGTTTGGCCACGTCGTTCAATTGCGTGGGATCGCTGATGCGGCACAGCGCCAGTCCGTCGGGCCGAATCACGAAGATCTCGCCGACACGTGCGCCGAGGGCAGATGCGAGATTGCCTTCGGCATCGGGAACCGTGGAGTCGGTAGTTCCCACGGTGATCACGCGTACGGTTTCCGGTGCAAGGGCCTGAGCAAGGATTTCGGCTTGCGTGTCGAGTTCGGATACCAGCTCAGCTGACAGTCCGAAAGCCAGCAGGCCGAATCCAGTACCGCGCAGACTGTTCAAGGAGGTAGATGAACCGTCCGCCGAGACCTGGACGACCCTGTCTTCCAACGGATCGCCGGGTAGTACGCCCTCGGCGCCCGCAGCTGTGGGCCACGTCAGCGGGGAGAGCCGGGCGTGCGTCGCACTCGACTGGCGCGGATTGATGAGGTGCGCGAATTCGCTTCGCTTGGTGGCGATTTCGAGTACGGCATCGCGGGTGGTCCGGTAGCCGTGACTTCCCGGCGACATGATGAGCGTCGACTTGCCTGCGTTGTCGACGTTCTGCTGCCACGCGCTGCGACGTTCCTTCGAATACGCGTCGAGGATGGTGGAATCGGCAGCTCCGTTGATGACGGCGGCTAGTTGCCACACCAAGGTCTCGGCGTCTTCCATGCCCGAGTTCAGGCCGCGAACACCGAAGATCGGAACGAGATGCGCGGCGTCGCCGGCAAAAAGCACACGGCCGTGAGTGAAATCTTCCAGAGCGAGTGCGTGGGCGCGGTAGAAGCCGAACCATTCCAGGGTCCAGGGGATGTCGCTCTGGAGCCATTCGAGGTGACGCGTGATGCGGTCACGGATGCGATCTTCTTGCGTCTCCGCTTCCGGATCGTCCGAGGCGTCGAGCTGGTAGTCGATGCGCCAGATGTCCCGTGGTTGGCGATGCATGATGATCGTGGACCCCGGGTTGCTGGGTGCGTCGAACCACACCAGACGCTCGGCCGGGAGTTCCGATTCCCAATGAATGTCGGCAATGACGTAGTTGCCCTCGTAGCTGTTGCCCTGCAAGCGGATTCCGCTGAGTTCGCGCATCTTGCTGCGTCCACCATCGGCGGCAACGACCCACGCCGCGCGCAGTTCGCGGGTTCCGAACGCGGTGTCGACGGTCAGAGTCACCTCGTCGTCACCGACGGAGATGCCGGCGATCGACGACGACCAGTGGAAGTTCACCAGTGGGTGAGCGAGCAGCTTGTCGGTCATGATCTGCTCGAACTCGGATTGCGAGACGTTGACCATGGGTCCACGCGCGTCGTGCTCGGCGGATGCCATGCGGAACTGCAGTACTTCCTGATCGCGGTAGTAACTCCGACCACCCACCCACGGCAGAACGATGTCTTCGAGCTCGGCACCGAAGCCGAGGCGTTCGGCAACTTCGAGGCTGTGGCGTGACACGCAGATCGCGCGACTGCCGAACGAGACCTGATCGGCCGCTTCGAGAATCGTGACGGCAATGCCGCGCTGCGCCAAGCCCATGGCTACGCCCATGCCGACGGGGCCGGCTCCGACGATCACGACGGGAAGTGCGTCGGCCGAAGGCGCCAGGGAGGCGAAGTCCTCGGGTGCGTACTTCTTCGGATGAAAGTAGGTCGACATGATCACGAGGCTTTCTGTGCGGCAGTGTTTTTCAGGATCAATTGAGGTTCCGGGAGCAGCAGGATGGAAACCAGGCTGATCACGGCAATGATCACGAAGTAGGCGGTGATGGCGAACGAGGTATCGAAGGCGGCGTAGAGCGCGGTGGCGATCATCGGGGCCAGACCGCCGCCGAGGATTGCGCCGATCTGGTAGCCGAGTGACGCTCCGCTGTAGCGGATGTGTGCGGGAAACAATTCGGCGAACAGTGCCGCTTGTGGGCCGGCGCAGCAGCCGAGCGTGAAGCCGAGGGCGATCATCGATACGAGCATCACCGGAACGATCGCTGTGTCGATCAGCGGAAAGAACACCGCTGCCGCCACTACCAGGGTGATCGAACTGCGGATGTAGACGGTCCGGCGTCCGAGAGTGTCCGACTTGTGAGCGCTGAAAGCCATTCCCGCCATCCAGAACGGGCAGGATGCGATGAGAAGGAAGAGCATCGTGGTCTTGCTGAAGCCGAGTTCGGTCTCGCCGTACTTGAGGACGTAAACCATGTACGCGTACGCGATTCCGTTGGTGGCGATGAAGGTTCCACCGGCGAGGAGCACAGTCTTCCAGTGTCTGGTGAGAACCTCGAGAATCGGCATGGACTCCGCCGGTGCCTCGGATTTCGACGCGGTGAACTCGTCACTTTCCTCGAGGCCGAGACGGATCCACATCGCAACGCCCACCAGAACTGCGCTGAGCAGGAACGGGATTCGCCATCCCCAGGAGTTGAATGAATCGTCGTCCATGAAGGCGGCGAGGGGGAGATAGACGAGATTGGCCACCAGTACGCCTGCGGGAACACCGATTTGTGGTGCGCTGCCGTACAGCCCCTTCCTGCCCTCCGGTGCGTTTTCGGTGGCGACCAGAACTGCGCCGCCCCACTCGCCGCCGACACCGAGTCCCTGAACGAATCGCAAGGTCACCAGGAGTATGGGGGCAAAGACGCCGATAGCGGCGTAGTTGGGTAGCAGTCCGATGGCAACGGTGGCGCAGCCCATCAGCATCAACGAGGTGACCAACATGGATTTGCGTCCGATGCGGTCGCCGAAGTGGCCCATCACGATTCCGCCGATGGGACGCGCGACGAATCCGACGGCGAGGGTGGCGAAGGCGGCGAGGGTGCCGGCCAGATCGGACGTGCCGGGGAAGAACTGCTTGCCGAGCACGAGTGCGGCGGCGGTGCCGTAGATGAAGAAGTCGTACCACTCGATGGCGGTGCCGACAAAGCTGCCGAGGGCGGCCTTACGCGCCTTGACCGTCGCGGCGGCGCGCGTTGCGGTCGGTGAGGCGATGGAGGTCATGAAGTGCCTTTCGAGATGAATGTGGCTTGAAGAAACAATGACGTGCGCCACAACAATTGAAAAGCGAAAGAATTGGAGGTTCTTGCACGGAAAATACGTGGAACCAGCTCCGCTGCCTGGTAGCGGGACTATTGGGCAGTTTCTGAGGGTGAAACGAATTCTATGAAAGCGCGTGCGACGCGGCTGAGGCGAGTGTTCTGGTGCCAAGCGAGAACTACGTGCACCGACGGCACGGCGGGGGAAGCGATGGTCTTGACGACCACCTCGAGCCCCTCGTACGTGACGTCGATCTTGGGCCGCTGGAGTAGCAGCGTCCAGCCGAGGCCACGGCCGACAAATGCCCGCGCCGTCTCGAAGTTCGCAGTTCTGTAGGCAACCTTCGGGGCGAATCCGCCTGCGCGACAGACGTCGAGCGCGTGTTTGGTGCTCGGCGGCGCGTCGAGGAGAACCATCGGGTGTTCCGCGAGGTCCGGAAGATGGATCGGTCGCTCGGACCGCGCGAGTGGGTGTTCTGCACCCAGGACGATCAAGGGTTCGCGGATGGCCAACGGAACTGTGCGCAATTGTGGAGACAGGTCCAGGTCGTAAGCGATTGCGAGGTCCAACTCGCCGTTCTCGAGATGTGTCTGGAGCCGATTCTGAGTGTCCTCGCGGAACTCCACCTGCGCGTCAGGATTCTCACGGGTGAACCCGGCGATCATCGACGGCAACACCGTCGGCCCCAGAGCGGGATAACAGCCGATCGCGATGGGCCCCGACACGCTTCCGCCGGTTCCGAGCGCATCGGATTCGAGTTCCCCGGCTTGCTGAAGTAGCGCCCGGGCGCGCACCAGAACGGATTCACCGGTGCGGGTCAGTTGAATGCCGAATGAGCGACGGCGAACGCACAGTTGAACTTTGAGCGCGCGTTCGAGTTCGGTGAGCGCCGCGGACAGGGCGGAAGGAGAGAGGTGCAGGCGCTCGGCCGCGGCACTGATCGTTCCGGTCTCGGCTACCGCGACAAACGCAGCAAGCTGACGCATCGTGTACGTGGGAGCAGGATCGATGCGAGGCATGAGATCGACAGTAGTCGGGTAGATTGCCCTGAATATTTTGGTGTGGCACCGTGAAGAGGTCGACGATCAATCGCTGACCTGCGTCTTCGTGGTGCCCCCGGCAGGATTCGAACCTGCGACCTTTCGCTCCGGAGGCGAACGCTCTATCCCCTGAGCTACGGGGGCGCACCGAATACTCGGTGTGCCGATTGGGCTGCGTTAGCGTAGCGCATTGCGGGGGGACAAGACCAAACCGGCACCCGCCTCGGCATGGCGTCGTCGCGGGAGGTAGTCGAGGATGCGGCCGGGGACCATGGTCGTCGAATCATCTGTACCGACTGACTCGGATGCTTTTTACGCCTAGGCTCGGCTCTGAGCACAGGCTCGGGCGGACTGCTCGGGCACCCTCGTGAGGTACGGGAGTCGTTGATGACCGATCACCACTATTCCGAAGACCAGCTCGCGCTCGACCTGAAGTGGTGGGCAGCGGCCAACTACCTGACCGTCGCGCAGATCTATCTGAAGGACAACACGCTTCTGCGGGAACCGTTGCGTGCCGAGCACATCAAGCCCCGACTGCTCGGGCACTGGGGGACCAGCCCCGGCTTGTCGATGATCTACACGCTCCTCAATCGGCACATCGTCGCCACCGGCGCAGACTGGCTGTACGTGACCGGTCCCGGGCACGGCGGTCCGGCGCTGGTCGCGTCGACGTATCTCGAGGGAACGTACTCGGAGATCTATCCTGAAGTCTCGGACGACGCCGAGGGCATCCACCGGATGTGTCGGCGATTCTCCGCTCCCGGCGGAGTGCCCAGCCATGTGAGTGTGCAGACACCCGGAAGCATCCACGAAGGCGGCGAACTCGGCTACGCCCTTGCCCATGCGGCCGGCGCTGCCTTCGATCATCCGAACCTCGTGGTGGCCTGTGTGATCGGCGACGGCGAAGCGGAGACCGGGCCGTTGTCCGGTTCGTGGAAGCTCCCGGCGTTCCTGAATCCACGACGCGACGGCGCGGTGCTGCCGATCCTGCACGTGAACGGTGCCAAGATCGCCGGGCCGACGGTCTACGGACGCAGCAGCGACGAAGACATCCAGGCCTATCTTGGTGGACAGGGGTGGGCGCCGATCGTCGTCTCCGGTGACGACCCCGACGCGGTGTTTCCTCAGCTGTATCAAGCGATCTCGCAGGCGTACGAGAAGATCCGCGAGATGCAGGGTGCCGCACGCCGCGGAGAGGAGTGGACGGGTTCGTGGCCGGCAATCGTGTTGCGGACGCCGAAAGGATGGACCGGTCCACACACCGTCGACGGAATCTTGGTCGAGGGCACACATCGTGCGCACCAGGTGCCGTTGTCCGGCGTGCGAAGCAACGAATCACATCTGCGGCAACTCGAAGAGTGGATGCGGTCGTACCGTCCGGACGAGTTGTTCGACGCCAACGGATCACTCGTCGCGGAACTGGCGGCGCTGTCGCCGACGGGGGACAAGCGCATGGGGAGCACTCCCTACGCGAACGGTGGACGACTTCGCGTCGATCTCCCGATGCCGCCGCTCGAAAAGTACGCGCTTCCCATCCAATCCCCGGGTTCGACCTTCCACGAGACGACGCGAGTGCTCGGCGAGCTTCTGCGCGACATCTACGCCGCCACGGAAACCGAGGACAGCGGCGGGATCTTCCGACTCTTCTGTCCGGACGAGACGTCGAGCAATCGCCTCGGCGCCGTATTCGAGACAACCGATCGCTGCTGGCAACTGCCGATCACCGACTACGACGACGGGCTGTCCGCGGACGGTCGTGTCATGGAGGTCCTCAGCGAGCACCTCTGCGAGGGATGGCTCGAGGGCTATCTGCTGTCGGGCCGACACGGGATGTTCGCGAGCTACGAAGCATTTGCGATGGTGAGCGTGTCGATGCTCATCCAGCACGCCAAGTGGCTCCAACATGCCGTCGACCTGCCGTGGCGGGCGTCTGTTGCTTCGCTCAACGTGCTGCTGACCAGTACGTGCTGGCGCAACGATCACAACGGATTCAGTCATCAGGGCCCCGGCATGATCGACGCCGTTATTCCCTTGGCACCCAGTGTGATCCGCGTGTGGCTGCCGCCGGATTCCAACACGTTGCTCTCGATCTCGGATCACTGCCTGCGTAGTACCGACCACGTCAACCTGATAGTCGTGGACAAGCAACCGCACCTGCAGTACCTCACGCTCGAGCAAGCGCACGAGCACTGCGCGGCGGGCGCTTCGGTCTGGGAATGGGCCGGAACCGAGGCTCGCGGACAGGAACCGGACGTGGTCCTGGCCGCCGCGGGAGATGTGCCGACGCAGGAGATCCTGGCTGCTGCACAGTTGCTGCGCGATCACACACCCGAACTGATCACCCGCGTCGTCAACGTCGTCGATCTGATGGCCTTGCTGACGCCAACCGAGCATCCCCACGGATTCGGGGAGCGGGTCTTCCTCGATCTGTTCTCCGCGCAGACCGACGTCGTGTTCGCATTCCACGGATACTCGCGTGCCGTGCACGAACTGATTCACGGGCGTCCGAGTCCCGAGCGCTTCCACGTTCGCGGATTCAGTGAACAGGGAACAACCACAACACCGTTCGACATGGTCGTCCTCAACAAGATGAGCCGCTACCACCTGGTGATCGAGGCGCTACGACGCTCCAAGCGTCGGCCGGCCGGGGCGTCCGAGTTGGCGGAGTTCTGCCGCACACAACTCGAAAAGCACTCGCGTTACATCGTCGAGCACCTCGAAGACATGCCGGAAGTAGAAAACTGGACCTGGTCCTGAAATTCAGGACCAGGCCCAGTTGGGTCTGAACATTCTCGGCTCAGTTCAGTTCTGCTCAGTTCATGGGCAGTGGCACTGCGCCGCGAGCTGCCAACATGTCGGTCATCAGCTTGGACTCGCTCTGCTGCGTGTTGACCATCGTCTGCGCCAGGCTGCGCACCGGCCCCTCGGTGGCGTCGGCTGCTGCGTACTCCATCATCGGAAGCCCACCTTCGTGGTGACGAAGCATCAGCTGCAGGAACAAGGTGTCGAGTTGCAGACCTTCCGCTGCGCGGAGAGCCGCAAGGTCCTCGGGGGACGCCATGCCGGGCATGGTGTCGACCGGCCCGGAATGACTCATGTCCATCGTGGCCGAAGTCCCGTGCGATCCATGGCCGGAGCCCGAATCCGACGACATCCACTCCATGTACGGGCCCACCTTGGACAGCGGCTGATCCCACATGGTCAGCCACGCCTGCATCTGACCGAGCTGGTTCTGCTGCGTGGTCAAGATGTCGAACGCCAGCGTGCGTACGTCGTTGTCCGTGGACTTCGTCAGGGCGATGGACGCCATGTCGACGGCCTGGCTGTGATGCACGCTCATGTCCTGCGCGAAGCCCACGTCCACCGAATCCGAAGCCGGAACGGTCAGTGACGACTTCGCATCGGGTCCGAGGAGGTTGGTCAGTGCGCCGAGCGCAAAACCGACGGCGATCGCGCCGATCAGACCGATGATCAGCAGTGCGGTGCGCTGACTCGGCTTCGAAGACTGATCGGTGTTCGTCGAACTATCCACCGGCGGGAATCTGTTCGTCGGTGGCCGGGGTAGCGCCCGTGCCGTCCATCTGGATGGCGTCGGCGCCCGGAGGTGTCGGATCGAACGGCGACGTCGACGGAGTGAACAGCGGGTTGGTGCAGCTCGCGCCGACCTCGGGATAGACGTTCGGGTTCTGGTTCAGCGCAGTGATGAACTGATCGATGCGATCGTCGTCGGCCTTGTCGATCTCGAGGCGATGGCCCCACGACTGCAGAGAAATGGGGCTGCTCTGACCGGGGTACGGCGACATCAGCATGTAGGACTTGCCGTTCACGCGTCCGGCGAGACTGTCGATCTGGTCCTGGTCGACGAGATCGGGGTTGTACGTGATCCAGATGGCGCCGTGCTCGAGCGAGTGGACGGCGTTCTCGGTGCGAATCGGGTCGGCGTACACGGTTCCGGTGCAGTTAGCCCAGGTGGCGTCGTGCGGGCCACCGAACGGCGGGGTCTGGTCGTACGCCACGCGCTGAGTGGAATCGACGTGCTGGCCGGCCGGGTACTCGATCTTGAGGACGCCGTCGATCTTGTCGGACGGATCCTTGTTCTCGGAGCTGTACTTGTACGGCTCGAGGGCCTGCCGCTCCTCGACCTTGGGCCACAGATTGATACCGAGCACGGCGATGAGTGCGAGCACAGCCACACCGGCGCCGATCGACAGCCAGGGGATCTGGCGGGGAGCGGGGACGCCGCCCTTGCCCTTCTTGGCCGGCCGACTGTTCTTGTTGGCGGCCTTGATGGCCTTGGCTGATTTGGCCCCGGAGTTCTTGTTGGGACCGCGACTATCGGAACCGCTTGGCATCGATTGGGCTCTTTCGGTGTGTGGGCTTGAGGTGTGGCGCGCCCGCGCATGAAGGTACGCGGTGGTAGCTCGGGCATTACCACTGTACTTTCCGAGTCTGAGGGCAAACTTTGAGAGTGGCGTGCGACACGCCACAGCGGCCCCGCGCACGTTCACGGAGAGCGAGGCGTGAGGCGAGTCTCCACTTCCGGTGTGCAGGCAATAGGATGAATACCTGTGACTCCAGCTGACCTTGCCGAACTGCTCCGCGGAACCGCAGCGAGCGTCCTTGCCGATCGTGGCCTCGACGTATCCGTGCTACCCGAAACCCTCACCGTCGAGCGACCACGCAACCCCGAGCACGGCGATTACGCCACCAACATTGCCATGCAGGTAGCCAAGAAGGTCGGCACGAATCCCCGCGAGCTGGCGGGCTGGATCGCCGAAGCCCTCACCGCTGCCGACGGAATCGAATCCGCCGAGATCGCCGGGCCCGGCTTCCTCAACATTCGGTTGGACAAGGACGCCCAGGGCGCGATCGTCGTGTCGGTTCTCGAAGCCGGTGCGTCGTACGGCTCGGGTGACTCCCTCGCCGGCAAGAAGATCAACCTCGAATTCGTCTCCGCCAACCCCACCGGACCGATTCACCTCGGTGGAACCCGTTGGGCCGCAGTCGGAGACGCGCTCGGACGCATTCTGTCCGCGCAGGGTGGTTTGGTAACACGTGAGTACTACTTCAACGATCACGGTGCCCAGATCGACCGCTTCTCGCGTTCGCTGATCGCTGCAGCGAAGGGTGAACCTGCTCCCGAAGACGGTTACGCCGGTGCATACATCGCCGACATCGCCGCCTCGGTTCTGAAGCAGCGTCCCGACGTCATGGATCTGCCTGCCGACGAGCAGCAGGAAACCTTCCGCGCCATCGGCGTCGAATTGATGTTCACGCACATCAAGCAGACCCTGCACGACTTCGGCGTCGACTTCGACGTCTACTTCCACGAGAACTCGCTCTTCGAATCCGGTGCGGTCGAGAAGGCCGTCGAATCCCTCAAGGGTTCGGGCAACCTCTTCCACGAAGACGGTGCGTGGTGGCTCAAGAGCACCGACTACGGCGACGACAAGGACCGCGTCGTCATCAAGAGCGATGGCAACGCCGCCTACATCGCCGGTGACATCGCCTACTTCCAGAACAAGCGCGCACGTGGGTTCGACCTCTGTATCTACATGCTCGGCGCCGACCATCACGGTTACATCGGCCGTCTCAAGGCTGCCGCTGCCGCATTCGGCGACGATCCGGACACCGTCGAGGTGCTGATCGGCCAGATGGTCAACCTCGTCAAGGACGGCACTGCCGTCAAGATGAGCAAGCGTGCAGGCACCGTCATCACCCTCGACGACCTGGTCGAGGCAATCGGCGTCGACGCCTCGCGTTACGTCATGATCCGCTCGTCGGTCGACTCGAGCATCGACATCGACCTCGACCTGTGGACCAAGACCAGCAGCGAGAACCCCGTCTACTACGTGCAGTACGCGCACGCACGCCTCTCGGCGATCGCTCGCAACGCCGCAGACCTCGGTCTGTCCGCCGACGCGAGCAACCTCGCCCTGCTCACCGTCGAGCAGGAGGGTGACCTCATCCGCACGATCGGCGAGTACCCACGCGTCGTGTCGAGCGCTGCGAATCTGCGTGAGCCGCACCGTATTGCCCGCTACCTCGAAGAACTCGCGGGTGCGTACCACCGCTTCTACGGCGCGTGCCGCATCCTTCCGCAAGGCGACGACGACGCCACCGACGTGCACCGCGCGCGTCTGGCTCTCTGCGCCGCCACCCGACAGGTCCTGGCCAACGGTCTCGAACTGCTCGGCGTCACCGCACCGGAGCAAATGTGAACGCGCACCCCGCCGGCCCCAAGCATGCCGAGCAGTTGCAGGCCCCCGGCTTGCCCGACCGTCCGACCAGCCCCGAAGCCTTCGGCGAACTCTCACCGCAGGTGTGGCCGCGCAACGCTTCTCGCGGCGACGACGGTGAAGTGACCCTCGCGGGTGTCAAGGTCGGTGAACTTGCCGAGAAGTACGGCACTCCGTTGTTCGTCATCGACGAGGACGACTTCCGTTCACGCTGCCGTGACATGGCCCGCGCCTTCGGCCCGGATGCCAAGGTGCACTACGCATCCAAGGCATTCCTCTGTGGCGAGATCGCACGCTGGGTCGCCGACGAAGGCCTCTCGCTCGACGTCTGCTCCGGCGGCGAACTGGCGATCGCGTTGCACGCGGACTTCCCGGCCGAGCGAATTGCCATGCACGGCAACAACAAGTCAGTCGCCGAACTGGCCGCTGGTGTCGCCGCGGGCGTCGGACACGTCGTGCTCGACTCGTCGATCGAGATCGACCGACTCGATCGTGTCGCCGGTGAGGCCGGTGTCGTTCAGGACGTGTTGATCCGACTGACCGTCGGCGTCGAAGCGCATACTCACGAATTCATCTCCACCGCACACGAGGACCAGAAGTTCGGTTTCTCGCTGGCCGGGGGAGCGGCGATCGACGCGGTCCGTCGCGTCTTCGCTGCCGACAACTTGCGCCTGGTCGGCCTGCACAGCCACATCGGTTCGCAGATCTTCGACGTCGACGGTTTCGAGGTGGCAGCGCACCGCGTGATCGGTTTGCTCCGCGACGTCGTCACCGAGTTCGGAGTCGAGAAGACCAAGCAGATTTCGATCATCGACCTCGGCGGCGGCATGGGGATCTCGTATATCCCCTCCGACGACCCGCCGCCCGTCGACGAACTGGCAGCAAAGCTCGGCCACATCGTGCGCAACGAGTCCGCACTGGCCGGATTGCCGGAGCCGACGCTTGCCGTCGAACCCGGCCGCGCCATCGCCGGACCTGGCACGGTGACGCTCTACGAGGTCGGCACCATCAAGGACGTCACGGTGGGTAGCTCGCTGACACGCCGCTACATCAGCGTCGACGGCGGGATGAGCGACAACATCCGCACGTCCCTCTACGGTGCGGAGTACGAAGCCAAGTTGGTTTCGCGAACTTCCGAGGCTGATCCCGTCGTTGCACGTATCGTCGGTAAGCACTGCGAGTCCGGTGACGTGGTCATTCGGGACACCTGGATGCCCGAGGACGTCGGGCCCGGTGATTTACTAGCGGTAGCAGCGACCGGTGCATACTGCTATTCGATGTCGAGCAGGTACAACCTGCTCACCCGCCCAGCCGTGGTGGCGGTGCGTGACGGAGTCTCACGCGTGATTCTGCGGAGGGAAACAGTGGAAGATCTGCTCAGCTTGGAGGTATCGCAGTGACGAGCGAATCGGCGCATCGCGCTATCGGTGTGGCCGTTCTCGGCCTCGGCAACGTCGGGAGCGAGGTCGTCCGGATCATTCGTGAGCAGGCCGAGGAACTCGAAGCTCGCGTCGGCGCCCCGTTGGAACTGCGGGGGGTTGCCGTCCGCCGTATCGGCTCGGACCGCGGAATTCCCGAGGAACTGCAGACGACGGACGCCGAGTCCCTGGTCGGTCGTGACGACGTCGACATCGTGGTCGAGGTGATCGGCGGAATCGAGCTCCCTCGCAAGCTGATTCTCTCTTCCCTCAACTCCGGTAAGTCGGTCGTGACCGCCAACAAGGCGCTGCTCGCGGACCACACCGGTGAATTGGCGGAGGCTGCAGAGGCCAACTCTGTCGACCTGTACTTCGAGGCCGCTGTTGCCGGCGCGATCCCCGTGATCCGCCCGCTCACACAGTCGTTGGCCGGAGACCGTGTCAACAAGGTCGCCGGAATCGTGAACGGCACCACCAACTTCATCCTTTCGGCGATGGACGAGACCGGCGCCGACTACGAAGAGACCTTGGCCGAAGCCGGACGCCTCGGATACGCGGAAGCCGACCCGACCGCGGACGTCGAAGGCTACGACGCCGCGGCGAAGGCAGCGATCCTCGCGTCGATCGCGTTCCACACCCGCGTCACTGCCGCGGACGTGTACCGCGAAGGAATCTCCACGATCACCTCCGCCGACCTGGCGTCGGCGAAGGCACTCGACTGCACGATCAAGTTGCTCTCGATCTGCGAGCGCATCGTCACGCCCAAGGGCAAGGAGCGGATTTCCGCTCGCGTGTACCCGGCGCTGGTTCCGCTCAGCCATCCGCTGGCCTCGGTCAACGGCGCGTTCAACGCCGTTGTCGTGGAAGCAGAGAACGCCGGCCGGCTCATGTTCTACGGCCAGGGCGCAGGCGGCGCCCCCACCGCTTCCGCGGTGATGGGTGACCTGGTGATGGCTGCGCGCAACAAGGTTCACGGCGGCCGCGGCCCCCGCGAGTCCAAGTACGCCAAGCTCAAGGTCGCCCCGATGGGCGACATCCTCACGCGCTACTACGTGAACATGGAGGTCGCGGACAAGGAAGGTGTGCTTTCCGCAGTCGCCGCCGAGTTCGCCAAGCACGGCGTGAGCATCTCCGTCGTCCGCCAGGAGGGCGCCGGCGCCGGCGCGCGTCTGGTGGTCGTCACTCATGTAGCAACCGACGCGGCTCTCTCCGAGACCGTGGCGGCCCTCAACGAACTCGAATTCGTCACCGCTGTGACCAGCGTGCTGCGACTGGAAGGCACTGAACAATGACCGGCATCGTCAACCCCGTCCACAAGGCATGGCCGGGTCTCATCGAGGCATACCGGGACCGTCTCGCGATCGGTGACAACTGGAAGACCGTCACCCTGCGCGAAGGCGGCACCCCGCTCCTGCCGGCCGGCCACCTCTCCGAGATCACCGGCTGCGACGTCTACCTCAAGGTCGAGGGTCTCAACCCCACCGGTTCCTTCAAGGACCGCGGCATGACGATGGCCGTCACCGACGCCTTGGCCCGTGGCCAGCGTGCAGTTCTGTGCGCGTCCACCGGCAACACCTCCGCCTCGGCCGCTGCGTATGCAGCCAAGGCCGGCATGACCTGCGCCGTGCTCATCCCGCAGGGCAAGATCGCCATGGGCAAGCTTGCGCAGGCAGTCATGCACGGCGCCAAGATCATTCAGGTCCAGGGCAACTTCGACGACTGCCTCGAGCTGGCACGCAAGACCACGGCCGAGTTCCCCACCATCGGTCTCGTCAACTCGGTCAACCCGGTGCGCATCGAAGGCCAGAAGACCGCGGCATTCGAGATCATGGACGTCCTCGGCAAGGCTCCCGACGTGCACGCACTCCCGGTCGGAAACGCCGGTAACATCACCGCGTACTGGCGCGGATACTCCGAGTACTACGCGGACGGTCTGACCACGGTCAAGCCCCGCATGCTCGGTGTCCAGGCAGCCGGAGCGGCTCCGCTGGTCAACGGTGCACCCGTCAAGGATCCCGAAACCATCGCCACCGCAATCCGAATCGGTTCTCCCGCGTCCTGGAACGGCGCTGTCGCCGCGAAGGAAGAGTCGAACGGTGCATTCCGTGCCGCCACCGACGAGAAGATCCTCGAGGCTTACCGTCTGATCGCCGCCACCGAGGGCGTCTTCGTCGAACCGGCGTCGGCAGCCAGCGTCGCCGGCCTGCTCGCCGCACGTGCAGAGGGCTGGCTCGAGCCGGGCCTGACCGTCGTGTGCACGGTGACCGGTAACGGTCTCAAGGATCCTGACACGGCTTTGAAGGGTATGCCGAACGTCGAGCCGATCGGTGTCGATCCCGTTGCCGTCGCGGCTGCCCTCGAGCTTGCATAGTGTCCGTGGATTCATCGACCACTCCGCGGAATCCGGTGTCTGACATGACTATAACCCTGCCTATCGGCCTTTCGGTGACTGCTCGCGTCCCGGCCTCGAGTGCGAACTTGGGGCCGGGGTTCGACACCCTCGGTCTGGCGTTGGGGTTGTACGACGAAATCGTGGTCACCACAACGGATTCAGGCCTTCAGATTCGCGTCGAAGGTGAAGGCGCTGCCGACGTGCCCTGGGGTCCTTCGCATCTCGTGGTCCGCGCCATCGAGCGTGGTCTCGAAGCGGCCGGAGTGTGGGCCAGTGGCCTGGACGTGTTGTGCCGCAACGCGATTCCGCATTCGCGCGGGTTGGGATCCTCGGCTTCCGCGGCTGTCGGCGGATTGGCAGCAGCCAACGGTCTGGCGCGCGCGCTCGATGCCGAGATCGGCTTGACGGAAGAGCAGTTGGTTCAACTCTCGTCAGAGTTCGAAGGTCACCCGGACAACGCGTCTGCCAGTGTTCTCGGTGGCGCAGTCGTCTCGTGGAGTTGCCCACCGGCCGTCGAAGGCGACGAGCCGATCTACTCCGCGGCCAAACTCGACGTCCATCCCGACATCCGTGCTGTGGCACTGGTTCCCGAGGAGCGGTCGTCCACCGCACACACTCGCGGGCTCCTGCCCGAATTGGTTCCGCACCAGGATGCCTCGTTCAACGCGAGCCGCAGCGCGCTCGCCGTCGTTGCGCTCACTGCTCGGCCCGATCTGTTGATGGCGGCCACCGAGGATCGCCTGCATCAGGCGCAGCGCGCGCCCGCGCTTCCGCTCACGACGCGATGGATCGGGATCCTGCGCGAGGCGGGTATCGCTGCGACCGTTTCGGGAGCCGGCCCCACCGTGTTGGCGCTCAGCACAGAACCTTTCCCCGTCGAACTCGCGGAAGCGGCGCGGGCAGACGGACTACGTGTGCTCGAATTGGACATCGCCGACGGCGTCGAAGTATCCACGACGACGGTCTGATCCCTGCCTTGGTCCAGGTGATCGCCCACTACCGATCGGTAGTGAACTGACACACCCAGTCGTCCAAATTCTTGCCGGACTCAGGTTTGGGCGCTATCCTGGGCTATGTCCGTACATCGTGCGCGTCAGTCGCCGGTGCATCACCAGGGGGCAAAACTCCTTCCCAATCGGGGTCCACAGTCCTTGGCATGATTCTCGCAGGCATGATCCTCACGCTTGTACCTTCTCCGAAGGTTTGAATCCTCCGCGGATCGAACACTCAGAGGTTCCATCACTCTGGGGTTCAACACACGGGGGAGTGAATCGTCGACGAAGGCGCGTTGGGCAGGTTTGCGAGCGCATGAAAAGTTTGAGGCGAGAGTTTCCGACAATCATGTGACGGCGGACAAGCCGGCAGTTCTGGACAGCAACCACGTACGGCACCACCGAGTTCGGTATTCAATCGAACTGCGGGACGAACCCTCGACTTTGCGCAGTGCGAGTGAGGGAAGGAAAGGACCTCCGTGACCGATACGGACCTCATCGCCACTTCTGCACCCGCCGGGTCGGAATCAGGCGACAATTCTCAGGCGTCATCTTCAGCATCGAACGGTGCGGTGGCGACCTCCACGAAGCGTGCCGAAACGCGCCGTGGTGCCGGACTCTCCGGCATGGTGCTCACCGAACTCCGCACTCTTGCGGGTGAACTGGGCATCAAAGGCACTTCCGGCATGCGCAAGGGTGACCTGATCGCAGCCATCAAGGAGCGCCAGGGCGGCAGCGCGAAGGCTGCACCCGCACAGAGTGAACTCACTCTCGACGACGCACCCGTTGCGCGCACTCGTGCCAAGAGCACTCGCGCCGCACGCACCGAAACCCCCGCAGCCGAAACAGCTCCGGCAGCCGAGTCGGCTCCTGCCGAGGCCGCGCCTGCGCGTACGGAATCCGCCGAGGATTCCGATCAGAGCGCACCCCGTCGCGGACGTCAGCGTCGTGGCGCCGCTCGTCGTGCAGGTTCACCCGACCAGGGCGAACTGAGCATCGAGCAGGAAGCGCCTTCGGCGAAGTCCGACGCGGACACCGCGAAGGCCGCCGATTCTTCGAAGGTCGCCGAGACCGCCAAGGCCGAGGCTCCGGCCGAGCGTCCTGCGCGCACCGAGGGCAAGTCCGACGCTGATCAGGCTCCCGCCGAGCAGGGCAACGAGCGTCCCCGCCGCGAGCGAAACCGGGACAACCAGGGCCAGCGGGACAACCAGGGCCAGCGGGACAACCAGGGCCAGCGGGACAACCAAGGCCAGCGCGAGAACCAGGGCAACCGGGGCAACCAGGACCGCCAGGACCGCGGCAATCAGAACAACGCCGGCCAGAACAACGCCGGTCCTCGCACAGACAACCGCAACAACGGGCCGGACGACGACGAAGAGGGTGGACGCGGACGCCGCGGACGCCGTTTCCGCGAGCGCCGTGGCCGTGGTCGCGATCGCGGTGAGGGTGGCGCACCCAACGATTCACGCGAGACCGAGATTCGTGAGGACGACGTCCTTCAGCCGGTCGCCGGCATCCTCGACGTCCTCGACAATTACGCCTTCGTGCGTACGTCCGGGTACCTCGCCGGTCCCAACGACGTCTACGTCTCCATGAACCTGATCCGCAAGAACGGCCTTCGCCGTGGCGACGCCATCACCGGTGCCGTCCGCGTCTCGCGTGACGGTGAGCAGGGCAGCCAGCGCCAGAAGTTCAACCCGCTGGTTCGCATCGACACGGTCAACGGCGGCGACGTCGAGGCCGCGAAGAAGCGCCCCGAGTTCAACAAGCTCACGCCGCTGTACCCGAACCAGCGTCTGCGCCTCGAGACCGAGCAGCACATTCTCACGACGCGTGTCATCGACCTGGTGATGCCCATCGGTAAGGGCCAGCGTGCCCTCATCGTCAGCCCGCCCAAGGCCGGTAAGACCAGCGTGTTGCAGGCGATCGCGAATGCGGTCGCCACCAACAATCCTGAGTGCTATCTGATGGTCATCCTCGTGGACGAGCGCCCCGAGGAAGTGACCGACATGCAGCGCAGCGTGAAGGGTGAGGTCATTTCCTCCACCTTCGACCGCCCGCCGGGAGATCACACCGCAGTTGCCGAGCTGGCAATCGAGCGTGCGAAGCGCCTGGTCGAGATGGGTAAGGACGTCGTCGTACTGCTCGACTCCATCACGCGTCTGGGTCGTGCGTACAACAACTCCTCGCCGGCGTCGGGACGCATCCTCTCCGGTGGTGTCGACTCGACGGCGCTCTACCCGCCGAAGCGTTTCCTCGGTGCTGCCCGCAACATCGAGAACGGTGGATCGCTCACCATCATCGCTACCGCAATGGTCGAGACCGGATCCACCGGCGACACCGTGATCTTCGAAGAGTTCAAGGGCACCGGCAACGCCGAGCTCAAGCTCGATCGCAAGATCGCCGAACGCCGCGTGTTCCCGGCCGTGGACGTCAACCCGTCCAGCACGCGTAAGGACGAGTTGCTCCTGAGCCCGGACGAAGCTGCGGTGCTGCACAAGCTCCGCCGCGTCCTGTCCGGTCTGGACTCGCATCAGGCCATCGATCTGCTGATCGATCGACTGAAGAAGAGCAAGAACAACCTCGAGTTCCTGATGCAGGTCTCCAAGACCGCACCGGGTGCGATCGACGACTGATCGACTCGACGTCAAAGGCCCACAACCAGCTGGTTGTGGGCCTTTTGCGTGGGCGGAACAAAACCGAGGGGCAGTGCGTTGACAACTTCGTACAGCCACCCCGAGGCGTGCGAGACGCGGATTATCCGGTGAGGTACCGCATCTGGCATACTGAACGGCCGAGTCCGGTTCCGGTTCACGATGTCGATTGGCGACGTCGACCCGGCGACCATTGAAAGGGACACCATGAAGGCAGGAATCCACCCAACCTACGTAGCGACCACCGTCGTCTGCGGTTGCGGTAACACGTTCGAGACCCACAGCACCAAGGAGTCCGGACGCATCAACGTCGAGGTTTGCTCGCAGTGCCACCCGTTCTACACGGGCAAGCAGAAGATTCTCGACACCGGTGGACGCGTCGCTCGCTTCGAGGCTCGCTACGGCAAGCGCGCAGACAGCAAGGTCCCGGCCACCGAGTCCTAGCTGTTCCGCCGACGCCCGATCTGCCATGCGCAGATCGGGCGTCGGCTTTTTTGTGCCTGCACTCGGTTTGCGCGTTTCCCGGGTCCCGGCGTCGAAATACCTTCAAGCGCGCACCGTAGGAATCGAAACTCAGAGCGGAGCGAACCATGGCAGGCGCAACCCAGCCCTCGGCCATCGACGACATCTTGGCGGAGCACGCCGGTCTCGAAGCACAGATGTCCGATCCGGCGCTGCACAACGACCCTGCCGCTGCCAGGCGCGTCGGTAAACGGTTCTCCGAGCTCTCGCCGATCATGTCGACGTACAACAAGCTCACCGCTGCGCAGGACGATCTGGAAGCCGCGCGCGAACTAGCCGCCGACGATTCCAGCTTCGCCGCCGAGATCCCCGATCTCGAAGCCGAGGTCGCGCAGCTCGAGCAGACGCTTACCGATCAGTTGGCGCCGCGTGATCCGCATGACGGCGACGACATCGTCCTCGAAGTGAAGTCCGGTGAGGGCGGCGAAGAATCCGCGCTCTTCGCCTCGGACCTGGCCCGCATGTACGTCCGCTACGCGGAACGGCATGGCTGGCGCGTCGAGATTCTCGACGCGACGGTCTCCGACCTCGGCGGATACAAGGAAGCCACGCTGTCGATCAAGAGCAAGTCGGACACCCCAGACGGAGTGTGGGCGCGGCTGAAGTTCGAGGGCGGCGTTCACCGCGTCCAACGAGTGCCCGTCACCGAATCCCAGGGGCGCGTTCACACTTCGGCTGCCGGCGTTCTGGTCTACCCGGAGCCCGAAGAGGTCGAGCAGGTCCAGATCGACGAAAGTGACCTGCGTATCGACGTCTACCGTTCGTCCGGCAAGGGCGGTCAGGGCGTCAACACGACCGACTCTGCTGTCCGAATCACGCACCTTCCGACCGGCATCGTCGTCACCTGCCAGAACGAGCGTTCGCAGCTCCAGAACAAGGCGCGCGCCATGCAGGTCCTTGCAGCCCGTTTGCAGGTAGTCGCCGAGGAAGCCGCGGACGCTGAAGCGTCGGCAGGTCGCCAGAGTCAGGTTCGGACGGTGGACCGTTCGGAGCGCATCCGCACCTACAACTTCCCCGAGAACCGCATCACCGATCACCGCATCGGATTCAAGTCGCACAACCTCGACGCGGTGCTCGACGGTGAGCTCGACGCACTTCTCGATGCATTGGGCAAGGCGGACCGAGAGGCGCGTCTCGCGGCCGAGTAGATGCAGACCATGACTGACCTCCATCCCGCCGGGAACTCGGTGAACCGCGTGTCGGTCGAGCGTGGCAGGCTGTACCCGTGAGTCGACTTCCACTTCGTTTGGCGCTGATCGAAGCTGCAAAACAGCTCGACGCCGCAGGTGTGCCCAGCCCACGCACCGACGCCGAGTTGTTGGCATCCCACCTGCTCGGGGTCGAACGCACGCGTCTCGGACTGATTCCGTTGGTCGATCCCGAGGTCATCGCGGCCTTCGACGAGTTGGTTGCCCAACGGGTGAAGCGGATTCCGTTGCAGCACATCATCGGAGTCGCGTCGATGGGCAACATCGACGTCGCTGTCGGGCCGGGTGTCTTCATTCCGCGGCCGGAAACTGAACTGCTCATGGGTTGGGCACTCTCGTTCCTCGAAGGTTGCGGAAGCAAGCCGCCGGTAGTTCTGGACCTGTGCACGGGATCGGGTGTACTCGCGCTGTCCATCGCCGAGGCCCGTCCGGACGCCGTCGTTCACGCCGTGGAGAAGGAGCCCGCCGCGCTGGCGTGGGCGCGTCGTAATGCTGCCGACCGCGAGGCCGCCGGTGATACACCGATCCATCTGCATCAGGGTGATGTCACCGATCGGAACCTGTTGCCAGGGCTCGAGGGCGGCGTCGATCTGGTCGTGTCCAATCCGCCGTACATCCCCGAAGGCGCGCAATTGCAGCCTGAGGTCATGGATTACGACCCACACACCGCACTGTTCGGCGGTACCGACGGTCTGTCCGTCATCAAACCCATGATCAGCAACATCGCACGGTGGCTTCGAATCGGCGGCGCGGCAGGCATCGAGCACGACGACACCAACGGGGACGGCGTCGCTGCGCTGTTCTCGGCGCGCCGGGTATTCGGCGAGGTCGCGCAGCATCCAGATCTTGCCGGTCGTCCGCGATTCGTCGTCGCCAGACGTGTCGCCACCGACGTCGAAGCACAGCGGAATCGAACGCCCGAAGCGCAGAGTGAAAGGATGGCTGAGTGAGCACCGTGTACGACTGCAGTCAGACAGATTCCCGAACCGCAGGCTTGGCCGCCGCGAAGAACGCGCTCAAGGCCGGCCGACTCGTAGTTCTCCCTACCGACACCCTTTACGGACTCGCCGCCGACGCGTTCGACAGCGAAGCTGTCACGAGTCTGTTGCGCGCCAAGGGACGCGGGCGAGACATGCCCGTCCCGGTTCTGGTCGGATCGTGGAACACCATCGACGGGCTCGTCTACAGCGTGCGCCCGCAGGCACGGGATCTGATCCGCGCATTCTGGCCCGGCGGACTGAGCCTGGTCGTCGAGCAGGCGCCTTCACTTGCCTGGGACCTCGGTGATACCCGCGGAACCGTCATGCTCCGCATGCCCTTGCATCCGGTTGCCCTCGAACTGTTGCGCGATGTCGGACCGCTTGCCGTCTCGAGCGCCAACATTTCGGGGCGTCCGCCGGCAACTACCGTCGAGGAAGCCCGAGATCAGCTCGGCGGATCTGCCAGCGTGTATCTCGACGGGGGCAAGGCCGAACACGCCGT
The DNA here is from genome assembly GCF_018588185.1 of Rhodococcus sp. WY5. Classification (NCBI taxonomy): domain Bacteria; kingdom Bacillati; phylum Actinomycetota; class Actinomycetes; order Mycobacteriales; family Nocardiaceae; genus Rhodococcus; species Rhodococcus sp. WY5. The sequence continues at coordinate 3,376,357 of NZ_JAAMPR010000001.1, forward strand.
TGCTTCCACGATCGTCGACCTGACCGGCAATTCACCGCGTATCTTGCGAGTGGGTGCCGTCTCGGCAGAATCCATCGCCGAGGTATTGGGCACCAGTCCGGAAAGTCTCGTAGAGGGAGTTTCGTAACGATGGTCGGCGCCGGCGGCGAGCGCGCGGGGGAATCCACGTATTGGGGACCGGATTTCGGTGAGCTTGCCACGGCAGACCCCGAGATCGCGGCTGTTGCGCTGGCCGAACTCGAGCGTCAGCGCGACGGACTTCAACTCATCGCGAGCGAGAACTTCACCAGCCCTGCCGTACTGGCTGCCTTGGGTTCGACCCTGAGCAACAAGTACGCCGAGGGCTATCCGGGTCGGCGTTACTACGGCGGGTGCGAGTACGTCGACGTAGCCGAGAATCTGGCGATCGATCGGGCAAAGGCGCTGTTCGGCGCCGAGCACGTCAACGTCCAACCGCATTCGGGGGCCACTGCGAATCTCGCGGTGTACGCCGCATTCGCCAAGCCCGGCGACACCGTATTGGCGATGAGTCTGCCGCACGGTGGGCATCTGACTCACGGGTCTCGCGTCAGCTTTTCTGGGCAGTGGTTCACCACCGTTCCCTATCACGTCGATTCGGCCACCGAATTGATCGACTACGACGAGGTTCGCACCCTGGCTCTGGCGCACAAGCCGAAAATCATCGTCGCCGGCGCGACCGCGTACTCCCGCACCATCGACTTCGCAGCCTTCCGCTCGATCGCAGACGAGGTCGGTGCGATCCTGTGGGTCGACGCCGCCCACTTCATCGGACTGGTGGCAGGCCGGGCGATACCTTCGTGCGTTCCGTACGCCGACGTCGTCTCCGCGACGACGCACAAAGTCCTCAGAGGCCCGCGCGGCGGAATGATCCTGTGCCGCAGCGAGCATGCCTCGGCTGTAGATCGCGCGGTGTTCCCCTTCATTCAAGGCGGCCCGATGATGCATGCGATCGCTGCGAAGGCGGTTGCCTTCAAGGAAGCGTCGACGCCGGAATATCGTTGGTATGCACAGGAAGTGGTTGCCAACGCATCGGCACTCGCGCAGTCGTTGGAAGCTCGCGGCCTGCGCACCGTGTCCGGTGGAACCGACACACATCTGGCGCTTCTCGACCTGCGCGCAAGCGGTGTCACCGGAGTCGACGCCGAGCGTAGGTGCGGACTGGCTTCGATCACGCTCAACAAGAACGCGATTCCGTTCGATCCGCAGTCGCCCGCCGTCACGTCCGGAATCCGCGTCGGATCCGCGGCCGTCACGACCCAGGGTTTCAACCGCTCCGACATGAGCGTGGTGGGGGAGTTGATCGCGCGCGCAGTTGTCGCGGACCCCGCCACCACGTCAGGAGAGGCCGAGTTGGCAGCAGTTGCCGACGGCGTTCGCGAACTGGTCCGGGCAAAGCCTGCCTATGCCCGCCAGACGGGTGATCTCGAGCAGTGATCACTTCCTACGAGGCGACCACGTATCTGGCACAGGGTGGCGGGGGAGCGGGTGTTCCCATCCGTGAACTTTTGCTCGTGCTGTGTACGGCGGCGGTGGTGACCTACCTGGCGACTGGCGCAGTCCGGTTGTTGGCGCTGAGGTTCGGCGCTGTCGCGATTCCTCGTGATCGGGACGTTCACGTCGAGCCGATTCCGCGCCTCGGTGGCGTCGGAATGTATGTCGGCATGGCTGTCGGTCTGCTGTTCGCGCAGCAATTACCCGCGCTCACAAGAGGTTTCGGCTTCGGCAGTCCTGACGTACACGCTGCGCTCGTAGCTGGCGCCGTCATCGTCCTCGTGGGTGTGATCGACGACAGGTGGGGCCTCGACGCCCTCACCAAATTTGTCGGTCAGGTGACTGCTGCCGGCGTTCTCGTGGTGATGGGCGTCAGCTGGTTCATCATCTACAACCCGTTCGGCGGTGACGGTGGGTCCACCATCATCCTCGATCAGATTCAATCCGGACTGTTCACCGTTGCTGTTGCCGTCGCGACCATCAACGCCATGAATTTTGTCGACGGTCTCGACGGATTGGCCGCCGGGTTGGGGCTGATCGCGGCGCTCGCCATCCTCATCTTCTCGATCGGTCTTCTCCACGATCAGGGCGGCGACGCGAGTGTCTACCCGCCGGCGATGATCGCGGCGGCCTTGGCAGGCGCTTGTCTCGGTTTTCTTCCACACAACTTCAATCCAGCGCGCATTTTCATGGGCGATTCCGGGTCGATGTTGATCGGTCTCATGCTGGCCGCGATCTCCACCAGTGCATCCGGTCGTATTCCGCTCGCTGCTTACGGAACCCGCGACCTCGTCGGCCTCCTCGCGCCGTTGTTGCTGGTCGGGGCTGTGATGTTCATCCCGATGCTGGACATGCTCCTGGCCGTGATCCGCCGGACGAAAGCGGGCGTCAGTCCGTTCAGTCCGGACAAGATGCACCTGCATCATCGCCTCTTGCAGATCGGACACACGCACCGACGAGTTGTGCTGGTCATCTACCTGTGGGTCAGCGTCCTGGCGTTCGGTGCCGTCGGATCCTCGCTGCTCAATCGTCGGCTGGTTGTTGTACTCGTCGCGGCCGGTTTGGTTCTTGCGTTGTTCTTCACTGCGGTGCCTTCGCTGATCGATCGCAAGCAGCAGCGTCGCTAGCCAAGTTTTCCGATCCATTACCCTTGGGCATCGTGACGAACACGCCGCAGCCTGTACCTGCCTCGCAACCCATCCCTGATTCGACCGCCGCCATGAAGTCGGCCGTGAAGTGGGGTGTGATGGGGCTGATCGCGCTGGCCGTGGTCGGCGCGCTCCTGGGCGGGCTCTTCGCCGGTAAGGAAGGCGTCTACGGCGCTCTGATCGGCGCAGCCGTCGGCGGCGGGTTCATCTTGTTCACGGCGTTGGGCGTGCTGCTCACAGCGAAGCTGCCTGCGCTCACGGCCGGTGCCGTTCTGCTCGGTACCTGGCTGCTGAAGATGATTCTCGCGATGGTGGTTCTCTTTGTCCTCTCGGACATGGATTTCTACAACAAGACCGCCCTCGTCCTGGTCATCATCATGTCGCTGGTCGTGGTGCTCGGTGCGGAGACTTACGGCGTCCTGGGAACCAAAACTCCGTACGTCGATCCCGCTCCCAGCAGCAACGTCGACGACGACGAGTAGTACTACAAGAGGTAACTAATCGGACTTCCAGGTACCCCATCTACACAATGTCGTAGATGACTTGATAAGGTTCGGTTCAAGCGAGAGCAATGGTGGGCCGAGTAACACTCAGCCGACGATGCCATGTGCTCGCAGGTGGTCGAAATTCTGACCACTGAGTCGACGAGAGTCGCCGACACCGACAGACGCCAGGCCCCTCTAGGGTTCTCCAGCTGCTGACGAATGCGCGAGTCGAACTTGTCGACTTGTAGATCGTCAATGTCCGATCGAACCGCAGTCAATGATGGCTGCGGACCGACTACGGGAGAGAACGCTGAGCGTCACCACCCTGGCCGCGGATGAATTCCATGCGCCGTCACTAGACGATTTTTTCCCGCCCTCCGTGTTGATTCACGCGGGCCCCTTCGAGCTCGACCGTCTGATGCTGATTCGTCTGCTGATGTCGGTGCTGGTCGCAGCCTTCTTCGTGATCGCAATGCGCAGCCCTCGACTGGTTCCCCGTGGACTGCAGAACGCAGCTGAGCTCGCGCTCGACTTCGTTCGTATCAACATCGCCGAGGAGATCCTGGGCAAGGAACAGGGCAAGCGCTTCCTGCCGGTCATCACGACGATCTTCTTCATCGTGGTCGCCAGCAACCTGGCCAGCGTCATTCCCTTCCTGAACATCTCGCCGAACGCACGAATCGGTATGCCGCTGGTACTCGCAGCGCTCGCCTACATCGTGTTCAACTACGTGGGAATCAAGAAGTACGGCTTCTTCAAGTACGTCAAGAGCAGCATCGTCGTTCCCGGCGTCCCGCTGCCCCTGCACTTCCTGTTGGTGCCCATCGAGTTCATCTCGACCTTCATCCTGCGCCCGTTCACGCTGATGGTTCGTCTCATGGCCAACATGTTGGCCGGCCACATCCTGCTGGTGCTGTTCTTCAGCGCGACGAACTACTTCTTCTTCGTGTCCGGCGGATTCCAGGCGATCTTCGGTGTTCCGTCGATCATTGCCGGTATCGCATTCACGTTCTTCGAGCTGCTGGTCATCTTCCTGCAGGCTTACGTGTTCGCGCTGCTGACCGCGGTGTACATCGATCTGGCGCTCCACGCCGACGAGCACTGACCTTTTACCTCCTCACCAGCTACACCAAGAACTGAGCCTCTTGCCGAATCCGGCGGAGGTCAACAGAAAGGGAATGGAACACCATGAGCATCGCTTACCTCGCTCAGGAAGTTGTCGAGACCAAGTCGCGCGGCTACGGAGCCATCGGCTACGGCCTCGCAGCAATCGGCCCCGGCATCGGCGTGGGCATCGTTGTGGGCAAGGCAATCGAAGGCATGGTCCGCCAGCCCGAGATGGCCGGCCAGGTTCGTACCACCATGTTCCTCGGTATTGCATTCACCGAGGCCCTCGCGCTGATCGGCCTCGTCGCCGGCTTCATCTTCTAAGACCGACATGGCAGCCACCATCGCAATTCTCGCGGCGGAGGGGACGACTGAACACAATCCCCTCATCCCCGAGACATACGACATCGTGTGGTCCGCGGTCGCGCTCGTAGTAGTTGGTTTCGTCTTCTGGAAGCTCGTTCTTCCGAAGTTCCAGAAGGTCTTGGCCGAACGCACCGAGCAGATCGAGGGCGGCATCAAGAAAGCCGAAGACGCACAGGCGGAGGCAGCAGCAGCGCTCGAGCAGTACCGCGCGCAGCTCGCCGAAGCTCGTACCGAGGCAGCGCAGATCCGTGAGGAAGCGCGTACCCAGGGTCAGCAGATCATCGCTGACATGAAGGTTCAGGCGCAGGACGAGAGCGACCGCATCGTGGCCGCAGGCCACAGCCAGCTCGTCGCCCAGCGTCAGCAGATTGTCGCTGAGCTCCGCTCGGATCTCGGCAAGACCGCTGTAGACCTGGCCGAGAAGGTCATCGGGGAGTCCCTCGCCGACGACGTGAAGCGCGCCGGAACGGTTGATCGTTTCCTCAACGAGCTCGACACCGTCAGCGCTGATTCAGCCAGGAAGTGAGCAACATGTACGCAGCGAGCCGTGAAGCCTTGGCGCAGACTCGTTCTGCGCTGAGCAGTGCCCTGGGCGCCGTCTCTGCAGGAGCCGCAACTGCTGCTTCTGCTCAGGCTGGGTCCGAGCTCTTCTCGGTGGTCGAGGTACTCGACGGCCAGCGCGCTCTTCGCAGCGCGCTGGCTGACGCTTCGGCACCGGCCGCTGGTCGCCAGGCTTTGGCAGAGCAGTTGTTCTCCGGAAAGGTCGGCGCCGAGGCGCTCGCCACCGTGAAGGCAGCTGCAGGCCAGGACTGGTCTGCGGCCCGCGACTTGGTCAACTCGCTCGAACTGCTCGGACGCGAAGCTCTGCTCCGCGCCGCAGCCGATCAGAGCCAGTTGGACACCGTTGAGGACGAGCTCTTCCGTCTCGGTCGCATCGTGGCAGGGGATCCCAGCCTGGAGCAGACGCTCTCGGATCTGTCGGTTCCCGCAGCCCGCAAGCGTGAGTTCCTCTCCCGCTTGCTCTACGGCAAGGTCACTGCGGTCACCGAGGCACTCGCCGGACAGGCCGTCGGCCGGTTGAAGTCTGCACCCGCAGACACTTTCGATCAGCTGTCGAATCTTGCCGCAGCGCAGCGCGATACCACCGTTGCTCACGTTCGCAGCGCCTCGGCGTTGAGCTCGGAGCAGTCGGATCGCTTGGCCAGCACTCTTACCCGCACCTACGGGAAGCCGGTAGCAGTACACGTCGAGGTTGATCCAGAACTCCTCAGCGGCTTGGTCGTCCGGGTGGGCGACGAGGTTATCGACGGCAGCGCAGCGGGTCGACTCGCAGCACTGCGGAAGAACCTCAAGTAGTCCTTCAGCCGAACACATACTCCAGATCTTTTCGAAGACCAGACACCGAGAGCAGGAAAAACATGGCGGAGCTGACGATCTCCTCCGACGAGATCCGTAGCGCGATCGACAACTACACCGCGAGCTACTCCCCGGAGGCCTCCCGTGAGGAGGTCGGCACAGTGACCGACACCAGTGACGGCATTGCGCACGTCTCTGGCCTGCCTTCGGCTATGTCCAACGAGCTGTTGGAGTTCCCCGGTGGAATCGTCGGCGTCGCGCTCAACCTGGATGCCACCGAAATCGGTGCCGTCATCCTTGGCGATTACCAGAACATTCAAGAAGGCCAGGAAGTAAAGCGCACGGGCGACGTTCTGTCGGTTCCCGTCGGCGATGCTTTCCTCGGCCGCGTCATCGACCCGCTGGGTGCGCCCATCGACGGCCTCGGCGAGATCGAGAGCACCGAGAACCGTGCACTCGAGCTCCAGGCCGCTTCGGTGCTCGAGCGCCAGCCGGTCGAAGAGCCGCTCCAGACCGGTATCAAGGCTATCGACGCCATGACCCCGATCGGCCGCGGCCAGCGCCAGCTCATCATCGGCGACCGCAAGACCGGCAAGACCGCGGTCTGCATCGACGCCATCCTGAACCAGAAGGCCAACTGGGATTCCGGCGATGTCAACAAGCAGGTGCGCTGCATCTACGTTGCCATCGGTCAGAAGGGTTCCACCATCGCGGGCGTCAAGGCTGCCCTCGAGGAGAAGGGCGCGATGGAGTACACCACCATCGTTGCTGCTCCGGCCTCTGATTCCGCAGGCTTCAAGTGGCTCGCACCGTACACCGGCTCGGCCATCGGCCAGCACTGGATGTACCAGGGCAAGCACGTTCTGGTCGTGTTCGACGACCTGACCAAGCAGGCAGAAGCGTACCGCGCCATCTCGCTGCTGCTGCGTCGCCCGCCGGGACGCGAGGCTTACCCCGGTGACGTCTTCTACTTGCACTCCCGTCTGCTGGAGCGTTCGGCGAAGCTGTCCGACGCACTCGGCGGTGGCTCGCTGACGGCTCTGCCGATCATCGAGACCAAGGCGAACGACGTCTCGGCTTACATCCCGACCAACGTCATCTCCATCACCGACGGTCAGGTGTTCCTCGAGTCCGACCTGTTCAACAAGGGCGTTCGCCCCGCGATCAACGTCGGTATCTCGGTCTCCCGCGTCGGTGGCGCTGCACAGACCAAGGGTATGAAGAAGGTTTCCGGTTCGCTGCGTCTGGAACTGGCTCAGTTCCGTGAGCTCGAAGCGTTCTCCGCTTTCGCATCCGACCTCGACGCTGCCTCCAAGGCTCAGCTCGAGCGCGGGGCCCGTCTGGTCGAGCTGCTCAAGCAGGATCAGTACAGCCCGATCCCCGTCGAGGACCAGATCGTCTCGATCTACCTGGCCGGCGAAGGCATCTTCGACAGCGTTCCGATCGGCGACGTCCGTCGCTTCGAGAAGGAACTGCTCGAAGACCTCAAGCACTCGGCTGCTGGCGTCTACTCCAGCATCAACGGCGGTAAGGCACTCGATGCCGACAACGCTGCTGAGCTGATCGCCGCGACGAACAAGTTCAAGGAAGGCTTCATCGCATCCGACGGAAGCCGGGTCGTGAACGAAGCCGAGGCTGACGCTTTGGGCGCCGACGAGGTCGCGAACGAGCAGATCAACGTCAAGCGCAAGACCGTCAGCAAGTGACGTACGCGCCCATGACACTGCGAATTCCGAAGGGAGAGTGATTGATCGATGGCGAGCATTCTCGAATTGCGGTCTCGTATCAAGTCGGTCAACTCGACCAAGAAGATCACCAAGGCACAGGAACTGATCGCGACTTCGCGTATCACCAAGGCTCAGATTCGCGTCGCCGCGTCCAAGCCGTATGCCGAGGAGATCACGAAGGTACTCACCGAATTGGCGAGTGCGTCTGCTTCGCTCGATCACCCGTTGCTCAACGAGCGTCCGGAGCCCAAGCGGGCAGCGGTCCTCGTTGTCACCAGTGACCGCGGCATGTGTGGTGGCTACAACTCCAACGTCCTCAAGCAGGCAGAAGAGCTCATGGCTCTCCTCCGCAGCGAGGGCAAGGAGCCGGTCGTGTACGTGCTCGGTTCCAAGGGGCTCGGCTACTACACGTTCCGCGGCCGCGACATCGGTGCTGCGTGGACGGGCTTCTCGCAGGATCCGGGTTACTCGGATGCAGCGAAGGCCAGCCGCCACCTGGTGGAGCTGTTCATGGCTGGTTCGGGTAACCAGGTTGCCGCTCCGAACGGTGAAGGCACGATCGAGGGCGTCGACGAACTCCATATCGTCTACACCCGCTTCGTGTCGATGCTGACGCAGACTCCCGAGGTTCGCCGTATGGCTCCTCTCGAGGTCTTCGTGTCGGAAGAGCGCATCGAACTCGGTGACGACATGCTGACCAACGGCCACGACGACGACCATGACAATGGCCCCGTCGCGGACTTCAGCTTCGAGCCCGAGCCCGAGAAGCTTCTCGGTGCTCTTCTCCCGAAGTACGTCAGCACTCGTATCTTCTCGTCGCTTCTCGATGCTGCGGCATCGGAGTCGGCAGCCCGTCGTACTGCCATGAAGGCCGCGACGGACAACGCAAACGAACTGGTGAACACGTTGAGCCGTCAGGCCAACCAGGCTCGCCAGGCCCAGATCACCCAGGAAATCAGCGAGATCGTCGGCGGCGCCAACGCGCTCGCCTCGAGCGCAGGAAGTGACTAGCACATGACCGCAGCAGTAACCGAAAACAACGGGGCAGGTTCGGCTTCGGCCGTAGCCGGCCGCGTCGTGCGGGTCATCGGTCCCGTCGTGGACGTTGAATTCCCGCGTGGCGCTGTTCCTGAACTGTTCAACGCCCTGAACGCCGAGATCACGCTTCCCTCGGTCGCCAAGACGCTGACGCTCGAGGTTGCACAGCACCTCGGTGACAACCTGGTCCGCACCGTCTCCATGCAGCCCACCGACGGACTCGTCCGCGGCACTGCAGTGACCGACTCGGGCAAGCCGATCTCGGTTCCCGTCGGTGACGTCGTCAAGGGCCACGTGTTCAACGCACTGGGCGATTGCCTCGACACCCCGGGCCTCGGCCGCGACGGCGAGCAGTGGGGAATCCACCGCAAGCCACCAGCCTTCGATCAGCTCGAAGGTAAGACCGAGATCCTCGAGACCGGCATCAAGGTCATCGACCTCCTCACCCCGTACGTCAAGGGTGGAAAGATCGGCCTGTTCGGTGGCGCCGGCGTCGGCAAGACCGTTCTGATCCAGGAAATGATCACGCGTATCGCTCGCGAGTTCTCGGGCACCTCGGTGTTCGCAGGCGTCGGTGAGCGTACCCGTGAGGGCACCGACCTCCACCTGGAAATGGAAGAGATGGGCGTCCTCCAGGACACCGCCCTTGTCTTCGGCCAGATGGACGAGCCGCCCGGAACGCGTATGCGCGTCGCCCTGTCCGCACTGACGATGGCGGAGTACTTCCGCGACGTTCAGGGCCAGGACGTTCTGCTGTTCATCGACAACATCTTCCGCTTCACGCAGGCAGGCTCCGAGGTTTCCACCCTCCTCGGCCGTATGCCTTCGGCAGTGGGCTACCAGCCCACGCTGGCGGACGAGATGGGTGAGCTCCAGGAGCGCATCACCTCGACCCGTGGTCGCTCGATCACCTCGCTGCAGGCTATTTACGTGCCCGCCGACGACTACACCGACCCCGCGCCGGCTACGACGTTCGCGCACCTCGATGCCACCACCGAGCTTTCGCGCCCGATTTCGCAGATGGGTATCTACCCCGCTGTGGATCCGCTGAGCTCGACCTCCCGCATCCTGGAGCCCGGCATCGTCGGTGCCGAGCACTTCCGCGTTGCCAACGAGGTCAAGCGCATCCTGCAGAAGTACAAGGAACTGCAGGACATCATCGCCATCCTCGGTATGGACGAGCTTCAGGAAGAGGACAAGGTCCTCGTCGGCCGCGCCCGTCGTATCCAGAAGTTCCTCGGCCAGAACTTCATCGTTGCCGAGAAGTTCACCGGTGAGCCCGGCTCCGTCGTGCCGCTCCGCGACACGATCGAAGCCTTCGACCGCGTCTGCAAGGGCGAGTTCGATCACCTGCCCGAGCAGGCATTCAACAGCTGCGGTGGACTCGACGACGTCGAGGCTGCAGCCAAGAAGATGGCCGGGAAGTAGTCCACGATGGCTGAGATGACCGTAGAACTCGTTGCCGTCGAGCAGCGCTTGTGGTCTGGTTCGGCGACGCTGGTCAGCGCTCAGACCACCGAGGGTGAAATCGGAATCATGCCTGGGCATGAGCCGGTCCTCGGCCAGCTGATCGAGGGCGGAACCGTGTCGATCACCTCGGTCGACGGCGAGCGTATCGTTGCTGCGGTACACGGAGGATTCCTCTCCGTCACTGCGACGACGGTGACGATCCTTGCCGAGTCCGCGGACATGGCACAGGACATCGACGTCGAGGCAGCCAAGGCTGTCTTGGCCGAGAACTCGGGCGACCTCGAAGCGATTGCGGTCGCCAAGGGTCAGCTCCGGGCCGTCGAGCGCGCGTAAGTTACTCGAGTAAAGCCGCGACGGGAGCCGACGAACAGTGACATTCGGAATGACTGTGTTGATCATTCTGGTTGTGCTGCTCGCGGTTCTCGTCGCGGCTTTTCTGTATCGTCTGCTGGTTCTGCGTCGCGGCGGTACCGCTGCACTGCTTCGTGTTCTGCCATCCCCGGGGGACAGCGGGTGGCGTCACGGAATCATTCGCTACGGCGAAAGCACCTTCGTCTTTTTCAAACTGTCGAGTCTGCGGCCGGGCCCGGACTCCAGGATCGATCGTCAAGGTATCGAGGTCGAGAGCCGTCGTTCTCCCTCGGGTACCGAATTCGACATCATGAGCGACGACATCGTCGTGGTCAAGGTCAATGACGGCTCGTCCGCCTACGAAATCGCTTTGGACAGTGGAGCATTGACAGCGTTCCTGTCCTGGGTGGAATCGCGGCCGGACGGGCGCGCCCGTAGGCGACGCACCGCCTGACCGGTCCCGCTCAAGCTCCGGCGCCGGGCTTCCAGAGCACATCGCCTTCAGGATTTGCCACTCTTCCCATGATGAAGAGCAGATCCGACAATCTGTTGAGGTATTTCGCGGGGAGCGCGCTCGTGTCCTCCGGGTTCGCATCGATGGCGGACCAAGCCGCACGCTCCGCACGCCGCGAGACGGTTCTTGCTACGTGAAGCAGGGCTCCCAAGGCGGTACCGCCCGGCAGAATGAACGAATTCAACGGTGCCAGTTGCTCATTGAGCTCATCGCACCATCCTTCGAGTCGATCGATGTAGGACTGAGTCACTCGTAGCGGCGGGTACTTCGGGTTCTCGACCACGGGGGTGGACAAGTCGGCCCCTGCGTCGAAAAGGTCGTTCTGGATCTGGCGCAGCATTGCAAGGAGATTCTCCGGGGGAGTGCCGAGGGCAACGGCCACACCGATCGCTGCATTGGTCTCGTCGCAATCCGCGTAGGCGATCAGACGCGGATCGTTCTTGGACACGCGGGAAAAATCGCTGAGGCCCGTGGTCCCGTCGTCGCCGGTCCGGGTGTAGATCTTCGTCAGGTGAACAGACATAGGGCTACGGTACCGGCGCGGTGCCGACGAGGTTGTGGCTCTAGGCTGTGAACCGTGAGTGAGCACTTTCTTGTGACCGGGGGTAACCGCCTCGAAGGTGAAGTACTGGTGGGAGGGGCCAAGAACAGTGTGCTGAAGCTGATGGCCGCGGCGCTGTTGGCCGAAGGCACCACTGTCGTGACCAACTGCCCGGACATTCTCGACGTACCGCTGATGGCGGACGTTCTGCGAGGTCTGGGCTGCGAAGTCGAACTCGAAGATTCCGAAGTGCGGATCACGACGCCGGCCGAGCCGAAGTATCACGCTGACTTCGATGCGGTGAAACAGTTCCGAGCGTCAGTGTGTGTTCTCGGTCCGCTGGTCGCGCGTTGTCGACGCGCTGTTGTTGCCTTGCCTGGCGGTGACGCCATCGGTTCGAGGCCCCTCGACATGCACCAATCCGGGCTCCGCCTGTTGGGTGCGCGCAGCGAGATCGAACACGGATGTGTAGTTGCCGAGGCAGACGACCTGCATGGAGCGAACATCCGCCTGGTCTTCCCGTCTGTGGGTGCAACCGAGAACATCTTGATGGCAGCGGTCCTCGCCCGTGGTGAGACAGTGATCGACAACGCTGCACGTGAGCCCGAGATCGTGGATCTGTGCAACATGCTCAACGAGATGGGCGCCAAGGTATCTGGCGGCGGAAGTTCGACGCTCACCATTCAAGGCGTCCGCAAGTTGGAACCGACTACGCACCGCGTCATCGGTGACCGGATCGTTGCCGCAACATGGGGTGTCGCTGCCTCCATGACCAGGGGTGACGTCCGCGTTCGCGGGGTGAACCACAAGCATCTCGGACTGGTCCTCGACAAGCTTCGGACGGCCGGCGCGGAGGTGACTCCCGAGGTTGACGGTTTCCGCGTCATTCAGCGCGAACGGCCTAAGGCGGTCAATTTCGCAACATTGCCGTACCCCGGATTCCCGACCGACCTGCAGCCGATGGCAATCGGTTTGGCTGCGGTTGCCGAAGGCACGTCGATGATCACCGAGAACGTATTCGAATCGCGTTTCCGATTTGTCGAGGAAATGATCCGACTCGGCGCCGACGCTCGTACTGACGGTCACCATGCGGTGATCCGCGGAGTTCCGGTGTTGTCGAGTGCACCGGTGTGGTCTTCGGACATTCGGGCCGGCGCCGGGCTCGTGCTTGCGGGGTTGGTTGCGGACGGAACCACCGAAGTTCACGATATTTTCCACATCGACCGTGGGTACCCGCGATTCGTCGAGAATCTCCGTGGACTCGGGGGAGTGATCGAGCGGGTGGGCACCGACTAGGTATCGGTGCTCGGCGTCACACTCGGGCCTATTCGCAGTTGGCGGAAAGGCTCAACGGTCTGACCTGGCCTTAATCGGCCAATTCGGTGTGGTGACCAGGCGATTTGTGAATTGATTGAAGGTTCGCGTAACTTATTCCAAGTCAGAGCGACACGGACACCGACTCCCACCTGCGAGGGTGAGTGACACGAGGTTGTACGAAGTGCCTGGCGAACACAATCCAGTTTTTCTCACGGGGTTTCGGTTTGCGCCGGTGGCCAGGTTGGGATAGGCTGGAAAAGTTGCCCCGGAGCGGCGGCCATAGGGTCGTGGTGATGGTGTGTGCGTGTTCTTTGAGAACTCAACAGTGTGTCGATGAATGTCAGTGCCAAAATTTTTTTGGTACTTCACATCCGCGAATGATCAACCGCCTCTTGGGGTTTGGTTGGTTTGTGTGTGGTGTGAGTATTTTTCGTCGGTGATTGTTCATTCTTCCGTCTGAATGGTTGCCGACACATTTTTTGCTAGTTGAGTTTTTTTGCTAGTGATTTGACTCTTTTTGTCTATGACTGATTAGTGGGCTTGCCCGCGAAATCTAGAGTCTTCAACGGAGAGTTTGATCCTGGCTCAGGACGAACGCTGGCGGCGTGCTTAACACATGCAAGTCGAGCGGTAAGGCCTTTCGGGGTACACGAGCGGCGAACGGGTGAGTAACACGTGGGTGATCTGCCCTGCACTTCGGGATAAGCCTGGGAAACTGGGTCTAATACCGGATATGACCTCCTATCGCATGGTGGGTGGTGGAAAGATTTATCGGTGCAGGATGGGCCCGCGGCCTATCAGCTTGTTGGTGGGGTAATGGCCTACCAAGGCGACGACGGGTAGCCGACCTGAGAGGGTGACCGGCCACACTGGGACTGAGACACGGCCCAGACTCCTACGGGAGGCAGCAGTGGGGAATATTGCACAATGGGCGAAAGCCTGATGCAGCGACGCCGCGTGAGGGATGACGGCCTTCGGGTTGTAAACCTCTTTCAGCAGGGACGAAGCGCAAGTGACGGTACCTGCAGAAGAAGCACCGGCTAACTACGTGCCAGCAGCCGCGGTAATACGTAGGGTGCAAGCGTTGTCCGGAATTACTGGGCGTAAAGAGTTCGTAGGCGGTTTGTCGCGTCGTTTGTGAAAACCAGCAGCTCAACTGCTGGCTTGCAGGCGATACGGGCAGACTTGAGTACTGCAGGGGAGACTGGAATTCCTGGTGTAGCGGTGAAATGCGCAGATATCAGGAGGAACACCGGTGGCGAAGGCGGGTCTCTGGGCAGTAACTGACGCTGAGGAACGAAAGCGTGGGTAGCGAACAGGATTAGATACCCTGGTAGTCCACGCCGTAAACGGTGGGCGCTAGGTGTGGGTTCCTTCCACGGAATCCGTGCCGTAGCTAACGCATTAAGCGCCCCGCCTGGGGAGTACGGCCGCAAGGCTAAAACTCAAAGGAATTGACGGGGGCCCGCACAAGCGGCGGAGCATGTGGATTAATTCGATGCAACGCGAAGAACCTTACCTGGGTTTGACATATACCGGAAAGCTGCAGAGATGTGGCCCCCCTTGTGGTCGGTATACAGGTGGTGCATGGCTGTCGTCAGCTCGTGTCGTGAGATGTTGGGTTAAGTCCCGCAACGAGCGCAACCCCTATCTTATGTTGCCAGCACGTTATGGTGGGGACTCGTAAGAGACTGCCGGGGTCAACTCGGAGGAAGGTGGGGACGACGTCAAGTCATCATGCCCCTTATGTCCAGGGCTTCACACATGCTACAATGGCCAGTACAGAGGGCTGCGAGACCGTGAGGTGGAGCGAATCCCTTAAAGCTGGTCTCAGTTCGGATCGGGGTCTGCAACTCGACCCCGTGAAGTCGGAGTCGCTAGTAATCGCAGATCAGCAACGCTGCGGTGAATACGTTCCCGGGCCTTGTACACACCGCCCGTCACGTCATGAAAGTCGGTAACACCCGAAGCCGGTGGCTTAACCCCTTGTGGGAGGGAGCCGTCGAAGGTGGGATCGGCGATTGGGACGAAGTCGTAACAAGGTAGCCGTACCGGAAGGTGCGGCTGGATCACCTCCTTTCTAAGGAGCTTCTCCAATGTCAGGGTTCACACAGGTGAATTACTGGTTGGCAGAGACCGTTTCGGACACGATGTTGTCCGGCGGTTGCTCATGGGTGGATCGCTGACAAACTTGATCGTCGTACGGTTTCTCCTCTGTGGGAAACCGACGAACAATATATCGACATACTGTTGGGTCCTGAGAGAACACGCGAGTGTTTCCTCGAAGGAAGTAACGACAAATGACTGCAGTTGTCATACCGGTCCACTTTGGTGGGTGTTGGTGTCAACGTGTGTGTGGTTGTTTGTGTGTTGTTTGAGAACTGCACAGTGGACGCGAGCATCTTTGTTGTAAGTAATGAAGAGCGTACGGTGGATGCCTTGGCACCAGGAGCCGATGAAGGACGTAGGAGGCTGCGATAAGCCTCGGGGAGCTGTCAACCGAGCTGTGATCCGAGGATGTCCGAATGGGGAAACCCAGCACGAGTGATGTCGTGTTACCCGCGCCTGAATATATAGGGCGTGTGGAGGGAACGTGGGGAAGTGAAACATCTCAGTACCCACAGGAAGAGAAAACAACCGTGATTCCGTGAGTAGTGGCGAGCGAAAGCGGAAGAGGCTAAACCATGGGTGTGTGATAGCCGGCAGGTGTTGCATTCGTGGGGTTGTGGGGTTCATTTTGTCAATACTGCCGTGTTGGCCAACAGTAAGAAATCACAGGGTTAGTGGAAGTGGTCTGGAACGGCCTGTCGTAGAGGGTGAGAATCCCGTACACGAAAACTTTGTGACTGTTGTAATGGAAACCCAAGTAGCACCGGGCCCGTGAAATCTGGTGTGAATCTGTCGGGACCACCCGATAAGCCTGAATACTCCCTGGTGACCGATAGCGGACTAGTACCGTGAGGGAAAGGTGAAAAGTACCCCGGGAGGGGAGTGAAATAGTACCTGAAACCGTGCGCTTACAATCCGTCAGAGCCTTCGAGCAGTTTACTGCTGGGGGTGATGGCGTGCCTTTTGAAGAATGAGCCTGCGAGTTAGTGGCATGTCGCGAGGTTAACCCGTGTGGGGTAGCCGTAGCGAAAGCGAGTCCGAATAGGGCGAGTCAGTGGCATGCTCTAGACCCGAAGCGGAGTGATCTACCCATGGCCAGGTTGAAGCGACGGTAAGACGTCGTGGAGGACCGAACCCACTTAGGTTGAAAACTGAGGGGATGAGTTGTGGGTAGGGGTGAAAGGCCAATCAAACTCCGTGATAGCTGGTTCTCCCCGAAATGCATTTAGGTGCAGCGTCGCGTGTTTCTCACCGGAGGTAGAGCTACTGGATGGTCTAGGGGGCCCACAAGCTTACCGAAATCAGCCAAACTCCGAATGCCGGTGAGTGAGAGCGCGGCAGTGAGACTGCGGGCGATAAGGTTCGTAGTCGAGAGGGAAACAGCCCAGATCGCCAGCTAAGGTCCCTAAGCGTGTACTAAGTGGAAAAGGATGTGGGGTCGCGAAGACAACCAGGAGGTTGGCTTAGAAGCAGCCACCCTTGAAAGAGTGCGTAATAGCTCACTGGTCAAGTGATCCTGCGCCGACAATGTAGCGGGGCTCAAGTACACCACCGAAGCTGCGGCATTCACGCAATAGCCCCCAGTTGATCCACGGATTTTCTGGCAGGTGTGTGGATGGGTAGGGGAGCGTCGTGTGGCCATGGAAGCGGCAGGGTGACCTAGCCGTGGAGGCCACACGAGTGAGAATGCAGGCATGAGTAGCGAAAGACGAGTGAGAAACTCGTCCGCCGAATGACCAAGGGTTCCTGGGCCAGGTTAATCCGCCCAGGGTGAGTCGGGACCTAAGACGAGGCCGACAGGCGTAGCCGATGGACAACGGGTTGATATTCCCGTACCCGTGTGAACGCGCCCATGGTGAATCAGTGATACTAACCATCCTGAAGCCACGAGAAGACCTTCGGGTCTCGAGTTGGTGGATGCATGGGACCTGATCTGGTAGTAGCCAAGCGATGGGGTGACGCAGGAAGGTAGCTGAGCCAGTCAGTGGTAATACTGGTGTAAGCGTGTAGGGCGTGACCTAGGCAAATCCGGGTCGCACATAGCCTGAGACGTGATGCGTAGCCGATTGAGGCGAATTCAGTGATCCTATGCTGCCGAGAAAAGCCTCTAGCGAGCTTTCACACGGCCCGTACCCCAAACCGACACAGGTGGTCAGGTAGAGAATACTAAGGCGATCGAGATAACTATGGTTAAGGAACTCGGCAAAATGCCCCCGTAACTTCGGGAGAAGGGGGGCCCTGTCTGGTGACGACATTTACTGTCTGAGCTGGGTGGGGCCGCAGAGACCAGTGAGAAGCGACTGTTTACTAAAAACACAGGTCCGTGCGAAGTCGTAAGACGATGTATACGGACTGACGCCTGCCCGGTGCTGGAAGGTTAAGAGGACCGGTTAGTTCCTTCGGGAGCGAAGCTGAGAATTTAAGCCCCAGTAAACGGCGGTGGTAACTATAACCATCCTAAGGTAGCGAAATTCCTTGTCGGGTAAGTTCCGACCTGCACGAATGGCGTAACGACTTCTCAGCTGTCTCAACCGTAGACTCGGCGAAATTGCATTACGAGTAAAGATGCTCGTTACGCGCGGCAGGACGAAAAGACCCCGGGACCTTCACTACAGCTTGGTATTGGTGTTCGGTTCGGTTTGTGTAGGATAGGTGGGAGACTGTGAAGCGGTGACGCCAGTTATCGTGGAGTCGTTGTTGAAATACCACTCTGATCGAATTGGACCTCTAACCTCGGACCATGATCTGGTTCAGGGACAGTGCCTGGTGGGTAGTTTAACTGGGGCGGTTGCCTCCCAAAATGTAACGGAGGCGCCCAAAGGTTCCCTCAGCCTGGTTGGCAATCAGGTGTCGAGTGCAAGTGCACAAGGGAGCTTGACTGTGAGACTGACAGGTCGAGCAGGGACGAAAGTCGGGACTAGTGATCCGGCACCGGCAAGTGGAAGCGGTGTCGCTCAACGGATAAAAGGTACCCCGGGGATAACAGGCTGATCTTCCCCAAGAGTCCATATCGACGGGATGGTTTGGCACCTCGATGTCGGCTCGTCGCATCCTGGGGCTGGAGTAGGTCCCAAGGGTTGGGCTGTTCGCCCATTAAAGCGGCACGCGAGCTGGGTTTAGAACGTCGTGAGACAGTTCGGTCTCTATCCGCCGCGCGCGTTAGAAACTTGAGGAAGGCTGTCCCTAGTACGAGAGGACCGGGACGGACGAACCTCTGGTGTGCCAGTTGTTCCGCCAGGAGCACCGCTGGTTAGCTACGTTCGGAAGGGATAACCGCTGAAAGCATCTAAGCGGGAAGCCTGTTCCAAGATGAGGTTTCTCACCCCCTCGAGGGGGTAAGGCCCCCGGCAGACCACCGGGTTGATAGGCCAGAACTGGAAGTGCAGTAATGCATGCAGGTGACTGGTACTAATAGGCCGAGGACTTACCACAAAGAAGCTACGCGTCCACTGTGCGGTATCTGAAACAACACACAGATACTGATGAGAAACCCTGTTTTCTCCATCCCCCAACACCAGAAACTGGTGTTGACGGGTGGTGAAACCAGGTGATCAGAAGAAGGTTACTGTGACAGTTTCATAGAGTTACGGCGGTCATAGCGAAGGGGAAACGCCCGGTCCCATTCCGAACCCGGAAGCTAAGCCCTTCAGCGCCGATGGTACTGCACTCGACAGGGTGTGGGAGAGTAGGACACCGCCGAACACACATTAGAAAATCCCCCCAACCAGTACTGGTTGGGGGGCTTTCTCGTACCCAAAACACCCCCCCGCCAACACCCGAAAGCACCCCCGCCGGCACCCCCGACTTCGAGCGAACAGCACTGTCGTCGCCTCAGATCGACCCAACGTACCGTTCACACCATCTAGGGCGGGCACGCCGCCGGCACCCCGGCATGGAGTGAACGACACGCTCACCCTCTTAGGCGAGGGGAACGGTACGTTCACACCATCAGGGGCGGGAACACGACTGAGGACGACAGGCGCTTTGCCCGGATCAGTCGATGCCGTCGGCGGTGGCAGTCGCATACTTCGGCCGGCCAGCCGGCAGATACCTCTGAATCGTCACGCCCTTTGATGTGGCTCGCGATTCGGCCAGCTCTAGTGCGATGTCCGGTCCGGAGTCGGGAAACAGTCGCGTGCCCGGGCCTACCACCACCGGAACGATCAGCAGGATCATCTCGTCGACCAGATCGTTCGCGAAAAGCCAGCGGCACAGGTTGCCACTGCCGTGCACCTGAAGCTCACCGCCGGGTCTGGCTTTCAGTTCGCCGAGAGCTGTGGCGGTGTCACCTGAAAGGGCTGTCGTGTTCGTCCATTGCGGATCGGTGAGCGTCGTCGACGCAAGGTACTTGGGCCGCGAATTCAGTGCGCTTGCAATGGGGTTGACGTCGGGATTCTCGAACGCGCCCCAATAGCCGGCGAAGATCTCGTACGTGTGTCGCCCGAACAGGAACGCGTCAGCTCGCTGGTAGACCTGGACGAGGTAATCCATGGCTTCGGTGTCCACTAATGGCGCGGACCAGCCGCCCCGCTCGAATCCGCCACGGCGATCTTCGTCCGGACCACCGAGTCCTTGCATCACACCGTCGAGAGTGACGATGGTAAAGGTCGTCAGTTTCATAGTCGTACCCATCTCCCAGGTGTCGTCGGATCTCCGCTGTTTCGATATAGACCGTTGGGAAGCGGGAAAGTCATCGAGCGAACGTGGCGTTGATCGCCTTGGATCGACCGAACGTGCCGTTCGCTCAGGGGGCGGTGGGGTCAGGGCTGAACGGGCACGGAGTTTGACGGGCTGGTCTCGGACTCCAGAGCGTCGCACGGAATCGCGAGCTCGGTCTGTTCGAGCCGGCCGCGAAGGGTGATGTTCTCGGTGATCGACCACTGTGCAGCCTCGGCGCTGTCAGCGGCAGCCACAGCCCGTCCGGATGCGGCGACGTTACCCGGAACCGTCTTGGCGACCTCGGACAGTCGCGCCGCTTCGTTGACGGGATCACCGATGACGGTGTACTCGAATCTTTCTCGCGCACCGACGTTCCCGGCTACGGCAACACCTGCGGCGACGCCGATTCCCGCGCTCACTTCCGGAACCTCGGCACGCAGGCGCTGCTGAATCTTGCGGGCAGCGGCGAGTGCGCTGCCGGCGTGATCGTCGAGTGTCGTCGGCGCTCCGAAGATCGCCA
The DNA here is from genome assembly GCF_018588185.1 of Rhodococcus sp. WY5. Lineage (NCBI taxonomy): Bacteria > Bacillati > Actinomycetota > Actinomycetes > Mycobacteriales > Nocardiaceae > Rhodococcus > Rhodococcus sp. WY5. The sequence continues at coordinate 3,396,577 of NZ_JAAMPR010000001.1, forward strand.
GCGCTGCGTCGCCCTCGAACTTGTTCACGAATCCGCCGTGCGCGTCGACCTCGTCGACTATGACGTCGAAGAAACGGTTGAGTAGAGCGACCACCGCCGTAGGGGAGTTGGTGGCCGCGATGGTGGTCGATCCGATGACGTCGACGAAGAGTACGGCAACGTCACGTTCTTCACCGCCGAGTTCCGGGTTTCGGCGAACCGCGTTTGCGGCAACCTCGTGTCCGACGTGGCGCCCGAAGAGGTCGCGTATTCGCTCTCGCTCGCGCAGACCCTCGGCCATGCGATTGAAGCCGGCCTGCAGTAGTCCCAGTTCCGTTCCGTCGTACACGACGACGGACGCGGTGAGGTCGCCACGGGTGACTTGTTCCATTCCTCGTCGCACGGACCGAATGGGGGCCGCGGCGGACCGAATGTTGATGTATGTCAGTCCGAGTCCGACGCACAGGGTGATTCCGCCAATGACGAGGATGGCGATCGCGAGGGCTTGCCACGATGCAGGCCGGATGAAGCTGAAGACCGCCACGAGCATCAAGCCGGTGACGGGGACTCCGCTTCCGAGCAGCCAGACGAGGATTGTCCGGCCGGTCAGTCCGAGAACGGCAGCCTTGCGGGGTGCTCCGGATTCGAGTGCACGCGCAGCAATCGGGCGGAGTGCGAACTCGCTGAGCAGGTAGCAGAAAGCGCACGTGGTGATACCGCTGAAAGCCACGGTGAACAGAACTTTCGGAATGGCGTCGGGGTCGACGATTCCGTACATGGTCGTGAAGGTGATGAGCGCGGCCGTCCACAGGACGGCTTGCACTCGGGTCAGTCGCCACGGCCCGCGCAGCGCCGCGCGTTGATTCTGCTCTGTCGGTGGGTGATCCTCGGTGGCCCATCGAAGATCCCGCATCAGCCGTTTGGTGCCCCACAGAAGTCCGATGAGAAAGACACACCCGATGAAGACGGGCACGGCAATGAAGTTGATCCATGCGAATTCGGGGTGGATGATCTCGGGTCCGGGAACCACGAATCCGATGAGCACGATCGCCAGTACCGCTCCGATCAGGTTTGTGACCAGGAGGGGCGCGGTGAGTAGTGCCTGGACGCGGATTCGGCGGCGCCTGGGGCTTTCGTCGGTGGATCCGAGCAGCCACGACCCCAGGGGCGCACTCGGGACACGGCTTCGCTGCATAGTGTGTCGAGAGTAGTCGTAATGATCGCTTAGGGTGGTCCGGTGCGCCTAGTTATTGCTCGTTGCCGTGTCGACTATGTGGGACGCCTGACCTCCCACCTCCCTACCGCAAGACGACTGCTGTTGGTCAAAGCCGACGGCTCGGTCAGTATCCATGCCGACGATCGGGCGTACAAGCCGCTCAACTGGATGAGTCCGCCGTGCTGGTTGGTCGAGACCACCGGGGACGGCGACGACATCCTGTGGGTCGTCACCAACAAGGCGGGCGAGGAACTGCGGATCACTCTCGAAGAGGTCGAGCACGATTCGTCGTATGAACTCGGTCTCGATCCGGGATTGATCAAGGACGGTGTCGAGGCACACCTTCAAGAACTTCTGGCGGAGCATGTCGAGACACTCGGCCCCGGCTACACGTTGGTGCGGCGTGAGTACATGACGGCCATCGGGCCGGTCGATCTTCTGGTCCGAGACGCGGACGGTGCATCGGTGGCGGTGGAGATCAAGCGTCGCGGCGAGATCGACGGCGTCGAGCAGTTGACGCGCTACCTCGAATTGCTCAACCGCGATCCGCTGCTCGCGCCGGTCACGGGAGTTTTTGCAGCGCAACAGATCAAGCCGCAGGCAAAGACTTTGGCCAACGACCGTGGGATCCGTTGCCTGGTCCTTGACTACGAGGCCTTGCGGGGCACCGAAAGCACCGAGTTCCGCCTCTTCTGACGCTGTTTAGACTCGAACCATGCCGCGCCGCAAACCTTCGCCGAAGCAAACCCGTCGAACGGATACTCGGCGTGCTCGGGATTCGAGCGCGGAGTCGGCGTCACCAAGCGGCGTGTTGTTCGGCGGAGCGCTGGTCCGGGAGGAACCCGGGCCGGGCGGTGAAATGTACATGGTGAGGCCGATACCCGGCTCCAACGCGACGAAGTTCTATCGATGCCCCGGTTGTGATCACGACATCAGACCCGGCGTCGCTCACGTGGTGACGTGGCCTTCGGAACCGGGCGGCGCGAACGAGCGTCGACACTGGCATACCGGATGCTGGTCAGGCCGCGGTACGCGCAGCCTGACCAGACGGTGGTCCTGAGCGTCGATCAGTTCCTGGACTGGGCTCGCTGCTCGACGGCGCGGGTGTCGATCTCGGCGGTGTTCGTCTCGTCCGAGTCCTCGAGAACGTCGTCTTCGTCGATACTCGGTTCTGATTTGACCGGTTCTGCGTCGACCTTATCTGCGTCGGCCTTCTTGTCTTCGATCTCGAGATCTTCCTCGGCTTCGACGATGACCGGAGCGGGCGGTGCATCGAGGAGTTCGCTCTCCCGGTTGACCGATGCGAGCATAGCCGGAACCGAATCGAGTTGTCCGCGAATACCCAAGAGTTGAGCCAGGATTCGGCCACGGAGAACGCGCAGTTCTTCGGTGAGTTCCTTCGCGTGAGCGATCTTGCGCTCGGACTGATCAGTGGCGGCCTGCAGCCTGCGCTGAGCCTCGTGCGACGCATCGGCGAGTCGACGCTCGGCCTCTGCTTTGCTCGACGACTCCAGCTCGTTGACGGCGGCGACGACCTTGGCGCGGCGCTCCGACATCGAGATGTCGAAGTCTTCGCGGATCTGAGTGCGCTTGGCCTCGGACTCGGCAGCCAGTCGATCCCGCTCGGCCTGCGCGGCTTCGACGATCCGGGCGGCTTCGGTACGGGCCTGCGCCATGGTCTGCTCGTGCATGGTTTCCATCGCGTTGCGACGGTCCTCGAGTTCGGCGATCAGCGACTCGTAGTGACCACGAAGGCGGGCGCCGTCCTGTTCGGCGATGGAGGTCATCTCGGCTGCGTCGGCCTCGGCCTTCGCGCGCACCTCCGAGGCCTCGTCGGAGGCAAGGCGCAGCATGCGGCTGATGCGATCGCTCATGCCCTCCGCAGTGGTGGGCGGTACCGAGAGGCGGTCTACGTCCTTGCGGAGGTCGTCGATGTCGTCGCGTGCATCGTCGAGCTGCTTGGCGAGGTCACGGGCCTGCGCAGCGGCAGCATCACGATCAGCCGCGGTAACTCGCAGCTCCGCGTCGAATCGCTCGAAGTAGTTACGTACCTCGTCGCGGTCGTATCCCTTCCGTGCGATCTGGAACGGAAGTTGGATCGAACCGCGGTCCTGCTCGTATGCCATGGCGACAATCTACCTGGCATACGAGCTGGAGTCGGGTCTGCTAGTGGCTCGCGTCGGGTTCGACCAGTTCCACCAGGACGCCGCCGGCGTCCTTCGGGTGGATGAAGTTGATGCGCGAGTTGGCCGTACCGCGTCGGGGAGCGTCGTACAGCAACCGAACCCCGCGGTCGCGAAGCTCGGCGGAGATGGCGTCGATGTCGGTGACCCGGTAGGCGAGCTGCTGGAGTCCGGGGCCGCTTCGGTCGATGAACTTGGCGATGGTCGAATTCTCGTCCAGAGGCGCGAGCAGCTGAACGGCAGTGGATCCGGCGGGGGAGCCGACGACGGAGAGCATGGCCTCACGCACGCCCTGCGATTCGTTGATTTCCTCGTGGGTCGACACCATGCCCAGGTGCTGCGTGTACCACGCGATTGCCACGTCGAGATCGGGCACCGCGATTCCGACGTGATCGATCGCGACGACGAGGTCGGACGACAAAGGTGCGAGTGCAGAACTGGGGGAGGTCTGTGTCATACCTTTCACGGTAGCGCTACCGTTTGAGGAGTACACGTCGGGATGTGACTTGGCTCTTAGGCCGCACGGAACCGACGACTATCTCTCTTTTGCAGCCGGAGGAAATCGTGACCAGTTCTGTGATTGTTGCGGGAGCTCGTACCCCGATGGGTCGACTCCTCGGATCGTTGAAAGACCTCTCCGGATCCGACCTCGGCGGCATCGCCATCAAAGGCGCCCTCGACAAGTCCTCAGTCGCACCCGAACAGGTCGACTACGTCATCATGGGACAGGTCCTCACCGCCGGCGCCGGCCAGATGCCCGCCCGCCAAGCCGCCGTCGCCGCCGGCATCCCCATGAACGTCCCCGCCCTGAGCATCAACAAAGTGTGCCTCTCCGGCATCGACGCCATCGCCCTCGCCGACCAACTCATCCGCGCCGGCGAATTCGACATCGTCGTCGCCGGCGGGCAGGAATCGATGTCCCGCGCACCCCACATGCTCGAAAAAAGCCGCGAAGGCTTCAAATACGGCGACGTCACCCTCCGCGACCACATGGCCTACGACGGCCTCCACGACATCTTCACCGACCAGGCCATGGGCCTGCTCACCGAACAAGTCAACCAACAAGAAACCGCCCACATCACCCGCGCCGAGCAGGACGCCTTCGCCGCCGCCTCACACCAGAACGCGGCCCGCGCCTGGAAAGACGGCCTCTTCGACAACGAAGTCGTCCCCGTCTCCATCCCCCAACGCAAGGGCGAGCCCATCGTCTTCGCCCAGGACGAAGGCATCCGCGCCGACACCACCACCGAATCCCTCGGCAAACTGCGTCCCGCGTTCAGCAAGGACGGCACCATCACCGCCGGCTCCGCCTCCCCGATCTCCGACGGCGCCGCCGCCGTGATCGTGATGAGCAAAACCAAAGCCGAAGAACTCGGCCTGACCTGGATCGCGGAAATCGGCGCCCACGGCGTCGTCGCCGGACCCGACTCCACCCTCCAGTCCCAACCCGCCCGGGCCATCGCCAAAGCCTGCGCGAAGGAAGGCATCGACCCCACCGACCTCGACCTCGTCGAAATCAACGAAGCATTCGCCGCCGTCGGGATCGCCTCCACCCGCGAACTCGGCCTCGACCCCGCCAAGGTCAACGTCAACGGCGGCGCCATCGCCGTCGGCCACCCCCTCGGCATGTCCGGCGCCCGCATCGCCCTGCACCTCGCCCTCGAACTGCAACGCCGCGGCGGCGGCATCGGCGCAGCCGCACTCTGCGGCGGCGGCGGACAAGGCGACGCACTCATCGTCCGCGTCCCCAAGGCCTGAGTGTCTAAATACACCTGAACCAGCGCTCTCGCTCTGCGACGCCCCGTGGTTTTCCTCACACAACTACGGGGCGTCGTAGTTGTTCGGGCACAATGGCCTCATGGCGAACATCTTTGACGTATCCACTCCCGCGAAACGCTTCCGTCTGGTGGCGTGGTGGGAAGCTGTGACCTGGGCGGCCTTGCTGGTTGCCATGTTCTTCAAGTGGGTCCTCGGACACGAAGAAGCGATTCGCATCCCCGGAATGGTCCACGGCACCGCGGGCTTCCTGGTGTTCATCGTTGTTGCACTCCTGACCGCGTGGTCGCTCAAGTGGGACGTCAAGACCACGATCCTTGCGCTGATCTCGAGCGTTCCGCCCTTCGGCACCGTCATATTCGAACGATGGGCAGTGCGAAACGGCAAGCTCGGTGAGCTGTCCACGGAGTTCGCGGCGTCCAAGGGCAACGCGGCGCTCGTCTGAGTGCTGCATCCCTCTACGTAGCTTCTCGCAACTCGTGACAAACTGGGAGCCGTGACTCGACCAGGTTCCAGGCCCCCCGCGCGTTCGTCCGCAGTTGCTGCCGCCATGAGCGGCGCAGTCGACTTGTCCGCCTTCAAAGAGCGGGCCACGGCCCCACCACCGCCGCGTAACACCAGCGGCGACGGGGCCGTTTCTGCTGTCTCCGGGGCAGTGATCGAGGTGACCGAGGAGAACTTCGAAAGCGAAGTCCTGCTGAAGTCGAGCCAGGTGCCGGTGATCGTCAACATCGGTGGCCGCGCATACGAGCCCTCGGTCGTATTCACCGAAGTTCTCGAATCATTTGCAGCGCGAGCCGGCGGCAAGTGGATTCTTGCCAACGTCGACGTCGACGTGAGCCCTCGTATCGCGCAGGCATTCGGTGTCCAATCGGTTCCGACGGTTGTTGCTGTCGCGGCTGGTCAGCCGTTGGCCGATTTTCAGGGCGCTCAGCCAGAGGCGCAGCTCAGCCAGTGGTTCGACGCAGTCCTCCAAGCTGTCGAGGGCAAGTTGAGTGGGCCGGTCTCCGACGCGGACGAACCGGTGGAGGAGGTCGAGGATCCTCGCTTCGTGGCCGCTGAAACCGCGCTGGACGAGGGCGATCTCGACGCCGCCATCGCTGCGTACCAGGAAATTCTCGACGCCGAACCCAACAATGCGGAGGCCAAGAGCGCTGTCCGCCAGGTGAAGTTCATGGCTCGGGTTCAGGGTGTCGATCCCGAGTCGATTGCGGCCGCGGATGCTGATCCGTCCGATCTCGAACTGCAGTTCGCTGCGGCCGACCTGGAAATGTTCGCCCAGCAACCCGAGGCGTCGTTCGCCCGCTTGATCTCGGTGGTCTCGCGAACTGCCGGCGACGACAAGGCTGCCGCTCGGACGCGCCTGCTCGAACTGTTCGAACTGTTCGACCCGGCAGAACCGATCGTCATCGCGGCCCGTCGTAAGTTGGCTTCCGCTCTCTACTGACGTGTGGACCGGCAGTCGCTACTCCGTGTAGCGGCTGTCGCACACTTCCCGGCCACCGAGAACGCCGGTCCGGAACGCGTCGACACGTGCGAACCCGCTCGGAACCGTCTCACCGTTGACGTCACTGGCAGCCAGGCCGTCGGTCAGCAGCCCCGATACGGCTTCGTCGAGGTCGCCGGGAGAGAGTGTGACCTGTGCTCCGGACGCCGCGGCGTTGGTGGGACTGAGTGCTGCGGTGATGACGCCGGACAAGCAGGCCGCGCGCAGGGCAGTCTGCGGAGTGTCGAGCGATTGGCCGTTCTCCTTCTGCATCGCGAGGGTGTACCTCGACGCGAGCAGGACATAGGCGTTGTAGTCACCGGTGATGTTGGTCTGGATCAACTCGCGTCGCCCGACGCGACCCGGCGTGCCGCGCTCGGCAAGGTCGTCGACGCTGATTCCGATGGTGTTCGTCGACGGGCAGTACGAGACGGGTTCGGTCGCAACGGCATCGCTGCACCCGGTGTCTGCGCCGGTGAACACGACCTTCGGTGGCTGCGGTAGATCGAAGATCGCTTGGAAGGTCTTCACGAACTCGTCGAGAGTTGCCTCGGTGACGGGCAGTTCTCCGGAATCGTTGCCCTCGGCGAACTGCTGCGGGAGGTCTGCACGTCGTGACTCGATTTCGTCGGCGTCCATCTTCGCGCACGCACCGGCGCCGTCGGTGAAGCCGATCTGAGTGGCGGTGACGCGCTCGAACGCCGAACCATGGTGGCTCTCAGGATCATTAGGGTCTTCGTCGCGGATGGCGACCGCCGACGCCAACACCTTGTTGAGTCCGTCGGAGGTGTTCATCGTGAAGTGCGCGGCCTTGTCCTCGGCGACGTGCCGCAAGAAGGCGCCACCGAAACAGTCGGCTTGCTGTTCGCGCACCAGGGCTGCGTCTCGTTTACCGCCGACGATCCCGGCCTTGCGTTGAACGGCATGGCCGTACTCGTGCGCAAAGATGAACGCGACGGCCACGTCACCGAACTTCTCCCGCACCTCGGGCAGCAGCAATTCACGATCCCAACCGATGGTGTGATCGATGCTGCAGTACCCGGCGTTGATGAGTTCTTCGGTGGTCTCCTCACAGAAGTCCGGGCCGTTCGATTCGGTGGGGTCCCACGAGATCAGCTCGTCGACCGGTTCGAAGGGCTTGTCGAACAGAGCCGGGTACTCGGCGGCCCAGTAGGTTTCGATGTCTGTGATGGCGTTGGCTGCCAGCGCGTCGATGTCCCCGCCGTCGGTGCCGGTGATTGCTCGGTCGGCGTTGGGGGCTCCCGGACGCAATCCACTTGGTCCTGCCGTTGCGTCGAGTCCGGCGACGCGGAAGGGATCGTGATAAATCGAGACGGCGTGGCCACTCGTTCCCTGGGCACAACCGGCGAGCAGTGCGGCCACTGCCAACAGTGACGACGTGACAATGACTACTCGCCGGCCGACCATCAACGCTCCAGACTTATCCAAATCGCTCCAGCAGCTGGCAGCGCCACCTGTGCGGAGGCTGGCCGACCGTGCCACGAATGCGACGTTGCTGTGACCGCTCCGAGGTTCCCGACTCCGGAGCCGCCGTACACCTCGGCATCGGTGTTGAGAATTTCCACCCATCGGCCGGGCTCTGGTAGCCCGACGCGGTAGCTCGAGTGCTCACTGCCCGAGAAGTTGAACAGGCAGGCGACAATCGAACCGTCAGTACCGTAACGCAGAAAACTGAGGACGTTGTTCTCGGTGTCGTTGGCGTCGATCCAGGAGTATCCACCGGGCGAGGTGTCGAGGGTCCACATGGCCGGATGACGTCGGTACGCGGAGTTGAGATCGCCGACCAGTCGCTGGACGCCGCGATGGAGAGTGCCGGTGTACTGATCGTCGAGCTGCCACCAGTCGAGGCCGCGTTCTTCGGACCATTCCGCACTCTGACCGAATTCCTGTCCCATGAACAGCAGTTGCTTGCCTGGATGCGCCCACATGTATGCAAGCAGTGAGCGCAGGCCGGACGCCTTGGCGAAGTCGTTGCCGGGCATCCGGGTCCACAGAGTTCCTTTGCCGTGCACCACTTCGTCATGGCTGATCGGTAGCAGGTAGTTCTCACTCCACGCGTACATCAGTGAGAACGTGATCTCGTGATGGTGGTAGGTCCGGTGTACCGGGTCGTGACCGAGGAACCCGAGGGTGTCGTGCATCCACCCCATGTTCCACTTCATGTTGAATCCGAGGCCGCCGACATTGGTCGCCCGAGTGACTCCGGGCCACGCCGTCGACTCCTCGGCGACGGTGACGACTCCTCGATGGTTCTTGTGGACGGTGGCGTTCATCTCCTGCAGGAACGCAACGGCTTCGAGATTCTCGCGGCCGCCGTGAATGTTGGGAGTCCATCCACCTTCCGGGCGTGAGTAGTCCAGGTACAGCATCGATGCGACAGCGTCGACGCGAAGTCCGTCGATGTGGAACTCCTCGAGCCAGAAGAGTGCATTGGCGACGAGGAAGTTCCGCACCTCGCGGCGACCGAAGTCGAATACGTATGTGCCCCAGTCCAACTGCTCGCCGCGACGCGGATCGGCGTGCTCGTACAGGGGAGTTCCGTCGAAACGAGCCAGGGCCCACTCGTCTTTGGGGAAGTGTGCAGGCACCCAGTCGACAATGACACCTATCCCTGCGGCGTGCAGGTGGTCGACGAACCAGCGGAAGTCGTCCGGGGTGCCGAAGCGGGAGGTCGGTGCGTAGTACGAGGTGACCTGGTATCCCCACGATCCACCGAACGGATGCTCGGAGACGGGCAGCAGTTCGACGTGGGTGAATCCGGTTTCGGTGACGTAGACGGCGAGTTGCTCGGCCATCTGCCGGTAGTCGAGTCCGGGACGCCACGATCCGAGGTGCACCTCGTACACGCTCATCGGGGACTGCGAAGGATCGACACCGGCGCGGGTTTCGAGCCAGGCCGCGTCGTTCCACTCATGCGAACTGGTGGTCACTCGCGACGCCGTCGCCGGCGGGACCTCGGTACCGAATGCCATGGGATCGGCCTTGTCGCGAACGGAGCCGTCGTGGCCGTGGACCCGGAACTTGTACAGCGAACCGACTGCGATGTCGGGCAGGAAGAGTTCCCAGACCCCAGTGGATCCGAGGACTCGCATGGGGGCGAATTGCCCACTCCACCCGTCGAAGTCGCCGACGACGGTCACGCCGCGGGCGGCCGGAGCCCAGACGGCGAACGAGGTGCCGTCGACGGGTCCGTCCGGTGTCTCGTACGAACGCGGATGTGCGCCGAGGATGTCCCACAGTCGTTCGTGCCGACCTTCGCCGAACAGGTGAAGGTCGAGTTCACCGAGAGTCGGCAGGAATCGGTAAGGGTCGGCTGCGAGAACCGTGTGTCCACCCGGGTACGTCACGGAATAGCGATAGTCGATCAGGTCGGGGTAGGGGACCAGAGCCGCGAAGATTCCGTTCGAAACATGTTCGAGAGGAAAGTCTTTGCCGCCGATGACGGCGCTGACGGACTCGGCGTTGGGACGCAACGCTCGCAGAACGGTGCCGTCGGCGTGGGGATGGGCGCCGAGGACACTGTGCGGATCGTGATGTTCACCGCGCGCCAACAGCTCCAGATCGTGATTGTCCGGTGCGATACCCGAAGGGAACTTCTCGGTTGACATCACTTGCCTCCACCTGCGCGGTGCGCATTGCGTGCTTGGTAGGCCAGAGAGATCCGGGCCGGATACGGAACCGGTGGGAGCGCGAGGATGTGCGCCACCGAACGCCAGGGCTCGAGGCGGACGAAATTGGCTTGGCCCCAATTGAACTGCTCACCGGTTACCTCGTCGAGCACGGTCATGTGGTCGTGCCATTCGCGTCCGAGCGCCGGCATGTCCAACCAGACGGTGCCCTCTTCTGCAGCGAACGGGTTGAGGTTGATCACCGTCAGGACGGCGTCACCGGTCGAGGCGTCGAACTTCGAGTAGGCGATCAACGCGTCGTTGTCGATGTGGTGAAAGTGCAGGTTCCGCAACTGTTGCAGGGCCGGATGTGCACGCCGGATGCGGTTGAGCGCGGTGATCCACGGCTCGAGAGACTCGCCTCGCGCTGCTGCTTCGGCGAAACGGCGCGGCCGAAGTTCGTATTTCTCGGAGTCGAGGTATTCCTCGCTGCCGGGGCGAACGGCTTGGTGTTCGTAGAGTTCGTAACCGGAGTAGACGCCCCACGTCGGCGCCAGGGTGGCGGCGAGAGCTGCTCGCAGTGCAAACATTCCGGGCCCACCGTGCTGGAGGGACTCGTGCAGGATGTCCGGCGTGTTCACGAAGAGGTTCGGTCGGGCTTCGTCGGCCTTCGCCGCCAGCTCGTTACCGAATTCGGTGAGCTCCCACTTCGCAACTCGCCAGGTGAAGTACGTGTACGACTGCGTGAACCCGCGCCGGGCAAGGCCGTACATGCGCGCCGGACGAGTGAATGCCTCGGCGAGGAACAGGACGTCGGGGTCGGTCTTCTTGACCTCAGAGATGAGCGTCTCCCAGAAGTTCGGCGGCTTGGTGTGTGGGTTGTCGACCCGGAAGATCTTGACTCCGGCACTGATCCAGTGTCGGACGACTCGCAGGATTTCCTTGTCCAGACCGCGAGGATCGGTGTCGAAGTTGATCGGGTAGATGTCCTGATACTTCTTGGGCGGGTTCTCGGCGTAGGCGATGGTGCCGTCGGGAAGGACGTTGAACCACTCCGGATGCTTCTTGGCCCATGGATGATCCGGGGCGCACTGCAGCGCGAGATCCAGTGCCACTTCGAGATCGAGCTTGCGGGCCGCCGCGACGAAGGCCTTGAAGTCCTTGAGCGTGCCGAGTTGCGGGTGAACAGCGTCGTGCCCGCCGTCGACCGAGCCGATGGCCCACGGCGAGCCGACGTCACCGGGTTCGGGAGTGAGAGTGTTGTTGCGTCCCTTGCGGTTGATCTCGCCGATGGGATGGATCGGCGGAAGGTAGACGACGTCGAAACCCATTGCGGCGATGCGGGGTAGGTCTTCGGCCGAGGTTCGGAAAGTACCGTGTTGCGGCACCCCGTTCTCGTCCCAACCGCCCGTCGAGCGGGGGAAGAACTCGTACCACGATCCGAACAGTGCACGGTTGCGATCGACGACGACGGGGTGGGACTCGCCCTTGGTGACCAGTTCACGGAGCGGAGTGGCGCGGAGCAGTTCGGCGACGTCGGAGGCGAAGGCCGGCGCGACGCGAGCAGTCAGCGCCTGATCGCTGCGCAGCGACGCCGTGACGGCCTCGAGCCTGGACCTGTTGCCCCGCGGTACCTCGTGCGCGGCCTGTTCGAACAGGCGCGCACCGATTTCCAGGTCGTTGGCCAACTCGGCCGCCCCTTGCCCGACGGCGAGCTTTGCTTCCACGGCGTGCTTCCAGGTGGCGATGGGATCGCTCCACGCCTCGATCCGGAACGACCACATGCCTTCGGCGGACGGCGCGAACACCGCGTCGACGGTGTCCGGTTCGGTCCCGGGATCCATCGGAATGCGCAGCGGCTTGGTACCGCGCGGACCACGCACGACCAAAGTGGCGGAAATGGCGTCGTGGCCTTCTCGCCACACGGTGGCGTGCACTGGGAAGACTTCACCGACCACGGCCTTTGCCGGATAGTTACCCGAGATCTCGGGTACCACGTCGTCGATACCGAGGCGTCCTGACACGGGAAGCTCCATTTCTGGTGATGGATCGCGGTAAAACTTTCTTTCGCCGGGTTCAACCGTAGTGGGTGCGGCGCTGGAGTGCTGATAACGACGAATTCGGGTCTGTCGGTGGTCAGGTCGGCTCGGGCGTTCGGTTCCACCGGACAGAGTGCGAGGAACTCGACTAGGGTTCGCGGGGTGAAAGCCTTGCGTCGGTTCACTGTCCGAGCCCACCTTCCGGAGCGCCTCGCCGCGCTCGGCCCCCTGTCCACCAACCTTCGGTGGTCGTGGCATCCCGAGACACAGGATCTGTTCTCGCGACTCGACCCCGAACTCTGGCAAGCAGTCCAGTTCGATCCGGTCCGCATGCTCGGGGAAGTCGACCCCACCCGTCTCGACGAACTCAGCAGTGACGAGGCATTTCTCGGTGACCTCGACACTGCAGCAGCCGATCTCGATGCTTATCTGAGCACCCCGCGCTGGTACCAATCCCAGCAGGCCAAGGGCACATCGTTAGCCGGCGGAATTGCGTACTTCTCCATGGAGTTCGGAGTCAGCGAAGTTCTGCCCAACTACTCCGGTGGATTGGGCATCCTGGCGGGCGATCACCTCAAGGCCGCGTCCGACCTCGGGCTGCCGCTCATCGGCGTCGGACTGCTCTACCGATCCGGCTACTTCCGCCAGTCGCTGACCGCCGACGGTTGGCAGGCCGAGCACTACCCGCCGCACGACCCTCAAGGGTTGCCTCTTCGTTTGCTGACGGACGCAGGCCCGGCTTCCGAAGACGGATCGCCGGTCGTCATTCACGTCGCCATGCCCGGTGGCCGGGTGCTGCGCGCGCGAGTGTGGATCGCTCAGGTCGGACGAGTGCCGTTGCTGCTGCTCGATTCCGACATCGCCGAGAACGACGCGGATCTGCGCGGCGTCACGGACCGTCTCTACGGCGGGGACCAGGATCACCGCATCAAGCAGGAGATCCTCGCGGGTATCGGCGGCGTCCGCGCGGTGCGCGCCTACACCGCGGCGTACGGATTGCCCGATCCCGAGGTGTTCCACATGAACGAGGGGCATGCCGGATTCCTCGGCATCGAACGGATTCGGGAACTTGTCACCACCAGCGGTCTGGACTTCGATTCGGCTCTGGCCGCGGTCCGTGCCGGAACGGTCTTCACGACGCACACTCCGGTTCCCGCCGGAATCGACCGCTTCCCGGCGGATCTGGTCCGTCACTACTTCGGCGGAGCGAACGGCGAGAACGAATCGAGTCTGCTTCCCGGCCTGACCGTCGACCGCATCGTCGGGATGGGGCGTGAAGCCGATCCGTCGATCTTCAACATGGCGCACATGGGTCTTCGCCTGGGCCAGCGAGCCAACGGCGTCTCGAAGTTGCACGGCATCGTCAGCCGCGACATGTTCAACGGTCTCTGGCCGGGCTTCGACGCCGACGAGGTGCCGATCGGTTCGGTCACCAACGGTGTTCACGCGCCGACGTGGGCGGCGCCGGAGTGGATGGACGTGGCCAGGCGGATCGTCGGTCAGGAGCAACTCGAAGAAGCACGCGGGTGGGAGCGCCTGCACGAGTTGTCGGCAACCGAACTGTGGGAAACACGTAATGCGTTGCGCGGCAAGTTGGTCGACGAAGTTCGTCGTCGCGTCCGAGCGTCCTGGCTCGAACGCGGCGCGACCGAGGCCGAACTCGGCTGGACCACTGGAGTATTCGATCCCAACGTCTTGACAGTCGGATTCGCGAGGCGCGTTCCGACGTACAAGCGGTTGACGCTGATGCTGCGTGATCCCGAGCGTCTGCGTGCGATGTTGCTCGACGAGAAACGTCCGGTGCAGTTGGTGGTGGCCGGCAAGTCGCACCCCGCCGACGACGGCGGTAAGGCACTCATCCAGCAGGTCGTGCGGTTCGCCGACGAAGCGGATGTGCGTCACCGCATCGTCTTCCTGCCTGATTACGACATGTCGATGGCCCGCTACCTGTACTGGGGCTGCGACGTGTGGCTCAACAACCCGCTTCGCCCACTCGAGGCGTGCGGTACTTCCGGCATGAAATCCGCGCTCAACGGCGGCCTCAACCTCTCCATTCGCGACGGATGGTGGGACGAGATGTACGACGGCGAGAACGGGTGGGCCATTCCGACGGCCGACGGTGTTCTCGACGACGTGCGGCGTGACGATCTGGAAGCCAGCGCCCTCTACGAACTTCTCGAGCACGCGGTACTGCCGACGTTCTACGACCGTGATGCAGCCGATCTGCCGACGCGCTGGGTCGAGAGGGTTCGCCACACCCTCGAGAATCTGGGCCCGAAGGTGTTGGCATCACGCATGGTTCGTGACTACGCCGTCGACTACTACGCCCCTTCGGCGGAATCAGCTCGAGCGGTAGTGGCGGACGATTTTGCCGGCGCGCGTGAGGTGGCCGAGTTCCGTCGCCGTATCGAGTCGCAGTGGCCGTCGGTCGCCGTCGAGCAGGTTGACGGTTCCGGCCTGCCGGACACCCCGGAGATCGGTGCGACCATCTCTTTGAAAGCCAAGGTCCGCCTCGGCGGCTTGTCGGTCTCGGATGTGGAGGTTCAGGCAGTCCTGGGACGCGTCAGCCCAGGCGAGGAACTCACCGACGTGGTGACGTTCCCGATGACACATTTCGGAACCGAGGACGGAGCCGAGATCTTCGAAGCCGAGGTTGCGCTTCCGGTCTCCGGCTCCGTGGGTTACACCGTGCGGGTGTTGCCGCATCACCGGTTGTTGGTCGATGCGTCCGAACTCGGGTTGGTGACCACTCCGAGCGTCTGACGTATTGCATTCTGCCCCGGTCCGTTCGGTCGGCACCGGGGCAGAATTGTGCCCGCGTGAGAACCGGCTCAGGGACGTGAGTCGCGGATGCGGGTGAGCGCCTTGCGGACGACTTCGGGGTTGGTCGTCTCCCAGAACGGAGGCAGCGATGCGCGAAGGTAACCCGCGTATCTCGCTGTGGCCAGACGCGGATCGAGCACGGCCACCACGCCCTTGTCGTCGGTGCTACGAAGCAGACGGCCGACGCCCTGTGCCAGGAGCAGCGCCGCGTGATTGGCCGAGACGCTGAGAAAGCCGTTACCGCCATGGGATTCGATAGCCTGCTGGCGAGCCATCAACAGTGGGTCGTCCGGGCGCGGGAACGGAATCCGGTCCAATATGACGAGGCTCAGTGACGGACCCGGAACATCGACGCCCTGCCACAGGGACAACGTGCCGAACAGTGACGTGGGTTCGTCCTTGGCGAAGGCCTTGACGAGGGTGCCGGTGGCGTCGTCGCCCTGGCACAGGATGGGGGTGTCGAGGCGTTCGCGCATCGCCTCCGACGCGGCTTTGGCGGCGCGCATCGACGAGAACAGGCCGAGGGTGCGTCCGCCCGCAGCCTCGACGAGTTCGGCGATCTCGTCGAGATAGACAGGGGAGAGGCCGTCGCGGCCGGGAGTGGGCAGGTGGCGGGCAATGTAGATGATGCCGGACTTTGCATGGTCGAAGGGCGACCCGACGTCGAGTGAGTTCCAGCGGAAAGCCGAAGCGTCAGAAGGTGCTTCGGTGCCGATGGCGGTACCCGAGTCGGGGCGCGCGGACGATTCCGCAGGAAGACCCCAGTTGACGGCGAGACCGTCGAACGATCCGCCGACGGTCAGTGTCGCGGAAGTGAGAACGACGGTGGATTCGGCGAACAGTCGCGAGCGCAGCAATCCGCCGACCGAGAGCGGAGCCATCCGGACGGAGCGCCGCACCGATCCGCGGAACTCGTCCGAGGACAGCCAGACGACGTCCTTGCGCTTGGCCGGGTCGGGTTCGTCGAAAGCGGTGAGAATACGCACGGCACTGTCGTGGACGTCGTCGACGGACGAGAGTGCGGCGTTGCGGGCCGCAGCGGCTTCGGGATCTGCAGCAGCCATACCCGGTTTGGCCGGACCGATAGCGGTGCGCAGCGACCAGGCCGCGTCGCGGATCGCAGCCAGTGCGGGTGCCGCCCCGTCCGGGAGGCCTTCCCAGCGACCTGGGCGCAATTCCTCGAGGAGTCCAGCCCACCCCTCGCCGGCAGCTTCGAGGCGATCGGCATCCTGCTCTTCGGCGATCTTGCCGCAACGCCGGGCCGCGGCACTGATCGAGGCGGCAGTGAGATCGGCCGTGGCGACGCCGGTGACGCGGTCGACCAACTCGTGGGCCTCGTCGATCACCACGACGTCGTGGTCAGGCAGGATCTGGATGCCGGTGATGGCGTCGATCGCGAGCAGTGCGTGGTTGGTGACCACTACGTCGGCCTTCGACGCCTCGACTCGGGCGCGCTCGGCGAAGCAGTCCTCACCGACCGGGCACTGGTTCTTACCGATGCATTCGCGGGAGGTGACACTGACCTGCCGCCACGCCTGATCGGATACGCCCGGCACCAATTCGTCCCGATCACCGGTTTCGGTGTCTGAGGACCATTCGGTGAGGCGGACGACCTCCCGGCCGAGACGCGAGACCGTGAACGGATCGAACAACTCGTCCTCGGGTGGCTGCTCGGACGCGCCGGTATGGATCTTGTTCATGCACAGGTAGTTGTTGCGGCCCTTGAGGATTGCGAACTCTGCGCGTCGGCCGAGTGGCTTCTTCAGGGCATCGGCGAGTCGAGGCAGATCTCGGTCGACGAGCTGACGCTGCAGCGCGATGGTGGCGGTGGACACGACCACGGTGCGTCCCGATTCGACCGCGTGGCGCAGGCTCGGAACGAGGTAGGCGAGCGACTTACCGGTACCGGTGCCGGCCTGGACGGCCAGATGCTCGCCGGTGTCGATCGAGTGCGCCACGGCGGACGCCATCGTCAGCTGACTGGTTCGTTCGGCACCGCCGAGCGACCGCACCGCTGTCTGGAGCAGTTCGGGAACGTTCGGGAGTTGATCGGCCACCCACGAAGGTTAATGGATCCCTACGTCAGAAACGTCCACGGATGATTCCCGGGGTGGTTCCCCGGCATTCGAGTCTTCTTGCGACGAGGCCTCGTCTCGCCCGATCAGCTGCACTCCCGCCTCCCGCATCTGCACCAATGCCGACTCGATCGTGGCGGTCGACACACCAGCGGTGAAGGGGAGAAGGACAGTCGTGGCGAACCCCGCGCGCGCGGCATCGACGGCCGTGGCCTTGACACAGTGATCGGTGGCAATGCCGATCACGTCGACGTCGGTGATCTCGTGGGCGCGGAGCCAGTCCTCGAGCGTCGTTCCGTCCTCGGCTGCTCCTTCGAAACCGGAGTAGGCCGCGCTGTAGGCGCCCTTGGAGAAGATCGCCGACCCGGCGACGGAAGCGTCGAACGCCGGATGGAACTCGGCGCCGGCTGTCCCGACGACGCAGTGAACCGGCCAGCTGTCGATGAAGTCGGGATTCTCGGAGAAGTGCGCCCCAGGGTCGATGTGGAAATCGCGAGTCGCGACTACGGCGTCGTACTCGTGGGAGTTGACGAAATCGTTGACGGCTCCCGCAACCGCAGCACCGCCGTCGACTGCAAGAGCTCCACCTTCACAGAAATCGTTCTGAACGTCGACAATTATCAGTGCTTTTGCACTCACTGGTGCTCACCTCCGGTGAATCGAACGGGCACAGCCGAGTCTCCGCGCGAGAGCTTGAGGCCTTCCCACGGCAGGCTCACGAGCCCTGCCTTCAGAACCGCTCTGCTCTCTTCGAGCGTCGGCGCGCTGTCGACGACCTTGCCTTCGCGAACCAGCGGGATCAGCAGTTCGGTCGCGCCGTCCGCCTCGGAGACAGGTGACGGTGATCCGGCGGGGTAGATGACTTCTTCGACGATCGTTCCGGTCGGACGCACTACGCGCAGTGCCTTCTTTGCGCCGCCGCGAGATGCCTTGTTGGTGCTTCTCTTCTCGACCGCGATTCCGTCGACCTCGACAAGTTTGTAGACCATGCCGGCGGTGGGGGCGCCTGATCCGGTGACCAGGGAAGTGCCGACGCCGTACGAGTCGACGGGTTCGGCGCGCAGAGCCGCGATCGCGTACTCGTCCAGGTCGCCGGAGACGACGATGCGTGTTTTGGTAGCACCGAGATCGTCGAGTTGTTGGCGTACCTGACGAGCAAGAACGCCGAGATCGCCGGAGTCGATGCGAACCCCGCCCAGCTCGGGACCGGCAACGGCGACAGCCGTTTTCACACCCTCGGTGATGTCGTAGGTATCGACGAGCAACGTGGTGGATACGCCGAGTGCCGCGACCTGACCGCGGAATGCCGCTGCCTCGTCCGGACCGTCTTCGGTGGTGTGCAGGAGAGTGAAGGCGTGCGCGCTGGTACCTGCACTGGGTACGTCGTGACGCCGCGCGGCTTCGAGGTTGGAGGTGGCGTCGAAGCCGGCGAGATACGCGGCACGTGAAGCGGCGACGGCGGCCTGTTCGTGTGTACGACGCGAGCCCATCTCGATCATCCGTCGACCGCCCGCTGCGCTCACCATGCGGGCTGCGGCCGAAGCGATCGCGCTGTCGTGGTTGAGGATCGAGAGAATCAAGGTTTCGAGGATGACGCACTCGGCGAACGTTCCGCGGACCGAGAGGATCGGTGAGCCGGGGAAGTAGAAATCGCCCTCGCGGTAGCCGTCGATGTCACCGGAGAATCGATAGTTGCGCAGCCACTCGACGGTCGTGTCGTCGAGAAATCTTGCAACGATCGCCAGTTCCGGTTCACCGAACCGGAACTGCTCGAGTGCGTCGAGAAGGCGTTCGGTACCGGCGACGACGCCGTAGCGACGACCGTCTGGCAGCCGCCGTGCAAATACCTCGAAACTGCAGTTGCGGAAGGCAGATCCGTCGGCGAGAGCCGCCGAGAGCATGGTCAGTTCGTACTGATCGGTGAGCAGTGCGGTGCTGGCACCGGCGTCGCGGATGTCGGAAATTTGCGTAGGCACGCACACAACTCTATGCGCGAGACGACGTGGGTGGGTGTTGTCGCCTCTCGTCGCGCCGTACCCTGGATACATGGTTTTCGGCGGCGCGACCGTGTCCGGCACTTACTCGGCGAACGTAACGATGAGAGGCGCTACGGCTTCCTCTCCTCAAGCCACGCCCGAGCAGTCGGAGGCTGTTTCGACCATCGAAGCCGCAGATCGGCCCTGGGTGACCATCGTCTGGGACGACCCGGTCAATCTCATGCATTACGTGACTTACGTGTTCCAGAAGTTGTTCGGCTACAGCAAAGCCAAGGCCACCGACTTGATGATGCAGGTCCATTCGGAGGGCAAGGCCGTGGTCTCGAGCGGTTCGCGCGACAAGATGGAGGCCGATGTTCGTCGCCTCCACGCTGCCGGTCTCTGGGCCACGATGCAACGCGACGACACCTGAGAAAAGCACTTTTTCGACCGATTTGTTCGCCTAACTCGTAGACGGGAGTCCGACGCGTGCGGACGTGGAGTAGGAAGAGTTCACTCGGCGGAGTGAAGTTCAAGTCCGAGATGGACGGCCACGAGGCGGCGGTTCTGCGCTCGCTCGTGGAGTCGGTGACCGGGCTTCTCGACGAGCGTGCGTCTTCGGCGCCGCAAGACGAGCTCGCCGCCCTGACGGGCCTTCGTACCGGAAATTCGGAGACACCCGACAATCCGGTATTGGCGCGTTTGCTTCCCGACTTCCAGCGCACCGATCCGGACAAGGTCGCTCCGGACAGTGACGATCTCGACGACGCCGGTGCCAATGTCAACGGCGCGCTGCGCAGTTTGCACGAGCCCGAGATCATCGATGCCAAGCGTGAGTCCGCTCGCATGTTGTTGGCTTCGCTTCCAGAGGCCGGCGGCAAGGTCGTTCTCACGCAGGAACAGGCCGACGCCTGGCTGTCCTCGCTCAACGACGTCCGTCTCGCGCTCGGAACCAATCTCGGCATCGACGCCGACACCCCGGAGAGCCTCGAACCCGACGACCCGCGAGCCCCGCATCTCGACGTCTATCACTGGTTGACGTGGATGCAGGACTCCCTCGTCCAGGCGCTCATGCCATGACCACAACGCGGACCGGGCCCACTGATTCACTGACAGATGTCGCCGGCCTCGCCGTCGGTCATCACCACAAGCTCGACGAGGGAGCCACTCTCGGAAGCGGCGCAGCCACCGGCTGCACGGTCGTGCTCGCGTCGGCCGGTGTGGTCGCCGGAGTCGACGTCCGGGGCGGCGGTCCGGGTACCCGCGAGACCGATCTGCTCGACCCGAGCCATTCGGTCCAGCAGGTCAATGCCGTGCTGTTGACCGGCGGTAGTGCCTACGGACTTGCCGCGGCCGACGGAGTGATGCGCTGGCTCGAGGAACACGATCACGGGATCGCGATGGGCGCTCCCGGCCAGGTGGTACCGATCGTGCCCGGCGCCGTGATCTTCGATCTGCCGGTGGGGGACTGGACCGTTCGTCCGACCGGCGATTTCGGATTCCTCGCTGCCGACACTGCTTCGCGCGAATTCGCCACGGGCACGGTCGGCGCGGGGGTAGGTGCCAGAGCCGGAGCGCTCAAGGGTGGGGTGGGAACGGCCAGCGTCGTGATCGCCGACGGCCCCGCCGAGGGGACGACGGTCTCCGCCTTGATCGTGGCGAATCCGGTGGGTTCGGTCTTCGACCCCAGAACAGGCCTGCCGTGGGGCGTCGGCTCGGACGGCGCGGAGTCGTTCGGCCTCAGGCTCCCCGACGCGTCCGAACTCGCGGCGGCCAATGCCGTTGCAGCCAAGGGGACTGTCCTCAACACCACGATCGGTGTGGTCGCCACTGACGCCGCCTTGACGAAGGCCGGGTGCCGACGCGTCGCCGTCGCAGGTCATGACGGCCTGGCCCGAGCGATTCGGCCCGCACATTCGCCGCTCGACGGCGACACGATCTTTGCGCTCGCCACCGGTGATCACACTCCGAATTCGGAGATCACGGTTCCGGACGCTTTCCCGAACGATCTGCCGATACTCGACGCGGTGTGCGCGGCTTCGGCCCAGGTGGTCGAACGTGCGATCGTCACAGCGATTCTCGACGCCACGTCGGTAGCCGGAATCCCGAGTTACCGCGAACTCTTCCCGTCCGCATTTCTCTAGGCAGCACTCCTGGAATCGGCGGTAATCTCGAATTGAGCCTGGTCGCGAGTGACCGGATCAGAAAACCGGATCGACGGTGGAGGACGCACACGATGACGATGGATTTCAACAGTCCGGACTTCGGCACCCGGACGCCGGCACCGAAATCCGGTCCGCCCTCGGTGTGGAAGCAGTCGGCCGTGTTGGTGGGCGGCTTCGCGATCCTGCTCTACGTGATCGAGATCGTGGATGTCATCTCCGGTCAGAATGTCCAAAACGCCGGCGTCACCCCGCGCACGCTCGACGGCCTGTGGGGAATCCTGTTCGCCCCGGTGCTGCACGACGACTGGGGTCATCTGATCGCCAACACCATTCCGGTGCTGATCCTCGGATACCTCGTGCTGGTGTCGGGAATTGCGCGGGGACTCGCGGCGACCGGCATCATCTGGGTGATCGGCGGCGTCGGGACCTGGTTGTTCGCCGGCTCGAACTCGAATCACGTCGGTGCGTCCGTGCTGATCTTCGGCTGGGTCACCTACCTGCTGGTGCGCGGGTTCTTCACGCGGAGCTTCACACAGATCCTGATCGGCGTTGCCGTCTTCGTCGTGTACGGCGGAGTGCTGTGGGGCGTTCTGCCGAGCGATCCACGGGTTTCCTGGCAAGGGCATCTGTTCGGAGCGATCGGCGGCGTGGTTGCCGCCTGGGCGCTCACGTCGGGGGAGAGGGCTAAGCGTGCCGGGTCGGCGCCGGCCGTTCGACCACCGAGTTTCTGAACGGACGTGGGTCACACCCTCACTGCGGTGTGACTTCGACGCGCCAAAACCACCAAGAGCTTTTTCCCAGACGGGTAGACGTGGCAGCATGACCGGTATGCGCATGACCGTCCTGGGGTGTTCCGGCAGCGTCACGGGTCCGGATTCACCGGCTTCGGGATACCTGCTCACGGCACCGGGAACTCCGCCGCTCGTGATCGACTTCGGCCCGGGAGTTCTTGGGGCGTTGCAGCGATACGCCGATCCGGGCGAGGTGACGATCCTGCTTTCGCACCTTCATGCGGACCACTGTCTCGACATGCCCGGCCTGCTCGTCTGGCGTCGCTATCACCCCAACCCGCCGGTCGGCCGTGCTCTGGTTTACGGCCCCACCGACACCGCGTGCCGCATCGGAGTGTCCTCCGCCGAGTGCGCCGGCGAGATGGACGACATCTCCGACACCATCGACGTCCGGCTCTGGGCCGAGAACGAGCCGGTGACGTTCGGTGAACTGAGCGTCGTCGCCCGCCGGATGAATCATCCACCCGAGGCTTACGGTTTCCGGATCACCGGCGCCGACGGCCGCGTCCTCGTCTATACAGGCGACACCGGAATGTGCGACAACGTCGTCGAACTCGCGCGTGGTGCAGACGTGTTGCTCTCCGAAGCGTCGTGGACCGACAGTCCGGATCGCCCCGAGGGAGTTCACCTCTCCGGTAAGGAAGCCGGCCGTGTGGCTGCGCTCGCCGGCGTCAAGGAACTTCTCCTCACGCACATCCCGCCGTGGACATCGCGTGAAGACGTGATCGCCGAAGCGAAATCCGAATTCTCCGGACCGGTCCATGCCGTCTCCGCCGGAAGTGTCTACGACATCTGATTCCCCTCACATTCGGTGCAGCGCTCACCGGGCGACCGCTAGGCTCACGAAGGTGACTACACGAGAAGACGGTAGGGCGGACGACGAGCTCCGCACGGTCAAGATCACCCGCGGGTTCACCAGTCACCCGGCCGGATCCGTTCTGGTCGAGTTCGGGAACACTCGCGTCATGTGCACGGCCAGCGTCGAAGAGGGTGTACCCCGCTGGCGCAAGGGCTCCGGCTTGGGTTGGCTTACAGCCGAATACGCGATGCTTCCCGCCGCCACGCACACACGCAGTGGCCGCGAATCGGTCAAGGGCAAGGTCGGCGGCCGCACGCAGGAGATCAGTCGACTCATCGGCCGATCACTTCGAGCGTGCATCGATCTCGCGGCGATCGGTGAGAACACCATCGCCCTCGACTGTGATGTCCTCCAAGCCGACGGTGGCACTCGCACCGCGGCAGTGACGGGGGCATACGTGGCCCTGGTCGACGCCGTGACGTACCTGCGCGCAGCCGACCTGCTCTCCGACCCACAGCCCATCTCGTGTGGCATAGCGGCCGTCAGCGTCGGCGTCGTGGACGGACGAGTGCGTCTCGACCTTCCGTACGAAGAGGATTCGCGTGCCGAGGTCGACATGAATGTCGTGGCCACCGACACCGGCACGCTGGTGGAAATTCAGGGAACCGGTGAGGGCGCCACCTTCCCACGCTCGACGCTGGACAAGCTGCTCGACTCCGCTCTGGCTGGTTGTGAGCAACTTTTCGAGATCCAGCGTCAGGCGTTGGCCGAGCCGTATCCCGGGGTGCTACCCGAACCGAAGAATCCGGAACCCAAGAAGAAGTTCGGTGCATGAGCTGTGAGCGTACGAGTACTGGTTGCCAGCCGAAATGCCAAGAAACTGAAGGAACTTCACCGGGTACTCGACGCCGCCGGAGTGAGCGGAATCGAACTGGTCGGGCTCGACGAGGTCCCGCCGTTCCCCGAAGCCCCCGAGACCGGAGCGACGTTCGAGGAGAATGCGCTCGCCAAAGCGCGTGACGGAGCAGCTGCAACCGGAATGCCCTGCATCGCAGACGATTCCGGTGTCGAGATCGACGCACTCAACGGTATGCCCGGCGTGCTGTCCGCGCGATGGTCGGGCACTCACGGAAACGACGGCGCCAACACGGCTCTGGTCCTGGCTCAGCTGGGAGACGTGCCAGACGAGCGTCGAGGCGCGGCGTTCGTCTCCGCCTGTGCACTGGTGATCCCCGGCGGCGACGAGACCGTCGTGCGCGGCGAATGGCGCGGGGTGATCGGCCGCGAACCAGCCGGCGACGGCGGCTTCGGATACGACCCCATCTTCCGTCCGGACGGCGACACCCGCTCGGCCGCAGAACTCACCCCGGCCGAGAAGGATGCGGCGTCACATCGAGGGCGCGCGCTCGTACAGCTCGTTCCCGCGCTGGCGGCACTGGCCGGCTGAACCGAATCCGAAAAGTGGAGCCCTGAACGCGTCTGCGTTCAGGGCTCCACTTTTTGAAACTCTCAGAGCTGGTAAGCCTGCTTCACCTGGGCAGTTCGCTTGTGCTCGAACACGAACGACAGGAACGGGATCGTGCCGGCGAGCGCGGTGGCAACCGTCGTACCGGGCTTCCACCGAGCCTTGATCGCCAAGTCGATCGTGAACACGAGGTAGAGCATGTAGAACAGGCCGTGGATCTGGCCGATGTAGAACAACCACGAGGGTGCGTCCGCCGAATTGTCGAGAATCAGGTACTTGTAGACCATCTCACCGGTCAGGAACAGCAGCCAGAGGCCGGTGATCCAGGCGAGAACGCGGTATCGGACCAGCGCCGACGCAACCTTCTTCTGCTTTTCTGCGTTGACTGCGGGGGTAGCGATGCTCGCTTCCGAACCGGTACTCACGTCGTGCTCCTATCGGACTCGCGAGCGGCGAGCTGCGCAAGGTAGTCGTTGTATTCCAGCATTTGGCGGGCTTCAGGGTCGTCGACGTCGAGGTTCACATCGTCGAACTCGGCCCGCGGGCGTTGCGGCAAGAGGTCGGCGGGAATCTCACGCGGCTCCGCGGCGGCTTCCTCGGCTTCGGCCTCTTCGGGGTCCACGTCTTCGAGCTGAACGAACTTGCGATACGCGTACACGACAAACGCCGCGAACAGCGGCCACTGGAACGCGTACCCGAGATTCTGTCCCGAGCCTCCGACGGCTTCGAAGCGCTCCCACTGCCACCAGCCGAGCGCGAGGCAGCCGGCAGCTGACACGATGACCAGCAGAATCAGCGCAGGTCGGCGTTTAGTAGCGTTCTTGGACACACTAAGACGGTACCTGAGAGCTATAGTGCCTCGCCCTGCGATCTCCGACACGGTGTCGTAGAAGCCGTGCCACGGCGTGTCGTAGAAGCCGTGCCACGGCGTGTCGTAGAAGCCGTGCCACGGCGTGTCGTAGAAGCCGTGCCACGGCGTGTCGTAGAGGCCGTCCCGCAGCACCTGTGCGCTATGCCCATCCTCACCCGCAACGCCAGGGCACTGAACACATTCTCCCGGCTGTGCTGCATCGATAACCTCGGCGCGTATCCGAAAGCAGGGGAGTGTTTCATGCACATCAGAGTGATTCGCCCGGTCATCGACACCACACTGACTCCGGCGGTGACAGCCGAGGTGGAGCACTGGGCGGCGCCCGGCACGACGGTCGACGTCGTTTCGCTGCCTACCGGTACGGCGAGCATCGAGTCCGAGTACGACGAGGCACTTGCCGGCCCCGGGATAGTGCAGAGGGTCGAGGAAGCGGCTGCCGACGGCGTGGACGGTGTGTTCATCACGTGTTTCGCCGATCCCGGAGTGCATGCCGCCCGAGAGGTCATCGACGCTCCGGTGGTCGGCGGCTTCGAGCCGTCATTTCTGACAGCGATGAGTCTGGGCGATCGCGTCGGTGTCGTGACCATCCTGCCGAATGTCGTGCCGATGCTCCGATCGCTCACTCGGCGGTATGGACTCGATAGTCGGCTGGGCAGTATTCGAGTCGTGGACATGCCGGTGCTGGGCCTCACCGATCGGGAGGAACTGATCGATCGACTGGCCGCACAGGCGTCTACGGCAGTGGAGAACGGTGACGCCGACTCCGTCGTTCTCGGTTGCACCGGCATGCTCGGTGTGACCGCCGCAGTCCGAGACAGGCTGCATGGCAAAGGGATTCATGTTCCGGTTGTGGACCCGACGGCAGCGGCGATCACATGGTTGGAGAGCTCGGTCCGTCTGGGGCTGACACCGAGTCGGACGACGTACATGACTCCACCGGTCAAGGATCGAAAGCGCTGACCTTGCTCACGAGAACCGAAAAAGCCCCGCCGGATCAGATCCGGCGGGGCTCTTCGTTGTGCGCGAGGGGGGACTTGAACCCCCACGTCCTGAGACACTGGAACCTAAATCCAGCGCGTCTGCCAATTCCGCCACTCGCGCGCGGAATTCAAAGGATACGCGAGTGGAATCGCTCGCGGGCACACCACCCTGGTCGGGATGCGCCCGCCCGCTCTCAGGCCGTTTCGGCGAGTGGATCCGCTGCGGGCGGCATGGTGGATTTCTTCGATCGGCGAGGTTGCTCGGCCGTGCGTTGATACCGCCACGCAGCGTGGGTGAGTGTCCGAACATCGACATCGAGATGTTCGGCAACCGCAACGAGCAACTCGGCTGCGTCGGTGCTCGACAACAATTTCTCGCTACTGCTTGCTTCGGTGGCGAACCGTGCAAGCAGGTCGATCGAAGTTACCGTCAACCTCCCGGACAGGAACATCAGTGTCTCGAAGGTCCTGGGGCCGAGGCCTGGAACGGAGACGACTGCCGAACGGAGGCCTTCGGTGTCCTCGACGTCGGCACCGCACCGGCAACCGGCGTCGGCGAGCGCTTTGGCCGCACGAGCCGCGCCTTCGGCTTTGGTGAAGTAGTTGCCCGGCACGCGCTGGCGATTGCCGAGAATCGTTGCGAGCTCGTCGCCACGGTCGGTGAAGGCGGCGAGAGCGGGCAAGCTGTCGAGGCGATCGTCGGCGGCTACCGAGCGGTGTGTGCGCCAACGGTCGACGACGGCGCGGACTCCGGTCTTCGGTGTTCCATAGGCGGCGCGCGACGAGAAGATCGCATCGAGAAGGGCGGCTTCGGACTCGCGCGGCCATCCCTGATTCCAATGCGGCCACGCCTCGCGCGGAAGCTCGGCGCCGATGAATTCGGCCGCTCTGACTACGTCTGTGTCTTTCATGATTTCTCCCCCCGAGAAGTTGTCCGGTGTGGACGCGCTGAACGTAGCGAGGGGGTCCGACAGATTGTGGCCCGGAACGCACGGGATCGACCGTCCGTCAAGGAGGTCACGAATTGGTAACAATAAATATGAGGGGTTCCTCAGGTTTCTGAAAATCCCGGTAACAGTCCCAGGCAGGGCGTTCGCGACCTACTCGCGAGTCACTTTCTCGAAGTCTCGTGAGGAAGATCACGGCCCCGAAAGTCCAGATTTCCAGGGTGCCGACAAACGTGAGGAAATCCTCATGATTCTGTGTAAACCTTGTCTTGCACGAACGCCCTGACTCCGTCGATTCTCTCGACGAATTCGCGAGCACTTCAGCCGGGCAGCACACCGCAAATCCCACCTCGCCGCAGAGGTGACCAGGAGAGGACGTACGCGTGACGATCGATGACACGACACCTACAGGAAACGGACGCGACTCGAAGGGTGGACGCCGTTTCGGCGTCGATGGGGGACAGTCCCGCACGACCAGCAAAGGTGCCCTCGTCGATTCGCTGAACAACGGCGTTTCCTACGCAATCGCTTTCGGTGGACAGGGCGCTCCCTGGCTCACCTCGCTCGAGGAGCTCAGCCGTGACAACGGCCTGGAGCCCGTTCTGACCGATCTGGTCAACGACGCAGCAGCACGCCTCGCGCCCGTCGCGCAGGATCTCCTCGTGGTTCGCCCGGTCGGATTCGATCCGATCGCGTGGATGCTCGAAGCCGAGATCGTCGACGAAGAAGAAGGTGAGAAGTCGGCCGGGCCTTCCGCTGCCGCGCTCACCGCAGCTCCGGTGTCACTCCCCGGCGTCTTCCTCACGCAGCTTGCGGCGTTGCGTGCACTCTCCGCTCAGGGTCTGGATGTAGCCGGTAACCCGCCGGCTGCCGTCATCGGCCACTCGCAGGGCCTTCTGGCCACGGCTGCCGTAGCCGCGCAGGGCAACGACGACGGTGAACTCCTCGCCGTCGCACAGCTCGTCGGTGCTGCTGCCAGCTTGGTCGGCCGTCGCCGCGGCGTCATCGCCGGCGCCTCCGCGAAGCCGATGGTTGCGGTCTCGGGCGTCGATCCCGAGCGTCTCGCCGCCATCGTCGCCGAGCTTGCCGAGGGTGTGGCGCCTGAGCGCGCGGCTGTCCTCGCCATCCGCAACGGCCGTCGCCGCGTCGTTCTCGCCGGGCCGCCCGCTCAGCTGGCACGCGTGCAAGAGCGTTGCGAGCAGATCGAAGCCGAGGAAGCCCGCGAGCGTGAGGGTAAGAAGCGTGGCGGTTCCGTCTTCGCGCCGTCCTTCGATCCGCTCGACACCGAAATCGGCTTCCATCACCCCGCATTGACCGAGGCCGTCGAACTCGTCGGCAGCTGGGCGACCCGTTGCGGTCTCGACGCGGACCGTGCGCGCGAACTTGCGCAGGGTGTCCTCGTCGATCCGGTCGACTGGGTCGAGGCTGTCGACGGCGCAATCTCCGCCGGCGCCAAGTGGATTCTCGATCTCGGACCCAGCGATCAGCTGACCCGTATGACGTCCTCTTCGCTGCGTGGACAGGGCATCGGCATCATTGCCGCAGCCACCCGCGGCGGACACCGCAATCTGCTCACCCCCGGTGCAGCACCTGAGGTCTCACGTTCGTGGTCCGAGTTCGCTCCGAAGCCCGTTGCGCTTCCCGGCGGCCGTATCGGCGTCGAGACCGCGTTCACGAAGCTGACCGGTCGTTCACCCATCCTGCTCGCAGGTATGACGCCGACGACGGTCGACGCCAAGATCGTTGCCGCGGCAGCCAATGCCGGTCACTGGGCCGAGCTTGCCGGTGGCGGGCAGGTCACCGAAGAAATCTTCGAAGACCGTGTCGCAGAGCTGAAGATGCTGCTCGAGCCGGGCCGCGCGGTCCAGTTCAACTCCCTGTTCCTCGACCCGTACCTGTGGAAGCTGCAACTCGGTGGCAAGCGCCTCGTGCAGCGTGCCCGTACCGCCGGTGCTCCCATCGACGGCGTCATCGTCACCGCCGGTATCCCGGAACTCGAAGAGGCTGTTGCCCTCATCGACGAGTTGTCCGAGATCGGCATCACCAACATTGCATTCAAGCCCGGCACCGTGGCGCAGATCCGCTCCGTGATCCGCATCGCCAACGAGGTTCCGAATTTCCCGGTCATCGTCCACATCGAAGGCGGCCGCGCCGGCGGACACCACTCGTGGGAAGACCTCGACGACCTGCTCCTCGACACGTACGCCGAGCTGCGTACACGTCCGAACCTGGTCATCTGCGTCGGTGGCGGCATCGGAACACCTGAGCGCGCAGCCGATTACCTGACCGGTCGCTGGTCCGCCGCAGCAGGTTTCCCGGCCATGCCCGTCGACGGCATCCTGGTCGGCACCGCAGCCATGGCGACTCTCGAGGCCACCACTTCTCCCGAGGTCAAGCAGCTCCTCGTCGACACACCCGGTACGCCGGACTGGGTCGGTGCAGGTACCGCTGAAGGCGGAATGGCCTCCGGCCGTAGCCAGCTCGGTGCCGACATCCACGAGATCGACAACGCGGCTTCGCGTACCGGGCGCCTCCTCGACGAGGTTGCCGGCGATTCCGAGGCAGTGGCCGAGCGCCGCGACGAGATCATCGCCGCCCTCGACGTCACCGCCAAGCCGTACTTCGGCGACGTCGAGACCATGACGTACGCACAGTGGCTGCGCCGCTACCTCGAGCTGACCGTCGGCATCGACGCGGCGAAGGAATTCGACTGCGGCGCCGATCTTCAGGACGCCATCGTCGAGGCGACGTCGAGCCCGTGGCTCGACATCACCTGGCGTGCTCGCTTCGGCGAGATGCTCCAGCGCACCGAGGCGCGTCTGCACCCGGTCGACCGCGGCCCGATCCCCACGCTGTTCGCTGACGCCGAGACCCTCGAGCGCCCCGAGGCTGCAATCTGCGCACTGCAGGCGTCGTACCCGGACTACTCGACCACCGTTCTGCATCCCGCAGACGTCTCGTTCTTCATCTCGTTGTGCAAGACGCCGGGCAAGCCGGTCAACTTCGTTCCCGTCGTCGACGGTGACGTGCGTCGTTGGTGGCGCAGCGACTCCCTGTGGCAGGCACACGACCCCCGCTACACCGCCGATCAGGTTTGCGTCATCCCCGGCACCGTTGCCGTCGCCGGCATCACCCGTGTCGACGAGCCGGTCGGTGACCTGCTCGATCGCTTCGAGAAGGCGACCTACGACGAATTGGTTGCTGCCGGAACCACTCCGGTGGCACTCGCGAGCCGTCGCCACCAGGATTCCGCACCCGGACTTCTCGACGCCGTTCTCTCGGCTCCTGACCTCCAGTGGGCCGGCCGCCTGACCCAGAACCCCGTCCGTCGTCTCGGCGACCTCGACGAGTGGAGTGCAGAGTCTGCCGACAAGGCAGTTCACGGCACCACCGGTTCCAGTCTGACCGTCGTCGATTCCTCGCACGTGCTGCTTTCGGTTCCGTTGGTGGCAGGCAAGTCGGTCGACATCACGATCACGATCCCCGAGTCCGTCGTCGACGGCGGCGCTCCGGTTGTCACCGAAGCCGATGCCGAAGGTGCGATGTCCGCGCTCCTGGCAGTTGCTGCCGGACAGGAACTTCCGACAGTCAAGAACGGCAAGGCTCGCCTCAACGTCGCGTGGGTTCCCGATCGCATCGCCGATCACGCCGGTGTCACCGGTTCGGGTCTGCCCGCCACGCTCAGTGTCAGCGGCAAGGCTGTTCCGGACGTCGTCGTCGGAGCATGCTGGCCTGCAGTGTTCGCAGTCCTCGGCGCAGCCAAGCTCGACAGTCTTTCCGTTATCGAAGGCATGCTCGACCTGGTCCACCTCGACCACACCGTCGACTTCGTCGGTGAACTTCCCTCCGAGACAAGCATTCTCGTGGTCAATGCCGAGGTCGCCTCGGTTCTCGACACCGACCTCGGTCGTGTCGTCGAGGTCAAGGTCGAGGTCGGTGCCATGCTCGGCGAGGGCCTCGACGCCCCCGCAGTCGTCACCATGACCGAGCGTTTCGCGATCCGCGGACGCACCGGTGCAGGCGAACTCGCCGACCCGGCTCGCGCCGGTGGATCGATCAGCGATGCGGCTGTCGACACCTCGCGTCGTCGTCGCCGTGACGCGAAGATCCTCGCTCCGGTCAGCATGGGCGCCTTCGCTCAGGTTTCCGGTGACCACAACCCGATTCACACCTCCGACAACGCCGCTCTGCTGGCCGGCCTCGGAACCCCGATCGTGCACGGCATGTGGCTCTCCGCCGCAGCGCAGCAGGTAGTCACCGCAGTCGACCCGGCCGAGACCCGCGTCCCGCCGCGCCGCCTGACCGCCTGGACAGCTCGCTTCCTCGGGATGGTTCGACCCGGCGCCGAGATCGACGTCCGTGTCGATCGTGTCGGTATCGACCAGGGCGCGGAAATCGTCGAGGTCGGCTGCCGCATCGACGGTGAACTGGTCATGGTCGCCACCGGCCGCACCGCCGCGCCGAAGACCGTCTACGCCTTCCCCGGCCAGGGCATTCAGCGCCCGGGCATGGGCCTCGACGCTCGCGCACGCTCCAAGGCCGCCCGCGACGTCTGGGAGCGCGCGGACAAGCACACTCGTAAGGCACTCGGATTCTCGATTCTCGCTGTCGTGCGCGACAACCCGGTGACCGTCAAGGCCCGTGGTGTCGAGCACAGGCATCCCGACGGTGTCTTGCACCTGACTCAGTTCACCCAGGTGGCCATGGCCGTTCTCGGTGTTGCCCAGGTTGCCGAGCTGCGCGAATCCGGAACCTTCATCGAGGATTCCCTTCTGGCCGGTCACTCGGTCGGTGAGTACAACGCACTCGCCGCTGTCGCCGAGGTTTTCCCGCTCGAAGCACTTCTCGAGGTCGTCTTCCAGCGTGGCTCCGCCATGCACCAGCTCGTTCCCCGTGACGAAGCCGGACGCTCCGACTACCGCATGGCCGCTATTCGCCCGTCGCAGATCGGTGTTTCCGACGACGACGTGCAGGGCTTCGTCGCCGGTGTCGCCGAGACCTCCGGTGAGTTCCTCGAAATCGTCAACCTGAACCTGCGCGGCAGCCAGTACGCCATCGCCGGTTCGGTAGCCGGTCTCGACGCACTCGAGGTCGAAATCGACCGTCGCCGAGCAGAATTCGGTGGCAAGCGGGCATACATCCAGGTTCCCGGCATCGACGTGCCGTTCCACTCCACCGTCCTTCGCGGTGGCGTGGCGGACTTCCGCGTGTGCCTGCAGGACTTGCTCCCGCACGACATCGACCCGGACATCCTGATCGGCCGCTACATCCCGAACCTGGTTCCGAAGCCGTTCTCGCTGCGTCGTGACTTCGTTCAGGAAATCGCCGACTTGGTGCCGTCCGAGCCGCTGCAGGAAGTCCTCGCAGACTTCGACAGCTACGCAACGCGCACTCACGAGTTGTCCCGCATCATCCTGATCGAGCTGCTGGCTTGGCAGTTCGCCAGCCCGGTCCGTTGGATCGAGACGCAGGACCTGCTCTTCGGTGACGAGTCCGAAGGTGGACTCGGGGTCGAACGCTTCGTCGAGATCGGTCTCGGCGCTGCCCCGACCGTTGCAAACCTCGCGTCGCAGACCCTCAAGCTGCCGGGCCGCTTCGGCTACCCGGTCGAGGTTCTCAACGTCGAGCGCGAAGCTGCGATCGTCTACGGCACCGACGTCGACCCCGCTGTCGATGACGACGACGAGATCGAAGCGCCTGCCGCGCAGGCTGCTCCGGCCGCCGCGGCCGCTGCTCCGGTTGCCGCTGCCGCGCCGGCTGCACCTTCGGGTGGACCGCGTCCGGACGACCTCACCTTCAAGGCGCCCGACGCCACGAAGGTCCTGATCAGCCTGTGGACCAAGCTCCGTCCCGATCAGGTCGGCCCCGCGGACACGATCGAGGCACTGTGCGACGGCGTTTCCTCGCGTCGCAACCAGCTTCTGGTCGACCTCGGCTCCGAGCTCTCCCTCGGTGCCATCGACGGGGCCGCAGACGCCGACATGGGCTCCCTGGGGGCAACCGTCGACAAGCTCGCCCGTACGTACAAGCCGTTCGGACCGGTGCTCTCCGATTCGATCAACGATCACCTGCGTAAGGTCTTCGGCCCCTCGGGCAAGCGTCCCGGCTACATCGCCGACCGCGTCAAGAAGGTCTGGGAACTGGGCGACGGCTGGGCACACCACGTCACCGCAGCAGTGGCTCTCGGTACCCGTGACGGCGCCAGCATCCGCGGCGGCGACCTCGGTGGCCTGAGCTCCGGCGCACTGGCCGACGCGGCAGCAGTGGACGCAGTCATCGACAGCGCAGTTGCCTCGGTCGGGTCTGCTCGTGGAGTCAGCGTCTCGTTGCCCGCTACCGGCGGCGGAAGCGGCGGAACTGTCGACGCAGCTGCTCTGGGTGAGTTCACCGAGAACATCACCGGTCGCAACGGCGTTCTGGCCTCGGCCGCACGCCTGGTACTCGAGCAGCTCGGACTGAACGAAGAAACGGCAGTCGCGACGGTCGAGGAAACCGAACTGGTCGACCTGGTCTCGGCTGAACTCGGCTCCGACTGGCCGCGTCTGGTTGCTCCGGCATTCGACGCGCAGAAGGCCGTTCTGCTCGACGACCGCTGGGCAAGTGCGCGTGAGGATCTCGCTCGCATTTGGCTCGGTGACACCGCGTTGTCGGTCGAGAACTTCATCGGTGCCGGCTCCACCGTCGCCGCACAGGCGAAGTGGTGGGCCACCCGTGCGACCGACGAAGGCCGCACCGCACTCGCCGAGGTCTACACCCGCATCGCTGATGCGGCTGCTGCGGCAGAATCCGACGCACCCGAGTGGGCAGGCGAGGTCGCAGTAGTGACGGGCGCCAGCAAGGGTTCCATCGCGGCAGCGGTCACGGGCAAGCTCCTTGCCGGTGGCGCAACGGTATTCGTGACCACCTCGCGACTCGACGGTCAGCGTCTCGGCTTCTACCGCGACCTGTACCGCGAGAATGCTCGCGCCGGTGCCGCCCTCTGGGTGGTTCCCGCGAACATGGCGTCGTACACCGACGTCGACGCGCTGATCGACTGGATCGGCAACGAGGCCACCGAAAACGCGGGCGGCGCAAAGAAGCTCATCAAGCCGGCCATGACGCCGACGATGCTCTTCCCGTTCGCAGCTCCCCGTGTCGGCGGTGAACTTTCCGACGCCGGCGCTCGCGCCGAAATGGAAATGCGCGTGTTGCTCTGGTCGGTGGAGCGCCTCATCGGCGGTCTCTCGAAGATCGGTTACGACAGCGACGTCGACACGCACCTGCACGTGGTGCTGCCCGGTTCGCCGAACCGCGGAACATTTGGTGGTGACGGTGCTTACGGTGAGGCCAAGGCTTCGTTGATCGCCGTGGTGAACCGTTGGAAGGCCGAGCGCAACTGGGCCGAGCGGGTCACGTTGGCACACGCCGTCATCGGTTGGGTTCGCGGAACCGGACTCATGGGTCACAACGATCCGATCGTCGACGCAGTCGAAGCTGCGGGCGTCCGCACCTGGTCCACCCAGGAGATGGCGACCCAGCTACTGAAGACGGCAACGCGTGAGTCGCGTCGCGCTGCTGCAGAGGCTCCGCTCGAGGTCGACCTGACCGGTGGGCTCGCCGAGGCGAACCTCGACCTCGCCGCACTGGCCAAGGAAGCTGCCGAGGTGGCCGAGATCGCCGAGGCCGTCGACGAAGCAGTGGACGAGTCCAGCATCCTGGCGCTGCCCGCGCCGGCTCGCATCGACGACTCGGTCAAGGCTCCGAGCTGGCCCGAACTGGACGTCACCCCCGCGGACCTCGTGGTCATCGTGGGTGCCGGAGAGCTCGGACCCTACGGTTCCTCGCGTACCCGCTTCGAGATGGAGGTCGACGAGCAGCTCTCTGCCGCAGGCGTTCTCGAATTGGCGTGGAACACCGGACTCATCGTCTGGGAGAACGACCCCAAGCCGGGCTGGTACGACGTCGAATCCGGTGACCTGGTACCCGAGGCGGAAATCGCCGACAAGTACCACGACGCAGTCGTCGAGCGTTGCGGCATCCGTCGCTACGTCGACGAGGGCGCGATGATCGACAACACCGCTCCGCTGCTCACCTCCGTGTTCCTGGACAAGGATCTGAGCTTCGTGGTCGGCAGTGAGGCAGAGGCTCAGGCCTTCGTCGAATCCGATCCGGAGAACACGACGGCGACGGTTTCCGCCGAGTCCGGAGACTGGACGGTCACCCGCCGCGCAGGCACCGAGATCCGCGTTCCGCGCAAGATGAAGCTGACTCGTAGTGTGGGCGGTCAGATTCCGACCAACTTCGACGTCACCAAGTGGGGCATCCCCGCCGACATGGCAGATTCGGTCGACCGCGTCGGCCTCTGGAACATCGTCGCAACGGTGGACGCCTTCCTCACCGGCGGCTTCACTCCGAGCGAACTGCTCCGCTGGGTACACCCGAGCCTGGTCGCCAACACGCAGGGCACCGGCATGGGCGGCATGACCTCCATGAGGAGCCTGTACATCGACACGCTGCTCGGCGAGAACCGTCCGAACGACATCCTGCAGGAAGCGCTGCCGAACGTCATTGCAGCGCACGTCGTTCAGTCGTACGTCGGCGGTTACGGCGCGATGGTTCACCCCGTCGCCGCCTGCGCCACGGCAGCGGTATCCGTCGAAGAAGGCGTCGACAAGATCCGACTCGGCAAGGCGCAGTTGGTTGTTGCCGGCGGGTTCGACGATCTGAGCACGGAAGGCATCATCGGCTTCGGCGACATGTCGGCCACTGCCAAGACCGAGGACATGCATGCCAAGGGCATCGAGGATCGCCGCTTCTCGCGGGCCAACGATCGTCGCCGCGGCGGATTCGTCGAGTCGGCCGGTGGCGGAACGATTCTCCTCGCTCGCGGTGACCTGGCACTCGAGATGGGTCTTCCCGTCCTCGGTGTGGTCGCCTGGGCCGGATCGTTCGCCGACGGTGTCCACACCTCGATCCCGGCACCGGGACTCGGAGCATTGGGTGCCGGACGTGGGGGAGCGGATTCGCAGCTCGCACTCTCGCTCAACGCACTGGGCGTGAGCGCCGACGACATCGCCGTGATCTCCAAGCACGACACCTCCACTGCCGCCAACGATCCCAACGAGGCAGAGCTGCACGAGCGCCTCGCCGGGGCATTGGGACGCAGTGAAGGCGCGCCGATGTTCGTGGTCTCGCAGAAGAGCCTGACCGGTCACGCCAAGGGTGGTGCCGCAGCCTTCCAGCTGATCGGGCTCTGCCAGGTACTGAGCCAGGGCATCGTCCCGCCGAACCGCAGCCTCGACTGCGTCGACGACAAGATGGCCGAGTTCGAGCACCTCGTATGGGCACGTCAGCCGCTCAAGTTCGGTGATCAGCTTCCGCTGCGTGCCGGCCTGCTGACCAGCCTCGGCTTCGGTCACGTCTCCGGACTGATCGCAGTCGTGCACCCGCAGGCATTCGTCGAGTCGGTTCCGGCCGACAAGCGTGACGCCTATGTTGCTGCGGCCCAGCAGCGGACGATCGACGGTCAGCGTCGCCTCGCGAAGGCGATGTGCGGTGGCGACAGCCTCTACGAGCGCCCGGCGGATCGTCGCCTCGGTGCCGACGGAACGCCGGCCAAGGCGTCGCGTCAGCTCGAAGCGGACATGCTGCTGAGCGAGGACGCACGACTCGGCGCAGACCAGGTGTACCGCTCGAATCTGCCCGGCTGCAAGTAGTAGTCACGGTATGGGAGTTCTGGGTATCGGTTTCGACCTCGTGACGGTGTCGGAGTTCGCCGAGCAATTGAACAGGCCGGGAACGGCAATGCTCGACAACTTCACACCGGGCGAGCGTCGAGACGCCGCTACCCGGAGCTCCGAACCGGCACGACATTTCGCCGCCCGGTGGGCTGCGAAGGAAGCAGTGATCAAGGCATGGTCAACTGCTCTCTTCGCCGGCCCACCGGTGCTGGGGGAAATGATCCACAATCAGATCGAGGTCGTCTCGGACGCCTGGGGGCGCCCCGGCATCCGGCTTCGCGGTGACGTGGCCAAACACCTGACCGGAGTGAAGATTCATATTTCGCTCACGCACGACGGGGACATGGCGGGCGCTTTCGCGGTCATCGAATCCGACCCGGAGTAGCACTGCCGGACACGAAAGAGCCGGTCTCCCAAGGGGAGACCGGCTCTTTGTCGTTCGACTAGTCCTTCGTGCGGGATTCCTTCTCGGCGACGAGGAGATACGCGATCATCAACCTTTTCAGTTCGGCGACGGCGTCGGCATGCGACTGACCGTCCTGAACCGAGAAATTGAGCATCGAATACACCACGTGGACAAGAACTTCCGCCATCATCAGGCGACGATCTCGCCGCGTACGAGGCGTCAACGGGCCGAGCATTTTCGCTACGGTCTCGGCGAACTGCTTTTCGTGAATGACTCCGGTTGCCCGCGTGGACGGCGTCGACTGCATCGCCAGCCAGACCTCGCGGCGCGACGGATCAGACGTCCACAGCCCGGCCATGTGATCGACGAAACTGTTCAGGAACCGCAACCAGTCGAGCGAGGGTACTTCGCCGCCGAACTGAGCAAGCTCGTGCTGGACCCCGACGAGGTCCTGGCGGTTCAATTCGCACACGATGACGTACTTGTTCGCGAAGAACTGGTAAAGCGTCCCAATCGGGACGTCAGCACGTGCCGCGACTTCTTCACAGGTGAACGATTCGAAACCGACATCGGTGAGGAGTTCCCGTGACGCAGCCAGGAGTGCGTCGAATTTACGCTGGCTGCGCTCTTGCGTCGGACGCTTGCGCGGCAGCAGTTCCTGCGGTTCTTCGAGGCTCTGGGGATTCTCCAGTGCTGGGTCGACTCGTCGCCGCGCGCGGTGACGAGTCGTGGGCTGCACGTCTTCCAGGCTATCGGTGTTTTCTGTCGAATTTGGGACTTGTGCATTATCCGGTGTCATCGGCCACCTACTTCGGCGGTCGTGATCGGTCGAAACGCACCGCGCAGGTGCGCGCACACGAGTCCCGATGCTGTTGCCACACCTCGATACTAGGTGACCAACTGTCCAGTAGCCGAAGAGGTTGCTGCGCGGTGTGGCGCAACGGCGATCCTGGCGCCTGCCTACGTCCGATTCGGGCAGACTGAGATTCTTCGGGCACACCGAGATTCGATGCCGAGGAGAGGGAGACGATGACGGAAGAACTGCGAACCGCGGTACGTGAACTCATGCCGCGTGCCCGTGAGGATCTGAGTGCACTTGTGGCGATGAAGTCCGTCGCCGATGCGCGGCAGTACCCGCCGGAAGAATGCGCGGCCGCTGCGCATTGGGTCCTGGAGGCATTCCGGGCTCAGGGTTTCGCCGATATCGAGGCGATCGAGACCTCCGACGGTTCGGCCGCGGTTGTCGGGCGTCGACCAGGCCCGGGCGGTGCTCCGACCGTTCTGTGTACTGCCACTACGACGTTCAGCCGCCCGGAAGCGAAGAGCTCTGGGGCTCCCCGCCTTTCACGCTCACCGAGCGCGACGGACGGTGGTACGGACGGGGCGCTTCCGACTGCAAGGGCAACGTCGTCATGCATCTGACAGCTCTGCGAGCGCTCGCCGCAGCCGGTGTGGATCCGAGCGTCCACCTGACGCTCGTCGCCGAAGGATCCGAGGAGATGGGCACTGGCGGTCTCGAGGATCTGGTGCGAGAGCGGCCCGAACTTTTTGCAGCCGACATGATCCTGATCGCCGATACCGGCAACACCGAAGTCGGGGAGCCGACGATCACGACGTCATTGCGCGGGATCGCGAACGTTGTGGTCCACGTGTCGACGCTCGAGGGTGAGATTCACTCCGGTGTCTTCGGTGGACCGGCGCCCGATGCGATCACCGCGCTGGTGCACATACTCTCGACGCTGCACGACAGCGCCGGAAACACCACTGTCGAAGGCTTGACCAACGACCAGGAATGGGCGGGTGTCAGTTATGACGGCGATCAGTTCCGCTCCGACGCCGGGGTGCTCGAAGGGGTGCAGCTGACTGGTTCCGGTTCGGTCGCCGAGCAGGTGTGGGCTCGTCCGGCGCTGACCATCCTGGGTATCGACTGCCCGCCGGTCGTGGGTTCGGCGGCGGCGATCACGCCCCGCGCGTCGGCGCGCCTGAATCTTCGTGTCCCGCCTGGCACGGATCCGGCGCAGGCACAGAAGTTGTTGACGGACCACCTCCGCGCGGCGGCGCCGTGGGGCGTCCACATCGAGGTCGTTCCGGAATCGACGGGATCGCCGTTCTCGTCCTCGACGGAGGGTGCAGGTTTCGCGCAGCTGAAGTCCGCGCTCACCGATGCCTACGGCCGCGAAGTCGGATTTGCCGGCCAAGGGGGATCGATACCGCTGTGCAGTGCACTGGCCGAGCAGTTCCCCGACGCGGAGATCGCGTTGATCGGCGTCGAGGAACCGCAATGCCGCATTCATGCGCCCGACGAAAGCGTCGACCCGTCGGAGATCGAGAATCTCGCTTTCGCGGAGGCTCTGTTCTTGAGCCGGTACGGGAGTTAGACCGACAGATCGCGTCGTAGCTTGGCGACGTGACCGGTGGCCCGGACGTTGTACTGGGCCACCTCGATCTTGCCTTCCTCGTCGACGAGGAACGTCGAGCGGATGACGCCCTGGACGGTCTTGCCGTACATCTTCTTCTCACCGAACGCGCCCCAGGCTTCGAGCGTCGCCTTCTCGGGATCGGTGAGCAGCGGGAAGGTCAACTCTTCGGTATCGCGGAACTTCGCGAGTTTTGCGGGCTTGTCCGGCGAGATTCCGATGACTTCGAGGCCGGCGCCGTTCAGCTCGGCGAGGCTGTCACGGAAGTCGCAGGCCTGCTTGGTGCACCCCGGGGTGCTGGCCGCCGGGTAGAAGTACACGATGACCTTGCGGCCGCGGTAATCGTGAAGGGAAACCTCGTTGCCATCGGCGTCTGGGAGCGTGAAATCCGGCGCGACGTCGCCGGCGGACAATCTACTGTTCTCGGTCACGGGAATCGAGGTTAGTCGAGAAATTGCGCGGCAGGTGGGCGCGAGGGCATTCTGCTCCTCTACGGTAGAGCGAAGTGTCGGCGCGCTGCGTCCGCACAGCAGACCCGCACACAGAGCAGCAGAACACAGACAAGTTGGAGGACACGTGCCCAGGGACACCGAGAGCATCGAACGCGAGATCGAGAAGGCGCGTAACCAGCTCGCGAGCACACTCGACGAACTGACGGTCCGCACCAACCCGAAGCGGCTGGTCGAGAACACCAAGAAGACGGTGCTCGCCAAGCTCAACGAGCCGGCAGTGAAGTACGCGCTGATCGCAGTCGGTTCAGTGGTGGGAATACTCGTGGTCCGGAAGATCATTCGCTGACCCGAGTTGTCGAAGACAGAACATGAAGAAGGCCCCCACCTGGTGAGGTGGGGGCCTTCTTGCAAGTGCGCCCACAGGGACTCGAACCCCGGACCCAGTGATTAAGAGTCACTTGCTCTACCAACTGAGCTATAGGCGCTCGCTCTTGCGAGACAGAACATTAGCCGACAGGCTCAGGAGTTTGCAAAACGCGTG
The DNA here is from genome assembly GCF_018588185.1 of Rhodococcus sp. WY5. Lineage (NCBI taxonomy): Bacteria > Bacillati > Actinomycetota > Actinomycetes > Mycobacteriales > Nocardiaceae > Rhodococcus > Rhodococcus sp. WY5. The sequence continues at coordinate 3,437,312 of NZ_JAAMPR010000001.1, forward strand.
TTCATCGTGGTGACGATGGTTACATCGCTTCCGGAATTCACGAGTGTGGAGGGTGCGAATCCGGCCAGCGGACGGTGCTTTCCAACTGCTGTGCGACGGCGAGAATCGTCGGTTCACCACCGCTGCGCCCGACCAGTTGGACGCTCAGGGGGAGTCCGCGTTCGGAGAACCCGGCGGGCACAGCGGCCGCCGGGTTGCCGCAGACATTCCAGATCGAACAGTAGGCGGCGATCGGCAACGCCTTGCGGACTGCTGACAGAAGGCCGGTTCCTTCGAGTTGTCCGATCGGGCGTGGCAGCGCGGGCGTGGTCGGCATCAGGACCAGGTCGAAGGTGTCGAAGACCTGGTTGACCGTCGCTGCGATTCGCTCACCTTTGCGGTAAGCGAATTTCCCGACGCGCGCGGGAGCGGCTATCCGGCCGATGGACGCGAGTGCGCGCGTGCGCTTTTCGAGGAGCGCCGGATGATCGACGCGCAGTGCTTCGTCGCGGACGCCGCCGAGTACCTGCGGGAGAAATGCTGCAGTTGCGTCCGGGTACTCGGGGTCGTGTTCTTCGACGTGATGTCCCAACGCGCTCAACATCTCTGCGATCGAATGCACCGCGGCAACGACCTCCGGGGACGGGCGGACGCGCCGGACCGGACTCCGGGTGGACACTGCAATGCGAAGCGGCCCGGGCGCCGACGCGGCTGACTCGGCAAAGCTGGTGCGGAGCGTTTCGGCTGTGTAGTCGTCGGTCCCGGTGGTACCGGTGATCGCGTCGTACACGAGCGCGCTGTCCTCGACGGAACGAGTGAGAGGGCCTAGCGTGCCGAGTCCGCGCCAGAGGTTGCGGTTCGGCGCGGTGCTCACCCGACCGCGCTGCGGTTTGAGTCCGAACAACCCGCAGAACGCCGAAGGCAGTCGGATGGAACCGCCGCCGTCGCCACCGATTGCCGCTGCGACCATGCCTGACGCGACGGCCGACGCAGATCCTCCGCTCGATCCGCCCGTGGATACGCCGGTGTCCCAAGGGTTTCTGGTGTAGCCGTTTGCAGCAGTCTCCGTGAAGGGCCAGATGCCGAACTCGGGCATCGTCGTCTTGCCGACGATCACCGCGCCGGCCTCGCGCAACCGCCGGACGACCTCTGAATCGGCCGATGCGATGCGAGTTGCTGCCGCACCGCCGTACGTCGTCGGCGTTCCGGCGACGTCGTTCTCGTCTTTGATCGCGATCGGAACTCCGTGCAGTGGGCCCAGGCTGTGGCCGTCGGCCTGGCGCTGATCGAGACGTGTCGCTTCGTCGAGCGCTTCGTCTGCGAGAACTCGCACAAAAGCATTGAGCGTCGAATCGAGGCGTTCGATACGGCGAAGTGTGTTCTCGGTGAGCTCGCGGGCCGATAATTCTCCGGACCGGATCAGAGCGGCCTGACCCGCAACCCCGGCAAATGCCAGCTCGCTGCCCGGTGTGGTTTCGCGCTCGGTCATCAATCCTCCAGGCCGTGGTTCCGATAACTGTGAAGTCTATTCACCACAACCTGTCCACCACGACACAAAGAAAAATCCCCACCTTCCGAAGAAGGTGGGGACCTTTGCAAGTGCGCCCACAGGGACTCGAACCCCGGACCCAGTGATTAAGAGTCACTTGCTCTACCAACTGAGCTATAGGCGCTCGCTCTTGCGAGACAGAACATTAGCCGAATCGCCGGTTCGGGAGCAAATCGCCAGGTGAAGGCGTCACCGCTGTAGTCCGATCGGAGGAAATCCGCTGAAAGCGGTAACAAAACGGACGGTTCGGAGCGATTGATACTTGAACGTTACTGACGGCGTGGCCTTTCATGACCGTTGGTAACGAGCGCGCCTGGCATCATTGGTGCAGCGCAGTCATACCGCAAGTCCCACTTGCCTTCCGGTAAGTGGGATTCGCATGTGACGCGGAAGTTAGTCGGTGAAATTGTGAAGCGGAGTCGAACGATGAGTCGTCAAAGGTGGGGTCTGTCCGTGCGCGGGGGGAACGGTCGAGCGTCGAAGGGCGCGGCGATGATCGCGGCGTCTCTCGGTGCTCTCGTTCTGATGACCGCGTGCACGTCGGGCGGCAAGGACGTCAGTACCGAAGGGTCGGCGCCGATCGATTCCAATCCGCTCACCGAACTCATCAAGCCGAAACTCAGCTCGACCGCTGCCGACGGCGCTGTCGGCTTCTCGCCGGGCGACCCGGTCAAGATCAACGTCGCTGACGGCGCTCTGTCCGACGTGACGATGGTCAATCAGGACGGCAAGGCAGTTGCCGGCGCGATTGCTGCCGACGGTGCGTCGTGGACCACCACCGAGCCACTCGGCTACAACCGCAAGTACAAAATCGAGGCCCGCGCATTCGGATTGGGTGGCGCCAGTACGACGGTCACGTCCTTCACCACCAGCGCGCCCGGCAACGTCACCAAGCCGTATGTCTTGCCCAACGAGGGTGACGTGGTCGGCATCGGTCAGCCCATCGCGGTGCAGTTCGACGAGAACATCCCCGATCGCAAGGCTGCCGAAGCTGCGATCACCGTCACCACGACTCCGGCCGTCGAAGGTGCGTTCTACTGGGTCAACAATCGTGAGGTCCGTTGGCGTCCGGAGAACTACTGGGCACCGGGCACCAAGGTCGACGTGAGCGTCAACGTGTACGGGCGCAATCTCGGCAAGGGAGTCTTCGGGCAGGAAGACGCGAAGAGTTCCTTCACCATCGGTGATGCCGTCATCGCCACGGCGGACGACAACACCAAGCAGGTCACTTTCCAGGTCAACGGTGAGACTGTCATGACCATGCCCACCTCCATGGGCAAGGACAGCACTCCTACCGACAACGGCGTCTACATCATCGGTGACCGCTTCGCGAACATGATCATGGACTCGTCCACGTACGGCGTCCCGGTCACCTCGGCGCAGGGTTACAAGACCCCCGTCGACTGGGCGACCCGAATGTCCTACAGCGGCATCTTCTTCCACTCGGCGCCGTGGTCGGTCGGGCAGCAGGGCTACTCCAACACCAGTCACGGCTGCCTCAACCTGAGCCCGTCCAACGCCAAGTGGGTCTACGACAACACCAAGCGTGGGGACATCGTCGTCGTCAAGAACACCGTCGGCGGCACTCTCTCCGGCACCGACGGCCTCGGTGACTGGAACATCCCCTGGAGCGTCTGGAAGACCGGCAACGCGGACGTCTGAGTGCGTTCCTGAAGCGCTGAACGCCAGAATGCCCCCGACCGTCCGGTTGGGGGCATTTCTGCATCTGCACACCTTTTGTGAGCGAAAGTGCCTCTCGGTCTATCTGAGGCGACGGGAGGTACGTTCGCTCGGTGTCAGCGTCGACCGAACGCGTCCACTCCGGTCATCTCAGCGGACAGTGTCCACAATCTGCGTGCGTCGGCGGGATCGGTAGCCCAAGGTTTCACTCCGCCGACGCTCATGTCATCGGTCTGCGCGACGTCCGCGATGTTGCAGTCCTGGAGATACGCGCCGGAGTGATCGGCGAGTATCGGTGCCGTCGCTGCCCACACCGTTGTAGCGGCGCCCTGGGAGGGAGTCTTGAACCCCGGCACGGCGTCGCCATTCGACGTCGTCCATCCGAGATCGTGTTTCTCCAATGTGGAGAAGTGACGTTGAAGCGGAGTGAGGATGCTCCCGGGATGGACGGAGAACGCACTGATACCGCGTGAAGCACCGGAGCTCGCCAGCTGTACAGCGAATAGAGCATTTGCAGTCTTGGCTTGACCGTACGCAAGCCAGCGGTCGTAACCGTTGCGGAAATTTATGTCATTCCAACGCACTCCCGACAGAAAATGTCCCGCCGACGAGACAGCGACTACGTGAGAACCGTTTGCGGGCATGGCTGGCACAAGCAGGTTCACCAGTACAAAGTGCCCGAGGTGATTGATCGCGAATTGTGATTCCCATCCGGAGCCGACACGGAGTTCCGGGCAGGCCATGACCCCCGCATTGCAGATGATGATGTCCGGAGTGATCCGGGATTCGAGAATTTCTCGCGCACACGATCTGACACTGCTCGGGTCCGACAGGTCGCACGCTCGCACTTCGATACCCGGAAGGTCGGCCACCGCCCTCCGTGCCTGTTCTGGTCGGCGGGCAAGAACTACAACTCGCGCGCCGACCGAAGAAAGTGACTGCGAAATCTCATATCCGAGTCCGGAGTACCCGCCGGTGACCAAAGCCGTAGTGCCTGTTAAATCTTGTCCGGCAAGTACGTCGTCGGCAGTGGAGACTCGGGAGTATCCGGTGCTGATTTTGCGCTGGATGGAATTCATGACTGCGACCGTAAAATCTGGAGTGCACTCCAGGTCAAGGAAAGGTCGCCAGGTAATGCGCGAACTGTCAATCGGTGACGTCGCTGTCCAGACCGGAATCAGTATCGATTCCCTTCGATACTTCGAACGTGAGGAATTGCTCGTTCACGAGGTGGCGCGCTCGGCAGGTGGGCGTCGGGTGTACTCCGAAAGCGATGTCTCTTGGTTGAAGCTGTGCAATCGATTCCGAGACTCGGGTATGCCGATCGCAACGATCCGCGAATTCGCCGCTCTCGTCAGGTCAGGGCCGGGAAACGAGAAGGAACGGCTTTCACTTTTACAGTCGCATGAGGAGTTGATTCGATCCAGGATCGCTGCGATGCAGGAAAACCTGAACGTCATCCACGACAAGGTTTCGGCGTACGAGCGACATGTTCGCGAGGGGACCGTCGTAGGTGTCTGGGAGCCGCAACCGTCGCCCGAGTGATCGTCGGGTGGGTGATTTGCGGCCATTCCGGCCGCCCCGATGTGAGCGAAAGTGGCTTTCGGTCTATCTGAAGCGACCAGAGGTACGTTCGCTCAGCTCGGGCACGGGTTGCTCGGGAGCGCGCGATTTGTCGCGGTCGCCACCCCACCCACTTCGGGTGAACGTATCGCTGCCCCCGTCAGAGAAGGGGAGCGATACGTTCACCCGGCGGTGGAAGGGGAGATTGGGGCTGGCGCACAAACCAAAAGAACCCCCGAAAATGTCTTTCGACATCTTCGGGGGTTCCGCTTGGGTGAGCGACGGGACTCGAACCCGCGACAGCCAGGATCACAACCTGGTGCTCTACCAACTGAACTACGCCCACCATTGCCTCGGCCACCGGTTTGACCCGGCTGCTTTGACGAAAGAGATACTAGCGCGAAAGTCGGTCAGGAAGCCAATCGGCAGGTCAGGCGGGACCCAAGCCCTCTACGACGGCTGCAATCTCCGCGCTCGACGGTCCGGGCGCCGCGACGAATGCAGTGCCGCGGTAGTACTTGAGTTCGCGGATGGATTCCTTGATGTCGGCGAGTGCCCGGTGGGCGAGACCTTTTTCGGGCTGGCCGAAGTAGATTCGCGGGTACCAGCGGCGGGAGAGTTCTTTGATGGAGCTGACGTCGATCATCCGGTAGTGCAGGTATGTGTCCAGTGCCGTCATGTCGCGTGAGATGAATCCGCGGTCGGTGGCGATGGAATTACCCGCCAAGGGAGCCGTACCGGCGACGGGAACGTGCTTGCGGATGTACGCGAGCACCTCTTTCTCCGCCTCGGCGAGGGTGACCGTCGACTTACGAACCTCTTCGGTCAGTCCCGACTTTGCGTGCATCTTCTTCACGACGTCGGGCATTGCAGCCAACGCGTCGTCGTCGGCGTGGATGACGATGTCCACACCTTCGCCCAAGATGTTCAAGTCGCTGTCGGTCACCAGAGCCGCAATCTCGATGAGTTTGTCCGACTCGAGTCGCAGCCCGGTCATTTCGCAATCGATCCATACCAATTTGTCCTGCACCAGGAACACAGTAGTGCGCGCGGGCGCGGGATAAGGTCTGCGGTGGAAACTCGACGTGTGTGAGACGGCGTTCGGGTGATGACAAGAACTTCGCCGCATTGCAACGAGGAGGGCTTTTCGATGACCGTGGATCCGAAGGACGGAGCCGCGCCGCCGACGCCGGCGGAGAAGGCGAAAGCTGCCAAGGCTGCCGCTGCCGAAGCCGCTCGGATTGCAGCTGAAGCCGCTGCAGCAGCTGAGGAAGCAGAGAAGGAAGCGGCTGCCGCTGAGGCCGAAGCATCGGCCGGAGCCACCCCCGCTGCTCAGGCGCCCTCGGGTGCTGCCGCTGAAATCGCGGCGGGCTATTCATCCGAGGGGCGGGCACTCGAGCTCGGCTCGGTGGTGATCGACGGTGTGGCAGATCCCACCGCGCGGGTGCGGATTCCGTTGGCGACGATCAACCGTCACGGTCTGATCGCCGGTGCGACGGGTACCGGCAAGACCAAGACGTTGCAGGGGATCGCCGAGCAGCTGTCCGCCGCGGGTGTGCCGGTTGTGATGGCCGACGTCAAGGGCGATCTCTCGGGTCTGTCGAAGGCGGGGGATCCGAGCGAGAAGATGAAGTCTCGCGCAGTCGAGACGGGCGACGATTCGTGGACTCCCGCTGGGATGCCAGTCGAGTTCTTGTCGTTGGGTACCGACGGAATCGGTATCCCGGTGCGCGCGACCATCACCAGTTTCGGGCCGATCCTGCTCAGTAAAGTGTTGGGCCTCAACGAGACCCAGGAGTCGACTCTAGGGCTGATCTTCCACTGGGCCGACACTCAGGGCCTGGCCCTGCTGGACCTCAAGGATCTGCGTTCGGTCATCGCCCACCTGACGAGCGCTGAGGGCAAAGCGGATCTGAAGGGTATCGGCGGAGTTTCCTCCGCGACGGCGGGAGTGATTCTGCGCGCGTTGGTCAACCTCGAAGCCGACGGCGGTGACACCTTCTTCGGCGAACCGGAACTCGAAACCGAGGATCTGCTGCGTGTCGTCGGCGGTGCCGGTGTGATCACGCTGTTCGAACTCGGTGCCCAGGCGGCGCGCCCGGCAATGTTCTCCACCTTCCTGATGTGGGTGCTCGCGGACCTGTTCCAGACGCTGCCCGAAGAGGGAGATCTGGACAAGCCGAAGCTCGTGTTCATCTTCGACGAGGCGCACCTTCTGTTCGCGGACGCGTCGACGGCCTTCCTGCAGCAGGTGGAACAGACGGTCAAGCTCATTCGTTCCAAGGGCGTCGGCGTGTTCTTCTGCACGCAACTTCCGACCGACATTCCGAATTCGGTGCTGTCACAGTTGGGTGCGCGGGTTCAGCACGCCCTGCGTGCCTTCACGCCCGACGATCAGAAAGCCCTCAACAAGACCGTCCGCACGTACCCGAAAACCGAGCACTACGACCTGGAAAAGGCACTGACTTCACTCGGCATCGGTGAAGCCATCGTGACCGTACTCTCGGAAAAAGGTGCGCCGACGCCGGTGGCCTGGACCAAGATTCGTCCGCCGAGGTCGCTGATGGACACCATCGGCAACGACGCGATCAAGGCGGCAGCGTCGTCGAGTCCGCTGAATCAGAAGTACGGCCAGACCATCGACCGCGAGTCGGCGTACGAGAAGCTGACGGCCAAGGTGGCCGGTGCTCCGACAGCGGATCAGTCCCTGGATCTTCCGTCGCTGCCCGATCTGCCGCCACCGCCGCCGGCCGAGCCGGAGGGCCCCAACATCGCCGAGCAGATCTTGGGCAACTCGGCTGTCAAGAGTTTCCTGCGCTCGGCGGCTTCGGCTGCGGGACGCGAGATTTCGCGAAACATCTTCGGCACCGGTAGTCGCCGCAGGCGCTGAGGCTCAGGCGCCCGCGAGGTCAGATGCCGACCTCGCGGGCCAGCAGGTCGTTGATCGATTCGCGCCTGATCAACGGCCGCGCAATCCCGCCCAGCACGGCGACGACCGGCGGCCGGCCGACGCTGTTGTAGGTGGAGGCCATGCTGTGGTGGTATGCGCCCGTACACGGCACTGCCAACAGGTCACCTTCATGTAGGTCGGCGGGAAGCCTTGCTCCGACGGCAATTTCGTCGCCCGATTCGCAGTGGCGCCCGGCGACGGTGACTTCCTGGAGCGGTGCGCGCGAATGTCGGTTCACCAGTTCGACGTCGTAGTGGCTGTCGTACAACGACACCCGAGGGTTGTCGCTCATCCCGCCGTCGACGGAGACGAAGGTTCGTCCCCCGCTGATCGACTTGATGTTCTGTACGCGATAGAGCGTGACTCCGGCCCGCGCAGCGATCGCTCGGCCAGGCTCGAGCACGATTTCGGGGCGAGGGAAGCGGTTTCGGGTGCACGCGTCGTCGAGAGTTTCGTCGATGACGTGAGCGAGGAGGGTCAGATCCAATTGGGCATCTCCCGGCACGTAGGCGATCCCATGGCCACCGCCGAGATCGAGTTCGGTGAGGATGATTCGATGCGTGCGTCGTATGTCGTCCATCTGTGCGATCATCGTCTCGATCGCGGGGCGGAAGAGTTCGGGATCGTTGATCTGGGAGCCGAGATGGCAATGCAGGCCGATGAGCTGCAGGTGCGTCGCGTTGGCGACGACGGATACCGTATGTTCCAGTTCTTCGGAAAACGCTGGTAGGCCGAACTTTTGGTCCACGATGCCCGTGGACACTGCCTTGTGTCCGTGTATGTCGATGCCGGGTGTGACTCTGACCAACACCTTCTGTCGGTGGGTGCACACCGACGCGAGCCGTACCGCTTCGCTGGGGGAGTCGAGGACGATCCGGCCGACACCCGCGTTGACCGCCGCCCTCAGTTCGGAAACCGATTTGGCATTGCCGTGCAGGATGATTCGGTGGGGGTCCACGCCCGCGGCAAGCGCGACGGCGAGTTCACCGGCGGAACAGACATCCACCCCGAGTCCCTCGTCGGAGACCCAGGTAGCCATCGCTCGAATCATCAGTGCCTTGCCGGCGTACACGATCTCCGAGTCGGGGAAGATCTCTCGATACGTGCGGCAGCGGTGCCGCACGTCCGCCTCGTCGACGACGTACGTCGGTGTGCCGTACTGGTCCGCGATCTCTTCGAGGGAGACGTCGCCGATGCAGACACGCCCGCTGTGGTCGTGGCGAGTACTGATGGGCCACAACGCAGGATCCATACGCGGTGTCATTGCGCCGCGTAGGGAGGGGAAGATTTCGAGTAGCGTCACGTCGATCTCCTGAAGGTGACCCGCCGTGTTGCGGGCTACCTTCAGATCTACTCCCGAAGATCACCGGTGGGGCGAATCTTGACGCTTACTTGACGCGCCGCCGAACGAGGTTGACGCGGCCCTGACGGGCTCGACTCACTGTGCCTGTCGACTCACTGTGCTCGCCGCCGCCTCCATCCGAACCAACCGAGCACCGCGAGCAATGCCACTGCGGCGCCTCTGCCGATGACCGTCGATCGGTCGGCGGACACACCAACGGACGGAGTTCCGCCGGGGCTCGGGGCGTAACCGGCGCCGTACACGGACTCGACCGCCGCTTGGATGTCGAACCCGGTTTCGGTAGCCGGCCCGCAGCTGTGCCCCTCGTGCTCGGCGTCGACGTCGTACGGCGCAGAAACGAACATCAGCTGCTCGGTGCCGAGCACGTAGCTTGTGCCACAACCGTTCCCGTTCGCGAGTGTCCCCACCGACGTCACCGATGCCAGATCGCCTTTGTAGACCCGGCTGACGTCGAACAGGTAGGTGTCCTCGAACCCGTCCGAAGTTTTCTCCGTCGGAGTCCCGAGGAAAACGGTGCTGGAGACGCTCACGGCTTCTTCCGGGGTAGCCGATGATGCGCACGAACATGCATTCGCTGCCGTGGGCAGCAGTAAGGGCAACCCTCCGGTCAAAAGAAGGATTGCCCCGACTGCCAGTGTTCTTCGCATCGCCATTAACCGACTATATGGTCTGCTATGGCCTGCTCTGAGAAGTTTGAGTGAATCAGCCGCCAAGCTTCTTGTAGAACGTGCCCACGATCGGCGCAACGACGGCACGCGGGCTGTAACCGCCCGCGACGGACATCGCCTTGCTCAAGATGCCCGGTACGACGCGCATCTTGTTCTCGGCCAGGCCGTCGAGCGAGACCTTGGCGGTGTACTCGCTCGAGATCCAGAAGAAGTCCGGGACGAGCTTGTCGACGATCGACGCTTCGGCCGGGTCCGGGGTTTCGGTGCGTACGGGGCCTGGGGCGAGCAGGGTGACGTTCACTCCGGTGCCCTTGAGTTCACCTCGCAACGATTCCGCGAAGGTGTTCACGAACGCCTTGGTGGCGGCGTACGTCGCGTTGTTGGGGATCGGCATGTTTCCGGCCGCGGACCCGACCATCAGGATGGCTCCGGACTTGCGCGCGAGCATGCCCGGCAGCACGGCCAGCGTGAGATCGTGCACTGCAACGGCGTTGAGCTCGACCTGGTCGCGCTCGTATGTCGGGTCCAGCTCGGCGATCGGCCCGAAGGTGGCGATACCGGCGTTGTTGCACAGGATGCTGATGTCGCGGCCACCGAGTTCCTCGACCAGAACGGCACGCGCCGCGCTGTCGGAGAGGTCCGATGCACGGACCTCCACCTCGACGCCGTGCGCGGCGCGAAGCTTCTCGGCGAGGACCTCCATGACCTCGCCACGACGGGCAACGAGGATCAGGGAGTGTCCGCGTGATGCCAGATCAGCGGCCAGTGCCTCTCCGATGCCGGAGGAGGCGCCGGTCACTACGGCGCGGGCTGTGGTTGTGGGTGTCGGCAGGCTCACGATCAGTCAGCGTAGCCGGTCAGATCTTCGCGGCCAGTCGTGTGCCCTGTTCGATGGCACGCTTGGCGTCGAGTTCTCCAGCGACATCCGCGCCGCCGATGATGTGGGTCACCACGCCCGCGACGGTCAGTTCGTCCACTAGATCGCGAACCGACTCCTGCCCGGCGCAGATGACGATGGTGTCGACCTCGAGAAGTCGGGGCTTCTCGTGCTTCTCACCGAAGGTGATGTGCAGGCCGGCGTCGTCGATGCGCTCGTAGTTGACGCCCGAGAGCTCGTGGACGCCCTTGTTCTTGAGGGCCGCCCGGTGGACCCAGCCGGTGGTCTTCGCGAGGCCGGCGCCGATGCGTCCTGACTTGCGTTGGAGGAGGTAGACCTCCCGCTCGGAGAGCTCTGGTACCGGAGTGGTGAGAGCGCCCGGGGCCATTTCGGGTTCGGTGACGCCCCATTCCTGCTTCCACTCCTTGAGATGAAGAGTGGGGGAAGTGGGGTGCGTGAGGAATTCGCTCACGTCGACGCCGATGCCGCCGGCACCGATGACGGCGACGGACTTGCCGACGGGCTTGCCCTCTCGGACGACCTCGGCGTAGGTCAGCACCTTCGAGTTCTCGATGCCGGGGATCTTGGGAACGCGCGGCGTCACGCCGGTGGCAACCACCACTTCGTCGAAGGATCCGATGAGATCTGCTGGTGCGACGCGGGTTTCGAGCTTGACTGTCACTCCGGCCACGTCCAGCATGCGGGTGTAGTAGCGAATGGTTTCGGCGAACTCTTCCTTACCCGGAATGAGCTGTGCGATCCCGAACTGTCCGCCGATCTTGTCCGAGGCCTCGAACAACGTGACCGAATGACCACGCTGAGCAAGATTGAGTGCTGCGGAAAGTCCGGCAGGACCGGCGCCGACGACGGCGAGGTTCTTGGTCCGCCGGGTGGGGGAGAGGATCAACGTGGTCTCACGGCCCGCGCGCGGATTGAGCAGGCAGGAGACCTGCTTGTGAACGAAGGCGTGGTCGAGGCAGGCTTGGTTGCAGGCAATGCACGTGTTGATCTCGTCGGACGCTCCGCGTTCTGCCTTGTTCACCCAGTCGGGATCGGCGAGCATCGGCCTGGCCATCGAAATCAACTGCGCGTCACCGCGGTTGAGGATCTCTTCGGCAGTCTCGGGCATGTTGATCCGATTCGAGGCGGCTACCGGAATGTCGACGTGCTTCTCGAGCTTGCTCGTGATGTCCACGAAGGCTGCTCGGGGAACCGAGGTGACGATGGTGGGCACCCGTGACTCGTGCCATCCGATGTCGGTGTTGATGATCGTGGCGCCGGCAGCTTCGACTTCCTTTGCCAATGAGACGATTTCATCCCAGGTCTGACCGCCCTCGACCAGGTCTGCCATCGACAACCGGAACACGATGATGAAGTTCGGGCCGACGGCCTTGCGTGTGCGTCGCACGATTTCGACTGCCATGCGTCGACGGTTCTCGGAACTGCCGCCCCACTGGTCGGTGCGCTTGTTCGTGCGCTCGCAGAGGAACTGGTTGATGAAGTAGCCCTCACCGCCCATGATTTCGACGCCGTCGTAACCCGCGGACTTGGCCAGACGCGCGCAGCGAACATAGTTCCGGATCTGCCAACGCACCCCACGGCCGGTCAGCTTGCGCGGACGGAACGGATTGATGGGCGCCTTGATCGACGACGCGGAGACACTGAACGGCTGGTAGCTGTAGCGGCCGGCGTGCAGGATCTGCATGGCGATCTTTCCGCCCGTGTCGTGAACCGCCTTGGTGATCCGGCGGTGACGGCGCGCTTCGATGCGGTTGGTCAGCTTGGCACCGAAGGGCAAGAGCCAACCGGTGCGGTTGGGCGCGTAGCCGCCGGTGATGATCAAGCCGACACCGCCACGGGCACGTTCGGCGAAGTACTCGGCCAAGCGGTCGGTGTCCTTCGCGCGATCTTCGAGGCCGGTGTGGATCGATCCCATGACGACGCGGTTCTTCAGCGTCGTGAATCCGAGGTCGAGCGGTTCGAGCAGGCGGGGAAACTGTGTATCCGTCATGACTGAAGATGTCCTTCCGTGGCGTACTCGCCGGTGTCTTCGGTGGCGGGCTCGCCAGTGTCTTCGGTGGCGTACTCGCCGGTGTCTTCGGTGGCGTACTCGCCAGTGGGCAATGCGTCCAGAACTTCCTGGCACCAGTCGGTGAATCCTTCCTCGACGCGGATGCCGCCGCGAAGTACGAGGTACTGGTGCAGTGAAGAGCCGGAAAGCGCTGCTGGATTGGGGAAGTCACGCTTTTCGATGAGTCGGTAGACGTCGAGGCGGGCGGCGTGGCCGTCGCGGTGGCGAGCGACTTCGCGTCGTAGAGCGGGGAGATCGGCGTGCGCAGCGGCCCTGATCTTGATGGCCAACTCGTTGCGCAGGTGGTTCGGTTCGGACGGCTCTGCGATCCATCGGGTCAGTTCGGCGCGGCCGGCATCGCTGACGCGGTACATCTTCTTGTCCGGTCGGCCGTCCTGCGCGATGGCCTCCACCTCCACCCAGCCTGCCTCGTCCATTCGCTTGAGGACTCGGTAGATCTGCTGGTGCGTCGCGCTGTGGAAGAAGCCGATCGACTTGTCGAACCGGCGTGTGAGGTCGTATCCCGACGCATCCTGTTCGGAAAGGGAGACGAGCAACGCATGTTCGAGTGCCATGGAAAAAGTATCTATGCACTCAGGTGCGTATGCAACTAAGTGCGTACTAACTCGGGTGCATAGAGCGTCTTGTATGTCGACTTCGGAGAGAGGCGCCGAGTCGCCCGCGCGCAGTTAGGCTTCGCCGTATGAGCGCCGAGTCCACGAGCACGCAGGCAGAGCCACCCGCAGGCATCGGCGGTGCGGCCACGAAGAGTCAAGTGTTCGCATGGGGGCTGTGGGATTGGGGATCGGCCGCATTCAACGCAGTGATCCTCACGTTCGTCTTCTCGGTTTATCTCACCGACGCGGTCGGCGACGACCTTCCCGGCACGATTTCGGCAACTACGTGGCTCAGCTGGGCACTCGGAATCGCCGGCTTCTTCATCGCGATTCTCGCTCCGATCACCGGACAACGTTTCGATGCGTCGGGTAAACGTAAACTCTCGCTCGCGATACTGACCGGCATCACCGTGCTCTCGATGGCGGGCCTCTACTTCGTCGAAGACAACTACCGCTATCTGTGGCTCGGATTGGTTCTGCTCGCAATCGGTTCGGTGATCTTCGAACTGGCCGGCGTTCCCTACAACGCCATGATGCGGCAGGTGTCGACACCGGAGAATCTGGGTAGAGTCTCCGGCTTCGGCTGGGCCATGGGATATTTCGGCGGAATCGTGCTGCTGTTGCTGTGCTACTTCGGGTTCATCGTCGGCGACGGCGACACTCGGGGATTCCTCGGATTTACCACCGACGGCGGCATGAACATCCGGATGGTGGCACTGCTGGCTGCAGTGTGGTTCGCGGTCTTCGCGATTCCGGTGTTCTTCAAGGTTCCCGAGTTGCCCAGCCCCGCGGTCGATCCGGGAGCGTCCAAGGCCGGGTTCCTCGACTCCTATCGGGTGTTGTGGCGCGATCTGCGCGAACTCTGGAACGTCGACAGGCGCACGATCTGGTACCTGATCGCGAGCGCGCTCTTTCGTGACGGTCTCGCGGGCGTGTTCACCTTCGGAGCCGTGCTGGCTGTCAACGTCTACGGAATCAGTGCGGCCGACGTGCTGTTGTTCGGTGTTGCGGCCAACGTGATTTCCGCAATCGGTGCATTGGTGGCCGGACGTTTCGACGATCGGATCGGACCGAAACAGGTCATCACCGTCTCGCTGGCGTCGATGATCGTGGTCGGCGCGATCCTGATCGCGGTGTCAGGGCCGGTGATGTTCTGGATCTTCGGTCTCGCGCTCTGCCTCTTCGTCGGGCCCGCTCAGTCTTCGGCACGAACCTTCCTGGCGCGCATCACCCCGCCTGGTCGTGAAGGTCAGATGTTCGGCCTGTATGCGACCACAGGCCGAGCAGTGTCGTTTTTGGCACCGACACTGTTCGGCCTGTTCGCATGGCTCTTCGGTGCAGACCGTGCCGGCATCATCGGACTGCTGGTGGTTCTCGGCGTCGGCCTTGCCGCATTGTCGATGGTGAAGGCGCCGGAAGGGGACAGTGCGCTTCCCGTCAATCCTTGAAGTAGACCAACTGGTGTGTCGTAGCGAGCAATGCGCCGTCACTGCCCCAAATTTCGGCCGACTGATCGAAGTACCCGTTGCCGAACCGTTGGGTCCGCGCGGTTCCCAGCACGGAATTGTCTGCCTGTTCGGTCAGCGTCTGAGCGTCGGCGTGGAAGTAGATGGTCATCGAGACCGTCCCAGCCGGAGCCATCTTGCCTCGGCGCAAGAAAACTCGTGGGAAGAAGACATCGCACAGTGCGGTCAGCGACGTGAAGTCGAGAGCGCGTGCCGGTTGATCGCGCACCCAGAGCGTCGTTGTCGAGTCGGGATGCTCGCCCGACTCCAGGTCGGGGATCGCACCCTCGACAAAGCGCATCTCGTAGTTCTGTGCCCAGGCGATGAACTCGGGGAACGGCAGCAGCGTAACGTCTTCGGCCGACGGAACTTCCGGCATTGTGATCTCGGTAGACGACCAGGTTTCACGCCTGGTACCGAACACTGCCGTCGCGGTAGTGGCGACGGTTCCGTCCTGAGACAGTTCGATGGACCAGTGCTGCGTCGAGCGGTTGGTGCGCACCGGCCGGGCGGAGATCTCGAAGGCGCCCTCGGTGATCGGACCGGCAAAGTTGACGGTCAACGACAGCGGATCGCCGAGGCGTTCGGGGTGCTTCAGTACGGATTCGAGCAACGTGGCAGCGGTGACGCCGCCGAATGGCCCGACCATGTTGTTGTACGCCGGATTGGTCTCGCCGGTCGACAAGCCGGCGGTGAGTGGCGTCAATCCGACAGCAGCGTCGAAAGGATGGGGTGGTGCAACGGTCTCGGTCATCGCAGAACTCCTGGTGATGGAATCAATTCGGCTCTATGTATGACAACATACATAGAGTCGAATTCGTCGCGGCGATCAGGATCCTGCACGTGCGAGGATCGCCTCGGCCAACTCTTCGGCTCGCTCTTCCGGAATCCAGTGACTTCCGCCGTCGAGCACGACGAACTCGTAGGGGGCGTCCACGAATTCACCACAGCGTTCTGCGCCTGCGCGGCCGAGCGCTGTGTCGCCGGTGCTCCAGACATACGTGGTCGGCACGGTGGTGCGATCGATGTCGCCGAAGTCGCGGGTCATCGCGCGGTACCAGTTCAAGGCGCCGGTCAGCGCGCCCTCCCCGCTCAGGACACGAATGTGCTCGTCGGCGAATTCAGGATCGATCTGGCCGTCGAACATGGCGCGCAGCCGGCGAAAGTTGTCCTCCGACAACACTTCCTCGGCTTTGCCCTCCTGTCGGAGAAGTCCGATGTACGACGAGCGTTGTTTTTGGTCCTCGTCCTCGCGGAGTGCCCAGCCGAAGGCGGTGGGGTGGGGGACCGAGATCGCGGTCAGACTGCGGATCCGGTTCGGATGGCGACCGGCGACCTGCCAGGCGACCGCCGAACCCCAGTCGTGGCCGACCAGATGCGCGTCGGACAGGCCGAGTGCGTCGAGCAATCCGACGACGTCGGCTACCAGGTGCTCGATCTTGTAGGCATCCACCCCTTCGGGGCGTGCGCCGGCGGAGTAACCGCGCTGATTCGGTGCGATTACGCGGTAGCCCGCTGCGGTGAGCAGTGGTGTGACCTTGCCCCAGGATGCGGCGCTCTCCGGGAAGCCATGCAGCGCTACCAGCGGAATGCCGTCGTCCGGGCCCGAGATCAGTACGTCGAAGGTGAGGTCGCCAACGGGGATTTCGTATGTACTCGTGGAAGACATGACTCTCACCGTACGTCGAAAAGGTGAACCCGAGGTCAGTTTCGAGGTGGATTCCAGGTGGCCATTCCGAGCATGATGACTCGCAGTTGCTTCTCGGCTCGTGTGATGACGGCGGCTTCGTCGCGATACCCGGCGGTCCCGGCGTCCAGCAGTTCGACGACAGCACTGAACATCGTCGAGACGATCAGGTCGGCAGCCATTTCCAGATCGTCCGACGACCAGCTTTCCAGTCCGGCAATTCTGGAGAGGTCGATGGTCAGTTCGCTGACGAACAACCGCATTTCAGTGGCTATCGCACGTCGTACCTCACTGACGCCGCTGTAGCGTTCGCGGCAGAGGAACCGAAACTGTCGCTCGTGTGTATGCACTTGTCGCACAAGGATGCCCAGTGACGTAGCGGCGTCCTTGGTGCTGGGATTACGCCTTGCGTCGCGCAGCATCTGGCGCAACATGCGCATGCTCTCTTCGACGAGGACGACACCGACGTCCTCCAGTGAAGCGAAGTGGCGGTAGAACGCCGTCGGAACGATCCCGGCTTCCCTGGCTACCTCTCGCAAGCTGATTCCGGCGAAGCCCCGATCGGCCGAGAGGTCCATGGCAGTGTCCAGGAGCGCTTGGCGTGTGCGTTCCTTCTTGGCGGCACGACTTTCCGGCTCCCTGTTGTCGGGTTCCCTGCGCTCTGGGTTCACCGGTCCGGCCTTCGTCACGACGTCGAGTGTAGGTACAGGCATTCCGGCTCCTTTCGGCAACTCGTGTAACTCGGATCACATTCTTGTTGACATGTACTTGTGTGCACCTGTCACACTATCTTCGGTGAACATTTGTACACTGAATTCACGCAGTCGGGGGAAGCTAGCCCAGCAATCGATACACCCGGCAATCGAAGTACGAGGAGGGTCATGACAATCGCATCTGCTCCTGAGAACACGACACCGAAGTCCGCACCTCGGCGCGGACTGTCCTTGGTGGGACTGATCGAAGCCATGGCTGCTCCACATCAGATCGATCGGTACCTCGAGTTGGTCAACCCGATGGCGACCGTTCGTGACATCCGCGCGCAGGTTGTCGCCGTCGACCATCCGACGGCTGACTCAGTCACTCTCACGCTGCGCCCGACTCGCCAGTGGCGCGGTTTTCAGGCGGGCCAGTTCGTGCAGTTGGGCGTGGTGATCGACGGTGTTCGTCACACTCGCTGCTACTCGCCGGCCGGGGGTGCGTCTACGCGCAGTGGGCTGATCGAGCTCACCGTGAAAGCGCATCCGGGTGGCCTGGTGTCGCAGTATCTGTACGCCAACGCGGCACCCGGACTCGTTGTCAGCCTCTCGCAGGCAGACGGGGTGTTCTCCCTTCCCGTCGACCGCCCGCGTCGGGTGTTGTTGATCAGTGGCGGAAGTGGAATCACCCCGGTCATGTCGATGCTTCGGACGCTGGTGGAGGAGGATCACTCGGGCGAGATCGTGTTCGTGCATTACGCGAACACCGATGCCGACGTGGCATACACGCGCGCGCTGAAGACCATCGCCGAGCAGAACCCGAACGTGAAACTGGTACTCGTGTACACCGAAAGCGGTGGAGGTGACCTCGAAGGTTTCTTCGATCGCGGGCACCTCGACGCCGTGGCTCCGTGGATCGCCGATCCGGACACGATCGACGCCCAGGCTTATCTTTGCGGACCTCCCGGTCTGATGCGGGGAGTGCGTGAGGTGTTCCGTGAGGTCGACGTCGAGCACTTGCTCAACACCGAGGAGTTCGCGCCGGCGGTGGCCGAGCCGGGGGAGGCCGGCGGCGAGGTGTCGTTCACCAAAAGTGGGGTGGCGGCCGAGAACTCCGGCGAAACACTTCTCGAACAAGCAGAAGCTGCGGGCCTCAATCCCGAGTACGGATGCCGGATGGGAATCTGCTTCTCCTGCACCTCCGTCAAGAAGGCGGGCCGTACCCGAAACGTGCGCACCGGTGAGACAGACGACGAGCCGGACAAGAAGATCCAGCTGTGCGTCAGTGCTCCCGTCGGCGACGTCACCGTCGACATCTGAAGTCCCATTTTCCACACGACTGTCTGGAGACCGACATGTTTGGACTTTCACTTCCCACCCTCCCGTTCCTCGGCAACGGTTCCGATGCGAAGGACGACGCTCCCGTCGTCCTGACGTACGAGCAGGTCGAGGAGATCGGCCGCGAGTTGGACGCATTGCGCGATCGCACCGTCGCCTCGCTCGGGGCGGAGGATCGGGAGTACATCTACAAGATCATCAAGGCTCAGCGCGGGTTCGAGGTCGCAGGTCGCGGCTTGATGTACCTCGGCTTCCTGCCTCCGGTGTGGCTCGCGGCAGTCGGTGCATTGAGCGTGTCCAAGATCCTCGACAACATGGAGATCGGCCACAACGTCATGCACGGTCAGTACGACTGGATGCGTGAACCAGGGCTCAATTCCGAAGTCTTCGAATGGGATACGGTGTGCCCGGCCGACCAGTGGCGTCACTCGCACAACTACATGCATCACACGTACACCAATATTCTCGGCAAAGACCGTGACATCGGATACGGCATCCTGCGTATCGACGACGCGCAGAAGTGGAACCCCTATTACCTCGGTAATCCGGTCTGGGCCTTTGCCTTGATGATGCTCTTCGAGTGGGGCGTGATGATGCACGACCTCGAGATCGAGAACGTCATCCAGGGCAAACGCAAGTGGCACGACGTCAAGCCGCTTCTGAAGGGCTGGTGGAACAAGGCGGGCAAGCAGGTCCTCAAGGACTACGTCATCTTCCCGGTTCTCACGGGGCCGCTGTTCGTGACCACTCTCGCGGGGAATGTCACCGCCAACCTGGTCCGGAACGTGTGGACGTACTCGATCATCTTCTGTGGCCATTTCCCCACCGGTGTCCAGAGTTTCACCGAGGACGAGACGGCCGACGAGACTCGCGGGCAGTGGTACGTGCGTCAGATGCTCGGCAGCGCCAACATCGAGGGAAGCCCGCTCTTCCACATCATGTCCGGCAACCTCTCGCACCAGATCGAGCACCACCTGTTCCCGGACCTGCCTGCGCATCGTTATCCGGAACTCGCTCCCCAGGTGAAAGAATTGTGTGGGAAGTACGGTTTGCCGTACAACACCGGTGGGTTCTTCAAGCAGATCGGTTCGGTATGGGGCAAGATCTTCAAGCTCGCTCTTCCGCCCGGTTTGGTCAAGTCGACGACCCCTCCCGGTGTTATCGTCGAGCGCCAGCGAACTGCAGCCTGAGAGGCACACACTGATGGTCGGGAAATTCGAACGCCGCAAGGACACGGTCCAGGAACTGACCGAAAGTGCAGCCAACCACGTGGGCTCGATCGCGATGATCATCGCCGGGGCCGTTCGAGACGTGACGCGCGAGATCGGCGACTGGGTGTCCGACGGAATCGAGATGCGTGAAGCAGCGAAAAAGGCTGCAGCTGACGATCGTTCGGAGTCCGTGACCATCGAGCACGACGACAGCGATCCACCTGAAGACTGGCGTTGATTCACCGCGGCGGACGGACTGATCGCGCAACCGCGAGCCGTCTCGCCTGAACGACCACGTTGCCCTCCGTCACAGATGACGGAGGGCAACGTGGGTTTCGTGGACTGTTTCGGCGGCCGAAGACGCGGATCGAACACCGATCACAAGTGAGGTCCTAAGCAGCGCTGCCGAGGCTCGCCGAGTCGAAGCTGCCGAGCCCGGTGCTACCGAGACCGCTGCTACCGACTCCGCCCAGTGCGAGTGCATTGCTGCTGCCCGCGCTCAGTAGCTGGACGATGATGTTGATGACGATGGGGTCGCCGGTGAGCGGAATTGTAGGCACAGGGGGACCTGCTTTCTGTTTCGAGATGTGGTGAGAAGGTGAGCGGCGACGGGATCGTCGACGTGGTCAGGCGGGCTGTTTCAGCCACTTCCGGTGCTGCCGAGCGACACGATGGAGCCGTTGCCGAAGCCGAGTGCTCGGGAGAGTGAGCCGAAGTCGATGACCAGGCTGCCCAGGGTGTGCTGGTTTATCACGGTGGTTCCTGTCTGTGCCGCGACTGTGTGATGCGAGCGGGTAAGTCGATCAGGGAGCAGGCGTCGTGGGAGTTTCGCCGCCGCCGCCAATCGGAGAGTTGTCGGTGTAGAGGAAACTGCTGCCGGCGTTGAACATCTGTAGGACGGTGTTCAAAACGACGGCCAAAGCGCCTGTGGTTGGTGCGGCGATCATGTGCTTGCTCCTGGTTTCAGCGGTGGCGACGTGGTGGTCACCGTGGTCACCGCCATCACAGTGTCAGGCGGCTTGGAGCGGGCCCTGTGCGAGAAATTCTCTCGCACAGGGCCCGAGATTCGTCCTAGGAGACGCCGCCGCCATCCGTCGAGCCCGTGCCGGTGCTGCCCGCGTTGAAGAGCTGCAGGATGGTGTCGAAGAAGGCACCGAGGAGAGCGTTATCCTGGCCGTTGATCATGTGTTTCCCCTTAATTGTTACTGGTTTGCGCGGTGATTCGCACCACACTTTTATAGCCCGGTTCGGGGCGGAAAAGTGGGGTCCAGGCGCCACACGTGGACAGCTAATAGCGAGGATGTGAGTGTTCACATTTTCGCTGGACGATTGTCCACATCAGTGCTTGCGAAGGTCAGCGAGATCATGGCAGCGCGCAGTTTGAGCAGTTCAGAGGGCAGGGCCGGATCCAATCCGGTCAGGGTTGCGATGCGCTTGATTCGATTGTCGACGGTGTTGGTGTGCAGGCCGAGCGCCGACGCGGTGCGCTGACGATGCTGGCCGTTGGCGAGATGTATGGACAATGTCTGCAGCAGTTCCGGATTGCCGTCGAGTGGCTTGAGAAGATTGATCAAGCTGTCGCGGCCTGCGCCACCCCGAGTGAGTTGATACTCGAGCGCGAGGTCTTCCATTCGGTACGACCGCGCCGGCAGTCTCAGGCGCCGCACGAGTTGCGCCAATTCGTGAGTGGTTGCTTGGGCGGCGGCGATATCTCGTACCGCGGCGTTCTCGGCGATTGCTGTGATCTCCACCCCGACCGTCGCGCGTGCGCGTTGGATGACCTCGCACACTGTTCCCCAGTCGGGCGTGCCCTCGATCAGCACCAGACCACGTTGCGGTGCAGGAGCTTCGAGCAGTGCCGACCCGAAGTGGGCCGCGATTTTCGATTGAGCGACGGAGAGGTCACGGTAGGCCTGTATGCGCTGGTGGTTGCCGTTGCGTGCTCCCGGGCGGATGGGCGGCAGGTTCACCAGGAGCCGCAGGACGAGATAGCGGGGTGCGAGTTCAACGCCCATCTGCAACGCAAGCTGGGTGGGATCGTCGCCGTCCAGCATGGCCTTCACGAGGGCGCCGGCGGAGTATTCCCCGAGTTGGGAACCGGCTGGAAGAGCCGAGAGATAGCTGATCGAGATGAACGAGTGAAGCCGCTGCGCAAGTGCGAACAAGAACTCGTTGAGATCCCCGAGATTGGCGGAGTCCTCGGCGTCGGCCCGGCTGAGGATGAGGGTGCGAAAAGTGCTGATGCCCTCGTTGGTCAAGTTGAGGATCGCGCTGAGTGGCACGCCTTTCAATGCTTGTTGGACGGTCATCGTGTGAATGCCGTCCAACTCTTGGTCGGTGGGAAGTTTGCGGTGATCCAATAGCTGGATCCCCACTTGGAGCCCCTGCACGATCACCGCAATCAGTTCCCGACGTACTGCCTCCGTTTGGAGGGAAGTCAACGTCGGGTTGGCACGGGACAGGTGATCTACGAGATCGCTTGCCAGTGGGATGACGTCGTTGACCGCTGTGGAGGCGGGCTTGCCTCCCAACATGAGCGGTCCCGGGTTGTTCAGCAGCGCTGGGGACATGGGTGGCCTCCTCTAGACAGGTGCGTCGCCTGGCACAGGCACCCGGAGGCTCGGCGCGTTACGAAGCGGGGTACACGCTGAGGCCTTGTTCGGGGGCATACTCGCCGCTGAAATTTGCGGATCGAATTGCGCCAGGCGTTGTGATTTCTACCACATGAACGATCGTCCAACTGTGAAATGGACAAATGTGAAGATAAGTCCATATGCCCCACGCGCTGCGGACCTAAACAATCGTCCACTTACGGTGTTTTTCGACGTCAGAGCGGAAAACGGTTTCGGAGGACACCACGAGTTCCGTCTGGGATCATTGCCGCGCCTACGGTGCTCGTCGCGGGCGATTTGCTCGGAGCAAGCTCGAGGGCCCTGGGTCCTCGCGGACCCAGGGCCCTCGAGGCCTAGGTATTGATTCGACCAGTCCGATGTACGGGAACCGGTCCAGGGTGAAATCACCCTTTTTGTACTGCTGTCTGTGGTGCGGAAATCTCTAGATGACGCCCAGTGAAATCATGGCGTCGGCCACCTTCACGAAGCCGGCAATGTTCGCGCCGTGCACGTAGTCGCCGGGCTTTCCGTACTCGGCAGCGGTGTTGATGGTGCGCTTGTGGATGCCGCGCATGATTCCGGCGAGACGCTCGTCGGTGTACTCGAAGCTCCAGGAATCACGCGAAGCATTCTGCTGCATTTCGAGAGCGGAGGTTGCAACGCCACCGGCGTTGGCCGCCTTGCCGGGTGCGAAGGCTACGTTCGCGTCACGGAAGAGCTGGATGCCACCGGGGGTGGTGGGCATGTTCGCGCCTTCGGCAACGGCCTGAACGCCGTTGGCGATCAAGGTCTTTGCGGCATCTTCGTCGAGCTCGTTCTGAGTCGCGCAGGGGAGTGCGACCTCGCACGGCACGTCCCAGATGGAACCGTCGGCGATGAACTCGGCATGCGGAACTGCGTCGGCGTACTCGCTGATGCGGCCGCGGCGAACTTCCTTGATCTCCTTGAGGAGGTCGAGATCGATGCCCTTCTTGTCCACGATGTATCCCGAGGAATCCGAGCAGGCGATCGCGACGCCGCCGAGCTGGTGAATCTTCTGGATTGCGTAGATGGCGACATTGCCGGATCCGGAGATCACGACGTTCTTGCCTTCGAGGCCTTCACCCTTCGCCTTGAGCATTTCGGCGACGAAGTACGCGACGCCGTAGCCGGTGGCCTCGGTGCGAACCTGCGATCCGCCCCAGGTGATGCCCTTGCCGGTGAGGACGCCCGACTCGTACGTGTTGGTCAGCCGCTTGTACTGACCGAACAGGTAGCCGATCTCGCGACCGCCGACGCCGATGTCGCCGGCCGGAACGTCGGTGTATTCACCGATGTGACGCTGCAGTTCGGTCATGAAGGACTGACAGAAGCGCATGACCTCTGCGTCGGAGCGGCCCTTGGGATCGAAGTCCGAGCCACCCTTGCCGCCGCCGATGGGCAGGCCGGTGAGTGAGTTCTTGAAGATCTGCTCGAAGCCGAGGAATTTCACGATGCCCAGGTTGACGCTGGGGTGGAAGCGCAGGCCGCCCTTGTAGGGGCCGAGTGCACTGTTGTACTGCACGCGGAAGCCACGGTTGACGTGAACGTTGCCCTGGTCGTCGGTCCACGGCACGCGGAAGATGATCTGGCGTTCCGGCTCGCAGAGCCGCTCGATGAGTCCGGCGTCGGCGTAGCGGGGGTGGCGTTCGAGCACTACGTGAAGAGACTCGAAGACCTCTGCGGCGGCCTGATGGAACTCGGGCTCTCCTGCATTGCGAACCAAAACCTGATCGTAAATCTGCGCTACGCGGTCACGTACGGACACCGCTCACCTACCTCGTTGTGAGAACTCTTTTACATTTCCGTTACATACTAGGCGCCTTTATTGCTGTATCGGACAACTGTCCTGTGAAGGTGAAATCGGACACAGCTGTCACTTGTGTCAGTTGAACGGGCGATTTATAACAATTTGCTCAGCTTTCACTCTCTTAACACAGTCCAAATGGTTTGCTTCTGCGGTCGGGGATCACTGTGCCTGTGGTCCGAACGAGTCGAAAATGATCAGAGGGGCTGCACGTGCGTAATAAACACTCCATGTCGGCGATGTTGTCGATAGGCGTCGTCACGATTGCCGCGACGATTGCCGCAGCACCGTCTGCGTCGGCGATCGGTGGACCGTGTGGTTCGGGAGGAAGTGGTTCCGCCGGATCGATGACGGGTTCGCTCGGCTCGCTGACCGGATCGCTCGGTAGTGGTTCCGCCGGTACCGGCTCCCTCGCCAACGCGCTGCCTTGGATCACCGGCGCCCCCAACGGTGCTCTGCCGGTGCTGACCGGCCGGACCAAGGCGATCGAAATGGTCACTGGCCCAGGCAGTCCCAACAACACCATCGAGCGGTTCAACGTGTCGGGTACCGACCTCGGAATCATGTGGGACAACGGTCTTTCGGGGCCGGATCACGACGTGCTGATGGCATTCGGCGACACGGTGGGCGACTGCGACACCCCGGGTGACGACTGGCGCAGCAACGTGTTGTTCCGCAGCAACGACACCGCCATCGCCGACGGCATGAAGATCGACAGTTCTCCTTTGGACGGCCCCAATCATTCCAAGGAGATCATTCCGGGATTCGGCATTCCGGGCGAGTTCACCACCATCCCGACCGCTGGAATCTCTTACGGTGGTGTGCAGTACATCAGATTCATGTCCGTTCGGTCGTGGGACGAACCCGGAGCCTGGACCACCAACTACTCGGCTCTGGCTTTCTCCACGGACAACGGTGAGAACTGGGAACTCGATCCGGCGACAGTTCGCGCCAATACCGAAGGACTTGGCATTCCGGGGATTCCGGCAGTATCGCCGATCAATTCCAACTTCCAGCAGAGCGCCTTCCTCGACGGTCGGGACGGCTACATTTACGAATACGGAACTCCCTCAGGTCGTTTCGGTAAGGCGGTCCTGGCGCGAGTGGCCGGCGCCGACATCAGAAATCTCGGCGCCTACGAATACTGGGACGGCTCCGGTTGGAGTCCGCGAGATACCGATGCCGTTCAGGTCATCAAGGCACCGGTCAGTGAACTCGCAGTGCAGTGGAACGACTACCTGAACAAGTACGTTGCCATGTACACCAGTGCCGAGGGCAACCTGGTGATCCGTCAGGCCGACCAACCGCAAGGCCCGTGGAGTGGTACGCAGACCCTGTTGAGTGGAATCACGTTGCCCGCGTTGTACGGCGGATTCATGCACCCGTGGGCGAGCGGACAGTTCCTCGAATTCGTCGCCACCACGTGGGACCGTTACAACGTCATCTACATGCGGACCGATTTGAACGGACTCCAGATGGCGTCGTCGGATTCGCGCGATCGTCCTGACCCCGCGACCACCGGTGAGGCTCGCGTCCTCGAAGTCACGATGCCGGAAGACCGCTAGCCGAGCAAGATTCGACAACTATGGCCTGCAACTCGATCGAGTTGCAGGCCATAGTTCTGTGGGTAGTGATATTCGGGTGATGCTCAGAGAATGAAGAGCATTTCCTGATACGTCGGGAGTGGCCAGTGATCGTCGGCGACGATGGTTTCGAGGAAGTCGGCCGCTGCACGTACCTCTGCCATGGCGGGCAGGAGTGCGTCCTGTGCGTGCTTGGCCTGATCGAATGGCGACTCGCCGGCGTCGGTGTCGATTGCTGCGCGCAGGGCCGCGAGCGCTGTGCGCAGAGCCGCAACGGGCGCCGACACTTCTTCGAGCGGTGCTGAATCCGGTTCGAGGCCGGCGGACTTCAGTGCGACGAAGTTCTGCGCAACTTCCGTCTGGTGGCGCACTGCGGCCGGAAGGATCAGCGTCGTACCGATTTCGGCGGCCAGGCGTGCCTCGACGCCGATGCTCAGTGCGTACTGTTCGAGTCCGACCTCGTAGCGACTGTGCATCTCCCGGTGGTTGAAGACCTTGTACTTCTCGAAGAGTTCCATCGAGGATTCGGTGATCAGTTCAGGAAGGGCGTCCAGCGTCGTGCGAAGGTTCGGCAGGCCGCGAGACTCGGCCTCGATCTGCCAGTTCTCCGAGTAACCGTCGCCGTTGAAGACAACCGCACCGTGGTTGGTGATGATCTCGGTGAGCAGATTCTGGACGGCGGTGTCGAAATCGGCGCCGTCGGCGACCGCGGCCTCCAGTTCGGTGGCCATGTAGTCCAAGGCCTCGGCCATGATCGTGTTGATGGTGACCATCGGGCCGTTGACTGTTTGCAGCGATCCTGGCGCGCGGAACTCGAAACGGTTGCCGGTGAAGGCAAATGGGCTCGTGCGGTTGCGGTCGCCCGGGTCGGTCGGTAGGACGGGAAGGGTGTCGGCTCCGATCATCATGGTGCCCTTGTCCTTCGACGATGTCGCTGCGCCCTTGGCGATCTGCTCGAAGACGTCGGCCAGCTGATCGCCGAGGAAGATCGAGATGATGGCCGGGGGAGCCTCGTTGGCACCGAGACGGTGATCGTTGGTTGCCGATGCGACCGACGCGCGCAGGAGGCCGGCGTATTTGTGGACGGCCCGGATGACTGCGGCGCAGAATACGAGGAACTGGGCGTTGTCATGCGGATTGTCGCCGGGGACAAGCAAACTGCCGAGTTCGGAGTTGCCCAGCGAGAAGTTGACGTGCTTGCCGGAGCCGTTGACACCGTCGAACGGCTTCTCGTGGAACAGACATTCCATGCCGTGCTTCTTGGCGATTGTCTTGAAAGTGGTCATCAGCAACTGCTGGTGGTCCGCGGCGATGTTGCCTCGCTCGAACATCGGGGCGATTTCGAACTGGCCGGGCGCAACCTCGTTGTGCCGCGTCTTGGCGGGGATACCGAGTTTGAAAAGTTCCCGCTCCGTGTCCATCATGAATCCGAGCACACGTTCCGGGATCGCCCCGAAGTAGTGGTCGTCGAACTCCTGGCCCTTGGGCGGCTTTGCGCCGAAGAGTGTTCGGCCGGCGTTGAGGAGGTCGGGGCGGGCGAGGAAGAAGTGTCGATCGATCAGGAAGTACTCCTGCTCGGGTCCGCAGAACGACACGATGTGCTCGGGATCGGTATGGCCGAACAACTTAAGGATTCGTTCGGCGTGGAAACCCGTTGCCTGTTGTGAACGCAGCAGGGGAGTCTTGTGGTCGAGCGCTTCGCCGGTCATCGAAACGAACACGGTCGGGATACACAGTGTGTTGCCGTTGGGGTTTTCGAGAACGTAGGCCGGGCTCGTGACATCCCAGCCGGTGTATCCGCGAGCCTCGAATGTGTTGCGCAGCCCGCCGTTCGGGAAACTCGAAGCGTCGGGTTCACCTTGGATCAAGGTCTTGCCGGCGAACTCCGCCAGTGCACTGCCGTCGCCGACCGGCTCGAGGAAGCTGTCGTGCTTCTCGGCCGTCAACCCGGTCAGTGGATAGAAGACGTGGGCGTAGTGGGTTGCGCCTTTCTCCAACGCCCAGTCCTTCATCGCCGACGCGACCGCATCGGCGACCATGGGATCAAGCGGTTTGCCTTGCTCGATCGTCGACATCACCGATTTGTAGACGAGCTTGGGCAGTCGCTTCTGCATGACCACCTTGTTGAAGACGTTGGCTCCGAACACCTCTCCGGGTGTCTCGTCGGTCGTGAAACTGACCACCGGAGGTGTGTAGGCCTCGACGTCCTTGATCGCTTGCAAGCGAACTGCATTTCCACTCATGTGCTTACCCCTCGCCCGGGCCCAGGGCTGCGCTGCTGATTGCGAGCCCGACTTCGGCAAACCCTACGAACCTCCGGTATCGGGGGTGTTTCGTAGATATTGCGCCTGTCCGCAAACTTCGAGTCACAACGGAAATGTCGATCTGTCGGAGGTCTACGGCAGACTTCGAGCCGACGGGCTATTGCAGGACAGTCGAATCGGAGAGTCTTTGTGATCAGGGTGTTGGTGCCAACAACGGTGGAGCAGGGCGATCTCGCGGAAGTGCTTCGGTTGTACGACGAACTTGTCACCGAGACCCGAAAAGAGGTCGGCTGCATCAATTACGAGTTACTGCAGCGCACCGACAATCCCTGCGAGCTC
The DNA here is from genome assembly GCF_018588185.1 of Rhodococcus sp. WY5. Taxonomy (NCBI): domain Bacteria; kingdom Bacillati; phylum Actinomycetota; class Actinomycetes; order Mycobacteriales; family Nocardiaceae; genus Rhodococcus; species Rhodococcus sp. WY5. The sequence continues at coordinate 3,465,688 of NZ_JAAMPR010000001.1, forward strand.
GTGTTGGCGGAGGAATGGGAATCGCAGGAGCACCTCGACGCCCACACTCATACCGAGCACTTCGTCAGGTTGGTTGAGGCGCTGGCCAAGCTCGAGACGGCAGCGCCGGCGCAGATCTTCACGAAGGTTCTGTAGCGGCGGGATCAGGGCTCAGCGCCTGCTCATCTTGTAGACGCGAACGAGCGTGCCGTCCAATTCGGGGGCCACGGTGCCGCAGTGAAAGCTGTGGGTTCGTCGAGGTACTGGACCCCGTGCCTTCCGCCGTGAAAAGAAGTTTGAATCGAATAACAGGCGGCTGTGACGTCGACTTCGAGGGAACCGTCGACCACTGACAACACCCAGGTGTCGAATTCTTCGAGCAGTACAGCGGACCCCCTGTCGCATCCGTCGCAGGCACAGTCAGGAATGGACGCCATCGCCACAGGCGGGTTGCCCGCGGCGATCGTGACATTGAACGGGTGGGCGCTGTCGACCGGAGTGTGCGTGGTCAGCACGAGCGGAACCGCACCGTCACTCGAAGGCTCCAAAACGGTGTCGGCCCCGCCGGACTCCAAGGGACGGAGCGCCCATCGCACAGGCGGTACTTCTCGTGCCCAGCCGCGATCGACGAGGACCTTTGTCCACGCTCGAGCTCTTGCCACCACGATCAGGAACTTCTCCGGATCGGTACAACGCTCGTACGAGTCCTTGCGGGGTTGGACGTGGCCGCTGTATGGGCTCAGCCACCCTGGTGTCTGCGCGCCCGTGATGGCGAACGCGGCAGCGACGTCATCGAGTAGGTCGCATAGTTCGCGAGAGAGCCTGGAATCGTCTTCGCTCCAGCCATTTTCGCGGGCGGAGAGGACGTTGTTGTTGTAAGTCTCCCACCACGGCCTCGTCGGGTCCGTAATCATGACGGCAACGCTACTGGCAACTCTGACGATCAGTCTCCGATATATCCGGTCTCCGGGTTGACCTTGCTGAGGAAGTCGCGGATCGACGCACGGTGTTCATCGATAGTTTCGGGCTGAATTTCGTTCGATGGACTGTTCGCTCGGTCGAGGACACTGTAGTAGGAAACACGGTGAAAACTGGAAAACCCGTACCCCTCGTTCGGCCCCGATTTCCAGTCGTAGTCGGACGCGCCCGGCTCCCCGGGGCGGACCGTCACCGTGAAGATTTCTCCATCGACTTCCAGCGTGAATGGCCCATCATCTGCGATCGGACGGCTTTCACATGTCGACTCGTCCTGTTCCTCGAACGTCATGTGTCGACCCTGTCACAAGGGAAGGGCTACAACGATTGGTCGGGCCCGGTCAACGAGGCGGGACCGGTAGTCGGTTGGTGTGCGCCGGTGAACCGCTCGACGACGGATACAACGACGATCGCGAGTGCCAGGATTCCAACGGTCCGGGCGAGTGACTTCAGCGTCTTCGGGAGTGCCTTCTTCATGCGAGGCAGATTACTGCGGGCGACCCGCGATTTGTGGCCTACGTTTCGGACCGTATCGCGATCGCTCTGCGTGGAGGTCGATCATTGACGCAGTGTGGCCATTCGTGATGCAAATCTTGTGGTGCGCCTTCGTGAATCTCTTTCACGTAAGGATGCCCTGTTAGCGGCCCTCGCTCGGCAGGTTGAGATACCCGCTTCACCGGCCCCGCATAGCGAAGAACTGCTGCTCAAGGCGGACGAACGTAGCTATCGGCCTCAGCGTCGGCTGAGCGAATTCGAGGTGGAGTCGCTGGTGTCGGAGTACGAAGGAGGCAAAACTGCCCCAGAGGTGGCCGAGCAGTTCGGGGTCCACCGGCAGACCATTGCTCGCCTTCTGGCGAGCAGGGGCGTAGCGACGCGTTCGCGTGCTCGGATCGATACGAATTTGCTAGCAGAGCTAGCGTGGCACTACGAGCGCGGGAGGTCGACCATCGAGCTGGGACGGCAGTACGGCCTTGCTGCGAGCAGTGTCGGCAAAGCCCTGAAGAAGTCGGGTTTGACACTTCGTCAGCCAAAGTTCAACCGGTGGATGGCACGAGACGAGTAGGCGCGATCACGCAGCGTGGCTGTCGGCATTCTCGCTCCCGTGCTCGGTCGTCGTGGTGTCCGTCGCGAGAGTGACGAGAACCTTGGCCAACTGGTGAAGGTCTGGCTCTAAACCTCTGCGTTCGTCCAATAGTTCGAACGCAGATTCTATATGGGCTGTACCTGCGTGAATCGTTGCAACGCGGGCAAACGCATTTGCCCCTGCTTGGCCCGCGCTTCTTCACGATGTGAGTCCGGGCGAGGTGGGAAGCCTAAACTCAGAGCAAGGGCCGCCGACGGGGCATGCAAGTCCGGCCTAGATGCGAGCTATTTTGGCTAGACCCACACGAGTCAGGTGTGGCGAATCGGCCGCTGAAAGTTGATTGCTGGCCTCCCGGTCTGACCAGCGCGGATCTCCCGGCCTGGTCGCCGCCGCAAAGCCATCACCTACCGCGGAACAGTAGAACGACATTTTACAGTCTTCGAGCCGACTACGGGTTATCAGGTAACGCCCAGATCTAATCCCGCCAGCTCAAACCTTACCGGTGCTGCCTGGGAGCCACTGATCGTCGGATTGTCGGTAGTCACGTGTAGCATCTTGGTCGGTTGGGGGTACCCGACTAGTCAGTCGATGGAGGTACCAATCTTCAGTTCTCTTTTAAGAACACGATCATCGAGCATCGCGTGGTCGTTAAGGGAGCTTGCATAGATGCGGTAAGATTTCTACGTGCTCTGCATTGCACTCTGCGGTCTCTATCCGAATGCAGGATTGTATGGGGATTGTCATAGTAGCAACATGGCAGATGTTGGTGATTAGGGAGCTGCAACGCGGTTACAGTCTCTAAAACGCATCCTGGATCTTGCCGTCAAGCATCTGAATATATCTCATCGGGACCGAATCCTTGTCTAGTCGGCTCAGTACCTTATCGAGGTGTGACTCGTGAACTGCGAGCATAAGTAGCTTCTGCGCTCGAGTGGCTCCGACGTATAGAACACGACGCGGTTCGCCATCTCGATCTTCGTGCCATAGACAAACGCCCGACTGGTCACTGGTTCGCGACTCGTAGTCCTCTGCAACTATCATAGTTACAAACTCCTGTTGCAGGCCCTTATAGCTATGGATAGTTCCGTATTCGAGTGCCGACTTCCGTCTCCAAGAGGGTATGGAGGGCCATCTGTCACCTTTCGGAATTGTAAGGCTTCCGACCCAATCGAACGAGTTTGAGAGGAGCGCCTCCGTTAAATTGTTCTTGAACGATGAGGGCTTTTTATCGAAAGTCGTCGCCGTTGCAATGCGAAGAACTGAAGTTCGAAACTGTCTCTCGGAAAGCCCAATTTCTTCCAAAAATTCAATCAGCCCGAGGTCCTTTAGCTCTTTCTTCGCAGATTCATGAAGAATATTGGCAAGACCATGCAGAGCCGTTTGTCGTAGTTTTGCATCAGTCTCCTCATGAAGACACCGAATCCATGATGCGATGCGGACAAGTTTGCTTGTTGAGTTCAGTTCTGAAGTACTGCCGCCCGCAGCACTACGCACAGTATTCCAACTATGCGACAGGACGACAGTCTGGTCGCGCCGGTATCCCTCACTAGTCATGAGAAGCTCGATGCACGGAGCGATCGTTTTTAGGTCGGAGTACCCGAATACATATACTGGGGTCTTGCTATCCCTGTTCGGTCCGCGGGGAATATCAGTTGTCACGCTACTTGCACGCAGACTGTCCGCTATCGCGCATATAGCTGGCGTACTCCGAAAGTTTCCATCTAGTCGTTTTCCAGCAGGAGCTAGGGTAGTTAAATTTAGAGAGGACGAATTTACTTCTCGACGGAATTCGTAGATTGCCTGATCTGGATCCCCGACCAGAACAATCATGACACCGGCCTCATTGAACAGTTGCAGCAGATTGAGATCGTCACTTGAGCAATCTTGCACTTCATCGACAATCACCTCACTAAACCGACTACCGAGGAGAGTCACCAGTTTGGAGCGATCAGAAGAATCGGCAAGGATTGCGGCGGCAGCTTGCCGGGACGCTTCAGCGCTGTAGTAGCCGCGCATTATAAGTGTCTTTCTGACACGCGTTGCCTCAACTTCGAATTTTGATCGCTGAACAAAATTGAGATCTTGGATCTCTTTCTTCAACATATATGGAGCGGTTCGGCCATGTAGAGTTGATGTGCCGTTTGACTCGAAGTCGAACCAATCTAATGAGAAAACTCCACGGTTTCCCCTCAGCTGTACGGTTGCATTTGGAAGCTGTGACCAAGTGTCAACGAAGTGGGGGCGCACTTCTTGTCGAGATGTCACGAATGGAGTAACAACGAATCGATTCAGGAATTTATCGATCGTACCGACGAAGTTTGGTGCCGCAAGGAGGCCGGGGTCTTTAGAGCAGCGGACTTTTGCCTCATCGGCTGCTGCATTCGTGAAAGATAGCAGCGCAACGCCTTTACGTGGATGCATGTTTGGTCTAACGGCGAAGCGCTCAGCGATAGTTTGAGTCTTTCCCGCTCCAGGGCAGGCCTCAACTCGGATGGATCCGACGTGCTTTATCAGTTTCGTCTGACTATCGGTGAAGTCCAAGCTGTTATTCATCTGATGCAGTCTCTGAGCCAATGGCAAACCGAACCGCCTCCGCAAGATATTCTGGACATTGATATGTTCCTGGCTTCTCCAGCGCAATGGCGAAGTCGTGAGCAAACTGCCCTTTGCTGATGAATTTTTGAATAGTTTGCAGGCACACGTAAAACTCTCGCGGAGGATCGGAAGACTCGATGATAGTAGCTATTCTCTTTTGTGAACCAGTCTTCTGGGCTAGAAAAGCGGCGCTGAATACGTCCTTGTTTTTTTCGGCAGGATCGAGTAAGTCCGCTTCGAGTGTATGAGGTGCTTCAGCAATATGTACGATTGTACTAGCTCCGAGCTCATCAACGATTTTTTGTAGCGACGAAGCGCGGTTATAGGTAACTGCTTCATCTGCTTCATCATCATCGTCCGGTGTCGCCGATTTCGTACCGTCTTCCTGATTGTTTTTAGGTTTGTAGCCAGACTTTCTCTTCTTTTCCTCTTCTGTAAGCAAAGGATCCGCATCTGTCACAATAACCAGTCGCTCAACAAGTCGGCAGCCATTTACTTCCTGCAGCAAAAGGCGGATGTAGGGTTCGAAATCTACCATGCCAATATTGATGAGTGATACGCCACGAAATCTCCGTTGCTGCTCCTTCTCTATCTTCTCATCTTCGTCTTTCAGGATGATATTTCGCGCGAGTGCGGGGATGATGATTTGTTCAGCGATCCCTTCAACTAAGATCACGTGGCGAGCAAATAGTAGTTCAGCGCGGGTTACATCGAGATACTGATTTATTTTCCGCTTAGCCTTGGCATCTTCACCCAAAGTAATTCTAGCTAGAGGCAATGTCTTTGTCGCATGCGACGTGACAATTTTACCGGCTTCGTCAGTGGCTACCTGAGACTGGACGACGACGACAGGATCGAGGCCGGCGCTGCTTGCCAGGTTGGGCGAATGCGTAGTGGCGATAATCTGAATTCTGCCTGCCGGACCATCACTGTCATCTTTGACCGAACTCCGAGCTTGGTCTCTGAGGTAATCGAGGAGGACCGACTGTAATTGTGGGTGGAGATGTGCTTCCGGCTCCTCCACTAAAAATAGAGTTAGTTCAGATTCGTCTGCATTACTCAGTTCAAGGACGACAGATGCCAGAAAGAGCAGATTTGCGTACCCAAGCCCAGAGTTCGCGAGATCAGATGGAGCGACTAAGTGCTCGTTCATCTTGAGTCGTAGGCTGCGCGCTAAGCGTGCAAGCTTTATCGTGTCAAAAGAAACTGTGACGAATTGTTTGCGAACTGCATCGGTAAGAAGTGTCAGCTCGTTCTGCAGGTTGTCATTGGTCTCGGTAATGGCTTCATGGGTTTCTAGTTGTGCATACTTTGTTTTCGCAGAATCTATGAAGTCATCGCGAACCTCGGGCTTAATGAGGGTCTCCATGATCATGGACAGACGGTTTCCTGTTGCGGAGTCAAGTTCTCGATTTGCATCACGTAGGGGAGCTAAGTAGACATGGTTGATTTGATCCCTCTTGTTTGGCTCGGAGTCTGGCATACCGACCTTACCCGCTAGATTCTCAACCCGAGATTGACGGGGGTTTGCCTTGTCGTAGGTGTACTTGGTGCTATAAGTAGCCGTGCCATCGATGACATCCATTGCGCCAATGTAATGAGCCTTTTGAAATTCTGAAAGATTTGAATATTGAAGCTTTATATTGATTGGAGTGTCCGGTCGACTTTCCGAGACATCCTCACCCTCGAAGTACCGAGTTCTTCGCTTACTGAGTGGGGTAGTTGCTAGGCGAAGTGCCTCAATGATATTCGACTTTCCTGCGTTGTTCTCACCAACGAGTATGGTTACGTCACTCCGGAATTCAATCGAGGTATCGATACATGAACGGAAGTTGTCTATTTGCAAGGATTTCAAGAACATCGCACTATGGCTGGCGTTCGCTATCTGGGGCTCATCAGCTGTATTTACCATTACTTTAATTTTACCAGTCTCTGCGCTATATGAACGATGACAAATTGACAACGGCTCTGGTACGTCTGTGCAGGGGTCGCTCCGCTGTTCTTGATACGACGAAACCATGTACCGGTGACATCAACCCTTCCGCTACTTCAAACACTATTTACACTGGTCAGCACGCTAAAACAGACCGTACAGTAGGGGTCTGACATGTACCGGTGATAGTAAAAAGATCAGCGCATTGCCGCGCTGACCTCTGCAAACGTTCGAGCACTCGAACGTGCGTTCTATTTTTTTGGTACTCTGCGCGGGTGATAACACTCGTGCCCACCTAAACCAAGGGATCGAGCATGACGTACATCCGCCGAGCTGTGCGTATTGCATGATTCGGGACGGGTCGATCAAGACCTTTTTGTTCCAAGAACGTCTGTAGCCGTGGAGGTGGCGTGCTACTAGCGCAAACAGCACGCCAGAAGGTCATTAGCTGGACAATATTCGAATGGCGGAATTCTGCGAGTCCCTCCAGAAGCTCAAGATCCGCGAACGTAAGGATGGATGGTGGGAGCACATTGGGTGAAAACTCTTTGAACATCTCATGCGAGTGCTGGGAGATATCGAAGTCGACCATCTCTGTGTTGGGGAGACCCCCATTGGGTACAATGACCGTTGGTATAAAGCAAGTGTTTGCGCCCAGTCCTGTGTCCCCAAAGCTGCGTTCACGCAAGAACCTTATCGTTGACGCCAGTTGCTTGAACTTTCCCTTCAAGAAGATCCGCGTAACGTCGTCCCAATACTCGACTTCATCGGCAAGACCTTGAGCGAGCTTGAAATTCTGAGTGTGATTAGTTGCATCAATAACTAGGCAGGACGGCCCGGAGGCGACCGCCCAGTCGCATACTGAGGGAGTAAGCCCCTTTTTATCGGTCCATGCGTCCTGCATGTCTTGTTCGTGTACAACTGAAATGGTCTTCGCCCACGGTGGCACCGGAAATGCAGCTATGCGCTCCAGGGTGTTGCTGACTAATCGTTCAAACACGTCATTCATCGCGGATTTCAATTGATTGGCGTGGGCATTCTTACCTGCTTCCTTGAAGGATGCCCATGCTTGCATGTACACGTGCTCGCCAAAGAAGCGATCAGCCGCCCACTGCCTACGCAGCTGGATGACCGTGCGATCGTCGATCCGAAGGAACGGGAACTGGGTAAAAGTATAGCGCTGATTCTCGGTGGCCCCGCGCAGCCGATCCTTGGCAAGCAGCTTTCTATACTCTTGGATGGGCAACGACATTGTGCGGAACAAGTTGTCAATCGCCGCGGGCTTTGCTCCGCTGCTAGCAAGCTCTTCCCGGGTCACTGTGGCCAGCTTCTGGCGCCTGTCCTCGACCAAGACCTTCCCAAGTTTAAACATTTCCAACAGAGGGACACCTACTGCACCCTGGTAGGCATGTTCAGGACTTTCGCCTATTAACTCGTGAGGTGTCTTGTCGGGCCAGGGATGTAGCCACGTATCAGATGCGGTGGCGACAACACTCTCGACAACCAGAGACGAATTTGACTGAAGTCGCGCAACTTCGACTAGCGTGATCTCTCGCATCCGGCGTCGAAGCTCGTCGGTGTCAATTTCGTCGAACTCCTTTGCGACTCGCTTTTTCTCAGCTTCGGAGGGGTTCGACGATGTGAAGTACGGTGACTTGTCATGCTCGGAGTTTATGCTCAGCACAAGCTCAACCAGCATTTTGTTGTCGAAGGTTTCAGTATGCAGCTCGGCGTCCAGCGAACAGAATTCAATAATCTCGCGGATCAGTTGGGTCATCGAGGCTGGAGATAACACAGAGCGGCCTGTTCGATGAATAGTTCTTAGCCGCTCAGCCCATGGCGACTCAAGGCTTCGCATGATAGCTGCTTCGAATGGACGGGTAGTCTGGCTCAAAAGGGAATCGTCAAATCTGGAGTAAAGGGCTACGGCAACTGGCAGCGCCTCCAGAATTCCACACCTCTGCAGAATCGTAGCTCTGTCTTCAACCTCAAGTGGCTGTAGGCCTAGCTCGGACGCGACTATAGTGACGGGACCAGAGACCGGGGTGGCCGGACTGGCATCGTGAGCCGACGCAGTGGGTGCCGCTATCGTCTTCGGCCTCTTTGGTGGCCTGGATTTACTTTTTCGTCCTTTGCTCTTCGGCAACAGGCACTCTTTCACTCGTCGGTCGGTATCTACAGGTCTGCTTCCGAAGTCCGAAAGGTGCGGTGCGTCCACGACCGGATGAACGCACCGCCGAACTCACGAGCTACTTCTTCTTCGAGGGCTTCGCCTGAGCCAACGCGCTTGCCGCGATGCTCTTCGTCCGTGCGAACGAACGACCGTCGCTCAACGCTGCGGACGCCGCTTTGGCCACCTTCGGGCTCGTGACCTTATTCGAACTTTTGCCTGCCATCTCTCTTGCCTCGTCCCCCTCCGCTGTGGGACATGTCATCTATGTCGAGCACTTCCCCAGGCAAAGTCTTCCCCAATGCCCACGATCTCGATATGACATCCATGTGCTGCAGTCCAACCGGTCTTCGACGTTAGCCTTCCGTGTGTAAGGCGACGGTTGCGCAGGGAGACGAAACGGTCGGCCGATGGTCAATCATCGACAATCAAGTATCTGTCGACACCAGTCGAGCACTCGCTTCGACACGCCGACGCGAATGGGTGAGTGCGTGCCTACGGATCACGAAGTAGGGAAATGGGCTCCACCTTGAGGACCTCGGCGATTTTCTCAAGCGTTTGCAAGGTCAGGTTCCGCTCGCCGCGTTCCACTCCGCCCATGTAGGTCCGGTGTACGCCCATAACGTCCGCGAACGTCTCCTGGCTATAGCCGCGTTCCAGGCGGTACCTGCGCAGATTGCGCCCCACGACCTTCTGCAGCTCACCTTCCATGACAACCCGATACGCTTCCGGGTTGCTACTTGTAGGTCTACATACTTATAAGTAGCATTGCGGCTTCGGAGACGGTTGGAGAAGCGGTGGTCGTAAGTCAGGTGACCCTTGTTGCCCTAGCGTCGGCAATCGTGCCCGCTATCGTTTCCGCAAGTGAGAATTGGGAGGAACTCGCCCAATTCGGACCGCAATACTGGCGACTGAGAAGCGAGGCGGAACTTCAGCGCAAAATCGACGCGACAGCCGGCCCGGTGCCGGCGACCGAGTAGACCTTCGTTCTCCAGGTCGAGGGTGGCCGCTTGGTAGGTGAGTGTTCAGTGCATGGCATCGATTGGCGAAACAGACTGGCGCAGGTGGGGATTTGCGTCTGGAATCCAGACGACCGAAGGAAGGGTTTCGGAAAGGTCGGCGTCGAGTTTGCGCAAGCGTGGGCATTCGACCACCTCGGACTTCAGAGGCTTGAGGCTTGGATCGTGAAGGGCACCGACGCCTCGCAAGCACTGTTCGCGCATCTAAACTGGGCGCACGAGGCAACGCTGCGGTCGCGCTACCTCCATGCTGGCATTCATCTCGATGTCCATGTTCTCGCGACACTCGTAGGCGAGTAGACCGTGAAACCTATAACGATCTATGCGCTGACCTGCAATTTTGATACAATAGCCGTAAGCAATGGCAAATAATCAACCCTCATCGCTGGCCGTGCGACTCCGCAAAACAAAAGCAGCCTTACTTGTTGCGGGCCTGACGTTGACGGGTGTCCTCTTGATTGCCACGAATGGTTGGCTGTCTGGCCTCGATCTTGGCGCATGGAACTGGCTGCACTCTGTCCCATTCGGCGAACTCGGTGGAACGCTGTTCGGTGCTGGCTCTAAACTTCTGACATCCAGGCGGGCTAACCTAACCACGCAAAAATCTGCGCCTCTAGGCGCAGGTTTGAATGTGACTACTTTGGTGCCCCCGGCAGGATTCGAACCTGCGACCAAGAGATTAGAAGGCTCTTGCTCTATCCCCTGAGCTACGGAGGCGCGTGGAACATCATACTCGAGGGTTCGGGATGTGACGCGCGCCGCCCAACTCCGACGCGTTGTCGTAGTCGGTTCGCGAAGGTCCTACCCTTGAGGTATGGCTACACCCGACCTCGCGCCGACAGATTCCCCACCGGAGTCCACTCCGCACAGCGGTGCACCCGCTTCTTCGACCGCCATATTCGTGGTCAGTGGACTCATCGCAGGGCTCACCGCAGCCATTGTGGTGGGATTCTCCGCGTCGCAGGCACTGACTCTTCTGGGCATCCCGGATCCAGGCCCGATCACCACGTACGGCCTGCCCGCGATGCGGGCACTGGGGGAGATCGCCGCGGTCATCGCGATCGGGTCACTGCTGCTGGCCGCGTTCTTCGTGCCGCCGCAGAAGTCGGGCGTCCTCGACGTCGACGGTTATCGCGCCGTCCGAACCGCGTCGCACGCCGCGATCGTGTGGGCGATCTGTTCGTTCATGATGGTGCCTCTGACGCTTTCCGACACGTCGGGTCAGCCGTTTGCCGAAGCCGTCAAACCGGCGAACCTGTGGTCGGGACTCGATCAGGTCGAGATCGCCGGCGCTTGGCGTTGGACGGCCATCATCGCGGTTGTTCTGGCGATCCTGGCCCGACTGACACTGCGCTGGTGGTGGACTCCGCTCCTGCTGCTGATCGGTCTCCTCGGACTGATGCCGCTCGCTCTCACCGGTCACTCGTCTTCCGGCGGCTCGCATGACATCGCCACCAACAGCCTGATCCTGCACCTCGTGGCGGCTTCGCTCTGGGCCGGCGGCCTGTTCGCGCTATTGGCACACGCCCGACGTGGTGGCGATTACACCGACGTCGCCGCCCGACGCTTTTCGACGGTCGCATCCATCTGCTTCGTCGTCATGGGATTCAGCGGCGTCATCAACGCGATTGTCCGTCTGCCTCTCGACGACGTACTCACCACGACGTATGGACGATTGATCGTCGCGAAAACAGTTGCACTGATCATCCTCGGGTTCTTCGGTTGGGCTCAGCGGAGTCGGGCGCTACCGGCGCTGGCGGAGAACCCCAAGAGTCGCTCTGCCCTGATTCGATTTGCCGGCGCTGAAGGCATCGTGATGGCGGCAACCATCGGCCTCGCGATCGGCCTCGGTCGCACCCCGCCGCCCCCTCCGCTGTCGATTCCCTCGATCCCCGAGGTCGAACTCGGTTACAACCTTCCGGACCCGCCGTCGTTCATGGCCTTCGTGACGGACTGGCGATTCGACCTCATGTTCGGCACCGCCGCCGTTGCTGCGGCGATTCTGTACGGAATCGGCCTGCGCAAGCTGGCCAAGCGTGGGGATTCCTGGCCTGTCGGCCGAACCATCGCCTGGATGAGCGGTTGTGCGGTGCTCCTGATCGCCACGTCGTCGGGCGTCGGCAAATACGCACCGGCAGTCTTCAGCGTTCACATGGGTGCTCACATGGCGCTGTCGATGTTGGGACCAGTCCTGCTGGTTCTGGGTGCGCCGATCACTTTGGCTCTGCGGGCCCTGGATCCGGCAGGCAAGGACGGCGTGCCCGGCATTCGCGAGTGGATTCTGACCGCGCTGCACAGCCCGTTCTCGCGATTCATCACTCACCCGATCGTGGCGGCAGTTCTCTTTGTCGGCGGTTTCTACGCGCTGTATCTCGGCGGAATCTACGGTGCGACGGTCGACTCGCACAGCGCTCACCTGCTGATGAACCTGCACTTCATCCTCAGCGGCTATCTCTTCTACTGGGTGGCGATCGGAATCGACCCGTCACCACGCCAATTGCAGCCGGTGACCAAGCTGGCAATGGTCTTCGGCTCGCTTCCGTTCCACGCCTTCTTCGGCGTGGCATTGATGAGCACTACCGCCGTCATGGGCGGCGCGTACTTCCGTTCGCTCGGCCTCGGCTGGAACAACGACCTGATCGGCGATCAGCAGCTGGGCGGCAGCATCGCGTGGGCGACCGGCGAGATCCCGCTCATGGTGGTCATGCTCGCGCTACTGGTTCAGTGGTCGCGCAGCGATGGCAGGACAGCGCGCCGAACCGACCGTGCGGCCGAGCGTGACCACGACGCCGACCTCGCTGCTCACAACGCTATGTTCGCCGAATTGGCCAGGCGGGACCGCGAGGGGTGGAAACCGCGTGAGGCTGCTGACGCGGAGACTGCAAGCGAGGACTCTGCGGACGAGACACCCAGCGAGAAGAAATCCGACGAATCCTCCACTAGCACTTAGCTCCGACACTGCCCGGGCCGTTTGGCTCGGGCAGTGCTGTTTCTCCACAGCTGTTCCACCGATGCACAGGTGGAAATCGAAGATCCCGAGCCACGCGTTTGTCGTTCCACAATCGAAACTGCCGACGCAATGATCGGCCCCGCGGCAGTTGGCGGGTTCTGGAGTTCGAAGGGGGATCGGACATGTACGAAACGCATGCAACGGTTGTCGGAACCGTCATCACCAATCCGGTGAAGCGGCAGACCACCAATGGCGAAGAGGTGCTGAGCTTTCGGATGGCGAGCAACACGCGTCGCAAAGACGCGGTGACCGGAGAGTGGACGGACGGAGCGACCCTCTATCTCACGGTGAGTTGCTGGCGGCGGTTGGTCACCGGCGTCGGCGCATCCATCATGAAGGGTGATCCGGTCATGGTGGCGGGGGAGTTGCGCACCAACGAGTACACGACCAAAGAGGGTGTGCCTCGTTCCGATCTCGAGCTACGGGCGACTGCGGTAGGCGCGGACCTTGCTCGTTGCATCTCGAAGATCGAGCGTCAGAGTAAGCCGACGTCGGCGGAGAATGTCGAGGACGCAGTCGACACCGTCGCTGCGTGAGGACTCAGACCGAAGGTTTCGGGCAGTCGCGGGGCCGCGAGTCGTGCCCCGCGTCCACTCGCTCGAGAAGTTCGGTGAGAGTTGCTCGCTCCGATTCGTCGAGGTCGTCGAACACATCCGAAGATTCGCGTCGTTGAGCTTTTGCGACGTCGGCAGCGAGGGTAGCGCCGGCGTCGGTGAGCTCGAGTAACACGGCTCGCCGATCGTTCGGATCGGGAGTGCGGCGCACCCATCCGGCCTCTTCGAGGGAATCCACGACGTCGGTCGCCGACCGCGGAACGATGCGCAATCGCTCGGCAAGAAACCCGAGTCGAACCGGCTCGCCCACTCGGGTCAGTACTCGCAGCGCTCGGCTTTGCGACGGCGAGAGACCGAATGGTTCCAGCGCTGCCACCTGACGTCGGCGGATGAGCCGTGCCACGGACATCACGACGTCGGTGAGTTCGCGCTCTCGGGAATGCATGGCGTCAGTCTAGCGTTGTTGGTGTCAGCCTCATAGTGAGGTAACCTCATCAATATGAAACTAGGGTGAGAAAGCCTCCAGGAGGTAGAACGTGAAACCAGATCACATGCGAAACATCGAACGATCCGCTGTCGAGATCACTCCGGCGGAATCCGTACCGGCAAAACGCGTACTCGGACTGTTTGCGCCGTATCGAACTCAGATCGCCATCGTCACCGCGGTCATCACACTCAGCGCGATCGTGGCGCTGGGCAGCCCGCTGCTCCTACGCGAAATGCTCGACAAGGCGATCCCGGACAAGAACCTCGGACTCGTGAGCGTTCTGGCCATCGGCATGATCGCCATTGCCGTGATCACGAGCTGTCTCGGCGTGGCACAGACCTGGATGTCCAACAGCATCGGCCAGAAACTGATGCACCAACTGCGCGTGCGGGTCTACTCGCATCTGCAGAATCAGTCGCTCGGATTCTTCGCTCGAACCCGAACCGGAGAAGTTCAGTCGCGTATTGCCAACGACATCGGCGGTATGCAGTCGGTGGTCACCAACACGGCAACATCCATCGCGCAGAATGCAACGACCGTGGCAGCCACCATTGTTGCTCTGTTCCTTCTGGATTGGCGGCTTGCCATCTTCTCGCTGGCGATCTTGCCGGTGTTCATCCGTATCGCACGCAAGATCGGTGACGAGCGCCGCAAGATCTCGGGTAAGCGGCAGAAGCTACTCAGTGATCTGTCGGTCCAGGTGGAGGAATCTCTCTCCGTCAGTGGCATTCTCCTCGGCAAGACGACCGGCGCGAAGTCGGCTCTGACGGATCGATTCACCGAGCGTTCAGCGGAAGTCGCAGACGTCGAACTCCGGGCCATGATGGCCGGCAAGTGGCGCATGGCGACCATGTCGATCACCTTCGCAGCCATGCCTGCACTGGTCTACTGGTTTGCCGGTTTCACTCTCGATCACGGCAACACCATCACCGTCGGCACCCTCGTCGCATTCACCACGCTGCAAACACAATTGTTCCGCCCCACCATGATGCTGCTCAACACGGGCGTCGAGGTGCAGAGCTCGATGGCACTGTTCAGTCGCGTGTTCGAGTACCTGGATCTGCCGATCGACATCGCGGATCCGGAAGAGTCGAAGAGCTTCGACCGCACCAAGATGTCCGGCGAACTTCGGTTCGACCACGTCGACTTCTCGTATCCAGGAACCGACAGCAAGACCCTCGACAACATCGACCTCACGGTCCCGGCCGGCGGAACCTTGGCGCTTGTCGGCTCCACGGGTTCGGGCAAGACCACTCTCGGATACTTGGCCGCACGTCTGTACGACCCGACTGCGGGATCGGTGAGAATCGACGACGTCGATCTGCGGGACCTCGATCTGGCGACGGTCTCCGACCTGGTAGGTGTGGTGTCGCAGGAGACGTATCTCTTCCACACGACGATTCGTGAGAACCTTCGGTTCGCGAAACCCGACGCCACGGACGCCGAGATCGAGCAGGCAGCGCGCATCGCGCAGATCCACGAGTTCATTTCCGGTCTCGACGACGGGTACGACACCATGGTCGGCGAGCGCGGCTACCGATTCTCCGGCGGTGAGAAACAGCGCATAGCGATCGCGCGCACAGTCCTGCGGAATCCGCCGATCCTTGTCCTCGACGAGGCGACGAGCGCCTTGGACAATCGCACTGAACGTGCGTTGCAGGACGCGCTCGACGAGCTGATGGTCGGACGCACCACTCTTGTTGTGGCACACCGACTCTCCACGGTTCGAGATGCGGATCTCATCGCGGTCCTCGACCAGGGCGTGGTTGTGGAAAAGGGCACCCACGACGAACTTGTGCAACAAGGTGGGCGATACGCACAGTTGCTTGCGGCCTCGGGTAGCGACGCCGTCGAACTCCCGTCGGAACTGCAGACCGTGTGAGTGTAAGAAATGTCGGCCATTTCACTTCCGCAAGTTTCTAGAACGTGTTCTACTTTAATGGTCGTTGATCGACTATCAGTGGAGGCGGAAAGATCATGGGTCAGGTTCTGGACAACATTTCACAGTTCGCCGACGAGATCCGCGCCGACGGAGTCGAGGGCGACAAGCTGATGCGCTTGACGGACGGCAGCGCGAAGCGCTTGCGCGACTCCGGCGTCATCCGGATGTTCCAGCCGAAGGAGTTCGGTGGCCTCGAGGCGCATCCGCGTGAATTCGCCGAGACGGCAATGGCTATCGGCGCGATGGACGGTGCCACGGGCTGGGTCAGCGGCATCGTCGGTGTGCATCCGTGGGAGCTTGCGTTCTTCGACCGCAAGGCTCAGGAAGAGGTGTGGGGAACCGATCCCGATACGTGGATGGCGTCGCCGTATGCGCCGATGGGCGTGGCGAGGCCGGTCGAGGGTGGGTACATCCTCAACGGTCGTTGGTCGTTCTCCTCGGGTACCGATCATTGTGACTGGATCATGATCGGCGCGATGGTCGGTGACGAGTCCGGCAAGCCGTTGATGCCGCCGAAGCACCTGCACGTACTGCTGCCGCGTTCCGATTACGACATCGACCAGGACAGCTGGAATGTCGTGGGCCTGCGCGGAACCGGGTCGAAGGATCTGATCGTCAAGGACGCATTCCTGCCGACGTACCGCACCATCGACGCCGGAAAGGTGTACGACGGGACGGCGTGGAAGGAAGCGGGTCGTACGGAGACGTTGTACAAGTTCCCGTTCTCGTGCATTTTCCCGTTGGGGATCACCTCGTCGTTGATCGGTATCGCCGAGGGTGCGTTGGCGTGCAACATGGCGGCGCAGCGTGAGCGTGTGACGGTCAGTGGTGTTCCGATCAAGGAAGATCCGTACGTGCTGTTCGCGATCGGTGAGGCGGCGGCCGAGATCGCTGCTTCTCGGGCTGCGATCTTGGAGACGGTGGATCGTTTCTGGGACATGACGGAGAAGGGGCAGGAAGTTTCGTTCGAGCTTCGTGCGATCGGTCGGCGTACGCAGACTGCTGCGGCGTGGCGGGCGGTGCGTGCGGTGGACGAGATCTTTGCTCGTTCCGGTGGTGGGGCTTTGCAGTTGAGCACGCCGATGCAGCGGTTCTGGCGTGATGCGCATGCCGGTCTCGCGCATGCGATTCATGTGCCTGGCTCCATCTTCCATGCGTCGACGCTCTCGCAGCTCGGCGGCGAACCGCAGGGCATCCACAGGGCAATGATCTGAGCCGTCCTGGGGACACCCGGAGGTGTCCCCATCGCGGTTTTCGTGGGGGTCGATGAGCATGTCGACGAATCTGGTCGATGACCTCGGACTGTCCGCAGAACCCGCATCGGTGTGAGCGCCAACGCGCAATGTGGGTTATAGGACAAACACCGATAGGCTGGCGGTCATGGCTGAGTTCATTTACACGATGAAGAAGGTGCGCAAGGCGCACGGTGACAAGGTCATCCTCGATGACGTCACGATGAGCTTTTACCCCGGCGCGAAGATCGGTGTCGTCGGACCGAACGGCGCTGGTAAATCCAGCATCCTCAAGATCATGGCCGGACTGGACCAGCCGGGCAACGGCGAGGCATTCCTGGCTCCGGGCGCGACCGTCGGCATCCTCATGCAGGAGCCGGAGCTCGACGAGACCAAGACTGTTCGCGAGAACGTCGAGGACGGTCTCGGAGAGACGATGGTCCAGCTCAAGCGGTACAACGAGATCGCCGAGCTGATGGCTACGGATTACTCCGACGAGCTCATGGAAGAGATGGGCGAGCTGCAGGAGAAGCTCGATCACGCAGATGCGTGGGAGAT
Source organism: Rhodococcus sp. WY5 (assembly GCF_018588185.1). NCBI lineage: Bacteria > Bacillati > Actinomycetota > Actinomycetes > Mycobacteriales > Nocardiaceae > Rhodococcus > Rhodococcus sp. WY5. Next base: position 3,483,226 of record NZ_JAAMPR010000001.1, read on the forward strand.
CGACTCGCAGCTCGAGCAGGCTATGGACGCCCTGCGCTGCCCCCCGCCGGAAGAGATGGTCACCCACCTCTCCGGTGGTGAGAAGCGACGCGTTGCGCTCTGCAAGCTGCTGCTGAGCAAGCCCGACCTCCTGCTCCTCGATGAGCCCACCAACCACCTCGACGCCGAATCTGTCCTGTGGCTCGAGCAGCACCTCGCTGCTTACCCCGGCGCAATCCTCGCCGTGACTCACGATCGTTACTTCCTCGATCACGTCGCGCAGTGGATCTGTGAAGTCGACCGCGGACGCCTGTACCCGTACGAGGGCAACTACTCCACCTACCTGGAGCAGAAGGCTGCACGCCTCGAAGTTGCCGGCAAGAAGGATCAGAAGCTGCAGAAGCGCCTCAAGGACGAGCTCGCATGGGTTCGTTCCGGCGCCAAGGCCCGCCAGGCCAAGAACAAGGCTCGTCTCGATCGCTACGAGGAAATGGCGAACGAAGCCGAGAAGACGCGCAAGCTCGACTTCGACGAGATCCAGATCCCGGCACCGCCGCGCCTGGGTGACGTAGTCGTGGAGGTCTCGAACCTCGACAAGGGCTTCGACGGCCGCGTGCTGATCAAGGATCTTTCGTTCACGTTGCCGCGCAACGGAATTGTCGGCGTCATCGGCCCCAACGGCGTCGGTAAGACGACGCTGTTCAAGACCATCGTCGGTCTCGAGGAGCCTGACGCCGGTGAGGTCAAGATCGGTCAGACGGTCAAGCTGAGCTACGTCGACCAGAACCGTTCCGGAATCGACCCCAAGAAGACGGTCTGGGAGACCGTGTCCGACGGGCTCGATTTCATCGTCGTCGGCCAGACCGAGTTCCCCTCGCGCGCGTACATCAGCTCGTTCGGTTTCAAGGGCCACGATCAGCAGAAGCCGGCCGGCGTCCTCTCCGGTGGTGAGCGCAACCGCCTGAACCTGGCGATGACGCTCAAGCAGGGCGGCAACCTGATCCTGCTCGATGAGCCCACCAACGACCTCGACGTCGAAACCCTCGGCTCGCTGGAGAACGCTCTCGAAGAGTTCCCCGGCTGCGCCGTCGTGATCTCGCACGATCGCTGGTTCCTGGACCGGACCTGTACCCACATCCTCGCGTGGGAAGGTGGCTTCGGCGACAACGAGGCAGCTTGGTACTGGTACGAGGGCAACTTCGAGGGCTACGAGGCGAACAAGGTCGAGCGACTCGGCCCCGACGCCGCACGCCCGCACCGCGTGACTCACCGCAAGCTCACCAGGGACTGATCCGGTGTCCGACGTATACACAGCGCAGATCCAGGTCCGGTGGGGCGATTCCGACCGGTTGGGTCACGTCAACAACACGCGTTACGTCGAGTACATGCAGGAAGCGCGCATCCAGTTCCTGGAAGCGAAACTGGCGCCGCTCGGCGGCCGGCCGGGATACCTCGTGGTTCGAAAGATGACCGTCGAGTTCCTCAAGCCGGTCACCGATCGGTCCGGTCCCTTGAATGTGGAGATCTTCACGACTCACGTCGGGACTTCCTCGTTCACGGTTCGGCACGTCATCCGTGACAACGCGGGTGTCGAATGCGCTTTCGGCGACGCGTTGATGGTCGGATTCGACACGGTGTCCGAAAAGTCCAGACCGCTGGCGGACAGCGAACGCGCGGTGCTCGAAGCATCGCTTGTTCAGATGACGACATCGTAGATTTCGTTTCTCAGTTCACCCTAGGTACTGGTTGCCGCGGCTAGTCTCGAGTCAGAGATTGGTCGCGGCGATCAGAACCCACAAGGATGTGAGCCAGGAATGACAGACCGTGTACGGCAGCAGGGCACAGGCCTCGATGAAGCGACGTTGTTGACGCGTCTTCGCGAGGCCTTTTTCACGCATATCGACGAGGGTGACAGCGACGACGTCATCAACGGTCGATCGGATCGAGTCCTGCTCGCGCATCTTGCGCTCGGGAGGAAGCGGACCCCGGGCACGGCCGTATGGCGTGTGTACCGCCCGTCAGGATCCGAGGGTCTCGGCGCTGCCGTCCAGATCGTCACCGACGACATGTCGTTGCTCGTCGAGTCCGTTACCGCGATGCTCAACCGACAAGGTGTGGGAATCAGTCAATTCGCCCATCCGATCCTGACGGTTGAACGCGATGACTCGGGCAATCTGATTTCCTTGGGCGACAGCGGTATCCAAGAATCCTGGATGCACGTCCAGTTGGACTCCGAAGTCGAGGATTCCGCTCTCGATGCGATCGAAGCCCACCTCGGCAAGGTGCTCGCGGACGTCCGCCAGGTGGTTGGTGACACCCCGGACATGAAGGCATTGCAACTGCGCGTTGCCGACGAGTTGGAGAGTGCCGCAGAAACTGCCTCCGGGAGGATCACCCCCGAAGAATTCTCCGACACCGCCCGGCTGCTGCGGTGGATGGCGGACGGAAACTACGCCGTGCTCGGATACCGGCGATTCGAGGGCACGAAGGACGGTTCACGTACGGTAGCCGGCAGTGGGCTCGGCGTGCTGCGCTCCGATGCGGTCACCGAAGGCCCGATGAGTTTGCCTCCCGTCGCAGATCTCCCGGATCGACCGCTTCTGGTCCTGACGCAGGGATCGTTCCCCGCCACGGTGCACCGCGCTGTCTACCCGTACTTCGTGGGTGTCTCGATCCTCGACGACGAGGGAAACATCGTGGGGGAGCACAGATTCCTGGGTGTGTTCACCGTGGTCGCACTCCACGAGAACGTCCTCGCGATTCCTCTGATCGAGCGCCGCGTTCGCGAAGTCATCGCGCGTGCCGGTGTCGACCTGCATTCGTACTCCGGTCAGGCGATGCTCGAGGTCATCCAGTCGTTCCCACGCACCGAGTTGTTCTCGAGCGACGCCGAGACCTTGTTCGAGACCGTCCACGCCGTGCACAGCATCGGGCTGCGTCGACAGGTGCGACTCTTTGTCCGCGAGGACACGTTCGGACGCTTCGTGTCCTGCTTGGTGTATCTACCCCGCGACCGGTACACGACGCGGGTGCGACTGGCGATGCAAAACCTGTTGTGGCGCGAATTCGGACCAGGCACAGTCGATTACACCGCCCGGGTTACCGAGAACGATCTTGCGCTGTTGCACGTGACGATCCGGCGCGATCCGGACAGTGAGCCGGTTCATCTGGATGTCTCCGAGGCCAACCGCGAGCGAGTTCAGGCTCTGTTGACCGAAGTCAGTCGTAGCTGGGACGACCGCATCAACGACCTTGTTCGTGAAAGTCCAGGTGTGGATCCGGAACTGGTGCAGCGGTATTCGCGGGTGCTTCCCGATGGATACAAGGAGGACTTCGAACCGTCACGCGCGTTGGCCGACATCGCCAGACTCGAGGCGTTGGCGCCAGGCGCGATCGACGTACTGCTCTATCGTGCTGTGGACTCCGCGCCCGGTGCCTGGCGCTTCACGCTCTTCGTCGGCGGCGACGGTATCTCGTTGAGCCAGGTGCTACCGGTGCTGCAGTCACTCGGCGTCGAAGTTCTCGACGAGCGGCCGCACGTCGTGCAGCGACTCGACGGCGTTCAGTGCTGGATCTACGATTTCGGATTGTCGGTACCGGCGGATCTTCGGGCGTCGGTCGAGATCGACCTCGATGCGCAGGTGCCGCTCGAGACCAGTACCGCCCCGCTGACCGAGGTCCAGAAGCGATTCACGGCTGCATTCGGTGCAGTCTGGTTCGGCCGGGCAGAAGCTGACCGATTCAACGAGTTGGTGCTGCGGGCCGGAATGTCCTGGCGGCAAGCCGTGGTGCTGCGTGCTTACGCAAAGTATCTGCGCCAGGCCACATTTCCGTACAGTCAGTTCCACATCGAAGGAATCGCGCTTACACACCCGCAGACCGCGTTTGCATTGGTGCAGTTGTTCGAGGCGATGTTCGACCCCGAGAAGCAGGACGACATTCGCGTCGCCGAATTGGACGAGCAGTTGCGTGCGTCCATCGACGAGGTACTCAGCTTGGATGCCGATCGCATTCTGCGTGGAATGTTCTCCTTGGTGAAGGCGACCTTGCGTACCAATTTCTACGTCGTCGACGCCGATGGCCGCTCTCGCGACTACCTGTCGGTCAAGCTCGATCCCTCACGGATCAGCGAGTTGCCCAAGCCGCGGCCGGCTTTCGAGATCTATGTGTACTCACCCGAGGTCGAAGGCGTCCACCTGCGATTCGGCGCAGTCGCGCGCGGCGGGCTCCGCTGGTCCGACCGGCGCGAGGATTTCCGCACCGAGGTGCTCGGCTTGGTGAAGGCTCAGGCCGTCAAGAACGCGGTGATCGTGCCGGTCGGCGCCAAGGGCGGCTTCGTCGTGAAGAATCCGCCTCTGCCGACGGGTGATCCGGCCGTTGATCGAATGGCGACGCTGGAAACCGGCAAGGCCTGCTACACCACGTTCATCTCCGGATTGCTCGACATCACCGACAACGTGCACGCGGCTACCGGCGAAGTTGTGACGCCGGATCGAGTGGTGCGCAAGGACGATCAGGATCGCTACCTGGTGGTCGCCGCGGACAAGGGCACGGCGACGTTCTCGGATCTCGCCAATTCGGTTGCCGCCAAGTACGACTTCTGGCTCGGCGACGCGTTTGCCTCCGGTGGCTCCGTGGGATACGACCACAAGGGCATGGGTATCACCGCTCGCGGCGCCTGGGAAAGCGTCAAGCGGCACTTCCGCGAACTCGGGGTCGACACGCAGACGCAGGATTTCACGACGGTAGGCGTCGGCGACATGAGCGGAGACGTGTTCGGCAACGGAATGCTCCTCAGTCGGCACATCCGTCTGGTGGGCGCGTTCGACCATCGACACATCTTCCTCGATCCGAACCCGGATGCAGCGAGCTCGTTCGTCGAACGTCAACGACTTTTCGAGTTGCCACGGTCGTCATGGGCCGACTACGACAAGAGCCTGATCAGTGAAGGTGGCGGCGTCTGGGACCGCACGGTCAAGTCGGTTCCGATCGCCGAAAGCGTCCGGATCGCACTGGGTCTGGCCGAGGGGGTCACGAAGCTCTCGCCGCCGGAATTGATGCAGGCGATTCTGTCGGCACCGGTGGATCTCCTGTGGAACGGCGGAATCGGTACATACGTCAAAGCGTCGACCGAGACCAATGCGCAGGTTGGCGACAAGAGCAACGACGCCGTGCGTGTCGACGGTCAAGATCTGCGGGTCAAGGTGATCGGGGAGGGCGGCAACCTCGGCGTCACTGCTCTGGGAAGAATCGAGTTCAGCGCCAGCGGCGGTCACATCAACACCGACGCCATCGACAACTCGGCCGGCGTCGACTGCTCCGATCACGAAGTGAACATCAAGATTCTTCTCGATTCGCTCGTGCGTTCGCAGTTACTGCCCACGCAGGAACGGAATCCGTTGCTGGCGTCGATGACCGACGACGTGGCGGCGCTGGTGTTGGCGGACAACATTGCTCAGAACGCGCTGCTCGGAATCTCCCGCGTGACCGCTTCTCAGATGCTCGGTGTTCACCGCCGTCAGTTGACGGATCTGACCAAGGCACGTGGCCTTGACCGGAAACTCGAGGCGTTGCCGACCGACAAGGAGATCGAGCGTCGACTCGAGGCCGGTGTGGGTCTGACGTCGCCGGAATTGGCGACGCTGACGGCGCACGTGAAGCTTTCACTCAAGGACGATCTGCTCGCAACCGAGTTGCCGGACAACGATTTCTTCGCCCAGCAGATCCCGCAGTACTTCCCGACCGCTGTTCGCGATCGGTTCGAAACGGAGATCAAGGCACACCCGTTGCGGCGGCAGATCGTCGCGACGATGCTCGTGAACGAAGTGATCGACAACGGCGGAATCACGTACGCCTACCGCTTGGCCGAGGAGACCGGAGCGAGCAGTACGGACTCGATCCGTGCCTACGCCGCTGTGCGAGAGGTGTTTGCGCTCGACGAGGTGTGGTCGCGAATCCGCTCGGCGGGCGTCAGTGCAGAGATCGAAAACGAGTTGATCGTTGAGTCGTGCCGCTTGCTCGACCGCGCGTCGCGGTGGTTCCTGGCCAATCGGCCCCAGCCGATCGCCGTCGGCGCCGAGGTTGCGCGTTACTCGGCGGCGTATCGGGCTACGGCACCTCTGGTCCCGGGGCTGCTTGCGGGCCATCAACTCGACGATCTGCTGGTGCGGGCTCAATCGGTGATCGATCGCGGGGCTCCGGAAGCGTTGGCGCTGGACGTGTTCCGACTGCTGGATGTCTACTGCCTGCTCGACATCGCGGATATCGCCGACATCGCAGATCACGACATCGCCGAAGTTGCGGAGCTGTACTACGCCTTGGACGCGCATCTGGGAATCGACTGGTTGCTGAGCGCGGTCTCGGGACTCGAGCGCGGCGATCGTTGGCACTCGCTCGCGAGGCTCGCGTTGCGAGACGACCTCTACAGTTCGCTTCGGCAGCTGACGATGGAGGTTCTGGCCGGCGGCGAGCCGGGGGAGTCGCCGCAGGAGAAGATCGACGAATGGGAGTCGACCAACGCCTCGCGTCTGAGCCGGGCGAGGGCAGCTCTCGTCGAGATCTTCGAGTCTGGGACGCTTGACCTCGCGACGCTCTCGGTGGCGGCGCGTCAGGTTCGTAGCATGGTGCGCAGCATGGGCACCCGATCGGAGGTAGGACGTTGAGCGAAGGATTCCACGCCGAAGTTGTGGTTCGGTGGTCCGACATGGATGCCTTCCAGCACATCAACCACGCACGGATGGTGACGTTGCTCGAAGAGGCGCGGATTCCTTGGTTGTTCGAAGACTCGCGCCCGACGGTCACCCTGCGTGACGGGGCCGTGATTGCCGATCTCCATGTGCGGTACCGCGGCCAACTGCGGCACGACGATTCGCCGCTCGACGTCTTCATGTGGGTGGAAAAGGTGCGCGCGGTGGACTTCACCATCGCGTACGAGGTTCGCCCCCGCGGTGCGGATCTCAGTGTCCCGCCGTCCATCGTGGCGTCGACTCAGATCGCGGCCTTCGATATCGACACTCAACGTTTGCGTCGCCTCAGCGGGCCCGAGCGCGAGTACTTGGAGAGCTGGCAACGTGCATGAACGTGTACTGACCGTGCCCGAGGAGGCCGAGCGAAAGAACTTGGCCGGCTTCATCGGTCATGCCTTGCGTTTGGACGAGTCCACGGTCATCCGGATGCGTCGACGCGGAGATGCTCACCTGAGCGTTTGGGCGTCAACGGGTTTCGACGCTCTCGCTACGCGAACCGTGGCGGGCACCATCAACCCTGACGACACCTCGGCTGCCGGCGATCAGTTGCTCTCGGCGGTGGAGCAGGCGACAAGTGAGCTGATCGATCCGGGGTTCGCCATGGATTCGGCGTGGCGTGGGGCGTTGCCGCCGATGGACGGCTTCGAGCACCTGGACGACGTACCCGCCCGGGTGCTGATCGAACTGGCGCAGCGGGGCAACGCCTTGGCACTGGAGCATGGAAGTAGTCACGGTCCGCCGGCGTCGTTGCTCGATCAGGACGTGCTCGAGGTCAGTGGTCCGTCCGGCACGGTCGGGATCTCGATGCGAGTTATTTTTGCCTTGACCGCAATGGGATTCGTTCCGCACACCGGGTCCGAGGCGATGACCGCCGACATCGACCTCGAGCAGATCGACGCCTCGGAACTGGTTCGGGTGCGGGCGAGCAAATCCTGGGTGCGGCTCGATGCACGGTTCGGTTCGGTCTACCGTCACCGCGGTGGTTCGATACCGCTGATGGTCGCACGATAGGAGTTCAGGTGGCGGGTGCGGTGTTCTCTCAGATCAGCCACGCCGCAGCGTTGACGGGTAGTTGACCGTCGACGAGTGGTGCGCTGCTCAACAGTAGCTGCCCGCTCGGCAGCGCGATCGGCACCTCCGTGGTGTTGAGAGCACAGATCAGACCACCGCGTCGACGGAAAGCGAGGCAGCCGGGGGGACTGCCGTACCAATCGATGTCGGCGCCGGAGAACTCAGGCCTGGCGCTACGAAGTTCGAGGGCGGCGCGATACAGCGAGAGCATCGAGTCGACGTCCTCGATCTGCGCCTCCACCGTGAGCGTCGACCACTCGCGTGGCATCGGCAACCAGGTGCTCGCGCCGGTGGTGAATCCGAACGGGGGTTCGCTTCCTTCCCACGGAAGGGGCACTCGGCAGCCGTCGCGTCCTCGCTCGGCATGTCCGGATCGTTCCCAGACCGGGTCCTGTAGTGCCTCGTCGGGCAGTTCGACGTTCGGCAGGCCGAGTTCGGCTCCGTTGTAGATGAAGCTCGCGCCCGGAAGCGCCAGTTCGACGAGGATCATCGCCCGTGCGCGTTGCGTTCCGATCTCACCCCCGCCGTAGCGCGTGACTTCACGTTCGACGTCGTGATTCGACAGCGTCCACGTGGGCACACCCCCGACCTCGGCGACGGCCGCAAGAGAGTTCTCCACGGCCTCCCGGACGGACTCGGCGGAGAATTCGGTTTCTGCAAGTCGGAAGTTGAATCCGAGATGCAGTTCGTCTGGCCGGATGTATTCGCCGAACTTCTGGTTGTCCTTCACCCAGATCTCGCCGACGGTCATCGCCTCCGGGAACTCGTCCATGACCTTGCGGATGCCGCGGTGGATTTCGTGAACTGCCGGGTTGTTGAACCGCGGGTCGTCGTCGGAATTGCGCATGAGCTCGTTGAGCTCCCAGTCGTGGTCCGGCAAGCCGTCGGGCTTGGCCATTCCGTGGGCCACGTCGATGCGGAATCCGTCGATTCCGCGCTCGAGCCAGAAGCGCAGAGTCTTGGCGAGGTCGTCGAAGACCTCGGGGTTGTCCCAGTTCAGGTCGGGCTGTTCCTTGGCGAAGATGTGCAGGTACCACTGGCCGGGTGTTCCGTCGGCTTCGGTGACGCGGGTCCACGCCGGGCCGCCGAAGATGCTCGGCCAGTTGTTCGGCGGTTCGTTGCCGTTCTCACCTTTGCCGTCTCGGAAGATGTAACGGGATCGCTCCGCAGAACCGGGCGCCGACGCCAGGGCTGCCTTGAACCACTCGTGCTGATCACTCGTGTGGTTCGGGACCAGGTCCATCGTGACCTTGATTCCGCGTTCGTGGGCTGACGTGATCAGCGAATCCATCGTCGCCAGATCGCCGAACAGGGGATCGATGTCGCGAGGATCCGAGACGTCGTAGCCGTGGTCTGCCATCGGTGACTTCATCACCGGGCTCAACCAGATTGCATCGATGCCGAGCAGTTCGAGGTAGCCGAGTTTCTCCTCGACTCCGCCGAGGTCGCCGATACCGTCGCTGCCCGAATCGGCAAAAGAACGCGGATAGATCTGATAGAAGACCGCCTCGTTCCACCACGGGGCTTCGGGCCGGCTTACAGAGGACGAATCCGCGGGGGTGCTCACAGCAGTTCATAGTGCCAAACGTCTGGCACTCTCACGACTTGGACACGGCAAAAGCGTGACTCTTTACCTAGCCTTGGTGTACTTTGCATTCACGCGGTGACACCATGTGGCAACTTTGGTGTTACTGCTGGGGGAGAAGTATTCGGGAATTCAACCAAGGGGGCTTGGCCTTGACTTTGTCGGCAATCGAAGCGGTCAGTTTGGATCATGTACTGCTCGAAGATGATCCGATCAACCGCGACTGGATAATCTTCGGCACACCGGTTGCACGGTCAGCGCAATGGTCGGCGAGTAAAGACGGGACCACGACTACACACGTCTGGGATTGCACGAAGGGTCGCTTCCGCTGGTACTTCCACGCGGACGAAATCGTGCACATCATCGAAGGGTCGGTCACCGTTCAGGCCGACGGAATCGCCGAGCGAACCCTGAGTGTCGGCGATGCCGCACTCTTCCGTGCGGGCAGTTGGTCGGAGTGGGAGGTCGAAGAGTACGTGCGCAAGCATGCAATCTTGAGTTCGCCCCTGCATCCCACGGTGTCGTTCGGGGTACGAGCAGCCCGCCGGGTCGCGCGCGTGTTCAGGCCGAAGGCTAAGTAGACGGTCAGATAGCGGAGTTCACCATGGACGCGGCAGCCATCTCCATGTAGTCGATCAACTGCTTGCGGTGCACCGGGCTCAGAGTCTTCTCGTCGATGGACGCGATGGCGACGTGCATGCACCGCAGCCACGCATCACGCTCGATCGGGCCGATCACGAATGGATTGTGGCGCATCCGCAGACGCGGGTGTCCACGCTCCTCCGAGTACGTGTGCGGTCCGCCCCAGTACTGCTCGAGGAACATCCGCATCCGCCGCTCGGCCGGGCCGAGGTCGGCCTCGGGGTAGAGCGGGCGCACAACCTCGTCCTTCGCGACTTCTTCGTAAAATCGCGCGGTGAGCTTGTGAAACGTCTCGGCTCCGCCGACGGCGTCGTAGAAGGTCTGCTGCACGTCGTGCTGTACGTCATTCATGGCAAGTTCCATTGTGCCTGACGGCCGTAGTGGTCGGTTTCCGGGTCGACGACGGTTGTATCGAGTCGGAGTGCGTACCCATTCACCGGAAATTCACCGGCCGTCCTGGCAATTTTGTTCGAAATGGGAGTGCGTAACGCGATCATCCGTGGTCAACTTGGGGGCAGTCTCCCGGAGGTCGTATGAAGAACCGACATGCTGCACGCAATCACCGACAACTCCAGCCCACTAGCGCGCGGAACGACCACGCGTTAGGGGCTGTTCTGGAAGTTGTTCCTGACGGGTTCGCGCACACTGCCGACCCACTCTTTTCCGACGAGCATTCTCACCTCGAGATGTTCCCTCCCGATCGCGTCGTCCCCGAGTGGGTGAAACGTCGGGTGCTACTGCTCAACGTCACGTACGAACCGCTGACCGCCCTTCCTGCCAGGCGCGCGGTCGTACTGATGGCCTGCGGCAAGGCCGATACCGTCCACGAGGACGAACAGGGCCCGGTAGTCCATTCCGCGGACTGGTCGGTGCAGGTTCCCTCGGTCATTCGATTGCGCACCTACGTGCGCGTTCCATATCGCGCCCGCATCCCCATGACTCGTGCCGCGCTGATGCATCGTGACCACTTCCGATGTGCGTACTGCGGAGCCAAAGCCGAAACCATCGACCACGTCGTTCCTCGCAGCCGAGGTGGCGGGCATTCGTGGGAGAACTGCGTCGCGTGCTGTGCCCCCTGCAATCACCGCAAGGCCGACAAGATGCTCAGCGAACTCGGATGGACCCTCCGTGCGGAATTGGTCCCGCCGTCCGGACCTCACTGGCGTCTGCTCGCGGCGACCAAGGAATTGCATCCGGCGTGGATGCCGTATCTCGGCGTGGGCGCAGCCTGAGCAATGTGTCGGCGTGGGCGCAGCCTGAATTGATTTCTAGCGTCACCGAAACGAAATTGCCCGAGAATTTGTGGCCCTGACGCTTTCCTTCCTGGCGTTCTGGGCTACGTTATCTGGTGTGAGCATTCTCGAGGTAGTACTGATATACGTTGGGATTCCGGCCTTGATCACCGCGTTCTTCGCGGCTGCGTCCTTCCTCGGGAAGAAGACGCCGGGACCGGTTCCGCCGGCGTTCCATCTCGGTGAGTCGTGGGATCACGCTCCCGTGCTGTGGAGTGCTGTCGACGAGGTCACCGTTCGCGGTGGCCATCACGGCAGTGCACACGCAATCGAAGCCGGTTCGGCTGATCTGATCGGAGGGTCCGCAAGTGGCAAGTGGTGATCATTCGACCGCGCTCGCAGTAGCGCCCGAGGACCTGCCCGTCGGCAGCGTCGTCACGTCCAGTGGACGCGTATCCGGTGTGCATCGCATTGGCGAGCCGTTCACCGACGATCTTCCGTTCGAGACCATGGATCTGGTCGCGCTCGACGTCGCGATGACCGAAGCGACGCGGGCCACCAAGGTGCGGTTCAACGCGTACGTCGGTGATCTCGGTTCTGATCCGGCAGCGGGTGCCGACGCATTGTTCCCGACCACGCCCGAAGCCGAGCGTTCCGTCCTGATCGCCGTTTCGCCCAACCAGCGCACCGTCGAGGTTCGCAGCGGTCGGGCAATCGCCGATCGGGTCACCGATCGTGTTACCCAGCTCGGAGCAACGGCAGCTGTTGCATCCTTCAGTGAAGGCAACCTGATCGACGGACTGATCAGTGCCATCCGCGTTATGGCAGCCGCAATTTCAGCGCCGTAACTGTTTGTCAGACACAGGCCGGTGCCCGCGTCGATTCGTGAGAATCGACGCGGGCACCGGCCTTTCGCATGTCAGCTCGCGTCGAACTTTCGTGCTGCGAGTGAACGAACCACGCCGGCCTGGCCTTCGACGACCAGGCGACGCAACGCGGGAGGGATGTCGCCTTCGAGGAACCGGTCTGCTGCCGCTACGGATTCGTCCGAGATCGACCACGACGGGTACAGCCCGATGACGACCGTCTGTGCCACTTCGCTCGAGCGTCGTTCCCACACCGCCGCGATATCGGCGAAGTAGCGGGAGACGAAGGGCTCGAGCAATTCGTCCTGGCCTTCGCGAGCGAACCCGCCGATGATCGATCGCGCGGTGATGTTGGGCACGGAGTCGTCGCCGATGACCTTCGCCCAGACCTCTTCCTTGACAGCGGCCTGCGGACGTCCGGCCGCGGCCGCCGCGGCTTGACGAGCGCCCGCAGCGGTCGGGTCACGCTGAGCTTCGGCGTCGATGAACGGAGTTGTGGTTCCTTCGGCGTCGATCTCACCGGCGGCCGCGAGTGCCCCGACGATGCGCCAGCGCAGGTCCGTGTCGACGATCAGGCCGTCGAGCCCAACGGTGGAGGGATCGGCGTCGAGCAATTCGCGCAGTACCTCGGTGTGCCACGGGGAGAGTGCTGCGCCGGTGAGTGCGTTGACGAATGCCAGCTGGTGGTCGGACCCGGCCTCTGCCTCACGTGCGAGTTCGAGCAACCGATTGGCGAAGCTCGCCGCGCCTTCGGCCTCGGCCCAGGCCGGATCTGCGTAGGAGCCGATGGCGGTTTGGGCTTGGAGCAAGAGACGTTGCACCACACCGACTTCGGTCTCCGAACTGATGCCGCGCTCGACCAGCGCGACGAAGTCGCGTGCCTTCAGTTCGGCTTGACGGGTCATTTCCCACGCTGCCGACCAGACCAGGGTGCGGGGGAGTGAGTCGGTGATGTCGCCGACCCGCTCGATCGCCGTCGCCAACGATTCGGGATCGAGTCGCACGGAGCCGTAGGTGAGATCGTCGTCGTTGACCAACACGAGTGCACCGCGGGCGACGCCGACAAGTTCGGGGACATCCGTGCTTTCCACGGCATCGAGGTCGAGTTCGACGCGATGGCTTCGCACCAACTTGCCGTCGACGTCGTCGTAGATTCCGATGGCGATCCGGTGGATTCGACGCTCCCCGGCGCCTGGTGCAGCACCGTCCTGCAGGACGGCGAAGCGGGTGAACTTTCCGTCTGCGTCGACATCGAAGTCGGGGCGCAGGATGTTCAAACCGGTGGTCTTGAGCCACTGCCGACCCCAGTCGGAAAGGTCACGGCCCGAGGACTTTTCGAGTGAGCCCAGCAGATCGTCGAAGGTTGCGTTTCCGAATGCGTGCTCACGGAAGTACTCACGCAGTCCGGCGAGGAACGGCTCGAGTCCGACGTATGCCACCAACTGCTTGAGGACGCTGGCGCCCTTCGCGTACGTGATGCCGTCGAAGTTCACCTCGACGGCGGCCAGGTCCGGAATGTCCGCGGCAATCGGGTGCGTCGACGGCAACTGGTCCTGGCGGTACGCCCACGACTTCTCGACGTTGGCGAACGTCGTCCAGGCGTTCGCGTACTCCGTGGCCTCGGTCTGGCACAGGACCGAAGCGAAGGTCGCGAACGACTCGTTGAGCCACAGGTCGTCCCACCACGCCATCGTGACGAGGTCGCCGAACCACATGTGCGCCATTTCGTGCAGGACCGTTTCGGCACGACGCTCGTACGAGTAGCGGGTCACCTTGGAACGGAAGACGTAGTCCTCGAGGAATGTCACGGCGCCGGCATTCTCCATCGCGCCCGCATTGAATTCGGGGACGAAGAGCTGGTCGTACTTGCCGAAAGCATAGGGAACACCGAAGTTGCGGTGGTAGAAGTCGAATCCCTGCTTGGTCTCGGTGAACAGTCGCTCCTCGTCCATGAACTCGGCCAGCGAAGCGCGGCAGAAGATTCCGAGCGGGATGTCGCCGTGCTCGTCGGAGTAGTTGTCGGTCCACTGCGCGTAGGGACCGGCGATGAGCGCCACCAGGTACGTGCTCATCTTCGGGGTGGTCCTGAAGACGTGCTTGCCTGGATCGGCGGCAAGGGTCTCGACGACCGCGGAGTTGGAGATGACCTTCCACGACGTGGGAGCGGTGACGCGGACGTCGAACGTGGCCTTGAGATCAGGCTGATCGAAGCACGCGAACATGCGCTTGGCGTCGGCCGTCTCGAACTGTGAATAGAGGTAGACGGAGTCATCGGTCGGGTCGACGAATCGGTGCAGTCCCTCGCCGGTGTGGGAGTAGATGCAATCGGCCTCGATGACCAACTCGTTGTCGGCAGCGAGGTCGGGCAGGCTGATGCCCGTCGACTCGTCGTAGCCGGAGACGTCGAGCGCGGTGCCGTTGAGGACCGCGGAATGGACTCTGGCCGCGACGATGTCGATGAAGCTGCTTGCTCCGGCCGTGGCGGTGAACGTGACGGTGGTCTTCGAGGAGAACGTCTCCTCGCCGGGTGCGTCTTTGCCGTCGGTGAGATCGAGTTCGATCAGGTAGTTCTCGACGGTCAGGATTGCTGACCGTTGCGCTGCGGTTTCGCGTGTCAGGTTCGGTGCGACCACAAAGATCTCCTCGTAGATGGTGCGGATCTATTACGTCCATCCCATCACGAAGAGAACGACTTCACTCAAGCGGACACTTCTGCCAGCGGAATCTCCGGGTCGGCCAACCGCTCCGGATCGACGGGACGCGAAGACGCGACCAATTCCTTGATGGCGTCACCGGCATCCCAGATGTTCACGTTCATGCCGGCGAGCACCTTGTTCGCGGAATCGAGCCAGAATGCCAGGAACTCGCGCTTGTCGACGTCGCCGCGAGTGACGACACGGGAGTAGCCGCCGTGCGGTGCGTGACCTACGTATTCCATTCCGAGGTCGTACTGATCGGTGAAGAAATACGGCATGCGTACGTACTCGGCGGGCCGTCCCAACATGGTCTCTGCGGCCGTCTCGGGTTGGTTGAGTGCGTTTGCCCAGTGCTCCACCCGAATTCGTGCATTCAGAATCGGATGCTGTGCGGCCGCGATGTCACCCACTGCGACCACGTCGGGGTCGCTGCTCTGCAGACCGGCGTCGACGAGAACCCCGTTCTCGACGTCGATACCCGCCTCCGATGCCAACTCGGTGTTCGGCAATGCGCCGACAGCGATCAACACGGCGTCGGCCGGAATCACGGTTCCATCGATCAAAGTGACGCCCGAGGCGTGACCGCCGTCGACAGCGATTGCGGTGACGTCCGTGCCGGTGCGTAAGTCCACCCCGTTCTGGCGGTGCAGTGCGGCGAAGACCTCACCCATTTCCGGGCCGAGGGTCGATTCGAGCGGAAGTCCGGCATGCTCGAGCACGGTGACGTCGACGTCGAAACCGCGAGCCGACGCGGCAATTTCGAGGCCGATCCAGCCGGCACCGATCACGACGAGCTTCTTGTCGGCGGCCAGGGTGCGCAGCAGCGCGGCGGCCTGATCGACTGTTCGCACGTAGTGAACGCCCTCGGCGTCGGATCCCGGGATGTCGAGGCGCCGCGACCGCGAACCGGTGGCCAAGGCGAGCTTGTCGTAGCTGATCGTGGAACCGTCCGGAAGTGACACGGTGTGCGCAGCGGGGTCGATGGCCGTTGCCGTCGTTCCCGGGCGAAGATCGACGCGATGGTCGCGAAACCACTCGCCGTCGTGGACGGTGAATTCGGGGAGTGTCTTCTTGCCGGCGAAGAACTCTTTCGACAGCGGCGGACGCTCGTACGGGAGGTGGTCTTCTTCACTCAATACGGTGATCTCACCGTCGAAATCTCTGTCACGCAGGGCTTCTGCGATCTTTGCGCCCGCGAGCCCGCCGCCGACGATCACGAATCTCCGGTTGGTGCTCATTACTGAACCACTCCTTCGTACTCGTTTCTTTTCGACACTACTGCGATCGGGAGGTGGTTCGGGGGAAAGCGCGGGAAGGATTGCGGGTTCATGATTGTTGGCAGAACGGGAGTATGTCCCCGAACTGATATGACCTGACCGACATGAACTGATAGGGAGTTTCTTCGTGAGCGCAACCTCGAGCAAGACCACGGACACTGCTGACTTCTGGTTCGATCCGCTCTGCCCGTGGTGCTGGATCACCTCACGCTGGATTCTCGAGGCCCAGCAGGTACGCGACATCGAGGCCAAGTTCCACGTGATGAGCCTTGCGGTTCTCAACGAGGGCCGTGACCTTCCCGACGAGTACCGGGAGATGATGACCAAGGCCTGGGGCCCGGTCCGTGTCGCCATCGCTGCAGCGCAGCTGAAGGGTGATGAGATCCTGCTGCCGCTGTACACGGCTATGGGGACGAAGATTCACAACGAGGGCAACAAGGACTTCGCCGACGTCATCAAGTCGTCCCTCGCCGAGGTCGGCCTGCCACCTGAACTGGCCGAGGCCGCCGACACCGACAAGTACGACGAGGCTCTGCGCGAGAGCCACCACAAGGGCATGGACGCCGTCGGACCCGACGTCGGAACCCCGACGATCCATGTCAACGGCGTGGCGTTCTTCGGCCCCGTGCTCTCACGCATCCCGCGCGGCGAGGACGCAGGCAAGGTGTGGGACGGCGCAGTAGCGCTGGCCGGCTACCCCCACTTCTTCGAGCTCAAGCGGACCCGCAACGAGGATCCTCAGTTCGACTGAGCGGCAGTGAGCGCCGGATTTCGGTAGAGCTGGCCCGGCCGGAAGAACAGATGCCCTGAGTGCGTGCGGTTGCGAAGCGCAGCCGCACGCCAGGTCAGCACCGGATGCGACGACAAGATGTTGACGAACCACGGGAAGAACCCGGATTCGAGTGTCGCCCGATCGGCCAGTTCGTCGAACCCGACCAGACCCACCAGATACTTTCCCGCGCCGAGGACGCCCATCGCGCCCGGTGCACCCTGCGGACGCATGTGAAAGCCGAAGTTGTCCGCCGTGTACTCCATGGAACGCGACAGCGAAGATCCGATCACCGGAATGTAGTTCGACGCGAACTGTCCCCACTGGCGCCAGTACGACGCATGCCCGGCAGCGATGTGGCCGACCTCGTGGCCGATGATGAATGCGAGCGCATCGGGCTCGCGTGCCTGCCCACCGACTTCGAACAGGTCGCTGTAGACGACGACGAAACGGCGAAATCCGTGCCCCGACGCGAACGCGTTGATCCGTCCGTTCCCCAGCACGACGTAGGCATCCGGCGGAGTTTTCATGCCGAACCGTGCCGCAGCCTCGGCAACGAGCTGATACCCCTCCGGAAACTGTGAAGGCGTCATCTTGATTCCGTTGACCTGTTGCGATCCGTACAGCTGACCTCGCGCAAGGAACAGCAGGATCGGAGCCGCGAGCACCACGAGGATCCACGTCGACAGATCACCCGCAGCGATCAGAACGATCGCCACCACATAAGTGACGACCGTCGTCAGCACCGCGAGCACGAGTAGCGGGATTTCCCACGGGTGGCGAACGGCGTCACTGCCCGGTGACATACGAAGGGCGGGTGCAGCGGCCTGGCCGTTGACGGGGTACATGGGCACCACGATAGGTGTGCTCGCGCGGCGATGCGTGTTCCTGAAAGTGTGACGTCGACCCGGGTGCGCCCGGCTGGTCGGGCCTGAGAGAATTGTCGCCATGCGCGTATACCTGGGTGCCGACCATGCCGGATTCGAACGTAAGAACGAGATCATCGAACACCTGAAAGCGAACGGCCACGAGGCCATCGACTGTGGTGCTCACGAGTACGACGCCGTGGACGACTACCCGGCTTTCTGCATCGAAGCCGCAAAGCGCGTCGTCGCCGACGAGGGCAGCCTGGGAATCGTCCTGGGTGGCAGTGGCAACGGCGAGCAGATCGCAGCGAACAAGGTTCCCGGCGCACGGTGCGCCCTCGCTTGGAGCGTCGAAACGGCGAAGCTGGCACGTGAGCACAACAACGCTCAGCTGATCGGCATCGGCGGACGTATGCATTCCCTCGAGGAATCGCTTGCCATCGTCGACGCTTTCCTCGCCACCGCATGGTCGGGTGAAGAGCGCCACCAGCGTCGTATCGACATCCTGTCCGAGTACGAGAAGACCGGCGTCGCACCGGCTCTGCCGCAAGCCTGATCCGAAAGTTGTTCCGTGCCTGAAGGTCATACCCTGCACCGGCTGGCACGGTTGCATGCCCGCAAGTTCGTCGGTTCACCGGTCCGCGTCCTCAGTCCGCAAGGCAGATTCGCCGAGGACGCGCGCCTGGTGGACGGACACGTACTCACGTCCTCGGATGCCTGGGGAAAGCACCTCTGGCACACGTACGACAACGGTCTGACAGTTCACGTACACCTCGGGTTGTACGGAAAGTTCACCGACGCCACCCTGCCGATGGAAGAACCGGTAGGCCAGGTCCGGATGCGAATGGTCGGTGCCGACTTCGGCACCGACCTTCGTGGTCCCACCGCCTGCGAAGTCCTGCTACCTCCTCAGGTCGCCGCGATCGAGGCCAGACTCGGGCCGGACCCACTGCGCCGCGACGCGGATCCAGAGAAGGCCTGGTTGCGAATCTCCAAGTCCAAGACGGCAATCGGCGCCCTGCTGATGGACCAGGCGGTCCTGGCGGGTGTCGGCAACGTCTATCGCGCCGAACTTCTCTTTCGTCACGGAATCAACCCTGAACGACCGGGGAATCTCGTCTCTCACGGCGAGTGGACCGCCATGTGGGCAGACCTAGTCGAATTGATGAAAGTCGGCGTCAGACGGGGGAAGATGCACGTCGTTCGCGCCGAGCACGACAACGGAGATCCGGCGTACGCGAAGGATCGTCCGCGTACCTATGTCTACAGAAGAGCAGGATCGCCGTGCCGCGTGTGCGGCACACCGATCCTGCATTCCGTCATGAAGGCACGAAACCTGTTCTGGTGCCCGGTGTGTCAGTCGGCTTAGAAGTCGAAGCCGCCGAAGTCCCCGCCGCCCCCGAAATCCATTCCGCCTCCGTCGCCACCAGACCAGTCGCTTCCGCCGTCAGCGGTGTAGTCCGTGTTGTCGATACTTCCTTGGTCGGCGCCGGGATCACCGGCGTCCATACCCTGATCTCCCGAGTCACCGGAGCCTGTGTCGGCGCCGGGATCGCCACCCTGGGCGAAGGCCTCTGCGCCGTAAGGAACCCCGGCCATGCCGGAGAACATGGTCGAGAACAGCATCATCGAACCCAGACCCCAGGCGCCGGCGACGAGTGCAGGCTTCCACCAGGGTTCGGAGTACCAGCCGGCCGGGACCGGGCGTCCGGCGACTCGGCCACCGGGGTAGTAGTTGGGTGTGTGCGACGACGGATTGGGTGATGCGGCGACCTTGCGGCCCTCGAATTCGACCTCACGGTCTTCGGTGACCGAACCGGCAGCCTTCTGTCCGTCGATGGAAGGAACTTCCGGTCCCGGATCCATGCCCATCGCCACCCGTGCCGCGCGGATGTAGTAAAGCCCTTCCAGTGCAGTCTGTTTCGCGAGACGTGCTTGGACCGGCGTTGCGGCCTGATCGATCTGCGAGCCTGCGGCGTTGTACCGTTCGGCCGCGTCGGCGAGGGCTTGGCGCGACGCGTCGTCACTGCCGGTCAGGTTGTAGACCTGACCGCCGAGGCGTTCGATCGCCTGCCGGGCATCGGCTTTCGCATCGTCGAGTTGTGTTGCGCTGTGGCCGGAACCGCGTTGCTGGCTTTTCATGACCAGAAATACGACTACGGCCAGAACGACGAGTATGAGAAGAATCGTGGTCACGAGTGGCCTCCCGAGCAGAATCGATCCGGACAACTCCAGGATACGGACCGCAGGGGAGTGGTCTGAGTGGACAAAGTCGGAATACAAAAAATCCGCACCGGCTGGGCCGATGCGGATCTTTTGTGGAGTTTCCCTCCTGATGGAGGGGATGACGGGAATCGAACCCGCGTGATCAGTTTGGAAGACTGAGGCTCTACCATTGAGCTACATCCCCGTGCATACGACAACTCGGGATCGCCGTGTTCGTCGTCTGCGATACGAAACTGTACCCAATGCCCCACCGGATTTCATAATCGGGGGGTCGGAGAAGTTCGAGACCGTCGTTCACCTGGGGAATTGGCGAATGGCTCGGCGAGTCGGGGTGTCTCGGCCGCAGGCGCGACTTCTGATTCCGGCTCTGAATGGCAGTTGAGGCAAGGCTGTATGTGGCTGCCGTATGTGGCTGCCGTCGGATGACATACTGACGGGGTCGACAGCCGGGCCGTGTACAAATGGCGGTCGGGTTCGTGAGAGAGTAGTGAGCGCGATAGGGTTGTGCGCGGTCACCGATGGTGGCTGCCTTTGTGGCCCGCTGTCTTAGTGGCCTCGGATGGCCGTATCGTGTGTTTCATGTGATCGGAAACGGGATGTAGCGCAGCTTGGTAGCGCATCCGCTTTGGGAGCGGAGGGTCGCAGGTTCAAATCCTGTCATCCCGACAAGTACGTACATGGCACTTCACCTCCAGTAAGTCCGGGAGTGAAGTGCCGCGCCAGACAGCAGTACCGAACACACAGCAGTACCGATTCAACACAAGTTGTGAGCAAGACCAGACGAAGGAGCGAAGTTTCGTGAAGAGCACCGTCGAGCAGCTCAGCCCGACGCGAGTCCGTATCAACGTTGAGGTGCCCTTCGCGGAACTCAAGTCTGATTTCGACAAGGCCTACAAGGCCCTCGCGCAGCAGATTCGTCTCCCCGGCTTCCGTCCCGGCAAGGCTCCGGCCCGCCTCCTCGAAGCGCGTGTCGGTCGCGGCGCTGTGCTCGAGCAGGTCGTCAACGACGCTCTGCCGTCGCGTTACTCCGAGGCTGTCACCAGCGCCGGCGTGAAGGCCATCGGCCAGCCCGAGATCGAGGTCACCAAGATCGAAGACGGCGAGCTCCTCGAGTTCACCGCCGAGGTCGACGTGCGCCCGGAGATCGAGCTCCCTGACTTCAGCTCCATCAACGTCGAGGTCGATCCGATCGAGATCACCGACGAAGCTATCGAAGAGCAGCTGCTTTCGCTGCGTCAGCGTTTCGGCACCCTCACCGGCGTCGACCGCGCAGTCGAGGACGGCGACTTCGTCTCTATCGATCTGTCGGCCACCGTCGACGGCGAGAACGTTGCCGAGGCAACCGCGAGCGGACTGTCGCACGAGGTCGGTTCGGGCCAGCTCATCGAGGGCCTCGACGAAGCCATCATCGGCCTCAAGGCGGGGGAGTCCAAGGACTTCACGTCGACGCTGGTCGCCGGCGAGTACGCAGGCAAGGAAGCTGTTGTCACCGTGACCGTGCAGACGGTCAAGGAGCGCGAGCTTCCGGCTGAGGACGACGAGTTCGCTCAGCTCGCCAGCGAGTTCGACACCCTGGAAGAACTGAAGGCTGACCTCCGTGAGCGCGTCGCACGCGTCCGCAAGGTCGAGCAGGCCGGTCAGATCCGCGACAAGGTTCTCGAGCAGCTGCTCGAGACCGTCGAGGTTCCGTTGCCGGAGGCTGTCGTCAAGGCTGAGGTCGACGCTGCACTGCACGACGCCGTTCACGGTCTCGATCACGATGAAGAGGCACTGAACAAGCTTCTCGAAGAGCAGGGCAGCAGCCGCGAAGAGTTCGACAAGGATGCACAGGAAGCCGCTGAGCGCTCCGTCAAGACGCAGCTCTTGCTCGACTCGATTGCCGATGCGGGCAACGTCACCGTCGGTCAGGACGAGCTCACCGAGCGCATCCTGTTCCAGGCGCAGCGTTACGGTATGGCTCCTGAGCAGTTCATCCAGCAGATCCAGCAGGCCAACCAGCTCGGCGCCGTCTTCGCAGACGTCCGTCGTGGCAAGGCTCTCGCGTCCGTCGTCGAGTCGGCCGGTGTCAAGGACACCTCCGGCGCAGTTGTCGACACCGCGGAGCTGTTCGGCAGCAGTGAGGCCGAAACCGAAGCGGACGAGTCTGATTCCGCCGAGAGCGAAGACAAGTAAAAACGCAGGCGGACGGGTGTTTTCACCACGATCGACTGCACTGAGTTTTCCGCTTTGAGCGAAGTAGGGCGGCACCGGGACTCCGGTGCCGCCCTACTTCGTTACTGTCTGTGTCAGTAGAAGTGTTTCGCATAGACGATCCACCGCACAAGTAGATCCACATAGAAGGCAGGTACCGTGACTTCCAATCACCTGGAGACTTTGCAGAGTCCCGCCATGACTTCAGCGACCGCTGGGTTGAACCTCAGCGACTCGGTGTACGAGCGCTTGCTGCGAGAGCGCATCATTTTCCTCGGTACCCAGGTCGACGACGACATCGCCAACAAGCTGTGCGCACAGATCCTGCTGCTCTCGGCCGAGGACCCGACGCGAGACATCTCGCTCTACATCAACTCGCCCGGTGGATCCGTGACCGCAGGTATGGCGATCTTCGACACGATGCAGTTCGCCGAGTGCGACATCGCCACCTTCGGCATGGGCCTTGCGGCGTCGATGGGTCAGTTCCTGCTCTCGGCAGGCACCAAGGGCAAGCGCTACGCGCTGCCTCACGCCCGCATCATGATGCACCAGCCGTCCGCCGGTATCGGTGGTTCCGCCAGTGACATCGCGATCATGGCCGAGCAGTTCAAGCACACCAAGCGCGAAATGGCCGAGCTGATTGCTCAGCACACCGGCCAGACGGTCGAGCAGATCACCGCGGACTCCGATCGTGACCGTTGGTTCACGGCGAAGGAAGCTCTCGAGTACGGCTTCGTCGACCACGTCGTCTCCCGTGCGAATCAGGCCGGCGGCACCGGCAACTGAGCCGGTTCGCCCATCCTTTCGCTGCCCAATTCATACTTTGGAGAACTGATGACCAATCTTTTCGGAGCTAACTCGCTGGGCGGCCAGGCGCCGTCGGGCCCCCAATCGCGTTACATCCTGCCCCAGTTCACGGAGCAGACCAGCTACGGCGTCAAGACGTCCGACCCGTACAACAAGCTGTTCGAGGAGCGCATCATCTTCCTCGGCTCGCAGGTCGACGACGTGTCCGCCAACGACCTCATGGCGCAGTTGCTGGTTCTCGAATCGCAGGATCCGGACCGCGACATCACGATGTACATCAACTCGCCCGGTGGTTCTTTCACCGCGCTGATGGCGATCTACGACACGATGCAGTACGTCCGTGCCGACATTTCCACCGTCTGCCTCGGTCAGGCTGCTTCGGCAGCTGCCGTGCTTCTGGCCGGCGGTACGCCGGGCAAGCGCTTCGCGCTCCCCAACTCGCGCATTCTGATCCACCAGCCGGCTACGGGCGGCATCCAGGGTCAGGTTTCCGATCTGGAGATCCAGGCTGCGGAGATCGAGCGTATGCGTCGGCTCATGGAGAGCACGCTGTCGCTGCACACGGGTAAGGATCCGGAGACCATCCGCGTCGACACCGATCGCGACAAGATCCTCACGGCCGAGCAGGCCAAGGAGTACGGCATCATCGACGACGTGCTGGCTTACCGGAAGCTCAGCGCACAGAAGTAGTCGATTTCCGCCTCGTGTCGAGGATCTGTTACCCGATTCCCGACACGAGGCGGACACGTCGAGAAGTGCCTGGTGGAGCGCTTGCCAGGCTGAAATCTCGACTCTTTTCTTTTTTATCCGCAGACGAAACGCCGAGAACAGGTCGACCCCGTTCGGGATCTGCGGGTACCGTCACTTCACGGGCTGGTTCTCGACCGGCGTTCTGCGATTGTTCGACCAGATTTGTTCGATCAGTTTGTCTGATCTGACAACTACCGAAGTACTGCGGAGCGTCTCGACCGATCGAGTGGCGGCGAGTGCACGTACATGATGGAAAGTAGGGACCTCACGAGATGGCACGCATCGGCGACGGCGGGGATCTGCTCAAGTGCTCTTTCTGCGGTAAGAGTCAGAAGCAGGTCAAAAAGCTCATTGCAGGACCCGGGGTGTACATCTGCGACGAGTGCATCGACCTCTGCAACGAGATCATCGAAGAGGAATTGGCCGAATCGAGCGAGGTCAAGCTCGACGAGCTTCCCAAGCCTGCGGAGATCCGAGAATTCCTCGAGAACTACGTCATCGGTCAGGACTCCGCCAAGCGGACGTTGGCCGTGGCCGTCTACAACCACTACAAGCGCATTCAGGCCGGCGACAAGGGCCGTGACGCGCGGGGTGAGACGGTTGAGCTCGCGAAATCCAACATCTTGATGCTCGGCCCCACCGGCTGTGGCAAGACGTATCTCGCTCAGACTCTCGCGAAGATGCTCAACGTCCCGTTCGCCATCGCTGACGCGACGGCGTTGACCGAGGCCGGTTACGTCGGTGAGGACGTCGAGAACATTCTGCTCAAGCTGATTCAGGCAGCCGACTACGACGTCAAGCGCGCCGAGACCGGAATCATCTACATCGACGAGGTCGACAAGATCGCCCGTAAGAGCGAGAACCCGTCGATCACGCGTGACGTGTCCGGCGAAGGTGTTCAGCAGGCGTTGCTGAAGATCCTCGAAGGTACGCAGGCAAGCGTCCCGCCGCAGGGTGGCCGTAAGCATCCACACCAGGAATTCATTCAGATCGACACCACGAACGTGCTGTTCATCGTCGCGGGCGCTTTCGCAGGTCTCGAGCGGATCGTCTCCGATCGTGTCGGTAAGCGCGGTATCGGATTCGGTGCCGAGGTTCGGTCGAAGGCCGAACTGGATACGGTCGATCGTTTCGCCGAGGTCATGCCGGAGGATTTGATCAAGTTCGGTCTGATTCCGGAGTTCATCGGCCGACTGCCGATGATCGCGTCGGTGACCAACCTCGACAAGGAATCGCTCGTTCAGATCTTGTCGGAGCCCAAGAACGCTCTCGTCAAGCAGTATCGTCGCCTGTTCGACATGGACGGCGTCGAACTCGAGTTCACCGAAGAAGCGCTCGACGCTATCGCCGATCAGGCGATCTTGCGTGGAACCGGCGCTCGTGGCCTGCGCGCCATCATGGAAGAGGTTCTTCTTCCCGTGATGTACGACATTCCCAGCCGTGACGACGTCGAAAAGGTGGTCGTCACCGCGGAGACCGTCAACGACAACGTACTTCCGACCATCGTTCCGCGTAAGCCGGAACGTGGCGAGCGTCGCGACAAGACGGCGTAGAACTTCAAAACGACTGTGGCCCGGTATCTCTCGCGAGATGCCGGGCCACAGTCGTTCGCGCAACACAGTGGTTCGCGCAACACAGTGGTTCGTGCAGGGTGTCTGTGGGGTGGTCGGTTAGATCGGGTTGCCGAGCTCCTTGAGGGGGGTGCGGAACGTCTCCTTGGCGGTGAACGCCGAGATCGCGCAGATGACGCAGGCCACCGAAGTCAGAATGGCAACGGGCATCCAGTGTGTCTTGTCGCCGCCCATGAGGGCGTTGCCGATGGCGGGGGCAAAGCCTGCGAGGGCGAAGCCGACCTGGGTGCCGATCGCAATGCCCGAGTAGCGGACCTTGGTGTTGAACATCTCGGAGTAGAACGACGGCCAGATGGCATTCGGGGCAGCGTAGAAGACGGACATCAATCCGATTGCGGCGAGGAAGATCAGGGGAACGTTGCCGCTGGCGATTGCGCCGAAGTACACGTAGATGAACACCGCGCTACCGAGGGCGCCACCGATGAACAACGGCCTGCGACCGATCCGGTCGGAGAGCATCGCCCAGGCGGGCTGACTGAGCAGGGCTACGGCGTTGGCTGCGATGGCAACCCAGAGCATGGTCGACTTCGGAATCCCCACTTCTTCGGTGGTGGCGAAAGCGAGACCGAAGACGGAGAAGATGGTCGAGACGACGGCGATGAAAGCGCAGCAGATCACGCGAATCAGATTTGCGCTGTGGGTGCGAAGAAGATCGGCAACAGGCAATTTGGCGACGGTCTTGGATTCCTGCTGCTCGGTGAACTCTTCGGGCTCTTCGAGCTTGAGACGCATGATGTATGCCGCGACCAGAACGATCAGGCTGCCCCAGAACGGGATTCGCCAACCCCACGTGTAAAGGATGTCGTCGGGGAGCGCGGCGATGGGCAGGAATACGAGGCTGGCGAGGATGAAGCCGGCCTGGGTGCCGTTGAGGGTCCAACTGCAGAAGAACGCGCGTCGGCCTTCGGGGGCGTGTTCGAGCGTCAGTGAGCTGGCACCGCTCTGTTCACCGGCAGCGGAGATGCCCTGGGCGATTCTCATCAGGACGAGAAGGATCGGTGCAAGAACTCCGATCGAATCGGCGCTGGGAATACATCCGATGAGGAAGGTGGCTGCGCCCATCAGAATGAGCGTGAGCAGCATGATCTTCTTGCGGCCGACGCGGTCACCGAAATGGCCGAGGACTACAGCGCCGAGGGGACGCGCGACGTACGCGACACCGAAGGTGGCCAGCGAAAGTAGAGCCGCATGCCCGCTGTCCGGGAAGAACACCGTGGGGAAGATGAGCGCAGCGGCGGAGGCGTAGATGTAGAAGTCGTAGTACTCGAGCATGCTGCCGAGAAACGACGACGTTGCGGCGCGCTTGACCTTGGTCGTATCCGGCCTTGCCAAGGATCCCGCCTCGGGCCCGGACGGTGTAACCGTGCTAGCTGACATGCTCATCTCCTGGGTGGAAGCGTCGTGGAGGCTCTACATCCGCCGATTGTGTTCGTATAAAGAACGTCTGTGCGGAGAGCGATACAAGGAATGTAACCGACGCCACAGCAACTACACAAGATTATTAACCAAATAGTTCATAAAAATCTACTGGCGGTCACGCTGCTCGTCGAAACCGCAGTTCAGAGAGTTAGGAGGCCGGCTGTGCTGCGGCCGCCACCAACTGCTCCACCTGTTCCTCGGTGATCCCGAGGCCGAAGGTGGCGAGTTTTCCGAGCGGCATCGAGCCTGCGAGTGCCATCATCTCGGGGCCGACCGCCTGTGCACCGTCGCCCGCTGCGGCAGCCATGGCGGCGCCGAGAACTGCGCTGCCGACGGGATGGGCGAGCCATTCGCCGATGGTCGACATGGCGTCGAGCGTGCCGACGCCGACGTTCCCGGCCAGGGTGATCGTGTCGGTGGTTGCGATGTCCCGAGACGAGAAGCCGACGCGGATCTCGTAGTCGCCAGGTTCGATCGCCCAGTCCTGCGCCGCGACGGACCAATAGGCAAATGCCCTGGTGTCGAGCGTGATGGTCACAGTCGCGGATTCGTCGGGGTCGAGGTGGACCTTGGCGAAGCCCTTCAATTCCTGCGCGGGTCGATCGATGCTTGCCGAGGCGTCGTGGACGTAGACCTGAACGACGGTGCTGCCCGATCGGTCGCCGCTGTTGCGCACGGTGACGGTCACTTCGGCGGAGTTCTCACCGGCCTCGACGGAGGTATCGGTGATGTCGAAGGTGGTGTAGCTCAGCCCGAACCCGAACGGGTACGCCACTTCACGCAGTGCGGAGTCGTAGTAGCGGTATCCCACGTACAGGCCTTCGCCGTAGCGGACGTGCTGCTGTGATCCCGGGAAATGCAGATACGACGGATTGTCTTGGAGGCGAAGCGGAATGGTCTCCGTCAGGCGGCCGGACGGATTCGTGATGCCGAACAGAAGATCGGCAATCGCCGAGCCGCCCGCCTGGCCGAGTAGCCAGCCCTCGAGGATTGCGGCGGCATGATCCTTCCAAGGCTCGATCGCAACCGCACCGCCGTTGGCGAGCACGACGACCGTGTTCGGGTTCGCGCCGTGGACCGCTTTCAGCAGGGCGATCTGGTCAGCCGGCAGTTCGATGTCGGTTCGGTCGAATCCTTCGGATTCCGTGGCGGACGGTAGTCCGAGGAACAGCACCGCGACGTCGGCGCGGCGTGCGGCGTCGACAGCCTCGGTGACCATGTCGTCGTCCGGAGTGCCGTCGAAGGTGAAGCCCGGTGCGAAAGTGACGCGGTCGGCGCCTTCGAGGTCGAGGATCGCGTCCAAGGCATTGTCGAGCTTGGTCGGGACCACCTGTGAACTGCCGGCTCCCTGGTACCGCGGGCTGCACGCGAATTCGCCGATCACCGCGACGGTTTGCCCGCCGGGGGTCAGCGGCAGTAGTTCTCCGTCGTTGGCCAGCAAGACAGCGGACTCCGCTGCAGCGGTCCGCGCCAGTTCGTGGTGACGCTCGACGTCGTACGTGTGGCCCTCGGTGCGCGCGGCGGCGGTGCGTGCCACCAGCGTCGCCAGGCGCTCGGCGGCAGTGGTGAGCACTGATTCGTCCAGGTCGCCGCCGCGCACGGCGTCGACGATCTGGGTATCGGTTCCGGTCGGCGGCATTTCCAGGTCGAGGCCCGCGGCGAGTGCCGCCACGCGGTCGTTGACCGCTCCCCAGTCCGAAACGACGAGGCCGTCGAAGCCCCACTGTTCGCGGAGTACCTCGGTGAGCAGCCAATGGTTCTGGCTCGAGTACACACCGTTGATCTTGTTGTACGAGCACATGACCGTCGTCGGGGCCGCGGTCTTGACGGCGTATTCGAAGCCGGCCAGATAGATCTCGCGCAGCGTCCGTTCGTCGACGTCGGCACTGACTCTCATCCGGTCGTGTTCTTGGTTGTTGGCAGCGAAGTGCTTGAGCGAGGTTCCGACGCCGCGAGACTGGATGCCGGTGATCAGCGCTGCCGCGACGCGGCCGGAGAGGAATGGGTCCTCGGAGACGTATTCGAAATTCCTGCCACACAAGGGTGATCGTTTGATGTTGATGCCTGGGCCGAGGAGGACCGAGACCTGTTCGGCTTTGGCCTCGTCGCCCAGAGCCTCACCGACCTGGCGGATGAGGTCGAGGTTCCACGACGAGCCCAACCCGACCGCCGGTGGGAAACATGTCGCTGGAATGCTGTGGCCGAGTCCGAGTGCGTCGCCGCCCTCGGGTTGTTTCCGGACTCCGTGCGGACCGTCGGTCAGGAGTATCGATTCGATTTCGGGAACGGACTGGCTGTGCCAGAAATCCGAGCCCGACGTCAACGACGCCTTCTCCTCGAGTGAAAGCCCGTCTACGTAATTCTCGGTCACGTCATTCCTCCCGGTGGCAGCTGTGAGTTCCACTCACCACCGTAGGGGGATTTTTCGGACTTCGGGGTGGGTCAGGACGGCGCCTTCGAGGTCAGGAAGGCAACAACCATGTCGCCGAGCATGGTTCGAAGATGCTCACGATGCGTCGAGTCGGTCAGGTCGCGGTCGAAGAGCGCTTTGAAGGTGTAACGATTGGCGATACGAAAGACGCAGTAACTGCTGATCAACATGTGAATATCGAGAGCATCTACGTCGGAGCGGAATGCTCCCGACTGCTGTCCGTCGTGGAGGATCTGCGAGACCAGGTCGGCGGCGGGGGCGCCGAGACCGCTGAGTAGCTCGGATTTCTCGATGTGCTCACCGCGGAGCATGTTCTCGTTGGCTACCAGCCGAATGAAGTTCGGGTGTTGTTCGTGGTGGTCGAAGGTGAGTTCGGCCAAGGCGCGGACTGCTGCCGTGGGTTTCAATCCCTCGAGGTCGAGTTCACGTTCCTGCGCACGAATGACGCTGTACGCGTGTTCGAGGACGGACTTGTACAGCCCTTCCTTGTCGGTGAAGTAGTAGTAGATCATGCGCTTGGTGGTGTGAGTCTTGGTTGCGATCTCGTCCACTCGGGCGCCGGCAAAGCCTTTGTCGGCAAACTCCTCGGTGGCGACGGCGATGATGTTCACCCTGGTCAGATCGCTGTTTCGGCGTCGTTTCTCCGGCTTCGACACCACGGAGTTCACTGACTGCTCGGAAACCATGTGCTCACTCTATCTGTCAGCAGTTTGTCGACTTTGCTTGTCGAGTCCGCGTCGGGGGAGTAACGTCCAGTGAACTAACTCACTAGTTCGTACATTAGTTTCGAGCGTCAACCCCGAGGTGCCCCTGATGACTTCATCTCTACCGATTCTGGTCCTCAACGGGCCCAACTTGAATTTGTTGGGCCAGCGCCAACCGGAGTTCTACGGGAGAGACACGCTGGACGACGTAGTTTCCCGCTGTGAAGCGGCGGCCGCGAAGTTCGGAGCGGTGGTCGAGGCAAGGCAGTCGAACCACGAGGGCCAACTGATCGATTGGATCCACGAGGCCAGGGGAAACGTTGCGGGCATCGTCATCAATCCCGGTGGGTACTCGCATACCTCCGTTGCGTTGCGTGACGCTCTGGTCACACTCGATGCCCCCGTCGTGGAGGTGCACATCAGCAACATCCACAGTCGCGAAGAATTCCGTCACCACTCGTATGTCTCCGGGATCGCCGACGCTGTCATCTGCGGATTGGGAATCGACGGTTACAGCGCCGCAGTCGAATTCGTCTGCGTCCGAGAAGGGAAGAACTGATGAGTGATTCGATGCTCTGCGGTCTGATCGGCACCGGAATCGGAGCCTCTTTGACTCCGATCATGCACGAGGAAGAAGGGCGCAGACAGGGTCTTCCGTACGTCTACCGCATCCTCGATCTCGACGTGATGGGCATGGCGCCGTCGGACATCGGTGAACTTCTCACCTATGCACGACGTTTCGGGTTCCGCGGCCTCAACATCACTCACCCGTGCAAGCAGTTGGTGATCGAGCACCTCGACGAGCTCTCGCCCGATGCGAGCCGGCTCGGCGCGGTGAACACGGTCCTCTTCGACTCCGGCAAGGCGATCGGACACAACACCGATTGGTCGGGCTTCGGCCGAAATTTCGACGACGGACTTCCCGGAGCACAGCTCGATCGTGTCGTGCAGCTCGGTGCCGGCGGAGCCGGTGCGGCGGTTGCCTATGCCGCGCTCACCCGTGGCGTCGGGACACTGACGTTGGTCGATTCGAGCCTGCCTCGCGCGCAGGAACTTGCACAAACCTTCGCGCAGCAGTTTCCGGCGCAGGTTGTCGAGGCGCGGCATACGAGCGACCTCGCCGAAGTGCTCGGCAAGGCAAACGGATTGATCCACGCGACGCCGATGGGAATGGCGGCTCATCCCGGAATGGCGTTCTCGCCAGATCTGCTTCGCCCTGATCTGTGGGTGGCCGAAATCGTCTACCGTCCACTCGAAACCGAACTGTTGCGTCAGGCAAGGTTGATCGGAGCCCCGACGCTCAGCGGAGGCGGAATGACTGTCTTCCAGGCCGTCGACGCGTTCCGGATCTTCACGGGCATCGAGCCCGACAGTAAGCGCATGCTCGCGCACATGACGGAACTTGTACACGGCGAACAGACTGCGGCAGCGCTGTGAGTGCCCCGGTCCGGACGTCGATCGCGACGGTATCGCTCAGTGGCACTCTCGAGGAGAAGCTCGACGCCATCGCTGCTGCCGGCTTCGACGGCTTCGAGGTGTTCGAGCCGGATTTTGTTGCTTCGCCGTGGTCCCCGAAGGAATTACGAACGAGGGCTGCGGATCTGGGCTTGACCCTCGATCTGTATCAGCCGTTCCGTGACTTCGACACGGTGGACGAGGCCCAATTTGCTCGGAATCTTGTTCGAGTGCAACGCAAATTCGAGCTCATGGATCAACTGGGGTGCGAGACGCTCCTGGTGTGCTCCTCGCCCCTGCCGACCGCAAGTCACGATGACGGTCAGTTGACAGAGCAATTCGGAGCTCTCGCCGAACTGGCGTCCGAGCACGGCAAGAAGGTTGCCTATGAGGCGCTCGCGTGGGGTGCCCACGTCAACACGTACGGCCATGCGTGGCAGATCGTCGAGGGCGTCGACCATCCTTCGCTCGGTACCTGTCTGGACAGCTTTCACATCCTCTCGCGCGGTGACGATCCCGCCGGAATTCGCGAGATTCCCGGCGAGAAGATCTTCTTCCTCCAGTTGGCGGACGCTCCGTTCTTGGCGATGGACATCCTCCAGTGGAGCCGGCATCACCGAAACTTCCCGGGGCAGGGCAGCTTCGATCTCAATGCGTTCGCTCAGCATGTCTACGCCACCGGTTACGACGGACCGTGGTCGCTCGAGATCTTCAACGACGTATTCCGCCGCGCCGACACCCAGCGGACGGCAATCGACGCTCATCGGTCGCTCCTGCATCTGGAAGAACAGGTCGCCGCCGCGAACCCTGCCGCCGGTGGACCCACGCTGTTCACCGCCCCGGAGCGCACACCGCTCGAAGGAATCGTGTCTCTGCGAATCGCGGCGGGTCCGGCGAAACAGGACCAGGTGCACTCGATGCTCTCCCGCGTCGGTTTTCATCTTGTCGGACGGCACCACGATCACGATTTGCAGTTGTGGCGGCACGGACCGCTCACCGTTGCCGTGGATGCGACTGCGGGCACGGTGTGGACGGCGCCCGGGCTGCCTGCGGATCTACCGGTTCTCACTCAGATCGGCATCCGGGCAACCGAACCCGAGGTGTGGGGAGAGCGCGCTCTGGCTCTCGAAGTGCCGGCGACGCGCGTGCAGTTGCCCGGTTCGAGCGACGAGAACTCCGAGGTACCGGACGTCGTACGCCTGAAGGTCACCGATGCGACATCGATCGACCTTCGTGGCCCCGGCAGCGCTGCAGCGTGGGAATCGGCATTCGAGATCTACCCGCTACCCGCCGAGCGCAATCGTGAACAGGGCGCAGTGTTCACCGGGATCGACCACGTGGCACTGGCAGTTCCGGCGGAGAGTTGGGACGGCATCATGCTGCTCCTGCGGTCCGTGTTCGAGATGCAACCGCACGAGGGGCAGGACGTCACCGATTCGGTCGGACTCATGCGGAGCCAGGCACTCACGCTCGTTCAGGACGGTGACGGACATACCCTGCGGATCTCACTGAACATGGTGGAGGGCAGTCGAAGCGGGCTGCCGACGGTCCGCCGCGGCGGCGTCAGCCACGTCGCTTTCGCGTGTGAGAACATCTTCGGTGCCGCTGCGTCCATGCAGGACTGGGGCTTTGCTCCGCTACCCATTTCCCCGAACTACTACGACGATCTGGACGCACGTTTCGGTCTGAATTCAGAACTGCTCGACCGGATGCGCAGCGCCGGAATCCTTTACGACGCGGACGCTCACGGCGAGTTCTTCCACCTGTTCACCCCGACCGTCGGGGGAGACCTGTTCTTCGAGGTCGTGCAGCGGGTGGGTGGATACGAGGGCTACGGGGAAGTCAACTCCGCTGTGCGACTGTCGGCTCAGTTGCGCGCGAGTTCGACGTGACCTCGACTCGGTGCGGGTGCGAGTAGACGTTCATCGAATCGCCGCGGATGAAACCGGCGAGAGTCAGCCCGGACTCCTGCGCTAGTTCCACGGCCAGCGACGACGGCGCGGAGACAGCACCGAGGATCGGAATGCCGGCCATGACGGCCTTCTGGACGAGTTCGAACGACGCCCGACCGCTGACGATCAAGATCGTGTCGTAGAGGGGCACTCGGCCGTCGGTGATGGCCCAACCGATCACCTTGTCGACGGCGTTGTGACGGCCGACATCCTCGCGCAGTGCCAGGAGTTCGCCGGTGGCGGTGAACAATCCGGCCGCGTGCAGGCCACCGGTGCGCTCGAAGATCCGTTGGCTCTCCCGCAGTGTGACCGGCATGGCCGACAGGATGGTCGAGGTGACGGAAGTCGTGTCACCGACCAGCGGATGTCGCGTCGTGGTTCGGACGGCGTCGAGCGAGGTCTTGCCGCACACTCCGCACGCGGAACTGACGACGGTGTTGCGGTCGGTGGTGTGGTCGGGCAACGGCACTCCGGGAGCGAGAGCGATGTCGAGGACGTTGTACGTGTTCGCACCGGATTCGTCGACGCCGTCGCAGTAGCGGACGACGCTCACGTCGTCGCGGGTGGCGATGACACCTTCGCTGAGAAGGAATCCGTGCACGAGATCGACGTCGTTGCCGGGGGTCCGCATCGTCACTGCCAGCACCTGACCGCCAACTCTCATTTCGAGTGGTTCCTCGACGGCCAGCGTGTCGGGGCGCGTGACGACCCGATCACCCGAGATTCGAACGACCGGTGTTCGTGCGGTGACTCGTCCCATCTCAGGCGCCCGATGCTTCGAGTCGAACGGTGACGGCCTTCGACACCGGCGTGTTCGACTTGGCTGCAACGTGTTCGAGGGGAACGAGCGGATTTGTCTCGGGGTAGTACGCCGC
Organism: Rhodococcus sp. WY5; assembly: GCF_018588185.1. Classification (NCBI taxonomy): domain Bacteria; kingdom Bacillati; phylum Actinomycetota; class Actinomycetes; order Mycobacteriales; family Nocardiaceae; genus Rhodococcus; species Rhodococcus sp. WY5. The sequence continues at coordinate 3,517,395 of NZ_JAAMPR010000001.1, forward strand.
AGCATTGCCGCGCGGGGTGTCGTAGGAGACGATGCGGAATTCCGTGACCCGACGCTCTTCGAGTGTGCCGTCGGGTGTTGTCCACTCGGACACGATGTCGACGAGATCGCCGTCACGGAATCCGAGCGCGGTGATGTCTTCGGCGTTGACGAGGATGACTTTGCGTCCGCCCTTGATGCCGCGGTATCTGTCGTCGAGGCCGTAGATCGTGGTGTTGTACTGGTCGTGGCTGCGCATCGTCTGCAGAATCAGGCGCCCACTCGGAGTGGGTATCCAGTGCAGGTCGTTCACGCCGAAGTTGGCTTTGCCGGTGTGCGTGCGGAACTCACGCGAGTCACGCGGCGGGTGGGGGAGTTGGAATCCGTCTGGCTCTCGAACGCGGGAGTTGTAGTTTTCGCAGCCTGGCACTACCCGTGAGATGGAATCGCGGATCAGATCGTAGTTGCCCTCGAAGGCCGACCAGCGGACGGAGTGATCGTTGCCGAGTAGTTCGCGGGCGAGTTGGCAGATGATGGCGACTTCGCTACGCAGGTAGGGGCTGACCGGTGTGAGGCGTCCGCGCGACAGGTGCACCATGGACATCGAATCCTCCACGGAGACAAGCTGCTTTCCGCCGGCTTGGACGTCGAGGTCGGTGCGTCCGAGGGTGGGGAGGATGATCGCGGTCTGCCCGTGGACCACGTGACTGCGGTTCAGCTTGGTGGACACCTGCACGGTGAGTTCGCATTGACGCAACGCTGTTTCAGTCGCTGCGGTGTCCGGGCTTGCCTGGATGAAGTTGCCGCCCATCGCCATGAAGAAGCTTGCCTTGCCTGCGTTCATGGCGCGGATCGCGTCGACGGTGTCCCATCCGTGCTTGCGGGGACTCGAGATCGAGAACTCGGTATCGAGCGCGGCCAGGAACTCTTCCGGCATCTTTTCCCAGATGCCCATCGTGCGGTCACCCTGGACATTGGAGTGTCCTCGCACCGGACAAACGCCGGCACCGGGTTTGCCCATCATTCCACGCATGAGCAGCAGGTTGACTGCTTCTTCGATGGTGGCGACTCCGTGTGTGTGCTGAGTGATCCCCATGGCCCAGCAGGTGACGGTTCGCTCGGATCGGGCAAGTGCGGCAGCCGTTTCCTCGAGCTGTGCCATCGACAGACCCGTTGCCTCGAGTACCGTGTCGAGATCGACCGCGCGGATGTGCTTCTCGTATTCGTCCCAACCGGCGCAGTACCGGTCGACGAAAGCGCGGTCGACGACCGTCCCGGGAGCGCGATCTTCCTGCTCGAGCAGCAGCTTCCCCAGGCCTTGGAACAGCGCCATGTCGCCGCCCAGCCGGATCTGCAGGAACTCGTCCGCGATGTCGACTCCGTGCCCGATCACGCCGGACACCTTCTGTGGATCCTTGAACCTGCGCAATCCCGCCTCGGGCAGAGGATTGATGGCAATGATCTTGGCGCCGTTGCTCTTTGCCTTCTCCAGCGTCGAGAGCATTCGAGGGTGGTTGGTGCCGGGGTTCTGTCCGGCGATGAGGATGAGATCGGCGTTCTCGAGGTCGGGAACCGTCACCGAGCCTTTGCCGATGCCGATGGATTCGGTCAGTGCGCTTCCGGACGACTCGTGACACATGTTGGAACAGTCGGGCATGTTGTTGGTGCCGTAGCTGCGAATCATCAACTGGTAGAGAAACGCGGCTTCGTTGGACGTGCGACCGGAGGTGTAGAACACCGCTTCGTCCGGCGATGCGAGGCCGTTCAGATGTTCGGCGATCAGTGCGTACGCGCCGTCCCAGTCGATCGGCCGGTAATGGGTTGCTCCCGGCGTCAGGACCATCGGGTGCGTCAGTCGCCCCTGCTGTCCGAGCCAGTAGTCGGTCTTGCCTTCGAGATCGGCGATCGAGTGCTCCGCGAAGAATTCGGGTGTGACGGTGCGAAGCGTTGCTTCCTCGGCAACAGCCTTCGCTCCGTTCTCGCAGAATTCGGCGGGCTTGCGATGTCCGGGAGTCTCCGGCCACGCACACCCCGGGCAGTCGAAGCCGTGTCGCTGGTTGAGTCTGGTGAGCGTTCGGGCGGTCCGCAAGGCTCCCATCTGCTCGATTCCTCGTTGCAGCGACACCAGAACGGCCGGAACTCCGGCGGCGTAGTCCTTGGGGTGCGTGACTTCGAGATCCGATTCGTCGATGTCCTTCGAGGGGCCCTGGCGCGTCATGTCTCCATAGTGGCCCGAACGGCGCGGTACTGCCATCGAATGGGCCGGTCGAACTAGCCGGAATGAAGCTTTCATCGGCTAGCCTTACCTACCGAACCAGCAGACTTTAAGGGGTAGGAACATGGATCGAACGGACGCAGGTCGGCTGACCCGGCGCGGATTTCTGATCGGCACGTCGGGAGCGTTGCTGGCATTCGCCGCAGCCTGCTCCAGTTCGAACGACGAGGACACACCTCCCAGCGGTGACTCTGCGGAATCGATCACCCACAAGTTCGGGGCTACGGAGTTGCCCAAGGATCCGCAGCGGATCGTCAGTGTCGGATACAACGATCAAGATGCGATCCTGGCGCTCGGTGGGACCTTGGTCGGAACCTTCGACTGGTACGGCGATTACCCCTACGGAGTGTGGCCCTGGGCGCAGCCGCTGCTGAACGGGGCGACTCCCGAGATCATCGGAACTGCGGGCACCACCATTCAGATGGAGAAGGTCGCTGCCACGACACCCGACCTCATTGTCGGCACCTACTCCGGGCTCACTCAGGCGCAATACGACAAACTCAGTGCCATTGCGCCGACGGTGGCGCAGCCCAAGGAGTTCGCGGATTACGGAATCCCCTGGCAGAACCAGACGACCATCATCGGCGAAGCGTTGGGGCAGCAGGGTAAGGCCACCGAGCTGATCGCCGGCGTCGACCAGAAGTTCGCCGACGTGAAGACGGCCAATCCGGCGTTTGCCGGCAAGACCGTTCTGGTCGGCGCGTTGAAGGGGCCGGGGCAGTTCGGGGTCTACGGACCGGAAGACCCGAAGGTGCGGTTCTTCACCGAACTCGGATTCGTGAATCCGCCTGTCACCGATCAGATCACGGGTAACTTCGCCGAGATCAGCACCGAGCAACTCTCGCTCGCGGACGTCGACGTACTCGTCTGGTACGCCGGTGGCGGCTACGGCGACAAGCTTCGCGCGGAGCTGGACAAGACCCCGATCTACCAGGAACTCGACGTCGTGAAGGACGGCCGCGCGATCATTCTGGAAGACGCTGCTGCCGAAGCCATGACGTGGAGCACCGTACTGAGCTTGCCGTACGCGCTCGAACAGATTCCGCCGCGGATTGCGGGCTTGCTCGTCTGATCGGTTCAAGGACAGCGCTGTTCAAAGTCCAGTGATTCGGACAGTCGGCGGTACTCTCGCCTCATGGGTGTACACGTACGGCCGGCTGTCCGATCCGATATTCCGGCACTGTCGGCAGTGTTGGCCGAGGCGTTCGAAGATGATCCCTTGATGGCGTGGATGTTGCCGGACGAGGCCACCAGGGCTGATCGCCTGACGAAACTGTTTGCCGCAGAAGCTCGTTACCACCACCTCGCCGGGGGCGGCGTCGAGGTGGCCACCGACGACAACGGCCTGATCGGCGGGGCAACTCTGTGGGATCCGCCGGGGCGGTGGAAGCAGTCGTGGATTTCCGGGCTCGTGAGCCTGCCCGCAATGGTGCGTGTCTTCGGCAGGGGGCTACGACACGCGGCCGAGGTCAGCTCCGTTCTCGAAGGAGCACACCCGAATTCGCCGCACTGGTATCTCGCGACCGTCGGGACCGGCAGCGCGGCGCGCGGTGGGGGATACGGCAAAGCGCTGCTGAACTCTCGGTTGGAGCGTTGTGACCGTGAACATGTCGACGCTTACCTCGAGAGCAGCAAGGAATCGAACATCCCGTACTACAACCGCTTCGGTTTCGAAGTGACCCGTGACATCGTCATGCCAGGCGGCGGGCCGACGATCTACGCAATGATGCGTCAACCGCGGGGCGCGTGATACGAACTAGTGGTGACCCAGATTCCCGAGCTCCACGCAGGCACACCGTTCGACGAACTCGACGACTACATCGCTCTGGCCAGGTTGTCCGGCCTGGTGTTGTCACCTGACGGCTCGCTGCTGATCTGCGCGCGCGCCGTTCTCGACGACAAGAGCGCCGAATACGTGTCCTCGTTGTGGGAGATCGACCCGGAAGGCCGGCGTCCTGCGCGTCGGTTGACCTGGGGTTCGACCAGCGAGTCCGGTGCTGCCTTCGCGTTCGACGGCGACGTGCTCTTCACTGCCACGCGAGCCGTGCCGGGCGAGAGTGATCCGCAACCAGCACTCTGGCGCCTACCAGCGGCGGGCGGAGAAGCTCAGCTGCTGATCTCGCGTCCCGGTGGTGTCTCGTCGGTATCAGCGGCGAAGGCGGCGCCGACGTTCGTGGCCCAGACGTCGGTCATGGCTTCGGCGATCAGCCTCGACCAGGACGATCAGGTGCGATCGGCGCGCAAGGACAAGAAAGTCACGGCGATGCTGCACACCGGTTATCCGGTGCGCCACTGGGACCACGACCTGGGCCCCGATCATCCGCATCTGGTTGTGGCCGAGACGGATTCGAAGGAATCCGTCGAGTTGCGGGACATCACACCGACGGCAGGCGCAGCGCTGCGGGAGACGTCGACCACGATTTCCGACGACGGTCTCTTCGTCGTGACCACGTGGACTGTCGGCGATGCGAGTGCCGCCCGCCGATCGACGTTGGTTCGGATCGACACGGTGACCGGTGACCGAGTCACGCTTGTCGACGAGGCCGACGCGGACGTCTACAACCCGGTGCTCTCGCCGGACGGAACCAAGCTCGCGTTCATCCGGGAGACACTCACCACACCGGAGTTCGCACCACGAATGACTCTGCAGCTCTACGACTTCGGATCCGGTGCCGTGACCGGCGTCGCCGACGGCTGGGATCGCTGGCCTACCTCACTTGCCTGGCTACCCGACGGATCCGGGCTGGTCGTCACCGCTGACGACGGCGGCCGCGGTCCGATCTTCACCATCGACCTGTGGGGCCAACCAGTGCGCCTGACAGCCGACGACGCGGCGTACACCGACCTTCGAGTGGCGCCGGACGGTGAGTCGATCTACGCGTTGCGAGCCTCGTACGAAGCGCCCCCGCACGTGGTGCGGGTCGATCTGCGATCAGGTGAGATCACCGCACTTCGTGGGCCCGACACTTTGCCGGAGCTGCCGGGAACACTGACCGAGATCACCGCGCGTGCCGAGGACGGTTCGACGGTGCGTAGCTGGTTGGCGCTGCCGACGGGCGCCGCGCCGCATGCACCGGTGCCATTGCTTCTCTGGGTCCACGGCGGCCCACTCGGTTCGTGGAACACCTGGTCCTGGCGGTGGAATCCGTGGCTGCTCGTCGCCAAGGGCTATGCAGTACTGCTACCAGATCCCGCGCTCTCGACCGGATACGGCCAGGACTTCGTCCAGCGGGGGTGGGGTCAGTGGGGCAAGGCGCCCTTCACCGATCTGATGGCGATCACCGATGCTGCTGTCGCCCAGCCCGAGATCGACCCCAAGCGAACCGGCGCGATGGGTGGTTCGTTCGGTGGTTACATGGCCAACTGGATTGCCGGACATACCAACCGTTTCGACGCCATCGTCACCCACGCGAGTCTGTGGGCACTCGATCAATTCGGCCCGACGACGGACGCTGCCTGGTACTGGCAGCGCGAGATGTCGCCTGAGATGGCCGTCGAGAATTCGCCGCATCTGTACGTCGCGGACATCACGACTCCGATGCTGGTCATCCATGGCGACAAGGACTACCGGGTTCCGATCGGTGAGGGCTTGCGACTCTGGTACGAACTGCTTGCCGAGTCAGGTCTGCCCGCCGACGACGACGGGAAAACGGACCATCGCTTCCTCTACTTCCCCGACGAGAATCATTGGGTGCTCAAGCCGCAGCACACCAAGATCTGGTACGAGGTGGTCACCGCGTTCCTCTCCGAGCACGTTCTCGGCGAAGATGTCGCGCTACCGGAGATTCTGGGCTGAACCCGCGCGTGCCTCGTTCGGATGAAACACCGAACGAGGCACGAGCGTCTTCGCGTGGATCCGGACCGGAATCAGGCGCCGGGGCAACGAACGGTGTACGACCACTCGGTGTGGTCAGGGCCCGTGACGCGAACCAGAACGGACGACGCCCCACCGGCGGGCACGTTGACGACAGCTGAACCAGTTCCCTCGTTGATGTTGTCGCCGATGTATCCGGTGCTGTGGATCAACCGACCTTCGTAGTACACCTCGATCAGGTCCGGGACGTTTTCGGTCTCGTAGCCGAGCACGAACGAGGTCGGGCCACCGCGGCCGAGTTCGTGCTTGGTGCTGGTGATTCCTGCGCCGCCCGAGACGGTCGAGGCGTCGCAGCGCTGCGTGGGCGCAAACGATCCGCCGCCGCCGCTGCCGCTGGCCAGGCCACTGAGAATGTCCCTGACGTTGCCACTGGCCAGGCCGTTGACGATGTCCGTCGCGCTGGTCGAGCCGGCGTTCAGGCCGCCGAGGACGTCGTTGAGGTTCCCGGTGGCGATCCCGCCGACGATGTCACCCACGCTGCCGCTGGCGATGCCGTTTGCGATGTCGTTCCCGATATCGCCGACGCTTCCGTTGATCGTGGCGCTGCCACTGTCGATGCTTCCTTGCACACTTTCTTCGATGCCGGGGGCAGCGGACGCAGTCGCCGGAAGCACGAGGGCAACCGCCGCTCCGATCGTCGCGGCCGCCGCCAAGGTTCGAACGCCGGGACGGCGAGAACTCCAGTTGTTCAACATATTTGCTCCACGGGTAGTTGGTCGGTCGTCCTTCAGAGCGATCCTGTCAGCCGAGCGGATCGGTGAATATCGTTTGTTCGGCTGACCCCGGACCGCGGGGCAGTCGTTCGTGTGCGCTGCGGCGGCCGACGGGCGAATTCGTTCACGACGGGGGAGTCATTAGGATCAAGTGGTGACCAGTGCAGCTCCAGAGAACCCCCAGACCCCCGCCGATGCCCTACCCAAGAGCTGGGACCCCAGCGCGGTAGAGGCCGATCTGTATCAAGGCTGGGTAGACGCCGGGTACTTCCAGGCCGACGCGACCAGCGACAAGCCCGGCTACTCCATCGTGCTGCCGCCCCCGAACGTCACCGGCAGCCTGCACATGGGCCATGCCCTGGATCACACCCTCATGGACGTGCTCAGCCGTCGCAAGCGGATGCAGGGCTACGAGGTGCTGTGGCTGCCAGGCATGGACCACGCCGGTATCGCCACGCAGTCCGTCGTCGAGAAGCAACTCGCTGCCGACGGAAAGACCAAGGAAGATTTCGGCCGCGAGCTGTTCATCGACAAGGTCTGGGACTGGAAGCGCGAATCCGGTGGAACCATCGGTGGCCAGATGCGGCGCATCGGTGACGGCGTCGACTGGAGTCGTGATCGTTTCACGATGGACGAGGGCCTCTCCCGCGCCGTCCAGACCGTCTTCAAGCGCATGTTCGACGAGGGCCTGATCTACCGCGCCGAGCGTCTCGTGAACTGGTCGCCGGTGCTGCAGACCGCGATCTCCGACATCGAGGTGAAGTTCGAGGACGTCGAGGGTGAGCTGGTTTCCCTGCGCTACGGCTCGCTCGACGACAACGAGCCGCACGTCATCGTCGCGACCACTCGCGTCGAGACAATGCTCGGTGACACCGCAGTAGCGGTCCATCCCGAGGACGAGCGCTACAAGCACCTCATCGGCACCACTCTCGATCATCCGTTCACCGGGCGTCAGATCCCGATCATCGCCGACGACTACGTCGACCCCGAGTTCGGAACCGGCGCTGTGAAGATCACGCCGGCTCACGACCCCAACGACTTCGACATGGGCCTGCGGCACAACCTGCCGATGCCCACCATCATGGACAAGACCGGCAAGATTGCCGACACCGGAACCGAATTCGACGGAATGGACCGCTTCGAGGCTCGCGTCAAGGTTCGCGAAGCTCTCGCCGAGCAGGGACGCGTCGTCGCCGAGAAGCGTCCGTACCTGCACAGCGTCGGGCACTCCGAGCGCAGTGGCGAGGCCATCGAGCCTCGTCTCTCGTTGCAGTGGTGGGTCAAGGTCGAGACGCTCGCCAAGGCTGCGGGTGACGCGGTTCGCAACGGGGACACCGTCATTCACCCGGCGAGCCAGGAGCCACGCTGGTTCGACTGGGTCGACAACATGCATGACTGGTGCATTTCCCGTCAGCTCTGGTGGGGTCACCGCATTCCGGTCTGGTACGGCCCCGAGGGTGAAGTTGCGTGCTTCGGTCCTGACGAAACGGCGCCGGAAGGCTGGGTCCAGGATCCCGACGTCCTCGATACCTGGTTCTCCTCCGGACTGTGGCCCTTCTCGACGATGGGCTGGCCGGACAACACGCCCGAACTCGAAAAGTTCTATCCCACCAGCGTTCTCGTCACCGGCTACGACATCCTGTTCTTCTGGGTCGCCCGCATGATGATGTTCGGCACCTACGTGTCCGAGGACGAGTCGATCACCGCCGGTTCGGGTAAGTCCGGCGCGCAGATGCCGTTCAAGGACGTGTTCCTGCACGGACTGGTCCGCGATCAGTACGGCAAGAAGATGTCGAAGTCTCGCGGCAACGGTATCGACCCACTCGACTGGGTCGATCGTTTCGGCGCCGACGCCCTGCGATTCACACTTGCACGCGGCGCCAACCCGGGCAGCGACCTGTCCGTTGGCGAGGATTCGGCGCAGTCCTCGCGCAACTTCGCGACCAAGTTGTTCAACGCGACCAAGTTCGCTCTGATGAACGGCGCTGCCCCCGCGCCGCTGCCCGCTCGAAGCGAACTGACCGACGCCGATCGTTGGATCCTCGACCGTCTCGACACGGTCCAGGCCGAGGCGGACGCCGCATTCGATCGCTACGAGTTCAGCAAGGCGTGCGAAGGCCTGTTCCACTTCGCGTGGGACGAGGTCTGTGACTGGTACCTCGAACTCGCCAAGGTGCAGTTCGCCGCCGACGAGGCCGTCGCCGCGAACACCCGCGCCGTGCTCGGCAATGTTCTCGATGCACTGCTCCGCCTCCTGCACCCGGTCATTCCGTTCGTGACCGAAACCCTGTGGAAGGTGCTCACCGGCGGCGAGTCCGTCGTCGTCGCCGAATGGCCCGTGTTGTCCGGTGAGGCAGTCGACGCCCAGGCCGCAACCAGGATCGAAGACACGCAGAAGCTGATCACCGAGGTGCGACGATTCCGAAACGATCAGGGACTCAAGCCTTCCCAGAAGGTCCCGGCTCGTGCGTCCGGGCTATCGGAGGCCGGCATGGACGGCCAGTTCGCCTACGTGGCGGCGCTGGCCAAGCTGACCGAACCCGAAGAGGGATTCACCGCGTCGATCTCCGTCGAGGTGCGCCTGAGCCAGGGCACCGTCACTGTCGACATCGACACCTCGGGCACCATCGACCTCGGCGCGGAGAAGAAGCGGCTCGAAAAGGACCTCGCGGCAGCGCAGAAGGAGCTCGTCACCGCTGACAACAAGCTGGCGAACGAGGCCTTCCTGGCGAAGGCGCCCGACGCCGTCGTGGACAAGATCAAGACACGTCGCCAGATCGCCGTCGAAGAGATCGAGCGCATCACGGGACGTCTGAAGGAGTTGGCCGACAAGTGAGTTCGTACGAGCCGTCCCAATTCGACGCTCAGAGTTCGGTTCCGACTCCGGTCGACATCGCCGAACTGGCGCTGGTGGAAGCAGAACTCGACAAGCGTTGGCCCGAGACCAAGATCGAGCCGTCACTGACTCGTATCGAGGCGCTCATGGATGTCCTGGGCTCGCCTCAGCACAACTATCCGTCGGTGCACGTCACGGGAACCAACGGTAAGACGTCGGTAACGCGCATGATCGATTCGTTGATGACGGCTCTGCATCGTCGCACCGGGCGAACCACCAGCCCTCATCTGCAGATCGCGACCGAGCGGATCAGCATCGACGGTCATCCGATCTCGCCGCGGCTCTACGTGGACACGTTCCGCGAGATCGAGCCGTACGTGCAGATGATCGACGCACAGTCGGAGGAAGCCGGGGGACCGGCGATGAGCAAGTTCGAAGTGCTCACCGCCATGGCCTATGCGGCCTTCGCGGAGGCGCCGGTCGACGTCGCCGTGGTCGAGGTCGGCCTCGGCGGACGCTGGGACGCCACCAACGTGATCGACGGGCAGGTTGCGGTGATCACCCCGATCAGCCTCGATCACGCCGAGTACCTGGGCACCGACCTGGCCGGGATCGCGGAGGAGAAGGCCGGGATCATCAAGAAGGGCCGCGAGGACCTGGTTCCGGTGGACACCGTCGCGATCATCGCCGAGCAGACTCCCGAAGTCATGGAGGTATTGCTGCGGCGTGCTGTCGAGGTGGAGGCCGCGGTCGCTCGTGAAGGCTCGGAGTTCAAGGTGCTTGCTCGCCAGATCGCGGTGGGCGGACAGCAGCTCGAACTTCAAGGCTTGAGCGGTGTGTACACCGACATCTTCCTCCCCCTTCACGGTGAGCATCAGGCGCGCAACGCCGCGCTCGCGCTCGCTGCCGTAGAAGCGTTCTTCGGTGCCGGTCCGGATCGACAACTGGATCAGGATGCAATCCGCAACGGGTTCGCCTCGGTCGTCAATCCCGGTCGCCTCGAACGTGTTCGGAGTGCGCCGACGGTCTTTCTCGACGCCGCCCACAATCCAGACGGTGCTCGCGCTCTCGCGGCCGCACTGTCCGCCGAGTTCGACTTCCGCAAGCTCGTGGGAGTGGTCAGCGTCATGGCGGACAAGGACGTCGACGCCATCTTGACTGCATTCGAATCCGTCTTCGACGAGATCGTCGTCACCCACAACGGGTCACCCCGGGCGATGGACGTCGAAGAACTGGCGAACATCGCCGTCGCGAAGTTCGGCGACGAGCGCGTCGTCGTTGCGCCGGTGCTTGCCGACGCCTTGGAAGTCGCGATCGAAATCGCCGAGCAGGTCGCCGAACCCGGTGAGGCCGTATCAGGGGCGGGTGTGGTGGTGACGGGATCCGTCGTGACCGCAGGCGCCGCCCGCACGCTGTTCGGAAAGGACCCCGCGTGAGTACCCCGTCAGATGCCAATCCCGAGTCCGGAGACCACGAGCCCGGAGACACTGCCGGCGAGTTCGGGCCGCCGACCAAGGACCCGTGGAAAAGCTTCCGCGGAGTGATGGCCGGAACCCTGATCCTCGAGGCGATCGTCGTGCTGCTGGCTTTGCCGGTTGTCGCGGTCGTCGGCGGAGGCCTCACCGCGGCCTCCGCGGGATTCATCATCGGGTTGGCGGTACTGATGATTCTGGGTGCGGGCATCCAGGGCAAGCCGTGGGCGATGGGGTTCAACGTCGCGCTGCAGGTGATTCTTCTGTTCGGTTTCTTCGTCCACCCGTCGATCGCCGGTGTGGCGATCACCTTCGGGATCGTCTGGGGATACCTCGTCTACCTGCAGAGAGACATCAAGCGCCGGATGGACAAGGGCCTGCTTCCCGGTCAGCGGGACTGACCATTTAGGCTGTCCGCTGTGACTGAGCGCACCCTCGTACTGATCAAGCCCGACGCCGTTGCCCGTGGATACGTAGGAGAAATCCTCAGCCGTATCGAGCGCAAAGGCCTGACAATTGCAGCACTCGACCTCCGCGTAGCTTCCGAAGAGGTGGCTGGTAGCCACTACGCAGAACACGCCGAGCGTCCGTTCTACCCGAGCTTGTTGGAGTTCATCACCTCCGGTCCGCTGGTGGCCGCAGTGCTCGAAGGCCCCCGAGCCATCGCTGCTTTCCGTCAGTTGGCCGGCGGAACCGACCCGGTCGACAAGGCTCTTCCGGGTACAATCCGCGGCGACTTCGGACTCGAAGCGCAGCAGAACCTCGTTCACGGCAGCGACTCCGTGGAGTCGGCAGAGCGTGAAATCGCTCTGTGGTTCCCCGCGCTGTCGTCCATCTGAATCTCCGATCGGGCCTCTGGCCCACATGAACGGGCCTTCGGCCCACATCTCCACAGCGAATTCTCGGCACGTATCCCACATCGGTGCGCCCTTTGCAGTTGCAGGCGCGTTGGTGTGGGATACTGCTTTCAGTTGAACCGCAATTTGTTTTACGCACGTTCAACCGGATGACACCTAGGTTCGATGCCCTTTCATCGCTGCTCCAGGTCAACAGGAAATCCCTGGACCTCTGCACGCTGGATGATCAGGCGCTCGCGCACAGGACAACGGCCATCCAGCCAGGCACTTCATGTGCTCGCAGTGAATAACGGGCATTGCGGACCATGCGGAGCGAGACCTTACAATCTCGTACTCACTTCTGAGTGCGAGTACACACAGCACGCTCCCGCGTGGCCGCGTGACAACTCGACTTCTGGGTTGGACGCGCCCGGGGGCTGAGGAGACTTACGTGGCCGATCAATCCCCAACCGAATCAGATTCCAGCACCACCCCGGAATTTCCCGACAAGATGCGCGTACACGCGCTGGCGAAGTTGCTCGGCGTCACCAGCAAGCAGGTCCTTGCCGAAGCCGCAGCGCTCGGTACCGAATTGCGCAGCGCGCAGTCGAGTCTCCACCGTGACGTCGCTCAGCGGATTCATGCCTCGTTGGCTTCCGCGGCCGAGGCCATCGAGCCCGTCGTCGCCGAGCTCGACACCCTCATCGACCCGGTTGTCGAGGCGCCTGTTGTCGAGGAGCCTGCTGCAGAAGCTCCCGTGGAGGCTCCTGTTGCAGAGGCTCCGGCCGAGAAGCCTGTCAGGGCTCGTCGCACCCGCAAAAAGGTCGTCGTCGAAGAACCTGCAGCAGAAGAAGCAGTGGATCCGGCTGTCGCCGAGATCAGCGCTGGACTCGACGCCGCTGCTGCGCTGCAGAGCAAGGAAGCCGAGCAGTCCGATCTGTTCACTTCCTTCGAGGCGCCGCAGACCCATCAGCCCGAGGTGGCTCCCGCCGCGCCGCAGGTCCCGCTGTTCCTGCAGCCGGATCTCGAAGCCGCCGAGGTAGCTCCGCGTCGCCGTCGCGCACGCCGCGAGCCTGCTGCACCGTCGGTCGTCGAAGAGAAGCAGACAACCGCGGAAGCCGAAACCGTCGTTCCCGAGGCAGCGCCGGTTGCAGTTCCTGCCGTCGAAGAGCCGGCTGTGACCGCACCGCAAACCGAGGGCGAGAGCGCCGAGTCCGAGGACGAGGACGACGATCAGCCGCGTCGCCGTCGTCGTGGACGCCGTGGACGTGGACGTGGTCGCGGTGAACAGGGTGGTGAGCAGGGTTCGGACGAAGAGTCGGATACCGCTACCGAATCGGAGCAGGAATCTGCCCCTGCGGCAGTCGAGAAGCAAACCGACGACGCTGCCGGCGAAGAATCCGGTGGTAAGTCCGAGTCCACCGCTGATGCGGATTCCGAGAATGCCGACGATTCCGATCTCGATGCCGACGGATCGAGCCGCCGTCGCCGTCGTCGTCGTCGTCGCAAGACCGGCACCGACGGCGCCACCGACGCGACTGCGACGTCCGAGGACGATCCGCCGAACACCGTCGTTCACGAGCGCGAGCCGCGCAACAAGACCCGCGTCAAGGACGAGGTCCAGGGCATCAGTGGTTCGACACGTCTGGAAGCGAAGCGTCAGCGTCGCCGCGACGGTCGTGACGCCGGCCGACGTCGCCCACCGATCCTGACCGAGTCGGAGTTCCTCGCGCGTCGTGAGGCCGTCGATCGCGTCATGGTCGTGCGCGATCGGGCAGACAGCGGTCAGCCGCATGCGACTACACAGGTAGCAGTCCTCGAAGACGGAGTGCTGGTCGAGCACTTCGTCACCAACTCGGCGTCCGCGTCGATGGTCGGCAACGTGTACCTCGGACGTGTCCAGAACGTGCTCCCCAGCATGGAAGCTGCGTTCATCGACATCGGACGTGGCCGCAACGGTGTTCTCTACGCCGGTGAGGTCAACTGGGAGGCTGCCGGTCTCGGTGGCAACTCGCGCAAGATCGAGCAGGCTCTCAAGCCTGGCGATCAGGTGCTCGTTCAGGTCAGCAAGGATCCGGTCGGCCACAAGGGTGCTCGACTGACGACACAGATTTCGCTTGCCGGTCGTTTCCTCGTCTACGTGCCCGGTGGTACGTCCACGGGTATCAGCCGCAAGCTTCCGGACACCGAGCGCAAGCGTCTCAAGGAAATCTTGCGCGACATCGTTCCCGCCGACGCCGGCGTGATCATTCGCACGGCGTCCGAGGGCGTCAGCGAAGAAGAGTTGGCGCGCGACGTGACTCGTCTGCAGGCTCAGTGGGCCGGCATCGAGGAGCAGGCTGCGGCTGCGGACACCGGTAAGTCCGGCAACCCGCAGGCGCTGTACGAAGAGCCTGACATGCTGGTCAAGGTCATTCGTGATCTGTTCAACGAGGACTTCTCCAAGCTGGTCATCGAGGGCGATAAGGCGCACACGACGGTCGAGAACTACATCAACTCCGTTGCGCCCGACCTGCTTCCGCGGCTCGAGAAGTACACGCCGAACAACGGTATCGACGTCTTCGCGGCTCGCCGTATCGACGAGCAGTTGGCCAAGGCACTCGATCGCAAGGTGTGGCTGCCGTCCGGCGGCACCCTGGTGATCGACCGCACCGAGGCCATGACCGTCGTCGACGTCAACACCGGCAAGTTCACCGGAGCCGGCGGAAACCTCGAAGAGACCGTCACCCGTAACAACCTCGAAGCGGCCGAGGAGATCGTTCGCCAGATGCGCCTGCGGGACATCGGCGGAATGATCGTCGTCGACTTCATCGACATGGTTCTCGAATCGAACCGGGACCTGGTCCTGCGTCGGCTCACCGAATGCCTGGGTCGCGATCGCACGCGCCATCAGGTGTCTGAGGTCACGTCACTCGGGCTCGTGCAGATGACGCGCAAGAAGTTGGGCACCGGATTGGTCGAGGCCTTCTCGACCACCTGTGAGCACTGCCACGGCCGCGGCATCATCGTCCATTCCGAGCCCGTCGAGGTGAAGTCCTCGGACGACGGAGGATCGCGTTCGGGCTCGCAGCGCAGTGATTCCGGTACCTCGCGCAAGAACAAGCGTGGCCGCGGAGACAAGTCGGCTTCGACCGAGTCCAACGGACAGGAAGCTCCGGCGCCGGAGGTTCCGGCCGTCGACGCGACGGTCAAGCGGGCTCATCCGGTGGCATTGGCGATGGCCTCGCATCACCACGACGACGACGAGACCGTCGCGGCCGACTCGACCGAGTCTGATTCCGCCGGTGTGTCTTCGGGGGACGATGCATCCAAAAGTGCCGATCGGCAACAAGATCGGCCGATCGATACTCCTGCTGCTGCTGAGCACCATGACGTTCCTGTTGTGGACTCTGCTGCGGAAGAAGTATCCGCAGTGGACAACGAGTCGGCCGCAGCTTCGACCGAAGCAGCTCCGCGCGGTCGTCGGCGTAGTCGCCGGGCGTCGCGGGCAGCGTCGGCACCGGTTGCCGAGGCAGCTCCCGAGGTGGGCACGGTCTTCGTGATTCCGACTCCGGAACCCGTGGTGGACGCGGTCGCGGAAAACGTTCCGGCTCCGGCCACCGAAGCTCCGGCTGAGGAAGAAGTTGTCGTCGTCAAGCGACCCCGTCGCAGGCGTGCAGCAGCACGTCCCGCAGGGCCTCCGGTAGACGGAGAGTAAGAACTACTGGCTTTCGGTCGGTTGGATGACTTCGCGATGAGCGAGGACATCCAACCGTTATCCGAAGTTTCAGCTGGTAGAAGCAGTGCAGAGTAGTAAGCACCACCCCTCGGCGGGGCGGTTTGACCCTGACGGTTGCTTTCCCGTAACCTTGGAGGGTCGCCACCCGGCGGTAGAGATTCCGTGTGCCTAGAGTGCGCGTGAATGTCCCGGTACGTCAGTGCCGAGCCGAGGTGACATAAACCAGACCAGTCGCGATGCATTTGAAGCCTCAGGCAGCAGCGCGAGCAAGTTCGAAGAAGCAAGGGGTAGCCCTCCGATGGCAACGTACGCGATCGTCAAGACCGGCGGAAAGCAGTACAAGGTCGCTGTTGGTGACCTCGTCAAGGTCGAGAAGATCGAGGGTGAGCCCGGCACTGCTGTCTCGCTTGCTCCCGTTCTCGTGGTCGACGGATCCGACCTGACCACCGACGCGGCCAAGCTGGCCAAGGTCGCAGTCACCAGTGAGATCGTCGAGCACACCAAGGGCCCGAAGATCCGCATCCACAAGTTCAAGAACAAGACCGGTTACCACAAGCGTCAGGGCCACAGGCAGCCGATCACGGTGCTCAAGGTCACGGGCATCAAGTAACCAGTTCTTTCTAGCTAATTTCACCCGAGGAGGGTCAATAGCATGGCACATAAGAAGGGTGCATCCAGCTCCCGTAACGGTCGCGATTCAAACGCCCAGCGCCTCGGCGTGAAGCGCTTCGGCGGCCAGTCGGTCAGCGCAGGCGAAATCCTGGTTCGCCAGCGCGGCACGCACTTCCACCCCGGCGTCAACGTCGGCCGTGGCGGCGACGACACCCTGTTCGCTCTCGCTGCCGGTGCAGTCGAGTTCGGCCAGAAGCGTGGACGCAAGACCGTGAACATCGTTCCGGCCGTCGTTGCGGCTGAGGTCTAGTCTTTCTCGCTAGTTGTGCGTCATCGGTTCTACTTCGGTAAGCCGGTTCTGCTTTCGGTAAGAGAGTGACGCGTTCCAAGCTCCCGATAGGGGCGGACCAGGGTTGAAATAACCCGGTCCGCCCCTATCGTTTGTTTAAGCAGTACCCGTTTTGCCCCGAGCAACCCTGCTCACCAGAAGTTCAGCTCATCGCGTGAGACCCGCAATTGACTGAGGAAGGATCCGGCAGTCATGTCCCGATTCATTGACCGTGTTGTGCTGCACGTCAGCGCTGGAAAAGGCGGCAATGGTTGCGCCTCCGTACACCGCGAGAAGTTCAAACCGCTCGGCGGTCCGGACGGTGCCAACGGAGGTCGCGGTGGCGACGTCATCCTCGTGGTCGACGAGAACATCCACACCCTCCTCGACTTTCACTTCCATCCCAACGCGAAGGCGACCAACGGCAAGCAGGGCGCCGGCAGCAACCGCGAGGGTGCAAACGGTGAAGACCTCATCCTCAAGGTTCCGGATGGAACTGTGGTTCTCGATACCGACGGCAACGTGCTTGCCGACCTCGTGGGTGTCGGTTCACGCTTCGACGCCGCTCAGGGCGGCCGCGGCGGACTCGGCAACGCAGCACTGGCCTCGAAGGCTCGCAAAGCTCCCGGTTTCGCACTCCTCGGTGAGGACGGTGTCGAGCGTGACCTGGTTCTCGAACTCAAGTCGGTAGCCGACGTCGGTCTGCTCGGATTCCCCTCCGCCGGTAAGTCTTCGCTTGTGTCCGTTCTCTCTGCGGCCAAGCCGAAGATCGCCGACTACCCCTTCACCACTCTGGTCCCCAACCTCGGCGTCGTCTCGAGCGGTGACACCACCTTGACCGTCGCCGACGTGCCCGGGCTGATCCCCGGTGCCAGCGAAGGCCGCGGTTTGGGCCTGGACTTCCTGCGCCACATCGAACGCTGCGCCGTATTGGCGCACGTGATCGACTGCGCCACCCTCGATCCGGGACGTGACCCGATCTCCGACATCGACGCCTTGGAAGCAGAGCTGGCTGCGTACACGCCTGCGCTCTCCGGCGATTCGGGACTCGGTGACCTCGACAAGCGCCCGCGCGTCGTCATCCTCAACAAGACCGACGTTCCCGAGGCCGCCGAATTGGCCGAAATGGTCACGCCTGAGATCGAAGCTCGCGGATGGCCGGTCTTCACCATCTCGGCGGTGAGCCGAGAAGGATTGCGACCGTTGACATTCGCGCTGGCGAAGATGGTCCGCGACTACCGCGAAGCTCATCCGAAGCCCGAGCCGAAGCGCCAGGTCATTCGCCCGGTCAAGGTCAAGGATTCCAGCTTCACCATCGAGAAGGATCCCGATATTCCCGGTGGGTTCGTCGTCCGAGGCACCCGCCCGGAGCGGTGGATTCGTCAGACCGCCTTCGACAACGACGAGGCCGTTGGTTACCTCGCCGACCGTCTTGCTCGATTGGGCGTCGAGGACGCATTGGTCAAGAAGGGCGCTCAGCCAGGAGCTTCCGTCACCATCGGCGACGTCAGCTTCGAGTGGGAGCCGATGACGCCGGCCGGTATCGATCTGACCCGCACGGGCCGTGGAACCGACCCGCGTCTCGATCAGGTGGAGCGCATCGGCGCCGACGAGCGCAAGCACGCGCGTCGTGTCCGCCGCGGCTTGCTCGACGAAGACGCCTGACCCACGCGATTTCAGGACGAAAACCGAAGAGAGGGAACGGGACTGTGCTCGGGTCCACCAGGGAGTCGATAGCGTCGGCTCACAGTATCGTCGTGAAGATCGGGTCGTCTGCGCTCACCAGTCTGGTGGCGGGACTCGATACTCACCGACTCGATCTGTTGGCCGATGCCATCGAGGCTCGCATGCGTGCGGGTTCCGATGTCGTCGTCGTCTCGTCCGGTGCCGTCGGCGCCGGACTGGCGCCGCTGGGACTGACCAAGCGGCCTCGCGATCTCGCGACCAAGCAGGCTGCGGCCAGCGTCGGTCAGTTGGCTCTGGCTCACGCCTGGGGTACGTCGTTCGCCCGTTACGGCCGTACCGTCGGGCAGGTTCTACTCACGGCTGACGACATCGCTCGACGGACGCAGCACCGCAACGCCCAACGGACACTCGATCGTCTACGGGCATTGCACGCGGTGGCGATCGTGAACGAGAACGACACCGTTGCCACCACCGAACTTCGATTCGGTGACAACGATCGGCTGGCTGCTCTGGTTGCTCATCTGGTCGGCGCCGACGCGTTGATCCTGTTGTCGGATGTGGACGGACTGTACGACGGGGATCCCCGAAAGGGCGATGCCACACTGATTCCCGAGGTCAACAGTCCCGAGGATCTCGACGGTGTGGTTGCCGGTTCGGGTGGCGCCCTCGGTACCGGAGGCATGGCGTCGAAGCTCTCAGCAGCACGCCTGGCCGCTGATTCCGGCGTGCCGGTTCTGCTCGCGGCAGCATCGGACGCTGCGCAGGCACTCAGTGGTGCCGATGTCGGAACGGCATTTGCGCCGCGGCCGACGCGATTGTCGGCACGCCGATTCTGGGTTCGTCACGCCGCTGACACATCGGGTGACCTCCACCTCGACGAAGGCGCCGTCCGCGCGGTCGTGTCCAAGCGTCGAAGCCTTCTGTCCGCTGGCATCGTCGGTGTATCCGGTGACTTCCACGCCGGCGACGTCGTGTCCCTGATGGGGCCGGGGGAGAAGCCCGTCGCCCGGGGTGTCGTTGCGTTCGACGCTGCGGAGATCGAGGAGATCCTGGGGCGCTCCACCACCGATCTACCGGCCGACATGCAGCGTCCTGTGGTTCACGCGGACGACTTGGTGGCGCTGTAGCTTTCGTGCTCAACGAGGGCGGAAAGTGCTTCAGCGCAACCGACTTCGAGCTTGAGGTCGGCGAATTCGTCGCCGCGAGTCGTGCCTCGATTGACGATGGCGATCGGCTTCCCGGTCTTGGCGGCATGCCGGACGAAACGTAGGCCGGACATCACGGTCAACGACGACCCGGCTACCAACAGTGCGTCGGATTGGTCGACAAGGCTGTATGCACGGGCGACGCGTTCCTTGGGGACGGATTCGCCGAAGTAGACGATGTCCGGTTTGAGTAAGCCACCGCACACGGCGCAATCCACGACGCGAAAGTGTGCGGTGGATTCGATCACGGCATCTGCGTCGGGTGCGATTTCGACTCCTGTTGCAGCAGCGACTGTTTCGGCGAATCCGGGATTGGCTTCTTCCAGCCTCTCTGCGAGAGTGGTGCGGGAGATCAGCCGCTGGCAGCTCAGGCATCGAACCTGCGCGTAGGTGCCGTGGAGGTCGATGACGTTTCGCGCGCCGGCCTTGGTGTGCAGGAGGTCGACGTTCTGGGTGATCACGCCGACGGCTCGCCCTGATCGTTCCAGTGCCGCGACGGCCCGGTGGCCCTGGTTGGGGCGGGAGCTGTCCATGTATCGCCAGCCGATGTGGTTGCGCGCCCAGTAGTGCCGCCGAAACGCCGGATCGCCGATGAACTGTTGGAACGTCATCGGATTGCGCGGGGGTGAATCAGGTCCGCGGTAGTCCGGGATTCCGGAGTCGGTGGAGATGCCGGCGCCCGTCAGAACTGCCAGGCGACGGCCGGCCAGGAGCTCGGGGAGGGCGTCGAGGCGGCTGTTGTCGGTAGGCACCGTTCCAGGATAGGCGCGTGTGCGAGACGGAGGCGCGGAGGAAGTCCGAAATGTTCAATAGAACACGTGTGCGATCGCCAATACTCGTACACATGAACACAGTGAACCCGATCCCTGCTGGTTACCGCACGATCACTCCCTACCTTGCGGTGCCGGACGGCCATGCCGCACTCGACTACTACAAACGAGCACTTGGAGCTGAGATAGTCGATGCGATGAACGCACCTGACGGCTCCCTCATGCATGCGGAGATCCGGATCGGCGATTCGATGCTGCAGCTTTCGCAGGAGATGCCGGACTTCGGTCTCAAATCACCGCAGGACGGCTGGGTGCATTCGTCGATCGTCGTCTACACCGAGGACACGGACGAGTTTGTCGCTCGGGCAGTCGCCGAGGGAGGCACGCTGGTCACGGCTGTGGCCGATACATTTTCGGGCGACCGGCATGGAGTGTTTCTCGATCCGTTCGGCCACAGGTGGGCAGTATGCACGAAGGTCGAGGATGTACCTGCCGAAGAGGTCGCTCGCCGGGCGCGGGCGCTTTTCTTTCCGGAGACGCAGTCGTCACAGTAATTTGTGGCAACCGTCGTCCGAGCATTCGAGCTTCGGCGGCGTGCTCAGTATCCGGCTACGGGGTCCACGAGGGCAGCCAGCGCCTCACCCTTCGCGAAGCGGGTCACGTTCTTGGAGACGTGATCCGCGAACGCGGCGGGGCGAACGCCTGGCGGATTGGAATCGTGGGGTGTGATGATCGCATTCGTCAGATCCCACAGTGGGTGACCGTCCGGGAGGGGTTCGGGATCGGTGACGTCGAGACCGGCGCCGCCGATCTGTTCCGACTCGATGGCCTCGACCAGTGCGTCGGTGTCGACCAGTGATCCGCGCGCGACATTGATCACCCAGGAATGGGGTTGCATCGCCGCCAACTGCGTACGGCCCACGAGGTGACGGGTGGCCGGGGTGGCGGGCGCAGCAATCACGAAGTGATCTGCGCGAGAATAGATTTCATCCATCCTGGATGCGGGGTACGTCGAGATCGCCCCGGGGACCGGGCTACCGGAACGATTGACTGCGATGCTGTCCGCCCCCTGCGCGGCCAGCATCGGAATCAGCGCGCGGCCGATACCGCCTGCGCCGATGATCGTAACCGTCGAGCCACGAAGGGTGCCGATCTTGGGAAAGAACTCGAACTGACGCCACGTTCGAGCCTCGATGTGTGCAGGCAAGTGGCGAACTCCGGCCAAGAGAAGCATGAGTGCATGCTCGGCCACCGACGCCGAAAACGCACCGGCCGCCGAGGTCCACGTGATTTCTGTGTCCTTCGGAATCACACCGGAGTCGAACCAATCCTCGATTCCCGCCGACGGAAGCTGCACCCACCTGACCGACGCCGGTAACTCCGACGGAAAGGTCTCGGGTGAGCCCGCCCAGATCAGGGCGTCCGCAGTGTCGATCGGACTGATCAGACCACCGCCCCGAAGCACCGCGCTGTCGAGCAGTGCATCGGGGACGGGGCCGATCGCTACGCGTGGAGAGGTGTCAGTCGCCATGACTAGACGCTACGCGGGGACCTCCACCAGTGGGTAGACACCGTTCTCGTCGTGCACCTCACGCCCGGTGACCGGCGGATTGAACACGCACAGCATGCGCATCTGCGTGTCCGGCTCGACGCGGTGACGCTCGTGGCCGTTGAGCAGGTACATCGACCCCGGTGCGAGATCGTATTCCTTGTTGTTGTCGAGGTCGATCAGCTTGCCGGTGCCCTCGACGAGCCAGACAGCCTCGACGTGGTTGGCGTAATGGAACTCGTTGACCGAACCCGCCTTGATGGTGGTCTCGTGGAACGAGAACCCGACGCGGTCGCCGCCGAGGACGATGCGCTTGCTGCGCCAGTTTCCGTCCTCACTCGTGATGTCGCGGTCGGTGTCGGTGATCTCGGTGGTGGTGCGAACGATCATGGGAGAGTCCTTCCTCTAGCTGCAGACCTTGAGTGTCGCCTCGGCCAGGATGGAGAGGCCGTGCTCGAGCTCGTCGTCGGTAATCGTCAGTGCGGGAAGCAGTTTCACAACCTGGTCGGAGGGTCCGGAGGTCTCGGCGAGCAATCCCTCGTCGAATGCCAACTGGCAGACCTTGCCGGCACGCTCGGGCTGTTCGAAGACGAGGCCCTGAACCAAGCCACGCCCGCGGTGCGAGACCTCGCCGGGGAACTGATCGGAGAGGTTGGCGAAGCATTCGCTGATGCGTGCGCCCTTCTTCAACGTCATCTTGGTGAGGGCGTCGTCGGACCAGTAGTGGTCGAGTGCCACCTTGGAGGTGACGAACGCCGGGTTGTTGCCGCGGAAGGTGCCGTTGTGCTCGCCCGGTCCCCAGACGTCGAGTTCACGCTTGAACAGCGTGAGCGCCATCGGCATTCCGTAGCCGCTGATCGACTTGGACAACGTGACGATGTCGGGAACGATTCCGGCCTCTTCGAAGGAGAAGAACGGGCCGGTACGGCCGCAACCCATCTGGACGTCGTCGACGATCAACAGGATTCCGCGATCCGAGCACAGTGTTGCCAGCGCCCGAAGCCATTCGGGGCGAGCGACATTGACGCCACCTTCACCCTGCACGGTTTCGACGATCACTGCCGCGGGGCGGTTGATTCCACTGCCGGAATCATCGAGAACGCGGGAGAACCACTGGAAGTCCTCGGTGACGCCGTCGAAGTAGTTGTCGAAGGGCATCGGTGTCGTGTGCACGAGGGGGACACCGGCGCCCGCGCGCTTCATCGAGTTACCGGTCACGGAGAGTGCACCAAGTGTCATTCCGTGAAATGCGTTGGTGAAGTTGATGACTGCCGAACGTCCGGTGACCTTGCGGGCCAGCTTCAGTGCAGCCTCGACGGTGTTCGATCCGGTCGGGCCGGGGAACTGGACCTTGTAGTCCAGGCCGCGCGGCTCGAGGATGTTGCGCTGAAAGGTCTCGAGGAATTCGCGTTTGGCGACTGTCGACATGTCGAGGCCGTGCGTGATGCCGTCGCTCATGATGTAGTCGACCAGTGCGGACTTGAGCACCGGGTTGTTGTGGCCGTAGTTGAGGGCGCCGGCACCGGCGAAGAAATCGAGGTAGTCGCGTCCGTTCTCGTCACGAATCCAGGATCCGGATGCGCTGGTGAACACTGCGGGCCAGTCACGGCAGTAGCTGCGAACCTCGGACTCGAGGGTTTCAAAAATGCTTGCTTCGTTGATATTCATATCTTCTTTGTTCCTCCGGGGCATGCTGTATGCCGAGCGCGAAGTGCGCTAGGCGCCGATCGTGTAAAGATCTTCGGCTTCGTGTCCATCGGGAAAATCGTTGGGCGAGAACAAGGTCTGCCTGGTTATCGGTACTTCGCGCCGACGTGCGAGCGCGGTGAAGAGTGCGATCGAAGCCTCGTTGTCGGGGCTGATCGTGGTCTCCAGATGTGTAACACCCAGCGGGGCAGTGCGATCCATCAAGTCGGACAGCATGCGGGCAGCAATTGCCTTGCCGCGCTGGTCTTCGTCGACCGCCACTTGCCACACGAACAGGGTTTCCTGAGCGCTGGGACGGGTATAACCGGAAACGAATCCGACTACGCGGCCGTCTACCTCCGCGACGATGGACGTCGCGCTGAAATCCCTGCACCACAACAGGTATGCATAACTCGAATTGAGGTCGAGCACCTTCGAATCACGTGCGATCTCCCAGAGCCGGACTCCGTCATCGATCTGTGGGCTTCTGAACAACACCGCGTCCGGCGCGGTGGTCGGGATAGCTCTCGTATCAACAGGCTTCATCGGTCATCTGAACGTAACAATCATTGCTGGCGAAGTCATGCAGATGTCCGTTTCGGGCCGTGTGGAACCCGTTGCGCCCCAGGTGAGGACATGAATGTGATGGTGCTCACATTATGTAACTTTTGCCGTTGTCCGAGCGACTATTTCGGGCAAAAACTCGCTATTTCGGGCTCGCGAGTGCCAACGGAAGTACCGAGTGCGCACCAGCCTGTCGAAGTGCGCGTGCGGCCATCGTGAAAGTCCAACCGGTATCAGCGATTGCGTCGACAAGAAGTATTGGTCCCTGATGGATACTCATGTCCGGGACTTCCCAAACATCGACCAGTCCGGACACGCGGTAGGCGGAGTTCGCTGCCGACACCGGAGGGTGGTCGGGCCGCAAGCGAAGGGTGCCCAGGTCGGTCAATCGCCCGACCTCGGCCAACTTGGCAGCCAGGCTCGACACCAACAAAGGATGCGTCGTGGATTCGAGGGCCATGACACCGGTGGGTCGCTCGGCCCAATTCCAGGCGGCCAGAACGCTGATACACGCGCTGACCACCGCATCGGGTACCTCGGCGTCGGGACCGTCGAAAAGCGCGCGGAGACGTTGACCCCAGCCCAGGTCCGACATCCGTCCGAGAATGCGCCCGGTTTCGGGCCCCTCGGTGATCTTCCCGGACAGCTTGACGCCCAGCTTGCTCAGGCCGGTCGGCCACATCTTGCGCGGTTCCAGGTCGAATCCGGGGCGCTGCAAGCGCGCCCGAGTCTCGTCGAGGGCGGCGGTGTCGACAGTGGTGTCGTAGCGATTGCCTGTGCAGTTGTCACAGCGACCGCACTGTGAGTTCTCCGAGGTCAGACCAGGATCGTCGAGTTGTTCACGCAGGAAGGTCATTCGACACGTCGTGATGCTCTGGTACTCGACCATTGCGGCCTGCTCGGCCTGGCGAGCGTCGTCGAGTCGGCCGTAGCGCTCGGCGTCGTACACCCAGGGTTCGCCGGTGCTGATCCACCCGCCCTTGACGCGTTTGACCGCGCCGTCGACGTCGAGGACTTTGAGGACCATCTCGAGACGCGTGCGATTGAGCTCCACCAGAGGTTCGAGTGCCGGTGTCGACGTGGCCTTTTCGGTGTCGAGGTGTTCGATGACGCTGCGGACTAGGTGCTCGCGGGGGAAGGCGACCGAGGCGAAGTAACTCCAGATCTGCTTGTCCTCGGCCCCCGGCAGGAGGATCACGTCTGCCCTGTCGGTGGAACGACCGGCGCGGCCCACCTGCTGGTAGTACGAGATCGGCGACGACGGTGCGCCGAGGTGGACGACGAACCCGAGATCAGGCTTGTCGAAGCCCATCCCGAGTGCCGAGGTGGCCACCAGAGCCTTGACGCGATTATCCAACAAGTCCTGCTCGAGAGATTCACGTTCAGTGGGATCGGTCTGGCCCGTGTAGGCGGCGACGGTATGGCCGCGCTCGGAGAGCAGGCTTGCGAGGTCGCGCGCGGCCGAAACCGTCAGCGTGTAGATGATGCCCGAACCCGGCAGCGTCTCGAGCATGTCGGCAAGCCAGGCAGCGCGCGCCGTCGCCTCCGGAATGTGGACTACAGAGAGGTGAAGCGACTCGCGTTCGAGCCCGCCGCGAAGGACGAGGGTTTCCTCACCGCCGACGCCGAGTTGGGCGGACACGTCCTCGACGACGCGGTTGTTGGCCGTCGCCGTGGTTGCGAGGACGGGAATGCCCTCGCCGAGTTCGGCGATCAAGGTCCTGATGCGGCGGTAGTCGGGACGGAAGTCGTGGCCCCAGTCGGAAACGCAGTGAGCCTCGTCGACTACGACCAGGCCGGCATCAGCTGCCAGGGCCGGGAGCACCTGATCGCGGAAGTCAGGGTTGTTCAGGCGCTCGGGGCTGACCAGAAGGACGTCGAGATCATTGGCTGCGACGCGGGCATGGATGTCGTCCCATTCGGTGACGTTGCCCGAATTGATGGTTGCGGCGCGCACTCCGGCACGTTCGGCAGAACTGACCTGGTTTCGCATCAGGGCCAACAACGGAGAGACGATGACGGTGGGGCCGTGGCCCGTTGCCCGGAGCAGCTTCGCCGAGATGAAGTAGACCGCAGATTTGCCCCAGCCGGTCCGCTGTACGACGAGCGCGCGTTTGCGCTGCACCACCAGCGCCTCGATGGCCGTCCACTGGTCCTCGCGTAGGCGGGCATCCGGCCCCGCGAGTTCGCGGAGCAGCCGCTCGGCTTCGTCGCGCATGGCTGGGGCAGTGGCGGTGGTCATGGACCCCATGGTGCACGACCCTGCCGACACGTGCGGGCTTCAGGCCTTGGCAACAGGTTCCTGCAGTTCGGTGACCCAGCCGTCGACATCCTCCGGGCACGCCAGCGTCACCTCACGGCTGGGGCCGGCATTGAGGTATCCCGCTGCGTCGATCCATTGGGCCAACGCCTGATAAGCGGGCAGGCAGTTGTCCATCGAACCCTTGTGCAGCAGCGAGGCCACGTGCTCTTCGGCCCGCAGGTCCACCACAGCGAACTCGTAGTCGCCATCGGGATTCGCGTCTACCGGTAGCGCCGCATGGACGACGACGTTCTCGTCGTCACCGGCATCCTCGTAGTAAGCGACAGCGGGTCCGATCGCGGCGATACCGGCACGATCCAAACCGGTACAAAGGCGCTCGTACAACCCGCGAACCACCGGGCCGATCGACGACGGATCCATCGTCTTGGCGGTACCGGTCAACTCCGCGACCCGCAGCGCCGGAACTGACTTGATCACAACCTCGTATGCGGACATCTGTCCCTCACTTTCGATGATCCGTAGGCGCGCCTGTACATGCGCCAGTCGCGCGGTGTCTTCCTGGATTCGGGTTTCGAGTTCTGCTCGGCGAAGCGTGAGCATCCCGCGGATCTCGTCGACGGTGACCGCCGACTCCACCACTTGCTGGACCTGGGCCAGAGTCAGGCCCAACTCCTTGAGAGCGACGATGCGGTTGAGCAGCGCCAACTGGCCCGCGGTGTACGAGCGATACCCGGTGGATGCGTCGACCCTCGCGGGTCTGAGCAGACCGATGGCGTCGTAGTGGCGGAGCATGCGCACCGACACACGACCTGCTCTCGCGAAGTCTCCGATGCTCAACATCCTTGCTCGCCCCGTTTCTCTCTCACAAACCCGATACCTACAGGTTTACGACCTCACACGGTGTCAGAGTCAAGCTGTCGGTTCAGGACTTTTTCGATCGCAGCGCGAGTGGGTGACGACACCGACGCGCCGCGGACCGTCGTCGCCAGACTTCCCGCCGTGGCAGCGAACTGCAGGGCGCGGTCCTGGCCCTGCACCCACTCCACGGCGAAGGCGCCGGTGAAAGCATCGCCTGCGCCAGTTGTATCCACGGGTGTCACGGCCGGGGAGTCGGCGTGGATTGTCTCCTCGCCCGACCGGAGATCCGCGCCGCCGGCCCCGAGCGTCGTGACGAGGTATCGGACGCGACCGGTGACCGCGGCCAACTGCTCCGACTCGGTCTGGTTGACGATCAGGATGTCGACAGACTCGATCAGGGCGCCCGGAAGGTCTTGTACCGGTGAAGGATTGAGGATGACAGTTGTTCCGTTGGCACGCGCGTGCCGGGCCGCTGTGGTGACCGTGTCGAGGGGTATTTCGAGTTGGCACAGGAGAACGTCGGCGTGTGCGATCGCGTCGAGGTCTACTTCGGACAACGAGGTGACCGAGGAATTGGCGCCCGGGACGACGATGATGTTGTTCTCCGCGTCCTCGCTCACGGTGATGGCGGCAACGCCGCTCGGGCCGTCGACACTACGAAGCAACGCGGTGTCGACCCCGGCGTCTTGCAGGGTCTCGCGCAATTGGGTGCCGAAACCGTCGTCGCCGACCGCGCCGACGAACGACACGTCCCCACCGGCCTTCGCGGCGGCGATGGCCTGGTTGCTGCCTTTGCCTCCCGCCGCGGTGGCAAAGGCAGTGCCGAGCAGCGTTTCTCCCGGAGTTGGGAATCTGGACACTGACGTGGTCAGATCCATGTTGATACTGCCGACGACGACGATTCGAGGCGTGCTCATACCTCGAGGTTATCGGCCTTCATTCTCTTTCGACGAACCTTGCGGATGATCCGACGTGCTTCCTCGTCGGTGGCGACGGAGGGCGGAGAGCCGTCGAGTGGCTTGCGTGCGGTCTCGGGGATCATCAGGACTGCGATACCGCCGATCACGGCGGCGATCATCATGTACATCGGTGCGACCAAGTTGCTGCCCGTTGCACTTTCGAGGGCGGTGAGCACCAGGGGAGTGGTCCCGCCGAAGATGGAGACCGCGAGGTTGTATCCGATTGCCAAGCCGCCGTACCTGATTCCGGTCGGAAACAGTGCGGGAAGCACGGACGGGAACACACCGACGAACAGCAGGAGCAAGCCGCCGAGAATTGCGAGTCCCAGGAAGACCGTCACGTAGTTGCCGACGCCGATCAGAAGGTAGGCAGGCAGGGACAGGACGAAGAATCCGATGAAACCGCTGAGCAGCAAGGGTTTACGCCCGACGCGGTCCGAGAACTTTCCGACGTAGCTGATTCCCATCATCATCACGATCATGACGATGATCATCAGAACGAGTCCGTGGGATTCGTCGTAACCCAACGTGTTGGTCAGATACGTCGGCATGTAGCTGAGCAGTCCGTAGTGAGCGATGTTGTACGTGGCCACCAGGACGATGCACAGAACAAGCGGACGCCAGTTGTCGACGAGAGTTTCGCGTAGTTTCTTGCCTGTGGATTCATCTGCGAGGGAGCGCTCTTCGGCCTGCTCCATCATCTGGAATGCGGGGGTTTCCTCCAAACGCAGACGGAGGTACAGGCCGATGAGACCCAGAGGTCCGGCAATGAGGAAGGGGATGCGCCAGCCCCACTGGAGTAGGTCCTCGGCACTGACGACGGTCTGGATGATCGTCACGATGCCCGCTGCCGCCACATATCCTGCCAGAGTCCCGAATTCGAGGAAGCTGGCGAAGAAACCGCGGCGCTTGTCCGGTGCGTATTCGGCGACGAACGTACTGGCTCCGCCGTATTCGCCGCCGGTGGAAAAGCCCTGCAGTAGGCGTAGGAGTACCAGCAGGATCGGGGCGGTGATACCGATGGATTCGTAGCTCGGGATGAGGCCGATGGCGAAGGTGCTGCCCGCCATCAGAATGATGGTGGTGGCCAGGACTTTCTTGCGTCCGATGCGGTCACCGAGTGGACCGAAGAACAATCCGCCGAGTGGGCGGACGATGAAGGCTGCCGCAAAAATTGCAAAGGTAGAGAGGAGTTGAGCGCTGCCGCTCGCGTCCGGGAAGAACACTTTTCCTATAGTGGTAGCTAGATATGCGTAAACGCCGAAATCGAACCACTCCATGGCATTTCCGAGCATCGTTGCCTTGACAGCGCGCTTGACGGACGCATTGTCGGTGACGCAGACATCGGGTGATTCGGCCACTTCGAGAGCGCTTATCGAGTTCTCTGGTGTAGTCATGACATGCGCTCCCCAGCGCAATCATCGAACCGAGCGGGGCACGTACCTGATGCACGCATCTTTTCGTTGCCCACTCGCCGATGAGCCGGTCGGGAAATCGAGCGTCCGCGTGCCCTGTGGCTCGTTGCGACCCCCGTCGCACGGCTCTGGCCCGCGGCAGTGTCCGGAGCCCACAGGGCTCCGGACTACCGGCAAGTAAGACGCTTACGCTATCAAAGTTGTGCGCGGGAGCCGATTTTCGGGCTAGAAGGCGCGGGCGTACTGCGACGGGATATGCGGTCCTACCTCGGCGTTCAGTTCACGGGCCGCCCGGCGCGCCCAGTAGGGATCACGCAACAGTTCGCGGCCGAGGAGCACCGCCACTGCGCTTCCGTCTTCGACGATCTTCTCGGCCTGTTCGGGTTCGGTGATGAGGCCGACGGCGGCGGCCGGTAGCAGGCTCTCGTTCTGCAGGCGACGGGCGAACGGAACCTGGTATCCCGGCTCCACCGGAATCTTGGCCGCCGGTGAATTACCGCCGGTGGACACGTCGACGAGATCGACGCCGTAGTCGGAGAGGATGTTGGCGAGGGCAACGGTCTGATCCGCGGTCCAGCTGTCGACGTCGAGCCCACGTTCTTCCGTGAGCCAATCGGTCGCCGAGACCCGGACGAAGAGCGGTAGCTCGGCCGGCCACACCTCGCGGACTGCGCTCAGGATTTCGAGGAGCAATCGGATGCGGTTCTCGAAGCTGCCTCCGTAGCGGTCCGTTCGCTTGTTGCTCTCGGGGGAGAGGAACTGATGAATCAGGTATCCGTGGGCCGCGTGAATTTCCACGACCTTGAATTCGGCCTTCAATGCGCGGGTAGCCGCCGCTGCGAAGTCCGCGACGACCTTCTCGATGCCTTCCGTGGTGAGCTCGACCGGATCGGCAAGGTGACCGAACGGAACCGCGCTCGGGGCAACCGTCTGCCACGAGAGTCGGTCGTCGGCGGGCAGACTCTTGCCGCCGCGCCACGGAACCTGCGTCGACGCTTTGCGTCCGGCGTGGGCCAGCTGAATTCCGGGCACTGCGCCGAAGTACGCGAGTTGCGCGTTGATCTCGGCGAAGGCTTGCGCCTGCGTGTCGTTCCAGATCCCCAGATCAGCTACCGATATGCGGCCTTCGGGATTGACGGCCGTCGCCTCGGTGAGAATCAGGCCGGTGCCGCCGATTGCACGGCTCACCAGATGCGTGCGATGCCACTCGTTGGGCACTCCGACCTGGTCGCCGATGACGTCAGCGGAGTACTGGCACATCGGTGCCATCCAGACGCGGTTCGGGATGGTGACGCCGCGCAGGGTCAAAGGCTCGAACAACACACTCACGGATGGCTCCTGACTCGAAGAAGAAGGTCGGTGGGTGCAACAGCGCCCCGCATCGGAATTGTTCCCCGGCGGTCCGCCGGAATGGTCCCGGGTGGTCACAGCCTCGTTCCGCCGAGCAGGCCGTCACGGTGGGTGGTTAATGTGTATTCATGACCGCTGTGACTTCCAACGCAGAAACCGTCGACTCGAACGCGTCCGACACCAAGTCCGTCGTGCACGACGCCGCACGCCGAGCCCGTAAGGCTTCGCGCGTCCTGGCTCTGCTGACCACCGCGCAGAAGGATGCTGCGCTCAACGCCGCAGCCGACGCGGTACTCGCGGCAAGTGATCGGATTCTCGCGGCCAACGCTCTCGATATCGACACCGCGAAGGCGGGCGGCACCGAGGAATCGCTGCTCGACCGTCTTCGTCTGACCGCTGAGCGGATCGAGGGCATCGCGTCGGGTTTGCGTCAGGTTGCCGGACTACCCGATCCGATCGGTGAAGTGCTTCGTGGATCTACTTTGCCGAACGGTTTGGAGCTACGCCAGCAGCGCGTTCCGCTCGGTGTCGTCGGCATGGTGTACGAGGCTCGCCCCAACGTTACCGTCGACGCTTTCGGGCTCACTCTCAAGTCGGGAAATGCTGCGCTGCTTCGTGGTTCGTCCTCGGCGGTCAAGTCCAACGAAGCGTTAGTGGCGGCTCTGCGCGCGTCGTTGATTGACCAGGGACTGCCCGAGGATTCCGTTCAACTTCTGCCGAGTGCGGATCGGTCGACGGTCACGCACCTCATCCAGGCCCGCGGCCTCGTCGACGTCGTCATCCCGCGCGGCGGTGCCGGCTTGATCAGCGCCGTCGTGCGTGATGCCACCGTGCCCACCATCGAGACCGGTGTCGGTAACTGCCACGTCTATGTTCACTCGGCCGCCGATCTACTGATGGCCGAGAAGATTCTTCTCAACTCCAAAACCCGTCGGCCCAGTGTGTGCAACACGGCAGAGACGGTGCTGGTCGACGCCGCTATTGCCGAGACGGCCGTGCCGAAGCTGCTCCAAGCGCTTCAGATGCACGACGTCGTCGTGCACGGTGATCTGCCGGGACTGGTTCCCGCGACCGAGGACGACTGGTCGAAGGAATACCTCACCCTCGACGTCGCCCTCAAGGTCGTCAAGGACCTGGACGCTGCCGTCGAGCACATCGACCAGTACGGGACCGGCCACACCGAAGCCATCGTGACGTCCGATCTCTCGGCTGCCCGCGAGTTCACCGCTCGAGTCGACGCTGCGGCAGTGATGGTCAATGCGTCGACTGCCTTCACCGACGGTGAGCAGTTCGGGTTCGGCGCCGAGATCGGCATCTCCACCCAGAAACTGCACGCGCGTGGCCCCATGGGGCTACCGGAACTGACGTCCACCAAGTGGATCGTCTGGGGCGACGGGCATACCCGACCCGCCTGAAAAGTTCACCAGACTTGCCCCACCTCTCAAGGAGTTAACCGTGGACCGAGCACTTCCCGACACGACGCCGTTCTTCTCGACCGTCGACGACGTGATCGAACGGCTGGCCGAAACCGGCTATCTGTCCGACAAGGCCACCGCGACGGCAGTCTTCCTGGCCGATCGTCTGGGCAAGCCGCTGCTCATCGAGGGCCCGGCCGGTGTCGGAAAGACGGAACTCGCCCGCGCAGTCGCCCAGACCACGGGCGCAGAACTGGTGCGTCTGCAGTGCTACGAGGGCGTCGACGAGGCTCGTGCGCTGTACGAGTGGAACCACGCGAAGCAGATTCTTCGGATTCAGTCGGGCGGGGCGAGCGGAGCGAGGGGTGATGTCGCGGTCGACCACAGCTGGGACTCGACGAAGGCGGATGTCTTCTCGGAGGAGTTCCTGCTCGCACGTCCACTGCTCAAGGCCATTCGCCGCGAGGACCCGACGGTGCTGTTGATCGACGAGACGGACAAGGCAGACGTCGAGATCGAAGGTCTGCTCCTCGAAGTGCTCAGCGACTTCGCGGTCACGATCCCCGAGCTCGGAACGATCACCGCCACCCGCAAGCCGTTCACGGTGTTGACCTCGAATGCCACTCGTGAACTCTCGGAGGCTCTGAAGCGTCGTTGCCTCTTCCTGCATCTCGATTTCCCGGACGCCGACCTCGAGCGTCGCATCCTCGCAAGCCGTGTGCCGGAGCTTCCTGAAGCGATTGCCGAGCAGCTGGTCAACACCATTCGTGTTCTTCGCGGAATGCAGCTCAAGAAGGTCCCTTCGGTATCCGAGACCATCGACTGGGGACGCACCCTTCTTGCTCTGGGCATGGACACTCTCGAC
Source organism: Rhodococcus sp. WY5 (assembly GCF_018588185.1). NCBI lineage: Bacteria > Bacillati > Actinomycetota > Actinomycetes > Mycobacteriales > Nocardiaceae > Rhodococcus > Rhodococcus sp. WY5. The sequence continues at coordinate 3,550,622 of NZ_JAAMPR010000001.1, forward strand.
GACGATGCCGTTCGCGCCACGCTCGGCGTGATCCTCAAGCACCAGTCGGACCAGGTGCGTGCTGCCGCTGAACTTCGGCTGAACTGAGGTCTGACATGGCTCCCGCAGCATCGACGTCGCCGCTCTCACCTGGCGGCCTGGCAGCGCCGCACGGGATTCCCGGTCACCTCGTCGATTTTGTCGAGGCTCTGCGACGACGCGGAATCATGGTCGGCCCGTCCGAGACAGTCGACGCCGGTCAGGTCATGTCTGTTCTCGACCTGCTCGATCGTGAAGCGCTTCGTGAAGGGCTGGCATGCTCGCTCCTGCGCAGGCCGACCCACCGGGCGACGTTCGACGCCGTCTTCGACCTGTGGTTCCCCAAGGCGATCGGTGACCGTGCGGTCGGCGACGTCGACGTCACACTGCCGCGCAAGCCAGACGGCTCGATCGACCTGCAGGCATTGCGTGAGCTGATCGCCGAACTGCTGACAGACGGCAGTGACAAGGCGATGGAGATGACCGAACTCCTGACCGCCGCGATGGTCGAGGAACTCGGGCAGTACCAGTCGAGCAACGGCCCGTCGTTCTCCGCCTACCAGGCGCTGCGCGACGTCGCCCCGGAGACGTTGCTCAACAAGATCCTGCAGGGCCTGCTCGGCAACCAGGAGGGTTCCGGGTCAGAGGGCAAGGACAACTCCGACTATCAGTCCGAGGTCGCCAAGCGCACGGCAGCGCAGCGCATCGCGGACTTCCGCAAGATGGTCGAGAAGGAAACGCGTCGACGCACAGCCGAGAATTTGGGCAAGGAGCGGGTCGCCACGTACGGCGTTCCGAAACTCGCCGAGGAAGTCGACTTCTTGCGAGCGTCCGATGCCGAACTCACCACGCTGAAGAAGAACGTCGCACCCCTGGCTCGCTTGTTGGCCAGTCGTCTCGCCGTGCGTCGTAGCCGCTCTCGCGCGGGTTCGATCGACCTACGTCGTACGTTGCGCAAGTCCATGTCGACGGGCGGAGTGCCGATCGATCTGGTGCAGCGCAAGCCGAAGCGGGCGCGGCCCGAACTTGTGGTGATGTGTGACGTATCCGGCTCGGTGGCGGGGTTCAGCCATTTCACTCTGCTGCTCGTGAACGCTTTGCGTGAGCAGTTCTCGCGCGTGCGGGTGTTCGCGTTCATCGACACGACCGACGAGGTCACGCGGTTCTTCGACTCGAACGCAGACCTCGGATCAGCGATGTCACGGATGGTGCGTGAGGCCGAACTGATCACCTACGACGGCCACTCAGACTACGGACACGCCTTCGGAGTGTTCCAGGAGAAGTTTGCGCAGTCGATCACCAGTCGCACGTCGCTACTGGTACTCGGCGACGGTCGCAACAACTACCGCGATCCCAACCTTCAGTCGCTGTCGCAGATGGTGGCAGTAGCCAAGCACGCGCACTGGCTCAACCCCGAGCCGAAGGGGCAATGGGGAACGGGTGACTCCGCGGCGAAGGTCTACAACGAGGTCATCAGCATGCACGAGTGCCGCTCGGCCCAGCAGCTTGCCGACGTCGTGTCCCGTCTGCTGCCGGTCTGACCCGTAAGCTCGACACTCGTGCAGAAGGGACTATCGGTGGAACGTGCTCGACGCCTAGGAGTGATGGGTGGCACCTTCGACCCCATTCACCATGGCCACCTCGTTGCGGCCAGTGAGGTCGCCGACCGGTTCGGACTCGACGAAGTGATCTTCGTCCCCACCGGGCGGCCCTGGCAGAAGCAGGGGAAGGGCGTCAGTCCTGCCGAGGACCGGTACCTCATGACGGTCATCGCCACCGCCTCCAACCCGCGGTTTTCCGTCTCTCGGGTCGACGTCGACCGTGAAAAAGTGACGTACACCGTGGACACGCTGCGAGACCTCCGGGCCTACCACCCTGACGCCGAACTCTTCTTCATCACCGGTGCCGATGCGCTGGCCAGCATCCTTTCCTGGCAAGATTGGGAAGAGTTGTTCGCATTGGCGAAGTTCGTCGGGGTATCGCGACCGGGTTTCGATCTCAATGCAGAGCACCTGGCCGGTCACCTCGACACCATGCCCGCCGACGCGGTCACGTTGATAGAGATTCCGGCACTTGCCATTTCGTCGACCGAATGTCGGCGTCGGGCAAGTGAAGACCGCCCCGTCTGGTACCTGGTGCCGGACGGAGTGGTGCAGTACATCTCGAAGCGGAACCTGTATCGACCTGTCGACGCGGAGCGCCGCGACGGAGCTACAACGATGTCGGAGCCCGCACCGGGGAAGTCGGAAGCCGTCCCGGGCGCCGAATCGAGCTAGCCGAGCACAACAAGTACTTTCTGAAGACGAAACTGGAGAACATCGAGTGAGCGCAAACACCGAAGCCATCGACATGGCACGCATCGCGGCCTTGGCAGCCGACGAGAAGCTGGCCACCGAAGTGGTGGTGCTCGATGTGTCCGAACAGCTGGTCATCACGGACTGCTTCGTCATCGCATCTGCGACGAACGAGCGTCAGGTCAACTCGATTGTCGAGAACATCGAAGACCGTCTCCGCGAAGCGGGACACAAGCCGGTCCGCCGTGAAGGCACCCGCGAGGGCCGCTGGGCACTGCTCGACTACGCCGACATCGTCGTCCACGTCCAGCATGACGAGGAGCGCAACTTCTACGCTCTCGATCGTCTGTGGAAGGACTGCCCGACGGTCGAGGTCGAAGGCCTCGGACAGAACCGTCCCGGCCCCGCCGACGCCAACACGGTGTTCGAGACCGACACGGTTTCCGAGCCGGACGCGCAGGATCCCTCGCTGTGACTTCGTCGGCGCCCAGTGCGGCGTCGAACCCTGTCCGCCGGCTCATCCTGCTGCGTCACGGACAGACCGAATACAACGCCGACTCTCGGATGCAGGGGCAACTCGACACCGACCTGTCGGAGTTGGGACGCACGCAGGCCAAGAGTGCAGGTCCGGTGATCGCCGATCGCAGGCCGTTGACGATCGTGTCCTCGGATCTGCGTCGGGCGTACTTCACGGCCGTCGCAGTCGGTGATGCCGCCGGACTTCCGGTCCTCACCGACACGCGTCTGCGTGAGACACACCTGGGGGAATGGCAGGGCCTGACTCATCATGACGTCGACGAGCGCACTCCCGGTGTGCGATCTGCGTGGCGAGCGGATGCCACGTTGGCGCCGCCCGGCGGCGAAAGCCGAATCGACGTCGCGAATCGCAGCCTCCCCGTAGTTCACGAATTGCTCGACACGCACCCGGACTGGGCCGAGCGGCCCGTGGTTCTGGTGGCGCACGGAGGCTTGATCGCGGCACTGACAGCGGCATTGCTCGACCTACCCATCGATCGCTGGGCCGTCCTCGGCGGATTGGGAAACACCAGTTGGGTGCAACTCAGTGGACATGGTGACGTCAAGTCGATCGAGTGGCGACTCGACGTATGGAATGCTTCTGCGAGTGTCGCAAATGACGTCCTTTGAAAGTGCCGACGGGCAGCGCCCCGTCCTCCTCGTACTCGCGGATTCGCTGTCGTATTTCGGCCCCAAAGGCGGCCTCGCGGCAGATCATCCACGCATCTGGCCCAACATCGTGGCCGACGAACTCGGCTGGGACGTCGAGTTGGTCGCCCGTATCGGATGGACGTGTCGCGACGCGTGGTGGGCACTGACTCAGGATCCTCGTGTGTGGGCGGCGGTGCCGCGGGCCGGCGCCGTCGTGTTCGCGGTCGGCGGGATGGACTCGCTGCCGTCCCCATTGCCTACCGCGCTCCGCGAGACCATCCGCTACGTTCGGCCACCCGCGCTTCGACGCGTGGTGCGCGAGGGTTATCAGTGGCTGCAGCCGCGGCTTGCACCTCTGGGCCGCCCGGTCGCACTTCCGCCCAAGCTGAGCGTCGAGTATCTGGAAAGCTCGCGAAATGCGTTGGAGTACATGCGGCCGGAACTGCCGATGATCGCGACCTTGCCGTCGGTGCACCGCAGTGATGCCTACGCCAGCGTGCATGCCGGACGACCTGCCGCGGTGTCCGCGATCACCGAGTGGGCTACGGAGAAAGACGTTCCCGTAGTCGATCTCGCGGATGCAGTGCGTGACAACGTCTTTTCCGAGAACGGCAACCCCGACGGTATTCACTGGGGTTGGGACGGTCATGTCGGTGTAGCCCGCGCGATGATCGCTGCGATTCGCGGGGTGGAGTCGCAGAAAGTGGTTTCGCCGGAACTGGTATCACCGCCGAGCGAAGTCGGGTAGCAGAATGCCGGTCGTCGTCGTCACGGATTCCTCCGCCTGCATCCCGCAGGAGTCGGCCGACGCATGTGGCATTCAGGTTGTTCCGCTCCACGTGCTCCGTGACGGCTGCGACTTGCGAGAGGGCGTCGACGCAATGCCGAGCGACCTGTCGGGAGTGACAACGGCCGGAGCGTCGCCCGCCGAGTTGTCCGAAGCGTATGCACGCGCCCTGGACATGAGCGACGGTGACGGCGTTCTCGCCGTTCACATTTCACGCCAACTGTCGGGAACGTGGGAAGCCGGACGAGTCGCGGCCCAGGAGTTCGGTGGCGCCGTCCGCATCGTCGATTCACAGTCCGCCGGTATGGGTTTGGGATATCCCGTCCTCGAAGCTGCACGCTTGGCCGAGAAGGGCGCTTCACTCGAAGAGGCGTACGGCCGGGCGGTCGACGTAGCGAGCCGTGGGCGCTGCTACATCGTCGTCGACAAACTTGATCAATTGCGTAGGGGAGGACGAATCGGAACCGCGGCCGCACTGCTGGGCACTGCATTGGCGATGAAGCCGATCCTGCATCTGGTGGACGGCAAGCTCGTGCTCGGCGAGAAGACACGTACCACCACCAAAGCTCTTGCACGGTTGGTGGATTCGGCAGTCGAACGCGCCGGTCTCGGTCGTGTGGCGATAGCCGTGCATCACATGCGCGCGCGAGAGCGTGCGGACGGGATAGCAGAACAGTTGGCCGAGCGCATTCCCGACGTAGCGGAATCCGTCGTCACCGACTTCAGTGCGGTTATCGGAGCGCACGTCGGTGTCGGCGCGATCGGTGTTGTGGTGTGCCCGTTGCCGGAGATCGACACGAGCGCCTGATCGTTTCTCCACAATCCGCGAGTTCTCCACAGATACAAATTGTTCGTCGTTGGCGGCGAGGTCTCTCGTTAGCGTCCAGTCATGAGGATCAGCGAGGAGCGCGAGCGGGCGCGTGATCGCCTCGCGGCGATGGACGGCAACTACCGGCGGCGACACGAGGACGTCGACGAATTCGAGGATTCAGGGTCTTTCGAGAGGTCCCCCGAGTGGCTTCGGGACTTCGACGAGGACGACTACGACGCTCAGCCCGACTCGTCACGGTTCGACCGATTGCCCGAACACTGGCGCGGTACACGTTGGCGCCCGAGTCGGTCGGCGACCTGGGTGTTGGCGATCGTTGCAGTTCTGGCCACGGGAATCGGCTTGTTCGCCGTGTGGTGGGATTCTCCGAGCATGCAGGCGGTCCCACCGTTGCCCTCGCCCCAGAATGTCACGGCGAAGAATGTGACTGCCGGCGATGGTGAATCAGCCAGTCCTGTACCGACCGGCGTCGTGGCAGAGCAGCCGCCCGAGGCTGTGGTGGTCAGTGTCGTCGGGCTCGTGCGCACGCCTGGGCTTGTCAATCTTCATTCGGGCTCGCGCATCGCCGACGCTCTTGCTGCGGCAGGTGGCGTGCTCGACGGTGCGGAGACGGTGGGCCTGAATCTGGCTCAGAAACTTGTCGACGGCGATCAGATCGTGGTTGGTGCGGCCGATCAGTCCGGTGGTGTTTCTTCGAGTACCACTGCAGGAGGGACCAGCCCCGCAGCTACGGGGGAATCCGGCGGGGCTGGGCTGGTGAACCTCAATATCGCCACCGAGGCCGAACTGGACGAGCTTCCCGGGGTAGGGCCGGTAACGGCTGCGGCGATCATCTCCTGGCGCACATCCAACGGAAAATTCACGGACATAGAACAATTGGGGGAAGTCGACGGGATCGGCCCGGCAAGGTTGGCCAAATTGCGAGTGCTGGTGTCGGTGTGAACGAACCGGAAGCCTCGCCGGTCCTCGACGCTCGACTGCTTCTGTCGGCGGTCGCGGTGTGGGGGAGCAGTGCGGTGGGGATCCTGTTCGGCCCGGTCGCCGCGTGGGTACTGGCGGTGGCGTGTGCGGTTCCAGCGGCACTCCTCATTTACGTGGTTGTGCGCCGGACATCAGCGGGGTGGGTACGAATCATGTTGGTTGCATTGCTGTTCGGTGCCGGGTGTAGTGCCGTCGGCGGGTGGCGGGCGTCCGAGGCGGAGAGGCACCCACTGACCCGAGCTTCTCTCGAGGGAGCTTGGGTGAGTGTCGAAGTGGAACCCTCGGAGGATCCGCACGTGGTCTCCGGCGCGGTGGGTCAAGGGCAGGTCTTCTTCAGGGCAACCGTCAATTCGGTGACTGCCCAGAACCGCAGGTACTCCGGAGGCGGCTTGGTCACCATCCGGGCGCCCAGTTCGTCGTGGCTCGAAGTTGTTCCAGGGCAGAGCCTCACGGTTCGTGGCCGGGCGAGTCAGCCATGGCGTAGCGATTCCACGCTCGCCGTGATCACGTCCGAAGGGCCTCCCGTCGCGGTGGGAGAAGTGCCCTGGTATCAGCGATGGGCGAGTGTGGTGCGCATTCGTTTCGCGGCTGCGTGCTCGGCTGCACTCCCGCCGGATCAGGCGGGTCTGCTGCCTGGCCTCGTCGTCGGAGACACGTCGGCGCTGTCGCCGGTGGTGAAGGACAACTTCACCGTTGCCGGACTTTCCCATCTCACCGCGGTGTCCGGCGCCAACATCAGCATTCTGCTCGGGGCCGTTCTGCTGTTGGTCAGAGCCGCGGCGCTCAGTCCACGGGTCGGCGCCGCTTTGGCGGTGGTAGCCCTCGTTGCCTTTGTTGTCGTCGCGAGGCCGTCGCCGAGTGTTCTACGCGCGTCGGTGATGGGCTTGGTAGGCCTGCTCAGTCTGGTCACTGGTCGGCGCAAACAGGCGCTGCCTGCGCTTGCCGCCGCCGTCATCGTTCTGGTAGTCGTGAGGCCCGAGCTGGCCGTCGACTGGGGATTTGCGCTGTCGACTACTGCGACGGGCGCGCTGGTGATCATTGCTCCGGTGTGGGTGGACGTGCTTCGCCGAAGAGGCTGGCCCCGTTGGTTTTCGGAGATGACAGCTGTCTCGGGTGCTGCGTTTGTCGTGACTGCACCGTTGGTGGGCGCGATGGCGGGAACCTTCAGCGTGGTCACGATTGCCGCGAACATGGCGGTGGCGCCGGTGATCGGAATCATCACGGTGTTCGGCGCGGTGATTGCCTTGTGTGCGCTGATCTGTCCACCGATCGCGGTGTTCGTCGCGCCATTGGTGCGGCCGCCGATGGGGTGGCTGCTGTGCGTGTCCGAGCGGGCGGCGGCGCTTCCCGGAGCGTCGGTGGTAGTGCCGTCAGGACTCATCGGTGCCCTCGTCGTCGTGGGAGTCCTACTGGCGACGGCCCTGACGCTGTGGAATCGGATTTCGAGACGGGTGCTCGGCGTTCTCGTTCTGGGAGTTGTTCTGGCCCTGATCTTTCAGCACGTGTTCGGGGGTGGCCGTATTGCTCCGGGGTGGGCACTGGTGATGTGCGACGTCGGTCAGGGGGACGGTCTTGTGCTCTCGACTGGAGACGGCAGGGTGATCGTGATCGATGTCGGTCCTGATCCCACGTCGATGGATCGTTGCCTGAACATGTTGGACGTCAACGACATCGCGTTGCTGATGATCAGTCATTTTCATGCCGATCACATCGGTGGATTGGAAGCAGTCCTGAGTGGGCGTTCGGTCGCTGCGGTCGGAGTCGGGTCGATGTTGTTGCCGGAGTCAGGTTTTCGAGCGGTGAAGGATGCCGCCGACTCGCAGGCCGTTCCGGTTGTCTCGTTGCTCGCAGGTATGGAGTTGACGCTGGGATCGGTGAACGTGGAGGTTCTCGGACCGTTGCTTCCGGCTCCCCGCGATACGGGGGACGGCGCGGACGCCGCGAACGATCAGTCGCTGGTGGTGATGGCGCACACGGGCGCGGGTCGAATTCTGTTGACGGGCGACGCCGAAGTTGCGGGGGAGGAGGCCATCCTCCGATCGGGTACGGATGTGAAGGCCGATGTGTTGAAGCTGCCCCATCACGGTTCTCGGACCACGTCGTCGGCATTTCTGGAAGCGGTGCGTCCGAGGTTGACGATGATCAGCGTCGGCGTCGGCAACAGTTTCGGGCACCCGAATGCGGAGGTTCTCGATGAACTGGATTCATTGGGCGGGGCGGTGGTTCGGACCGACGTCGACGGCACCGTCGCTGTGTACGGCGGGGGCGGCGGGTCTGTGTCGATCGTGTCGGTTCCTCGTGGGACCATCGTCGGGTGAGTAATCCGTCTGGAGTCGATCCGCTGCATCTTGTTCTCGGGGACGACGAGTTCCTGATCGACCGCACGGTATCGCAGCTCATCAGAGCTGTCCGCGGTGACCGCGGCCAGGGTATTTCGGATCTCCCGGTGACCAAGATGCGTGCGGGCGACACCAATGCTCCCGAGTTGGCCGAGTTGCTCAGCCCTTCTCTTTTTGCCGAAGACCGTGTGATCGTCTTGGAATCGGCTGCAGAAGCAGGCAAAGATGCCGTAGCGCTTGTCCTGGAGGCTGCACGCGAGCCGGCAGAAGGTGTGGTTCTGATCGTCGTGCACTCGGGCGGCGGTCGCGCGAAAGCGTTGGCGCCGGCCCTCGAGAAGCTCGGCGCGACGGTTCACAACTGCGGAAAACTGAACAAGAGTCAGCTTGTCGACTTCGTCCGGGGTGAGTTTCGGACCGCAGACGTCAGGGTTGCGCCAGATGCGATCGCCGCGATGATCGAAAGCGTCGGCTCCAACCTCCGCGAACTCGCGTCGGCCTGCTCGCAATTGGCGGCAGATACGGGCGGCAAGATCGACGTCGATGCGGTCCACAAGTATTACTCGGGCAAGGCCGAGGTTTCCGGATTCGACGTGGCCGACAAAGTCATCGTCGGCGATACCCGGGGTGCGCTCGAGGCGCTCCGATGGGCAGATCAGATCGGAACAGCCCATGTTCTGCTCGCGGATGCCCTCGCCGACGCAGTCCACACCATCGCGAAGGTCGGCCCGTTTGCACGGGGCGGTGACCCGTTCCGGTTGGCGTCGGATCTCGGAATGCCGCCGTGGAAGGTCAAGAAGGCGATCAAGGAGGTCGGCGGGTGGGATCCCACGTCGATCGGCGCTGCGATGCAGATCGTCGCCGCCCTCAATGCCGACGTGAAGGGTGCCGCAGTCGACTCGTCCTTCGCCCTGGAGATGGCAGTGCGGAAAGTGTGCGCGTTGCGGAAGAACTGAGTACAACGTGGCCTACTGCGCGTCCGGCCAGAAGTAGTCCGACGACAGTGGCGGCCGTGGCCTCACCCGCCCGGTAGTCGAGGCGTTTCACGCAGGCTTGCTCCAACTGAGTATGCGGAATGGCCTGAGGCCGTGTCGTTGGTTCACCTGTTCTGATGTCGGTCACCCGTAGTGAGTCGTGCGACACCGGATTCACCACACTGCCGCAGACAATGGTTTCTTGTCCGATGCTGTCCACCGGCACCTTCACGGTGGTGAGTAGCGCTCGTCCAACGGCGAGAAACGCCAGAATCGCAACGAGTGAACACATCACGCCGAAGAAGATCCGGAATTCGCTACGTTGCCTGCGCTTACACCATCCGTAGCTTGCGGCACCTCCGACGACTGCAACCGTCAATGATTCCCACCAACGAGGGATTCCCAGGGCGGCCACTACGCCGAAAGCGACGACCGCCCAGAAGACAGTCGTGAACAACCAGCTTCGAGGGCGCTTCCCGTGCCCGTTGATCGCCATCATCAGATGGTTGCAGCCCGCTCCACATATTCGCTGAAAGACATGGATGGCGGGTCTTCGCACTGACCCGATTGAATACGCAAAATAGCCGCCTGGTCTTTCGACCTGGCGGCTATCGAGACGAACCAGTATGACGGCGAACCGTCACAGTGGAAACGTCAGAGCTTGTTGGCAGCCTGCGAGAGTGCAGACTTCTTGTTGGCAGCCTGGTTGGCGTGAATGACGCCCTTGCTGGCTGCCTTGTCGAGCTTGCGGCTGGTGGAGACGAGGAGCTCGTTGGCCTTGTCCTTGTCACCGGCTGCCGCAGCCTCGCGGAATGAACGGATCGCGGTACGCAGCGAGGACTTCACCGACTGGTTACGGAGTCGGGCCGCCTCGTTGGTACGGATTCGCTTCACCTGGGACTTGATGTTGGCCACGCGTAAAATCCTTGTCGTCTTTAGCTGGTTACGGTCGAGAAAGCTGTGGGCGCACTGATGCACCGACTGGCAAGATTACCAGCCGAGGGCCCAAGAACCCAAACCGTCGCACGTTGCGTCTGTCGAGAAGGGTACACCGAGCGCCCGATTGCTCGCCGCGCTGCCGAATAGCCCCACTTGTAGCAGCATGTTGCCCTATGACGCCGCCGCCTTCGAAAAGTTCGAGTAAAACAGGTTCGACCACCACCCGAGCGCGTCCTGCCGCAGTGTTCGACGGATATTCAGACATCGGTCGCTACGAGTTGGCTTTCGACGAGATGTTCGAGCCCGACGGCTCGGTGCGTGGTCCGTACAAGGGTGTGTACAAAGCCCTGGCGCCGACGAGCAGCGCCGACCTCGCCGCGCGTGCCGACGCACTCGGACGCGCATTCATCGACCAAGGTGTGACGTTCTCGCTGTCCGGGCAGGAACGACCCTTCCCGTTGGATCTGGTGCCACGCGTCATCGCCGCCCAGGAGTGGTCGCGGCTGGAAAAGGGCATCAAACAGCGGGTGAAGGCGCTCGAGTTGTTTCTCGCGGACATTTACGGCGAGCAGCGAATCCTGCGCGATCACGTGTTGCCGCGCCGCCTGGTCACCTCGTGTGAGCACTTCCACCGTGAAGCGGCAGGCATCGTGCCGCCCAACGGTGTGCGAATTCACGTCGCGGGTATCGACCTGGTCCGAGACGAGGCGGGAGAGTTCCGAGTTCTCGAGGACAATCTGCGATCTCCGTCCGGTGTCTCCTACGTGATGGAAAACCGTCGCACCATGACTCGGGTGTTCCCGGATCTGTTCATGTCCCACAAGGTGCGGGCGGTCGGTGATTACGCAACACACCTGCTGAGGGCGCTGCGTGCGGGTGCTGCACTCAACGAAGCGGACCCGACAGTGGTTGTTCTCACACCGGGTATCGCCAATTCCGCCTATTTCGAGCATTCGTTGCTCGCTCGTCAGATGGGTGTGGAACTCGTCGAAGGTCGCGACCTGTTCTGCCGCGACAACATGGTGTATATGCGCACGACGGAAGGCGAGCGCCAGGTCGACGTAATCTATCGCCGCATCGACGACGAGTATCTCGACCCGATGCACTTCCGTCCGGATTCGATTCTCGGCGTCGCAGGCCTACTGAATGCGGCGCGGGCGGGCAACGTGGTGATCTCGAGCGCCGTCGGCAACGGAGTCGGTGACGACAAACTCGTCTATACCTACGTTCCGCAGATCATCGACTACTACCTCGGTGAGAAGCCGCTCTTGCAGAACGTCGACACGTTCCGCTGTTGGTTGGACGAGGAGTGCGAGCAAGTCCTCGACCGCGTCGCCGAACTGGTGATCAAGCCGGTGGAAGGGTCCGGCGGCTACGGAATCGTCTTCGGACCCGACGCGAGCCCCAAGGAACTGGCCGCGATCACCCGCAAGATCAAGGCAGACCCGCGCGGGTGGATTGCGCAGCCACTCGTGCAGTTGTCCACGGTGCCGACCAAGATCGACGATGTTCTCTCGCCGCGCCACGTGGACTTGCGGCCCTTTGCCGTCAACGACGGTGAGGACGTGTGGGTGTTGCCCGGCGGCCTGACCCGGGTGGCACTTCCGGAAGGTTCGCTGGTGGTCAACTCCAGCCAGGGCGGCGGAAGCAAGGACACGTGGGTGCTTGCGAGTCGCACCTCTGACGAAGACCCAGAGTTGTCAGGCGAGGAACTGGTGTCCGAGCCCCCGGAATCCGCGGAGCCGGTGCAGGGTCCCGAACTGAGTACCTCGCAGCAACAACAGCAGCAGCAACAGTGAACACCTCGGAAGTGCCCAGCTACCAAGAACTATCAGTGAACGGAGCGTGGTGACCGATGCTTGCTCGCAACGCAGAGTCCCTCTACTGGATCGGCCGCTACGTCGAGCGCGCCGACGACACTGCTCGGATCCTCGACGTCGCCGTCCATCAATTGCTCGACGACGCCACCGTCGACCCGGACCGCACGTCGCGTCTGCTCCTGCGTGTCCTCGGCATCGAGGCGCCGGAGGGCAAGCTCGACGTGCGCTCGCTCACCGATCTGGTTGCGTTCAGCCGCAACCAGGTTGGTTCGATCGTGGACTCGCTGGCAAGTGCTCGTGAGAATGCTCGCGGGGCGCGTGAGGTCACGTCGAGTGAGATGTGGGAGTGCCTGAACACCACGTACAACGGACTGGCCGAGCGTGAACGTGCCTCACGCAGGCTGGGGCCACACGAGTTCTTCCGCTATGTGGAGGAACGCGCAGCGATGTTCGCGGGCCTGGCGGATTCCACGCTCAGTCGCGACGACGGCTATCGGTTCCTTCTGCTGGGCAGGTCGATCGAACGTGTCGACATGATCGTGCGGATGCTTCTGGCGCGCGCCGGTGACCGCCCGTCGTCGCCGGCATGGGTCAGCGTTCTTCGCTCGGCGGGCGCACATGACACGTATCTGCGTACGTATCGCGGAGCACTCGACGCCAATCGCGTCGTCGAGTTCATCTTGTTGGACAGGCTCTTTCCGCGCTCGGTGTTCCACTCGATCAGGCAGGCCGAGAAGTGCCTGCAGGAGCTCGACCCGCAGCCGGGCAGTCGCGTCGGAATCCGGGCGGAGGCGCCGCGGCTTCTGGGCCGCGCACGCAGCGAACTCGAGTTCCTGCCGCAGGGCGTGTTGCTCGAGGATCTGCAGGGACGGTTGCTCGGTTGGCAGGAGACCTGCCGCGAACTGGGTGAGGCAATTGCATTGCAGTACTTCCACGCTGCGCCGTGGGTCGCGTGGACGGATGCCGGCGCCGCGTATGCGGAGTCGACGGTGGAGGGAGAGCTGTGAGCTGGCGGATGAGGGTCGTGCACACCACGGGATATGCGTACGACGCCCCGGTGACGTCGTCGTACAACGAAGCGCGATTGACACCTCGCGGCGACACCAGGCAGACGGTGATACTCACGCGCGTCGAAACCCAGCCGGCAACGCGTTCCTACCGATACACCGATTACTGGGGCACCGCGGTGACCGCCTTCGACTTGCACGCCCCGCATACGGAACTCGAAGTGACCGGACTGTCGGTGGTGGAGACCGAACCGTTCGTTCAGCCCGAGGAAACCGTCGACTGGGATGAATTGTCGGGAAACGCGATTAAAGATCGATTCAACGAACAACTGAGTTTCACGAGATATGTTCCGCGTGATCGTAAGCTGGCGACAATTGCCAAGGAATTGCGCAAAGATAAATCACCTGAAGATGCAGTAGTGGCTGCGTCGCAATGGGTTTACGGCGAAATGTCATATGTGCCGGGTACGACCGGAGTGCATACGTCGGCGGTCGAGGCGTGGTCGGCACGGAAAGGCGTCTGCCAGGACTATGCGCATCTGACCTTGGTATTGCTTCGAACGATGGGGATACCGTGTCGATACGTTTCCGGCTATCTCCACCCCAAACGTGATGCGGCAGTCGGGGACACGGTGGTCGGCGAATCGCACGCGTGGATCGAGGCGTGGACCGGCGCGTGGTGGGGATACGACCCGACCAATGCGATAGCTGTGAATGAACAGCATGTCTCGGTCGGAATAGGAAGGGACTATTCGGATGTGCCGCCATTGAAGGGAATCTTTTCCGGTGGACGCTCCACAGATCTCGAAGTTGTTGTGGAGATCACCAGGCTTGCGTAAAGTCCGGCAAATCTAGGCGCGTGAGCATTACTACCGTTCGATGAGAAGAAGGTGGGAATATGTCTCCAACTGCACAGGAATTGACTGAGATCGAACCGATCTCGGATGTGAAGAAGTATGCGGCCGAAGCGGTGGGAACATTCGTGCTCGTGTTCTCCGCAGTCGGAACTGCCGTCTTTGCAGGTGCGAAAGTCGGCAACCTCGGAGTTGCCTTCGCATTCGGCCTGACCCTGCTGTTCCTCGTATATGCGATCGGCCCGATTTCCGGTTGCCACGTCAACCCAGCCGTGACTCTCGGCCAATTCGTGATCGGGCGAATCTCAGCCGTCAATGCGGCGATTTACGTTGTCGCGCAAGTGATCGGCGGCTTGGTCGCAGGCGTCGTGATCTACACGGTGGCCAACAGTCTCCCGGCGTACAACCGTGCTGCTGACGGTTTGGGTGCAAACGGTTGGGGCGCACACAGTCCGTCTGCCGAGAAGAATCTTCTCGGAAACGTGGTTTCCGACGGCTACGGCATCGGTGCCGCCATGATCATCGAGATCCTGCTGACAGCACTGCTGGTATTCGTCGTTCTCGCGTCGACCGACCAGATCTCCGACGTGCCTCTCGCCGGGGTGTCCATCGGCTTCACCCTGGCCGTCATTCACCTGATCTCGATCCCGATCGACAACACCTCCGTCAACCCCGCTCGAAGCCTCGCTGTCGCGCCGTTCCAGGACGGTGCACTCGGCCAGGTGTGGTTGTTCATCGTGTTCCCGCTCATCGGCGGTGCGCTCGGTGCACTCATCTATCGAGCACTCTTCGGACGGTTCAACCGTATGGACAGCTGATCGACACTGTTTCCATCGTCCGGGTCGGCTTCAGCTCCAGCTGAAGTCGGCCCGAAGTTTTGCCGCGACCGCGTCGAACTTCTTGTGATCCATGACGGCGCCCTCGCGCCGGATCCCGCTCTCGGGAACGTCGAGCACCCGGTCGAGCCGGACCCAGCTGGGCCTTCCCTCGCCGTCCCATGGACCCGAACCGATTGCGAGCCAATCGCGCTCACCCTCGCGTTTACTCTGCGAAGACAACATCAGGCCGAGCAGCGTGTCGCCGTCGCGGCCGACAACCAGCACCGGGCGGTCTTTGCCCTGGGTCGGATCCTCCTCGTAGGCAACCCAGGTCCAGACGATTTCGCCCGGATCGGCCTTGCCGTCGAGGTCGGGGGAGTACTCGACCTTGCGGGCGCGATGTGCGGTCGGAGACGTTCGCGCGGCGATCGGGCGGCCGGTCGGACCCGGCTTCGAGGCAGACGACTGAGACGTGGACGACTGCAGCTGGCGCAGCAACGCAGGGCCCTTCTCCACCGCGAGGGCGCCGAGGGTTCTGCCGATCTGCTTCCACATGCTTGCCATAGCGTTCGAGCATAATCACCCACCCGTGGGAACCCCTGGTACGGCGGCGCCGAGACTTGGATATCCTGAGGGTTGACAGTGGCCCGGATCCGGGCCGGTGCCGGTCCGACTAAGGGGTCTCCCATCAGCAGCTTCGCCGACAAGACGTTCACGGATCCTGCGCAGATCCGGAACTTCTGCATCATCGCGCACATCGACCACGGTAAGTCGACGCTGGCAGATCGCATGCTTCAGCTCACCGGTGTGGTCGAAGAGCGGGCGATGCGTGCGCAGTACCTGGACCGCATGGACATCGAGCGTGAACGCGGCATCACCATCAAGGCTCAGAACGTTCGTCTGCCCTGGACCGTCGACGGCGAAGAGTTCGTCCTCCACCTCATCGACACTCCCGGCCACGTCGACTTCACGTACGAGGTCTCCCGTGCGCTCGAAGCATGCGAGGGCGCAATTCTGCTGGTCGACGCTGCTCAGGGCATCGAAGCTCAGACGCTGGCGAACCTCTACCTGGCGATGGAGAAGGATCTCAAGATCATTCCCGTCCTCAACAAGATCGACCTCCCGGCCGCGGATCCCGACCGCTATGCCGAAGAGATCGCGCACATCACGGGCTGCGAGCCCGGTGATGTCCTGCGCGTCTCGGGTAAGACCGGCATGGGCGTCAAGGAACTGCTCGACGAGGTCATCAAGCAGGTACCTGCGCCTGTCGGCGATGCTGACGGTCCCGCCCGCGCGATGATCTTCGACTCCGTCTACGACGCCTACCGCGGCGTGGTCACCTACGTGCGTGTGGTCGACGGTCGGATCCGTCCCCGCGAGAAGATCACGATGATGTCCACGGGCACCACACACGAACTGCTCGAGGTCGGCATCATCTCGCCCGAGCCGAAGGCCAGTATCGGTCTGGGCGTCGGCGAGGTGGGCTACCTTATCACCGGAGTGAAGGACGTCCGCCAGTCGCGCGTCGGTGACACCGTCACCACCACCCGCAATGGCGCGACCGAACCGCTGGTCGGCTACCGCGATCCCAAGCCGATGGTCTACTCGGGCCTCTACCCGATGGACGGCTCGGACTACCCCGTGCTGCGCGATGCCCTCGACAAGCTCCGTCTCAACGACGCGGCCCTGGCGTATGAACCCGAGACGTCGGTTGCCCTCGGATTCGGCTTCCGCTGCGGCTTCCTCGGCCTGCTCCACATGGAGATCACCCGCGACCGCCTCGAGCGTGAGTTCGGCCTCGAACTGATTTCCACCGCGCCCAACGTCGTCTACCGCGTCGTGATGGAGGACGGGGCCGAGGTCATCGTCACCAACCCGTCGTACTGGCCGGAAGGCAAGGTTCGCGAGGTCTACGAGCCCGTCGCCAAATGCACCGTCATCGCCCCGAGTGAGTACGTCGGCGCCATCATGGAGCTGTGCCAGTCCCGTCGCGGTGAGCTCGGCGGCATGGACTACCTCTCCGAGACTCGCGTCGAACTGCGCTACGAACTGCCCATGGGCGAGATCATGTTCGACTTCTTCGACGCCCTCAAGTCCCGCACCAAGGGTTATGCCAGCCTCGATTACGAGGAGGCCGGTGAGCAGCAGGCCGATCTGGTGAAGGTCGACATCCTGCTGCAGGGCGAGGCCGTCGACGCGTTCTCCTCGATCGTGCACCGTTCCAACGCCGGCGCTTACGGCGGACGCATGACGTCGAAGCTTCGTGAGCTGATTCCTCGCCAGCAGTTCGAGGTTCCGATCCAGGCCGCGATCGGCGCGAAGATCATCTCGCGCGAGAACATTCGCGCAATCCGCAAGGACGTTCTCGCCAAGTGCTACGGCGGCGACATCAGCCGTAAGCGCAAGCTGCTCGAGAAGCAGAAGGAAGGCAAGAAGCGCATGAAGACCATCGGTCGCGTCGAGGTGCCGCAGGAAGCATTCGTGGCGGCCCTGACGTCGGAATCGGTCGGCGAGAAGCCCAAGAAGTAGGAGCGCATGGTCACCACCTGGTTGTCCCGAGAGTTCGGAATCGAAATCCCGGTTCTCGGGGCGCCCATGGGTGGCCGCGCGGGCGGCGCGCTCGCCGGAGCTGTATCGGCGGCCGGCGGGTTGGGTCTGCTCGGCGCGGCTCGGTACAACACACCGGAGTGGATCGAGGCCGAAGCTGAAGTGGCCCGCTCGATCGGCGGAAAGTTCGGCGTCGGCCTGATGACGTGGTCGCTGCCCGAGAACGAGTTGATGCTCGACGCCGCGATTGCCGTCGAGCCGACCATGATCACCTTGTCGTTCGGTGATCCCGCCTCGTATGTCGGACGAATCCACGATGCGGGCATTCCCGTTGTGTCACAGATCAATACGCTCGAAGACCTTCGCATTGTCGAGGCCGCGGGTGTCGACGGCGTGATCGCGCAAGGCGGTGAGGCAGGCGGTCACACGGGCCGAATCGGAACCTTGCCGCTGCTGCAGGAGATCCTCGAAACGACATCACTTCCAGTACTGGCGGCCGGCGGAATCGGGACCGGCCGCGGTTTGGCCGCAGTCCTGGCAGCCGGCGGGGAAGGCGTGATGATCGGAACGGCGCTGCTCGCCAGCCCGGAGACGGTCGGGCCGGACTATGCCCGCGACCGCGTCGTCGAAGCCGGAAGTGCCGACACGATTTACACCTCGGTGTTCGACCGAGCGCGCAGTCAACCGTGGCCGCAGCGGTGGGGTGGCCGCGCGGTGGCCAACGAGTTCACTGCCGCCTGGCACGGAGTCGACGCCGATGAGGAAATGCTGGCAAAGGCGTACGACCCGTCGGATCCCCACAGCGGAGTCGTCTACGCCGGAGAAGCTGTCGGACTCGTACACGGAACCCATCCGGCCGGCGACGTGGTTCGACGCATCGGCGCCGATGCGGAGCGTCTGCTCTCTCGTTTCGCCTGAAAGCAAGGTCGGACACAACCGGGTCCCATATGAGAAGGTAAGCCTCTGCTAACTAGTGGAGGAGTATTTTCGTGCGTGCGATGAAGTTTTCGGCGGTGGCTCTCTTGGGAGCGCTGGTCGTAGGTATCAGCGGATGTTCGTCCTCGGACGCCGACGAGATCGCGGGCGGTCGGGTCACCACGATCGACCACAAGTTCGGCGCCACCACGATCACCGGGACGCCGACGCGCATCGTCGCGGCCGACACCCAGTGGCTCGACGCTCTGCTCGAACTCGGAATCCAGCCGGTGGGGTACCTGGCTGCCGGCCCGATGGGCGACGAGCGTGGTCTGTTCCCGTGGGAGAGTGGCGTGGACGCGTCGGCGAAGGAACTCGATCGCTCGGCGATCCAGCAGTTCGGTGTCCCGCTCAAAGCTGAAGAAATTGCAGCCTTGGATCCCGATCTGATTCTCGGCGGGTTCTCCGTCGCCGATCAGGACGATTTCGACCAGTTGAGCAAGATCGCTCCGACAATTGCCGGTCTGTCCGACGTCCAGGTCGATCCGTGGCAGGACCAGGTGGAGATTCTCGGCCGGGTTCTCGACAAGGAGTCGCGAGCCGACGAGATCGTCGAGGCGACAAACGGGCAGATCGATGCGCTCGCACAGCGGTTGCCGGGGCTGAAGGGTAAGACCGCTCTTTTGTCGCAGTACGTCTTCCCGACGTCGCAGTTGGTGATCGTCGCTGATCCCAAGGACGGTGCTTCGGGACTGTTCACGCGTCTGGGAATGTCGTTGCCGCCCAAGCTGGTCGACGAGGCCGGTGTGACCGGTGGCCGGCTGATACTCAGCCCGGAACGGATAGACGCTCTCAGCGCCGACGTCGTGGTGCTGCTGCCCAACGGCGGGTCGCTCGACGACATGATGAAGCTGCCGGGGTTTGCCGACCTGCCTGCAGTCAAGGGTGGCGGATTGGCCATCGTCGACTATCCGACTGTTGCCGGCCTGAACACTCCGTCGTCGCTGTCGCTGAAGTACTCGCTCGAATCGATCACGCCGCAGCTCGAAGCGGTGGCCGGCTAGACCTGCTGTGCGCCTTTATTAACCGCGGGCGGTTAATAAAGGCGCACAGCAGGGGGTCTAGGTCGCGTTGTGCGCGGGCTGGAAAGCTCCGGCTTCGGCAGCTTCCTCGGCGCGGATCACGTGGACCACGGCGTTGATCAGCGCCAGGTGTGTGAACGCCTGCGGGAAGTTACCCAGATGGCGACCGGTGTGCGCGTCGATCTCCTCCGCGTACAGCTTGAGCGGGCTCGCGAACCCGAGCAGGCGCTCACAGAGATGCTTTGCGCGATCCAGTTCGCCGATCTCGACGAGGGCGGACACCAACCAGAAGGAACAGATGGTGAACGTGCCCTCCTCTCCGCTCAATCCGTCGTCGGTGGTGTCGACGCGATAGCGCAGGACCAACCCCTCTTCGGTGAGCTCGTCGGCGATCGCCAGCACCGTCGCCCGGATGCGCGGATCGTCGGCCGGCAGGAAGCGCAGCAGCGGTGCCAACAAGAGCGACGCGTCGAGTGAATCGTGGCCGTACCGCTGCGTCAGAACTCCGCGCGAGTCGACACCGTGCGCGAGGATGTCGGCCTTGATCTCGTCCGCGATGGCTGTCCATTGCTGTGCAAAGCTCTTCTCGCCCTGCATCTCTGCCAGCTTGGCGCCGCGATCGAGAGCGACCCAGCACATGATCTTCGACGACGTGAAGTGCTGCGGTTCACCGCGCACCTCCCAGATCCCGCGGTCGGGTTGACGCCAGTGCTTGATCGCTTCCTCGACCTGCTTCTTGAGTAGCGGCCACAACGCCTCGGGGACGCGCTCGCGGGTACGGATGTGGAGGTACACCGAGTCGAGCATGGTGCCCCAGATGTCGTGCTGCTGTTGATCGAACGCCCCGTTGCCGATACGCACCGGACGGGCGCCGTCGTAGCCGGACAGATGGTTGAGTTCGGATTCCTCGAGCGTGCGCTCGCCGCCGATGCCGTACATCACCTGCAAGGGATGTGGCTGACCGTTGTCCGAACTCGACACGTCGTAGATGAAGTTGAAGAAGTCGTTGGCCTCACGGTCCAACCCGAGCGTGTAGAGGCCCCACAGTGCGAAGGTGGAATCGCGAACCCACGCGTAGCGATAGTCCCAGTTGCGTTCTCCGCCTGGTGTTTCCGGTAGCGAGGTCGTCGAAGCCGCGAGTAGGGCTCCGGTCGGTGCGTAGGTGAGCCCCTTGAGTGTGAGCGCACTGCGCTGTAGGTATCCGCGCCACGGGTGATCGGGGAACTTGCCGATCGTCACCCACTCACGCCAGGACTTGGACGTCTGCCACATCTTGTCGGCGGCCTCGTCGAACGTCTGCGGCGCGGGAAGATCCGACCACGAGAGCGCGACGTACACGTTGTCGCCTTCGACCAGTCGCGTCCGCGCTCGTGCTTCACGACCTTCCAGACCCAGTCGTAGGTCGGTGGTCAAGCGCAGAGTGGGATGGTCTCCGGGCTTGGCGGAGCGACACGTTGCCGTTGCTTCCTCGTAGACCTTTCCGGTGTACTCCCAATTCGCCGTGCCACGGTGATAGTCGAACGCGGGCTCACAGCTCATCTCGAGTTCGACGGTGCCGCTGACACATTTGACCGTACGGAGAAGGGTGTGTTCGGCATCCCAGTCGGTCGGTGTGCGCTTGTGCGTGTTCGATCGCTTGTCGACGTTGTGCCAGGGACCGAGAACCAGGGCGTCGCGGACGACGAGCCAGCCGGTCTCGGTCTGCCAGGTGGTCTCGAGAATGAGTCCACCCGGCAGATAGCGCCGAGCGGCCGGCACGTTCTGGCCGTAGGGGCCGATACGGAAATGGCCTGCGCTGCGGTCGAGGATGGCACCGAACACGCTGGGGGAGTCCGGGCGGGGAACGCACATCCACTCGACAGATCCGTTACGGGCAATCAGGCACGAGGTTTCGCAATCGGAAAGAAACGCATAGTCGTCGATCGGGGGAAAGTTGCTTCGATGGTGACCCGTGGAGGCGGGAGGAATCGTCTGCACCACTTCGTCGTCAGCACTCATTCGGCCATCATCCGGCCAGAATCGGCACACGTCCAATCCACACGCTGTCGGGACCGTATCGTCCGAAGGATAGGGTGTTGGCGTGGATCGGATTGCGGATTGGTGGGACAGCTTCGAGCTGTGGATGGCGGGGCTCCCGTTCATCCCGCAGGTCGCGTTGGTCCTGATCGTCGTCGTTCCGCTGTGCCGCCTGGTGGCCATCGGTCTGGATCGCGCGTTGGCCGCCGTTCTCGCTCTGCCGCTCTTCGGCTGGTTGCGTAGGAATTCTCGAGAAGTAGAGGAAAGCTGATGCCCCGCTCACGGGTCACTCTCGCCCTGATAGCCCTGATTCTCCTCGTGATCGTCGCGTGGCTTCTCACCCGTTAGTTCTCCCGATTAGAGCGGGCGCCGGTGCTCTGCTAAAGTCCACCGCGTGTCCGAAGCAACAGCTCCCGTAATCCGCCACCAGTTGGCGTTGATTGCTGTCGGCATGCTCGACGTCGCTGACGTCGCCTGTTGTTGATTTCCTGAGTTCGACCTCTCCGGTGGTGCTGCGCACCCCACTCGAACTTCTCTGCGCGTAACTCGCGCCCCCGATTCAGGGCTCATCGCCCGTCGGCTCTCCATGTCTGAACATCCCGATGGAATCAGCCCCAGAGGTCTCGGACTTGTCGTTTGACCAACCCTCGTTTGTCAGTCCTTTCAGGAAGGTATCTGCAATGAAACGCCGTTCCCGCACACTTCTCACTGCTATCGCGACCATGGGGGCCGTGGTACTCACAGCGTGCAGTGGTGGCTCGAGCGACACCGTGGGTGGTGACAGCGCCGCCAGCGACGGTAGCGCCGGCACGATCAACCTGTTCGCCTACGCCGTGCCGAAGCCTGGCTTCGACAAGCTCACCGCAGCCTTCCAGGCGACCGACGAGGGCAAGAACGTCAACTTCAATCCTTCCTACGGCGCCTCGGGCGACCAGTCGCGCAAGGTGAAGGACGGCGCCGAGGCAGACTTCGTCAACTT
Organism: Rhodococcus sp. WY5; assembly: GCF_018588185.1. Taxonomy (NCBI): domain Bacteria; kingdom Bacillati; phylum Actinomycetota; class Actinomycetes; order Mycobacteriales; family Nocardiaceae; genus Rhodococcus; species Rhodococcus sp. WY5. The sequence goes on from NZ_JAAMPR010000001.1 coordinate 3,572,985, forward strand.
CTCCGTCGAGCCCGACATCACCCGCCTGGTCGATGCCGGTCTGGTCGATCAGAACTGGAACCAGGACGCCTACAACGGAATTCCGTTCGGATCGGTAGTCACCATCGTGACGCGTCCGGGGAACCCGAAGGGCATCAAAGACTGGGACGACCTGCTTCAGCCCGGCCTCGAGGTCGTCACGCCGAACCCGTTCAGCTCCGGCTCGGCCAAATGGAACCTCTTGGCGCCGTACGCCGCGAAGAGCGACGGTGGCAAGAACCCGCAGGCGGGTCTCGACTACGTCACCGCCTTGGTCAACGACCACGTCAAGATCCAGCCCAAGTCGGGACGCGAGGCTTCGGAAGCCTTCCTGCAGGGTAGCGGTGACGTTCTGATCAGTTACGAGAACGAGGCACTGTTCATCGAAGGCAACGGCGACCCGGTCGAGCACGTCACCCCGCCCACGACCTTCAAGATCGAGAACCCCGTTGCCGTGATCTCGAACAGCAAGGTCCTCGACAAGGCGACCGCGTTCAAGGACTACCTGTACACGACCGAGGGTCAGACGCTCTGGGCCGAAGCAGGATTCCGTCCCGTGGATCCCGCCGTCGCTGCCAAGTTCACCGACAAGTTCCCCGAGCCGGCCAAGCTGTGGACCATTGCAGACCTCGGCGGCTGGAAGGCCGTGGACAGTGCTCTGTTCACCAAGGACACCGGTTCGATCGCAGTGATCTACGACAACGCGACCAAGTAAGACTGACGTGACTGACACTATTGACCCCACCCCCGTGGCTCGTCGGCGAAAACTCGCGCGGGTCACGGGGAGTGTGGGGCCGCTCGGAATCGGAGTGGCCACCCTGTGGCTCTCCGTCATCGTTCTGCTTCCGCTCGCCGCGTTGACCGCCACCGCGTTCGACGAGGGGATCTCCGGATTCTGGGACGCCGTCACCGCACCCGTCGCCTTGGCGTCGTTGCGCGTGACGTTGTTGGTCTCGGTGATCGTGGCATTGATCAACGTCGTGATGGGCACGATCATCGCGTGGGTGCTGGTCCGGGACGACTTCCCGGGCAAGCGCATCGTCAACTCGATGATCGATCTGCCGTTCGCGCTACCGACCATCGTGGCATCGATCGTGCTGCTGTCCCTCTACGGCCCGCAGTCACCGATCGACATCCATCTCAATGCAACTCAGCCCGGACTGATCGTGGCATTGGCCTTCGTGACCTTGCCGTTCGTCGTCCGTTCCGTGCAGCCGGTGCTGATGGAGGTCGACCGCGAAGTCGAGGAAGCCGCTGCGTCGTTGGGAGCTTCCAACTGGACGATCTTTCGCTCGGTTGTTCTCCCGACGTTGGCGCCTGCCGTCATCTCCGGTGCGGGCCTCGCGTTCGCCAGAGCGATCGGTGAATACGGCTCGGTCGTTCTGATCGGCGGCAACATCCCACGCGTGACACAGATGACGTCGCAGTACATTCAGCAGCAGATCGAGATCGATCGTCCGACCAACGCCGCTGCCGTCTCGGTAGCGTTGCTGGCCATCGCATTCGTGACGCTGTTCGTCCTGCGAATCTTCGCCTCGCGGGGACAGCGACGTGAGGAGAGTTCCCGATGAACGTGTCCAGAGGATCGAAGATCGGTCTGCGGACCATCGCTCTCGTCTACCTGTTCGTGTTGCTGGTCGTGCCGATCGGTGTGATCCTGACGCGAACGTTCGAGAACGGAATCGGCCCGTTTCTCGAATCGATCACGACACCGGCAGCGATCTCCGCGTTGAATCTTTCGCTGATCATCGTGGCGATCGTGGTTCCGATCAACGTGGTGTTCGGTGTCGTCACGGCTCTGGCACTCGTGCGTGGGCGTTTCCCGGGCCGCGGAGTTCTGCAGTCGGTGGTCGACCTGCCCTTCGCGGTCTCGCCCGTCGTCGTCGGTGTGTCGTTGATTCTCCTGTGGGGTGCCAACGGTTGGTTCGGCGGCATCGAATCGTTGGGGTTCAAAGTCATCTTCGGGTTGCCAGGCATGGTGATCGCGACGATTTTCGTGACGCTGCCCTTCGTCGTCCGGGAAGTCGAACCCGTACTTCACGAGATCGGCGACGAGCAGGAACAAGCAGCCGCGACGCTCGGTGCCTCGGGCTGGCAGACGTTCTGGCGGATCACCTTGCCCGCGATCCGTTGGGGCTTGACATACGGAATCGTGTTGACGGTGGCGCGTTCGCTCGGTGAATTCGGCGCAGTCATCATGGTCTCTTCCGGCTTCCCGGGGGTATCCCAGACACTGACGTTGCTGGTGCACTCGCGATACATCGACGACCACAACACCTTTGGTGCGTATTCGGCGGCAACGCTGCTGATGGGCATCGCCATCATTGTCCTGTTGCTGATGACGCTGCTGGACCGTAAGAGGAGCACCACATGATCACAGTGACCGGGGCCCGCAAGAACTACGGTGATTTCGCGGCGCTCGACGACGTGACGGTCAACATTCCCTCGGGTTCGTTGACGGCATTGCTCGGGCCCAGTGGCTCGGGAAAGTCGACGTTGCTGCGTTCGATCGCAGGGCTCGAAGAACTCGATTCGGGAACCATCACCATCGCAGGCAAGGACGTCACCGGCGTGTCGCCGCAGAAGCGTGACATCGGTTTCGTGTTCCAGCACTACGCGGCGTTCAAGCACATGACGGTGCGGGACAACGTGGCGTTCGGCCTCAAGATCCGCAAGCGCCCGAAGCCGGAGATCGAGAAGAAGGTCAACGAACTACTGGGGATCGTCGGCCTCGACGGCTTTCAGCATCGGTACCCCGCGCAGCTGTCCGGTGGTCAACGCCAGCGCATGGCGTTGGCGCGCGCTCTGGCGGTGGATCCGCAGGTGCTCCTGCTCGACGAGCCCTTCGGCGCCCTCGACGCGAAGGTCCGTGCCGACCTGCGCACGTGGTTGCGTCGCCTGCATGACGAGGTGCACGTCACCACCGTCCTGGTCACACACGACCAGGAAGAGGCTCTCGACGTCGCCGACCGCATCGCGGTGCTGAACAAGGGGCGGATCGAGCAGATCGGTGAACCTGCCGACCTGTACGACCGCCCGTCCAACGACTTCGTGATGTCCTTCCTCGGATCCGTCGCGAAGCTCAACGGGCAGTTGGTCCGTCCGCATGACATCCGTCTCGGCCGCGATCCGAGCATGGCTCTCGCTCAGGAGTCCGGAACGGCCGAGTCCCTCGGCGTCACACGCGCAACCGTCGAGCGCGTCGTGTATCTCGGCTTCGAGGTTCGAGTCGACCTGCGCAACGAGGCAACCGGTGAGTTGTTCTCGGCTCAGGTCACCCGCGGTGACAGTGCAGCGCTGCACCTCGAGGCGGGGGAGACGGTCTACGCCCGGGCTACCCGGGTGCCGGATCTGCCGGAGACCCCGGTGTCGACGCCGGTGCAGGAGCCGGTCACGGTGAGCGTGGTCGGCCAGGTATGACCCGCTCGCCCTGTTCGACCTGTTGTACCCCCACTCCTGTTTGAGCGAACGGCACTTTCGGCCTCCTGATGGCGCCGAAAGTGCCGTTCGCTCAGAGTTGGGGGCCGGGCAACAGCGAGACGAGTTCAGCCCTCTCGGCAGACGAGGACCGGGCACTGGGCGTGGTGGATGAGGCTCTGACTGGTCGATCCGACTATCGACGCCATGAAGGGGCTGCGGCCGTGGCTACCGACGACTACGAGCTGCGCCTCCGCTGAATGCTCGAGCAGTGCTTTCATCGGTCCGCTGCGCTGGACACTGCGGGTGACTTCGACGTCGGGGTACTTCTCCGTCCAGCCGGCGAGGCACTCGGACAGCAGAGCATGCTCATGCTGCTCGTACGGACCCCAGTCGACGAAGCGCCTGGCTTCGGAGTACCCACCCAGCGAGGCGTGCTCGTTCCACGTGTGGACCGCAACCAAAGGTGCGCCGAGGAACGCGGCAAATTCGAAGGCATGCGCGACGGCGAGTTCGCTGAGCTTGCTCCCGTCGACGCCGACGACGATGGGCCTGGTGTCGGCCATCGCGTGATCACCCGTACCGCGGAATACGGCCACGGGACAGTGCGCGCGGTTGACCACCCGAATGGTGTCGGATCCGAGAAACACGGACTGCATTTCGCTGGTGCCGGCCTGACCCAGTGCAACGATGCGAGCCGACTTCGAGAGTTCGACGAGTGTGGTTGCGGGAGTACCGGTCACGAGGCCACGTTCGACGGTGACGTCGGTGTGATCATCGCGGATGGCGTCCTCGGCCTCGTCGAGCAGTTTTGCACCCTCGACGCGAAGGTGGTGGTCGAACATCTCTTCGTCGGTGACGTTTGTACCGCCACCGGACTCGGGTTGTCCTGGCAGCACGTGGGTCAGGCGAAGTGGTTCGTCGAATCTCTTTGCAGCCGAAGCTGCCCACCTCGCGGCGTTGACCGCGCTTGCCGAGCCGTCGATACCGGCCACGATTCCGTGTCGAACAGATGCACTGGTCATGGAAGTCTCCTCGCGTCGCCTCCTTACCAGTGTGTCCCTGCTCACCCCCGGTTCGCTACAAACCGGTCAGCTCCCGTGGTGCGAGAACGTCGGTGGGCACTGCCGCGCGAGATCGACGCGGGCGCAACGACAACAGAGCGGTGATGAATCCGTTACCAGGCAGTGTCAGTTCCACGTTCTTCAACACGGTTCGGCGCATCAACGCGAGCAGGGCCGCGACGCCGGTGACGGCCATCCACATAGGCAGCGGGTACAGCGTCAGGCGTTCACCAAGGCCGAAAGTGAGGGTTCGTCCGAGAAGCAGTACGGCACCGACGATTCCGGTAGCCGCGCACAGCCCTGACCACACTGCGATCCATTTGCTGTGCTTCCAGAATTGAATTGCCATGAGGACGAGAACGGCATGACGTGCGACGAAGCCGGGAAGTACGGCGGTCCAATGAACGAAGGTCCCGTCGTTCGCCGGGAAGAGGCCGGTGGCCGCGGTGCTCAATGCAACGACGACGGCAAGACCGAGAATCCACTTCTTCGCACGACCGTCCGGAATGTACTTGTGCAGCAAGGCCGCCCCGAGGATGGTGAGCGCACCGAGGATCATGAAGGCCGCGTTCATCACGTCGTGCATCGGCGAACATGAATCCACGCTGCATGTCGTCACGCCCAGCGAACTGATGGAGTCGCGCGCGAAGCTGTACGGCGTCTTCCATGCTCCGGCTGTGAAGATTTCGACAAGCAGGTAGAGCACCGACAGGACCCATGCGATGCCGGCTGTGCCGAGGCGAAGATTGTGAGTGATGGTGTTCCCTCTCGCGGCGCTCTGAGGGGATTGCACCCAAAGATCTGTTTCGCAGGCGAAGGAGGTACCTTCGCGAGCTGGACAGATCCAACACTACGGTAACAATCTGATAACGGCCTGTGAAACCGGATCAGGCGGAGCGGACCAGACGGCCGGGTAGTGCATCAGCGACTTGTCGGTAACGGTCGATCATCGTTTCGATCAGTAGAGAGTGCCCACCGATCGTGTCGGCGAAACGCGCGCGCGGACATGCAGTTGCTGCGGCAGCGCTGAGTCGATCGGTCAGTAGGCCGGGAGCCAAGAACCACGGCGCGACGACAACACGTTCGGCGCCGTCCTGCTCGAGTGCGGAGATCGCCTGGGCAACTGTCGGTTCCGCGGATGTCGCGAAACAGATTCGAACGCCCGACCAGTTGGTTCCGCCGAGGAGAGTGGACGCCAATTCTGCGGTCGCGGCATTGGCGCGCGCATCGGACGAGCCGACTGCCGCAAGAGCGACACCGACCGACGGATCGTCCGGCCGGGCACCCGCTTCGAGAATTCGCTCGCGTACTGCCTCGATCAGCCGAGCATCGCGACCCAGTACGTCTGCTTGGAACACGGTCAACTGGGGGTGGCGTGTCGCGGCAGCGGCCAAGAGTCCGGGCAGATCTACCCGGGCGTGGAAGGCATTGCCCAGCAGCATCGGAACAACAACGGCGTGAGTGTGGCCGTCGTGTGCAACCCCGTCCAGGACCTGATCGATGGACGGTGCATTGAGGTCGAGAAACGCCAGCCGGACATCGAGGTCTGGCCGGACTTCACGAAGAGCTGCCACAGCAGCCGCGATCACCCGAGCAGAACGGGGATCACGGCTACCGTGCGCAACAGCGATGAGCGGAACCATCGACTTAGACGCGCTCGCCCAATTCGACAGCGGAAATGACGTCGCCCACCAGGCCGGCTGCGAGAGTGTTTCCACCAGCGGGATCGATCAGCAGGAAGCTGCCGGTGTGGCGATTGACGGCGTAGTCGTCAGCCACGATCGGCTCGGCCACCCGGATGGAGATCTTGCCGATCTCGTTGAGCTCGAGAGTGTCCGGGCCCTGATCCGTGGTGAGGTCCTGCTCGTTGAAGCGTTCCACCAAACTGCCCACGATGGCCTGCGTCGTTCGCGTGCCGTGCTTGAGCAGCAGACGTGCACCGGGGCGCAGCGACTTCTCGGCCAGCCAGCAGACAGTGGCGTCGAATTCGCCGATCGGCTCGGGTGCGTCGGACGGCGATGCGATGGTGTCGCCGCGAGAGACGTCGACGTCGTCGGCCAGGATCAGCGTGACGCTGCGTCCGGCGTGGGCGACGTCCAGTTCGCCGTCGGCCGTGTCGATACGTGTGACGGTGGTGCGCGTACCCGAGGGCAGGATCACCACTTCGTCGCCGGGCACGACGGAACCTGCAGCGACCTGACCGGCGTAGCCGCGGTAGTCGAGGAACTCTGCGGTGCGGGGGCGGATCACGTACTGCACCGGGAAACGCAGACCGACGCGATGTGGCTCGGCGTCGACCGGAATCGACTCGAGGTGCTCGATCAGCGTGGGGCCGGTGTAGTACGGGGTCTTGTCGGAGCGGATGGCGACGTTGTCACCGTGCAGTGCCGACACCGGGATCTCGACGACGTCTTCGCTTGCCCAGCCAAGTGAGCTGGTGAGTTCGTTGAACTCGGCGGAGATCGAGGTGAAGACCTCTTCGGGGTTCTCGACGAGGTCGATCTTGTTCACGGCGAGAACGAGCTTCGGGACACCGAGCAACGCGAGAACCGCTGCGTGCCTGCGAGTCTGCGCGATGACGCCCTTGCGAGCATCGACCAGCAGGATCACGAGCTGAGCCGTCGAGGCACCGGAGACAGTGTTGCGGGTGTACTGCACGTGGCCCGGTGTATCGGCGAGCACGAAGGTGCGCTTGGGGGTCGCGAAGTAGCGGTACGCCACGTCGATGGTGATGCCCTGCTCACGCTCGGCGCGCAGTCCGTCCACCAGGAGCGAGAGGTCAGGGGTGTCGAGACCGCGGTCCACCGACGCACGGGTCACGGCGTCGATCTGGTCGGCGAGAACGGATTTCGTGTCGTACAACAGGCGGCCCACGAGGGTGGACTTTCCGTCGTCGACGCTGCCGGCAGTTGCCAGTCTGAGCAGATCGCTCATCAGAAGTAGCCCTCTCGCTTGCGGTCTTCCATGGCCGCTTCGGAAACTCGGTCGTCGCCACGGGTCGCGCCGCGCTCGGTCAAACGTGATGCCGCAACCTCGGCGAGGATCGCTTCGTTGTCGGCCGCATCGGAGAGAACAGCACCGGTGGTCGAACCGTCGCCGACGGTGCGGTATCGCACCGAAAGGGTCTGCAGCTCTTCGCCGTCAGCCGGCCCACCCCAGACTCCGGGGGTCATCCACATGCCGTCGCGCTGGTACACCGGACGCTGGTGGGCGTAGTAGATGCTGGCGAGCTCGACGTTGTCGCGGGCGATGTAACGCCAGATGTCCAGCTCGGTGAAGTTGCTGAGCGGGAAGACGCGTACCTGCTCGCCGGGGGAGTGGCGACCGTTGTACAGGTTCCACAGCTCCGGGCGCTGCTTCTTGGGATCCCACTGTCCGAAAGCGTTGCGCAGCGAGAAGATCCGCTCCTTGGCGCGGGCCCGCTCCTCGTCGCGGCGAGCGCCGCCGAAGACGGCGTCGAAACGGTTCTCCGAGATCGCGTCCAGCAACGGCACGGTCTGCAGCGGGTTGCGGATACCGTCGGGGCGCTCGGTGAGGCGACCGTCCGCGATGTACTCCTCGACGCTGGCCACGTGCAGGCGCAGGTTGTACTTGGCTACCACGTGGTCGCGGAAGTCGAGGACTTCCTGCAGGTTGTGGCCGGTGTCGACGTGCAGCAGGGTGAACGGCAGCGGCGCAGGCCAGAAGGCCTTGATCGCCAGATGCAGCAGCACCGTGGAATCCTTACCGCCCGAGAAGAGAATGACCGGGCGTTCGAATTCGCCGGCTACCTCTCGGAAGATGTGGATCGCTTCGGACTCGAGGGCGTCGAGAGTATCGAACTGTGTGCCGTCGAGCTGAGGCCGTGAAGGTGTCAAGTCAACTGTCATGATGCGTGCAACCCGCATTCTGTCTTGGAGGCACCGGCCCAACGACCGCTACGCGGATCGCTGCCGGGGGCTGGCTTGCTGGTGCAGGGTGCGCAGCCGATGGACGGATAGCCCTCGTCGACAAGAGGATTGACGAGGATGGAATTGGTGTCGATGTAGTTCTGCATCTCCTCGTCCGACCACGGAGCGATCGGGTTGATCTTCACGAGTCCGAAGGCTTCGTCGAAGGAGATCAGGGGAGCGTTGGCGCGGGTGGGCGCTTCGACGCGGCGGATGCCGGTCACCCACGCGCTGTAGCCGGACAGTGTCTGCTTGAGCGGCGCGACTTTGCGTAGTGCGCAGCAGCGGTTGGGATCACGGGCGAACAGATCCTTGCCCTCGGCGACATCCTGCTCGGCGACGCTTGCCAGCGCACGAGCGTTGATGACGTTGACGCCGTACACCTGCTCGACCGCGTCACGCGTGCCGATGGTTTCGGGGAAGTGGTAGCCGGTGTCGAGGAAGAGTACGTCGACGCCCGGATGCACCTGTGCGGCAAGGTGAACCAATACCCCGTCCTGCATGTTCGACGCCACGATGTAACCGCTACGATCCCCCGTCGCTGCGCTCGCCCCGTCACCGAACGTGTCCTCGGTCCACTGCAACAGTTCCTGCGCGCTGGCTCCGTCGAGTTCTACGGCACCGCGCTCGGCGATGGACCGAAGCTCGTCGGCAGTTGCTCGCGAAATGTCCACTGTCATCGCAAATCTCCTTCGTCTGCGCGCACTGCCCATTCGGCGAACCGTTCACCTTCGTTGCGGTTCTTGACGAACTGACGTACGACGCGGTCGATGTAGTCACCCATCTCGACGCTGGTGACCTTGTGCTGGCGCAGCTTGCGTCCGAAGGCGCTGTCGAATCCGAGGCTGCCTCCCAGATGAACCTGGAAACCCTCGACTTGATTCCCCTCACCGTCGTCGACGAGTTGGCCCTTGAAGCCGATGTCGGCGATCTGCGAGCGAGCGCAGGAGTTGGGGCAACCGTTGATGTTGATGGTGATCGGCACGTCGAGCTGGCTGTTGATGTCGGCAAGACGCTGTTCGAGTTCGGGCACGAGCACCTGCGAACGCTTGCGGGTCTCGGCGAACGAGAGCTTGCAGAACTCGATGCCGGAGCAGGCCATCAGGTTCTTGCGCCAGTGCGACGGACGGGCGGGAAGACCCAGCGCGTCGAGATCGGCGATGAGCGGCTCGAGCGTCTCGTCGGCGACGTCGAGGATGATCAGCTTCTGGTACGGAGTGAAGCGGATCCGGTCGCTGCCGGCCTTCTCGGCGGCGTCGGCGACCTGAGCCAGGATGTCTCCCGAGACGCGGCCGGCGATCGGAGCGAAACCGACTGCGTTGTGGCCGTTGCGGGTCTTCTGGATACCGACGTGATCGATCGGGCGCTTGGGCTTCTCGGGCGCGGGGCCGTCGATGAGCGGACGCTTCAGGTACTCGGTCTCGAGAACCTCGCGGAACTTCTCGATACCCCAGTCCTTGACGAGGAACTTGAGCCTGGCCTTCGCGCGCAGACGGCGGTAGCCGTAGTCACGGAAGATCGAGACGACGCCCTCCCAGACATCGGGGACCTCGTCGAGCGGAATCCAGGCGCCGACGCGCTGCGCCAGCATCGGGTTGGTGGACAGTCCGCCGCCGACCCAGAGGTCGAGGCCCGGGCCGTGCTCGGGGTGGTTCACGCCGATGAAGGCGATGTCGTTGATCTCGTGAACAACATCCTGCTGACCGGAGATAGCGGTCTTGAACTTGCGCGGCAGGTTGGAGTACTTGGGGTCGCCGATGTAGCGGCGCACGATCTCGTCGATCGCCGGGGTGGGATCGAGGACCTCGTCGAGCGATTCGCCGGCCAGGGGAGAACCGAGGACGACGCGAGGGCAGTCACCGCACGCTTCGGTGGTCTTGAGCCCGACGGCTTCGAGGCGCTTCCAGATCTCCGGGACGTTCTCGACCTCGATCCAGTGGAACTGAACGTTCTCACGGTCCGACAGGTCGGCGGTGTTCCGGCCGAATTCCTTCGAGATACCGGCGATGGTGCGCAGCTGCTCGACGTTCAGAGCGCCGGCGTCGCAACGCACGCGCATCATGAAGTACTTGGCCTCGAGCAGGTCGATGTTCTCGTCGCCAGTGAAGGTGCCGTCGTAGCCTTCTTCGCGCTGGGTGTAGAGACCCCACCAGCGGAAGCGGCCGCGAAGGTCGCCCTTGTCGATGCTGTCGAAGCCCTGCTTGGAGTAGATGTTCTCGATGCGGGCCCGAACGTTGAGCGGGTTGTCGTCCTTCTTGGCCTGCTCGTTGGCGTTGAGAGGCTCGCGGTAACCGAGGGCCCACTGACCTTCGGCGCGACGCTTGGCGGGACGCGCAGCGCGTGCAGGCCGGGCTTCGGCAGCTGCTGCCGAATCGGCGGGTGTGGCGGCGTCGGTGGTCGACGTCATCGATGAACTCCTGGATCTGGGCGGTTGATCGGCACGCGGCACGCACTATCGATGAACTGTGGCGGTGTCTGATCGGGACGCACCGGTCCGTGTCGGAAATCGAGGGGGCTGTCCTCGGTCTCGGAAAGCTCGCGGCCGGCAGGTGTGCTCACGAAAACGAACAGCTGGAGAAGCTGCGTCCCTGAAAAGGCATGTCTCTGCAGAGAGTGTTTCGGTGAAGCAGATGGAGATGAGCGGGAAAGGCTGGAAGATCAGTGAAAGATCAACAGCTACACAGGTGCAGACACGACGAGCTGCACACACGCTTGAAGTCGACATGGCGACGCGCCACAAGTCGCACTCCGAGTCCGGTCATGCGGACCATTGTGCCACGTCAACTCGATAATTCCGACTCGGGCGCATATTTCCACGAAAAACGGGGGAAATATCGAGTTCAAGCCGTACGCCGACCTGCATCGCAGGCTGAATAGGTGTGCGTTCCGGATGCTGGGACACTGGAGGTGTGAATGCCACCAGCACGACTCCCACTCGACAGAGCGAGGCGACGCCCTTCGCCTTGCCCGCGCGATCGCTCGAGGGTGTCGGGAAACGGCCGTTCGGGATCTACATCCACGTCCCGTTCTGTGCCACCAGGTGTGGGTACTGCGATTTCAACACCTACACGGCCGGAGAGCTCGGAACTTCCGCCTCGCCGCAATCGTGGTTGGAAGGTCTGCGGCGCGAACTCGATCTCGCGGCCGAGATGACGGGCGCCCCGGCGGCGGACACCGTGTTCGTGGGCGGTGGAACGCCGTCGCTGCTCGGTGGTGACGGATTGTCCGACGTGCTGTCGGCGGTGCGGAGCAGCTTCGGCCTGGCGTCCGGCGCCGAAGTGACCACGGAATCGAACCCCGAATCGACGTCGCCGGAGTTCTTCGGTGCTCTCCGCAGCGCTGGATTCACCCGGATTTCCCTCGGCATGCAGTCGGCCGCCCAGCACGTTCTGAAGATCCTCGACCGCACGCACACCCCCGGTCGCGCCGTCGCTGCCGCGAAAGAGGCTCGCGCAGCTGGTTTTTCGCACGTGAATCTCGATTTGATCTATGGAACCCCGGGGGAGCGCGATCAAGACCTGGACGCCTCACTCGATGCGGTCCTCTCCGCCGATGTCGATCACGTCTCGGCCTACGCGTTGATCGTCGAGGACGGCACCGCCATGGCTCGCAAGGTCAGGCGCGGCGAGCTGCCCGCCCCGGACGACGACGTGCTGGCCTCGCGGTACGAACGAATCGATTCACGCCTGTCCGAGGCAGGCTTGCGGTGGTACGAGGTCTCCAACTGGGCAAAGGCGGAAACCGCGGACTCCGGTGACACCCGGTGTCGTCACAACCTCGGCTACTGGGACGGCGGTGACTGGTGGGGTGCCGGTCCGGGCGCGCACAGCCACGTCGGCGGAGTGCGGTGGTGGAACGTCAAGCACCCGGCGCGGTACGCGGAACAGTTGGCGCTCGGCGAACTTCCCGTCGGCGGCAGCGAAGAACTGACCGCCGAGGACGAACACATGGAGCGAGTCATGCTGACCGCACGGTTGCGTACGGGACTTCCGTTGTCGGAACTGTCTGCATCCGAACGTCTTTCGGCCGAACAGGTGGTAGTCGACGGGTTGGCCGTGATCGAGAACGATCACGTGGTTCTCACCGACCGTGGTCGCCTGCTCGCCGATGCGGTGATTCGCACGATCCTGACCTGACGCGCAACCATCCTTCGCCGCGTAATGTGGCCGTGGTGGCCATCATTCATCGTGCGCAGCTGAATCCGTCCAAGAACGACCTGCTCCGAGCGTGGGTGCCCAAGCAGCCGTGGCTCGGGTCGGTCGACTGTTCGACGCTCGAACGCGTCGACGCCTATCGTTTCGACGACCCGGACGGTGAGGTCGGAATCGAGACGCACCTGATGCGCTCTGCCGACGGTCGAATTCTTCAGGTCCCGCTCACTTATCGTGGTGCTCCGCTGGACGGGGCGGACGCCGCACTGATCGCGACCATGGATCATTCGGTACTCGGCGAACGGTGGGTGTACGACGCATGCTGTGATCCGGTCTACGTCAGCGCGGTGGCGACCGCGATTCTGACCGGTGGGGCCGGAGTCGAACTGGTCTTCGCGGACACCGCCGATCGCATCCCCGTGACGGCTCACGTAGTAGGCAGCGGTACGGCCGGCGCTTCCGTACCGGCAGTCGAATCCGTGACCTGCTCGACAGTCGGCACCGACACGATCATCCGCGCGGGAGATCTGGAATTGACTGTGGTGAGAGTGATCGACGCAGATCGAGTCTCGGGCTCGGCGACGCTCACCGGAACCTGGCCGGGGCAAACGACACCTGCGTTGCTCGTGACTATCGCCTGAGCGTCAGCGGACTCCCTCGATGACACCGGGCATCGCGTCGAAGTCGAAGACACGCGCGTGCAGCACGACGCGGTTTCGCAGGGCCGAACGAACCGCTCGGTGCAGACCGTCCTCGAGGTAGAGAGTGCCGCGCCACTGCACTGCATGCGGGAACAGATCGCCGTAGAAGGTCGAGTCCTCCGACAGCAGGCGATCGAGTTCGAGGACCTTCGTGGTGGTCACGATCTCGTCGAGTCGAACCTGACGTGGAGGGAACTTCGACCAGTCGCGTAGAGACAGTCCGTGATCGGGATACGGTTTGCCGTCCATCACGCCTTTGAAGATCATGTGCCGCCTTGTCCATGGTTGTGCGATCGACCTTTCGCCGATCTCACTCCACAGTAAGGGCAACAGCCGTCTCTGGCGCTCGGGCGATTAGACTGCCAGTGGAAACCGATGTGTAAATGTCGGTGTTCGTTCTTTTCAGGAAACGGAGGTGGCAACGATGTCGAGTACCGACGACAGGCGTTTCGAGGTCTTACGTGCAATCGTGGCCGATTACGTCTCCACCCAGGACCCGGTGGGATCCAAGGCACTGGTCGAGCGTCACAACCTCGGAGTGTCGAGCGCCACTGTGCGCAACGACATGGCATTCCTCGAGGCCGAGGGCTACATTGCCCAACCGCACACCAGTTCCGGCCGCGTCCCCACCGACAAGGGATACCGCGAATTCGTCGATCGCATCGCCGACGTCAAGCCCATGTCCGGGCCCGAGCGTCGAGCGATCCTCGAGTTCTTGGAGTCGGGTGTCGATCTCGACGACGTTCTGCGTCGTGGTGTGCGACTGCTCGCGCAACTGACCCGTCAGGTCGCGGTTGTCCAGTACCCGTCGCTGTCCGCGTCGTCGGTTCGCCACCTCGAGGTGGTCGCTTTGACGCCGGCGCGCCTGCTTCTCGTTCTCATCACCGATTCCGGCCGCGTCGATCAGCGAATCGTCGAACTCGGAGACGTCCTCGAAGACGAAGACCTTTCCCGGTTGCGCACGCTTCTCGGCGGAGCACTGGAAGGCAAGCGCCTGGCCGCCGCGTCGATTGCCGTGGCGGAACTGGCCGACGAGTCTCCGGCCGACCTTCGCGACGCCGTGATCCGCTCGGCAACGGTGCTGGTCGAGACCCTGGTCGAACATCCGGAAGATCGCCTCGTTCTGGGCGGAACCTCGAATCTCACGCGCAACGCCGCCGATTTCTCCGGTCTGGCCGGCTTCCCCGGTTCGCTGCGCGCAGTGCTCGAAGCACTGGAAGAGCAGGTAGTGGTCCTCAAACTGCTCGCTGCGACGCAGAACTCCGGCACGGTCACCGTTCAGATCGGTGAAGAGACGCAGGTCGAACAGATGCGCGGAACCTCCGTGATTTCGACTGGCTACGGCGCGGCCGGTACCGTTTTCGGTGGTGTCGGTGTGCTCGGACCCACTCGGATGGACTATCCGGGAACAATTGCATCGGTTGCCGCCGTTGCCAGATACATCGGCGAAGTTCTCTCCGAGCGATGACGGACGTCGACATTCGTCGGCACGCCTCCTCGCGAGGACTGAGGAAAACCTAGAAGTAAGAGAAGGACGAGAGACTCAACGTGGCACGGGATTACTACGGATTGCTCGGCGTCGACAAGAACGCGACAGACCAGGAGCTCAAGCGCGCTTACCGCAAGCTGGCACGCGAACTGCACCCGGACGTCAACCCTGACGAGGCGGCGCAGGCCAAGTTCAAGGAGATCTCGACGGCCTACGAGGTCCTGACCGACCCGGAGAAGCGTCGCATCGTCGATCTCGGCGGAGACCCGCTCGAGTCCGGTGGTGGCGGCGGTGGTGGCTTCGGCGGCGGATTCGGTGGCGGCGGCCTCGGCGACGTCTTCGAAGCATTCTTCGGCGGCGGTGGCGGCGCAGGTCGTGGGCCGCGCGGTCGCGTTCAGCCCGGAGCCGACTCGTTGCTTCGCACCAAGCTGACCCTCGCAGAATGTGCGACGGGAGTCAGCAAGCACGTGACCGTCGAGACGGCCATTCTGTGCGACAGCTGCACCGGAGCCGGAACCAACGGCGACTCCAAGCCTGTCCGCTGTGAGACCTGCAACGGTGCCGGCGAAGTTCAGTCCATCCAGCGCTCGTTCCTCGGTCAGGTCATGACCTCGCGTCCCTGCCCGACGTGCCGCGGTGCCGGTGAGACCATCCCGGATCCCTGCCACAAGTGTGGCGGCGACGGCCGAGTTCGGGCCAAGCGTGACATCACCGTGAAGGTTCCGGCGGGCGTCGCCGGTGGCATGCGCATCCGTTTGACCGCGCAGGGTGAAGTGGGCCCGGGCGGCGGACACCCCGGCGACCTCTACGTCGAGATCGTCGAGCAGCAGCACGACGTCTTCGTTCGAGACGGTGAAGACCTGCACTGCACGATCCGCGTTCCGATGGTCGACGCAGCGCTCGGTACGACTGTCACCGTCGACACCATCATCGACGGCCCCAAGGAAATCACCATCGAGCCAGGCACCCAGCCCGGACACGTTGCTGTTCTTCGCGGTCATGGCATGCCGAAACTGCGGTCGGGAGTGCGCGGCGACGTGCACGCTCACCTCGAGGTGGTCATCCCGAGCCGTCTCGATCACAAGCAGTCCAAGCTGCTCAAGGAATTCAAGCTGCTCCGCGATCGTGACGAGGCCGAGGTTGTCTCGACGGCCTCGCAGAACAGCGGTGGATTGTTCTCGCGTCTTCGCGAAGCATTCAGCGGCCGCTGACGGTGGCCGCGACGGTCTTCTTTCTCGACCCGGTTCCCGGCGTCGGTGAAATCGCAGTTCTGGACGGACAGGAGGGTCGCCACGCGGCCACTGTCCGCCGGATCGGCGTCGGTGAGCGATTGGTGTTGGCCGACGGCCGTGGCCGGGTGGCCGACGCCGAGGTGACGAGCGTCGGCAAGGACCGCCTGGAACTGTTGGTCAGTGACGTTCAGGTTCTCGAGCAGCCCAAGCCGTTGGTGACCCTCGTTCAGGCACTTCCCAAGGCCGAGCGTTCCGAGTTGGCCGTCGAACTGGCGACCGAGGCGGGGATCGACGCGGTGATCCCGTGGCAGTCCTTGCGTTGTGTCGCCAAGTGGGAGGGCCCCAAGCTCGCCAAGGGCGTCGCACGCTGGCGAAGTGCGGCAGTGTCTGCGGCAAAGCAGTCCAGACGCGCGTTCGTCCCGGAAATTGCGGAACTGCACAAGACGCCGGCGGTGATCGCGTTGGTTCGTGACGCCGTTGCCCGTGGCGCTGTGGTTGCGGTGCTTCACGAATCGGCGACGACGCCGTTGGCCGGTTTGCCGCTGGCGAGCGCGGACGAGGTATTTCTGGTTGTCGGTCCCGAAGGTGGGCTGGACGATTCGGAGATCAGCGCGTTGTCGGAGGCCGGGGCCACTCCGGTGCTTCTCGGCCCGACGGTCCTGCGCACGTCGACCGCCGGGGCTGTTGCTCTGGGCGCGATCGGAGTGCTGACCGATCGCTGGGGACCACGGCCACTGCACTGATCTTGTTGTGATCCCGAGCTGAATCGGATCCGGCGCTCAGCGAAGTGTCAGATTTGCGCACTATCGTAAGGACGTCGGGGGTCGCCTTCGGCGTGAGTTGGTTCGGGGATTTCAGGAGGCCAGATGTTGTCACGTGCGCATATGCGAATCGTTGGAGCGGTGTGTGCCGCGGCGGCGTTGATGCTCGTCGCGGGGTGCACGGTCTCCACCGGAGACAACACGGGTTCCTCCAGCAGCGCCGTCACCACTACCCCGACCAGCGAGGCTCTCGTCACCGTCACCCCGGCGGACGGCGGAACTCCGGTGAGTCCACTCGACCCCATCGAGGTCCAGGTCGCGAAGGGAACACTGACGACCGTCGCGCTGACCAACCCCGAGGGTAAGGAAGTCGCCGGTATCACCACGCCGGACAAGACGTCCTGGAAACCGAGCGAACCACTCGGATACGGCAAGACCTACAAGCTGGTCGTCGACGCCGTCGACGCGAATGGTGTTGCCACGACCAAGAACACGACGCTGACCACCGTCGCGCCGAGTAACCAGACCCGGGCGTACATCAACACCACCGGTGGCGCCTCGATATCGGACGGTGGCACGTACGGTGTCGGCACCGTCGTCGCCGTTCATTTCGACGAGTTGATCGGTGACAAGGCCGCGGCCGAGAAGTCTCTGCTGGTCACAACCAATCCGCCCGTACAGGGGTCGTGGTACTGGGTCGACGGTCAGAACGTTCACTGGCGACCGCAGAACTACTACGCACCAGGCACGACGGTCTCGGTGAACGCGAACATCTACGGCAAGCAGCTCGGCAACGGACTGTACGGCCAGCAGGACGACACCGTGTCCTTCAAGATCGGCGACTCCCACGTCTCGGTCGCCGACGACAACACCAAGATGGTGACCGTCTACGAAAACGGTCAGGTGATCAAGGAAATGCCGACCTCGATGGGAATGGGCGGCACCGAGACGATCGGCGGCACGACGCTCTCGTTCTGGACCCAGCCCGGCACGTACACCGTGATGGACAAGGCCAATCCCGTCATCATGGATTCGTCGACCTACGGTCTGCCGATCAACTCGCGCCTGGGCTACAAGGAATCCATCAACTGGGCCACCCGCATCAGCACGGACGGTATCTATCTTCACGAGTTGGAGAGCACCGTCTGGGCGCAGGGAAACACCGACACCTCGCACGGTTGCCTCAATCTCAGTGCGGCCAATGCCAAATGGTTCTTCGATTTCTCGCAGCCGGGAGATGTCGTCGAGATCAAGAACACCGGCGGCGCTCCGCTGGAGGTGTGGCAGAACGGCGACTGGACCCTTTCCTGGGCAGACTGGGCCGCAGGCAGCGCCCTCGCCTGAGATAGATTTCCTCGGTGCCTCGATTCAAGATTCCGTACGGCCGACACGAGCAGCAGTTCGGGCATCTCTACGTTCCCGACGGAGTCGCTGACGGCCCGATCCCGGTCGTCATGCAGATCCACGGCGGCTTCTGGAGCGGGCAGTACGGATTGACTCTGGGCACCGCATTTGCCGTCGAACTCGCGCGGCACGGCGTCGCGGTGTGGAACATCGAATACCGCCGTCTCGGGGCGGGCGGTCGTTGGCCGGAGATGTCCGCCGACGTGAAAGCCGCGTACGACGAAATCCCCGGACTGGTTGCCGGGAAGTCCTCGGCCGAATTGGATCTGAATCAGATTCGCTTGCTCGGGCATTCGGCCGGAGGACATCTTGCAGTGTGGCTGGCGGGGGAGAAGGACACGTTCACCCGGCCTGAACGGGTCATCGCACAGGCGGCCGCACTCGATCTGGCGTCGGCAGGCGAGCGTGGACGACGGATCAGCTTCATCGAGGATCTGTTCGGCGTTCCGTTCGACGCGGACCCGGATCTGTATCGCAGTGCGTCGCCGCAGCATCGATTGCCGATCGGCGTCCCCGTTGTGTGCGTCACGGGTGCGGAGGACCTGCAGGTGCCGGCCAAGGTGAGCTCCCGGTACGCGAAAGCCGCGGAAGCGGCTGGTGATCCCGTGGCACTGCGTGTGATCGAGGGCGAAGGACACGACGCATTTCTCTCACCCTCGTCCGAGTCGTGGCGGGTCTCCCGCGAGTTGGTTCTCGCCGAAGACCCGCTGGCTCCGAGCACGTCAGACTGACGCGGGGTCGACTTCCACAGGGGCCTTCTTGCCCGGCAGGATGAACGCCACGACAACTGCCCCCACGAACAGTGCAAGACCGCCCGCCCAACTGGCCGCCGAAATCGCGTCGGCGTAGGCACTGCCTGCGGCGTCGAGCAACGGCCCTGCCTGAGCTGCAGCCAACGGGTTGCCTGCCATCTCTTCGGCGACCAACGAAGCGCCGCCGACGGATTCGCCCGACACCTCCATCGCGTACGCGGCCTGTTGTGCAAGTTCGCCCGTCAACTGCGGAACCTGCATTCCATTGATGAATCCGGCAATCGAATCCTTGTAGCTCGCAGCGAGGATCGAGCCGAGGATCGCGATACCCAGCGAGCCGCCGAGTTCGATGGCGGTGTCGTTGAGGCCACCCGCAGCACCGAGATCGTCCTCGGAGAAGTTGTCCATGATGGCGTCGGTGGCCGGCGGTTCGCTGAGACCGATGCCCAGGCCGAGCAGGATCAGTGGGACTGCGAACATCCAGTAGCCCGAATCGCCGTCGACCTGCGTGAGAATCAGAACGCCGATCGCGGCGACCACCATGCCGCCGACGATGGATGCCCGGACGCCGATCAGCGGAGTGATCCGCCCACTGACAACGGCGCCGATCGAAACGGCAATTGCCAAGGGCAGCAGACGAACACCGGTTTCGAGTGCGCCGTAGCCGAGGATGAACTGGAACTGCTGTGAGATGAAGTAGATGGCGCCGAAGGCGGCCAGGAACAGCAGAAGTACGGCGAGCGTCGCGCCGCCGACCATGCGCTGGCCGAGCTTACGGACGTCGAGCAGTGGCTGCGGGTGACGCAGTTCCCAGACGACGAACGAGACGAGGCCGATCGCAGCGAGTACGGCGGCACCGATGGGTCCGCCGGTCCACCCGAAGTGGAATCCGTTGATGATCGAGTACACGAGCGAGCCGATGGTGACCACCGAGAGTGCGCCGCCGATCCAGTCGATCCGGCCCAGGTGCTCGGCCTTGCTCGGCGGCACCAGAATTACGGCGGCGACGGCAGCGACTGCGGCGATCGGGACGTTGATCAGGAAAGTGATGCTCCAGGAATGACTGTCGAGAATCCATCCGGCCAACAGCGGACCGAGTGCAATCGCGAGACCCGATGTCGCCGCCCACGCCGCGATGGCGCGTGATCGCTCCGCTTTGGGAAAGGTAGCGACCAGAAGCGAAAGCGTCGCGGGCATGATGATCGCGGCGCCGACGCCCATGATCATTCGTGCCGCGATGACGGCGTTGGTGGTGTCCGCGATGCTGCCGAAGACGGCGCCGCCGGCGAACACGGCGAGTCCGGCGAGAAGTGCGCCGCGGCGACTGTACTTGTCTCCGATCACGCCGAACAGCAGCATCAATGCGGCGTAGGGAACGGTGTAGCCGTCGATGACCCATTGAAGTTGCGTGCTGGTGAGGCCGAGGTCTCTGGTCATGTCCGGCGCCGCGACGATCAGCGCGGTATTCGCCATCACGACGATCAGCAGACTCAGGCACAACACCCCGAGCGCGGCCCACCGCCGTGAGTACGGCTGGTCCATCTCCGAGACAGGTTTGCTCATGAGTGTCGTCATGACGCGACTCCGTTCCTGATGATCGAAGACACTCCTCGATCTATTTGCACACTGATGTGTAAGTTAATAACTTGCACACCGATGTGCAACTATGATTGACCTAGATCACAGTTGGGCAGTCGAAAGAGGTGGAACGCGCGTTGACGCATTCGGGCACAGTCGTTTCGGGAACTGCCGAATCGGGCGGACGGCAGCGTCGTAGTCAGGCCGCGGCCAATCGCAATCGCATCATCGAGGCGGCGATCACGGCGTTCGCTGCTGATCCGGATGCGAGCATGGACGATGTCGCAAAGGCTGCCGGTGTGGTCAGGCGAACCGTGTACGCGCATTTCGACAGCCGAGAGGCGCTGATCAACGGCATCGTGGACGAGGCGTCGACCGATCTCGTAGCTGCGCTGAGCCAAGCCGGCGAGCCGCCCGAGCGCCCGGATCTGGCGACTGCCGTACTGGCATTGCTGTCATGGCCGGTCGGTGATCGCTTCCGGATGCTGCTCAGCTTTGCTCGCAAAGAGTTGGGGGAGCAGCGGATTCTCGATCTGATGGAGCCCGCGCGTGCCGTGAGTATCAGCGTCGTCGAGCGCGGTCAGCGTGACGGAACCTTCTCGAAATACCTGCCGGCCGAGACTCTGGTAGCGATGACCGAGGCGATCACGATCACTTTGTTCGATCAGGCCAACAGTGGGCTCATCACGGACTCGGGCGAATCATTTGCCGCCGTGTGCCTGGTCATCGCGGGTATCAGTCCGGACAGAAGCTCCGAGATCGTCGCCGAAGCGTCGGAGTGGATCCGCGAATCGCTGCCGTCCGGTCGCCGCGAGGATTAGGCCGGGACGATTAACAAGTGGGCCGTGTCCGACTCTGGCGCTAGACTTCGAAGTATCGAGGCTCACGAGTCGAGTGGGCTGATCGGACCAGAAAGCAGGCCATATTCACCACGTGAGTGAACACAGTGAACTCGACGGGAACCGTGTAACCACCATCACCGAGCGCGCTCTGCCCGCAGAGCGTACCGTCCGTTCGAGTATGGATCTGGCGCCGGAGACCGTGCGTCAAATCCTGGGGGCGACGGACGAGAATCTCACCGCGATAGAACGTGAGCTTCGTGCCGACATTCATGTACGTGGCGGAACCATCTCCTTGTCGGGGACGGCTGCAGACGTGGCGCTGGCAGAACGTGTGTTCAGTGAATTGGCGTCGCTGGCCGGTCGGGGGCAGCCCATTGCCCCGGACGCTGTTCGACGAACCATCGGCATGCTCACCAACGAGGTCGGCGAGTCTCCGGCCGAGGTGCTCTCCCTGGACATTCTTTCGCGTCGGGGCAAGACGATTCGGCCGAAGACCCTCAACCAGAAACGCTACGTCGACGCCATCGACGAGAACACCATCGTGTTCGGAGTCGGCCCGGCCGGTACCGGCAAGACCTACCTCGCCATGGCCAAGGCCGTTCAGGCGTTGCAGGCCAAGCAGGTCTCTCGGATCATCTTGACCAGGCCGGCAGTCGAGGCCGGGGAGCGACTGGGCTTTCTGCCCGGCACGCTGCACGAGAAGATCGATCCGTATCTCCGCCCGCTGCACGACGCATTGCACGACATGATGGATCCCGAGGCGATTCCGAAGTTGATGCAGGCCGGAGTCATCGAGGTAGCTCCGCTCGCCTACATGCGTGGCCGGACGCTCAACGACGCCTTCATCATCTTGGACGAAGCGCAGAACACCACGGCCGAGCAGATGAAGATGTTCCTGACCCGCCTCGGGTTCGGTTCCAAAATCGTGGTCACCGGAGACGTGACCCAGGTCGATCTGCCGGGCGGGGCCCGTTCGGGTCTGCGCGCGGCATCCGAAATCCTCACCGGGATCGACGATATTCATTTCGCCACTCTCGACAGCAGCGACGTCGTACGTCATCGGCTGGTCTCTCACATCGTCGACGCTTACGAGCGTCACGAATCGGATCGGTCCGGCGAGTTGGCGGTCGGAAACCGGGCGCAGCGCCGCGCTGCACATGCTCATTCACCGCGACGGTAGGCTGAGCGACGCATCAACCCCTACTTTTCCCAGGAAAGAGCGTCGCACATGAGCATCGAGGTCTCGAACGAATCGGGCATGGACATCTCCGAACCGGAGTTGATCAGCGTTGCCCGTTTCGTGATCGCTCGGATGGATGTCCATCCGGCGGCCGAGCTGTCGATGGTTCTCGTCGACTCCGCGACGATGGCGGATCTGCACGTTCGCTGGATGGACCTGCCGGGTCCGACCGACGTCATGTCGTTCCCGATGGACGAACTCGAGCCGGGTGGCCGTCCCGATTCCCCCGAGCCGGGGCCGTCGATGCTCGGCGACATCGTGCTGTGTCCGTCTTTTGCCGCGGATCAGGCTGACAAGGCCGGGCATTCACTGGCTCACGAACTTGCCCTCCTGACCGTCCACGGTGTGTTGCACCTTCTCGGCTACGACCATGCGGAGCCGGAAGAGGAGAAGGAGATGTTCGGCTTGCAGAACAGCCTCCTCGAAGAGTGGTACGAAGACCTTCGCCGTATCGACCGCGAAGCAGCACTGGCCGAACGCGATCAGAAGCTGCTCGGCAAGACCGGTTTCGTCGACGGAGTGGACCGATAACAGTTATCCGGGGGTTCTGTAGTGAGTAGCGCCATAGCGCTCTTTGTTCTGGCGATTGCTCTTGTCCCGGTCGGTGGTGTGTTCGCGGCCGTCGACTCGGCGCTCAACACCATTTCGTCGGCGCGGATCGACGAGATGGCAAAGGAAGAGCGAGCCGGCGCCGCGCGAGTGCAACGCATCCTGACCGATCGTCCGCGATACGTGAATCTGATGGTCCTGCTTCGCATTTTGTGCGAGATCACGGCCACCGTCGTACTCGTGGGCGGCCTGATCGACGTCCTCTCGCTGGGCTGGGCACTGACCGTCACCGCGGTGATCATGGTTCTCGTCTCGTACGTGGTCATCGGCGTCGGACCGAGAACGCTTGGGCGCCAACATGCGTACTCCATCGCGATGGCCGCGTCGCTGCCACTGCTGTGGATCGGGGTTCTGCTCGGGCCGATCAGTCGCGTCCTGATCCTCGTGGGTAACGCATTGACCCCGGGTAAGGGCTTCCGCAACGGCCCGTTCGCGTCGGAAATCGAGTTGCGTGAACTCGTGGACATGGCGCAGGAACGCGGCGTCGTGGCCGACGAAGAACGCCGAATGATCCAGTCCGTCTTCGAACTCGGAGACACGTCGGCGCGCGAGGTGATGGTGCCCCGCACCGACATGGTGTGGATCGAGAACGACAAGAATGCCGGGCAGGCAACGTCGTTGGCCGTCCGCAGTGGTCACTCGCGCCTGCCGGTCATCGGGGAGAACGTCGACGACGTGCTCGGTGTCGTCTACCTCAAGGATCTGGTCAAGCAGACCTACCACCTGCCCGACGGCGGCCGGAACGTCAACGTCTGCGACGTCATGCGGCCCGCCGTCTTCGTTCCCGACTCGAAGCCGCTCGACAGCTTGCTGGCCGAGATGCAGCGCGACCGCAACCACATGGCGATACTCGTCGACGAGTACGGCGGAATCGCCGGGCTCGTCACGATCGAGGACGTCATCGAAGAGATCGTCGGTGAGATCGCCGACGAGTACGACGAGGACGAGACGCCGCCCATCGAGGATCTCGGTGACGGAATGTTCCGCGTATCCGCGAGACTTCCCATCGAAGACCTCGGTGAATTGTTCGATCTCGAACTCGAACTCGACGAGGTGGAGACCGTCGGCGGGCTGATCGGATACGTACTCGGCCGAGTGCCACTTCCCGGTTCCGAAGTGGAGTACGACGGTTTGATCCTGCGCGGCGAGGGAACCAATACGGGCCGAGGCCGGGTACGCATCAGCACGGTGTTCGTGCAGCGCATCCCGCCGTCCGAAGACGAAGAGACAGAAGACACCGATGACTGAGCGAGAGTTCAGCGAGGAGCAGTTATGAGCAAGAACGAATTCCGGTCAGGCTTCGTGTGTTTCGTGGGTCGACCCAATACGGGCAAGTCCACGCTGACCAACGCGTTGGTCGGCAGCAAGATCGCGATCACGTCCTCGCGCCCGCAGACGACGCGCCACACGATTCGCGGCATCGTTCACCGCGAGCATGCGCAGCTGATCCTGGTCGACACCCCTGGACTGCACAAGCCCCGCACTTTGCTCGGGCAGCGCCTCAATGACCTGGTTCGCGACACGTACTCCGAGGTCGACGTCATCTGCCTGTGCATCCCGGCTGACGAGGCCATCGGGCCCGGAGACCGCTGGATCGTGCAGCAGGTCCGTCAGATGGCGCCCAAGACCAAGCTTGTCGGCATCGTGACCAAGATCGACAAGGTCAGCCGCGACGCCGTCGGAAAGCAGTTGCTCGCGCTGTCCACCCTGCTCGGCCCCGAATCCGAGGTCGTTCCGGTGTCCGCGAAGTCGGGTGAACAGGTCGAGATCCTGGTCGACGTCCTCGCCGGTCTGATGGACGAGGGCCCGGCCTTCTACCCGGACGGCGAATTGACGGACGAGCCCGAAGAGGTGCTCATGGCCGAACTGATCCGTGAGGCTGCGCTCGAGGGACTCGGCGAAGAATTGCCGCACTCTCTGGCTGTGGTGATCGAGGAGGTCATCCCGCGTGAGGGTCGCACCGAGAAGCAGGGCGAGATGCTCGACGTGCATGCGTTGCTCTACGTCGAGCGGCCCAGTCAGAAGGGCATCGTCATCGGTAAGGGCGGAGCGCGTCTGCGGGAAGTCGGTACCAGTGCGCGCCTGCAGATCGAGAAGCTGCTCGGTGTGCGGATCTTCCTGGAGCTGCACGTCAAGGTCGCCAAGGACTGGCAGCGCGACCCGAAGCAGCTCGGCCGGCTGGGCTTCTAGGTCCTCCGGCCCCGTGAGCGGTTAAGCAGTCCAGGGACTGCCTAACCGCTCACAGGGGCCGGAGGACCCTGAGGATTGCCGCGCCGATGTCCTGCTCGTCGACGCCGGTGGCCAGGCGTCGGAGTTGGAGGCCGGTGATGACGGCGACGAGCGTCGATGCAATCGACTCCGGATCAGGTACACCGAGTGCCGTCAGAATCGTGACGGTCAAATCGTCGTAGGCGGCGAAGCATTCGACGGCGACTTCGTGGAGTTCGTGGTCGCGCCCGGCGGCGATGTACATCTCGAACGGCGCGATCCGCTCGGCCGAGAACGAAAGATCTCGCGTCACCTTTTCGGCTATTGCCGCGGCGTCCTCGACGCTCAGACCTTTGTCGCGGTACTCCTCGGCCAAGGCGCGCAGGCGCGTCGTCTCGTCGGTCACGAAACGAGACAGAGCAGCGCGGAGCATGTCCGACTGGCTGGCGAAGTGATACGTGATCGATCCGAGTGAGACGCCGGCCTGCGCGGCGATGCGCCGGTTGCTCACACCCGGGATGCCGTCGGTACCGACGACGTGCAGAACGGCGTCGAGTATTCGCTCGCGGACGTCCCGGTTACTCATCGGGTCACCACCACGGCTCGGGTCGGATCTGATCCCAACGCAGGACCGATTCCAATTGTGAAGCGAGGGAGACCAACAGAGGTTCGGTGTTCTCGTTGCCCATCAACTGCGCACCGATGGGAAGGCCGGTGTTGCTGAATCCGGCCGGCACGTTGACCGAGGGCCAGCCGAGGACGTTCCACGGCCACGCGTAGGGGCAGGCGCCGGTCATGACCTTGTCGGTGTCCCAGCCACCGATGCCGTCGATCGCGGTCGCCATGATCGGTGGAGTTGCCGTCGTGGGTGCCAGGACGACGTCGTAGGTGTCGAAGATCGCTCCGATCCGCTTTCGCATCCGCGGCTCGGCCGCGCGGGCCGCGCGCAGAGGTGCGCCGCGAAGTAGCTTGCCGTTCTGGGCATTTCCGCGTGTTCTGGCATCGACCAGTTTCGGGTCGGGAACGCGTCCGAGCCAGTCGTGGACCCCGACGAGTGAGCGGGGCAGAAAGTTCAGGCCGAAGATCAGGCCGTATGCGGGATCGTCGACGACGACGTGGTGTCCGAGTTCCCGCAGCGTGTCGGCGATCGAATGCACGGCCAGGCGCACTTCCGGGTCCAGCTTCACGGGAGTGGCGGTGAACGGATTGCGAAGGGAAAGCGCGATTTTCAGTTTTCCGGGGTCGCGTCCCACCGCGTCGCTGACCGTTACCGGTGTCGGCTTGTGGAGATCGCCGTCATGGTTGCCGGCAGCGACGTCGAGCAGCAGTGCCGCGTCGGCGACGGTGCGAGCGAGCGGGCCGTTGACCGTCAGGCCGTAGAACGCTTCGGCGTCGGGCCAGGTGGAGATGCGCCCGCGCTGCGGTTTGATTCCGACGAGGTTGGTCCAGGCCGCAGGGATTCGGATGGAACCGGCACCGTCGGAACCGATTCCGGCGCTGACCAATCCGGCGGCGACGGCCGCGGCGGTGCCGCCCGACGATCCGCCTGGAGTGTGGTGACGCGACCACGGATTGCGCGTGTAACCGAAGGCTGAACCGCTCGTGAGGGGCCACTGGCCCAATTCCGGGCTGTTAGTCTTGCCCACGATCACTGCGCCGGCGTCGCGAAGGCGTCGAATCATCTCCGAGTCCTCGGTCTTGGCCGGGAAATCGCCAGGGCAACCGAAGGCCGTGGGTTCGCCAGTGATGTCGACGTCGTCCTTCACTGCGATCGGCACACCGAGCAGCGGCAGACGCTCGCCGCGTGCGAGACGTCTGTCGGCCTCGGCAGCTTCCTCGAGTGCCTTCTCTCGCCGCACGATCTTGAACGCATTGAGGTGAGGCTGAGTGGCCTCGATCCGGCTCAGCGTTGCCTCCGTGGCCGCGACGGACGAGGTGGCGCCCGAGGCCAGACTCGCAACCTGGTCGACAAGACCGGGGGCGAGATCGTGGTCGGTTCGAGAAGTCATCAGGTTCCCTTCGCAAAACTGTTCGTTCGAACGAACAGTAACTTGTTTCAGTATTAGTGAACTTCGGTTTCGCGTCAAGATCGCGTCAAGACGCCAGGTCAGTGCGTAAGCGGATCGTCAGAGACGCGGAATCGGCCTTTCCGGAGGTCGAAGCTGAGAGAGCGCATCCGGTCGAGGGCGACCGCGCGTCATGGCTGCGATGCACAGCAGCACGGCAAAAGATTTCGAAGAGGGAAGCTCATGGCCGATCTGGCCTACGTTGCTCTGATTCTCGGCGGTTTTCTCGTGTGCGCGCTGGTACTGCGCGCCCTACAGGCGAGCGCTCCCAAATGACGGTTGCCGGTGTGGTCAGCGTGGTTCTGATCGCCGTCGCCGCGGCATTGGTCATTTACCTGCTCGTTGCACTCGTAGATCCTGAGAGGTTCTGATGTCGCCCGCTCTTGCAGCCGGCCTGCAGATCGCTTTTGTCCTCGTCGTTCTGGCAATCGCCTACGTCCCGGTGGGCGACTACATGGCGCGTGTTTACTCGTCGACGCGAGATCTTCGGGTCGAGAGTGTGATCTACCGCGTCGGTCGGATCGACTCCAGGGCCGAGCAGACGTGGTACGGCTACGCCGCAAGCATTCTCGGATTCTCGCTGGCCAGCGCATTGTTCCTGTACTTCCTGCAACGGATTCAGGGAGTACTGCCGCTGAGTGACGGTCTGTCCGGGGTCAGTCCCGCCGTAGCGTTCAACACCGCGATTTCGTTTGTGGCGAACACCAACTGGCAGTCGTACACGCCGGAAACGACGATGAGCAACTTCGTTCAGCCCGTCGGTCTGGCGGTGCAGAACTTCGTCTCGGCAGCGGTCGGCATGGCGGTGGCCATCGCATTGGTTCGCGGCTTCATTCGGGTGGCCAGGGGCGGCGAGATCGGCAACTTCTGGGTCGATCTGACGCGTGGTTCTCTGCGCATCCTCCTCCCGTTCTCCTTCGTGATCGCCCTGATCCTGTTGAGCCAGGGTGTGATCCAGTCGTTCCACAGCGGTTTCGCCTCCACCGGCCTCGACGGCAATGCGGTGACCAATGCACTGGCCCCCGTCGCGTCCCAGGAAGCGATCAAGGAACTCGGCACCAACGGTGGCGGGATCTTGGCTGCCAACTCGGCGCACCCGTTCGAGAACCCCACCCCGTTGAGCAATATCGTCGAGATCCTGGCGATCCTGTTGATTCCGGTCTGCCTCACCCGAACGTTCGGAACTCTCGTCGGGGATCGTAGGCAAGGCCTCACCTTGCTGGCAGTGATGGGAATCCTGTGGAGCGGACTGCTCGCAGTCACGCTCGCTGCCGAATCCGGCGCACGCGGTGTTGCCGCCACAGCAGCTGGTTCGATGATGGAGGGCAAGGAAGTTCGCTTCGGAATCCCCGGATCGGCGTTGTTCGCGGTGGCGACCACGGGAACGTCGACGGGCGCGGTGAACTCGGCCCACGACAGCATGTCACCCCTCGGCGGCGGCGCGGTCCTGCTCAACATGTTGCTCGGCGAAATTGCGCCAGGTGGAGTCGGAACCGGCCTCTACGGGATTCTTGTGCTGGCATTGATCGCAGTGTTCGTCGGCGGACTGCTGGTCGGTCGCACGCCCGAATATCTCGGCAAGAAGTTGGGTCGACGCGAGATCACCCTTGCGGCGCTGTCGATTCTGGTCATGCCCGCGCTGGTCTTGATCGGTACCGCCATCACCGTCATCCTCGGTTCGACCACCGGTTATCAAGGCAATGGGGGAGATCCGGGCGCGCCGGGATCGATCCACGGGTTCAGTGAGGTGCTTTACGCCTTCGCCTCCGCCTCCAACAACAACGGCAGCGCCTTCGGCGGTCTGACGGTCACCAGCGACTGGTTCCAGTCGTCTCTCGGAATCTGCATGCTTCTCGGCCGATTCCTGCCGATCATCTTCGTTCTCGCTTTGGCCGGTGCTCTTGCCTCGCAGAAGAAGGTGGCGCCGACGGCCGGCACCCTCCCGACGTCCGGACCGATGTTCACCGGTTTGTTGACCGGCACCGTCGTTCTTGTTGCTGCACTTACATTCTTCCCGGCCCTCGCGCTGGGCCCGCTAGCGGAGGCTCTTCAATGACCGTGCGTATCAGTGAGAAACCCGTGGTAGCGCAAGACGCCGCCGACAAGGCTGATCCAGGGCAGTCCCGTCAAGTACACGCAGGCGTTTTCAACCCGCGGCAGATGATCACCGCGTTGCCGGGGGCCGTGCGCAAACTCGACCCACGCCACCTCGCCCGCAACCCGGTCATGTTCGTGGTGTTCGTCGGTTCCGTCATCACCACTGTCATGGCGATCGCCGATCCCTCGGTGTTCTCCTGGGTGATCACCCTGTGGCTCTGGTTCACGGTGATCTTCGCGAACCTCGCCGAATCCGTGGCCGAAGGGCGCGGCAAGGCGCAGGCGGCGAGCCTGCGAAAGGTGAAGCAGGACACCACAGCACATCGGATCACGATGAGCGGTGCGATCGAATCGGTTTCCGGCACCGAACTGGTGGTCGGCGATCGGGTGATGGTGGTTGCCGGCGAGGTCATCCCCGGCGACGGCGACGTGGTCGAAGGTATTGCCTCCGTAGACGAATCGGCGATCACCGGTGAATCCGCGCCGGTGGTCCGTGAATCCGGTGGTGACCGGTGCGCCGTCACCGGTGGTACGACGGTTCTCTCGGACCGCATCGTCGTGGAAATCACCGCAGCACCGGGCAGTTCGTTCGTGGACCGGATGATCGCGCTCGTCGAGGGTGCTTCACGTCAGAAGACACCCAACGAGATTGCGCTCAACATCCTGCTCGCGTCGTTGACCGTCATCTTCCTCCTCGCCGTCGTAGCCATCGGCCCGATGGGCTTGTACGCGGGGCACGAGCAGGATCCGATCAAGCTGATCGCACTTCTCGTCTGCCTGATCCCGACGACCATCGGAGCGCTGCTCTCGGCGATCGGTATCGCGGGCATGGACCGCCTCGTCCAGCGCAACGTTCTCGCGATGTCGGGGCGCGCGGTGGAAGCTGCGGGCGACATCGACACCCTGTTGATGGACAAGACCGGAACCATCACTTTCGGTAACCGCCGGGCCACCGCACTCCATCCGGCGCCCGGTGTATCCGCCGACGATCTTGCTGCGGCAGCTCGCTTGTCGAGCCTGGCCGACGGAACTCCCGAGGGACGGAGCATCGTCGAGCTGTGCGCAGCGGATTTCGGTCTCGCTGCCGAGCCGACGTTGGACGAAGAACGCGCCGAGTTCGTTCCGTTCACGGCACAAACCCGGATGAGCGGACTCGACCACTCCGGACGCCAAATCCGAAAGGGTGCAGCAGATGCGGTGATGAACTGGGTCGTCAGTGGCGGTGGACACGCGGAGAGCGCGGTGACCGACACCGTGAACGACATCGCCCAAGCGGGCGGAACGCCGCTGGTAGTTGCCGTCAAGCATGGTGAGAGTACCTCGATCCTCGGCGTGATCGCGTTGTCCGACGTCGTAAAGCCGGGAATGGCTGACAGGTTCGCCGAACTCCGGGCGATGGGTATTCGCACGATCATGATCACCGGCGACAATCCGTTGACCGCGAGGGCGATTGCCGACGAGGCGGGCGTCGACGACTTCATGGCGGAGGCCACCCCGGAAGACAAACTGGCCCTGATCCGGAAGGAACAGGAAGGCGGACGTCTCGTCGCGATGACCGGTGACGGGACCAATGATGCTCCCGCCCTTGCCCAGGCCGATGTCGGGGTCGCGATGAACACGGGAACCTCGGCAGCCAAAGAGGCCGGGAACATGGTCGATCTCGACTCCGATCCCACCAAGCTGATCGAGGTGGTGGAAATCGGCAAGCAATTGCTGATCACCCGCGGCGCGTTGACCACATTCTCGTTGGCGAACGACCTGGCGAAGTATTTCGCAATCCTGCCGGCCTTGTTCAGCGGCATCTACCCGCAGCTGGACGCGTTGAACATCATGCGTCTCGCCACCCCCGAATCGGCGATCGTGTCGGCCGTGATCTTCAACGCCTTGGTGATCATCGGTTTGATTCCGTTGGCACTCAAGGGCGTTCGATACCGACCGTCGACGGCATCGCAGTTGCTCGGACGTAACCTGCTCGTCTACGGTCTCGGCGGTGTGATCACACCGTTCGTCGGTATCTGGTTGATCGATCTCGTCGTACGTTTGATTCCTGGAATTGGGTGACCTGACATGCGTTTCACTATCGGTTTTGCCAAACAGGTGTGGGCGGGTTTGCTCGTATTGCTCGCGCTCACCGTCGTTCTCGGTGTGGTCTATCCCGCCGCGGTGTGGGGTGTCAGCCGGATCAGCTCCGGATCTGCCGAAGGCTCACCGGTCACCGATGCCGCCGGTTGCGTGGTCGGCAGTGCCTGGGTGGGTGTCGATCCGCAGGTCGCCGAAGGGCAGCAGGACCCGTTCTTCCACAATCGTGTTGTCGGATCCGTTTCGGACGAGGATCCGTTTGCCACCGGTGATCCCGCTGCGGCACTGCCGTCCAACCAGGGGCCGAGCAGCGAGATTCTGGCCGGATTCGTCATCGAGCGCCGGGCAGCCATCGCGGCACGCGAGGGTGTCGACCCTGCATCGGTTCCCGTCGACGCAGTCACCGGTTCGGGCTCGGGTATCGATCCCCACATCAGTCCGGCGTACGCCGAACTGCAGGTCGCGAGGGTGGCGGCCAACAACGGCATCTCGGAAGACCAGGTGCGGGACTTGGTGGCCGAGCACACCGACGGTCGGCAACTCGGATTTCTCGGAGCCGAGCGAGTCAACGTCCTGGAATTGAACCTGGCACTCGGATTGACGGCACCTACGTGTGCTGCACCGACGACTGGTGGATGATTGTCACGTGAGTTCTTCGGAGAAGGTCGGTCAATCTTTCGGTAGGGCACGCAAACGTGGTGAATTGCGTATCTACCTCGGCGCTGCGCCTGGCGTCGGAAAGACCTTCGCGATGCTCGGTGAGGCTCATCGGCGTCGAGATCGTGGCTGTGACGTGGTCGCGGCCGTCGTGGAGACACACGGCCGCGCCCGCACCGCGGCGCAGATCGGAGACCTCGAAACAGTGCCGCCCAAGCTGGTGGATTATCGCGGAACACGGATGCCGGAACTGGACGTCGAGGCCGTGTTGGCTCGGCGTCCGGCCCTTGTCCTGGTGGACGAGTTGGCACATACCAACACGCCAGGGAGCAAGAATCACAAGCGCTGGCAGGACGTACAGGAACTGCTCGAAGCCGGGATCGACGTTCTGTCCACGGTCAACGTGCAACACCTCGAAAGCCTCAACGACGTTGTCGCGCACATCACCGGCGTGGTTCAGCAGGAGACGGTTCCGGACGCGGTAGTGCGTAGTGCGGCGCAGGTCGAGCTGGTCGACATCACCCCGGAGGCGCTGCGCCGCAGACTTTCTCACGGAAACGTGTATTCACCGGAACGGGTCGATGCGGCCTTGGGCAATTACTTCAGACGCGGAAACCTCACGGCGCTACGCGAACTGGCTCTGCTGTGGGTGGCCGATCAGGTGGACGCCGCACTGGCGAAATACCGGGCCGAGAACAAGATCACCGATACCTGGGAAGCGCGCGAGCGTGTCGTCGTTGCCGTGACCGGGGGACCGGAGTCGGAAACCCTGGTACGACGCGCATCTCGAATCGCGTCGAAGTCGAGCGCCGAGCTGATGGTGGTCCACGTCGTACGCGGTGACGGACTCACCGGAGTCTCGGCGCCCGAGATGGGCAAGGTGCGCGCGTTGGCTGTCGGAGTCGGCGCCACGCTTCACACTGTTGTCGGTGACGACGTACCGTCGACGCTCCTCGAGTTCGCGCGTGAGGAGAACGCCACACAGTTGGTGCTGGGAACGTCGCGGCGTTCCCGCCTGGCTCGCATCCTCGACGAGGGGATCGGCGCTGCGGTGGTTCAGCAGTCCGGTGGTATCGACGTTCACATGGTCACGCACGAGGAAGCGACGGCGCGACGACGCATTTCGGTGCTGGGGCGCTCGGAGCGCCGGGTCCTGTCGTGGATTGCGGCGATCGTCGTGCCTTCGCTCGCGGCCGCGATCATGGGTCTCGTCGACCGAATCTCCGGGGTCAACGGCGAGAACGCGCTGTTCTTCGTCGTGGTCGTTCTGGTCGCCCTCCTCGGCGGCGTCGGCCCGGCGATATTGTCGGCCCTGATCTCGGGACTGCTGCTCAATTACTTCTTCACCGATCCGCGGTACAGCTTCACCATCGCCGAACCTGACAACTTCATCACCACTGTCGTGCTGTTGATCGTGGCTGTGGCAGTTGCCGTTCTGGTCGACGCCGCAGCAAAGCGCGCCCGCGAGGCGAAGCGCGCATCCGAGGAAGCCGAACTGCTCACACTGTTCGCGGGATCAGTTCTCCGCGGAGCGGATCTGTCGACACTTCTGGCGAAGGCACTCGAAATCTATCGCCAGCGAGGGGTTTCCGTCATTCATCACGACGACGGAGTCATCGCCGCCGTGGGTACGCAGCCGCCGACCACGGACGACGAAGCGGATACGGTCTGTGAGGTCAACGACGGGGAATACGCGCTGTTGTTGGCTGGGCCCGACCTGAGTGCGCGGGATCGACGAGTGCTGACGGTGGTGGCTCACCAAGCAGTTGGGATGATCCGCCAGGAGAAACTGACAGTCGAGGCGAGCAAGGCTGCCGCGCTCACCGAGGCTGATCAACTGCGTCGAGCCCTGCTGTCAGCGGTAAGCCATGACCTGCGAACGCCTCTCGCCGGAGTGAAGGCGGCGGTGTCGAGTCTGCGCAGCGACGACATCGAGTTCTCGCCCGAAGACACCGCTGAATTGTTGGCAACCATCGAGGAGTCGGCGGATCAGTTGACGGCGCTGGTCGGGAACTTGCTCGACTCGTCCCGACTTGCCGCCGGGGTGGTGAAACCCACGCTGCGGCCGGTGTATCTGGACGAGGTGGTTCACCGCGCGTTGCTGGGCCTCGGCATCGGTGGACGCTCGGATTCGCGGGCTCGAAGTGTAGTCGTCGACGTGGGTACCGTTGCAGTGCAAGCAGATCAAGGTCTGCTCGAGCGGGTGATTGCGAACATCGTCGACAACGCTCTGCGCTACGGGGGAGAAACCCCGGTGCGCGTCGGGGCGGCGCAACTCGGTGATCGTGTGGTGATCAGTGTTGCCGATACGGGCCCAGGTGTTCCGCGAGGTGAGGCCGAAACGATGTTCCAGCCGTTCCAACGGATGGGAGATCGCGACAACACCGGCGGAGTGGGCCTCGGACTTTCCGTGGTGCGCGGATTTGTCGATGCGATGGGCGGAACGGTCAGCGCCACAGACACACCTGGTGGGGGATTGACGATGATCGTGGAGTTGGCTGCGGCCGGTACGAATGGGAATGGATCATGAGTCGAATCCTGGTAGTGGACGACGAACCGCAGATTCTGCGAGCTCTGCGTATCAATCTTTCGGTGCGCGGGTACGAGGTGGTGACCGCGTCGACGGGCGCCGGTGCCTTGCGGGCTGCTGCCGAGCGTCCACCGGACGTCGTGGTACTCGATCTCGGACTGCCCGACATGGACGGCACCGAAGTGCTTGCCGGCCTGCGTGGCTGGTGCACGGCGCCGGTCATCGTGCTGTCGGCGCGCACGGATTCCGCGGACAAGGTCGAGGCTCTCGACGCCGGTGCGGACGACTACGTCACCAAGCCCTTCGGGATGGACGAGTTTCTGGCCCGCGTGCGCGCTGCGGCGAGGCGGGGAACCTCCGCGGCGGACACTTCGGAACCGTCGGTCGAGACCGCGTCCTTCACGGTGGACTTGGCTGCGAAAACAGTGAGTCGGCGCGGTGAACAGGTGCACCTGACTCCGACCGAGTGGGGCATGCTCGAGATGCTTGTGCGCAACCGCGGAAAGCTGGTCGGGCAGAAGGAGTTGCTTCGGGAAGTGTGGGGACCGGCGTACGACACCGAGACCCACTATCTACGTGTCTACCTGGCTCAACTTCGTCGGAAGCTCGAGGATGACCCGGCGAACCCCAAGCATCTGATCACCGAGGCAGGAATGGGTTATCGATTCGTGGTGTGAGAAGCCAGGTCAGAGCACAACTACCAATTTGCCACGTGCCGTACCGGCTTCCATCTTGGCATGGGCTCGCGCGATGTCCTCGAACGCGAACACCTCGTCGATCGGTACCACCGCCTCGCCTGACGCCACAGCGGAGAGGAAGTCTTGCAGTACGTCGGCAGGCAGGTCGGACGCGTCCCCACCGTACGAGGTCAATCGCACTCCGCGTGGAATGTAGTCGATCGGATAAAAGTCTTTGACTGTCCACTCGTTGGACAGCATTCCCGTGAAACACACGGTGCCGTGAACGCGGGTCGCGCGCAACGTGTCGGGAAGTGTTGGTGTTCCGACCAATTCGAGGGCCAGATCAACACCGCCCGGGAGGATGTCTCGAACCTGGCCGGCCACAGCACCGTCGTCGACGATAACGTGGTCAACCCCGATCGCGGTCAACGACGACGCTTTGTTCGCATCTCGGGTGGTCGCAAGGACAGTGAGTCCCCACTGCTTCGCCAGGACTGCGGTTGCCATGCCGACCGAGGAGGTTCCTCCCCGGATCAACAGGGATTGACCGGATTTCGCGTCCAGTCCTACCGTCAGCGAGCCGTAGGACGTTTGCAGCATCTCGGGAACAGCTCCCACTGTCGACCAGTCCAGTTCGCTCGAGAAGGGAACGACCTGACTGACGGGAACGCACGTGTACTCGGCATAACCGCCGTCGAACGTCCTCCCCATCCCACCCATCATGGCGGCGACTTGCCGGCCTTCGGTGAGCTCCCCGCCGGGGCAGTTCACCACTTCGCCGACGGCCTCGATGCCCAGCACCCTCGGGAATGTCACGCCTTCGGCGAGGCCGAGGCGGGTGTGAAGTTCGGATCGATTGAGGCCGAATGCCTTCACCCGGACCAGTACCCAGCCCGCAATCGGCACGGGTATCGGAATCACTTTGATAGTCAATGCTTCTGGCGGGCCGGGGGCGTCGAGCACGATTGCGCGCATTGTGTCGGTCATGCTTTTTCCTTCGTGGTCGGTGTCAGGTTTCGATTGGCTTCACGCAGCGTGGCCAGTGTGGCGCCGAATCGATCGAGAGCGTCGGGCGTCAGCACGGAACCGAGACGGCGCTCCAATTCGCCGTCGAACGTTGCCTTCGCCCGCCGCAACAGCTCATTGCCCTCGGGAGTCAACTCGATGAGTGAGGATCGTTTGTCGGTGGGATTGGATTTTCGATGGCAGTGTCCAGCCGCTTCGATTCGATCCACCAGCTTGCTCGTGCCACCGACGGTGATCGCGAGGGCCTCGGCGATGTCGAAGACCCGACAGGAGCCGAGCCTGTCGATGATCTGCATCGGCTCGAATCGACTCAGTGGCAGGTCGTGCTCGATTCGGAGTCGCTGGTCGGCGGCCGTCCACAATTCGGTTTCGAAGCGGACGAGGTTGTCGAAGTGCCTGCTCAGGGCTGATCTGGTCACGAGCAGACTCCGAACCGATATGCATTCCGTGGAATCATTCGTTCACCGTACGCCCGATTCGTGATTAATTCCATGGAATCTATTTCCGAACCTTACGCAGTGTCGGTGGGTCATGGGAACATATGTTCGTGTCATATGAACCGCTGGACCAAGAAACGCCAGGTGAGCACCCCGGCGATACTCGTTCTGGCGGGAACTGTTCTGGCGGTAGTCGGCCCACGGGTGACGCAACGATCCTGCATGCGGACCTCGATTCGTTCTACGCATCAGTCGAGCAACGCGACGACCCGACTCTGGCCGGCAGGCCGGTCATCGTCGGCGGTGGGGTGGTCTTGGCGGCAAGCTACGAGGCCAAGGCGTTCGGGGTTCGCACAGCCATGAGCGGTGGTCAGGCCCGATCACTGTGTCCTCAGGCGATAGTCGTCCCTCCGCGAATGTCGGCGTACTCGCAGGCGAGCAAAGACGTGTTCGACGTCTTTCACGACACGTCGCCGCTGGTCGAAGGAATCTCCATAGACGAGGCCTTTCTCGAGGTCGGCGGGCTCGCCAAGATCGTGGGAAACCCGCTGCAGATCGGAGCCAACCTCAGACGCGATGTGGCCGAGCAGGTCGGACTACCGATCACGGTCGGAATCGCACGCACCAAGTTCCTGGCCAAGGTCGCCAGTGCATTCGCGAAACCCGACGGATTGCTGCGAGTGCCGCCGGAGGGCGAGACCGAGTTCCTGCATCCCTTGCCGGTCGAGAAGCTGTGGGGCGTCGGCAAGATCACGGCCCAGAAGCTGCGAAACTTCGACATCGTGACGGTGGGTGACATCGCGCGGCACGACGAATCCTCGATCGTCTCGATTCTCGGGGGCGGCGCCGGTCGCCATCTCTACGCACTCTCACACAATCGAGATCCGCGCCCCGTCCGCGCCTATCGTGGCCGCAGTTCGATGGGTGCTCAGCATGCGCTGGGTCGCGGATCCCATCCCCGCGCAGAACTCGATGCGTCGTTGATGTCCCTTGTCGACCGTGTCAGTCGACGCATGCGTTCGGCGCAGCGGACGGGGCGCACGGTCACGCTCCGGCTCCGCTTCGCGGATTTCACGCGGGCAACTCGATCTCACACGCTGCGCCGGTCCACCGCCGACACAGCGGAATTGCTGAACGCCTCGATGGTGCTGCTGGACGAAGCGATACCGATGATCGCGGACAAGGGCATCACGTTGATCGGCGTCGCTGTCTCCAACCTGGATCGGGACGGCGCCGAACAACTCGAATTGCCCTTCGACGGTCCAGGATTCGCGGGTCCGGACACTGCCGCCCTCGACTCGGCAATGGACAGTGTTCGGAAGAAGTTCGGCTCCGCGGCCCTTACGAGGGGAGTGCTCCTGGGACGCGATCCGGACCTGTCGGTGCCGCTACTGCCGGACTAGGTGAGGTTTGCTCGCAGAGTCGCTCCCTTGTATTCGCGACGGAACAACCCACGCGCCTGCAGCACCGGAATCACGTGATCGACAAAATCTTCCAGACCCTGCGGATAGGTCGGCGGCATCAGATTGAAACCGTCGGCACCGCGGCCGTTCAACCAGGATCCCATCTCGTCGGCAATCGACTCCGGTGTTCCGATCATCGTTGCGTGACCACCACCCGCAGCGAGCGTCCCGAGGAGTTCCCGCACAGTCGGTGCGTCCTTCTCGACGATCCGCAAAATAGTGGCGTAGCGGCCCTGCGGCCCGGTGAACGCTTCGAGTGGAGGCAACGGGGGCACGGGCCCGTCGAGATCCCAGTTCTCGCAATCCTGTCCGGTGAACAACGAGAGTTGGCGTATCGACTGTTCGGTGGGCAGCAGGAGATCGAGTTCGGCCTTCTTCGCCCTGGCCTCGGCGACGGTGCTGCCGACGTAGGTGACCAGTCCCGGCATCACGGCGACCGAACTCGAATCCCGGCCGGCTCGCTCGATTCTCGATTTCACGTCCGCGTAGTAGGTCTGTGCGCTGGGTAAGTCGTAGGCAACCGAATAGATTGCCTCGGCGCGACGCGCCGCCAGATCGCGACCCTGCTCGGACGCCCCGGCCTGGAACAACACCGGCCGGCCTTGCGGGGAGCGCGGAACCGTCAACGGCCCGTCCACCCGAAAATGTTTGCCGTCGTGATCGATTCGAGAAATCCTGTTTGCGTCGGCAAAACGCCCCGACCGGTCGAGAATCAGCGCGTCTTCCGACCATGAATCCCACAATGCGAGGGCCACTTCGACAAATTCGTCGGCTCGTTCGTATCGGGATGCGTGATCGGGCATCGCCTCGAGTCCGTGGTTGCGCGCCTCCTGGTCGAACATCGAGGTCACGACGTTCCAGCCGGCCCGTCCGCCGCTGATGTGGTCGAGCGAGGCCAACAGTCGCGCCGCGTGAAACGGCGTGTAGAAAGTGGTGGAAATGGTGGTCACCAGGCCGATGTCCGCTGTCGCTCGTGCCATGGCAGTCAATGCGGTGATCGGCTCGAGAAACCACGACGCACCCGACTCGGGTTCGCGAACACTGTGACCGTCAGCGAAGAAGACGGCGTCCAGCTTGCCGCGTTCGGCGATCTGGGCGAGCGACTCGTAATACGTGATGTCACCGAGACTTTCGACCGGTGAGTCGCGATGACGCCATGCCGCACTGTGATGTCCGCAACCGAGCAGGAACGCACCTATCCGCAGCTGTGCGCCCATCAGTTCTTGACGAGTCCGCCGTCGACAACCAGGTTCTGACCGGTCACGGCCCGCGACCATGGGGAGGCGAAAAAGAGTGCAGCGTCGGCAAATTCGTCCGGCGTGGTGACTCGGCGCAGGGGAGTGCTTGCCGCGATCATGTCGAAGACGGCTTCGGGTGTTGCGGCGCTCGCATCGGTGGTGCGGAGCAAGCCGCCCGAGACCATGTTGACTGTGATCCCGTCCGGACCGAGGTCGGCGGACAGTGTCCGTGTCAGTGCCAGCAGTGCGGCCTTGGCAGCGGTGTAGTCGTGGTACGGAACTACCGGATTCTGGACCAGATTGGTTCCGACAGTGATGATTCGGCCGAAGCCGAGTTCGCGCATGCCTGGTAGCGCTGCCTGGGTGGTGTTGAGTGTTCCGGCAACGGCTCCGCGTAGTTGAGAGTCGAAGTCGGCCCAGGTGATCGTGTCCGCGTTCGGCCGTGCATCGCCGTTGAACGAGAAGTCGACCAGTGCATTGTCGACCACGGTCGAGATCGGTGCGTCGAATCTCTCGCGTGCAGCGGAGAACAACTGGTCGACGGAACTGCGGTCCGTCACGTCCGCCTGGACTGCGAAGGCACGATCCTCACCTAGTTCGGTGACCAGGGTCTCAGCGGCGTCACGGCTCTTGTTGTAGTTCACGATTACCCGGGCCCCCGAGCGGGAGAATGCTCGGCTCAGTGCGGCGCCGAGCCCGCGGGCGCCACCGGTGATCAGAACGATCTGCTCGTCCAGGCTGAGTGCGCGCTGAAATTGCTGTTCGGTCATGTCGACATCCCTCCGCCAGTGCTAACTGGTCAGGTTCATCGGGTCTGATCTCAGCCGACTTTTTCGGCACCCCGTGTCACCGTCCATCAGACCACGT
Source organism: Rhodococcus sp. WY5 (assembly GCF_018588185.1). Lineage (NCBI taxonomy): Bacteria > Bacillati > Actinomycetota > Actinomycetes > Mycobacteriales > Nocardiaceae > Rhodococcus > Rhodococcus sp. WY5. The sequence continues at coordinate 3,613,520 of NZ_JAAMPR010000001.1, forward strand.
GAGGTGAATCGTCCTGAACGCCGGGTGCGTTGTAACGGCCGGCGCGATGAGTTTTCGATCGCTCGGGAGTCGTAATTGCAAGCGAAGTGGCAACCGGCCGCTCGCCTTCGCCCCAGGAGATTCCGATGACCACCCAGCCCGTCCACAACGAAACTGTTTCCGGTAACGCCACGACGACGACACCTTCGGCCACGGCTCGCAAGCTCGGATACGTCCTGAGTGGGCTGTTCGTCGTTTTCATGCTCTTCGACGGCATCATCCACATTCTCAACCTTCAGACAGTCAAGGATGCGTCGGCTGAACTTGGGTTGCCGGACTCGCTGGCATTGACGGCTGGGGTGGTGCAACTGATCTGCCTTGCGCTGTACGTGATTCCGCGAACGTCGATACTCGGCGCGATTCTGCTCACCGGTTACCTGGGGGGAGCGGTGTTGACCAACCTTCGAGCTGAACAGCCTCTGCTGAGCACGACCCTGTTTGCCGTCTACACCGGAATCGTCATGTGGGCGGGACTGTATCTCCGGGACGAGAAGGTTCGCGAGATCATCCCGCTGCGTCGGGCCTGAAATAGGCCCCCGAGGGGGTTGCGTGGGACGCGGTGTCCCATTATGTTTGACCTCATTCAAGTCCGTCGACTGCAATCGACGGACTGGCCGTGAGGAGACACCGATGGCTCGGTCAGCGTCGATCGAAGTGGAAAAGCCGTACCACCAGGTACTGCAGACTTTGTCCGAGGGCTCGGTTGCCCGCAGTTTCGATCCCTATCTCGACATCGACTGGGATTCACCAGAGTTCGCGATCGATCCGCATGATCCGAGATGGGTGCTCTCGTCCGTGTCGGACCCCCTCGGGGCGACGCAGTGGTACCAGGATCAGTCGTTGGAGCGTCGAATCGCCATGGGAATGTGGCGTCAGGCGAACGTGACCAAGGTGGGTTCGGCTTTCGAGAGCATCTTGATCCGGGGAATGCTGCAATACATCATGGCGCTACCCAACCAGTCGCCTGAGTTCCGGTACTGCCTGCACGAGATGACCGAAGAGTGCAATCACATCCAGATGTTCCAGGAACTCGTCAATCGCATGGACATCGACGTGCCGGGTATGCGTCCGATGTTCCGGCGGCTGTCGCCGATCATCGGAGTGCTGGGAGCAAAGTTCCCGGTCATCTTCTTCATCGGCATTCTGGCTGGTGAAGAACCGATCGACCACTTCCAGAAGGATCTCATCCGTGAGGGTAAGGACACGCCGCCGGCGATGCTCCGCACCATGGAGATTCACATCGCCGAAGAAGCGAGACACATCTCGTTTGCTCACGAGTTCCTGCGCAATCACGTCCCCAGACTCAGTCGTACGAGTCGAGCCATCACATCGGTCGCCTTCCCCGGCGCGATGCGTTGGCTTGCGGGTGAAATCATGTCACCGCCAAAGGAATTCGCCGAAGAGTTCGGAATCCCGGACGAGGTGATGAAGAGCGCCTTCTGGGGGAGCCCGCATTCACGCCGCATCCTGGGTAACTACTTCGGCGAAATGCGAGCCCTGGCAGACGAACTCGGATTGATGAATCCGGTGTCGAAGCGTGCGTGGCGAAAGCTGCGCATCGACGGCGACTACGCCCGCTACCGCGGCGAGCCGAAGCGTTCCGACAAGACCCGGATCTAGTCCGGCCGCGAAGTTCCTCCGTCGGAGGACACCAGCTCGGCTATGAGCGTGGACAATTCGACATGGGGATCGATCTGTAGTCCGCTCGAGCGGGCAACGCCGTCGAACATGTACCAGGTGTATTTCGCGAGGTCGGCGACGATCTCTTCGCGGCTCGGCTTCGGATCGGTGCTTCGGACCCAGTGGGTGAGCGTGCCCTCGACCATTGTCACCACTGCGAACGGTAGTGAATCGAAGGGTGAGGAGTCGATCCCCACGGATCGACCGACTTCGGTGATAGTGGTGCGGGCGGAGTCGGCGATTGTGGCCTTCAGACTGCTGATCGCGTCGATGCTCTCGTCGTCGTAGTCGGTGGGGCCGGTACCCATGAACTCGTGAATCCGCGGATGCTCGGTGATCCACTCGGCGACGGCGCTGATGGTTCGGGTCAGGATCTGGTCGAGAGTGCCTACCGAAATGCTCATCGACGCGTCCAGGGCCGCCGCAAATTGTCCGAGCACAAACGCTCGGACTCGTCGATCGAGGTCGTCTCGGCCGCTGAATTGGCGGTACACCACCGACTTGGCGAGGCCGGCACGATCGGCGATCTGCTGGACGGACACCTCGGCACCTGCCGCACGCTCTTCGATCAGTTCGACCGCCGAGGTGAGTATCCGTTTCTGACGCTCGGAGTTGTGTCGCTCCCACCGCGCTTCGCGACCGGTCAACTCTGCAGTGACAGGTTGCGCAATTGCGTCGCTCGGCATCGCGCCAGTCTATCCGGACGGACCTGCCGTGTTTCCGACTTGTCATCGGGCGCGGCATCGGGATCGGTCGTCGGTACAACGTGGGACACTGGTCGAGTGAGGTTGTATCGAGACACGGCAGTGGTGCTGCGCCTGCACAAACTGGGCGAAGCCGACCACATCGTCACGTTGCTCACCCGTCAGTTCGGGTTGGTACGTGCCGTGGCCAAAGGTGTCCGCCGAACCACCTCCAAATTCGGTGCCAGACTCGAACCGTTTGCTCACATCGACGTGCAACTACTTCCGGGCAAGAATCTCGACATCATCACTCAGGTGCAGACGGTCGACGCATTCGCCACCGACATCGTCGACGACTACAGCCGGTACACCACGGCCTGCGCCGTACTCGAAACTGCCGAGCGGTTGGCCGGCGAGGAACGCGCGCCGGCCCCGCAGCTTCAGCGATTGACGGTGGGAGCGCTGCGTGCGATTGCCGAGCAGGCACGACCGGTCGAGTTCGTGCTCGACGCGTTCTTGTTGAGAGCCATGGGCTATGCGGGTTGGGCGCCTGCCCTCGAAGAGTGCGCCCGCTGCAGTGCTCCTGGACCGCACCGGGCCTTTCATGTCGCCGCAGGCGGAGCCGTGTGTACCTATTGCCGCCCGGCGGGTGCTGCGACGCCGTCGCCCGGAGTGCTCGACTTGATGGAAGCCCTGCTCCGAGGGGAGTGGGAGGGTACCGATTCGGCGCCCGCGACGCTGCGGACGCAAGCCAGCGGACTGGTCGCGGCACACCTGCAGTGGCATCTCGAGCGCCAATTGCGGACGTTGCCGCTGATCGAGCGTTCGAGGCCGCATGCAGCCGTCGAGGTCGACTTGCCCGTGAGGCAGGATGGAACACGTGATTCGACGACGCGAACCGCGAACTCCGCTTGATTCTGCTGCTGACCGGGTGATCCGACCACCGGACCCACATCCGTCCGGGGCGACCCCGCCGATCCTGCAAACCGAACTGATCCCGCGCCACGTCGCTTTGGTGATGGACGGCAACGGACGATGGGCGCAGGAGCGCGGTCTGCCCCGAACCGCCGGGCACGAACGCGGCGAAGCTGTCCTGATGGACACCGTCTGCGGGTGCATCGAGATGGGTGTCGAGTGGCTCTCCGCTTACGCCTTCTCCACCGAGAACTGGAAGCGCAGTCCCGACGAGGTTCGATTCCTGATGGGCTTCAACCGTGATGTCATCCGCCGCCGACGCGACGAGATGAACGAAATGGGTGTGCGTGTTCGGTGGGCCGGTCGTAAGCCGCGCCTGTGGGCCAGCGTGATCAAGGAACTCGAGATCGCCGAAGAACTGACCAAGAACAACACCGTCATGAACTTGACCATGTGTGTGAACTACGGCGGCCGGGCCGAAATTGCCGATGCGGTAAAGGAAATCGCGAAGCGTGTCGCGGCCGGTGAGATCAATCCGGACAAGATCACCGAGGCGACTGTTGCCAAGTACCTCGACGAACCCGACATGCCCGACGTCGATCTCTTCCTGCGTCCGTCGGGGGAACAGCGGACGTCCAATTTCTTGATCTGGCAATCCGCCTACGCCGAAATGGTGTACCAGGAGAAGCTGTTTCCCGATTTCGACCGCCGCGACCTTTGGGCCGCCTGCGTCGAGTACGCCTCACGTGACCGTAGATTCGGTGGCGTCAAATGACAGGGGAGAACATGACCGACACCACCGACGAAGCAGCCCGCCTACAAGAACGCGCGGCCGCCTCGCTGGCGCATTTCGTGACGGTCGATGTTGCCGCCGACGGATCACTGGGTTTCCAGTACTCCGGCGCGCTGTGTTCCATCCAGGCGATGAATCTGTCCGAGGGTCTGGACGTGCTGTCCATGACGTGCGTTCTCGCATGGGACCGACCGGTGAGCGCGGCACTGCATCGCAAGGTGGCCGAGCGGAATCGCACCATCCAATTCGGCTCCATCGCGGTGTTCGGCCACGGCAGTCTGGCGGACGTCATCCTGCGTTACACGTTCCCTGCCGCCGGACTGGACGACGAGGCACTGACCACGATGTTGCTACTGGCGCTCACCGGTGCCGATACCGCCCGGCAGGGTTTGATTCCCTGACGCTCTCAGGCGGCGGCGCAGTCGCGGCAGGTGCCGAAGATCTCGACGGTGTGACTCACTTCGGTGAAACCGTTGTCCTCGGCGATGGTCTGTGACCACTGCTCGACCGTCGGGCCCTCGACCTCGACGGTGAATCCGCAGTTGCGGCACACCAGGTGATGGTGGTGCCCGGAGGAGCAGCGTCGGTAGACGGACTCACCTGTGTCGGTGCGTAGGACGTCGATGGTTCCGGCGTCGGAGAGTGCCTGCAGCGTGCGGTAGACGGTGGTCAGGCCGATGCCTTCACCTCGCTTGCGCAGTTCGTCGTGCAATTCCTGTGCCGACTTGAATTCGTCGATGTCGTCGAGCAGGGCGGAGATGGCGCTGCGCTGTTTCGTGGAACGAACGCCGACTGTGGCCGGTCCACGTTTCGAGGTCGTACTGCCCGGGGTGTTCATGCGGTGGAATCTCATCCTTCTTCGGCGTGGGCGACAGCGTCGACGACGATGTGTGCAAGGTGATCGTCGACGAGTCGATAGAGAACTTCTCGTCCGTTGCGCTCGCCGCGGACGACGCCCGCTGCTTTGAGTACGCGCAGATGCTGGCTGATGAGTGGCTGAGTGACACCGAGAGCTCCGACGAGTTCGTGAACGCAACGCTCCGACTCGTGCAACTGAAGCACGATCGCGATCCGAACGGGTGCAGCGAGCGCCCGCAGAATTTCGCCGGCTGCCGCCAGGGTTTCCTTGGGCGGCACGGGCGCGGGCGGTGCGGCTTCGAACGGGTCGTGCGTGTGTCCGAGGTCGGAATGATCATGGCTTTTGTGGAGATCGCCGGTATCCGCAATGCTCACAGCGAGGCTCCTTCGAGGGGTAGATCATGATGTCCGGGCATAGCCATCTCACCACATTATTGCAAATCACTTTCATTTTGATATGCACAAGTATGCATGTCAACCTTGGACGGAAGTGCGTGGCAGCCGCCAGATAGGCTGATGGTGCGAAAAGCGCACGAAAATCATGCATCTATTACCCAGATGGAGAGCAATCGAGTGGCACCCAAGTCCAAGATCGAAGCCGTTGTCAATCTCGCCAAGCGGCGAGGCCTGGTCTACCCGTGCGGTGAGATCTACGGCGGTACCAAGTCCGCATGGGACTACGGCCCATTGGGTGTCGAGCTCAAGGAGAACATCAAGCGCCAGTGGTGGCGCAACATGGTCACCAGCCGCGAGGACGTTGTCGGCCTCGACTCGTCGGTGATTCTGCCCCGCGAGGTGTGGGTCGCGTCCGGTCACGTCGGTGTCTTCAACGACCCGCTCGTCGAGTGCCTCAACTGTCACAAGCGTCACCGTCAGGATCACCTGCAGGAGGCGTACGCGGAGAAGAAGAAGCTCGACAACCCGGACGACGTCTCGATGGATGTCATCGGTTGTCCCGATTGCGGCACCGTCGGCCAGTGGACCGAGCCGCGCGACTTCAACATGATGCTCAAGACGTACCTCGGCCCCGTCGAGAGCGAAGAGGGCATGCACTACCTTCGCCCCGAGACCGCACAGGGCATCTTCGTGAACTTCGCCAACGTGCTGACCACCTCGCGGAAGAAGCCGCCGTTCGGCATCGGCCAGATCGGCAAGAGCTTCCGCAACGAGATCACCCCCGGCAACTTCATCTTCCGCACCCGTGAGTTCGAGCAGATGGAGATGGAATTCTTCGTCAAGCCGGGCGAGGACGAGCAGTGGCATCAGTACTGGATCGACTACCGCCTTGACTGGTACACCGGCCTCGGTATCAACAAGGACAACCTGCGTCTGTACGAGCATGCGCCGGAAAAGCTTTCGCACTACTCGAAGGGCACGACCGACATCGAGTACCGCTTCCACTTCCAGGGCAGCGAATGGGGCGAGCTCGAAGGTATCGCGAACCGTACCGACTTCGATCTCTCGACGCACTCCAAGCACTCGGGCACCGAGCTGAACTACTACGACCAGACGACGGGCGAGCGGTACACGCCGTACGTCATCGAGCCGGCGGCCGGTCTCACGCGTTCGCTGATGGCCTTCCTGGTCGACGCCTACACCGAGGACGAGGCGCCCAACTCCAAGGGCGGCGTCGACAAGCGCACAGTGCTCCGCCTGGATCGTCGACTCGCTCCCGTCAAGGCTGCCGTTCTGCCGCTCTCGCGTAACGCGGACCTGACGCCGAAGGCCAAAGATCTTGCAGCGCAGCTGCGTCAGAATTGGAACGTCGAGTTCGACGACGCCGGCGCCATCGGTCGTCGTTACCGTCGCCAGGACGAGATCGGCACACCGTTCTGCATCACGGTCGACTTCGACACTCTCGAAGACCAGGCTGTGACGGTGCGTGAGCGTGACTCCATGGCGCAGGAACGCGTCGCCCTCGATCAGGTGGAAAGCTACCTGGCCGCACGGCTGATCGGCTCCTGATTCTCGTTCGAAGCTGACGGGCGGTCCTTCTCAATCGAGAAGGACCGCCCGTTTTCTCTTTCCCCGATGGTCCTTCAGGCGCAGGATCGAAGTTATGAGAAAACTCAGCGTGACCAACAGCGTGACTCTCGACGGTGTCATGCAGGCACCTGGTGGGCCGGACGAGGACCGTCGTGGCGGATTCGAGCACGGTGGGTGGGCAGCACCCTTCAACGATTCCGTCATGGCGCAGAAGATGGGGGAGGGGATGGCGAAGAAATCGGAGTTGCTGTTCGGCCGCAGAACGTACGAAAACTTCGCCTCGTACTGGCCGTTTCAGACCGACAATCCGTTCACCGAGGTGCTCGACAACACGCAGAAATACGTAGTTTCAAGAACTTTGGGTGAACCGCTGCCGTGGAAGAACTCGACCTTGTTGAAAGGTGATGCCGCCGACGCGGTCGCCACGCTCAAGGAAAGTGAGGGCCCGGATCTGGTGATTCTGGGCAGCGGCGACTTGATCACGTCCTTGGCCGAGCGACGTCTCGTCGACACCTACACTCTGCTGATACATCCGCTGGTTCTCGGAACCGGGCGCAGATTGTTCCCCGACGGAGCTGCGCTCGCTCAGTTCACCCTCACCGACAGCGTCCCCACGACAACAGGCGTCATCATCGCGACGTATCAGTTGAGCTGAACGCAGTTGAGCTGAACGCAGTTGAGCTGAACACAGTCGAGCTGAGTACATCAGGGAACTCGCCGAAATGCCGAATCTGCCAGCGCTGAGTTCTGACTGCTTGCGCGCTGGTCGGCGTAACCCAGGGCGCATAGACCCGGACAGCGCGCTTACCGCCGGAGAAGTTCGTCGAGACGATGTCGTGTTCGACGAGGGTTTCGACGGGAAAGACGAAGTGCCCCGAATGCTCTTCGTCGTATACCTTCACCACGAACAGCATCACGCGGTCGCCGATGTCGAAGGGGCGGATGGGCCCGGCCTCAGAACGGCGCCACAGTGTGACGAACTGACCGAGCTTGGTCGGCGTCGTCTTGGCGGTTCGATAGACGGTGGGAAGGCCGTTGACGGTCAGCGTGTGAGCGTCGTACTCAGCACCCTCGGACTCGGGAATCGGTGTGGACCAGGTAAATCCGTCGGCGTTCATCGGCACCGATGATGCCACGAACCACCGACAACCTTCGTGACGAACGCTGTCGGTGGTAGTCCCGATTCAGGCCGAAGGCACCTTGTCGAGAAACCCGAGGACAAGCGTCACCCGGCCGTCGTCGTCGCGTTCGAGTACGTCGAATCCGTCGATCAGTGACTCGGCCCCCGACGGGCCGAGAGCCCAACCGAATCGGGCCTGTCGGTGATGCGCGTCCACAGGTCCGACGAGGGTGAAGTGCATGCCCGGAAATTGTTGCTGCACAGCGTCGATCATCGCGTCGATCTGATCGTGTCCGGTGACGTCCGCGAGCGGATCGGTGTAGCGACCGCCGGGTGCGAACAATTGCTCGACCCGTGCTTTACGGGCGGTGGTATCGGTTTCGTTCCACATGTCGATGTAGGCGTCGGCGATTGCGTCGAAGTCGCTCATGGTCGCTCCCTTGATCAGTTTCCGGTGGTGAATGTCCGGCGGCCTCGCCGGCTGAGACCACTGTTCCTCCGAAACTGCGTCGGGTCGATTACCTCTGAGGTCATGGCCTCGGCTACCTCGGGTCGCTAACTTGAAAGAATGACCTTCGAGACGATGGACGTGGGCTCCGAACTCAAGCGGTGGCGGGAGCGGCGAAGGCTCACTCAGTTGGGACTCTCGGCGGCGGCAGGAGTGTCGACCAGGCATCTGAGCTTCATCGAAACCGGCCGCTCCAAGCCGAGCCGGGACATGATTCTTCACCTGTCCGAATGTCTGGATGTTCCTCTACGACAACAGAACACGCTTCTGCTGGCAAGTGGCCACGCGCCGGAGTACTCGCAGAAGTCGTTGGCAGAAGCGCCGATGTCAGCGGTGAGTGAGGCCATCGATCGCATCATCGACGCGCATGACCCGTATCCGGCCGTGGTGGTCGATCAGCAGTGGGAGATGGTCGCCGGGAACCAGGCCGTGGGAATTTTGACCGCGGGCGCCGCTGATTTCCTCCTGGAACCACCGGTGAACGTATTGCGTCTGAGCTTGCATCCCGAGGGCATGGCGCCGCGGATCGTGAACCTCGCGCAGTGGCGGGCCCACCTGCTCACAAGGCTGGCTCGGGAAGTGGAGGTCAGTGCGGATGCGCAGCTGTCGTCGTTGCTCGACGAGCTGCGCGCCTATCCCAGCGGCGGAGACTGGCACGACGACCGCGCGAATTCCCTGCTGGTTCCGTTGCGTCTACGCGTCGGCGATACCGAACTGGCGATGTTCAGCACCACCACAGTGTTCGGTACGCCGCGCGACGTCACGCTCGCAGAGATTGCGATCGAATCGTTCTACCCGTCGGACACGCAGACGGCCGACTACTTTCGATCGGCCGCCGAGGTCACAGGGACTTCTTGCCGAACTTGAGCTTCCACGGCACCAGTGCAGACTCCAACTGAACCGAGAGACTCATCTTGGAGACGCCTTCGGTGCGCTCCTCGAAGCGGATGGGCGTTTCGGCGATCTTCATGCCGCGCTGAACAACTCGGTAGTTCATCTCGACCTGGAACGCGTAGCCGTTGCTCTGCACCGATTCGACGTCGATGTCGCGCAAGGTCTTTGCATGCCACGCCTTGAAGCCGGCGGTCGCATCCTTGACGTGCAGTCGCAGAATAGCGTTGACGTAGAAGTTCGCCCAGGCGGACAAAGCCTTGCGGTGCCACGGCCAGTCGCCGGCGACTGCGCCGCCTTCGACATAGCGGGAGCCGAGAACGACTGCCGCATCGGTAGTGGTGAGGATCTCGATCATGGCGGGGATCGCCTCGGACGGGTGCGAGAGATCTGCGTCCATCTGAATGACGATGTCTGCGTTCTCCGCCAGAGCCCGGCTCATGCCCGCGACGTAAGCACGGCCGAGTCCGTCCTTGACCGTGCGGTGAAGCACTCCGACCGGGATGGGACCGTCGATACCCAACTTGTCCGCAACCTCACCCGTGCCGTCGGGGGAGTTGTCATCCACCACGAGGACGTGCAGATTCGGGATCTTCAACGCGGCGAGGCGATCGACGAGCTTTGGCAGGTTCTCACGCTCGTTGTATGTAGGTACAACGACGGTTATCTGCGGGGCGACGCTTTCCATAACACCTTCGTATGATCTGTGATCCCGACTTGCCGGATGAAGCGTACGACGAGTGCGGTCGTGAACAAAGTAGGGATTTTACTACCTCGACGGGATCCGTCAGAACCGGCCGCCGCCGCCTCGACTGGTTCGGCCGCCGCCCCCGCCGCCGAAACCACCGCCGCCGCCACCGCGACCGGAGCGTCCGCTGCTGCTCGGTCCGCCGTACGAGCGGGGCCCGCCGCCACCTCGCAGAATGCTGTTGATCAGGATGCCGCCGAGGATCGCTCCCGTCGCATCGCCGCCGCCACCGCGGGGTCGTTGGTTTGCTTCCCAGGTGTTGACGTCGTTCTGCGCGGCGCGAAGTGAGTGCGTCGCCAAGGTGGTCGCGGCCTGGGCGTGTTGCAGTGCCTTCGACGGATCCGAGGTCTGCAATTGCTGGGCCGCCTGCAGGTGCCGCTGAGCCTCGGCGTAGCGAGTGCGCGCCTCCGCCCCGATCGCGCCGCGCCTGGTTCCGAGGAAGTCGCCTGCAGCGGTCACCTGAGCCTGTGCGGCCAGAATGTCCTGGGCGAGGCGCTGCTGTGCACGTTCGAGCTGCTGCTTCTGCTCCTGAGCGTCGGCAAGAAGCGCGTCGAGTTGGGCGTCGGCTGCGACGATCTGGTTGAAGGCTGTCAGCGGATCGCTGTCCTTCGACGTCTGAGCATTCGCCAACGCTGCCTGGGCTGCGGCCTTCGCGTCCGCCAACTTCTGCCCGCCTTGCGCCAGGTAAGCGTCCGCAGCGGTGATGCCCTGCTGGACGTCGTCCATCGCGGACGGAAGTGTCGCGATGGCGTTTCGGATGTCGTCGGCGGCGTGATCGACGCCGTCGAGTAGTTTGCGTGCCTGATCGAGGGCGGCTTCGGCCGTGCGAATCGCAGTGACGGCAGCGCCTTGCTTACCGGCCGGCAGTGCCGTCGCGTCTCGTCCTTCCTCGATCGACTTCTCGGCGAGCGTCAGGCGCTCACTCGCCATCGTGACGTTGTTCACGACCGATGCCAGCGTCGGCGCGGGGAATTGATCCTTCAATTTGGTCAGAATCGCCTCGGATTCGGGCAAGCGCACGCTGAGAGAAACAACACTCTGCGTCAACGCATCGAGGCGGGCGGGGGCGTTGATGAGAAGGTCGCGTAGTCCGTCGAATTCCTCGACGCGAGCTTCGAGTTCTTGGTCGGCTCGACCGCACGAGGAAATGATGTCGATCAGCATCTGTCGGCGTTGATCGGGAGTTTCCGGGATGGCGTCGTCGAGTCGCTGCCTGATCGCGAAGGCTTCGGCGAGGGTGGCCTTGGCCTTGTCGAATGCTGCCGAGAAGGGTGCGACGGCGGAATCTCCGAACTCGCTGCGGGCCAGATCGAGCTCCTCCTGGCTGCCGGCGATCGCGTTGTCCGTCTCGACGAGGATCTCCTTCGCGCGTTCGTCGAGCGTCGGCAGCGGGAGTGCGTTGAGGCTGGCGATGTCGTCGGGGGAGATGTTCTTCGCGGCTTCGACGCTTGCCTTGTTCTTGTCGTTCTTGCGCTTACGTGAGTACAGGACCACACCGCCCGTCCCGACCACCACAGCGCCGCCCGCGATGAGGAGTGTTCCGACTCCCATTCCGCCGCTCGTGTTGTTCGCGTCGCCGAGTGCGCCGGCTGCGGCAATTGCCGCGCCGGTCCAATCATCCTCGGCAAGAGCCGGTTCCACCGCGTCGGTATTGATCGATTCGATGTCGGAATCCGTGATGTTGCTCAGCTCAGCGGGCACATCGAGGTAGTAAGCACGCTCTGCCGTGGCAACTGCAAGCAGGACGGACTTCGTGCTCAGCGTCGACTTCGTGGCTGTCTGCTGTGCCCACGCCTGGCCACCCAGGTTGTTGAAATCGGGGACGAACGCGACCCACAGATCGATCTGGTGGTCCTCGCCGAGTTGATCGATCGCGGCTTGTATGTCGCTGCGTTGCCCGGAATCGAGGACCCCGGAGGTGTCGGTGATGTGATTCGGCAACACCATCGGGGCGTCTGCCGAGGCGAGCGCAGGACTGAAGACGAGCGCCAGCAGAGCGAAAATCGCAGCGACGGCGGCGGCGCTTCCCCGACGCCGAACGGGTCGGGTGATTGTCCGACTCTGCTCTACCGAGGACAACTGCGAGAAGTGTGGTGCGAGGGCCATGACGCAAATCTATCCGTTGTGGCGCGTCGGCATCGGAGGTGATCGCCGCGAACTGGCAGAATTGCGGGAGTGAAACCTGCTTTCGGTAACCGCCCCCACGACCCATCACCCTCACGGGCGGGCGGCTTCGGGGCAGGATTGGCTCGCTGGACGCGCCGACTGATCGCCGGTGCCGTGTTGATGGCCGTGGTTCTGGTCGGGGGTACTGCGTTCCGGGTGTGGCAGGTGGCGCGCATCGACGACACGCGGCCGGCCGACGCGATAGTCGTTCTGGGCGCGGCTCAGTATTCCGGCACTCCGTCATCCGTCTTCGAGGCCCGACTCGAGCAGGCGTACAAGCTGTACAAGCGCGGAGTGGCTCCGCAGATCATCACTGTCGGCGGTAAACAAGAAGGCGACGAGTACACCGAAGCGGCGTCGGGAAAGATGTATCTGACCGATCGCGGAATTCCTTCGAGTGCGATCACCGCGGTGGAGACCGGTTCGGACACACTGCTCAGCATCGACGCAGTCAGTGCCGAGATGTCCTCGCAGGGAATCAATTCCGCTGTCCTGGTCAGTGACCCGTGGCACTCCTTGCGAACGCGGACGATGGCCCGCGACACAGGACTCCAGGCGTGGACCGCACCTACTCGTCAGGGCCCGGCTGTCTTCACCCGCGAATCCCAGTTGCACGGAATCGCTCGCGAAACCGGCGCGCTGCTCTGGTATCAGCTCACGCACTTCTCGGCAGACTTCCCCTACACGGCAGGGCAATAGAGACCATGACAGCTCACACCACCTACGGAGGCGGCACCTACTCCGAACACGACCTCGAACGTCGTGTCGTCGAGGCGCCGAAGCGAGCGGGGTTGCCGGGTTCGCAGATCGCAGCGGCGCAGCATCGTTCGGACTTCTCGCGAGATCGGGCGCGTGTCCAACACTCCGCGGCTTTGCGGCGCTTGGCCGACAAGACCCAGGTTGTCGGCCCGCGCGACGGTGACACACCTCGCACGCGGTTGACGCACTCGATGGAGGTCGCACAGATCGGGCGAGGGATCGCCGACGGACTCGGTTGCGATCCGGACCTGGTGGACCTCGCCGGTCTCGCGCACGACATCGGGCACCCACCGTACGGTCACAACGGCGAGAAGGCCCTCGACGAAGTCGCCAAGGACTGCGGAGGTTTCGAGGGCAATGCGCAGAATCTGCGGATCTTGACCAGCCTCGAACCCAAGATCCTGCGCCCCGACGGTCTGAGCGCAGGCCTCAATCTCACCAGGGCGTCACTCGACGCAGCCATCAAGTATCCCTGGACACGCCCTGAGCCCGGCGCGAAGTTCGGGGCATACGACGACGACGCAGAGGTGCTCGCCTGGGTTCGCGAGGGAGCGCCCGAGCGACGGCAATGCCTGGAAGCTCAGGTCATGGACTGGGCCGACGACATCGCCTATTCCGTGCACGACGTGGAGGACGGGGTGATCGCAGGCCGCATCGACCTTCGCTCGCTTGCCGATCCGTCCGAGCAGCGCGCACTGGCAGAGCTCGGGGCCTCCGAGTTTCGCGGATTGGTAGTCGACGATCTGATCGAAGCCGCCCAACGGCTGTCCGAACTCCCCGTCGTACGCGGGGTCGGAAGTTTCGACGGAACGCTAGGGAGTTCCGTCGCATTGAAGAATCTGACGAGTGAATTGGTGGGACGCTTCGCCACCGCGGCGATCGCCAGCACCCGGCTGACACACGGTGACCGACCCCTCTCGCGCTATCAAGCCGACCTCGACATACCCGAGGCCGTCGCATCCGAGGTGGCGTTGCTCAAGACCGTGGCGCTGTACTACGTGATGTCCGACGCCGGACACAAGGCGCGCCAGGATCGGCAGCGTGATCGTGTTCATCGCGTCGCGGAATGGCTGCTGGCAACTGCGCCGGCCGGGCTCGATCCGATCCTGCTGCCCGCGTGGGAACGCGCCGCGGACGACGGTGCCCGGGTCCGGGTGGTGGTGGATCAGATCGCGTCGTACACGGAGAGTCGGCTGGAACGGGTGGACAAAGCGAGCCTGGGCGCGCAGGCCAGCTGGGGCTGAGCCACTTACGCCCTCAGCAAGTCATCCGCGTCGACGGGTCGGTAGTGGTATCGAGCCACTTGCCGTAAGCGTCGCCACCTGCTGCGCGAACGTCCTTGCAGATCTTCGACTCGGTGTTCCCGGATTCGCGATACACCGTGTAGATCGCCGTCCCCGAATCGGAGACTTGACGCAGTGACGGGCAGGACTGGTCTGTGCGTAGGTATTTCGAGCCGGGGAACGCGTCGAGGTAGTTCTGGATCTCGCTGGCGTACGTTGCCGGATCGGTGGCATTGGCCAACACCACGATTCCGGTTCCTTTGCACGAAGGGACGGTGATCGGCTTGCTCACCCCGAGATCGCCGTTCTTCGTGGCGGAGTTCGGCGCCCGCGTGGTCGTGGTTGCCTGCTGTCCGGCGGTGGGTAGCGGCTCGAGCATCGGCGTTCTGACCGGATCCTGAATGGGTGCCAGTGCCGACGTGGCGGTGGAAGCTGCTGCAGCGGTTGGTGATTCGGGGCCCGAATTCCCCAGCGTCACCCAGGCCGCTGTGCCTCCTGCGGCCAGAACGAGTGCAATTCCAGCCGCACCGATCGCGATCGGTGCTCGGTTTCGCTTGGTCTTTGTCACGATGTGCGTGTAGTTCCCGTGAGCGGGATTCGCCGTGGTGTAGGTGGGCTGCCCGACGATCGTGGGTTGCAATCCGCCGGCGGCACCGGGGTGTGGGTCGTAGAGAGGGCCTGCCGCGCTTGGAGTGCGAGCGCTCCCGTAGTCGGATAGCGGTGTGCGGGATCCTTTGCCATGCCGCGAGCCACGACGGCGTCAAGGCCTTGCGGGAGCGACGGAACCGCCAGTGTGGGGCGCGGCGGCGGAGCGTTCAGGTGCGAATTGACGAGATGGCCGATGCTTGTGGTGTTGAAAGGCGTTGTTCCGGTGAGGGACTGGTAGAGAACACAAGCCAGGGAATAGACATCCGCTGCGGCCGTCGGCGTTTCGATTCCGAACCGCTCCGGCGCCATGTATGCATACGAACCGACTGCGCTTCCCTCGGTGGTGATCTTCGTGTCCGTCTGTGAGTATGCGATTCCGAAGTCGACGAGGTAGGCGAAGCCGTTGTTCGTGAGAATGATGTTGTCTGGTTTGACGTCACGATGGATGAGCCCGCGGGCATGGGCGGCGTCCAACGCCGACGCGATTTGCGAGACGATGTCGACGGCTCGTACAGGCGTGAGTCGGCCGAATTCGGTCAACTGGGCTCGCAACGTATGACCTTCGACCAATCGCATGTCGATGAAGAGAACTCCGTCGATCTCGCCCCAGTCGTGCACCGGGATCACGTGCGGTTCGTTCAGGGCGGCGGTGGTGCGAGATTCTCGGCGGAAACGAGCTTGGAATGACGGGTCGGCCGCAAGCTCTCGATGGAGCAACTTGAGTGCGACCAGGCGATCCTTCGAGGTGTCGTACGCCTCGTACACTTCACCCATTCCGCCTCGGCCGAGGAGGCTACGCAACTCGTACACGCCGAATCGGGTTCCTGATCGCCCTTCGTGCGCGCTCGAGGCGTTTTCAGTCATCGTCGGTCCCATCGCTGCGGTGCAGAGTCGGCCATCAACATATCGTTGTCAGGAGGTGCCGGGCGACCGCCTAGACTGATGTACGTGGCGGGCCGAATTTCTGACAGAGACATCGCGGCCATTCGCGAACGCACTCGCATCGAGGACATCGTCGGTGAATACGTTTCACTCAAGCGTGCCGGTGGCGATTCGATCAAAGGTCTGTGTCCCTTTCACGACGAGAAGTCGCCGTCGTTCCATGTGCGACCCAACCACGGCCTCTACCACTGCTTCGGCTGCGGTGAGGGTGGTGACGTGTACTCGTTCCTGCAGAAGATGGATCACATCAGCTTCGTAGAGGCCGTCGAGCAGTTGGCGGATCGACTCAGCTACACGATTTCGTACGAGGGCGGCGGACCGTCCGTTCAGCGCGATCGCGGCACCCGTGCACGCTTGATCGCAGCAAACGCTGCGGCTCAGGAGTTCTACGCCGCTCGTCTGCGCGAACCCGATGCCCAGGCGGCTCGCGACTACCTCACCGAGCGAAACTTCGACGGTGCCGCGGCCTTGCAGTTCGGGTGTGGATACGCGCCAGAAGGTTGGGACACTCTCACAAAACACTTGATGTCCAAGGGCTTCGAGTTCAAGGAACTAGAAGCAGCCGGGCTGTCCAAAGAAGGCCGGCGAGGTCCGATCGACCGGTTCCATCGCCGACTTCTGTGGCCGATCCGCAGCGTCGCCGGTGACGTCATCGGCTTCGGTGCCCGCAAGCTCTTCGACGACGACACCATGCCGGGTAAGTACGTCAACACGCCGGAAACGATTCTCTACAAGAAGTCTCAGGTCTTGTTCGGCTTGGACCTCGCCAAGCGCGACATCGCCAAGGGGCACCAGGCGGTAGTCGTCGAGGGTTACACCGACGTTATGGCGATGCATTTGGCCGGCGTCAAGACCGCCGTCGCTTCGTGCGGGACCGCCTTCGGTGAGGAGCACCTTGCGATGCTCCGCCGACTCCTGATGGACGACAGCTACTTTCGCGGTGAAATCATCTACACCTTCGACGGTGATGCCGCGGGGCAGGCCGCTGCGATGAAGGCGTTCGAGGGTGATCAAAAGATGGCCGGGCAGACGTTCGTCGCCGTCGCGCCCGACGGAATGGACCCGTGCGATCTGCGACTGAAGTCTGGTGACGCCGCCGTTCGCGACCTCGTGGCACGGCGCACTCCGATGTTCGAGTTCGTGGTGAAGTCCATCCTCACCGAACACGATCTGGAGACCGCTGAAGGTCGTGTCGAGGCACTGCGTCGTACCGTGCCCGTCGTTGCGCAGATCAAGGAATCAACTCTGCGCGACAGCTACGCGAATCTGTTGTGCGGATGGGTCGGTTGGGACGATCTTCCGTCGGTTCGACGACGCGTGCGTGACGAAGCTCGCAAACGGGCGTCGACGCGCGGATCGTCACCGGCGCCCAAGCGTCGTCAGGTTGTCGACCAACCTGCTGCCGATGCGCTTGCGCTGCCGATCGGAATCTCCAGGCCCCGGCCCAACGATCCCGCGCTCTCGACGCAGCGAGCTGTCCTCAAGGCCGCATTGCAGCACCCTGGCATCGCCGGCAGTGTCTTCGACTCGTTGCCGCCCGAGACGTTCACCCACCCCGCCTACGTTGTCATCAGACAGGCAATGGCTGACGCCGGTGGAACGAGCAAGGGACTCGGCGGCGCCGAGTGGATCGAAGTCGTCACCAAGGGCGTCGAAGACATGACGGTGGCCTCGGTTGTATCTGAGCTGGCCGTCGAACCGATGCCGTGTGACGAAGACACGGTTCCGCGCTACATCAACGGAGTGCTCGCACGACTGCAGGAAGCGTGGGTGGGCGAGCAGGTTGCCGACCTCAAATCCAAGCTTCAGCGCGTTTCACCTGCTGCAGCCCCCGAGGAGTACAACTCACTGTTCGGCGACCTCGTGGCGCTGGAGCAGTATCGCCGACAGCTGCGTGAGCAGGCTGTCGGCGACCAAAGCGTCTGACCTAACGGTTTTTCTTCAACTGGTCGTGGGGGACCAGAATCGTAGTCTCCTCGTTGATCGGCTTCATCGGCTCGAGCTTGGGCTGAGTACTCAGTGAGTCGGCCAGCTTCTGCCGTGACGCGTCCAACACCTTCTTGGTGGCCGGACTGGTGGCCACCGCCTTCGCGGCCCGGCTGATCTGCTCGTATCGTGCGCGGCCCGCTTTGGTTCCCAGGACGTACCCAGCTGCAACACCGATCAACAAACGCATCATTCCTGCTTCCCTCCAGCACCGATCGTCCTGACTCCATCCTGCCTGATGACTCGCTGGGCAGGCGATTTGGTACTTCGGTGAAGGATTCGCTACAGTTTCTCAGGCAACGCCGGAACGGGCGAAGCGAGCAAGACAATCCCCTGTAGCTCAATTGGCAGAGCTTCCGACTGTTAATCGGACGGTTGCTGGTTCGAGTCCAGCCGGGGGAGCAGCAAAGCCCCTCACCTGAGAAATCGGGTGGGGGGCTTTCTTGTTGTGGTCTGACCTTGTTTTTGTCTGACCTAGTGCGCTCGCAGCAGACCCACCGATCGAAGTGCCGATTCGACGTCTGCCGCCTTGTTTGCTTGTTCGCCGCGAATTCCCAGCCGTCGAGCGCTGAGGACGTTCACCGGGTTGTCGTCGACGAAGAAGGTCTGCTGTGGACGCGCATCGAGCAACTCCAGCGCAGCCAGGAAGGCCGCAGGTTCGGGTTTGGTAGCTCCGAGCATGCAGGAGAAAACATGCTCGTCGATTGCCGATGGAGTTACGACACTCTCGATGGCGGCCAAGAGAACAGGTCCGTTGTCGGAGAGTGTGGCGACCACGACCCCCCTCGCTTCGAAGCGCGATTGCGAGATCGATGACCGCGCGGTCCGGGATGAAGGCCTTGGCCCAGGCTCGGCGTAGCTCGTCGCGGTCACCAGGAAACCCGAGTCGTCGAAAGCGTTCCAGGATCGCGGTTTCGGAGTGAATGCCGAGATCGCATTCCTGGTCGAACCCGGACGCGAACACGAGGGCATGAATCTCGTCTTCCGTGACGCCGATTGCCGCAGCCAGTTCTGCGGCGCGACGGTCAGGCTCGAATCGACACAGCACACCGCCCAGGTCGAACAACACGAGTTCAGGTGGTCCGCTGTCGTTCGCCATGTCGGAGAGGATAGGCGGCATCAGCATCAGTGAACGCGAAGCGAAGATGATGGCGGCGGAGATGCGAAAAGCCCGACGCAATACTCTGCGTCGGGCTTTCGGCGGAACCGTCGAACTGTTCGGCCGGTGCGCTTACTTCGCTGCGCGATCCGAAGGCTCGAACAGTCGGACGATGTGGCTGGGGTTGATGTAGTAGACACCATTCGGAGAATTGAGAACGAGAGTGTCTTCGGTGAAATCGGTGACGGTGCCGTTCAGCTTCGCGCCGTCGGACATGATGATCCGGATCGTGGCCTTCGAGTTCTTGAATTCGGTCAGTGCAAGCTTCATGTGGTGATCCTGTTCCGTGGGGTGTGCACTCCCACGGTATCGGCTCATCGCGCCTGTGCCGACCAACCTTGGAAGACTCGACTCGAAAGAGTGCAACGCGTCACCGCCTGCCCGATTGTGATCCGCGTCGGATGTGCCGGTAACATTCGGATTCGCCGCGATGCATCGCATCCGGATGGGGCGGTAGCTCAGTCGGTTAGAGCCGTGGACTCATAATCCATTGGTCGCGGGTTCGAGCCCCGCCCGCCCCACATTCAGTTGCCGTGAGCCCGCAGGTCAGACCCAATGACTTTTGTCGAAAGTCATGCTGCCGACGATCGCAACGGCGACAAGTGCGCAGAGTGCAATCAACAGGGCAGTTGCCCACAGGTAGTTGGTGCAGTTGCCCACACGTAGTTGGTATTGAATCGCACGCAACGCGCATGCGGGTACGGCTGAGTTGATCCTTCGTGGCTACACAAGTAAATGTCGTACCGCGATCGTCGATCTCGGACGAGGTGAAAGTCTCGGATCCGGATACCCAATCCTCGACAAGTATCGGGAGCGCAGTGCAATTGGGCGCAACCGAGCGAGCGACGTGCCGGACGTGAAGGAAAAGTAGGTACCTATCCGGGTATTTCAGCGTATGTGCTCGACGTACAGAAGTGTCACGCTTTAGACGTGCCTACCGGTGTAGGTACAAGGCAGTCGAGCCGTCCCCCCGCGGCTCGGCTGCACCCAAATGTTGACGCGCTGACCGGCAGCCGACTGTCGGAAACGACTCCACGCGAGGAACGGCAACGATAGTGGGCCCCGCAACTGCGGGGCCCTTTCTCTGTCTGAAAAGCGCTGTCGGACTTGGGTCATCACCATTGAGGACTTCGTGCTCGATCACTGGAAACGAGAGCCAACGAGGGCAGTCTCGCCGTCCTTGTCTGCGTCGGATCCATTTTGCCGAGCTTCGTGAATTGCAGAATCCGCAGCCCGCGAGAGCTCAGTAGTTGCCTTGATCGGGTGCAAAACCGGGCAATCGGAACAAAACACTTGTCGATGCGTTACAACTATTGTTAAAGTGTAACGACGAACTGCAAGTGAACAGCAACTTGAAGGTCTCGCTACCGGAAGCCGATGGGCGCCGGGGGAGATTCGTCTGCTGTCGATGGACGCGACGCCGTTGGGCGGCACGGATAAAGGCTCTGTGAATTGCGCCGGGTCGCACCCCTGATCAACCTGACAGACCAACGTAACGGAGAACATACTGTGACAATCAAGAACTCGATCGGGCCTGGTGTCGAAGCCGATCATGGAAACAGGCTGTTCGGCAACACTATTCGATCAGCTGAAGGTGAGGAACTGGTCCAGCGGCTGAATGCCATGTTCGAGCGAGCGAACAGCGCAGGTCAGGTGGTGAATCAACGAGAACTCTCGACCGTGCTTTCTGTGCGGAGATCCGAGGGTTCGCCGGTCGACCGGTCGATTCCGGCGCCTGACAGGCTGATGCATGCGATCGAGGGACTCTCGTACGAATCCCTTTCCCTGTTGATTTGTGCGGCCGAGCATTTACTGCGTTCGGAAGGGGTACATGTCGACTCGACGCCCTTCACGTGAGGGGCGACGAGACCCGTCGAGGAAATCGAAGTGATCGGTCCGTCGCCGACGAACGAGTATTTTGTCACGAACGGAATGACGTAGTTACGTCGTCGTTTGTAATTCTGTTGTGCGACCGGCGAATCAGGCCTCCGGCGTTGCTCGGTCGCACGATCCCGATTTCGCTGCTTCGAAGGCTTCTTGGGTGCGCTCACACGCCTCAGCGTCGAATCCTCTCCAGTCGTCGTGCGGTCCGCTCGTGTCATCGCGGACTCGATCGATCGGCGACGTGGAATCAGTCGGAGTATGTCCAGTTCTTCGGCCGATCCGAGTATCGACCGGCAAATCTTGTCGACGGAGTCAGATGCCGGATACCGGCACCGAAATACGGATCAACATTCACCTCGGGAAGCCGCATGAAGTGAACTGACTATCGCAGTCTGCTGTTGTGGTGTGAACGCTGCCCAGGCGCTGGCGGAACCCGCGAGTTCAGGGACATCGTTCCATCCAGGGCTCTGTAGCCGGGCTAACGCCGCCTCGACCGTCCCGAAAACTTCGAGGTACGCATGTGCGTCGTCGCATGTGAAGGCGAGTTCGTGTGGTTCGGCGTCGCCCCCGTCCCCGCCACACGAAGTAAGCATCAGCACGAATGGAATCGCAATACCGACCATGATGCGCTTCATCGGCCAATCGAAGCAGACCGACTCCGCTCCCGCGGACTATTCTCGATGCATGCCGATCACCCCGGATACAAAGAACTGGACCTGGGTCCTCGAACGCCCATGCGGCGAGTGCGGGTTTGATTCGTCCGCTGTGGCGTTCGCGGATATTCCAGATCTTGTGCGTAGCAATGCCATCTCGTGGGCCGAGGTACTGGAGCGCGAAAATGTGACGGAGCGACCGGACAGCGACACATGGTCAGCGCTGGAGTATTCCGCCCACGTACGCGACGTGTTCCGGATCTTCAAGGTGCGGTTGGAACAGATGCTCGAATTCGACGATCCGAGATTCGAGAACTGGGATCAAGACGCAACAGCTGAGACCGAGCGGTACAACGACCAGGATCCGGCAACGGTGGCATCGGAATTGTCCGACGCCGCGGCGGAGGTCGCGAATGCCTTCGAAACCGTGCCGGAGGGCAGCCGCCACCGACGGGGTCTCCGCAGTGACGGATCGGCGTTCACCGTCGAATCGTTGGCGGCCTACTTCATTCACGATCCGATCCATCACCTGCACGACGTTTCGGCGTAGTCAGAGCCCGCGTACCTCCTCGAGGGTCCTTCTGGCTCCGACGGAGTGCAACGAGTCGAGCGTCTTTCGGAAGCTAGCGACAAATCGGCGATCGTCCACGAGATCGCCGAACACTTGGCGGTACCCGATGAAGGCCAACGGGTCGCTCGACTGTTTCTGGGCGAGCGGCACCAGAGTGTCCGACAGCTGATCGACGACGGTGATGGGATCTCCGTTCTCGTCTGTGCCCTCGGCGTAGCGGGCCCAGCTGGCGACAATTGCGGTGGACAGGTTGATCGACCCACCGGTGTCGAGTTGGGTTCGGATGACGGGCAACAGCCACTTGGGAATTCGATCGGACGATTCGGCGCACAGACGTGCAATCGTGTCGCGGACCTGGGGGTTCGAGAATCGTTCGATGAGGGTCTTCTTGTACTGATCGAGGTCGACGCCGGGTACCGGATCAAGGGTCGGCGTCGCTTCCAGATTCATGTAGTCGAGCAGGAATCCTGACAAGAGTTCGTCCTGGCATGCCTCGTGGACCAGACGGTATCCGGCAAGGTAGCCGAAGTACGCGATGCCTTGATGGCTGGCATTGAGAAGGCGCAGTTTCATCAGTTCGTACGGGCGAACATCCGGCACGAGATTGACGCCGGCATTCTCCAGAGGTGGCCTGCCTGAGGTGAACTCGTCCTCGAGGAACCACGCGGTGAACGGCTCAGCTGCGACCGGCCACTGATCGTCCACGCCAAACGTCTCGGCGATCTCGGTGGTCACCTCGGCTGTCGTGACGGGTGTGATCCGGTCGACCATGGAGTTGGGGAAGGCGCCGTTCTCGTCGATCCACTCCGTAAGTTCGGGATCCTTCAGGGCGGCGAACGCTCCGACAGCCGTCCTGGCGACCGATCCGTTGCCTTCGATGTTGTCGCAACTCATGATCGTGAACGGGGTGAGGCCCCGGTCGCGACGGAGTGCGAGTGCCGCACAAATCAGACCGAAGGTGGTGCGGGGGAGTGTTCCCGGCTCGAGATCGTGCATCACATCGGGATGGGACGCGTCGAACTCGCCCGTAGTGTGCGAGATGTTGTATCCGCCCTCGGTGATGGTGAGAGATACGATTTTTGTCGATTCGGATGCCATCTTTTCGATCACCGCCTCCGGATCCTCTGGAGCGAACAGGTACTCGACGATCGACCCGATGACCCGGGCCTCGAGGGTTCCGTCGGAATGCTTGAGCGCCAGCGTGTAGAGGCAGTCCTGCGCGCGGAGAGCGTCTTTCATCCGCTTGTCCGACGGCATCACTCCCACTCCGCAGATTCCCCAGTCGAAGCCCTCACCGCGTCGCAGGAGATCATCGATGTACATGGCCTGGTGTGCACGGTGAAAGCCTCCGACACCGAAATGCACTATGCCAGTAGTGACTTTGCTCCGGTCGTAGTTCGGCACTTCGAGTGCAGCATCGAAGTCGAACAGGGTCTTCGTATTGAGTTCCATGAAAGTACTAGTCTCCTTCGGCGACGATGACTACGGCTTTGATGCTGCCGAGAATGCGATCGGCCACCAGGGCCTCTTGCGACTGTTCGAGTGAAAAGCGTGCTGTGACCATCGAGTCCAGATCGACGCGCCCGGCAGCGACCAATGCGGCGGCGATCGGCCACGTGTTGGCGTACCGGAACACTCCGGTCAGCATCAGTTCGCGATTCTGAATGATCGGGACCGGCAACGGTATCTCGTCGGCACCCATTCCGACCAGAACGACGGTTCCAGCGGGCCGAACTGCGTGAATCCCGTCGATCACTGCGGCCGTGGCACCCGACGCGTCGATGAATGCGTCGACGGCCAGCGAGCGTACGTCGCTCTCACGTGGATCAACGACGGTTGTTGCGCCGAATTTCAGTGCCACATCACGCCGGGCCGCGTCGATGTCCGAGACGATGACTTCCGTCGCGCCGAATGCCTTGGCCACCTGCGTCGTCACGATTCCTACCGGGCCGGCGCCGGCGATCAACACCCGAGAGCCGGCAGTGATCCCCGCCTTCTGGGCTGAGGCGATCCCTACGGAAAGTGGCTCGAACAGCGCAGCTGCCTCGTAGGACACGGAATCTGCGATGGGATGGGCGAAGTCGGCACCGATCGTGACGTAGTCGGTCAGCGCACCGTCGATCGGCGGCGTCGCGAAGAACTCCATATGAGGGCAGAGGTTGTATCTGCCTGCCTTGGATTCGGGACTTGTCGGATCGGGCTTCTGAGGCTCGATGGAGACACGCTGCCCGATGCGTCTTGGGTCGACGCCGTCACCGACCGCAGCGATGCGTCCCGATGCTTCGTGTCCGAGAACGAGCGGTGAGTTGACTACGTAAGGGCCGATGCGACCTTCGTGAAAGTAGTGCGCGTCCGACCCGCACACGCCCACGGCATGGATGCGAACGAGGACTTCACCCGCCTTCGGGAACGGTCGTGGTCTCTCGACCATCTGCATCTTTCCGGTCTCGACGAGGACATTTGCCCGAATTGTCGCAGGTAGATCGACGGATTCTCCGGAAACTGTTGTGTGCGTCACAACGTAGATGTTAGCTTAATGAGCATAAGAACATCTAGTGAGCATTTGCTCACGATCGAGAAACTTTGAACCTGATGCACAAGGAGACCGTGTGAACCAGTCGGCTCAGCCCACAGGACTCAAGACGTCGAAGTTGCCCGCTTCCGAAGATGTGCGGCTCGCCTTGCGGGCAGCGACCATGTATCACCTCGAAGGTGCCACTCAGGCTGAGATTGCAGCGAAGTTGGGCGTCTCGCGGCCGACAGCCGGGCGACTGTTGGCCAGGGCGCGGACGCAAGGTTTGGTCAGGGTCGAGATTTTGGTACCGCCGGAGCTCGAAGGTTCGGTGAACACGGAGTTGGAATCGAAGCTGGAGAAGCACTTCGGGTTGGCCGAAGTGTTGATCGTCCCCGAAGCGATTTCGGATGCGGACGACCCGGACTTCGACGCACTCGGTCGAAGAGCAGCGGAAGTTCTGGTTCGTCGTCTGCAGCCGTCGAGCGTTCTCGGGTTTACCTGGGGTCCGGAAACCGTTGCGGTAGCAGGATCTTTGCCAGACAAGGCCGCGAAGTGCTCGGCTGTGGTACAACTTGACGGCTCCATGACGGTGACCGACTACCAGACCGGTGTCGACTTCACCATCGGCCGATGTGCACAACAGTTGCAGGCCAATCCTATTCGTCTCAACGCTCCGCTGTATGCCGACCCGGCGACTGTGGAGTCGATGCGAAACGACTCGGTGATCTCGAAGGCGCTGCAAGCCGGAACTGATTCCGACATCATGGTTTTCGGAGTTGGTGCCGTCTCGACTGCCACGACCTTGTTTGCCGGTAGCTTCGTCGACTCGACCATGCTGGACGAGTTGGAAAGTCGAGGCGCTGTCGGTGAAATCGGCGGCCGTTTCTACACGATCGACGGCAATCCAGTGGAGGGGCCACTGCCTGAGCGAACGGTCTCCGTATCGCTCGACGCAGTGAAATCCTGCGATCAGACGATTCTGATTTCGGGGGGAACACACAAACGCCAGGCCGTTCTGGGCGCATTGCGCGGAGGTTTGGCAAACGTACTCGTCACCGACGTCGAGTGCGCCCAGTGGCTGCTCGAAGGCTAGCGATCTCACGAGTTTCGCGGTCCGAGCGCGCGACTGACACGCAAGTGTGAAGGAAGGTAATCCGTGAAAACAGGAAGACGAGTGTGGGGCGCTGCCGCGGTGGCGCTCTGCCTCCTGGTGTCGGGATGTGCGGGCGCTGGTGCGCTCGGTGGTTCCGGCGAACGAACAGTCACCATCGCGATGGTGTCGAACTCGCAGATGCAGGACGCCATCAAACTGGCGCCGGCTTTCGAAGCCGAGAACCCTGGCATCGACCTCAAATTCGTCAGCCTTTCCGAGAACCAGGCGCGCGCCAAGATCACAGCGTCGACGGCAACCGGCGGCGGTGAGTTCGACGTCGTGATGATCAGCAACTACGAGACACCTCAGTGGGCCGCAAACGGTTGGCTCACGAACCTGTCCGACTATGCAGACACGACGCCCGGTTACGACGAGGACGACTTCGTACCGTCGATCAAGACTTCTCTGTCGTACGAGGACAGTTTGTACGCGGTCCCCTTCTATGGGGAGTCGTCGTTCCTGATGTACCGCAAGGATCTGTTCGATCAGGCGGGGATTACAGTTCCCGAAGACCCGACGTGGCAAGAAGTTGCAGGTTGGGCAGCACAGTTCGACAACCCGGACGCCAAGATGGCGGGAATCTGCTTGCGCGGAAAGCCTGGCTGGGGTGAGGTACTCGCACCGCTGAACACCGTGATCAACACCTTCGGTGGACGCTGGTACGACGAGAATTGGAATGCGCAGTTGACCAGTCCGCAGGTCGAGGATGCGGTTCAGTTCTACGTGGACACTGTCAAGGAGCACGGTCAGCCGGGTCCTGCCACAAGCGGATTCGGTGAATGTGCAACACAATTCGCGCAAGGCAACACGGCGATGTGGTACGACGCGACCTCGGCTGTGTCGGTGCTCGAAGATCCCGCCTCGTCGAAGGTGGTCGGCAACATCGGATATGCGAAGGCCCCGAAGGTCGAGAAGTCCGATCCTGGTTGGCTCTACACGTGGGCGCTCGGAATCCCGGAGTCGGCACAGAACAAAGATGACGCCTGGAAGTTCATTTCCTGGATGACGAACAAGGACTACATCCAGAAGGTCGGAACCGAACTCGGCTGGTCGAGAGTTCCTCCGGGAAGTCGCCTTTCGACCTACGAGATTCCGGAATATCAAGAGGCTGCTCAGGCATTCGGTCCGATCACCCTCGAATCGATCAACAATGCAGATCCGAAAAACCCGACAGTGCAACCGGTTCCGTACACCGGCGTCCAGTTCCTCACCATCCCTGAGTTTCAGGACCTGGGCACTCGCGTCAGCCAGCAGATCAGTGCGGCCATCGCGGGTCAGAAGAGCGTGAAAGAAGCACTCGAACAATCCCAGCAGTATGCCGAGGTGGTCGGCAAGACCTATCAGGAGAACCGATGACTACGGTTGCCGAGCCCAGAACTACGGTGGACGACGCGCCACCGGTCCGTGTCGAAAAGAAGATCTCCCGCGCCGAGGGTTGGCGTCGTAGAGGTCCCCTGTTGCCGGCGTTGATCTTCTCGATCGTCGTCACTCAGATTCCGTTTCTGTTCACCCTCTACTACTCGACGCAGTCGTGGAACCTTGTCCGGCCGGGATCGCGGCACTTCAACGGGTTCGACAACTACATAGAGGTTTTCAAGGACAGTCAGTTTCGGGAAGTCGCGGTCAACACGGTCATCATGATCGTGGGTACGGTCATCGTTTCGGTGATCCTCGGACTCGCGCTGGCGCTGCTGCTCGACCGCGCATTCCTTGGTCGGGGCATCGTCCGGACACTGCTGATCACGCCGTTTCTCATCACTCCCGTCGCCGGCGCATTGCTGTGGAAGACAACAATGTTCGACCCGGTGTTCGGTATCGTGAACTTCGTACTCCAGCCTTTCGGCGTCGGCCAGGTCGACTGGGTCAGTAAGTTTCCGCTCGCCGCCGTCATGATCAATCTGATCTGGCAGTGGACGCCCTTCATGATGCTGCTCATTCTGGCCGGTTTGCAGTCCATGCCCCGAGACGTTCTCGAAGCCGCACGGGTGGACGGAGCCAAGCCGTTTGCGATGTTCCGCGAACTGACGTTGCCGCACCTGCGCCGCTTCATCGAACTCGGTGCAGTTCTGGGTGCGATCTACCTCGTGAACACTTTTGACGCGGTGTACATGATGACCTCGGGTGGGCCCGGCGTGGCCAGCTCGAACCTGCCGTTCTACATCTACCAGCGCGCGTTCCTCGGCTTCGACGTAGGTCAAGCTGCGGCGATGGGTGTCGTGACAGTGATCGCGACGATCATCGTGTCGACACTTGCGCTCCGATTGATCTTCAAGAGCTTCACCGGCAACGAGGAGGCGGCGTGATGACTGCCGTAGAGACGACAAGCGCGACGACCGACAAACCCGTCGTCAAGAAAAAGAAGAGCAGCAAGTTCAGTCCGTGGTCGGTTGTGGCGTGGATCGCCGCTCTCGGATTCTTCTTCCCGGTCTTCTGGATGGTCCTCACCGCGTTCAAGACCGAGGCAGACGCCTACACGGATCCGCCGAAGCTGTTCTTCACTCCCACCCTCGAACAGTTCCGTGCCGTCCTCGACTCCGGTCTCGGCACGACGCTGGCAAACTCCGCATTTGCGACGGCCATGTCGACGATTCTTGTTCTGCTACTGGGTGTTCCGGCTGCGTTTGCATTGTCGCTTCGCCCGGTAGCCAAGACTCAGGACGTTCTGTTCTTTTTCATCAGTACCAAGATGCTCCCAGTCGTCGCTGCAATCGTGCCGCTGTACGTGATCGTCAACGACATCGGATTGCTCGACAACATCTGGGCGCTGGTCATCTTGTACACATCGATGAATCTGCCGATCGCAGTGTGGATGATGCGTTCGTTCTTTCTCGAAGTCCCCGGCGAACTTCTCGAAGCTGCCAGCATGGACGGCGCGAGTTTGTGGACCTCGGTTCGCGAGGTGATCCTCCCGCTGATCTCGCCCGGAATTGCTGCGACTGCGCTGATCTGCGTGATCTTCTCGTGGAACGAATTCTTCTTCGCCGTCAACCTGACAGCTGTTCAAGCACAGACGATTCCGGTCTTCCTGGTCGGGTTCATCACCGGCGAGGGCCTGTACTGGGCTCGGCTCTCCGCGGCAGCGACCATGGCGGCATTGCCCGTCATCCTGGCCGGTTGGTTCGCCCAGAACAAACTGGTGCGCGGCCTGTCCTTCGGTGCAATCAAATAATTCTCCTCACCCTCTCAGGAGTTCGTCATGGCTGAAATCTCGTACCAGAAAGCGTCTTGCATCTACGAAGGTGCCGGGACCCTCGCTGTCGATTCACTCGATCTCGACATCAACGACGGGGAGTTCATCGTGCTCGTCGGTCCGTCAGGTTCCGGAAAGTCCACGGCCCTGCGCATGTTGGCAGGGCTCGAGGACATCGATTCCGGCGCGATCACCATCAACGGCAAGGACATGACCGATGTCCCGTCCAAGGATCGCGACATCGCAATGGTCTTCCAGAATTACGCGCTGTACCCCAACAAAACCGTCGGGGAAAATATGGGGTTCGCGTTGAAGATGCGCGGTGTGCCCGTTGAGGAGCGTAAGAAGAAAGTGGCCGAAGCGGCCAAACTGCTTGACCTGACTGACTATCTCGACCGCAAGCCGGCCAAGCTTTCCGGTGGTCAACGGCAGCGAGTTGCCATGGGCCGAGCTATCGTTCGTGAACCGCAAGTGTTCTGCATGGACGAGCCGCTCTCCAACCTCGACGCAAAGCTACGCGTCCAGACCCGCACGCAGATCGCGGCGTTGCAGCGTCGTCTCGGAACCACCACCGTCTACGTCACGCACGATCAGGTGGAAGCGATGACGATGGGTGATCGCGTGGCAGTGCTCAAGGGCGGCAAGTTGCAACAATTCGCTTCTCCGACCGAACTTTACGATCGGCCGGCCAATGCGTTTGTTGCAGGCTTCATCGGATCTCCAGGTATGAACTTGGTAACGGCGCCGGTCAGTTCGGGTGGGGTGCGTTTCGGCGACGTCGAGGTTCCGCTGGACCGCGAGCAGATGGCGGCAATCGCCGCGGCCGGTCTGGCTTCGGTCACAGTAGGAATTCGGCCCGAGCAATTCCAGGTGGTCGCTGCCGGAGACGGAATCGCAGCTCAGATCGACCTGGTAGAGGAACTGGGCAACGAGTCGTACATCTACGCACACGTGCCTGGTACCGAAGCCGACCCGATCTCGCTCGTTGCACGCACCGGCGGGCGATCGAAGCTGCAGTACGGCCAGACGCTGGGCTTCGAGCGGGTGGACGGCCTTGTTCACCTCTTCGACCCGGCTACGGGCGAGCGTGTGGGTAGCTGAATCCCATCACAATCGTGACCTGCTCGGCACCCGAACTCGTTCGTGCCGAGCAGGTCACATCCATCTTCGACTGGTGAGAAGGTTAGGGTCTACCGATGAGTGATACACGCGAACGATCCGTCGTGGTGTGTGGTGAGGGACTGGTTGATCTGGTTCCGGTGGGGGAGAACTTCTCACCCAAGTTGGGCGGTGGACCGTTCAACGTTGCGATTGCACTGGGTCGACTCGGATCCGACGTGGGATTCGTCTCTCGCTTGTCCACAGACGCTTTCGGAGATCGGATGATCGACTCGCTGGCCGCGTCCAATGTCGACACAACTGGGGTCGAACGTGGGCCCGAGCCGACAACTCTGGCCGTCGTGAACCTTGCAGCGGACGGAGGTGCGCGGTATTCCTTCTACCTCGAGGGAACGGCGGATCGACAGTTCGCGCTGCCGAAACTTCCCTCTGCCCGGGCATTCTCGTTCGGAACGCTGTCGCTGGTGCTCGAGCCCGGGGCCTCTGCCTACGAAGCTTTGCTGCACGAAGCACACGCCCGCGGTCGACTCACCATGGTGGACCCCAACATTCGTCCGGCGGTGATCTCCGACCCGGACGCGTATCGACGACGGTTTCGTTCGTGGTTGCCCGCCATCGATATTCTCAAAGTGAGCGACGACGACGCGAAGTGGTTGGGTTCGGTCGACGGCGCCGAGTGGCTCCACGAAGGCGTCGGCGCCGTCCTGCTCACCCGTGGTGGTGACGGGTTGCGGTTGATCACCGAGGAACTCGATGTTTCGGTGCCGGCGCCCGCGGTTGACGTCGCGGACACGATCGGTGCGGGCGATACCGTTCACGGAGCCCTGTTGGCCTACCTTGATCGTCACGACGCACTCGACGTCGCTGTTGTGCGTGCGTTCACCGAGGCAGATTGGTCGGCCGCGTTGACCTTTGCCGCACGCGCGGCAGCCGTCACCGTGTCACGTCCCGGGGCGGATCCGCCGTGGTCGAGGGAGTTGGGCCGGCCCGTCTAGCACTGGGGACCACCGCCCTACTGCGAGCGCAGTACGTCGAACTGCCTACCTGTGCACGATGTGCGACGGGGTCGTGTATCGGCACAGTGACACGCATGTCGATATTCCTGTACAAACTCTCGCGACTCGCGTTTCGGCGCCGTTGGGCAATGGTGGGCTTCTGGGTCGTCCTGCTGGTGGCGGGCGGAGTAGGCGCAGCAACGCTGTCCGGTCCGACCGTCAATACGTTGTCGATTCCGGGCACCGAATCACAAGCGGCGCAAGATCTTCTGGCTGAAAGATTTCCGCAATCGTCCACCGACGGAGCCAGTGCTCGCATCGTCTTCGAATCTCCGGCGGGCACGACGCTCACCGATCCGGCGATTCGACAATCCGTCAGTGACTTGGTCTCTGCGCTCGGGAAGGATCCTGAGATTGCAGCGGTATCGGATCCGTATGCCTCCGGCGGAGTGTCGCCGACTGGGACGATCGGATACATGCAGGTCTCCTATACCGCCGACTCGATGGACTTACCGGACAGTTCGAAAGAACTGCTCGAGTCCGCCGTCCACGACGCCGCGGATTCAGGGCTGGCAGTCGATGTTGCCGGCAACGTGCTGATGGAAAGCAGCGCCGAATCGATGGGCGAAGTGATCGGCGTCGCGATCGCCGCTGTGGTCCTGACGGTCACTTTCGGTTCGTTGGTGGCAGCAGGGCTTCCCTTGATCAGCGCGTTGATCGGCATCGGCATCGCGATCTGCACGATCACTATCGCAACTGGTTTCATCGAATTGGGTTCGAGCACAACCGTCCTGGCAATGATGCTTGGGCTCGCCGTGGCGATCGACTATTCGCTCTTCATCGTCTCGCGCTACCGCTCCGAACTACGTGACGGACATGATCCGGAAATTGCTGCGGGCCGCGCAGCGGGGACGGCGGGTTCGGCCGTAGTGTTCGCGGGGTTGACGGTGCTCATCGCATTGGCAGGACTGTTCGTCGTGAACATCCCGTTCCTGACGAGCATGGGTCTGGCTGCAGCATTCGCAGTTGCTGTTGCAGTGGTGATTTCACTGACGCTGCTGCCCGCCACACTCGGATTTGCAGGGTCGCGCGTCATGAGTCGGTCTGATCGTCGACTGCTGGCGTCCGGCGGTGAACTGACACACCGGAAACAGTCGGAGGGGGCGGGCTCGCGATGGGCCAAGTTCGTGATCCGGCGTCGAGTTCCGGTTTTGCTCGCGTCAGTCCTCGGGCTGGGATTGCTGGCGATCCCCACATTCGGAATCAACCTGAGTTTGGCGAGCCCACCAGTGCCCGACACAACTGCCGCCAGGGCTACCGACCGACTATCCGAGGGGTTCGGTGCCGGGTTCAGCGGTCCGCTCATGGTGGTCGTCGACGTTGCCGACGCCGCAGATCCGGCAGCGGCATTGAGCGGCGCCCAGGAAAAGCTCGGCGCTCTGCCCGACGTAGCGGCAGTGACGCCGCCAGCACTCAATCAGGCCGGCGATACAGCAGTCATCACGGTGGTTCCCTCGAGTGGCCCGGAAACCGAGGCAACAAAGGCGCTCGTCGCAGATATACGTGAGGTCGCCGGATCACTGACCGACGAGACCGGAGCCACGATGTCGGTCACCGGTCAGACAGCGTTGACGATCGACGTTTCGGATCGCCTGGCCGACGCCCTGGTTCCCTACCTCGCATTGGTCGTCGGCCTCGCCTTCATCCTCCTGATGTTGGTGTTCCGCTCGATCTTGGTACCACTCAAGGCAACTCTCGGATTTCTGCTCTCGATCGGTGCGACGTTCGGTGTGCTGGTCGCGATCTTCCAGTGGGGTTGGTTCGCCGGCATTCTCGGAATCGAAGGTCAAACCGGATCAGTTGTGGCGATGTTGCCCATCTTCATGATTGGCATCGTCTTCGGGTTGGCGATGGACTACCAGGTGTTCCTGGTGACCAGAATGCGTGAAGCGTTCGTCCACGGTGAGGGACCGGATGAAGCAGTCGTGAAGGGCTTCGACCAGGGCGCGCGAGTGGTCACGGCCGCGGCGCTGATCATGATCGCCGTTTTCGCGGGCTTCATCTTCGGCGGCGACGCCTTCATCATGCAGATCGGACTCGGACTCTCGTTCGCGGTTCTGTTCGACGCCTTCGTGATCCGTATGACCGTCGTACCGGCCGTCATGTCCCTGTTGGGCTCGAGGGCATGGTGGTTCCCCTCATGGCTGGACCGGTTGGTCCCGAACGTCGATGTCGAGGGGGAGCAGTTGACTGCGCTGCTCGCAGATTCGAAGGAATCCAGTGAACCCACGAGCGACAAGTTGTCGGTGTGACCCGGATACGGTAGATCGATGACTTCGACATCGACGTGGGGTCGATGGTGTGCGGAACACCCGCGCACCATCGACCTGGCACTGGCGATTCTCGTGCTCCTTGCCACGTGGACGGCGCACCGCATCGCGCTCGACGGCAATGACACCCGCGAGGTCACGGTTGTGGGAGTGCTTGTAACAGCGATCGCAGCGGCAACCATCGTGTTCCGAAGGCGCTATCCGTTCTCGGCACTGGCGGTGGCAGTACTCCTCGGCGTATTGATGATTGCACTGTCAGCGCCGCCGAATGCCGGCACAGGTTCCGCAGCGATGGTGTGCCTCTACTACGTTGCCAGCACGAGTGACCGCCGGAGGACCTTCTTCGCAGCGGCGAGCACAGTCAGCTCGCTGATGCTCGTCACGATCTTCCTGGGAGTGGGGAACAATCTCCTGCAGGAGGCACTGGGGTTGTTGGCTTGGTTGCTGATGGCAAGTTTTGCCGGCGCCGAGGTCCGTTCTCGCCGAGCCTATCTGGAGTCCGTCGAGGCGCGCGCGGTGCAAGCGGAAAGAATGCGCGAGGACGAGGCCCGACACCGCGTCGTCGAAGAAAGGATGCGGATTGCGCGAGACCTGCACGACGTTGTCGCGCACCACATTGCCTTGGTCAACCTGGCAAGTCGGGGTCGCGTCGCACTTGATCGGGAAAGACCCGGAGAAGGCGACGACTGCACTACGCGGAGTGGAGGAAACGTCCAAGGCGGCACTCGATGAAATTCGGGCCACGGTCGGAGTTCTCCGTGATGCTCAGGACGGTGATCGCTCGATGAAGCCGGCTCCGGGGCTTTCGGATCTACCGGCACTGGTGGATCAATTCGTCAGTGCGGGAATGGAAATCGAAGTGCGCGCTGTGGGTTCGCTGCGCCCTCTCGGGCCAGCAGTAGACCTCACGGCGTACCGAATTATCCAGGAAGCACTCGTGAATGCGAGCAAGCATGCGTTGCCAGGGGCCGTCACCGTGTCGTTGTCGTACGAAGCCGAGGTTCTGGTGCTGTCGGTCGAAAACTCCGGAACGGCAGTGCCTTCGACGTCACCGCCCGGGTACGGACTGCTGGGAATGAAGGAGAGGGCACAGGCAATGGGAGGCGAGGTCTCAGCAGGATTCCGCGCGGACGGGGGATTTCGTGTGGACGCCCAACTGCCGCTTGTCTCGGTGTCCAGGGGTTCGGAGAGTGGGGAGTCGTGAGTATTCGGGTGGTAGTGGCAGACGATCAGGCGCTCTTCCGTCAAACGCTTGCGCTGCTGATCGGTTCGGAAGAGGACATGGAGGTGGTCGCCGAGGCGGCAGACGGAGAGCAGGCATTCCAGGCGGCGATCGAGCACCGACCCGACGTTGTATTGATGGACATTCGAATGCCAGGCACCAGCGGAGTCGAAGCGACCGCCATGATTGCCGATCATCCGGATTTGACCGACGTGCGCGTGTTGATCCTTACCACCTTCGAAGTGGATGAGCATGTGGCACAGGCGATCCGGGCTGGAGCCAGCGGCTTCATCGGCAAAGGAATCCGAGCGGAGGATCTACTCGATGCTGTTCGGACGGTCGCAGGTGGGAACTCTTTGCTGTCGCCGATTGCGACCAGCGCGTTGATTTCTCGGTTCCTTTCCACTCCGTCGCGGGCCGACTCGACTTCTGGGATTTTCGGTCAATTGACACCACGCGAACTCGAAGTGGTAACCCTCGTTGCCCTCGGGATGTCCAACGACGAAATCGCCGCGGAATTGGTGATCAGCGCGGTCACGGCAAAAACCCATGTGAATCGGGCGATGACGAAACTGGATGTCCGCGACCGCGCGCAACTGGTGGTTCTCGCATATCAATGCGGTGTGGTGATTCCGGGACGCTCGGTGGATTGACTCGAAAAACTCTTGACTCGAACGGGTGTTCGAGTATGATATGGGGAGGGGATCGGGGGATTCAATGAGTGTCTTGTTGTCGGATGTGGTGTCTGGTTCTGCGGTGGGGTTACG
The DNA here is from genome assembly GCF_018588185.1 of Rhodococcus sp. WY5. Taxonomy (NCBI): domain Bacteria; kingdom Bacillati; phylum Actinomycetota; class Actinomycetes; order Mycobacteriales; family Nocardiaceae; genus Rhodococcus; species Rhodococcus sp. WY5. The sequence goes on from NZ_JAAMPR010000001.1 coordinate 3,649,083, forward strand.
TGGACGGTTGTGGCGGTTGACTGCTTCGGAGTTGCGCGCTGCTGCTGTCGAGGCGAGTGCGGAGATTCTGCGCCTGGAAGCCGTTCGTGTTGCGGTGGTCGACGAACTCTCGTTGCGCCCGGATGATCAGGTGATTGCGAGCCGCGGTGTGGGGTCCTGGTTGGCGGCGAACACGATGTTGCAGGTTCGGGACGGGAAGAAGATCGCCGCGTTGGGCGCGGCTTTGCGGCCGCTTCCGGGTGTGGCGGCTCGGTTCGGTTGTGGGGATTGCTCCTTCGATCATGCCGTGTTGATCGTGGCGTTCTGTGAATCACCACCGAAGGGGATGCCGGAGGAGGCGCTCCCGAAGTGCATCGATTTGTTGCTCGCTGCTGCGTCGGGTGTGGAGGCGACGACGACGAAGGTGCGGAACGTGATCGCGACGTTGGAGCGGTTGTTCGAGTCGGATGAGATTCCGCCCGCCGAGGATGTCGATCTCAACGAGTTGCGGATCGCGTCGACGCTCAATGGTCGGGTGGTGGTGCGTGGGGATTTCGACGCCCTGACCGGTGAAATGTTGTTGTCGGCGTTGTCGAATCTGACGATGCCGACCCCCGCTCCGGATGGAACCCCGGATTCTCGGTCGGCGGCGAAACGCACTGCGGACGGGTTCACCGAACTGATCCGCCGTTACCTGGACTGCGCCAAAACAGGCACAGACGGTGGTCAACGCCCGCACGTGAACGTGCACATCAACGCTGGGGATCTCGCTGAGCATCGGGACTGCGCCGCGACACCCTCCACTGCTGATGACGGAATGGCTGTATCGGATCTCGATGTCGGGCACATGCCCTGGCTCGGACCGCTGTCGGTGTCGCAGACCAGGCTTCTCGGGTGTGATTGTTTCCTGTCCACGGTTCTGCTCGACGATCACGGCGCACCGCTCGATGCGAAACCCGGAAAACGATTGGTCACCCCCGAACAGCGAGTGGCGTTGATCGCCCGAGACAGGGGCTGCGCGTTCCCGGGGTGTTCATGTGTGCCTGCCTGGACGGATGCGCACCATATCCGGCACTGGGCCAACGGTGGCCCGACGGTGATGAACAACCTTGTCCTGCTGTGCCGTTCGCACCACCGGTTGATGCACCGGAAATCAGGGTTCGTCGGGAAGTGGGCGATTCGGATCGGTGTCGACAACAAACCCTGGTTCATCCCACCACCCTCGATCGACCCCGGCCAGCAACCGCGGCCGGCGAACACCACCTTCAAAACCTGAGGACGAACCTCAGATGCACCAGAACATGCCCAGGTCTGTTTCAGACCCGCTGCTCTGTGTCCGACCGATTGGTGGGGGGTGGAGTCGAATGGTTGCGTGCTTTCGGGGCGGCTCTACTTTCGGGTGCCCGTGTGGCCTGTCCCACTCAGTGGGTCATTATTCCGTTGTTGCCGCGCCGGTTGTGCCAGGTCATTTGGACGTCTGACCTGCAGTGCAAAATCTTTCGTTAGAACACGTTCCAATTTCGCAGATTTGTGGCTATGGTCACAGAGATAGATGCGGGTGTGCGAATGAAAGGGTGAAGTGACGTGAAGACCAAGGGTGCAATCCTGTGGGGCCTCAATGAAAAGTGGTCCGTCGAGGAGATCGAGATCGGTGAGCCGGTAGCCGGCGAAGTTCAGATTCGCATGGAAGCGGCCGGAATGTGCCACTCCGATCACCACATCGTCACCGGCGCGACCCCGATGCCGTCGTTCCCCGTCATGGGTGGGCACGAGGGTTCGGGCGTCATCACCAAGCTCGGCCCGGAGGTCAAGGGTCTGGAGGTCGGCGACCACGTCGTTCTGTCCTTCATTCCGGCTTGTGGAACCTGTCCGGCGTGTTCGGCCGGTCATCAGAACCTGTGTGACCTCGGGATGGGCCTCCTCAGCGGCCAGGCCATCAGTGACGGCACTTACCGGATCCAGGCTCGCGGCGAAAACGTGATCCCGATGTGCCTGCTAGGGACGTTCTCGCCCTACATGGTCGTGAACCAGTCGTCAGTGGTGAAGATCGACAAGGACATTCCGTTCGAGGTTGCCGCACTCGTCGGTTGCGGCGTTCCGACCGGTTGGGGATCGGCAACCCACATCGCCGATGTGAAGCCCGGCGAAGACGTTGTGATCATGGGTGTCGGCGGCGTCGGTATCAGTGCGCTACAGGGTGCAGTTGCATCGGGCGCCCGGTACATCTTTGCCATCGACCCCGTGCCGTGGAAGCGTGAGCAGGCTCTGAAGTTCGGCGCAACGCACGCTTTCGAAAGCGCTGCCGCTGCCATTCAGCCGATCATCGACGCTACGTATGGCCGCATGGCACAGAAGACGATCATCACCGTCGGCGAAATGAGGGGTGAGTACGTCGAAGAAGCGATGATTCTGACGGCAAAGGCCGGCCGTTGTGTCGTCACCGCAATGGGGCACCTGACGGACATGGATGTGAAGCTGAACCTGTTCCTGATGGCGATGCTTCAGAAGGACCTTCAGGGCAACATTTTCGGCGGTGGCAACGCTCGCCAGGACGTGCCGAACCTCCTCGCGATGTACAAGGCAGGCAAGCTGAACCTCGACGACATGGTGACTCGGACCTACACGCTCGAAGGCGTGAACGACGGCTACCAGGACATGTTGGATGGCAAGAACATCCGCGGCGTCATCCGCTACACCGAAGCTGACTGGTGATCGGAAGCGCAACTCTTGTGCCAGTAGTCTGATCGGGTGCCCAGTACTCACAGTCTCGACGTAATCCAGCAGTGGCCGGTCGACAATGCGGCAGCGGTCGTCCTCTCCGGGAAGAATCCCGGTGAGGGCGACCGCATTCGTGGTTTCAGTGGCGACCAGGCGCATGTTTTCCCCCTGGCTTCGGTGACAAAACTGTTGTGCGCCTACGCGATTCTCGTGGCAGTGGAGGAGGGGGCGGTCGAGTTGGATGGGCCGGCCGGGCCTGAGGGGTCGACCGTTCGTCATCTCCTCGCACATGCTTCGGGATTGGCATTCGCCGAACGTGTTGTTCAGGCGCCGGTGGCGTCGAAGCGGATCTACTCGAGTGCGGGGTTCGAGGTGCTTGCCGAGTTGGTTTCCCGGGAGACCGAGATCGAATTTGCCGACTATCTGGCCGAGGCGGTGTTCGCGCCGTTGGCGATGACCAGCGCGGCTCTTGTCGGTCCGGCCGGTCACGGTGCGCAGGCATCGGCAGACGACTTGGCCAAGTTCGCGGCTGAACTGCTCTCGCCGACTCTGGTCTCGGCGCAGACGTTCGCAGAGGCGACAACTGTGCAGTTCCCGGGGCTCAACGGAATTCTTCCGGGTTACGGCTCTCAGCGCCCCAACGACTGGGGGCTCGGATTCGAAATTCGGGGCGACAAGCGTCCGCATTGGACGGGTCTCGAGAACTCGGCCGCTACCTTCGGTCATTTCGGCCAGTCCGGGACGTTCCTGTGGGTCGATCCCACGATCGATACTGCGTGCGTCGTGCTTACCGATCGCGATTTCGGTGATTGGGCCAAGCCTTTGTGGACCGAATTGTCGGATGGCGTGGTCGGTGAAGTTTCGCGGTAGAGCACAAATTTCTCTCCTTCCACTGGCGCAACACGGGTAACACAAGGCACACTGTTCAATCGAGCGTGCTGCACGAACTCGACAGAGGTCGTTGGGGAAGACGTCCCTCGTCGAAGCAGGAGGCTCGAGTGCGCGAAATGAATCAATTCGCGGACGTGACGACTGGTGTGGTTTACATCCACTCGTCGCCCGCGGCGCTGTGCCCGCACGTGGATTGGGCTTTGTCCGCCACGTTGGACAGCCCTGCCAAGCTCAGATGGACCTCACAGCCTGCCTACGACGGGCTTCTGCGTGCGACGACGGACTGGACGGGTCCCGTCGGAACCTGTGCCCGCCTGGTCGACTCGCTACGCGCGTGGCCGATGTTGCGGTTCGAGGTCACCGAGGACCCGAGTCACGGCGTCGACGGCGAACGGTACAGCCATGTGCCCGGTCTGGGCCTGTGGCGCGGATCCACCAGTGCGAACGGTGATGTCGTCGTAGGGGAGATGAAACTGCGGTCCATCATGAATTCCGGTGGAGACATCGCCGCGGAAATCGATCGGGCGATAGGTACACCGTGGGACGAGGAACTCGAACCCTTCCGGAGTTCAGGCGAAGGTGCCGAAGTGACATGGCTGCGAAGGCGTGTCAGCTGACCGAGGTCCATCCTGAACCCGGAGTGCTCTCGCGGCTTGAACGACAAAGACTTGAATGACAAAGGTGGGCCCCGCCGTATCGGCGAGGCCCACCTTGCTGTCCAGGGTTGTCAGAGCGGAATGTTCTTGTGCCGCGCGCGGACAGATGGTGCAGACGCGAGGGCAGCGGTCACGATGCTGCGAGTCTTCGCCGGGTCGATTTCCTCGTCGACGACGCCGATTTCGACCGCGCGGTCGACGCCGCCCGCGATTGCCTCGTGCTCGGCAGCGAGTCGGTCGTGCAATGCTTCACGCTCGTCGTCCGGTGCAGCTGCGAGGGCCCGCTTGTGCAGGATGCCGACAGCAGCCTTCGCACCCATCACGGCTACTTCGGAGTTGGGCCAAGCGAATACGGCAGTGGCTCCCAGTGCTCGCGAGTTCATCGCGATGTAGGCGCCGCCGTAGATCTTTCGAGTGACGACGGTGACGCGGGGGACCGTTGCCTCGGCGAAGGCGTGAAGTAACTTCGCTCCGCGTCGGACAACGCCTTCCCACTCCATCGAGACGCCCGGCAAATACCCGGGAACATCGACGACGACCACGAGCGGCACGCCGAATGCGTTGCACAGTCGCACGAATCGAGCGGCCTTCTCTGCACTTTCGGAGTTCAGGCACCCCCCGAGTCGCAGTGGGTTGTTCGCAATGACGCCAACGGTGCGTCCGGCCATCCGGCCGAAACCGGTGACGATGCTCCGAGCGTAATTGCCTTGCAGTTCTTCGAAACTCGACTCGCCTTCGACGTTGTCGAGCATTTCGTGAACGATCGGACGAACGTCGTACGCGCGTTTCGCGGAGGCAGGCATCATGGCGCGCAGATCACTGTCGCCGAGTTCCGCTGCCCGCTGATCGAATTCGCCCTGCTCGCACATCATCGAGACCAGGCGGCGCGCGCGGTGCAATGCGTCGGCCTCGTCGTGTGCGGCGATGTGCGCGACACCCGACTTCTTGGTGTGTGTGTCCGGACCGCCGAGTGACACCATGTCGACCTGTTCGCCGGTGACACTACGAACTACGTCTGGCCCGGTGACGAACACTCGGCCTTCCGGCGCCATGATTACGACATCGGTGAGGGCTGGACCATACGCGGCTCCGCCAGCGGCAAAGCCGAGCACGACGGAAATTTGAGGTATGAGACCCGACGCGCGGACCATGGCCTCGAAGACCAGTCCGACGGCGTGGAGCGCCTCGACGCCTTCAGCCAGACGCGCGCCACCGGAGTGCCAGAGGCCCACGATGGGGGACTCTTCCTCGATAGCGGTATCGATGGCTTTGACGAGGTGTTTGCAACCGTCGACGCCCATGGCGCCACCCATGACAGTGGCGTCGGAGCAGTATGCGATGGTGCGGACGCCGTCGATGTTTCCGGACGCGGCGAGCACACCGGACTTGTCACGGGCGTGGAGCGGCACTGTTGTGCCGGGGTCGAACAGATTTTCCAGGCGCGCAAGAGGATCGCGCGGGTCTGTCGATGATTCGGACTTTGTCACGGGGGCCAGGATGGTCATCGCGTCCTCCTTCAGTACGAGCCTTGGGTGGAACGAAAGGTCGGTGTTGTCCGCGGGTGACGTTGTGTTGCAACGACACCCGCGGACAGGTGCAAACCGCGGTTCGGGCTAGGCCCGACCGAAGGCGAGCGCGACATTGTGCCCACCGAAACCGAACGAGTTGTTCAGTGCGAAATCGAAAGAGCCGGTTCGGGGTTCACCCTTGACGACATCGAGATCGATTTCTGGATCCTGGCTGTCAACGTTGAGCGTGGGCGGGATGATCCCGTCACGCACTGCCAGAACCGTGAGGACTGATTCGAGGGCGCCGACAGCGCCGATCGAGTGTCCCAGCGCGGATTTCGGGCCGTACACCGCAGCGTGATTGCCGACCGCTGCGTTGATTGCCTTTGCCTCTGCGATGTCACCGATCGGCGTCGCAGTGGCGTGGGCGTTGATGTGCTTGATGTCGGACTTCGTCAGTCCGGCCATCTCGATTGCTCGGGTCATGGCTCGCGCCGCGCCCAGGCCTTCCGGATGCGGTGCCACGATGTGGTACCCGTCCGAAGTGATTCCGGAACCAAGCAGGCGGGCGTGAATCGTTGCCCCGCGTGCCTTTGCGTGCTCCTCGGTTTCGAGGATCATCAAGGCGCCGGCTTCGCCGAAGACAAATCCGTCGCGGTCCTTGTCGAAAGGACGTGAAGCTGCGGCCGGATTGTCGTTGTTGGTGCTCATCGCACGCATCATGGCGAAGCTCGCGATCGGAACGGCGTCGATGAAGCTCTCGACTCCACCAGCCACAACCATGTCCGCGTCACCCATGACAAGCATGCGGTGAGCGTGAGCAATTGCCTCGGAACCTGATGAACATGCCGACACCGGAGTGATGACGCCACCGCGGGCCCCGAGTTCGAGTCCGACCGTTGCGGCCGGTCCGTTGGGCATGACCATCTGCACCGAGAACGGGGACACCTTGCGGTATCCGCCGCCACGGAGCTTGTCGACGGCGTCGATGAGCGTGTCGCCGCCGCCGAGTCCGGTGCCGATGACAACGGCCAGGCGGTCCTGATCGACTTCAGGGCTGCCGGCGTTGCTCCAGACCGTGCGACTCAACGTGAGGGCAAGGCGTTCCACCCAGCTCATCCGTCGAATTTCGACGCGGGACAAGCCCTCGTCCGGTGAAACCTTCAGGTGCCCGCCGATGCGAATGGGAAGGTCGAACTCGTCGATGAACGGGTCATCGAGGATTCCGATGCCGCTTTCGCCGGCGAGTAGCGCCTTCCACGTGCCATCCACATCACCAGCCACCGAGGTCGACGTCGCGAGGCTCGTGACGACGATGTCGGGGAATTTCCCTTTGCGGGTAGAAGCGGAAGTCACGGTCGGCTCACTCTGCGTTCTTGGCTTCGGCGCCTTCGGCTTCGAGCTTCTGGATGTACGCGACGATGTCGCCGACGGTGCGCAGGCCTGCGAGATCCTCGTCGGGGACCTTCACGCCGTACTTGTCTTCGGTCTGAACGGCGATCTCGACCATGGACAGGGAGTCGATATCGAGGTCGTCCACGAAGGACTTGTCGACGGTGACCTCGGAAGGCTCGATACCGGTGACCTCCTCCACGATCTGGCCGAGTTCCGCGATGATTTCTTCCTGAGTGTGGGCCACTGGTGTGGCTCCCTTCTTGATCGATTGAGGTGGGGTGAAACGTCCGGCCGCCGTTCGGGCTGATCGGCCGGGTGGGCGTCCGAGCTAGGTCAGCTCGGACAGTGCGGAGATATCCTCCGGGTTCTTGAGGGCCACCGTCGGTGTGCCACGCATTTCACGCTTGGCAATTCCGACGAGGGTTCCGGCCGGCGGGAGTTCCACGATCGCGCTGACTTCTGCTGTCCGCAACGACGCGGAGCAGAGGTCCCAACGAACGGGGCGGGTTACCTGCGCGGCAAGCTTGGTGAGGGCGTCGGCGCCCGAGGAGACGGGTGCGCCATCCGAGTTGGAAAGCAGCGTGCGCGTCGGATCGGAAGGGGTGATCTTGGCGGCAGCAGCTGCGACGGCGTCCTGCGCCGGCGCCATGAAGCGGGTGTGGAAAGCTCCGGCGACGGGTAGTGCGCGGACTCGGGCCTTTTCGGGTGCGTTTGCTGCGAGTTCTTCGAGCGCGGTGAGCAGTCCGGCCGCCACGATCTGGCCGGCCGCATTGCGGTTGGCTGCTTCCAGTCCGAGTTCTTCGATTCGTGCGAGCACTTCGGCTTCGTCTCCACCGAGAACGGCTGACATGCCCGTGGGCTCGAGCGCACAAGCCTTGGCCATCTCGGCGCCACGGAGGGCGGCAAGCGCGACCGCGTCGTCAGCGGAGATAACACCGGCGACCGCAGCAGCGGCAAGCTCACCCACCGAATGGCCGGCAGCGATGACGTCGGCGCCGAGGAGCCCACGTGATTCGATTTCCTCGTATGCCAGCAGAGCAGCGGCAACGACGAGGGGCTGGGTTACCGAGGTGTCGGTGATTTCTTCGGCGGTCGCGGTCGTGCCGAGCCGGACGAGGTCCAGGCCGGCTGCCTTCGACCACACTTCGAGGCGGTCTTGTGCTCCGGGCAGTGCCAGCCAGGGGCTGAGCATGCCGGGTGTCTGAGAGCCCTGTCCCGGGGCGAGCAACGAAATCACTTATTAAGAGAACACCGCCGCGAGCGACCTGCGAGATGTCGGTCGCGATGAACTCTGGCGAAGTGTTTTGTAGGATTCCCACAAAATCCCACGTCGCGCTCGGCCATCGAAATTGGACGCTCAGGGGTTACAGGTTTGTTTGTCCGGATGTTAAAGATGTGACTGAAGTAACCGAATTGTTCGATTTGAGATCGATTTGTGTCAATCGGCCCACGGTAGCGGCGATCCGTAGTACATATGCGTCGCGTGGATTCGTTGGATCCCGGCCGGTAACTTCCGCGATTCGCTTCAAGCGGTACCGAACGGTATTTGGATGAACAAACAGAAGACGTGCACAAGTCTCAACCGCACCTCCACAGTCGAGATAACTGTCTAAAGTATCGGTCAAGACTGTGCCGGATTCAGCTAAAGGTGCGACGAGGAAATCGCGAAGAGCCTTCACGGCAGCGGCGTCTCCCAGTAGTGCCCGTTCCGGGAGCAGTTCAGTCGCGAAAACGGGACGAGGTGCGCCGCGCCACCCGGCAACAGCCTTGATTCCCGCCAGAGCTTCGGACGCACTGAAGTGCGCTGCGCTCAACGAGGGTGTCGTCGGGCCGATCACCACCGGCTCGTCGGCGAAACTCATGAGCAGGTCTTGAAGGAATTGGCTGCCTTCCGTCTTACTGCTCAGCTCGCCGCTGACGATCATCACCAGTCGCGGACCCTGCACCACGGCGAGAACAGCGCGCCCGTGCGCGGCGGCAGTCGCGTGGACGGTGCCGGCAACCGAGACCCGCTCGTCCGGCGGGGGAGACCCGACGATGACGGTGGCCGGAGCCGTGGCATCCCAGTTCAAGGTGGCGGCGCGAGAGAGCATGTCCGAGCCGGTGTCTCCCTGCACGACGGCGTCGACGACGAGCGCTTCCAGTCGCGTGTCCAGGGCACCCCGCGACTCGGCAGCGCTTGCGTACACCGTCGCTGCTGCGAAACCGAGTTCACGCCCGTAGCGCAGGACGGCTTCTGTCAGCGCGATCAGCTGCTGATCGTTGCGGGCGAGAGCCGGCAGCCATTTCTCGAAGAACTCCATCGCCACCCGGACCATGTCGACGGTCTGGCGCAGCGTGAGCTGTCGAGCAAGATCCTGAGGGATGACCGGAAACGACTCGTATCCGAAGCTGATCTCCGAGTCGAGTTGCCGCAGCCATTCCAGGAAATTCACCACCGACGTCTGCACCAACAGTTGAACGTCGGCGCGTTGCGAAGCGTCGAGACTGTCGAAGAACGGAAGCTGCTCCTCCATCACGGTCACGGCCTCGGTGGAGAGCCGGCCGGAGAACTGTTTGACGCGGCGGAGCAAGGCTTCTGGAAGTGGATCGCGAACCTGACGACGGCGGGCGAGTACAGCCTGCAACCCGGACGACTGTGGTCGAGTGCGGCGTACGCCCTCTTCGGGTTTCTCGGGATCAGGTTCGGGCATGAGAAAAACCTACGCCCATCGCCGCAGCGGATGTCGAGATGACACCCGCGGCGATGGGCGTAGGTCTGTTTTCGATCGCTGGGACTGTTGCCCTACGACTTAGGCGCTACCGGTGTCCCCGGTCTGCTCGGGAGCAGCATTCACGTCGTCGATGCGGTATCGGCTCGCTGCTTCGACGGCCTTCGACCGCTCGATCGATCCTTCCTTTGTCAAACCGATCAGCACGGCAACGACGATGGATTCGGCATCGACGTTGAAGTAACGACGCGCAGCGGTGCGGGTGTCGGAGAAGCCGAACCCGTCCGTGCCGAGCGTGGTGTAGTCGCCGGGAACCCACTGACGGATCTGGTCCGAGACCGCCCGCATCCAGTCCGAAGCCGCAACTACGGGGCCTTGGGCCGACGACAACGCCGTGGTGACGAAGGGAACCGGAGCATCCTCGGACGGATTGAGCAGCGCCTGACGTTCGCATTCGACGCCTTCGCGGCGCAGCTCACCCCAGGACGTGACCGACCAGACGTCGGCCGAGACGCCCCATTCGTCGGCAAGTAGCTTCTGCGCGCGCAGCCCCTCGGGCATCGCGACACCGGAGACGAGGATCTGTGCCTTCGGGCCGGATGCTTCGGACGTCTTGTAGAGGTAGATGCCCTTGAGCAAGCCCTCGACGTCGAGACCTTCGGGCTCGGCCGGCTGAACGTACGGCTCGTTGTAGATGGTCAGGTAGTAGAAGATGTTCTCGCCACCGAAACCGTCGACGCCCTCGGTGCCGCCGTACATGCGGCGCAAGCCGTCCTTGACGATGTGCGCCAACTCGTACGAGAACGCGGCGTCGTACGTGACAGCTGCGGGGTTGGTGGATGCCAGGAGCAGGGAGTGTCCGTCGGCGTGCTGGAGACCTTCACCGGTCAGAGTGGTACGACCGGCGGTTGCGCCGAGAACGAATCCCCGAGCCATCTGGTCGGCAGCCGCCCACAGGCCGTCGCCGGTGCGCTGGAAACCGAACATCGAGTAGAAGATGTACAGCGGAATCATCGGTTCACCGTGGGTGGCGTACGACGTGCCGACTGCGGTGAACGAAGCCGTCGAACCGGCCTCGTTGATGCCCTCGTGCAGGATCTGGCCGATCGGGCTCTCCTTGTAGGCGAGCATGAGTTCGGCGTCGACGGAGGTGTAGAGCTGCCCGTTGCGGTTGTAGATCTTCAGCGACGGGAACCACGAGTCCATACCGAACGTGCGAGCCTCGTCCGGGATGATCGGCACGATGCGCTTGCCGATTTCCTTGTCGCGCAACAGTTCCTTGAGGATGCGCACGATCGCCATGGTGGTGGCGACTTCCTGCTTGCCCGAACCCTTGCGGATGACGTCGTACGTCTTGTCCTCGGGGAGCTTGAGCGGCGCCGCATCGGTGTTGCGGGAAGGCAGGAACCCGCCGAGTGCTTTACGACGGTCGAGCATGTACTTGATCTCGGGAGCGTCCGCGCCCGGGTGGTAGTACGGAGGCAGGTACGGATCCTTCTCGAGCTCGGCATCCGAGATCGGGATGTGCTGCATGTCGCGGAACGCCTTGAGATCGTCCAGCGTCAGCTTCTTCATCTGGTGCGTGGCGTTGCGGCCCTCGAAGTGCTTACCGAGGGTGTAGCCCTTGATGGTGTGCGCCAGGATGACCGTCGGCTGGCCCTTGTGTGCCATGGCCGCTGCGTAGGCGGCGTGGACCTTGCGGTAGTCGTGGCCACCGCGCTTGAGGTTCCAGATTTCCTGGTCTGTGAGGTCCTTGACCAGTTCCTTGGTGCGGGGGTCACGTCCGAAGAAGTGATCGCGTACGAACGCGCCGTCGTTGGCCTTGTACGTCTGGTAGTCACCGTCCGGCGTCACGTTCATCAGGTTGACCAGTGCGCCGTCGCGATCGGCGTGCAGCAGCGCATCCCACTCGCGACCCCAGACGACCTTGATGACGTTCCAGCCGGCACCGCGGAAGAACGATTCCAGTTCCTGGATGATCTTTCCGTTGCCGCGGACCGGGCCGTCGAGGCGTTGGAGGTTGCAGTTCACGACGAACGTGAGGTTGTCGAGGCCTTCGGTTGCCGCGACGTGAGCGAGGCCGCGTGACTCGGGCTCGTCCATTTCGCCGTCGCCGAGGAACGCCCACACGTGCTGATCGGTGGTGTCCTTGATGCCGCGGTCGTTGAGGTAGTGGTTGAACCGGGCCTGGTAGATGGCGTTCATCGGACCGAGGCCCATCGAGACCGTCGGGAATTCCCAGAAGTCGGGAAGCAGCCGTGGGTGCGGGTAGGACGGCAGTGCGCCGCCGAAGTCGGCGTGGGACTTCTCCTGGCGGAATCCGTCGAGCTGTTCCGCGGGGATGCGGCCCTCGAGGAAGGCGCGTGCGTAGATGCCGGGGGAGGCGTGACCCTGGATGAAGATGTGGTCGCCGCCGCCGGGATGGTCCTTGCCACGGAAGAAGTGGTTGAAGCCGACCTCGTACAACGCTGCCGACGAGGCGTAGGTCGAGATGTGACCGCCGACGCCGACGCCCGGTCGCTGAGCGCGGTGGACCATGATCGCGGCGTTCCAACGGATCCAGGCGCGATAGCGGCGCTCGACCTCTTCGTCACCGGGGAACCACGGCTCGTTTTCGGTCGGAATCGTGTTGACGTAGTCGGTCGAAGTGAGCGCGGGGAGTGCGACGTGCTTCTCGCCGGCGCGTTCGAGCATGCGGAGCATGAGGTAGCGGGCACGCGTGGGTCCGGATCGATCCAGAAGTCCGTCGAATGATTCGAGCCATTCGGTGGTCTCGTCCGGATCGATGTCCGGCAGGTACGACGCAACACCTTCGCGAATGACGCGAACGCGACCGTCGGTTCCCCCCGACGTATTCGACGCGGGCGAACCCGACTCGCCGGCGGCGCCGGAATCGGCGTTCTGCCCGGACGCGGGACCCTGGATCAGGTCAGACAACGTGTGCTCCTCATTGGTTTGGGGACGCGTGGTGGGGCGTCCTTACATAGGTGATCGAGGCCTTGTTAGGTCCGACGCACTTCCATCGTGAATATGGCGCGTACCTCATCTTTCACCATCCCGGTCGGTCCGGCACACCTCGCCTCTGGTTACTCTCGGGTAGCGTTTTTCGGCGTGACGCAGGGGTGTGATGGTTCCCCGTAGTCACAGGCTTGGGGGATCGATCGGAACGTATGAAGGGGTGGGAAAAAATAAACAAAGAAATCAATTACGGCAGGGTCGGGGCGTGGGTCTCGGTCGGATCGATCGCAGTGGGACTGTCGGTGATCGTGGGATGTTCGGCGGCGGTGACCGGATCGGCAGTACCCAATGAAGCGCACGTGGCTGCATACCAATCCGAGGTGAGTATTTCGATGGCCGCCGCGTCCTCGTCGAAAGCGGCGGCAGATGCGGCAGAGGCGGCTTTCGCGATCTGTGAGGAAGCGGTCTCTCGATCGAAAAACGACGTGGTCGCGTTCAACGCCTACGTCGACGCCGGAAATCATGGTGAGACCGACCTGAGAGCCGAAGCAAGCGCTGCTGCTTCGTCGGCCAGGGACACCGCCTCGTGGTTCGACTCGGTCGCGAGTGAACTTCCGACGCAACTTTCCGGACTGTTCGCCGAATTGGCCGCGAACCTACGTTCATCTGCTGTCGTGATCGAGAGTGATCATTCGGCCGATGAAATCAATTCGATCAGCGATACGAGCAATTCGATTCGCAAGTCGATCTTCGATGAATGTGGATCCCTGTGACCTGCGGTAATCCGCAGGCGTAAGGTTCGCCGTGTGTCAGAAGACGATCTTTGGTGAAAGTTTTCGGCGTGGTCGGCTTGCGCTAACGCCTCAGACCATGTTCGCTTTCCCTAATTGATCGTCAAACGGTAGGTGTGCGGGGTCGCCACACACCATCAACAAAAGGAGGACCCCACCGTGGTCGCCGCGGCGGATGCCCAGAACTACGCTCAGAAACTCGGGATTACCACTGACATGGTGGTGCAGGAACTGGGCTGGGATGAGGATACCGACGACGGCATTCGTGCCGCGGTTGAGGAAACCATCGGCGGGGAAATGCTCGACGAGGATTCCGACGAGGTCATCGACGTCGTGCTGCTGTGGTGGCGCGACGAGGACGGTGACCTGGTGGACGCCCTCATGGATGCCATCGGGCCCCTCGCCGACGAAGGCTTCGTGTGGGTTCTCACTCCCAAGACCGGTCTCGACGGACACGTCGAGCCCAGCGAGATCGCCGAATCGGCGCCGACTGCCGGCCTGACGCAGACATCGGCAGCCAACCTCGGTGACTGGTCGGGAAGTCGACTGGTTCAGCCGAAGGCTCGTCCGGCCAACAAGCGCTGACCCGGTCCTTTCCGCACTTTCCCAAGGAATCGCACATGCCTCTCGAAGTTGGTGCCCAGGCACCGGATTTCACCTTGAAGGACCAGAACAACCAGGAAGTTTCGCTCGCAGATTTCCGCGGTAAGAAGAACGTTCTGCTGGTCTTCTATCCGTTGGCCTTCACCGGGACTTGTCAGGGGGAACTCTGCAAGGTCCGTGACGAGCTTCCGAAGTTCGAGAACGACGACACCGCCATTCTCGCGATTTCTGTCGGTGCTTCGCCGACTCACAAGATCTGGTCGGCCGAGCAGGGATACACATTTCCCTTGCTGTCGGACTTCTGGCCGCACGGTGAGGTCGCTCAGAAGTACGAGGTGTTCAACGACAAGTTGGGCTTCGCGAATCGTGGCACCTTTGTCATCGACAAAGACGGAATCATTCGTTTTGCCGAGATGAACGGCCCCGGAGAAGCCCGTGACCACGGACTTTGGGCAAATGCGCTTGCCGCGCTAGAGTCTTAGAGCACTCCCGGTGAGGGTCTCACCGGGAGTTCGGGCGTGTAGCTCAGTGGTAGAGCTCTGGTTTTACACACCAGCGGTCGGGGGTTCGAAACCCTCCGCGCCCACCCAGGATCGAGGCTCCGATCAGCATTCCGATGCAGGTCGGGGCCTTCTCTTTGCTCAGGCGGTTCCCTCACTTTCCGTTTCTGCCCACTTTTTGCCCACACCTGATTTCGTACGGGCTTCGCTGAGTGCCAAGCCGACGGCGTCCAGGTCGTCGTCGAAGAGATCAGCGTAGACATCGAGCGTCATCGCCGCCGACGCGTGCCCGAGCATCTTCTGCAGCGCCTTCACGTTCGCACCGGCCGATACCGCCAGGGATGCCGCAGTGTGCCGCAGATCGTGCGGGGTGACCCGTGGAACTTCGGCGGCACTGACAGCCTTGTCGAACCACCCGGACTCGGTATGGGAGCGCTGAAGGTAGGTGCCGTCCTCGTTCGGGAACACGAGATCCTCACGAGACTTGCCCTCGCACCGCTTCGCGAGGATCGCGATGAGGAAGTCGGCGAGCGGAACAGTCCGCCGTTTGTGGCCCTTCGTCGTGCCGACGATGATCTCGCTGCCGACTTCGACCGCGTTCTCATCCACCGTGGCGCGCCGGCGCAGCAGATTGAGATCCCGAACCTTCATCCCTGTGGCCTCGCCCCACCGCACGCCGGTGTACGACAGGAACAGGACGAGATCGGAGTGCTCGCCACACTCTCGGGCGAGAGCGTCAACCTGTTCGTGTGTGAGGTAGACGGGGCGCTTCTTCGGCTTGCGTGGGCAGCTTCATCCCACGGGCTGGATTCGAACGGATCAACCGGTCGCGGACTGCGTCCTCGAGGATGCCGGCGAAAACTTGATGCGTTCGGATGACGACGGTGGCGCCGACGGACTTCACGTCCCCCTTGCCGCGGCCGAGCTCCGTGATCCAGGCCTGGACAAGACTCGGCCGGATGTCGCCGAGCTGGACCTCACCCCACCGCGGTTCGACCCGCAGCCGCCACGCCACCTCGAGTGGTCGATACGCGGACTCCTTCAGATGCCCTCGCTGCCGGGCGAGCCATCCCGGCCCGAGCTCGCCGACCGTCGTGCGCGCGTCGGTGGGGGAGATGTATTGGCCTTTGAGCTTGTCGACCTCGACCTCGGCGGCGAATGCTTCGGCTGCCTTCTTGGTGGTGAAGCCGCGCTTGTCGGTCTGGCTACCGTCCGGCTTGCGGTATCGAACTCGGTAGCGCTTCCCCTTCGCCGTTTCGTACGGCTTGATGGTGGCCACTACCCGGCCGGTCTCGATCGTTGATGCTGGTCCATAGCTACACTTCCTATCGAATCTGGAGATTCAATTCGTCCCCGCGCCCACCTCGTATGGGCGCGGGGGCGAGCCTTTGGTGCCAGATGGGCGACGTGATCAGGACCGCCGCTCGAGCTCCTGGCTGATGTATCGACGCTCGCCCTCGGTCAGATCACGGATGCGGTGCTGCAAGGTTGGCAGATCAACCCACAGTTCTTCGGCTGTCTCGTGATCGACACGCCGCGACCACACAAGAGCGTCGACGAGCTTCTCGATGGTGATCAATCTGCGTGCTGTGATGCATTCGACAATCCGCTCTTCCTTCAAGGCAAGGTGCGGGTCGTCGGGGACCGGGCCTCGTTCGAGATGCACGATCTCGTGGGTCAGGGTGCACCGGCGTTCAGCTTGGTTCGATGTGCCATCGATCTCGATGCCGTCCGCGGTCCATTTCCCCATGCACCCGAAATGCAGGCAATTGGGGAACGTGACGTCGAGATGCGGGTAGCAGCGCTGAAGGTGTCGCCATGGATGCCATCGATGAACGGCGGGCGACACCAGCGGTGTCGGTGTCCAATCGGGCATTTGCGGTAAGCCGAGGGACTGCGTTCGCGCATGGTGTCGGCGGCGACATCGCGGCGACGATTGCCCCGGCAGAAGAGCACGTCCACGACTTGGGGACAGTTGTAGAAATGCGGTAGCCGCGAGTATCCCGACAGCAGGTGACCCCGCCGGCAACTTCGGGGGAGCCGGCGAGGTCTGCGCACAACCCCATAGGGCCTGCGAGTGGTGCGCGTCGGCAGAGTAGATGGACAGGGTTAACGCGACATTTCTACTCGGTGCGCCAACGGGCAACCAGCAGAGCGGGACCGCCGCCAAACCCGTAGGATCTACACTGACCCCGCACTTCAATAGCTGCCGATTACCGGCCGGGGATCTCCCCCTCGTGCTGATCGCAGAAGGCGCCGATTGCAATGCCCGCAAGCTGGCCGGCTTGCTCCGGTGTCCGTTCCGGGTTGGTTTTGGGAGCCACTGCCGCCTCCGAGTCGACAAATCGAATTGGTCGATATTGTGATACGGATTTGTACGATTGTGCCAAAATTCTGAGCATCAACTGCGCCCCCGGCGTCCGCAAGGAACATGAGGACCTGAACGTGGCATCTCCGTTGGAAGTTCAAAACGCCATACTCAACGGCTCGACTGCCTTTGGCTGGTCGTACAAGGGCACTGGAAAGGTAGACCTTGAGCAAGTCCCTCTGCGGGGATACGTCCGTCGTCATGAAGAAGGGCATATTGAGTTCGAGGCGCTCGATGAAAATCCGATCAAGGAGGGCCCACTGCTATTGAACGCCGAGGCCCCTCCGATGCTCGTTCTGTCGACGCCGCACGGCGCCGCCATCTTGCTGGATGTTCACCCGCAAACCGGTGGCTCCTTTAACTTCGGTGGAGGGAGTGCTTCAGTGGTCCGGTTTCGTGCGGACTCGGTCGCTTCGGGAATCGACATTTATGAGATTAAGACGGCCCGGATGAAGTCGTTGGCATTGCGATTCCCAGGCTTCGGAGGATGGGCAGGGATGAACTCGTTCACAAGACCGACCACCGCGTCGGCCAGGCATGGCGGTGCAACACTTGAACTGCGTCCTACTCGGCGTGAGGTCTCGAAGCGCAGTCTCCACTCCAGCCTGGCGCTCTCCGTCGAGGGCTATTGGGACTTCGTTGATTCTGGACCATCCGCGGTAACCGTGCACACTGGGCTGGACGTGGAGGTCTCGGCAGTCCGAGCGCGCGCCTTTGGGCAGTTCATCGAACCTCTACTCGATTTTCAGGACCTGCTAAGCCTGGTCAACCGCGGATTCGTCGCATCCGCACCCGCACCGACCGGCCTGCTTGGGGTCGGTGGAGGAAGCCCCCTTCTGTGGAATCGGCGGGCAATGTACACCCCGAAAGGGGCAATACTGGCGAGCGGCCGACCCCGTCCCTTGGTTTCTCTAGCAGATCTCGGAGGAGTAGCCGGCCTGGCGCGGTGGTCCAATCTCCGGCGAGATCATCGTGTCGTTGTCGATACTGTGTCGACGCCCTACCGCAACGGCCCGGACACGATCGAAACTGCGATAATTCGAGTGGGTTCTGCCATCGAATTGTGGGTTGCTGCACACCGGCGAGTTGCGGCTTGGGCGGAGAAGGGAAGGAGCAAGAGCTTCGCCGAGGCCCTTGCGCTCCATGTCGGAGGTCCATTCGAGAAGTGGGTCGGCTCGACGGCCAACTGGGCCGAACAGTTCACGCTTCACTACAATGGGACCAAGCATCACACGCCGCACGTCATCGATCCCGAAGCGCTTCGCGCCTTTGCGACGACTGGCAGGTGGCTTCTCGTTTGCGCTCTGCTGAATCGCATCGCCGGAACGAAGCAGCCGAGTCGTTCCATTCTCAATTCGTACCAACTTGAGCACACCGGCGAGTCTGTGCGCCAAGTCCTTAGTCGCATCTAACATGCACGCCGAATAGACGCGTAGTCAGTCACGAGATGTTGACGACGTATGGCTTGAGGGCCTGTCGAGGCCGTCGGCCGAAGGGGGCATTTGCGACGGAACCATACTCGCCCCGACTGCGTCCAACCGGGCATGGACGAACTGATCGACATCACGATGTGGAACTGCGAGATGGTCGAGTGCTTCTTCGACCACGGCATTGAATATCTTGAGGACTTGTGGTGTGTGCGGGGGGAGCGGCCTGCGTACTCGGCCTGGCCGTACGATCGCTAGATGGCCAGGGGCAGAGCGGATATTGCGAACACGGCATTGCGGATCTTCCTTCAAGAGATGGGCGCCGAGTATGACCGGGAACGCGAATTGCTGCCATACCGGGGGCCAAGGATTTCGCGACGGTCAAGGAGTTCTTCGGTGGGCGCTGTTGCTACTGCGACGTCGAGCCGGCGACAGCTCAAGATCATCTGATCCCGATGAATAAGAGTGGGCTCGGACTACACGCGTGGGGGAACGTCGTTCCCGCGTGCGGCCCGTGCAACGCGAAGAAACAGGGCGGCGACTGGCGCGAGTTCATCCTTCAGCGGGCGGGTGAACATGCGTCCGAGCGGCACAGGCGCATGAAAGCGTTCCTCGAGCAGTACGGCTATCGGCCCGAGGGAGATCTGCGAGAGGTCGCTGAATCGTTATACGACGAAGTGGGAGCAATCGCCATGGCGTTGATCGATGCGAAGATAAAGCGGCTTCGGCCGAAGCTGTAAACAATGGCGGTGGCGGGACTTCAGGGGGCTACGGATGGTGGGCATTGCTGCTATCACGCGAGAGTTGACGAGGGCCGGCGTGCTCGCGGCCATCGCGGAGTGCGACCGAGTGGGGAGGGATGCCTTCCTGAAGATGCACGGCTTCAGTGAAGCGTACGACTACTTCTTGCTGTATGGGGGTCAGGCGTACGACTCGAAGGCGATCGCGGGTATTGCATACGGCGATGCCACGGGACACGAAGTCCGTTCGGGTGACTTCTCGGGTGGAGTTCGCATCGCGAATCGACTCCGTGAGCTTGAGTTCGAGGTCACTGGCAAAGCCGATTGGGAATGGGACGAAACGGTCCTCGCCTGTGGCCTGCTTTACGAGAACGCGTGGCGTGAGATCAAGGAACACGATCCGCGGGTCTCCGAATTGTCAACCTTCTTGCGATCGCAGTGGGACTACGCGATCTATGTGCCCAGATTCCGGAGCACCAGCAGTGTGCACCGTAAGTTGGAAGACCTTCGGACCGTCCATCCGGAGTACGCCAGAACCGCGACTAGGGGTGGCGGACTCGCTCCGCGCGTCGTCGACGCCTTTGTTGCCGACCCTTACAAGATGCACTCGTTAGCACTGGCCCTACGCGGCAGCGGTACCCTTGCCCGGTCTGGCGAGGTTGGAGACGCGGACCTGAATGACGAGGATCTGAAACGAACCGGAATGAGCGAGTTTGTCGCCGCTGTGGAGGGCCGTGTCCTCCAGCGCCTGGTCAAAGTGCGCGAGCGCAACCCGCGTCTTCGTGCCGACAAAATTGCACAGTCGAGGAGGATCCGCGGTGACATCTCATGCGAAGTCTGTGGCTTTGACTTTGAAGCGACATATGAGTCGCTCGGCGATGGCTATATCCAGGTCCATCATGTAGTTCCATTGCACTTTTCGGGGGAAACCGAGAGCAGCCTCAATGACCTCGTGCTGTTGTGCGCAAACTGTCACCAAATGATCCATCGCGCTCGTCCCGTCTGGCTCACTCCAGACGAACTGCGAATAGTCGTCAATCACCGAGGGGGAGCTTCAGCGGCGTCGCCGTAGTCGACGCGAGTCAGCTACATCGATGGAGGTGGTCTCCAAACCTGCGAGGCGCCACCTGGTGGACTGCAGCGAGCGACGCATGCGGCCACGAGTGGGCGGGAGCATCAGTAGCGAGGAGGTCGGATCGTCCGTCTACTGGAAAGTTATCCGCGTCCCATTCGAGAACATCGAGTCGTGCACTTCTAGAGCCACTGGTACGGTTCCGACTGGAATGTCGAACACGACTCGCGTCGAGCGTGTGATGCCTGGGTTGATATCCCCGTCGCCTTCGTCGTCGCCGTCGAGACTGAACTCAGCCGAGCTGTCGTTGGTGAACTCGCGTCCCTGGTCGTCGACCAATACCTGATTCAGGCTGGAGTAGTACTGGGGCTGCTTCGAGATATTCGTGACGTCCACGTGCACGACCACGAACTGGCCCTCGGCCTTCTCGCTGAACATCGACGATTCGCGTCCGATGGTGGACAGCCCAGATTCCATGTCGGTCAACACAAACGCGAACTTGCCATCACGGACTTCGGTTCCGAACCCGTGCGCGGGCGCAGCCGTCGACGTCGCTGCCCCGGTAGTCGGCGGGATGGCATCCGTACCAGCTGGCTGGACTTGAGTGGTGGTTGATGTGCGCGCCGAATTGGACGAGGGTTCATCCCCTCCTGTGAGGGCTGTGCCGATGATGACAACACCGACCAGAGCCCCCGACACACCAAGTACTGCGTTTCTAAATGGCTTGGGGTTCTTCGGAGGCGTAGCAGCGAAAGGCTGCGCTTGCATGCGCGGTGGAGCAGGCTGCGTAGCCCCGGTCCAACGGAATCCATCCCAGTACCGAAGGGTCGCTGGATTCGAGGGATCCGGATACCAGCCTGGGGGAGTCGGAGTCGTCACCCGCGCATCATCCCAGGCGAACTGGAACCTCGGTATCGATCGTTTGAATGTATCGCTGCGTACGACCTATCCGCACGCTATCAACTACTCC
Source organism: Rhodococcus sp. WY5 (assembly GCF_018588185.1). NCBI lineage: Bacteria > Bacillati > Actinomycetota > Actinomycetes > Mycobacteriales > Nocardiaceae > Rhodococcus > Rhodococcus sp. WY5. The sequence goes on from NZ_JAAMPR010000001.1 coordinate 3,670,370, forward strand.
GTAACCACTGTCCAAGTCTTCAGCTCTGCGGTAGGCGACGGTTTGCCGTTCCAGAGATGGAGCTGGAAGTCGGGATCCTTCACTTTGACCTCGCCAACTACCTTGTCGTTCTCCATGTAGTAGCTCGCGACGTAGACCGCGAACAGCGATTCGGAAATCGGCGAGGCCTTGAGCGCCTTGGCGTACAGCGTTGCGATCTGCCGGATTCCATCTGCTGACTTGACCGAGGGATCGCAAATGTCGATCGCGGCAGCCTGCATTCCCGGGTGACCACTGTCTTTGCTCAGTCGTCCGGTCGTGACGCGCGCACCGTTCGGAAGTTGAACCGACGCAACCGCTGAGGCGAATACTGGGTCAGTGATAGCCAGCGGGTTGGGGCATTTGTCGACTGGCGCTGCCTGCACAGTCGTGGTCGATGTCGACGCTGCCGTCGACGCGGCCGGGGCAGCCGATGTGACCGACGAACTCTGCGTCGAGGAGCCGTTGCTTGAACTACATCCGGCCACAGCAAGGGTGCACATGGCGGCACCGACCGTAATCATCTTCCTCACTCGCGCATCAAACCAGACGAACCGGACGCGCGGTATAGGTTGTCTGAATGTATCGGCGAGTATCGCGAATCCCACGACGATGCGACCCGACTACGTACTCCGAACATGAGTGACGAACGACTCAAGCTAGTTGAACCCATCGGTGGCACTCGATCATCTGCTAGTACAGATTGTCTCGTGAACGGCGACAACGACACAGCGCGTCGCGGTGATCAGTCTCGCTATCGGTGATCTAATCTAACGCCCAGCGAAGCGTCGAGCGGAGAGGGCCAGGCACACACAGTGGATCAGTTTGACGAGGGATTGCGGTGTCAAGACGTTCATGCTGGACTCCGGAATGTCAATCCGAACTCGGGAGTGCTGGTTCCACTCGCCGACACCCAAATGATCGGAATGGCTGCCAGCGTGGCCGCGCTCGTTCGTGGCTTGGACGTCGTTAGCGACGCGCAGGCACTTCGAGCAGTCGCCGCGGAGCAGTTGGATGTGAATCCGTACGCGTTTGACAAAGTGGTCAAATCCCTTGCGGACGTCGGCTTCCTTCAGGGCGTGGTGTACGACTCCGACAGGGTTGTCCGATTTACTGAAACGGTTCCGTTCTACGATGACTTGTATGCGCGCCTAGGGGAGGCTTGGCGAGACAAGAAGCCGACGGACTTAGAGCAGCAAATGGTAATCGCTGTGGATCGCTTGGCAGACGCTCCAATCCCCGTTGAGGAGCTTGCGAGCCGAGCTGGCCTCGATTCTGCGGACATCCCGAAGCTCATTGAAATCGGATCTCAGTCGCAGTTGATAAAGACAATCGAAGTTTCGGGAGGATTAGTTGCCTACTCGCCCTTCTTTGGTTTCGAGAATCCGGCGCTGCTGGCTGAGTTGATACGCGACCACGGACCCGCGCTGATAGCGGACGCTTTCGCGGCTGTTGGTGGCGAGCAGGGCCTCCCTGTTGACGCGACAAACACAGTGCTGATTGATGCGGTTAGCAGGGGGCTGATACTCGCGCCCGCCGTCGAATTGCCGGGAGGGGCATTGCAGCCCTTTGCGACCCTCCCCTACAGCCTCGACCCAAAGTTGTTGAAGTCGAGAAAACCGGTTCTAGAGAAGGCTCTCGCGGTAGTCGCATGCCTCCGTTGTGGGCAGTATTTCGGCGGTTACAATAACCTTTCGCTGAGCGGCTTGATCGATGTTATTGATAAACTTCTCGATCCAAATAGAGGGTTCCTCCAGCCACACTCAGGGCACGAACGACAGTATAGACTCATGCACCGCGCCGGCCTTATCGCTTTCGCGCCGGACTTGAGGCAAGGGGGAAGTTGGGTGACACCCATGTTTATCGACACCCCTGATAATAGGGAGGCGTTACTAATCGCACGAGACCTACTATCTAAAGGCCAGCAAATAGCAGGGCGAGGGGGCGGGGAAGAAGCGCGGAGGACTTTGGAACTGGGCCTTCCCTACACTGCGCCAATGCAGACACTCAATCACATGAAGGGTAAGCCGAAAGTCAACGATAAGTCATGGCAGGGCGTAGTTGACAAGGCTTTGGGGAGAGGTGCGCGGTGAGTGAACTCGATTTGGGGCTCAAAGTGGCGGCGCGTCGGTTGCTGTGGCGAATGGGGTATACGACGCGCATCGATGTTCAACTCCGCAGCGTAGGCGGGGTTGCAATTGCAAACACGTCGAACTCTCGTCGGTCGGCGGCTGCGGAGTCGTTTACGGATCTTGACGTTCTAGGTCTTACCATATCCGGTGGCTACCGAGTTGAAAGTGCCATCGTCGATTGTAAGACCACCGCGAAGGGGTCCACGGGTCGGATGTTTTGGGTCCGTGGAGTGGCGGATTTCTTCGCTGCCGATGCCGCATACATGTTGCGCGAGACTGATGTTACGCAAGCGGCGAAACAGCTCGCGAATCGCCTTCATATAACGGCATTGAATAGCAAGGAATTGGCTCAGGTAGAGGCGCTCCATCCCAGCGAATTTCCGCTGGATTCCGAACCGGTCGCATGGCTATTCGATCGTGACAAGACTGCAAAGGTGCTTCACGCCTTTAGTGATCTTGATGGACGACTGAGGGAATTGCGCGACTATCGAGAGTTTGACTATTGGGTTGGCGAAGAGTATCGAAGTCTCACGCAGATTGTGGAGCAACTGCGCCTGGCAAATAAACTGCTCTCACCGAGAAATCCTCGCCACGTTTCCTTGGTTATAGATTTCGCCTGGTTGTATACTCTAAGTCTTACTCATGCGATCGAGAATATTCGCAAAGCCTACATCAGCGATGTTGACCTCGGACTATCGCAATACATCCTGGGTGGGCCGATCGGGTTTGCTGAGAAGAAGGATTTGTCGGCGATGCTGAAACATCTGCGGCAGGAGGGGGCGATTCCGCAGGAGGTCTACGTTGATCCGCTTCCCACTTACTATCCCCGTTTGCTTGAACTCACTGCTCGCTTGCACCGTCGGCCTGCGCATTTGATTTCTGCAATGCGTTTGCTTGAGGTGGGTGCTTTTTCCACCGCTCTGAAGGAGAAAATCTCAGCGCCGACCGACACGGGTGCTCTATATGACGAACTCGCTGCTAAATTAGCAGCAGACGTGGTGGAATTTCTCGTGACTACTTCGGACCTCGATTCGGGATTTACCGCGCGCGCACGTTCTATTCTCCTCGGTGAGGAGTTCATCGATCCTGAAAGCGTCAAGTCGAGTTAGTCGTCGTGAGTGAGGGTTAGGCGATCTACGTCGTATCCAGACGGGCCTCCGAGGATGAACTCGCATCCCAGTGTTTGGAGATGAATTGCTCCTCGGCGCGACGCTCTTCTTCGGCGCCACGCAAAAGGGGCAAGTATCGCCGTACTGTCTCTAGGGCATTGTGCTGGCGGGCGATGATCCTGCCGAAAGCATCGTCGATCTCCCGCTTAGCATCGATGCTTCGAACCTCAGGAAGGTTATGCAACCGCTCACGCAGCGCATCGATCTGCGCCTCGAGAATTCTTAACTCCGCGATTAGGTGCGGTTCAAGAGCGATCGCTTTGGCATAGAAAAGTTTGGCCTCAAAGGACATGAATGCGTCGTCCAGACGAAGCCTGGCGTCATGCTCCTTGTCGTGTCCGGTCTCAATAAGTTCCATGAGGGGTTGACCTGTCAGCACCTGGGCGGAATATCTTGAGAGTGGCGCATCTAGCGCCCTCGTGGTTGCCCAAAGCTCCGCTACCGCCTTCGTTGTTTCGCGGCGATGACTATACTTCCTTTCTTCCTCGGCGCGATCATCAGCTGTCGTGATTGCTCGCTCGGACGAGATCCTGGCGACGTGGCTACTTCTTAACGCCACCACAACAGCCGCAGTCGTCGTGATCGCGGCGAACCAACTCGACGCGGATCCGATTTCTGAGGCACCCCATCCATTCGATATCGCCACGACGGCGGCCAGAACGAAGATTGCCACTACTAGGATGGCGGTCGCTGTATATGTCACCTTGCGTGTTTATGGGACCCGGATCACGGGTGCTTCATACCACGCGACGCTCTAGACAACAAAAGGGCCCGCGTAAACATCGAACAGGCTTGAAAGTGCCGGCACCCTAGAGCTTCGAGCCCACTGTCCGGACCGATACTCCAACGGCGCCGGCTCTCCCCGGATGCCTACCGTAAGGCCAGCGAGTTCTATGGGAGCGCGACCGCAGCTTGTGGTGGGCACCCGCACGCACTGTCGCCACGTATAGCGGAAACAATCCCAGTAGGAAATATCAATGATCAGTGGCGCCGAGTCCAAGTGCCCACCAAGCCCGGCCTGCGGCACGAAGGTCCTCCACGGCCACCTCGCGAAGGCGGGGTATCAGCACTTCTACTATCGCGGCATCGAAACCGAATGCAGGCGCCGATTGACGCTCACCGGCTTCAATTTCGTCACCTCCTCGCCGAAGTAGTCGACGGATAGCCTCTCCGGCGTGACCACCAAGAGTTTTTCCAGTTCCTCACGCGTGTATCCGAACGAGTCTTCGTACGTACCGAGGATGTGCCGGAGGAGCCGGGGCTCTTCGGCTGCGAGTTCGCCGGGTTCGTGACGCCGACCGCCAGGGAGCGTGGAGAGTTGGATGTTGAGATTTCGATATCGGCGTTCGTCGACCGCGCCTATCTCGTGTGCCCGATAGATAAGCGCGGACATCGCCACCCGCCACTTCATTTTCAGGCTCCCCAAGGATGAGAAGCGAAGATCGCGGAGGTCGTGCCTTATGTCGTCGCGCGGCATCAGAAGTGCACCCGCGAAACGATCCGCCTCACGCTCCATTTCGTCGCTGGATAGGCCATTGTGCATCGTGAGGTGGCCCAGTTCGTGTGCGAGCGCGAACCGCTGTGCAGATGCTGGAAGGCGATTATTGATGACGATTACGTGGCGGCCGACGGTGCCGGGCATTGACATTGCGAATAACTTGTCGTGACCAAGATCGACGGTATACACCGGTACGCCCGTCGCCTCGATCAGCGAAATCAGATCTGGAAGCGGTCCCGCTGGTACTCGCCACAGTGCGCGCGTTGCGTTCGCGACGTGTTCGGGTGAGCCGAACTCGTCAACACTGAACTCGGGAAAAGGTGTTGCGTCCTCGAAGTCGACAGTGTGGAGAAGTCTGATTGCCTCCAGTCGACAGATATTGGCGGTCGCGTTGGCCTTCTTCAGCGGTTTGACGGGGAGCGTCAGTCGCTTCTTGTGGTAGAGGTCGACAAGTCCTTCGCCGAGAGTGTGCTCCTCCTGTTGAAAGAAAGCAGCGGGGACGCCACAGGCATCTGCGAACCGTTCGAGCAACTCGTCGGTCGGGATTTCGAGACCGTTCTCGATCTTCGAGATGAAGGCTTGAGAAACACCGACCTGGTGGGCCAGAGCCGTCTGCGTCAACCCGACGGCGTCTCTCGCGAGGGTCACCATGCGGAAGTTGAACGTCATTAGCCCTGGTCACCCTCTTCCCTGCGACGCTGCGGACGAATTGTCGGAAGTGCACGTGGGACGGCCACACCGGGATCGATGTCTTCGAAGATCGGCGATGCGGGGGCGAGGACGCCGGCCGCGAGTTCCTCGAGGTCGATGCTCCACTCCAGTGCGTTATTCACGTGGCGAACCGCACGGATAGTGCGAATCTCCGATTCGGTTGCATCGAGCCGATAACCGCACGTGACGACCGCGAGATCTTCTGGCATGTCGTCGAAGTAGCCAGACTCCGCCAGGCGCTGTCGGGTTCGCGTCTGGATATTCCGCGGCCGGAAGTTCTGATCGAGCAACTTGAATTGGAGGAGCAGGCGTTCCTTCAGGACAAACGCCTGTGACTGGTTTCTCGGAACGATTCGAACATCGTCTCGCGCGGCGAACCCAGACTCGGCGAGATCCATCATGTTGTCCCAGACAACGTTCGCACGGGGCGTCGACCGGCGTGCGCGTCCGTCCTTGATGTACTCCTTCCATCCGCCCTGAATGATCTCGATGAGTTGCTCGGCACCATCAGATCCGATGATGCGACGAGCTTCCGACTCGCTGCACATATAGCCTCCAATTTTCGGCGGAAAATTATTATAACCTACCGATGCGACTGTTCGGGCGAACGGGCATCATCTAGGAGGTTGCCATGTTCGTACCGCGTTTCGTGGTGTCGATCTGGCTGACCATGCCCTCTGGGCTGGAGGCGGGAGACGGTGGCGCCCCGGGCGGCTTCCCTCCGCGCCGGGGCAAGGCGCACCGTATCAAGTTTCGAACGCGTGTGCGAATGATTGCCAATGTGATCGACTGAGACTGCACCGTGCAGGTACCCCGAACGGGCATACGCTTGGGGTGAACGCGAGCATCGCCGGGTGGGAGGTGTGTGCCTGTGCCACCGCGATCAACGGTGGCCAACGGACGCACTATTGCCGAGAGTGTGGCGAGATGGTTCGAACGCCGCCATGCACGTGCGCCGCGCTGCAGACGGACCGTTGGTCTGGTCGTCCGTGATGTCTGGGGTGTAGGGGCGGGGGGTGCCCGGGAGGATCTCGGGTGCGCGCACGGCGCGCCGGAGACATGCGCCGCCAGCCCCCGACCGTATGCGGTCGGGGGCCAAGTGGCAACGCGTCGGGTTTACCGGCCGGGCGGTTTCAAGCGGCGGCGAGCAGCTCCTCGTCGGTCTCCTCTGAGATCGGCTCGGGTGCCGCGGACGTCATGGGGGTGCGACGCGATTCCTCGTGCGCGAGCGTGATGGCGAGGTGGATGCTGGCGAGCTGGACGAGCGGCGGGATGACGGAAATGGCGACCGCGATCGGGCCACCTCCGTTGGTGACGGCGTGTGCCGAGTTCCCAGCGACGGAGACCGCGGTGCCGAGCACTAGCAGCATCCACGCGTAGGCCTGCGGCCAACCTTTGGTGAGGGTGGCGGCGGCGACGGTCGACACGATCGTGAGGCCGTCGACGATCAGGGGAAATGCTGCGCTCTGGTTGTCCGCGATTCCGTTGTGCGTGGCGAGATCGGACAGCGCGGTGAAGCTCATCCACGATGCGAGAGCGGTGACGGCGACTGCGCCAACGGCGGTAGCTCGCGCGGGAGTGGCGTCAGGCAGGCGTGAAAGAATTCTCATGGCCGGGGTGATCTCCTGGCTGGTAGATCCCCTCGTTGGTCTGACCACCTTCGAGGGGATTTCTGCGCGCGGGAGCTGGTCGCTCCTCGCCGGACGGCGTGCGCACAATTTGCCCACTTTCTGCCCACAATCGCCCGTGAAGTACGGGTGAATCGGGGTGAAGGCGGTGGACGTTATCCCAGTTCAGAGTGGGTCAAGCTGGGAAACTGCAGGTACGTAGGGTGCGGGAAGAGGGTTCGAAACCCTCCGCGCCCACCGAAGAATTCAAACCCCGATCTGCATGTCGATGCAGATCGGGGTTTTTCGTTTTCGACAACGAATTGTCCGCGATACGACATTCTGGACGTATGTCCAGTTCTGTGATCGAAGTAGCCGTCGACCCGACGCGCGTGCATCCCACCCGTCCGCACATACACATCGCCGAGATGCCCAGTCTCAGTGTTGCGTTGTTCGCGGGGCAGACGATCCGGGTTCGTTCCCAGAGCGACGCACTCGCGACCGGGATTGCCCGTGTCTGGGAAATCAACCGAATGCACCGCTTGATCTACCTGACGATCGACTGGGACGGGTAGAGATCGGCTCGTGCAGACACGTGACGGTTGGCCAGAGAACGAGCGTCGCTGCTACAACTACGCTCGTGCAGATTTCGGTTCGTTCGTCCCAGTCTCGATTCAATGCGCGAGCTGCCGGGCTTCTCCTCGGCTTCGTCGCGGATCGGGTCTTCGCCGATCCGGGGCGGTTCCATCCGGTTGCCGGCTTCGGAACCGCGGCTATCGCGCTGCAGAAGATGTCCTACCGGGACTCGCGCGCGGCCGGAACACTTCATGTTGCCGTGCTCTTGGCCGGCACCGCAGGACTTGGGCTCGCAGCCGAAAAAGTGTCGCGCCGGGCCGGTTGGGTGGCCGTCACGGGTACGACAGCGATGGCTACCTGGGCTGTGCTCGGCGGGACGTCGCTTGCACGCACCGGCATCGACATGGCCGCTCGATTGGAGGCGTCACAGGTCGATCGCGACCTGACGAAAGCGCGCGAGCTTCTCCCTTCACTGTGTGGACGCGATCCATCGGTACTGAGCGAGGAGGGCCTCACGCGTGCAGCGCTGGAGTCGGTCGCCGAAAACACCTCGGATGCAAGCGTCGGTGCAATGTTCTGGGGTGCAATTGCGGGCGTGCCGGGTCTGTTCGTCTACCGCGCCGCCAACACCCTCGACGCGATGATCGGCTACCGCTCCGAGAAATACCGCAGATTCGGGTGGGCTGCGGCGAGGTTCGACGACCTGGTCAACATCGTCCCCGCTCGGCTGACCGGTGCGCTGACGGCTGCGTGTGCACCGGTGGTAGGCGGCTCGGTTCAGGAATCACTGGCAGCGTGGAAACGCGACGCAGCGGCTCATCCAAGCCCCAATGCGGGCGTCGCGGAAGCGTCGGCGGCAGGGGCGTTGGGCATTTCGTTGGGTGGTCGGACCGAGTACGCGCACGGGGTGGAGATGCGTCCCGTCCTCGGCCGCGGGGCTGTGCCGACGCCGAACGATCTGCGCCGCGCGTCGAGGCTTTCGTCGGCGGTGCAGATCAGTGCAGTTGTGGTGTCAGCGGGTATTTCAGCGGGTGTTGCCGTATCGATCGGCAAGTTTGGCTTCCTGCGCCGTCAGCGGCACTGATTCCGGCTCCGGCTTCTTGCGACGGCTGAAGGTACGAGTCGGTTCGGCGGGGGGTGCGGCAGGCGCGGATACCGGCGCTTCCGGGGTCGTCTCGGTAGCGGCGTCGTCCGCTGCGAAGCCGTCGACAGCTGCTTGAGCTGCCTTCTCCTTGCGACGTTCGCGCCACTCCGCGCGAATGAAGTAGGCCAGTCCGAGCGGCGCCATGATGCCGAACGCCAGCCACTGGAACCCGTACGAGAGGTAGGGGCCTGCATCGAGTTGGGGGAGAGGGATCGTCCCCAGGCCGCCGGGCTGGTCGGGTTCGAGTTGGATGTACGCGTCGATCAGGTCCGTTCCGATGAACTCGCCGATAGGTTGTGCGTCGATCGAGTAGACCTGTTTCGCGCCGTTCTCGAACATCGGAACTCGGCCGGGCGCGGTGCCTTCCGACAGACGCACGCGACCGTTGAGAGTGACCGGATCGGTCGGCGGCGCGGCGATGGGCGGTGCCTCGGCGCCGTTGATCGGCCGAACGTATCCGCGATTGACGAGGATCGTGCGGCCGTCGTCGAGAAGGAAAGGCGTCAGGATCTCGTACGACGGTGCGCCCTCGATGGACTGCAGTCGAACGAGGATGTCGGCGTCGGGCAGATAGGTGCCTGCCGCGGTGATGTTTCGCCATTCGTCGTCCGGTGCGATCGTCGAATCGGCGATGACGTCACCGATCGGCACGGTCTCCGCGTTGATCGAGTTCGAGATCAGATCATTGCGGTGCTCGGTCTTTGTGTTCTTGCCGAGTTGCCATGGGGCGAGCACGGTGAAGCACAGGTAGGCGAAGAGCCCGACCACAGCTGCCAGTACCAACCAACCGGGCCGCAACAGGAATTTCAGTCTTCGCACACGTCCACGGTATCCGTTGCCCGAACGGGAGTGAATTTTGCTCCGGGTTCAGGCCCGCTCGCGGATCCAGTCGAGTATGTCGGGAATGGCTGCTTCGATCTGGTCTCGCACCAGTTCGAAGTCCTCCTGATCCCCGTAGTACGGGTCCGGAACCGATTCTCCGTCAGCCTCGGGGTCGAACGATCGCAGTAGGCGCCGACGCTCGGTGGGCACGCCGAGATGAGCAAGCTCACGTTCATGGCCGGTGTCGAGGGCGACGACCAGATCGGCCGCGAGATGATCTGCATTGACCTGCGCGGCACTGTGGCCCGTCGGATATCCGGCCGCTCGGAGCACGACGTTGGTCCGCTCGTCGGCCTCGCTACCGGTGTGAAACCCCTCGGTACCTGCACTGCTGACACGGACTCGGTCGGCGAGGCCTTCACGGTCCAGATGCGCGAGCAAGATCTTTTCGGCCATCGGTGACCGGCAGATATTGCCGGTGCACACAAACGTCACATGAAGTGGTTCAGTCACGTGGAGTGGTTCAGTGGCGGCCATCGAGAAGTCCTCCCAGTTCGGATGCCGACGATACGGAGCGAAACGCTTGCCGCGCTTCCTCGGCGGAACCGTAGCCCCATTCGACGACGACGGTGGGGATGCCGTACTTCGCGGCGCCGAGCACGTCGTGATCACGGTCGCCGATCATGAGAACGTCGGGGGTTCCGCCGTCGGATGCGAGGACGGGAGTGATCCCGAGTGAGGTCAGCGAATGCGCGATCACATCGGGTTTCGCCCGACGAGTTCCGTCGTCACTCGCGCCGCCGATGAACTCGAAGTGCTCGGCCAGGCCGAAATGCTCGAGGATTCGAATGGCGAATCGCTCCGACTTGGAGGTGGCGACGGCCAGTCGGGTGCCGCTCGCGCGAGCCTTACCCAGGACGACGTCCATGCCTTCGTACACCGAGTTCTCCTGCCACCCGGTCGCGTCGTAACGCTCGATGTACGCGGCGATCGCCCGATCCACGTCCGCCGGGGCCATACCGAGTGACCTGAAGGTATCGACCATCGGCGGGCCGATCACCGATGCCAACATCGCTTCCGTCGGCTCCGGATGGCCGACAGTTGCCAACGCATGTCGGAAGCCGCCGTGAATGCCGGGAGCGGAATCGGTGATGGTGCCGTCCAGATCGAACAGAACTACAGGAAAACGGTCGAGGGGTGGTGTCGTCACGGCACTCATTGTCCCGGACGGCAGGGGTGATGTCCGCGCACGGTGCTCGACCGTAGGCTGACCGGGTGAGTACCGGAACGGTTGACCTGGAGAGCTTGCGACATCACGGCGATGTCGAAGTGGAGCCCGGGTTACTCGATTTTGCCGTCAACGTTCAAGGCTCGGGCCCACCGGAGTGGTTGCGGGATCGGCTGGCCGCAGGGCTGTCGACGCTCGGTTCGTACCCGTCGGCCGCAGCGGAACTGAAGGCCCGCGAAACCGTCGCGCAGCGGCACGGGCGCCGGCCCGAAGAGGTGTTGTTGCTCTCGGGCGGTGCCGAGGGATTCGCGATGCTGCCGCGCCTGGGCGCTCGTTCGGCAGCGCTGATCCATCCGTCGTTCACCGAGCCGGAACTGGCACTGCGAGAGGCCGGAGTGCCGGTGACGCAGGTGATTCTGGAGCCGCCATTCGAGCTTCGGACCGCGCAGGTACCCGAATCCGCGGACCTTGTCGTTCTGGGCAATCCGACCAACCCGACGTCCGTGCTTCACCCCAAGGCCGATGTGTTGGCATTGCGTCAGCCGGGCCGGATCCTGGTGGTGGACGAGGCCTTCGGCGACGCGGTCCCCGGCGAAACGGAGAGCATCGCCGGTGTCGAGTCGGCGGATGTACTGGTCCTTCGGAGCCTGACCAAGACGTGGGCGCTCGCCGGATTGCGGTGTGGATACGCGATCGGCTCTCCCGATCTTCTGGCTCGACTCAGTCACGGCCGAGCCCACTGGCCATTGGGCAGTCTGCAGATCGAGGCCATCACGGCGTGCTGCGAACCGTTCGCCGTCGAGCAGTCGAGGATCAAAGCCGACGCGATTGCCGCAGACCGCCAAGACATGTCCCGGCGACTGACCGAGATCGGGATTGCCGTGCACGAACCCGCTGCGGGGCCGTTCGTGCTCATCGACGTCCGCGACGGCGCCTCGATGCGAGAGCACCTGCGTGCCCGCGGTATCGCCGTCCGCCGGTGCGACACCTTTCCCGGACTCGGGCCCGATCAGTTGCGCGTGGCCGTCCGTCCAGCCGAGCAGGTCTCGGTACTGATCGAAGCGATGAAGGAGATCTTGTGAGCGGCCCAATTCTTGCGGACGTCATAGCCGTGCTGGAATCTGCTTATCCGCCCGCCCTGGCGGAATCGTGGGATTCGGTCGGTCTGGTCTGCGGCGATCCTGCGGACGCGGTGACGAGAGTGGTTTTCGCGGTGGATCCGACCGAGGCAGTGGTCGACGACGCCATCGCCTCCGGTGCCGACCTTCTGGTCGTTCACCATCCACTTCTGCTGCGTGGGGTGGACACCGTCGGTGCTCACACACCCAAAGGTGCGTTGGTCCACAAGCTGATCAAGGCGGGGTGCGCACTGTTCTCGGCGCACACCAATGCGGACTCCGCCGACCCCGGAGTTTCCGACGCGTTGGCGCAGGCTCTGGGCCTGACCGTGCTGCGCCCGATCGAACCCAAGCCGACGCAGCCGCTCGACAAGTGGGTCGTCATGGTTCCGGTGGAGAATGCATCGGCCGTGCAGGATGCACTTTTCGAGGCCGGGGCTGGGCGGATCGGTGACTACAGCCAGTGCAGTTGGACCGTCACCGGTACGGGTCAGTTCCTGCCCGCCGACGGAGCGAATCCGACGATCGGGACCGTCGGCGCTGTGGAGCAGGTTCGCGAGAATCGTGTGGAAGTGATTGCCCCTCGCGGAAAGCGAAGCGCAGTGCTGGGCGCATTGCGTGCCTCCCATCCTTACGAGGAACCGGCCTTCGATGTCTTCGAACTCGCAGCGTTCCCCAGTTCACTCGGACTGGGGCGGTTGGGTGAGCTCGACCACCCCGAAACCTTGCGGGAATTCACCGCGCGAGTGGCGCGCTCACTGCCCTCGACCGAGTGGGGTGTTCGCGCGGCCGGAGATCCAGACGCGACCGTTCGTACCGTGGCGGTGTGCGGCGGTTCCGGCGACTCGTATCTCGACGTGGTGGCGGCACTGGGCGCCGACGTCTACGTCACTGCGGACCTGCGGCATCATCCCGCGGACGAGCATCTACGCTCCGGTGGCCCGGCTCTGGTCGATGTCGCGCACTGGGCGAGTGAATACCCGTGGTGCGCACAGGCGAAATCGGTGCTCGACGCCGCGTTTGCCGACAATCCGGAGTGGGAAAGCCGGGTTTCGACAATTCGCACCGATCCGTGGTGTTTGAGTGCGCATTAGTGCAGCGCTCTGCAAGGTACGGTTGCACGAACAATTCAAGAGCAGTTCTTCGAGAGCCGTCCTTCGCGAGCACTGCCGACATCGGACTTACAGCAGGAGTTATACAGCGTGAACGTCGAACCACAGGTGCAATCCAAGCTTCTCGACCTCGCCGGGGTGGATGCTGAGCTCACTCGGATCACCCACCGACGCGGAGCGCTTCCCGAGCAGCAGGAAGTCGAACGTCTCGAGGCCGAGCGAATCAGCCGTAAAGACGCGTCCGTAGCCGTCGAAATCCAGATCGACGACATCGATCGCGACATTCGCAAGCTCGAAGGCGAGGTCGACGCGGTTCGTCAGCGCGAGGATCGTGACCGCACACTCTTGCAGAGCGGGTCGGTCGGGGCGAAGCAGCTCACCGAACTCGAACACGAACTCGGCAGCCTGGTCCGGCGTCAGGGGCTTCTCGAAGACGAGTTGCTCGAAGTGATGGAGCAGCGTGAGGCGTTGCAGGCCGATCACGATCACGCCGGTGCCCAGCTGTCCCAGGCCGAAGAAGAGCTGGTCGACGCCAAGCGTCGCCGCGACGATGCCGTCGCTGATCTGGACAAGGCGCAGGAGCGTTGTGCCGCCGATCGTGAACGACTCGTCGGTGAATTCCCCGCCGATTTCCTTGCTGTCTACGAGAAGCAGCGCAGCCTGGGCGGACCGGGCGCGGCGCTTCTGCAGGCACGCCGATGCGGTGCTTGCCGGATCGAGATCGACCGCGGCGAGATCTCGCGAATCGCCGCGACGCCGGCCGACGTCGTAGTTCGTTGCCCAGAGTGCAATGCAATCATGGTGCGTACCAAGGAGTCCGGTCTGTGACTCTCTCGCAGGTCATCGTCGAGGCCGACGGTGGATCGCGGGGCAATCCCGGTCCGGCCGGCTACGGAGCGGTGGTGTTCGACGCCTCGCGCTCGGTGTTGGCCGAACGCAAGGAAAGCATCGGTATCGCGACCAACAACGTCGCCGAGTACCGCGGACTGATCGCCGGGTTGACCGCTGCCGGTGAACTCGGCGCGTCGAAGGTCGACGTCCGCATGGATTCCAAGTTGGTCGTCGAGCAGATGTCCGGGCGCTGGAAGGTCAAGCACCCGGACATGATTCCGCTGCAGCGGCGCGCTGCCGAGCTGGCGACGCAGTTCTCGCGAGTGACCTACACGTGGATTCCTCGCGGCGAGAACTCTCATGCCGATCGTCTTGCCAACGAGGCGATGGACGCGGCTGCCGGCATCGAAACCGGCCCAGTCGCACCTTCGGCCCCCGCACCTGCTGCACCTGCCGCGCCGTCCGAAGAGACGTCGGAGCCGCAGATCGCCGGCTCTCCGGGATGGATCGCCACCACCGGCAAGCCGACACGAATGTTGTTGCTACGTCACGGACAGACAGCGATGTCGGTCGATCGCCGGTACTCCGGACGCGGGAATCCGGAGCTCACGGAACTGGGCCGCGCGCAGGCTGCCGGCGCAGCCGGACGCTTCGGGAACCGAGGCGGTATCGACGCCATCGTCTGCTCACCCCTCGGCAGAACCCGTGAGACGGCAGAGGCATCGGCCCGCGTGCTCGGTTTACCCGTCGTCGAGCACAAGGGTTTGATCGAAACCGATTTCGGCGACTGGGACGGACTCACGTTCCGCGAGGCAGCCGAGCGTGACCCGGACCTGCATCGCGAATGGCTCTCGGACACTTCGGTGCGTCCACCGGGCGGCGAGAGTTTCGACGAGGTACGCGAACGAGTCGTCGCCGCGCGTGACGACCTGATCTCGACCTACGGCGGCGCGACGCTGTTGGTCGTCTCTCACGTCACCCCGATCAAGACTTTGGTGCAGCTGGCCCTCGATGCCGGGCCGTCGTTGCTGTATCGGTTGCATCTGGATCTGGCGTCGCTGAGTATCACCGAGTTCTATCCCGACGGGGGAGCCTCGGTCCGGTTGGTCAACGACACGTCACACCTTCGCTGAAAGAGCCCCGACGGCTGATCAGCCTCTGATCAGATCACCAACCACAGGGCACTCACGGCGGCGAGCAATGTCAGTGGCGTCGTGATGACCCCGAGCAGAGTGAATGTCGCCAGCGTGGGCGGTGCGCCCGCGCTGGTGGCGACTCGTCGCCAGAGCATCGTTGCCAGTGAGCCCACGTAGGTGAGGTTGGGGCCGAGGTTGACGCCGATCAACATCGCAAGCACCAGAGCTGGAGGTGCCGCCGTTCCGAGCGCTGCGATCATCAGCAAGGTTGCCGGCAGGTTGTTGACGAGATTGGACGCAACCGCCGCTACCGCGGCGACAAAGAGCAGTGAGCCGTAGCTGGTGTCGCCTGGCAGGATCTGCGCAATCCATTCGCCCACCGGCCCGTTCGCGACTCCGGCGACGATGATTCCGAGAACCAGGACGAACGCGCAGAACCAGAGGTCGGCAGCGTAGAGCATCTTGGCGGCGGTCGTACGGTGCCGAGCCAGAGCGATCGCTCCCAGGGCACTCGCACCCACCACCGCGATCCAGGCGGGCTCGATCCCGAAGAAACCCGAAACCGCGAAACCGAGCAGCGTCATTCCGATCACCGTCAGCGGCAGAATCGGCGCAGGCGCAGATCTGGCTGCCACCGGCGGTTCGGCGCTGTCGCCCCGCGCGAGTTCCGAACGGAAGAACAGTCGAAAAATCAGGTACTCGACAGCGATCGTCATGACCCACGGCAACGCCATCAATGCGGTGAAGTGCAAGAACGTCAAACCTGTTGCGGCAAACGCGATGAGGTTGGTCAGGTTGGACACCGGCAGGAGCGTCGACGCCGAGTTCGACAGGTGCGCACTGGCATAGGAATGGGGCCGCGTACTTGCTCCGATGGATCGTGCGGCCGCGATCACCGCGGGTGTCAACAGCACGACGGTGGCGTCGAGGCTCAGGACCGCCGTGGTCAGGGCAGCGGCGCCGAATACGTAAATCAGCAACCGGTGTGGATCCGCGAGGGATCTTTGCTGCAGGATCTGGCTGACCCAGCGAAAGACGCCGAGAGCGTCCGCGGCATGAGCGAGAACCAGCACGGCAACCAGGAAGACGACGGTGGGTGCCATGCTCGTCAGTTCTTCGCGGGCTTCGTCGAGAGTTACGACGCCGGTCAGGAGAACGACGACAGCTGCCGGCCCGGCGATGACGATCTCGGGAAGCCCGCGTGGACGCACTATCGCGAAGACGAGGACGAGGGCGACGAGCAGGATCGGTAGAAGAGTCACGCGTTGGTGCTCCGTGTCGGGGCGAGCGTCATTTGAGCAGTTTGTAGAGCGTGTTCAGGTTTCGGGTTGTGGTGAACGCCTTGAACTTCGGTTTTCCGGTGTTCCTGCCGAACGCGCTCTTGACGGTCTGCCCCTTCTCGACCTCCCAGTACAGGACTCCGTCGCCTGCCGCCACACGCTCGACCGAGGCATCGAGTTGCGCTGCTGCAGTGCTCAATTCCTCCAGGATTTCCGGCTCGGAGGCAACCATCGCATAAGCGTGCCAACCCTCGCGTTCGCGCTCGAACGGGTAGTTGTCCACGATCGCCTGCAGTGTCGGAAGGTCGAGGACGAACACCCAAGCCTCGTAGCCGAACTCGCGGGCAAGGGCGGATTCGATCTGTTTCTTCAGCGTCGGGATGTCGGTGCTCGGACTGTCGAACAGAACGTTGCCTGAGGCCAACACGGTTTTCACCCCTTGGAATCCGAGGTCACCGAAGACTCTCGCCAGGTCCGCCATCTTGATGTTGATGCCGCCCACGTTGATACCGCGTAGCAGGGCCACGTACCGAGTCATACGGTGACCATAGTGCCGGCCACCGACAGGCGCCCGGTAGCATACGGGGGCGGACGAGTTGGCCGGGCGGCCGCGGCTTCTGGAACCAGCGCGTATCGCGCACAGGCCTGGGGCCGAGGAAAGTCCGGACTCCACAGAGCAGGGCGGTTGTTAACGGCAACCCGAGGCAACTCGCGGGACAGTGCCACAGAAAACAGACCGCCTGCCTTTCGAGGCAGGTAAGGGTGAAACGGTGCGGTAAGAGCGCACCAGCACCTCGGGTGACCGGGGTGGCTAGGTAAACCCCGCCCGGAGCAAGGTTGAAGGTCGCATCGCTCGCGGTGCGGCTGCGCAGGTGTTCGAGGGCTGCTCGCCCGAGCCTGCGGGTGAACCGCTCGAGGCACCCGGCGACGGTGTGCCCAGATGGATGGTCGCCACTCGGCACTTCGGTGCCGCAGGACAGGATCCGGCTTACACGCCGACTCGTCCGCCCGCGATCTGCACAGTGAGAAAAAGAAGACCCCCACCGGATCGGTGGGGGTCTTCTTTGTTCGAAAAGCTGTCAGACAGGCTTGATGACCAGCAGCGTAGCCCAGTACGTTGCCGCGTCATGGCCCATGAGCGGGAGGAGGTAATCGTAAAGAATTGCGGACATGCGCACTCCATTTTCTGTTCGTAGCTTGTGTTGGGCATTCAAGCAGAACTCACCGTTCGAATGTCCGGTTCTCACCTGCCAGGCCAAGTAGAAAGAATATCAGTCTCACAGCGATCTACAAGCTTCTATCTCACTCTGATGTCACACTGTGGATATGACTGATGAAGATCGACTCTGGTACTTCGACGTGTCCGACGGTTCCGTCACGCAGGGAAAGGGTGCGTCCTCGCTGACGAGGATGGGGCCGTACCCTGATCGGGACTCTGCCGAGCATGCATTGAAGATCGCTGCCGAACGCAACAAAGCCGCCGATCGGGCAGACGAAGACTGGAACAACTGAGCCTTGGAATAATTGAGCCTTGGAACAGCCGGGACTCGAACAACTGGGACCGGTACTGCTGCTACACCGGCCCGAACCGATCATGGAGGATGCGTGCCCGCAAGTCGAATGATGGTGCAGGGAATCGACTTCGGAGTGGTTCGGGCGGAGTTCGACTTGCCAGGAGCATTCTCGGCTGCGGCGCAGGCCGAGGCCGAGAATGCCGTGGATCGTTTCGGTGCCGGGCGTGTCGACGAAACGGGTATCGCCTTCGTGACCATCGACCCTCCCGGATCGATGGACCTCGACCAGGCAGTGCACATCGAGAAGATCTCGACCGGGTACGTCGTGCACTACGCGATCGCCGACGTCGCGGCGGTGGTGACGCCGGGTGGCGCTCTCGACATCGAAACCCGCAAGCGGGGCCAAACCTTCTATCTCCCGGACGGTTCCGTCCCGCTGCATCCCCGAGCGTTGTCGGAGGGATCGGCGAGTCTGCTGCCGGACGTGGTTCGTCCCGCCGCGCTGTGGCGGATCGAACTCGACGCGCAGGCCGAGCCGACGTCGTGGCAGGTGAGACGCGCTCTGGTGAAATCGGTGGCACGTCTGGACTATTCGACCGTGCAGCGCGATGCCGACGCGGGAACCTTGCATCCGTCCATCGCCGCACTACCGGAGTTCGGACGATTGCGCAGTGTCTCGGCGGTTGCCAGGGGTGCCATCGAGCTGAAACTGCCCGAGCAGTCAGTGGTTCGGGATCAGCCGGAGGACGAGTCCTCGGCTCGCTGGCGGATCGAACTGGAGCCACGCACCGAAGCGGACGACTGGAACGCAGAAGTGTCGCTGCTGACCGGGATGTGTGCCGGCCGCATGATGATCGACGCAGGTATCGGGTTGCTTCGCACGCTGCCGCCGGCCGAGGAGTCCGCGGTTCGGACCTTGCGGAGAACTGCAGTGGCGCTGGGTATCACGTGGCCGGAGGGGCAAAGCGTCGGGCAGATTCTTGCCGGACTCGATTCCAACGAGCCGTCGACTATGGCGCTGATGTCGGTTGCGCCGTCGTTGCTGCGCGGGGCAGACTACGCGGCCTTCGACGGCCGACTACCGGAGTTGACGGTGCATGCGGGGATCGGAGCGCCCTACGCTCACGTGACTGCTCCGCTGCGCCGGCTGTCCGATCGTTTCAGCACCGAGGTGTGTCTGGCGATCACAGCTGGTACGCCGGTACCGGAATGGGCGCGCACTGCACTTCCCGAGCTGCCCGACATCATGAGTGGGTCCGACTCGCTGGCGAACAAGGTCGACCGTGCGTGCATCGATCTGACCGAGTCCACGCTGCTCGACGGCCGGGTCGGCGAGGTCTTCGACGCAGTGGTGATGCGCGCCAAGGACGGAAAGCGCTCGGCGGAAGTGTTTGTCCCGTCGGTCGCCGTGATTGCGAAATGCGTCGGAACGCCCGACGACGGTGAGCGCGCAAAGGTGCGACTCACCGCCGTCGACACCGTCAAACGGACGGTGGAGTTCACGTTCCCGGCGTAGCGAGCTACCGGTACGAATCGGTGGCTTCCACCAAGTGATGTGCGATGCCGGGCTCCATGGCGGAGTGTCCGGCGTCGTCGACGATCACGAACTTGGATTCGGGCCACGCCTTGTGCAGCGCCCACGCGCTGGTGGCGGGGCAGACGACGTCGTAGCGGCCCTGGACGATCGTCCCCGGAATGCCGTGCAGTGCGGAGCTTTCGCGTAGGAGTTGACCCTCGTCGAAGAATCCGCCGTTGACGAAGTAGTGGTTCTCGATACGAGCGAAGGCCAAGGCGAACCTGGTCTCGGAGTTCTGTTCGATCTTGTCCGCCTGTGGGTACAGGTAGCTCGTCGATCCTTCCCAGGCCGACCAGGCGATGGCTGCCCGGGCTGCGACGGCGGGGTCTTCGGAATGGAGCAGTTGGTGATAGACCGCGACGAGGTCTTCGCCGCGCTGCGCCTCGGGTACCGGTTCGAGGAATTTGTCCCAGCGCTCCGGGAAGATGTTTCCCGCGCCGCCGTTGTAGTACCAGTCGATCTCGCTACGACGCAGGAGGAAGATCCCGCGCAGGACCAGCTCAGTGACGCGCGTAGGAAATGTTTCGGCGTAGGCGATGGACAGCGTGGAACCCCAGGACCCGCCGAAGACCATCCACTTGTCGATCGAAAGATGTTCACGCAGGGCTTCGATGTCGGCCAGCAGCTTGTCCGTCGTGTTCACCGACAGGTCGGCGCCGTCGGCAACGTGAGGGGTGGACCGCCCGCAGCCGCGCTGGTCGAGTAGAACGATGCGGTATGCGGCCGGATCGAAGAACTGGCGTACCGCCGGTTGCGCACCACCGCCGGGGCCACCGTGCAGGAACACCACCGGCTTGCCGTCCGGATTTCCGCTGACTTCCCAGTACATGCTCTGGCCGTCACCGACATCGAGGAAGCCGGTGACGAAAGGCTCGATCGGGGGATACGGACTCCGGAGAGCCGACGGCTGCGCGGAAGTGTCGGTCATCAGAAGCCCACCAGGCCGGAAGCGAGATCGGGGATCTCGAGTGCGGAAATCGCGCCGCTCCGGACGTCGGGGCACGCGGCTGAGGTTGCCGCGTCGATGCTTTCGCGGTTCTGAGCGAGATCGAGCAGGTTGATGCCGTTCTGCGTCGCCCACGTGATGACGATCGTGTTCAGTCCGCCCTTGCCGAGCGTCGGGGTGACGGTCCGCCAGTTCTGCAGCTGCCCTTCCATATCCGAGCACAACTGCTGGATTTGAGCGTCGGTGAACGTCGAACCGGACGCGGTTGTTGCCGGCGCCGTCGTGGTGGAACTCGCGGGCGTAGTGCTGCTGGGCGCGGGAGAGTTGGTGGACCCTCCCGCGCATCCGCTCAGCACCGTGACGAGAGCTGCCGCGCCGACTACAGCTGCGGCAGTAGAACTTCGACGGTTACCGATCATTGAACGCACCCCTGGCTGGTTGAGAGACAGGCGGCGTTCGCCGGTCTCGGATCAGAAACTGTGTTCTGCGGCCGGGAAAGCGCCAGTGCGAACTTCTGATGCATAGGCTGCGGCTGCGGAACGCAGTTCGTCACCGACGTTACCGAAACGCTTGACGAACTTGGCTGTCTTACCACTCGTGTAACCCGCCATGTCCTGCCATACGAGTACCTGAGCGTCGCATTCGGAACCGGCCCCGATGCCGACGGTGGGGATGGTGAGTTTGCGGCTGACCTGGCCCGCGATCTCGGCCGGAACCATTTCCATGACGACGGAGAACGCCCCGGCTTCCTGGACTGCAATGGCGTCCGCCACAAGCTGCTCGGCCGCGTCGCCGCGACCCTGGACGCGGAATCCGCCGAGCGAGTTCACGCTCTGCGGGGTGAATCCGACGTGAGCCATGACGGGGATGCCGGCCGAGGTGATAGCCGCGATCTGCTTACTCATCCGCTCACCGCCCTCGAGTTTGACGGCGTGCGCGAGGCCTTCCTTCATGAACCGTGTCGCAGTCGCCAGGGCCTGCTCGGCGGAACCCTCGTACGTGCCGAAGGGGAGGTCGGCGACGACGAGTGCGTGCGGGGCGCCGCGAACCACGCCACGCACGAGCGGGAGCAGTTCGTCGACGGTGATCGGCACGGTGGTGTCGTAGCCGTAGACGACGTTGGCGGCAGAGTCGCCGACGAGCAGCACCGGGATGCCTGCGTCTTCGAAGATGCGTGCCGTGGAGTAGTCGTAAGCGGTGAGCATCGACCAGCGTTCGCCGTTCTGCTTCATCTCGGCGAGGTGGTGAATGCGCGTCTTACGCTTCGGTGCATCGGTAGAGCTTGCAGTGGGTACAGAAACTGCACTGGGTACAGAACCGTAGAGAGGTGTTTCGGACATCGTTGTCCCTTTCTGGCCTCGAGGCCCTGAGCGTTGATCGCCTTCGGGTCCCCGGGTGTGGGTGATGACGTGTTCAGTCTGCCACCGGACATCGCCGACACGAATAGTTGACGGGGTGCAATGGGTCACATCACCGCGCGCGTATCAGGTAGGTGCCGAGACGAGGCGAACCGCTGGCTATCGCGGTTTCCTGGCACCATCGATGGCATGTCGAAGTTCGTTCGCCTCTCCGGTGCCCTCGCCGGAAGCGCAGCAGTGCTCGTGTTGGTTGTCGGTTGCACCAGTTCGGAAGGCACGCCCGAATCAGTGGAACCTGCTGGTTCTGCCGCGTCCGCGGTGCCGTCCGGCCTCGCGAAATTCTACGAGCAGACGCTCGACTGGGGTTCGTGCGACCAATTTGTCGAAGAAGGAACTGCGCCGCTGGGGCGTGGGGTCGACTGCGCCGAGGTGAGCGTTCCCGTCGACTACGCGAATCCGAACGGCGACACCGCGAAGGTGGTGATCTCGCGTTCGAAGGCAACCGGCGACCGCATCGGCTCACTGTTGCTGAACCCCGGCGGGCCGGGTGGGTCCGGGCTGTCGATGGCGACCTCGGGTTCGGGCACCGAATTGCAGGAACGTTTCGACATGATCGGCTTCGATCCGCGGGGGATCGGGGCGTCGACCCCGCAGGTTCGGTGTTTGACGCCGGAGGAGACCGACGCGGAGCGTGCGGAGGTCAACGTCGACATGACGCCGGAGGGCATCGCTCTCGCCGAGGCGGACAGCAAGGACTACGCCGCCAAGTGCGCTGAGCGGACCGGTACGGAGTTCCTCGCTCATGTCGGTACCTACGAGGTGGTGCGAGATATGGACGTCATTCGGGGCGTTCTCGGCGATCCGAAGATGAACTACCTCGGGTTCTCGTACGGGACCCGGCTCGGATCCACGTACGCGGAAACCTTTCCGCAGAACGTCCGAGCGATGGTCCTCGACGGCGCGCTCGACCCCGAGCAGGATCCGGTCGACGAAGTGGTCTTGCAGGGGCAGGGCTTCCAAGGCGCGTTCGACGCCTTTGTCGCCGACTGTGTCTCGCGAACGGATTGCCCGCTGGGTGATGATCCGGCGCAGGCGCAGGCACGCTTTCAGGCACTCGTCGATCCGTTGATCGAGAAGCCGGCACAGACCACCGATCCGCGCGGGCTGAGTTATTCCGACGCGATCACGGGCGTGCAGCAAGCTCTGTACTCGCCACAGTTGTGGACGCCGCTGCGTGGGGGTCTGTCGAGTCTGGCCGACGGACGCGGCGACTCGCTGCTCAATCTCGCCGACATGTACGAAGGCCGTGAGGATGACGGCAGCTACTCCAACATCAACGACGCGTTCAACGCCATTCGCTGCGTGGACGATCCGGCAACCACCGACCGCGCCGAGGCCGGCGAATCCGACACTCGGTACCGCGAGGCGGCGCCGTTCCTCGACGACGGCCGCGGGACGGGTCAAGCGCCGCTGGACCTGTGCGCGTTCTGGCCCGTTCCGGCTACCGGCAGCCCTCACGCGCTCGACCCCCAGGCACTCGCTGACGCCGGTCTGCCGCAGCTGGTCGTCGTGTCCACGACGCAGGATCCGGCGACCCCGTATCAGGCCGGAGTGGATCTCGCGAAGCAGTTGGGCGCTGCTCTGATCACGTTCGACGGAACCCAACACACGGTGGTTCTGGACGGAAACTCCTGCGTCGACGATGCCGTCGTCGACTACTTCGTTTACTTGAAGGCTCCGGGAGAGGGTCTGACATGTTAGCCGGCGCGACGCCGTACGCTGCGCCTATTCGATGGTGACCAATCACTCTGTTAACCGGGACCACTGATGTAACACAGATTTAACGTGGCTTGCTTAGTCTCGCGTGCATGGATCGCCAAAAAGAATTCGTGCTTCGTACCCTGGAAGAGCGCGACATTCGGTTTGTCCGCTTGTGGTTCACCGATGTTCTCGGGTACCTCAAATCGGTGGCGATCGCCCCCGCCGAACTCGAAGGCGCCTTCGAGGAGGGAATCGGATTCGACGGTTCCGCCATCGAGGGATTCTCTCGAGTCTCCGAAGCCGACACCGTCGCTCGGCCCGACGCTTCGACATTCCAGATCCTGCCGTGGGCCCACAAGGACGGTGCGCAGCATTCCGCGCGCATGTTCTGTGACATCACGATGCCCGACGGTTCGCCGTCGTGGGCAGATCCGCGCCACGTCCTGCGTCGCCAGTTGAGCAAGGCCAGCGATTTGGGCTTCAGCTGCTACGTTCACCCGGAAATCGAGTTCTTCCTGCTGGAGAACGGTCCGATCGACGGCACTCCGCCGATCCCGGCCGACTCGGGTGGATACTTCGACCAGGCCGTCCACGATTCGGCTCCGAACTTCCGCCGCCATGCCATCGACGCACTCGAGTCGATGGGTATCTCGGTCGAGTTCAGCCACCACGAGGCCGCGCCGGGTCAGCAGGAGATCGATCTGCGCTACGCCGACGCACTCTCGATGGCCGACAACGTCATGACGTTCCGGTACGTCGTCAAGGAGGTCGCGATCGGTGAAGGCGTTCGGGCGAGCTTCATGCCCAAGCCGTTCAGCGATCAGGCCGGCTCCGCGATGCACACCCACATGAGCTTGTTCGAAGGCGATACCAACGCCTTCCACAATCCTGACGATCCGATGCAGCTCTCCGAGACCGGCAAGGCATTCATCGCCGGCATCCTCGAGCACGCCAACGAGATCAGTGCGGTCACGAACCAGTGGGTCAACTCGTACAAGCGACTCGTTCACGGGGGAGAGGCGCCCACTGCCGCGTCGTGGGGCCCGTCCAACCGATCGGCTCTCATCCGCGTCCCGATGTACACCCCCAACAAGGCGTCGTCACGTCGCGTCGAGATCCGTAGCCCAGACTCGGCTTGCAACCCGTACCTGACTTTCGCGGTCCTGCTTGCTGCCGGTCTTCGCGGCATCGAGAAGGGCTACACCTTGCCGCCCGAGGCAGAAGACGACGTGTGGTCGTTGACCTCCGCCGAGCGTCGCGCCATGGGTTACAAGGAACTGCCGAGCAACCTGGACAGCGCTCTGCGCGAGATGGAGAAGTCGGAACTGGTGGCCGAAGCACTCGGCGAACACGTCTTCGATTTCTTCCTGCGCAACAAGCGTCGTGAGTGGGAGGAATACCGCAGCCACGTGACGCCGTTCGAGCTCAAGACCTACCTCGGTCTGTGACGGTGAAACCGCCCGCTGCGAGATCAGCAGTTCCAGGACCGGGTCGACTCGGGCTGGTCGAGCCCACCGCTGCCGACGAGTTGCGTCAGCTCGGTTGGGTCGACGCCGAGAGCATCGAACTCTTGTGGTCGCTGTCGCGTGCCGCGAACGCCGACCTCGCTCTGCGCACCCTTGTGCGGATCAAGGACGGGCTCGGCGACGGGTGGCGCGAACTCGATCAGGCCCTGCGCAAGGACAAGAGCCTGCGCGGCCGTTTGTTCGCACTCGTGGGTGCGTCGTCGGCCTTCGGCGACCACCTGGCCGCGGATCCGATCGGCTGGAAACTGCTCGACGGCACCGCTCTGCCGACCAAGGACGAGGCGACTGCAGCCTTGCTGGAGGTCGTGGGTGCAACTGTCGACGAGGGTGCCACCGAAGGTTCACTGACCTACCGCGCCACGGTGACCGGGCCGGAAGCTGTTGTTGCTCTGCGTAAGAGCTACAAGGACCAGTTGATGCTGCTGGCCGCGGCTGATCTTGCGGCGACCGTCGAGAACGAACCCGTAGTTCCGTATCAGACTGTGGGGCACCAGCTTTCCGATCTGGCCGACGCCGCGCTGACCGCTGCACTTGCGGTGGCCATCGCAACGGTGTGTCCCGAGGGCAGCTGTCCGATCCGGCTCGCCGTGATCGCCATGGGCAAATGTGGTGCGCGCGAGCTGAACTACGTCTCCGACGTCGACGTGGTGTTCGTCGCCGAACCGGCCGATGCGACGGCCAGTCGCGTTGCCGGTGAGATGATGCGTATCGGTACCTCCGCATTCTTCGAGGTCGATGCTGCGCTGCGGCCCGAAGGCAAGCGCGGAGAACTGGTTCGCTCCCTCGAATCCCACATCACGTACTACAAGCGCTGGGCCAAGACCTGGGAGTTCCAGGCACTGCTCAAGGCTCGTCCGATGACCGGCGACATGGAGCTCGGTCGCCAGTACTCCGAGGCGATGAGCCCGATGGTGTGGATCGCCTCCGAGCGCGAGGACTTCGTCCCCGAAGTCCAGGCCATGCGTCGACGCGTCGAGGAAATGGTTCCCCCCGAACTGCGTGAGCGTGAACTCAAACTCGGCCGCGGAAGTTTGCGCGACGTCGAATTCGCCGTCCAACTCCTGCAATTGGTGCACGGGCGCGCCGACAGTTCGTTGCATGTCCAGAGCACCGTCGATGCACTGACTGCATTGGCGGCGGGTGGATACGTCGGCCGCGACGACGCCGCCAACCTGACTGCGTCATACGAATTCCTGCGCCTGCTCGAGCACCGTCTGCAGTTGCAGAAGCTCAAGCGCACACACACCCTGCCGCCGCCGGACGACGAGGAAGCGCTGCGTTGGCTGGCCCGCGCCGCGCACATGCGGCCAGACGGTCGTCTGGATTCCCTGGGAGTCCTGCGCGCCGAGATCAAGCGGAATTCGCATCGGATTCGCCGCCTGCACGCCAAGTTGTTCTACCGCCCGCTTCTCGAATCGGTGGCGCGGATGGACAAGGAAGCACTGGTCCTGGGACCAGAAGCCGCGGTTCGGCAGTTGGCCGCTCTGGGTTACACGGCACCCGAGCATGCTCTCGGGCATCTGACTGCACTGACGAGTGGCGCTTCACGCAAGGGGCGCATTCAAGCGCTCCTGTTGCCGACTCTGCTCGAATCACTCGCGGACACACCGGATCCCGATGCAGGTCTGCTCGCTTACCGCAGGCTCTCGGACGCGCTCGTCGACCAGACGTGGTTCCTGCGCCTGCTCCGCGACGAGGCTGCGGTGGCCGAGCGTCTGATGACCGTGCTGGGCTCGTCGGCGTACCTACCCGACCTGCTCATCAAGGCTCCCGACGTGATTCGCTTGTTCGCGGATTCGCCGAGTGGACCGCGCCTTGTCGAGCCGAAGCCCGAGGACGTCGCTCGCGGAATCCTCACCGCCTCCGGCCGACACAGTGATCCCAATCGTGCTGTTGCTGCGGCCCGCTCGTTGCGGCGACACGAACTTGCGCGAATCGCGTCGGCCGACATCCTCGGCATGCTCGATGTTCCTGCAGTCTGCAAGGCGCTGTCCTCCGTGTGGGCTGCGGTGCTCAACGCATCGCTCTCCGCGGTGATCAAGGCCAGCGTCGCCGAACTCGGGACCGAGGCGCCGGCCAGTTTCTCCGTCATCGGCATGGGTCGACTCGGCGGTGGCGAACTCGGCTATGGATCCGATGCGGACGTTCTGTTCGTGTGCGAACCCCGCGAGGGCGTCGACGAGACCGTTGCGGTCAAGTGGGCCAACAGCATTGCCGACAAGGTGCGCAAGCTTCTCGGGGCACCGAGTACAGATCCACCGCTCGAAGTCGACACCGGATTGCGTCCGGAAGGCCGTAACGGTCCGATGGTGCGCACTCTCGAGTCCTACGACGCGTACTACGCGAAGTGGGCTCAGGCGTGGGAGATTCAAGCGCTGCTTCGTGCGCACCCGGTTGCCGGTGATCCTGAACTGGGACTGCGGTTCCTGCACATGATCGACAAGACCCGCTACCCCGAGGGCGGCGTCAGTGATGCGGCGGTGCGCGAGATCCGGCGCATCAAGGCGCGAGTCGATTCCGAAAGGCTCCCGCGCGGAGCCGATCCGGCGACGCACACCAAACTGGGTCGCGGCGGCTTGGCCGACATCGAGTGGACTGTGCAATTGCTGCAGCTGCGCCACGCCGACAAGATCGAGTCGCTGCACAACACGTCGACCCTCGAGACTCTCGACGCCATCGGCGCCGCGGAACTGCTCAGCGAAGGTGACGTCGAACTGCTGCGTGACGCCTGGATCACCGCGACGAAGGCACGCAACTGCCTCGTTCTGGTGCGAGGCAAGCCGACCGATCAGCTTCCCGGCCCGGGCCGTGTTCTCGCGGCGGTGGCGCAGGTCGCTGGATACGGCGACGACGCAGGGGAGTTCCTCGACAACTACCTGCGCATCACGCGTCGGGCAAAAGCTGTGGTGGAGAGGGTCTTCGGCGGCGAGTAGCGCTCTCGGTCAGTCCTGCCGAATCGCCGCGTTCGCGGCAAACCTGCGGACTTCGGCGTTCTGCCACACGTGGGCGGGAACTCCGCCGCCGAGTAGCTCGCGCGCGAGCGCGGGTTGCCCGCCGATCGGTACGTCGCTGCCCGCGATGATCATGTTGCCGTAGCGGCGGCCCTTGAGCATCGCGGGATCGGCGATGATCGCCATGTGTTCGAACTGTGCGCCGATGGTTGCGGCCTCGCTGCGCGCGCCCTGGAGATCCGGGGTGTCGCCGCAGTTGACGATGTAGATGCCGCCCGGTGCGAGCACGCGTCGTACGTGGGTGGTGAATTGCGCCGTCGTCAGTGGTGTCGGAGTTGTGCTGCCGGCGAAGACATCTCGAATCACGATGTCCCGGGTGGACTCGGTGAGAGTTTCGGTGACGGCGCGGGCTTCTCCGACGCGGATGCGCAGAAGAGGCGCGCGCGGGAGGTCGAACCAATCGCGTACGAGTTCCGCCAGAGCACCGTCGATTTCGACCACCACTTGACGCGCGTCAGGGTAGGTGGCGGCGAAGTATCTGGCCATGGAGCAGGCGCCACCGCCGAGATGAAGCACCCGCAGGCGCTCGGCCTTGTCACGTTCGGAATCGACCAGATGCGCGATCCACCGCATGTACTCGAAATCGAGCACCGTGGGATCCGCGACGTTCACGTGGGAACTGGGCACTCCGTTGATCTGGATGATCCAACTGTCATCGGAGTACTGATCGCGGACTAGTTCGCACGTCCCGGTATCGATCGGAAAAGTGCCGGCGACGGGACCGGACTCGCCTCGCTCGGGAGTACTGCTGCGAGTTCTGGTCTTGCGAGTTCCCTTGGCCACTGTGTCCATGTTAGCCGTGCGCCTTTTTGGTAGTGCCCACTACCAAAAAGGCACACGGACCGACGGTATTCTCGGGCTACTTCAGGCACACTCGTACATGGAGTGTGATCGGCGACACAAATGCCGGCGCGTTCTTTCGTCGTCCGTGCATCACGAAGAATTTCGAGGAGTGCAGGTGAAGGTCAAGGCAGCGGTAGTCAAGGCGCCAGGTCAGGCGTGGGAGATCGAAGAGGTCGAGCTGGGGGACCCGGTCTCGGGTGAGGTGCAGGTCCGACTCGCCGCATCGGGGCTGTGCCATTCGGACGAACATTTGCGTACGGGCGCCAGCCCGCTGCCCTTCTACCCGGCCCTGGGCGGGCACGAAGGCGCCGGAGTGGTGACGAAGGTCGGACCGGGTGTCGCGAGCGTCGAAGAAGGCGACCACGTGGTTCTCGCCTTCATCCCGGCGTGCGGACGTTGTCCGTCCTGTGCGAAGGGTCTGCAGAACATCTGCGACGAAGGAGCCGGCCTGTTGACCGGGCAGGCGATCTCCGACAAGACGTACCGCGTCACCCTCGACGACGAGCCGGTCATCCAGATGTGCCTGCTCGGAACATTTTCGCCGTACGTGACCGTCAACGAGGCGTCGGTGATCAAGATCGAGAAGGACATCCCGCTCGACAAGGCGGCCTTGCTCGGCTGCGGTGTTGCCACCGGTTGGGGATCGGCCACCGCAATCGGTGGAGCCAAGGTCGGCGACACGGTGGTGGTCGTCGGCGTCGGCGGCGTCGGAATCAACTCGGTGCAGGGTGCGGCGTCCGCCGGAGCACGATTTGTGATCGCGATCGATCCCGTCGAGTTCAAGCGCGACAAGGCAAAGGAATTCGGCGCCACACACACTTTTGCCTCCCTCGAGGAAGCGCTACCGGTGATCGGCGAGATCACCTGGGGCAAGATGGCCGACGTCACCGTGATCACCGTGGGCGAGATTCACGGCGACATCATTCAGCCCGCGCTCAGCGCGACGGGCAAGGGTGGCCAGGTCGTGGTCGTCGGAATGGGGCATTACGCAGATTCGCAGGTGACGCTCAGCCTCTTCGAGCTGACCCTTCTGCAGAAGCGTTTGCAGGGAGCCATCTTCGGCGGGGTAGGGCCACGGTCCCAGATTCCCAAGTTGCTCGATCACTACCGAAGCGGCGCACTCAAACTCGACGAGTTGGTGACCAAGACTTACAAGCTCGAGGAGATCAACGAGGGGTACGCCGACATGCTCGAAGGAAAGAATCTGCGCGGGATGATCGTCTACACGGAGGACGATTACTGATCGTTTCCCTTTGACTGAAGGCTCCGGCCCGGCACCACGCTTCGTGGTGTCGGGCCGGAGTCTTCTGCCCCCACGCACATTTCTGTCGATCGATGAGTCGACTGCCCCCGTAGTGGGCACTCGCAGAGTGAGGAAACCGGGCACCGTGTCCGGATCTCAGTCCACGACTCGACAGAGAAGAGCAGAGCATGCCCTACATCACCACCTCCGACGGAACCGAGATCTACTACACCGAGCACGGCGTCGGCCGGCCGATCGTCCTCAGCCACGGGTGGCCGCTGAGTTCTGACGCGTGGCAGGTCGAGATGAAGTTGTTCGCCGACGCCGGATACCGGACCATCGCGCACGATCGTCGAGGACACGGTCGCTCGTCGAAGACGTACACCGGCAACGACATGGATACATATGCCAAGGACCTGGCTGAGCTGATCGACACACTCGACCTGAAAGACCTGGTCCTGGTTGGCCATTCGACCGGCGGCGGGGAAGTGGTCCGGTACGCGGCGCAGCACGGCAAAGGGCGCGTGGCGAAGGTGATCACCGCCGGCGCCGTACCGCCGATCATGGTCAAGTCGGACGGCAACCCCGAAGGCACACCGATCGAGGTCTTCGACGGCATCCGTGAGGGAGTTCTGCGAGACCGATCGCAGTTCTACAAGGATCTCAGCGAGAGCTTTTACGGCGCGAACCGCGAAGGTGCCGACGTCTCGCAAGGGGCGAAGGACGACTTCTGGCGGCAAGGTATGTTGGTCAACCTCGCCGCGGCCTACGACTGCGTCAAGGCATTCTCGGAGACGGACCAGACCTCCGATCTCGAAGCCATCGACGTTCCGTTCCTCATCGCTCAGGGCGACGACGATCAGATCGTGCCGATCGGCGCAGCGGCCGAGAAGGCGATCAAGCTGGTGAAGAAGGGCACGCTGAAGGTGTATCCGGGCGCACCTCACGGTATCTACGGCTCATATCAGAAGACACTGGACCAGGACATTCTCGCGTTCATCGAGGACTGACGTCAGCGAGGCGGAAGGGAGCGGAGTCGAAAGGACCAGAGTGGGAAGGATAAAATTGCCATGTCTACACACGTTGCCTCACTACGCAATGGCCCCAGTGTCTTCGAGAACGAACTCGGGTCGATCTCGCAGCTCGACACGAGTTCGTTGCCGATCCTGTCCGGTCTGTCGATCAAACGAATTGTTCTCGGTCCCGGCGCGATCCGTGAACCACAATGGAACGTCAACGCGAACCAGATCGCCTACATCACCAGCGGAACCGTGCTCGTCTCGATGCTGGGCAATGCCGACGAGTTCGCCAGTTTCGTGGTGCGAGCGGGGCAGATGTATCACGTCGAATCCGGCGCGATTTATCACATCGAGAATGTCGGAGAGGAGGAGGCGGAGATCATCGCTGCCCTGCGTACTTCACTCCCGCAGCACTTTTCGTTGCAGAGTAGCGTCAGCGCAATGTCGAACGCGGTGCTCGGCAATACCTACGACCTCGCCGCGTCAGCCTTCGACGTCTTCGGTAGGGCCGATGCGTCCCAGATAGTTCGGCGGGACGGCGCCGCCGTCGTTCCCGATACCGCCGGCTTTCCCAACGCGCATCTCTTCGATCTCGAAGGCCAGATCGCGCCTCTCGCATATCCGTACGGACAGGCGAAAGTGGCGCGAAAGCAGTATTGGGCGGCGCTGGAAGATCTTTCGATGTACTCGTTGACTATTCGCGAGAGTGGAATGCGTGAGCCACACTGGCATCCCGTCACTGCCGAAATGGGATACGTGCATCGTGGTCATGGGCGGATGACGGTTCTCGATCCCGACGGATCACTCGACACCTACCTACTGGAGCCCGGTCAGGTGTATTTCGTTCCGCGTGCCTATCCCCATCATATCGAGGTTCTAGGCGACGAGGACATCAATTTCCTCATCTTCTTCGACCAGCCGACGCCGGGCGACATAGGCTACCGTGCAACGGCTTCCGCGTTCTCGCGCAGCGTTCTCTCGGCCTCGTTCGGCGTTCCGGAGCGGGAGCTGCCGCACTTCCCTTTCACCCCGATCGATCCGCTCATCGTCTCGCGGATCAATCCGATCGACCGCCAGCACTGACCGGCAAGGACGCCCATCATGACCACCACGCTCACCGTGACCGATCACGGGACGACGCTCGACTTCACGTACGAGGACGCCCTCCGCTATCACGGTCCGCAGGCCCCGGGCGGCGTGGCCCATGCCTACAAGGTTCTCGAGCGTGCTCTCGGTGTGTTCGGCGCGGAGGGCTCCGTCGAGCGTCGTGACCTGGTCGTGGCCACCGCACACGGCGGACCAGGAGTGCGCGATGCGTTCGAGTTGGTCACGCGCGCGGTGACCGAAGGGCGGTACACCGTTGACAGATCCTTGGCCAGGCGTGAACGTGGAAACACGCTCGCGCTGTATGTATTTCGGATCACCTATCGCGGCGCGAGCGTCACGCTGACTGTTCGGGAGGGGTTCGTCGTCGACGAGTTCATCACTCTGTCCCGTAAGTCCGACCGGACGGCCGAAGACGAGTCACGGCTGACAGAGCTCAAGCAGGAGATGGCGGATCGAGTGATGTCGAGCCCGGCCGAGAGCGTGTACGACGTCGACACCGGCACGCTCCCCGTCTGAGCGACGGCGGCGCAGGCGTCGGCGTGCAGAAATCTGGGCTGTCTGAAGTCAGCGGCTGGCGAACATCCTTATTCGTTGGTCGCGGCTGCGCTCGAGATGGTTGCGCATGTGACCACGTGCGGACGATTCGTCCCGGGCGCGGATGGCGTTCAGGATCTCTTGATGCTCCGAATTGAGCAGGTCAGGTTCGCCGTAGTTCGACGGCGGGCCGCTGTCGTAGATTCGCAGTTGGGTGGTGAGGCGGATCAGCAATGAGGTGATCGTGGAATTGTGGGCGGCCTGCCAGAGGGCCTTGTGAAACTTGAAGTTTCCGGCACGAACCTCGGTACCTTCTGTTGCAGTGCAGCAGAACTCGTGCAATCCGTCCAGGCGGGCAAGGTCGAGATCGCTGTGGCGGAGTGCGGCGGCGCCGGCGGCTTCCGATTCGAGGGCAACCCGCGCTGCGTAGATTTCGATGACGTCCTCGGGTGTGCCGGAACGGACACGAAAACCGCGGGCGGCTCGTTCGAGTAGACCGTCGTGCGCGAGCCAGTTGAGTGCCTCGCGGATCGGGGTACGCGATGCGCCGTACGATTCGCACAATTGAGTCTCGTGCAGCGGAGAGCCCTGGGGGAACTTGCCGGCCAGGATGTCGGCTCGCAGGCGCAGGTACTGCCGCGAGGTCTGATCGGACCGGCCCAGCGCAGCCTCCGGCACCAGCAGATCGGTGGTGCTCGTATCGGCGTCGAGATCCATGTGTCCTCATTCCTGTGCATGCAAGTAGAGCGCGTTCGATTATGCCATCGGCGACGAGTGAGTACTTGCGTATACGCTAGTACTCATTTAGATTCGTGCTTGTTCGTTTCCGAGGGAGAGGGTCTGAAGTGGCTGGAGAGACCGCGTCGCCGCTGGTGAGTGCTGCTGAACTCGACGCGATGCTGCGCGAGGGAGGCGTCGCTGTGCTCGACGCGACGGTTCATTTTCCTCCCGCGCGATTCGACGGCGACTATCGCCCGGAGTCCGGGTACGACGGCTGGGTTTCCTCGCACATCCCGGGTTCCCGACACGTCGACCTCATGGACGTCTTTTCCGAAAGGGAAGCGGCGCTGCATTTCACACGCCCGTCAACGGAGCAGTTGATTTCCGATCTCCAATCCAGTGGTATCGAACCGGGTGCGACAATCGTGATCTACGACCAGGGTTCGACCACTTGGGCATCACGGCTCTGGTGGGTGTTTCGCAACGCCGGCATCGAAGCAAGGGTCCTCGACGGTGGCCTCGCCGAATGGACTCGATGCGGCTTCGCCCTCGCGAGCGGCGACGACGTCACCCACACGTCGGCGTCGAAGCGTTGGAGTGTGACGGACCTCGGCCTGTGGGTCGATCTACCTCGCGTTGCCTCACTGTCCTCAGGAGAAGAAGCCGGAACGCTGGTGTGCGCGCTGGCGCCTGAGCAGTACGAGGGAACGGAGAAGACGCGATATTCGCGACGCGGACATATTCCGTCAAGTGTGAATCTGTCTGCGAAGGGTCTTCTCGACGCCGATGCCCGGATGCTTCCGGCGGACGATGTTCGGTCGAAATCTGCTGACGTTCTACCAGCCGCCGCTGAACCTGTCGTGATCTATTGCGGCGGTGGAGTTTCGGCGTGCCTGACAGCACTCGCACTGATCCGCGGCGGCTATGAGGACGTCAAGGTCTATGACGGTTCGTTGGAGGAATGGACTGCAGATCCGACTTTGCCGATGGTTGTCGGCGGTGAGCCCGGCGGCGCGCTTGCGGATGTTCGATGTCCGCGGTCCTGAATCGCCGCAGTCCTCAATTACCTCCCGTCCTGAAGGAATTCTCATGTCTGACACTGTCTCTGTCGAAACCGTCGCGTCGGCGATCGACGCACTCCGCGATCAGGTACCGCTCGTCCAGTCGCTGACCAACATCGTTTCTGCGAACTTCTTGACCAATGTTCTGCTCGCCGCCGGCGCAAGCAACGCTCACATCGACAACGTCCACGAAGCGGGTGGGTTCGCTGCCATCGCCGGGGGAGTGCTCGTCAACCTCGGAACGCCGGACGACGGGACAGCCGAAGCTTTCCTGATAGCAGCAGAAGCGGCCCGAACTGCCGGTACGCCATGGGTTTTGGATCCCGTCGGTGTCGGCGGACTACCCTGGCGGAGCGGTATCGCTGTGGACTTGTTGCGCTTTCACCCCAGCGCAATCCGGGGGAACGCGTCGGAGATCATCGCTCTGGCCGGACTCGGCGGTGACACCCGCGGCGTCGACAGTGCCTCCGATTCCGCCGACGCAGTGCCCGCCGCTCTGTCACTCTTGAAGCATGCAGATGCCGTGTCGGCATCCGGACCGGTCGACTACATCGTCGGCCGCGATGCGGGCGGTGACGTTCGGGGCATCCGAGTCTCCGGTGGCAGCGCACTGTTGCCGCGCGTGACCAGTACCGGTTGCTCTCTGGGCGGTCTTGTCGCCGCCTACCTCGCCGTCACGTCGACCGCGCTGGACGGATTGGTTGCCGCGCACACGCATGTTGCCGTGGCATCGGAGATCGCCGAGGAAAATGCCTCGGGCCCCGGTTCTTTCGCGGTCGCGTACCTCGACGCGCTCTACAACGTGAATGCGGACACCATCCGCTCACGTGCCCGAATCGAATCGTTCGACCTGCCGGCTGGAGTGCAGAACTGATGGGCATCAAGACATTCTGGTATCTCACCCAGGCCGACGGGGACTACCCGTGGAGCCCCGGTGGGCTGTTCCCCGTGGACGGGGCCAGGCAGATCGAGCTCGCGAAGACCATCGACGACGGCGGATTCGAAGGTGCGCTTGTTGCCACCTGGCCGAACGATCCGTTCATCTCGGCGACGTGGGCGGCAGCGCACACCACGCGCATGAAGTTCCTCGTCGCCGTCTACGCGAACATGACGCCGGCGCGACTGCTGGCGGAGAAGGCATTGACTTTCGACGCCTTCAGCGGCGGCCGACTGTTGATCAACTCGGTCAACGGACGCGAGAACATCCTGACCAAGTACGACATGAACGTGCCCCACGACGAGCGTTACGAGTTGGGGGAGCAGTACTGGGCGGACTTCCGCCGCATCTACGCCGAAGGCACGGAGTCGAACTTTCCCAACACACCACTGCGTATCGATGCGCCCGCTGGGCATCAGGTTCCGCTGTGGGGTACCGGTGATTCGCCTGCAGGCCTGGCGAATTCAGGCAAGGTGCTCGACACCTACTTGGCGATGCTGCGCGAGACTTCGTTCATCGAAGACAAATTCTCTGCCGCACGGGCGGCGGCGGAGGCAGCCGGGCGCGAGTTCACCGACTTCGGTGCGCTCACCGGTGTGATCGTTCGCCCCACCAAGGCGCAGGCGCACGACCGGTTCCGTTCGTTGTTCGAGAAGACGGGCGTCGAGCAGATCGCTCATGTCTTGGACAACGCAGTGCGTCGTCGTACTCAGGGGAAGCAAGACCTCAAGACCTTCACCGCCCGCGACGCTCAGCGACAGGGTTGGGCGGACAAGATTGCCTCCGGCCGACTTCCGGAACCGGAGGAGTTGTACGTCGGTGACGGGCTGTACGCGGGTATCACGGCGTGGTCACCCCTCGACATCTTCGGCACCGGGTCATCGGCCGTGTACTACGTCGGCGATCCGGATTCGATCACGGACTCGGTACGCACGCTTCGCAGCCGAACCGGTTTGACTGCACTGATCCTGGCAGGTTGGCCTCTGATCGAGGAAGCGAAGTGGGTTGCGGAGCATCTTGTTCCGCGATTCGACGAACTCAGCTGACGGCGCGCCGCAAGACAGTGGCACCGAGACCTAGAACGTCGCGGAGAAATGCTGTGGCAGTGTCGATTTCAGACGCAGTACATTCGAGAAGGATCTTGACTTCCACGTCCTTCTTGACGATGTCGGCAACAACGGCCACGGCGACAACACCGTTGCCGACGGCCGAGCCTCGGAACAGATCGATCCCGTCGCCGTCCGCGCTGACCGTGCCGTCGAGATAACCGTAGTCGAGCGGATAGATCGCATCGGGGTACCGCGGGTGTGCCGACCCTCGGGGGCGATCGATCACGACAGCTGACGTGGCAGCCAGGTGATCGAGGGCGGCGAACAGTTCTTCACTCATCGTTACCGGTGCTCGCGCAGTAGCTGAGTCGGTGTCAGGCCTGCCAGTGCACGCGTATCGCGTGCGAGGTGGGCTTGGTCGGCGTAGCCGGCGCGACCGGCCAGCGACGACAGCGTGAGATTTGCGCCGCGGCTGAGAGTCAACACGTCCTGCATTCGTTGCACCTTCTGAATCAGTTTGGGGGACAGCCCGACCGCCGATGTGATCGATCGTCTGAAATGACGTTCGGAAACACCGAGGTCTGCAGCAATCTCTCGTATCGGCGTGGAAGGGGAGGAGATGAGCGCGGAGTAACCACGCTCGATTCCGTGGTCGGGTTCCAGTCCGCGCCACAACTGGCCCAGTAGGTGAGCGTCGACTGCCTCGTGGCTCAGGGCGTCGGCAAGTACCCGCGCTTGTCTGGAAGTGAGGATGTCGTCGAAGGAGATCTTCGAATCCTGCACCGCGTCGGCAGCTGTGCCGAGCAGGCTCCGCAGAGCCGGTGGATTGATCCGGATGCCCCACATGGTTGTACCGGCGGCGACCGAAACCAGATCGGCACCGGTGGCAGGTCCGACGAGCCACGACTTTCCGGTGCTGTCGACGATGAAGTCGGCGCAGAGATCGGGAAGAATCCGCTTTGCTTCCGTGGGCGTATGGGCTTCGCTGGTGCTTTTCCACGTGCAACTGAAGAGGCCGGCCGAACCGGTGATCCGAGTCTCGACATAGGTGTGGCCGTTTTGTTCAAGACTCGACGCTACCGTCCGACTACCGTCGAGAGCGAGGGTGTCAGTGCCGGTCATCAGATCATCGTCACACACTCGCCGATCACTTCTCGACCCGAAACAGGAGAAATACCGTGTCCGTCTCTCCGAGACTCGATCTCGTCGAAATCGTCACCAACGATCTCGCGCGTTCCCTCGCGTTCTACCGAACCCTCGGGCTCGACATTCCGGAAACACCCGCTGACGCTCCGCATGTGGAGTTCACTTTCGACGGTGGGCTTCGGCTGGCCTGGGACGCGCTGTCCACCATCGCGAGCTTCGATCCGGACTTCGCTGTCGGGGAAGGTCGACACCCCGTCGCTTTGGCCTTCGATTTCGGGACTCCCGCCGCAGTAGACGAGGCGTATCAGCGCATGACAGCCGACTTCCCCGGGCACAAGGCGCCCTTCGACGCCGTATGGGGGCAGCGTTACGCCGTTCTTCTCGATCCCGACGGCAATACCGTGGATCTCTTTGCCGCGCTCTGAATTCGAACGACGCAGGCCCCGAACGAATATCGGTCGGGGCCTGCGGTTGTCGGTGATCGAGTCGTTGTCAGTTCACCAAGCGTTCAGGGTGTCGAGGATCTGGCCTCGGGCCTTCCACAGTTCTGCACCCCAGTACGGCCACGAATGAGTGCCGTTGGCCGGGAAGCTGTACGTTGCCGGAATTCCCAGGGAGTTCATGCGCAGTTGGAATGCCCGTGAGTTCATCAAGGCAAGGGCCTCGAGCCCGATGGCGCTACCGGTATTCACGAAGTCGACGGGCCGACGCGGTTGATCGAACTGCCCGGGCAGGCCGCTCGCAGCGGATATGTACAGCGAGAGCCCAGCCAGTTCGGGTGCAAACACGAAGGGATCGTTGCGGAGCCAAGCGGGGTTCCACGGCGGTCCCCACATTGCATCGACATTGAAGGACCCGGCGCTGACCATGGCCACCCGGATCGCCTCACGCATGCCTGGAGCTGAGATGTTGAGGTATCCCGAGAGCGAACCGGCGAACTTGAACTGATCGCGGTGGTAGGCGGCTAGCGTCAGTGCCGCGCTGCCACCCATGGACAGTCCGAGCACGCCGTTGTTGGTTCGGGAGACGCCGCGCGATTCCAGATAGGCGGGAAGTTCCTGGGTGAGGAAGGTTTCCCATTTGTACGTGACCGGCTGGCGATTCAAATTGCTGTTCGCATACCAGTCGGAGTAAAAGCTGGACTGCCCGCCGACCGGCATGACCAGGGTGACGTTGTCGCCGCGATACTGCTCGAGAGCGTTGGTCTCGAAACTCCATGCGTTTCGGTCGTCGCGTGCTCGTAGGCCATCGAGAAGATAGAGCGCCGCGTTGCCGCCGCGCGAAGCCCACTGGATCTGAACCTTGATCTGTCCCATCGACGAGTCTACGAACACTTCCTCGTAGCCACCGGCCGGGGCGGTACGCGCGGGCGCTGCGGTCGCTACCGATCCGCTGATCAGGCCTGCGGTCAGGGGGAGTGCGAGTGCTGTCGCTGCGAGGCCCAGGATCCGACGCTTGATTCGTTTCGAAATACGGTTTCTCGAAAGATCCGGGTTCGAAATATCTGGGTTCTTCGCCAAATCTGTGTGAGCCTCGTGCATGTATCACTCCCGCCCCAAAGGTGCTTGCACACCGAAATCCGACCGAGCCCCCCGAGGCGCGGAATTCCTTATGACACTAAGTGGTCTGTATTGACCTCGACGGCACCGTTACCGGTTCGTTATCAAACTGGTCCGATTTACCGTAATGCCGTCAGGCGTCGTCGACCGGAGGTTGTGCCACGATTTGCCAACCTCCACGAATCAGGTGTTCACGTACCCGAGCGACGTCCGATTCGTGCGGAATATCGTCGGTGACCTTGGTGATGAGGACGCCGATGTCGATCGGATCGACCGAACCGGGAAAGTCGATCGGATCGACCGGAAGCGGAAAGCCGGCGACGAGATCGTCAGCAAGAACGGCGATCTCGTCGCCGGACAGTTGTCGCCGGAGCAGGGCCATCAAAGGGACGTAGTCCTGCTCCGGCACACCGTTCGGATACCCGGCACGCAGCCAGCCGAGTATCGAAGCCAGAAGTGGTGGAAGACTCAACGAATCGAGCTTCAGTGGCTGTCGAGATCAGCGAGGGGCCACCCGGCGGCAGCAAGGACGGAGGCAACGCGCGCGATGTCCTCGTCCGAGGGAGTCTGGCTCGTCAGATCGGCGATCTGAGCGCTGATCTCGTCGCTCGAGATCACCTGGTCGCTGTTGACGTCGCTCAGTTCTGCGAGTGCAGCGCCGATGGCAATGTCTCGAATTTGCGCGTCCGAGAGTTTGCGTCGTAGCAATGCGACCAGCGGAATGCGGTCCTTGGGCGGTATGCCTTCGGGGTAGCCGGCGCGAAGCCAGTCAAGAATGGATTGAGGAAGGGATGGAGTCGGTGCAGTCACGGTGATGTCTTTCCGCTCGTGAGGGCGCACGGGATCAGAAGATCTCGATGCCGAATGTGTGGCTGAGGAAGCCCTGCATGATGAAGAGGATTCCGGTGACGATCGCGATGAGCACGACCGCGAAGCACACCACTGCGCCTGCCACGGCCAACGGACTGCGAGCCGCGACGGCAGTGCTCCCGCCGCCACTGCCACGTTGTCCGGCGTCGAGCGACTTCAGGCCGATTGCGAAGATCGCCGGTAGTCCGGCGCCCAGCAGGAGGCCGACCAGTACGACCTGCCAGAGCGAGTCGACGGTGTTTTTCAAGATATCCATGTCGATTCCCTCTTTCAGGCTTTGACGTCGGTGGTGACGCGGGCGTCCGGACCGGGGACCTCTGCAGGCACCAGGCCGCCGTCCCACTCGGCGTTGACGTTGCTCGGATCGATGGGCTCCTTGCGGGAGCGCAGGTACATCCAGCCGGCCAACGCGATGAGCACGGCGAAGACGACCAGGACACCGGGCAGGCCGCCGACGATGTCGGCCAGTCCCCAGCACAGAGCGCCGACGATTGCAGCGGACGGAAGAGTGATCAACCAGGCGACCGCCATACGTCCGGCTACACCCCAACGAACTTCGGCGCCCTTGCGTCCCAGACCGGTTCCCATGATGGAACCCGTCGCCACATGGGTGGTGGAGAGCGGAAGGCCGAGGTGGCTGGAAGTGAGAATGATTGCAGCAGAGGATGCTTCGGCTGCCATGCCTTGTGGTGCGGCAATCTCGACAAGTCCCTTGCCGAGAGTGCGGATGACTCGCCAACCGCCGAGGTAGGTTCCGGCAGCGATCGCGAGCGCGCAGGTGAGCTTGACCCAGAACGGCATGTCCGCGTCGGCGGAGATGGTTCCGTGGGCTACCAGGGCGAGGAAGATGACGCCCATGGTCTTCTGTGCGTCGTTGGTGCCGTGGGCAAGGGAAACGAGTGAAGCCGAACCGATCTGGCCGAGTCGGAAACCTTTGTCCTTGGTTTCTTCTCCGACGTTGGAGGTGATGCGGTAGATGAGCCAGGTGCCGGCCGCGGCAACCAAGCCGGCCACGACGGGCGCGAGAACTGCGGGGATGACAACCTTGCTGAGGACGCCGCTCCAGGCGACACCGCTCATTCCGAGGGACGCGATTGCGGCGCCGATCAGTCCGCCGAACAGCGCGTGTGAGGAACTCGAGGGGATGCCGAGCAACCACGTTGCCAGGTTCCAGATGATGCCGCCGACAAGGCCGGCGAAGACGATGGTGAGCAGCGCTTGGCCACCCACATTTCCGAGGTTCACCACACCCTTGGCCACGGTGGCAGCAACCTCTACCGAGAGGAAAGCTCCGACCAGGTTCAAGGAAGCAGACAGAGCGACTGCCACCTTGGGCTTGAGGGCGCCGGTTGCAATCGACGTGGCCATAGCGTTGCCAGTGTCATGAAAACCGTTGGTGAAGTCGAACCCCAGAGCGGTTACGACGACGACGAGGAGAACGATGAGTTCCGCATTCACGAGAAGTCATGTTCCAACACCGGCGGGCCACAAATCGACCTGAGACGGGGTCGTTCCGCGACATTTCCACCACTGGGCACCTGTTGTTCACCTTCGTCCGGATAATTGCCCGTTTTGAAACGCCTGAGGCAGAGAAAATTCATTCGCGTGCATGGTC
Source organism: Rhodococcus sp. WY5 (assembly GCF_018588185.1). Taxonomy (NCBI): domain Bacteria; kingdom Bacillati; phylum Actinomycetota; class Actinomycetes; order Mycobacteriales; family Nocardiaceae; genus Rhodococcus; species Rhodococcus sp. WY5. The sequence continues at coordinate 3,712,147 of NZ_JAAMPR010000001.1, forward strand.
GTGGAGGTTGTGGAGGCATACGCTCGTCTCATGTCCCTGGGCGAAGAGAAGACGATCGCGGTCACCACATTCCGTAAGAGCGGTGACGGCGTAGCCACGCCGACGTGGGTCGTGCCTCTGCCTGACGGACGTATCGGCTTCTGGACTTCCTCGAAGTCGGGTAAGGCCAAGCGTCTGCGGAACAACCCACGCGTCACCGTGGTGCCGTGCAACAACCGCGGAAAGGTTGCCGACGGTGCGTCGCCGGTCGCCGGGACCGCTCAGTTGGTGAGCGGTGGAGCAGAATTCGACGAGATCCGCAGCAAAGTCAAAGCGAAATACGGTGTGATGGTGCCTATTTCGAAATTCTTCAACACCCTCGGTCACATCGGTAATGGTCCGTTCCCGTACGGCGACACCGGCGTGATCATTTCCGTCGATGCGTAGTCGGGATTGCGTAGCGGAGTAGTCTGAAGGTATGGAACCCACGACCGGGCACCTCTGCCTGACGGTTCCATGAATCCTCCGTCAAGGAGCCTCGTCATGGCGCACATCAGCACTCTCGACTATGCAATGGAAGCGCCGCAGCGCCATGTCGGGCAACCTTTCCCGTCGCCGACGCGGACTCCGCGATTCCTGCTTCGTGGGCAAGGTGCCGTCAAGGCATCGGTTGACGGCGCGTGGTTCCCGTGGACCACGAACGTCACGGCGGAGCTTCACGATCTGATATCCGCACTTTCGCTGAGGTTGGGGCCGATCGCGCGGGTTGCGTTCGACTGGAACACGATCAGCAGCGCGCAGCGTCGTATCGACGAGGTCGACGGACTGGAAGTGCGGGGTCCGTACCCTGGCCAGCCCCACGATTTGATGTATCTCGACGACATCTATGGTCGTCAACTCGTTCTGATGATGATTCCGCCGTACACGGATCCGGACCGCGAGTACGAGGTCATGCGGCGGTTGGTGGATCCTGTCCGCAGCGAAACCTATCGGGTGCAGTGAGATCTTTCTGACGTGCGGGGGTCGAATCTCGCGATTCCTGAACATGCGTCCAGTTTGTCTGGTTTGATGGTTCTCGTAACCACGATCTCAGGCGCATTCCTTCAGGTCAGCGCTTGGGCGCGGCAGCTTGACTCCCTGCCGTGTCGTCGGTCCGGCATGTCCACCACCCTCCCACTGTGCGTGAGCGCCGGACCAGAGGAAGCCCCGCCCTCCCCACGGGGGTGGGGCTTCTACTCTGTTCGGGCTGAGCGGCGTTCGCATCGCCGAATCCGCCCGCTTGTTCGGCAGTTCGGGACGCCCTGGCCCGTAGCATCGCCACCGTGAACATTTCCCTACTCGGTGCGGCTGGGCTTCAGGACTGCGCCGACAGTGGAATGGACTGCATGGACGGATTCGAAGCATTCTTTCTTCTTACGGCGGCGGATTCATTCTCGCCTTGATTTGGCTTTCCCTGTGTCTTGTCGGAACGGCCGATGTGGTTTCTGTGTCCGGGCGAGTCGGTGTGTGGCGCGCTGTCGCCTTCTCTGTCGGGATTTGGCTTGTGCCCATCGTCGGGTTGAGTGCATGGTTTGTTTACCGCCGCTCTCGCCAAATCTCGAAGACGGTCGGTCCGGATCAAGCCCCCTACTGGACTTGAATGAGACTGACATTTTCACTGAGACCGCACCTAGCCTTGAAACTATGTGGCATCCTGCCGCTGCAGCCAGTTCAAGATCGCTTGGTTGGTCTCTTCGGGTCTTTCTTGTTGGATCCAGTGACCGCAGTCGAGATTGACTACTTCCACATTGGGCACGAACTCTGTCAGGTTCTCAGCTCTCGCGATCGCGTCACGGTCGCCGTAGATCATGAGTGCGGGCTGTTGGATGATCGGGTCCACCTCCGCCAGCAAATGCCAGTTGCGGTCAAGGTTCCTGTACCAGTTCACACTGCCCGTGAATCCTGCCGATTCGAAGGCGGAGACGAAAACGGCCAATTCGCTATCGCTCATCAGAGGCTCACCGAGTGGTGTCTCTGCTCTGGCGAGATCGATTAGCGCCATACCCGGCTGAGGTTCCCTGAGGGGTTCGTTCTTCCGGTACAGGTTGCGGAGGAACCGGAAGGTGTTGTCTTCGAACACCGCGTCCGCAACGCCCGGCTGTCGATTGAAATGGACGAAGTAGAAATCACCGCCAAGCACGGCTTCCATGAACTCAATCCACGGCTGCTCTCCTCGATCCTGGTAGGGCAGGCTCAGGTTGATCACTTTGTTTACCCGGTCCGGGTGCAACAGGGTCAGGCCCCACACGACAAAGGCGCCCCAATCGTGACCGACAAAGGTGGCATCGTCGTAGCCGTAGGGATCGAGTAGTGCGATGAGATCACCCGCCAAATGTTCGATGTCATAGTCCGTCACTTCGGTCGGACGTGACGAATTGCCGTAGCCGCGTTGGTTCGGGACGATGACGTGGTAGCCCGCCTCGACAAGGGCGGGCATCAGGTATCGCCAGGAATAGGCGTGCTCTGGCCATCCGTGACACAACACGATGGGTTTCCCGGCATTGTGTCGCCCTGCTTCGAAGACTTCGAGTTCCACGCCGTTCACTGGGATGAGGACGGGCCTGGGGAAGTCGGATGGATTCACGGATGCTCCTTTGAGTTCGAGTACCGATCTCGTGTCTGGATCGACCGGTTGCTCCGACGATAGGGAGCATCGTGGACACATAAAGTCCTAGATCGCTGGCAATCTGAAGAAATGCGGAACGATCCCACAGGCCGAGCACTGCAACTGCTCTCGCTCCTTCAGACTCATCGCTTCTGGCACTGTGCCGAACTTGCCGCACGACTCGATGTCACGCAGCGGACGGTACGCCGCGACATCGATCGCCTACGCGACCTCGGCTATCCGGTCGATTCCACGTCCGGAAAATACGGGGGCTACCGACTTGCAACGGGGGCGCACGTGCCGCCCCTGATCCTCGACGATGACGAGTCCGTGGCGGTAGCCGTCGGACTGCGCTACGCCGCCGAGGCCGCCATCGGAGGCATCGAAGAAACGGCGCTGCGCGCGCTGACGAAGATCGAAACACTCCTGCCCCATCGACTACGCCGACGTGTGTCGGCACTGCATTCGAGCGTCAGTTCCATGCGGCGGGCAAATGACGACATCGTCGATCCCGAAGCACTCAGTGTGCTCGCTGCGGCATGTCGCGACCACGAGCACGTTCGTTTCGACTATCGGCGAGGTGATGGCGAGAGCAGCAGACGACTCGTCGAGTCGCACCGCCTTGTCACGGCGGGGCGTCGTTGGTATCTCGTAGCATGGGACCACCATCGTTCGGATTGGCGAACATTTCGACTGGACCGGCTCTCGGAGCCCTGGCTGGCAGGCAGTCATTTCACGCCACGCGAGATCCCGGGCGGTGACGCGGCAGGCTTCGTCGCGAGATCAGTTGGCTCGCCACCCCGTCACCACGATGCAAAACTCGCCATCGAAGCTACGTTCGCCGACCTCGAGGGCGTACTCAGATGGATTGACCACACACCGATCGAGGTGGCAGCGGACCGCTGCCTTGTCGAGATCCGCAGCGAAGATCTCGGCAGGCTCGCCATGACGGTTGCGCGCATTGCGCTCACCGCCCCAGTGGTCGTCATCGAACCAACCGAGCTTGCCGACACCGTCAGTCGGCTCGCCCTTCACCTCAGGGTCTCGCCACCATGACAGTCAGAAGAGGATTGCGCGACAAGACCATTCACGTCCAAGTTGCCGCGGGGACGTGTTCCCTGCGCAGGCCCCTCGTCTATCGAGACACGTATCCGTTTCCCTCTAGGCTTGGAGAGTAAGTGACCGATTCGAAATCATCGCCGCCGGCTTCCGTCCACCCCCCGACGTGGAAGTCCGACTACCCGATCATCCACGCCGAGACTCGCGAACAGTGGCGAACTTGGTTGACGGACAATCACACTGCAGGCCGTGGAGTGTGGTTGTGCTCCTGGCGCACCACCACCAGCCGACCACGCTGCCCCTACCCTCAGGCCGTTGAGGAAGCGATCTGCTTTGGGTGGATCGATTCCACCAACACCATCTTCGACGAAGAGCGCAATTTGCAACTGTTCACACCGCGGAGACGCAAGAGTTCCTGGACCCGACTCAACCGCGAACGCGCAGCTGATATGGAGGCGCGTGGCCTCATGACCGCTGCTGGTCGTGGTGCCATTGCTGCCGCGAAATCCACTGGTTGGTGGACGATTCTCGACCAAGTCGAAGACCTCGAGGAACCATCTGACTTGCAGGCGGCGCTGGACCTGGACACGCAAGCGCGAAGCAACTGGGACAGTTTTCCGCCCAGCGCCCGCAAACAGATGCTGTGGTGGATCGTCAGTGCCGCTCGAGACGCAACACGGGCAGGTCGAATCGCCCATATCGTCAACAATGCGGCCATCGGTCAACGTGCCCGCAGCTGATCCGCGATTCGACCGCGTCCGGTATGAAGGCCGGTCATCATCTGTCCGAGGGGTTTCCCTCGGACCGAAACAAGTCCACCCGCCCCGCAGAAGCGGGACGGGTGGACTCGGTACTCGCAGGTCTGACTTACGTCAGGATGCGGATCACACGTCGTAGTAGAGCTCGAACTCGTACGGGTGCGGACGCAGGTTGACCGGAGCGATTTCCTGCTCACGCTTGAGCGAGATCCAGGTCTCGATCAGGTCGGTGGTGAAGACGCCACCCTCGGTCAGGTACTCGTGATCGGCTTCGAGGCGGTTGATGACCGTCTCGAGGCTGGTCGGAGCCTGCGGGATGTTGCGAGCCTCCTCCGGGGGAAGCTCGTAGAGGTCCTTGTCGACCGGAGCCATCGGCTCGATCTTGTTCTTGATGCCGTCCAGGCCGGCCATCATCTGTGCAGCGAAGTTGAGGTACGGGTTACCCGAGGAGTCGGGTGCGCGGAACTCGAGACGCTTTGCCTTCGGGTTGTTGCCCGTGATCGGGATACGGACAGCTGCCGAGCGGTTGCGCTGGCTGTACACGAGGTTGATGGGGGCTTCGTAGCCCGGCACCAGACGGTGGTACGAGTTGATCGTCGGGTTGGTGAAGGCCAACAGCGACGGAGCGTGGTGCAGGATGCCGCCGATGTAGTGGCGCGCCATGTCCGAGAGGCCCGCGTAGCCGGACTCGTCGTGGAAGAGGGGCTTGCCGTCCTTCCACAGGGACTGGTGGACGTGCATGCCCGAGCCGTTGTCACCGAAGAGCGGCTTCGGCATGAAGGTTGCGGACTTGCCGTGCTGCCAGCAGGTGTTCTTGACGATGTACTTGAACAGCTGCAGGTCGTCAGCAGCTGCGAGCAGCGTGTTGAACTTGTAGTTGATCTCCTGCTGTCCGCCGGTGCCGACCTCGTGGTGGCCGCGCTCGAGCTCGAAGCCTGCGTTGGTCAGGTTGGTGGAGATTTCGTCGCGCAGGTCCACGTAGTGGTCGTACGGAGCGACGGGGAAGTAGCCACCCTTGGCGCGAACCTTGTAGCCGAGGTTCGGGGAGCCGTCGGCGTTGGTCTCTGCGCCGGTGTTCCAGGAACCGGAGATGGAATCCAATTCGTAGAAAGCGGAGTTCATGCCGGAGTCGTAGCGAACCGAGTCGAAGATGTAGAACTCGGCCTCGGCGCCGAAGAATGCGGTGTCCGCGATGCCGGTGCTGACCAAGTACTCCTCGGCCTTGCGGGCAACGTTGCGCGGGTCGCGGCTGTAGGACTCACGGGTGAACGGGTCGTGCACGAAGAAGTTGATGTTGAGGGTCTTCGCCTTGCGGAAGGGGTCGATCTGCGCCGTGGTGACGTCGGGAAGCAACATCATGTCGGACTCGTGGATCGACTGGAATCCGCGGACCGAAGATCCGTCGAATGCGAGGCCGTCCTCGAACACGTCCTGGTTGAAAGCAGACGCCGGGATCGAGAAGTGCTGCTGGACGCCGGGCAGGTCGCTGAACCGAATGTCGACGTACTCGATGTTCTCGTCCGCGATGTACTTGATGACCTCTTCGGCCGTGGTGAACGCCACGCTTGTGCTCCTTAAGTCGCTTCAGCCAAGTGATGTCGGTTGAATCCGTCGAGGCAGACGGTAGGGAGCTGGTGTTGCCCGCTCGTCAACCCTTTGTTTCGGCAGTGTTACGCGTCGCAGCATCCTGGGGATTTCCGAAGTCCATGTGACCGGCCACACAGTTAAAACCCGGCAAATCTGGACTACGGTGCTGCGACGCCTATCCTGGACAGCATGGCACGTATCACCGGAACTTGGCTCTCTGGGCCGCAAGCAGCTTTGCCGAAGAGCGCGGACGGCCGTGAGCAGTCGTACCGTGGCGAGCTCCTCGGTTTCCCTCAGGAGGGTCCGGGTTCGCTGGTCGGTTCGGGCCGTCGTATCGCGGCACTGTTGGTGGATTGGGTGATGGCTGTGGGAGTGGCCTCGCTCATCACCGGCGACTTCTTCGACGGTATGACCTCGACTGTCACGCTGATGGTGTGGTTCGCCGTCGGTGTCGTCACCGTGGCTCTGTTCAACTTCACCCCGGGGCAGTTCGTCCTCGGACTTCAGGTTGCGCGTATCGAAGGCCCGATCCGAGTGGGCTTCGTGCGCGCGCTCGGACGTCAGGCACTGCTTGTGTTCGTGATTCCCGCGACCATCACCGACATCGACGGTCGCGGTATGCAGGACCGCGCGACCGGCACTTTGCTCGTGAAGTCGCGCTGACACAAATTTCTCGAAGTAAAGAAAGACCCGGGTCCGTGTGGGCCCGGGTCTTTCGTTTTGCTGTGGGGGAGTGTCAGCGACGACGAATGGTTCGCTGCATTCCCTTCATCTTCGCGCCTCCGGGCATCGGGCCCTTGGGAAGCGCTGCTCCGCCGCCGCGTGCGCTCAGTGCAGCGAGGCGACCCTCGATGTTGTCCATGCGCTTGGTGTCGATGTTGCGGGGCAACTTGTTCAAGTAGCGCTGGAGCTGCGAGAGCGGAACCTGGCCCTCGTCGTTGCCGATGATGATGTCGTAGATCGGGGTGTCGCCGATGAGGCGGGCGGTCTTCTTCTTCTCCTGCGCGAGGAGGCCCTTGACGCGTTGCGGCGAACCCTCGGCGACGAGGATGACACCCGGCCGTCCGACGACGCGGTGAACGGCATCGAGTTGGGTAGTGCCGGCGACGGCATTCGTGACGCGCCACGCACCCTGCATGTTGTCGAGCGCCCACGCAGCGGCACCGGCCTGACCTTCAGCCTTCTTGTACACCGATTTCTGGACGCGACGACCGAAGATGATGAAGGCGCCGAGGAGACCGAGAACGATGCCGATCGGCAGCAGGAACCACTGAAGGCCCCAGATGAGGCCGACAAGGAAGAAGACCAGAGCCGCACCGACGAGGGTGCCGATCATCAGCGGCAGGAGGAGCTTGTCGTCCTTGCGCTGCATCTGGAATGCCTGCCAGAGCTGAGTTCTACGTTCCTTGGAAGCCTGCTTGCGGGCAGCCTTCGCTGCAGCCTTTGCCTCTTTGGTGGGTTTGCCCTTACCGGATTTGCTGCCGTTCGCCATGTACCCAGGATACGTCCATTGCTGTGCGCCTTTACTAACCGCCCGCGGTTAATAAGGCGCACAGCAAAAAAGTGGATCAGCGATTCAGGCGCGCCATGAGTGAGCTGGCTTCCTGGGAAGCGTCGCCGCCCTCGGTCAGATGACGCTGCGCCTCGGGAAGTTCACGGCCGTGATGTGCCATGGCCTGCGCATACAGGCGGCCGGCGCGGTACGACGAGCGAACCAACGGACCGGCCATGACGCCGGCGAAGCCCATCTCTTCTGCAGCCTTCGAGTGTGCGACGAACTCCTCGGGCTTGACCCACCGCTCGACGGGGTGGTGCCGGGGCGAGGGGCGCAGGTACTGGGTGATGGTGAGGATGTCGCAACCGGCGGCGTGGAGATCTGCCATCGCCTCGGTGACCTCTTCAGGGGTTTCGCCCATGCCGAGGATCAGGTTGGACTTGGTGACCAGTCCGTAGTCGCGTGCTGCGGTGATGACGTCGAGGCTGCGCTGGTACCGGAATGCCGGACGGATCCGCTTGAAGATGCGGGGGACGGTCTCGAGGTTGTGTGCGAGGACCTCGGGGCGTGAGGCGAAGACCTCGTCGAGCAGTTCGGGCTTGCCGTTGAAGTCCGGAACCAGGTTCTCGACGCCGGTGCCCGGGTTGAGTTCGTGGATCTTGCGGACGGTCTCGGCGTAGAGCCAGGCGCCGCCGTCGGGGAGGTCGTCGCGGGCGACGCCGGTGATCGTGGAGTACCGAAGGCCCATGGCCTGAACGCTTTCCGCGACGCGACGGGGCTCGTCGCGGTCGAGGGCTTCGGGCTTGCCGGTGTCGATCTGGCAGAAGTCGCAGCGGCGTGTGCACTGCTCACCGCCGATCAGGAAGGTGGCTTCGCGGTCTTCCCAGCATTCGTAGATGTTGGGGCAGCCCGCTTCCTCGCAGACGGTGTGCAAACCTTCACGCTTGACCAGGCCCTTGAGCTCCGTGTACTCGGGGCCCATCTTTGCTCGGGTCTTGATCCAGTTGGGTTTGCGTTCGATGGGCGTCTCCGCGTTTCGGATCTCGAGACGGAGCAGCTTACGTCCTTCTGGGGCGATAGTCACGACAGTGATCCTACGCCCGGTGATTACTGCAACGGGGTTCGGGCGAGCCCGTCAGCTGTACTGAACGGTAGTAAAAGTCGGAGTAGGCGAAGCGCTTTCGAAGGTGACGCGCTCGACGTTCCGTTCGGTGACGGGCATGGTTCCGTCGAGAGCAGCGATCACTGCCTCGGTCACAGCGGGAGTGACTTCGTCCACGGTGACGTCGCGACCGAGTTCATGCGACAGCGTCGTGACCCCGGCGTCACGGATGCCGCAGGGAATGATGTTGTCGAATCCGGTCAGGACCGAATTGCAGTTCAGGGAGAAGCCGTGCAGTGCCACGCCCCGTTGGACGCGCACGCCGATGGCAGAAACCTTGCGCTCGGGCTTCCATTGCCCGTTTGCGAGTTCGGCAGGCAGCCAGACGCCGGAGCGGCCTTCGATGCGCCCGCAGTTCAGGCCGAGGTCCGTGCACACCGTGATCAGTGCTTCCTCGATGCGTCGGACATACCGCACCACGTCGATGGGCTCGGCCAGTTTCACGATCGGATATCCCACCAGCTGGCCGGGGCCGTGCCAGGTGATCTTCCCGCCGCGGTCGACGTCGATGACAGGCGTGCCGTCGACGGGACGATCTTCGGGTTCCGTGCGTCGTCCTGCCGTGTACACCGGCGGGTGTTCGAGGAGCAGTAGCGTGTCCGGTCCGATGTCGTCCGCCCGCGCAGCCGCGAGCTCACGCTGGCGGTCCCACGCGGCGTTGTAGTCGATCGAACCGAGTTGCTCGACGGCGATCGGCAGTTTCGAGAACCGGGCGGAAACGGCAGCGCTGCTCATGGACGTAGAGATTACGCCCGACTTCGGAATCAACCGAGTGCGGCCGCCAGCGCTTCGCCGATCGTGTTGTGGCGGAAAGAGAATCCCGCCCTTTCCAAAGCTGCGGGAATGGCGCGCTGGCCACCGAGGATGCCGCTCTTGGCGAATTCTCCGATCAACGCTTCGAGTGCGAACCCGGGAACGATCCAGGGAGCCGGGCGGTGGACCGCCCGGGACATGGCGTCATTGAACTGGGCATTGGTGACAGGGGCCGGACCGGTCAGGTTGACGGGACCGGAGAGTTCGGAAGTCGTGAGCGCGAACTTGATCGCGTCGCACTCGTCCTCGAGTGAGATCCACGGAAAGTACTGGCGACCGTTGCCCAGGCGCCCGCCGAGGCCGAACGAATAAAGGCGCCGAAGCCGACCGAGCATGCCCCCATGAGGTGAAATCACGACGCCGGACCGCAGATTGACGACGCGGGCACCCGCCGCACGCGCCGGTTCGGTGGCAAGTTCCCAATCGCGACACGTCGTGGCGAGAAAGTCTGTGCCTGCCGGCGAATCCTCGTCGACGATCTTGTCGCCGGTGTCGCCGTAATAGCCGACGGCGCTCGCGTTGGCGAGGACGGGAACCTTCTGACTCGCGACCGCTTCGGCCAAGACGTCGGTCGCGACGATGCGGCTGTCACGGATCGCTTGCTTGTAGGAACCCGACCACCGTTTGTCGCCGATGCCGACGCCGCAGAGGTTCACGACGGCGTCGGCGCCCTGCAGGACGGAGAGGTCCAGACGGTCGTGGTCCGGGTCCCAACGCGATTCGTCGGGGCCGGCGGTCGAGCGTCGCACCAGACGCACCACGTCGTGGTTGTCGGAGCGCAACGATGACACCAAGGCCGTTCCGATCAAACCGGACGAGCCGGCGATGACTACTCGCATTCGGAAAGCCTCCTTCGATTCAGCGTGCTTCGATATCCGAACGTATATCTCCGACCGTACTGAAAAAGCCGGGGCGCCACCTCCTGATGGAGATGACGCCCCGGCCGGCCGAGCAGTTGCTTACAGGCCCAGATCAGCTTCGAACGAGGCTTCTTCCAACCGCTGCTTCACAGTGGTGAGGAATCGGCCGGCGTCGGCGCCGTCGACCAGACGGTGATCGTAGGTCAGCGGCAAGTAGATCATCGAGCGAACGCCGATGGACTCGTTGCCGTTCTCGTCGGTGACCACCATCGGGCGCTTGACGATCGCGCCGGTTCCGAGCATGGCCGCCTGCGGCGGTACCAGGATCGGGGTGTCGAACAGCGCGCCCTGGCTGCCGATGTTGGTGATGGTGAAGGTGCCACCCGAGAGCTCGTCCGGCTTCAGGCCACCCGAGCGTGCACGCTTGGCGATGTCGGCGATGGCGCGGGCCAGGCCGGCCAGGCCGAGATCGCCGGCGTTGTGGATGACGGGGGAGAGCAAGCCCTGATCGGTGTCCACTGCGATGCCGAGGTGCTCAGCGTCGTAGTAGGTGATCTGCTTGGCAGCCTCGTCGTAGCTGGCGTTGATGTTCGGGTGCGACTTCAGCGCCTCGACGACTGCCTTGGCGAAGAACGGAAGGAACGTCAGGTTGACGCCTTCGCGCTCGATGAAGCCGGCCTTGGCACGGGCCCGCAGGGCGACGATCTTGGTGACGTCCACCTCGAAGGTCTGCGTGAGCTGAGCGGTGTTCTGCAGCGACTCACGTGTCTTGGTGGCCGTGATCTGCCGAATACGGTTGGCCTTCTGCGTGGTTCCACGCAGGTGTGCCAGTTCGGGTCGGACGCCTGCGGCTGCGGTGGCGGCCGGTGCGGCCGCGGGTGCTGCAGCAGGAGCAGCGGCGGCGGGAGCCTTCTTGGCCTCCGCAGCGGCGAGCACATCCTGCTTGCGGATGCGGCCGCCGACGCCGGTGCCGGTGACGGTCGCGAGGTCGACGCCGTTGTCCGTTGCGAGCTTGCGCACGAGCGGGGTGACGTACGGGCTGCTGTCGCCGGAAGCTGCGGGTGCGGCCGCCGGTGCGGGAGCCGCAGCAGGCTTCGGAGCGGGTGCGGCCGGTGCGGCAGCAGGCTTGGGTGCTTCAGCCTTGGGTGCTTCGGCCTTCGGTGCTTCAGCCTTGGGGGCAGGGGGTGCGGCCGGTGCTGCGGGAGCGGCCTTGGGTGCCGGAGCCGCGGCGGGTGCGCCGGATCCGACGACGGCCAGCTGGCCACCGATCTCGACGGTGTCGTCTTCCTGCGCATTGATCTCGAGCAGGATTCCGGCGACGGGGGACGGGATCTCTGTGTCGACCTTGTCGGTCGAGACTTCGAGCAGCGCCTCGTCGACGGCAACCTCGTCGCCGACAGCCTTGAGCCAACGGGTGACGGTGCCTTCGGTGACGGACTCGCCGAGGGCGGGCATCGTCACGGCGGTACCTTCAGCGGAACCGCTCGAAGCGGCGGGTGCCTCGGCAGCGGGAGCTTCTTCAGCGGGAGCTTCGGCAGCCGGCGCTTCCTCGGCGGGAGCTTCCTCGGCGGCGGGGGCGGGTGCCTCTGCCGCGGGTGCTGCGGCTTCGCCGGCTTCACCGATCTGGGCGAGCTCGCCACCGATTTCCACGGTGTCGTCTTCCTGCGCGACGATCTTGGTCAGGACGCCGGCGACGGGAGACGGAATCTCGGTGTCGACCTTGTCCGTGGAGACTTCGAGCAAGGGTTCGTCGACTTCGACCGTGTCTCCTTCCTGCTTGAGCCACCGTGTGACAGTTCCCTCGGTGACGCTCTCACCTAGGGCTGGCATCTGGACGGAGAAGGCCATGTCTTTTGACTCCTCGACAGTTGTGTTCGGGTTGTTGAATTTTGTCGACTTGTGGTCGTAATGCATTGTGCTCGAGTGGCGCGCGACGTGCGGCTACTTGTAGCTATTTTGCCGATGTCGACGCGCGGGCGCGGCGTCACCGTCGTTCATCTTTCCATTGATACGCCGGGCGTGTCCGATGAGGGGGATGCCGTCCGTTTCGGGTGTGTCGGCTACTGGCGAGTAGGTATGCGTCGGGGGTCCGGCTGTAACGTCGTAAGCGGACCAAACGGTATGTCGTGCGCAGGCACAACGGACATCGCCTGGCAAACTTGACATATCGCCGGGGTGCATCCGCGGCGTCGGTACCGAGGAGGGTACGACCGTGGGACTGTTCGATCGTTTCAAGCGTCCGCCGAGTGCGGCTCAGGCCGCAGCGCAAAGTGATGCGGATCATCTGGCGAATTGGGCGCACTCGCACGAAGGCGTCGAGGCCTATGTGGAACCGCAGACGACGGTGACCGAGGTGACCGTCGTCCTGGTTGCGAAGGACGGGGAGTGGACTCGTCGTCGTGTCGGCGGCGAACGTGGTGCCCGCAAATTGGGACAGGACTTGAAGATCCCGGTCTACGACGTCCGCAAGACGGGATATCCGCAGCGTATGCGCGATCACGACGAACGTAGGCGAATCGAACGCAAGCGGGCCCGAGAGCAGGAATTGCGCGACGGCGCCTGAACTGCTGTGCGCCTTTATTAACCGCGGGGGGTTAATAAAGGCGCACAGCAAGGGGTCAGCCGTTGACCGCGATGTCCTCCAGGACCGAGATCATCGTGCGAACGGGAACGCCGGTACCGCCCTTGCCGGTGTAACCCCACGGCCCTGACGTGTTGTAGGCCGGCCCCGCGACGTCGATGTGCGCCCACTGGACACCCTCGGGAACGAATTCCTTGAGGTAGTGAGCTGCGACCAGCATGCCGCCCCAGCGGTGTGGGGTGACATTGGCCATGTCGGCGACCTTGGAGTCGAGATCTCCGCGCAATTCCTCCGGCAGCGGCATGGCCCAGCCGTTCTCGCCGACGCTCTGCGAGATGGAGGCGACGCGGTCACGGAACTCGTCGGTGCCCATGACTCCGGGGGTGCGGTTGCCGAGCGCGACCATCTGCGCACCGGTGAGGGTGGCGGTGTCGATCATGTAGTCGGGGTTGTCCTCACCCGCGCGAACCATCGCGTCGGCAAGAATCAAACGGCCCTCGGCGTCGGTGTTGACGACCTCGATGGTGATTCCGCCGTACTGGGTCAGCACGTCGCCGGGACGCTGGGCGGTCGCGGACGGCATGTTCTCGGCCATCGGTACGTATGCGACGACGTTGACGGGCAGGCCGAGCTTGGCGGCAAGCACGACGGTGGAGATGACGGCTGCGGCGCCGCCCATGTCCGAGGTCATGTTCTCCATACCGGCGGCGGGCTTGATGGAGATTCCGCCGGTGTCGAAGGTGATGCCCTTACCCACCAGTGCGACCTTGCGGGCACCACGCTTCTTCGACGCGTATTCGAGGCGGACGAGACGCGGCTGGCGTGACGAGCCCTTGCCGACGCCGATGATTCCGCCGTAGCCACCCTTCTCGAGTGCCTTCTCGTCGAGAACCTGGACGGTGAGCCCGGCCTCGACGCCCAGTGCCTTCGCGCGCGCGGCGAACTCGGCGGGGTAGAGGTGGCTCGGGGGAGTGTTGACGAACTCGCGTGCGGTGGCGACGGCCTCGGCGATGGCAGCCGACCGTGCCAGCGTCGCTTTGGTCTCCTTCGTGCGCGGCGACGGCACCAGAAGTTCGACGCGGGCCAGTGGCTGCGAATCGGGACCGGGAGCCGTCATGGACGACTTGAATTCGGTGAAGCTGTACGCGCCCAACGCAAATCCCTCGGCGGCTGCACCGAGGTCGAGGATCGAGAGCGTGGTTGCGACGGTGTCGATGCCGGACAACGAGCGAGCTGCGGCGCCGGCGGACTTACGGATCTGCTCGCTGCCGAGCTTGTCGGCGGAGCCGAGTCCGACGGCGAGAACGCTGGTGACCGACAGTTCGCTCGGTGCCGGGACACGAGTGAGCTGCTCGGGCTTGCCGGTGGCGCCGACGGCGATGAGGCTGTCGAGGATCTCGGCGAGTACGTCTTCGGCGACGATGCCTTCGCTGAGTGCGATTTCGGGGCCGTCCGGACCCGACGTCAGACCGACGACCAGTATCTCTGCGCGCTTGGCGACTGTGCCGGCGAGAACGAGGTCGGGTCCCAACGATCGGGCTGTGCGAGTGCTCAAGGTGTCTCCTGTGAGGTGAGTGTGCGATGCGTCCGGTTCTGGCGGATGCCTGAGTCGATGTTAGGCCCTTTGCAGTTTGCGGACGGGCGATCGTCACGGCCGGGTGAGCTCTCGCTGCGGACATGTTTCGATCGGCGAAGTCCGATAGGTTGTGGGCCATGACCGACGAACAACTGTTGCAGGGCCCGATCCACCCCGTCCACGTCGAACTCGGCGCGACGTTCGCGCCGTTCGGGGGGTGGCAGATGCCGGTTTCGTACGCCGGCGTCGTGGCCGAACACACCTCTGTGCGTGAGAATGTCGGACTCTTCGACGTCAGTCACCTCGGCAAGGCCGTCGTGCGTGGCGCGGGCGCCGCGGAATTCGTGAACTCCGCACTGACCAACGACCTGAACAAGATCGGGCCGGGTAAGGCTCAGTACACGTTGTGCTGCAACGAGTCCGGTGGTGTCATCGACGACCTCATTGCGTACTACGTCAGCGACGACGAGATCTTCCTCGTCCCGAACGCAGCCAATACCGCTGACGTCGTTGCGGCTCTGGTCGCTGTGGCACCGGACGGAATCACCGTCGAGGATCAGCATCGTGCCTACGGTGTGCTGGCTGTGCAGGGTCCGAAATCGGTGGCGGTTCTGACCGCTCTGGGACTTCCCACCGAGATCGAGTACATGGCGTACGAAGATGCGGAATGGAACGGCGTGCCTGTTCGTGTGTGCCGCAGCGGTTACACCGGTGAGGTCGGCTACGAACTCCTGCCGCGGTGGGACGACAGCGAGCCGTTGTTCCGCGCGCTTCTCGAGGCAGTGCGCGCCGAGGGTGGGCAGGCCGCCGGACTCGGCGCCCGTGACACTCTTCGTACCGAGATGGGGTATCCGCTGCACGGGCATGAGCTTTCGCTCGAGATTTCTCCGCTCGAAGCGCGCTGCGGATGGGCGATCGGTTGGAAGAAGCCGACATTCTGGGGCAAAGAGACCTTGACCGACGAGAAGGCTGCCGGCCCGGCTCGCAAACTCTGGGGGATCAAGGCTCTCGATCGCGGCGTGCTTCGTGCCGGCCTCGGTGTTCTGCGTGACGGCGAGGCAATCGGCGAGACCACCTCGGGGACGTTTTCGCCCTCGCTCAAAGTGGGAATTGCGTTGGCGCTCCTCGATTCCGGTGCCAATGTCTCGGCCGGCGACGAGATCGAAGTCGACGTCCGTGGTCGTGCTCTTCGGTGCGTCGTGGTGTCTCCTCCGTTCGTGGAGACCAACACCAAGTAGAGAGCTTTTTCACGTTCGATAGGATTGCGCCCATGACAGGTGCCGCCGATTTCGTTCGTGTTCAGAGCTCGTCCCCGAAGTCCGACGCCGAGCGCCGTGACATTTTGGCGGCGCCCGGCTTCGGGCGGCACTTCACCGACCACATGGTCTCGATCGACTACACCGCGGGCAAGGGCTGGCACGACGCCCAGGTGTTGCCGTACGGAAACATCGAGCTCGATCCGGCCGCAATGGTTTTGCACTACGGACAGGCCATCTTCGAGGGCCTCAAGGCATACCGTCAGCCGGGTGGCGAGATCAGCTCGTTCCGCGTCGAGGCCAACGCCGAGCGTTTCGCGGCATCTGCGCGCCGTCTGGCCATGCCGGAGCTCCCGTCGCAGATGTTCATCGATTCCATCACCGAACTGATCGACGTCGATCTCGACTGGGTTCCCGCAGCCGGTGGCGAGGACGCGCTCTACCTCCGTCCGTTCATGTTCTCCACCGAAGCCGGACTCGGTGTCCGTCCCGCCGACGAGTACCGCTACCTGCTGATCGCCTCGCCTGCCGGTGCGTACTTCCCGCGCGGCGTCAAGCCGGTCAGTGTGTGGCTGTCCACCGAATACGTTCGCGCGGCCCCCGGTGGTACCGGCGCGGCCAAGTTCGCCGGCAACTACGCCGCTTCACTCCTCGCCCAGGCGCAAGCCGCCGACGAGGGTTGCGACCAGGTGGTCTGGCTCGACGCCATCGAGCGCACGTACGTCGAGGAAATGGGTGGAATGAACCTGTTCTTCGTCTTCGGCTCGGGCCCCGACGCTCGCCTCGTGACGCCGTCGCTGTCCGGTTCGTTGTTGCCAGGCATCACGCGCAACTCGTTGCTCGCCCTTGCCGCCGATTCCGGTTTCGCCGTCGAGGAGCGCAAGATCAGCACCGACGAATGGCGCACCAAGTGCAAGAGTGGTGAAATCACCGAGGTCTTCGCTTGCGGCACAGCAGCAGTCATCACCCCCGTCGGACGCGTCAAGTCCGCCGAGGGCGAGTTCACCATCGCCGACGGCGAGCCGGGTGAGGTGACGATGGCACTGCGCGACACCCTCACGGGTATCCAGCGCGGAACCTTCGCCGACACCCACGGCTGGATGACGAAACTTCACTGATCGCTGGTTCGTTCCGCGAGCAATCGCTCCCGGAAGAACTGCAGAATCTCGTCTCGTGCGACGGTGGTGGGCGATCCCGCCTCGTCGACGAGATGAGCCGTCACCACGCTGTGTGGATTGGCAATGACGTGTTCGAAGAACGGCGACGTTGTCGCGTTGGCCGCTTCGTCGGGTAGTACCTTCCCGACGAAGCGCTCGCCCAAGGCCTTCGAATAGGCGGCGAATCGTTGTGCGCGGCAGAACGAGTCACCTCGAAAGCGGTATGCAAGCACCGTGAGGTCTTCGGCCTCGAGTCTCGAGCGCACGGCTTCGAGTTCTTCGGGCCCGTTGTCGGTTTCGTCCGGTCGATCGAGCGGTAACGACGGTTGGGCGAGAACCGGCGCGATGACCGAGGGTTCGAGCATCATCGACAACGCGAAGTTACCGGTGAAGCACATTCCGATCACGCCGACGCCAGGTCCGCCGCTCTCCTCATGGGCGGAAGCGGCGAGTGAACGCAGCCAACGGACCGCCGGACTCGGTTCGTCGGCAGCGAGGGTGCGGAATTCTGCACTGACGCAGGCTCTCTTGAACACCGTCAGCCCCTCGTTCACTGTGGGGACCGCTCCGTCGCGGCCGAACAGTGACGGAACGAAGACAGTGAAACCGGCGTCGCGCACCCAGCGGGCGAATCGCGCTACATGCGGGCTGATGCCCGGCATCTCCGGCATGACGATTACTGCGGGACCGGTGCCGGCCACGTACACGGACTTCGCCACTGCGTCGATGGTGATCGTTCGACGGTCGAAGTCTTCGAGCGGATCGTCTTCGGTCATGCTCCGGTTCGGCACGGTGAGCCCTCTCAGTAGTCGAAACAATTCCTCTGCACAGTCTTTCGGCGCGGGATCGACTACAGAAGAGGGCGGTTCGCCATGTTTTCGGGCGGGCTCGCCTCGCACCTATCCGGCGCCGCCGTTGCGGAATCGCTTTCGGTAGTCGGCCGGGCTGATGCCGACGCGGTCGGTGAACAGGCGACGGAAGGTTCCAGGATCCTGATAGCCGATGTGCCCCAGAATCTTTCCGAGAGGCCAGTCGGTCGATTCCAACAACCGTTTCGCTTTTCGGATCCGTGCACGCTGCAGATAACTGCGCGGCGATTCCCCGGTCTCGTCCTTGAACTTCCGAAGCATGGTTCGGGTGCTGAGGTGAAAAGCACTCGACAGCAGATCCAAGTCGTAAGGTTCCGCCATCCGTTCGACCAGCCACCTTCCGACGTCGTCGGCAAACTGTGTGTGTTTGGCGGGCAGCATCGAGTCCAGGATGTACGGAGCTTGACTGGTTCGGTTTTCGGGCGCCAGCGTAATTCTTGCGGTCGTACGCGCAATCTTGTCGCCGAGATGCTCGCGCACGAGTGCTGTTGCGAGGTCGAGCGCGGCGGTGAACGCAGCAGTGGTGGTGACGCCGTCGTCCTGGACGATCAACGAGTCGGTTCGAACCGTCGCACCGGGGTAACGACTCGCGAGGTCCGCACCGTACAGCCACGACGTCGTACATCGGCGTCCGTCGAGCAGTCCCGCCTCGCCCAGCAGATACGCGCCGACGCAGACCGACGACACCCGAACGCCGCGCGCCTCGCACGCACGGATGAACTCGATTTCTCTGTCCCACAGCGACAAACGCGTCGCAGGGTCTTCGGACGGCACGAGTTCGAACCCCGGCACAACCAGGTGATCGATGTCGTGATGCCCCTCCTGCACGCCGAGCGAAAATCCACCTGCCGCAACGACGGGCGTGCCGGACGCTGCGATGACCGATACCTCGAAGGGGTCGGCGGGCGCTCCATCAGCGACGCGATTGGCGATCAGGAGAAGGTCGGTGAAAACGAAGATCTCGGCCGCGAGGCAACCTTCGTACGCAAGGACACCTACTCGCACGACGTCGGATCACAGTCCGAGAGTGAGGCCGACGGCCGTAAGCGTCACAGTGAGTTCGAGTGCGAATCCGAGAACGTCTCCGTTGAGTCCGCCGAATCTACGGACGCAGTGACGCACGCACAGCACACTGATCACCAGCGCCGACGCGGTCACGAGAGGGCCGAGCCACCACCGGTCGGTGGCAAAGCCGGAAGCGGCGATCAGCGGAACCGACCACACGATTGCGGCCCACAACGGTTGTGAATCGGCGACGAGCGCACCGAATCCGCTCGGGCCAGACGCGAGAATACCTCGGCGGCAGGCAAAAACGACGGCCACACGACCCGCAGCGACAGATACGAGAACGGCGACCCACTGCGTGGGGGAGTCGGCAACAGCGAGGACGCCGAAGGAGACCGATTGCAGCCCAAGGAAGATGAACAGTGCCGCGACCCCGAACGGTCCGGCACCGCCGCTGTGCATGACCTCGCGGGCGCGCTCCGGTGGACCGTAACAACCCAGTCCGTCGACGGAGTCTGCCAGTCCGTCCACGTGCATCCCGCGTGTCCCGAGAGCGAGCGCACCTACCGTCAGCAAGCCTGCGAGATAGGGATTCAGGCCGATACTGGTTGTGCCCCAGAGCAGAAACGTCGCGGCAATGCCGAGAGCGATCCCGGTGAGCGGAGCTGCCGCGATGGCGCGACGGCCGGCAGTTCGATCGATGTCGGAGGGACCACGAACCGGAAGGACCGTCAGCCACGAGAAGGCCAGCGGCACTCCGGACAGCGGGCCCGCCACGCTCACTCCGCCGTATCGGTCTTGGTCAGGTCGATCGACTCCGGTTCGTCGGCAGGTGCGCTGCCCTGAGTGCTGACACCGGCTTCGGAGAATGTCGCCATCTTGCTCAGGATCGCCACTGCGCCCTGAAGAATCGGGAGAGCTGTGACTGCACCTGAACCTTCACCGAGACGCATGTCGAACTCGACGATCGGGTCGAGACCCATTCGGGTCAATGCGATGGTGTGGGCGGGTTCGGTGGAGCGGTGTCCGGCGACCCACCATTCACGTGCGCCGAAAGCCAGTTCGTCAGCAACCATGGCGGCTGCGGTGACCACAACGCCGTCGAGGATCACCGGCGTACGACGCGAAGCTGCCTGGGCCAGAAAGCCGGCCATCGCGGCGAGGTCGGCACCCGAAGACGTGCGCAGCAGCGCGACTGTGTCGCGAACGTGCGGACGGGCACGCCGGAGAGCGTCGCGAATCGCTGCGGTCTTGCGGATCCATCCGGCGTCGTCGATACCGGTACCTCGACCCACGACCGCGACGGGTTCACTGTCCGTGAGTGCGGCGATGAGTACGGTTGCGGGCGTCGTATTGCCGATGCCCATGTCGCCGGCGATGAGAAGATCTGCGCCCCCGTCGATTTCCTCGTCCGCGATCGCTCGGCCGGCGGCGATGGCCTGAAGGGTTTCCTCGTTCGACATGGCGTCTTCGCGGTCGATGGACCCGGAAGACCTGCGTACCTTGTGGTTCGAGACGGACGGATCGGTATCGCCGTCCACTGCGATGTCGACGACGCGTACCGTGGCGCCGGCAACCTCGGCGAGGACGTTGACTGCCGCGCCGCCCCCGAGGAAGTTGGCGACCATCTGTGCGGTCACTTCCGGCGGATAGGCGGAGACCCCGTTGCGGGCGATTCCGTGATCACCCGCGAACACGACGACGCGAGGCCGAGCGAAAGCGTGTGGGGGACAAACTCCTTGGCAGGCTGATGCCCAGCCGGCGAGAGCCTCCAGTCGGCCCAGCGAACCGGCCGGCTTGGTCAGATCACGCTGACGCGCATCGGCCTGCGCTCGCACCTCGCGGTCGGGCGGGGTGACGGGTTCGAAGTCGGCGCTACTGACTGGCGCGACGTCAGGGTTGGCATCTGGATTCGCCCCTGAAATGGCCCCTGGATTGGCCTCGGTACTCACATCGTGCCTTCCGGTTGTGCAGCAGTATCTTTCAAGATGAGCGGTAACCCTGCAACCACTAGTACGACACGATCGCACACCGCCGCGATACGAGCGTTGAGAGTGCCGATCTCGTCGCGGAACAATCGTCCGGACCGCGTCTCGGGGATGACGGCCAAACCCACTTCGGGGCTGACCAGCACCAGGTGTCCGCGATAGTTCTCGACACTGGCGACCAGGCTGTCCGCAGCGGGAGTGACGGTGCCGCGCGGAGCGTCCCAGGCGCCTTGCCGATCGAGTTCCGTGGTCAGCCACGTTCCCAGATCGTCGACCAACGTCGCTGTGTGTGAATCGCTTTCGAGCTGCGCCGCGAGATCGCCGGCATCTGCGGTTTCGACCGTCGACCAATGGGAAGGCCGCCTGTTGCGGTGTTGGTCGATCCGGCTCTCCCAGTCTGCGTCGGAGACATCGCGCCTTGCCGTCGCCAGATACCGGATCGGTGCCGAACTTTCGGGTAGGTGGCCTCCACAAACCAAATCCTCGGCGTGCGCGGACTTACCAGACCGTGCGCCGCCGAGGACTAAAGTTCTATACGTGTTCGTCACGCTCAGATTGCGTCGCCCGGCCCCACACGAGGCTTCGGTGCGCGCAGCTTACGGATCTGCGACGCGCGAACGAACGCGTACCAGCCGAGCTTGAATCCGCCGTCGGTGCTGTCGGGGAAGCGCTCGGCGACGCGGTTGTTGATCATGCGACCGAGCCAGATGCCTTCACCGACCATGAAGAGCATCATCACGAGCATTGCCAGCGTGACGATCTGCTGGAGCGCGGGCGTGACGAACATCGTCATGATGAGGATCAATGCGAGCGGCATGAACAGCCCGACGAGGTTGCGGCGAGCGTCGATGAAATCACGGACGTAGGCGCGAACCGGTCCCTTGTCGCGGGGGAGCAGGTACTTGTCCTCGCCGGCGAGCATGCGGGCGCGGCGGTCTGCCGACGATGCGCGACGCTCGGCGGCTTCGGCCTTGCGGTCCTCCTTGGAGCCGCGGGTCGCCTTGCGGCGGGCGCGGGCCTCCTTCGCGGTCAGCGGGGCAGGGGCAACGGGGCCACGCCTCTTCGCCTCGGCGTCACGACGCTTGGGTGTGGGGCGGCCCTTGCCCACCTGCTCGATGGGCGCCTCTTCGGAGGCCGAGGATGCCTCAGTGCCCTCGACGTCACGTTTGTCGGAGTTGTCTGAGTCACCGCGGCGTAGCAATTTCACACCTCCAGGCTATTGGATAAGTGCACGGTCTGGGAAACCGACCTCGGTCTTTCTGAAAAACCCGATCGCCCGAGGCACTGAAACGCGCGAGATCGTGAAACATCGGGGTCATTCGCGACTCTTAGACTTCGGCTATGCGGGTAATAGTTGCTCCGGATTCATTCGGCGAAACCCTGACTGCCGTCGCGGCGGCCGAATCCATTTCTGCCGGCTGGCGGCGCGGTCGACCCGGCGACGACGTCGTCACCGCGCCACAATCCGACGGTGGTCCGGGATTCGTCGACGTCTTGGCCACGGCCGGGGGCGACATCCGGACTGCACGGGTGTCCGGGCCTTTGGCCGCCGCCGTCGACGCCACGTGGCTGTTCGATTCGGACACGGCGTACATCGAGTCCGCCGAGGCCGTCGGGCTCGGCCTGCTCGGAGGTCCGCCGACGCGGGACACTGCACTCGCCGCGCACAGTCTCGGTGTGGGAGAGCTGATCGCTGTCGCGCTCGAGGCAGGCGTGAAGACGGTTGTCGTCGGACTCGGTGGGAGTTGCTGCACCGACGGGGGACGTGGACTGGTGGAGGCGCTGGGCGGCCTGGAGGTTGCAGCGGCGGCTACGGCAGGCACTCAGTTGGTCGCCGCCACCGACGTAGAACACGTACTTCTCGGCGAGCACGGTGCGGCAGCGGTGTTCGGCCCGCAAAAGGGCGCCGACGCCGAAGCCGTCGCTGTCCTCGAAGCGCGGAACGCGAGATGGGCCGAACAGTTGGAGTCCGCCACCGGAAAACGAGTGTCGGATTTTCCGGGTGCCGGCGCCGCGGGTGGTATCGGTGCCGCGCTCTTTGCGCTCGGTGCACAGCGGCGATCCGGGGCCGACGTCGTCGCGGATCGCACCGGACAGGCCGCGCTACTGGCTTCCGCTGACCTGGTGATCACAGGCGAAGGCAAGTTCGACCACCAATCTCTGCGCGGCAAACTCGTCACAACGCTCGCTTCGGCGGGGGCAGCGCACGGCGTTCCGACGCTCGTCTTTGCCGGCCAGGTGACGCTCGACGAGGCGGACTATGCGTCGACCTCGATAGTCGCGGCGAAGTCGGTGACGGATTTCGCCGGGTCGGTGGAACGTGCGATGGAGGAAGCGTCGGCGTGTCTCGAGGGACTCGCCGAACACACGGCGCGCGAGTGGAACTTCTGGCGCGGCGTCCGGAGCTGAGGATCCACAAGCGCCGACGCGCCGTTGCCGTGTCGGGAAGACCGGATAGGATGAAGACGAATCGCACCCGGTAAAGGACTGGCGGGAATAAGTCGGCAGCGGCGTACCGTTGAAGCGTTCACGGGTTGGTACGAACATTAGGGAGAGCCCATGACTGTGCAGAACGAGACCGCCACCCACGGCGTCAAGATGACCGAGGCCGCGTCCGCCAAGGCGAAGGCACTCTTCGATCAGGAGGGTCGCGACGACCTCGCGCTGCGTATTGCAGTGCAGCCCGGCGGCTGTGCCGGACTGAAGTACCAGCTGTTCTTCGACGACCGCACGCTCGACGGTGACCTCACTGTCGACTTCAACGGCGTCAACCTGGTTGTCGACCGGATGAGCGCGCCGTACGTCGAAGGTGCGTCCATCGACTTCCTCGACACCATCGAGCAGCAGGGCTTCTCGATCGACAACCCCAATGCAACAGGCTCCTGCGCCTGCGGTGACTCGTTCAACTGAGTCTGTCGATCACAACTCAATTCACGAACAACTGACGCGGAACCGACATTCGGTTTCGCGTCAGTTGTTTGTGGTGACTCGTACGTAGACCGTTCCGATCCGACAGCTCGGGCGCCGATGACGGCGCTACGGGCGGTAACGTGAACTTTTGCTCCTCTTTCATTCTTGTACTCACTTCGCTGAAAGGCCACGATCCGTGACTATTGCGGTAACCGGTTCCATCGCCACCGACCACTTGATGCGCTTCCCCGGCCGCTTCGCCGATCAGCTCCTCGCCGATCAGCTCGCCCACGTTTCGCTGAGTTTCCTGGTCGACGATCTCGTGATTCGCCGCGGTGGTGTCGGCGGCAACATCGCTTACGCCATGGGCGTGCTCGGTGGGTCCCCGCTACTCGTCGGCGCAGTCGGTGCCGACTTCGCCGAGTACCGCACGTGGCTCGAGGACAACGGCGTCGACTGCAGCGCGGTCCGTATCTCGGACAAGGCACATACGGCGCGTTTCGTGTGCACCACCGACGAGGACATGGCGCAGATCGCGTCGTTCTACCCCGGTGCGATGAGCGAGGCTCGCGAGATCGAACTCGCGGCAGTGGCCAAGACTGCAGGCGCAGTCGAGTTGGTGCTGATCGGCGCCAACGACCCCGAGGCCATGGTTCGCCATACCGACGAATGCCGTCTGCTCGGGATTCCGTTCGCAGCGGATCCGTCGCAGCAGCTTGCCCGCCTGTCCGGTGACGAGGCCAAGGCGCTCATTCACGGCGCGAAGTACTTGTTCACCAACGAGTACGAGTGGGGTCTGCTTCAGCAGAAGACTGGTCTGAGCGAGGAAGAGATCCGCGCGCAGGTCGGCATCCGTGTCACCACCCTCGGCTCCAAGGGTGTGGAAATTGTTGACGCCGAAGGTAATTGGGTGCGCGTCGACGTAGTGCCCGAGACCGGCAAGGTGGATCCGACGGGCGTTGGCGACGGCTTCCGCGCCGGGTTCCTGCTCGCACACGGCGCCGGTCTGAGCTTCGAGCGTGCTGCACAGTTGGGATCTTTGGTCGCTGTGTTGATTCTCGAGACCGTGGGAACGCAGGAGTGGGTGTTCAATCGCGACGAGGCACTCAAGCGCCTTACCGACGCATACGGCAGCGCGGCAGCGGACGAGATCGCGACGATCCTGCCGAAGTAGGGCTCCGCCCCGTGAGTGGTTGAGGAGTTCGGAGACTCCCTAACCGCTCACGGGGCCGAAGGCCTAGATATTGACCGGGTACACCGGCTCCTGGATCTGCGGCACGATGCGCTTCTCCACGAAGATTCCGTGCCAGACCATGAAGGTCAGGACGGTCCAGAGGCGTCGGCTGTGGTCGGACACGCCCTCGCGGTGATCGTTGAGCATCTTCACGACGGCCTGCTTGTCGAAGATGTGGTCGGTTCCCGACTCCTCGATCTGCAGATGTGCCCAGTCGAAGAGTTCGGTGCCGCGCAGCCAGTGGCGCAGGGGAACCGGGAATCCGAGCTTCGCGCGGTGCAGAACATGGTGCGGCACAATGCCTTCCAGGGCCTGGCGCAGTGCGTACTTGGTCGTGTCCTTCGTGATCTTCTGATCGAGCGGTACGCGTGACGCGACGTCGAAGACCTCGGGATCGAGGAACGGCACACGCAGTTCCAGCGAGTTGGCCATCGTCATCTTGTCTGCCTTGACGAGGATGTCGCCGCGCAGCCAGGTGAACAGGTCGAGATGCTGCATCCGCGCAACCGGATCCCAGTCCCGTGACTGCGCGTAGATCGGCGCAGTGACGTCCTGGTGAGTCCACTCGGGGCGGAAATCGCGCAGGACGGCGCGGAGCTGAGCGTCGTTGAAGCTACGAGCATTTCCGTAGTAGCGCTCCTCGAGCGTCAAGGAACCGCGGTTGAGCAGACTCTTGCCGCGAGTGCCGTCCGGGATGCGTTCGGACAACTTGCCGGCAGCCCGACGCAGTCCCTTGGGGAGGTACTCGAAAGGCTTGAGCGACAACGGCTCACGGTAGATCGTGTAGCCGCCGAACAGCTCGTCGGCACCCTCGCCGGACAGCACGACCTTGACGTGCTTGCGCGCTTCCTTCGCGATGAACCACAGCGGAATCAATGCCGGATCGGCTACCGGGTCGTCGAGGTACCAGACGATCTCGGGAATGGCAGCGGCGAACTCGGCGGGGGAGACCACCTTGACGACGTGCTTCGCGCCGATCGCTGCGGCAGATTCTGCAGCGACGTCGACCTCGGAATAGCCCTCACGTTCGAAACCGGTCGTGAAGGTGATCAGGTTGGGGTTGTGGCGCATCGCCAGCGCCGCGATCGCCGTGGAGTCGATACCACCGGACAAGAACGAACCGACGGTGACGTCGGCGCGCATGTGCTTGGCGACCGAATCCTCGAGTGCCTCGGCGATTTCCTGGTAGCGCGCCTTCTCGGTGCCAGGTGCAAAAGGCTTGGCCGGGAACTTCGGCGTGAAATACCGCGTGAACGTGGGCTCCTCGCCCGGACGCACCCGAGCGAAGCTGCCCGACTCCAGGCGTCGGATCTGCTTGTGCAGTGTTTCCGGCTCCGGTACGTACTGCAGAACGGTGTAGTGCTCGATGGCACGCGGATCCAGCTCGGTACCGATGCCGATCAGATCGGTGAGTTCGAGCAGGCTCTTCTTCTCGCTGCCGAACGCGGTGCCGCCGGCGCCGGTCGCGATGAACAGCGGCTTGATCCCGAATGGATCGCGCGCGATGAACAGCTCGCGTGTGTCGGTGTCCCAGATCGCGAACGCGAACATTCCGCGCAGGCGCCGGACCGCGTCCTCACCCCAGTAGTGGAATGCAGCGACGATGGCCTCGGAGTCGCCCTCGGTGAAGAACTTGGCGTCGTGGTCCTTGACCAGTTCGGCGCGGATCTCCAAGTAGTTGTAGATCTCGCCGTTGAACGTGAGCGCATAACGCTCCGGGTTCTCCGGTGGGCCCCAACGCAGCGGCTGGTGGGAATGAGCGATGTCAATGATCGCCAGGCGGTTGAACCCGAAGACGAGGTGATCGTCGTTCCACGTCCCGTGTTCGTCCGGCCCGCGGTGACGAAGGCAATGCATCGCCTGGTCGACCCGCGAGACGGCGTCCTCGCTGGTTCCGCCAGATGTCAGTAGCCCGAGCAGTCCACACACAGCGTCCGGTTCCTCGATTCAGAATTTTTGTACAGAAGGCTCCCGGACACGAGTGTCGGGGAGAGGTCAACGAACTCTTGACGAAAGTATGCCGCAGATCGACGTCCCTGCCGATCGCGGCGGAACGAATCGACGTGATGTGCGTCGCCGAAACGACCTGAGCCGTTCCTGAGCAGCACCTGAGAGAGCTGTGTGACGTCCGCCGCGACACGGGCGAGGACCCGAGGATGGATAGCGCCCGGCTTTGGTCTACGCTGCGTAGTAATTGGGCCTTCCCTCCGGGCATGCCCTAGTTGAATTTTGTGGCGATCAGGAAGGCGTGAACGTGGCGCAAGGTCGGATCCTTCGGCGAGCGGGGCTGGCAGTATCTCTGGGCATTGCTGCCTTGCTGCTGTCGGGTTGCTCCATCGACAACGAAGTGCTTCGTTTCGGGTGGCCTTCGGGCATCACCCCGGAGGCGACGCGCATGCGTGAGCTGTGGACGTGGTCGGTTGTAGCCGCCCTCGTCATGGGTGTGCTGGTGTGGGGGTTGGTCTTCTGGGCCGTCATCTTCCACCGTAAGAAGAAGGACTCGCCGGAATTCCCGCGTCAGACGGCATACAACGTGCCGCTCGAACTCGGTTACACGGCAGTTCCCTTCGTCATCATCGCGGTTCTCTTCTACTTCACCGTCATCGTTCAGAACCATGTTCTGGACAAGACGGACAACCCTGACGTCGTTGTAGACGTCACGGCCTTCCAGTGGAACTGGAAGTTCGGCTACCGCTCCATCGAGTTCGGTGACGGTTCCGCCAAGTACAACGGAATCGACGTCGAGGCCGAAGAGGCTGCCAAGACCGAGGGCTCGACCGTGAACGAACACGGGGAAGAAGTTCCCGGCCCGATCCACGGCAACAGCACCGAGGACCTGAGCTACCTGCACTACGACAAGATCGAGACCGTCGGCTCCAGCCAGGAGATCCCGATCCTCGTTCTGCCCACCGGCAAGCGGATCCAGTTCGAACTTGCTTCCTCGGACGTCATTCACGCTTTCTGGGTGCCTGAGTTCCTGTTCAAGCGCGACGTTCTCCCGAACCCCAAGGAGAACCACTCGGACAACATCTTCCAGATCAGTGAGATCGAGAAGGAAGGCGCGTTCGTCGGGCGTTGTGCAGAAATGTGTGGCACGTTCCACGCGATGATGAACTTCGAGGTTCGTGCGGTTTCGCCCGAGGACTTCGCCAAGTACATCGAACTGCGCAAGGGTGACGCGGAGGGCAAGGGTGGTCTGACGACCGCCGAGGCTCTGCAGGCAATCGGTCAGTCGCCGGTGGCTACGTCGACCACGCCGTTCAACACCGACCGCGAGTACCGTCAGGCAACCGTCGCCACTGCAGGCAACTGAGCCGGCCAGCCTCTTCACTGAACAAGGACAAGTGCTGATATGAAGATCGAAGCCAAGCTCTTCGAGATCCTGACGATGTTCTTCATTCTCGTCGCGATCATCTACGGAGTGTTCACCGCTCTGTCACGCACAGGTATCGAGTGGGCCGGACTGACGGCCATCGTCCTGTCTGCAGGTCTGACGCTCATCGTGGGTACCTACTTCCGCTTCGTCGCCCGTCGTCTGGACACCCGTCCCGAGGACTACGACGACGCTGAAATCTCGGATGGTGCAGGAGAACTGGGCTTCTTCAGCCCGGGTAGCTTCTGGCCGATCCTGCTTGCCGCTGCTGCTGCACTCGCGGCAGTGTCGCTGGCGTACTTCCAGCCGTGGCTCATCGCAGTCGCAGTTGTCTGTGTGCTCGCCGCAGCCGCAGGCCTGGTGTTCGAGTACTACACCGGACCCGAGAAGCACTAGTTTCACCCGCACTCGAACAGAGGCGCCGCACCCACCCGGGTACGGCGCCTCTGTTGTCGTTTATGTACGTTTCGGTGGTAGGAGGGTGCCTGTCAACAACCGCTCTCTGTCAATCGTGGAGCGAGTATTCGAGGTCGTAGCGGTGCAGACCGTCGACGACCTCCAGCTCGAGAGTGCCTGCGATGCCCTTCAACTCGCCGGTTCCGGACCCCGGCACGATCTCGTACAGAAGCTTCTGCGTTCCGTCGATCATCTGACCGAACTGCTGCAGGGCGAACGATCCCACAGCTTCGTCGACCTGCCCCGTGACAAACTCCAAAGCGACATAGCCCGCTGCACCGGCTGTCGGATCGCCCGCGGACAGCATCAGGCCGGACGACGTGCCTTCGACGCCGCCGATGAACGTCTTGTCGAACTCGAAGCGTCCGACGCGTCCGGAGAGCTCAGGATCGGCGGGGCGAAGATCGATCTCGAAGGTGCCGCGTGCATGGGATGTCATGGTCCGAGTATCTCACCGAGCGACAACGCCTCGAGGGGACTCCCGAGAACGTGCAACACTCCGTAGATGATTCTCGAACATGCCGTCCTGCAGGTCGATCCGTCGCAGTCAGCGCGTTTCGAGGCCGCATTCGACGTGGCCCGAACCATCATCTCCGAGGTTCCCGGATTCATCAGGCTGCGGCTCTCGCACTGCCTGGAATCACCGGAGCGATATCTCCTGCTGGTCGAGTGGGAAGACGTGGAGTCACACACCATCGGCTTCCGTCAGTCCACGGGATACGAGAAGTGGCGAGAACTTCTCCATCACTTCTACGAGCCGTTCCCGACGGTGGAGCACTATTCAACTCTGTTCGAGGACTAGTAAGGCGTAGTGCCCGCTGTTGTCGGCGCTCGGACAACGAACCGGGGGAGTGGTGCCCACTTGGAGGTTGTCCATACTGAATCGCTCAGAGAACGAGTGAGGCCCCGAACCGGAATCCGGTTCGGGGCCTCACTGGTCAACTGACGTTCTTAGTGGAGTTCTCCACTGGAACCATCGGACTTGCCGTTGGTTCGGTTCTGGTAGTCCAGAAGGATCTGAAGCTGCTCGTGCTCAGCTTCGTGATGAGCGGCTTCGAGAGCCTCGCTCTCCTCGACTGGGTCAGCGGTGATCAGGCTACCGCTACCGGGCTTGCCGGCGAGGCCGAGCTTGTTCATCTTCTTCGGGACAGCAGCACCCTGGTACTCGAGCGGGATCGGGTGTCCGTGCTCGTCGACGGGGCCGAGCGGCTGGTGGATCTCGATGTACTGGCCGTTCGGCATCCGCTTGATGATGCCGGTCTCGATGCCGTGTTCGAGGACTGCACGGTCACTGCGCTGCAGGCCGATGCAGAACCGGTACGTCACGAAGTACGCGATGGGCGGAAGGATGACCATGCCGATACGGCCGATCCACGTCATTGCGTTCAGCGAGATGTGCAGGTGGTACGCGATGATGTCGTTGATGCAGGAGATCGTGAGCACCAGGTAGAACGCGATGGACATCGCACCGATAGCGGTACGGACCGGCACGTCGCGCGGGCGCTGCAGGATGTTGTGGTGAGCGTCGTCTCCGGTGAGACGCTTCTCGATCCACGGGTACGCGATCAACAGTGCGAAGACGAGGCCCATGATCAGGGCGACGGCGAACACTGCAGGGATCGTGTACCGGTTGAACAGGTAGATCTCCCACGCCGGCCACAGTCGAGCAAGGCCGTCCGTCCACATCATGTAGATATCGGGCTGGGAACCTGCCGAGACCTGTGACGGGTTGTACGGACCGATGTTCCACACGGGGTTGATCTGGAACAGACCACCGAGCAGTGCGAGCACGCCGAAGGTCATGGCGAAGAACGCGCCACCCTTCATCGCGAAGACCGGGAGGATGCGCACGCCGACGACGTTCTGTTCCGTACGGCCGGGGCCGGGGAACTGCGTGTGCTTCTGGTACCAGACCAACGCGAGGTGGCCGGCGATCAGAGCCAGGATGATGCCCGGGAACAGCAGCACGTGAGCGACGTAGAGACGCGGGATGATGAGGTCGCCGGGGAAGT
Organism: Rhodococcus sp. WY5; assembly: GCF_018588185.1. Lineage (NCBI taxonomy): Bacteria > Bacillati > Actinomycetota > Actinomycetes > Mycobacteriales > Nocardiaceae > Rhodococcus > Rhodococcus sp. WY5. Next base: position 3,742,921 of record NZ_JAAMPR010000001.1, read on the forward strand.
CGCCGTCGAAGATCAGCCAGTGCATCCAGGTACCGACGATCGGGATACTCATCGTGATACCACCGAAGGCGGCGCGGAGGCCGGTGCCCGAGAGCAGGTCGTCGGGGATGGTGTAACCGAAGAAGCCTTCGAACATCGCCAGGATGAGCAGCAGGCAGCCGATGACCCAGTTCGCTTCACGTGGGCGACGGAAGGCGCCGGTGAAGAAGATGCGAGCGAGGTGAACGATGATCGACGCCGCGAACATCAGTGCAGCCCAGTGGTGAATCTGGCGAACGAAGAGACCGCCGCGCACCTCGAAGGAGATGTTCAGGGTCGTCTCGTAGGCGCGAGACATCGTGACACCGCGAAGCGGCTGGTATGCGCCCTGGTAGACGACGTGTGCCATCGACGGATCGAAGAACAGCGTCAGGAACACACCGGAGATCAGCAGGATCACGAAGCTGTAGAGCGCGATCTCGCCGAGCATGAAGGACCAGTGCGTCGGGAAGACCTTGTTGATCTGCCGGCGCATGCCTGCGGCGAGGTGGTAGCGGGAGTCCATAGCCTCCGCTTGTCCAGCCGCTGCCGCGCTGATCTTGGACGGTTTGGTTGTTGTTGTGGTCACGGTCGACGCTCCCAAAATGCCGGGCCGAGTGCTTCGATGAAGTCACCGTCGGCGACCAGGAAGCCCTCTTCGTTCACTGTAATAGGCAACTGCGGAAGTGCGCGAGCAGCGGGACCGAAGATCGGCTTGCCGTAGGTCAGTGCGTCGAACTGCGACTGGTGGCAGGGGCACAGAATACGGTTGCTCTGCTGTTCGTAGAGCGAGGTGGGGCAACCCAGGTGGGTGCAGATCTTCGAGTAGGCGAAGTAATCGCCGTAGTTGAAGCTTTCCTGGCCCTTACGCTTGGTGACACGCGCGGTGTCTTCCGTGCGGAGGCGGATGAGCATCACCGAGTTACGAATGCCGCGCAGTGCTGCGAGCAGAGCGTGCTCGTCGCCACGGTCGGACTCGCGGAACGGGAAGACCGTTTCCATCGAACCGGCATCGAGATCTTCCGGGCGAACGAGGACGATGTCCTCGGGACGGCCGGTGTCACGACGCAGGTAGATGGTCTCGCCCGGGTAGTTCGGGGTCCAGCCGGACACCCACAGAGGTGAGTCGTCGCCCTTGGCCCACGGGTTCTTGATGAGTCCGCCGAGGGGCATGACCATCATGACGCCGAGTGCGCCGCCGCCGAACATCAAGCTGCGCTTGATGGCCTTGCGGCGGGGGAGGGTGGACGTCTCGAGGGTATCGCCGAGCTCGGCGACGATCGTGCGACGATCGACCTCGGTGGAACCACCGTCGTGGCGGTCCTGGATCGAGACCTCTTCGGGGATGAACTTCTTCGTGAACTGAACGGCACCGATGCCGACGCCGAGGATCGCCAGACCCATGGTCAAGCCGATCAGCGGGGTGTACAGGCTGTACTTGCCGTAGTTCTCGTCACCGGCGCCTGCGTACTCCCAGGGCCAGAACAGGTAGATCGCGATGAACGCGATCGCCGAAACGCCGGCGAGGCCGAACCAGAAGGCGACGTTGCGCTCGGCGCGCTTTTCCGCCCTGGTGCCCTTTACCGACCAACGATCACGGCGGTAGACGACATCGACGCCATCGAGATTGGTACCCAGCTTGACCAGGTCGTCGCGTGACATCGCGTCGAGCTCTTCATCTGTGTACTTCTTAGGCGTATCGCCGCCATGCTGGCCAGCGTCGCTCATGACCTTGCTCCGATCCACAATGCTGCACCGACGACAGCGATGATTCCGACGGCCCACATGGCGAGACCCTCAGAGGCCGGACCGAGGCCACCGAGCCCGTACCCACCGGGGTCCTTCGACTCGCCCGACGACTTGACGTAGGCGATGATGTCCTTCTTCTCCTCGATCGTCAGCTGACGATCCGAGAACTTCGGCATGTTCTGGGGACCGGTAACCATGGCAGCGTAGATCTGCTGCTCGCTGGCCGGATCCAGGACCGGGGCGTACTTGCCCGAGGACAGTGCGCCACCGCGGCCGGTGAAGTTGTGGCACGACGCGCAGTTGAGCCGGAAGAGCTCACTGCCGCGTCCGACGTCGCCACCGCGCAGCGAGGACTGGGCGATTTCGCCGTTCTCGTCGCGGATGAGCGTCGGGCCGCCGCCGTTGGCCTGGATGAAAGCGCCGAGGGCGTCGGTCTGCGCAGCATCGAACTTGGGGTCCTTGCGTGCAGCCTGGGCCTCGTTGCGAGCTGCCGGCATACGACCAGAGGAGACCTGGAAGTACACGGCTGCTTCGCCGACGCCGATGAGGCTGGGACCGCGGTCCTGCACGCCCTGCAAGTTCGCGCCGTGGCACGTGATGCATGACGTGTCGTACAGCTGCTTGCCTTCACGAATCAGGGCTGCTGAATCGTCACTGGCGGTCGCAACCTGCGGAGCTGGTGTCAACGCCGAAGCGAGGAAACCTGCGCTGATCAATCCCATCATCAATACGAGCGCGCCAGTGACGCGCCGGCGGATTTTCCGCTGGCGACGCGACTTCGCGGCATTCGCTGAGTTATCGGATGCGGGAGGGGGGGATGAACTCATCTGTATCCCTTTGGTATGTCGGGACGGAACTGGACGTCAGGGGCTGCCTGGGGCGTACAGCTGATTAACGGATGAAATAAATCGTGGCAAACAGCGCGATCCACACGATGTCGACAAAGTGCCAGTAGTACGAAACAACGATCGCGGCGGTGGCCTGGGCGGGCGTGAACTTGCTGACCCGGGTACGTGCGATCAAGAAGACGAAGGCGATGAGACCGCCGATGACGTGCAGACCGTGGAAGCCGGTGGTCATGTAGAACACCGAGCCGTACACGCTGCTCGAAATCGTGGTGCCCTCGTGCACGAGGTGGTAGTACTCGTAACCCTGGCCGGCGACGAAGAACGCCCCCATGACCAAGGTGATGGTGTACCAGCGACGAAGTCCGAAGACGTCGCCACGCTCAGCCGCGAAGACACCCATCTGGCAGGTGAACGAAGATGCGATAAGCACCAAGGTCACCGGCACGGCCAGATAAAGGTTCAATTCGGTTGGCTCCGGCGGCCAATTTCCGTTCGCCTGAGCTCGTGCCACGAAGTACATGGCAAAGAGCCCTGCGAAGAACATGAGCTCACTTGACAACCACACGATGGTGCCAACGCTGACCATATTCGGCCGGTTCAGCGAGTGCACGCGTTGGGTGATTGCCGATCCTGAAGTCCCTACTGCGCTCGTCACAGACAGAAGTATGACGCTTCGTCGTAAGAGACGACCACTCGGGTCCACCATCGGCGCGTCGCTCGGCTCGAGTTCGCGGGATCGGGCGGCGAACGCGCTGGTGGCGTGGTCGGAATATGCTGGCGCGATGGCAGCTACACACAAGAGTAGACCGTGGTTCCTGAGAATTTTCGGCACGAAGATTCCGACACCGCTCGATGCAGGGCGGTCGGATCTGGTCGTCGTTGCCGAAGGCTTCGACGACGCCGAGGCGAGCTCGACGGCTCTCGAACGTGCCGCCTCCACCGAGCCGGAGTTCAGGGCGGAGTCCGAAGTGGTTCTGCGGCATCATCTCGACCTCCCGGAGGGCTCGGTAGCCGATGCCGAGAGCATCGTCGCCCAGGACGGATATGTGCGAGGCTCGAGTCGGCCCGAGGACGTGACTCCGGTGGTCGAGAATTCGGTTCGCGTCGTCTTCGAGCGTGTCCAGGTGCTTGACGCCCTGCATTGCTCCCAGGAGCGGTCACGAATGGCCGGTCTGGCGCAGCGACTCGGTGGTTCGGTCGCCGGGTGGGACGCGCTCCAGCCCCCGATACTTGCGGAGGCGCCGCCCAAACGCGGTCGCAGAAAGTCCTGAGCGGCCCTATTCGGTTTCCTCCTTACCTCACTGACTAGGCTGCGAGGGTCATCGGCAGCACAAAATGGCAGCGCGAAACGACAGCTCGAAATCCAGCCCACTTGAACGACAGGGGACCAAGGCACTATGGCCGGCACCGACGCATCCAACGCCGTGAACGTCGATTCGAGTGCAGTGGTGCGGTCCTGGCCGTTGATTCTCGGTTTGCTCACGGACGGCAGTGACTTGTCGGAAGCCGACAGTCGCTGGGCGATGGGCGAGATCATGTCGGACAACGCCACCTCCGCTCAGATCGCTGCTTTCGGGGTCGGTCTGAAGATGAAGGGCGAAACCCCCGCGGAGTTGGAAGGGCTCGCCGCCGCGATGCTCGAACACTCCAGGCGCGTGCCGGTCGATTCCGACGTCGTCGACATCGTCGGCACGGGTGGTGACCGCTCCAACACGGTGAACATCTCGACGATGGCCTCGATCGTGGTTGCCGCGTCCGGTGTGCGAGTTGTCAAGCACGGCAACCGCGCTGCTTCGTCCAAGAGCGGTGGCGCCGACGTGCTCGAGGCGCTCGGCGTTCGCATCAACCTCGGGCCGGAGCAGGTTGCGAGGTGCGTCGAAGAGGTCGGCATCGGCTTTTGTTTCGCGCCGGTCTTCCATCCCGCACTGCGCTTTGCGGCGGTGCCTCGCAAGGAAATCGGCATTCCGACGGCATTCAACGTGCTCGGTCCACTGACCAATCCGGCTCGTCCGCGTGCCGGGCTGATCGGGTGCGCATTTCCGAAACTGATCTCGGTCGTCGCGGGAGTCCTTGCGCAGCGCGGCAATTCGGCGTTGGTGGTACGGGGAGACGACGGACTGGACGAACTGACCACATCGACGACGTCGACAGTTCACATCGTCGGGGGTGGAAGTGTGCGAACTGTCACGCTGGATCCGCGTGACCTCGGAATCGAACGCGTTCCTCTCGAAGAGTTGCGTGGAGGCGACGCCGAAATCAACGCCACCGTCGCCAGAACGCTGCTTTCCGGGCAGAAGGGGCCGGTCCGGGACGCGGTCCTGCTGAACGCGGGAGCAGCCATCGCGGCATTCAACGGTGTCGGCGACGATCTCGAGAGTGCGATCTCTGCCGGGATGACTGCAGCCGCTGCCGCGATCGACAGCGGCGCGGGCGCTGAACTGCTTCACAAGTGGGCGGCGCTCACCGCCGAGCTGGCCGACCAAGCCTGATCGAGGGGCTATTCACCCAGCGAGAAACCGGCCTCGACGTCTGCGCTGGAGAATGACTGGAACGCAATGTGTGTGGCGGTTCGGAGAACGCCGGGCACCTTGTTGATTCCTCCGGTGACCACGTCGGCGATCTGGGCGTGGTCACGCACTTTCACGATGGCGATCAAATCGACGTCACCTGCGCACGAGTAGACCTCGGTCACTCCGGACAGGTCGGCGACGGCCTGCGCGGTTTCCGGGATCCGAGCGGACTCGGCGTGAATCATGACGATGGCGTTGATCATTTCTCTCCTCGATTTCCCTGCGGGTTGTGATGACCCGGTGGTTTCGATCGAGCTTAGGGGTGCCGCCCCGCCGTTACGTCATCGATGTTCGGATTCGGTTCCGGCTCGGGCGAGTCGGCACCAGGCTTCCCACTTGCCGGCACCGCTCACAGGTTCGACGTATCCGGATGTCGCCGACACGATTCGGACACCGTCCGACGAGAGCCACCTTGCGATCAGTCCCAGTTCTTCGGGTGACGCGCCGCGGAACGGGGCGTCGTCCGGTAGGACGGTTTCGGCCGCCGCGGTGATGGCGTCGACGACGGGCATCGGGTGAGTCCCACGTCTGGCGAGCCCGGCGGACGCGAGACGCCCGGACCGGATCACCGACAGCTCCCAGCCGCCGTCTCCGGTGGGGCGGGCGAGAACGAGTTGTTCGATCGCCGCGACTGCAGCGAGTCGCTGAGTGCGCCGCACTGCGGTGGCGACTGCGACCGTTCGGTCACGCAGACGAGCAGCATTCTCGAACAACGCGTGTGCGGACAGCTCGTCGATCCGGGCCTGCATCTGTTGGAGGGGAGCGTCGTTGGTTCCTCGGAAGAATCCACGCACGGCCTCAGGGGCGGCCGCGTAGTCCTCTGCGTTGATTTCCGGGGTCCAGGAGGCTGGACACGCCCCCAGTTCGCGAGCGGGGCAGTCAGGGCCGTGAACGGCGCCGCGTCCGAGACGCTTGGTACACGTGCGCAGACGACTGAACTCTGCGACGGTGTCGGCGACGTCGACTGCGTCGCCGCGAGAGGTGAACGGGCCGATCGAATCGGCCGTGGGCGTGCGAACCACGGACAGTCTCGGAAACGCCTCGTCGGTGAGGGTGATCCACCAACCTCGCTTGGGAAACTTGGAGCGACGGTTGTACGGCGGCGCATGCGCGCTCAGCAGTCGTAGTTCACGCACCCCGGCCTCGAGAGCGTGCGCGCAGTCGACATGGTCCACGCGGGTGGCCAGCGCGACCATTTCCTTCATCCGGCCGCGGGTCTCCGAACCGGTGAAGTAGTTGCGGACGCGGCGTCGAAGGTCGGTAGCAGTTCCTATGTAGAGGGCTTCGTCGGAAGGACCGCGGAAAAGGTAGACACCGGGGCTTCGCGGCAGGTTTGCGGCGAAGGACCGTTTGGCCCGTTGATGCGAGGAAATGTTGGGCAGGTAGTCGACTAGTTCGCTGTAACTGTGGACACCCTGGTTTCCGACCCTGTCGATCAGTCCGTGGAGGACGTCGACGGTCGCACGCGCGTCGTCGAGAGCCCGGTGCGTCGGCTGGGTGGTCACTTGGAAGAGATGGGCGAGTGCGGAGAGCTTCACCGAAGGTGCCTCGTCGCGTGTGAGTACGCGCCGGGCGAGTTTGACGGTGCACAGGACACGGAACGCGGGCCACGGGCGCGCGCTGCGTGACGCCGCTGCTTTGAGGAAACCGATGTCGAACGGCGCGTTGTGTGCCACCAGCACCGCGCCCTCGGCGAACTCGAGAAATGCAGGCAGGACACGTTCGATGGGAGGTGCGCCGATCAGCATGGCCGTGGTGATTCCGGTCAGTTCGACTATGTAGGGCGGAATCGACCGGCCGGGGTCGACGAGTGTTGCCATTTCGCCCAGTACCTCGCCGCCGCGGATCTTGACGGCGCCGATCTCGGTGATGGAGTCCTGGTCGGCGCTGCCCCCTGTGGTCTCGAGGTCGACGACGACAAATGTTGTCTCGCTCAGCGGTGTGTCCAGTTCGTCGAAGCTCAGTTGCCGCCCGACGTCGAACTTCTCCCCGTCGGAGAACGGGGGCGGAGACGGAAATTCTCGGGCCGAGGCGGGACTCACACCGCAGACAGTAGAAGTACCCCCCGACACGAATTCGAGAGTGCAGACACGGAATCCGACCCGCACGGACTTCCATTGCGAAATCGGTGGATGAACGCCCGACAAAAGTAGGAGAGACGAGGATCACACTTGCGGTGGGAACTCGCGAATGTGGACGCGCGCCTACTTGTGAGTAGGGCGAGTCGAGGGGTCTTCGGTGCGTCTGTCGATGGCTGAAACCGCGTCCGTGACCGGAACAGGTTCTAGTTTCAAGTAATCATCGTTGAACTGCATGGAAGATCGGATTGTCGGGTTTGGTGAGCCTTGGCAGTGGGTAGCGGGCGCGTGTTTGACGGCCTGGAGTGGGTCGCCGAACCGACCTGTTGTTATCTCCCCGTGACCCGTCGGGCGTATCGCGGGCGCGGCACCACGATTTCCGGCGAATCGGGCGCGATTGTCACGAAGCGGTCGACATCGTCGCGATCATTTCGTAACCTTCCTGAGACCTAACGAAGTCTTGCCGGACCAAACAGGACCGGCATCGTCAGGAACCGCCTAATCGGGATCTCCGCGAGGAACCCGAACCGGGAACCCAAGTTTCCACTGGGGTGAATCCCGCCTGGGGTGCAGCACGCAGGATCGCTGCAGACCACGCGGGTAGGGCTGATCTTCCCAGCCCGAACCCGTCAGCTAACTCGGTCGGCGGATGAATGGAAGAAATGGAGCACCCCTTAAGTGGCGTCACAGAGTTTCAAGCGTTCAGCGCAGTTGGCAGTAGCCGGCGCGCTCGCAGTCGGAGCATTCGCTGCAACCGCTGCACCTGCCTCGGCAGACCCCATCACCATCCCCGGCGTCGGCACATTCGAGGTTCCGGGCGTTTCTATTCCTCAGTTGCCGGTCATTCCGGGCATCACCGACATCGCACCGGCTGCACCGGCCGCTCCCATCTCCAGTGTTGGTGAGCAGGCAGTTCGCGCCGCAGAGAGCAAGCTGGGCTCCCCGTACGTGTACGGCGCAGCCGGCCCGGACGCATTCGACTGCTCCGGTCTCGTTCAGTGGGCATACAAGCAGGCCGGTCTCAACCTGCCTCGCACGAGCTACGACCAGGCTGCAGCCGGCGTTGCCGTCGCACAGTCCGATCTTCAGGTCGGCGACGTGATCTCCTTCTACGGCGGATCGCATTCGGGCATCTACGCCGGTAACGGCAATGTCATCCACGCGTCGACCGCTGGTCAGCCCGTGAAGCTCGCTCCGGTGTCCTCGATGCCGTACGACGGCGCTCGCCGTTACTGATTTCTGAACACGCTCGACGGCTGTCTCCGGTAGGCAGTCGGAACGATCCGCCGCTGTGATGCGGCGGAGCTCGGGGGAGCTCCGGATCTTCGAATGTGGGCCTCGAATCTTCGATTCGGGGCCCACATTTTCGTTTCGCGACAATTCGCCCGGTACTTCACCCCGACACGCCTACCGGCGAGTAGACACAAACGTATGCCGTTCCGTAACCTTATCGAGACATTGCGCGGCCGAGACAGGTACTGTGGATAGTTGACAGCCAGCTAACAGATCGTCGACCGGTCCCGGTCGACGTCGCTTCACCGAGACGGAGAGTTGCATTCCGTGGTTTCATCGAAAAACAACAGTCGAGTACGGGCCGCATTGACAGTGGGAGTGCTGGCGTTCGGACTCGTTGCAGGGCCTTCGATGCAGGCCGGTGCCGACCCCGTCATCACCAACCCCACCGAGGCGCTCGACAAGCTCGGTGAACTCTCCCGGGTTTCCGAGCAGACCAACGAAGCGCTGCACAACGCGCAGATCGACCTCGACGCGAAGCTGGCAGTCGCGAATGATGCGGACGTGCGATCGGCAGCCGATCAGGGTCTTCTCGACGCGGCTTCGGTGCGCGTCGCCGAGTTCGCTCCGGCGGTAAACCGTATTGCCACAGCGAATTACCAGGGTGCGCGAACCAATCGCCTCTTTGCGTTGATGGTGAGCGACTCGCCGCAGCAGTTGCTCGACCAGATGTCTGCGCTCGACGTGATTTCCAACGACGCGGCAGTACAGGTCTCTCAGTTCAACCAAGCCACTGCCGATGCGCGTGCCGCCTCGGAAGCATCGAAGCGATCGGCCGAAGAAGCGCGAACCGCCGCCGATCAAGCCCGCGCACTCAGTGACGATTTGCAGCGTAAGCAGAGTGAACTGCAGACGCAGATCGCCGACGTGACCAAAGCCTTCCAGAATCTCACCGACGACGAACGTAACCAACTGAGCGGTACGCCTTTCCCGCCGGACGTCGATCTCAGCAAAATTCTGGCTAACTTGACCCCTGGCTCGGGTGCTGCTGCTCTGCAGGCAGGCCTCACGCGGATCGGTGACCCGTACGTCTGGGGCGCGACCGGCCCGAACGAGTTCGACTGCTCAGGTCTGGTGGTGTGGGCCTACAAGCAGATCGGAAAGACTCTGCCGCGATCGAGCCAAGCGCAGGCGCAGGGCGGTGTACCGGTGTCGAGGGACCAACTACAGCCCGGCGACGTCGTGACTTTCTACAGCGACAACTCGCATGTCGGCATCTACGCCGGCGACGGAAACATTCTGCATGCGTCGACGTTCGGCGTACCGGTGAAGGTCCAGTCGATGGCAGGCATGGAGTTCTCCACTGCGCGTCGTTACTGACGGCTTGCTGCGCCCGAGCGGCGTGTGGCCAGCCGCCGTGAAGCGTCGAGTCGAGTTCTCCTACACTCGGCACCGTGCCGACTGAACCGATGACGACGCCCGACGTCGGCGCAGATCGACCACGCCGTTGGGAGTATCCGGCCCTCGTGGCGCTCGGTGTAGCCGTGGTGCTCGTTCTGGGCCTGACGATCTTCCTGACGAACAGGTCCGATTCCGACGAGAATGCCGCCGCCGAACAGGACGCGGAACGCAGCGCTCAAGTCCAGAGCTTTCTCGATGCATGGGCCGCGGCTCAGATGTCCGACGATCCGTCGGGGTTGGCGAAGTTCGTCGACAGTGCCGCCGCACCCGGTGTGCTCGAGGCGGAAGTTCGACGAGCCACTGCTGCGGGAGCGCTTGAATTCTCCGACTGGGGATACGAGATTCCCAGCGGCGGCCTGACTCCGGCGCCGCGAACCGGTGCGCCGGGCGGAGACGTCGAAGTATGGAATGCGCAAGTTTTGTTGCGGTACGCCCTCGACGGCGTCGACGCATTGCCCACGCGCAAGGCAGTGTCCATGACGCTCGCGAAACGCGGCGATCAGTGGTCGGTTCTTGCGGACGGGTCGATCGTCGGACTGGACGGCGCCCGAACGGCGGGCGAATCCTGGAACGGCCCCTGGGACTTCGGCCCGCTTGCCGTCGCCGAGAATTCTGCGGGTAACGCGCTGGTGATCGGCCACCCGGGTCAGCAGGCGTTCGTCGACGCTTTGGCTGCCGATGTGGACTCAGCCATCGAGAACACGACGCAGTTGTGGGGGCCGTGGTGGTCCGAGCGCGCGGTGCTCATGGTGGCGGGGTCCGCTGAGGAATTCACCGCACTGGTCGGCTCCCATCACGACGGCGCTTCGATTGCTGCAGTGTCGGTCGCGGATGCGACGGCGGACGGGTCTTCCGACGTGAGTGGCCAGCGGGTGGTCTTCTCGCCTGCCGCGGCTTCGAGGTTGACCGACATCACCAGGCGAACGGTGTTGCGCCACGAACTGATGCACATAGCCGCCCGATCGAAAACCCGTGACGGGTCGCCGATGTGGGTATTGGAAGGGTTTGCCGAATACGCGGGAAACCGTGGATCCTCGCGGGCCTGGGGTGAGATCGCGCCGACTCTGGCGGCAGCGGTACGCTCCGGCGATACTCCGACCGAGTTTCCGGACGACACGCAGTTCAGCGGTGTACCGGTCGTGAGTTCACTGGCGTACGAATCGGCGTGGTCGATCAACGCGTATATCGCCGATCGATTCGGAGAAGCAAAGCTGACCGACCTCTTTCGCGCTCTCGCCTCCGGAAAGATGACGGCCGAAGACCTCGATTCGCGGATCCGAGCGGTCGTTGGCGTCGGAACCGAGGAACTGCGAGCCGGATGGGTCGACTGGACCAACAGCCATCTGGGCTGAGTAGTTCGCGGCTGGGTCGATTGCAGCGGTGAGGTGCCCTTCGCACGTTTGAAGCACCGAGTGCCCTACGGTGGACGGATGCGCCGGACCCTCTTGGTGACCAACGATTTTCCTCCTCGCCCCGGAGGTATCCAGTCCTATCTCCACACGTTCGCCGGGCATCTGCCGCCGGACAAGTTGGTGGTGTACGCACCGCGCTGGCGGGGCGACTCGCACAAGAAGTTCGATGCGGCACAGCCTTTCGAGGTCGTTCGGCACCCGACGACGCTGATGCTGCCGTCGCCTTTTGTCGCTCGTCGAGCCGCGAAGTTGGTCAAGAAGCACGACTGCGAGTCGGTCTGGTTCGGTGCGGCAGCGCCGTTGGCGTTGTTGGCGCCGGTTGTTCGACGTGCCGGAGCGAGCCGAGTGATCGCGAGTACTCACGGCCACGAGGTCGGATGGTCGATGATTCCCGGTGCGCGGCAGTCGTTGCGTGTGATCGGTGACCACACCGATGCGGTGACGTTCGTCAGCAAATACACCCGTGGGCGGTTCTCGGCGGCCTTCGGCCCGCAAGCGGCGCTCGAGCACCTTCCTTCCGGAGTGGACACGTCAGTGTTCCACCCGGACTCGGTCGCCCGCGCGGAACTGCGTAAGCGATACGGGCTGGGCGAGCGGCCCACGATCCTGTGCCTGTCGCGGCTCGTGCCACGCAAGGGGCAGGACATGCTCATCAAGGCGCTGCCGACCGTACGCAAGAGCATTGACGGGGCGGTACTGGTGATCGTCGGAGGTGGGCCGTACGAGGACCATCTCCGCCAATTGGCGCGTAAGACCGGGATGGACGATCACGTCGTCTTCACGGGCACGGTGCCCGCCGCAGAGTTGGCGGCGCACCACACGATCGCCGACGTGTTCGCCATGCCGTGCCGTACCCGAGGCGCCGGATTGGACGTCGAAGGACTGGGAATCGTCTACCTCGAGGCCTCGGCTACCGGTGTGCCGGTCATCGCCGGGCGCAGCGGTGGCGCTCCGGAAACGGTGCAGCAGAACAAGACCGGGCTCGTGGTCGACGGCACCTCTGTTCGCGACGTCGCCGAATCCGTGATCGAGGTGCTGTCCGATCGTGATCGCGCGGCCGCGATGGGAGCAGCCGGCCGGGCATGGGTTGCCGAAGACTGGAAGTGGGACACGCTCGCTTCGAAACTGCGTAATCTCCTCGGCTGAGCAAACGGGACTCGAACGCGAACGGCCCGCACCGAATTCGGTGCGGGCCGTTCATGTCGGCACGTTCGTGTCGGCAGAGGACTGATCGGCGAAAGACTACTTGGCGTAGATCTTTTCGATGTCGGCGGCAAAGCTCTCGTGCACGACGTTGCGCTTGAGCTTCATCGTGGGCGTGAGTTCGCCTGTGTCCTCGGAGAAGTCGACCGGAAGAATGCGGAACTTCTTGATCGCCTCGGCGTGTGAGACGAGCTTGTTGGCCTCGTCGATGGCGTCCTGGATTTCGCCGACCAGTTCGCCGTCCGAAACCAGGTCGGCCGCTGTGGTTCCTGCGGCCTTGTTGTTGCGCTCGTTCCAGGCGGGGAGAGCTTCGGCGTCGATGGTGATGAGGGCGCCGATGAAAGGCTTCTGGTCGCCGACCACGATGGCCTGGCTGATCAGCGGGTGCGCGCGAAGGGAATCCTCGAGCTGAGCGGGGGAGACGTTCTTGCCGCCTGCCGTGACGATGATTTCCTTCTTGCGGCCGGTGATGGTGATGTAGCCGTCCTTGTCGACGGTGCCGAGGTCGCCGGTGTGGAACCAGCCGTTCTCGATCGACTCGGCGGTGGCCTTCTCGTTGCGCCAGTAGCCGGTGAAGACCACCGGTCCCGAGAGGAGGATTTCGCCGTCTTCTGCGATACGAACGGAGTTGCCGGCCAACGGCTTTCCGACAGAGCCGACCTTCTGTGCGCCGATGGTGTTGACGGCGAAGGCCGCGGTGGTTTCGGTCAGTCCGTAGCCCTCGTAGATCGTGACGCCGATACCGCGGAAGAAGTGGCCGAGTCGAGCGCCCAGAGGTGCACCACCGGAAATGGCCAGCTGGCACTGCCCGCCGAGCGCTGCGCGCAGCTTCGAGTACACGAGCTTGTCGAAGAGAGCGTGCTTGGCCTTGAGAACGATGCCGGCGCCGCCCTTGTCCTGCGCCTCGCTCCACGCGACGGCGGTGTCTGCGGCCGCGTCGAAGATCTTTCCCTTGCCGTCGCCGTGCGCCTTGGCGCGTGCGCTGTTGTAGACCTTCTCGAACACGCGCGGCACCGAGAGGATGAAGTCGGGCTTGAACTCGCCGAACGTCGGAACGAGGTTCGGGATGTCACTCGTGTGCCCCAGCGCTGCACCGGCGTCGAACGACGCGATGCTGACTGCGCGAGCGAGAACGTGCGCGAGCGGCAAGAACATCAGCGTGCGGACGCCAGGAGTCTTGAGCAGCGTGCCGAGGTTGGAGTCGAGGATGCCCTTCGACTCGGCAATCAGGTTGGAGTGCGTCAGCTGGCAGCCCTTGGGTCGGCCCGTGGTGCCCGACGTGTAGATCAGGGTCGCGGGATCGGATGCCTTCAGTGCCGCGACGCGGGCGTGGACGTCCTCGTCGGAGATGTCGGCGCCCAGTGCGGTCAATTCCTCGACGACACCCTTACCGCCCGCCGCGGCATCGATCTGGTAGACCGTGCGCAGCGCGGGGGCGGCTGCAGCGACGTCCTTCACGGTCGCGGCGTGAGTGTCGTTCTCGACGATGAGGTCGATTGCTTCGGAGTCCTCGAGAATCCAGCGAACCTGCTCGGCTGCGGAGGTTTCGTAGATCGGAACCGTCACGCCACCGGCTGCCCAGATGGCGTAGTCGACGAGCGGCCATTCGAAACGCGTCGCCGACATGAGGCCGACGCGGTCGCCCTGCTTGACGCCGATCGCGATGAGGCCCTTGGCGACGGCAGTCACCTGAGCGGCGAAATCGCCTGCAGTGACATCGACCCATGCATTTCCGACTTTGCGCTTGTAGACAACCGCCGCCGGCTTCGTCTTCGCGAAGGCGAAGACCGAGTCGACCGCGGAGGCATCCTCGGGAATGGTGAACGTCTGGGGTGCGCTGAACTCAGGCACGAAATACCTCCGACACTGCGAAATACTGACGAGTAGGGTTTTCGTCTCCTACTGTAGTCGCATGTCCGACGCAGTTGTGGCCAGGCTTACAGTCTGTCCGGTATGTAGTGTTGCGACACCCCTCGACGCTTCGCGGACGCGATATGTGAAGCTACTTCGGTGAGCAGCATTCAGGTCGCAGACCAGACTTTCATCGCCGCCCCGCCCGAGCGGGTCGCCGAACTGTTGTCCTCGCGCGCGCAGTGGCGTCGCTGGTTCAGTGATCTCGAGCTCGAAGTCCGGGAAGATCGCGGTCCCGCAGGATTCCGTTGGGGAGTGTCAGGTCAGCTGGTCGGCACCATGGAGGTGTGGCTCGAACCGGTCATGGACGGGACGATCGCGCACTACTTCCTGCACTGTGAGCCGGTCGGCGTATCGCCGTCCGATCTGGCGACCCTCGACCTCGCCGGGATGAACCGCAAGCGTCGGGTCGATGGCAAGGTCATGTCGTTCCAGCTCAAACGCGAACTCGAAGCGGGACGTGCCGCCGGAGTAGCACCGGACTGATAATCGAAGCACTGCACGTTGTGCAGGTTCTGGAGTTTTGACGAAGGAAGGTAGCGCAGTCGTATGGCCGAGAAGACCAAGGGGTTGATCAGCATCGACGCTCCTGCCGACGCCGTGATGGACGTCATCGCCGATTTCGAGCGGTACCCCGAGTGGGTGGCCGCGGCGAAGTCCGTCGAGGTGACGGCGCCGGGACAGGGCGGCCGCGCGGACCGAGTACGTTTCGTCCTCGACGCGGGGATGGTGAAGGACACCTACGAACTGCAGTATTCGTGGGCACCGGACGGTATGGCGGTTAGTTGGGAGCTGATCTCGGGCGAGATTCAGAAGTCCCAATTCGGTTCGTACACACTCGAGCCCGGCCCGAACGGCACCACGTCGGTCACCTACGAGTTGACGGTCGACCTGACGATTCCGATGATCGGACTGTTCAAGCGCAAGGCCGAGAAGATCATCACCGACACAGCTCTGAAGGAACTGAAGAAGCGAGTCGAGGGCTGAGTGCCGGAGCAACGATCGCGCGTCCAACTGTTCGTCGGTAAAGGCGGAGTAGGCACGACGACGCTTGCCGCAGCGACTGCTGTGTCGGCTGCGACCGATGGGGCGAGAGTGCTGCTCGTGTCGATCGATCAGGCAGGTTCTCTTGCAGACGTCCTGGGCGTGCCGAATCCGCGAACGACCACATCTCTCACCGAGCGTCTCGACGTCCGGCAACTCGACACGTCAGCGCTCCTCGAGGACAAGTTCCGAGGATTGTCGGGGTTGCTCGACGCTGCAGGAACTTTCGGAGCGGGAGATCACGAACACGGTTCGTCGTTCGAGGGCTTGGAACCGGAAGAGTTGACGGGATCCCTGGGCATCCAAGACATCCTCGGGCTCGCCGAGATCGTCGACCTCTCGGACAGCGGCGACTACGACCTCGTGATCGTGGACTGTCCGGCCGCCGCCGAAGCGCTGCGGATACTCGGCTCGCCGTCGATGGTGTCGGAGTATCTCGAGCGATTGTGGCCGCGGCACAGGCGGATGGTCGCTGTGACAGGTACGGACATGCGGCTGCTCCTGCTCGTGTCCGTCGTCGAACGCGTGCTCGCGTCGGTGGATCGGATCGCGGTTCACCTCTCGGATCGGGAGAACACCGGCGTGCGTGTGGTGACGTCGGCCGACGGCGTGTCGGTCGCGGCGACTCGTCGGACGTTGTCCGGGCTGGCTCTGGCCGGGTTGCGAGTTGACGGGATTGTGGTCAACAACCTTGTCCCGCAGTTCAACTCGTCCGCCGGGAAGGGTGTCGACGATTCACCGGCGGCGCAGTGGCTCGCGTCGATCCGGGCGGCTCAGGCACTCGTCGTGGACGAACTGCGTGGATCAACCGATGGAATGTCCGTCACAACGGTCGAACGCGCTTGCGCCGAACCGGTAGGGTTGGCCGCTCTGGGCGAGATCGCGGCCACGTTCGAGGGTGGAACGGGCACGGATTCGGGCACCGTCGGTACCGCGGACAACATCGTGGTGTCGTTGGAGTCCGGGACCGGAGTCGATTCGGTGTACGTGATGCGGATGTACCTTCCGCTCGTGGATCCGTCGTCGTTGTCGTTGGGCCGGGTGGAGGACGATGTGCTGGTGGGAGCAGACGGCGTACGACGCAGAGTTCGTTTGGCGTCGGTGCTGCGTCGTTGTGTCGTGAACGGGGCGGAGTTGGACGGCAGTTACCTGATCATCCGGTTCAGCCCGGATCCCGCGGTGTGGCCGGTATGAGCGAAGAGCACGAGCGCCTCGTCGCGGAGTTTCGCGCGCTGGCGGAAACCGTTCTGACGCGCCTGGAACCGGTGCTGCAGAAGGCCGCAGCAGCGACGGCAGACGTTGCGAGTGACTCGGCGTCCACGGACACGCAGCCGGTGTTCACCGGCTGCAGCTGGTGCCCGGTGTGCGCCCTCGCCGCACTGGTTCGCGGTGAGCACCACGAACTGTTGGCATTCCTCGCGGGTCAAGCAGCAGCATTCCTTGCGTTGCTTCGTGAGATTCTCGACGAGTTTCTCGGGGGGCCGTCAGGTCCCGATCGTGGACCGGACGGCGGTCCGACGACGCCAGGTGCGGAGCGAACTCGCACGGCGGCATTTGTCCCGATCAACGTGACGGTCAAGGACTGACTCAGTACCCCGGGTAGAGCGAACGGCCCGAGATGAGCACAATCGACACAATGGTCACCGACGCACGAGGCACCGATTCAGGGTGCGCACTCCAGCGGACGCCGCTCGCGCGGGAATCGTCGCGATGAGCGCGCGCCGCTTGAAAGCGGTCTCCGACTCCACCATGGACGACATCTTGACGGTCGGCATCGACGTCGGCGGGACGAGTATCAGGGCCTCCGTCGTGGACGTCGACGGACAAGTGCTCGAGATGATTCAAGCCCCGACCCCGCAGTCGGCCAGGGCACTCGAAGACGGTCTCGATCGCGTCGTGCGCGAATTGGTCACCAGGCACGAGGTATCGGCCGTGGGGTTGGCGGTCGCCGGCTTCATCACCTCCGATCGAAGCTCGGTTCGGTTCGCTCCGCACTTGCCATGGGTGGACGCGCCGGTCGGAAGTGACTTGAGCAAGCGGCTCGGCTTGCCGGTCGTTCTCGAACACGACGCCAATGCAGCGGCGTTCGCGGAGCACCGATTCGGCGCGGCCGCAGGTGGCCGCAATGTCGTGATGGTGGCAATCGGGACCGGAATCGGTGGAGCGCTGCTGATCAACGGTGAGCTGTACCGGGGGAGTCACGGCGTCGCCCCCGAACTGGGCCACATCCAGGTCGTTCCGGGCGGGCGTCAGTGCGCGTGTGGCAAACGTGGGTGTTGGGAGCGCTATTGCAGCGGAACGGCGCTCGTCGACACGGCAATCGAACTGCTTGCCGCCGACCCGGCCGCGTCGACGGTCCTGGCGCGTGAGGTTGCGGTGGATCCTGGTTCGCTCACCGGTCGCCGGATCGCCAACGCCGCGCAGGACGGTGACCCACTCGCGCTGGCAACGATCGCCGAGTTCACCCGTTGGCTGGCCGTGGGTCTGGCCATGGTCGGTGACGTCTACGATCCCGATCTGGTCGTGATCGCCGGCGGCGTCGCGAGTTCTGCCCCACTGTTTCTCGACGACGCCCGCGAGCAGTACGCGACATTGTTGACCGGGGCGAAGCACCGCCCACTGGCCCGCATCCGTTCCGCTCAGCTGGGCGAAGCTGCGGGCATGGTCGGCGCCGCCGCATTGGCCCGATCGGTAGTGCCTCAGGATCTCGGTGGGGTCGACGGCGCTGGAACCACGTCTGCCGGACTGTGATCGGGTCGATCCTGCAGGGGCGTGTGTAGCGGGGGTTACCGGTCGGCAGTAAGGTCGTACTCAGCGAAATTCAGCTGTGAATGGGAGGGACGCCGTGTGGTATTGGCTCTTCAAGTATGTGTTGCTGGGGCCGATTCTCTGGCTGCTCGGGCGTCCGACGGTCAAGGGTCACGAGAACATTCCGACTGACGGGGCGGCCATTCTGGCCAGCAATCACCAGGCGGTTCTGGACTCGTTCTACCTTCCGCTTCGCGTCAACCGCCGCATCACGTTCCTTGCCAAGAGTGAGTACTTCACCGGTTCCGGTCTGAAGGGCGCTTTCCAGAAGTGGTTCTTCACCGCGGTCGGTCAGGTCCCCATCGACCGAACCGGTGCAGACGCGGCGCAGGATGCACTCAACGCCGGTCTCAAGGTCCTCGGTTCGGGCAGCCTGCTGGGTATCTACCCCGAGGGGACGCGCTCGCCTGACGGTCGCCTCTACAAGGGCAAGACCGGAATGGCGCGCCTCGCACTTGAATCGGGCGTCAAGGTGATCCCGGTAGCGATGGTCGGCACCGACAAGATGAATCCGATCGGCTCACGGATGTGGCGTCCCGCCAAGGTCACCGTGATCGTCGGCGAACCCATCGATTTCTCCCGCTTCGAAGGCATGGGTGGAAACCGCTTCGTCGAGCGCGCTGTGACCGACGAGGTGATGTACAAGCTGATGAAACTCTCCGGCCAGGAGTACGTGGACATCTACGCGGCGAGCCTCAAGAACCAGGCGCCCACGAAACCCGAAGCTGCCGTCGACGTTCCGGCGGAAGGCGGCGAGTCGGTTGTCGATCTCGTGGCCTCGGCCGAGTCGAAGGAATCCGCGAAGTCCGACAAGGATTCGCTCCCGGACGCACAAGCCAGCTAGAGATTTCCCACACCGGCCGCACGCGCATTGGCTCCAGAGCCTGCGCGTGCGGCATAGTTTTCGGACGTGCGCTACTTCTACGACTGTGAATTCATCGAAGACGGTCGAACCATCGATCTCGTGTCCATCGGCGTTGTCTGTGAGGACGGCCGAGAGTATTACGCTGTCTCGACGGAGTTCGATCCCGCCCGTGCCGGTAGTTGGGTGCGCAAGAACGTGCTGCCGAAGTTGCCGCAGCCTTCGTCGCCGCTGTGGAAATCACGCGAGAAGATCCGCGACGATCTTCTGAAATTCTTCGTTCCGCGGCCGATGGTGGTTCCGGAGCTCTGGGCGTGGGTCGCCGCCTACGACCACGTCGCGCTGTGCCAGTTGTGGGGCGATATGACCGAACTACCGCAGTCGATGCCGCGGTACACCCGCGAACTCCGACAGTTCTGGGAAGACAACGGCAGTCCTGCCCTCCCGTCGGCGCCCGCCGACGCACACGACGCACTTGCCGACGCCAGGCACAACCTCGTGAAGTTCGACGCCATTTCGGCTGCACGGTCACTTCGCTGACCCCGGTTTCGGTGCGCGGGAAGTGTTCCGATTGGGCTGCGATCGAGAGCCTGTGTGACGCGCCGACGAGCGAGCGAATATCCTGTAGAGGTGAACTGGACTGTCGACGTGCCGATCGACCGCTTGCCCGAACTCCCGCCGCTGCCTGCCGGACTGCGTAAGCAGCTCGACGAGGCGCTCGCGAAGCCCGCTGCTCAGCAGCCCTCGTGGCCCGCTGACCAGGCGGCCGCCATGCGGACTGTGCTCGAGAGCGTGCCTCCCATCACGGTGGCCAGCGAAGTCGAGGCGCTGCAAGAGCGTCTCGCGCAGGTCGCGCGTGGTGAGGCATTTCTGCTCCAGGGCGGTGACTGCGCCGAGACCTTCGCGGACAACACCGAGCCGCACATCAAGGGAAACATCCGCACGTTGCTGCAGATGGCCGTCGTGCTCACCTACGGTTCCTCGATGCCGGTCGTCAAGGTCGCTCGCATCGCCGGCCAGTACGCCAAACCGCGCTCGGCCGACATCGACTCGTTGGGTCTGAAGTCCTACCGCGGCGACATGATCAACTCGCTCGTCGCCGACGAGGCAGTCCGCGCCCACGATCCTTCGCGACTGGTGCGTGCATACGCCAACGCCAGCGCCGCGATGAACCTGGTTCGCGCACTCACCGGCGCCGGCATGGCCGACCTGCACAAGGTGCACGATTGGAACCGCGAATTCGTCGCAGCGTCTCCCGCGGGCGCACGCTACGAGCAACTGGCAGCCGAGATCGACCGCGGCCTGCAGTTCATGAACGCGTGTGGCGTCACCGATCCGAGCCTGCACCAGGCACAGATCTTTGCCAGCCACGAGGCCCTGGTTCTCGACTACGAGCGCGCGATGCTGCGTCTCGACAACGACAGCGATCACCCCAAGCTCTACGACCTGTCGGCTCACTTCCTCTGGATCGGTGACCGCACTCGTCAGCTCGACGGCGCGCACATCGCCTTCGCCGAGTTGGTGTCCAACCCGATCGGCCTCAAGATCGGCCCGAGCACGACGCCGGAAATGGCGGTGGAATACGTCGAGCGTCTCGACCCCACCAACAAGCCAGGTCGTCTGACTCTGATCTCGCGCATGGGCAACGGCAAGGTCCGCGACCTGCTGCCGGCGATCATCGAGAAGGTCCAAGCCACCGGTCACCAGGTCATCTGGCAGTGCGATCCGATGCACGGCAACACCCACGAAGCCTCCACCGGGTACAAGACGCGCCACTTCGACCGCATCGTCGACGAGGTCCAGGGATTCTTCGAGGTCCACAACGGTCTCGGCACGCATCCGGGTGGCATCCACGTCGAGCTGACCGGTGAGAACGTCACCGAGTGCCTCGGCGGCGCGCAGGACATCTCCGACCTCGATCTCGGCGGTCGCTACGAGACGGCGTGCGACCCCCGATTGAACACCCAACAGTCGTTGGAACTCGCGTTCCTCGTGGCCGAGATGCTGCGAGGCTGAAACCTTGCTTCGCCGAAGCTGATTCGCGCCGGCATAGATTTTCGGCAACCGCCCTCACCCGCTCGCGCAGGTGGGGGCGTTCGCTATTGCGTGAATCGTGTGACGAATCGGCGCTGCCAGGGCATTTCGACGGCGCGAGGTGAGTAACGTGCGCGAACGTACGCGGTGGCGTCCTTACTGGGCACTCCGTCCATGACGGCAAGAGCGGCCAACGCTGTTCCGGTGCGGCCGTATCCACCACCACAAGCGATCTCGACTCTTTCGGTTTCCGAGCGCACCCACACTTCGTGCAAGGCCCTGCGCAGCGCATCGGGATCGCTCGGCAACCAGAAATCTCGCCAGCGGACCCACTCCGACTCCCATTCGGTGTCGGGAGGTTCTTTGCCGGTCAGATAGACGCCGAAGGTGGGGAGAGGTCCGGAAGGAAGTGGATTGCGGAGTCCTCGACCCCGAATCGATCTCCCCGACGGCAAGTCGAGTATCCCAATGCTCTCGGGTTCCCACGTGGCCATGAATTCAGATTAGGCCGAAGCGGACTGTCAGGGAATTGCGACGACGCTGATGTCGGTGCCCTTGGCAACGAGGTCGTTCTTGACGCTCTGGCTGATGATGACCGAGCTGTCGTTCTGGGTGAGCTGACGCACGGTGATCTCGAGGCCGAGGCGGCCGAGTTCTTCGCGTGCTGAGGAGACGGAGCGGCCGATCAGCGAGGGAACCTTGACGGAATCGGAGATGAGGAGAACCACGGAGGTGCCGGCGTTGACGGAGGACCCGACTGCGGGATCGGTGCCGATCACGCTACCGCCCTCGACGGCGTCGTCGAACGTTGTTCTGGTGGTGCTGACTGAGATGCCTACCTTGTCGAGGGCGGCGCGCGCAGCGTTCTCGGACATGCCCTTCACATCGGGAATGTCTACGGGCGGTGACCCTTTGGACGTGATGACCTTGACCGAGGAGCCCACGGCAACTTCGGTTCCCGGTGCCGGGTCGAGCGCGGCCACGCCGCCGATCGGGATCTTGGAGCTGAATGTGTCCCCGCCGTCGACCGCGACGAGAGTGCGGTCGGCGAGTTGTGCGCCCAGGGCCGAGACGTCGCCGCCGGCCGGAATGGGCGGGACAGTCGGACGCCCGAGCGAAGTCAGTAACGCCACGGTCGAGCCTTTGGTAACCCTCGAGCCGGAGGCCGGGTCCGTCCCGATCACCGTGTCGATGGGTTGGGCGTCGGAGTACTGACCCTGGACGTCGGGGGAGAGCCCGGCGTCCTGCAGAGCGGTGACCGCAGTGTCCTTGGTCAGCCCGTCGATCGAGGGAACGGCTGTATAGCGGCCAGATCCCATCCACCATCCGCCGAAGCCCAACGCGAGCGCGAGGACCGCGATGACGAGCAGCCAGATCAGGGTGGCTCGTCGCGATTTACGACGTGCCTCGACAAAATGAGCATGCGGATCGTCGTGCCCCGGGTGGTCGTCGCCGAAATCGGAACCGTCGTCGAAATCCGAGTCACCGTCGACCGTCGCCGGACGAGCAGTTTGTGCGGTGACCGCGCGAGTGTGCTGGATACCGCCAGGGGGAGGAGAGCCCGTGCCGAGCGCCGTGGTGGCTGCCACAGCCGGGGCCACGCCGGACGCCAATACCGTCGTGGCAGCAGGGTTCGGGCGCGCAGCAGAGTTCGGGTGTACCTCCGTGGGAGGCGCGGGCGCCGGTTGTGGCCGGGCCGGGGCAACTTGCGCGCTCTGGTGCTGGGCGCTTCGACGCGGAGCGGGAACGCGGTATGACGGAAGTTCCAGTTGCTCGCTCACACTGCGAAGTGCAGCTGCCATCTCACCGGCGTCGGCGAAACGATGTGCGGGCTCGCGGTGAGTGGCTTCGGCAACCAGACGATCGAACTGCGCCGGTACACCGGGGATACGTGAACCTGGGCGCGGGACATCGTCGTGGATGCGTTGGTAGGCGATGGAGAGTGACGTATCGCCGGTGAACGGTGTTGTACCGGTGAGAAGTTCGAACATCAACACACCGGTCGAGTAGACGTCGCTTCGAGTGTCGGCAATTCCTGACGTCACCTGTTCCGGCGACAGATAGGCCGCGGTGCCGAGGATCACGCTGTTGGAGGTGGTGGTTGCTGCCGCAGCTGCACGCACCAATCCGAAGTCGGCGATCTTCACTTCGCCGGTGTCCGAGATCAAGATGTTCTCGGGTTTGACGTCACGGTGAACCAGTCCCGCTCGATGCGCCACCGCCAACGCGTCCAGGACAGGTGCCACGACTGCAGCGACTGCGTGTGGCGGCATCGGTCCGCGCTCACGAAGGAGTTCACGCAAGGTTCCACCGTCGACGAGTTCCATCACGAGGAACACGTGATTGCGATCGCTGCCTTGGTCGTAGACGGCCACAAGGGCCGGATGCTTGAGTCGGGCCACGGCCCGGGCCTCGAACTCGAAACGAGTCAGGAACGCTGGATCGCCGGCGAATTGCGGGTCCATCACCTTGATCGCGACAGGTCGATCCAACCGTGTATCGAGGCCTCGATACACGGTCGACATACCGCCGCGCGCGATCGGTGCGTCCACTCGATAGCGGCGCTCGAGCATTTCGCCGATCAACCCTCGACCTCCGTAATGACTGTTCCTCCGTGCTTGCGATCTGCGTGCTTGTGATCTGTCTGCTTGCGGTCTGGGTGGTAGCTGTCAGCAATGTGGGTGGTTGTATACCGCGTACCGGTTCCCGCAGTGAGGGCACCGATTCACATCCACCGCGAAATCCCGGTTACTGATACGCCGCATCCCGTCCATCGTAGCCAGCGATACCGACGCGGAAGTCTCGAGAACGTCACAGAGCGCTGTGACCTGAGCGGAGCGGCAGTTTCGAGCACTGCACCGGGCGGTACACAGCGGGCTCGCCGGACCGGATAAACTTCTCGCGGTGAGCGCGATTCCTTATTGTGATGATGTCCTGGATTCTTCGGTTTCCCTGTTCCAGCTGGTGGATGTGGCGAAGAACGTCGGGTTGCCGGTGAGCAAGGTTCACCAGTTGCTTCGCGATCACAAGATCATCGCAGTCAAGCGGCATGGCGTTCTCGGTGTCCCCGAAGTGTTCTTCGGCGAGGACGGCCAGATCGTCAAGTGGCTGCCCGGTCTGCTGGCGGTGCTGCACGACGGCGGTTACACCGACATCGAAATCCTCCGTTGGTTGTTCCTGGCCGACGATTCCCTGCCGGGGCGCCCGGTGGACGCACTGCATGGTGATCTCGCGCGTGAGGTCATCCGCCGCGCACAGGCCATGGCTTTCTGAGCTGCCGGCCTTCTGACAACTCACCGCATGCGGTTTTTCGCCGCGTAGGTTGCCGACCGGACCAGACCCGGCGCAGCGACTCGAAGTCGCGTGCGTCCTGGAACGGACACACGTCGATGCAGTATCCGGAAGTCGGCGCGCTCGACCTGATCGAGAATTGCTCCGTACAACACGAAAGCCGTGCGGATCGACGGCTGGACCCGTCGGTCGAGCATCGGGATGCCGGATTCGGCGGTCCGATACCGCCCCCGCGTCACGGCGATGAAGTGCGCCAGCGCGCGCTTGACCCGAACGTCCACCGTTTCGGTTCTTCGCCCATGTTCGAGCATCTCGATGTCGACCCCGAATGCGGCGAACTCGCCCGCCGGTAGATACAGACGTCCCCGGTCGAGGTCTTCACCGACGTCGCGGATGAAGTTGGTCAGCTGAAACGCCTCACCGAGATTCGACGCGGGCACTACCGCTTCCTGCTGCGGAACGCTCACTCCGAGAATCGGGAGCATCTGCAAACCGATGACGACGGCAGAGCCGTACATGTACTCGCTGAGTTCGTCCATCGTGTTGTAAACGGGTCGAAACTTCGCCGTGTCGGGGGCGTCCATCCGCATGGACTCGAAGAAGGCGTCGAAATATGCGCGCGGGATGTCGAACGTCTTCACAGCATCCGCGAAGGCCGGGAGTACGCGTGTCAGGTCGAGGGGAACCGTCGACGGGAAGCCACCTGTCGCAGTGGGGTTGTCGAGTGCGTTGACGGCTGCACGTTCGACGTCGGCGAGCACCGTGCCTCGTTCATGCGGACCCGAGGGTTCGTCCACGATGTCGTCGACGACGCGAGCAAATGCGTAGAGCGCGTGAACTGCGCGGCGTCGAGGTACGGGCAACAACCGGGTGGCCAGAAAGTACGTTCGGCCGTGTTCCCTCGTCACGCCCTCGCAGAATTCATAGGACGCAGGCAGTGCGTTCATGACACGCGGATCACGCAGATCCTGACGTCGAGGGCGCCGAGGCGGCTGACGTCATTTCGATCGGTTTCTCGTGTTTGCGTCCACGAAGTCGCAGTGGGTCTTCCGTCTGCAAGGACATCGCCGCGATCACGGCAGCGACGATGGCCAGAGCCACGTGCGGGAAGGTGTACAGGCCGATCGATCCGTCTGGCTGGAACACCAGCATCAGCCAGGTAGACAGCCCGGTCAGTACGGCGAGAGTCGTCGGCGACATTGCGAAACCGGCAGCTACTGCCAGCGGCCAGGAGTAGTACCAGGGGAGTGCTGCGGGGGACAGAACGACGATGGCGACCATCACGATCACGATGCCCATGACGGCGTCGCGCTCGGTCTTGCGGTAGCGCCACCACACGACGGCGATGATCGCGATCAACACAACCGCCGAGATGGTCCGGGAGACTTCGAGGATGTCGTTGAAATGGTCGCCGGCGAACCAGGAGGTTGCCATGGTTCCGATGTGCGCCACGATCGTGGGCAGCGAGAGCCAGTTGATGATCTTTGCCGAACCGGAGAGTGCCGTCGTCCAGCCGAGGCCGACTCCGGCGATCAGTGAGGTGGATCCGAGTACCGCCACGAACACCGCGAAACCTGCGCCGGCCGTTTTGACGAACGATCGGATCGGTGACGCCGGTTCTCGCCCGGCCGCTGCGGCGTCCTCCCGCTCGTGGATCATCCAGATCCAGACTATGAAGGGAAGTGCGACGCCTGCGGTTGCCTTGATCGCGACGGCGAGCGCGATCAGCCCGATGCCGAAGAGGTGCTTGCGTTCGAGAGCGAGCGCAATGCCTGCGGCCATGAGGCCGACCATGAGCATCTCGTTGTGAACGCCGCCGATCAAGTGGATCAGGACGAGGGGATTGAGTACTGCGAGCCACAGGGCGATCGAGGTGTTTCCGCCGAGCTTCGTCGCGAGATGGGGAACGGCCCACATCATCAGGGCGAGTCCGGGGAGCATCGTGATCCGCAACAGCATCGTGCCGGCGATGACGTTCTCACCGGTCAGCCGAACGATGGCGTCGGCAAGGAGAAGGTGAACCGGACCGTACGGGGTAGTTGTCGTCGTCCACACGTTGGAGACGTTGTCGAGCAGGATTCCCGGATTGACGACGGGGCCGACGGCATACGGGTCGAAGCCGTTGCGCAACAACGCGCCTTGGGCCAGGTAGGAGTAGGCGTCACGGCTGAACATGGGCACCGCGAACAGCAGCGGAAACGTCCAGACCGGGACGATGTAGCGCAATCCGCGCAACGAGACGTCACCGCGCAGAGTCGAGCGGCCCAGTCGAACCCAGGCGGCGATCATGCACAGGACACCGATCCAGACGATGGCCGCCGACAGAATCGATCCGTGGCCGAAACGGAGCCAGGACAGATGCATCGACTCGAGCAGCGGATCTTGGCGCCGGACGCTACCGGCACCGAATCCGCCGAAAGTGATCATGACTGCGCCGAAGAAACCGAGCAGTGCACTGTGACCTTCGGGAGTCCGAAGGAAATTGGCGGCCCTTAGGTGCCACGGTCTTTCAGTGGCTGCGGCAGAGGACGTCATCGGTGCAGGTTCCTCCCCCGAGGAGATCGGTGTCGATCGGCGCATGCAGCGCCCGAGTCGGTGAATCGTGGATGAATGGTCGGTTACGAGGGGCTAGTTTAGTTGCTCGCACGAGTGCCCACCGCGCTGGCTCGCTCGCGTGTACCGGTAATACGTTCGGCGGCGAGCCGTCCGGACAGCAGAACGGTCGGTACTCCCACCCCCGGAACGGTTCCCGATCCGGCGAGAACGACGTTGTCGAAGCCGCGGGCGAGGTTCTTGCGTCGGAACGGCCCCGTCTGGGTGAAGGTGTGTGACGCCGCGAACGGGCTACCCGCGGCCATGCCCTTCTCGAGCCAGGTCTGCGGGGTGTCGACGTGATCGATCTCGAACCCTTCGACCAGTCCCGTGTAGCCACGTTCTTGCAGCGTGAGGATGATTTCGCGCACGTAGGCCGGGCCGAGAACTTCCCAGTCGAGCCTTGCACTGTCCAGATTCGGGCACGGCGCGAGGACTGACAGCGGTTCACGGATTCGGCCGTCTCGCGAGAAGGCCAGGCTCGGATCGGTCTGTGCCGGTCGGGTGACGAGCAGTGACGGATCACTCATCAGTCGCCCGCGGCCGCGGCGTGCCGTGATCTCGGCGAAGGTACGCTTCCACGCCTCGCCGAAGTCGATCATGTGGTGTCGCTGCGCGGGCCATTCGTCGGCGACCGCGGAGGAAACAGTGCCGTGAATCACGACAGCGGACGGCGATGTACGCACCGGGCGCGGACGCAATCGCGTATGCGGGCGCAAGAGCGAGTCCGTGACGGCCATGTCGGGAGTGAGGACGGCGGCGTCACAGTCGAAGCGCTCGCCGTCGCGTGTGTGAACGGTGTGCACGCGCCGTCCGCTCACCTCGAGGCGTTCGACAGTGCGGCCGAGATGCAGAATTCCGCCGGCCTCGGTGAAGGCGTCGGCCATCGACTCGGCGATCGTGCGCATTCCGCCCTCGGGGAAGTAGACGCCGAGTGAGGTGTCCATGTGAGCGATCGCCCCGTACACCGCGAGGGCCCGAGACGGAGCAACGCCCGCATACAGCGCTTGGAAGGTGAAGATCCGCCGGAGGCGAGGGTCGCGGATCTTGCGATCCACCTGCCCGCCCAGTTTCCCGAATCCTCCCAGTGCGACGAGCCGGCTCAGATCTTTGACTGCGTCACGCGAATTGACCAGTCCGAGGGGAGAATCGAAGTCGGCGTCCATGAAGCGGTCGAATTCCGCGTCGAAGATCCGGTTCAGCCATCGCCGCAACGCACGGTATCGCTGCGCTTCTTCCGGCCCGCAGACACGGGAGACCTCGGCAGCCATGTCTTCTGGATCGGCGTGGACATCGAGAGCGGTGCCGTCTGCGAATCGCGCGTGGTACGTCGGATCGAGCTTGTGCACAACGAATTTGGGGTTTGTCGAGGCTGGGTCGGCACCGACGGCGGCAAGCGCGTCTTCGACGAGTTCGGGCATCGTGAGCACCGTTGCGCCGTTGTCGATGCTGTAGTCATTGCCCTGGTAGACACCGACTCGCCCACCGACCGAGCTGTTGCTCTCGAGAATCGTGACGTCGCGGCCGGCGCCACGCAGATACAACCCCGCAGACAGTCCGGCAAGTCCCGCGCCGACGATCACGACTCGATCGGTCGGCGAGCTGACGGTTCGAGTGCGGTGCACGTGTGCCACGGTCAGTAGCTTCGCTTCGTGGCCGCGA
Source organism: Rhodococcus sp. WY5 (assembly GCF_018588185.1). Classification (NCBI taxonomy): domain Bacteria; kingdom Bacillati; phylum Actinomycetota; class Actinomycetes; order Mycobacteriales; family Nocardiaceae; genus Rhodococcus; species Rhodococcus sp. WY5. The sequence continues at coordinate 3,771,697 of NZ_JAAMPR010000001.1, forward strand.
TCGCCATGTCGGTCAGGCGAGCCTTGGACTCTGCCGTTGCCGTGCTCGAGTCGAGGGCGTTCGCAGCTGCCTCGACGAGGGTGTCGATCTGCGTTTCGACGTCGGTGACGGCGCCCAGATCGGTGATCACCTGGCGCAGAGTGTCGACCTCGGTGTCGGTCAGCTGCGTGCCGATTCCGTTGCGGAGCAGTTCTGCTGCAGCCGGATCTGCGGCGTCGGCGCGGGCAAGCGCCATCGCGAACAGGACAGTTCGCTTACCGGCGATGAGATCGTCGCCCGACGGTTTGCCCGTGACGGACGGATCTCCGAAGACACCGAGCAGGTCGTCGCGAAGTTGGAAGGCAATCCCGATGTCGGTGCCGAACGTCCGGTAGGCATCGATCAACTCGGTGTCTGCACCGAACAGTGCGGCGCCGAGGTGCAGCGGGCGTTCGATCGTGTACGCGGCGGTTTTGTAACGGTTGACCCGCATGGCTGCCTCGACGGTCTCGTCTCCGCGGGCTTCATTGCTGATGTCGAGGAATTGGCCACCGAGCACCTCGGTGCGCATTGCCGACCAGACCGGGCTCACTCGTGCGGCCGCCTCGGGGCTGATCCCGGATTCTCGGATCATGTCGTCCGCCCAGGCCAAGGCCAGGTCGCCGAGGAGAATGGCGACGGCCTCGCCGAAGTGCGCGGAGTCGCCGCTCCACTCCTCGCCTCGGTGCTGGTCCTCGAATTCGACGTGAACGGTCGGGAAGCCGCGCCTGGTCGTGGATGCGTCGATGATGTCGTCGTGGACGAGCGCGCAGGCCTGCACCAGTTCGAGGGCGGCGCACGCACGAATCACCGCGTCTGCGTCCTTCCCGTTCGGGTCGCCTCCGGCGCCGAGCCATCCCGTCCAGGCGAACGACGGTCGGACGCGCTTTCCTCCGCGCAGGACGAAGGCCTCGAGGGTGCTGACGGCCTCCTCGTATCCACCGCCGATGTTCGAGACGAGTTCGCGGCGTGAATCGAAGAAGTCGCGGAGCGCTGCTTCGAACAGACCTGGCAGTTCGAGTGAGGTCGGATGCGGTGCGGTGTTGGTCGAACTCTGTCCAACGCGCGCGGTTCCTGCGGACAGGGTGGCCTCCAAGATCGGTGTGTTCTCGCGCCGGAGGGTTACACGGAAGCGAGCTTGGAGCCCAGCTTAGTGGGGGTTGGAATCAACGGCGGGTCGGGCCGTGAACTGCGCGATCCTGACATTCGGGATACGCAGTACTGGGCGATGAGCTTGTTTGCAGCTGGAAAACATATGCTTGACCGGTGACATTCGATCCAGTCAGGGGCCGCTCCAGCGAGGGATGGGCCACCCGAACACCGTCGATCGTCGATCGGATCGCTTCCTCGACAGGTAGCCGTATTCCGTTCTCGGTCGAGTTTTCGCCGCCGCGTGACGCGGACGCCGAAGCGCGCCTGTGGCGTGCGGTGCGTACCTTCGAGCGGCTCGGACCGGCATTCGTCTCGATGACCTACGGCGCAGGTGGCTCGACGCGCGATCGTACGGTGCGTGTCACCGGCGAACTTGCCGAAGAGACGACCCTGCTGCCGGTTGCTCACCTGACTGCTGTCTCGCACAGCACCGAAGAACTTCGCGCCATGGTCGGTGCCTACGCCGATCGTGGGATCAGCAACATCCTCGTATTGCGCGGCGATCCGCCCGGCGATCCGCTCGGCGAGTGGAAGAAGCATCCCGAAGGCGTCGAGTACGCCGAGGAACTCGTGCGGATGGTCCGTGACCTGGGCGACTTCCACGTCGGCGTCGCGTCGTTCCCCGAGGGGCACTACCGCGCTCCGGACTTGGCATACGACACGAAGTACCTGGTGTCGAAGTTGCGTGCCGGCGCCGAGTACTCGATCACGCAGATGTTCTTCGACGTGGAGGACTACCTGCGTCTTCGTGACCGGGTGAGTGCGTACGACGCAGAACAGGGCGCCAAGCCGATCATCCCGGAGATCATGCCGGTGACGTCGCTGCGCTCGGTGCGGCGCATGCTCGAGCTCTCGGGCTCGTCGTTGCCCCCCGCTCTCGAGCGTCGATTCGACGCCGCGGCCGGAAGCGGTCCGGACGAGAACCGTGCAGCGGTCCGCGAACTCGGCATCGATCTGGCCACCGAGATGGGTGAGCGGTTGATCGCCGAAGGCGCTCCGTGCCTGCACTTCATCACTTTGAACTTTGCGCGCGCCACCAGTGAGGTCCTCGAGCGACTCGGTCTCACCCCCGACACCTCTGTCGGGACAGCACAAGCCGTCTGATCCCGGTTGCCCCGCTCGACACCAATCGAGTGGGGCAATCGCCAGGCGCTACTTCGTGGTGTTTTTAGGATTCCTGTTGTCAGCTTGCTTGCTGGCAGGTGATTTCGTGACAGGCGTCTTCATGACCGGTGCTTTCGCGGCGGGCGCGCGCTTGATCGGTGCTCGATTGCGCGCCATCCAGGCCATCGCACCGACGACAATCGCGACACCGAGCGCCAGCCCGGCCATGATTCCTGCCCACCCGGCGAAGCTTCGGGTGCTTGGGTCCGCGTAGTTGACCTCGGCGCGCATCGTGGACACCTCGCCGGCGGGCAAGGTCCACGACACCCGGGAATCGCCGTCTCGTGTTCCGTTGGTCGTGCCGACCCGTGCCGGGAAGGCGATGCTGACCTGGACGTCGGCGCCCTGAGTTGGAACCGTCTTCAGGTCTGCCTTGCCGTCGAGCGTGACGGTGTCCCCGGATCGCTTGAGGGTGATCTGGAACGACCCGGACCCCTCGGCGTACATGGAGCCCAGTTGGGCGACGTCACCGAAGGACAAGTCGCTGAAGAACGCCTGGCTGCCGACGTACCCGTCCTTCTTGTACTCCTGAACCCGTATCTTGTCCTCCAGCGACGAAGGTGGGGTCAGCTGCGGACCCTTGTCCGCCTCGTTCGCCGGAATAGCGGCAGCTACCACCTGTCCGGTCACACGATCGTTCGCGGACACTCCCATCGACACCTGCACGCGGATGCACCCGGCAAGCAAGGGAACAAGCATGAGGGCGAGCGCGGCAACCGTCAGGAAACGTTTCCGACTGGTCGGCTTGGCGGCGGGATCGGTGGACTGTTGCACAGTGGTCATCGTGCCAGCCGTGGCGTAGCCAGTCATCGAGGCGGGGGCGTGTCGGCGGGTGAAGTTCGGCGGGTGACCTTCACGACCTGCTCGAACGACGCATCCAACGACGAGTCGCGCCCCGGCGGCTGTCCGACAGTGCGATTCGAGCCGCACTGCGACCACTGGCTCCGGACACACCGCCACCGGGATGAGTCGATGCTCCGGTCAGATACAACCCGTCTGCTCCCGGAACGCGATGGCCGGACAGTTCCGGAAGCGGTCGCCACAACATCATCTGATCGAGTGACATCTCGACGTGCATGACATTTCCGCCGATCATCCCCAATTCCGACTCGATGTCCCGGGGGGTCTGAATGAACCGGTCGAGGACGGAATCGGCGAACCCGGGTGCGAAAGCCTCCATCTCGCCGACGATCCGGTCGGCCTCCGCCTCGGCGACCGATGCCCAATCGCGATGTCCGCTGAGGCGATACGGTTGCCACTGCGACCACAGTGTCACCTGATGCCGACCGGCCGGGGCGATCGTGGGATCGATTCCGCTGAAACTCATTCCGAGAACCGCAGGGCGAGGAGGAAGTTCCCCCGCCAGTGCTGCGCCGTGTGCAGTGCGCAAGTGTGCGCGATCGGAGACGAGTAATTGCAATCCCGAGGTACTTTCCCGTGTCGTGGCGTCGCCGCGGTACGACGGAAGCGCGGATGTCGCCAGTCGAAGTACCGCGCCGATGCCGGGGCCGACCCTGATTTTCCGCCGCCAGTGATCGAGCGTGGTTCGGTCGAAGCCCCCTCGGCCCAGGAGGTCGAGCGTGGTCAGGATGTGGCACCCGGCGATTACCTTGCGAGCGTGAACTTCTCGACCGCTCTCGGTTGTGGCGGTCCAGTGACTCGAGTTTCGACGGATCGACGTCACGCCGTCACCGAGCGCGACCGTGGCGCCGTCGACAGCCATCCGGGAGGCCAACGCAGCACTCAGTGCGCCGCTTCCACCGACTGCTCGCCCTGGCGGCAAGACGTGCATGAGGGCCGCGAAGCCGACCATCGGAGCGGTTCCCGGTTCCGACATCGCAGGCCCGGACTGGGCGCCGAACCACGCAAGCGCTGCTTTGAGTGCCTCACTGTCGAAATACTCGTCGAGCAGTGCGTCGCCAGGCGCGAGGAACTGCCGAGACAGTTCGCTGTTGCCGCGTGCGGTGGCGAGACCTCCGAACGCACCGATCAGGTTCGATCCGGTGGGCGGTGCGGAAAACGCTTTCATGACATGTCGACTGCGCTCCGACCAGACCGCGACGAATCGCCGGTAGGAGTCGGCGTCCTTTGTCCCGCATGCTCGTTCGATGGACCAGCAGGTTGCGTCGAGGTCGCGGTGAAACACGATGCCCGGCCCGTCGGTGCCCGGGGCGGGCGGCGCGAACGCCCACGGGTCACAGTCGATGTAGCGCAGTCCGTGCGCGCCGAGTCCGAGTTCCTCGATGATGCCGCTGTGTCGGATCATGAGGTGTGCCGACGACCCCCGGTCCACCTTGTATCCGGGAAATCGCTCGACGGTCGAGACGGCGCCGCCGAGAACCGTGTCCTTCTCCAGAACCTCGACCGACCAACCCTCGCGTGCGAGGTAGGCGGCCGATACGAGCGCGTTGTGTCCGGAGCCGACGACGACGGCGTCGAGAAGCGCGCTCACAGCGGCAGTCCACGGCCGAGGACTGCGAACGGCCGGTTGTCGCCGGCAAAACGAAATCTGCGGAGCACGTCACGAAAGCCGAGGCGACGGTACAGCCGCCAGGCTCGGTTGTCCTCGTCGTACACCTCGGGTGTCGACAACAGAACACTGCGTTCGGGTCGATCGACGAGGAGGTGACGCAAGAGCGATTCGCCCAACCGGTGACCTTGTCCGTTCGGATGCACGTGGAGTTCGGTGAGTTCGAAGTAGTCGCTCAGAATCGCGTCGATCTCGCTCTGGGGACGACCCGAGCGCCGAAGCCCGTGCAGTACCTGTTGATGCCACCACTGGTCCGGGCTCCCGCGATACCCGTAAGCGATCCCCACCAGCGGCAGATTTTCGTGTGACGGTTGCTGAGGAACCGCCAATGCGCCGACGGCCTTCCAGCCAGGCCGGTTCGCGTGCTCCTGCCACATCGGTGCGCGATGGAACTCGGTTCCTCGCGGATAGTCCATCGCGGTGACGTACACGGCCAGTGCCTCGTGGAGTCGACTCGCGAATTCTGCGCGATCGAGGTCGACCGTATGTGGTGTCCAGGCGATCTGCGGGTCGACCGGTCTCACCTCTTCTCTTGACGGCGTGTCGGTGGGTGCAGTTATATTGAATAGGTCGAACAGATGTTCGATGTGGGTGATCCGGAGATGCCCGAAGGGAAGCGGGCATCTCCGGCCCACCTGGTCTTGGATCCTCACGGTGCAGGAGGTGCCCCGATGTCCGAGCGTGTGAAGCCTGAACGTGTGAAGTGCCAACGAACTCTTCCTGCCGAGTTGTCGAGTCCGTCGGATGCCGCAATTTCTCGATTGCCGATGTCGGCGAGGCGGTCCTTCGGCGCGAGGGACGCCAGCGACCGCACTGCTCGAGTGGGAAAGTCCGGTGTGGCGTGGGGGCTGCTCCGGAAGGCGGATGCGCTTCTCGAGGAAGCGATTGGGGCGGGCGATCCTGCCGACCGGTTCCGGTGTGCCTACCTGGCGGCCCTACGTGGTGCCGGGGCAGTGTTGGCCGCAGCTCCTGCCGGTGCCGGCTCGAGGCGCAAGCGAAGCGGAAACGCGTGGGTTCTGATGGACGCCGCAGCGCCCGCGTTCGGAGCGTGGTCGAAGTTCTTCGCAGGGTGGTCCTCTACGCGTGCGGCCGTGGAAACCGGCGTGTCGATCGTGATCACGGACTCCGATTCCGACGCATTCTTCGCCGAGGTCGGCCGTTTTCTCACGGCGGTCGAAGATTTCATCGGTCAGGACGCGTCCGAGCATTTGCGAGCGTCGTGAACAAATGGTCCGTGTCGGCAGTTGTTTCCGGGGAATTTCCTGGTCCGCACAGGCAAATGGAGCCGAATCGGGGCCCTTCGGCACGAATACGTACGCTTGTGGCGGAACTCGTACCCGGAGTTGGTGGTCCGAGACCTAAACTGCTCGTATTATGAAAACAGGTAATCGTCCAACTTGATTACCCGCCGCCTCACACCGTGGGGTGGTTGCCAAACTTCCAGTGCCGGGGGAGGTACCGTGCCACTCTCCGAGCACGAGCAGCGCATGCTCGATCAGATCGAGAGCGCTCTCTATGCCGAAGACCCCAAGTTCGCCTCCAATGTGAGGGGCGGCCGTATGCGGGCGCCGTCGAGTAGACGGCGGTTCCAAGCAGCGGCTCTATTCGTGCTGGGTCTGGTCCTGCTGATCGCGGGGGTTGCACTCCCGCTCAAGCCGGGCGGTTTTCCGATCATCAGCCTGTTCGGTTTCTTGTTCATGTTCGGCGCAGGGGTGTTGTTCCTCTGGGGTGGTGGACGTAAGTCTGCGCCGGCCGCCGACTCCGCTTCCGAAGGTGGCAATCATCCCTCCGGTCCGCCGGGTAGGGGTAGTGCCGGCGGATCCGGGCGGGGACGCGGCCGGAAGTCCGGCGGCGGATTCTCGTCGCGGATGGAAGATCGATTCAAACGCAGGTTCGAGCAGGACTAGCTCTCCCGCCCTTCTTCGGGCGTACTTCGAGAGTGATGCAGTTCGGACGTGACGCCCTCTTCAGGGCACGGACGACCACACGTGTGGCGGTCGGCAACCAAGGTTGCCGACCGCCACACGCCGTTGCTGTGGGTGTTGTACGTGTGCGCCGGCAATCCATCGAGTGAATCAGTGACGTGCGAGCGAATCACTCGCCACTCCTGCTGCCTCAGGGCATGCCCGCGGGCTTCCTCCACTTCGCTCCACTCGGCCCTCCACTTTCCTCCACCCTGGTCGAACTGCAACGCACGACCAGACCTCGTCCCGCTCACGTCTATTCGAAAACCGCGCTTGTACTGCGATTTTGTGTGGGGGAGCAACAGATCGTGGCGTAAAGGGTCGATCTGACGGCGGTGTGGGCCGGGACACGGTTACAAATTTCCCCCACGTCTCCCCACCTGCGCTGACCTGCTATTTATCAGCAAATGATGCTGAATAGGGACCATCTGCTCCTTGTTTGTGGGGGAAAGTGGGGTACTGTGGGTTCGGGCGGAGAGCTGAAGCACGATCCGCTCGATAGTGAGGGTTTCAGCGCAAGCTCGCAGGAGGTGTCGAGTGTTCCTCGGTACCTTCACGCCGAAGCTCGACGACAAAGGTCGGCTCACGTTGCCGGCAAAGTTCCGAGACGAACTGGCAGGAGGATTGATGATCACCAAGAGTCAGGATCACAGCCTCGCCATCTACCCCCGGGACGAGTTCGTCAAGCTTGCTCGAAAGGCAGCGGCAGCTCCACGCAATGATCCGGCAGCTCGGGCGTATGTCCGTGCCCTGGCCGCCGGCACAGATGAACAGCACGCCGATGCCCAGGGGCGAATCACCCTCTCGGCTGATCATCGGCGTTACGCAAACCTGTCCAAGGAATGCGTAGTGACCGGCTCCGTCGATTACCTCGAGATCTGGGATCTAGCAGCCTGGGAGAGGTATCTCGGAGACAACGAAGAGGACTATTCGCAGGCAACAGGCGAATCTCTCAGCGAGATCGTCTAGGCGAAGAGCCCCCGGCGAATGCCGCGAGGCCTCTGCCCGGAAAGACCCTGACGCACTTCCCCAGCGCCAGGTTCTCCTTCGGGCAGGGACCTCGAAGCATTCGCCTTCTCGAACAGTCATCGCCTTCTCGGAAAGTCAGCACCTTTTCGAAAAGTCATCGGAAATCATGAAAGTAGGAGCCGGAGCAATCATGGTGGATCACGAGGTGAACGAACCCTCGGATGCCGATGGCTTCGCGCACGTCCCTGTACTTCTGCACCGCGCCGACGATCTTCTCGGCCCTGCCATCACCGCCGTCGGTGACGGTGGAGCGGGCGCATACATGATCGATGCGACGTTGGGGCTCGGTGGCCACTCCGAATTCTTCCTGGGCAAGTACCCGGGCCTTCACCTCATCGGTCTCGATCGCGACACCAACGCACTCCGGATCGCTTCCGAGCGTCTGGCGCCATTCGCGGACCGAACGACGTTCGTGCACACCACGTATGACGGGATCGAGGACGCGCTCGAACAGGCAGGTCTGCCGTCGACGGAGTCGGTTCACGCGATCCTTTTCGATCTGGGTGTGTCGTCGATGCAGTTGGACGAAGCCGACCGAGGTTTTGCGTACTCGATCGACGCTCCTCTCGACATGCGGATGGATCAGACGGTCGGGCTGACCGCGGCAGAGGTCCTGAACACCTACAGTCACGGCGACCTTGCTCGCATTCTGAGCACGTACGGCGAAGAACGGTTCGCGGGAAAGATTGCGTCCGAGATCCTTCGGCAGCGTGAGCGTGAACCCTTCACCACCAGTGCAGCTCTGGTCGAATTGCTGTACCGAACAATCCCGGCAGCCACGCGGCGTACGGGGGGACACCCGGCCAAGCGCACCTTCCAAGCGCTGCGGATCGAAGTCAATGCCGAGTTGGATTCGCTTCGTGCAGCCGTTCCTGCCGGGCTCGACGCACTGGCAGTCGGTGGGCGAGTGGTGGTCATGTCCTACCAGTCGCTCGAGGATCGAGTTGTGAAGGCGGAGTTGGTTCCCCGCTCGAAGTCCACCAGTCCTGAAGGACTACCGGTCGAGTTGCCGGGTATGGGACCGGAGTTCCGCATTCTCACCCGTGGCGCAGAACGTGCGTCAGAGCAGGAAATCGAAGAGAACCCACGATCAGCTCCGGTGCGTTTGCGTGCCGCAGAACGCATTTCCAGGAGGCGGGCATGAGTCGTCAGGGCAAATCCGGTGCAGCGCAACGTGCATACGACAAGCGCACCGCACGGGCGGCAGGCCGGACCGGAACTGTCGCTGCTGCCGGCCCGTCTATCTCTCCTCGGGCGATGCTCAAGGGGAGAGTGCCGTTCGTCGCCTCCGTCATCGGACTTCTGTCCATCGGTCTCGCGGTGACTCTGCTGCTGACCACTCGCGCTGCCGAGGATTCGTACCAACTCAGTGATGCACGTGCATACAACCAGTCTTTGGTCGAGCAGAAAGCAGCGCTCGAACGTGACTTCCAGTCGCGTAACTCGGCTCCGGAGTTGGCAAATCAGGCAAGCGCTCTCGGCATGGTCCCCGCCAAGGACCCTGCACGACTGGTAGTTCATCCGGACGGTTCGGTCGAGGTCGTCGGAACGCCGACTCCCGCGACTGCCGGAGCTATGCCGCCGCTCGATGCGCCCACATCGGTGCCCGCACCGACTGCGACACCCCCGCGCACCACAACGCCGGTTGCTCCCGGAGCCACGCCGAGCGTTCCGAATAACACGCGAAACCTCGCGCAGAGTGAACAATTGGTTCCTGTGATCCCCACGACGACAGCACCCGCCACCACGACGGCGGTGCCTGCTCCGCCTGAGGAACGTCGGTGAGTCAGAACTCCCGTAACAACCCCGGTCGGCGTCCGCGCCGCTCGGCCACCGCCTCATTTCCGTTTCGTCAGCGAGTCGGTCGTATCACCATGTGTGGTGCGCTCGCCGTTGCGGCATTGCAGCTCTTGTGGATTCAGGGAATCGACGCGCCGAGTCTGGCTGCGGAATCTGCCAATCAACGAACCACGACCCAGGTCGATCCGGCTGTACGTGGCTCGATAACCGATCGCAACGGAAACCCCCTCGCCTTCACCATGGAAGCCAAGGCGCTGACTTTCCAGCCGGTGCGGGTACGCAAGGAACTCGAGGAAGCGCGCGCCAAGAGCATCGAGCAGGGCGCCGAGGGTGACAAGCAGGCGCCGGAAGTGAGCGATCGCCTCGCCGAGATCGCCGCCGGAATCCACGCCAAGCTCGGCGATACCGTTCCGGAAAAAGATCTGCTTCAGAAGATGAACAGCAACGAGACTTTCACGTACCTCGCGCGCAGCGTGGATCCGGCGGTTGCTGCCGAGATCTCGGACAAGTTCCGGGAGGTCGGCCTCGAGCGTCAGGACATCCGCGAGTACCCCGGTGGCTCTCTGGCCGCGAATCTCGTCGGCGCGACCGGCTGGGACGGGCACGGTTTGCTCGGTCTCGAAGATTCGATGGACTCCACGCTCGCCGGAACCGATGGATCCGAAACGTACGACCGCGGTTCCGACGGCGCTGTGATCCCCGGCAGCTGGCGTGACAAGCAACCGGCAGTCAACGGTTCGGGTGTCGAGCTGACCATCGATTCGGACCTCCAGTTCTACGTTCAGCAGCAGGTCCAGATCGCCAAGGACAAGTCGGGCGCAAAGAACGCTTCGGTTGTGGTCATGGACTCCAAGACGGGACAGGTGTTGGCCATGTCCAACGACAGCACCTTCAACCCCGCAATCGGCATCGACAAGAACGCGCCGACAGCCGAAATGGGCAATCCGTCGGTCAGTACGCCGTTCGAGCCCGGATCGGTGAACAAGATCGTCACCGCAGCAGCGGCCATCGAGGACGGTAAGACAACTCCGGACGAAGTTCTGCAGGTCCCGGGCAGCATCACGATGTCCGGTGCCACAGTCAAGGACGCGTGGGATCACGGTGTGGCCCCGTACACCTCTACCGGTGTATTCGGAAAGTCCTCGAACGTCGGCACCTTGATGCTCGCTCAGCGAGTGGGCGAGGATCGCTACGCAGACATGCTGAACAGGTTCGGCCTCGGACAACGCACCGACGTCGGACTTCCCGGCGAGAGCGCGGGCAGCGTTCCGAGTCGCGACCAGTGGTCCGGCGGAACCTTCGCGAACCTGCCGATCGGGCAGGGTCTCTCGATGACAACCCTGCAGATGACCGGGATGTACCAGGCCATTGCCAACGACGGCGTGCGAATTCCTCCGCGGATCGTGAAGTCGACTGTCGATTCTTCCGGCACGCGGACCGAGACGCCGCAGCCCGAGGGCGTCGAGGTGGTCAGCGCCCAGACAGCGGCGACCGTTCGGGACATGTTCCGGTCGGTCACTCAGGAAGACACCGGCAACCAACGAGGAACCGGTGTTGCCGCGGGTGTGGAGGGATACCAGGTCAGTGGAAAGACCGGGACCGCGCAGCAGGTGGATCCCGCGTGCAAGTGCTACTCCAACTCCAACTACTGGATCACCTTCGCGGGAATCGCGCCTGCGGACAATCCTCGATTCGTGATCGGAATCATGCTCGACGCACCGGTTCGCGGCGTGGACGGCGGCGGCGGTCAGTCGGCGGCACCGTTGTTCCACAACATCGCGTCGTGGATGCTCCAGCGTGACAGTGTCCCGATGTCGCCGGACCCCGGTCGCAAGTTGGTGTTGCAGGCGGACTGATTGCGGTGTGTCGGTTTCGACACGGTCTTCGGGTGAATCCCGGACACGGTAATCTCAAACGTCGCAGTAACCTCATTCATCGCAGTGCGCCGAACTTTGCTTGCGTTGCGACCGCCATAGACAACGACCGCCATAGACAACGACCGCGATAGAACAACGACAATTGCCAGGAGTCGAGTGACAGTGCCGAATCGTTTGCAATCGTCGAACTCGGACGGCGCTCCCGGGACGCGTCCGACACAACCGGTTGCTACCGCGATCACGGCGCTCTCCGAACTGTCCGGGGCTCGCCTCGAATGGGTGGGGCAACCGGGATCACAGTCCTCGGAGGTCGTCGTCAAGGGCGTCGACCTGCGTGCGCAGGGAATCGTGACCGATGACCTCTTCGCCGCTCTGCCCGGTGCACGGACCCATGGCGCTCAGTTCGCCGTCGACGCTCTGGGGCGCGGTGCGACCGCGATCTTGACCGACGAGGCCGGCCTCGAACTGATCGAGGCCGCGGACAAGGCGCCTGACCGGTCCGTCCCAGTTCTCGTTCATCCGAACCCGCGGGATGTGCTCGGTGAGATCTCAGCGGAAATCTACGGCCGGCCCTCGGAGAAGATGCAAGTCGTCGGTATTACCGGCACATCGGGCAAGACCACGACGTCGTACTTGCTCGAAGCTGCGATTGCCGGAGCCGGCCGCAAGCCGGGCCTGGTCGGGACCATCGAGACTCGAATCGACGGCCGCCGGGTGCCCAGCGCTCTGACCACGCCGGAGGCTCCGCAACTGCATGCTCTGTTCGCCGTGATGGCCGAGCAGGGGATCGACACCGTCGTCATGGAGGTTTCCAGTCACGCGCTTGCCCTCGGGCGCGTCGACGGCATCCGCTTCGACATCGGAGCCTTCACGAACCTTTCTCAGGATCACCTGGATTTCCACCGGGACTTCGAGGAGTACTTCCAGGCCAAGGCACGGTTGTTCGATCCCGAGTCGACTGTGCGAGCCGAGCACGCGGTCGTCTGCGTCGACGACGTGTGGGGTCGACGGATGGCCGAGTTGGCCGCGACCGACGAGAGCGACGCGGTGACCACGGTCTCGACCTCGACGGCCGAGGCCGAGTGGACGGTCGGCGCAGTCGAGGTTGCCGAGGACGGCTCGCAGACCTTCGAGTTGGTCGGGCCGGACGGACAATCGTGGCCAGTCTCACTTCGTCTCCCCGGGCGATACAACGTGGCCAACGCTGCACTGGCGTTGACCGTCAGCTTTGCTGCGGGACTCGACCCGGACGCGGCTGTTCGAGCGCTCGGGACCGTGGACGTCCCGGGGCGAGTTCAGCGGATCGACCGGGGGCAGAGCTTTCTCGCCGTGGTCGACTACGCCCACAAACCGGCAGCGCTCGAAGCCGTGATCGCCACGCTGCGCAACCAGGTTCCCGGCCGAGTGGCCGTGGTGGTCGGCGCAGGCGGGGATCGCGACGCCGGCAAACGGGCACTCATGGGTGAAGCGGGTGCGCGAGGCGCAGACCTGCTGATCGTCACCGACGACAACCCACGCACCGAGGATCCGGCGAAGATTCGCGCTTCGGTGATGCAAGGCGCCACGAACGTGCCCGAATCCGAACGCGGCGAGGTTCGCGAAGTGGGGGACCGGGCCGCCGCGATCGAGCAAGCAGTCCGGTGGGCACAGCCAGGAGATGTCGTCCTGGTGGCAGGCAAAGGCCACGAAGTAGGTCAAGAAATCGACGGGGTCAAACACCCGTTCGACGACCGCGAGGTGTTGGGCGAAATGATCGGCCGATTCGCGATCAACACAGCACATGGAGGCAAGCAATGATCCCGATGACGCTCTCTCGGATCGCCGAGATCGTCGGAGGAACCCTGCACGACGTCGACGATTCGTCGACGCAGGTGACTGGAACCGTCGAATTCGATTCGCGCAAAGTAGCTCCAGGTGGGCTCTTCCTCGCCCTACCCGGAGCGCGTGTCGACGGTCATGATCACGCGGAAGCGGCGGTGGCAGCGGGCGCTGTGGCGGTGCTCGCGGCGCGGCCGGTCGGAGTTCCGGCAATCGTCGTTCCATCGGTGCCGAACGACGGTCCCAGTGCAGTGATGCTGCTCGAACACGACACCGACGGGTCCGGAGCCGCGGTCCTGCATGCCCTCGGCCTTCTGGCCCGAGCCGTCGTCGACGAACTGGCAACTAACGGCGCACCGACCGATGGTGGACTGACGCTGGTCGGTGTCACCGGTTCTGCCGGCAAGACCTCGACCAAGGATCTGATAGCAGCGCTGCTGCGCGAGTGCGGCGAGGTGGTTGCGCCCCCCGGGTCGTTCAACAACGAATTGGGTCTGCCGTGGACAGTGCTCCGCGCCGACGAGAAGACCCGCTTCCTTGTTCTCGAGATGTCGGCCCGTGGGGTCGGTCATGTCGGCGAACTGACGAAGATCGCGCCGCCGAAGATCGGCGTAGTTCTCAATGTGGGCACTGCCCATCTCGGTGAGTTCGGTTCGCGTGAAGCGATCGCGGTCGCCAAAGGTGAACTGGTGGAAGCACTCCCGTCGGCAGCCGACGGTGGAGTTGCGGTCCTCAACGCCGACGACCGCATGGTCGCCGCAATGGCGAGTCGAACCAAGGCCCGGATCGTATTCGTCGGTCAGTCGGAAGACTGCGACGTTCGGGCGACCGACGTTGTTGTCGACGACCAGGCCCGGGCTTCCTTCACGCTGAACTGTTCACAGGGTTCTGCACGTATTCGCCTGGCCGTTCACGGCGAACACCACGTGAGCAACGCCCTGGCCGCGGCGGCCGTCGCACTCGAGAACGGCCTCGCGGTTGCAGACATCGCACGTGTCCTCGAGGGCACGAAGGCAGCGTCCGCGAGGCGGATGGAAGTCACCGAGCGCGCCGACGGCGTCACCGTCGTCAACGACAGTTACAACGCCAATCCCGATTCCATGCGCGCCGCCCTCAAAGCGTTGGTGTCCATGGCGCGATCGGATCGGCACTTCGGTCGCCGTAGCTGGGCTGTGCTCGGAGAGATGGGTGAGCTCGGACCGGAATCAGTTGTCGAGCACGACGCGATCGGTCGCCTGGCCGTCAGACTCGATGTCAGCAAGTTGATCGTCGTCGGAACGGGCCGCACCTCGCGTGCGATGCATCAAGGTGCGGTGATGGAGGGGTCGTGGGGTGACGAATCCGTCGTCGTGCCCGACGCAGCTGCGGCAATCGCCATTCTCGAAGCGGAACTCGAACCGGGCGATCTCGTCCTGGTGAAGGCGTCCAAGTCGGTTGAACTGTGGACGGTCGCCGAAGCGATACTGGCTGCAACGCCCAACACCGACAGCGAGAACACCGACGGCGAGAACGGCGGGGATTCGCAGTGATCCAGATTCTTCTCGCCGCAGGCATCGCGCTGGCGGTCTCCATCATGCTCACGCCGATCCTGATCAAGGCGTTCTCGAAACAAGGTTTCGGGCAGGAGATCCGAACCGAAGGTCCAGCCAGTCACCAGGCCAAGCGCGGCACTCCCACGATGGGCGGCGTCGCGATCCTGACCGGAATCTGGGCCGGCTATCTCGGCTCACACCTCATCGGTCTCGGCATGGACAACGCGGAGGGGCCATCGGCGTCCGGCCTACTCGTTCTCGGTCTGACCACCGCGCTCGGTGGAGTCGGTTTCCTCGACGACTTCATCAAGATCCGCAAGCAGCGCAATCTGGGACTGAACAAGACAGCGAAGCTGGTCGGACAGTTCGTCGCTGCCATTGCCTTCGGAATCCTGGCCCTTCAGTTCCGCGGTGACGACGGGCTGACTCCGGGCAGTGTTCATCTGTCGTACGTGCGCGACATCGCCACCGTCTCACTCGGGTCCGTGGTCTTCATCGCCTTCTGCTACCTACTGGTCAGCGCCTGGTCCAATGCCGTCAACCTGACCGACGGCCTCGACGGATTGGCAGCCGGGGCGATGAGTTTCGTTCTCGGCGCCTACGTCATCATCACGTTCTGGCAGTTCCGCTACTCGTGCGAGACGAATCCCGGTAAGGGTTGCTACGACGTCCGAGACCCGCTCGATCTCGCGGTGCTCTGCGCGGCCGGCGCCGGCGCGTGCATCGGTTTCCTCTGGTGGAATGCCGCACCCGCCAAGATCTTCATGGGCGACACCGGTTCTCTTGCCCTCGGCGGCATGCTCGCCGGATTGTCGATCACCACCAGCACGGAACTGTTGATGGTGGTCATCGGTGCACTGTTCGTCGCGGAGGCCGCGTCGGTGGTGATCCAGGTAGCGGTGTTCCGGTCCAGCCGACGGCGGGTCTTCCGAATGGCGCCGTTCCATCACCACTTCGAACTCGCCGGGTGGGCTGAAACCACGGTCATCATCAGATTCTGGTTGCTGGCGGCTATTGCGTCGGCTATCGGATTGGCACTCTTCTACAGCGAATACCTCGCAGCGCTCGGAGGCTGAAAACCATGACCAGCTCAGCGGATTCCGAGAACGACCTGTCCTGGCTCCGCGGTACGCGAGTGCTGGTCGCCGGTGGGCGGGTGTCCGGTCAAGCGACCATCGAACCTCTCGTCGCCCTCGGTGCTGTCGTGACGGTTGCCGATTCGACCTTGGACTTCGCGGAGCGCTGCGCGGAGCTCGGCGCGGACATGGTGACCACCACCTCGATCGAGGATGCTCCGGATTCGATCACCGAGTACGGGCTCGTCGTCACCAGTCCGGGCTTTCGGCCGGATGCACCGATCCTTGCAGCCGCCGCCGGTCACGGGATTCCCATCTGGGGAGACGTCGAGTTCTCCTGGCGCGTCGACCACAGCGGGCACTTCGGCCCACCCCGTAAATGGCTCGTCGTGACGGGGACGAACGGAAAGACCACGACGACGTCGATGCTGGCCTCGATTCTCGACGGCGCTGGAGTTGTCGGCCGAGCCTGCGGAAACATCGGGCTGCCGATACTCGACGCACTCGCCGAGACGTCGCCGCGCGTGGAGTACCTCGCTGTCGAACTGTCGTCCTTCCAATTGCACTGGGCGCCTTCGGTGCGTCCGGATGCCGGCGTGGTCCTCAACGTCGCCGAGGATCACCTCGACTGGCACGGCGGAATGAGCGCGTACGCCGAGGCCAAGTCGCGGGCGCTGAGCGGAAGGGTCGCGGTGGTCGGCCTCGATGACGCGATCGCTTCCGAACTGGGAACTCGCGCAACTGCAGACATTGTCACCGGGTTCAGATTGGGTGAACCGGGCGAAGGGGAACTGGGTGTCGAAGCGGGACACCTCGTGGACAACGCATTCGGCGATCACGTCCGCTTGGCCGAAGCAGCGTCGATAGATCCCGCCGGCCCGGCAGGCGTCATGGACGCGCTGGCCGCCGCCGCCTTGGCGCGGGCACTCGGATTCGAGGCAGACGTCGTCGAACGCGGTCTGGCCGCACACAAGGTCGGCCCACACCGAGGGGCGCTGGTCGGCCGTGTCGGGTCCGTTGTGTACATCGACGACTCCAAGGCCACCAATCCGCACGCAGCCAGGCCGTCGTTACTCGCGCACGATCGCGTCGTCTGGGTTGCAGGCGGTCTGCTCAAGGGGGCCAGCGTCGACCAATTGGTGAGCGAAGTCGGCCCTCGACTCTCCGGCGCTGTCCTTCTCGGGCGTGACGCTGGTGTGATCGAGGACGCGCTCGCGCGACACGCACCCGATGTTCCCGTGGTGCACGTGATGTCGGGGGACGATGCAGTGGTGAGCGAAAACAGCAGCAACTCGACTCTCACCATCCGGCTGCCGTCGGGTGCCGACGCGGATGCCGTCATGGCCGCAGTGGTAATCGAAGCTGCCGAGTTGGCGTCCCCCGGTGATGCAGTTGTACTCGCCCCGGCCGCCGCGTCCTTGGACATGTTCGCCAGCTACGGACATCGTGGTGACAGCTTCGCCGCCGCCGTAGCCGCATTACCCGATCCGTTCACGGATTCGCCTGGCCAAGCCGGGAACTTGCTATGACCAAGGGTCCCAAGACCCGAATCGGTGCCTGGTTGGCGCGGCCGTTGGCGTCGTTCCACCTGGTGGTGACGATTGCCACGATGTTGACTGTCTTGGGGCTCGTGATGGTTCTGTCGGCGTCGAGCGTCGAGCAGTACGTGTCCGGTGGCTCGGCGTATTCGTTGTTCACCCAGCAGTTGATCTTCGCGATTCTCGGAGCTGTGCTCTTCTACGTCGCGCTGCGGATCCCGGCGAGAGTGCTCCGGCAGTATTCGTTTCCGCTGTTCGTCGTCGTGCTGATCATGCTGGTACTCGTCCTGATTCCGGGAATCGGCACAGAAGCGCAGGGCGCGCGTCGCTGGTTCAACGTCGGCGGGTTCTCGGTGCAGCCCTCGGAAATCATGAAGGTCGCGTTGGCGATCTGGGGCGCCCATCTGTTGGCTTCGCGGCGGCCGGACGACCGATCCGTGAAGTCGATCCTGATTCCGCTCGTGCCCGCAGCAATGCTGGTCTTCGCGCTGGTCGTCGCGCAACCGAACCTCAGTACGACCATCGCATTGGGAATCATCGTCGGGGCCCTGCTGTGGTTCGGTGGGCTGCCACTGAAGCTCTTCGGCTCGATCGCGGTGACGGGCGTCGTCGTGGCGGGCGTGCTGGCGATGACGGCCGGTTATCGTTCCGATCGAGTTCAAGCCTTCTTCAACAAGAGCGACGACCTGCAGGGCAACAACTATCAGGCCAAGCAGGCTTTGTATTCGCTCGCCGACGGGGGCCTTTTCGGACGCGGACTCGGTCAGAGCGTCGCCAAGTGGAACTACCTACCCAACGCGCACAACGACTTCATCTTCGCGATCATCGGCGAAGAGTTGGGATTTGTCGGCTGCGCAGTGGTGATCGGTTTGTTCGCTGTATTCGTCTACACGGGATTGCGGATCGCAGCCCGCAGCATCGATCCGTTCTGGCGGCTCCTGTCAGCCACTGCAACTACCTGGATCGTCGGCCAGGCAATGATCAACATCGGTTACGTCATCGGACTGCTGCCGGTGACCGGACTCCAGTTGCCCTTGGTCTCCGCCGGCGGTTCGTCCTTGGCGATCACATTGTTCATGTTCGGTGTCATCGCCAATGCAGCGCGCCACGAGCCCGAAGCAGTTGCCGCTCTGAACTCCGGGCAGGACGGCAAGATCTCGAAGTTGCTCAGACTGCCGAAGCCCGTGCTGTACCACCCGCCGTCAGGGGGCCGGCCGATCCGTCGACCGAAGCCCGCACGGCAGATCGAACCGGCACGCGGACGCGACGGCCGGCGCGCGATCGAGACGGGCGATCGACGCAAGCGGGCAGATCAAGGTGCTCGCCCTTCCTCGGATTCCAACCGAGGTGCGGCCGCTGGGTCACGGAAGCGCACCGCGGGAGGGCAGAATGGTCAGCGTCGGCAGGCGCCGACACGTAGGGCACAAGATCCACGAGAAGTTCGAGAGCGAGGAATTCGTAGGTGAGCGGCAACAAATCGGCTCTGTCGGTAGTGGTGGCAGGGGGAGGCACGGCTGGTCACATCGAACCCGCACTTGCTGTCGCGGACGCGGTCAAGGCCGCTGCGCCCGACACCAGAATCACTGCGCTCGGGACGGCGCGTGGTCTCGAAACCACCTTGGTGCCGGCTCGCGGGTACACGCTCGAGCTCATTCCGCCGGTTCCGCTTCCTCGCAAGCCCACGATGGATCTCGTCAAACTGCCGACACGCATCCTCGCCTCGGTGCGCAAGACCCGCGAGGTACTCGATTCCGTCGACGCCGACGTGATCGTCGGTTTCGGTGGTTACGTCGCGCTTCCGGCGTATCTTGCCGCACGTGGTGGTGTTCTTCGGCGCCGGCGCAAGATTCCGATCGTCATCCACGAGGCGAACGCCAGTGCCGGTATCGCGAACAAGATCGGTGCTCGCCTGGCGACGCGGGTGCTTGCCGCTGTTCCGGGTTCCGGAGTGAAGAACCGCGGCGATCAGGACGCCGAGATCGTTGGCATCCCGGTTCGCGCGTCGATCGCCAATTTCGATCGAGCGGGACTCCGCTCGCAAGCTCGCGAGTACTTCGGACTGCCTCAGGACGGTCCCGTTCTGCTCGTCTTCGGCGGATCGCAAGGCGCGAAGTCGCTCAACGACGCGGTGTCCGGAGCAGCGGAAGAACTGGCGAAGGCCGGGATCTCGGTCCTTCACGCACACGGACCCAAGAACTCCCTCGAGGTCACGCAGTACTCGGAGACGGCACCGTATGTGGCTGTTCCTTATCTTTCGCGGATGGATCTCGCGTATGCCGCAGCCGACGCGACGATCTGTCGTTCGGGCGCGATGACGGTCGCCGAGGTCTCGGCGGTCGGACTACCGGCCGTCTACGTTCCGTTGCCGCACGGCAATGGTGAGCAGGAACTCAACGCGAAACCCGTTGTCGCAGCGGGCGGTGCGATCATCGTCTCCGACAACGAGCTCACGCCGACGTTCGTCGCCGGTACCGTCGTCCCGATGCTGAGCGACAGCGCGCGCCTCGACAAGATGAGCAGTGGTGCTGCCAACGTCGGGCACCGCACCGCGGCAACCGAGATCGCACGGATCGTGCTCGACATCGCGGCAAAGGAAAACGCCGTCCAGGAAAACGCAAGGGGAAACCGATGACCGCGCTGCCCGCCCACCTCGAGCGAGTACACATGGTCGGAATCGGCGGTGCCGGTATGTCCGGCATCGCGCGAATTCTGCTTTCCCGCGGGGGCCTTGTCTCGGGTTCGGACGCAAAGGAGAGCCGAGGAGTCCTGGCGCTTCGTGCACGCGGGGCGCAGGTCCGGATCGGCCACGACGCCGATGCTCTCGACCTGCTGCCGGGTGGTCCGACCGTCGTCGTCACGACGCACGCGGCTATCCCGAAGGACAACCCGGAACTCGTCGAGGCCGCTCGCCGCGGAATCCCGGTGATTCTTCGGCCGGCTGTCCTTGCATCACTGATGCAGGGCAATCGCACGTTCCTGGTTTCGGGTACACACGGCAAGACGTCGACGACCTCGATGCTCGTGGTCGCCCTGCAGCACTGTGGTTTCGACCCTTCGTTTGCCGTTGGCGGCGAACTCAACGAAGCGGGAACGAATGCCCATCACGGCAGCGGTGACGTCTTTGTCGCCGAGGCGGACGAGAGCGACGGGTCGCTGCTCCAGTACGACCCCAACGTGATCGTCGTGACCAACATCGAGGCCGATCACCTCGACTATTTCGGCAGCGTCGAAGCGTATGTGAAGGTGTTCGACGATTTTGTCGACAAGTTGCGTCCGGGTGGGCTCTTGATTGCTTGCCTCGACGACCCGGGATCGGCGGATCTCGCGAAGCGAATCGTGGCCTCGGGCCGTTCGGACATCCGGGTACTCGGTTACGGATCGGCAGACGCGCAGGAGGTGGAGGCGGGCACCGCCTTCGAGCCTGTCGACGGTGTCGAGGTCGGAGTCCGACTACTGGGCTTCCATGCGCACGACGTCGGGGGAGTCCTGCAGTTCCACCTGGCGGGCGAGAGCGCCGCGCGAACCGTGCGGATGGCAGTGCCGGGTCGTCACATGGCGCTCAACGCACTTGCGGCTCTACTGGCTGCCCGTGACGCCGGCGCCGAGACGGAGGAGATCGTCGAGGGGCTCGCCGGATTCGGTGGCGTACACCGCCGGTTCCAGTTCACCGGCCGCGAGCGTGGTGTCCGGGTGTTCGACGACTACGCCCACCATCCGACCGAAGTTCGTGCCGTTCTCGGCGCGGCGGCGGATCTGGTTCGACCGGAGGACGATTCGTCGTCGACCAATTCGGCAGCCGGACGCGTGATCGTGGTCTTCCAACCTCATCTCTATTCACGCACCGCCGCGTTTGCCGAGGAGTTCGCGCAGGCGCTGGACTTGGCCGACGAGGTTGTCGTTCTCGATGTCTACGGCGCTCGCGAAGAGCCGATGCCGGGCGTCAGTGGTGCGCTGGTCGCTCAGTCGGTCACGAAACCTGTTCACTATCAACCGGATCTGTCACAGGCGCCGAAGCAGGTGGCGGCGTTGGCTCATCCCGGCGACATCGTCATCACGATGGGTGCCGGTGACGTGACCATGCTCGGCAAACAGATCCTCGATGCTTTGCGTTCGGCGCCGCATCCCGCGCCGCGATGACACCCGACGCACGAAGTCGGCGCGGGCGTCGAGATCCTCGAGCCAGACAAGCCACCAGTACGCGTCAGCGCAGTACTCGCACCGAATCGCGATACTCGACGCGGTCGACGGAGCCGGCTCCCGAACCCACACCGACTCGTAAGTGGTTCAAGCGACCGCTGATCGTGGCACCGCTGGCAATCGTGCTGGTGGTGGGAATTGCGTTGACGGCTTGGTTGTCTCCGGTGCTCTCGGTCCGGGGCACCGAAGTTCTCGGTGCGACGACCGTCAGTGAGGAACAGATCCTTTCGCTCCTGGCCGTACCGACCGGTCAGCCGTTGATGCGGGTAGACACCGGCGCCGCCGCCGCACGTGTGGCGACGATTCCGAAGGTGGCCTCGGCTCGTGTGCAGCGGATGTATCCGTCGACTATCCGCGTCACCGTCACCGAACGGGTACCGGTCGTCTTCGTCGACTCACCTGAGGGTGCACACCTGCTGGACGAGAAGGGCGTCGACTTCGAGATGGGCGTCCCGCCGCCCGGGGTTCCGCGTCTGGTGACACCGACGCCCGGGTGGAACGACGAGCCGACGCTTGCCGCGCTCGAGGTGTTGTCGGTGTTGCCGCCGGATCTGAGATTTCAGGTGGGAGAGGTTGCCGCTCGGTCGATTTCGAGTGTCACGCTGACTCTGCTCGACGGTCGCGTCGTAAACTGGGGCGGTGTCGAGCACTCGGATCGTAAGGCTGCTGTGACGCTTCCGCTGTTGACCCAACCGGGGCAGACGTACGACGTGTCCAGTCCTGATCTGCCGACGGTGCGATAGCGCCCGGTGCAGCCGTGCGTCAGTGCGCAGCAAATACTTCGGTGTGTCTCGGCGCGCCTAATGGCGGAACGCGACGACGGTGCATAGCGTTTCGTTTCAGATCGAATACTTGACATAACTCTAACCCTGTGGTTGAGGTTTAGGGTTGTTCTCGAAGAGCATGAAGCTACAAAAACAGCAGTAACAAAGACAGCAGCACTGACAAGCAGCGTGAAACACGACACGGAAGGCGAGAGCCGATGACGCCCCCGCACAACTACCTCGCCGTAATCAAGGTCGTCGGCATCGGCGGCGGCGGCGTGAACGCAGTCAACCGCATGATCGAACAGGGACTCAAGGGAGTCGAGTTCATCGCGGTCAACACGGACGCGCAAGCCCTTCTGATGAGTGACGCCGACGTCAAGCTCGACGTCGGTCGTGAATTGACCCGTGGCCTCGGCGCCGGTGCCGACCCGGAAGTGGGTCGCAAGGCAGCCGAAGATCACAAGGACGAGATCGAAGAGGTCATCAAGGGCGCCGACATGGTGTTCGTGACCGCAGGCGAGGGCGGTGGCACCGGAACCGGTGGTGCCCCTGTCGTGGCAAGCATCGCCCGGAAGCTGGGCGCACTCACCGTCGGTGTCGTGACGCGACCGTTCTCTTTCGAGGGCAAGCGTCGTGGGGGACAGGCGGATACCGGAATCCAGGCGCTCCGCGAGTCCTGCGACACACTGATCGTCATTCCCAACGATCGCCTGCTCCAGTTGGGTGACGCGGCCGTCAGCCTGATGGACGCGTTCCGCAGCGCGGACGAGGTTCTCCTCAACGGCGTCCAGGGCATCACCGACCTCATCACCACTCCGGGTCTGATCAACGTCGACTTCGCGGACGTCAAGGGTGTCATGTCCGGTGCCGGTAGTGCGTTGATGGGAATCGGTTCCTCGCGGGGTGAGGGACGCGCGATCAAGGCGGCGGAATCCGCGATCAATTCCCCGCTCCTCGAAGCTTCGATGGAAGGCGCCCGCGGCGTGCTCCTGTCGATCGCCGGCGGTAGCGATCTGGGTCTGTTCGAGATCAACGAGGCGGCTTCGCTGGTGCAGGAAGCTGCCCACATCGACGCCAACATCATCTTCGGAACGGTCATCGACGATTCACTCGGTGACGAGGTTCGTGTGACGGTCATCGCTGCGGGATTCGACGGAGGAGCTCCGGCTCGTCGTCCCGTGGAGTCGACCGCGCAGGGACGTGGAGCTATCGGCGCCGGGCGCGCGGGTGAGGTCGGCCGGTCGCCGGTGGCCGCCGAACCTGCTGGCGAGCAGCCGATTTCCGCAGCGCGCGAGACCACCGGTTCGGGCAGCTTGCCTCCGATCGGTGTCCCCCGCCATGCGCCGGTCCAGGAAGACGAGGGCGACGACGACGTCGACGTGCCGGTCTTCATGCGTCGCTGACGTAGGGCTACAAACAGTTTCGAGAACAGGGTGCCCGGAATTTCTGGGTACCCTGTTCTTGACTGGATGTCCGGTCACGTCTGAGCCGGACGACAACTTTCGACGTTTGTGAGCACACTTATCTTGAGTACCGAGAAGTCGACCACCCGCACCCGCATTCGCCGCGTCGTGACCAGCCGAGCCGGTGGTGTTTCCGCGTCACCGTACGAGTCGTTCAATCTGGGCGATCACGTCGGAGACGATCCGGCAGCCGTCGATGCGAATCGCCGACGTCTGGCACGCGAAATAGGCGTCGAGCCTGACCATCTCGTGTGGATGGAACAAATCCATTCGCGCAACGTCACTGTCGTGACGGAACCGACCGACGAAGTGATTCCGGTGACGGATGCTCTGGTCACCACTGTTCCCGGCCTGGCGCTCGCCACCCTCAGTGCAGATTGTGTTCCCGTTCTGCTCTCCGACGAGGAGGCCGGTGTGATCGCGGCCGTTCATGCCGGACGGATCGGTGCCCGCATCGGTATCGTCCCGCGCGTCCTCGCGGAGATGGTGCGTCAGGGCGCGGACGTTTCGCGTATCGGCGCCTTCCTCGGTCCGGCTGCGAGCGGACGCCAGTACGAGGTTCCCGCTGCGATGCGAGCGGACGTGGAAAAGCACTTGCCGGGCAGTGCAACTCGCACTGAGAAGGGCACGCCGGGGCTCGATCTGCGTGCGGGACTGCGTAAGCAGTTGCTCGCCGCGGGTGTGTCCGGTGTCGCCGAGGACCCGCGGTGCACGATCGAGGATCGCGCGTTGTTCAGTCATCGCCGAGAATCTCTGACCGGGCGTCAAGCTGCAGTGATCTGGATGGAAGCGCCCGCAGCGCAGGAAACCGTCTAGGCAGAAATGCGCGAGACGGAAATGCGGCTGACAGAAATATCGACGGCACTCGACTCGGTGAGGGCGCGATTGGCGGCCGCCTGCCTTGCCGCCGGTCGCGAGGTTTCCGACGTAGCACTGCTGCCGGTGACCAAATTCTTTCCGGCGTCCGACGCTCGAATCCTGTACGAACTGGGTTGCCGTGAATTCGGTGAGTCTCGTGAGCAGGAAGCAGTGGAGAAGGTCGCGGACTTCGACGGCGCTGCACAGACGGGCGCGATCGATGATCCGGTTCGCTGGCACATGATCGGACAGTTGCAGCGCAACAAAGCTCGGTCGGTAGCGAAGTGGGCCTATGCAATTCACTCGGTGGACAGTGCGCGACTGGTCGATGCACTCGATCGGGCTGCGCTGAGTGCTTTGTCGGACGGTGAGCGCACGGAGCCGCTCCGGGCGCTCATCCAGGTAAGTCTCGACGGAGACCCCGCGCGTGGCGGAGTTCCGACGGGCGAGCTAACGCCTCTCGCCGAGCGGATCGAATCAGCCGAAGGTCTCGAATTCGCGGGACTGATGGCCGTCCCGCCGCTTGGATCAGATCCGGACGAGCAGTTCGAAATCCTCCGCAGGGCACATCTTTTGATCCTCGAATCGCATCCCCGGGCAACCGAACTCTCGGCCGGTATGACCGGCGATCTGGAGGCTGCAGTGCGCCACGGATCAACCTGCGTGCGTGTCGGAACCGCACTGCTCGGCTCACGACCAGTAATCTCGAGGTGATCGCTCAGGTGATCGCCCAACCCGTCCACACCGCTGCGACCGGTCGCAGTCGGATTGATTCCGCCGCGCCAAGGAAGGTCGATCAATGAGCAACCTGCATAAGTTCAAGGCTTACTTCGGCATGGTTCCCCTCGATGACTACGAGGACGAATACGTGGAGGAGCCCGATCAGGCTCGCCGCGCACCCCGTCGTAGTCACGACGGCTATGCCGAGCGCGACGACCGCGAGTTCGTCGAACCTGCCTTCTCGAAGGCGAGCTACGCGCCCAGTCGTCGTGACGAAGAGGACGCGGAGTTCGATCGCTACGATTCCCGGCCCCGCGTCGACACCGTTCCCAGCCGCAGCAGCCGCCCGGCGATGGCGCCGCGCCCGGCAAGCCGTGGCAACCTCGCGGTCGACGCGCGCGCAGAGCGACCCGAAGCGCGACGTGCGCCGGTTGTCGACGACGGCGGCCCGCTCGCCAAGATCACGACACTGCGTCCGCAGAGCTACGCAGAGGCCCGCACGATCGGTGAGCGGTTCCGGGACGGCACTCCCGTCATCATGGATCTGGTCGACATGAGCAACGCCGACGCGAAGCGTCTGGTCGATTTCGCGGCCGGCCTGGCGTTCGCATTGCGTGGTTCTTTCGACAAGGTAGCCACCAAAGTGTTTCTTCTCTCACCGGCCGACATCGACGTTTCCGCCGAGGAGCGCCGTCGGATCGCCGAGACGGGTTTCTACAGCCAGAAATGATGGTCTCGACCGCAGTCCGGCCCCTGAGCAGGGGTGACGTGAGCACATTCGAACGGCGGCCCGCCTCGGCGGACGCCGCATTCGGACCCATCGCCGGCCGTTACAAGACGGACTCGATGCGGACCGGTTCCGGAATTGCTGCGGTGTGTCTGTTTTGGACACACCGCAGAAGTCAGGCAGAGTGAGGGTGTGGACGCGCTTCTCTCTGTGATCTATCTGGTGCTGGTTGTCTTCTGGCTGTTGCTGATCGGCAGAGTGATCGTCGAGTTCGTTCGTTCGTTTGCCAGAGATTGGCGACCGACCGGATTGGTCGCAGTCATTCTCGAAACCATTTTTACGATCACCGATCCTCCGGTGAAACTGCTCCGCAGGTTGATCCCCCCGATCAACCTCGGTGGAGTTCGCTTGGATCTATCCATCATGGTCTTGCTTTTCATCGTCATCATCCTGATGTCGGTTGTTCGCTGAGCGCAGTCCGAGTGAGTGGTATGCCAGAATGGATGCCATAACTCATCCAGTGGTTCGCCACTACGTAGTTCGCCACTACGTAGACTGTGTTGCAACTGAATGCTTGCTAGACCGCCAAATGACGCGTGAAGGGATCCTTCCATGCCGCAACTGACTCCAGCTGACGTGCACAACGTTGCGTTCAGCAAGCCGCCTATCGGCAAGCGTGGCTACAACGAGGACGAGGTCGACGCATTCCTCGACCTCGTCGAGCAGGCGCTGTCGCAGCTCATCGAAGAGAATGCGGACCTGCGCCAGCGCGTAGGTGAGCTGGATCAGGAGCTCGCGGCTGCCAAGAAGTCGCCGGCACCTGCTCAGCAGGCAGCACCCGTCGCAGCGCAGCCCAAGCCGGAGCCCGCTCGGGTCGTCGAACCGCCCAAGCCTGCACCTGTTGCAGCGCCGGTTCCCGCCGCCGCTGCCGTTGCAGCGCCGCAGAGTGGCGACACCCACATGCAGGCCGCAAAGGTCCTCGGACTGGCTCAGGAGATGGCGGATCGCCTCACCAACGATGCCAAGACCGAGTCCGAGCAGCTGCTCGGCAGTGCCCGCACCAACTCCGAGCAGCTCATGAGCGAGGCTCGCAGCAAGGCTGACGGCATGATCGCGGATGCGCGCAACAAGTCGGAGGCGATGCTCACCGACGCTCAGACTCGCTCCGAGACCCAGCTTCGCCAGGCTCAGGAGAAGGCAGACGCTCTCAAGGCGGACGCCGAGAAGAAGCACACCGAAATCATGGCGACCATCAACCAGCAGCGTTCGGTCCTCGAGGGCCGTATCGAGCAGCTCAAGACGTTCGAACGCGAGTACCGGGTGCGCCTGAAGTCCTACCTGGAATCGCAGCTCGAAGAGCTCGAACAGCGCGGCTCGGCCGTACCGGTCGACGGTGGACAGGATTCCTACAGCCCGTCCTTCGCCAAGGGAAACAGCTGACCGAGAGCGCCCCGTCGGCTCAGCTATCGGACCGGACAAAGGTTGATACGTGCTGGTCGTGACGTTGGTTCTCGCGGGAGTTGGTTTCGCTCTCCTGATCGTCGCCCTGACCACAGGGTCGCTGATCTGGGCGTGGGCATGTATCGCGATTTGTGTAGCAGGTGCCGTCCTCCTGCTGGTCAGTGCGCTGACCAGCAGGAAGGCGGTTCCTTCGTTGGATGACCCGGCATCGGGCAGCGGAATGTCGTCGCCTTACGGTCGAGTCGAGAGTTCCTCGAATTCGTCGATCGACGATGCAGCCACCGCCAACGATGACAATCAGAGAAATCATGGCGAGTCGCCGGGTGGCCCCGACAAGTCCTAGGGCGAGTTCCGACAAGGTCCAGGACGAGTATTAGACTGTCCAACACGAATACCAGGCTGTGATCCGGCAATCACCGGGGAGCTTTCGGAAGAACGGTTCTTGTCGCTTCAGGCGCCCAGAACTCAGTAGAACCGAACGGGTGAGCCCGTCACAGCTCGATCGAGTGGCACCTCGGGATCCAAGCGCGGATCTACGGGGTGCAAACGGGGTGGTACCGCGGTGTCGGCGCACAAGCGCCACGTCGTCCCCGTGCCGAGTCCGACTGGCACGAGGAGATCGCCATGGCGAGTAACGGGTATCCCAAAGTCGACTACGGTGTCCCCGCCGACACCGGAGTCAAGTTCCCCGAACTGGAACAGAAAGTCCTGAAACAGTGGGACGACGACGACACCTTCCGTGCGTCGGTTTCCAATCGGGACGGCAGCGAAGAGTTCGTTTTCTACGACGGACCGCCCTTCGCAAACGGCTTGCCGCATTACGGTCACCTGCTGACGGGGTACGTCAAGGACCTGGTGCCGCGCTTCCAGACCATGCGTGGACGCAAGGTCGAGCGACGCTTCGGCTGGGACTGCCACGGACTGCCCGCAGAACTCGAAGCGGAGAAGCAACTCGGCATCAAGGACAAGGCCGAGATCGAAGTCATGGGTCTGGCCAAGTTCAACGAGTACTGCAAGGCCTCGGTGCTCAAGTACACCGACGAGTGGCGCGACTACGTCACCCGCCAGGCACGTTGGGTCGACTTCGACAACGACTACAAGACCCTGGACGTCGACTTCATGGAGTCCGTCATGTGGGCCTTCAAGGAGCTGCACGACAAGGGCCTGATCTATCAGGGCTTCCGCGTGCTGCCCTACAGCTGGTACGAGCAGACTCCGCTGTCCAATCAGGAGACTCGTCTCGACGACGCGTACAAGATGCGTCAGGATCCTGCAGTCACGGTCGACATGCCGCTGGTCGCTCCGGGTTCACCATTGGACGGCGCAAACGCGATCATCTGGACCACGACTCCGTGGACACTGCCGTCCAACTTGGCCACTGCGGTTCATCCCGAGGTCGACTACGTCCAGGTGCTCGGCGAGGACG
The DNA here is from genome assembly GCF_018588185.1 of Rhodococcus sp. WY5. Lineage (NCBI taxonomy): Bacteria > Bacillati > Actinomycetota > Actinomycetes > Mycobacteriales > Nocardiaceae > Rhodococcus > Rhodococcus sp. WY5. The sequence goes on from NZ_JAAMPR010000001.1 coordinate 3,800,814, forward strand.
GAAAGCGGTACGTGCTCGCGGAAGCACGGGTAGCTCATTACGCACGTGAGCTGGGGGAGGACCCCGAGGTCGTTTCCCGCCACAAGGGCGCCGAGTTGGTCGGACTGTCGTACACACCGCCGTTCGACTTCTTCCTCGGACATCCAAACGCGCACGTCGTGCTTTCGGCCGACTACGTGACAACCGATTCCGGAACCGGAATCGTCCACCTCGCACCGGCTTTCGGTGAGGAGGATATGGATGTCGCCACGGCCAACGGTATCGAGGTCGTGCAGCCGCTCGATGCGGGTGGAAAGTTCACCTCGATGGTTCCGCCGTACGAGGGCTTGATGGTCTTCGACGCCAACCCGGTCATCATCAAGGACCTCAAGGCCGCTGGAAAGCTGCTGCGGCACGAGACGATCGAGCACTCGTACCCGCACAGTTGGCGCAGTGGGCAGCCGCTCATCTACATGGCGGTTCCCTCGTGGTTCGTTGCGGTCACCAAGTTCCGCGATCGCATGGTCGAGCTGAACAAGGACATCACGTGGGTGCCCGAGCACATCCGTGACGGCCAGTTCGGCAAGTGGCTCGAAGGTGCACGCGACTGGAACATCAGCCGAAACCGCTACTGGGGCAGCCCGATCCCGGTGTGGGTGTCGGACGATCCGCAGTACCCGCGTACGGACGTCTACGGATCGCTAGATCAGTTGGAGGCAGACTTCGGTGTGCGTCCGACCGATCTGCATCGCCCGATGATCGACGACCTGGTCCGCCCGAACCCCGACGACCCGACCGGGAAGTCGATGATGCGCCGCGTTCCCGAGGTGCTCGACTGCTGGTTCGAATCCGGTTCGATGCCGTACGCGCAGGTGCACTACCCATTCGAGAACCGTGAATGGTTCGAGGGCCATTTCCCGGGCGATTTCATCGTCGAGTACAACGGGCAGACTCGCGGATGGTTCTACACGCTGCACGTGCTGGCCACCGCACTCTTCGATCGTCCGGCGTTCAAAACCGTTGCTGCGCACGGCATCGTGCTCGGCGACGACGGACTCAAGATGAGCAAGTCCAAGGGCAACTACCCGGACGTGAAGGAGGTGTTCAACCGCGACGGCAGCGATGCGATGCGATGGTTCCTGATGTCTTCGCCGATCTTGCGCGGCGGAAACCTCATCGTGACCGAGCAGGGCATCCGCGAAGGTGTGCGTCAGGCATTGCTCCCGCTGTGGAACGCCTGGAGCTTCCTGCAGTTGTACGCCCCGGAATCCGGTGTGTGGCGTACCGATTCGGAGAACATCCTCGATCAGTACATCCTGGCCAAGCTCGCTACCACCCGCGACGTGATCACCGAGGCCCTCGAGGTCAACGACATCGCCGGCGCGTGCGACGAGCTTCGGTTGTTCTGTGACGCACTCACCAACTGGTATGTGCGACGGTCGCGTTCGCGGTTCTGGGACGAGGATCGCGACGCGATCGACACCCTGCACACCGTGCTCGAGGTCGTGACGCGTCTCGCTGCGCCGCTGTTGCCGCTGGTGTCCGAGGTGATCTGGCGCGGGCTGACCGGGGAGCGCTCGGTTCACCTGGCTGATTGGCCCGAGGCGTCGGAGCTCCCCGCGAACCCCGAGCTGGTAGCGGCGATGGACGACGTCCGGACCGTGTGCTCCACGGTGCTGAGCCTGCGCAAGGCGCAGAATCTGCGTGTTCGTCTTCCGCTGCCCGAGGTCACGGTTGCGGCGCCGGATGCCGAGCGTCTGCGTCCGTTCCTCGGACTGATCGCCGACGAGGTCAACGTCAAGAAGGTCGATCTGACCGATGACGTCGACGTGCACGGGCGCTTCGAGATCGCGGTCAATGCGCGTGCTGCAGGACCGCGTCTGGGCAAGTCCGTTCAGACTGTCATCAAGGCGGTCAAGGCGGGCGACTGGACCGAGAACGCGGACGGCGTCGTGGTTGCGGCGGGCATCGAACTGCTGCCCGAGGAGTACACGCAGAAACTGGTTGCGGCCGAGCCGGATTCGACGGCTGCACTGCCGGACGGTGCGGGACTGGTCGTACTCGATTCCGCTGTGACGGAGGAACTCGAAGCCGAGGGATGGGCCAAGGACCGTATCCGTCAGTTGCAGGATGCGCGCCGCGCCGCCGGTTTGGACGTCTCGGACCGGATCAACGTCGTTCTCGAGGTTCCGCAGGACTGCAAGGAGTGGGCAGAGCGTCATCGCGAATTGATCGCCGGTGAGGTTCTGGCCACCTCCTTCTCGGTGGGTGAAGCGGGAGACGACGCCGTCGATCTCGGTGAGGGTATCCGCGCCGCAATCACGAAGGTCTAGTACCGACGCGACTACTCCGGCTCTCCGATGAATATCTGTATGTCGGGGTGCCGGAGTAGTTTGCTCTCATGAGTACGAGCAAGGAAACCGTGGCGCGCATTCTCGAGCAGTTGGAACCGCTCGACGTGCGGGCAAGGGCGATGTTCGGCGAGTACGGATTGTATTGCGACGAGAAGATCGTGGGCTTGATCTGCGGAGACGTTCTGTTCGTCAAACCCACCGAGGTCAGTACGGAGTTCGGATCAGAGGCCGATCTGGCTCCGCCGTACCCGGGAGCGAAGGATTATTACCGGGTGACGGAGGAACGGTTGCAGGACCTCGATCACCTGCACGCCTTCATTCAACGGACTGCCGACGTATTGCCCCTGCCGAAGAAGAAGTCGCCGAAGAAGAAGGCGCGGACGTAAATTCTGCACCTACTTTTGAGAGAACCGTAACGCCCGATGAATCAAGGTGATCCCACACGAAGTCGTAGGTGGGTGCTGCATCTCGACATGGATGCGTTTTTCGCTTCCGCCGAGCAGTTGACGCGTCCCACTCTGCGAGGTCGCCCGGTGCTGGTCGGCGGCTTGGGCGGGCGCGGGGTGGTGGCCGGGGCAAGTTACGAAGCGAGAGTTTTCGGTGCGCGTTCGGCAATGCCGATGCATCAAGCACGCCGGATGGTCGGTGGTGGAGCGGTGGTATTGCCGCCACGGATGTCCCTGTACTCGGTTCTCAGTAAACGCACGTTCGACGCGTTGCGCCTTCGTATGCCGATCCTCGAGCAACTGTCGGTGGACGAGGCTTTCGGGGAACCGGTGGAGTTGGCCGGTGTCGGAGCTGACGAGGTCCGCGCGTTTTGCGAGGACCTGCGGGCGTTGATCAAAGCCGAGACCGGGTTGGTCGCTTCGATCGGGGCCGGCGCAGGTAAGCAGGTCGCCAAGATCGCGTCGGGACTGGCAAAGCCCGACGGCGTCGCAGTGATTCCTCCCGGGATGCAGCACGAGTTGCTCGATCCACTGCCGGTGCGAAAGCTCTGGGGGATCGGTCCCGTCGCCGAGGAAAAGCTCAAGCGTCTCGGCATCGAAACCATCGGTGGGTTTGCCCGCACTCCCATAGCGGAGGTGGCGTCGATACTCGGAACCACTGTCGGTCCGGGGTTGCATCGGCTTGCGCAGGGGATCGACGATCGGCCGGTCGCCGAGCGTGCCGAATCCAAGCAGATCAGCGCGGAATCCACTTTCGCCGCAGACATCGTCACGATGGCGCAACTGCGCGCCGCCGTCGAAAGTAGTGGTCGTGCAGCATTTTCCAGGCTGGAGAAGGACGGAAGAGCTGCTCGCACCGTCGTACTGAAGCTCAAGAAGTCCGATATGGGTATCTTGACTCGATCCGTGACGCTGCCGTTTGCCACCATCGACCGCCAAATCCTCATCGCGACTGCGCAGAAACAGGTCATCGATCCACAGGAATTGGGGCCGATTCGCCTGGTCGGTGTGGGATTCGCCGGTTTGTCCACCGTTCGGCAAGGATCACTTTTTCCCGAGTTGGATCAGGATGTTCCCGGCTATCCGGTCGAGACTCTCACGGGCGCCCTCGATGAGGCCGAACTCGACGTTCCGGTGGCAGCACGTGTCCCTCAGCGCTACTGGCACCCCGGTTTGGACGTGAAGCATCCAGAATACGGACACGGTTGGGTGCAGGGCGCCGGGCACGGTGTGGTCACCGTTCGCTTCGAAACCCGTTCCAGCGGAACGGGAATCGCCAAAACCTTCGCCGAATCCGATGAGGTGCTCGAGGTAGCAGATGCGGTCGACAGCCTTCTCTGAGGATGTCCTTAGACTTTTTCCGCTTACCGTTGGGTAATGTTGTCGACGATCCTCGAGCAAGCACGATGTTCGACTGACGCTCGAATGTGAACACCCGAATGGATAGGACTGAGAAGTTGAAGCTTCAGAAGATGACCGTTGCAGCCGTGGCGATCGCAGCAGCCCTGACGATGACCGCTTGTGGCTCGGATGACAAGACCGACTCGCCCACCACGACGTCGAAGACCACGACGACCACGACGGCCTCGGACTCGACAGATGCGCCGGTCGCGTTGCCGACCGCCCCTGAGCTCAACGCCAAGGTCGCCCAGGCACTCGACGAAACCGTTCCGGCCGCAGACAAGGTCAGCCTCGTCCAGGGCGCCGAGGCTGATCCCGAGCTGATCAACCAGGTCGCCGCTGCCGCCAAGGCTGCCGGCGCGCAGGTCGAGATCCTCGACCCGGTCACCGACACGGGCAGCGAGACGGCAGCAGCTTCGCTGAACATCGTCGTCAACGGCCAGCCGCTGCAGCAGGGCCTGCAGGCTTCGTTCGTCTACGAAGACGGCGTCTGGAAGCTCTCGAAGACCACCGCTTGCCAGATCGTCGGCGTTGCAGGTCTGACCTCGCCGGCTTGCGCTGCTTGATCTCTCGGTAACACCTGAAACACCAGAGCGGCCGCCGACTCCCGAAGGGGAGTGGGCGGCCGCTCTTCACGTGGTAAGCGACGTCAGTGATGGAATCCCTCGGTGACGCGCGGCCGCGGCATCGGGCTGTCCAGTTCGTCGAGGAACGCGGTTTCCTCTTCGATGATGCGCAGCAGATTGGCCGCCAGGTCCATGCTCAGTCCGTTACGAACCACGATGCGCTGCACTGTCAGATCCGCGAGATCGTCCGGCATGGGGTAGGCCGGCACCAACCAGCCCTTGCCTCGCAACCGGTCCGAGAGGTCGTACAGCGTCCAGTTGGACGTGTGCCCCTCGGCGAGGCGCCACGCGAAGACCGGGATGTCGGAACCGTCGTTCCACAGTTCGAACGCGTCGAGTTTCCCGATCCCTTCGGCGAGAAATTTCGCCACGTCCTGGGAGGACTGCTGGATCGCGCGATAGCCGTCGTGGCCGAGACGCAGGAACAAGTAGAACTGCAGGATCACCTGAGCGCCGGGGCGCGAGAAGTTCAGTGCGAAGGTCGGCATACTGCCGCCGAGGTAGCTCACCTTGAAGACGAGGTCGTCGGGAAGTAGATCCTGCGATCGCCAGACCACCCATCCGAGGCCGGGATAGACGAGCCCGTACTTGTGCGCCGAGGTGTTGATGGAGTGGACGCGCGGTAGTCGGAAATCCCATTCGAGTTCGGGCTGAAGGAACGGTGCGATCATCGCACCGGAAGCGCCGTCGACGTGGATGGGGACGTCGAGTCCCGTCTTCGCCTGGATCTCATCGAGTGCCTTCGAGATTTCCAGGACCGGCTCGTACATCCCGGTGTACGTGACGCCCATGATCGCGACGACGCCGATGGTGTTCTCGTCGACGTACTTGTCCAGATCGTGACCGTCGAGGGTGCGGTGTTCCTCGCTGATCGGCACGTAACGCGCTTCGACGTCCCAGTAGTTGCAGAACTTCTCCCAGCACACCTGGACCGCGGAACTCATGATGAGATTTGGCTTTTCGGTGGACTTGCCCGCGGCTTTTCGTGCGTGCTGCCAGCGTCGTTTCATCGCCAGGCCGCCGAGCATGCAGGCTTCGGACGAACCGATCGTCGAGGTGCCGATTGCGTCCTTGGGGGAGGGCGAGTGCCAGAGGTCGGCAAGGATGCGCCAGCAATAGGTTTCGATCGCGGCGGTCTGCGGATACTCGTCCTTGTCGATCATGTTCTTGTCGAACGACTCGGCATACAGTTTGGTGGCGTGATCGTCCATCCACGTGCTGACGAACGTCGCGAGATTGAGCCGCGCATTGCCGTCGAGCATCGTTTCGTCGTGGACGATCTGATACGCGGTCTCGGGAAGCATGCCGTCGGGTTCGAGTGTGTACTTCGATGCAACCGAATCCTCGCCAGGCCTCGAGAAGATCGGATTGACGGCTACGTAATCGGTGTGATCTGACCTTCTGGGTTCCGGCATGAACTCTGGCTCCTCACATCAGTGTGTCGCGTTGGTCTGTTTCGTACCTACTCTCACCGTTCAGTGTGGACGGGCAGTTGTCAAAGGGTCTGTGGTCCCGAATCATTCGCGAAAGGCCGAGACAGGACGAATCCGCTCGTAGTCAGGGCGTTTGTGCGCGCAGGCGATCTGCGGCGGCCGATGCCATCGAGTGGAGAACATCGGGGGCGATCGGACTCGGCGCCGTCGCGGACAGCTGAGTCAACGTCGTCCCGACTGCGGCCACGATCGCGTCGGCAACCAAGGTGAAACCGCCACTCTCCGTGATGATTCGGAAAGCGAAAGACGCGTCGCCGATGTTCGGGTCCGACGCTCCGCCGACGCGATAGGTGATTGTCGTTCCGTCGGCATCGGTTCCCGAATACTCCGCACACCCGGCCAGCGTGGTCTGAAGTTTCTCGAAAGCTGCTGCTGCCGCGGTGCCGTCGGCGTACGAAGCAGAGTCCTGATCGATGCTCGTGAAATCGGGGCCGGTGAACATGTCGGAGAGGTCGGCGACCGATCCGGGAGCCTGGGTGGCTATCGGCGCCAGAACCTGGGCGCAGACGGCGGGGTCGGTGCTCGACTTGTCCGCCTCCGAATTTTCCGGCGCCGGTGCGAGGCCGAGGTCGTCGACCGGGTCGGGAACTACGTCGAAGTCGGCAGGTAGCTCGGACAGGGTGAGCGCGGCTCGTTGCAGGCCGTCACGGTCGAGAGGCGCCCCGCTCAGCGGTGCGGCCGGAGCAGCCGTGAACGGCGCCAAGCCGACCTGTGGGGCGGAAACCTGCGTAGTCGTGTCGGCACCAGGCGAGTCGTCCGAGCCGCAACCGGTCACGACGAACAGTGCCGCCGTTGCGGTCAGACCAAGTGCGAGAAGCGACCGGCGTGTCACGATTCCCACCGAATGCTGTTGGAGATGGTCTGCCGGATCACCGAGGAGCTGTCCGGGTCGCCGTATGCCTGGTCGCCGCCGACGGTCATCTGTCCGTCGATCGGCAAGGGGAGTGAGAGGTCGACGGTGAGGTTTCCGGAGCCGGCCATGACGTATTGATCGATGTTCAGCGTTCCGGCGTCACCAGCCAGGTTCCAGACCGGGCTCTGCGGGGTCTGCGATACGTCCACCGCGAGAGAAAGCCGATTGCCCTCGCGCGCGGTGAGCGTGACGGTGGTTGTCTGATCGAGCAGGATTTCGCTGCTGACTTGCTGCCGAACCACCCAACGTGCGCCGACACCGACCGGAGCGTCGGGGAGTGCAACGGTCCGGTAGACCGCTTGGCCCAGCGCTTGTTCGATTGCAGCGCGGGCAGCATTGGCCGAGTTGGCGGAGGGCTTCAACCGTAGGGCGGTGATGGCGCCCGAATTCGTGACCGACAATCCGGCCGCAGACCCGTCGGCCCCGCTCAGCGCAGCCTGCAGCGTTGCATCGGGCGAGGTCATCGACGACAGCGTGAGGTCAACGACTGCGGTGGGATCGTCAGCGGTCACGTTTGCCGAGAGCGGGATCGTGATCTCCGGCGAAGAGAAATCCTGCGCCGGTTGTTGATCGATCTGCTGACTCACGACGGCCTGGGTGACGAGCGTCGCCGTCTGCGTGGTGCCGACAGGCAAGTTCGTACGCAAAACCTCGCGCGGCTCGCTTCCCGCCTCGAGAACTTCGACCGTCGCGGCGGTCACCGGAACAGTCACCTCACTCGGCGAGGAGGTCGGGGTGTTCGGAGGTTGATCCGAGTCGCCGCAAGCGGTGAGAACGGTGGTGAGAGCGAGGGCAGCGAGGGCGAACGGAACGCGTCGGCCGGTCGTGGACAGCAGTGGCACGCGCTCCAGGCTAGCCGCAGTTGCAGAGTGCGTGACCCGGTGCGGTGAACATGAGGGATGATGGTTGCGTGAGTACAGACCACCCAGACCGAGATGTCAACGCGGAGGATCAGCCGATTACCGAAATCTCGAAGGCCGACGAGCCCGAAACCGTGAAACCGGAAGCCGTGAAATCGGAAGACGGTGACCTGGCGGTTGTGCCGGTCGAAAAGCCCCGCCGGCTGACCATGCTCATTGCCATCGCCGCTGTCATCCTGCTCTCGGACATTCTCACGAAGGTGTGGGCAGTCGCCGCGGTCAAACCGGGGCAGCCGATCGAAATCATCGGTGACGTGGTCACATTCACGATGGTGCGCAATCCGGGGGCAGCGTTCTCGATGGCGACGTCGATGACGTGGATCCTCACTCTCGTCGCAATCGGTGTGGTCATCGGTGTGATCAAGATCGGTCGCACGCTCCGATCACCGTGGTGGGCGCTCGGTCTCGGCCTCGTTCTCGGCGGCGCGCTGGGTAACCTCGTCGACCGATTCTTCCGCTCTCCCGGAATCATGCGCGGACATGTGGTGGATTTCGTCTCCGTCGGCTGGTGGCCGGTGTTCAACATCGCGGATTCCGCGATCGTCTGTGGCGCGATTCTGCTCGTCGTCCTGACACTGTTCGGCTTCGAACCCAACGGTGAACGCCTGCGTGATCACAAGGCGGACGACAAGAAGCTCACCGAATCGAAGGCTGCAGCCGAGGGAGAAACCAAGTGAGGGAATCCCGTTCGATGCCAGTGCCCGACGGTCTCGATGCCATGCGCGTCGATGCCGGCCTCGCGCGCCTTCTCGGACTCTCGCGCACCGTGGTCGCGACACTCGCGGAAGAAGGCTCGGTACTCGTCGACGGTGTGGGCGTCGGCAAGTCCGATCGTCTGACCGCAGGGTCGTGGCTCGAGGTAGTCCTGCCCGAACCGCCGCGGCCCCTGACCATCGAAGCGACACCGGTCGAGGGAATGGAGATCCTCTACGCCGACGACGACGTCGTGGCAGTCGACAAGCCCGTCGGAGTTGCCGCGCACGCCAGCGTCGGGTGGACGGGACCGACCGTCATCGGCGGACTTGCCGCGGCCGGTTTCCGCATCTCGACGTCCGGTGCCCACGAGCGTCAGGGCATCGTCCACCGTCTGGACGTCGGAACGTCGGGTGTCATGGTGGTTGCCACATCCGAGCGCGCGTACACGTTGCTCAAGCGCGCTTTCAAGCAGCGGACCATCGACAAGCGCTACCACGCTCTCGTGCAGGGACATCCCGACCCGAGCAGCGGAACGATCGACGCGCCCATCGGACGCCATCACGGGAACGACTGGCGATTCACGGTCACGGCCGACGGCAAGCCCAGCGTCACGCACTACGACACCATCGAGGCGTTCCAGGCAGCGAGTCTGCTGGACGTGCACCTCGAAACCGGTCGCACACACCAGATCCGTGTCCACTTTTCGGCGTTGCGCCATCCGTGCTGCGGTGACCTGACTTACGGCGCGGACCCTCGACTTGCCGAAAGGCTCGGCCTCGAGCGCCAGTGGTTGCACGCCGTGTCTCTTGGATTCGCACATCCGGCGGACGGTCGCTGGGTCGAGATCAAGAGCAAGTACCCGAAGGATCTCGAACACGCACTCGAAGTTCTCCGGTCCTCATGACACCGCGCGGGCTTACCCCCGCGCCGGCCGTCGTCGCGGTGGTGGTCGGTGTGGCGGCGGTGGTGGGCGTGGGGTTCGCGAATCCCGTGCCGACCCCGCCGATCCGGACGGACACCCTGGGTCCGGACAGTGGGGAAGCTGTCCCGGACTACCTCGACCGAGCGCGAGATTCCGTCGCGTCGGTCGATGGGCCGGTATGGGCGTTGGTCTCGTTCACGAAGGCACTCACCGTCGACGAGGTCATCACGTCGACCAGCAGTGTTCAGGTGCCGGGCGCTGAGGTCTCGGGCGTTCGCGTGTCCAGGGTCATGTTCCGAGTTCCGATCGAGCGCGTCCAGACGCCGCTCATGTCGGTGCCCGTTCCCGACAACGACGAAGCAGTACGCAGATCGCCCGGTGTTGCAGCCACGCGACTGGTCTCGCTCGGCGGCGACACCGATCGTCAGCAACAGGTGGCGCTCGCGTCGGCGAAGCAATTGTCCGCCGGGTGCGCCTGCGCGGTGGGCGTGCTGGTGCGAGCGACTCCCGAAGGACTCGAAGCGATCGAACATGACTCGAACGTCCGTGCAGTGGAAGCGTTGCCGTCCGACGCCTCGCCGTGGTTGGCAGCCGTCCGTCCCTTGCTGCCGGAGTACGTGGACGTCGTTGCTCCCGGCCCCGACGATGGTCCGGTCCCGTGAACTCCGGTTCTGTGAACAAGGACGAACGCGCTGAGTCCCGTTCGTCCTCGGGGATCTTCTACGGTGTGGCGGCTTTCCTGTTGTGGGGAACGTTCCCGGCATTCTTCGGGCTACTCGACTTCGCCGATCCGGTCGAGATCCTGGCGCACCGGGTGGTGTGGACCCTTCTGTTGATGCTGATCGTGTTGGCCTTTGCCGGCCGCCTCGGATCGCTTCGCGGAATCAGCGCACGCACCTGGCTGCTGGTGACCGCGGCGTCAGCGGCGATCGCCGTGAACTGGGGGACGTACATCTATGCCGTGGTGTCAGGCCGCGTCGTGGAGGCGGCTCTCGGGTACTTCATCAACCCGCTGGTCACCGTTCTGCTCGGCGTCGTGATCTTCCGCGAACGATTGCGTCCCGCCCAGATCGCCGCGCTCGTTCTCGCTGCCACGGCAGTTGTGGTGATCACGGTCGACTTCGGGAAACCTCCGATCGTCGCTTTGCTGCTCGCCGGCTCGTTTGCCACCTATGGGTTGGTCAAGAAGGTGGTTCCGCTCGATCCTCGAACCAGTTTGACTGCCGAGGGAGTCGTTGCCGCACCGTTCGCGGTCGGCTACCTCGTGTTTCTCGGCCTGACCGGGGCCGGTGCATTCATCAGCAGCGGTACCGGGCACAGCCTGTTGCTGCTTGCCGCCGGCCCGGTCACCGCGCTGCCGCTGCTCCTGTTCGGCGTCGCCGCTCAGAGAGTTCCGTTGGCGACGATGGGCATGCTGCAGTACCTCACCCCGGCGCTCCAGATGGCGTGGGGTGTGGCCGTCATGCACGAGGACATGCCGGCGTCACGGTGGATCGGCTTCGTTCTGATCTGGGCTGCACTGGTGATCTTCACGACAGACACCTTCGTCGCCGGTCGACGTTCGCGGCGTTCGGTGAGGTCGAGCGCCGAACCCGAGGTTCCGGTCACGTGACCGGAGGCGGCGCACGGCGACTCCGCTACGTCGGTCGCCGGTCGTGTCGGCAGCGCGGCATACACTCGATCTCGCTCCCAGACCTTCAGAGAGGCGCACGTGGCTGACTCGTTCGTACATCTTCACAATCACACCGAGTACTCGATGCTCGACGGTGCGGCCAAGGTCGGCGCCATGTTCGAGGAGGCCGCTCGTCTCGAAATGACCGCAGTCGGCATGACCGACCACGGAAACATGTACGGCGCCAGCCAGTTCTACAACGAGGCAAAGAGCGCCGGCATCAAGCCGATCATCGGCATCGAGGCCTACATCGCACCCGAGTCTCGCTTCAACACCAAGCGAGTTCTGTGGGGCGATCGCAGCCAGAAGTCCGACGACGTCTCCGGTAGCGGTGCGTACACCCACATGACGATGGTGGCCGAGAACGCGACCGGACTCCGCAACCTCTTCAAGCTGTCGTCGCTCGCGTCCATCGAGGGCCAGCTCGGTAAATGGCCACGGATGGACGAGGAGCTCATCGCCGCGCACGCCGAGGGCATCATCGCGACCACGGGTTGCCCGTCCGGTGAGATCCAGACCCGCCTTCGTCTCGGTCACGATCGCGAGGCTCTCGAAGCTGCCGCGAAGTGGCAGGAGATCTGGGGCCCGGACAACTTCTTCCTCGAACTGATGGATCACGGTCTCTCGATCGAGCGCCGTGTGCGAGAGGGTCTGCTCGACATCGGCAAGCAACTCGGTATTCCGCCACTTGCCACCAACGACTGCCATTACGTCACCAAGGACGCCGCCGAGAATCACGAGGCGCTGCTCTGCATTCAGACCGGCAAGACGCTCTCCGACCCCACTCGCTTCAAGTTCGACGGCGACGGCTACTACCTCAAGTCCGCTGCCGAGATGCGCGCCATCTGGGACAACGAGGTACCGGGGGCATGCGACAACACCGTTGCCATCGGCGAGCGTGTGCAGTCGTACGAGGACGTGTGGGCGTTCCACGACCGCATGCCGATCTTCCCGGTCCCGGAGGGACACACGCAGCAGACCTTCCTGCGCGCCGAGGTGATGCGCGGACTCGATCGCCGCTTCCCGAGCGGACCGCCGCAGGAGTACCTCGCCCGCGCCGACTACGAGATCGGCGTCATCAACGAAATGGGCTTCCCGGCCTACTTCCTCGTGGTCGGCGACCTGATCAACCACGCCAAGGACGTCGGGATCCGTGTCGGGCCCGGCCGTGGATCGGCTGCCGGTTCGTTGGTGGCCTACGCGATGGGTATCACCAACATCGACCCCATCCCGTACGGGTTGCTGTTCGAGCGATTCCTCAACCCCGAGCGTGTGTCCATGCCCGATATCGATATCGACTTCGATGATCGCCGTCGCGGCGAGATGGTTCGCTACGCGACGGACAAGTGGGGCAACGACAAGGTCGCCCAGGTCATCACCTTCGGCACCATCAAGACCAAGGCTGCCATCAAGGACTCGGCTCGCGTCCAGTTCGGCAAGCCGGGCTTTGCCATCGCCGATCAGATCACCAAGGCGCTCCCGCCGCCCATCATGGCCAAGGACATCTCGGTTTCCGGTATCACCGACCCGAAGCACGAGCGGTACAAGGAGGCAGTCGAGGTTCGAGCGCTCATCGACTCCAGCCCGGACGTCGCGAAGATCTACAAGACCGCGGTGGGTCTGGAAGGGCTGATCCGCAACGCCGGTGTGCACGCTTGCGCGGTCATCATGTCGTCCGAACCGCTCACCGACGCAATCCCGGTCTGGAAGCGCGCCCAGGACGGCGCCATCATCACCGGGTGGGACTACCCCTCGTGTGAAGCCATCGGTCTGCTCAAGATGGACTTCCTCGGTCTGCGAAACCTCACGGTTATCGGCGACACGCTCGAGAACATCAAAGCCAACCGCGGCATCGACCTCGACCTCGACACGTTGCCGATGGACGATGCGGCAACATACGAACTGCTCGCCCGCGGCGACACTCTCGGTGTGTTCCAGCTCGACGGCGGCGGTATGCGCGAGTTGCTGAAACTGATGCAGCCCACCGGATTCGGCGACATCGTCGCCGCCTTGGCGCTGTATCGACCGGGACCGATGGGTGTGGACGCCCACATCTCGTACGCCAAGCGCAAGAACGCCTTGGAAGACGTCAAGCCGATTCACCCCGAACTGGAGGAGCCGCTCGCGGAGATCCTCTCGGAGACATACGGCCTGATCATCTACCAGGAGCAGATCATGCAACTGGCGCAGAAGGTGGCCGGCTACACCCTGGGTCAGGCCGACTTGCTGCGTCGCGCCATGGGCAAGAAGAAGCTGTCCGAGCTGGAAAAGGCCTACGCCGGCTTCCGGCAGGGCATGTTGGACAACAACTTCAGCGAAGCGGCCATCAAGGCGCTGTGGGACACGGTCCTTCCCTTCGCCGGGTACGCGTTCAACAAGTCGCACTCCGCCGGATACGGACTCGTGTCGTACTGGACTGCGTACCTCAAGGCGAACTACCCGGCCGAGTACATGGCAGGTCTGCTCACCTCCGTCGGTGACGACAAGGACAAGTCCGCGATCTACCTCGCAGACTGCCGCAAGTTGGGCATCACCGTTCTCCCACCGGACGTCAATGAATCGCGAGTCGACTTCGCGACCGTCGGCGACGACATCCGTTTCGGTATGGGGTCGGTGCGTAACGTCGGCGCCAACGTCGTCGCCTCGATCATCAAGGCGCGCACCGAGAAGTCGAAGTTCACCGATTTCTCCGACTATCTCGGCAAGATCGACGCGATGGCTTGCAACAAGAAGGTCACCGAATCGCTCATCAAGGCCGGTGCTTTCGACTCGTTGGGTCATCCGCGCAAGGGCCTGATGTTGGTCCATGCCGACGCCATCGATTCCGTGATGAGCACCAAGAAGGCAGAGGCGATCGGACAGTTCGACCTCTTCGGCGGTGCCGAGGCGGACGAGTCGATCACCTCGGTGTTCGACGTCAAGATTCCTGACGAAGAGTGGGATTCCAAGCATCGCCTGGCGCTCGAACGAGAGATGCTGGGGCTGTACGTTTCCGGTCACCCGCTCAACGGCGTCGAGCACATTCTTCGCCAGCAGTCCGACACGTCCATCGCTGCAATACTCGAAGGCGGCGTTCAGGACGGTGCCCAGGTAACTCTCGGCGGCATCATCGCCTCGGTGGACCGCCGGGTCAACAAGAACGGTCTGACCTGGTGCATCGTGCAGCTCGAAGATCTCGTGGGTGGAATCGAGGTGCTGTTCTTCCCGCAGGCGTACGCCGTGTACGGAATGGACATCGCCGAGGATGCCATCGTGTTGGTCAAGGCTCGCGTTTCGATCCGAGACGATCGGATGTCACTGATCGGCAACGACCTTGCGGTACCTGATATTTCGGCGATCGGGGTTGCGCGTCCGCTGTCGGTCTCGCTGCCGCTTCGGCAATGCACCAAGGACAAGCTCAGTGCTCTCAAGCAGGTGTTGACCAGGCATCCGGGGACGTCCGATGTCCATGTCCGACTGATCGGCGGAACCGAAATCAGCTTGTGGAAGGTCGACGACGTCCTTCGGGTCGAACCGTCCTCGGCACTGATGGGCGACCTGAAGGCATTGCTCGGACCGAGTTGCCTGACGGTCTGACCGCCGAGCGGACCTGAACCGAACGAAGGGACCTTGCTGCTGATGCAGCAAGGTCCCTTCGTGGTTCGCGGGAGTTCGGGGGAGTGCGGTGATCAGGTGGTGCGTGAGTAGTGCACGCGCCGTACCCACCACGTGACTACAGCGGCCGTTGCGGCAGTCAGTACGGCCACCTGCATCGACTGCGTGACGGCACCGGCGACGACGAACAGCACGAACCCGACCACGAGAGCTTCGATCTTGTACAGCGGCCACCGAGTTCCGGCCAGATCGACGCAATAGTCGGGGGAGGGGCGTGATTCGCGAGTGGAGATATCTGCGGTGGTCATCTCGTCCCCTTCTGATACGGCTGTTCGAAGCTGTGGTTTCAGAGTAGCCAGAGATGAGAGTTCGGGCAACCGAACTTTATTGATCGGCAGCTCACTTAATCGATCAACCAGGGGAGTGTGCGGGCGACAGGCCTGGTCGGCGTGGTTCGGTGGCCAAGGTGCTCGAGTGGGTGTTCACTGGTACACATGCCAATCACAGGTGAGTACGAACCCAGTCCAGCGTCGTGGGCCGCCGATCAGGTCGCACGCATAGAGAACTCCGGTGGCACCGAGGGAAACGACATGAACGGCATGCCCGTCGTCGTTCTCACGACCATCGGGGCAAAGTCCGGCAAGGTCAGGAAGACGCCGCTGATGCGGGTCGAGCACGACGGTTCGTATGCCGTTGTGGCTTCGCTCGGTGGCGCCCCGAAGAATCCGGTCTGGTACTACAACGTCAAAGCCGACCCGCACGTCACGCTGCGTGACGCGACGCAGGTCTTCGACCTGGTTGCTCGGGAAGTCACCGGCGACGAGAAGGCGGTCTGGTGGGAGCGCGCTGTCGCTGCGTACCCCGACTACGCCGATTATCAGACGAAGACCGATCGTGAGATTCCGGTGTTCGTGCTCGAACCCAAGTAACCCCGCATTCCACAAGAAGCGCTGCATCAATCACAAGTAAATCGTCACTCCCGGGGGTCGGCGATCCCGACTCCCGTGAGTGTGTCATGGAGGTCTGATGAGTCCGAAAACCGTTGCAGATCAATTGGTTCAGCAGCTCGTTGACGCGGGTGTCAGTCGGATCTACGGCATTGTCGGTGACAGTCTCAATCCCATCGTCGATGCGGTTCGTCGCACCGGTGGTTCCGAGAAGGGCGGAATCGATTGGATACACGTCCGGCATGAGGAAGCAGCCGCCTTTGCGGCCGCAGCGGATGCCCAGATCACCGGAAAACTCGCAGTGTGTGCCGGATCCTGCGGTCCCGGAAACCTTCACCTGATCAACGGCCTGTACGACGCTCATCGTTCGGGCGCGCCGGTCCTCGCGATCGCCTCGCACATCCCCAGCGCCCAGATCGGTATGGGCTACTTTCAGGAAACGCATCCCGAGCGAATCTTCATCGAATGTTCGAGTTACACCGAACTCGTCAGCACGGCAGTCCAATCACCTCGCGTGGTGCAGTCGGCGATTCAGCATTCGGTGGCTCGAAACGGCGTCTCGGTGATCGTGCTTCCCGGGGACATCGCCGATTGTCCGGCAGAAGGCACCCCGCCGACGCTCGTCGAAACCCGAAGGCCGACAGTCGTTCCGGATGCCGGTGACGTCAAGGCGTTGGCAGATGTGATCAACGGCTCGCGTAAGGTTGCGATCTTCGCCGGCGCGGGCGTGCGAGATGCGCGCGCGGAGGTTCTGGCGTTGGCCGAAACCGTCGGCGCTCCCATCGGGCATTCACTGCGTGGCAAGGAATGGATCCAGTACGACAATCCATACGACGTCGGGATGACCGGATTGCTCGGTTACGGTGCGGCGCACGACGGTATCCACGGCGCCGATCTCCTGCTCCTGATCGGTACGGACTTTCCCTACGATCAGTTCTTGCCCGACGACGTTCGTACCGCTCAGATCGACATCGCGGCCGAGCGGTTGGGGCGTCGAACCAGCCTGGACCTGGCTGTGCACGGCGACGTCGCGAGCACCTTGAGCGCACTGATTCCGCAGCTCGATCGAAAGACCGACCGCGGGTTCCTGGAGGACACGCTCGCCAAGCACAACACTTTGATGACCAAAGTGGTTGGTGCATACACGGATCCGGTCAAGCAGCGGACGCCGATTCACCCCGAGTATGCGGCATCGATCTTGGACGATCTGGCGGCCGACGACGCAATCTTCACCGCCGACACCGGGATGTGCAACGTGTGGACGGCGCGCTATCTCAATCCGAACGGATCGAGACGCTTCATCTCCTCGGCGCTGCACGGATCGATGTCCAATGCGCTCCCACATGCGATGGGTGCTGCATGGTCGAGTCCGGGGCGTCAGGTCATCTCGGTGTCGGGCGACGGTGGATTGTCGATGCTGCTCGGTGAGTTGGTCACCGTCGCGATGTACAAGTTGCCGGTCAAGATCGTGGTGTTCAACAACTCGACGCTCGGAATGGTCAAGCTCGAGATGTTGGTCGACGGCCTTCCGGATTTCGGGGTCGACGTGCCCGCGGTCGACTACGCGGCGGTTGCTGCTGCGCTCGGTATCTTCTCGCGCCGAATCGAGAATCCCGCGGACATCGAAGCGGGCCTACGCGCCGCGCTCGATCATGACGGTCCGGCCTTGGTGGATCTGGTGACCGATCCGTTGGCATTGTCGTTGCCGCCCACCATCACCGGTGGTCAGATGAAGGGCTTCGCTTTGGCGATGTCGAAGATGGTGATGAACGGCGGCGTCGGCGAGGCAGTACAGATGGCCAAGTCGAATCTGCGGAACGTGCCACGTCCCTCACAGTTGGATCCGCGCGGCTGACCTACCGCCACCCTGCCTCGCAGACCATGCGGGGCGGGGTGGTGGGAAGGTTGATCTCCGACGTGCGAAAATGGCGGGGTGTCTAACTCGCCCGATGTCGTAGTAACGAAGTCCACCGTCCCCGCGCTCGACGCGCAGGAGATCGACGCGGCCATCGAGCGAATTCAGCACGTCATTGCGGCGACGCCCCTGCAGTACAGCGATCGTCTTTCGGCGTTGACCGGGGCACACGTGTATCTCAAGCGTGAGGACCTCCAGGGCGTTCGTTCGTACAAGATTCGTGGCGCGTACAACCTGATCGCTCAGCTCAACGAGGCCGAACGCGGTGCCGGCGTAGTGACTGCCAGTGCCGGTAACCATGCGCAGGGTGTTGCTTTCGCGTGCCGAACGATGCAGATCAAGGGTCGGATCTACGTTCCGGCCAATACCCCCAAGCAGAAGCGTGATCGCATCCGCGCGCACGGTGGAGCGTTTGTCGAACTGTTCATGATCGGTGAGACCTATGACGCCGCCGCTGCTGCGGCCGCGGAGGACGTAGCCGAAACCGGCGCAACCATGGTTCCGCCGTTCGACGACGTGCGCACCGCTGCGGGGCAAGGAACCATTGCAGCGGAGATTCTCACGCAATTGGACGCCCCTCTCGACACGATCGTCGTGCCGGTCGGCGGCGGCGGTTGCATTGCGGGCATCGCCACCTACCTGCACGAACGGTCGCCGAAGACGTCGATCGTCGGGATCGAGCCGTCCGGTGCGGCGTCAATGACGGCCGCTCTTGTTGCCGGGGGCCCGGTGACTCTTCCCGACGTCGATCCATTTGTCGACGGAGCAGCGGTCAAGAGGATCGGCGATGTTCCCTACGAGGTCGTCTCACGTCTGGGTGCCGCCGTGGTGTCGCACGCGTCGTTGCCGCTCGTGGCTCGTCAACTTCAGACACGGTCCGGTTCGGGATCCTTTGTCGTCAATCAGATCGACGAGGGCGCTATCTGCACGGCGATGCTCGAGCTGTATCAGAGCGAGGGCATCATCGCCGAACCTGCGGGTGCGCTTTCCGTTGCGGCACTTCAGAATTTGACGTTCGAGCCGGGTTCGACCGTCGTGTGCCTGATCTCCGGTGGCAACAACGACGTCTCCCGTTACGGCGAAATTCTCGAGCGTTCGCTCGTTCACCTCGGGCTCAAGCACTACTTCCTGGTGGACTTTCCGCAGGAACCGGGAGCGTTGCGTCGCTTCCTTTCGGACGTGCTGGGGCCGGACGACGACATCGCGCTGTTCGAGTACGTCAAGCGAAACAATCGCGAGACGGGTGCCGCGTTGGTGGGTATCGAACTCGGTTCCGCCGACGGGTTGGCGGCGTTACTCGAGCGGATGGAGCGCGCGCCGATGCAGTCCGAGAGGCTCGAGCCGGGAAGCCCGGCGTACCGCTATCTGACGTAAGGGACGCCCCCCGGTCAGGGCCGCAGTCGCTCGACTACCTGTCGATGCAGTTCGGGATCCGGCTGGGGGAGTCCGAGCATGGCCGCCAGATACAGGCCGTCGCCGACGAGTCGGATGATCTCGGCCTGCACAGGGTCGGCGATCTCGGTCTGAAGGCCCTTGTCCCAGCTCCGCATCACATGTGTGACGGCTTTCTGGATTTCGTCGTGTTGTCCATCGACTGTTCTCAGTGCCGCGATGATCGACCGGAAGAGTGAGAGTTCTTCGCTTTCGTTCGCATCGGGGATCTGCAGATAGAACTCGGTGACCGTCGTACCGCCGGCTACGGCGTCGTCGAGTTGCTGATCCGAGCGTTCCCCGAGTCTGCGGACCATCGCCGCGAGGAGGGCTTCCTTGCTGGGGAAGTGATAGAGAAGTCCGCCCTTGGAAACCCCGGCTTCGGCGGCAACGCCTTCGAGCGTGACTTGGGCAACGCCGCTGACCAGCAGCAGCTTCTCCAGTGCGTCGAGAATTCGATCGCGAGTGTCGGCAGCCATGTGATGTGACCCTACCCGGAAATAACTTTACCGCTTGGACGGTTCACTGTTACCGTAGACCTACTGTACCGGCTGGACGGTTCAGTGAAATCTTTTCGAAAGAACTCAGAGAAAGTCGCAGGGGAGCAATGTCAGTGTCGGCAGATCAGACGTCTGCAATCAATCCCGACGAGGTTCGGGCGACAAAGCGTGACTGGGCGGGCTTGATAGTCCTTGCCTTTGCTGTGTTGCTCATCGCAGTCGACGGCACGGTGCTCGATCTTGCGCTTCCGTTCATCAGCGCCGACCTCGAGCCGAGCAGCACGCAGTTGCTGTGGATCATCGACGTCTATTCGTTCGTGCTCGCCGGTCTGCTCATCACCATGGGTACGCTCGGTGACCGGATCGGTAGGCGAAAACTGCTCCTGATCGGCGCAGTCGGCTTCGGTCTCGCCTCGATCATCGCCGCTCTCGCTGTCAGTCCCGAGATGCTCATTGCCGCCCGCGTGCTGCAGGGTATTTCCGGCGCAACGCTGATGCCTGCCACCCTCGGTCTGATCCGCACGATCTTCGTCAACCCGCGTCAGCGCACCGAGGCAATCGGTGTCTGGGGCGCGATGGCCGGTGGCGGTACAGCGGCAGGCCCTTTGGTCGGTGGTTGGTTGCTCGAGCACTTCTGGTGGGGTTCGGTCTTCTTGATCAACATTCCGGTCATGATCGCGCTGGTTGTACTCGGCCCGATCCTGATCCCGGAGTCGAAAGACCCCAATCCGGGTCGATTCGACCTCATCAGCGCTGGTCTGTCGATGGCGACCATGTTGCCGCTGGTGTACGCGGTCAAGGAATCCGTGGTGCACGGCGTCAGCATCACGTTGCTGGTGATCGGCCTTGTTGGTCTCGCGGCGGGTTACGTGTTCGTGCGTCGTCAGCGGATGCTGAAGGATCCGATGTTGGATCTGAAGCTGTTTGCCAACGCGTCGTTCTCCACCGCCGTCATCACCAACCTGCTCTCGATCTTCGCGCTGGCAGGTGTCCTGTTCTTCGGCTCGCAGTACCTGCAGTTGGTGCTCGGTAACTCGGCGCTCGACGCCGGCCTGCTGATGCTCCCGGGTATGTTGCTCAGCGCATTCACCGCGGTTGCGGCGGCCTGGTTGATTCGCCGGTGGTCGGTGTCTCACGTGCTCAGCGCGGGCCTCGCGGTTGCCGGTATCGGTGCTGCGATGCTGCTCGCGCTCGGCGTCGACAGCGGCCCGTTGATGTTCGTGATCGGCTTCGGTCTGGCCGGTGCTGGTGTCGGTGTCGCGTTGACGTTGACATCGGATCTCGTGGTCAGCTCGGTGGAACCCGAACGCGCCGGCGCTGCGTCCGCTGTGTCGGAGACCGCGTACGAACTCGGCATCGCGCTCGGCGTGGCGATCCTGGGCAGCGTGGTGATGGCGATCTTCCGCAAGGGAATCGACACCTCGATGCTCGAAGCAGATCAGGCGCACGCTGCACAGGGCACACTCGGCGGTGCCCTGCAGGAAGCAACGTACCTACCTGGTGAACTCGGTTCGGTGCTTGCCGATTCCGCGAAGTCGGCGTTTGTCGACGGTATGCACGTTGCTGCCGGTGCAACAGCTTTGGTTCTGTTCGTCAGTGCCGCATTGGTGTTGAGGATGCTGCGGAGTACACCAGAGAACGCGAAGCGTTAATACCGGAATCTCGAGAGTTAGTCAGCTTTCGAGTACGACGAACGAGTGCCCCGGCACCACTGTTGCGGACGCGGTCTCGTCCTGTGTCGGCGGATCCCACCAGAGGATGGGGGTTCCGCCGGCCGGGACCGAGGCCGCGTCCGTTCCCAGATTGCACACGATCTGTAATGCGCCGCGGCGCAGGGTGATCCACTGGTCGTCCTCGTCGTAGTCGACGTGCAGGTGCCCCAGCCAAGGGTCGGTGATCTCGATTCGCTTCCTGCGCAGGGCAAGTAGATCGCGATAGCAGGCCAGGACGCGAGCGCGTGTCTCGTCGTCTCGCTCGTCCCAGTCCAGTTTCGATCGCAGAAATGTCTGTGGGTCTTGCGGATCCGGAATGTCGTCACTGTTCCAGCCGTGCGCCGCGAACTCCGCTTTGCGGCCTTTGGCAGTGGCCTCGCCGAGTTCCGGTTCCGGATGCGAGGTGAAGAACTGGAACGGCGTGGTCGCTCCCCATTCCTCGCCCATGAACAGCATCGGCGTGTACGGCGATAGCAGGACCAGCGCCGCCTTGATCGCCAATTGTCCTGGCGTCAGATAGGCGCTCGGGCGGTCCCCGATCGCGCGGTTGCCGATCTGATCGTGGGTGCACGTGTATGCGAGCAGGGCGCTGGCGGGCTGATGCGTGATGTCGATCGGCCGGCCGTGAACCCGTCCACGGAACGAGGAATACGTTCCGGCGTGGAAGAAACCGCGCCGCAATGTATTTGCAAGGGATTCCAAGGATCCGAAGTCGGCGTAATAACCCTGGCGTTCGCCGGACACGGCCGTGTGAATGGTGTGGTGGATGTCGTCGTCCCACTGCGCGTCCAAGCCGAACCCGCCGGCCGCTCGTGGCGTGATCAGAGTGGCGTCGTTGAGATCGCTTTCGGCGATCAACGTGAGCGGTCGACCGAGATGAGCCGACAGTGTTTCCGTTCGGACGGCGAGTTCCTCGAGGATGTGCGTTCCGGTGTGATCGACCAACGCGTGGACGGCGTCGAGGCGTAGACCGTCGATGTGGAAATCGCGCATCCATCGCAGGGCATTCCCGATGATGTACTCGCGAACCTCGCCCGACTGCGGACCGCCGATGTTGATCGTTCGGCCCCAGGTGTTCGCTCCATCGGCAATGTAGGGGCCGAACTTTTCGAGGTAGTTGCCCGACGGGCCCAGGTGGTTGTAGACCACGTCAAGAATCACGCCGAGTCCGCGTTCGTGGGCCGCATTCACCAAGCGTTGCAATCCGTCCGGGCCACCGTAGATCTCGTGGACCGTGTACCAGAGCACACCGTCGTAGCCCCAGTTGTGAGTTCCGTTGAAGCCGTTGACCGGCATGATTTCCACGAAGCCGACGCCGAGGTCTACCAGGTGATCGAGACGTTCGATCGCGGCGTCGAATGTTCCTTCGGGGGTGAACGTTCCGATGTGCAGTTCGTAGACCGATGATCCTGGGAGTTGTCGTCCGGTCCACTGAGAGTCGGTCCAGGACGCCTCGTCGAGTTGGTGCAGTTGAGAGCGGAGATGCACGCCTTCGGGCTGGCGTGGTGAACGCGGATCCGGGAGTGTTTCACCGTCGACGACAAAGCCGTAGCGAGCGCGGTTGTCGCAGTCGACCTCGGCGCGCCACCACCCGTCGTCGGTCCGGTCCATCTCGTGCGTGATGCCGTCGACTTCGACCCGGACCGATTCCGGTGTTGGCGCCCAGACCTCGAATGTATGCACACGATCAGCATGCCTTGTTCGGCCGGATGTGGCAGCCCGGCGGGCTGGTTCCGTCGTCAAGGACTGTTTCTATCCGCAGGTGTTGCCGGACGGTGCAGACAGCGTGATCAGTTTCGGAGCGGGGGTGCTGCAGCATCCGCCCTCGGCTTTCCCTGTGTCGGTTTCTGCTGTGTCAGGTTCGTCGAAAATGCCTGCGCCGCCGCAGACTCCGGTCTCCGGAAGGATCAACTCGACACGGGCCGCTGCTTCGTGATCGCCGGCGAGCTCGGCTGCGATGCTGCGAACCTGCTCGTAGCCGGTCATCGCCAGGAAGGTGGGTGCTCGGCCGTAGCTTTTCATTCCTGCCAAGTACACCCCCGGCTCCGGATGGCGAAGCTCCTTCGCGCCATGCGGGTAAACGGTGCCGCACGAGTGGACGTTCGGGTCGATCAGCGGAGCAAGCTCGACCGGTGCTTGTAAGACCGGGTCGAGGCCGAGTCGAATTTCCGAGAGCCAGGACAGATCGGGGCGGAAGCCGGTCAGCGTTATGACGTTGTCCACGTTCTCGATGCGATCACCCGCATCGGAGGCGAGTATGAGTTGTCCCGAAGGGGTAGTTGTCACCTCTGCGGTGCGGAAGCCGGTGACGACTCTCAACAGGCCATCCTCGACGGACTTCTTTGCACGCAAGCCCAGGGCGCCGCGCGCGGGCAGTTCGTCAGCGTCGCCGCCTCCGAATGCAGAGCCGATGTTTCCTCGGCGGACCGCCCAGGTGATGCGGGTGCTCGGAGCCTGCTCTGCCAACCCTGACAGCGCAACGATCGCCGTCAGCGCGGAGTGGCCACTACCTGCGATGACGGTGTGCGTTCCGGCGAACTGTGCCCGCACTGCCGGATCGTCGAGATCAGGAACCCGGTACCGGATCGCAGTACCCACAGCGCCTTCGCCGAGTGCAGGAAGACCTTCACCACCGAGCGGGTTCGGGGTGCCCCAGGTGCCGGACGCATCCACAATGGCCTGGGCGAACATCCGATCCTCGGTTCCGTCACGGCGCCGCAGGTGAATCGAGAGGGGTTCGCTGTCGCGTCCGGCGTCGACGACCAGGTCACGTCCGCGTCGAGCTACGCCGATCACCTCGGTGTCGAACTGGACCAGGTCGGCGAGGGCCGAGGCGAGTGGTTCGAGGTAGAGCTCGCGCCATTGCCGGCCGGTCGGATAGGTCTGCCCGTCGGGTGAGCTCCATCCATTCTGGTCGAGGAGTCGCCGCGCGGCGGGGGAGACGAGTTCGGACCACCGGGAGAACAGTCGAACGTGATTCCACTCGGAGATCGCAGCACCGGCTGTGGTTCCGCGCTCGAATACAAGGGGTGTGAGTCCGCGCTCGCGCAGTTCTGCTGCGGCTGCCAGGCCGATCGGGCCGGCCCCGATCACGACAACGGGTAGGGGGTTCATTTTCGCGCCTTTCATCGACGATTATCGATCTACGGGGAACTGTATCGACGATCATCAATGTAGGCAACCATCGACAGCTGTCGATATAGTGGAGAGATGACTTCGCTGCAGACTCCGACGGTGCGAGTCGGAGATTCGGACTCGGATCAGATCCGTTCT
Organism: Rhodococcus sp. WY5; assembly: GCF_018588185.1. NCBI lineage: Bacteria > Bacillati > Actinomycetota > Actinomycetes > Mycobacteriales > Nocardiaceae > Rhodococcus > Rhodococcus sp. WY5. The sequence continues at coordinate 3,825,608 of NZ_JAAMPR010000001.1, forward strand.
TCCGTCCTCGCGCAGGGCGATGCCGATACCTACGCGCAGTGGTTCGCCTGCCTTGCCGAGCCGATGCGCGTCCGATTGCTTCACCGGGTAGCGAGCGCGGTCGGTGGTATTACCGTCGGAGCGCTCGCCGAGGCGTTGGGGATCGGGCAGCCGACGGTGTCGCATCACCTGCGCAAGCTTGCCGATGTGGGTTTTGTGACCATGCGTAAGGAAGGGACGAGCACGGTCGTCGCGATGAGTCCGACGTGTTGCGTTGCCTTGCCGCAGGCGGCGGATGTGGTGATGGGAGTCCTTGCTCCGCGTCCGTGCTGCCCGAGTGATCTGCCCGACGATGTCTCTGTCCGGGCCATGATCGACGACGACTGGGATGCGGTTCGCCGTATTTACGGCGAGGGTATCGACACCCGAAATGCCACCTTTGCCGCTGAGGTCCCCTCGCGTGAGCATCTCCACGAACGGTGGCTGCCGCAGCATCGATGGGTGGCGACTATCGGGGGTGTTGTTGTCGGATGGGCTGCGTTGAGTCCGGTTTCCGAGCGTGACTGCTACCGCGGGGTTGCCGAGAACTCCGTGTACGTTGCGGACGGCATGCGTGGTCGTGGCGTCGGAAAGGCGTTGTTGCGCAAGCAAGTCATGGCCGCCGACGCCGACGGACTCTGGACTCTGCAGACGTCGATGTTCCCGGAGAACCGTGCCTCCATCTCGCTCCATCATTCGGCCGGGTTTCGAACGGTCGGCCTTCGCGAGAAGATCGCTGAACTCGACGGCGTGTGGCGCGACACTGTTCTGCTCGAGCGTCGAACGGCGATCGCCGAGGGATGAGTCCGGGATCCGGCTGACCGGATGCCCGATTGCGCGTTGATTCGATATCTGTCAATATCGAAGAATGTCGAATCAAGAGCTGCCGGACTCCGAGGCTTGCTGCACCCCGCTCGTTCGTGAACCGTTGACCGAGGATTGGGCCGGCGACTTGTCTCGGATGTTCAAGGCCCTCGGCGATCCGGTTCGTCTCCGCTTGCTCAGCTTGGTGGCGAGTCACGAGGGTGGTGAAGCCTGCGTCTGCGACATCTCCGACTCGTTCGACTTGTCTCAGCCGACTATCTCGCATCACCTGAAGGTGTTGCGCCAGGCCGGGCTGCTCGATTGTGAACGACGCGGGACCTGGGTGTACTACTGGGTTATTCCGGCTGCGCTGCAACAGCTTTCCGCCGTTCTGCTGGTAGAAGGTGCGAGCGTGAGTGCCGCGGACACTTGCGCTGAGGTCACCGCATGAGCAACACCGCTGCCACCACCGAACACCCCGAAGTCGTCGGAAAACTCTCCACCCTCGACCGCTATCTGGCGGTCTGGATCGGCGTGGCCATGGTCGTCGGCCTGCTGGTTGGACGCTGGATCCCCGGTGTGAACACTGCCCTGGACAAGGTGCAGATCGACGGCATCTCGCTACCGATCGCCCTCGGTCTGCTGATCATGATGTACCCGGTCCTGGCGAAGGTCCGCTACGACCGCCTCGACACAGTCACCGGGGACAAGAAACTCCTCGCCGGCTCCCTGTTCCTGAACTGGGTTCTCGGCCCGGCGCTGATGTTCGCCCTCGCCTGGCTGTTTCTGCCTGACCTGCCGGAATACCGAACCGGTTTGATCATCGTCGGTCTCGCTCGCTGCATCGCGATGGTGATCATCTGGAACGACCTGGCCTGCGGAGACCGCGAAGCCGCCGCGGTGCTGGTCGCCATCAATTCGGTGTTCCAGGTGATCATGTTCGCCGTGCTCGGTTGGTTCTACCTCTCGGTCCTGCCCGGGTGGCTCGGCCTCGAACAGACCACCATCGACACCTCGCCCTGGCAGATTGCGAAATCGGTCCTGATCTTCCTCGGTATCCCGCTGCTGGCAGGTTTTCTGTCCCGCTTCTTCGGCGAACGCGCCAAAGGCCGCGACTGGTACGACAACAAGTTCATCCCCAAGATCAGCCCCTGGGCGCTCTACGGTCTGCTGTTCACCATCGTCGTGCTCTTCTCGATGCAGGGCGAACAGATCACCTCCCAGCCTTGGGATGTCGTCCGGATCGCGCTGCCCCTGCTCGCGTACTTCGCGCTCATGTGGGGCGGAGGCTACATCCTCGGCGCCGCAATCGGATTGGGCTATGAACGCACCACGACCCTGGCGTTCACCGCCGCGGGCAACAACTTCGAACTCGCGATCGCGGTAGCCATCGCCACCTACGGCGCCACCTCGGGGCAAGCTCTTGCCGGTGTCGTCGGCCCGCTGATCGAGGTACCGGTGCTCGTCGGGCTGGTCTATGTCTCCCTTGCTCTACGCAAACGCTTTGCAGTCGAAGAGGTTTCATCCAGTCGAGAAAGAGCGAGGTCATGAGCAAACCATCGGTGTTGTTCGTCTGCGTCCACAATGCCGGTCGATCTCAGATGGCCGCGGGATTCCTGAGCCATCTCGCAGGCGACGCCATCGAGGTCCGTTCCGCCGGATCCGCACCCGCCGAGACCGTCAATTCGGCAGCGGTCGAGGCGATGGCAGAACGCGGTATCGACATCTCAGCGCAGTCTCCGAAGATCCTCACTGTCGACGCCGTCCAGGATTCGGATGTCGTCATCACCATGGGCTGCGGCGACACGTGCCCGATCTTCCCCGGCAAGAGTTACCGAGACTGGGTTCTCGACGACCCGGCCGGACAGGGCCTTGAAGCAGTTCGCCCGATCCGTGACGAAATCGAGCGGCGCGTTCAAGCCTTGATCGCTGAACTCACCACTGCCGCGAAGTCTTCCTGACCGATCGGGGACTCGACAGGATCATTCGTCGGTGGGCTCGATGTGTTCGGCACCGAGGACGGAGAGTCGGTATTCCTGTGCGTCCTGCTCGGTTTCGAAATCTTTCTCTTCGAGGAGGTTCCGGTCGGCGTCGAGGTATCGGTAAGTAGTCATTCCTCCACCGTGTCACTGATGAACGATTCGTGCTCGGATACCGGTTCGATTTCGTCGACGGCTATTTGAATCAGCCTTCCGTAGCGCCGGATCAGATCCTCCGACGACAGTGAATCCTCACCGAGGAGTTCGAGCGTCCGCATGCCGGTGGCCAGTCCGAGCAGCAGTGAGACGACGATCTGGCTGCGTACCAAACCGGGCTCCGTGTCGCCGATGCGGCGCGCGATCCCGTGAACGTATCGTTGCTTGATCTCGGCCCGAGCGGCGGCCGGATCTGGCGCCTCGTGAACGTGTACTGCGAGCATTGCCCACGGATCGGTTTCGTCGGATTCTCTACGAGCGACAAGTTTCTCGACCAGTTGACAGCCGATGTCTCCGGTGGCGTCGGCATTCGGATCCTCGTCCATCGGAGGTGCGGACGGGATCGCAGCCGAGTACAGCCGAGCTTTGCTGCCGTAGATCTTCATGACCAGGGCAGGGGAGTAGCCGGCCGCGACCGCGATGTCCTTGATGGTCGTCGATGCGTAACCTCGTTCCGCGAACAAGGCTTTCGCTGCTGTGAGGATGCTGGCTTCGCCGCTGCTCATGTCGCTCGCCTCCGCCTCGATACCCGATCGCCATGCGTTCGGTTGCTCGTACTGGCGTTCATACTGTCGTCAACGGCTCGGCATCGACGGGTACGTCGAAATCGACGACGGTGGACTGCGCGATGACCGCTATCTGACGAGCCAATGTGCCGTGTCCGCTCTCGGTCAGCGCGGTCAGGATGTACCGGCCGGATGTGGGAAGTGCGATTCCGTAGTGCCCGGTTCCGTCGGTGACCGTGGATGCGACGAATTCGCCGGTCGGTTTCGTGAGCGTGACGACGGTTCCCGAGGTTGTTCGGCCGCCGACTCCGACCTTGCCGGAGATGGTGAGGCGGTCACCGAGTTCGACGGTGTGCGTCGATTGCGCGCTGTCGAAGCTGATTACCTGTGATCTCGGGGACCAACCGTCGGCGCTCGTGACCACCAGGTACCGGCCGGGCCGGGGTAGGGCGAGGGAGAAGTTGCCCTCGTTGTCGGCGCGACTCCAGTCGATCGGTCGCCCCTCCATGTCCATCACGGTGACAACGGCCTGCCGGATCGGTCGGCTGTCGGCCCGGACCACATGACCGGCAACCACAATTTCCGTTTCGGACACGGCGGCGTCGGGAAGCTCGAACCCTTCCGGGGTCACCGGGCGAAGTGCCGCTTCCGGTTTTGCGCCGCGGCGAGGAATGAACGCAGCGGCAGCGGCAGCAGCCACGGCGGCGAGGGCGGCCAGCCAGAAGATGTTCTTGAAGGCGTCGATCGACGGAAGGCCCTCGCCCGGCCCGGACGGGATGACCATCGAAGTGAGCATGGCGGCAACCACCGCGCTGGACGTGGAAGTACCGACTGAGCGGAGCAGCGAATTGAGGCCGTTTGCCGACGCGGTTTCGGTAATCGGAACCGATCGCATGATCAGCATCGGCATCGCGGAGTAGGCGATTGCGGTTCCGATGCTGACCACCGCCGCGCTGATGATGATCAGTGCTATCGAACCGGTCAGGAACACTCGCGCGATGTAGGCGAGCGCGAGCACCGTGCCGCCGACGATCAGGGTGATCTTGGCTCCGAATCGCTTCGTGATGTTCGCGGAGACGGGCGCGAAGAAGACCATCGCGAGGCCTGCCGGAATCATGCACAGTCCGGCCGCCATCACGCCCAGTTCGAAGCCGTAGCCGGAGATCTTCGGCATCTGAAGTTGTTGGGTGGTGGAGAGGTTGTTCGCGTACATCGAGAAGCCGACGAGGATCGAGGCGACGTTGGTCAGCAGAACAGGCCGCTTGGCCGACGTTCGTAGATCGACCATCGGCTGGGTGACGCGAAGTTCGTAAGGGAACCACAATGCGAGAGTCACGATTCCGATGACGAACATCAGCAATGTCAGTTCGCTCGTCCATCCCCAACGGGCGCCCTTGGAGATGGCGAGGAGGATCGCCGTGAGTGCTGTCGAGAGCATGACCGCGCCCAGGAAGTCGAATTTGCCGCGGGTACGAACACTTGATTCCGGGACGACGACGGCTACCGCGATGATCAGCAGGACGCCCACGATCGCCGAGAGCCAGAAGATGGCGGGCCAGCCCAGATGCTCGAAGATCAACCCGGACAGCGGGAGCCCGAGTGCGCTGCCGATTCCGAGAGTGGCACTCATCAACGCTGTTGCCGACGCCACCTTCTCCTTGGGCAGTTCGTCGCGCATGATGCTGATTCCGACGGGGATCATCGAGATCGCGAAGCCCTGGAGACCACGTCCGATCAGCAGGGCGACAAAGTTGCCGCCGATCGCCGCGACCAGTGATCCGACCACGATCATCGTCATCGAGATCAGCATCATGCGTCGTTTTCCGAACATGTCTGCCAGGCGGGAGACGATCGGAGTGGCGACGGCACTCGTGAGGAGCGTGACGGTGACGAGCCAGGAGGCGTCGTCAGCGCTGACGCCAAGGATCTTCGGGAAATCGGGCAACAACGGAATGACCATCGTTTGTTGCAGCGCGACCACGGTGCCGGAAAGACAGAGAATTGCGGTAATGAGCCGACTTGAACGGCGAGTGGTCGGAGACGAGTGCAATGCCAAGAGACGGTCCTTCACGCGGCGATGGTGAACGGGAATTCACCCATGAGTGAACCACTGTTCACCCGTCACTGTCACCTTCGGTGAATATGCGATTTCTCACGACGGCAACTCGCCCCAGGGTTTCCGAGTCGGCATGGCGGGAACAACGTCAGTGGTTGGTCTGCGCCTGCGCGAGCGGGCAGCGAGGAGGAGTGATGCATGCCGAAGTGGGTGACCGTCTCCACGTCCAGGGGCGCGTTGTGGGGCAGGCGGAGGTAACTGCCGAGGTTCTCGAGGTGCACGGCGAGGACGGCGGTCCTCCCTATCTGGTCAGGTACGACAACGGCCACGAGGCGTTGGTGTTTCCCGGTAGCGACGGCTGGATAGACCACCCCGGAAAAGGCTCCTGAGCTGCACGATTCTTTCCATGCATGGTCGTTGCATCGAATGCGGCTAAAGTGTGCGCAATGGAGGGCAGACGCCAGTACCACTCCCGCGTGCGTGAAGCTTCCGCGCAGCGAACGCGTGAACTCATTCGTGACGCGGCGACGGCCTTGTTTGTTCGAGACGGGTATGTCAGTGCCACCGTCAAGCAGATTGCCGCCTCGGCCGGCGTCGCCGATCGGACGGTGTTCACAGCCTTCCCTGGCGGGAAACTCGAGATCTTCGAAGCGGCCCTCGCTGCGGCGCTCGATGCCGAAGAGGTTCCACTCGGCGCGCCGAACCTGGCCTCGGACCCCGATGACGTTCGCCGGATCGTCTCCCAGATCGTGGCTCAGGGCATCGGACTGCTCGAACGTGCCGGCGCTCTGATGATGGTCGCGGTCGAATCCTCGGGTGCGGATGCCGACATGCGTCGACTATCCGAGGAGTCGTCGGATCAGTCGGCCGTCAATGCGATGTCGATAGCCGAGGGTCTCTCCGAGCATGGCTTGTTGAGGCCTGAGATTTCGCTCGAGAAAGCTGCGGGCATACTTGCCGCTTTCGTCTCGCCTCAGCTTCATCAGCAATTGCGTCGGGTCAGTGGATGGGACGTCGATGCGTACCGAGGATGGCTCGAGTTCAACATTCGCCAGAATCTAATGTACTAATTGGTCTGTTTTCGTTAGCATGGCGAGGGTTTTTTATTCTCGGGAGGAATCGCCAGCGTGCCCTATGCCTTGTTCGGCCTCATCACGATGTTGCTGTGGATTTTCTGCATCGTCGACGCCATCACGAGAGATGACGCCTACATCCAGTACCTACCCAAGGTCGTCTGGATTCTGATCATCATCTTCCTTCCTACTTTGGGATCGGTTCTGTGGCTGGTGGTCGGGCGCGGACAGAACGCGCCCCGCGGTTACGTCGGCCCAACCGGATACGGCGAATACGAGCGCCCGGGACGTGCCGTTGCGCAGGATCCGGCGGCGGACGAAGCCTTCTTGCGTCAGTGCCGCGAGCGGGCGGAAGAGCAGCGTCGAATTGCCAAGCAGCAGCGCCGCGACGGCGACGCTGATCGGATGTGAGTTATCGGTAGGCCGTGAGTCGGTCCAACACGAGCCGAAGTGGCGGCCACGACGATCGGCCGCGACGCGTCACCGCATAGGCAGTGAGGATGACGGGCGGATCGACGAGTGGTTCGACGCGCACGCCTTCGCGAGTCTTGCGTTCGAGCGGCATCAGCCCCACGCCGTAACCACTGAGGATCAAGAGTTCGACCAAGTCGAGACTGTCGATCTGGTGAGTGATCCGAGGGGTGAACCCGGCCAGCGACGCGAGGGTTCGCACAGCGCGCTCGTCTGCCGTGTTGCGTGAGTTCACTATCCATGACGTGTCGGCGAAGGCGCGGAGATCGATTCCGGATTCTGTGGACTTGTCGGGAGCTTTGGCGTCGTCGGGAACACACAGTCCCCATGGCGTCGACCAGAGCGGAATTGCTTCGAGTAGTGGGCTCGGCGACGCGGGGGCGAGGTTGTAGTCGTACGTCAGTGCGAGGTCTAGATCGTCGCGTTCGAGGAGTGCAAAAGCCTCGACGGGTTCGTATTCGTAGATCATCACGTCCACCTGCGGGTGACTGCGTTGCAGGCTTCGAGCGACGGGGAGCATCGCGGTTCTGATCGCAGTTGCGAATCCGCCGACTCGCAGGGTCCCCACCGGTTCCGCGTCCGGATCGAGGTCCAGGCGAGCTGCATCGACGGCTGCCAGGATGGTGACGGCATGATCGGCCAGTCGTTGACCGGCCGGCGTCAGCCGCACCCGGCGACCGTCGGGCTCGATCAGTGCGGTACCGGTCTCCGCGGTCAAGGCCGCGAGTTGTTGGGACACTGTCGACGTCGTGAGGTTGTGCGCTTCGGCGACCGCACGCATCGAACCCAAGCGGGAGAGTTCGAGGAGGAGATGGAGTCGACGGGTTTCCATCCTTCGATCATTCACTAATCGTGAACATAATGTAGGTCAAAATCGCGTGGACGCGAACGGTTGGCCTCCCGTTCAATTCAGCTATGGATACGAAAGCGCGGGCCGGAGTGGGCCTGGCTGTTCTGGCGATGTTGTGCGTGCAGCTCGGGCTCGCCGTGTCGGTGGGTCTGATCGATCAGCTCGGCGCAGACGGAGCGGCGTGGATACGACTCGCCTGGGCAGGCATCATTCTTCTGATCATCGTCAGGCCCCGCCCCTCGGTGTTCACTCGCAAGGCGTTTCTGGCTTGCGTGGTTCTGGGTGTGGTCACCGCAGGTATGACGCTCCTTTTCATGGCAGCGGTGGAGCGACTTCCGCTGGGAACAGCAAGCGCATTGGAATTCTTGGGTCCGCTGACGGTTGCATTGCTCCGGGGGCGTGGCCGCGTTCTGTGGCCGGTTCTGGCAGGCGTGGGCGTCGTGCTTCTCACCGAACCATGGGCCGGGACAGTCGATCTGGTCGGTGTGGCGTACGCACTCGGTGCGGCGCTCTGCTGGGCGATGTACATTTTGCTCACCCAGCGCGTCGGCGACGAGGTTGCCGGTATCAACGGGCTGGCGGTGTCGATGGCGGTAGCCGGGTTGGCCGCGACAATTGCCGTAGGCCACTCGGCTATCGGGCGGCTGACTCCGCATCTGATTCTCGTGGGCCTCGGACTCGCGATCTTGCTGCCCGTCGTGCCGTTCGTTCTGGAGATGGTCTCGTTGCGAAGGCTGTCCACGGCGGCGTTCGGCACGCTGATGAGTCTCGAGCCTGCTTTCGCGCAGCTTATCGGTCTGGTTGTGCTGCAACAGGTTCCGAGTGTTCTGGCCGTGGCAGGTATCGCGTGCGTCGTCGTCGCAGGGATCGGCGCGGCCCGCGGTGGTGCTCGGGATGGTGCTCGGGATGGCGCCCGGAAGCCGACTGAGCCACCCTCCGATTCCGAGCGAACGTACCTTTCGGCGCCTTCATGAGACCGAGAGTGCCGTTCGCTCAGGTCGCGTTCGCTCAGTGCGAGTGCGCCGCGGCGATTGCTCCGTCGAACACGTCGGCGACCTCGCCGAGGGAGTCGAGAATCGGCTGACCGGATCGTTCGACGCGAGCCCGCACCAGCGAGCCCTCGAGCGCGGACACTGCAAGGACGGCAAGCCGTTCCGCTCGCGCACGTCCGACCCCGGACGTGATCAGTGTGTCGCGCAGTAGCGAAGTCCACTGTCGATACACCGCCTGTCCGGCGGCTGTCACGCTCTCCGAATCGGGGGCAAGTTCCAACAACACCGTCGTGATCGGCGAGCCTTCGTGGAAATCCGAATCGCTCACCCATCCGGCGAGCAACCGCGCGTACTCGCGCAGCAGTGACCCGGCGTCCGATTGGCTGTCGGCGAGTTCGGTCAGGGTGTCGGTGACCAACTGCCCGCCGACGCGGACGACCTCTTCGCCGATCTGCTCTTTGCCGCCGGGAAAGTAGTGGTAGAGCGAACCTTTCGGCGCCCCGCTCGACTTGAGGATCTCGTTGAGGCCCGTTGCCGCATACCCCTGGCGGCGAAACAGATCGGCCGCAGCTCGTACGAGTGCTTCGCGGTGTTTCGGGGGAGTCGCCACGAGTTGGAGCTTAAACACCCCAGCGATCCACCACAATCTATGTAGACTGGTCTACATGGGAAATTCTGAAATGCTCGAACAGTTGCGCGCGGTCAACGCCTCGGCGGCCTTCAACCGGTGGGCCGGATTCGAAGTCACGGAGGCCGAACCGGGTCGCGTTTGTCTGCGGCTCGAATGGCGTGAGGATCTGGGCCAGTACTCGGGACACCTGCACGCTGCGCTCGTGGCGGGACTCGTCGACACCGCGTGCGGATTTGCTGCTTTCACCCAGGTAGGTGTCGTGGCGGCGTCCAACTGCGCGGTCAATTTCGTGAGTCCGGGCGTCGGAACCGCATTTGTCGCTACGGCGCGCTCGGTCAAGGCCGGGCGCAAGCAGGTGTTCGTCACTGCCGAGGTACATGCCGAACGCGAAGGCGAATCGGTGCTCGTCGCGTTCGGCACCACCCTGTTGGTTCCACTCGCCCCTAAGGCCTAGGCAAGACAGAGCTGAAGGTCACGGAACGAGGATGAACTTTCCCGCGGGGTGCGAACTCTGCAACTCGGTGTGAGCGAGCGCGACGTCCGTTAGTGGGAAAGTCTTGGCGATCTTCACGGTGAGATGTCCGGAACCGGCTTGTTCGACCAGTTCGGATCGAGCCTTCAAACGCGCTTCCGCACTTGCCGGATTGCCTCCGCCGACGGACGCGAAGCCGTCGGTCTGGGCGCGTCCGAACGCGACGATGGTGACGATGCGACTCTTGTCGGTGACCAAAGCCAGAGATGCATCGACGGCTTCGTCCGTTCCGGCGGTGTCGAACGCCGCATCGACGCCGTTCGGCGCGAGTTCACGGACACGCGCTTCGAGGCCGTGGCCGTAGAGCACAGGCGTCGCGCCGAGCGAGCGCACGTAATCCTGATTCGAGGCTCCCGCAGTGCCGATCACCGTAGCTCCGCGACCAACTGCCAGCTGAACAGCGATCGCGCCGACGCCGCCGGACGCGCCGTGGATGAGAACGGTGTCGCCGGAACCGACCCGAATGGTGTCGAGGGCGTCGACTGCAGTTCCGCCGACCAGAAGGAGGCCGGCTGCCTGTTCCCAGCTGATGCCTGCGGGCTTCGCGGTGACAGAGGAGACCGGCACGACTACTTGTTCGGAGTAGAGGCCGTTGCCGGGGCTGACGATCACTTCGTCGCCGACGTTCACATTTGTGACGCCGTCGCCGACAGCCGAGACGACGCCCGCTGCCTCGCCGCCGAGGCGGATGGGAAGTTTCTCGGGGTCGGTGCCGAAAGCGCCGCTGTAGAGCTTGAAGTCGAAGGGATTGACGCCGATCGCCTTCACGTCGACCAGGACTTCACCTGATTTCGGTGCCGGTAAATCGACGTCCACCAGCTTCAGGACCTCGGGCGTGCCGTACGTCTGCGCTACAACAGTTTTGGTCATGTCTCGCGCAACCGTCCTCGGGGAAGCGATATTCCCCGAGGACGGGAAAAACTCGAGAAGATTCGATCAGCGGATCAGGGTGCCCAGATCGAGCGGCATCGCGATGCCGGTGATGTGATGGGCCTCGTCGGAACCGAGGAACGCGACGGCGGCGGCGATGTCCTCCGGCTGGCTGACAGGGTCGGGCAAGGTCTGCATGAAGATCGGACCGAGTGTGTGGGCGTTGGCGTCGATGAGCGGCCGCATGTCCGTCATCTGCATTCCGGTTTCCACGCCGTGTGGGTGGATGGTGTTGACCCGAATGTTGTACTGCCCCAACTCCGAGGCCATCGTCTTGGCCAGACCGGTGATGCCGTGTTTGCTCGCGACGTAATGGCCGAGGAAGGGGAGGCCGCGCAGGCCGGCGACGGAGCTGGTGAAGATGATCGAGCCACCGGTGCCTTGCTTGATCAGGTGCGGGATCGCTGCCTTGGCGGTGTGGAAGACGCCGGTCAGGTTGACGTCGAGCGTTTCCTGCCACTGCTCGGGCGTGATTTCCCAGGACATGTTGGCAGAACAGATTCCGGCGTTCGCGACGACGACGTCAAGTCGCCCCAATTCGTCGATGCCGGCCGCGAGCGCCGCGGACAGCGCAGAGAAGTCGCGAACGTCGGTCTTGGTAGCGACAATTCGACGGTCCAGGGCCTTGACCAGTTCGACTGTCTCGGCCAGGTCGTCGTCGGTGGCGCCGGCATACGAGGTGGATTCGAATTGAACACACGCGTCGACGGCGATGATGTCTGCGCCCTCTTCTGCCAGCCGGACAGCTTCGGCGCGCCCCTGACCACGGGCGGCTCCGGTGATGAAGGCAACTTTTCCGGTGAATCGACTGGCGGCCATGCTCAAACCTCCGACTAGTGGTGATGATCTGCTCTTCGGAAGTTAGCGCGACGAAGTTCTTTTCGGGGGTGAATGCCCAGTCAGCGGAAACCGCTCAGCGCACCCTGGTCAACAGGGCACATGGCCCGGCAGCGAAGATGTCCCGCGCATCCGAAGACAAGACGGGTTGTCCGCTCAGTGCGTCGACCCATTCGCCATCTGGCAGGTCCACTCGCGTATCTCGCCAACCGTGCGACGAAAGTCTGAGCGAATGTCGCGTCGCCAGAGCAACGACCATAGGCGGATCACCTGCCGGGCCGCGCGAGAAGCCGACCAGATGACCGGATCCGGAACCTGAAGCGAAGACCGGCCGGTACTCACCGTGATCGAACCACGAGGGGTTCTCCCGCCGCAGTGTCAGTGCCGTGCGAACGAGGTGCAACTTTGCGGTTCCTGTTGCGTCGATCGGCGCGGCGCCGGAATCGAGCAGTGATCGCCTCGTTCCGTAGTCGACAAGCCGCCGGTTGTCCGGATCGACCAACGAGTCCTCCCACAGCTCAGTGCCCTGGTAGACGTCGGGAACGCCGGGCCCGAGAAGTTGGAGCAGCTTTTGGCCCAGAGAGTCCGACCAGCCGTGACGCGCGATCCGGCCGACGAATTCGCTGACCGAATCACCGACCGGGCCGTCGATCACCTCGTCGATCCAGCGGTGCACTGCCGACTCGAAGTCGACGTCCGGATCGTTCCAGGAAGTTCTGGCGCCGGACTCGCGGACGGCTTTCTCCGCATAGGCGTGCAAACGCTCGCGCAGCTCTGGAACCGAGGCTGCCGAGCGGCCGTCAGCCGGCCACACACCGATGATGTTCTGCCACAAGAACAATCCGGTAAGCGGATCAGGGCTGGGGCACACGTCTTCCCACTCGCGAATCAGCCGGGCCCACAGCGTCGGCACCTGAGACACAACACCGATCCGTGCCCGCACGTCCTCGCCGCGTTTGGTGTCGTGAGTGGACAGACTCGTCATCGCGCGCGGCCACCGCTTCGCTCGGTCCGCGTTGTGGAGATGGAATTCGGCGACGGAGACGGCAAGCGATGCCGGGTTGCCGCCGACTTCCTGACGTGAGACCAGGCGCGCCGTCCGATAGAAGAGTCGATCTTCGACGGACTTGGCCATGACAGCGCCACACACCTGCTGGAAGCGAACTGAGGCTTCACCGCTGTTCACCAGGGATTGCGCCAACACGTTGAACGATGGTTCATGTCCGGGAGCCAATTCGTGCATGTCGCCGACGATCCGAGCGGCCAAACCGGCGAGGGGACTGTAGTCGGATCGGTACACCGGCATCCGAGCGATCGCGACGACAACTGCGTCGTTCAGTTCGGTCTCACTGCAACGACTTCCGGTTTCGCGTCGGATTGCACGCACGAGCCTGCGAACCTCCGGTGCCAGGTCACCGCGCCCGGTGTCGCGTTTGAACTGACGTTCGGTGTGATGCAACCACGTACTGTCCCCGTCGTCGCCGGTCAGATCTGCCGAGAGTTCGGTCAATTCGAGTTCGGCGGCGGGATCGACGAAAATGCCGCCCAGCTGATTGAGGGCGTCGTATCCGGTGGTGCCGTCGATCGGGAGCATCGGATCGAGTGGTTCCGTATGGCCGAGGATCTTTTCGATCACGAGCCACTGATCTGGTCCGATCAGTTCTCGCAGGCGCCCGAGATATTCCGCCGGATTCGCGAGTCCGTCCGGATGATCGATGCGAACGCCGTCGATCAGTCCTTCGTCGACCCACGACTTCACTTGCCGATGGCAGAGTTCGAAGACTTGGGGGTCCTCCTGGCGCAGCGCAGCGAGTTCGTTGACGGCAAAGAACCGTCGGTAGTTGATGATTCCGGCGTTCCACGGTACGAGTCGGTACGACTGCCGGGAGTGCACCTCCTGTGGGGATCCGAGTTCAGTACCGGCAGCGATGGGGAAGCGGTGCTCGTAGAACGCGAGAAGTGTTTCCTCGCCATCTTTCTCGACAGTCAGTGCGTCGAGATCGTCCGGGCTACCCAGTACCGGGAGTGAGAGTTTGCCGCCGGCGCCGTTGGCTCCGTTGTCCTCGGCCCAATCGACGTCGAAGAAATTCGCGTACTCCGACGACTGCCCGTGCGTGAGAACGTCCCACCACCAAGCATTTTCGCGAGGTTTGGCGACACCGACATGGTTGGGGACCAGATCGACGATCAGGCCCATCCCACGTGATCGAACGGCGCGCGAGAGCTCCACCAGGGCTTCGCGGCCACCAAGTCCTTCGGACACGGTTGTCGGATCGGTGACGTCGTAGCCATGCGTCGATCCGGACGTTGCCGTGAGGATGGGGGAGAGATAGAGATGTGAGACCCCCAATGCCTCGAAGTAGTCCACCTGTGCGGCCGCATCACGAAGAGTGAATGCATCCGGTCGCAACTGCAGTCGGTAGGTGCTGGTTATCGGGGCCATGTGCACGTCTCCCTCAAGCGGTTCTGCGAAGTACCGTCAATGCTCGCGCTTTTACATCCAATGTTGTTCCGGCTTTGATCACGGTATCGCTCTCACCGGTGGGGACCGAGGTGTCGAGTACGACGGTCCACTCCGAGGCGTAGTCCGCGTTGGGGGTGGAGAATTCGAGATCTTCGTAGTGGGCGTTGAAGCAGAGAAGGAACGAATCTCCCGTGACGCGCTCGCCACGGTAGTTCGGTTCCGGGATCGCGTCACCGTTGAGAAAGACAGCCAACGACTTGCCGAAACCGCTGTCCCAGTCGGCCGGAGTCATCTCTTCGCCAGACGGCGTGAGCCAGGCGATGTCGCGACTCTGATCGCCGCTTCGAATAGGTCGCCCCTCGAAGAATCGACGACGCCGGAAGACCGGGTTCTTGGCGCGCAAGGCAATTGCGCGCTTGGTGAACTCGACGAGGTCGGCGTTGGTTTCCGCGAGAGTCCAATCCATCCATGACAGTTCCGAATCCTGGCAGTAAACGTTGTTGTTACCCTGCTGAGTTCGGCCCATCTCGTCGCCGTGAGCAAGCATCGGGGTGCCCTGGCTGAGCATCAGCGTAGCCAGTATGTTCCGGCTCTGACGGCCACGCAGTTCGAGGATTTCCGGGTCGTCGGTGGGGCCTTCGACTCCGCAGTTCCACGATCGGTTGTGCGATTCGCCGTCGTTGTTGTTCTCACCGTTGGCTTCGTTGTGCTTCTCGTTGTACGAGACGAGGTCGTGCAGGGTGAAACCGTCGTGAGCGATGACGAAGTTGATGCTCGCGCCAGGGCGACGTCCGGTGGCCTCGTAGAGATCAGAGGATCCGGTGAGACGGGAGGCGAACTCCCCGAGCGTTGCCGGCTCACCACGCCAGTAGTCGCGGACGGTGTCGCGGTATTTGCCGTTCCATTCGGTCCACAGGCCGGGGAAGTTGCCGACCTGGTAACCGCCTTCGCCGACGTCCCACGGTTCGGCGATCAGCTTCACCTGACTGACGATCGGATCCTGCTGCACGAGATCGAAGAAGGCCGAAAGGCGGTCCACGTCGTGCAGTTCACGGGCGAGTGTCGAGGCGAGGTCGAAGCGGAAACCGTCGACGTGCATCTCCGTGACCCAGTACCGCAGAGAGTCCATGATCAATTGCAGCGTATGCGGATGACGGGCGTTGAGGCTGTTGCCCGTTCCGGTGTAGTCCATGTAGTGCTCTTCGTCGCCGTCGACCAGGCGGTAGTAGGCGGCATTGTCGATTCCGCGGAAGCTGATGGTCGGCCCCATGTGATTGCCCTCGGCGGTGTGGTTGTAGACCACGTCGAGGATCACTTCGATACCCGCCTGGTGGAAGCTGCGCACCATGGCTTTGAATTCCGCTACGGCCGCATCGGGTTTCGTGGCCGAGGAGTAGTCGGTGTGTGGAGCGAGAAAGCCGAAGGTGTTGTAACCCCAGTAGTTTCGCAGACCTTGGTCGAGAAGCACCTGATCGTGCATGAACTGGTGGACCGGCATCAGTTCGATCGCCGTGACACCCAGATCGGTGAGGTGCTCGATGATCACCGGATGAGCGAGCCCCGCGTACGTGCCGCGCAATTCCTCCGGAACTCCGGGATGCGTCGCGGTCATACCCTTGACGTGCGCTTCGTAGATGACCGTCTCGTGATACGGACGCTTCGGCGAGTGGTCGGACGCCCAATCGAAGAACGGGTTGATGACGACGGTCGACATCGTATGGCCGAGCGAATCATGTTGGGGGAAAGGGATGGTGGCGGGTTCGTCGACGAGTGGTTCCGGCTCGAAGGGTTCGGGCTCGAGGATCTCGTCCGATTCCTGATCGCCCGTGGGCGAGTCGTCTTCGAGGCCCACCTCGTCCGATTCGGCTTCCGAACTCGTTTCGTCGATAGCCTCTTGCGGCTCCACGGCGGGAGATTCGTCGTCTCCTGAAGGTTCGGGGTCCGCCGCCGATTCGACGTCGTACGAGAACAGCGAACGGTCTCCGTCGAAGTCTCCGTCGAACGCTTTTCCGTACGGGTCCAGCAGGAGCTTGCTCGGATCGCATCGCAGACCTGCAGCCGGATCGTACGGCCCGTGTACGCGGTAGCCGTATCGCTGGCCGGGGGATACCGACGGAAGGTACGCATGCCAGACGTAACCGTCGACCTCGTCCATCCGAATGCGGGTTTCGGTTCCGTCCTTGGCGATCAGGCACAGCTCGACGGCCTCGGCGACCTCGGAGAAGAGCGAGAAATTGGTCCCCGCGCCGTCGTAGGTGGCACCGAGTGGGTACGCACTGCCAGGCCATACCGGGATGGGAGTGGCTGAGGTCTCGCTCGGCGGTTGATCCATGAATCAGACCCTATCGGGTGCAGCCGATCGAATCTCGTCGACTGTCTACGGTGCCGATCACCGTTTCGCCTGGCTGCGGGCGGTTGCAAGCATTCCGGCTGTGATCTGTTCCACCTCTGCCTCCGAACACAGGTACGGAGGCATCGCGTATACGAGGTTGCGGAACGGCCGGAGCCAGACGCCGGCGTCGACGGCTGCATCGGTCGCGCTCTGCATGTCGACCGGCTGTTCGAGTTCGATCACTCCGATTCCGCCTTTGACGCGGACGTCGACGACCCCGGGAATTGTGACGGCTTCGGCGAGGCCTCGAGCGAGGCCACGTTCGAGGGTTGCGACGTCACGCCGCCAGTCCATCGCAAGCAGAAGTTCGGTCGACGCCACCGCGACGGCGCACGCGAGTGGATTGCCCATGAAGGTGGGGCCGTGCATCAGCCCGCCGCCCTCACCGGCAGTGATGGTCTCCGCGATCTCCGTGGTGCACAGCGTTGCCGCCAGACTCATGTACCCGCCGGTCAGTGCCTTGCCGACGCACATGACGTCGGGACTGACGCCGGCGTGATCGGCGGCGAACAGTTCACCGGTGCGTCCGAATCCGGTCGCGATCTCGTCGAAGACCAGGAGGACTTGGTATTTGTCGCAGAGGTTACGGAGGTCGATCAGGTATGCGGGGTCGTGGAAACGCATTCCGCCGGCGCCTTGGACTACCGGTTCGACGATCACCGCGGCGAGGTCCTCGTGATGCTCGGCCAAGAGCGATTCCAACTCCTGCACGTATTCGGGGAGATAGTCCGCCGGGGGAGTCTGCGCGAAGACCTGAGGGCGAAGGACGTCGGTCCAGAGAGAGTGCATGCCGCCGTCGGGGTCGCAGACGCTCATGGGGGTGAAGGTGTCGCCGTGATATCCGCCGCGCCAGGTCATCAAACGATTTTTCGACGGTTTTCCGAGGCTCCGCCAGTACTGCAGGCACATCTTGACTGCTACTTCGACGGCCACCGAACCGGAGTCGGAGAGGAACACCTTGTCGAGGTGAGGCGGTGTGATGTCGACGAGTAGTCGCCCGAGGCGAGCGGCGGGTTCGTGCGTCAGTCCGCCGAACATGACATGACTCATCTTGCCCAGCTGCCGTGCAGCAGCAGTGTCGAGCACGGGATTGCGGTATCCGTGAATGGCGGCCCACCACGAGCTCATTCCGTCGACCAATCGGCGGCCGTCGGAGAGCGTGAGTGTAGCCCCCTGCGCAGAGTCGACGATCAGCGGACGAGTCGACGCGGGAAATGATCCGTACGGATGCCAGAGGACATCGGCATCGATGGCGGAGACGTCATGGGGATCAAGTCCGGTTGTGAGCACGGATGCACCCTAACCATTGAGTTGAACGGTGTTCAAGTATGGTCGGAAAAGTGAACACCTCGCTGAATTGGCTCACTGCCGTCGAAGCGGACCGTAGGGCCGCTGGACTGCGCCGCGAACTCCGTCCTCGCACGGTCGACTCCCCGTTGATCGACCTGGCGTCGAACGATTACCTCGGACTCGTGCGGCACCCCGACGTGATCGAGGGTGCAACGGCGGCTCTGCGCCGTTGGGGCGCGGGCGCCACGGGTTCGCGTCTGGTCACCGGCACCACCACCGAACACGAACTGCTCGAAGTCGAACTGTCCGAGTTCGTCGGGGCGGACTCCGGACTGGTCTTCTCTTCCGGCTATACAGCCAACCTCGGCGCGGTGACGGCGCTCTCGGGTCCCGGATCGTTGATCGTCTCCGATGCGGGATCGCATGCCTCACTCGTGGATGCCTGCCGCCTGTCACGTGCCCGGGTCGCGGTAGCTCCGCATTCGGACGTGAGCTTTCTCGCCGACACGTTGCGCAGCAGAGTGGAAGAGCGAGCGCTGGTCGTCACGGATTCGGTCTTCAGCGCCGACGGAGACCTCGCGCCGCTGCGGGAGATGCATCAGGTGTGCCGCGAGTTCGGGGCGATCCTGTTGGTCGACGAGGCGCATGGCATCGGTGTGCGCGGTGCCGGTGGACGTGGACTCGTCCACGAGTCGGGCCTGGCCGGTGAACCCGACGTCGTCGTGACGGCAACACTGTCCAAGTCGCTCGCCAGCCAGGGCGGAGTCGTGCTCGGTGACAACAAGATCCGCGCGCATCTCATCGACGCGGCAAGAACGTTCATCTTCGACACCGGTCTCGCACCGGCCGCCGTGGGCGCAGCCAGGGCTGCACTCGCAGTACTCCAGCGTGAGCCGACGCGAGCGCTCGACGTCCTGGCCCGGGCATCCGAGCTGGCGGACGTCACCGGTGCTCCGTCGCCTGAATCTGCTGTCGTCTCAGTCGTTCTCGGTGATCCGCAGCGGGCGTTCGATGCCGCGTCCGCGTGCCGGGACCAGGGGTTGCATGTCGGTTGCTTCCGCCCGCCGTCGGTTCCGGAAGGAACGTCACGGCTGCGTCTGACTGCACGAGCGACGCTGTCTCCTTCCGAGATGGAACAGATCGCTCTCGTACTTCGCGAGGTATTGGCCGGAGCCCGAGCATGAGCATTTTCCTGGTGACCGGAACGTCGACCGACGTCGGAAAAACAGTGGTGACAGCCGCATTGGCATCGGTGGCCTTGCAGTCGGGAAAGTCGGTTGCGGTGCTCAAACCGGCCCAGACCGGCGTCGACGTGGACGGTGCGGGTGATCTGGCCGAGATCGAGCGTCTGACCGGCGGCGGCGTGACGCTGGTCGAGTTGGCGCGGTATCCCGAACCTTTGGCGCCGGATACTGCTGCCCGTCGAAGTGGTCTCCCGTTGTTGGCGCTCGACGACGTGGTTCGGGTCGCCTCCGACCTGGACACCACCCACGACCTGACCCTGATCGAAGGCGCCGGCGGCTTGCTGGTCCGCTTGGGCGTCGACGGGTTCACCGCTCGCGATCTTGCCGCGGCTCTGGCAGCGCCAGTGGTGCTGGTGGTTGCGTCCGGCCTGGGCACGCTCAATCACACGGCACTGACCGTGGAAGCCCTACGTGCATCCGGCGTGGACTGCGCCGGGTTGGTGATCGGTTCGTGGCCGCAGGAACCGGACCTCGCCGAGAGATGCAATCGCGAGGATCTGGTTTCGGTCAGCGGTGTTCCCCTTCTCGGGGTAATGCCTGCCGGAAGTGGGGGCGCGAGTGTCCGAGAGTTTGCTCGCACCGCTTCGATCACGCTCGGTGAACTTCATTTGACCAACTGACGACGTAACATCCGATTTGTCCGCATCGATAGCCAAGGCACAGTGGGGCGCCTTGGGTTTCGACGTCCCTCGCGTACGATTCCGGTCGGTATATTTCGACGGGTGTCTTGCGGCGACCCTGCATCCGGGGCGCCTTGGTCACCGACAGTGGTTGTCGAATTGTGAGTAGGTCAGTCGAATGTAGGTGGTGAGCACGGTCGAAAAGTCGTTGTCGTCATCGGCCGTACGTCGCGCACTGCTTATCGGCGTAGTCGTCTTCGTCTCGTGCCTGGTCGGAATTCTGAGCCGTCTGCCGGGCACGCTTGCAGTCTTCTGGCCGGCCAACGCGCTGCTACTCGGGATCCTCTTTCGGTCGCCGCGTTCCGCCACACTGCTCACCTGGATCTGCGTCGTAGTCGGTTATGTCGGAGCCGACCTGATCACCGGTGGGGCATGGGAGTCCACGGTGTGGCTCAACGCGGCCAACATCGTCGGGGTTGCGAGCGGCTTCTACGCCTTTCGCTGGGTCGACAGTGAGGACCGTCGACTGACCAGTATTCAGTCCGTCGGCTATCTCGTGTCGATGACTGTCGCCGCCGCGTCGATGGCGGCGCTCGTGGGCGGAATCGCGAACCGCGTGCTGTTCGGCGGGCAGTGGTGGGACGGCTGGTTGCTCTGGTTCTCGAGTGAGTTCGTCAACTACATGACCATCGTCCCCTTGGTGCTGACATTCCCTTCGCTTCGACGAGTGGATCGAGAACCGAAAGCTGTTGCCACGCTTGTGCGTCGATCAGTCGTTCCGACGGCGCTGCTGGCCGTCTGCATCATCTTGGAGTGGGTGATAGGCGGTGCCGGAGCGATCGCGTTTGCCATGCCGGCGCTGGTGACTGCAGCCTTGCTCACCAATGTATTTGTCACGTCGGTGCTCACCGCTGTGTCAACTGCCTGGACGTTGGTACTGACGGCCGACGGCCATCTCGGATTGTCCAGCGAGGGCGTCTCGCCGGTCAGCGCGTCGGTCCAGATCGGATTGTCGCTGCTGGCGGTAGCGCCGATCGCGGTGGCCTGCGTGATCCTCGAGCGTCGCCGCGCGCTCGAGGCACTCACCCAGGCCGTCACCCACGACGATCTCACCGGTGCGTTGCGCCGGGACGAATTCTTGCGGCGAGGCGGCAGCGTGACGGGTGCGACCGATCCGCGTCGCCACTCTGGACGTCCGGTCAGCGTCCTGATGATGGATCTGGATCACTTCAAGATGGTGAACGACAACCTCGGTCATCGTGCCGGCGATACGGCGTTGGTGAGTTTTGCCGATCAGGTGCGGCGGCACCTCGATGACAAGCATCTCTTCGCCCGATTGGGCGGCGAGGAGTTCGTCGTACTGATGGCCGGCGTCGATCTCGAGGGTGCGACCGAAACAGCCGAGATGATTCGACGCGCGCAAGCGGAGAATTCGTCGGCAGTATTGGGTGAATTCGGGCCGACGGTCAGCATCGGCGTCGCGTGTTCACCCCACGGCGACGCAGACCTGACGCAATTGGTCGATTGCGCTGACGAGGCGTTGTATCGAGCGAAGAAGTTGGACCGCAATCGAACCGTGGCGCTCACGGTCGGTAGCTGAAGAAATACGTGCGGACCCGCAGTTTGTTGCGGGTCCGCACGTGGTGGTGGAGTCGACCGATTCAGAACAGATTGATCAGCGCAGGAACACTGAACAGCGCTACGTAGTAACCCATGAACAGAACTCCGCCGTGAATCTTGAACAGGCGCCCGAGAAGACCACCGACCAGGCCGACCGTCACGGTGATCAGAAGCCCGAGGATGCCGCCCTCCCAGATGCTGATGACGACGACGAGTCCCGTGAACACCGCGATCACAGCTTCGTGACTGATGTGCTTGACCACCGCTGACGCAGCGCGGTACGCGTAGTTCATGGCAAACGGGTATGCGATGACCGTTGCCGTGACCACTGCGAGCAGTCCGTAGAGCAGGAACTCCCACTGCGTCAGGTACGTGGAGAGATTGTTGATCACTCCGGTTTCCTGATTGGTCTCGAACACCGGTGGAGCGTTGAACAGAGGGGCTGCGGGGCCTGCCGCGAGCGGGCTGAGCGGAAGGCCGAAAGCGACGAGTGGGATGAGGGTTTCCGCGATGTAGGTGGATTCCGTCGTACCGTTCTTCGCCGAGACCATTGTGGTCAGTCGGTGATAGCCGTTCTTGATCCGCGCACCTACCAGCTCACCCATCAGAACAGTCATGGCGACCGGGCTGAAGACGAAGGTTGCGCTCGACACCGTGGAAGCGGCGGCGGTGTAACCGATCTGCTTGCGATCGAGGACCTTCAGAGGATTGGGGAAGTATCCCTTCCATCCTTTGATGTCCGGGGCCAATGCAACGGTTTTGGGTTCACTGCGTTCCATGTCCTTACGGCTAGACGGGCCCAAGGTCAGTGCGAGGTCCGCGATCAGCGGCCCGACTGCGATCGCAAGGAAGTAGCTGATGTTCAGCGACACATCGTAATTCGACGTCAACGCGCGGGCGCCGAGGATCAAGATGACGAAGGGAACGAGGGCGACAACCCCGGCCCAGCGGCCTGGTGAGGCGTAGGCGATGCCGATGGCGGCGACCAGGAACAGCCACGGTGCTATCGACTGAACGGTGTCCGCGAACGGCGCGAGGATGGTCGCGAACAAAACGGCAACCGGCACAGCGACGAACGCCGAGATCACTGCTCCCGAGATCGCCTTGCGGAGTGCGATGTGCGGGATGCCGAGTGAGCGCATCATCTGCGCTTCCGGCAAGAGTGGAATCGCCATCGTGTCGCCGGGAATGCCCAGCAGCATCGTCGGCACCGCGTGAGTCATGTGTTTGGCGATCGCACCGGAGAGGAAGAACGTGAAGACCGCCGCCGGGGGAGCGCCGAGCAGAATCACGAGCAGAGTCAGCGGTGCGATCGTGGCGGTCTCGTCCGTGCCGGAGATCAATCCGATGAACGTGAACGCGACCGCACCGATGATGCCGAAGAGAACGGCAATCAGAATTTCGTTGGTCAGAACCGAACTCATGCGCGCCCACCGTCCTTCGGTGTGTTCGAGACCCGTGCGTGCTCGGCCTCGGCAGCGGCGAAGTGGTCGTACAGACCCAGCTCGCGAAGTTCCTGTCGGCTCTGCTCCGGAATGTCGGCGAGAGTGCCCAGACCCTGGCGCTGTTCACTCATCGTCGTGATGACACCGTCGATCGACTCCGCGTCGGCGGCGGCCAAGGCGACTATCCGCTTCGGCTTGATGAAGATTCCGCAGACCACGCCGGCGAGCAGGCAGGCCGCGATGCCGACCAGAAGGCTGTACGCCTGGGCCAACGACGGTTCGCTGACGACCCGTTCGAACAGTGCCTGGGCCGCGAGAAGGGCCGAGGCGCCGACGACACTGCCGACTGCAACGGAGATCGCGAGGTGTCGACCGTTGACGGTGTCACCCCAGACTTCGAGGTATGTCTGCTGCTCGGTCGGCTCGGTCGTGGTGGTCGGCGTCGTTGCCGGCTGCGGTGGTGACATCAGTCTTCTCCAGTGTCATGCATGGCGGGGTCGTACAGGGAGGGGCTTGCGAGATGAGGGGCTTGCGTTGCGGGTGTCAGGTGCGTGCTGCGCGGAGGGCGGTGACAACTCGGGACGGGCTCGAGTGGCCGATCTGTTCGGCCATCCAGCTGCTTGTATCGGTGAGCGAATCCAGGTCGATGCCGGTGTCGATCCCGAGGCCGTGGAGCATCCACACCAGATCCTCGGTGGCGAGATTTCCGGTCGCGCCCTTGGCATATGGGCACCGTCCGAGACCACCTGCGGAACTGTCGAATTCGGATACCCCAGCGGTCAACGACGCATAGACGTTCGACAGCGCCTGGCCGTAGGTGTCGTGAAAGTGCATGGCGATCTGCGATATGGGGATGCCACGTTCTCGGAGGGCGCCGAGCAAAGCGAGCACATGGCCAGGTGTGCCGACGCCGATGGTGTCGCCGAGTGAGAGTGACGTGACACCGCTGTCGATCAGGGTCTTTGCGATGTCGGCGACACGCTCGACGGGCACGGAGCCTTCCCAGGGGTCGCCGAAGCACATGGAGATGTAGCCGCGGACGGGAAGTCCCAGGGCTCGGGCGGCCGTAGTGACCTCGGCAGCCGCGGCGATCGCGCCGTCCACCGTGGAATTGAGGTTGCGTTTCGCGAATTCCTTTGTGGCGCTGACGAATACTGCAACCTCGCTTGCTCCGGCGGCGACGGCCCGCTCGAGACCCTTGCGGTTCGGGACAAGAACGACCGTACGTACCGAGTCCGGCAGGTGCAGCCGACCCATCAATTCTTCCGCGTCCGCAAGTTGCGGGATCCATCGAGGTGAGACGAAACTCGTCAATTCGACAGTGCGGGAGCCGGCCGCGACCAGGCGTTCGATGAACTGGGCTTTCGTCTCGGTCGGGATCACCGCTGTTTCCGCTTGAAGTCCGTCGCGTGGCCCGACTTCGTAGATCCGGACCGAGGTCGGCAGCCCCGGCGCCGGCACTCGATGAGGCGCCGGCTTCCACACCGGTGATCCTGCAACTGTTTCGGTCATTGTCGTCAGTTTCCGCCGCGGATCTCGGCGAGAACCTTCTCGGCATGCTCGACGCGAATGCTCTTGTCCGCGATCAGGCGTGCCACCACGGCGTCGATCTCGCTCTTCTGCGCTCCGGCGGTGGCAGCGATGTTGCGGGCGTGCAGCCCCATGTGTCCGCGCTGGACACCCTCACTGGCCAGAACGCGGACAGCAGCCAGGTTCTGCGCCAGGCCGACTGCCAGAATGATGCCGGCGAGTTCCTCGGCGCTCTCGACGCCGAGCATCTTGATTGCGGCCTGCGCTACGGGGTGCACTTTGGTGGCCCCGCCGACGAGGCCGACCGGCATGGGTAGCTCGAGGGTGCCGACGATGTTTCCGTCGGCATTCTTCTCGAAATGCGAGAGCGACGAGTAGATCCCGTCGGCGTTGACTGCATGGGAGTGGCACCCGGCTTCGACTGCGCGCGTGTCATTTCCGGTCGCCAGCACCACGGCGCTGATGCCGTTCATGATGCCCTTGTTGTGCGTCGCGGCGCGGTAGGGATCCAGCTCCGCCAAGCGTGCGGCATGGATTAGGTTGTCCACAACCTCTGCGCCGCCGATCAATTCGGCGTCGAACACGGCGCGAACGCGTGTCAGCCGCAGATCGGCCTTGTTGGTGAGGATGCGCAGGACGACGTGTCCGCCGCCGATCTCGGCGACTCGATCCGCGATTGCCTCGGCCATCGTGTTGACGGCGTTGGCGCCCATCGCATCTCGTACGTCGACATGAAGGTGGAGGACGACGTAGGCGGCCTTGTCCGAGGACACGATGCGAACCGAAATGTCCTTCACGCCACCCCCGACGCTGACCAGCTTCGGGTCCTGCTCGTTGGCGAGTGCAATGATTTCTTCACGTGCCTCGAGGAGTCGGATGCGGGCAGCTGCCGGATCCACGACGTCGACGAGTTGAATCTGGGCTTGCATGATCGGCTGCGTGCTCGAGACGTGAAAGCCCCCGAGTCCGCGTGCGATGCGAGCAGCGTTACTCGCGGCGGCGACCACCGACGGCTCCTCGGTGGCGAGGGGGATCAGGTAGTCCGTGCCGTTGATCGTGAAGTTGGTGGCCACGCCGACCGGGATGCCGATGACGCCGAGGACGTTCTCGACCATGCGATCGGCCTGATCGATGGTGAGGCCGTCGGCAGCGTCGTAGACCGCGATGTCTGCTTCGGTCAGGTCGGTCTGGCGAACGATCTCGGCGCGCCGTGCGGCGACGTCGTAGGACCGGAAATCGGCGATGCGGCTGTTGGTTGATCGGCTGCTGGTTGATGACACGGGGGGTCGTCCTCCTGAAGTGGTTCTGTGCTCCGCTTCACAGTAGGGAGGTTGATGCCTGCCAGACCACGTGCCCACAACACATCCATTGGTCGAAATTGTAGTGTCATGCACCATCGCCGCTGTCGTTGATGTCGCTTCCACCCTCTTCGGGTCCCACTTCTCGAAGTTCGTCGAGCCTCGTCGCCATGGACACGCGAAAGAAGTTCTCGTCTTCACGCCACGAGTGACCGAGGAGCGTGCGGATGCGGTCGAGACGCTGAACGACGGTGTTGGGGTGGTAGTTGAGTGCGCGGGCAGCCTTGGTCGGGCTGCCGTCGTTGCGGACCAGAGCCCGAAGGGTCGCGGTGAGATCGGTGTCCTTGTCGCGGTCGTACGCGAGTACCGGGCCGATTACTTCGTCGATGAACTGATGAAGTGATTCCGGATTTTCGCCGAACAGAACGGTGTACGGCAGATATGACGCCGTCGTGACCGCGCCGTCGGTCTTGCCCAACGCCGACAGTAGGCGGGCCGTGCGCAGCGCCGAGGTGAAGCGCGCCGGGAGCTCTTCGGGGCGTTCCGCCGTCGCCGGCGCAATGACTACTGCGTGCGGTCCTACCGAACCGGTGATCTGACGGTGAATGACCGTCGCCGCGGCTGCCGGGTTTCCCGAGCGCGAGACCACCGCGATCAATCCGGCATGCTGCGCCGCCAACCCCGCTACCGGCAGAGACTGCCCGATTGCGCGGAGCGCGGCGGTGCGGAGTTCCGGAGCGACCGACACCACGAGGACGGTGTCCAGTTCGCCGAGGGAGATGCCGAGGTTTCGGGTCCTACGTTCGAGATCGCGCCTGCGCTCGGGCGCAGTGCTCAGCAAGTCGGCGACCAGTTCGTCACGTGCACGCCGGTCCGCTGCCGCCGCCGCCGAGTGTTGCAACACGAGGATGGCAGTGACCTGAGCTGCCCGTTCCACGGTCCGGAGTTCGACGGGGCCGATCGGCGCGTCCGAATGATTCAGCAAGATGGCCCCGAGGAACGATTCTCCGGCGGTTACGGCGCTGACGAGTTGGATCACGGTCTCACTGTCGGCGACGAACGTGCATCGGCCGCTTCGGCGACTCTGGTCGATGGCCTCGGACACGGCGGGAGGAAGAGACATCGGCACCGTCGTGATCTGCTCGCCAGAGGATTTCACGAGTGGGCGTAGCTCACTGTCGACGACGACGGTGCTGCGCTCGAGAGAGCTGCTGAGAGTTCGTGCAACCTGGGCGTATCCGCCGCCGCGGAGAACGGCGTGGATCAGATCCTGGTGGACGATGTTCGATTTGTCCCGCGCGGACACGTGTTCGCGCAGCTCGTCGAGTGCTCGCCCGGTCTCGGCAGCGGATTCCTCGGCGCGGTCGAGTGCCCGCGCGGTTTGCAGGACCACCGAGGCGTGATCAGCCAGCGCCGAGAGCAGGGCGATCTGATCTGCGGTAAAACGCCGTTCCCGGCGGTCGGCGGCAAACAGGACTCCGAGGATCTGGCCGTCGGAGAGCATCGGCACGCCGAGAATCGCCACCAGACCCTCGGCGACGATCGCGGCATCGACCACTTCGTCATGGCGCGACTGCGTGTAGTCGCTGTAGTTCTGAACCCATTGGGCTGCTCGAGATTCGGCAATCGCGCTGACCAGTCCCGCGCCGGCAGGAACTTGCAGATGCTGGAGTTCCGGCGAGACCGCGCCGGCCGTCTTTCGAACATTCAGGTCACGAGTGATCACGTCGAACTCGGACAGGTACGTGACGTCGGTGCCCATGATGTCGTGTGCGCGGTTGACCAGCCTCTGCAGCAGTGTGTCCACGTCGCGAACCTGCGCGAGCTCACGTGCACTCGAATAGAGAACCGCCAATTCGTTCTCGCGACGGCGAAGTCGCCGAAATTCCGACCGACTGGCCCGGATGCGGGCCGCGGTCTCCGCGACCTCCGTTGCGCCAAAGCCGAATTCGGCAAGTACCTGTTCGACATGTTCGTCGCCGACTGCATCGGACGTCACGTCGAACAGCGCGGCAATCACGTTGGGCGCTGAGTCGGAGTCTGAATCAGGGGCGGTCACACCGAACAAACTACAGACCGGTGGATCCACCGAATTCGTCGAGCGGTGTGGATATGTGATTGTTGTTTGTTTCCAATGCATTCCGAGTCGTGCTCGTGTCTCCCGTTTCCCGTCTCAGTCTGTTCACGTCCTTCTCGAGCGCGCTGACTTCTGTCTCGAGGGCACTGATTTTGCGGTTCAACGCTTGGATGCTCGCCATGCAGACGCCGTTCGCGTCGACGGCGGAGATCCGGCGGGCGTTGGATCCCAAGCCGAAAATCGCCGCAAAGTCTTGCGCCATCGGACCCAGGTGACGGACCGACTTGTGGTCGAATCCGTAACTCCACGTACTTATTCGGAGTGCCGTCAACCGGTCGAGCACGTCCTGCGCGCTCGTCGGAACATCTACGCCGGTATGCACGCCACGTCGATGCGCGGCCCGTGCGAACACCCACTGCGCGGGGTGTCGCATCGCGGCGTTCACCCGAATACCGACCCGAGTGCCCAAAAATTCAGTGCGCTCGCCCTCGTCAGGCGGTGAGTTCACGTCGTGCGGTTTTGACGGTCTTGTCGCTCAGCAGAATTCCCGCTCCTGCGCCGAGCAGTCCGAGGCCGATTCCGACAGCGGCGCTGCCGAGGCCCAAAGCAATTCCCAACATGATTCCTCCAAAAATTGTGCGGTGAATTGAGGGGCCAGGTGTCCGACGAAAGTGCTGCCGACCTGCTCCGCGCTCATCTTTCACATTGCTCCGCCGTGCGGGCGATGACAACCCGTCTGGACCGAATTTCTCGTGGAAAACACAGGCGTGCAACACTGGGTGAAGAACTGCTGAGTCATCGGCGTCTTGTCGGCGCCGTACGAGCGGCAGTAATTGAGTAGCCATCGACCGATCTCTAACGCAGGTTTATCTGCGCGCGGCAACGATGACCAGGCAAAAGGGTGGCATGTGAACGAATCGAGCAGTGGCTTGTTTTCCGACCTCAGCGCGTCGGAGCCCGTTGTCGACGCAAAAAGCGCCGAGCAACTGGCTGCCGAGCGTGAAACTGCGGCAGCAGAACGCTCCAACACCGACACCGCTGAACAGCGGCAGTCGCGGCTGTTCAGCGGTTAAGCGCGTCAGGACTCCTTGATCACCGACAGAACATTGCCGGCGGGATCGGTGAACCACGCGATGTCGGGGCCGTTGCCACGCATGATGCCTCGCTCATCCTGGGGGAATCCGTCGTATTTGAGAAACTCCACGCCACGTGCGGTCAGTTGGTCGACGGTTGTGTCGATGTCGTCGACGACGAAGTTGAGAATTGTGTAGGTCGCCGCTTCGTGATTCGGCTTCGGATAAACGAGGATCTCGGTTCCGCCGGCAAGATGTAGGCGAATCAGTCCCATGTCTCCGTCGGTTACCTTCAACCCGAGTGTTTCGCCGTAGAACTTCTTTGCAGAGTCGATGTCTGTCACCGAAAATCCGCTGAATGCTTTCGTGTCTGTAAGCATGACTATCTCCGTTCCCAGCGGTTGCCGGACTAGGTGGTTTGGGAATCCGTCATTCCGGATTCCATCTCGGCCCTGGCTTCCTCGCTGAACTCGATGATCTGAACGTAGTTTCCGTCGGGGTCGATCGCAGTGGCGAACAAACTGCCCCCGCGGTCTTCGAGTGGAGCGTGCCATTTTCCGCCGAGCGCATCGATGCGCTGTGCGATCGACCGGGCGTCGTCGGTTTCGACGTTGAGGAACATGCGACCCGGCTGGGGGTTGGTCTCGCCGACGTCGTCGCGTCTGTCGAGCATCACGTAGAAACCGTTGAAGTCGAGCACGTCGTAGCCGGGTTCGCCGGGAGTCCGGTCGACCTTCGGGGCGAACGCCTCGGCGTACCAGTCGCGCAAGCGTTCGGGGTCGGTGCTCGAGAGCAAAATGCTGCTGATGCTGGATCCGGACATGGGTCCTCCTGCTGTCGGTCGTTACTGTCTTCGGCAATCGAGGCTCTGGCCACATCACCTCCCAGATACAGACTTCCCGCAGCGGCGAAACTCATCGCGGCTCAGGTGTGTTCCGACACCAAGATCGCTGTCGTCCCGGGCTCGAGCGCCCGAAAGATGTGCTCCTCGTCGCCGGGATAAGCAAGATAATCGCCCGGTCCGAGTTCGATCGGATTTGCAGTGGGCCCGACCTCCGCCCGTCCGGTGCCGATCACGACGTGTTCGGTGGTGCCGCGTGCATGCGGAGTCGAAATACGCGGCTCGCCCGGTTCGGCGACTATCCGATACAGATCGCGTCGTGCGTTCGGTGGGCTCGGCGCCAAGAGTGTCGCGATGTACGACGCGTTTGCCGACGCAATCGCGGGACCTTCTCCGGCTCGAATCAACTGAACGGTCTGTGCCTGAGAGTCGACGAGTTGTGAGAACGGCACGCCCAATGCGTTTCCGAGTGCCCACAGTGTTTCGAGGCTCGGATTTCCGAGTCCGGATTCGAGTTGGGAGAGTGTGGACTTGGCGATATCGGCGCGCCGGGCGACCTCCGAAAGGCTCAAGCCTGCTCGGGCACGTTCGCGTTTGAGTGCGACGGCGACCAGTTTCTGAGGAGTCTCCGCTGTATCCGTTTCATTACTGGGCATCGTTCGATTCTCCGATCGATCGTTCTACTTGACGAACGGTGTCACTTCGTTCAACATAGAATACATGCGTTCTTTATGGCGAACAGTTGATCGAGACACGGTTCGGGTGAGCGTGCTGATCTGTCTCTCCGTGGCCATCGTCGGTGTGTCCTACGGTGTGACGGCGGGATCGGCTGGATTCTCGTTGTGGCAGCTTTTGGCGTTGGCTGTACTCGTTCTGGGAGCGTCTTCGGAGTTCTTGTTCATCGGAATCATCGCGGCCGGAGGCGGCGCCGTCGCTGCAGTTGTAGCCGGCTTGCTGATCAACTCCCGAAACTTCGCCTACGGATTGGCAGCGGGATCTTTTCTCGGCGAGGCTCGCCACACGGATTCAGGCTGGCGCAGGGGCTCGGGCTGGCGCAAGTTGGTCGGCGCGCACCTGGTCAACGACGAAAGCGTCGCGGTTGCCATGGCGCAGGGCTCGGTGAAGCAGAAGCGTGCGGCCTTCTGGTTCTGTGGGATCGGGATCGCGGTGTCGTGGCCGATCGGAGCTCTCCTGGGCGGACTGCTCGGCAGAGTCGTCCGAGACCCCGGCGCGTTGGGATTGGATGCCGCGTTTCCGGTTGTCATTCTGGCCCTTGTCTTGCCTGCGCTGAAGGAAAAGGTGACGCTGCTTGCCGCCCTGATCGGTGCAGCAGTCGCGGTGGCCACGTCGCCGTTCCTGCCGTCGGGTACCGCTCCGCTCGTTGCGCTGCTGAGTATCGCGGTGACGATACCGTTCCGGGAGAAGGTTCGATGAATACCGCGTCGGTCTGGATCGGTATCGTCGTGTTCGCTTGCGGTTCTTACGCTTTGCGGGCAAGTGGCATTCTGCTCCGCGCTCGGGTGAAGCTTTCGGTTTTTGCCGAGAAAACCCTCGATCGTGCTGTCGTGGTCCTGCTGCTCGCAGTGGTTGTGACATCGACGGTCTTCACCGGGCATGACGTTGCGGGGCCGGCGCGGATGCTCGGCGTGGTGGCCGGAGGCATCTGCGCCTGGTTCAAGGCGCCGTTGGTGGTCGTGGTGATTGTCGCGGCCGGCACTACTGCAGTACTCCGACTGTCAGGAGTGTCGTAGAGCCGATTCGGTGCGCGTTGAATGTGTGGTCGAATTCAGGCGAGTGCGGATGCCGTCGATGAACAGGTCCAGGCCGAACTGGAAGCGCACTGTCGGATCGCCGTCGAGGAGGTCCTCGTCGGAACCGCCGCCGATCACCTCGGGGGAGTCGGGGGAAATGGGCGCTCGGGTCAGTGCCCCCATTTCTTCCATCTGCGCTCGGGACTGCTCGTCCACGGTATGGCCGAGTACGTAATACAGCAGGGCGTACGCCGCGAGTTGGGCGTGCTCGCGTGAGAGACCGGATTCTTGCCCGGCTTGTACGAAATGCTCGCGCACCTTGCTGTTCGTCATCCGCGAGGCGAAGGTGGCGCTGACCAACTCGGCGCCGTCGCGGTGCGCCAGTAGGGCAGACCGAAGTCTGTGTGCCAGTTCGGAATACGCTTCTTGCCACGTGTCTGCGTCGACGGGGGCGTCGAGGTCTTCGAGGATCTTGTCGACGACCGCGCCCAGCAAGGTCTGTTTGTTCGGGAAGTGCCAGTAGAGGGCGCCGGGTTGGACACCTAGTGAGGTTGCGAGCCTGCGCATCGTGAGGTCGGCAAGTCCGAACTCGTCGAGTATCGCCATGGCGCCGTCCAGCACGTCGCCCCGTCGCAACTGCACTTGTTGTTCCCCTCGTTTCGTCCCGCTGTGGACCGCTCGCAATCGGATGTCGATCGGATGTCGATCGGACCCGCCTTTGACAGTATTCCACCACGTCTCTAACGTGAACACCGTTCAACTTGTACGGTGTTCAATTTTGTTGGTTTCGAAGGAGACGTCTGTGACCCCGCCCCCGATTAGCACGGCCCCTGCGACGGTCGACATCCTCGACCAGGCGCGCGAGCAAGTTCTCGAAAGAGGAGTTGGCCTGACCGAAAGCCAGGTGCTCGACGTACTCCGACTCGACGACGACAGGCTCGAAGACCTGCTGGCTCTCGCCCACGATGTGCGTATGAAGTGGTGTGGACCGGAGGTCGAGGTCGAGGGCATCATCAGCCTGAAGACGGGCGGCTGCCCTGAGGACTGCCATTTCTGCTCGCAGTCCGGACTCTTCCAGTCGCCGGTTCG
This sequence comes from Rhodococcus sp. WY5, assembly GCF_018588185.1. Taxonomy (NCBI): domain Bacteria; kingdom Bacillati; phylum Actinomycetota; class Actinomycetes; order Mycobacteriales; family Nocardiaceae; genus Rhodococcus; species Rhodococcus sp. WY5. The sequence goes on from NZ_JAAMPR010000001.1 coordinate 3,858,237, forward strand.
CGCGGCGTGGTTGGACATCCCGAGCTTGGTGGAAGCTGCCAAGCAGACTGCGAAGTCGGGCGCTACCGAGTTCTGCATCGTGGCCGCCGTCCGCGGACCCGACGCCCGGTTGCTCGCTCAGGTTGCCGCAGGCATCGAGGCGATCCGCAACGAGGTCGACATCCAGATCGCCTGCTCGCTCGGCATGCTCACCCAGGAGCAGGTCGACCAACTGGCCGCCATGGGTGTGCACCGGTACAACCACAACTTGGAAACTTCGAAGTCGCATTTCCCGAACGTCGTGACCACGCACTCGTGGGAAGAGCGGTGGAACACGCTTCGGATGGTTCGCGAAGCAGGCATGGAAGTGTGCTGCGGCGGAATCCTCGGCATGGGTGAATCGCTGGAGCAGCGCGCAGAATTCGCGGCCAACCTGGCTGAACTGGAGCCGGACGAGGTCCCGCTCAACTTCCTCAACCCGCGTCCGGGCACCCCGTTCGGTGATCTGGACGTGCTGCCCGCCAGCGAGGCGCTCAAGTCCGTGGCGGCATTCCGTCTCGCGCTGCCTCGCACGATCCTGCGCTTCGCGGGTGGACGCGAGATCACTCTCGGCGACCTGGGTGCCAAGCAGGGCATCCTCGGCGGAATCAACGCCGTGATCGTCGGCAACTATCTGACGACCCTCGGACGTCCCGCCGAGAAGGATCTGGATTTGTTGGTGGATCTGCAGATGCCGATCAAAGCACTGAACGACACTCTGTGAGCACTCCGGTGACCGAGCGGTACAACCCGTTCACCGGGCGTCGGATCGTCGACGGCGTCGACGATCCGACGCCGACTGCGGCGTCGATGGGGCTCGAGCCTCCTCGCTTCTGCGAGCAGTGCGGGCGCCGCATGATCGTTCAGGTCAGCCCTGACGGATGGTGGGCGAAATGCTCCCGACACGGTGTCGTCGACTCGATCGACGTCGCCCGCAGGTAGCGTCACTCTGTGTGATCTCTCTTCGGCAGATTCGTCTGCGCACCGCGATCGTGATCGCCGCAACCATTGCGGGCGTGAGCGTGCTCGTCGGTGTGCTGTGGGCGTTCTTGGCTCCGGCCGAGCACCTGTTGGTGGTGTCCGAGGGGCGCGGCGTCGCGTTGACGGGTGAGAGCCTTCATCCGTTCGACGCGAGCGCCGTGTTCATCTGGCTGGCACTGATCGTCGGTGTGCTGTCGGCGGTGGCGGCCTGGTTGGCACGCCTGAGTCGAGGTCCTTATGCCCTGGGCGGGTTGATAGTCGGTTCAGTGGCAGGTACCGGACTGATGGCACTCGTGGGTTCGGGCGTGACAAAACTGCGTTTCCCCACGGCCGACAATCCGGCGGTCGGGGAGATCATTGCGCGGGCCCCGAACGTCGGAACTTTGCTCGTGCTTCTGTTTCAGCCGCTCGCGGCGTGCGTCGTGACATTGGTTCTTGCAGTGCTCAATCCGTACGACGACCTCGGGGTGGGGGACCACCCGGAATCCGGGGATCCGGAATCTGGGGATCCGGCCACCGACACCGAACAGGCCGAAGTCGAGAGCCAGCCGAAACTTCCGTAACTGTTGCGTCGCTACGCCGCAGACGTCGACGAGCGCTTGGTTTCGGCTTTCATTCGCACGTCACCCAACAGTCGCCCGGAAATCAGCGCGCCCAACCGGCGGGTTGCGAAGCGAGTGCTGATCGAGGACACCCAGTTCGGCAGTCCCGATACGACGGTCGGCGGCGCGTAGCGTCGATCCAGTGCTCGGAAAGCGGTGTCCACCACCTGAGTTGCCGTCTGCATTCGCCCGACCGCCGCGTCTTCGGAGCCGACTACGTCGAAGAACTCGGTGCGCGTCGGACCGGGGCACACCGCCAATACAGTCAATCCGCTGCCGCGAGCTTCGGCCCAGAGTGCTTCGGTGAAGTTGAGTACGAACGCCTTGGACGCGCCGTAGACGGCCATGCCCGGTGTCGGCTGGAACGACGCTGTGCTGGCGATGTTGACCAGTGCTCCGCGGCCGGTGAGAAGGTCGGGCAGGAATGTGTGTGTCAGCTCGACCAGCGTGGCGATGTTGAGCTGAATCTCGGACGTGACGCGCTCGAGATCTTCGTCCACGAATGCCCCGTGTGTTCCGAATCCGGCGTTGTTGATCAGCGAGTCGACGGTGATGCCACGGTTTGTCAGCTCCTGGTGCAGCGATGCACCGACGCCGGGTGCGGCCAGGTCGGCGGGCAGGACTGTCACGATGATGCCGTGGGCGCCACGGAGTTCGGTGGCGAGTGCCTCGAGGCGGTCGGCCCGCCTGGCGACCAGAACCAGGTTTGCGCCGCGAGCGGCAAAGCGATGAGCGAATTCCACTCCGAGCCCAGCGCTGGCTCCGGTGATGAGGACGGTGGTTCCGGCTACGTCGATGGCCATGGTGGCTCCTTCGGTTCGGGTGATCCCAAATGTAGGCACTGACACCATAGTTGTCAATGACAACATTTTGATATGGTGCCACCATGCCCGCCCACGAACAGCCGTATCATCACGGCAGCCTGCGACAGGAACTCCTGGCGTCGGCCGAAGCAACACTCGAACGAGATGGCGTCGACAAGTTGTCGCTGAGGCAACTCGCGCGTGAGGCGGGCGTGAGCCACGCGGCTCCGGGCAAGCACTTTCGTGATCGCCAGGCTTTGCTCGATGCCTTGGCCGAAAGTGGATTCCATCGGATGACCGGTGCGCTCGAGCGGGCAGTCGCGGATGCTCCACCGACCGCGAGGGCCCGGTTCTCCTCGCTCGCCAATGCCTACGTGGATTTTGCGCTGGAGCATCCGGGCCTGCTCTCTCTGATGTACAGCAACAAGCATGCGCCGGGCGCCGCCGAAACTGTCGTCAACGCGGGGCACGCGACGATGGACCTGACCGTCCGGCTCGTTTCGGAAGCTCAGGCCGCCGGTGACATTGCCGCCGGTGATCCGGAAAGTATTGCGCTGGTTGCCTTTGCGACGTTCCACGGCGTCGCGACGCTTGCTGCGGGCGGAATGTTGGGCGACGTGCCGGTGGGCGAGGTGGTGAACGCGGCCTCGACGGTCTTCTGGGCGGGCCTTTCCAGGGCAGTCTGAGGTGGGGCGCGCAATTCCCCAGAGTTCTCACAGAACCAGCACAAGGGAAGCACAAGATTGCGGACTTACATAGGAGTCAAGAAGTTTGATTCCGAGTGGAGGTTCGGCAATGAGTGTTTCAGAGATCGCCCCCAACAGGGGAGTTGTACTTGTCACGGACATCGGATTCGAGCACGGTGCGCGCACGGCCGCCGAGTTTCTCGACGCTGGTTGGAGCGTGGCAGTCACGGCCCGGACGGTCACCGAATTGGTTCGCGTCATGGCGGGAAAACCTGCCCATCGCTTCTTTGCGATTGTCGCCGATCCGACGGATCGTTGGCAGGCCGATCGGATTCTCGATCGGGTGACGACTCGGTTCGGTGTAATCAACCGGGTCATCGATCCGGCCGGCGCCGTGACCTCGGTGTGGTTGCAGCGCGGAAGTCTCGAAGCTGTTGCCTGACAGTGCGATCGGTGTCAGCTTGGCGGCCGTAGTGCGGCGAATTCGTCGGTGACCCGCAAGGTGGAGTCGGTGAAACGGTACAGGGCGGGTGGACGTCCACCCGACTTGCCGGACGGTGCGGTGTTGCCGGTGGGAGTCAGAACGCCTCGACGCCCCAGCACGCGTTGCAAGTTGGTGGCATCGACCTGGTAACCGAGGGCAGCGCAGTAGATTTCGCGCAGTGTCGACATCGCGAACTCTTCCGGGGCCAGCCCGAATGCGATGTTGGTGTACGAGAGTTTCGCGGCAAGTCGATTGCGCGCGTGCCGTACGACGGTTCCGTGGTCGAACGACATCTCCGGCAACTTCGAAACGGGGTGCCAGGCTGTGTCCGGTGGCAGTTGTGGGTCGGCGCTGAGGGGAACGAGTCCGAGGAAGGTCGACGCGATGCGGCGCGGACCCGGCACGCGCTGTGGATCACTGAAGACGGAGAGCTGTTCGAGGTGGGCGACCTTTCGTAGGTCGACCTTCTCGGCGAGGAGTCGTCGAGCGGAGGTCGTCAGGTCCTCGTCGTCGCGCAGAGTGCCCCCGGGCAGGGACCACGTGCCCTTCTGTGGGTTGAGTGCACGCTGCCACAGCAGCACGGCCAACTCTTCACGACCTTGCGGGCAGTGATCGCCGTCACCTGCGGCGATGCTTGCGGGGAAGGTGCGAACTTGGAACACCGCTGCAAGCACTTCGTGGGTGGTGTTACTATTGGGCACGTTTTCGATCCTAAGTCGAAAACCTCGAATACGGAAATCCGGGCCAGCCCGTCCGGATTTGAACTGGGTGACGAGCCCGGGTTCACGGTGAAGGAGAACGCCATGACGACCACGACGTTATGGGAGGGATCGGCCTCGCAGATTCACGACGGCCCCGGCGGATACAACGGAGTCGAAGCGACCCCCGAGTGGGCCGCTGAGATCAAACGTCTGGCTCGCGAACGCGGCGCGACGATTCTTGCGCACAACTACCAGCTGCCTGCGATTCAGGACGTCGCCGATCATGTCGGTGACTCCCTGGCGCTGTCGCGAATCGCTGCCGAGGCGCCCGAGGACACGATTGTCTTCTGCGGTGTGCACTTCATGGCCGAGACCGCGAAGATCCTGTCGCCGTCCAAGACCGTGCTGATCCCGGACGAGCGAGCCGGCTGCTCTCTGGCCGACTCGATCAATGCCGAGCAGCTTCGTGAGTGGAAGGCCGACAACCCGAACGCGCTGGTGGTGTCGTACGTGAACACAACCGCAGAGGTGAAGGGTCTCACCGACATCTGCTGCACCTCGTCCAATGCCGTCGACGTGGTCAACTCGATCGATCCCGACCGCGAGGTTCTGTTCCTGCCGGACCAGTTCCTGGGAGCTCACGTCAAGCGCGTGACGGGCCGTACCAACATGCAGATCTGGGCTGGTGAGTGCCACGTGCACGCCGGCATCAACGGTGACGAGCTGACGGCCAAGTCCAAGTCGCACCCGGACGCCGAGCTGTTCGTGCACCCTGAATGTGGTTGCGCTACTTCGGCTCTGTACCTCGCCGGTGAAGGCGCGGTCCCCGCGGACAAGGTCAAGATTCTCTCCACCGGCGGAATGCTCGACGCGGCCCGCGTCACCAAGAGCAAGCAGGTTCTGGTCGCGACCGAGATCGGGATGCTGCACCAGTTGCGCAAGGCAGCGCCCGACGTCGATTTCCAGGCCGTCAACGACCGCGCGTCGTGCCCGTACATGAAGATGATCACGCCTGCCGCGTTGCTTCGCTGCCTTCTCGAGGGCAAGGACGAGGTCCACGTCGATCTCGAGATGGCCAAGCGTGCACAGAAGTCGGTGCAGCGCATGATCGAGATCGGTAATCCGGGCGGCGGCGAGTGACCAGCCCTGCCGGGCGTTTCGCCTGGGAGGCTCATGCCGACCTGGTCGTCGTGGGAGGCGGTGTCGCGGGCCTCACCGCTGCGCGCACCGCTTCTCTGCGGGGACTGAAAGTACTCACGGTCAGCAAGGGCGGTCCGACGGACACCGCGACTCAGTACGCGCAGGGCGGCATCGCGGTCGTCGACGATCTGAATACCGATTCCGTCGAGTCGCACGTTTCGGATACGTGTGAGGCCGGCGTCGGTTTGTGTGACGAGGAAGCTGTCTATTCCATCGTCGAAGCTGGTCACGACGCTGTTGCTGCGCTGGCCGCGTTGGGAGCGGTCTTCGATCGCGGGCGAGACGGCGAGGTGTCGCGCACCCGCGAGGGTGGGCACAGCACGCGTCGGATCATCCATGCCGGCGGCGACGCCACTGGCGCGGAAGTGCAGCGGGCTCTCAATGCTGCCGGGCTCCCCGTTCTGTTCGGTGCAGCGGCAGTCCAGGTGGTGACCAACCGGCGTGGGGTGTGCGGACTCATCGTCTCCTCGCCGGAAGGCCTCGGAGTGATCCATGCGCCCGCGGTGCTGCTCGCTACCGGCGGACTCGGTCAGCTGTATGCCTGCAGCACAAATCCGCCCGGAGCGACTGCCGACGGAATCGCGTTGGCACTCGAAGCCGGTGCGGCGATTGCGGACCTGGAGTTCGTTCAGTTCCATCCGACGGTGCTCTTCACTCCGGGCGGGGTAGGCCGCCGACCCCTGATCAGTGAGGCGGTCCGCGGCGAGGGCGCGATTCTTGTCGACACCAACGGTGATTCGGTCACCGCAGGTGTTCATCCGCTGGGTGATCTCGCCCCGCGTGACGTGGTCTCGAGGGCAATCGCAGCACGCCTACGCGCTCTCGGCACTGATCACGTCTATCTCGACGCTCGCAAGCTCGACGGTTTCGATTCGAGATTCCCGACCATCACGGCGTCCTGCCTCGAAGCGGGCATCGATCCACGCACCCAATTAATTCCGGTCGCTCCGGCCGCGCACTATTCGTGCGGCGGAGTCGCCACCGACGTCCATGGACGAACGGGAGTGCCTGGTCTCTACGCAGCAGGCGAAGTGGCTCGCACGGGATTGCACGGCGCGAATCGTCTTGCGTCCAACAGCCTTCTCGAGGGTTTGGTAGTCGGGGAGCGTGCAGGAATCGCAGCTGCCGAGCGTCGCGAGGTTCATGCCGAAGTGGTCAACGTGGTGCGCAAGCCGATGCCGATCCTGCCGCGAGAGACCGTGCAGTCCGTCATGACGGCACACGCGTCAGTGGTTCGCGACGGAGGCGGTCTCCAGATTGCGCGAGCCGCGCTTGCCGACGCCGAACAGACAGTGGCGGTGGCTGCTCCGGACCTCGAAGACGCGGCGCTCACGTTGACCGCGACTGCATTGGTCGACGTGGCCGTGGCGCGAACCGAGAGCCGTGGCTGCCATACCCGCATCGACTATCCTGAAACAGATCCGAATCAGCGTCGCAGCACTCGGATCAAGATGGGTGCCGACGGAGCGCTCGAAATACCCGACATGTTGTTGACAGGAGTTCATTGATGACCGAGCAGAAGATCCTGCCCGCGCCGCTCGACCGTGACGAGCTGCTCACATTGGTCAGGCTCGCTCTGGACGAGGATCTGCGCTATGGCCCCGACATCACTTCTACCGCAACGGTTCCCGCCGATGCGGTCGCGAAGGCGTCGGTCGTCTCACGCTCCTCGGGTACTGTCGCCGGCATCGACGTCGGACTGCTTGTTCTCGACGAGGTGATCGGCGCGGGTAACTACGAGGTCGTTGATCGGGTGGCCGACGGAACTCGGGTTGCGCCAGGTCAATCGGTGCTCACCGTTGTCGCACCCACCCGCGGACTTCTCACGGCAGAGCGCACGATGCTCAACCTCGTCTGCCATCTCTCGGGAATCGCCACGGCGACATCACAGTGGGTCGACGCCATTGCCGGCACTCATGCCAAAGTGCGGGACAGCCGAAAGACGCTGCCCGGACTGCGTTCTCTGCAGAAATATGCAGTCCACGTGGGCGGAGGCGTCAACCACCGTATGGGATTGGGCGACGCGGCGTTGATCAAGGACAACCATGTTGCTGCTGCCGGTTCGGTGGTCGCAGCACTTCGTGCGGTCCGTGAGCTCGCCCCGGACATCGAGTGCGAAGTTGAGGTCGACAACCTCACTCAGCTCGATCAGGTGCTGGCGGAGAACGTGGAACTTGTTCTGCTGGACAACTTCCCGCTGTGGCAGACGCAGATCGCGGTCCAGCGCCGAGACGCTGTTGCTCCAGAAACCAAACTCGAGTCATCCGGTGGTCTCACCATCGACGTTGCCGCAGAGTACGCCCGAACCGGCGTCGACTACCTCGCTGTCGGTGCCTTGACGCACTCGGTGACGGTCCTCGACCTCGGGCTCGACATGTAGGTGTCGCTATTGCTCGGCGTCCAGCAGTTGCGGGACGGCCGAGCGAAGCGCGTTTGTCACGGTTGCGACCGCCGGGTGAGCGTCGGAGCCCGCTCGGTGTGCAATCTTGGTCCTTCGTCGAATGGGCATCGGCGTCAGGCGCACACCTAGCGGCGGATGGATTGCTCCGAGTTCAGGAACCAGCGAAACACCCTGTCCCGCAGCGACGAGGGCGAGAACGGTGGCGAATTCGTCGATGTGGTGTCGCACTTTCGGGGTGAATCCAGCTGCCTGGCATGCGCGAATAGTCATTGCATGACAAGCAGTTCCGGGAATTGCGGTAATCCAGGGACGTTCTACGCAGTCGGTCAGCGATGCGACAGCGTCGTGGGGATCTGACTCGATGTCACTCGATGCGAGGTACACGGCTTCGCTGCACAGCGGCAATGTCGTCAGGCCCGGTTCGGTGGGGCGAGGGACGAAGTCGTAGTCGTGAATCAACGCCAAGTCCAGAGTCCCAGCTCGTAGGTCGTCGGCGACGTCCGCCGGGTCGATCTCCGAAACCATCGGTTCCAACCCGGGATGCTCGCGAGACAGGGCGATCAATGCCGCCGGGAGGATCGCCCGTGCCGCGGTCGGGAACGTTCCGATGCGCAGCGGCCCCGCCAGTCCACGACGTGCGTCGACCAATTCACCTGACGCCTGCTCCAGGCGTTGCAGGATGGCTTCGGCATGACGTGCGAGGTTCTCACCGGCGGGTGTGAGTCGGACGCGACGGCCTGTTCGTTCCAGCAGCGGCACGCCGGCTTCACGTTCGAGGACGGCCAACTGCTGCGACACCGCGGAGGGACTGAACGACAGCGCCTCGGCAACGGCAACGATGGTTCCGCGCAGCGCTAGTTCGCGCAAGAGCTTCAGTCGGCGAACATCGAGCATCAGCTCAGCTTACGCTCGACGATGGAAATGCGAACTAGACCTACAAGGTTTGTTCGGTGAGGCTGAGTTCTATGACTACGACTCGAGTTGACCTGGCCGGAATCCATGTTCCACTGATCACGCCCTTCGAGAGCGACGGTCGTATTGCAACCGATGCACTCGAACAGCTTGCGCACCAGGTCCTCTCCGAGGGTGCGGTCGGACTCGTTGCGCTGGGGACTACAGCGGAAGCCGCAACACTCACCGAACAGGAGAGAGTGACCGTTCTGGATATCTGTGCGAATGTGTGCCGTGCGAGAGGTGCGACGTTGATCGTCGGCGCGGGCAGTAACGACACGGCGGGCAGTGCGCAGGCGCTCGGGAGGCTGGCTCGGTGGCCTGAGGTCTCGGCGGCCTTGGTGCCGGTTCCCTCCTTCACGAGGCCGTCGAAAGCCGGTGTGGTGGCGCATTTCGCGCATCTGCAGTCGTCGAGCCCAGTGCCGCTGATCGTCTATCACGTGCCGTACCGAACTGCGTGCGATCTGGACAGCGGCACTGTGCAGGAGGTGGGTACTTTGCCCGGGGTTGTTGGTGTGAAGTATGCCGCGGGCGGTATCGACGCAGCTGCCGTCGAACTCCTCGCGGATCTTCCAGGCGACTTCGCCGTACTGGCGGGGGATGATCTGTTTCTCGCGCCTCTTCTGGCCTTGGGTGCGGCCGGTGGCATCTTGGCGTCCGCTCATGTGTCGACCGCTGAGTTCGTCCGCTTGGTAAAAGCTTGGGACAGTGGCGATGTGGACGGCGCCCGTGACCTCGGGCGGAGTTTGTCGAAGCTGTCCGGAGCTCTGTTTTCCGAACCGAACCCGACTGTGATCAAGGGCGTATTGCATGCGTTGGGACAGATTCCGACTCCCCATGTGCGACTGCCGTTGCTACCTGCGGGTGACGAATCGGTAGCGCGGGCGCTCGAGGTCTACCACTCTTGACTCGAACGGGTGTTCGAGTATGATTTGGGGAGGGGATCGGGGGATTCAATGAGTGTCTTGTTGTCGGATGTGGTGTCGGGTTCTGCGGTGGGGTTACGCGGACGGTTGTGGCAGTTGTCTGCTGCGGAGTTGCGTGCTGCTGCTGTCGAGGCGAGTGCGGAGATTCTGCGCCTGGAAGCCGTTCGTGTGGCGGTGGTGGACGAGTTGTCGTTGCGCCCGGATGATCAGGTGATCGCCAGCCGCGGGACGGGTGCGTGGTTGGCGGCCAACACGATGCTGCAGGTTCGGGACGGGAAGAAGATCGCCGCGCTGGGTGCGGCTTTGCGGCCGTTTCCTGCGGTGGCTGCTCGGTTCGATTGCGGGGACTGCTCGTTCGATCATGCCGTGTTGATCGTGGCGTTCTGCGAGTCACCGCCGAAAGGCATGCCGGAGGAGGCGCTCCCGAAGTGCATCGATTTGTTGTTGGCTGCTGCGTCGGGTGTGGAGGCGACGACGACGAAGGTGCGGAACGTGATCGCGACGTTGGAGCGGTTGTTCGAATCGGATGAGATCCCGCCCGCCGAGGATGTCGATCTCAATGAGTTGCGGATCGCGTCGACGCTCAATGGTCGGGTGGTGGTGCGTGGTGATTTCGACGCCCTGACCGGTGAAATGCTGCTGTCGGCGTTGTCGAATCTGACGATGCCGACCCCAGCACCGGACGGGACGCCGGATTCTAGGTCGGCGGCGAAACGCACCGCGGACGGGTTCACGGAACTGATCCGCCGGTATCTGGACTGCGCGAAAACCGGTACCGATGGTGGCCAACGCCCGCACGTGAACGTGCACATCAACGCTCGGGATCTCGCTGAGCATCGGGACTGCGCCGCAACACCCTCCATGGCTGATGGTGGAGTGGCTGTGTCTGATCTTGATGTCGGGCACATGCCCTGGCTCGGACCGCTGTCGGTGTCGCAGACCAGGCTTCTCGGGTGTGACTGTTTCCTGTCCACGGTTCTGCTCGACGATCACGGCGCGCCGTTGGATGCGAAACCCGGGAAACGGTTGGTCACCGCCGAACAGCGAGTGGCGTTGATCGCCCGGGACAAGGGCTGCGCGTTCCCGGGTTGCACATGTGTACCGGCCTGGACGGATGCGCACCATATCCGGCACTGGGCGAACGGTGGGCCGACGGTGATGAACAACCTGGTGCTGCTGTGCCGTTCACATCATCGGTTGATGCACCGGAAAGCCGGGTTCGTCGGGAAGTGGGCGATTCGGATCGGTGTCGACAACAAGCCCTGGTTCATTCCGCCGCCCTCGATCGACCCGCAGCAGCACCCACGGCCGGCGAACACCACATTCAAAACCTGACTGAGTGGTGACACCCGTTCAGGCGCACAACTTCACGCCGATAGGCTTCAACTCGGAGATACACCCGGGTTGGGGCCTGGAGGCCGTGTTGTTGTGAACGGCTGCAGATATGGGGGAGGTCATATGGTTGTGGACGTTGTGCAAGCGGTCGAGACCGATGGGCCGGAGATTCTGGCGCTGCGGCACGCGGCAGAAGACTGGTTGGCAGAACGCGGAATCATCCAGTGGCGCCCGCGTGAAGTGTCTGTCGAGCAGGTCGAGCAGCAGATTTCGAGAGGGGAGTTCTTTGTTGCGCGAGACCGGGAGCAGTCGAGGATTGTCGGTGCCCTGCGGTTGATCTGGTCAGACCCCGTGGTCTGGCCCAATTCGAACGATCCTGCCGGCTACGTGCACGGATTGGTTATCGATCGAGAATTGTCGGGCACCTCGATGGGCGAACGCTTACTCGTCTGGGCCCATCGACGGTCCGCGGACGAGAACGCGCAGTACCTGCGGCTCGATTGTGTAGAAACCAACGTGCGGTTGCGCCGCTACTACTTGGACGCCGGTTTTACCGAGGTAGGGCGTCGTGACTTCGGAGACGATGCCGACACCGGTTGGTTCAGCGTCGTGCTGTTCGAGCGCTCCCTGACCTGAGCCATTCACAGCAACTTTCCAGCCGGCTCCCAGTGCCGCCAGGGTTGGAGACGCGATCGTTGGCAGGACAGTAACTCGTGAAGGGACTTCCTGATGACCGCCGTTCTGCATCCGGCCCCGCGTCAGCGGCCGGCACCAACTGCCCATCGCGCGGAGCCCTCGCCGTCGTGGTTCCGCACGCGCAGTACAGGATTGGCGCTGACGATCCTGTTGGCAGCAACGGCAGTCCTGTATTTGTGGAATCTGACCGCGAGTGGCTACGCCAACACCTTCTACGCTGCGGCGGCGCAGGCCGGCTCCCAGAATTGGAAAGCGTGGTTCTTCGGTTCCCTCGATACCTCGAATTTCATCACTGTCGACAAACCGCCCGCTTCATTGTGGGTCATGGGTGTGTCCGGACGAATCTTCGGATTCTCGAGTGCCAGTCTTCTAGTTCCGCAGGCGTTGATGGGCGTCGGATCAGTTGCGCTCGTGTATGCGGCCGTCAAACGAGTGGCGTCGCCCGCTGCGGGTTTGGTGGCGGGAGCTGTGTTGGCAGCTACGCCCGCTGCCGCCCTGATGTTCAAGTTCGACAATCCTGATGCACTGTTGGTTCTGCTCATGACTCTTGCCGGCTACTTCGTGATTCGGGCTATGGGCACGGCGATCGGTCGTCGAGCCGCGATGTGGGTGGCGCTCGCAGGAGTAGCGCTGGGGTTTGCCTTTCTCACCAAGATGCTGCAAGGGCTGATGGTGTTGCCTGCATTCGGTGCCGCGTATTTGATCGCCGGACAGGTGCGCTTGCGGACTCGCCTGGTCCACCTGGTGATCGGTGCTGCGTCCGTTGTCATATCGGCTGGGTGGTGGGTGTTGGCAGTGTGGCTGTGGCCCGCTGATTCTCGCCCGTACATCGGCGGATCGACCAACAACAGCGTCATGGACTTGGTACTGGGATACAACGGATTGGGTCGACTTTTCGGGAGCACCGGTGGCGGTGGCGGAATGGCCGGTGGCAGTGCAGGTTCGAGCTTCGGGGGAAGTGCCGGACTCGAACGGCTGTTCGGCAGCGAGATGGGTATCCAGATTTCCTGGCTTATTCCTGCGGCTTTGATTGCGTTGGTGTTCGGCTTACTCGCCTGTGGGCGCGCACCGCGCACAGATCTTGTCCGTGCGTCGTTGATCCTTTGGGGTGGCTGGTTTCTCGTTACCGGCCTGATCTTCAGCTACATGTCCGGCACGATCCACCCCTATTACACAGTTGCGCTGGCGCCCGCCGTCGCGGGGATGATCGGGACCGGTGGATACGCTCTGTGGTTGGTCCGTGCCCGTTGGATCGGACGTTGCGGCTTGGCTGCGACGATGCTGGCCGCAGGAATCTGGAGTTGGGTGTTGTTGCACCGCAATGCCGACTGGCTGCCGATGCTGAAGTGGATTCTGTTGGCGGGCACTGTCGTCGGCGCGATCCTGGTTCTCGTGGGAGCCAAGGATCGATTCCGCAAGCTCGCTGTCGCTGGATTGATTCTTGGATCGTTGGCAGGGATAACCGGTTCTGCGTCTTACGCGATTGCCACTGCCGCAACAGCGCACGGCGGATCCATCCCGACGGCCGGACCAACCGGCGCCGTGTCCGCCTCCGGAATGGGCGGGGGAGGAGGTATGGGTGGGGGCCCAGAGCTGCAAAACGGTGACGCTCCGCCGAATTCTTCTGACGCGACTGTAAATCCGGCGTCGAACGGGCAAGAACTGAGTAGCGGCAGCGAAAGTACTTCCGAGTTGACGGCAATGCTGGTCAATGCGGGCACCACGTGGTCGGCCGCGACCAACGGCTCGCAAAGCGCAGCAACCTACGAGTTGGCCAGCAATACCGCGGTGATGGCGATCGGCGGTTGGAGTTCCGATCCCGCACCGACATTGGATCAATTCATCCAGTACGTGGCAGACGGAAAAATTCACTACTACATTGCCGGTGGCCAGGGCGGAAGCCAGCGAGAGGGCCAAAGCGGGGACAGCACGTCGAGTGCCATCCAGGAATGGGTCGAAGCCAATTTCGCATCGACGACCGTGGGAAATTCCACGGTTTACGACCTCACTGGGTATGTCGGATAGTGACGTAGTTGTTGCCGTAGGCAATGATCGAGAAATGTCTGGGCGCACCGCACACGAGTCGAACCGTCGCCGCGAGCAATGGACCTGGCGCGACGGGTTGGTGATCGTCTCGATCGTCGCCTTGGGAACTGTTGTCGCGGCGGTGACGAACGAGGACACGGGCGCGTCGATTCCCGGATGCGAGTCTGTGGAATCGCCGGGTCCGCCGGTGCGATTCAACTACGGTTTTGCCGGTGAGCCCGGTTATGGCGACCCGGACTATCCGTGGTTCTCGGGTCCGAAGGCCACCGCCATGAGCGATGCACTACTCGAATCGTTGCCTTCCGATGTGGAGGTTGTATTTGCGAGTCCGTCGCAATCGCTCGAGTTTGCGCCGATCCAGAATTACCGGGGGGCTTCGTTTCCTGACGGGGTCGACCCGATCGAGTTCAGCGGTTCTACGTCGGCGAAGGGAACCTTGACTCGCGTCGGGCGGACTGCGGATATCTCGGTTCAGGTGCGTGCATGGGATCAGCCGGTGCCGCCGTGCTTGGAGGGTCTGGTGGATCGGCGGGAGCATCTCGAAAACGGAACAGTGCTCGACATCGCCGATTTCGAGGACAGAGCCGATTTCGAAGACAAAGACGGTTCGGAAGTCGGGGGCGAGCGCGGAGTCGTCGCGTATCTCGGTGATGGATCCCGGGTTGTTGCCAGCGTCGACACGTCGACCGGAACTTCGTCGGATGCTTCCCCGCTCTTGACGATGGACGAACTGATCGCGTTAGCGACCGCGCCGGGGCTTGCGGTGACTGCGCCGGTTCCAGACTCGACGCCGCCGCCGATGGCATCCTGCTACACCGATTCTGTGAATGCCGGTCCACCTGCGTCGCGCATGGATATCGACCGACTGAATCAGTTGCTCGATGCACGTTGGAAGGATCTCGGCGCGGCAGGCGTCACTTTGGAGCGCCCGCTCGGTTCGTTGGTTCCAGATGATTACGGACAGGGAGGAGTGTGCGAGCGGATCGTCGCCTCGACAGCGGACGGCAGCAGCGATGTCGAAATATCAGTTGGTACCGCTGTGCCGGAACCGGGTGACACACTGACGTTGCCAGGCTCCACCACCGTGACTCGCCTGGTCGATCCCGATGGCTCGGGCGATGACACGGTCCGGGTTGTTCACCCCTCCGGCGAAACAGTAGTGGTGACCCAGTTCGTGACATCGGCTGGCTCCACATCGGCGTCGCCTTTGACAATCGAACAGCTCGAGTTCATCGCAACCACTCCAGGGCTGGTGATTTCGGCTCGGTGACGGTGGTGCTGGCACAATAGTGGCGAATTGTTCGTACCCAGAGACGTCGGAGGCTCAACGAATGGGCGATGCCAGCCCTGCTCGCGGTGACGATTTCTCCACCTGGTTCATCGATCAGTTCTCCGTGTACTGGCAGTCCGGCGGTGGGGCCCGCATCGAAGGACGTATTGCGGGCTATCTGTTGATCAGCGAGTCGCCAGGGGTCAGCGCCGAAGAGTTGGCGCAGGCACTCGGAGCAAGTCGCGGATCGGTGTCCACCTACATTCGTCGGTTGATCGACCGGGGGTTCGTCAAGCTCACGCGCAAGCCTCGGGATCGGACTCACTACTACGTCATGGATTCCGACGTGT
Organism: Rhodococcus sp. WY5; assembly: GCF_018588185.1. NCBI lineage: Bacteria > Bacillati > Actinomycetota > Actinomycetes > Mycobacteriales > Nocardiaceae > Rhodococcus > Rhodococcus sp. WY5. The sequence goes on from NZ_JAAMPR010000001.1 coordinate 3,873,687, forward strand.
GGGGCGGATTCCTCGAAACAGAGCACGTGTATCTCGAGAATCAACGCAAGCTTGCGACCGAGGCCCTGCAGTACGCAAATCCCAACGGTCCCGCGTACATTCGTGTGCTCAACATGCGCGATTACATGGGGTGGATCATCGACAATCGCATGCTGAGCAGTGAGTGGATGCGATTCAAAGCTGAACGCGACGGCAAGAAACCCGCGTCCGAATAGGACGCGGGTTTCTCGATCGCACGATGCTGATCTACATCACTTGTTCAGCTTCGCGATTGCCTCGTCGATCATCGGCACGTAGCGCTCGAGCGACCAGGGCACGGTCAGAGGGTTGATCATCGAGGAACCGGTGACGAAGGGCTGTTCGGTCGGAGCGATGACAGTTCCCCGAGCCACAGCGGGGATTGCCTGGTAAGCGGGCTGCGCTTCGATCTCGGCCCGGTTGGCCGGGTCCGAGTAGAAGGTGAAGAGCAGGTCGGACTTGTCGAGGAGGTTTGCGTTCTCGAGGCCGATGACGGCGGAGTCTGTTCCTTCAGATTCCGTCAAGGTGTAGACGACGGGATCCACCTGCAGGCCAAGTGCGCGGACCATGGCCACACGCTGCTCTTCGGCGAAAAAGACGCCGAGGGTTCCTGGGCCCGTGTTGTAGATGAAGGAGAAGCTGACGTCGGCGTAGTTCGGATGTGCTGCAGTCGATTCCGCGAACTGCGACTTGATCTTGTCGATTTCGGCTGTCGCCTTCTCGGATTCGCCCATGGCTTTGCCGATGACGTTGATCTGGTCTTCCCACGTGATGGTCCAGGGGCTCTCGGCGTAGGCGACGGTCGGCGCGAACGCGTTGAGCGAGTCGAACTGCTGCTGTGTGATGCCGGACCAGGGGGCGAGGATCAGGTCGGGTTCGAGAGCGATGATCGCCTCGATGTTGAGATCGGTTCCGCCGGTGAACTGCTCTGGCAGTTCGCCACCTTGCTTCGTGACCGCTTCGTGGACCCACGGCAGATACCCGGTGTCGTCGCTGCCCCATGCGTACTTTTCGACGCCGACGGGGATCGTGCCGAGCGCGATTACGGTCTCCGCCGACCCCATGCCGAGAGTCACGATTCGCTCGGGCTTTTCGGTGATGACGGCGTTTCCGAGCGCACTTTCGATGGTGACGGTTTCGAAGTCGCTGCTGCTCGATTCGGTTGCGGTGTCGTTGTTACTGCATCCGCCGATTACCAGGGCGGCAATGACCAATCCACTCAGCGCCACAGTTCGGCGAAGTGAGCGCACACGGGCGTATCGCATGGGGAACCTTCCGTTGTCGATGCGCCGAGGAGTGAGACTCCGACGGATCGCAGCCGACGGCCGGTTCCAGGCGCGTCAGGAAGCATAGGCTAGCCTTCGCCAAAGTTTCAAATCTGCTGAAAGTTCACGAGCCCGACAAACGGCGACATGCCAGGGGCCTCGTCGACGTTTGCCGGTCAAGCTCAGCAGGTAGGCACGTCGACGGTAATCTTCGGGTCGTCGACCAGCGGCTGGACCGGTACGCGAGCTTCGCCCTCGGCTGTGGGCTCGGTCAGATCGAACTTCAGCTCAACCGTCTGGCCTCGCGGAATGACGGCCCTGGTCATGTAGGCCGGGTGACCCTGTTCAGTTCCGTTGACGGCAAACGAAATCTGTCCACCCACGGAGACGGCATCGAGTTTGGCGCCGGCTGTCGCAAGCAGAGTGACTGCAGCCACATTGGTGCCATTGGGCAGTCGTCCGGGGTTGTCGACGATCCCGCTGACATATTCGGTCAGGTCGGCGTCGGGCGCGTTGTTGGTCAGTCGAACGGTGACCGTTGTCTTTCGGGTGTCGCCGGTGCACGTCTGGGCTGTGTAGTCGATTTCTCGTGTGAGGTAGTAGTCGAGCTTGTTGCCGGCTTGGTTGTTGATCACCACACCGGCATACGGAGCCGCATCATCGGGAATGGTGTGCCCGAGGACGGTGTCGGCAAGAACCGATTGTTCGTCGGGGTGAGAGCTCCACACTGCGATTCTGCCCTCGCTGACGCCCTTGCCCAGAGCTTCCAGCAGTGCGCTCGGCGACTTGATGTTCCCGGTCATCTTCTCCACGACACGAGCTGCGATTGTCTGCAGATACTGCTTTCGTGCCTTGTTGTCGGAAGGGAAGCGAGCGTACGCAGTCGACTCGGTCAGTTCCACGACGTTGTCGGCGGTGACCGACTCTCCGTCGGGCATCTTGATCGGTCCTACCGCTTCGAGGATGTAACTCAGGGCGATCGGATCGGTCGCTATCGCACCGTCGACCATCTCACCCCCGGACTCCTGTGACCACAGGGACTGCCAGATCTGCGCTGCGTAGGGAAAGTGCGAGCTGAGGTTGCTGTTGCGAGAATCGGTGGTCGGGCGACTGTTTCCGTACAGCTGGTTGAAGTCAGGACCAAGGTCTATCGGTTGATTGTCCAGTGTTAGTTCGGAGTTGGGGGAGAGTGTGTCCACCCGAGCGGCGCCGTCGTCGACTCGGACGATGCCGTATCCACCCAACAGGCCGCCGGTTCCTCGCGCTTCCGCATTGGTCTGGAAACCGATGAAGTAGTTGCGCGGTCCGTCGGTGCCGAGCATTGCCGGTGCGATGCGCGCCGCGGTGGCGGTGTTCGTCAGGAGGGTAGCCAGTTCGCTTGTCTGCGACTGTAATTCTGCTCTGGCATCGTTAACTCGGCCCAGGTACTTCGATTCGGGAACTTCCTGTGCCTGCGACGACAGCAATTCCGCGGCGATAGCTGTTTCGGCCAGTTTCGGTTCCGCTTCGCGTAACGGTGCGAGTGCCAAGCGCCCACCGGGCTGCACCAATTCCGTTGGTGCGAGTGAAGTTCCGGTAGTCACGGCAGGGCCGAGAACGTCACGCGTAAGCCCCTGAACGACCTCGGTCATCTGGCGCGTCGACTCGAACGGCGACCCGATGACGGGAATTGCGGCGGTGATGTTCCAGGGGAGTGAATGGGTGTTGTCGTATGCGTCCGATGCTTCGCGATCGGCTTCCGCCGCGGCAGACTCTGCGACTCCCGTATCTCCGGCCAGGAGAGCGCTCTTCGCCGACTGTGCGTGGTCGCGAGCCGCCTCCAGGTTGTCTTTCGCCTCGTATGCCGTGTACCCGAGCCATGCCACGAAACCGCCCACTACCAGCGTCGTTGCGGTGATCGCGACTGCCGTTCTACGGCTTCGGAGAAAAGCGGCCGCCCCCTTGGTTTCGCGCTCCGGGCCCCTCGGTGGGATGGTGTTGGAGCCGCTCGGTTCAGCCCCGGAATCGTCGTCGGACTTTGGTCCCACCGTGTCGTTGTTCATCCGCTGAAGCTCCTGACGTTTGAGTGCGTGAAAGCTGCGTCGACATGTCTAGCAGTGTTGGCCCAGTGGTGAAAACTTAGACGAGACAGTAGGGTTCGGTTCGGCCGTTCGTGGTGTTCGCTCCCATGGATTCACGTGATCAGCCACCGAACGTTCGTGAAAAACAAGGCTGGTGAAATGTGAGGTGACGGGTTGAGTGCTTTTCCGTTGTCTCGGGCTCAGCTCGCGCTGTGGTTCGCGCAGCAATTGAGTCCGTCAACTCCGTTCGTGGTGGCTCAGTACGTGGAACTACGCGGACCGGTTGACGTCGACGCGCTGATCGAGGCAACGAATACGGCATGTCATGAATTGGAGTCGCCGTTCGTTCGCCTCGTCGCTACCGATGCCGAGCCGGCACAGGTCGTCGATCATTCGATCGTCGACGATCTCGCATACCTCGACTTACGCAGCGACCGCGACCCGGTTCAGCGCGCGAACGAGTGGATGACAGCGGAATACTCACGGCCACTTGACGTGATGTCTGACCGCCTGATCTCGGCGACCTTGCTTCACCTGGCAGATGAGCACTACTACTGGTACTCGCACGCCCATCACCTCGTGCTCGACGGACATGCGGCGATGACACTCACCGCTCGGGTGGCCGAGCGCTATTCGCATCTGGTTCATGGCAAGACGCTGACTCCTTTCGGTGGTCTCGGGGTACGTGCACTGCATGACCTCGACGTCGACTACCGATCCTCGTCGCGGTATCGATCGGACGAGCAGTACTGGACGGAGATGTCCGAAGGCCTGCCCCGCCCGGTTCGCCTCGCCGACGGCGCCGGGCTGACGTCCATGCCGCAGCGCATGATGGTTCGGACACTGAATCCAACTCTTGCAAAACAACTTTCGGATGTCGCGACCGAGTGGACTACGTCCGAGGTGGCGGTCCTCGTCGGTGCATTCGCGTCCTATCTGGGTCGCATGACTGATTCCGATGACGTAGTCCTCAGCTTGCCGGTGTCCGGCCGCACCACGGCGACGTCGAGACGTTCAGGTGGGATGCTGTCCAACATCGTGCCTGTTCGTGCGCAACTCGAACGGGATCTGTCGCCACGAGAACTGGTGCGTCAGATCTCGGTTCAGATGACCGGTGCACTACGCCACCAGCGATTCCGCTACGAGGACATGGGCTTCCAGGAGGGTCAGGGCGGATCCCGTGAGGCGGCGGGCCCGGCCGTGAACGTCATGATGTTTCACGAAGCGATTCGGCTCGGCGACGTCGTCGGCGAGTTTCACGTCCTCACATCCGGACCCACCGAAGACCTGTTCTTCAGCATTTATCCGTCGATCGCGGGGGAGAACGTTCGCCTTTCCTTCGAAGCCAATCCGCACCTCTACAGCGAACGTGACCTGGCGATGCATCATCGTCAGTTCGTTCGGCTACTCGAGGGGTTCCTCGACTCGGCTACCCGTGCGCTCGGTGACCTCCGCATCCTCTCGACGGACGAAGTGAAGGATCTGGTCCCCGCGCTGGGTCCGCGGACGGACGGATTCGCGACGCTCGATTCGGTCATCACAGGCGGCGCAGGGCAGGGGAGTGCTGTCGCGATCCGCGAGCAAGGTGTGGACGTCACTTACGACCAGCTCGGCGCTCGCGCGGATGCACTCTGCGCCTTGCTCGTGGAGAACGGAGTCGGACGAGGCGACGTCGTCGGGATCCTCACCGAGCGCTCGACCGATTCCGTAGTTGCATTCCACGCGGTAGTGCGGGCTGGTGCTGTCCTTCTTTACGTGGATCCTCAAACACCCTCCGAGCGTGTCGCTTTCATTCTCGACGACGCCGACGTGTCGGTTGTGGTCGGTGGCGAACTCGTGGACGTGCCGGCTTGGGTGTGCGTCGTTGATCCCAGTGGCGACGAGACCGTCGAAGGGCCGGTGGATCGACGCGTGGGGGCGGGTTCATCTATCGCCGATCTGTCTCTCGACGACACCGCCTACGTGGTCTACACCTCTGGTTCTACCGGGCGACCGAAGGGTGTCGCGGTCACGCACCGAGGCATTGTGCCGTTGCTGCGTTCTCACGCACGGCGTCTGAACATCGATAGTTCCTCCCGCGTCGCGCTCCTTGCAAACACATCGTTCGACGTGGCGATCCTCGAGATTCTGCTTGCACACGGCTGCGGCGCGACCGCAGTGATCGTTCCTCCCGGATTGATCGGCGGAGTGGACCTCGAAGACTATTTGCGGCTCGAAGGTGTCACGCACCTGAACTCGACGCCATCGGTTCCGTTGACGATGGATCCTCGGGCTTTGCCGGAACTTCGAGTCCTGAACGTCGGCGGCGAGCGACCGCCGGGAGCGCTAGTGGATGCGTGGTCGAGTCACGTCGACATCGTGAATTCGTACGGGCCCAGTGAAGCAACCGTCGCGGCATTCATGAGCGAGCCGCTCGAGCCTGGTGGTGATACTCCGATCGGGCGCCCGATCGACGGCGTTTCCGCTGTGGTGTTGGATTCGTCGTTGCTGCCCACTCCGGTCGGCGCCGCGGGGGAGCTGTACGTGATGGGACACGGACTGGCGCGAGGGTACCTTTCTCCGACGCTCACCGCGGAGCGTTTTGTCGCTGCGCCCTTCGGTGCTGCCGGCGCTGGTGAGCGTATGTACCGCACCGGGGACATGGTGCGATGGAACGCTGCCGGTCAACTCGAGTTCTTGGGCCGCTCTGATCAACAAGTCAAGATCCGTGGAGTACGCGTCGAACTGGGCGAGATCGAGGCTGTGCTCCTGTCGACTCCCGGCGTTGCGCAAGCAGCGGTGGTCGAGCGATCCGGGTCGCTTGCGGCGTATGTGACCGTGGCCGAAGGCGCAGCTCATCCGTTGAGCCAGACGATGGTGCTCGATCATCTGGCTTCCCGACTTCCTCGTTCCATGCTGCCGAGTTCGGTGACCATTTTGGCAGCATTGCCCGTCACGAGCCATGGAAAGACTGACCGTTCGGCGCTCCCCGAACCGGCGTCGTCCGCGCCGGCCGAGCAGCGCGCGGCGGTCAACCGTCCGATCGAGTACGACGAGGAATTGATTGCCTCGGTGATGGCCGAGGTCCTCGGCGTCGGAGTTCTCGGACCGCACTCCGACTTGTTCGCCTGGGGCGGTAGTTCACTCGACGCCGTGTATGTTGCCGCGCGAGTGAGTTCCGCTCTCGGAAGACGGGTTGGTGTCAGGGACGTGTTCGGTGCCCCGACGCCGGCGCGCCTGGCCCGGGTGATCCGTGCGGGGCGGGCGGAGTGGATGGTGGAACCCCAACGCATTTCGGACGACCTCGTCGTGGAAATCGCACCGGCGCAACAACGCCTGTGGTTACTCAACCGTCTGGATCCCCAGTCGTCGGCGTACAACATTGCGTTCGAGGTCGCGTTCAGTGGTGCTCTGGATATCGAGGCGATGAGGGCGGCGGTAGGTGACCTGACCGATCGCCATCTCGTCTTGCGTACTGTTTTCTCGTTCGACCAGAATCACGATGCGTGGCCGATCCAGGTTGCGACCGCGACTCCGGTGACTCTGATCGAGGTTGCGTCCGAGGATTACGAGGCTGCGTCAGCGGATTTGGTTGCGGCGGGTTTCGACCTGGCGACCGATGCGCCTCTTCGCTTGATCCTCGCCTCCGGCAGCGACGCCGACCACCGCATGACCGTGGTTGCCCATCACGTCGCCCTGGACGGCCTTTCGTTCGCGACGATCGTCTCGGACCTCGTCGCGGCGTACGACGCTCGCGCCGACGGACGGTCGCCGATCTGGCCTTCGCCCGCTCTCGACTACCGCGACTATTCCGCTTGGCACAGAACCATTCTCGGTGATCCCGCGGATCCACAGAGCTTGGCAGGACGCCAGCTGGAATTCTGGTCCGACACACTCGCCGGTGTTGATCCGACTCTGGCGCTTCCCGTGGACAGATCCCGCCGGCCGGACCAACCGTCGTCGGCGCGGGACGTGGCGTTCGAGTTGCCCTCACCTATCCATGCGGCGCTGAACGAGATCGCTCGCGCGCACGACTGCACAACCTTCATGGTGTTGCACGCCTGCCTTGCGATCGCACTGAGCAAGATCACCGGTGCGTCCGATGTGGTCATCGGGACCCCGACCTCCGGACGAACGCATCCTTCGTTCGACGGTGTCGTCGGTATGTTCGTCGGGACCGTCGCGCTGCGAACGCTCCTTCGCGGCGGAGACACGTTCGGTGAGTTCTTGACTCGGGTGCGCGAGGTTGATGTGGCGGCCCTGTCCAATGCCGACACCCCTTTCGACTGGGTGGTCGACCGTGCGGTCGGTGGGGGCGTAGGTGAGAAGAATTCCTTCCTCCGAGTTGTTCTCGCTGTCGATCCGGTAGCGCCCGACTCCGAGATCGCGATGGGAACTCTGACGGCGCACGGCACTCCGCTACCCCCCGTGCACCCTCGCTTCGACCTCGAAGTGACTGTGCGCGAGGATCGTACGATTGACGGAGACGCGAGCGGTATTCGCGGTACATTCCGATATGCCGACGATTTGTTCGATGCAGGCACCGTGCAGAGCTGGGTCGAGCGGCTTCGTCGAGTGTGTGGCTCGATTACCGAGAACTCGTCAATCATGCTGCGTGACATCGATGTTCTCAGTGTTGCGGAACGCGAAGAATTGTCGGCTCGGGTGCCGGCGCCGTCGATTGTCGCGCAGTCGCTGCCTGACCTCTTCGGGGCCGTCGCAGCCCGGCATCCGAATGCAATCGCGGTGTCGAGTGGCGATACTCGTTTCACCTATGAAGAGGTGCGAGTTCGTTCGGAGGGCCTTGCCGCTGTCTTGATCGATCGAGGAATTCGAGTCGGTGATCGCGTGGCGGTCGCCCTGCCTCGATCGGTCGACCTCGTCGTAGCCATCATCGCTGTCGTTCGCGCGGGCGCGACGTACGTACCGATCGACTTGCAGTATCCCGACGCTCGTATCCACTACGTACTTGCCGATGCAGGCCCGAAAGCGATTCTGTCGACGGACGAATCTGCTGGGCGGTTCGTTGGGTACGAGCAACTTGTCATCTTCGTGGACGAGACGACTGACGCTACGGCCGACTGGCCCGTTGCACAGTCGGAGTCCGCCGCCTACGTGATCTACACTTCAGGATCAACTGGAGCTCCCAAAGGCGTAGTGGTGTCTCAGGACAACGTGTTGGCGCTGCTCGCCTCGACCCGAGAGATCTTCGACTTCAACGCCGAAGATGTGTGGACGATGTTTCATTCGTACGCATTCGACTTCTCGGTCTGGGAGATGTGGGGTTCGTTGACCACTGGCGGATCCCTCGTGATCGTGGACGGTGATGTCGCGCGCTCACCCGAAAGATTCGCGGATCTGATTGTGCGGGAACGAGTGACCGTTCTCAATCAGACCCCGGCCGCCTTCTATGCGTTGGCGGAAGTCACGCAGGAAATGCTGCTTCCGCTCCGGACGATTGTTTTCGGCGGTGATCGCCTCGACGCCGGGCGCGTGGAGGCTTGGTTCGATCGGCACCCGGACGTGCGGGGCGTCAACATGTTCGGAATCACCGAAACCACAGTCCATGTCACCAGTTTCGATCTTGTCCCCGGTGACGAGACTGTCTCGCCGATCGGGTCCCCACTACCAGGGTTGCGCAGCTACGTACTGGACGCGTCGTTGAAGCCCGTCCCTCCGGGATCTGTCGGCGAACTGTATGTTGCGGGTCCGCAGGTGGCCGAAGGCTACTTGGGTCGACCCGCGATGACGTCTTCGCGATTCGTGCCTGAACCCGGATTCGATGGATCACGGATGTACCGCAGCGGCGATCTGGTCCGTTGGCGAGCCGGCCGACTCGAATATGTTCGCCGCGCCGACGGTCAGATGGCACTGCGCGGTTACCGCATCGAACCGGGCGAGGTCGAATCCGCGCTGTTGGCTCACACGTCGGTGGAGCAGGCCGCGGTAGTGGTGAGAGAACTCGACAGCGGGCCGACTTTGGTCGGTTACATCACCCCGGGGAGCGGACACGACCTCGACGGCGTCTTGCGGACTGCTCGTTCGTTGCTGCCCGCGCACATGGTTCCGTCGGCTTTGATGGCGCTCGCGTCATTACCGGTCACGATCAACGGCAAAATCGACCGAGCATCGTTGCCGACCCCGGTGTCTCTCACGCAGCCGACTCGGCAGTCGCGAGACTTCTTCGAGCAGACAGTCGCAGCTATTCTGAGCGATTTGATGGAAGTTCCGCATGTCGATCCGGTCCGGAACCTCTTCGATCAAGGCGCCAATTCCTTGATCGCCACTCGTCTTTCGTCGCGTCTGAACTCCGCCCTGGGCTGCAACCTCGACGTCCGCGATGTGTTCGAGCACCCATCCGTCGATCAGCTCGCAGACATCGCTGCTGCGCGGATAGGTGTAGGGCGAACCGGCGCGGAGCACGCGTCTGACGTGTCCTTGGGGCCTCGTTCGGACAACACGGAAGTGCACCTGTCAGCTTCCCAGCATCGAATGTGGATTCTGAATCAGTTGGATACAGACTCCGCCGGATACAACATCCCGATCGTGTTGCGCTTGGCAGGCGAGCTGGACGTGGTTGCGGCCGAACTGGCAATTCGTGACGTGATCAATCGCCATCGCACTCTGCGGACCGTGTACCCGGTTGTCGGCGGCGGCCCGGTTCAGACGGTGCTCGACGCCGAGGATGCGCTTCCGGCCTTTCAGCTCGAGGCACTCGACGGCGGCGACGCCGAGAATTGTGTAGCAGAACTGGTGGGTTCGGGCTTCGATGTCACCGTCGATCCGCCCGTACGTGCGGCACTTCTCCAGGTTTCACCTGTCGAGCACATCCTGGCTGTCGTCGTCCATCACATTGCCGCCGACGCTCGATCACTCGAATTGTTGGTCCGCGACTTCACTGCGGCGTACATCGCCCGCTCGGCGCAGCACGCTCCGCAGTGGTCGCCGCTCGCGCTCGAATACTCCGATTACAGTGCATGGCAAAGGGAATCGGGGATTCCCGAGACGGTACGCAGCTACTGGATGCAGGCTCTCGAAGGACTTCCCGAGCAGGTGACGCTTCCCCTCGATCGTCCACGTTCGACGTTCGCCCGTGCGTCGAGCTGTCGGGTGGAGATCTCAGGTTCGGTACGAACGGGCCTTCAGACACTCGCACGATCGAACAACGCGACCATGTTCATGGTTGTACACGCCGCTCTCGCGGCGCTGTTGGCGAGGTACAACGGTAGCGATGACGTAGCTGTCGGCACTGTTGTGTCCGGACGCGTCACACCTGAACTCGACGAGCTGGTCGGCATGTTTGCCGGCACGATTGTTCTTCGAACCGAAGTCGATCCGTCGAACTCGTTCGGCCGGTTGGTCGAGCAGGTTCGTCAGCGTGACGTAGCGGCGTTCGCGCACGCAGAGATGCCCTTCGAATCGCTGGTCGATCTGATCGACCCACCGCGATCGCGTTCGCGACATCCGTTGTTCCAGGTGGCGCTCTCGTTCCGAACTGCTGAGACCGCCGCGTGGTCGATACCAGGGCTGGACATCACACAGATTGCTCCTGAAGTCAGGCACGCAAATTTCGATCTGCAGGTCAACGTCACGGACGAGGGGGTCGGGGGCGAACTCGGTCTCGAATTCGTCTACAACGCTGATCTATTCGATGATCTGACGGTATCGAGCTTTGCGGGCCGGTTCGAGCGCTTCCTGAATCAAGTGTCTGTCGACCCGAATGTCGCCGTAGGGCAAATCGACCTGTTGGACAGTGCGGAACGAGCTCTTCTCGTCCCCGCACACGGCGCGGTCGACCGGCCTGATCGATCTCGACTTTCCGGTACGACACTTGCCTCCATGCTGCGCTTCGGCGTCGAATCCGCCCCGGACGCTGTGGCGGTCGAGGGTGAGGGCAACACACTGACTTACCGGGAACTCGATGCCCAGTCGGATGTCGCAGCCGACGAGTTGCGCTCCCGGGGAGTTGGAGTCGACCAGGTCGCTGCTTGGACTGCAGATCGGTCGATTGCGTCGATCGTGCAACTGTGGGCAATCGCGAAGGTCGGTGCAGCTCCGGCATTGACGGACCCGGAACAGCCGCAGGCGCGAGTACGCGATGTCCTCGAAACACTGGGCACCGGAGCGATCGGCGGCCGCAACGCTGGTGGTGAAGACGCTGGTGGTGAAGACGCTGGTGGTGAAGACGCTGGTGGTGAGAAAGTCACCGACTCGGTGCGCGAATATTCCGAGAACCTGGCGGCCTACGTAGTTTTCACGTCAGGAACGACCGGAACCCCCAAGGCTGTGGTCGTGACCAACGGCGGGCTCGGTGTGATCGCCGAAGACCTGCCCGGTCGATTCTCGGCTGGGCCAGGTTCTCGCGTATTCCATCGCGGAGCGCCAGGATTCGACATGACGTTGCTCGAGGTGCTCATCGCGAGTGCGTCCGGGGCCACGCTCGTTCTGGCGAAGAACGAAGAACAGTTCGGCTCGGGACTCGCATCAGCACTGAGGCGCGAGCGAATTACTCATCTGTGCGCCACACCTACTGTCGTCGCCTCGATCGGCGATCCTTCGCTGCCGGACCTTTCCACGGTGATGTTCGGGGGCGAGCGACTCGGCGGCGCGTTGGCGAAGCGCTGGCAAGCCGGACGCCGAGTCATCAACGGATACGGACCTGCCGAGTCGACGATGTATTCGCTTGCTACCGAACCACTGTCGATCGAACAACTGTCGGGTGACACTCACGACGGATCGATCGGGTATCCACTGGCCGGGGTCGACGCCGTCGTGCTCGATGATCGACTCGAACCGGTGCCGCCGGGAGTCGCCGGCGAACTGTATCTCTCAGGTCGAATGCTCGCTCGCGGTTACGCCGGCCAACCGGCCCGAACTGCGGAACGATTCGTGGCAACCGGTTCAGGCGCCCGGATGTACCGGACGGGCGATCTGGTGATGTGGAAGCCGGAAAGCCCCAAATCCGAGGGAAATACGTATCGCCTGCATTATCTCGGGCGAACCGACGTGCAGGTGAAGGTCAACGGTGTCCGGATCGAACCGGGTGAGATCGAGGCAGTCATTCAGTCTGTCGCGAACGTCGACTTCTGTGTCGTCGGGGTTCGGTCGGCCGAAGGTGGAAGTCCTCTGTTGGTCGCCTACGTGAGAAGTTCAGGTGCCGAAAGAGTTGACACTGGTCAACTTCGCGCTGCCGTCTCAGAAGTCCTTCCGACGTACATGGTTCCGCATGTCATCGTCGACATCGAGGGCGAGCTTCCGATGCGGAACGGCAAGGTCGACTTCGCCCGTCTCCCGTCGCCGACACTGGATGCTTCCCGTGCAGAGGGGCCGGCCACCGCCACCGAACGTGTTGTAGCCGGAGCTTTTGGTTCCGTCCTCGGTGGGAATGAGGACGACCGCGACGCAGACTTCTTCTCGCTCGGGGGCAACTCGCTGTCGGCCGCGGAGGTTACCTCGCTCTTGAGTAGTACTCTGGGGCTGGTTGTTCCGCTCAGGACCGTATTCGAGCATCCAACAGTTGCGGCGTTGGCAGCCCGGCTCGATTCGCTCGAGCAGAACGACTCGGTGAACGATCTTGTCCGACTGGAACCGCGCCGCGACCCCACGCCCGCACCCCTGTCACGAAACCAGCGTGCGATGTGGGTACTGAATCAGCGGAACACGGCGAGCGGCGCGTACAACCTGCCGATCTGCATCGAGATCGACGGCGAACTCGACGCGGCCGCGCTGCGTCAGGCAGCAACGGATCTTGTCGGTCGTCATGATGTCCTCAGAACCCGGTATCCGGGCACTCCACCGGTTCAGGTCGTGGATCCTCTGACCTCCGTGACAATGGAAACGCGGCTGGTCGCCGACATCGAGGTCGAGGTGCTGCTGCGAGAGTTCGGCTCGCGCGGTTTCGATGTATCGGCAGACCTGCCGGTGCGCTGGATGATGCTCCAGGTGTCACCGGTCAGGCACGTTCTGGCAGTGAGCTTTCATCACATCGCAGTCGACGGGGTGTCGATGCGAACGGTGGTCGGCGACCTGCTGACCGCGTACGGCAAGCGACGAGCTGGACTGGATTCGCAATGGTCTCCGTTGCCGATCCAGTACGGGGATTTTGCCGCGTGGGAGGCAGCACGTGACGTTTCCCCTGGCGTCGAGCAGTTCTGGCGCCGAACGCTCGACGGTGTGACATCTGTGTCTCCGCTCACGGTGGATCACTCCGATGGCGGGCCGGATACCTTAGCGCAGCGAGTGAACTTCGTGATACCAGCCGTCATCACCTCGGCACTGCAGGCGCGAGCCGACCGATTGAAGGTCTCGCTGTTCGCGGTGGTTCATGCGGCGTTGTCGGTGGTGCTTGCCAAGCTGAGTGGAAATCCCGATGTCGTGATCGCGACAGCTGTCGACGGACGGCGGGCGCCTCAGCTCGACGGCGTGGTCGGCATGTTCGTGGATACGGTGCCTCTTCGCCTTCGGATCGACGGGGACGTGCCGATCGATCTTCTGTTGGGTGCAGCTTTCGATGCTGATGTGGCAGCGTTCGAAAACAGCTCTGTTCCTGCCGAGTTGGTTGGTGAGCTGCTCGGTGGACGAACTCCCCAGATTGCGCTGGGTCTGCAGAACTTCGCGATCCCTGCCGTGGAGGTTTCCGGCCTCACGATCGAGGCTCGCGAAATCGAGACCGCGACAACGAAGTTCCCCATGCATGTCTCGCTCGCACCCGCTGACGACGGTTCATTGACCGGAGCGCTCATCTATGCCGCGAGCGCATTCGATCCTTCGAGCGCCGACGCGGTTACCCGACAGCTGTCGAGAGTGCTCACCTCGATTGCCGAGGATGTACCAGTACTCGTTTCGGATCTCGTGGTGGGCGCGGCGCCCAGTTGGACTGCTGCCGAGGTCGATTCGTCCCGCACACTGACCGAGATCTTCGCCGCCACCGCGGCGCGATTCCCGAACAACATTGCTCTCGACGACGGACACCGCACGGTGACGTATGCCGAACTCGACTCTGCCTCGGATGCCCAAGCCTGGGAACTGGTGGCTCGGGGAGCAGGACCGGGTGCCGTGTACGAGATTCCGGCGGTGCGGACTATCGCGTACCTGGTCCGAATGTTGGCGATCTCGAAAACGGGAGCGGCATTCGTGCCGATCGACCCCGACCTGCCACCGGCACGTCTGAAGCAGCTGCGCACAGTCCTCTCCGATCGCAGCCCTGTTCCCGGTCGGCAGTATCCGGATTCAGTCGCGTACGTTGTTCACACGTCCGGGTCGACCGGTGAACCGAAAGGCGTTGCAGTCACCCACCGAGGACTGGGCCTGCTGACCGACGATGCTGTCCGCAAGTACGGCGTGACCTCGGACTCGGTTGTGCTGCACGGTTACAAACCGACGTTCGATGCAGCAATCCTCGAGATGATGTTGGCGATCGGCGCCGGGGCTACCTTGGCGGTCGCTCCTCGGGAGGCTTTCGGCGGAAGGGCACTCGAAGAATTCGTCGCAGAACGCGGCGTCACTCACATGTTGTCCACTCCAGCCGTACTCGACACGATGGCTCCAGAGCGGTTCGATTCGCTCGAGGTGGTGGCAGTCGGTGGCGATGTGCTCTCACCTTCCACCGCGCGTGCGTGGAGTCGCCGCGCGCGAATGCTCAATGCGTACGGACCGACGGAATGCACGGTGGTCACCACTGTCGCCGAGGTGGATCATCGGGTCACCATCGGAGTCCCGCTCGCCGGAATCGGTGCAGAGGTGCTCGATACGCGACTGCGTCCGGTGCCGTGGGCCGGGATCGGTGAGTTGTACGTCAGCGGGCCCGGGCTTGCGATGGGCTATGCCGGAGATCCTGCCGGCACCGCCACGTCGTTCATCGCAGCACCCGGCGGGCACCGCCGTTATCGGACCGGTGATCTGGTTCATCGCCGCACGGATGACAGGCTCGGATTCGTCGGACGCTCCGACCGTCAGATGAGCGTGCGAGGAATCCGCGTCGAGCCCGCCGAAATCGAATCAGCTCTGCGTCGGTGCACGGGCGTCGAGGCTGCGGCGGTTGTCCTCGTCGACGACATCGCCGTTGCGTGCGCGGTCGGCGATGGTGTGGAGGCGGATCAGCTGACAATCGAGTTGGCCGCGATGTTGCCTGCGTATCTGATGCCCGGCCGCGTGGTCGTATTGGAGTCGATCCCGCTCACGACGAACGGAAAACTGGACGCAGATGCGTTGCGGCGCCATGTGTTCGAGAGCCAGGCGCCCGATGCAGCAGTGACGGTTTCGGAGGAACTCGTCACCGCTGTCATGTCGGAACACGTGTCCGGAAGTTTCGGCGCTCTGCACAACCTGTTCGAATCAGGTGGTGATTCGTTGGCTGCGGCAGCGGTGGCAGGTCGACTCGCCTCGATCTTCGCGCGAGATGTGCCTGTTCGCGCCGTCTTCGACAATCCGTCGCCGCGAGCGATGTCTCAGTGGCTGTCGGCGAGCGCGTCCGATGGCAAACGCCGCGAACTGACTCGACGTGATCCCGGCAAGCCGGCCCCGCTGGCGCCCTCGCAACAACGACTCTGGCTGATCAATCAGCTTCAGCCGGAATCGACTGCGTACAACCTGACGTTTGCAGCGGTCCTGGCAGACGACATCGATCGTTCGGTCTTGAGCAGCGCGCTCGGCGACGTCGTCGATCACCATGCCGTATTGCGAACTGTCTGTGTTCCGGGTGAATTCGGTCCGCAACAACTTGAAATGGACTCTGTTGCATTCGATCTCACTGCGGTACACGTCGGCGATATCCGTGCGAGCGCTTCGGCATTCGCGACTGTGCCGTTCGATCTCGAACGAGATGTTCCGTTCCGTGTGCGTGTGTTCGCCGAAAAGGCAGGAGTCGACTCTGCAGGACTGACGGTCCTGGTCATCGTTGTTCACCACATCGCGATCGACGGAGCGTCGATGGGCCCGATCCTGACCGATTTCGTGGCAGCCTTCGAGGCCAGGTCGGCAGGTCTTCCCTGGGATTGCTCGTCGGGGGAGATCAGCTACGGCGACTACAGTTTCTGGGCGAGAGAGAGCTTGGGTGACCCCGAGGATTCTCTCAGCATGGCTCACCGGCAACTCGACTATTGGTCGGACGCACTTTGTGGCGTCGAGGATGTGTTGGCTCTACCCGTCGACAACCCCCGGAGTCCCGTGTCTTCACGATCCGAGGAGATGGTGACGGAAGTCCTCGACGGCGCCACCTACGACGCGTTGTCGGCGTTGGCTCGTTCGCATGGCGTCACGGTATTCATGGTCGTCCACAGCGTGATTGCCGTGCTGCTCGCTCGCGAGTGCGTCACGGACGACGTCGTGGTGGGAGCAGCTGTGAGTCTGCGGAACGATCCGGCGCTGCTGAGCGTCGCCGGAATGATGGTGGGTACTGTCGCATTGCGCACGAGGATCAACTCCACCGATCGCTTCGCTGCTGTTCTGGACGAGGTTCGCCGTGTCGATCTGGAAGCAATGGCGAACGCGGACGTCTCGTTCGACGACGTCGTTGCGAAGGTCGATCCGCCGCGCAGGATGAACGAGCATCCGCTGTTCACGGTCATGCTGGCGTACCGGCGAGCGCTGGAGTTGCCGCAGATCGACGGCATTACCGTCTTCGACATCGACAATTCAGGGGCGTCGACCGGTTACGACTTGACGTGGGACCTGGTCGACACCGGTGACAGTCTGACTATTCGATTGCTGTATGCGACGGACAAGTTCCGCGAGTCGACCGCGGAACTGTTCATGCAGCGGGTGAGACGTATCGCCGAATCAGTGACCGCGGAACCCGAGATTGTGATCGGGGAGATCGAACTGCTGTCCGGACTCGAACGCTCGGCGCTGACTGCTGCGAATCCTCGCCACGTCGAACCTCTGACGATTGCCGACATTTTCGAACGCGCTCTGCGTCAGGCGCCCGACGGCGTCGCGCTGGAAGAGAACGGCAGACGCTGGACTTACCGCGACCTGCACGAGGAGTCGTCGCACTGGACACGCGAGTTGGTGGTCCGAGGAATCGGACCCGACGACGTGGTGGCCGTTGCGCTCGGGCGCGGGCATCTGTGGATCGTTGCGTTGTGGGCAGTAGCGCGTGCAGGCGCAGCGTGGCTGTCGCTCGATCCGGCGCTGCCGACAGCGCGCCGGCAGACGATGGTCGAGGAATGCGGTTCGGTTGTCGGTTTGACAGCGGGAGGTGCATCCGAGAGTTTGCCCGAGTGCGTCGAGTGGGTGGCGATGGACGAATCCCGCACTGCTGGTGGCGCTGCCGAGGTATCGGCAACACCGGCTCACCCCGACAACCTCGCCTACGTCATCTACACGTCGGGTTCCACGGGAAGACCCAAGGGCGTGGAGGTTTCACACCGCGGAATCATGAACGTCTGCACCGCACACGCCGAGATCGCCGAGCTCGAGCGTGGCCCCCGAGTCCTGCAATTGGCGTCGTCGACCTTCGACGCGTCGGTGATCGAGATCCTTCTCGCGGCTGCAGGGTGTGGAACGCTGATTCTGACTCCCGACTTCGTCTACGGGGGAGAAGAACTCACGAATCTGCTGATAGCCGCCGACGTAACACATCTGATCGTGACGCCGACGGTCCTGGCGACAGTCGATCCGGATGCAGTGCAACCGTTGATCGTCGAATCGATGGGGGAGCCGCTCTCTGCGCGCCTTGCGTCGGCGTGGTCACCCCGACATCGCATCGTCAACGGATACGGACCGACCGAATCAACGATCGCGGCATCGATTTCCGCACGGATCACTGACGCGGACGTCACTGTCGGCACTCCAGTCCCTGGTACGACAGCATTTGTTCTCGATCAGAGGCTCCGACCGGTTCCGGATGGCGTTGCGGGAGAACTGTTCCTCGCCGGTGAGAATGTGGCACGGGGGTACGTCGCTTCCCCGGCTCTGACTTCCGAGCGCTTTGTTGCCAATCCTCATGCGGTGGGGACTCGGATGTATCGCACGGGTGACCTCGTGCGTCGTAGGCGTCACGACCGAGCGCTCGAGTACCTGGGTCGCAACGACGCGCAGGTGAAGGTGCGGGGTGTCCGCGTGGAACCGGCGGAGGTCGACGCGGCTCTGTCAAGCCATGGAGCAGTGGCCTTCTCGGTAACCGTTGTCTGTGACGACGGGCACGGATCCGCTGAGCTCCGTTCGTATGTGACGTTGGCGGAAAACGGTTCGGCGACGGAATCGGAGCTTCGCGGGTTCGTCTCCGGCCTGCTGCCGAAGCACCTGCTGCCTTCGTCGGTGACGATAGTGGGCGAGGTACCGTTGCTCGCTTCGGGGAAGATAGACGCAGCGGCACTTCCTGCTCCTTCACCGCAGCCAGGGTCGAGTGTGGATCGACCCATCTCGGATACCGAACGTCACGTGGCACAGGCATTCGAGGGCGTGACCGGCGCGATATCGGTCGGCCGCTACGACGACTTCTTCGAGCTCGGCGGGACATCGATGGGTGCAGTTCGAGTGGCGACGCGCTTGCGTGAGAGCCTGAACAGGGAATTCCCGGTTCAATGGATCTTCACCGACCGAACTGTGGCGGAGCTTGCCTCTCGGATGGATCTCGTTCATGCCGATGTCTTCGAGGGTGATTCGCTTCGTTCGGATCCGCTGGACACGGTCGTCATGCTCGGCGGCGACCCCGATGACCAACGGCCGCCGTTGTTCTGTGTGCATCCGGTCAGCGGAATCGCCTGGTGCTACGCCGGACTCGTCGGTCAGCTGCGGGGTCGACGGGTGTACGGCATCCAGGCAACGGGAGCAGGTGAATTGCCAGGCACGGTGGCGGAGTTGGCGTCGGGGTACGTCGATGCCGTACGGACGGTGCAGCCATCGGGTGAATACCATCTACTCGGTTGGTCTGCCGGCGGAACGATCGCGCTCGAGATGGCGAGCCAACTCGAAGAGGCCGGCGATCTGGTCGGTTCGGTTGTCATGCTCGACGCGCTGTTACCGGAGATGATGCCATCGGTACAAGCGGCTCCGAAACCTTCCGAACTATTCGCGCAGATCGGGCTATCCGAGGTTGAAACTGAAACTGCAGCACTGACTTTCACAGACGTTGCGACAGAGATCCGAAGGCAGACCGGTATGGATTTCCTTTCCGATACGGTACTCGAATCCGTAGTGGGTCGGGTGGAAAAACTGTCGCGAATCGTTCGGGACCACACGCCGAGGCACTATTTCGGGTCAGTGGAACTGTTTGTGGCGCAGCATGATCTGCCTGAACATCGTCACCTGGTCGAAAGGTGGTCCGAACTGGTGGGGCCGTTGCGGGCGTACCTGGTCGACTGCTCCCACTCGGAAATGTCGAGCACTGAGGTGTTGGCGGAGGTCGCCCAAGTTCTCGTCGGCTATCTCGAAGGTGTCGATTCGGATTCGAAGGATCGCAATCATACTGGGGTGCAGTAGATCTAACGGGCCGGGACTTTGGTCCGGAATTGTCACTCCCGTGGTCCCCTTGCTTCAGTTCCGCAAGTGGAATCGGTATCATTTCCCTTGTGGCAGTAAGCCATTCAGAAACTATCTCCGGAGGATCGTATGTTGGGTTCCCTTTTTTCCATCAGCTCTGAAATCGGTGTTCCGTCCGTCGACGCGCTCTTCGAGGCTGCTCGGACCATCATCGGCGCGCTCTTCGGCCTGAGCTGACACGTCGCAGCGACCTTCCCCCGCGGTGAAGAAAGTCCCTGTTCTCCGACAAGGAGGACAGGGACTTTCGTGCAGCCTGCCGGTGAGCGTTTGCGTGGCGGTGAGTGAGTGACCTACCGGCCGTTCTGTTGATACGCGATCGCTGTCAGCGATCCGACTTCGTCGTTCACGTCTGCGGTGCTGCTGAGCCCGATCTTGTGGGTCGACTGCCCGGGAGCTTTGGCCGGGACAAGAAGTTCGGATTCGGGGGCCTCGACAAAACGTAGTCCGAGGTCGACTCGGGCCTTGGTGGCCGCTGCGATGGCGGCGAATTGGCGAGCGCGAACGAAGGGCGTGTAGGTTCCGCGGCCTTCGACCCGAACATCGGTTCCGAGTTCGTCGATCAGACGTCGGGCTGCATCGAAGATCGGCCGCAGTGCCGCCTTCGGGCCGCTGTACTGCTGGTCGATGTATTGCTCGACGGTCGGCTCCACCCATCCGGACTGTTCGGCAGACTCGAATGCAATTGCCCACTGCGAATTCTGCGGCACACCGTGCTCTGCTTTCAGCCACTTGCGCACTTCGTTCTGATCGAGCGGGTCGACCCCGGACGTCCGTACGGCCTCAACCCATTCTTCGAGGGTGCGCCCGGTACGGTCGCGCATGGACGAGGTGACTGCGGCCATCATGTCGGAGGGTTCCATGTGTCTGTTCTACCGGTTGTCACTGTTCTACTGGTTGTCGCTGCTCTCTCGGTTCTCACTGTGCACGGGGAGCTCGCTCAGTCGATGCCGAGCATCGTCTTGAACGCGCGCACGCCGGTCACTTCGACGGGATACGGCGGTGCGACAAAATCTTCGCGGCTGAGGGTGAAGAGACGACGCACGGTCATGCGACCGTCGGCAGCCAACTCCTCTACTGTGCCGTCTGCGCGGTACCCGACTTTGGTGGACACCGTGATCGAGGCGGGGTTGTCCGTGAATGCCGACGACACGACGCTTCGTGCACCCAAAGAGTCGAATGCGAATGCGCAGATTGCCTGTCGGGCGAGAGTGCCGACACCCCGGCCTTGGAACCCGCGTCCGATCCACGAGCCGGTTTCACCGGTACGACTGGTAGGAAAGTCCGTCGCGGCGAACGCCTGGCAGCCGACGATTTCTCCGTCGACGACAATGGCTGTTTCGAATTTCCAGTCGGTCATGGTCATCGCTCCGCGGACCGACCAGTGGTATTGGATGAATCTTCGCGACACTTCGTCGGGAGTGCCCACCGTCCAGGGGACGAGAAACGGCATCTGTTCGGCAGGGTGAATGCCGGCTCGGACCAGCGCAGTGAGTTCGGGGAAATGATCGTCGCGCACAGGGAGCAAGGTGATGGGCCCACACGTGATCGTGACTCCGTACGGAGGCCAGATCTCTCGCAGTGGGTCAACCATCGTCTTCAGACCTTCGTTTCGTGTGCGAATCGGGTCACAGTCTGGCATGCCAGGCACGTCCGAGTGAGCGACTTCTGGTCATCGGGATTCTTTTGCCCTCGCGGTACGGAGTCGTGACATTAGTGTGTGGACGGTGACTACAGACAAACCGGTACGTCTTCGTGAAGGTAGATCGCCTGACAGGCTTTCGCGTGGTGTGGTGGCCGGATACGCAGCGGGAAGTGTCGGTACGGGTGGATTCGGTGTTCTGCCAGGTCTGGTACTGGCGTACTACCTGACCGACACGCTCGGCGTTGCCGCGGCGCTCGCGTCGCTTGTGGTCATTGTCCCGAAAATCGCCGACGTCCTGATCGATCCGCTGATCGGGTCGATCAGCGACCGAAGCTCTCATCGAACTGGTACGCGAGTGCCACTCATGCTCGCAGGCGCTCTGGGACTGCCGTTGCTCTTCATTCTCACGTTCTCGGCCCCGGTGTCGGCCGGCCCCGGAGTCGGGGCGATGTGGGTGCTCGTCTTCTTCCTGCTCGCGGCGAGTGCCTACAGCCTCTTTCAGGTGCCGTACATCGCGTTGCCGACCGAGTTGACCGGCGATTACCACGAGCGCACCCGGTTGGTATCGGTTCGAATTGCGGTGTTGGCCCTGACAATTCTGGTCATCGGCGCCGGCGGACCCGAGCTACGCGACGCTGCCGGGGGCGGAGCACGCGGTTATCTGGTCATGGCGATCGGGGTGTCGGCGCTGATGTGCGGGGCAATGATCTGGGCAGTTCGCGGAGCCGCGCGCCACACGGTGACTCACGCGGACGCGCCGGTCGGCTCGTTGCTCTCGCAGTACCGGGACGGGTTCGACGCGATACGACGTACCCGCGCGTTCCGATTGCTGGTCATCGTCTTTGTGCTCCAAGCTCTTGCCACCGCTGTGATGTTGGCGGGTGCGCAATATCTGGCGACCTATGTGATGGGCAACGAAGGTGCGCTCACCGGTCTGTTCGTTGCACTCGTCGGACCAGCTCTCGTCGTCATGCCGCTGTGGTACCGGTTCTCGCATCGGTACGGAAAGCTTCGCGGTTACGTGGTGTCTTCGGTTCTGTTCGTCGTCGCCACGGCGTTGTTGACGCTTGCGGCTGTCGACGCGGGTTCGTGGATCTACGGTGCCGTCGCGCTTGCCGGCGTCGGCTACGCCGGCATGCAGGTGTTCCCGCTGGCGATGCTTCCGGACGTCATCGAGGACGACGCGCGAATCGGTGGGCGCCAACGCGGTGGTTCGCTCAGTGGTATCTGGACCGCCGCGGAAACCGCAGGCCTTGCCCTGGGACCCGCGGTGTTCTTGGGTGTACTCGCGGTGACCGGCTTCGTCTCGAAAACTGCGGGCGAGACTGTCGTGCAACCGGAATCGGCGCTGACCGGAATTGCCCTCGGCTTCTCGGTCGTGCCGGCGATCCTGGTTGCGATCAGCCTGGTCGTATTGCGGAATTACCGCACCGAACAAGAATCCACTCACGAGAACGAAAGGTGAACGATGAGTTCCACTCGGGCCGAGGAACTTCAGGGCAAGATCGTCGAGAGCGCAAACCTCGAGAAGAGGGCGGCCGACATCTTGACTCGGTTGCGTTCGCTTCGCGAGCAGGACGCTCCGACGCACGGAGGCCGGGTTCTGTCGTACGTGTACGACAGCGGCCTCGCAGCGCTCGACGAGTTGGCAGCGGACGCAGCTCGATTGGTTCAGCCGGTCAACGGTCTCGACCCGACGGTGTTCCCGTCCACCGCGGTGATGGAGCGTGAGTTGGTTGCGTTCGCACGCGAGTTCCTCCATGGAGCTTCAGACCCAGCCGCAGATACAGACGCCGGAGGCGTAGTCGTCGGCAATGTCACCAGCGGCGGAACGGAGAGTTGTGTGTTGGCCGTCAAGGCAGCTCGCGACTTCCGTGGGCTCCCGCCGGGTGAGGGTTCGCTGGTTCTTCCGACCACCGCGCATGCCGCTTTCCACAAGGCAGCTCACCTGCTCGGACTGGAACTGATCCTGGTACCAGTAGATCCCACGTCGGGGCGCGTCGGCGCACAAGATATTGCGACGGCAGTTCGGAAAGACACGGTCTTGATCGTCGTCTCCGCGCCCAGCTACCCGTTCGCGGCGCTCGACCCGATCGCCGATGTCGCGGAAGTTGCTCGTGCACATTCGATTCCACTGCATGTCGACGCCTGCATCGGTGGGCTTGCGTTGCCGTGGTGGGGTGATCTGCCACCCTTTGATTTCCGGGTGCCCGGGGTCACCAGCATGTCGGTCGATTTCCACAAGTACGGATACTCGCCCAAAGGCGTTTCGGTCCTGCTGCACCGAGGGCGAGATCTGCATCGCAAGCAGTATTTCGGACTCACGGACTGGCCGGGGTACCCGGTGGTCAATCCCACGCTTCTCGGTTCCAAATCCGTTGCTGCTCTTGCCGGTGCTTGGGCGATTTCGCAAGTCCTCGGGCAATCCGGGTACGCCGAATTGGTGTCCCGGGCGCAGCGGGCCACTCGTGCACTGATCGGCACGGTCGAGGCAATCGAGGGTCTTCGCGTCGTGGGCTCGCCGGTGGGACCACTGTTCGCGGTCGCTACCGACGATTCCGTGCCGCTCGAACGGCGAGTGGATCCGCATCGCTGGGTGAGCGCTGTCGGTGCTCGCGGCTTCGTCCTTCAAGGGCAGCCGGCGTCGACGCAACCTGACGGGACGACGTTGCCTCGAACAACCCACCTCACCGTCACCCCGGTGACGGAATCTGTGCTCGGCGAGTTGACCAGCGCACTCGTCCTCGGTGCCGACGACGTTCGCGGCTCGGCGGCAGCCGAGGCGCCGCCGGCCCTGGCAGAGTTGGCCGGAGCATTCGAACGTGGCGATGTCACCGTCGCCGATGTTCTTGCGTTGCCCAGTGACGCCGTCGCGGCAGCGTTGACGTCGGCGGGGCTGGATCCTCGGGGCTCTTCCGATTCTCCCTTGGACATGGCGGCCGTCCTCGCGGCAGTGGAATCGCTGCCACGTGAGGTCACGAAGAGACTGCTGGTGGAATTCCTCGCCGGAATGGTGGAGCCCTGAACTCGGCGATGAATACCGAAACCGCGATGAACACTGTCCAAAACTCGGACAAATGGCGCGAAAGATTCGCGAATCGGGCGTAAGTTTTCTGTCATCGGCTAACCATCTTTTGTCGGAGGGTTGATCAGTGACTGGTGCCGCGGCCAAGATTTTGACGGTGTTCGAGGAAGTGATCGGGGTTCCGCTTCCGGTTCGCGTGCGATGTTGGGACGGTTCGGAGGCAGGGCCACCGGACGCCGCTGCGCAGGTTCACTTCCGGAATCGGCGTGCCCTACGGCGGGTCCTCTACTCTCCCAACGAATTAGGGCTGGCGAGGGCGTACGTTTCCGGCGATCTGGACGTAGACGGCGATATCTTCGCGCTCCTCGACGTTCCGGAACTGGTCACGCGGCTCGGTGAGAATCGTTTGTCGACGTTGCCGCTGCGCTCGATTGTTCGCGCCGCCGGTACTTTCGCCGGCTTGGGAGCGGTGGGTCCACCACCGTCACCCCCGGCGATCGAGATGCGTAGTAAGCGAGGCAAGCGGCACAGTAGATCACGCGATTCGGCGACTGTCTCCCATCACTACGACGTCGGGAATCGCTTCTACGAACTGTTCCTCGGGCCGAGCATGGTCTATTCGTGCGGATACTGGCCGGAAGGTGTCGAATCCCTCGAAGCTGCTCAGTACGCGAAGCTGGACTTGATTTGCCGCAAGCTCGATCTGAAGCCGGGAATGCGACTGCTCGACGTCGGCTGCGGTTGGGGATCGATGGCATTACACGCCGCCCAGAACTACGGCGTCGACGTCGTCGGAGTCTCGCTGAGCAACGAGCAGGTCGAATACGCCAAGGGGCGAGTTGCTGACGCGGGTTTGACCGATCGCATCGAGATTCGGGTGCAGGACTACCGCGACGTCGACGATGGCCCTTACGACGCGATTTCGAGCATCGGCATGTCCGAGCACGTGGGCCTGGTCAATTTGCCGGTGTACACGGCAAAACTCTACGACCTGCTCGTGCAGCAGGGTCGTCTGCTCAATCATGCCATCGCCGCGGTGAAGTCGTTGTCGGACAACGTCGATGACGGTCCCAGCTTCATCGACAGGTACATCTTCCCGGACGGTGAGATCCTTCCTTTGAGTAAAACCATTGATGCGCTGGAACTTTCGGGTTTCGAGACGCGTGACAGCGAAGCGTTGCGCGAGCATTACGCACTGACACTGCGCGCGTGGGTGCAGAACCTTCGCGAGAACTGGGACGCATCGGTCTTACAGGTCGGTGCTCCCCGGGTGCGTACCTGGTTGCTGTATCTCGCTGCCAGTGCCCTGGGTTTCGAGGAGCCGCACAGGCTTACGATTCATCAGGTTCTGGCCGTGAAACCAGGGGATCGGGGGGCCAGCGGCATGGCCCGCTCGCGTGACAGTTGGTATCGATCGATTGAAGTCCCGCAGATCGAAACCGGTCCGCGCGTCGACTGAGGCCTATACGTTGGATTTCCATGAGCACCCGGAAGGTTGTCCTCGCGGCACTGAAGGTTACGGCCGTTGCGGTATCAGCGCTGTTGCCGACCTCGCTGCTGTTCACACCGATGTCGAACGCCGAACCTGTGAACGATTTCTACGATGCGATTCCGGGCGACGTCGGTGATCCGGGTTCGGTGATTCGGACGGAACCGCTGGCTCTGGCCGGTGCCGTCGGCGGAGTGCCTGGTGTGGGGACCCGGATCCTGTATTCGAGTACCGACACCCACGGATCCAAGGTTGCTGTGTCGGGCTCGTACCTGGAGCCGGCTGCCCCGTGGTCAGGAGCGGGCCCCCGCCCGACGGTGGTGATCGGTCCGGGTACGCAGGGCCAAGGTGATCAGTGCGCGCCGTCGAGGATGTTTCCCACTGCCGGTCAGCTCCGCCTGGCGGAACCCGGGAATCCGTCGAACTACGGTGCCGGTGTGGACAGTGTCGGTGTCAACTACGAGTCAGCTTTTGCTTTCGCTTTCCTCACCCAGGGCGTTCGTGTATTCGTCACCGACTACATCGGACTCGGAACACCCGGCGTTCATACCTACGTCAATCGCGCCGAGGAAGCCCATGCGATGTTGGACGGTGCGCGCGCTGCCCGAGCCCTCGCGCGGGCAGGAGAGGACGATCCGATAGCGCTGTGGGGCCATTCGCAGGGCGGCGGCGCCACTGCCGCTGCAACCGAACTGGCACCCGAATACGCGCCTGAGTTGAATCTGGTCGGGAGTTACGCGAGCGCGCCCCCGGCAGACCTGGCAAGCGTTCTGCGTCATATCGACGGTACCGGCCTGATGGCCGCGATCGGTTACACGATCAACGGCGTCCTCGACCGCTATCCCGCCGCCCGAGAGCCGATCGAATCTCGACTCAACGACTACGGCCGGTCCGTGCTCGCCGACGTCGCCGGGCAATGCCTCATCGATTCCCGAACCAAGTACGGGAAGCAGTCGACGGCGTCGTGGACCACAGACGGACGACCACTCGCCGACGTGGTGGAATCGGTACCGGAGATCCAACAGGTGATCGAGGAACAACGCATCGGGTGGCGAACCCCGGCCTCGCCGATTCTGGTCAACGGAGCGCTCAACGACGATTTCATCCCGTACGAGCAAACCCAGCGCCTGGTTCAGGACTGGTGCGCGCGCGGGGCCGAGGCGACGTTGTTCACCGACACCCTGCCTGCGGTGAATCCGGGGAGCGGCAACAACCACCTCGCGCCGGCCGTAGCGGATTTCGGCGTCGGATTGCAGTACGTGCTGGACAGATTCAACGGCAAGCCGATAGTCGGTGCGTGCAACGCCTGAGTCGCCGTGTCACGTAACCACCGTCTCACTTCTAACAGTGGTTGACTGAGCCCGTGAACGATCGACCGCACGACCTTCCGATCAACCCGGTTCCACGGAGCGCCCTGGGTGCCGGGCCGGCGCTGAGAGTGTCGACGGGTCTGCTGCTCGGTGTGGCCGCCGGTGTCGTCACGGCGTTGGTCGGCTATCCCCGATTCGCGTTTCTGATCGGCTGGGATGTGGCGGCGATGGTGTTCACGGTGTGGACGTGGATTCTGGTCTGGCCCTTCGACGCGACGCTCACCGCAAGCCACGCAACGCGCGAAGAGCCGGCCCGAAACGTCGCGCACCTGCTGATTCTCGGTGCCGCCGTCGCGAGCCTGGTCGGTATCGCGTTCTTGCTCCTGGCGGCACCCGACGGACATCACTACCAAGTAGTGGCGGCATCGGTTGCAGTCGGCAGCGTCGTGATCTCGTGGCTGGCGGTCCACACGCTCTTCGCCCTCGGATATGCACGGCTGTACTACTCCGGCCCCGACGGCGGAATCGATTTCAATCAGGAAGAACCGCCGAGGTACAGCGATTTCGCCTACGTGGCGTACACGGTCGGGATGAGCTTCGCGATTTCCGACACCAACTTGAAGTCGTCGGACATGCGCGCGATGGCACTCGGCCACGCATTGCTGTCGTACCTGTTCGGTTCGGTGATCGTGGCGTCCGTCGTCAACTTGATTGCGGGCCTGTGATCTCTCGAGCCGTGTGACCGATCAAGCCGCTGCACGCCCGATGCTCGAGAGGAAGCCGGCGGCTCCGAAGAACAGACCGGCGAACACTCGATTGGTGGTTCGCTGCTGTTTGGGGGAGCGCATCAAGGTGAGCACCCGGGCGGCCAGGCCGGTGTATCCGGTCATCACGATCACGTCGACTGCGCACATCGTGGCGGCGATGATCAGATACTGCGGCAGCAGCGGGGCCGACGGGTCCAGGAACTGCGGGAGCACTGCGAGCATGAAAACGACGGCCTTCGGATTGCTCGCGTTCACGAGAAATCCGCGAAGCATCATCATCGGACCGGAGCTGCTCGCGGCTGCCTCGTCGGTCTCCACCTCGGTGGGCGCCGATCGCCACTGCCTGATCCCCAGGTAGACGAGGTATGCGACACCGAACCACTTGATCAAGGAAAAGGCCACGGTCGAACTGGCGAGAATTGCACCGACCCCCGCCGCGACAATTCCGATCTGCAGCAACAATCCCAACTGCAGCCCGAAGATGTTCCAGTATCCGCGTCGCAAGCCGTAGGCAAGTCCCGACGACATCGACGCAATGGCGCCGGCCCCCGGCGACAGGCTGATCACCCAACTTGCTCCGAAGAACGCCAACCAGACGTGCCAACTCATGTCGAAAGTCCTTTGATCGGGAAATACTCCCGACAACGAGCACGCACGGGATCAGAAAAGTGTAGACGGACAGTCCTGCTCACTGCTCGCGACAGTGCAATGATCGGGAGATGACGTCGTATCCCGTACTGGACCTGACACCCGACGAATTGCTGACCACAACGCGGACCGTTCGAAAGCGTCTGGATCTGACCCGTCCCGTGCCGTTGGACCTGGTGAAGGAATGCCTCCAGATCGCCCTGCAAGCGCCCTCCGGTTCGAATCGCCAGGGCTGGCAGTGGATGGTGGTGACCGATCCGGCACTGCGTGCAGCAGTCGGGCAGATCTACAAGGAAGTCACCGACGAGTACCTTGCCTCTCACGGTTCGGCGGCAAAACTCTTCGCCGATGATCCCGATCGCGCGCCGATTCAACAACGCGTGGGCACCAGCGTCGCGTGGCTCGGTGAGCACATGGGTGAGGTGCCGGTCCTTCTCATTCCGTGTATCAAGGCGGGCAAGACGCTGCCGGAGGGGAACCAAGCCGGCCTGTGGGGTTCGCTACTCCCGGCTGCGTGGAGTTACGCGCTGGCCGCGCGGGCACGTGGGCTCGGTACGGCGTGGACGACATTGCATTTGCAGCGTGAAGCGGAAGTTGCCGAGCTGCTGGGCATTCCGGCCGGATTCCATCAGGCTGCGCTCATCCCGACGGCGTACTTCACCGGCGAGACGTTCAAACCCGCCGCCCGTGAACCGGTCGACAACGTGCTGCACGTGGACCGATGGTGAGCCTGATCTACTCGGCGATCTGCTCGATCGACGGGTATGTGGCCGATGAGCAGGGGAACTTCGACTGGGCGGTTCCCGACGCGCAGGTCCACGCGTTCGTCAACGAGCTAGTGAGGGGAGTCGGCACGTACCTGCTCGGGCGCCGGATGTACGAGACGATGATTCCCTGGGAAACAATGGCGTCCGAGGATCTCGAGCGTTCTTCGGTGGCAGGAGGACCTTCGGCTCCGGGCGAGTTTGCCGGTATCGAGGCGGCGACCGCCGAGTTCGCTCAGATCTGGCGTGGAATCGACAAGATCGTGTACTCCACGACGCTGAACGAGGTGTCGACCGCACGTACCAGGATTGTCCCGAGCTTCGATGAAGACTTCATCCGTTTGCTCGAGAGTGAAGCGGTACAAGATATCTCGATCGGTGGACCGACGGTTGCGGTTAGTGCTTTCGCGGCGGGTTTGGTCGATGAAGTCAGACTGTTCCTGTGTCCGGTCAATATCGGTGGCGGATTGCGAGCTCTCCCGGAAAGCCGGCTTGATCTGCAACTGCTCGAGGAGAAAACCTTCGACGGCGGCGTCATCTATCTGCGATACGCCGTTCGCTAAGCAATCACCATCACTGCCGTGACGACGCCGAGTAGAGCGATGTAGGCGGCGGCATGGACTCGGTCCGGTATGGCACCGACGATTCGTCGGCTCAGCGCGATCGCCGGTAGGGAACCGGCGAGTAGTGCACAGACGGCCAGAAGGTCGACAGCGCCGACTCTGCCCGCCGACAGATCCGAGGCTGAACTGTGCCCTGATGAGACCGCATACACCGCAGTCGCGACGACGGCGACAGGCAAGCTCAACGGGTTGGCGCTCGCGGCGGCGTCGGCCATCGGAACTCCGCCGCGTCGCATCATCGGAACCGTCATGACGCTCCCGCCGACTCCGAGGAAACTTGCGACGGCACCGATGCCTATCCCGACAGCGCGGACGCCGTGACGGTCAAGATGTTCGCGAGGTTCAGATGGTGTCAGAAACCCTTGTCGCAGAAGACTGTCCAGGATTGTCACCAGCAGGTAGAGCACAAACAGAATCCGGACGACGCCGTCGTCTACGTGGCCCGCCGCAACCGCTCCGAGCCCGGCTCCGAGTGCGACGGGACCGATCAGAGGTCTGATGTACTCCGTCCGTAGCCGTCCTGACTTCCTGAATGCGACTGTGGCACCGAGTGAATTGACCACCATCACGGCCGCCGAGGATGCTACGGCGACATGCATCGGATCGATGACGTCCGGCCGCAGCGTCGATGCAGCGTAAACGACTGGGACAGTGACGAACCCGCCACCGAATCCGAAAAGAACGGTGGTGACTCCGGTCAAGGCGCCGAAAGCGAGCAGGATGAGGGAGTAGTGAAGCACTTGATGAACGTTAGCGATTTCTCCGTTGGCGCACATTCGAAGGTTCGCCACGTTCCATTGTGAATCGGACACAGACTCGGTAGGTTCCTCCGGTGCGCAACATCTCGATCAACGACGTCGATCACTCACCCCGCGGTGTTCTCGCAATCGGAACCGACTACCCACCCGGTCACGTGCTGGCCGCCCACGAACATCGACGAGCCCAGTTTCTCTTCGCTGTGAACGGTGCGATGAACGTCGAAACCGAAGACGGTGAGTGGACGGTTCTGCCGTCCAATGCGGTCATGATTCCCGCCGGTGTCGCTCATGCCGTGACAATGGACGGCGTCAGCACGCGAAGCCTCTACATCGAACCGTCCGCAGCGCCGTGGTTCCCGGTCAGGTGCCGAGTCGTCGCAGTATCGTCGCTCCTGCGTGAGTTACTTGTCGCTGCAGTCGACATGGATGTCGAGCTGAATGTGGAGGACGACTTACCCGCACACGGACGCAGCGCCGCGGTATTTCAGCTGATCCTGCACGAACTTCGCGATCTTGCGCCCCTACCTGTGGAACTCCCGCTGCCTCGGCACCCGGGATTGCGGGCGTTGTGCGCGCAGTATCTCGCAGCCCCGTCGATCCATGACTCGCCCACGCGGTGGGCTGACCGACTCCACGTCAGTGAACGGACACTGCACCGCTTGCTGATCTCGGAAACGGGGATGAGCGCGTCGTCGTGGATGCAGCGTGCCTGCATTCTTCACGCGCTTCCGAAACTTTCTGCCGGGGCCAGTGTGACGGCCGTTGCGTCTGAACTCGGATACTCGACGCCGGCTGCCTTCGCGGCGATGTGCACCCGAGTCTCGGGTGCACCGCCCAGTAGCTATCGGGCGCGCGTCACGACACAGACACCGGGATGATGTCGGCGACGACGTCGTGGATGAGACCGTCACGGACTTCGAAGGTTTCACGAATCTCCACGGTCATGAGGCGAGTGCCGCCGATTCCCGCGTCCAGCAGGTAGGTGGTCGAGACGATGTCCCCGGCCTCTGACATCTCGAGGTCTCGGACGCCCTGGATAACGCGGTATTGGATGCCGTGTTCGAGGTCGGCGGACATCTGTGGTCCGGAGAACCCCGTCTTGAGTCCGGCTTCGACGCGGGTCGCATCCGGGGCGAAATGAACATCGGAGACGTCATGGGAGACGAGGGCGTCGATGTAGGCGCGTGCTTGCGCCTCGCGGGGTGAATCGGCCGGGTTCGGGGCTGCCGTCGCAGCGCCTCCGGCAACCAGGATCAGGACAGCGGTGGCAGCGGCAGTTCCGGCGATATTTCGCAGTGTTCGCATGGGACATCCTAACGACGAGGAGTGGAGGAATTTCGGAAAACGGCCCTCATCGAGTAGCCGTACAGCTGCGGGGAGGATCGACGAGCGAGCAGAAAGCCGGGGCCATGACGGGCACGTAGTCGGCCCCGACGCCGTTCTCGTGAATGATCCGGCGGTAGGCGTCGACGCCGTCGGTCGGGATTCGCGCCGCAGTGGGATCGCCGAGAACATCGACCGTGTAGAGGCCGAATCGAGGTCGGTACGAACCCCATTCGTAGTTGTCGGTGATGGACCAGTAGTTGTAGCCGATCACGTCGGCACCGTCTTCTCGGGCGCGTTCCATCCAATAGATGTGATCGCGTAAGTGATTCGCGCGTGTGTATCCGTCGGCGCGCGGCGCTCCGTTGTCGGTGGGCATGCCGTTCTCGACGATGTAGAGGGGGAGTTCCGGGTACTTGCCCGAGTACCGCATCAATGCGTCGTACAGGCCTTCGGGCTGCGGCGTGACGTTGTAGAACTCGTCGAGTGCGGCGTACGCGGCAGTCGGATTGTTCAGGGCCACACCGTAGTAGTAGTCGATGCCGAGAAAGTCGAGCTTGTCGCGCACTCGATCCGTGAATACCGAATCGATCGCCTCGGACACGCCGGGAATGAAGGAGAAATTACTGCTTACGCGGGCACCGGGATCGAGAACATGGATGCGGTCGTAGATCGCCCGGTGGACTCGGACCAATGAGTCGAACATCGACGGCGCCTGGGTGAGTGCGATTCCGCCGTAGGTCAATTCGCGCTGAACGTACACAGTCGGCTCGTTGATCGTGATCCAGAGCGCCCCGATTCCGGAGTACCGCTCGACTACCTTCTCTGCGTTGACGAGCCAATCGGCTTCCGTCTTCGGATTTGTCCAGCCGCCTTGATCGACAACCCATCCCGGATACACCCAGTGGTCGAGTGTGATCATCGGAGTCATGCCCCGCGCGCGGATGTGAGCTACCACGTCGTCGTAGTAGGCGAATTCGGTCTCGTTCCAGCTCCCGGCGGCGGGCTGAACTCGCGCCCACTCGACGCCGAATCGGAAAACCTTCGATCCCAGATCGGCCGCCCGGTCGATGTCCTCGGCGTAGCGATGACGGAAGTCGACCGAGTCACCGATCTTGTCGTGGGTTCGTCCGGAATCGGAGTATCGAGACCAGTTGCTGTCCGGCGACGAACCTTCCGATTGGAACCCGGAGGTGGCAACGCCCCAGAGGAAGTCATCCGGTACCTCAGCCGAGGCGTGAGCGGGAAGGGCCAGCACCCCGAACAGGCACGTCAGTGCCATCAGCGCAGGCGCAATAGACCGTGACAGGGCTCCCATGCCTGGGAGACTAAGTCATACAAGTGTCCAGTCGCAGGCGTTTCGTCCGATCCGCCCGCGGCAGGACCGTGTCACTCAGTGACCCAGCCGCTCAGAAATTCCGCTCAGAAAACCATGGTCATCGATCCCGGGTTCCACGTCCCGGAGCGCTGAACGGTCGTTTCGTCGACCTGGGCAGGTACTGCACTCGGATCGATCGGTGTGTACTTCTCGATCGAACCCCAGTCGCGAGCCCAGTCGTTGTCGAGATACGACGGAATGGTCTGAGCGGTCAGGAGCAGATCGATCCACCCCAACGGTCCACCACCGTAGTGGTCCTGCCAGGCACTGGTCACGAGCGCGCCGGAATGGTCGGGAAGGATCCGATACTCGGGGACCTCGGCGACACCGACCCGATGATCGAAGGGGCGTTGGCATGGGAATGCCAGTCCGACAGCCCAATCCAGCATGACGGGCGCCTGTGAACCGACGACGTCGTTGAGCTTCTGGGTCTTCGGAACCCGCGGCGGGGTGACGGCCACCCATTGGTCGGGCTTGCTGTCGTAGTCGCTGACGACCAGTCGAATGCTGTTGGCTTCGACGGGAATCTGATCCAACGGCACACGCAGGTTCCGCCATGACGGCGCCGGGCCGATGTCGAGGGGCGCGATCTTTCCGAGTGTTTCGACAGCGTCTGTTTCGGCATCGTCGACGCCACGCGCTGTGCCGTACTCGACCTCGACGTTCTGGCCGTAGGTGACGATTCCGTCCTTGTCGACGGACCGAACACGACCAGCCGCGGCAATCGAGATGATGTCGCCACGTGTGGCGTTCTCGCCCACGTCGGGGAGTTGGTACCAGTCACTGGTCAGAGTGCCGGGGGAGGGCTGACCGTAACTACCCATGACGGGTGTTGTCGCCGGGTCGAGACCGAACGGCAACGCGACCGAACTGCCGTTGACTCCGGTCTGTCCGGCGCCACCGCCGGTTCCGGCCGAGTTGCCTGCGGTGTCCTCGGAGGTGTCGACGGTGTTCGCGCCGCCGGTAGCCGTGGCTTCCTTGTCTGCTCGAAGGTCGGAGGCGACGCCATTCGGATCGAATCCCGTAGCCCCACCGGCGGACAGTCCTGTGGCGACGCTGCCCGAGAGGGGCGTCAGCATCGAGGCGTTCGGATCGGTCTCGAGCAGAACGTCGTTGGCGAGTCCGCAGTGTTGGCCGAGAACGGCGTCGACGTTTGCACGGCCCACCGAATAGGCCGGGTACTGGGTGACCGCGCCCTTGGCCATGGACAGCAACTCGAAGAGGACCATGGCACCTGCGGCAACCGTCAGTGGCGAGATGGCAAGCAGTCGAGCGTGCTTCGCGGACGGTTCCTTCCCCGCGGTGTACGGCTCACGGAAGAAGTACCACGCGGCGACGCCGAGCATCAGCACCGTCAGCCCGAGGAGGACGGTGCTCGCGCCGAGTCCGCTGATGGACACAGGCTTGTCCCACCACGGAACGCTGTAGCTGGACACGTAGTAGTAGCTGTTGCTGCCGGTGAATGCCACCGCGAGGAGGAACAGGACGGCCGCCGCGAAGAGGGCCCGATTGCGCGGCGAGCGCAGGAGTTTTGTTCCCACGGCGACGGCCGTCATCATCGCCAGAACGGCGGTGAGTCCGGCAAAGATTCCGAAGTGGTGCGTCCACTTGGTCGGCGAGAACATCAGCAGTGGCAGTGCGCCGATCGTCAGCCCCACGACGCGGCGTGACGGGCCAGCGGCCAAACCGGGAATCCGGCCCCCCTTGCGCAGCATCATCGCGGTGCAGACGCCAAGGCACAGAACCATGACGAACACACCGAATCTGCGAGTCAGGGAACCGTCGACGGAGATGTTGAAGAGGTACTGATAGCGGAGGTACTCGTCGAACCAGGGCTGATTCGGTGAGATCGAGTGCACGCGTTGCATCTCGATGACGGCGGCCAGACTTTGATCGCCGAACGCGGGGATGAGAATCGAGAGTCCGGCAGCTAGCAGTGGCCCGACAGCCGCGACGTAACCGGTGGTGCGCGCACGTTCGATGATGATGCGCATGATCGGGCGTATTCCGGCGATGAGTGCGGCAAAGCAGATGAGGCCGGAAGGGCCGGCAGTCAAGGTGAATCCGGCGATCAGGATCGCGACTGCGACCGGCAGAAGTCGTCTCGTCGCGACGGCGCGTTCGATCGAGCACCAGGTCAGCAGCACGCCGAGGGCAACGATCGGTTCGGGGCGCAGTCCGTTGTTGAACGGAAGCCAGAATGCGAGGAAGACAAGCGCGCCGGTCCAGAGGGCGAGTCGATTTCCGCGAATGGCGGCGCCCAGCCGAGGCGCAACCTCCCGGCTGATGACGAGCCAGGTGATGATGCCTGCCAACAGAGCAGGCAGACGGACCCAGGGGCTTGCGGTGCTGACGTGGGCCAGGAGTCCGAGGATGTTGTAATACGGCGTTCCGAACGGGGTTTCGGGGACCGCGAACCACCGGAAGTAGTTGGACATGTAGCCCGATTGCTCGGAGGCTCTTGCCATCGTGAACTGGTAGCCGTCGTCGGTGGTGGTAGCGCCGATGAAGTGCCACAGCACCAGAGTTCCGACGACGACGCCGTCGAGGACGG
The DNA here is from genome assembly GCF_018588185.1 of Rhodococcus sp. WY5. Taxonomy (NCBI): domain Bacteria; kingdom Bacillati; phylum Actinomycetota; class Actinomycetes; order Mycobacteriales; family Nocardiaceae; genus Rhodococcus; species Rhodococcus sp. WY5. The sequence continues at coordinate 3,909,772 of NZ_JAAMPR010000001.1, forward strand.
TGAACTTCCACCATCGGGCGGGCAGAAATTTGCGTGTGCCCCGGCCGTCGCGGTTGTCGAGGCGGTGCAGCGCGAAGAGGGACACGACAGCCGTGAGTGCCCCGAGAATCATGGCGAGAGTCTTGATCACCGACGGGCTCGACGTGAAGCGAGAGTCCGCCTCGATCGAGACGTTCAAACCGGCTGCCGCCGAATCGAGGTCGCTGAAGACGCCGACTACCTGTGGCCGGCTGTCGCCCTCGATGACGCGCGGTTCGGAACCGGTGGCACTGAAGGTGGTTCGGGTCGGCTCGGCGGCGAGCGTGAGTGCGCATCCACTCGGCAGATCAGCGACGGGTGTCGAGAGCAACACTCGATCGCGTAGGACAACGTCGACCCGAGCGGGAGCGTCGGCGGATTCGGGGGAGACAGTGGCAACAAATCCGTAGCGGCGCGCATCGGCGGCACCCGGGGGAGCAGTCGAGACGAGCGTTCCGCCGGTGGCAGCCAACTCACTGATCGACGCGCACGGAATCGATGACTCCATGCGCAACGGTGTGTACGAGACCAATGGCGCCTCGACGCTTGTCGTCGACCCGGCCTGCGGCCAGTTGACGGCGGCGGTGTCCTGCTCGATCGGCAGGAACGGCACTGATCCGCACAAAACTATGCCGAGGATCGATGCGACAATCGCAACGATCCGTGCTCGGTTCGGTCCGCTGGATCGCTGAGGGGTCGGCAAGGCCGGAGGTGCGGTCGTGGCCACGTCACTGTCTGTCACGACTTTGGACCCTAGCTGTGCGTGACGTGTTTGTTATAAAAGCGCGAGTAATGGGATGGTCGTGTTCCCGGTGTCATTCCTCGGGGTGGGGTTGTCGGCGATCGAGGCGGGGGTGCTGTGCGCGAATTTCACGAGTCCATTCCCCTGAGCCCACTACTGCGGCGGTCGGCGGTCGCATTGTGCGTCGTCCTCGGAATTGTCCTGGTAATTGTCTGCGGGTTCGCGGCAATCGTGGATCGCGACTCGGCGGGCTACGTCGGCGCCGTGTTGTCCACGGTCCTGTCCTTCGGGTTGGCCGCGTACATGTGGAAGGTGCGCGTGATCATCACCACAGACGTCGAACGAGTGTCGATCGCGCTGTCTCCGGGGCTGCGTCAGGTATTTCGGTGGGACGAAGTTGTGTCTGCCACTGCAGTACATATCGGGATGGGCTCCGGAATCGGTTATCGAATGACCGGCCCAGGTTTGCGGGTAATTCTCGCATCTCCCGGCGACGGGGTCCGCTTTCGTCTGCATGACGGCCGTGAAATCTCGGTGGCAACACCTCGAAGGGACGAGCTGATCGAACTCGCCCGGCGGCGGGCGCCGGACCTGCAGTGAGCGTTGCAGGTGGACCGGTGAAAAACGGGGTGCGCCTATCCTGGATAATTGACATCAGTTCTGTGTTTCAGGCGCGCTGTTCAGGGCCTGTGATGCCGGACCGGTTTGCTGCCGCTTGCACAGGCACCCCGTTTGCGTACGAGAGGAACTCTCATGCTTGCCCGCACCGACCTGCGTGGTCGTACCCCATCCACGGCCGAACTTCGCGCCGCGCTTCCCCGAGGTGGAGTGGATGTGGACGCGGTACTGCATCAGGTTCGCCCGATGGTCGAAGCCGTCCGTGATCGCGGGGCAGAAGCCGCCCTCGAGTTCGGCGAGAAGTTCGACGGCGTTCGTCCGGCTTCGGTTCGTGTACCAGCAGCCGAGCTCGAGCGCGCACTTCGTGAACTCGACCCCGCAGTCAAGGAAGCCCTCGAGGTTGCGATCGAGCGCACCCGCAAGGTGCACGCCGATCAGCGTCGCAAGGACACCGTCACCGAGGTCGTTCCGGGTGGCACGGTCACCGAGCGTTGGGTTCCGGTCGAGCGCGTCGGGCTGTACGTGCCCGGCGGCAATGCCGTGTACCCGTCCAGCGTTGTCATGAACGTCGTGCCGGCTCAGACGGCCGGCGTCGGATCGCTTGTTGTCGCCTCGCCGCCCCAAGCCGACTTCGGCGGATTGCCGCACCCGACCATCCTTGCCGCAGCAGCCATGCTCGGCGTCGACGAGGTGTGGGCCGTCGGCGGCGGACAGGGCGTCGCCCTCCTTACCTACGGCGGAACCGACACCGATGGAACCGAGCTTGTCCCGGTCGACCTCATCACCGGTCCCGGCAACATCTACGTCACTGCCGCCAAGCGTCTGTGCCGCGGACTGGTCGGCATCGACGCAGAAGCCGGCCCCACCGAGATCGCGATCCTCGCCGACCACACCGCTGACCCGGTCCACGTTGCCGCCGACCTCATCAGCCAGGCCGAGCACGACGTGATGGCCGCCAGCGTTCTTGTCACGACCAGCGTCGACTTGGCCGACGCGGTCGACAAGGCTCTGGCTGCGCAGCTCGAGATCACCAAGCATCGCGAGCGCGTCACCACGGCACTGACCGGCAGCCAGTCGGGCACGGTGCTCGTTTCTGATGTTTCCGCTGGTCTGCGCGTCGTCAATGCGTATGCGGCAGAGCACCTCGAGATCCAGACCGAGGATGCAACGGGGGTGGCAGCTCAGGTCACCAGCGCTGGTGCCGTGTTCGTCGGCCCGTGGGCGCCGGTCAGTCTCGGCGACTACTGCGCCGGCTCCAACCACGTTCTGCCGACGGCCGGGTGTGCACGCCACTCCTCCGGTCTGAGTGTGCAGACGTTCCTTCGTGGAATCCACGTGATCGACTACTCCGAGTCTGCACTGAAAGACGTTGCCGGACACGTCATCACGCTGGCCAATGCGGAGGACCTGCCGGCTCACGGCGAGGCTGTGCGTCTGCGATTCGAGGCTCTGCGATGAGTAGTGCTCCTGGAGAGTCGATTTCGGTCGACGCCCTTCCGATTCGCGAGAACCTGCGTGGAAAGTCGGCGTACGGCGCACCGCAGTTGACGGTTCCGGTTCAGCTCAACACGAACGAGAACCCGCATCCGCCGACCCAGGCGCTCATCGACGATGTGGCCGAATCCGTGCGCGAAGCCGCGAAGGAACTGCACCGCTACCCCGACCGTGACGCTGTCGCATTGCGGACGGATCTGGCGGCGTACCTGGCGAAGCAGACAGGTGTACCGGTCACCGTCGACAATCTGTGGGCGGCAAACGGATCGAACGAGATTCTGCAGCAACTTCTTCAGGCGTTCGCAGGTCCGGGACGTAGCGCGATGGGTTTTGTGCCTTCGTACTCGATGCACCCGATCATCGCCGACGGTACCGATACCGAGTGGGTCGAGGTCTTCCGTCGGGACGACTTCGCACTCGACGTGGATGCTGCCGTCACCGTGATCGCGGAACGTCGACCCGACGTCGTGTTCGTGACCAGCCCCAACAACCCGACCGGACACAGCGTCGGCATTGCGGAACTGCGACGCATCCTCGACGTGGCGCCGGGCATCGTGATCGTCGACGAGGCGTACGCGGAGTTCTCCGCTGCCCCCAGCGCGATGACGCTGATCGAGGAGTTCCCAGCCAAGCTGGTTGTGACCCGCACCATGAGCAAGGCTTTCGCGTTTGCCGGTGGCCGACTCGGCTACCTCGCCGCAGCTCCCGCGTTCATCGACGCACTGTTGTTGGTGCGCTTGCCGTATCACCTCTCGGTGGTCACGCAAGCGGCGGCACGTGCCGCCCTGCGTCACGCCGACGAGACCCTCGGCAGTGTGCACGCCTTGTCCGCCGAGCGCGATCGAGTGTCGAAGGCGCTGGCGGACACCGGTTTCCGAGTGATTCCCAGTGACGCGAACTTCATCTTGTTCGGTCAGTTCACCGACAGTGCACAGGCGTGGAAGGAATACCTCGACCGCGGGGTTCTCATCCGCGACATCGGCATCCCCGGATATCTGCGGGCCACCGTGGGACTCGAAGCCGAGAACGACGCGTTCATCAAGGCCAGTGACGAAATCGCAGGCACCCAGCTGGTCGACACGAATTCAGGAGAGACGGCATGAGCGATCGCATCGCGCGGATCGAACGAACAACTCGGGAATCAAGCATCGTCGTCGAACTGAATCTGGACGGGACCGGCATCGTCGACGTCTCCACCGGCGTTCCGTTCTTCGACCACATGCTCAACGCGTTGGGTACTCACGCCAGCTTCGATCTCGACGTCAAGGCGAAGGGTGACGTCGAGATCGACGCTCACCACACCGTCGAGGACACCGCGATCGTCTTCGGCCAGGCGCTCGGCCAGGCACTCGGCGACAAGAAGGGCATCCGTCGTTTCGGCGACGCTTTCATCCCGATGGACGAAACGCTGGCGCACGCGTCGGTCGACGTCTCCGGTCGCCCTTACTGCGTGCACACCGGGGAGCCCGACTACATGGTGCATTCCGTCATCGGCGGGTACCCGGGCGTTCCGTATCACGCGGTGATCAACCGCCACGTGTTCGAGTCGATCGCATTGAATGCACGTATTGCACTGCACGTTCGGGTTCTGTACGGCCGCGATCAGCACCACATCACCGAGGCGGAGTACAAGGCCGTTGCGCGAGCTCTGCGTGAGGCTGTCGAGCCGGATCCGCGCGTGAGCGGCGTGCCGTCGACGAAGGGCACACTGTGAGCGTCCTCTTCACCTATCTGCTGTTCATCGGTGCGGGAATTGCCGTGGGCGGCGCCTACTCGATGTTCAAGGTCAACAAGCTTGCGTCGGGAATCCTTCTGGCGTTGGCGGTTCTGGCGGCGGTAGCGGGCGCACTGCGTCTGTGACGCGAAAAGTGACTGTGTCTGAGACGCAAGATCCTGTTCCATCACCGGGGTTGTTTCGCACTCCGGGTATGATCGGTGTCCTGATCATGGCGGCAACAGCTTTCGGTGGCTGGTCGTTGCTGTTGCCGGTGGTGCCGTTGCTGGTTGCGCAGTCCGGCGGATCGGATGCGCTAGCCGGATCGGTGACCGGTGTCTTCATGGCGGCCACGGTCTTGACGCAACTGCTCGTGCCTCGGTTGTTGCGGACGCAGGGCTACCGGCGCGTGCTGGCAGTCGGGTGTTTGCTCCTCGGCCCACCGTCGTTGGTGCTGTTGATCTCGGCCGACGCCGGCCCTGTCCTGGCGGTTTCCGCGGTGCGTGGCATCGGTTTCGGCATGCTGACGGTGGCCGGCAGTGCACTGGTGGCGGAGTTGGCGCCCAAACGAATTCTGGGCCGTGCCACCGGTGCTCAGGGAATCGCGATCGCAGCGTCACAAATGGCGGGGCTTCCGCTGGGGCTTGCGATCATGGAACGGTGGTCGGCGACACCGGTGTTCGTCCTCGGTGCGCTGATCCCGGCGCTCGCGCTGGTGGCCATTGCCGGGTTGCCGAAGATCTTCGCCCAGCCGACCGGGGAATCCGTTCGACTGAGTGTGTTCGCCGTCTTGGTTCCGGTGCTCGCTCTGGCGTGTGTGTCCGCCTCGTTCGGCGGATTGTCGTCTCTACTGCCGATCGCAATCTCGGAGCGTGCGGCCGTTGCTGGAGTGGTGTTGGCGACTGCCAGTGGGTCGATGTTGGTCGGCCGGTACTCGGCGGGCCTGATCGCCGATCGTCTCGGCAGTGGTCGGACACTCGCGCCGGCATTGGCGTCGTCGACCATCGGATTGGTGCTGCTCGCGATCAACGTCGACGGCGGGTCGACGCCGGTCTTGTTCTGCGCGGCGGTCCTTTTCGGGCTGGGGTTCGGGGCGGTGCAGAACGAATCCTTGGTCATGGCGTTTCAGGCTGCCGGCCCGAGGCAACTCGGATCCGCCAGCGCGATCTGGAACATCGGCTACGACGCCGGCACCGGAATCGGTGCACTGGCGTTGGGATTCGTGGCCACGACTGCCGGCTACGCATGGGTGTTCGCGGTCTCCGCGGTAGTTGTCGCGCTCCTCCCGGCACTGGCCGCGGGCGGCAAAGTGATCGGCAGCAGGGTTGCCCGATAGAGTTGGGGCATGAGCGCTTCCACGATTGCTGTACTCGATTACGGCTCCGGCAACCTGCATTCGGCCACTCGCGCACTGGCGCGCACCGGGGCGCAGGTGGAGGTGACCAACGACATGAAGGTTGCACTGGCGGCCGACGGTCTCGTGGTGCCCGGCGTCGGCGCGTTCGCGGCCTGCATGGAAGGTCTGCGTGCAGTGCAGGGTGACCGAATCATCGGCAGACGCCTGGCCGGTGGCCGACCGGTGCTGGGCATCTGCGTCGGCATGCAGATTCTGTTCGACCGGGGAGTCGAATTCGGTGTCGAGGCGGAGGGCTGTGGCGAATGGCCCGGCACCGTCGAGAGGCTGCAAGCAGAGGTTTTGCCGCACATGGGCTGGAACACCGTGGAGGCGCCGGAGTCCAGCACCCTGTTCAAGGGCATAGACGCCGATACCCGCTTCTACTTCGTCCACTCCTACGGTGTGCAGAGTTGGGAGCTCGCGCCGTCCGAGCACATTGCACCCCCGAAGCTGACATGGGCCGATCACGGCGGAAAGTTTCTCGCCGCCGTCGAGAACGGTGCGTTGTCGGCAACGCAGTTCCACCCCGAGAAATCCGGTGACGCAGGCGCCGAGTTGCTGAGCAACTGGGTGCAGAGTTTGTGACCGGGGGATCCGGACCGAACGGCGGTGACGATTTCTCCCTCGCCCGTCTGGCGTTGTTCTCGCTCGGCGCCGCTGTGGCTGCGCTGGCGGTCGCAACTGTCGTCATCGTTGTTCTCAAACCACCGCCGGGCGTCGGCCTCGTGATCGGTCTCGTGGGGGTCGCCGCTGCGATTGCGGCAATGGGCGTCGTATCCAAGCGGATGACCCGAAAAGCGTTCGGTGACCCGGAAGACGGTTCGAGGTCCTGACCTACTAGGGTTACCGCACGTGAGCCTGGTCCTTTTGCCTGCTGTAGATGTCGTCAACGGTGAAGCTGTTCGCCTCGTGCAAGGAGAGGCGGGAAGTGAGACCGGTTACGGGTCGCCCCGCGACGCTGCTCTTGCGTGGCAGAACGACGGTGCCGAATGGGTGCATCTTGTCGACCTCGACGCTGCTTTCGGGCGTGGGTCCAACAGTGAACTGTTGGCCGGCGTCATCGGCGACCTGACGGTCAAGGTGGAACTGTCCGGTGGAATCCGCGACGACGCTTCCCTGGAAGCCGCACTGGCCACCGGCTGTGCTCGCGTGAATCTCGGTACTGCCGCTATCGAGGATCCCGAGTGGTGTGCGCGTGCATTGGCCAAGTACGGCGACAAGATCGCTGTCGGCCTCGATGTTCGTCTCGTCGACGGTCAGTACCGCACCCGTGGTCGCGGCTGGGTCACCGACGGCGGCGATCTGTGGGAGACCCTCGCGCGTCTGGACCGTGACGGCTGCACTCGTTACGTCGTCACCGACGTCTCCAAGGACGGCACACTCACCGGTCCCAATCTCGAACTTCTCAGCCAGGTCTGCGCGGTCACCGACGCGCACGTCGTCGCCTCCGGTGGTGTGTCGACCATCGAGGATCTACTCGCCATTTCCAGCCTGGTTGATCAGGGTGTCGAGGGCGCGATCGTGGGCAAGGCATTGTATGCCGGTCGCTTCACTCTCCCCGAAGCACTGGCAGCAGTTTCCGGATAGATTTTCCAGATGACTCCGACGCGTGACCTCGACGAACTTCTCGCGATTGCGGGTCGGCTTCTCGACGGCGTCCACGATCAGTTCGTCTCCGGTGTCGGCGCCCCGAGTGCGGTCCGCAAGGGCTGGGGTGATTTTGCCACCGAGGTCGATCTTGCGCTCGAGAAGCGGTTGACCGCGGAGTTGTTCGAGCAGACCGGCATCGAGGTGCACGGCGAGGAATTCGGCGGTCCCGACGTCGGTTCCGGGCTCGTCTGGGTTCTCGACCCCGTTGACGGTACTTTCAACTACTCGGCCGGATTGCCCACTGCCGGAACGTTGTTGGCGCTTCTCGACGACGGTGTCCCGGTGCTCGGATTGACCTGGCTTCCATTGATCGGTCACACGTACGCGACTCGCGCCGGCGGTCCGTTGTTGGTCAATGGAATCGCCGTACCGCCGCTGGAGCCAACCGATCTGGCGTCGTCGATCGTCGGCTTGGGTGCGCTCAACGTCAACAGTCGAGGGCGGATCCCCGGCAGTTTCCGTCTCGACCTCCTCGCCGAGATCAGCAAGGTGTCCTCGCGGATCCGGATACACGGTTCAACCGGAGTCGATCTGGCCTTCACCGCGGCCGGCATCCTGGGCGGTGCGATCGTCTACGGCCGCAACGCGTGGGACAACGCGGCCGGGGTCGCGCTCGTTCGCGGTGCGGGCGGGGTGGTCACCGACCTGGCCGGCCGCCCGTGGACCGTAGAATCGGAGTCGGTGCTCGCTGCCGCTCCGGGCATCCACGGTGAGATTCTCGATATCCTCAACGCGCTCGGTGATCCGCGCGCTTCGTCCTCAGGAGGACCACAGTCATGACCCTCGCAGTTCGTGTGATTCCGTGCCTCGACGTCGACGCCGGGCGAGTGGTCAAGGGTGTCAATTTCGAGAATCTTCGCGACGCCGGAGATCCGGTGGAACTCGCGGCAGCGTACGACGCTCAGGGCGCCGACGAACTGACCTTCCTGGACGTGACCGCCTCCACGTCGGATCGCGGCACGATGCTCGACGTCGTAAGTCGCACTGCCGAGCAGGTTTTCATTCCTCTGACCGTCGGCGGTGGAGTGCGCACGGTCGCGGATGTCGATCGTCTGCTGCGTGCCGGTGCCGACAAGGTCAGCGTGAACACCGCGGCGATTGCGCGCCCGGAACTGCTGAAGGAACTGAGTGAGCGTTTCGGCTCGCAGTGCATCGTCCTCTCGGTCGATGCCCGCACCGTTCCCCAGGGGCAGCCGGACACACCGTCGGGGTGGGAGGTCACCACGCACGGGGGCAAGCGCGGCACCGGGATCGACGCTGTCGAGTGGGCCGAGCGTGGTGCAGAGTTGGGAGTGGGGGAGATCCTGCTCAACTCGATGGATGCCGACGGCACCAAGGCCGGCTTCGACCTTCTGATGATCCGCGCTGTCCGTGCAGCGGTCCACGTACCGGTGATCGCCAGTGGCGGTGCCGGCCTGGTCGAGCACTTCGCCCCGGCTGTCGAAGCGGGCGCGGACGCAGTTCTCGCAGCAAGTGTCTTCCACTTCGGCGATCTGAGCATCCCGGAGGTCAAGGATGCGATGCGTGCCGAGGGGATCGTCGTTCGCTAGGCGTTCTCGGCGCGGATTCCGTCGAACATGAGGCGGCTGATGGCTTGGTTCAACGCCGTGCAGTCGACGGACGAACCGGCTCGCAATCCTTGAATCGCACTTGCCAGCATCATGCCGTTGACAGCCTGTGCAGTGTTGTCGACATCGAGGTCGGCGCGTAGATAGCCGCATTCGACTCCGTGGTGCAGGTACGCCGCGGTCAACGATGCCGACTGGTCGAGTAGATCGAGCATCCGGCCCGTCAGATCGGCGTCGACGCCCGTCGTCTCGAACAGCAGAACCCGCGGGATGCGGGGGTCGTCGAAGAAGATGCGGGGGAGCGCCTCGGCGATCCTTCCCACTTGGGCGCGGTACTCGTCCAGTGTGCTGGCGGCGTCGGGAGCATTCTCGGTGGCCAGTGCGCTGATGATCTTTGCGACGAGGTCGTCGATGACGTGATCGATAATGTCGCGCTTGTTCTCGAAGTACCGGTAGAAGGTCCCATGGCCGATTCCGAGAGTTGTTGCGATGTCGGCAATTCCGGTTGCGTGATAGCCGCGCTGGGCGAAGCACTCGAATGATGCGTCGATGATCTCGCGGCGCAATTCCGCCTTTTTTCGTTCCGCTCTGGTCATGGCCTTCGTCACATCAGGAATGATACCGTTCTCAATAACGGAATGACGTGTCAGTTTCTGATGTGCAGTTTTTCTGATGTGCAGTTCACGAGAGGGATTCTCCGATGGCAGTGCAGTACGACGCAGTAGTAGTGGGGGCGGGCTTCGGCGGAATGGGTGCGGCCATTCAACTCAAGCGGCTGGGCCTGAACAACCTGGCGATCCTCGAGCGCGAGGACGATCTGGGTGGAACCTGGCACGTCAACCGCTATCCCGGTCTGGCTGTCGACATCGCGTCGGTCACCTACTCGTATTCGTTCGAGCCCAATCCGAACTGGTCCAGGCTTTTCGCACCGGGCGCGGAACTGAAGAAGTACGCCGATCACGTCGCGGACAAGTACGATCTGCGGAAGCACGTGACGTTCGGTGCCGTGGTCAACGGAGCCCGCTGGGACGAGGATTCCTCGCACTGGGTCGTATCCGTCGAAGGCGCGCCGGACATCACTGCCAAGTACCTCCTGACTGCGACGGGTTTCCTCTCGCAACCTCATCGGCCCGACATCTCCGGTATCGACGACTTCGCCGGCAAGATCATCCACACCACGGCCTGGGACGATTCCTACGACCTGTCCGGCACCAAGACCGCAATCATCGGAACCGGCGCCACCGCTGTGCAGTTGATCCCCGAGGTGGCGCGTCAGGCCGCAGAGTTGACCGTCTACCAACGCACCCCGATCTGGGTGGTTCCAAAGATCGACGTCCCCATTCCGAATGCAGTGCAGAAGCTGTTCTCGCGTATTCCGCTCACCCAGCGAATCGCGCGCGCTGTCAGTTCGTCGATCCTAGAAATGATCATGGTCAGCGCGGTCCTGCACTACAAGCAGGTCAAACTGTTGAACAAGGGCGCTGCAGCCGCATCACGAGCGTTTCTGCGGTCCCAGGTCCGTGACGCGCATCTCCGCGAGCAACTCACACCGGACTACGACTTCGGGTGCAAGCGACCCACATTCTCGAACAGCTATTTCCGTACCTTCACCAAAGACAACGTGCACCTCGAAACCACGTCGATCGACCACATTGCTGCAGACGGAATCGTCACGGCCGACGGCCGCAAGACCGAGATCGACACCCTGGTGCTGGCAACGGGATTCAACCTCTGGGATGTGAACTTTCCGGCCATCGAGGTTATCGGCCGTGAGGGCCGAAACCTCGGTAAGTGGTGGCGCGACAACCGTTTCCAGGCCTATGAGGGGGTCGCGGTTCCCTACTTCCCCAATTTCCTCACGCTCGCCAGTCCGTACTCGTACAGCGGGTTGTCCTACTTCACGACTATCGAATCCCAGATGCAGCACATGGATCGACTGTTCGGTGAGGTGAAACGGCGTGGCGCGGAAACATTCGAGGTCACCGAAACCGCCAACGCCGAGTTCCTGGACCGGATGACGGAGAACCTCGCGGACTCCGTCTTTTACGGCGGCAGTTGCCAGACTGCGCGGAGCTATTACTTCAATCAGCACGGCGAGGCGGCGATCCTGCGGCCCACGTCTACACGCAATGCGTTCGTCGAAGCGAAACGCTTTCCGCTCGAGGATTATTCGATCAGCTAGGCGGGCATGCCCCGTGTTCGGCTATCTCGCCGATCTGACTCCGGTCGGAACCGATATCACGGGATAACGGTTCTGCCGGTTCAGTCGGGAAGTGACCGAGATGTGCATCAGTCGGCTCACCGCGGAGGCAGCGCCTTTTCGTGGAGATCCGATCACGATGGTAAATGCGTCGTATTTGTCCGCGGTTGCGAGAATGACACCGGCCGGGTCTCCATAGGTGCAGTCGTACGTCCAGGTGTCGGCGTGCGAGGCAAGTGCCGAGGTTGTCTGCTCGCGTTGCGACACCATCTCGTCGTGCAGACGCGTTTCGAATTCTGGTGAGTCGGTTTCGACAGGTAGGTCCTCGGACGTGATGCAGTGAACGACGTGGAGGGCTGAATCCTCCTTGGCGGCAAGCGTCAGTGCGTAGCTGAGTACATTCTTGCTGGTAGCACCTGGGCCGATGCCGAGAACGACGTGGCGGGTTCGGACGCGATCGGTACTCGGGTTCGCGAGATGGCAGGTGTACTCCGGGTGCGGACCGTCATGATGCTGATGGTTCATGTCGGATCTTCTTCCACGGTGACAGCGAAGGAACTTCCATTCTAGGGCGGCCGTGCAGGGGAATTCCACGGAAGTCACAGGTGGAAGGTATAAACGTCATATGAGCCTTGATCCCGCAATCGCGGCGAAGCTGAAGCGAAACGACGCCGGACTGTTCAGCGCGGTTGCGCAGGAGAAGTCGACCGGTGATGTGCTGATGGTCGCGTGGATGGACGACGAAGCGCTCGCGCGAACACTGGAAACCCGTAAGGGGACGTACTATTCGCGCTCGCGGCAGCAGTACTGGGTCAAGGGAGAGACCTCCGGGCACACCCAGTACGTGCACGAGGTGCGCCTCGACTGTGACGGCGATTCCGTCTTGCTGATCGTCGATCAGGAGGGCGCCGCGTGCCACACCGGCACTCACACGTGTTTCGACACCGACGTCCTGCTCGCTGCTGAACAGTGACGCGAGATGGCCACTGACAAGACTCCACAACCGCTCGATTACTCGTTCACCGCTCCCATCGAGAAAGACGGTGCGTTCGCAACGTTCTTGACCGTGCCCGGCTCGGCGGAACTTCTGGGAACCAGACGCGCTGTGAAGGTGCTCGGAACCCTCGATGGTGAGCATCCCTTCGAGGCGACGCTGATGCCCTCCGGCGACGGACCGCACTGGCTTCCGCTGCGCGTGGCGCTGTGCAAGGCGATCGGCAAGAGCGCCGCTGGAGAAGAGGTAGCGGTACATCTACAGCAGCGCCTGAGCTGAAGTTTTCCCGAACCAAGGAGCGCCGTCGTGCAATTCTGTTCGACTTCGCACACGCCGCGGACGTGGAGCCGGATCGGTGGGCCGAGTACGGTCCAGGTGCCGTCGGCGTCGGGTGGGACATGGGACTGCTCGGGCTGGCTCGACACGTGGAACTGGGGATCGCGACGCCACTCGAGACACCCGAGTGGTCGGCGAGCGACGAGGCCAAGGCATTCATCGCGGGAAGCAGTGAACTGTGGGCCGAAGCTGCGATCGCATCGGGCGACGACCCGGATGCGGCTGCAGCCGCCGCTGCTCGCACGACCGCTGCATACACCGGGTAGATCACCTCTACGAGGACTAACATCGGATTAGTCTGGTTGTTGCGGGACTTCCGCGCCACGAGCGGAGACGACGATGGTGTATCGGCTCATCGAAGTAGTGACGGTGTTCGTTCACTTCGGGTTTGTCCTCTATGTGGTGCTGGGTGGGTTCGTGGCGTGGAAGTGGCGTCGTACCATCGGTTTTCACCTTCTTGCAGTCGTCTGGGGAGCCGGTTCGATAGCGGTCGGATATGACTGCCCGCTGACCAATCTCGAGAACTGGGCCCGCCGGATGGCCGGGATCGCGGAGTTGCCGTCCACCGGATTCATCTCGCACTACATCACCGGCGTGTTCTATCCGGCGAGTATCGAAGGCCTGGTACAGGCGCTCGCGGCGACAGTGGTTGTCGGATCCTGGGTAGGATACGTGCTGCTCGGACGGCATTCGAAGGCTGAGGTCAAAGCGTCTTCAGTGTCGTGATTCCGTACAAACGATCCCTGCCGTTTCCGGATGGAAACGGCAGGGAGGCGCGATCAGGATTTACGCGCGAGTCAGTGCCACCACCGGAATTGTGCGGATCCCAGCTGTCTTCTCCGCGTATTCGGCAAATCCCGGGTATCGACTGGCCTGTTCGTCGTAGATGCGGTCACGCTTCTCGCCGGTTACTTCGCTGACGGAGACCGGGTATGTTTCGGTGCCGATCTCGACCTCTGCCTGGTCGGTGGCAACGAGGTTGTAGTACCAGTCGGGATTGGTCGGGGCACCGGCCTTGGATGCAAAAACGTAGATGGTCTTCGGATCCTGCTCGTCTGCCAGATACATCATGGGACTCACGAAATCGCGTCCGGATTTGCGTCCTGTGTGGTGGACCAACACCATGGGCGCACCTTCGAAGGGGCCGCCTACCTTGCCCTCGTTCTCCCGAAATTCCGCAATGATTCCTGCGTTCCAATCGTCGGTACTCATCGTTGTCTCCCGGTCTGCGAGTGGCGAAGGGCTCTGCCGCCAAGCTTTGCACAACTGGTGAATCGACGAGAGGTCATCTTCGGCGTCCAGCATGATCTACTATCTACGTATGAACGCAGATAGTGGTGTTTGTCGCCGCAAGCTTCCCGATGATCAAGTCGACCTCGTCGTCGAGGTGTTCCGCATGCTGGCCGACGCAACCCGTGTGCAGGTCTTGTGGGCATTGGTCGACCGCGAGTGCTCGGTGAACGAACTGGCGGAACGCGTCGGCAAGCCGGCGCCCTCGGTGTCGCAGCACCTGGCGAAATTGCGCATGGCAAGGTTGGTACGAACCCGCCGCGATGGTACGACGGTGTTCTATCGCCTGGAGAACGACCATGTGCGCCAACTGGTTACGGACGCGGTCTTCAATGCGGAGCATGCCGGACCCGGATTGCCGGGGCATCACCGTAGTGAAGGTGAGCTTCGGGAGATACACCCGGAGCGCTCGGCGAACGTCGATCGGACCGATCAAGAAGAAGGTGCGTCGTGACGCACGAACCCAAGACGTCCCACGGCCACGGCCACACCCATGGCCACGGGCCGAAGGGATTTCGATCGGCAGTCCGCGAAGTGTTCTCGCCGCACAGTCACGACGCTGCCGACAGTGTCGACGACGCATTGGAATCGAGCGCAATCGGCATCCGGGCGGTCAAGATCAGTCTTGTTGCGCTCGGAGTCACCGCAGTTGCTCAGGTCGCGATCGTGGCGATCTCGGGTTCGGTGGCGCTGCTGGCGGACACCATTCACAACTTCTCCGACGCGCTCACGGCAGTCCCACTCTGGATTGCCTTCGCGCTCGGTCGGCGCGCTGCGACCAGGCGCTATACCTATGGTTTCGGGCGTGCGGAGGATTTGGCCGGACTGTTCGTGCTCGCCATGATCGCACTGTCGGCAGTGATCGCCGGTGTCGAGGCGGTGAGGCGATTGATCAACCCGGTCGAGATCGAGCACCTCGGTTGGGTAGCGGCGGCAGGTTTGATCGGTTTCATCGGAAACGAATTGGTGGCGTTGTATCGGATCAGGGTCGGCAGGCAAATCGGTTCAGCGGCCCTGGTGGCCGATGGATTGCATGCTCGGACCGACGGATTCACTTCGCTCGCAGTCCTTCTGGGGGCGGGGGGAGTTGCGCTGGGTTTCCCGTTGGCAGATCCGATCATCGGCCTTGTCATCACCGTTGCCATCGTGGCGGTGCTCAGGACTGCAGCGCGAGACGTCTTCCGGAGGTTGATGGACGGCGTCGAACCTGAGTTGGTGGACGACGCAGAGCATGCATTGATGCACGAACCTGGAGTCCTCGGTGTTCGTGATCTGAAGATGCGGTGGATCGGACACCGACTGCATGCCGATGCAGAACTCGACATCGATCCCCGGGCAACACTTGCCGAAGCTCATGCGATTGCACACAGCGCCGAGCATTCGCTCACTCACGCGGTGCCCAAACTCGCTACTGCCTTGGTGCATGCGTACCCGGCGCATGACGCGGCCAACTCCGAAGTCTGATACCGGCCGCCTTCCCGGTGATCTGTGCTTGATGTCAAGCGCAGGCGGCTTCCCAGGCGAAACCGTCTGGGTCTGTGAAGGTTTCAGACGCGCCGGCAACGGTCAGACGGTGTGATCCGGTGCCTTCCGGAGCAACCCCGGCATCCTTTGCCAAAGCGCGGCGACCATACAGTGCGAGTGTCACATTGTTTGCTGCACTGGTGAATTCGACGTACTTGCGACCGAAGCTCTTGGACACCTCGAGTCCGCGGTCGAGGTAGAACTGCTTGCTGGCCTTGACGTCTTCGGCGCCGAGCAGCAGCACGAGGCTGTCGATCGTGCGGGTGGCCGGCCCGTCGTTCTTCTTCGACGACGTGGCGATCTTCCAGATGGAACCGTCTGGAGCCTGGACGACTCCGCCGTATCCCCAGAGGGATTTCTTGACAGGCTTCAAGGCGGTGGCACCGGCTGCGAGTGCGGCGCCGACGAAGGCGTCGACGATGTTCGGTTGGGAGACGACGAGCGAAATGGTGTACCCACGAAACCCGGTTGTCGGTTCGTTCGATTCGCGTAGCTGGATTCGATCTCCGACCCCGAGAGCGTTGTAGAAGGCTTCGGCTGCGACGAGGTCGGGTACGTCGAGGATCACGGATTGCGCGGTGGTCATCTGGGCGCTCCCTGCTGATGCGTGGATTGACGACGTGTGGTCGGAAGTGGACTTCTGTGGTGTGTTCATGTGTTTCAACGTAATTGCGGGTCCCGTGGCTGTGCTTCTCGATTTCTGATCGGTTTGCTGAGACTGCTTGCAAGGTGCAGCACTCACGCAGGCCTTAGGTGGGCGATTTGTCGTGAATATCCTGTTCACCCGATGTTTTCTCGATAGGCTGGTGAGCGCTGATCGGACGTACCTCACGCCACCATGGAACGGGGAAACCAGTGATCGCACTGCGAGGAAAGTCGTTAGCCGCAGCAGTAGTGGTGTCCATGACGATGGCGTTGGCCGCGTGTACCTCCGGTGAATCGGCGCCCGAGGTGGGCGGCAATTACGGCTCTGGCGGAACCGCCGTCGACTATCGGGAGCCGGTGAAACTGAGTAGCCGAGATGGTGTTCTCGAGGTGCGCTTGTCCGCTCATCAGGGAGTGATTCCGCTCGATACCGCTTCGGCGCCCGTGTCGAATTTTCTGCTCTTCGGGTACGAGGTCATCCGCGGTACGGCGTCGGACGGATCGACCTCGGCGAGTGACGTCTATCCGGCGCCGACTCTCCGCGTCAATCCCGGAGAGCGATTGATCATTCATTACGACAACGATTTGCAGGATCTCACGATCCAGGACTTCTACGATCCGGCATTCACACCGGCGGGCGGGGACGTGCCGATCTATCCGCCGGCGCTGACGTCGGCTCCGCTGAATCTGCACACGCACGGAGTGCACGTGAGTCCGGACGGCAATGCGGACAACGTGTTGCTCAACATTCCCGCCGGCCAGGGAAACGTGTACGACTACGCGATTCCGGGGACGATGCCGAACGGTCTGTACTGGTATCACAGTCACCGGCACACCCTCACCGCCCAGCAGACGTACATGGGCCTGGCCGGGCTACTGGAAATCGGCCGGCCGGACGGCAATCTGCCTGTCGTGACGGCAAACGACGTTCCGATTCGCGATATGGCACTGCAGTACAACTTCGTATTCGACCGCAAAGGAAAGGGCCGACAGCTCAACGACGCGAACTGGCCCCAATTCGTCAGTACGTTGACGCCACCCGCCGGTACGGAACTAGCCGACGGGACGTACCGTCCGAGCCTTGCTCCGGTGAATTTCTCGGACACCACCGAGGGCGCGCAGTATTTCACCAACTGGTACACCGGACCGTTGTCCCCGGCCAATCATCGTGGACAGAATCAATTCGTTCCAGGCAATCTGCAGAGCTTCGTGGGTGAATCGACGACTGTACCGGCCGATCCCTCACTGCCGGACAACCAACGCGATGTGCAGTACACCGTGAACGGTCAGTTCCAGCCGTCGCTGAAACTGAAGCCGGGGCAGACCGAGATCTGGGTGCTTGCCAACATCAGCGACTTTGCCTACATGCCGGTCACGTTGACGGAAACCGCAACCGGCGCCCATCCGAAGTTCGCCATCGTAGGGCAGGACGGAAACCCGTTCGACGAGGTCAGGCCACCCGTGGACGGGGACGGAACCAGGCTGGTGATTCCGCCGGCCTCGCGATACGCAATCGCAGTGACGATGCCGGAGTCCGGCGATCTGGTGCTGGAGATGCCACCGCTCGAAGGTGCAAAGCCGGTGAGCAATCCAGGCATTCTCTACACCAACAACGGTACCGACAATCCGCCCGCCGAACTCGGAACCGTCACCGTCGACCCGTCGGTGATCAGTTACGCGGACGGATTCTTCACGTTCCCGACTCAGCAGTTGATCCGTGCGACGCCAGACGAGGGTGAAGGAAAGACGACCCCCTTCGAGTTCGGACAGAAGCTCGATACCTACACCTCGTTCGTGGATACCGCAGCGATGACGCCCGACGTGACCCGCAACCTCACAGTGTCCGGTGGGTTCGGAAACGAGAAGGCCAGCAACAGTGATCCGAAGGCCTTCACCTACGAATTCGCCGAC
Source organism: Rhodococcus sp. WY5 (assembly GCF_018588185.1). NCBI lineage: Bacteria > Bacillati > Actinomycetota > Actinomycetes > Mycobacteriales > Nocardiaceae > Rhodococcus > Rhodococcus sp. WY5. The sequence continues at coordinate 3,927,872 of NZ_JAAMPR010000001.1, forward strand.
AACACGTTCCCCAACATTCCGCTGATTCAACCGCGACTGAATTCCGTTGAGGAATGGAAGATCACGAACCTCAACAACGACGAACACCCGATGCATATTCACGTCAACGACTTCCAGGTAACGGAAGTTGTGGATCCCGTCGCAGGTACCACGACGGGCGTTCAGCCCTGGGGAATCGACAACGTGAACGTGCCCGCTCCGGTGACTGACGAGAATGAGAATGCTCTCGAGCCTGCGTCAGTGACGTTGCGAACGAAGTTCACCGAGTACACCGGAACCTTTGTGATTCACTGCCACCGACTCAATCACGAGGACAACGGTTTGATGGCGACTGTCAACGTGATTCCCGAGGTATCGACATATGCCGTCGCGATACCTGGTTCGGCCGGCGTGCCCGCCAAGGTGCAGATATTCGATGCCAACGGCGACAAACTGATCACTGCTGTGACGCCCTTCCCGTCGTTCGAAGGCACCCCGAGTGTTGCGATGGCGGACGTGAACGGAGACATGGTGCTTGATCTGGTCGCTGGAACAGGTGCAGGCTCGGCTCCGGAAGTGGTGGCGTACAACGCAGTCGGCGGCGTGCCGTTCACCGACGAGTTGGCAAGATTCGCCCCCTTCGATGTGGGTTTCCGCGGTGGAGTGAACGTCGGCGGTGTCGACATCGACGGAAATGCACTGGCAGACAACATCATCGTTGCATCAGGCCCAGGGATGGAGTCGCAGGTCAAGATCTACTCCACCGACCTTCCGGCGGACAAGAGGTCCGCACCCACAGAATTCGGTTCGTTCTCGCCGTACCCGGGATCGAGTAGCGGAGTCACGTTCGCAACCGGAATGGTTGACAGTCACTCCGGTCGAGCGAGCATCGTGACAGCACCCGGTGCGGGCGAGGAGCCGTTGATCAAGACGTTCCGCTACGACCTGTACGAACCGACGGCGGCTGCGCAGGGCGGCTCCGATGAACACGCAGGTCATACGGCTGGTCCGGCAACGACATCACAGTTCTTGGCATTCGATCAGGACTACCGCGACGGGGTGTCTCTGTCGACGGGTTGGGTGGCCGGCGCCGAGGGCGGAGCAAAGTCGATAGTGGCAGGCATGCTCGGAGGCGAAGGATCCGTCCGCGTCTTCTCGAGTGGATCGAGGCTCGACGGTGCACCCGAGATGTACCTCGAGAGTCCAGATCACCATTCGACGGACGTGGCGTTTCGGGAGGTTGCAGCTTTCGACCCGTTCACCGGTCCAGGTTCGGGTGTCGGAGTGGCCACGACGAGCACGACCACCGGCGCGGACCTCCTCGTAAGTGGCAGCAACGGAAAGGGTGCCGAAGTTCGGAAACTTACGCTGGGTCGCGCCGATCCGTCTGCGACCACATTGACACCGACGCTTGTGGGAACGCTCCCTCCGTATCCTGTCGGCGGGGGAGTTCTGCCGCTCGGTGGTCGATGATCAGGTTTTGAGAGTTTCTGAAAGTAGTTACATATCAACCGGTCTCGAGATCGATGTTTCTTGAAACCTGTCCGTTTTGTCTCTGGTTATCGAAAGTGTGTTCGATTAAACTTTGAGCATGGACAGTCGGGGAGCGTGGCAGCTGGATGGCGAGGGCCTCAAGGGGGAGGTTCTGGATCTGGTGCGTGTCCGGCACGAGTCGCAGTCGCGGTTGGTGTTGTTGATCGTGGAGGTGTTTTCCCGTGAGGTTCTTGGCGGGAAGGGTTTTCGGGCGATCGCGCTGTGGTTGCATGGTTCGACGAATTTGGAGATCGGTGAGTGCAGTCTGCTGGTCGGGTTGGCGCGGTTGTTGATGCTCGAACCTGTTGTCGCGGATGCGTTTCATCGCGGTGACGTGGATGCGTTGAAGGCGCGGCAGGTGGCGTCGTTTTGTCAGCATCCGCCCAAGAACATGACCCTGGCGGATGTGGACAAGGCCCGCGGGATCTTGTTGGGGTTGGCGTCGAAGAACATCGCCGATTGTGATGCGGTGCGGGCGGCGATCCGGCGGATCGAGAAGCAGTACGGCAAGCGTGAGGACGGCGTTCCGGTGGGTGAGGATTCGGAGCGTAACGAGTTCTACGCCTCGAAAGGCTTGTACGGGCGCGTGTCGGTGAAGGGTGATCTGGATGCTGTGAACGGGGCGCGGTTGATCACGTTGTTGTCGAGTCTGTCGGCTCCGACGCCGGAGAAGGACGGCGTCAAGGACACGCGTACTCCGGCATTACGACGGGCGGACGGGTTCTGCGAACTACTGCGCCGGTACGAGCGGGCGGGGTTGGGTCCGATCGAAGGCGGAGTGAAACCGCACATCACGGTGACCGCGTCGGCAAAAGATATGACGGACCTTAAAGCCTTGAAAGACCTCCTGCCGTCCACTGAGGAGTTGGGATTTGCGTGGGCGGATTGGGTGGGCCCGATCAGTATCGATACCGCGCGGATGCTGGCGTGCGACTGCACGATCACGCGGATTTTGTTGGACGAGAACGGTGTTCCGCTCGACTGCGGCAAAGAAGCGAGAACAGCGACGGTGCCGCAGCGGCGGGCGTTGACGGTTCGCGATGGTGGGTGTGCGTTTCCGGGGTGCGGGACACCGTCGGGGTGGTGCGATGCCCACCATATTGTTCACTGGAACGATGGTGGCCCAACAGATCTCGACAATCTGATCTTGTTGTGCGGTCATCACCACCGGACGATGCACCACACCGAATGGAGGGTGGAGATCGGACCCGACCGAAAAACCGTGTTCTATCCACCGATGTCGGTTGATCCGTATCAACAGCCGATCGGCGGGAACGGCCCACCGACGGCCGCCTGAACGGCCAAAACTGAAAATGCCAGCGTATGCACCGGGGAAGAATCATGCCCCGTTACATGCGCTGGCATTTCGTGTTCCGGAGAGTTCAGGGCAGCGACCAGAACTGAGTAGTCACGAGGTAGAAGACGACAACCCAGAACAACGTCACAGTGGCGACGATTGCCACCCCTTGTGCGTTGGTTTTTGCGACAGGAATCCCCTGAGGTGGACGCAGCCAACGGTGCAGGAGCCGATTCACGTAGTACGGCATCGTGAAGAAACTCATGATGAAGCTCGACAACAGGTTGCCGATCAACAATCCGAGCCAGAGTGGCAGCTTCAGCGGTGACAGCGCCAAAGTAAGCAAGACGACAGTCGGGTAGAGACCGACCCAGACCGCGATCGAGGTTTTTGTCTCCGAAGGTGGAGGGGCCTCGTTTCCGTTCTCGTCGAAGGCGAACCAACTGCCGAACGAATTGTCCACGGTTCGCAGTTCGAAGTCGTGGAACTTGCGACCCTCGGCGAGAAGTTGTTGTCGCTCAGGGGAAGTCAGCCACGTGTCGAGATGGGCAGCATTGTCGAAGCGATACAGCAGGGTCCACTCATCCTGCACACCGTCGACTGGGCGAAACAGTTCGGTGCCGCGGAATCCGTCGAAAGCACTCTCCACCTCCCGAAGGCGATCCTGCCAGGCAAGGAACTCGTCGATGCTGTCGTCACCGACTCGGTGCGTCACTACGACAGTCAGCAGTGGGTCCGGAGGCCTGATCCCGCCGCTCACTACCTGCTGCGTGGCCGGGCCGTCGAAGAACTGACGACCGCTGTCGAGGTAGTCCTGCCTCGTCGCGCTGTTGATCCACGCTTGAACATGAGCGATGGAGTCGAATCGATACACGATCACCCAATCGGGTTGGGTGGGCGTCGGAGCCGCGATTTCTGCCCCGAGGAAGCCTGCATAATCTGCGGCGGCCCGGTTGAGATCTTTCTGCCAGACCTCGAATTCTTTCTCCAGTCCGGCACGCACTCGCTGGCCGATGATGACCGTCGCGGCGCTGTCCGCCGACGTGTTCGCGGTCATCGGTTCAGGCCTGAGTAGATGCGTTCCGGGGTGAGCGGTAGTGACCGGAATCGTGACCCGGTTGCATCCTGCAGTGCGTTCGCCAATGCAGGGGCAACCGGATTGATGCAGCACTCCGCCATGCCCTTGGAGCGGAGTGGGCCGACGGAGTCTGATGACTCGACGAGGATCACCTCCGTGCGTGGGATATCTGCATATGTCGGGATCCGGTAGTTACGTAGATTCGGGTTCATCATCGCGCCGTTTGCGTCTACGTGGAAGTTCTCGGTGAGTGCGAAGCCGATGCCCTGGGCGACGCCACCTTCGATCTGTCCCCGCACCTGCGCCGGATTGATGATCACCCCAGCGTCGGTGGCTTGGACGCTGTAGAGAATGCGGATCTCGCCTGTGACGCGATGGACGGCAATCCGGAAGCCATGAGTGTTGGACACCACGCTGCGCGGAGATCCGTATGCCTTCCGCGCCTCGGTGAATCGGATCCCGCGCGGGCGTGCGGCCTCGAGTATCTCTTGCAGTGTTAATCGAGTACTACCGCAGACGATCTTGTCGTCGTCCATCGAGCACTGGTCAATCGACACGCCGGTGTGGTGCGCGGCGAAGGCAAGTAGGCGATCGCGGAGCGCATTCGACGCGCGAAGTACCGCGTTCCCAGCGACAAACAGGCCGGCGCTGGCGAAAGCGCCTGTATCGAAACCGGTTCGGTCGGTGTCCGACTGAATGATTCGTACACGTGACGGTGTTGTGCCCAGCTGATTCGCGGCGATCTGCACGTGGGCGGTAGAAGTTCCCTCACCGAATTCGACTGTGCCGATGGCAAGTTCGTATACACAGTCTTCGCCGAGGGTGAGCCAAGCCTCGGAAATGTGCTCGGTGGGTGGCGCGGTCTCGTGTAGCGAACTGGCAGTGCCGGTGCCGATCAGCCAATCCGCTCCGAGCGAGGGAACCGGTTGGCGCTTCAACGCGGCGTCGATCAGATCTATGCATTGCCCCAGTCCGTCTTCGGTGAAGATCACGTCGTCTGGGCCGTCTTCGAGTGCGACGAGCGAATCGCCCGGTCGGACGATATTGCGTCGACGCAGTTCGAGCGGATCCATGTCCAGCGCGATGGCCAATTCGGTCATGGCCGATTCCACGGCGAAAGCGGGCTGAGTCATGCCGTACCCACGTAGAGCGCCGCTCGGAACATTGTTGGTGTACACGGAATACGCATCGAACTTCTTGTTGGCGCAGCGGTAGAGCGAGACCGCCGCGCCGCCGGCAAAGAGTGTCTCTCCACCGTGGTTTCCGTACGCACCGGTGTTCGAGATGTTTCGGTACTGAAATGCCGTGAGGGTTCCGTCAGACTTGGCACCGAGCTTGATCGTGAGCTTCATCGGATGACGCGGCGACGCGGTGGTGAACTCTTCTTCTCGGGTGAACTCGAGGCAGACGGGACGACCGGTGTCGAGGGTGGCGAGCGCCACCAGATCCTCGCTGATCACTTCCTGTTTTCCTCCGAACCCGCCGCCCACGCGTTTGCAGAACACGCGTAGCTGATCCGGGCGGAGGTCGAAGAGATGGGCGAGTTTGACCTTGGCGATGGAGGGGGACTGCGAACTTGTGCGAACGTGAAGGCGTCCGTCTTCCATCCAGGAGATCGAACCGTGCGTCTCGAGGTGCGCGTGCTGAACCCGCGGCGAGAAGTAGGTGCCTTCGTGGATGACGTCGGCCTCGGCGAACCCGGCCTCGACGTCGCCCACATGACCGTGAAGTTCGAGCAGGATGTTGTGCTCGGGATCTCGAACAAAGGGATCGTCGGATCCGTGCAGGGCTGGAGCGCCGTCGGCCATGGCCTCTTCCGGATCGAACACGGAAGGCAGGATCTCGTAATCGACCTTCACCTTCCGACGGCCTTCTTCCGCAGCGACGACGGAGTCGGCGAGGACGGCCACTACACGCTGACCCACGAACCGCACGACGTTGTCGAGAATGTAGGTGTCGTCCGGATCGACAAGGTGGTCGGTATGTATTGCCGTGGTGAAGAGCTTGCGCGGCACGTCTTTCCAGGTGTAGACGCGATGGACACCGGGGACGGCGAGCGCCTCGGTGGTGTCGATGGAGGTGATGCGGGCATGTGCGTGAGGCGAGTGCAGCACTTTCAGGTGCAGCATGCCGTCGATCGCGGTGTCCATAGTGTATTCGGCTCGGCCGGTCACCACGTCGGTGGCCGCCGGCGCCCCGACGCTGGTTCCGACGGCCTGTCCCGGGAGGGCAACTTCGACAGCACCGACACCGTTGACCGCGTCTTCGATGGATCGGTAACCGGTGCAGCGGCACAGGTTTCCCTTGAGCGCTCGCGGCAAGTCTTCTTTCTGCGCGTCGGTGAGCGCCGCCGAGGTCATGATCATCCCGGCGGTGCAGAACCCACACTGAAAGCCGGGTGCATCCCGGAACTGCTGCTGAATCGGATGGAGATCTTCGGGCGTGCCGAGTCCCTCGATCGTGGTTACCGCGCGACCGTCGGCGCGAAAGGCGGGCGTGATGCAGCTGTGTATCGGTGTTCCGTCGAGCCACACTGTGCACGCCCCGCAGTCCCCGCCGTCGCACCCCTTCTTCACCCCGTGGTGTCCGAGGTGCCGAAGAAACGTCCGGAGACACTGTCCCGGGAACGGCTCCTCGTGGAACTGCCGGTCGTTCACCGTGTAGCTCATGACTGGCTCCCCGTGAGTTCGTTTCGGAGCTCGTCGGCGTAGTGGCGGGCGAGGTGGAGGCGGTGGTCTGGGGTTCCGTTGGGATCGTCGAACCAAATGTCGGCCGAAATGGAGTCGACGGCTCGTCGCAGAGAGTGCTCGTCCGGCATGGTGTCGAACGTCAGCCGGATCGGATGGGTGGTGCCGGCGGTGATGGTGAGGTGAAAGTCGTCGGCGCCAGGAGTCTGCGTCGCGATCATGAAGATCGTCGAACGGCCGAGGTGCGTGAGACTGAAGCGGCGGTGGGCGTGCCGTTTGGTGAGTGCGTGCACCGGGAACTCGATGCTCCGAAGGACTTCGCCCGGCTCCAGGACATTCTGGTGGTCACCGGTCACGAAGTCGCACGCGTCGACGGTCCTCACTGTTCCGTCGGTAGCCCATAGTGTGAACGAAGCCTCGAGTGCAACTGCCAGGGTGATCATCGGTCCGGCCGGAAGCGACATACAGATGTTGCCGCCTACGGTGGCCGAATTCCACACCTTGAAAGACGAGAGGAAGTACTCGCAGCTGACGCGAATAAGTGGACTCGCACGCCAATTGTCCGGCGGGACAAACGCATACAGTTCGGCAACGGTGCACGTAGCTCCGACACCGAAATGAGTCGGGCCGACCTCCAGTGGTGTCCAACCGAGCGCGGTGAGGTCGACCAGTCGACGCGTGTCGGGTTGTTCTGCTGAGAACAGCCACGTTCCTCCCGCGAGCCAGGCGTCGCCGGGACGCCACACGTCCCCTGGGCGATCCGGTGGTCGGCGTATCACGTCGGTAATGGTGGTGATGTCCATGCGCCTGCTCCCCTCGGGGGATGTGTCTTCTCGGAGTGGGACATTACCGAGGTGACGAGACGCATTCACACTTTTAGTACATATCGGGCACGCGAAACATGAGCGATACGTACGTGACATCGACTGGTGGGGCGGTGCATGCGCTTGCCGATTCTGGGTACGACTGCTTGAGAGGCGCGATCAGCCTCTTGCTTTCGCGCTGTTGATTCGGACGCGGCTACGCACTCGGCGGCCGCGGAGATCATGCGGGGCGGGGCGCTGTGAAACCCTTCGAGGTAAGTCGGACCGACCCTTCTGATGAGACGCTCTTTCCGCTCTCGGCCGCCCAACGGGCAACCTGGTTCGCTCAGCAATTCGATCCCGAAGTCCCGATTCTGATAGCGCACTACGTGGAGCTGCGCGGCGAGCTCGACGTCGAACTGCTGGATCGCGAAACGCGAGCGGTGGCATACGAGTTTCAATCTCCTTTGCTCAAAGTGATCGAGATCGACGGTCACCCGATGCAGTACGTGGATGAGAAGGCCGAAATCTCGGTCGGTTTGGTCGACTTCCGTGGGTCCCCCGATCCGATCGAGGATGCCCTCGGGTGGATGCGCCGAGATTGCCGGACGCAGCTCGACCTGGCAGTCGACGGAATCGTCGCGACCGCTGTGCTGCGCGTGGGTGACGCGCACTATCTGTGGTACAGCCGCATCCATCATGTTGCGCTCGACGGTTTCGGCGCCATGACCATGATGAACCGCATTGCGCATCGGTACTCGGCCTCGGCGGCGAGAAAGGACTCGCAGCCGAGTCGTGCCGCGACACTGCGCACGCTGTACGACATCGACGAGCGGTACAGAATGTCGGATCGATTCGCCGCCGACCGGGAGTACTGGGCTGAGCGCAATACCACCCTCGCTGGATCCAGCCTGGCGGAGGCTTCTGGGCCCGCGCAAACCGAGAGCCGACTCGAAAGCACACTGATCTCGGACCGAAGTTGTGCCCTTCTCTACGAATCCGAGAACCACGCTGCCCCGGTCATCGCTGCGCTCGCGTTGTACCTCGCGCGGATGACGGCGAAAGAGACTGTCCAGATTCATGTTCCGATGTCCGGACGGACTACGGCGGTGCTGCGGGACTCGGGCGGCATGATGGTGAACGTCACGCCACTGCTCATCCGTGTCGCAGCGGTCGACACCGTCGGTGAACTCTTCGCCCAGGTCCAGCATGAGCTCATGGGTGCATTGCGGCACCAGCGCTGCAGCCTCGACGACATCCGTCGGGACGCAGGCGTGACGAGCGGTCTGGAAGGCGAAGACTCATATGCCGGGCCCATGGTCAACGTCATGCTGTTTCGCCAGGAGGTGCAGTTGGGCGAGGTGGTTGGGGAGTATCACATCGTCACCTCCGGGCCGGTGGACGACCTTCTGGTCAACGTGTATCCGAGCGGCGACAGGCTGCGTGTCGACTTCCGGGCAAACCCGATCCGATACGAGGAGGCGGGTTTACGCGAGCACCACCGGAACTTTGTCGGCTTGCTGGAAGAGTTGATCGCGTCTGATTCCGGTGCCGAACTCGCAGACATTCACGGCCCGACGGCCCGAGAGGGCGAGCGACGACAACGCGAAGTCCGGCACCTCGAGTATTGGAGACATGAGCTCGCCGGGGCGCCCGAACTTTTGCAACTTCCCTTCGATCGACCCAGGCCTGCAACGCAATCGCTGGACAGTGCACAGGTTGAGGTCCTGATCGCCGCCGACACCCACGCGCGGATCACGGCGATGGCGAGTGATCTCGGGACGGACACTCGTGCGGTCTTACATGCGAGCTTTGCTCTCCTGGTGAGCCGGTTGTCCGGTGCTTCGGATGTTGTGATCGGTACGCCCGCGGGATCCGACGCGAACATCGTCGCCATCCGGAGTCGCGTCGATCTGGAGACGCCGTTCACGGCACTCTTGGGCAGTGCCGTCGAGGTCCGAAGTAATGCGCTGCCGCACAGTGGGATACGGCTCGAGCAGGTGGCGGAATCGCTCGAGGTGGAGGATGTACCTGCGTATGCGCCGGTGATACAGGTGACGTTCGAGTCCGTCGCCAGCGCTGACGAGCACCTTCCCGACCTCGGCCGCTTCGATCTCGGAGTGTCTGCAGTCGAGACTTTCGACGAGGTGGGTACGCCGTCCGGAATCACGGTGACGCTCGCGTTTGCCACCGACCTGTTCGACGCCGAGACGGTACGTGGCCTCGGTTTGCGGTTCGCGCGCGTCCTGGAATCCGTCACCACAGATCCGACAATGATGGTCGGCGACATCGATATCTTGTCCGACGACGAGCGATCCGCGATGCAGCCTGTACGCAGTGACCCTCGCGCTTCGCACCGCACCCTGGCCGATTTGTTCGACGGTGCGGCGCGCACACACCCCGACGGCGTGGCCCTGTCGTATCTCGATGCCGAGTTGACGTATCGAGAACTCGACGAGCGTTCGTCGAAGTTGGCCAGAGAATTGATCGACCGCGGCATCGGTCCGGAAAACAGTGTGGCGCTGGGTTTGACGCGTTCGATCGAATCGGTTGTCGCGATGTTGGCCGTGAGCAAAGCCGGCGCGGCATTCGTGCCGGTGGATCCGACCTATCCGGATGAACGTGTTCGCTTCATGCTGACCGATTCCGGCGCCGTACTGGGACTCACGGTCGTCGCGGAACTTCATCGCTTGCCGGATTCGGTTCCCTGGTCAGCGATCGACGACGCTGAGTTCCGTGGCCGACTTGCACGGTTGTCCGTGCGTTCCATCTCCGATGTCGATCGGGTGCGCCCGATCCGGCCCGACAATCTCGCATACGTGATCTACACGTCCGGGTCCACCGGACTCCCCAAGGGGGTGACGGTCTCGCATCGTGGACTGGAAGCGCTTGCTGCCGAACAGCGTTCGCGGTTCGGTGCGACCCAGGATGCGCGAACGTTGCACTTCTCGACCCCGAGTTTCGACGCCTCGATTTTCGAGTATCTTCTGGCTTTCGGTGCCGGAGCGACCATGGTGATTGCGCCGAGCACGATCTACGGCGGTGACGAGTTGTCTCGCTTCCTCGAATCCCAGCGTGTCACGCATGGTTTTGTCACTACTGCGGCGCTCGGAACAGTTTCTCCCGAGGGCCTTTCGGGCTTCGGCGACGTGGTGGTCGGTGGTGAGGCCTGCCCGCCGGATCTTGTGCAGCGGTGGGCTCCTGGTCGCCGGCTGTGCAATGCGTACGGGCCGACCGAGACCACCGTCATGTCGAACATCGGCGAGCCGATGGTGTCGTCGGAGAACATCACAGTGGGCGGTCCGCTCCGCGGTTTCGAGGAGATCGTGCTCGATCAGCGATTGCACCCCGTCCCCGACGGTGTTGTGGGCGAGCTGTACATCTCGGGAGACGCGCTCGCACGTGGATATCACCGAAAGTATGCGTTGACCGCAGAACGATTCGTGGCAGACCCCTTCGGCCTCCCCGGGCAGCGGATGTATCGAACGGGGGATTTGGTGCGGTGGCGCCGTGGCCGTGGACTCGAGTACGTCGGTCGTAGTGACTTCCAGGTGAAAGTTCGCGGATTTCGTATCGAACTCGGGGAAATCGACAGCGTCGTGCGGTCGTGTCCGCAGGTCGAGAATGCAGTCACCGTGGCGCGGGCGGCTCCCTCCGGGACAGCGATGATTACCACGTACGTCGTGCCTGCCGGCGGAAGTGCGCTCTCGACGGCCGAGCTGACGCGGTACGTCGCGAGCCGTGTTCCGTCGTACATGGTTCCTGCGGCATTTGTTCTACTCGACGAGTTGCCGGTAACTCCGGCGGGAAAGGTCGATCGCGCTGCGTTACCTGCACCTCGGCTCGATGCTCGGTCGGACGACTTTCGAACGCCCGAGGGCGCTGAGGAACTAGTGCTCGCCGAGATTTTTGCCGATGTTCTAGGTGTCGAGACGGTGGGTGCGGGTGACGACTTCTTCGATCTGGGCGGGAACTCACTGATTGCCACGAAGCTGATCGCTCGCGTAAATGCCGCTGAAGAAATCGATTTCGGGGTGCGGACTTTGTTCGAAGCACCGACTATCGAATCATTGGCCCGTCACGTGCGGGATGCGAAGTCATCCCGCGTTGATCGCACGCGTTCGAAGCGTCCAATCCTGCAGGCGCATTCGTACAGGGACAAGATTCCGGTGTCTGTGGCACAACGACGCCTGTGGTTCGTCAATCAGTTCGACACGTCGTCCCCGGCCTACAACATTCCGATGGTGGTCCGACTGTCAGGTGCCTTGGATGTCGCTGCGATGCAGCGCGCGGTGGGAGATGTTGTCGATCGGCATGAATCGCTCCGTACCGTCTACCCGGCGTCGGTCGACGGCCCCCATCAGGTAGTAGTGCCTTCGGAACGCGTGACGTCGAAGATCGCGTGGGAAGTATCCGTGGACGAGGAAGCCTTGGACAGGCGCATCGCCGATCTCGCTCGCGAGGGGTTCGACGTGAGCGCGAACGTGCCCCTGCGCGGCTCCCTTTTTCGGGTCACGCCGGACGATCATGTCCTTGCGCTGGTGGTTCACCATATTTCGGCGGACGGAGCATCCCTCGAGCCGCTGGCCCGCGACCTGACCCGCGCCTACGCGGCGCGGGCTGCGAAACGGGCACCGGACTGGTCGCCTTTGCCTGTGCAGTACGCCGACTACAGCCAATGGCAGATCGAACTGCTCGGCAGTGACGACGATCCGGACACGCTCGAGGCGAAGCAGTTGGACTACTGGACGTCCACCCTGGCCGGTCTACCTGACGTGATCGACCTTCCGCTGGATCGACCGAGACCGGCGGAACGATCCATGCGCGGTGAATCGGTCCGATTCTCGGTGCCCGCAGACGTGCACAGTGAACTCCTCGAACTCGCTCGGAATCACAACACGACACCGTTCATGGTGATGCACGCAGTGCTGGCGGTTCTGTTGGCACGGCTGAGCGCCTCGCCGGACATAGCGATCGGGACTCCGGTAGGAGGGCGCGCCGAGCAAGTCCTCGACGATCTGGTCGGGATGTTCGTCAACACGGTCGTCCTGCGAATCACCGTTGACACCGCCGCGACTTTCGAGGAGATCCTTTCACGAACTCGCGAAGTCGATCTGGCAGCGTTCGGACAAGCCGAGGTGCCGTTCGAGCGAGTCGTCGATGCAGTTGCGCCGGAGCGTTCGTCATCTCGCTCACCGCTCTTCCAGGTTCTGTTGGAATTCCAGAACACCGCAGATCCCCACCTCGAACTACCCGGACTGGGTGTCGATGTTGTTCCAGTCGACGTCGGTGTCGCCAAATTCGACTTGCAACTGTCGCTCACCGAGCAGCGTGGCAAAGACGGCCTCCCCATGGGTTTCGATGCCGCCTTCACCTATGCCTCCGATATCTTCGAGCGCACCACAGTCGCCGAGTTCGGCGAGCGTTTCGTCCGCCTCCTCCGGTCGGTCGTGTCGGATGGGTCTGTCCAGAAAACGGTGTAATTGATTGGTTTCTAACTACTTTCGTCCGGCAGACAGCCGTCCGTCGAACGTTATCTCGAAGGCATTCAGTGCTGCCTTCCATCGGTTGGACCAGCGCCTGCGGGCGGTGCCTTTGGGATCGAGGCTCATGATGGCCAGATACACGCATTTCAAGGCCGCGGCCTCGGTCGGAAAGTGTCCACGGGCCTTGACAGCCCTGCGGATTCGAGCGTTGACACTCTCGATGGCGTTGGTCGTGTAAATGACCTGCCGGATGGCGTTGTCGAATTGTAGGAACGGCACGAACTCAGCCCAGGCGTTAGTCCAGAGCCTGATGATCGCGGGATAGCGTTTCTCCCATTTGTCACTGAACTCTGCGAATCGGTCGAGCGCGGCCTGCTCCGACGGAGCCGTGTAGACGGGTTTGAGGTCCTTGGCGATCTCGGACCAGTCCTTGCGGGAGGCATAGGCGTAGGTGTTACGGAGAAGATGGACCACACAAGTCTGCACGATGGTCTGTGGCCACACTTGCTCGATCGAGTCGGGTAGATGCTTGAGACCATCGCACACGACGATCAGAACATCCTGCACACCACGGTTTTTCAGCTCGGACAACACCCGAAGCCAGTACTTCGCTCCCTCCCCGTCGCCGTGCTCACCGACCCACAATCCGAGGATGTCGCGGGTGCCGTCGACAGTCACCCCCATCGCGACGTAGATCGGCCGGTTAGCGACGTTGCCCTCGCGGATCTTGACGTGGATGCAGTCGATGAACAACACCGGGTACACAGGATCCAACGGCCGGTTCTGCCACTCGGCCATGCCTTCCATCACCCGCTCGGTGATCGTCGAGATCGTCTGCTTGGACACATCAGCTCCGTACACCTCGGCCAGGTGTGCAGCGATCTCACCGGTCGTCAAACCCTTGGCCGACAATGAGATCACCATGTCCTCCACGCCTGAGAGCCGACGCTGCCGCTTGGCCACGATCTTCGGCTCGAAGGAGGAATCCCGGTCACGGGGCACCTCGAGTTCGACCGGGCCGGCCTCGGTCAACACGTTCTTGGCTCGTCTGCCGTTGCGGGAGTTGCCGCTGCCCCTCCCTGCCGGGTCGCTCTTGCCGTATCCGAGGTGGTCGTCCATCTCGCCTTCGAGCGCGGACTCCACGACTAGCTTGGTCAGCTTCGACAGCAATCCACCATCTCCGGTCAACTGCAGCCCTTCGGCTCGCGCCTGCTCGACCAGCTCTTTGAGCCGCGCATCGCTGATACCCGGCTGAGCCGAGTTCGTCTCTGTCTCACGTTCAATCACGTCAGTCATAGTGGCGTATCTCCTTTCAGAGTTACACCGTTGTTCTTACAGTCCCTGTCGGATCCAACAGTGCCAGTAGGGGATACGGAAATTTTGGGCGTGCCCGAGCGTGGGTTGGTGGTGGGTGGTTGGGATGGTGTGGGGGTTGTGGTGGGGGGTTTGACGTTGGTGGATGTGTTGGATGGGCGGTTTGCTGGTGTGGGTGGTGGGGGGTTGGTGTGTGGTGGGGTGGTGTTGTCGTGGGGTGAGTTCGATGTTCGGGTGAATCGTTTTGCGCGGTTGTTGATTTCGTTGGGGGTGGGTCCGGAGTCGCGGGTGTGTGTGGCGTTGTCGCGGTCGGTGGAGTTGTTGGTGGCGGTGTTTGCGGTGGTGCGGGCTGGTGGGGTGTTTGTTCCGGTGGATGTGGGTGCGCCGGTGGAGCGGGTGGGGTTTGTGGTGGGTGTGGTGGATCCGGTGGTGGTGTTGTCGCGGGTTGGTGATGGTGGGTGTTTGCCGGTGGGGGTGGGGTTTGTTGATGTGGGTTGTGTTGATGTTTCGGGTTTTTCGGGTGGTCCGGTGGGGGTGGGGGATCGGTTGGGGGTGTTGTTGCCTGAGCATGCGGTGTATGTGATGTTCACGTCGGGGTCGACGGGTCGTCCGAAGGGGGTGGTGGTGTCGCATGCGGGGGTGGTGAATCGGTTGTTGTGGATGCAGGGGGAGTTTCCGTTGGGTGTGGGGGATGTGGTGTTGCAGAAGACGCCGGTGTCGTTCGATGTGTCGGTGTGGGAGTTGTTTTGGCCGTTGATGGTGGGTGCGCGGTTGGTGGTGGCGGATCCGGGTGGGCATCGTGATCCGGTGTATTTGGTGGGTGTGATCGAGCGGTGGGGGGTGTCGGTGGTGCATTTTGTGCCGTCGATGTTGGAGGTGTTCGTGGGGGAGTTGAGCGTGGGGGAGTTGGGGGTGGGGTGTTCGGGTTTGCGTCGGGTGTTTGTGTCGGGTGAGGGGTTGTCGTCGGTGTTGGCGGGGCGGTTTGCGGGGGTGTGTGGTGCGGAGTTGGTGAATTTGTACGGGCCGACGGAGGCGTCGGTGGATGTGACGTTTCATGTGGTGGAGGGTGTTGTGGGGGTGGGTGTTCCGATTGGTCGGCCGGTGTGGAATACGCGGGTGTTGGTGTTGGATTCGCGGTTGCGGCCGGTTCCGGTGGGTGTGGTGGGGGAGTTGTATGTGGGTGGGGTGCAGGTGGCTCGGGGGTATGAGGGTCGTGTGGATTTGACGGTGGGTCGGTTTGTGGCGGATCCGGTGTCGGGTGTGGTGGGTGCTCGGGTGTATCGGACGGGTGATGTGGTGCGGTGGGGGCGTGGTGGGGTGTTGGAGTTTGTGGGGCGCACGGATTTTCAGGTGAAGGTGCGGGGGCAGCGGGTGGAGTTGGGTGAGGTGGAGGCGGTGTTGGCTGCTCAGGTGGGGGTGGCTGGTGCGGTGGTGGTGTTGCGGTCGGGTGTGGGTGGGGATTTTTTGGTGGGGTTTGTGGTGGGTGAGGTGGGGGTGGTGGTCGATGAGGTGGTGGTGTTGGAGGGGGTGCGGAGGTCTCTTCCGGGGTTCATGGTGCCGTCGGTGGTGGTGGTGTTGGGGGAGTTTCCGGTGACGGTGCATGGGAAGTTGGACCGTAAAGCCCTCCCGGACGTCAACTTCGAACCTCAACCGCTGCAGTATGTTGCGCCACGAACGCCGGTCGAGGAGACGGTTGCCGCAATCTTCGATGATCTGCTGGGAACGTCGACGGTGGGCGTGAACGACGACTTTTTTGCCCTGGGTGGGAACTCTCTCAGTGCGGCCAGGCTGGTTGCGCGATTGAATTCTGTTCTCGGCGAACGGATCAACATTCGTGACGTCTTCGATGCTTCTACCGTTGCAGCGCTGGCTGAATTGGCGCAGTGTCGCGGAGGAGAGGGGGCCAAGCCGGCGTTGACGCCGCGGGGTATGACGACGGATATCCCACTTTCACCGGCGCAGGAGCGAATGTGGTTTGCGAATCAGTTCGCCCCCGAGTCCGCCGCCTACAACGTCGCGTGCGCGTTGAGGCTCGAAGGTGCAGTGAACGTGAGTGCGCTTCACGCTGCATTTGTCGACGTCGTCGAGCGGCACGAGTCCTTGCGCACTGTTTTTCCTCTCACTGACGACGGCCCGCGTCAAGTGATCATGTCCACCTCACAGGTGGTATCGGATCTTGCACCGATACTTGTGCAGGGAGAGGAAGAGCTGCGCGAGCGTAGCCGGCAGATCGCTTCGGATGGTTTCGACGTCACGCAGCAGGTCCCGATGCGCGCCACCTTGTTGCGGCGAGATGACCAGGTCCACTCGCATGTCCTGGTGATCGTGATTCACCACATCGCCGCCGACGGATTCTCGACGGTACCGCTGGCCCGAGATCTCATGAGCGCATACTCCTCCCGTGTGAACGGTAAGGCACCGCAGTGGGCGCCGCCCGGGATCCAGTATGCCGACTACGCGTTGTGGCAACGTGGTTGGTTGGGCTCGGAATCGGACTCTCGGTCTCTGATCTCGAAACAGCTCGGCTATTGGGCCGAGAATCTTGCGGGCGCACCTGAGGTTCTCGACATTCCGACCGATCGACCGCGCGGTGATGTGCGTTCGCTTCGACGCGGACGGATCAGGTTCGAGTTCGGTCCGAAGGTGCATGCCGGTGTGGTTGCCCTGTCGCGCAAACACAACGCCACGGTCTTCATGGTTGTGCACGCAGCCTTGGCAGTGCTGCTGGCGAGGCTCAGTGATGAGGACGACGTAGCCGTCGGAACTCCCATCGCCGGGCGTGGGGAGCGCGAACTCGACGACCTGGTGGGCATGTTCGTCAACACGTTGGTCTTGCGCACTGCAGTGGACCGCGGCGCAACTTTCGGAGACTTCCTCGACCAGGTCCGAAACGTAAATCTGAGCGCCTTCATTCACGCGGAGGTGCCGTTCGAAAGAGTCGTCGAGATCGTGAATCCTTCACGTTCGACGGCGTACTCGCCCCTGTTTCAAGTCATGTTGGAGTTCCAAGACATCGAACGGCCTGCACTCGAACTCCCCGACCTGCAGGTGACCGACGTGGGCGTCGAGATCGACACCATCAACTTCGATCTTCAGTTGACGGTGACGCGGAACGCCGGCGCAGCCGGCGAATACGACGGTCTTCGCGCCGAATTCGGATATGCCACAGATATTTTCGACGAGGAAACGGTAGCGGGCTTCGCCGACCGCCTGCAACGGATTCTCGAGCGCGTTATCACGTATCCGCAATCACGGATCGGAGATATCGAGATCCTCGACGCCTATGAGTCAGCCGAACTGGTACCCGTGCGAGGTGAGATTTCCGCCGCTGTTCAGACCCTTCCGGATTTGCTGACTGCAGCAACAGATATGGCGACCGCCCAGGATCCCGGCGCCATCGCGCTGGTGTTCGAGGAACGTGAAGTGACCTATCTCGAACTCGACGTGCGGTCGAACCGCTTGGCCCGCATGCTGATCGAATCCGGAGTGGGTCCCGAATCGGTGGTGGCGTTGTGTCTCCCACGCTCCATCGAGTCCGTTCTGGCGGTGTGGTCCATTGCCAAGACAGGTGCGGCATTCCTTCCCGTGGACCCGGGACATCCTGCTGCTCGTATCGAGCACATGCTGGGCGACTCCGGTGCAGGGTGGGGGATAACGTCTCGAGCTCACACCGCGGCATTGTCCGGCCTCGTGCCGTGGCTGGTCCTCGACGATGCCGGTTTCGAGGAACGGCTGCGGGCGTACTCGCCATCGAAAGTCACCGACGCGGATCGGAAGGCACCGATTCGCATCGACAATCCGGTCTATCTGATCTACACGTCGGGGTCGACAGGAACACCCAAGGGCGTGACGGTCACACATCGCGGGTTGAGCGACTTCGCGCTCCAGGAGCGTGAGACCTTCGCCGCCACGACCCGATCCAGAACTCTGCACTTCGCTTCGCCGAGTTTCGACGCGTCGGTTCTCGAGCTCGTGATGGCCGTTGGTGCTGGAGCCACGATGGTGATCGTGCCACCGACCGTCTACGGCGGGTCGGAACTGGCCGCGCTACTGGAGCGCGAGCGCGTCACCCATTGTTTTGTGACTCCGGCGGCCTTAACGTCCGTCGACCCAGACGGTCTCACCACTGTCGGTTGTGTCGTGACAGGTGGGGAAGCGTGTCCGCCGGAATTGGTGGCCCGCTGGGCGCCGGGCAGAAAGATGTTCAACGCCTACGGTCCTACCGAGGCAACTGTCGTGTCGAGCATCAGTGCGGCACTGGCTCCGAACGACCCGGTCACTATCGGCACACCTACTCGCGGATTCAGCGAGGTAGTGCTGGACTCGCGTCTGCGAGCGGTACCGGTAGGTGTCGCGGGGGAGTTGTATCTTGCCGGGCCGGCTCTCGCTCGCGGCTATCACCGGCGATACCCGTTGACCGCCACGCAGTTTGTCGCAGATCCCTTCGGTGCGCCGGGAACGCGGATCTATCGCACGGGCGATCGCGTGCGGTGGACGCCCGACCGACGGCTGGAGTATCTCGGGCGCACCGATGCCCAAGTCAAAGTCCGTGGGTTCCGCATCGAACTCGGGGAAGTCGAGGTGGCACTGCAGACGCACCCGCGCGTGGCCCAGGCGGTGACGGCCGTCTGGAACGGCGACGGCAGGGATCGGTTGATCGGCTACGTGGTTCCCGATCGCGGAGCGAGTGTCGATCCGCGAGACGTCCTCGCCCATGCAGGCAAGCGCCTGCCGTCGTACATGGTGCCGGCGGCGGTGGTGGTGCTCGACGCACTTCCGCTGACGGTTCACGGAAAACTCGACCGCGCAGCGCTTCCCACACCCGATTTCTCGTCCGCCGCCACACCCGACCGGCCACCGCGAACGGAAACCGAGAATCTTCTTGCCGCTCTGTTCGCGCAGGTTCTCGGTCTCGACGCGGTAGGAGTGCATGATTCGTTCTTCGAGCTCGGTGGCGACAGCATCATGTCCATCCAATTGGTGGCCCGCGCTCGCGATGCGGGTGTGATCATCTCACCCCGAGATGTTTTCGACCACAAATCCGTCGCCGCGCTTGCCGAGTCGGCGCACCTTGAGCAGGACAGGCCTGATGTACTCGCGGAGCTACCGGGATCCGCTGTCGGAACTGTTCCACTGAGCCCGGTGGCGCAGTGGATGCTCGACCGCAGCAGTGGCGGGCTGCGTGGCGGCGGAGTGAAACGGTTCTCCCAGGCGCTCTTGCTGACAGCTCCCGCTGATCTCACCCAGGACCTCCTTGTCCGTGGTCTCCAGGTGTTGCTGGACCGCCACGGAATGCTTCGAGCTCGCTTGGTTGAGAGTGACCGGGTCATGGAAGTCTTACCACCCGGCTCGATCTCGGCCGAAGGACTGATCCACCGCGTAGCTGTCGATTCGGTGGACGACGAAGGTTTCAGGGCCTTGGCGTCGGGAGAACTCGAGGCCGTGGCCGACAGCTTGGATCCCGCCACGGCTGACATGGTGCGCGTGATCTGGTTCGACCTGGCCGACAAACCTGACGTGTCGACCAGGCGGGGCCGACTACTTGTGGTGATTCATCACCTGGTTGTCGACGGCGTCTCGTGGCGCATTCTGGTCACCGACCTGGCGTCGGTGACAGCACAACTCCAGGCCGGTGTCACTCCCGGACTGCCACAGATCGGGACGTCGTTCCGGCGATGGGCGCATGGGCTTGTCGAGCACGTGGGCGACCGGAGCGTCGAACTGGACATGTGGAGAACGATCCTGGACGGCGATGACCCGTTGATCGGTTCGCGCCCACTCGATCCCACGATCGACGTCGACGACACGGTCGACACCGTTACAGTGGACATCTCGCCTTCGGCGACCAGGAACCTTCTCACCACGGTTCCTGCGGCATTCCACGCCGGCGTGAACGACGGACTCCTCACCGCTGTTGCGTTGGCCTCGATCGGGTGGCGACGGCGCCGCGGTATGGATACCGCTGCCGCCCTGATCACTCTTGAAGGACACGGCCGCGAGGAAGGGGTGGTTCCTGGCGCAGACCTCGGTCGCACCGTTGGTTGGTTCACCACGCTCTACCCGGTGCGCGTGGACCTCGGCGCAATCGACGTCGACGACGCACTGGCCGGTGGCGCCGACGCCGGGCGGGCCGTCAAAGCTGTCAAAGAGTACTTGCGTGCGATCCCCGATCATGGAATCGGATTCGGGATGTTGCGGTACCTGTCTGGCGAGAGCGACCCACTCGGCCGATTCCGTTCTCCTCAGATAAGTTTCAACTATCTGGGCCGGATCAGCTCCTCTGACGGAACACAGGACTGGCTGCCGGTGGAGGGCAATCGAAGGCTCGGCGGAACCCAGAACCCGTCCATGCCTGTGGCGTCCGTGATCGACATCAACGCGGCGGTTGAGGACCATGTCGACGGGCCCTGCCTGACAGCATCTTTCACCTTTCCCCGCGGAGTGCTCGACAGGTCTGACGTCGCGGAGTTCGCGGAACTGTGGCGTCGTGCGCTCGACGGACTCACCGTGCACGCGTCGCGACCTGATGCGGGCGGTCTGACGCCGTCGGACATTCCCCTGGTCTCGGTGGACCAACAACAGATCGAACGCTGGGAGAACGACTTCCCCGGATTGCACGATGTCTGGTCGGTGTCGCCCCTTCAGGCCGGGCTGATGTTCCATGCCTCACTGGCGGCCACGTCGACGGACGTCTACACAGCGCAGTTGTTCGTCGAGCTCGAAGGAGCGGTTGATTCCGAGCGTTTGCGCGGCGCTGCTGCCGGACTACTCGCAAACCACCCGAATCTGTGTGCAGCGTTCGTCTACGACGTACACGGCCTACCGGTGCAGTTGATTGTCGACGATGCCGTGATTCCCTGGACCGAGGTCGACCTGAGTGATCGCGGATCGGCAACCGACACAGATCTGGAGCGCCGCCTCGCCGAGGATCGCAGTGCACCCTTCGACCTCGCTTCGCCGCCACTGCTTCGGCTGACGTTGCTGCGAACCTCGCCGACGAGGTGTGTGTTGGTGGTGACGAACCATCACATCGTTCTCGACGGTTGGTCGATGCCGTTGCTGGTTCGCGAACTGTTGATGCGATACGCGGACGACAGTCTCTCGGTCGAGGGGGCCCCGGCCGATCTTCCCGAGACTCCGTCGTACCGCACCTATCTGGAATGGTTGATGCACCGCGATATGGAGACCTCGCTCGCGGCGTGGGAGGACGCCTTGGAAGGCGTCGACGAGCCGACGTTGTTGGCGCCTTCGACGCCGATCGCGGAGCAGCTGGTGCCCGAAGAGGTTGCCGTCGATCTACCCGATTCGGTGCGCGACGGACTCGGTGCGCTGGTCCAACGGAGCGGGATCACGATGAACACGGTGATCCAGGCGGCGTGGGGTGTCCTACTGTCTCGGATGCTTTCCCGTGACGACGTAGTCTTCGGCGTCACGGTTTCAGGCCGCTCACCCGAGTTGTCTGGTGTGGAAAACATGATGGGGCTGCTGATCAACACGTTGCCTGTCCGAGTGCAACTGGATCCGGACGAGACGTGTACGCAGCTGCTCGCTCGACTGCAAAGCGAGCAGACAGCTCTGCTCGATCATCACTATGTCGGACTCGGCGCGATTCAATCTGTCGTAGGGACAGGCAATTTGTTCGACACACTGTCGGTCTTCGAGTCGTATCCGATCGATACCGGGTCTGTCCAGAAAACGGTGTAATTGATTGGTTTCTAACTACTTTCGTCCGGCAGACAGCCGTCCGTCGAACGTTATCTCGAAGGCATTCAGTGCTGCCTTCCATCGGTTGGACCAGCGCCTGCGGGCGGTGCCTTTGGGATCGAGGCTCATGATGGCCAGATACACGCATTTCAAGGCCGCGGCCTCGGTCGGAAAGTGTCCACGGGCCTTGACAGCCCTGCGGATTCGAGCGTTGACACTCTCGATGGCGTTGGTCGTGTAAATGACCTGCCGGATGGCGTTGTCGAATTGTAGGAACGGCACGAACTCAGCCCAGGCGTTAGTCCAGAGCCTGATGATCGCGGGATAGCGTTTCTCCCATTTGTCACTGAACTCTGCGAATCGGTCGAGCGCGGCCTGCTCCGACGGAGCCGTGTAGACGGGTTTGAGGTCCTTGGCGATCTCGGACCAGTCCTTGCGGGAGGCATAGGCGTAGGTGTTACGGAGAAGATGGACCACACAAGTCTGCACGATGGTCTGTGGCCACACTTGCTCGATCGAGTCGGGTAGATGCTTGAGACCATCGCACACGACGATCAGAACATCCTGCACACCACGGTTTTTCAGCTCGGACAACACCCGAAGCCAGTACTTCGCTCCCTCCCCGTCGCCGTGCTCACCGACCCACAATCCGAGGATGTCGCGGGTGCCGTCGACAGTCACCCCCATCGCGACGTAGATCGGCCGGTTAGCGACGTTGCCCTCGCGGATCTTGACGTGGATGCAGTCGATGAACAACACCGGGTACACAGGATCCAACGGCCGGTTCTGCCACTCGGCCATGCCTTCCATCACCCGCTCGGTGATCGTCGAGATCGTCTGCTTGGACACATCAGCTCCGTACACCTCGGCCAGGTGTGCAGCGATCTCACCGGTCGTCAAACCCTTGGCCGACAATGAGATCACCATGTCCTCCACGCCTGAGAGCCGACGCTGCCGCTTGGCCACGATCTTCGGCTCGAAGGAGGAATCCCGGTCACGGGGCACCTCGAGTTCGACCGGGCCGGCCTCGGTCAACACGTTCTTGGCTCGTCTGCCGTTGCGGGAGTTGCCGCTGCCCCTCCCTGCCGGGTCGCTCTTGCCGTATCCGAGGTGGTCGTCCATCTCGCCTTCGAGCGCGGACTCCACGACTAGCTTGGTCAGCTTCGACAGCAATCCACCATCTCCGGTCAACTGCAGCCCTTCGGCTCGCGCCTGCTCGACCAGCTCTTTGAGCCGCGCATCGCTGATACCCGGCTGAGCCGAGTTCGTCTCTGTCTCACGTTCAATCACGTCAGTCATAGTGGCGTATCTCCTTTCAGAGTTACACCGTTGTTCTTACAGTCCCTCGATACCTCGGGGATGGGCGGGAACACCGACATTGCCGGTATGCGCGTCACCGCTGTGAATGCCCGCGACGCCACGCATTACCCGCTCACCGTGCTGTCGGTCGCGGAACCGACGCTGCAGGTCAGCCTGCGGTACCAGCCGGCGGCATTCGACCGCGCCGCGGTCGACACCATTGCACAGCGAATGTCGCGGATTCTTGCCGCCTTCGCAGCGAACGCGGATACACCGGTCGGTGAGGTCGACGTGTTTGTCGCCGGTGAGCGTGGGTTGGTGGTGGGTGGTTGGGATGGTGTGGGGGTTGTGGTGGGGGGTTTGACGTTGGTGGATGTGTTGGATGGGCGGTTTGCTGGTGTGGGTGGTGGGGGGTTGGTGTGTGGTGGGGTGGTGTTGTCGTGGGGTGAGTTCGATGTTCGGGTGAATCGTTTTGCGCGGTTGTTGATTTCGTTGGGGGTGGGTCCGGAGTCGCGGGTGTGTGTGGCGTTGTCGCGGTCGGTGGAGTTGTTGGTGGCGGTGTTTGCGGTGGTGCGGGCTGGTGGGGTGTTTGTTCCGGTGGATGTGGGTGCGCCGGTGGAGCGGGTGGGGTTTGTGGTGGGTGTGGTGGATCCGGTGGTGGTGTTGTCGCGGGTTGGTGATGGTGGGTGTTTGCCGGTGGGGGTGGGGTTTGTTGATGTGGGTTGTGTTGATGTTTCGGGTTTTTCGGGTGGTCCGGTGGGGGTGGGGGATCGGTTGGGGGTGTTGTTGCCTGAGCATGCGGTGTATGTGATGTTCACGTCGGGGTCGACGGGTCGTCCGAAGGGGGTGGTGGTGTCGCATGCGGGGGTGGTGAATCGGTTGTTGTGGATGCAGGGGGAGTTTCCGTTGGGTGTGGGGGATGTGGTGTTGCAGAAGACGCCGGTGTCGTTCGATGTGTCGGTGTGGGAGTTGTTTTGGCCGTTGATGGTGGGTGCGCGGTTGGTGGTGGCGGATCCGGGTGGGCATCGTGATCCGGTGTATTTGGTGGGTGTGATCGAGCGGTGGGGGGTGTCGGTGGTGCATTTTGTGCCGTCGATGTTGGAGGTGTTCGTGGGGGAGTTGAGCGTGGGGGAGTTGGGGGTGGGGTGTTCGGGTTTGCGTCGGGTGTTTGTGTCGGGTGAGGGGTTGTCGTCGGTGTTGGCGGGGCGGTTTGCGGGGGTGTGTGGTGCGGAGTTGGTGAATTTGTACGGGCCGACGGAGGCGTCGGTGGATGTGACGTTTCATGTGGTGGAGGGTGTTGTGGGGGTGGGTGTTCCGATTGGTCGGCCGGTGTGGAATACGCGGGTGTTGGTGTTGGATTCGCGGTTGCGGCCGGTTCCGGTGGGTGTGGTGGGGGAGTTGTATGTGGGTGGGGTGCAGGTGGCTCGGGGGTATGAGGGTCGTGTGGATTTGACGGTGGGTCGGTTTGTGGCGGATCCGGTGTCGGGTGTGGTGGGTGCTCGGGTGTATCGGACGGGTGATGTGGTGCGGTGGGGGCGTGGTGGGGTGTTGGAGTTTGTGGGGCGCACGGATTTTCAGGTGAAGGTGCGGGGGCAGCGGGTGGAGTTGGGTGAGGTGGAGGCGGTGTTGGCTGCTCAGGTGGGGGTGGCTGGTGCGGTGGTGGTGTTGCGGTCGGGTGTGGGTGGGGATTTTTTGGTGGGGTTTGTGGTGGGTGAGGTGGGGGTGGTGGTCGATGAGGTGGTGGTGTTGGAGGGGGTGCGGAGGTCTCTTCCGGGGTTCATGGTGCCGTCGGTGGTGGTGGTGTTGGGGGAGTTTCCGGTGACGGTGCATGGGAAGTTGGACCGTAAAGCCCTCCCGGACACCGATTTTGCGAGCGCTGCATATCGGATTCCTGCCACTCCTGCCGAAATCGGAATCGCCCGTGCTGTTGCCGACGTTCTCGGTCTCGACCAGGTGGGTGCCGACGACAGTTTCTTCGAACTCGGCGGGGATTCCCTCAGCGCCACTCGAGTCATCGCCCGCATCAACGCCGCATTGCACACCAATATGGGGGTCAATGCACTGTTCGACGCCCCCGTGGTCGCGGACCTGGCGGCCTCGATAGATCCAATCGACTCCGCGCCGGGCGAGCCTGGACCCGAGGAAGCTACTCGTGTGCCCCTCACGAGTAGGGCACGGCCAGAACGTATTCCGCTGTCGTTCGCGCAATCGCGGATGTGGTTCGTCAACCAGTTCGACACGTCGTCTCCGCTCTACAACATCCCCGTCGCACTACAACTGGACGGGTTCCTGGATTCGGGTGCGCTCCAAGCCGCGCTGGGTGATGTGGTGGAACGGCACGAATCTCTTCGAACGATCTTTCCTGCGTCCGCAGACGGGCCCTACCAGGTGATCGCCGAACCCGCGGTCGCTGCTCCTCGAATCCACCCCGTGCCGATTCCCGGCGAGTGGCTTTTCACGGACTTGCACGCGTTCTTCGACATCGGATTCGATGTGTCCGAAGGGTTCCCGCTGCACGTGAGGTTACTCCGAACCGGACCGGAGCAGCATGTACTCGCGATCGTTGTTCACCACATCGCCGCAGACGGCTTCTCGATGGCACCACTGGCACGCGACCTGATGAGTGCATATACCGCGCGCACGCAAGGTCGGAGCCCGGACTGGGCGCCGCTGCCGGTTCAGTACGCCGACTACACCCTCTGGCAGCGTGAGATCGTCGACGCAGACGTTGGTCCGGAAACTTCGCCCTCGGCCGAATTCGATTATTGGACAGCGAAGCTGTCGGGTATTCCGGACGTCTTGCCGCTCCCTCTCGATAGACCACGAACCTCGAAACGGTCTGCCGAGGGCGCGGTGGTTTCGATGGACTTCTCGCCCGAGATCCATCGAGCTTTGAACGAACTCGCACACCAGAACGGTTCGTCTCTGTTCATGGTGATGCATGCGGCTCTGGCGGTATTGCTGGCACGGCTCACTACAGCGGACGACGTAGTGATCGGGACTCCGGTCGCAGGTCGCGGTGCATCGGTGTTCGACGATGTGGTCGGGATGTTCGTCAACACGCTCGTCCTTCGCACACCTGTCTCATCCGGAGCAACCTTTGCCGAGGTGTTGGCCGCGGTGCGGTCAACGGATCTCGGTGCTCTGGACCATGCAGACATCCCCTTCGAGAGGTTGGTGGATTACCTCTCGCCCGACCGTTCCACCGAGCATTCACCTCTGTTTCAGGTACTCCTCGAATTCCAGACCGATACGGGACTGCGCTTCGACTTGCCGGAACTGACGGTTCGCTCGCTCGACGTCGATCTCGCGGTTGCGAAATTCGATCTGCAACTGAGTGTGATGGAGCACGTCGACGAGCACGGTGAGCCCGCTGGTATCAGCGCCGGTTTCCGTTATGCAACAGATATTTTCGATCGAATGTCGGTGGCGCGCATCGCGGCGCGCTTCGAAAGAGTGATCGGCGCCGTGACCGAGAACCAGTCGGTGGTCGTCGGTGATATCGACATGATTCTGGCCGGCGATTTCAGCGGGTTGCTGGTTGCGCCCACGCCCTCCGGCGCCGGAACAGACGAGGATTCGTTGTCGGATCTCTTCGATCGCACGGCGCTGACGTCCGGTGATGCCGTGGCGGTGCGCTGCGGCGGATTGTCGGTTACGTACCGCGAACTCGACGAGCGAGCAAACCGCCTTGCTCGACTGTTGGTGGCGCAGGGGGTGGGGCCGGAAACCTTGGTGGCAGTCGCGATGGCCCGCTCGATCGACCTGATGGTGGCATTGCTGGCGGTGGTGAAGGCGGGTGGCGGATACGTACCGGTGGACTCGACTTCTCCGGTAAACCGGGTGGACTTCGTGCTGCGTGACGCCCGGCCGAAGTGTGTGTTGACCACCCGGGCCGACGGCGACTACATACGAGACAGTGACGCAATCGCAGACAGCGAGATTCCAGTGATTGCGGTAGACGACCCGGTGATTCTCGATGCGCTGCACAGGTTTTCTCCGCTTGCGGTGACCGACCGAGATCGGCTGCTACCGCTCCGACCCGAATCGGTGGCCTACGTGATCTACACCTCGGGGTCCACCGGGCGCCCGAAGGGGGTGCAGGTTTCTCACCGCAGCGTAGTGACGTTGCTGGCAAACACCAGAGCGCTCTTCGGCTTCGGCAGCGGCGATGTGTGGACGATGTTCCATTCGGAGGCATTCGACTTCTCGGTCTGGGAAATGTGGGGCGCACTCGCACACGGTGGCCGACTGGTACTGGTCGACTACTTCACGGCCCGTTCACCAGAGGCATTCCTCGAATTGCTACGGCACGAACGTGTCACGGTGCTCAATCAAACTCCCACTGCCTTCTATCAATTGGCGGAAGCCGACCGGCTTGCCGGGGGTGTGGCCCTGTCATTGCGCTACGTGATCTTCGGCGGAGAAGCGCTCGACTTCGGACAGTTGACGCGCTGGTACGCCCGTCGCGGGACTTCGTCACCAGATCTGGTCAACATGTACGGCATCACGGAGACCACTGTGCACGTCAGCCATTTACCACTCGATCGTGTGCTGGTGCGTCAACGATCGGCCTCGGTGATCGGTCGGGCGTTACCCGGATTGCGTGTGTATGTGTTGGATCAGCGGTTGCACCCGGTGCCGCCCGGTGTGGTGGGTGAACTGTATGTCTCCGGTGATCAGGTTTCACGCGGATACCTCGGCCGGTTCGGTCTGACGTCCGCGCGGTTCATTCCCGACCTCGCGGTCAGTGGTGCGCGTATGTATCGATCCGGTGACCTGGGGCGCTGGAACGACAGCGGGCAGCTGGAGTACCTCGGACGAAACGATCTGCAGGTGCAGGTGAAGGGGTACCGAATCGAACTCGGCGAGGTGGAGGCTGCACTGCTCTCCGGAGTGGGCGTGTCTCAGTCGGCGGTGGTAGCCCGCAGAGACCGGTTGGTGGGCTACGTGGTGCCGGAGTCCGGTGCCACTATCTCTCCGGCGGCGTTGCTCGAGTATGTCTCACAGAGGTTGGCGCCCCACATGGTCCCCGCTGTCGTGACGGTTCTCGAGGGTTTGCCGCTGACGGTGAACGGAAAGCTCGACCGGAATGCATTGCCTGAACCTGACTTCGGGCGACAGGCAACCGTAAGTCGTGGCCCCGCGTCCGCGACGGAAAACATCCTTGCGAGTCTGTTCGCCGAAGTTCTGGGACTCGAAGAGGTGGGGGTCGACGATTCGTTCTTCACTCTCGGCGGTGACTCGATCATGTCCATCCAGTTGGTGACGCGCGCCAAGTCTGCCGGAGTTCTGATCACACCGCGCGAGGTGTTCGAACGCAAAACTGTTGCGGCGCTGTCCGAGACGGCCGGAACGGCTGGCAACCGTGTCGTCGTCGACGAATTACCTGGCGACGGCGTCGGTGAGATCGAATTGACGCCGATCGTCGAATGGATGCTTGACCGTGGTGGAGATTTTCGCCGGTACTCCCAATCTGTTCTGCTCTCGGTTCCTGCCACGCTCGACGAGGTCACGCTGACACTGGCCATGCAGGCTGTGCTGGACCACCACGACATCCTCCGCGCAGGCATCCGGGCGACGCATCATCCTGAATCCGCTCGGCGGATGGACGTTGCGCCTGTAGGTACGGTGCGGGCGGAGACCGTCGTACGCCACGTGAGCGTCGGGGGTTCTGCCGCGGAGACGGTCTCGACAGAACTCGACGCAGCTCTGGGGCGGCTCGACCCGGAGGCAGGTGTGATGGTGCAGGCAGTCCTGCTCGACACCGACGGACAGATTCAAAAGGACCGGCAGAGCCGGAAACAGTTGCTACTCGTGGCGCACCACCTCGTGACGGACGGCGTTTCCTGGCGAATCCTGATCCCCGATCTTGCACTTGCCTGTGCGCAGGTGCAGTCAGGCGTCGACCCGTCACTTGCTCCGGTCGGAACCTCGATGCGTCGATGGGCACATGGCCTCGTCGACGCCGCGCGCGAGCCGGATCGGGTCGCTGAAATCGACTATTGGCGAGAGGTGCTCGAGGGCCCGGATCCGACTCTGGGTGTGCGCGCCCTGACGAAGAGGGACACCGCCTCGGCCACCATTGACATCGAAGTACGAGTTCCCACGGGATTGACCGAGGCCGTGTCGACGACAGTTCCGCAGGCGATTCACGGGAGCGTCGAGGACGGATTGTTGACGGCTTTGGCACTTGCGATGGTCCGCTGGCGCATGGACCGCGGCATCGACAATCCGGAGACATTGATCAGTCTCGAGGGGCACGGACGCGAGGAACAGGTGGTTCCCGGGGCAGATCTTGCTCGCACGGTGGGATGGTTCACGACGATCTTCCCGGTGCGGATCGATCTGAGCGGAGTGGATCCGGGTGACGCCTTCGCCGGCGGCCCGGCTGCGGGCGTCGCTGCCAAGACTGTCAAGGAACAACTCCGGGCGGTGCCGGACCGCGGCATCGGCTTCGGGTTGCTGCGCTATCTGAACCGTGAAACGGCACACACTCTTTCGCAACTTCCGGTGCCTCAGATCAGCTTCAACTACCTCGGACGCGTCGGTGGAACCGACGCCGACGCTTCAGCGGGATGGGTACCGATCCGTGACGAGGACCTGCGGACGGTTGTGGCCGTCGATCTCCTACTCGCCAGCGTCCTCGAGGTCAACGTGATGACGGTCGACAGCGATACCGAGGACGGTCCGCAGCTCGTTGCCGGCTGGACGTTCCCACCGGACATTCTGGGTGCGGACGACGTTCGGCAACTGGGGCAGTGGTGGCTCGACGCACTGGCCGGGCTCGCAGAGTTCGCGGCGGGCGGCGGCGGCGGATTCACACCCTCGGACTTCGATCTGGTCGATCTTCGACAGGAGGCGATCGACGACCTCGAAAGTCGGTGTCCCGACCTGAGCGATGTCTGGCCACTCTCTCCACTGCAAGAGGGGTTGTTGTTCCACGCCGAATTGGCCGAACGATCGGTCGACGCATACCTCGTACAAGTGGCTCTCGATCTAGCCGGCGCAGTCGATTCGGAGCGCCTGCGCCGCGCCGCCGACGCGCTGCTCGGCCGGCATGAGAACCTGCGTACCGCCTTCCTTCACAGCGCCGACGGCCGTGCCGTCCAGGTGGTCCGAAGCAACGTGGCAGCGCCGTGGCAGGAAATCGACCTCACTGGTGCACCAGATCAGGAAATTGATCGAGCGCTGGCCGAGGACCGAGCGCGCCCGTTCGACATGGCACGGGCGCCGTTGATCCGATTCACCCTGATCGCTCTCGCCCCCGAAAAGCTCACGCTCGTGCTCACCAATCATCACATCCTTCTGGACGGCTGGTCCATGCCCCTGCTGATCCGGGAATTGGCGACGCTCTATGCCGCCGACGGTCAAGTGGCGGCCTTGCCTCACGCGCGCGCGTATCGCGACTATCTGACCTGGATGAGCCGCCGCGATCAGCAAGCTTCCCGAGCTGTGTGGGCGAGGACGCTGAGCGGAGTCGAAGGACCGACGCTGTTGGCTCCAGCGGTTCGATCGCGTCGACTCTCCACCATGGCGGCCGAGTGGGTGTTCGATCTGGACGAGGAATTCACAACCTCACTTCGCGGGATGGCGCGTGAACTCGGGCTGACGATCAACACGATTGTTCAGGCATCGTGGGGGATCGTCCTTGCTGCACTGACCGGGAGAGACGATGTGGTGTTCGGAGCGACGGTGTCGGGTCGACCTCCCGAGCTGACCGGGATCGAAACCATGGTCGGGCTGTTCATCAACACAATTCCGGTCCGAATCACGCTGCGCCCGAGTGAAAGTATCGGCACACTCCTCGCGCGGATCCAGGCCGAGCAAGCAGAGCTGTCGGATCACCACTGTCTCGGGCTTTCCGAGATCCACGTAGGCGCGGGGCCGGAGATCCGATTCGACACGTTGACTGTCTTCGAATCGTATCCCGTTGACCGTCAGGGGCTTTCGTCCGCTACCGATATTGCGGGGGTCCGGATCACCGATGTCGAAGCCAAGGACGCTGCCCACTACCCGCTCAGCCTCGTAGCATCGGTCGACACCAGGCTCCGCCTGAAATTCGAGTACATACCCGAGGTTTTCGGTGCCGCCGACATCGAAGAGATCGCCGGACGACTGCGGCGCGTACTCGAAGCGTGTACCCAGCCGGATCGCCCCTTGGCTGTGGTGTCGGTGCTCGCAGCCTCCGAACATGCTGAATTGGTGCCAGTCCGTGGCACGGCCGGCGGGTCGTCGCGCGTCTTCCCAGAGATCTTCGACGAGGCAGCCCAGCGTGATCCGAACGCACCGGCCGTGGAATCGGCGGACGGCAGCATGA
Organism: Rhodococcus sp. WY5; assembly: GCF_018588185.1. NCBI lineage: Bacteria > Bacillati > Actinomycetota > Actinomycetes > Mycobacteriales > Nocardiaceae > Rhodococcus > Rhodococcus sp. WY5. Next base: position 3,959,372 of record NZ_JAAMPR010000001.1, read on the forward strand.
CCTACGGCGAGCTGGACATCCTCTCCAATCGCATTGCTCGCATGCTCGTCTCGCACGGCCTGGGAACCGAGGACTATGTAGCGGTCGGTATCCCACGTTCTCTCGCGTCCGTGGTGTCGATACTTGCCGTCGCCAAGACAGGCGCTGCGTTCGTGCCGATCGATCCCGACTATCCGGACGAGCGGATCAATCACATGCTGATCGATTCGAAGGTCAGCTTCGGATTGACCACCACCGCGGGCCGAGATCGATTGCCCGATATCGCGGAGTGGCTGATTATCGACGATCCGCATTTCACGAAGAAGTGCGAGGGATTCTCGGGGAGCCCGTTGACCGACAACGACCGACTCCGTCCGATCGGGTTGGATTCAGCTGCCTACGTGGTCTACACCTCGGGGTCGACCGGCGTGCCCAAGGGCGTCGTGGTCACGCAGCGAGGGCTCGGCAACTTCGCCCGAGACCAGCTCGAACGCTACGGCGCAACTCCACAATCACGCACGCTGCACTTCTCCACTCCGAGTTTCGACGGGTCGCTCTTCGAATATCTGCAGGCTTTCGGAGCCGGGGCGACGATGGTTGTCGCTCCACCCGGGATCTACGGGGGCGAGGACCTGGCGCAACTTCTGGCAGAGCACGCCGTCACGCACGCGTTCGTCACCACGGCGGCATTGGCATCGGTGGACCCGGCTGGGCTGGAACAACTTTCGGAAGTCGTATTCGGGGGCGAGGCGTGCCCGCCCGACCTCGTCGCTCGCTGGGCACCTGGCCGCCGCCTGTACAACGCGTACGGACCGACCGAAGCAACGATCATGTCCAACGTCAGCCCGCCGATGACCGCCGGAGAACCAATCACCATCGGTGGACCCGTCAGGGGCGTCAGCGAACTGGTGCTCGACACTCGACTTCAAGCGGTTCCCGTCGGGGTCCCCGGCGAGCTGTACCTGGCCGGACCAGGCGTGGCACGGGGATATCACCGAAGGGCGGGGTTGACGGCAGAACGCTTTGTTGCCAACCCGGCTGACCCAGGAACGCGGATGTACCGCACCGGCGACATCGTGCGATGGACGGCGGACATGTGTGTCGAGTACGTCGGGCGAAGCGACTTCCAGGTCAAGGTTCGAGGCTTCCGTGTCGAACTCGGTGAGATCGACAGTGTGCTCATGTCGGAGCCCAACGTCGGTTTTGCCGTTACGGTTGCCGATTCCGCCCCCACCGGAGACACCCGACTCGTGTCGTACGTCGTGCCCACGGCGGGTCGACTGGACACCAGGATCCTGAGTCGCGCCGTGGCCCGGCGCTTGCCTTCGCACATGGTGCCTGCCGTTCTCACGGTGCTGGAGAACATTCCGTTGACCGCTGTCGGAAAAGTCGACCGTTCGGCGTTGCCAAGACCCGAAATCGAGACGACCACAGGGGATTTCCGTCCCCCGGTCGGCCCGGTCGAACAGGCAGTGTCGGACGTGTTCGGCGAGGTGCTCGGCCTCGAACGAGTCGGTACCGACATCAGTTTCTTCGAGCTCGGTGGAAATTCTCTGAGCGCCACTTCGGTCGCGGCGAGGCTACGGGCGGTGCTCGGAGCTACCGTAGGCGTGCGGGATCTGTTCGAGACGCCGACGGTGGCCGAGTTGGCTACGGTGATCGGCCAGTCGGTTGCCGAAGGGTCGGAGCGACTGGGACCGCGCCCCCGACCCGACAACATCCCCTTGTCGTTTGCTCAGCAGCGGATGTGGTTCGTCAATCAACTCGACACCAGTTCTCCTGCATACAACATTCCGCTCGTGGTGCGGCTGAGCGGTGAACTCGACAAACCGGCCTTGAGATCGGCGATGTCCGATGTCATCGCCCGCCACGAATCGCTGCGAACGATGTTCCCGGTCCACGGTGACGGACCGGTCCAGCACATCCTGCCCACCGAGAGCGCCGAGCTGCCGCAACTGACCGAGACATCGGTGACCGACGAACTTCATCTCCGTGACGAGCTTGCCCGGATGGTCTCGGCCGGTTTCGACGTCGCCGCACGAATTCCCCTGCGGGCAGCGTTGTTCACCATCGATGAGCGCGAACACGTGCTTGCCGTAGTGGTGCACCACATCTCGGCTGACGGCTTCTCGATGTCTCCGTTGACCCGAGACGTGATGATTGCATACGAGGCCCACGCGTACGGCGGGGATCCCCAGTGGACGCCGCTTCCAGTCCAGTACGCCGACTTCGCGCTCTGGCAACGGGAGATTCTGGGCTCAGTCGACGACCCCGGGTCGGTGATCAGTGAGCAGTTGGCTTACTGGCGACGTGCATTGTCAGGTGCTCCCGACCTCTTGGAACTTCCGCTCGATCGAGACCGGCCGACGCAACAGAGTTTTCACGGCTCGCGGATTCACTTCTCGATCAGCAGTGATCTTCACCGCCGTATTCGGAACGTGTCGCGGCAGCACGAGTCCACTGCATTCATGACTGTGCATGCAGCGCTCGCGCTCTTGCTGGCACGTTTGGGCAGCACCGACGACATCGTGATCGGCACGCCGATCGCCGGCCGGGGAGATCGTGCCCTCGATGATCTGGTCGGCATGTTCGTCGGCACGCTCGCACTGCGCACACAGGTGGATCCGGCTCGATCGTTCCGGGAGTTGGTTGAGCATTGCCGCGAAGTCGACCTCGCCGCGTTCGCTCATTCCGACGTGCCCTTCGAGCGGGTAGTGGAGGCGGTCGGGCCGAAACGGTCGAGCGCCTATGCACCGATTTCCTCGGTGTCGCTGGAATTCCAGAACAACAAACGACCGATTCTGAAGCTACCGGGACTGGAAGTCCGTGGGATCGATCCTGAACTCGAGGTAGTGAAGGTAGACCTGGAATTCCTTCTGGCCGAGGAGTACGACGATCGCGGTGAACCGGGAGGGATGAGCGGAGCCGTCGACTTTGCCACTGATCTCTTCGACCCCGGTACGGTCGGCGGTTTTGCCGACATGTTCGTTCGTGTGCTCGAGGCCGTGACCCGGAATCCGCAGGTACCGATCGGTGACATCGACCTACTCGGCGATCTCGAACGTCGCGAGTTGACGCCGGCGCATGGGCTCCCCGAAGTACCTCCGAAATTGTGGCCTGAGTTGTTGGCGGACGCCGTGGCGATCGATCCTGACTCGGTGGCCCTGTCGCTCGAGAACCGGCAGCTTAGTTATCGCGACCTGGACGAGTGGTCGAATCGTGTTGCCCGGGAGTTGTGCGGTCGCGGTGTGGGCCCGGAGACCTTCGTGGCACTGGGAATGCCTCGCTCGATCGAATCGGTGGTGGCGATCTGGTCGGTGACCAAAGCCGGAGCGGCTTTTGTGCCTGTCGATCCGGCCTATCCGCGCGAGCGCGTCGAATACATGCTCGCCGATTGCCGAGCCTCGCTCGGTTTGACTGTTCAGACCAGCCGAACTCACCTACCCGACGTTGTTCCCTGGCTGGAACTCGACGACCCACACTTCACCCGGCGGGTAGCCGCGCTGTCGCCGGAACCGATCACCGATGACGATCGAACCGGTGAACTGAACCTCGATCATCCGGCCTACCTGATCTACACCTCGGGATCTACCGGGAAACCCAAGGGCGTGAACATTACTCATCGAGGTTTGGCGAGCTTCACGGCCGAAACTCGTGAGAGGTTCGAGGTCACTCACGACTCTCATGTCTCTCAGTTGGCATCGCCGAGTTTCGACGCTTCCATCTTCGAGTTGACGATGGCATTCAGCGCCTCGGCGCAAGTCGTGATCGTTCCGCCTGCTGTGTACGGTGGCGCCGAATTGGCCGATGTTTTCCGGCGCGAGCAGGTCACTCATGCCACCATTACACCGACCGCGCTGGCGGCGTTGGGTGACAGCGGTTTCGAGGCGCTCCGTGTTCTCGATCTGGTGGGCGAGGCCTGCCCGCCGGAGGTCGTCGCGCAATGGGCGCCGGGTCGGAGGCTGCACAACGGCTACGGCCCGACTGAAACCACCGTGCAGGCGAGCGTCAGCGATTCGATGAAACCCGGTGCGGGAGTGAACATCGGCTCGCCGGCAGTGGGCTTCGGCTTCCTGGTGCTGGACGAGCGTTTGCAGCCCGTCCCGGTGGGCGTGCCGGGGGAGTTGTACATCATCGGTCCAGGTATGGCACGTGGGTACCATAATCGGGCGTCGCTCACGTCGGAACGATTTGTCGCGTGCTCGTACGGGTCGCCGGGGCGCCGGATGTACCGCACCGGAGATGTCGTGCGTTGGCGTGAATCCGGCGGTGACAGTGCCAAAATCGTTGGCTCCGGCGATGGAGTGCATCACACGCTCGAATACATCGGGCGCAGCGACTTCCAGGTCAAGGTCCGTGGTTTTCGGATCGAACTCGGGGAAATCGATGCAGTTCTCTCACGCCATCCGTCGGTGGACTTCGCCGCGACTGTCGGCCACACGGGACCGTCGGGTGAAACGGTCCTGGTGTCGTACGTGCGTGCGTCAGCTGCTGACGCCACCGGCACTGACGAGATACGGGCGTACGCAGCCGACCGACTACCCTCGCACATGGTTCCGTCGGCAGTGGTGCTTCTCGAGCGGATTCCGATGACACCGGTGGGCAAGCTCGACCGAAAGGCCTTACCGGAACCCGAATTCGGTTCGGCTGCAGCCGAGTTCCGCGAGCCGGTCACCGACACCGAGCGCGCCGTGGTCGACTCGTTCGTCGAGGTTCTGGGTGTCGACCGGGTGAGCACTACCGACAGCTTCTTCGACCTGGGCGGGTCCTCCCTGGTGGCCACCCGAATCGTCAGCGCACTGCACTCTCGTTTCCGACGGAGAATCCCGCTTCAGTGGATGTTCCTCGACCCGACACCCGCTGGAATCGCTCGACGCCTCGACATGCCGACAGCCGACGCCGGTATGGAAGAGCTTCTCGCCGTGGTTGTTCCACTGCGGACGAAAGGGACTGGGCGACCGCTGTTCTGTGTGCACCCCGGTATCGGCCTGTCCTGGGGGTATGCCGGCTTGGTGCGGTATCTGCCCGAGGACAGACCCGTGTACGGACTTCAGCTCCCCGCTCTCAGCGACGACGGTGACTATCAGTCGATCGAACAGTTAGCCCATCGCTACGTCGAAGAGGTGGAGGCCGTTTCGCCGGACGGGCCGTACGACTTACTCGGGTGGTCCCTTGGCGGAGTCATCGCGCACGCCATGGCCGTCGAACTGCAATCGTCCGGCCGCGACGTCGCCACACTGGCGATGATGGACAGCTACCCCGACAACGGCGATGCCCCTGCGTCAGCCGAACTCGACGTCCGAGACATACTGCGAGGACTCGGCCTCGAGATCGAGACCGACCGAGATCTGACCTTCGACGAGGCGGCGGCCGTGTTGGCCCGGAGGCTCGGGCCCGAGACGGGAGTCGACGGTCGGGACCTCGAACGGATTGCCCGAGGGTACGAGACTTCGCAGAGAATCACGCACCAGTTCGTTCCCCAGGTCTACGAAGGAGATCTGCTGATCTTCCTGGCATCCGGAGAAGACGACACGATTCCGCGCGACAGGTCGCCGCAGGAATGGAGCCCACTCGTGACGGGCCGGATCGTGGAGGTGCCCGTGCGCTGCGAACACAACGAGATGATCGAACCTCCGGCCATGGCGGTCATCGGACCGGAGCTCGCCCGGGTGCTCTCGATGTTTTCCGGATACCCCGAACGGGCATGACAACTTCAAGCCACCAAGCCGCACGCCCGCGAAGCGAGCGCCACCGAGCTGTTGCCGGGCACCGCAATCGAGCACGAGGAGCGGCAATGAGAAGAATCGGACGTACTCGGGCAATGCTTGTCGTCGCCCTCGTCGCGTGGACGGGACTGTTCGGCGAAGCAGCGTTGGCCTCGGCTGACCCGGCCCCGACTTCCCCTTCAGGCGGTTCAGCTCTCGATCACGTCGAGGAGATCAACGCCCGTCAGCTGACTATGTACGTCTACTCGGCTGCGATGGACAAGGTGATTCCGCTCGAGGTGATTCGGCCGGCAGACACAAGTGCGCCCCGGCCGACCCTCTATCTACTCAATGGCGCCGGCGGAGGCGAGGACACGGCGACGTGGCAGACACGGACAGACGTCGTCGACTTCTTCGGCGACAAGAACGTCAACGTCGTCAACCCGATCGGCGGTGCCTACAGCTACTACACCGACTGGGAGAAGCCCGATCCTGTTCTCGGACTGAACAAGTGGACCACATTTCTCACCCAGGAGTTGCCACCGATCGTCGATGCCACGCTCGGGACTACGGGTACGAATGCCGTTGCCGGATTGTCGATGGCAGGTACCTCGGTTCTGAGCCTGGCCGAGGCGGCGCCATCGGTTTACCGTGCCGTCGGTGCTTTCAGCGGGTGTGCCGAGACGAGTACTCAACCCGGTCAGGACTACGTGAGATTCGTGGTCGGATTCCGCGGCGGCAACGTGGACAACATGTGGGGTCCTCCCGGCGGTCCGGGCTGGGTAGCCAACGATCCTGTGGTCAACGCCGAGAGATTGCGGGGGGTCGACCTCTACATCAGCAATGGATCGGGCCTGCCCGGCCCACACGAGAATCTGGGCGGACCGATGGTCAACGGCGACCTCGGCGTTCTGGCGAACCAGGTGATCGTGGGTGGAGTCATCGAGGCTGGGACGAACCAGTGCACCCAGCGTTTGGCCGAGCGGCTCGACTCCTTGGGTATCCCGGCCACCTATGATTTCCGGGCAACTGGCACTCACTCTTGGGGTTACTGGCAGGACGATCTTCACAACTCGTGGTCGATGATTGCCGCGTCGATCGGTGCGCGTTAGCCGGCGAACCCTGGGGTCGGTGGCTGAGTTGTTTCTCACTCCGGGACACTCTTGCCGAACCTAGCCGACCGAACTGCAGGTCAGCGGCGTTATAGTCGCCTCATGAGTTCAGAAACACTCGCTCCCCTCGACACCGACGTACTTGCGCGCAGGTTTGCGTGCCTGGGTGATCCGACGCGGCTGCGAGTGCTCCGACTTGCTGCCGGCGGTCCGATCGACGTCGACACGATTGCACACGCCGCATCACTCGAGCCGTCGGCGTTGAGTGCCCACCTCGAGGCCTTGATCGAGGTCGGTTTTGTCGAGGCTTCGGTGCGTGAAGGCACTTCGGTTGTCAGTGTTGCCGGAACGGCATACTCCGATCTGATGGCAGCGGCCGCCGTCGTGGCCGCTCGCGGTCCGGTCGAAGACACACTGGGAGTTCTTCCCGATGACGTGGTGGTGCGCCGCATGGAATCCGGCGACTGGGATGCCGTCCGCTCGATCTACCGCGAAGGAATCGACACCGGAACCGCGACGTTCACCACCTCGGTGCCATCCGCCGAGAAGCTCGACGCGCAATGGTTACCCGATCATCGATGGGTGGCCGAGATCGACGGCCGCGTCGAAGGCTGGGCGAGCCTCAGCCCGGTGTCCTCGCGAGACTGCTACCGCGGGGTCGCCGAGAACTCCATCTACATCGGTAGCGGCGCTCGCGGGCGCGGCGTGGGCAAGCTGCTGCTTCGCCGACAGGTGCAAGCCGCCGACGCCAGTGAGATCTGGACAGTGCAGTCGTCGATTTTCCCGGAGAACCGGGCAAGCGTCGCCTTGCACCAGGCCGTCGGATTCCGAGTCGTCGGCACTCGCTCGCGTATCGCTCAACTGGGTGGGCGGTGGCGTGACACGTTGTTCCTCGAACGTCGCAGCGAGGACGCTGACATCTGAGAAGAGACGCTCACCCCTTGGCAGCGCTGACTCCGGCGCGTCGCCCGTAGAAACTGCCGTCTCCGAGGGACGTTCCGGAGGCATACCCGCCAGCGCAGACACCGGCGGTGCATCGTCCAGCGGCAAACAGACCCGGGATCGGTTCGCCGGAGACGTGCATGACCTCCGAGTTGATCGACGTGCGCAAACCGCCGAGCGTGAATCCGGCGGTGAAATTGCGAAGATCGAGCGCAGCGACGGGTGAGCCGATCGGCTTGACCCACTCCTTCTTTTTTCCCAATACCGGGTCCTCACCACGGGCGGCGTGGCGGTTGTAGACCTCGACGGTCGACTGGAGGGTGCCTTCCGGCAGACCCATGTCGGATTCGAGTTCCTCGACGGTCTCGGCCACCCACTTGGGCTGGAATCTGAAGAACGGTGTGGAACTGTCGGCGGCGCAGCCCTCTTCGTAGGAAGCTTCGTCGATGATCAGGTAGGCCTGATTCTCGTTGCGCAGCAGCGTCTCCTGGCCGATTCTTCCCGGGTACGTGTCCTCGTTGACGTAGCGCTGGCCGCGTCCGTTGACGAGAATGCCGCGGATCATCAACTGGGGGTCGCCGAAGAATGCGACCTCGGTGGCGTCCATGTGCGCGAGGTCGGCCCCGAGAGCCTGCGCCATCTGGATGGACTTTCCGTCGTGCTCTTCGATAGCCGCACCGGGGCGCCCGATCAGCCGTGGGGCGTACGACTGGATCATCGCTTCGTTGTAGGCGAAGCTTCCCGTCGCCAGAACGACACCCGTGCGTGCTCGAACTGCCACTTCCTTGCCGTACTGCTTGGCGATGATGCCGACCACTCGATCTCCGTCGACGACCAGGCGCTGGACTCGCATGTCGTATTCTGCTCGTACGCCGAGGCTTTCGGCCGTCTCGATCAGTGGCTTCATCAACATGAAACCACCGCCCTTCTCCCCGGTGCGCTTGCCGCTCATCTGTGGAACGTGCCCGCGAGGGGCCGGTGTCGCGATCGTGTTGAACGGTGCCGAGTTCTCGCCGCCGGAATACATGAGTCCGTCGTCGAAGGGTGTTTCCCAGCCGGGTTGGCCGTAGAAACTCTCCTTGAACGGCACACCGTTGTCGACGAGCCAGTTGTAGTGCTCGACGCTGCCTTCGCAGTAGTCGGTGATCTTCTCCTCGTCGGCGCCGGGACCGAGTGCGGCCATCATGAACGATTTCATGTTGGCGGGGGAGTCCTCGAACCCGAGTGCCTGCTGCAACGGGGTCCCGCCGCCCAGATAGATGAATCCGCCTGCCAGCGCCGCAGCGCCGCCCCAGCCGCTCGTGCGCTCGAGCACCAACACGTCGGCGCCCGCTCGCGCGGCCTCGATCGAAGCACTCACTCCGGCAATGCCGTAGCCGGCGACGACGACGTCAGCCTCGAAGTGCCACTGCTCGATGTTTGCGGAGGACTGCGGACGGATTGAGCTGGCCTCGGCCATGGATTTGGATCCTTCGCTCTTCTGGTTGGTTGGTGGGGGAATCGGTGGGTGTGATCGATGCCCTGATGGCAGTATCTCGACCGAAAGTCAGTCGGTGTCCGTTTTCGCGGAATCGGCCGCGGCCTTCTCCTTGGCGCGCGCGGCTTTACGTCTGTCGGCCTTCACGGCGATCAGCGCATTGTTGAGCCCGGTGGCCAGCGGCCAGCCGACGTAGTGGCACAGGAAGATTGCGGCCTCTTCGAACTGCTGCTCGGTCAACTCCTCGTTGTGGAGAGCAGCGTTGATCTGGATCTTCGCCACATCGTTCTGCCCCTGGGCGGTGATGGCACCGATCAGGAGTAGTCGTCGATCACGTACCGACAGTCCCGGTCGCGTCCAGATGTCGGCAAAGAGGTGGTCGGCGGTGACCGCGAAGAAGTCGCCGGGAACGTCGGCGGGAAGCTCCCAGCCGTACACCTCGTTCATCTTCGCGACGCCACGAGCACGGGCCTCGGAGATGCGGCTTTCGTCGGTTCCACCGGCATCGGTCATGTGAGTGGTGTCGGTCATGCGTGCTCCCGAGTAGTAGATGCCGTTGAAGGTTCGGCCGGCCTGTCTTCGCTGTCATTCCCGACGCCCAGACCGGCACCGAGTCCGGCGAGCGCAAGGTGCGCGAGCGGCAGGTCGAGATTCAGCCGATCACCGAGGTCGATGGCCAAGGCCAAGTCCTTCTCCCCGAGATTGCGAACATGCCGCAGTATCGAGAACCACGGGTCGTCCTCCGAGACCGGTGCGGTGGTGTCGCGGAGCATGATCGCGCCCGCGCCACCAGTGATCGCATCGGTGTGCCTGACGACCTTTCCGAGCGTGCGGAGATCGAGTCCTGCTGCTTCGGCGAGTCGCGCGGCCTCGGTCGTGGCGGTGAACGAGACGAAGTGAAGAAGGTTGCGTGCGAGCTTCATTCGCGTTCCAGTGCCGACGTCACCGGCGTGAACCACCAGCTCGGCCCAGGATCCGAAGGGCTCGCGGACGGCTTCGAACGCCTCGTCGGAGCCGCCGATCATCACTGCCAGCCTGCCCTGCGCTGCGCCGCCGGCACCGCCACTGATCGGCGCGTCGACCAGCAGAACACCACGCTGTTGACAGATGTCAGCGAGTTCCACCGCCGTGGTGTCCGAGATAGTGGAGTGAATCGCGACGACAGTGCCTGGCTGTGCGGTCGACAGAATCCCGTGCGGCCCGCACACAACCTCGCGTACCTGCGCGTCGTCGAGCACCGTGACGGAGATGATGCTCGCCTGCGCTGCAACGTCGGCGGGCGTCGATGCTGCGCTCGCGCCCGCAGCGGTGAACGGTTCGAGCGCTTCTGCGCGGGCATCACACACCACCAGTCCGCCCGGCCAGTCCAGGAGGCGCTGCGCCATCGGCGCGCCCATGTTGCCTAGGCCGATGTATCCCAGTCTGGTTTTCGAAGCGCTGGCTTTCGGCGCCGATTGCGTCATGACCGGTACACCTGGCCTCCGTCGACGTTGAAGATCTGCCCGGTCACCCAGCCTGCGTCGTCGGAGAGAAGGAACAGGCACATGCCGACGAGATCCTCCGGCGTTCCCATGCGCTGCAACGGGATTCGCTTCACCATGTCCTTGACGATGTTGCCGGGGGTGACGGTTCGAGTCGCCTCCGTGTCGATGGGACCGGGAGCGATGGCGTTGATCCGGATGTTCGACCAGCCGAGTTCGGTCGCGAGTTGTTGTGTCAGGCTGTTGACACCGGCTTTCGCGAGTCCGTAGTAGTTCGAGTACAGCCAGGCTGCTGTGGAGGACTGGTTGACGATTGAACCGCCCTTCGCTCGCATATGAGGTACGACCGCCCGGCACACGTGCAGTGCGCCGTCCATGTTGACGCTCATGAACTTTCGGTAGTAGTCCCAGTCCACCGTCAACAGGGAATCGATCTTCATTCCGCCGTAGATGGCAGCGTTGTTCACCAGATGCTCGATGCTGCCGAACTGCTCGATCGTGAAGTCGGCAAGTGCCGCAGTCGACTCCCCGTCGGCGACGTCGACGTCCTTGAACACGGCACTTCCACCGTCTGCCGTGATCTGCTTGGCGACAGCTTCACCGAGTTCGCGATTGAGGTCCGCCACGACCACGTTGGCCCCCTCCGCGGCCAGAGCGCGGGCATACGCCTCTCCGATACCCTGCGCTGCTCCGGTGACTATCGCGGTGCGACCGTCGAAACGTCCCATGTCGACCTACTTTCGTGGTGATCATTCTGTGGTGAGGGTGTGGGGTGAGGGTGTGGAATGTCAGGAAGGTGAAGCGACGAGCTTGGTTTCGAGGTATTCCTCGAAACCCGCGAGGCCCATTTCGCGGCCGATCCCGGATTGTTTGTAGCCGCCGAACGGTGCGTCGGCCGAATACCAGACGCCGCCGTTGACGCTCAGCGTTCCGGTTCTGACACCGGCAACGACGTGCGCGACGCGATCGGGATCGGTGCCCCACACCGACCCGGACAGGCCGTAGGGGGAATCGTTGGCAATCCGGATAGCGTCGTCGTCGTTGTCGTACGGAAGGATCACGAGGACGGGCCCGAAAATCTCCTCCTGCGCTACGCGAGACGAGTTGTCCAGCCCGGCAATGAGAGTGGGTTCGACGAAGAAACCCCTCTCGCGATCGTCGGGACGGCCCCCACCCGTCACGATCGTGCCGCCCTCTTCGACCGCGAGGGTGAGGTAGCTCTCCACCCTGGCGCGCTGGCGCGCCGAGATGACCGGGCCACACACCGTTCCGCGCGCGCTGGGGTCGCCGGCTCGGATACCCGCCATCGCGGCAGATGCCGCGGCCAGAGCATCGTCGTACCGACCGCGCGGCACCAGAAGTCTGGTACTGAGCGCGCATCCCTGACCGGCATGAACGCAGACGGAGAACGCGGCAACCGAGCATGCACCTTTGATGTCCGCATCGTCGAGGACGATGAATGCGGACTTACCCCCGAGTTCGAGGAAGACCTTCTTGAGAGTTTGCGCGGCCGTGGCCATCACTGTGCGTCCGGTGGCGGTGGAACCGGTGAAGGACACGAGATCGACGCGCGGATCGCTGCACAGCTGCGCGCCTAGGGAGTGATCCGTCGACGTCACGACGTTGACTACGCCGGCCGGGATCTCGGTTTCTTCTGCAATCACCTTGGCGACCAGCGCGGCGCACCAGGGCGTGTCCGGCGCGGGTTTGAGAACGATGGTGTTGCCGGCTGCGAGGGCGGGACCGAGCTTGGCGAAATTGATCTGGTGCGGAAAGTTCCACGGTGTGATTGCGCCGACGACGCCGACGGCTTCCTTGAGCAGTCGGCGATGGGTCGGAATCCCCATGGGTGACGCGTGCCCGAGATCTTGTTCCCACGAATAGGTTTCGATCAGATCGGCCCAGTAGCGAAGATCTTCGATCGGGCCTTCGAGTTGCGGACCGCTCGTCAGCATGACCGGTGCGCCGACCTCGGCGACGGTGATCTCACGCAACTCCTCGATGTGGGACTGGAGTGCATCGCACAGTTGGCGCAGGCAGCGAGCGCGAAACCCGTGATCGCGTGCCCATTCGGTGTCGTCGAACGCACGGCGCGCAGCGGCGATGGCCGCGTCCATGTCCGCGGCGGTGCCTTCGGCCGCACGGCCGATCAGTTCCTCGGTCGCCGGGTTGAAAACTTCGAAGGTCCCGCCGGATCCGGGAACCAGTTTTCCGTCGACGAGAAGTGCAGAACTGTCTGCGGGTCGAAGCGTCATAGCGCAAACCCTCTCTTTCTGGACATGTGTCTGGACTCTAGTTCACACTTGTGGTTGAGGCAATGGTTTTTGGGGCATAAGAGATTTCGAGAGCCCAGCGGTCTCGAGAGGGTCTCGGATCTGCTTCGACGAAAAGCGCCTCGTGTCCGGTGCGGCGCCGCTACGGTTCACCGCACATTCACAACCACGTCTTCACATCCACAGGAGAGAGGTCGAAATGAACAGAGTTGACGGAAAAGTGGTGTTGGTGACCGGCGCTGCTCGAGGTCAGGGGCGCAGTCACGCCGTCCGTCTCGCGCAGGAGGGCGCGCACATCATCGCCTTCGATCTGTGCGCAGACATCGCCAGCAACGAATACCCGCTCGCCAGTCCAGCCGATCTGGAGGAAACCGCTCGCCTGGTGAAAGAGGCCGGGCAGCAGGTGGTGACGGCGCGTGTCGACGTCCGTGATCGCGCCGGACTCGAAACAGCACTTGCCGAGGCGGTAGGGCAGTTGGGCGGATTGCATGTCGTCGTGGCGAACGCCGGTATCTGTCCGCTGGGCAAACACGTGTCGACCGCCGGTTTCGTCGACGCCTTCGATGTGAACTTTCTCGGTGTCGTCAATACAGTGCACGCGTCGATGGAATACCTCGGCGAAGGGGGTTCGATCATCGCGATCGGCTCTGTTGCCGGTCTGGTGCCGCAGACCGGATTCAACGGGCAACAGGCGCTCCAGGGTCCGGGTGGCGACGGATACGGCCTGGCCAAGAAGCTGATTCAGGCCTACACCAGTTCGTTGGCGCTGACCCTCGGGCCGAGTTCCATTCGCGTCAACGCGATTCATCCGACCAATGTGAACACCGACATGTTGCAGAGCATGCCGATGTACCGGACGTTCCGTCCCGACCTCGAGAATCCGACCGCCGAGGATGCGGCTGTGACGTTCCCGTTCATGCAGGCGATGCCGACCCCGTGGGTCGAACCCGCGGACATCTCGCATGCAGTCGTGTACCTGTCCTCGGACGAGTCGCGATTCGTCACCGGCCAGCAACTGCGCGTGGACGCTGGTGCCGGGATGAAGATCGGTCTGTAGTAGAACTTTTCGCGTTGCTGCTGCCTGTTCGTGGTGAATTTTCCAAGTTTCCCCATTTCGTTGCCCTGGACAGGACGCTGTAGTAACGTCCAGACACGTGTCCAGCAAACGGGGCGATTCAAGTGGCGGGGGATCGATTGTCTACGAATCCACTCGCAGGCGCCTCACGGGCAAACAGGCGGAAACTGTGGCCAGGCTTGCCGAAGCAACAGTGAAAGTTCTACGCAAACAAGAGTTTTCCGGACTGACTGTCCGTTCGGTTGCGGCCGAAGCGGGCGTAGGAACTGCGACCGCCTACACGTATTTCGCGTCCAAGGAGCATCTCGTCGCAGAGGTTTTCTGGCGAAGACTTCAGAACTCGTCGGCGCCTGATGGCTCAGGGTTGGATCGTACCGCGCACGTGCTGTCTGTACTTCGAAATATCGCGCTGCTTCTCGCGGACGAACCGGAGGTATCGGCCGCCGTGACCAATGCACTGCTCGGATCCGACCCTGAAGTGGAACATCTTCGCGGCCGGATCGGGCTCGAGATCCATCAACGACTCGCCTCGGCGTTGGATCCGAATGGCGAACCCGAAGTGTTGGAAGCGCTCGAAATGCTTTATGCCGGGGCGCTTCTGCGGGCAGGGATCGGCTACGGAACCTACGCGCAAATCGCTGGACGCCTCGAGGCCTCAGCTCTACTGATCCTGGAGAAATCATGACAGAAGCTTTGATCGATCCGGTGGTCTTCAATCCGTACGACTACCACTTTCACGACGATCCGTATCCGACGTACAAGCGTCTGCGCGAAGAATCACCCCTGTATCACAATCCGGACGTGGGCTTTTGGGCATTGTCGCGATATGCGGACGTGGTCGACGGATTCAAGGACAACAAGCGTCTGTCGAGCGCAAACGGAGTATCACTCGACCCCGCTGCATACGGTCCACACGCACATTATGTGATGTCGTTTCTCGCTATGGATGATCCCCGCCATATGCGGTTGCGCCAGTTGGTTTCTCGCGGATTCACACCGCGGCGTGTTGCGGAGCTCGACGGCCGGATACTCGAACTGACGAAGCAACATCTGATACCCGCGCTGGGCGCGGGGGAGTTCGACTGGATTACGGAGGTGGCGGGAAAGCTGCCGATGGACGTCATCTCCGAACTCATGGGTGTCCCCGAACCCGACCGAGCCGAACTGCGGCGCAAGGCGGATCTGGTGGTGCATCGAGAGGCGGGTGTTCTCGACGTGCCGCAACCTGCGGTGGAGGCTTCGATCAGTTTGATGGGCTACTACAAGGAGATGATCGCGCAGCGTCGCCGATCGCGGACGGACGATCTGACCTCGGCCTTGCTCGACGCCGAGATCGACGGAGACAAGCTTTCGGACCAGGAGATCCTCGGATTCATGTTTCTGATGGTCGTGGCCGGAAACGAGACCACGACCAAGCTTCTCGGAAACGCTCTGTACTGGGGTTCGCACCACCGGGAGCAGATCGCACCGGTCCTCGACGATCCCGAACGAGCCTCGGAATGGGTGGAAGAGACTCTTCGCTACGACACGTCGAGTCAGATCGTGGCTCGGACTTCGGTTGTCGACCTCGAATACCACGGACGCACCATTCCGGCGGGGGAGAAGGTCCTGCTCCTGATCGGATCGGCCAACCGAGACGCCGACGTCTTCGACGATGCCGACAGCTTCCAGATCGGCCGGAGTTCGTCGGGCAAACTCGCGAGTTTCGGTGGTGGCGTGCACTTCTGCCTCGGTGCCCACCTTGCCAAGCTCGAAGCCAAGATCGCCCTGGCGGAGTTCGGGCGTCGGGTCAGCGACTACGAAGTCGTCGAGTCTGGAATCGAGCGTGTTCATTCGACAAATGTCCGGGGCTTTGCGGCCCTGCCGGTGAAAGTGCAGGTGCGCTGATGCCTCGTTTCGAACCCAATCCTGTTCGCCGGCCGGCACTGATCAGTGGTGCGTCGTCGGGAATCGGCACAGCCACCGCGTATGCCCTGGCCGAACTCGGGCATCCGGTTGCACTCGGTGCGCGTCGAGTCGCCGAATGCGAAGCCATCGCCGAGAAGATCCGCAGCAACGGTGGTGAAGCGTTCGCCCACTTCCTCGACGTCACGGACGGTGATTCGGTCGACGGGTTCGTCTCGGCCGCAGAGGCAGTCCACGGCCCCGCGGAAATCGTCGTCTCCGGTGCCGGAGACCTCGAATTCGGGGCTGCGGACGAGATGAATCCTGAGGCGTTTCTACGGCAGATCCAAGTTCACCTCGTCGGTGCGCAGCGATTGGCGCATCGTGTTCTCCCCGGTATGAGGCAACGACAGCGCGGTGACTTCGTACTGATCGGCTCGGATTGTGCCGAGCGCCAGCGTCCACTCATGGGTGCGTACGACGCAGCGAAGGCCGGGCTCGAGGCAATGGGGCGTCAGATGCGAATGGAGCTCGAGGGAACAGGCATTCGCGCGTCGATCGTGCGACCCGGGCCGACACTGACCGGCATGGGGATGGACACGACGCCGGAGATCATCGGACCGGTCGGGGAATCGTGGAGCAAGTGGGGGTTCGCCCGCCATGGTTACTTTCTGCGCGCCTCGGACATCGCCAATGCCATCGTCGCCGTTGTGTCGGCGCCGCGAGGAGCACACATCGTGCTCGTCGAAGTTCAGCCCGAGGCGCCACTGGACAAACTTCCCACTGCGAACTCACAGGAGACGACATGACGCACGGAGTGCAAGAGACGTCGCGAACACTGCCAGAGCCGCCGCGGGTGTCCGGCGGGGATCTCCCGCACGGGCATCTCGAGGAACTGCGAACCGACCCGATAGCGCTCATGCGCCGGGTGCGTGAGGAATGTGGTGACGTCGGCGCCTTTCAACTTGCCGACCGCACAGTGATCTTGCTGTCCGGAGCCGAGGCAAACGAGTTCTTCTTCCGCTCCACCGACGAGGATCTCGACCAACAAGCGGCTTACCCCTTCATGAAGCCGATATTCGGTGAAGGCGTCGTCTTCGACGCCAGCCCGGAGCGGCGTAAAGAGATGCTGCACAACTCGGCTCTGCGCGGCGAACAGATGCGCGGGCACGCCGCCACGATCGGCCGCGAAGTCGAGGCGATGGTCGCGCAGTGGGGAGACGAAGGCGAGATCGATCTGCTCGACTTCTTCGCCGAGCTGACCATCTATACCTCGTCGGCGTGCCTGATCGGCAAGAAGTTCCGCGACGAACTGGATGATAGCTTCGCCAAGCTGTATCACGAGCTCGAACAGGGAACGGATGCATTGGCTTTCGTGGATCCGTACGCGCCGATCGAGAGTTTCCGCCGCCGCGACGAGGCCCGGTCGGCGTTGGTCGCTCTGGTACAGGACATCATGAACGGGCGCATCGCGAATCCTCCGCAGGGCAAGGATGACCGCGACATGTTGGACGTGTTGGTCTCGGTCAAGGACGAGAACGGCGACCTCCGGTTCAGTGCCGACGAGATCACCGGAATCTTCATCTCGATGATGTTCGCCGGCCACCACACGACTTCCGGCACGGCAGCGTGGTCGCTGATCGAGATGTTGCGGCATCCCGACACCATGACGGACGTCGTCGACGAACTCGACAATCTGTACTCCGACGGCGCCGACATCAGTTTTCATGCCCTGCGCCAGATTCCGGTTCTCGAGGCTGTGGTCAAGGAAACCCTTCGACTGCATCCGCCGTTGATCATCCTGTTGCGGGTGGCACGTGGAGATTTCGAAGTGGGCGGCTTCGAGATCCGAGAGGGCCATCTTGTCGCCGCGACACCCGCGATCTCCAATCGAATCGCCGAGGACTTTCCCCGGCCGGACACCTTCGATCCCGGGAGGTACATCGACCCGAATCAAGAGGACATCGTCAACCGCTGGACGTGGATTCCGTTCGGAGCCGGCCGGCATCGCTGCGTCGGCGCTGCGTTCGCCCAGATGCAGCTCAAAGCGATCTTCTCGATCCTGCTGCGGGACTTCGAGTTCGAGATGGCGCAGCCGTCGGAATCCTACCGAAACGACCACAGCAAGATGGTCGTCCAGTTGCAGCAGCCGTGCGCGGTGAGGTACCGGCGCCGAACACGTCCCGGGCGTGAGGGGTGATCATGCACGTCGAAGTCGACCTCGACCTGTGCCAAGGCCATGCGGCGTGTGAGCTGGAGGCACCGGAGATCTTTGTCGTCCCGAAGCGGGGGAAGGTCAGTCTTCTGGACTCGGACCCACCCGAGTCGCTCCGCGGTGAAGCCGAGATGGCGGTCAGGTACTGCCCGACCGGCGCCCTGAGAATTGTCGATTGATTGCAGCGAATTCATGTGCTCGAGGGAGGAAGTTCAGATGACGGGTTTCGACCGCGCAGAGCTCGACGAGATGGTCCAACGCTGGATCGAGGCGAACAAAAAGGCCGAAGCCGCCGGCGATTGGAAACCGTTGGCGGACATGTATACCGAGGACGCCACGTACGGGTGGAACTACGGCCCCAAGCAGGATTTCATGGCGGTGGGGCGCGAGGAGATTCGCGAAGTCGCGCTCGGTCTCGAGATGAAGGGCCTCGAAGGCTGGGAGTATCCGTATCAAGACTTTGTGATCGACGACCGTAGCGGAAACGTGATCGGCTTGTGGAAGCAGATTTCCGATGCCAAGCGTGAGGACGGTAGCAACTACTCCGTCTACGGTATCGGTGGTAGTTGGTTCCGCTACGGCGGGGATTTCCAATGGTCGTGGCAGCGTGACTTCTTCGACTTCGGGAACGTGTCGGCACTGTTCATGGAGATGATCGGCAACAACGCTCTCTCGAAGGGGATGCAGGGCCGGATCCAGCGATCGATCTCGGGCGACCCGCTACCGGGCTGGTATCCGGTGGGCACCGCGCCGGTTTCGCTGTGGTGAGTCCGATGTCGGTGCGCGATTCCTTCGAGGCACTCTCGCAGCGCGACCTTGCCGTGCTGGTGCCCGAGTTGCTCCTGTGCGGGCAGCTGATCGATCGCTCGGGCATGGCGCATCTGATCGTCGAATTCGGGCGCGAGGGTATGGCACAGGTGGCCGTCGAGGAGTGGGAATCGGCCAGCCCCTGGTACACCCGCCGCATGCAGAAGGCTCTCGGATACGAGGGCGACGACGTCGTGACGATCTTCAAAGGACTACAACTCGACATCGGCGCTCCGCCACAGTTCATGGACTTCCGATACCGGGTCGACGATCCGCTGCACGGTGAATTCTGGCTCGATCATTGCGGAGCACTCATGGACGTCGAGCCGTTGGGCGATGAGTTCGTGACCTCGATGTGTCACGACATCGAGGATCCGACTTTCGATGCAACGGCCATCGCGACCAACCCGCGCGCCCAGATCCGGCCGATTCACCGACCACCGCGCAGGCCCACCGACCGACATCCGCACTGCGCCTGGACCGTTTCCATCGACCCGTCGCACACGCCTCCCGTGATGACCGCGCACACCGAGCAGATCGGACGCACCGCCGCGGTGACGGTCGAGCTGAGCCCGATCGATCACGGTGGGGACGGTAGGGCGGACTACTCGGGTCCGTTGTTGTCCGACCTGAGGTTTTCCGACTTCTCGCGATCAGCCTTGGTTCGTATCGCAGAGGAGATCTGCGTGCAGCATCATCTGTTGGCGTTGGGCTTTCTGGCAGCGGTTCGCCGCCGTGCCGACGAAGACAAGGCGCGCGAGATCACGCGAAAGCAATTGACCGGAATCGCGGGAGTTGCGGCACAGCGTATTCGAGATGCGCTCGGGCTTCCTTCGACGCTGGAATCGTTGGCATTGGTCCTGTCCGTGCATCCCTTGCTGAATCCGAAGCAGTATGTGGAGAGCGAGATTCGACAGGACGGCGGTGCTCTGGAGCTGCGGATCTCGCGAGAAGCTCTTGTCGACCGCGACGGCGGTTGGCCGACCTTGCTCGGCAGCGAGCACCTCGATCCCCTCCAGGCTTTGGTCCGCGGCGTGAATCCGCACTTCACCGTGAGAGTGGTGGCCGAAGATGCCGCGGGGCTCCTTCTGGCCGTCGACATCACCGAAGCTCCCGCTCCGGAATGCGTCGAAGTCGCCATCACGAAGGTCAGTACCGGCGCGGCATTCGTATTCGAAGATCGCGGAATCCCTTTGCCTCTCTTCGTCGTCTGACCGGCCGAACCCGAAGGACTCAACCTATGGCGTACACGTTTGCAGACCTGTTCGAGCATTCCGTCGATGCGATGCCCGATCGCCTCGCGCTGATCGTTTCCGGCGAGGAGGTGACATACCGTGAGCTCGACGAGCGGGCCAACCGATTGGCGCATTACTTCCAGTCCGTCGGGTTAGGTGTCGGTTCGCACATCGGTATTCAACTGCACAACTCGATCGAGGCGATGGTTGCTGTCCTCGCGGCCTTCAAGATCCGCGGGGTTCCCATCACGGTGAACTACCGCTACACGAGCGACGAATTGGTTTACCTGTACGAGAACGCGGATCTCACGGCGTTGGTTTTCCATCGTGGTTTCGCTGAGCGGGTCGCCGAGGCGTTGGTGGCCACGCCGCGGGTCAAGTACGTGATCGAGGCGGCGGACGAACTCGCTCTCGGGAACGAACCGTCGATTCCGGGGGCAGTGGCGTACGAGGATGCGCTCGGCAACCAATCCCCGCTGCGCACAGGTGAACATGCATTTCCCGAGCGTTCCGGCGACGACGTCTACGTTCTCTACACCGGCGGAACAACCGGACGACCGAAAGGCGTCGTCTGGCGGCAGGAAGACATCTGGCGCGTATTGGCCGGCGGTTACGACTTCTATTCGGGTGAGCCGATCGCCGACGAGTACCAGCAGTCGCGCGGTGGCGCCGCGGCAGCCGAACCGATGCGGTGGTGCATGCTTCCACCGCTGATCCACACCTCGGCACTGATGCCGACGTTCAACGCTCTGTTCTCCGGAAACACCGTCATCTTCGAACCGAAGTTCGATGCGGCACAGGTCTGGAAAGTCGTCGCCGAATATCGCCCGCAGGTCATGGTCATCACCGGCGACGCCATGGGCCGTCCACTGGTCGAAGCCCATCACGAATTGCAACCGGATGCGTCGAGCCTGGCCGTGCTCGCCTCCGGCGCTGCGCTCTTCTCCGGATCGGTCAAAGATGCGTTCTTCGACGTCTTTCCGAATCTGATGATCTCCGATTCGGTTGGATCGTCCGAAACAGGCTTCGGCGGAATCGGATTCGCAACCAAAGGGCTCGAGCAGCGTGGCGGACCCAAAGTGGGCGCCAACAGATTCACGGTCGTCGTCGACGACGACAACCGAGTGTTGGAGCCGGGCTCGGGCGCCGAAGGATGGCTGGCGAAACTCGGAAACGTTCCACTCGGCTACTACAACGATCCGGTGAAGTCGGCCGAGATATTCCGAGAGGTGAACGGCGCGCGGGCAGTGGTGACCGGAGACCGGGCGCGGATCGAGGACGACGGCTCGGTCACCCTCCTCGGACGGGGAAACATGGTGGTCAACACCGGCGGCGAGAAGGTCTTCGTGGAAGAAGTCGAAGCCGTGGTGAAGGCCCATCCCGACATCTACGACGCGACAGTGATCGGTGTTCCGGACGAGCGGTGGGGCAATCGGGTGGCGGCAGTGCTTCGCATCCGCGACGGTGTGGAACCGGATTTCGAATCCATCGAGAAGCACGCCCGCAGTCACCTCGCCGGCTACAAGATTCCGCGTTCCTTCTGGATCGCCGACGAGGTCGTTCGAGCGCCGAGCGGCAAGCCGGACTACCGCTGGGCCAAGGAGTTCTCACAGAACAGCGACCCGGTCCACCGGATCGACTAGCGCTCACACGCAACACCCGGCACCCGGCACCCATCCGTAAAGGAGCATCTGCAATGCCTGAGATCGACCTTCCCGACGGGTTCGACGTGACCGACCCACATCTGTACGGCGAGCGCGTCCCGCTTGCCGAGTTCGCCGAACTACGACGATGCGCTCCGGTCTGGTGGAACGCCCAGGAACCGGGTACCGGCGGATTTCACGACGGTGGTTGTTGGGTTGTCTCCCGCCACGCAGACGTCCGCGACGTCTCGTTGCGCAGCGAGGAGTTCTCGAGCAACGTCAACGGCTGCATTCCGCGGCATGAAGACAACATCTCGGCGGAGGAGTTGGAGGCGACGAAACACGTCCTCATCAACAAGGACGCCCCTGAGCACACACAGCTACGCAAGTTAGTGGCGCGCTTGTTCACTCCGCGGTCGGTGGAAGCGATGCGGGCCGGGCTGGAAGCGCGGGCAGAGGACATAGCGTTGGCTGCCGTGGCGGAAGGTAGCGGTGATTTTGTCAGCCAGGTCGCCAGCGAGTTACCCATGCAGGCGATCTCGGAGCTGATCGGTGTACCGCAGGACGGGCGCCGTCAGCTGTACGAATGGTCGAATCAGATGACGGGATACGACGACGAGTCACTCGCCGGCGAGTCTCGGATGGCGTCGGCGCAGATATTGGGATACGCCTATCAACTGGCTGAGGCGAGACGGGAGGAACCGCTCGACGACATCATCTCGCGCTTGGTGCATGCCGACATCGACGGACAGAAACTCACCCCGGAACAGTTCGGTTTCTTCGTCATCATGTTGGCTGTCGCAGGCAACGAAACGACGCGAAACGCAACGACACTCGGCATGATGGCATTTCTCGAGCATCCGGATCAGTGGGAACTGTACAAGCGCGAGCGTCCGCGCACCGCCGCGGACGAGATCATCCGCTGGGCTTCGCCACTGACGTCGATGCAACGAACAGCAGTGGTGGACACACAGATTGCCGGCACTGCGATTGCGAAGGGGCAGCGTGTCGTACTGCTCTACGGCTCGGCGAACTTCGACGAAACCGTCTTCGGGAACCCCGACGTCTTCGACATCACCCGAGACCCGAACCCGCACCTCGCGTTCGGAGGAACCGGGCCGCACTACTGCGTCGGCGCCAACCTGGCCAGAATGGAGGTCGATCTGATCTTCGGCAAGATCGCCGATCACATGCCCGACATCAGCAAGCTCGGCGATCCGAGCAGGCTCTCGTCCGGTTGGCTCAACGGGATCAAGGAATTCAAGGTCGACTACGGCAACTCCACGTCATGTCCTTCGGGGCATTGACGTGTACAGCGGAAGAGTTGCACTTGCGGGCCCGATGCGCGAACTCGGCCAGTTCTACCGGATGGGCGCCGATGTCGCAGTGGGCTTGTTCCGCACCCGCTTTCAGGTGCAGGAGTTTCTCGAGCAGAGTTGGATGATCGCCCGGGTGTCGATCGTGCCGACCGTATTGGTGGCCGTGCCGTTCACGGTCCTGGTGAGTTTCACGCTCAACATCCTGCTCCGTGAGATCGGTGCCGCCGACCTCAGCGGCGCCGGGGCCGCGCTCGGCGCCGTGACTCAGGTCGGTCCGGTGGTGACGGTGCTGATCGTGGCAGGTGCGGGCGCGACTGCCATCGCCGCCGATCTGGGATCGAGAACGATTCGTGAAGAGATCGACGCCATGGAGGTGCTCGGGATCGATCCGATCACTCGGCTGGTGATTCCTCGGGTGGTCGCGTCGACCGTGGTGGCTTTGCTGCTCAACGGACTCGTCTGCGTCATCGGCATCGCCGGCGGTTACGCCTTCTCGGTGTTTCTCCAGGGCGTGAACCCTGGCGCCTTCGTCGAGGGAATCACGTTGCTGACCGGCCTGCCCGAGGTGGCGTTGTCGATGGTCAAAGCTGCACTGTTCGGGATGCTGGCGGGATTGGTGGCCTGCTATCGCGGACTGTCGGTACGGGGTGGGCCGAAAGGCGTGGGGGAGGCCGTCAACGAAACGGTGGTGTACGCATTCATGGCGTTGTTCGTCGTCAACACCATCGTCACCGCGGTCGGCATCCGATTGACGGCGGGGTGATCGAGGTGACGCTGTCGGATTCGCTGGCACAAATCGGCAAGTTCGGACGCACGCGGGCGCGGGTGGCTCGAACGTCACGCTCGATCGACGACGTCGGGCGACAAGCTGTCTTCTTCGCGCGCGCCATCGCTCACATCCCGTGGGCAATTCGCAAACACCCGAAAGAAGTGTTGAGGCTGGTAGCCGAGATCAGCATGGGCACCGGAGCTTTGGCAGTGATCGGCGGCACGGTTGCGGTCGTAGGATTTTTGACTCTCGCCTCGGGCGGTACCATTGCGATCCAAGGTTTCAGCTCACTGGGAAATATCGGAGTCGAAGCGCTCACCGGATTCTTCTCCGCCTTCATCAACGTTCGTATCGCTGCGCCGGTCATCGCGGGAATCGGCCTGTCGGCCACGATCGGCGCAGGTTCGACCGCGCAGATCGGTGCCATGCGCATCAGTGAGGAAATCGACGCCCTCGAATCGATGGCGATCAGTTCGGTCCCGTACGTCGTCAGCACCCGCGTCACCGCAGGGATGATCGCGATCTTGCCGCTGTACTCATTGGCGCTCGTAGGATCTTTTCTGGCCGGAAGGTTCACCACGGTCGTGCTGTTCGGTCAGTCCTCCGGTCTTTACGACCACTACTTCACGACGTTCCTCGATCCGGTCGATGTCGCATGGTCCTTCGTTCAAGTGCTCGTGATGGCACTACTGGTGATGCTGATCCACACGTACTACGGATACAACGCGTCCGGGGGACCGTCGGGCGTGGGAACTGCAGTGGGCCGCGGGGTTCGGCTCTCGCTGATCTGCGTCGTGGCGGTGACCCTGCTCGTCTCACTCGCGCTCTACGGCGGTTCCGGCAACTTCAATCTGTCCGGTTAGGGGGACTGCGTGCACAGATACGGCTACAAGTTGGCTGCTCTGGGCTTGGCTGCGGCGATCGTCGGGGTCATCGCTTTGTCGGTCGCGTCTTTCAACCAGGTGTTTGTCGCTCGCGTCCCGATCACGGTGATCGCGGAGCGCGCGGGGCTCGTGATGGATCCGGGCGCGCGGGTGAAGATGGCCGGGGTGACCGTGGGCTCGGTGGAGTCCATCACGCCGACTGACGACGCCACCGCACAACTGTCGTTGTCGATCGATCCCGAAGCGCTCGAGTCGATTCCGTCAAACGTGGATGTGGCGATCACGTCGAACACGGCCTTCGGCGCGAAGTTCGTCAGCCTGTCCTCGCCGGAGCAGCCGAGCAGCGCGCGACTTGCCGCCGGGGCGACGATCGACGCATCCCGGGTGACCGTCGAGCTGAACACGGTGTTCGAGAAACTCACCACCGTGCTCCGGACAGTGGACCCGGGCAAACTCGATTCGACATTGGGTGCCCTCTCGACTGCTCTGCAAGGACGCGGCGAACGGCTCGGGGTCGCACTCGAACAAGCAGATTCCTCCTTGCTCGAATTCAACACTGCACGTGAGGCTCTCGATCATGTGTTGACTGACCTGCCAGCCGTCACACAGACCTACCGCGACGCTGTTCTCGACTTGATGGACACCCTCGACTCGCTCACGACGACGGGATCCACTGTTCTCGACGAGCAGCAGAATCTTGATCTCCTCTTGCTCAACGTGATCGGGCTGGCCCGCACCGGCGAGGACGTACTGGGAGCCAACGCCGACGGCGTCGACACCGTTCTTTCCCTGCTACGTCCGACGACCGCTCTGCTCGAGGAATACTCCCCGGTGATTCCCTGTATGTTCCACGGTCTGCAGGAGAGCAAGCGGATCGGCGACGGCGCCTACAACGGTCAACCGGGCATCAAGATGTCGATAGGTCTGATTGCCGGAACCGAACCGTACCGCTATCCCGACGACCTGCCCAAGGTGGCGGCTACCGGCGGTCCGCAGTGTATGGGTCTCCCTTTGCGTGATCCGAACGTCAATGCGCCGTACCTGGTGACCGATACCGGGGTGAATCCGTTTGCGCCCGAGCGTCAGCCGAATGGTGGGCAACCGATGAACACGGTCCCTGATCTGATGAGCTACCTGTTCGGGACGGAGATCCGATGAAAGTTCGTGGGTACACCGTCAAGTTCGGAATTTTTGTTCTGGTGATGATCCTCGTCAACGCCGGGCTGATCCTCGTGTTCGGCCAGATGCGAGGTGGCGACGCGAGGTCGTACTCGGCGGAGTTCGTCAACGCCTCCGGGCTCAGAGCCGGCGACAAGGTGCGCATCGCCGGTGTGCCGGTCGGTTCTGTCGGCTCCGTCGAATTCGGTGGGAATCACCGTGCCCACGTGAGTTTCAGTGTGGATACGGGTGACACCGTGACCGTATCGACCAGAGCCGCTGTTCGATATCAGGATCTGGTGGGTAATCGATACCTCGAATTGCTCGACGATCCGGGGATCGCGGAACCGCAACCGGAGGGCGAGAGCATCCCCGTCGATCGCACCGCACCGGCACTCGACCTCGATGCGCTACTCGGTGGTTTCAAGCCGCTGTTTCAAGCCCTGGACCCGGAGCAGGTCAACGCGTTGTCGATGTCCTTGCTCGAGGTGTTTCAAGGCCAGTCCGGAACTGTGGCATCGGTGCTGGCGCACACCGGATCGATTACGAACACTCTCGCAGACCGCGACCAACTGATCGGTCGAGTGATCGGCAACCTCGACGGTGTGCTCAGCGAAATGCGCAGCCGCGGTGGTCAGTTCAGTGACACTCTCGATCACCTACAACAGCTGGTCAGCGGGCTCGCGGCGGACCGGGAGATGATCGGGACTGCCGTCGAGAGTGTGAACACCGCATCAGGCACCTTCGCCGATCTCCTCGCCGGAGTTCGCCCGGACATCGCGGGAAACCTGTCGAAGCTGGACGCAAGCCTGAATCCGCTGATCGAGCAACAGAGTGAGCTCGATCGGATTCTCGCGTCCATGCCCTCGAACTACAAGCAGTTGATCCGAGTCGGCTCGTACGGGTCGTTCTTCAACTTCTATCTGTGCGGAATCGCACTGAAGGTCGACGGTGCCGACGGTACGCCGCTCACTGTCGACCTGGTGGATCAGACGACCGGAAGGTGCGCACCACGATGAGAGAGATGGCACAGAGCCAGGCCGTACGCGTGGGGGTCGTGGGATTGGTTGTCACGGCCGCCGTCGTATTGGCATCGCTCCAGTATCAGAATCTGCAGTTCCTGAAATCGGGTGTCGGGTACAGCGCGGTGTTCGCCGACGCCAGCGGTCTCGCGCCGGGAGACGAAGTCAACGCCGCCGGAGTGAAGATCGGAACGGTGAACCGGATCGAGGTCGAGCACGGACTCGCCCGCGTGGACTTCACACTCGACGGCTCGATCGGTTTGGGAGAAAGCACATCGGCGGCCGTCACCACGATGTCGTTGCTCGGCAAGCGAGCGGTATCACTCGATCTGGACGGTCCGGGAAGGATCGCGGTCGGCGGCGAGATCCCGGTCGAGCGAACAAGATCGGCGTACTCGCTGCCCGACGTACTCGGTGACCTCACCACGACGGTCGAGGACATCGATCTCGACCAACTCTCCGAATCGCTCGACGCAGTGGGACAGGTGATGTCCGACAGTGCGCCGAACCTGAGGCCGGCACTGGACGGTGTCGCACGGATCTCCGACAGCGTCAATAGACGCGACGACATGTTGCGCACCTTGCTGTCCGATGCAAACGACGTCGCCGGGACGTTGGCCGAGCGTGGACCACAGGTCAACGCGCTACTCGTCGACGGCAATGCCTTGTTGGGAGAACTGGATCGGCGACAGGCGGCGCTGGGGGAAGTGATCACGAACATCTCGGCGTTGTCGACCCAGCTGAGCGGACTCGTCCACGACAACGAGGCGCAGTTGCAGCCGGTCCTCGGCAAACTCGACACGGTTGTCGGCATTCTGCAGAACAACAAGGACAACCTTTCTCAGGGAATCGACGGTCTCGGTACGTACGTGGGCACGCTCGGTGACACCGTGGCCAGCGGCCCCTTCTACTACGCCTACGTTCAGAACCTGGTGCCAGCGCAATACACCCAACCGTTGATCAACGCGATGTTCGGGCTACCACCTGCGCCGCTACCGATTCCGGAGGTTCGATGATGGGTGCCTTACGAGTTCGCAAACCGGTGAACTGGCGTCGAATCGCCGTCGTTGGTGGAAGCGTCATCGGTGCGGCGATCGTCGTCGTGTCGGGATACCTTGCGGTGCAACATCTGCGCTACTACAACGTGACGGCCTACTTCGCCTCGACGACCGGTCTGTATGTCGGTGACGACGTTCGTGTCGTGGGAGTCGACGTCGGCCGCGTCACCGCGATCGCCCCACAGGGAGATCGAATGCGCGTCGAACTGAAATTGGCGCGCGAGGTTCCCGTCGCCGAGGACGCGAAAGCGGTGATCGTTGCCCAGTCGCTGGTCTCGGCCCGCTTCGTGCAATTGACGCCGGCGGTGACGGACGGCGCCGACGCACTGAATGACGGTGCGGAGATCCCACTCGACAGAACGGCCGTCCCGGTCGAGTGGGACCAGATCAAGGAACAGCTGGGCCGGGCTGCCGATGCTTTGGGTCCCGTCGGGGACGATCGCGGTCCCGCCGCCAACTTCCTCGACGGTGCCGGATCCGCATTGGCCGGCAACGGGGAAGCGCTGGGGCGCTCGGTGACCGAACTCTCGGAGGCTATGAGCACACTCGACGAAGGCGGAGCCGATCTGTTCGGCACCATCCGCGGCCTGCAGACCTTCACGACCGCACTCGCCGCAAGCGACGAACAGATCGTTCAGTTCCAAGGACGACTGGCAAATGTCTCGAGTGTGCTCGCCGAGAGCCGGACGCAATTGGCTCCGGCTCTCGCCGATCTGGACGCCGCCGTCGTCGACGTACAGCGGTTCGTCGAACAGAACCGAACCGGCTTGACGGAGCAGATCGCGAAGTTGGCCGACGTGTCCCAGGTACTGGTCGACAAGCGCGCAGGCCTCGAGAAGGTACTGCATCTGGCTCCGACAGCGTTGTCGAACTACTACAACGTCTACCGGCCGGCCCAAGGAGCGATGGTGGGTGTGCCCGCATTCCAGAACGTCGGCAACCCGATCGACTTGATCTGCGGCGGAATCGCCGGCCTGGCCAACGACACCTCGAAGAAGGGCGCGGATTTGTGCATCGAATACCTCGGCCCGTTGCTCAACACGATCAAGGCCAACTACCCGGACCTGAGCATCAATCCGACCCGGGCGCTCGGCGCTCTTCCGGACCAACTGGTGTACAGCGAGCCTGATCTGGAACCGACTGGCGCCTTGGGCTTTCCGACGGTACCGGTGGCGTCTGATCTGACCGGCTTGCTCATGCCGTCGACAGGATCACGATGACTGGCCGCCGGTGGGGAACAGTGTGTGTGGCGGCGAGCGCCGTGCTCGTTCTGACGGGTTGTCAATGGAGCGGGCTGAATTCGGTGTCGCTGCCGGGCGCGGCCGGCCGCGGTGAGGGAAGTTTCTCGGTCGTGATCGAGATGCCGGACGTCACGTCGATCAGTCCGAACTCTCCGGTCATGGTCAACGACGTGACAGTCGGGAGTATCAGTGCGATCGAGACCGACAACTGGCACGCACGGGTGACGGTTGCGCTCGACGGCTCGGTGTCGCTGCCCGCCAACGCGACTGCCAAGATCGGCCAAACCAGTCTGCTCGGATCCAAACACGTCGCGCTCGCGCCGCCCACCGAGGTGGCGCCGGAAGGGCGGTTGTCGGAAGGATCCGTGATTCCCCTTGCATCGGCCAGTGTCTATCCCACCACCGAGGAAGCGTTGACGGCACTGTCATTGGTCCTCAACGGCGGCGGGCTCGCTCAGATTCACAGCATCACCACGGAGCTGAACACGGCGCTCGGCGGACGGACCGACGCGGCTCGCGACCTGCTGAGTCAGATGGATACCGTGACCGAAACACTCGACCGCCAACGTGATGCGATGGTCACGACCATGGAGAATCTCGACGTCTTCGCCGGCGAGATCACGGCTCAGCGAGACGTTCTCGGTGAGGCGTTGGAGACCCTCGATCCGGCCTTGGCGGAACTGAGCGCCCAACGCGTCGACCTGACCACCGCCCTCGATGCGGTCGGCAGGTTCGGGGACGTCGGGACCGATCTGGTCGACCGGACCCGCGACGATCTGAAAGCCAATTTGAGCTCCTTGGAATCGACGCTGCAGAAGGTGGTCGAAACAGGACCGGACCTGATCAACAATTTGGGCAATCTGAGTACCTTCCCCTTCCCCCAGACGACCATCGACGACGGAATGCGCGGTGATTACACCAATTTGTGGGCGCTGATCGACCTCACGAGTAATCGTCTGCAGTCGGGGCTCGGTTTCGGCACTCCGTTCGGGGCGCCGCAAACACCAGTGGAGAGCGGAATCCTGGTAGATCCCTTGACCGCCCCACTCGGCACAGGACAGCCCGGCCCACTTGGCACAGCGCAGCCCGCCCAGGGAGGTGGACGATGATTCTCACGAAGCTGGTGCGAAGGCAATTGACGATCTTCGCGATCCTGGCGGTGATAGGCATGAGCGCAGCGGCTATCTCGTACCTGAGAGTTCCGACCATGCTCGGAATCGGGCGCTATTCGGTGACAGTCGAACTGCCCGACGCCGGTGGCCTGTATCGGAACGCGAACGTGACCTATCGCGGCGACACCATCGGTCAGGTCAGATCGGTGCGTCTGTCTCCGGGAGTGGTACGCGCCGAATTATCTTTGGAGAGTGCGGTTCCCGTTCCCTCCAGCGGGCTCGCAGTAGCGGTGCGAAGTGTGTCGGCCATCGGCGAGCAATACGTCGACATGCAACCGAGCACCGCGGACGGACCCTTTCTGACCGACGGAGACGTGATCGGCCCCGACGCTGTCACGATCCCGACCGAGATCGGACCGGTCCTCGATCAGGCGCAGGCGATGCTCGCATCCGTACCGCAGGACAAGTTGCGATCGGTGATCGACGAGTCCGCGGCAGCTTTCGGAGGCAGGGGAGAGGGTCTGGCTCGTCTGCTGGATTCGACCACTTCGTTCGTCGATCAGATGTCCGCTGCCACAACGCCGGCCACGACGCTCGTACAGCAGTTGGATCCGCTCCTGCAGACACAGGTGGTGACGGGCGATCAGATTCGCCAGTGGGCGTCCAGTGTCGCTCAACTCAGTGGACAGTTGGCGGTCGCCGACGGGTCCGTGCGCAATATCCTCGAGACCGGACCGGGCTTCGCGACTGAAGCCGACCTGCTGTTTCAAGGCCTCAAGCCCACTTTGCCTGTGCTGCTTGCCAATTTCACCAGCACCGCTCAGGTGGCTTTGACGTACAACGCCGGGTTGGAGCAGGTGCTCGTCATCTTGCCGCCACTGGTCGCGGCACAGGAAACCGTTGTCCAACGCGGGCAGGTGGACGGCGCCGCGAATGTCAACTTCCACCTCCAAGCGCAGGACCCTGCGGCCTGCTCGACCGGCTACCTTCCGGCCGATCAGCGACGAGACCCGACCCAGATGAGTGTCCCGGACACCCCGGCCGACTTGTACTGCAAAGTTCCGCAGAACTCGGTCTTCGCAGTTCGTGGATCCCGGAACATTCCCTGTATGGAGGTACCGGGTAAACGAGCACCGAGCCCGGAGATCTGTCGGAGCCCAGATCCGTACGTCCCCTCGGGAACCAATGCGCCCGGCGAGTTGTACACGGGGCCAGACGGAGTCGACTATCAACACACGGAATTGGCTCCTGCTGCTTCCGATTCGGGGGAGGGTGAGCCGTGGCAACAGTTGCTGATGCCGACGAATCGCTGAGGGGCGAGGTGCTGGATCCGGTCGGAGGGAAGCGCGGTGTACTCCTTGCCCTGGTCTGGATTGCACTCGTGGCTCTGAGCGTCGTTGTCGTCTTCGGTGCTCTGGCAGTTCGATCGGACCGCGCGCGAGAGTCCCAGCGTCAAGGGTTCGTCGACGGTGCTGTCGCAGGAACCCTTGCTCTGATCGACGTTCACTCTGCCACGCTCGACGAGGATCTCGCGGCGCTGAAGTCGCTGAGTACGGGAACTTTTGCAGACGAACTGAAGTCCGGTGAATCTGCGTTCGTCGCATCGATCCGTGATTTTGCCGTCGATTCCGACGGTCGTGTCGACACCGCAGCCTTGGCATCGGAATCCGGAACCTCGGGGGTGGTGCTGATCGCGGCATCGGCTCAGGTCGGCAATTCGGCGGGAGAATCTTCGGCGCGAACCTACCGTCTTCGCGTCGGTGTCGAGGAGGTTGACGGTCGGGTACTGATGTCGAGTGTGGAGTTCGTCCCGTGAAGCGCGTGGTCTTGGCGTTTGCAGCGCTGATCTTGGTGGGAGCCGGCGGGACTCTGCTCTGGAGTCACCAACGTTCGGCAGCCGCTGAAACCGCACGTGTCGAGGTGATCGGTGTGGCGCCGATGCTCGTCGAGAATCTCTTGAGCTACAACAGCGACACGGTGGACGAGGATCTTGCACATGCTGCCGAGGGCGCAAGTGGAACATTTCAGGACCGCTTCGCTGAATTCGGATCGAAAACCGTTGCACCCCAGTCGAAGGAGCAAGGAATCAGCACGAAGGCGCGAGTAGTCGACGTGGGAGTGCTCTCCGCTGCTGCAGACCGCGCGGAAGTGCTCGTGTTCGTCGATCAGATCACGACGAGTACCGCGCGGCCGGCACCAGCGTCGACGTCGAGCCGAGTCGAGGTGACACTCGATCGAGTCGACGGCACATGGCTGGTGAGTGCCATGACCCCCGTCTAGTGAAGGTTGTCGCGGCCCGCCATGATCAGCCTGGCAGTGACTTCGAGCCGGTCTGCGATCTGCGAATAGGACTCGTAACCCATGCCGGCTCGAACAAGCGCTCCGGACCAGGAGATTTCGAGTGCTTCGAGTACGTCGGGATCGTATGACGGCCCCAGCGCCTCGATGAGCCGCTCGCGGATGTTCTTGCCGATACGTCCCCGAAGGTGTTCGACGTCGGGATCATTGCCCATCATCGCCGTGGTCACGGCCGCGGCCAGCTCCGGTTCGTCGGAAACGAGGAGTGCGACGCTTCGAAGGACCGAGCAGACCTGCGCTTCTCGTTCCGCCTCGGGGGAGGGCTCGTGCGGTACCGCGTCGAGTCGGCGCCAGAACAGTTCTGCCACAAGGTGACTCTTGGACGAAAAGTAGGTGTATGCCGTGGCTGCGGCGACACCGGCTTCCGCTGCCACCATTCGCACAGTCAGATCGGCAAACCCTTTGTCGCGCAGGACCGTGATCGCTGCCGCGGTCAATCGATCGACGGTTTCGGCTTGCTGCTGTGTGAGCCGTCGACGAGTGGACTCGAACTTGGTCTTACCAGACATGTGTCCAGACACTACGGGATCAGGCCCGTGCGAGCAAAGTGTGCGCTATCGCTGCTCGTTCTCGCTCCCCGCTCGGTGTCACGTCTCGCTCCCGCTCGGTGGGACAGAATTTCGAACCCCCGCGATCGCTAAGTCCATGTGTTAGAACGATTTCTAGAACATGTTCGGAAACTGTGCCCAGAATCAGAGAGGCTGACGATGACGAAGTGGGACGAGACGTGCGACGTACTCGCTGTGGGATCAGGCGGCGGACTCACCGGCGCGTACACGGCAGCCCGCGAAGGCCTCGACGTCATTGCGATCGAAGCAACCGACAAGTACGGCGGAACAACGGCGTACTCGGGCGGCGGCGGAATGTGGTTCCCGTGCAACGCCGTTCTTCGTCGGGGCGAGGACGTCGACACCATCGAGGATGCGCTGGAGTACTACCGATCAGTGGTGGGTGATCGTACACCCGCCGACGTTCAGGAAGCCTACGTTCGAGGTGGCGCCGGGTTGATCGACTACCTCGAAGAGGACTCGAACTTCGAGTTCCAGATACTGCCGTGGCCCGACTACTTCGGTGAAGAGCCCAAGGCTCGAGCGAGCGGACGGCACATTGTTCCCAAGCCGATGAACGCGAACAAGCTGGGTGCGCTTCGTGATTCGCTTCGTCCGCCGCTGGCGACGGAACGGCTGGGGGAGGAGTTGCCGAAGTACCTCGTCGGCGGCCAGTCGTTGATCGGTCGATTCCTGTTGGCTCTTGCGGAACTCCCGAACGCCACCATGCACCTGAAGACCACTCTCGAGGAACTGGTTGTCGAGGACGGAGTGGTGGTCGGAGCCGTCGTCGACCGAGATGGTCGGCGTCGAACCATTCAGGCACGCAGAGGAGTGATCCTCGCCGCCGGTGGATTCGAGCAGAACGAGACCATGCGGGCCGAATTCGGTGTCCCCGGATCCGCTCTCGACACGATGGGCTGCCCCGGCAACCTCGGGAAGGCACACCAGGCGGCCATCGCCGCGGGCGCCGACACCGACCTCATGGGAGAGGCCTGGTGGTCGCCGGGACTCACCCATCCAGATGGGCGCTCCGCGTTTGCGCTGTGGTTCACCGGCGGAATCTTCGTGGACGACGACGGTCGCCGATTCGTCAACGAATCAGCGCCGTACGACCGCTTGGGTCGCGCCGTCATCGAACACATGCGGGCAGGGAAAGTAACCACGCCGTACTGGATGATCTACGACAACAGAGAAGGCGCAGTGCCGCCGGTGAAGGCACCCAACGTACCCATGGCACAGACGGAGCAGTATGTGGATGCGGGGTTGTGGAAGAGTGCACAGACACTCGAAGACCTCGCTGCCCAGATCGATGTTCCCGCAGCGGAACTGGTGGAGACCGTGAAGCGATTCAACGCGTTTGCGGCGACTGGCGTCGACACGGACTTCGGTCGAGGAGACACTGCGTACGACCGCGCCTTCTCCGAGGGGGCTTCGCCGCTCGTACCGATCGACCAAGGGCCGTTTCACGCTGCCGCGTTCGGCATCTCCGACCTCGGGACCAAAGGTGGTCTACGCACCGACGCGACCGGGAGGGTGCTCAAAGCCGACGGTACGGCGATTGCCGGGTTGTACGCGGCGGGGAACACGATGGCAGCGGCCAGCGGGACTACGTACCCCGGCGGTGGAAACCCGATCGGAGCGAGCATGCTGTTCAGTCACTTGGCTGCACTCGACCTCGCGAAGCTGCCGTCTTGATCATCAGTCGCTCGTCTCGGGGATGTGGTCAGGCCTTGCCGAGTCCGGCGGCGATTCCCTTGTCCAGTTGGGTGAGCATTGCTGTACCCAACGACGAAAGCTGGGCGACCTGGCGATCGTCGAGGCCCTCGAAGAGGAGACCTTGAACTGAGGCGACGTGCGGCGGCGCGGCCGCGACCACCTTTGCCATTCCCTCGTCGGTGAGCACTGCGTTGGAGCCGCGGCTGCCACGAATGACTTCCCGTTTCACCCAGCCGGCCTTCTCCATCTTCGTGATCACGTGCGAGAGGCGGGACAGGGACGCGTTCGCGCGCTGGGCCAGTACCGACAACTGGAGCTTGTGGTCGGGGGCGTCCGAGAGTGCCGCGAGTACGAAGTATTCGAAGTGTGTGAGTGCCGAATCGCGTTGTAGTTGAGTGTCGAGTGCGGCAGGCAACCGTGTCACGAGAGCGATCAGTGTCAGCCATGCTTCCTGCTGCTCGGCTGTGAGCCACTTCGTCTGAGACTGCGCGTCGGGCTGCGCGGTCGGTTCACTCATCGGTGACTTCTCCTTCGGGTCGAGCATTCTTCGTGCACGGAGCGTGCTTGTGTACAGCGTCTCAGACGCATGTCCAGAAGAATCCTGCGGGGAATAGTTGCGGGACGCAAGTGTTGAGTTCTATATTAGGTTGAATCTTCAACTTACGACGAATGTCTATCCCGAGGAGTCCGTATGTCCACCACAACCATGCCTGCGCTGTATCTCAGCCACGGTGCTCCGCCGCTGGTGGACAGCGCGTTGTGGGTCGACCAGTTGGGGGCGTGGGCCGGCGATCTTCCGCGGCCGACGGCAATCCTCGTCGTATCGGCGCACTGGGAATCAGCACCGCTGACGATCGGATCGACGACCACGGGCACCCCGCTCATCTACGACTTCGGTGGTTTTCCCGAGAGGTTCTACCGCGCGAAGTACAACTCTCCCGGCGCTCCGGAACTCGCCGCCCAGGTTGCCGCGTTGATGCCGGACAACGAACGCGTGGTTCAGCAGCCGAATCGAGGCCTGGATCACGGTGCCTACGTGCCGCTCACGGTGATGTACCCGGACGCAGACATCCCGGTACTGCAAATTTCGCTGCCAACCCTCGATCCCGAGCGTTTGCTCCATCTCGGACAGCGCCTACGGCCACTCCGTGAGCAAGGTGTACTGATCGTGGGATCCGGATTCACCACGCACGGGCTACCGTTCCTGCGCGATCCGTCACCGGAGGCGCAGGCCCCGGGATGGTCGGCGGAATTCGACGCGTGGGCAGGGGAGAGGTTCGCTGCCGGTGACGTCGATTCCTTGATCGACTTCCGCGCTCAAGCTCCCGGGATGCCGTACGCGCATCCGACCATCGAGCACTTCGCCCCGTTGTTCGTCACGCTCGGTGCGTCATCCGATCCGGAACAGGTGCCCACCCAGGTGATCGACGGATTCTGGATGGGGCTTGCGAAGCGCTCGATTCAGGTCGCCTAGAGATCTCAAATCGCGCAGAGAATCAGGTCGCCCAGGTGAGTCAGCTTCGATTGCGAAGGAACTCGAGCGCCTGGTCGCCGTGGGTGTTGGCGCGTAGTTCACTCGAGATGACTTTGAGGACGGTGCGGTCGGTGTCGATCACGAAAGTCGAGCGTTTGACCGGAGCCAACTTGCCCAGGAGTCCGCGCTTGACGCCGAACTGTTCGGCTACCTTGCCGTCGGTGTCGGCGAGTAGGGGGTAGTCGAAGGATTGTGCGGTGGCAAAGGTGGACTGAGCTTCGACCGTATCGGTGCTGATGCCCGCTCGCGAAGCGCCCACCGCGGCGAATTCGCTGCCGAGGTCACGGAAGTGGCACGCCTCGGCGGTGCACACCGGCGTCGAGGCTGCCGGGTAGAAGAAGAGGACCAGGGGTCCGTTCTCGAGCAGGCTCGTCAGCGAGCGCGGAGTCCCGTCCTGGTCGGGCAGTGAGAAATCGGGAGCGAGTTGGCCTGGTTTCATTCGGCCGAGGTTACCCGCGCACGACGGCCACATGGGGGAGCCTGGGATGATGGAGCCATGCACGGCGAGCCCACCTCCATGTCCGCACGGTCGTCCGACACCGCGATCGTCGGTGACGCGTCCGATTCCACCACGACCCGGGAGCAGTTCCGAGCTCTCGCAGCTGAGCATCGGGTCGTTCCGGTCACTCGGAAAGTGTTGGCGGACTCCGAAACTCCGCTCTCGGCGTACGAGAAGTTGGCCGGCAATCGTCCCGGCACCTTCTTGCTCGAGTCGGCCGAGAACGGTCGTTCGTGGTCGCGGTGGTCGTTCATCGGCGTCGGGAGTCCGGCTGCACTGACCGTCGTGGACGGAGAGGCGGCCTGGTACGGCAACGTTCCGGCCGGCGCTCCGGCCGGCGGCGACCCGATCGACGCGCTCGGTGCCACCCTCGAGCTGCTTCGTTCGGAGCGGCTGCCCGACCTGCCCCCGCTGACCGGCGGAATGGTCGGATTCCTCGGCTACGACGCGGTGCGGCGCCTCGAGAGATTGGGTGACTCCGCGGTCGACGACCTGCAGATCCCCGAGATGGTCATGCTGCTTGCCGCCGACATCGCCGCAGTCGATCACCACGAAGGGGCGATCACCCTCATCGCCAATGCCGTCAACTGGGACGGCACGGACGAGCGCGTCGACACGGCGTACGACGACGCAGTCGCCAGGTTGGACGCGATGACTCGTGCTCTCGCGGCGCCGGCGAAATCGACGGTGTCGACATTTTCGAAAGCGACTCCGAACTACCGCCGTCAGCGCACCACCGAGAGCTTCGGTGTCGACGTCGAAAAGTTGATCGGCGACATCGAAGCGGGCGAGGCATTCCAGGTAGTTCTCTCGCAGCGATTCGAGATCGATTGCACTGCAGCGCCGATCGACGTGTACCGGATGCTGCGAGCGTCGAACCCCAGCCCGTACATGTATCTGCTCAACGTGCCGAACGGTGATGGAGAGACGGCGTTTTCGATCGTCGGTTCGAGCCCGGAAGCACTGGTCACGGTTGCTGAGGGCGTCGCGACAACACACCCGATCGCTGGAACCAGATGGCGCGGTGCCACAGAGGAGGACGACATCCTGCTCGAGAAGGACCTCCTCGCCGACGAGAAGGAAAACTCCGAGCACCTCATGCTCGTCGATCTGGGGCGAAACGATCTGGGTCGTGTCTGTCGCCCGGGCACGGTGAAGGTGCACGACTACCGGCACATCGAGCGGTACAGCCACGTGATGCATCTCGTATCGACCGTCACCGGTCATCTGGCCGAGGGAAAGCACGCTCTCGACGCCGTCACCGCATGCTTCCCCGCTGGAACCCTCTCGGGGGCACCCAAGGTCCGAGCGATGCAGCTGATCGAAGAACTGGAACCGACCAGGCGCGGTATCTACGGCGGCATCGTCGGCTACCTCGACTTCGCCGGCGACGCCGACACCGCGATCGCGATCCGAACGGCATTGATCAAGGACGGGATCGGATACGTCCAGGCGGGCGCCGGCGTCGTCGCCGACTCGGATCCGGTCTACGAGGACACCGAGGCCCGCAACAAGGCGATGGCAGTGCTGAGCGCGATTGCGTCGGCGCACACCCTGCGCACCATCGGAGGTGACGATCAGTGAGTGAGAACGAGTCGAGTGCAGCGGAGCCTACAAGCGTTTCTCGTGGCACCGCCGTGCCGAGAACGCTTCTGCTGGCGTTGTCGGCAGCAGCTCTGTGGGGCAGCTCACGAATGACGTGGGTTCATCTGACCTCGAGCGACGGCAAGACGCTGGAGAGGACGACGGATCTCGACGGCAGCACCTGGGCGGCGGCGATGACTCCGCTCGCGCTCGCGCTTCTGGCGGCGATCGCGGCGTCGTTTGCGGTGCGAGGTTGGGCACTTCGGGTAGTCGGACTGTTGGTTGCCCTCGTCGCCGTCGCGGTAGCGGTTCCGGCAGTGCAGTTGTTGGTGTCCGGAGCCTCTGCGGACCGAGCGGTGGAGTTGGCCGAGTTGTCCGGTCACCCGGAAGATCTCTCGACGACTGTTTCGGTACTGCCTGCCTTGCTTGCGTTGGTCGGAGCGGTGGCGGCGCTCGGCGCGGCAGTACTTCTGATGCGCAAACCTCCAGTGCGAGGCGGGTTGTCGTCGAAATACGACAACCCTGCCGCGCGCCGCGAGGCCGCGGCCAAGCTTGGTCAGGGAGACAAACCTGCATCGGACGAGCCTGTGACACAACGGATGTTGTGGGATGCGCTCGACGCCGGAGAGGACCCGACAGCGACTGACGGGGACGACGGAGTTGGGGGAGACAACGGCGCGAAACCGGGGTCGTCCCACTGAGTAAGACTGAACCCTCACCTGCGTGGGTACCCCGACGGAGTAGCAAAATTTCGTCCCACTAGGCTGAGACCACCCTGATGACGTATCTCACATCGGGCTCTTGCCCAGAAAGGATTCGGGCCACGATGACCGTACTCGACTCGATTCTCGACGGGGTGCGCGCTGATGTCGCCGCCCGCGAAGCCGTACTCGACTTCGCTGCAGTCAAGGCTGCTGCGGCCGCTGCACCGCCTGCACTCGATGCTGCAGCAGCACTTCTGGAATCGAGCATCGGCGTCATCGCCGAGGTCAAGCGAGCGAGCCCGTCAAAGGGTGCGTTGGCCGACATTGCCGATCCCGCTGAGCTTGCCGCGGCGTACCAAGCCGGTGGCGCACGCATCATCAGTGTTCTCACCGAAGAGCGCCGTTTTCACGGCTCGTTGGCCGACCTGGACGCAGTCCGTAAAGCGGTCACCATTCCGGTGCTCCGCAAGGACTTCATCGTGGGGCCGTACCAGATTCACGAGGCTCGCGCTCACGGCGCCGACGTCATCTTGCTGATCGTCGCGGCACTCGAGCAGCAGGCGCTAGCCTCGTTGATCGATCGCACCGAATCTCTGGGAATGACTGCCCTCGTCGAGGTGCACACGGAGGAAGAAGCCAACCGCGCGCTCGAAGCCGGCGCCAAGGTGATCGGTGTGAACGCCCGCAATCTCAAGACTCTCGAGGTGGACAAGAACACCTTCGGTCGCATCGCTCCCGGTCTTCCGACCGAGACGATCAAGATTGCCGAGTCCGGTGTTCGCGGAACTGCCGATCTGTTGGCGTACGCCGGGGCGGGCGCCGACGCAGTGCTCGTCGGTGAAGGCCTCGTGACCAGCGGCGACCCTCGCAAGGCCGTCGCAGATCTGGTCAATGCAGGTGCGCACCCGTCCTGCCCCAAACCATCTCGATAAATCGCTTCACCCGCCCGGCGTGCTTTGATGCACCCGGGCGGTGACCAGCGACACCGTTGGGGCAGACTGGTGGGGTGACTTCACGTACTCAGGAACCAGGCTCCGGTGCAATATTCAAGGGCGGCAATCTGCCGCCGGCCAGCGCGGGACTCACCGAGCGCTCCCACGATCCCGACGCCGGAGGCCATTTCGGCGTCTACGGCGGACGGCATGTGCCGGAAGCCCTCATGGCGGTTATCGAGGAAGTCACTGCGGAGTACGAAAAGGCTCGCGCGGACGACACGTTCTTGAACGAACTCGATCGCTTGCAGCGCGATTACACCGGGCGCCCGTCGCCGATTTTCGAGGCAACGCGAATGAGCGAGTTCGCCGGCGGTGCGCGCATCCTTCTCAAGCGTGAAGATCTGAACCACACCGGTTCTCACAAGATCAACAACGTTCTCGGTCAGGTTCTGCTGGCAAAGCGTATGGGCAAGACCCGCATCATCGCCGAGACCGGAGCGGGCCAGCACGGTGTGGCATCGGCCACCGCCTGTGCACTGCTCGGTCTCGAGTGCGTCATCTACATGGGTGCTGTCGACACCGAACGTCAAGCACTGAACGTCGCACGCATGCGCCTGCTCGGCGCGGAGGTCGTTTCGGTCGAGACCGGTTCGCGCACGCTCAAGGACGCGATCAACGAAGCCTTGCGCGACTGGGTTTCCCACGCGGACAACACCTATTACTGCTTCGGTACCGCGGCAGGCCCGCACCCGTTCCCCACCATCGTTCGGGACTTCCAGCGAGTGGTCGGCCTCGAAACACGCGTCCAGGTTCAGGCACTGACCGGCCGCCTGCCCGATGCAGTCACAGCCTGCGTCGGAGGCGGCTCCAACGCAATCGGAATCTTCCACCCGTTCATCGACGATCTGTCGGTACGGCTGGTTGGCTACGAAGCAGCCGGCGACGGTGTCGAAACCGGAAGGCATGCAGCAACGTTCGCCGGCGGTACCCCTGGCGCATTCCAGGGTGCCTACTCCTACCTCCTCCAGGACCAAGACGGTCAGACCATCGAATCGCACTCGATCTCTGCTGGTCTGGACTACCCGGGCGTCGGACCCGAGCACGCTTACCTGAGCGATATCGGGCGCGCGACCTACGAACCCGTCACCGACAGTGAAGCCATGGATGCGCTGCTGCTGCTCTCGCGCCGCGAGGGCATCATCCCGGCCATCGAATCGGCCCACGCCGTCGCCGGCGCACTCCGACTGGGCAAAGAACTCGGTGAGGGCGCGATCATCGTCGTCAATCTCTCCGGTCGCGGTGACAAGGACATGGACACCGCCGCAAGCTGGTTCGGTCTTTTCGACGGCGCCTCAGGTCAGGCAGCCGCTCCGGATGATGCAGCAGACGAGAACGACAACACGGAAGGCTCGGACAAGTGAGCGAACGACCATCACGCCTCGCACCCACCTTTGCCGCGTGCAAGGCTGACAAGCGTGCCGCCCTCGTCGGTTACCTGCCTGCCGGTTATCCGACCGTTCCCGAATCGATCGACGTGTTCAAGGCGATGGTCGACGGTGGCTGCGACATCATCGAAGTCGGTGTCGCGTATTCCGATCCGGTCATGGACGGTCCGACCATCCAGCGTGCAGCCGAAACTGCACTCACCAACGGTGTTCGCCTTCGCGATATCTTCACCGTGATCGAGCAGATCAGTTCGGTCGGCGGCAAGGCCGTCGTGATGACCTACTGGAACCCGGTACTGCAGTACGGCGTCGACAAGTTCGCACGAGACCTCGCTTCCGCCGGCGGGCTCGGACTGATCACCCCCAACCTCATTCCGGAAGAAGCCGG
The DNA here is from genome assembly GCF_018588185.1 of Rhodococcus sp. WY5. Taxonomy (NCBI): domain Bacteria; kingdom Bacillati; phylum Actinomycetota; class Actinomycetes; order Mycobacteriales; family Nocardiaceae; genus Rhodococcus; species Rhodococcus sp. WY5. The sequence goes on from NZ_JAAMPR010000001.1 coordinate 4,001,477, forward strand.
CGCCTGGATGGAAGCATCCGAGGAGCACCACCTCGACCGGATCTTCCTTGTCGCTCCGTCCTCGACGGAAGAACGACTCGCGATGACACTCGATGCGAGTAGTGGATTCATCTACGCGGCCTCGACGATGGGTGTCACCGGCGCTCGCGACGCCGTGTCTTCGATGGCTCCGGAACTGACCGCACGAATCCGCGCGCATTCCGACATTCCCGTCGGCGTCGGATTGGGAGTTCGCTCCGGCGCACAGGCTGCCGAAATCGCGGCATACGCCGATGCCGTCATCGTCGGCTCGGCTCTGGTCTCCGCGGTCGAGAACGGCCTGGGAGCGGTTCGCTCGCTCACCGAAGAACTCGCCGAGGGCGTCCGCTCGGCTACCGTGGCGTCGTGACCTCAACTGTGGACCTGCTGGCCTATATCCCCAGCCCGCCCCAAGGCGTCTGGTACGTCGGACCGGTGGCGCTTCGCGCCTACGCGCTCTTCATCATCCTCGGCATCATCGTCGCGATCGTGTGGGGAGATCGTCGTTGGGTCGCCCGCGGCGGCGAGAAGGGGACCGTTCTCGACATCGCGATCTGGGCCGTTCCCTTCGGTCTGATCGGTGGCAGGCTCTACCACGTTTTGACCGACTGGCCCGCCTATTTCGGCGAGAACGGTCAGCCACTCGACGCACTCAAGGTGTGGCAGGGAGGCCTCGGAATATGGGGAGCAGTGTTCCTCGGCGGCATCGGTGCGTGGATCGGCTGCCGTCGACGCGGCATTCCGGTGTCCGCGCTCGGTGATGCGATTGCGCCCGGAATCTTGCTCGCGCAGGCCATCGGTCGTATCGGCAATTACTTCAACCAGGAGTTGTACGGTCGCGAGACCACCGTCCCATGGGGCCTCGAGATCTTCGAGCGTGTGAACTCTTCCGGCCAGCTCGATCAACTGGCAGGTGTCTCCAACGGAGAAGTCATTCGGGTCGTTCACCCGACGTTCCTCTACGAAGCTGTGTGGAACGTCCTGATCGTGATCCTGCTGGTCCTCGTCGACCGCCGATTCAAGATCGGCCACGGACGCCTGTTTGCTCTGTACGTCGCGGGCTATTGCCTGGGCCGGTTCGTCGTCGAACTGATGCGCGACGATTTCGCCTACGAGATCGCCGGCATTCGCGTCAACACATTCACTTCGGGGATCGTGTTCTTCGCCGCACTGGCTTACTTCTTCCTGGCGAAGAAGGGTCGTGAGGATCCGGCTGATTTGAAGTCGAAGGACTACGTCGCTGCGGTAGCTGCCGGCGAAGCAGGAGTCGCGGCGCCAGTTACCGAAACTGATTCGGCGAAGGCCGACGCGAAAGTCGCCGACGCTGAAGATTCTGAATCCGATGCTGCTGAATCCGCTTCCAGTGAGGCAAGCGCCTCCACGGCAGCGTCGGATGAGTCGTCGGACGCGGTGAAGCTGTCGAAGAAAGACAAGCCGTGACAGGTCCCTATTCGCAGGGGGGATTCCCCGAGGATCAGGGACCGGTCTACGGCGCGCCCAATCCGTACGGATATCAGCAGCCATTGCCGCCTCCATCGATGTACGGGTTCGGAGATCCCTACGCCCCGTACGGTCGGCACCCGGTAACCGGGGAACCGTATTCCGACAAGTCGAAGGCCACCGCTGGACTGTTGCAGATCTTGCTGGGCTTCTTCGGAATCTGTGGAGTCGGGCGCCTCTATATCGGAAGTGTCGGCATCGGATTGTGCCAACTGCTCGGCATGTTCTTCGCGCTGTTCATGTCGGCGTTCCTCATCGGAATTCCATTTGCGATCGGAATCTGGATCTGGGCGTTCGTCGACGGCATCGTGATACTTTCGGGCAATGCGCGGGACGGTGCTCGCCGGCCATTGCGAGGATGAGTCGCGAGCGCGAACCGAGGAAACATGTGTGGGGGACTGGCCTCGAGAAGGTCGAACCTTCTCGAAGTCCGATAACAAAAGCTATTACGTACCGTCGTCGAATCGAAGGAAAGTACGTTGCCTAACTTGAACAAGAATCCGGAACCTTCCGAGTCGGGGGACTCGTCTGGATCACAGCCGCCGGTTCCACCGCAGTTCGGGTCGCCGTTCGACTACGACGCGACGGCGGATGCGTCGTTGACGGAAACCTCGGCACCCACCGAAAAGACGCCGTCGACGGAGACCACCGGCACCGGTCCAGGCTGGGACACGTATTCGGGAGTCGGAAACGGTCCGGGGTGGGGAAACCACCCCATCTACCCGCCGCCGACCGGAACCGAATCGACCACAGCGTTTCCCGCTGCCGATTCTGATTCCACCCCGAATCAGCCGACAGCGCCGTACACGTCGCAGGAAAGTTACGCCGCCCAGAACTATCCGGCGCCTGACTACTCGAGCCCGACCCAAACCCCGACGGACGGTCCCGTCTACGGTGCACCGGCAGATCAGACTCCGAATCCCTACGCGGCTCCGCCGCAGGGCTACCCCCAGCCGGGATACTCACAGCCGGGATACTCACAGCCGGGTTACGGTCAGCCTCAGGGGTACCCACAAGCTCAGGGTTATCCTCAGCCTGGCTACGGCCTGGTCGACCCGTCCGCACCATACGGACGTGACCCGATGACCGGTGAACCGTACTCGGACAAGTCGAAGACGACTGCCGGATTGCTGGGCATTCTGCTCGGCGGATTCGGTGCAGGACGTTTCTATCTCAACCAGCCCGGCATGGCTGTCGCACAGATCGCGGTCACTTGGTTGACGTGTGGAATCGGTGGCATCTGGCCGCTCATCGACGGAATCATGATGTTGACCGGCAGTGTGCGCGATCAGTACAACCGCCCTTTGCGTAGCTGATCGAAACGACCCTCGGCAAGTGTGACCCCCTGATGCCTCGGTATCAGGGGGTCACCGTTTTGCTCTCGCGACCTGCGGTTATGGGCTGATAAACTAGCGCACGTCGGCTGCATGTCCGCGTGGAGGTCGCCGAGTGCTGTTTTCTCGAATACCTGAACCTCGGGGCCTGTACGACCCCGATCAGGAAACCGATTCGTGTGGTGTAGCCGTGGTAGCAGACACCTCTGGACGCCACCTGCATTCCATTGTCGACGATGCGCTCGCGGTCCTGGGCAATCTCTCCCATCGCGGCGCAGTTGGGCGCGAATCCAACAGCGGAGACGGCGCGGGCATTCTGATTCAGCTGCCGACGGAGTTCTTCGACGCGGTGACCGAGTTCGAGCTTCCACCACCCAACGCGATGGGTGAGAACACCTACGCGGCCGGAAACTGCTTTCTCCCGGTGGATCAGGAAGCACGTTGGCGCGCGGTAGTTCGGATACACCGGTACGCAGCGGCAGAAGGACTGCAGATTATCGGGTGGCGAGAGGTGCCGGTCGACCGAGACTGCGTCGGAACCGTTGCCGCGCAGTGCGCTCCGTACGTCAGTCAGTGTTTTGTGACGTGCGCCGAGTCGCGAGATCGTAGTGTGGGCGGAATTGCCTTGGACAGACGAGTGTTTGCGCTCAGGAGACAGGTCGAGCGGATTCACTGTGCCAACACTGCAGTGTATTTCCCCTCGTTGTCCGCCCGAACCATCGTGTACAAGGGCATGCTGACGCCGACGCAGTTATCCGGTTACTTCACCGACCTACGCGACGACCGAATGCGAACTGCGTTGGCAGTCGTGCACAGTCGATACTCCACGAACACATTTCCGTCGTGGCCACTCGCTCAGCCGTATCGCTGCATCGCCCACAACGGCGAGATCAATACGATTGTGGGAAACAGGAATTGGATGCGCGCTCGCGAGCCGATGCTGCGGAGCACACTTTTAGGTGGGGACATCGATCGCCTGTTTCCGATCTGCACCCCGGGAGGATCCGACTCTTCGTCGTTCGACGAAGTACTGGAGTTTTTGACGCTCGGGGGCCGCAGTGTGCAACACGCCATCGCGATGATGATTCCCGGAGCCTGGGAGAACGATTCTTCGATGCCCGACGAGATAAAGGCCTTCTACCAATTTCACGGTTGTCTGATGGAACCGTGGGACGGTCCGGCGTCCGTGACGTTCAGCGACGGCATTGTTGTCGGGGCCGTGTTGGATCGCAACGGTCTTCGCCCAGGGCGATGGTGGCGGATGAAGAACGACCGTATCGTGTTGGCCAGTGAGAGCGGCGTGTTCGACGCTCCCACGTCCGAGGTGTTGGAGAAGGGGCGCCTCGAACCGGGACGCATGTTTCTCGTGGACACCGCTCGCCATCGGATCGTTTCCGATGCGGAGATCAAGTCCGAACTCGCGAGCACAGCCCCCTACCGGGACTGGGTCGACGGGGGATTGGTCGACCTCGAGGACATCCCCGAGACTGCGCCTGCCCGAGGCGATCCGGCTCCGCTGTTGCAACGGCAGTTGCTCTTCGGATACCACGCCGAGGACCTGCGGGACATTCTTGTCCCGATGGCAAGCTCAGGATCGGAGCCGTTGGGATCGATGGGTGTCGACACGCCTCTCGCCGTTCTTTCGGATCGGCCGAAGCTGTTGTACGACTACTTTATTCAGCTCTTTGCTCAGGTGACCAACCCGCCTTTGGACGCGATTCGCGAGGAAGTCGTCACTACGCTTGGTGTCACCCTCGGCGCTGAGCAGAACTTGTTCGAAGCGTCGGCGCTGTCGTGCCGAAGGATTGTTCTCGACAAACCGGTGATCGGACCGGGGAAGATGGCGAAGGTCGCCGAACTATACGGCGCAAGAACTCCGAGAAGCGCTGTCCTTCGCGCAGGTTTCGATCCGAGGGGCAGTCTCACCGAAGGCGTCGAGAGGCTTCGTGAGTCCGCCCGAACAGCCGCCGCAGCCGGAATCGAGATTCTGGTGATCTCCGACCGTGGATCAGGCCCTGAGCAGGCTCCCATTCCATCATTGCTCGCAGTATCAGCCGTGCACCACGATCTGGTTCGTCATGGCCTGCGGACCAAGGTTTCCCTTGTCGTCGACTCGGGTGACGCGCGCGAAGTTCATCACATCGCGCTGCTGATCGGCTACGGTGCGGCGGCTGTCCACCCGTATCTTGCTCTCGAATCTGTCCAAGCCCTCAGCGAGCAGGACGAACTTCCCGGGATAGATCCGAAGACTGCGTCGGACAACTACCTGAGAGCAACAAATTTCGGCGTGCTCAAAGTGATGTCGAAGATGGGAATCGCTACGGTTCACTCCTACACGGGCGCACAGGTATTCGAGGCCGTGGGCTTGGGTCGAGAGTTGGTCGACGAATACTTCTGCAACACACGGAGCCGGATCGGCGGGATCGGTATCACCGAAGTCGCGCGCGAAGTTCTGATGCGCCACACGGCTGCGTTCTCGTCGTCCGCAGTGCAGCATCGTCAGTTCGACAATCGTCAGTTGACCGACAGCGGACAGTACCGGTATCGCCGCGATGGTGAATTGCATGTGTTCACACCCGAATCCGTGTTCTTCCTTCAGCACGCGACCCGGACGGGGCGAAGTGAAATCTTTCGCCGCTACAGCGATGAAGTCGATCGACTGAGCGCGCAGGGCGGAACACCGCGGGGATTGTTTCGATTTCGGTGTGAGGTTCGTCCGCCGATTCCGCTCGATCAGGTCGAACCCGTCGAGATGATTCTCGCTCGATTCAACACCGGTGCGATGAGCTACGGCTCCCTCTCTGCGGAGGCGCACGAGACGATGGCGGTTGCGATGAATGCTCTCGGCGGGCGTTCCAACACCGGTGAGGGCGGAGAGTCGCCGGAGCGGTTGCGTGACGACAAGCGTCGAAGCGCAGTCAAGCAGGTCGCGAGTGGGCGCTTCGGGGTGACCAGCGATTACCTGGTCAATGCCACCGACATTCAGATCAAGATGGCCCAAGGTGCCAAGCCCGGTGAAGGAGGGCAGCTTCCGGGGTCCAAGGTGTACCCGTGGATCGCGGAAACCCGGTACTCGACGCCTGGGGTCGGGCTCATTTCTCCGCCCCCGCACCACGACATCTATTCGATCGAGGATCTCGCCCAATTGATCTACGACCTCAGATGCGCAAACGATCGTGCGCGGATACACGTGAAGTTGGTCAGCGCAGTCGGAGTCGGGACTGTTGCGGCAGGTGTGGCCAAAGCGCACGCCGACGTGGTGCTGATCTCCGGTCACGACGGTGGGACGGGTGCTGCGGCACTCTCGTCCATCCACCACGCGGGTACGCCCTGGGAGGTCGGGCTGGCCGAAACTCAGCAGACTCTGGTGCTCAACGGGTTACGCGATCGAATCGTCGTCCAGTGTGATGGGGGTTTGCGCACGGCGCGGGACGTCGTCGTCGCCGCGTTGCTGGGGGCGCAGGAGTACGGGTTTTCCACGGCGCCACTCATCGCGGCCGGCTGCGTCATGATGCGGGTATGTCACCTCGACACCTGCCCCGTCGGAGTAGCAACGCAGAATCCCGAACTGCGCGAGCGATTCACCGGCCGGCCCGAGTACGTCGAGAACTTCTTCCGCTTCATCGCCGACGACGTACGACGGCTGTTGGCAGAACTGGGGTTTCGAAGTATCGACGACGCTCTGGGCCACGCAGACGTATTGGAAATGTCTCCGGCGGTGGCGCATTGGAAGAGTCGCACGTTGGACCTCTCACCACTCTTCGACGTTCCGGCCGCGCCGACCGGCGCGGCCTACCCGCCGTGTGTACCTGTTTCGAGCGAACTCGAACGCACCCTGATCGAGTGCGCCGCGAACTCACTCGCGGACGCTCGACCCGTGCATATCGAACTGCCAGTACACAATACGGATCGGGCGGTGGGAACGAGGCTGGGCGCAGAGGTGACCAGACGCTACGGCGCCGTTGGGCTACCTGACGGCACCATCGACGTCGTGCTCCGTGGAACGGCGGGCCAGTCACTCGGTGCGTTCCTGCCACCGGGCATCTCGCTGGTCGTTGTCGGCGATGCAAACGATTACGTGGGAAAGGGGCTCTCGGGTGGACGAATCGCGCTTCGGCCGAGTGAGGACGCACCCTTCGTGGCCGAGGAGCAGGTGATTGCCGGCAATACGCTGCTGTACGGCGCTACGAGCGGTGCGCTCTATGCCCGGGGGCGTGTCGGGGAACGATTCGCGGTGCGAAACTCGGGTGCGGTCGCTGTGGTGGAAGGCGTCGGCGACCATGCGTGTGAGTACATGACCGGGGGTCGCGTCGTCATCATCGGCCCAACCGGTAGGAACCTTGCTGCGGGAATGTCGGGCGGAATTGCCTTCGTACTCGATGTGAAGGCAGAGAAGGTCAACCGCGACATGGTCGTGCTGGAGCGGCCTTCGGCGGAAGACTGTCGTCAGCTGGTCGACATTCTCGGCGAGCATTTGGCTGCGACCGGCTCGCCGGTGGCTGCGAAACTTCTCGACGACTGGGTTGGCCAGAGTCCGAGATTCACCAAAGTCTTGCCTGTCGACTACCGGAAGGTCGTGGAAGAGAACCAACTGGTGGAGCCGGCTCATGCCTGACCCACGCGGGTTCCTCAACGTGAAACGATCCGACGCACCGACCAGACCGACCGACGTGCGCGTCGGCGACTGGGCATCGGTATACGAGTCGCTGGATCCCGTCGTGCGAAATCGAGACGTATCTGCACAGGCCTCGCGTTGCATGGACTGCGCTGTGCCGTACTGCCATTCGGCCGACATAGGGTGTCCGCTCGGCAATCTCATTCCGGAATGGAACGACCTGGTTCGGCGTGGACGGTGGTCCGAAGCCTCGGAGAATCTGCATTCCACCAACAATTTTCCCGAGTTCACCGGACATCTGTGCCCCGCACCGTGCGAAACGGCGTGCGTTCTCGCACTCGACGACGAGCACACGTCGGGGGGTGTCACCATCAAGCGCATCGAACAGGCGATCGTCGACAACGCCTGGGAGTCGGGTTCACTGGGACTACGGCCTCCGGTAGTTCACAGCGGAAACCGTGTTGCGGTTGTCGGTTCGGGACCGGCGGGACTGGCCGCGGCTCAACAACTGACACGAGCCGGACACCGTGTCACGGTGTTCGAGCGGAGTGATCGGATCGGGGGACTGCTTCGCTACGGAATTCCGGAATTCAAGTTGCCCAAGGCCCTCATCAACCGGCGGCTGGACCAACTGACCGCCGAGGGGATCAGATTCGTCACCGACTGCGCCGTCGGAGTGAACGTGAGCGCGCACGACCTCTCGACGGAATTCGAGGCGGTAGTCCTGGCGGTCGGGGCTGATCGTGCCAGAGACACCGACGTACCGGGTCGTAGTCTTCGCGGAATCCATCGTGCGATGACGTACCTGCGTGCGGCCAACCGCGAATGCGAGGGTGATGGTGCGTCGAGCATCTCGGCGCGAGGTAAGAACGTCGTGATCATCGGTGGCGGCGACACGGCCGCCGACTGCCTCGGCACGGTGCATCGCCAAGCCGCGCTCTCGGTGACGGAATTGGATTACCACGTCCCACCTCCGGCACGCCGCGATCGAGATCGCGACCCATGGCCGTTGTGGCCGCGGGTCCTGCGCACCTCGCCGGCGGACGAGGAGGGCAGTGACAAACGGTTCCGGTGGGCGGCGCAGGAATTTCTCGACGACGGTGAGGGTGCGGTCCGTGCAATCCGGATGGTTCCGGTAGCCGTGTCACGAGCGAAGAACGGACAACGGACCTTGGTGGAGACTGGAGACACGATCGATCTCGTGTGTGAGATGGTCCTGCTCGCTCTGGGTTTCGACGGCGTCGAAACCGCCCCACTGCTCACCGACCTTGATGTCGGCACCGATCCACTCGGCAGAATCGAGTGTGATGTCGGGTGGCAGACCCGCACACCCGGCGTATTCGTCTGCGGCGACGCGCATCGCGGGGCGTCGCTGGTCGTGTGGGCGATTGCCGAGGGACGGTCGGCCGCACGTGCCGTCGACATGTTTCTCACAGGCGAGTCGGCGCTTCCGGCTCCGGTTCATCCAAAGGCATTTCCGCTGTTCGTGAGCTGACCAACTGAATCGAGTAAGTACAGAAAGTGCAGGTCGCAAATGCCGGATAGAAGTGCGGTGGGGTAGCGACTAGGCTCGAGCCGTGAACCGACGGACAAAAATTGTATGCACACTTGGACCTGCGACAGCTTCTGGCGACCGCATCCGTGAGCTCGTGGAGAGCGGCATGGACGTGGCGCGCCTCAACTTCAGCCACGGCGAGCATGCCGATCACGAAGAAAACTACATTCGCGTCCGCGCCGCGTCGGACGCCACCGGAAAGGCCGTCGGTGTTCTCGCCGACCTTCAGGGGCCCAAGATTCGACTCGGTCGATTCAAGGACGAGCGGACCACCTGGGCCAACGGTGAAGAGGTTCGAATCACCGTCGACGACGTCGAGGGAACGCACGATCGCGTCGGCACCACGTACAAGGAATTGGCGCGCGACGCCAAGGCCGGCGATCGACTGCTGGTCGACGACGGCAAGGTCGGCCTGGTCGTCACGTCCATCGACGGCAACGACGTCGTCTGTCGGGTCACCGAAGGCGGTCCGGTCAGCAACAACAAGGGCCTCTCACTGCCCGGTATGAACGTCTCCGTTCCAGCCCTGTCGGGCAAGGACATCGCCGACCTCGAGTTCGCTCTCAAGTTGGGCGTCGACTTCATTGCACTCTCCTTCGTTCGCTCACCGGCGGACGTCGAATTGGTTCACGCCATCATGGATCGAGTCGGGCGCCGCGTTCCCGTCATCGCGAAGCTCGAGAAGCCCGAGGCCATCGACAATCTCGAAGCCATCGTGCTCGCGTTCGACGCCGTCATGGTCGCCCGCGGTGACCTCGGTGTCGAGTTGCCGCTCGAGCAGGTCCCGCTCGTTCAGAAGCGCGCAATCCAGATTGCTCGTGAGAACGCGAAGCCGGTCATCGTCGCGACGCAGATGCTCGAGTCGATGATCGAGAACTCACGTCCCACTCGCGCAGAGGCATCCGATGTCGCCAACGCCGTTCTCGACGGCGCCGACGCAGTCATGCTCTCGGGCGAGACTTCGGTGGGCAAGTACGTCATGGAAACCGTTCGCACCATGGCCCGCATCGTCGAGGCCGTCGAGAACGAATCAACCCGTGTCCCACCGTTGACCCACGTCCCGCGCACCAAGCGCGGTGTCATCTCGTACGCAGCACGCGACATCGGCGAACGTCTCGACGCCAAGGCCTTGGTTGCGTTCACTCAGTCCGGTGACACGGTGCGTCGACTGGCTCGTCTGCACACGCCGCTGCCGTTGCTCGCCTTCACACCGCTGCCCGCGGTGCGCAGTCAGCTGACGCTGACGTGGGGAACCGAGACGTTCCTGGTCGATGCGGTGGCCACCACCGACGAGATGGTGCGTCAGGTGGACAGTGCGTTGCTCTCCCTCGGGCGGTACGTCAAGGGCGACCTCGTGGTCATCGTTGCCGGATCCCCTCCGGGAACTGTCGGTTCCACCAACCTCATTCACGTCCACCGTATCGGCGAAGAGGACCACTGAGTGACCCACGCGAACGCGTCCACCGACCTCGGTACTCTCCTCGGTCTGTTGGATCTGGAGCAGATCGGTGAAGACGCGTTCCGTGGATACCACCCGAAACAGGTAGGTTCGCGGACGTTCGGCGGTCAGTTGGTGTCTCAGGCACTGATGGCCGCCGGGCGGACCGTCGACGGTGATCGCCCCATCCATGCGGTGAATGCCCATTTCATTCGCGGCGGAGATGTCAAGGCGCCCATCGAGTATCGGGTGGATCGTCATCGCGACGGGCGGGCGTTCGCCAACCGTCAGGTGACTGCCTATCAGGGTGAGAACGAATTGTTCGTGATGCTCGCGGCGTTCCAGGACTCCGGCAAGGGGCTCGACCATGCTGTCGAGATCCCGGATGTTCCACTTCCGGAGTCGTTGCCTCCCATCGGCGATCATTTGGTGGGGTACGAGGAAAAACTGCCGCATTTCAGTGCGGCGCTCAAGCCGATCGACATGCGGTACGCCAACGATCCGGCGTGGATCCTCAAGGGCACCGGCGAGAAACTCAACCACAATCGGGTGTGGATGCGCCCCGACGGTGATCTGCCGGACGATTCGCTCATTCACGCTGCGACGCTGGCATATTCGTCCGACACCACCGTGCTCGATTCGATTCTGACCACTCATGGTTTGTCCTGGGGTCATGATCGTATCGTCGCGGCGACGGTCAATCATTCGATCTGGTTCCATCGCCCGTTCCGGTTCACCGACTGGGTTCTGTACGCCACCGAATCGCCGGTCGCCGCAGGTTCGCGCGGTCTGGCAACCGGACGGTACTTCTCGGTGGAAGGACTGCTGTTGGCGACGGTGGTCCAAGAAGGAATGATCAGGCATTTCCCGCGTAAAGGGGAATGAGATGCGGGCCCGAGACTGAACTCGGGCCCAGAATCAAGCAGACTTGCGATATTGCGGTGAGAGTTCGTCGGCGCGGTCCCACGGAGACCAGTCGACTTTGCGTCCATCGAGTTGGGCCGCAACAACTTCCAAGCCCGCGTGCCAGCCGGCAGCGTGGGCGTACGCGGACTCTTCGTCTTCCATCGTGTGGGTGAGGGTCAGCCAGCAACCGCCGGTGCCGTCCGGTGCCAGTTCCCAATGCAGAGTATCTGCGTCCCAGAGGAATTCGAGAATTCGGTGCGGGTGGACGCTGATGACCGTCCCGCGCGTCACGTGATCTGCTGGCAGTCCGAATCGCTCGACTTGTTCCGGGGTCACCTTGAACAGCAGATCCGCGCCGGGAGTGAGATCGAAATCGACGTCCGCCGGGAACCAGGCGTCGAGGTACTCGCGTTCCGTTATCACTTTCCAGACCTTGTCCGGTGCGTGCGGAATTGCCAGTTGGAAGCTCAGTGACACCCGACCGTCATAGGTCAGGTTTATCTTGCCGTTGTCCATCGGTGCCTCCAATGCTTGGTGCCCGTGCGGTTGCCCCCATCGTGCCATCTAATTGCTTAGGATGGAATAACTGCAGGTCAGATCGTTACCTATTGATAGGTTATGTCGATTTGTCTCGTTTTGAGAGCGGCGTTCCGGATGCGTTTCGTGGCAGTGAGACAAACGCGCGGTACGCTGACCACGCACGACTGGCGCGGGTGGGAATTACCACCGGGGAGTGCACATCGCGAGGCATCGACCGCCTGGGTGCTTCACACATCTTGTGTGAAGGGGATCCATGTCTACCGAGAATCGGCCTACCGAAAACGTCTCTACCAAGAATCTGTCGACCCAGACCGCGCCCGCTCGAATAATCGACGGACGCGCAATTGCCGATGCTGCGCTCGCGGACCTGTCAGTGCGCACCAGGCAGTTTCGTGATGAGGCGGGGCACGTTCCTTGCCTGGCCGCCGTCATCGTGGGAGCGGACCCGGCCTCGAAGGCGTATGTACAGATGAAGGTCAAACGATCTGTCGCCGTCGGAATGACGTCGCGGACGGTCGAACTCCCGGTGAGTACAACCACCGAAGAACTGGTCGACGTGCTGAGAGCGTTGTCGGCGGACCCTTCGATCGACGGCATACTGCTGCAACACCCGGTGCCAGGCCGCATCGACGAACGGGCCGCGTTCGATGCCATCTCGGCCGACAAAGACGTTGACGGCGTTACCTCGGCAGCGTTCGCGGCAATGGCGTTGACCGGTGGGGGATTCGAATCATGTACACCGAGTGGCATCCTGCGCCTCCTCGACGCCACAGGCGTCGAACTCTCCGGAAAGCATGCCGTCGTGGTCGGCCGAAGCCCGATACTCGGATTGCCGATGGGAATGCTCCTCCTGCGTCGAGGCGCAACGGTGACATACTGCCATTCGCGCACCGTCGACCTGGCCGCACACGTCGCCTCGGCAGACGTCGTCATCGCGGCCGTCGGTGTTCCGGAACTGATCAAAGGGACGTGGATCAAGCCTGGGGCAGTGGTGATCGATGCGGGGTACAACGAGGGCAACGTCGGAGATGTGGAGTACGCCGCTGCGCTCCCACATGCCGGTGCGATCACACCGGTGCCGGGTGGCGTCGGCCCCATGACGGTGGCAGTCCTGCTGGAACAAACACTGGCAGCAGCAGTTCGAGCAGCGGAAGTTCGGGCATGCAGTGAGAATCATGACAGTCGTGTTGAACCGGACCCCGCAATCGCCTCGGATCGATTGTGAGACCTCGGTTTCGAGACGGAGTATTCATCCGCCCCGCGATAACCGAATTACCGCGTCGAGCACCGCTGCGCTGGAATGGCTGAGCTGAGCGCGCAATTGGGTATTCGACAGTCAGCTGTCTGCCTTGGGGATGTCGATCGTCAACTGGGACGGTGAATCGGATGTCGATACGGTGTATGCCGGACGGATGTCGACCGTGCCGACAAACGACTGCAGGATCGCACTGTTCCTGGCTGCACTGTCTATGCGCGTGATGTTTTCGCCCTCGTGAGATACGGAGTTGAGCGACGAATCCGATTGGACTCCCATCAGGTCGACTTGAAGTATCGATCGACTTCCGACGTCCACGACTGTGCTGTCACCCGCTCGGATTGCTTCACTGACGTATTCGGTTTTCCAGAACACAGATCCGCTTCCGTCGAAGCGATAGGTGATGCGGGTGAAACCATCGTGATCGATCACGTCGATCTCGGTCACATCGACGCGCGGAGTCGGTGAAGGGACCTCCGTGTCGTTCGGGAACGGGGGAGGCATGGAGATCTCGGTTGGTGGGGCATCGATCGGGGGAGTGCCGACCTGAAGGGCGCCTGTCTGTGTTGCAGCATCGAGGACGGTCTGGGTGGAAGATTCGCCGGCAGTGTCGGATTGGTCGTCAGTCTGACATCCGGGGAGCAGCGCGAAAACAGATATGGCTCCGAGCAGAGCAATCAGGCGACGACCGTTCATGGATCGAATCTAACGGCGGTCGATCTGGGGTACAGCCGAATGCCGAAACCTTGCGGTGCGGCCAGCTGCGGCAGGTGGTGCCCTCGGTGAGACTCGAACTCACACTGGACGGGTTTTGAATCCGTTTCCTCTGCCAATTGGGATACGAGGGCTTGTTGCGATGACTACATTAGAAGATGCGATTTCAATGTCAAACACCGGTACCCTCTAATCGTTCGCGTCTCGTGTCGGGGCGGTTCGATGGAGGAGGATGGTGGCCATGAATTCGCCGCAGCCGCAAGGCAATCAGCTCGCACCCCGTCGTGTTGTCGTCGCTGAAGACGAGGCGTTGATCCGCATGGATCTGGTCGAGATGCTCCGCGAAGAGGGCTACGACGTCGTCGGTGAGGCCGGTGACGGGCAGGTTGCGGTGGAGTTGGCCGAGTCGCTCAAGCCTGATCTGGTCATCATGGACGTGAAAATGCCCAGGAGAGACGGCATCGACGCCGCTTCGGAGATTGCCGCCAAACGCATCGCTCCTGTTGTCATTCTCACAGCGTTCAGTCAGCGCGAGTTGGTCGAGCGCGCACGCGATGCCGGCGCCATGGCTTACTTGGTCAAGCCGTTCTCGATCAGTGACCTCGTTCCCGCTGTCGAATTGGCGGTCAGTCGTTTCCGCGAGGTGACGGCGCTCGAGCGTGAGGTCGCTGATCTTTCGGACCGGCTCGAAGCACGCAAGCTGATCGAGCGAGCCAAGAGTGTTCTAATGGTTCGCCAAGCGCTCACCGAACCTGAGGCGTTCAAGTGGATTCAGCGCGCCGCGATGGATCGGCGCTCCACGATGAAGGCGGTCGCACAGGTCGTACTGGAAACTCTGGGCGGTGAACCGGACGCTTGAGCAAAGTGTCCGGGTTACCCGGTTGCTGCGTCGACCGTCGAAACGTCGCGCAGCGCTACAGCCGTGTAAACACTGTGCACCTTCAGATAACAGTCAGGTCACAGGGCTTTCTTGAAGGATCGCGAAACGGTTCCAAGGTCTAGCGTCTGATCCCACAGCGAGCGCCAGTTCGGGTGGCGCGAGCACCGGCTGATCTTAGGAGCGTGGGATGGCTAGACGAACACTTGTGCGTACTGCTGCAGTTCTCGGCGCGGCATCACTGGCACTTGCAGGCTGTAGCTCGGACAAGTCGGATGACTCGTCTTCGAGTGGCTCTACGTCCGGCGCTTCTGCCGCGACGACATCCGTCACGACTGATTGCACCCCGGAGCAGGCCAAGGCCGGCGCCACCCCGTCCACGGAAGCGCTGCGCATCGGCACGCTTCTTCCCGATACAGGCAGCTTGTCGTTCCTCGGGCCGCCGATGGTCGCGGGCACCCAGCTGGGAGTCAACGACGTCAATGCAGCCGGAGGCGTTCTCGGCCAACCGGTCCAGCTGATTCCCGGCGATTCGGGTGACACCACAACGGACACCGCCAATACCACCGTCGACCGCGAATTGGCTGCAGGCACTCAGGTCATCGTCGGCGCCGCGTCGTCTTCGGTCTCGCTCAAGGTGATCGACAAGATCGCCAGCGCAGGCGTCGTGATGTTCTCGCCTGCCAACACCTCGGACCAATTCGTCTGCTACCCAGACAAGGGCATGTACTTCCGCACCGCTCCGACGGACGTACTGCAGGCTCAGGCCGTCGCACAGCTCATTTCGGACGACGGTGGTCAGCGCGTAGCGATCATGGCCCTCAACGACCCGTACGGGACGGGTCTGGCGGACAACATCGAAAAGAATCTGATCGATTCGGGTGTCCCCTCCGATCAGATCGAGAAGATCATCTACGACCCGAACGCGCAGTCGTTCAACTCCGAAGTCGATCAAGTCAAGAACTTCAATCCGGATGCAGTGGCACTGGTGGGCTTCGAAGAGTCGGCGAAGATCATCACGCGCATGCACGAAGTGGGCATCGGCCCGTCGGACGGAATGGCGATGTACGGCGTCGACGGCAACATGGGCAACGCTCTCGGCGAATCCGTGGCGAAGCCGTTGCTCGACACCATGCAGGGAACGACGCCCCTGACGGACGTCGGAGCTGCCTTCCAGGATCGTCTGAAGGCTGTGAACCCCTCTCTGATCGACTTCAACTACGCCGGAGAGTCATACGACGCGGTGGTGATCTCAGCGCTCGCTGCCGAGCAGGCGAAGTCGACGGCCGGTACCGACATCGCGGCCAACATCAACAGCGTCACCGAAGGCGGCACCAAGTGCACGTCCTACGTCGAGTGCCTGCCGTTGGTGAAGGCGGGAACCGACATCGACTACGACGGCATCACCGGTGAGTTGGACTTCAACGATTCGGGGGAGCCGTCCATCGGTTCGTACGGAAAGCTCAAGTTCGGCCCTGAGAACACCCTGACCACAGAAGGATTCGTGGTGGTGGGCAAGTAAGTCGTGGGCAGGTAAGCAGCCAACGAGAATGGGCCAGGGTCTCGCGACCCTGGCCCATTCTCGTGTCTGTACTACTTCTCTTTGCTTCCAGCGAGCGTTCCCAAGTACAACTCGATCACCTTGGGGTCGTTCATCAGATTGGCGCCGGTGTCGGTGTACGCGTTCTTACCCTGATCGAGTACGTAACCGCGGTCGCAGATCTGAAGGCAGCGGCGCGCGTTCTGCTCGACCATGATGACCGAGACACCCGCAGCATTGATCTTCTTGCAGCGGATGAACACCTCGTCCTGGAACATGGGGGACAGGCCCGCGGACGGTTCGTCGAGCAGCAGCACCGACGGATCCATCATCAGGGCCCGGCCCATCGCGACCATCTGGCGTTCGCCGCCGGAGAGTGCGCCGGCCTTCACCTTTCGTCGTTCACTCAGAAGAGGGAACAGTTCACTCACGAAGGCGAATCGTTCCGCGAATGCCTTGGGACGCAGATAAATGCCCATTTCGAGGTTTTCTTCGATGGTCAGAGTCTGAAAGACGTTCTGCGTTTGAGGGACGTACCCGACTCCCTTCTGAACGAGGACGTGAGCGGGCGCAGACGTGATGTTGTCCTCGCGTAGGGTGACCGACCCTTCGCGTACCGGTATCAGTCCGAACAGTGATTTCAGGAGTGTCGATTTGCCTGCGCCGTTCGGTCCGATGATCCCGACGATTTCCCCTTCCTTCAGGAAGAAGTTGCATTCACGCAGGATGTTGACGCCGGGAATGTAGCCCGCGACGAGGCTGTCGGCGCGGAGCAGGGCACCTGCCGACAGTCGCTGATGCTCCTCGGCCGTCGCGGCGAACTCTGCAGGCGTGAGTGAACGTGCGTGGTTCTCGCTCATGGCTTCTCGTGCCTTTCGCGCGGTTCCTCGGGACTCGATTCCAGCGTCGCGGCGAGATCGGCCGGAAGGTTGTCGACGTCGGGTTCCGACAGGTCCCCGCCCGACTCGAGGGTTTCGACCTCGGCTTCAGCCAGGGCGGCGGCCAGAACGGCCGTCTCGCCCACCGGATTTCCGTTGTCGTCGAACTCGAGGGCCTGGTCATGGTGGCTGCCCAGATATGCGTCGACGACGGCTGTGTTGGACGAGAGTTCGTCCGGGGTGGATTCGGCGATGACGCTGCCCTGCGCCATGACCACCACCCAATCGCTGATGTCTCGGATCACGTCCATGTCGTGCTCGACGAACACGACGGTCATTCCGTCGTCGCGCAATGACTTGATGTGTCCGAGCAGGCTTTGCGTCAGAGCAGGATTGACCCCCGCCATCGGTTCGTCCAGCATCACCACCGAGGGCGAGGTCATGAGTGCGCGAGCCATTTCGAGCAGTTTGCGCTGCCCACCGGAGAGTGAACCGGCGAGGTCGTCGGCCTTGGTGTCGAGTTTGAATCGTGCGAGGAGTTCGTTGGCGCGGTCGGTGATCTCGCGTTCCTGGCCTTTCCAGATCCACGGGACGAGAGATGCAAAAATGCGTTCACCACGTTGGCCGGTGGCACCGAGACGTACGTTGTCCAGCACGGTGAGTTTGGAGAGCGCCTTGGTCAACTGGAACGTCCGTACCACTCCTTTCCTGGCTACCTGGTGGGGATACATGCGGCCCAGCGATTGACCGTCCATCGACCACGTACCGGTGTCCGGCCGGTCGAATCCGGTAAGGAGGTTGAAGAGCGTCGTTTTTCCGGCACCGTTTGGACCGATCAGACCCGTGATGCACCCTCGTTGAATCTCGAGGTGATCGACGTCGACGGCCTTGAGGCCGCCGAACGTCCGCGAGACGTTGTCAGCGACCAACACCGGGTCGGGTTTCGCCGATCCGGGAAGGTGAGGAACGTCGGCAAAGATCTGTGCTCTGGTATCGGCGTCAAGCATTGAGTTGCACCTCCCGCTTGTTACCCAGTATTCCCTGCGGTCTGAAGACCATCAGGAGAGCAATCATCAATCCGAGCAGGACATACCTGGTGGCCCCGACCTGTTGTTCGGTCAGCGAGAGCAGCGGATTCTCGCCGGAGATCGCCTGACGCAGCAAGGCATCAGGGATGGCGAGGAGGAACCAGAACAACATTGCGCCGACCACCGGGCCGAATACCGTTGCCGCCCCGCCCAGAATCAGTGCGCCGAACGCGAAGAACGTCTGCGCGGTCGAGTAGAAGTCCGGGTTGATGGACTTGGTCTGCAAAGCGTTGAACACCCCGGCCAGACCACCGATCACGCCGCCGAGAACCAGCGCCTGCATCTTGTACACGAACACGTTCTTGCCCAACGATCGCGCTGCGTCCTCATCTTCGCGAACCGCCTTGAGGACGCGCCCCCACGGACTGTGCGTCAACAGGTAGACGAATCCGCACAAGATCAAGACCAGCGTCCACCCCACGACCATCGACCAGAGGTCGTCTCCGTAGAACTTCACGCCGAGAAATGAGTACTGCTTGGCCGAGTCGAAGGGGCTCAGTGCGGTGAACGGGTCTGCGAAACCGAACAGGCCATTGGTGGAACCGGTCACCGAATCCGACGCGGTCGAGCGGAAGATCAGACGCAGGATCTCCGAAGCGGCGATGGTCACGATGGCGAGATAGTCGGCGCGCAGACGCAGCGTCGGGATACCGAGCACGAGCGCGAGGAGGCCGGCTGCGGTGAGTCCGACGAGGATGCCGAGCCAGAGCGGCTGGTCGTAGGTCACGGTCATGATGCCGACGCCGTAGCCGCCGAGAAGGGCAAAACCGATCTGACCGAAATTGAGCAGTCCGGCGTAGCCGAAGTGCAGGTTCAACCCGATTGCCAACAGTGCGTAGAAGATTGCCGACGGCCCGATCAGCTGGGCGAAAGAAACCTGGAAAGCTCCCATGATGTCCATATTCGTCACCCGATCCTTTGTCTGGATCCGAGGATGCCCTGGGGGCGAACCACGAGGATCACGATCAAGACGAGAAGTCCGCCGATGTATTTGAGGTCTGGGTTGATGATGAGCGTCGAGAGTTGGACCAGAAGTCCCACGATGACGCAGCCGAGTAGCGCCCCGTACGCGGTTCCCAGACCACCGAGGGTGATTCCGGCGAACATGAGCAGCAACAGTTTGAAGCCCATTTCCCACTGGACGCGTCCGCCGAGCTCGGAGATACCGAACAGCACACCGCCGAGGGCGGCCAGTCCGCCGCCGAGACCCCAGACGAACATGATCACGCGCTCGACGTTGATACCGGACGAAGCGGCGAGGTCACGATTGTCGGAGACGGCACGCATGGCCTTTCCGATGCGAGTCTTCTGCAGAAGCAGTGCGACGCCGACCAGGACGACCAGACTGACGATCATGACTATCGCGTTGGCGTCGGTCAGTGCGATCGGGCCCCAGTTCTTCTCGACCTGGCCCTGGAAGTCGTCGAACGGTTCGGCGCGGTCGGAGAAGAAGATCAGGATCAAGTAGCGCAATGAAATCGCGAGACCGATCGAGACCACCAATTGCGCGATCAACCCGGTCTTGCGCTTACGCAGTGGTTTCCAGACGATTCCGTTGGTCAGCAGGCCGATGCCGATGCCGACGAAGATCGCGAGGATCGTGGCGGGAATCAGCGGAACGCCGAAGGACGTGTTGATCACCCAGGCAGCAACGGCTCCCAACGTCACCATCTCGCCGTGAGCGAAGTTGGTCAGGCCAGTGGTGCCGTAGATCAGGCTCAAACCCACACCGGCGATCGCGATCACGAGGCCGAACCGCAGACCGTCGACCGTCGTGCGGATCAGCTTCTCGCCGAAGCTGACATTCGAGGCGGTACGTACCTCGCCGAACGAGAAGATCACGGTGTTCGCGCGGCCGGCCACCACCTCGCGTTCGACAGCGGCTTGCACACTGACCCCGTCGGGAAGTGTGTCGGCAACGATCTCGAAGGTGTAGGTGCCCGGTGCCACGGCCAGTTCCCAACGGCCGTTCGATGCCGATTCTCCGGTGGCGACTTCCGTGCCGGAAGAATCGAGTGCACGGACGGTGACGCCCTCGAGGCGTGTGCCGCCGTTGTTGAGATTGCCGCTGACGGGGACAGCGTTGTCGGGAACCGGTGCTGTCGGTGTTGCGGATGCTGTCGGGGTCGGCGGTGTAGGGGAAGTGGTCGGTTCCTGAGCCGAAGCAGTTCCGGCCAGGCTGAGTAATGCGAAGAACGTCAGTAATGCAAAGGCCAGTAGTCGGCTGAGTGTCGCGAGGGTCTGCCGTTTCACTACGGGTGGGGCCACGTACGTCCTCCGAGCGGGTCGGGAATAGCGCGTCTGGACAAAGGTGCCGCGCAGCAGAGGGATTGTTTCGCTGCTGCGATTTCCGGACTCTAACGGCTCCGTTCGCTTCAGATGGGGTTCTGAGATTTCCGGGATGTTTCGGTTCCGTATCGAAGGCCGAAGGCTGCATCAATTGTCCGATTCTTGTGTCTGTTCCTGCGTAAACAACGGCGAAGGCGTCGATGTCGGTCGCGATCCCTAGACTGATGAACCGTGAGCCCCGCAACCACAACTCGGTCCAGCACGTCCACCGCTCCAGCCGGCACCACCGGCAAGGCGGACGATCGCCCTCTCTTGATGCTTCTTGACGGGCATTCGTTGGCGTTTCGTGCCTTCTACGCGCTGCCTGCAGAGAACTTCAAGACACACAGTGGGCAGGCCACCAACGCGGTGTACGGCTTCACGTCGATGTTGATCAACCTTCTTCGTGACGAGCAGCCCACCCACCTGGCCGCGGCCTTCGACGTGTCGCGTCAGACGTTTCGCGCCGACCTGTTCCCCGAATACAAGGCGCAGCGCGCGAAGGCTCCTGACGAATTCAAGGGCCAGATCGACATCACCAAGGACGTTCTCGGCGCGCTGGGCATCCCGGTCATGGCCGAGGAAGGTTTCGAAGCCGACGACGTGATCGCCACCTTGACCACGCAGGCGGAGGCCCTCGGATACCGGGTTCTCGTCGTGACCGGTGACCGTGACTCGCTGCAACTGGTGACCGACAACGTCACTGTGCTCTACCCGAAGAAGGGTGTCTCGGAGCTCACCCGATTCACGCCGACGGCCGTAGAGGAGAAGTACAGCCTCAGCCCGGCGCAGTATCCCGATTTTGCTGCACTGCGCGGCGACCCCAGTGACAACCTCCCCGGCATCCCCGGCGTCGGCGAGAAGACCGCCACCAAGTGGATCCGTGAGTACGGCGACCTGCAGGGACTGGTCGACAACGTGGACAAGGTCCGCGGCAAGGTGGGCGACTCACTGCGGGAGAACCTCGCGAACGTCCTGCTCAATCGTCAGCTCACCGAAATGGTTCGCGACGTTCCCTTGCCGTACACGCCCGAGCAGTTGGTGTTGGCCCCGTGGGACCGCGAGAAGATTCATGCGTTGTTCGACGATCTCGAGTTCAAGGTTCTCCGCGATCGACTGTTCGCGACCCTGTCGTCGTCCGAGCCCGAAGCAGAGGAAGGGTTCGAGGTCAGCGGCGACGCACTCGCCCCGGGTGCGGTTGCCGCGTGGCTCGACGCCCACGCACGAACCGGTGAGCGTCACGGCGTGACGGTGCTCGGAACCAGAACTCCGTTCGCCGGCGACGTCACTGCACTCGCGATCGCGGCCTCCGACGGTGAATGTGCATACATCGCGGCGTCGACGGCAACACCGGAAGACGAAGCAGCTCTCGGTGATTGGCTCGCCGACGCATCGCAGCCGAAGGCGCTGCACGAAGCCAAGTGGGCGATCCATGCTCTGCGTGGGCGTGGTTGGACGCTCGGTGGACTGACCAGCGACACTGCTCTGGCCGCGTACCTCGTCCGGCCGGGCCAGCGCAGCTTCAATCTCGACGACCTCTCGCTCCGCTACCTCAAGCGTGAACTGCGCGCCGAAACATCCGGCCAGGAACAGCTTTCACTGCTCGACGACACCGAGCAGCTCGATGCCGAAGCGGCCGAGACCGCGATGATCAGCGCTCAGGCCGTTCTCGACTTGGCAGCTGCACTCGACACCGAGTTGGAGTCGATCGAGTCCAAGTCGCTCCTCTCCGACATGGAACTGCCGTTGACGATCGAGCTCGCTCAGATCGAGGCCACCGGCATCGCCGTCGACAGCGCGCATCTGCACGATCTTCAGAGCCGTTTCGCCTCCCAGGTCGCCGACGCCGCAAACTCCGCCTACGAGGTGATCGACAAGCAGATCAACCTGGGTTCGCCGAAGCAACTGCAGGTGGTCTTGTTCGAAGAACTCGACATGCCCAAGACGAAGAAGACGAAGACGGGCTACACCACCGACGCCGAGGCGTTGCAGGGTCTGTTCGACAAGACAGGACACCCGTTCCTCGAACACCTTCTCGCGCATCGTGATGCGACGCGTATGAAGGTGACCGTCGACGGTCTTCTCAAGGCCGTAGCCGAAGACGGACGCATTCACACGACGTTCAATCAGACGGTTGCCGCGACCGGACGCCTGTCGTCGACCGATCCGAACTTGCAGAACATCCCGGTGCGAAACGACGCGGGGCGCGAGATTCGCGACGGATTCGTAGTCGGGCAGGGGTTCGACGTTCTGCTCACTGCCGACTACAGCCAGATCGAAATGCGCATCATGGCGCACGTGTCAGGCGACGAGGGGCTGATCGAGGCATTCAACACCGGTGAGGACCTGCACAGTTTTGTCGGCTCGCGTGCATTCGGTGTACCGATCGAAGAGGTGACTCCTGAACTGCGTCGCCGGGTCAAGGCGATGTCGTACGGTCTGGCCTACGGGCTCAGTGCCTACGGATTGGCGTCGCAGCTGAAGATTTCGACCGAAGAAGCGAAGCAGCAGATGGATGCGTACTTCGCTCGTTTCGGCGGCGTGCGGGATTACCTCCACGCGGTGGTCGAGCAGGCACGTAAGGACGGCTACACCTCGACGCTCTACGGTCGTCGTCGCTACCTGCCGGACCTCAACAGCGACAACCGTCAGCGTCGTGAGGTTGCCGAACGTGCTGCCCTCAATGCGCCGATCCAGGGCACTGCGGCCGACATCATCAAGGTGGCGATGATCAACGTGCAGAAGGCTCTCGCCGACGCCGGATTGAAGTCGCGCATGCTGTTGCAGGTGCACGACGAATTGGTGCTCGAAGTGGTTGCCTCCGAGTTGGAGGAGGTCACCGCGCTGGTCAAGGACAAGATGGCCACAGCCATCGAGCTGTCGGTACCTCTGGATGTTTCGGTGGGAACCGGTCGAAGCTGGGACAGCGCGGCTCACTAGGGAGCAACGAAAAAGGCTGGGCCGGAATCGACTTCGATTCCGGCCCAGCCTTTTCACGCTATTCAGCAGATGCGGTCTGCTCTGCGATCTGCTTGCGGACCTCGTCCATGTCGAGTGCCTTGACCTGAGTGACGAGCTCCTCGAGCTGAGCGGCGGGAAGCGCGCCGGCCTGGTTGAACACGAGTACGCCTTCGCGGAAGGCCATGATCGTGGGGATGGAGCGGATGTTGGCGGCCGCTGCGATTCCCTGCTCGGCCTCGGTGTCGACCTTGGCGTGAACGACGTCGGCATGCTTCTCCGAAGAGGCTTCGAACGTCGGTGCGAACTGGCGGCACGGGCCGCACCAGGAGGCCCAGAAGTCCACGAGGACGACGTCGCTGCCGTTGATCGTTTCGTCGAAGTTCTGCTGGGTGAGTGTCTGGGTGGCCACAGGGGTCCTTTCCATTGTGCGGGCTGTTGGTGTGTGCAACGCCCCGGAACCGCTGATTCTTCCCTGAGCCGATTTCAGCTTGCGTTCTCGGTCGCCCGAAACGTCCGGCGGTAGGCCTGCGGCGTGGTGCAACGCAGACGAATGAAGTGCTGGCGAAGCACGGCACCGCCGCCGAATCCGACGCGTTCTGCGATGACGTCGACGGAGAGGTCGGAATTCTCGAGGAGATGTTGGGCGGCCAGTACTCGCTGATCGCTGAGCCAGCGGGCGGGGGTTGTTCCCGTTTCCGCTTGGAAACGGCGCGCGAACGTGCGCGCGGACATGTTCGCGCGGGCTGCGACCATGCCCACAGTGAGGTCGAGGGCGAGGTTCTCCGTCATCCAGTCGAGGAGCGGGGCAAGGGTTGCACTCGGCGTCGAGGCGAGGGGAGTGGCAACGTACTGGGCTTGCCCACCGTCACGATGGGGCGGCACCACCATCCTTCTCGCGATGCCATTGGCAACGCGAGAACCCTGTTCTTTTCGGACGATGTGCAGGCACAGGTCAATTCCTGCCGCGGTGCCTGCGCTGGTGAACACCGGATCTTCGTCCACGTACAACACGTCCGGATCGACCTTGGCTTCCGGATACGTCTGGGCAAGCCTCTCTGCATGCCGCCAATGCGTCGTGCATCGCCTTCCGTCCAGTAGTCCAGCCGCCCCGAGGACAAACGCTCCGGTGCACAGACTCGCCACCTTGGCGCCCCGGGCTACGGCCTCGTTGAGTTTGACCAACAGGGGATCGACACTCGAGTCGGGACTCGGTGAGCACATGTACGCGTCGCCGGCGTCGTAGGTTCCGCCGGCGGACACGACGATGAGATCGGCGTCGTCGAGAGAATCGAGGTTGTACGGAACATCGATGTTGTACCCGAACCGCGTTCGGATCGGACCCGGAACTGCGGCGATCAGAGAGAAGTCGTACGTGGGGAGGCCGTCGTCGGATCGGTCGAAGCCGAAGACTTCACATGCCACGCCGAGTTCGAACGCCTCGGTCATCGGCATCAGTGGGACCACCACTTTCGCGAGCATCTTTCGAGTGTGACAGAAAAACAGGAAAGTGGCAGAAAATCGTCCAAGTCTGGCTTTTCTGCCACTACTGCCACGTGGGACATTCCGTCAGGCTGGACACATGGCAATCATCGTCGTCAGCGTCTTGGTCCTACTGGTCCTGAACGTACTAGCTCTTGCCGGCCGAACGCCCGACACTCGTCACGACGTCAGTCCGCACGGAGACTTCACCCTTTGAGGGCAAGTCTGGCCTTTCAATACACCGCAGCTGCGGTGGTGTGGGGAGCCAGTTTCCTCTTCATGAAGATCGGGCTCGAAGGTCTGTCCTTCACGCAGGTAGTTCTGTGGCGCTTGGTCTTCGGTGCGCTCGCGCTGGTTCTCGTGTCAGCGGTCAGCCGGATCGGCCTACCGAGGGACTTTCGCGTCTGGAAACACATGGCTTTTCTCGCAGCGACACAATGCATCGTGCCGTGGCTGCTGTTCAGTTGGGCGGAGCAAAACATGTCCTCGGGACTCGCGAGCATCTACAACGCCACCACACCACTGATGACTATGGCTGTCTCCCTTGCCTTTCTGCCGGGGGAGACGCTGACGCGATACAAATCGCTGGGGTTGCTTCTCGGATTCGGTGGGGTGCTGATCGTATTGGCGCCGTGGAATCTCGGCGTCGGCGGAAGTGTCAGTTCTCAGGTCGCTTGCCTGGGAGCGACTGCATCGTACGGGATTTCGTTTGTCTACCTCAGACGTTTCGTGCTTCCTCTCGGCGTCGACACCCGCACAGTCGCGCTATTACAGATCAGTATCGGAGCTTTCGTGATGGTTCTGGCCTCACCGGTCATCGCGAATACACCGATGCACCTGACGCCGGCAATTGTCCTGTCGATGATCGCTCTGGGCGCACTGGGGACCGGGCTCGCATTCATCTGGAACACCAATGTCGTTCAGGAGTGGGGGCCGACTGCGGCGTCCACCGTCACTTATCTCAGTCCAGTGGTGGGCGTCGCTCTCGGCGCAATAGTCTTGAACGAAAGCGTTGGCTGGAATCAGCCGGTTGGTGCACTCGCGGTGATCGCGGGAATCCTGGTGACCCGACGTGCAACCCGCTCTGTCACAGCGGCGGCGTCAGTAACCATTCCGTCTTCTGTTCGCCGTCCCAGCGCCTGATCGCGCCGCAGCGCCCTTGAATCACGTCGGTGCCCAGCAGGGCGATGGCTTCACCCAGACGTGCAGGTTCGACGCGTCGGGCGAGCGTTACATGAGGCGTCCACGCGCCGGGCTCGACGTGGGCGGGAAGTGCCGTCGAGCCAACTGTTGACTCGGCTATTTCTCGGTGCAGGTGAAGGAGTGCGCGCGAAGGAATGACCGAGCGCGCCAAGACCATCTGCTTGCCGCCGAACACGACGTAGCCACCGAGTCGGACCTCGAAGTCCGGGGCCGAGAAGCGCCGCTTCAACAGTTCGTCGATCTCCGCGGGGATCTCACGGGCGACGAACAGCGTGATGTGCGGACGGTTGGACGGGCTGTGATGAGAGGCCTGACTCGGTAAACCGGCGTCGGCGAGTAGCTGCCATTGTGCTCGCACTGCCGACTCACTCACTGGATCGAGGAGCAATTCCACCGACTGGACCATGGTGAGCAATGATTGCCTGATGACAGGTGCGAGCGCAATCGGTACTTCGGCCATGCGGCTGGGGCTCATGCACGGCGACGGAATCGGCCACGAAATCGTCCCGGCGACACGGCAGATCGTGGATGCGGCGTTGTCAGCGGTTCATGCTCCGCCCGTCGAGTGGGTCGAGCTTCCGCTCGGGAGTACGGCCATAGACAGCCACGGCACGCCGATTCCCGACGAGACCATCGATGGGTTGGGGCAGCTGCAGGGTTGGATTCTCGGACCCCACGACAGTGCGTCCTATCCGGAGAGGTTTCGCGGACAACTCACACCCGGCGGCGTCATCCGGAAGAAGTTCGAGCTGTTCGCGAACATTCGGCCGGCAGCGGCGTTCCCCGGTGTCAAGGCAATGGTCCCCGACATGGATCTGGTGATCGTCCGCGAGAACACCGAGGGGTTGTACGCGGATCGGAACATGGCAGTCGGCAGCGGCGAGTTCATGCCGACGCCCGACATCGCGCTGGCCGTCGGTGTGTTCACCCGCGCTGCGTGTGAACGGATCGCACGCACTGCCTTCGCGTTGGCGTCGCGACGGCGCAATCACGTCACGATCGTCCACAAAGCCAACGTCCTCACACTGACCACCGGCCTGTTCCGTGACGCCTGCCGAACCGTCGCTGCGGAGTACCCACACGTAGTCGTCGACGACGAGCACGTCGACGCGATGGCGGCGCACCTCGTTCGACGCGGCGGAGACTTCGACGTCGTGGTGACCGAAAACATGTTCGGCGACATTTTGTCGGATCTGGCGGGCGAGCTGTCCGGTTCACTCGGAACCGCGCCGTCGATCAACGCTTCCGAGACGCAGGTCATGGCTCAGGCTGCGCACGGTGCCGCACCCGACATCGCCGGGAAGAATCGGGCGAACCCGACGGCACTGTTCCTCTCGAGTGCAATGATGCTCGACTGGCTCGGTGATGCGCGTGGCGATCGGTTGTTGTCTGCGGCAGCACGCCGCATTTCAGACGCGGTTCGCACGACCATCGCGTCGGGCATCGCGACCGCCGACCTCGGCGGTTTGGCATCGACCAGCGAATTTTCCGAAGTCGTGTACGCACACACTCTGCGTCGCTGATTCTTGTACGACAGGCCGGAATCTTGCGAAGTCGGCGACGGTGGAACTCCTGCCGTAACCTACCGTTCGACTGAATTTCGGATGGACGTTGCAAGTGCGGCGATCGACGAGTGGAGAGCAGAGTCGTGGTCGATGAAAACGCACGGGCACCAAGGCCACGTGGCGTGAGTTATGGCTCGAGCAGTGGCGGGCGTATCCGCGCCAACGTGGTGCGAGTCCTGTTGGTGGGCTTGATCGTCGCATTGTGCGGCGGATGTGTCACCAACAACGAGGGTCTCGTTCCGGAAGGGCCGCCACTTGATGTCCAGAAGGTGCCCGAGATCGCCGCACTTCTGCCGTCCAAGGTCACGGATTCGGGCAAACTGCAGGTCGGGGTCAACATTCCTTACGCGCCAAACGAATTCAAGGACGCAGACGGCAACATCGTCGGTTTCGACGTCGACCTGATGAATGCCGTTGCCGCCGTGCTCGGGGTCGAAGCTGTCTTCAACCAAGCCGACTTTGACAAGATCATCCCCGCTATTCAGTCGGGAAGCTACGACCTCGGCATGTCTTCGTTCACCGACTCCAAGGAGCGCGAGAAGACGGTCGACTTCGTCACGTACTACAGCGCGGGTATCCAGTGGGCCCAGCGGCCGGACAAGCCAGTCGATCCGAACAATGCGTGCGGGCTTCGGGTGGCGGTGCAGACCACGACCACCGAGGACATCGACGAGGTGCCTGCCAAGAGCGAGGCCTGCGTGGCCGAGGGCAAACCCCCGATCGACAAGATCAAGTACGACAGCCAGGACGACGCGGCCAACGCGCTCATTCTCGGTCGAGTCGACGCGCTGTCCGCTGATTCACCAGTGACCGGCTATGCGATCAAACGGAGCAAGGGCCGGATGGAAGCTGCGGGAGAACCCTTCGATTCGGCGCCTTACGGCTGGCCGATCGTGAAGGGCTCCGCCCTCGGTCCCGCCCTGCAGCAGGCAATGCAGTACCTGATCGACAACGGTGTCTATCAACAGATCGCGCAGACCTGGAGTGTCGAGGCCGGCGTCATCGAAGTATCCAAGATCAACGGCGCGGAAAGCTGATGAACATGACAACAACTGAGACCGGCGATCCGGTGCCGATCAAGGCGATTCCACTACGCAGACCTGGTCGTTGGATTGCCGCGGTCGTCGTCGTGGTCCTCTTCGGACTGTTCGTTTACGGCGCGGCGACCAACGAAGCCTTTGCATGGGGGACTTACGGTCAGTATCTGTTCGACAAACGCATCTCCGCTGGTGCGTGGACAACGATCCAGCTGACGGTGCTGGCAATGGTGATCGCGATCGTCCTCGGTGTGATTCTGGCAGTCATGCGACTCTCTCCCAACCCGGTGCTTCGCGCCGCGGCTTGGGGCTATCTGTGGATCTTTCGAGGAACACCTGTCTACGTGCAGTTGGTCTTCTGGGGCCTGTTCCCGTCGATTTACAAGAGCATCGATCTCGGTATTCCCTTCGTACATCAGTTTGCGCACATCAATCTCCAGGACTTGCAGGCAGCGTTTCTGTTTGCCGTGATCGGTTTGGCATTGAACGAGGCCGCCTACATGGCCGAGATCGTCCGCGCCGGCGTGAGTTCGGTCAACGAGGGCCAGACCGAAGCATCTGTTGCATTGGGTATGACGTGGAGTCAGACGATGCGACGAACCGTTCTACCGCAGGCGATGCGCGTCATCATTCCGCCGACCGGTAACGAGGTCATCAGCATGCTCAAGACCACCTCGCTCGTGACGGCGGTCCCTTACAGCTTCGAGTTGTACGGTCGAGCGCGCGATATCTCGGGCGCCAACTTCGAGCCGATTCCCCTGTTGATGGTGGCGGCGACGTGGTACCTCGCAATCACGAGTCTGCTCATGATCGGGCAGTACTACGTCGAGCGTCACTATTCGAAGGGCGCAACCCGAGCACTGACCACGCGCCAACTTCAGGCACTGGCCGACGCGCAAGGAAAAGCTACGGTAGTGGAAACGCTTCCGGATACCCCCGGAGGAGAACGCAAATGACACCCATGGTGAAAGCAGACCGAGTTTGTAAGAACTTCGGCGCATTGGAGGTCCTGAAAGGGATTTCGCTCGAAATCGACCCCGGTCAGGTCCTGTGTCTCGTCGGTCCGTCCGGATCAGGCAAGTCGACGTTCTTGCGCTGCATCAATCACCTCGAGCAGGTCAACGCCGGCCGACTGTACGTCGACGGCGACCTGGTGGGCTACTCGGAGAAGAACGGAAAACTGTACGAACTTCACCCGCGAGCAGCGGCCAAACAACGCCGCGACATCGGGATGGTGTTTCAGCACTTCAATCTGTTCCCACACCGCACCGCTCTCGAGAACATCATCGAAGCGCCGACGCAGGTGAAGCGCGTCAGTAAGAAGAAGGCTGTCGAACGAGCGAAGGACCTCCTCGATCAGGTCGGGTTGAGCGCCAAAGCCAACGCCTACCCGGCCCAGTTGTCGGGTGGTCAGCAGCAAAGAGTTGCCATCGCCCGCGCTCTCGCGATGGACCCGAAGCTCATGCTGTTCGACGAGCCGACGTCCGCGCTCGACCCCGAACTGGTCGGTGAAGTTCTCACCGTGATGAAGCAGTTGGCCAAAGAAGGTATGACGATGGTGGTCGTCACCCACGAGATGGGATTCGCCCGCGAGGTCGCCGACCAGTTGGTGTTCATGGACGGGGGAGTTGTGGTCGAGGCAGGCGAGCCGCGGGAACTCCTGGCCAATCCTCAGCACGACCGGACCAAGGCTTTCCTGTCGAAGCTGCTGTAGCCGTCAGGGTTTGACGGCGCTGAAAATTGCAGTGCCCGGAAAGAGTTGGCCGCGCAGGGGACTCCACTGTCCCCATTCGCGGTCCAACCACTCCGGCCATTCGGGCTCGATGATGTCGCGCACCTGAAGTCCGGCGGCGACGATCTCACGAACCCGGTCGCCGATGGTGCGGTGATGCTCGACGTAGGTGGGGACTCCGTTGTCATCGACCTCGACATACGGGGTGCGGTCGAAGTAGGGGAGGGTCGCGGTCAAGCCCTTCG
The DNA here is from genome assembly GCF_018588185.1 of Rhodococcus sp. WY5. Classification (NCBI taxonomy): domain Bacteria; kingdom Bacillati; phylum Actinomycetota; class Actinomycetes; order Mycobacteriales; family Nocardiaceae; genus Rhodococcus; species Rhodococcus sp. WY5. The sequence goes on from NZ_JAAMPR010000001.1 coordinate 4,032,285, forward strand.
GCCCGGGATCGTCGGGGAAGATCCATCGAATCGGATGGTTGACGGCAAAGACCCACGATCCGCCGGGACGCAGAACCCGGGCGACTTCGTTCATCACTCGCTGCGAATCGGCAACGAACGGGACGGCGCCGAACGCGGAACAGACGATGTCGAAACTCTCGTCGGCAAACGGCAGGAGTTCCGCACTTGCCTGAATCAACGGGACTGCCGGTCCGCCGGCATTCATCGCGTCCTGCCCGCGGGCGAGCATCCCCATCGAGATGTCGAGACCGACGGCCCGAGCACCATGTCCGGCGAGCCATCGGGCACACGGTGCCGAGCCGCAACCCACTTCCAATATGTCTTTGTCGACTATGTCGCCGAGCAAGTGGTGATCGCCCTCGTGCAGCCCTTCGGGGCACCAGACGAATTCACCTTCCGCGCTGTTCACGCCCAGAAACTCGCCGTGGGTTCGGTGGTAATCGTCGGCGTCGGCGTCCCACCACGCACGGCTGGCGCGGTCGCTGGCACTCGAATCGACACGGACTCGGCCGACGCCGCTGGTACCGAGAATGGAATTGGCAGCGGCATGGCGCTCGTCAGACATGAACAACACAGTAGAACGGGTGATGCGGGCGCAGGGTACCCGGGTTTGCCCGGCAAGATAGCCGACGCGTAGTCTTACTCACGCGAGTGTCTGTCATCCGACCGATTGTCTATACGAGATCTTTACCAAGGTCTCGGAATCAGTCGGACCGAGGGAGCTCGCGGTGCGCTTCCGCGGTGTGGAATGTGATCCGGTATTCGGTTGTTCGTTATTGATGCAGCTGGGTACTTCGATCTAGTACTTCACAAAGTACTTCCAACATTTGTACGCCACAGTTGCGCATCTCGTCCGACAAAATCCATCAACCGACCACAACTCGTCCGGAGCAATTCAACATATGCCCTCCACAACCGTCACCTCGCCGCAGGTTGCCATTAACGACATTGGCTCCGCCGAGGACTTCCTCGCCGCCATCGATGCCACGATCAAGTACTTCAACGATGGCGACATCGTCGAAGGAACCATCGTCAAGGTCGACCGCGACGAGGTTCTGCTCGACATCGGTTACAAGACCGAAGGCGTCATCCCTTCTCGTGAGCTCTCCATCAAGCACGACGTCGACCCCAATGAGGTCGTCTCCGTGGGAGATGCGGTCGAGGCTCTCGTCCTCACCAAGGAGGACAAAGAAGGTCGACTGATCCTGTCGAAGAAGCGCGCTCAGTACGAGCGTGCCTGGGGCACCATCGAGGAGCTCAAGGAGAAGGACGAGGCCGTCAAGGGCACCGTCATCGAGGTCGTCAAGGGCGGCCTCATCCTTGACATCGGTCTTCGTGGCTTCCTCCCCGCTTCGCTCGTCGAAATGCGTCGCGTCCGCGACCTCCAGCCGTACGTCGGCAAGGAGATCGAGGCCAAGATCATCGAGCTCGACAAGAACCGCAACAACGTGGTCCTGTCGCGCCGCGCATGGCTCGAGCAGACTCAGTCCGAGGTTCGCAGCGAATTCCTGCACCAGCTCCAGAAGGGCCAGGTCCGCAAGGGCGTCGTGTCCTCCATCGTCAACTTCGGTGCATTCGTGGACCTGGGCGGCGTAGACGGTCTGGTTCACGTTTCCGAGCTGTCTTGGAAGCACATCGATCACCCGTCCGAGGTTGTCGAGGTCGGCACCGAGGTCACCGTCGAGGTTCTCGACGTCGACCTGGACCGCGAGCGCGTCTCCCTGTCGCTCAAGGCAACGCAGGAAGATCCGTGGCGTCAGTTCGCCCGCACGCACGCCATCGGCCAGATCGTGCCCGGCAAGGTCACGAAGCTGGTTCCGTTCGGTGCGTTCGTGCGCGTCGAAGAGGGAATCGAAGGCCTCGTTCACATCTCGGAGCTCGCTGAGCGCCACGTCGAGGTTCCGGACCAGGTTGTCGGCGTCGGCGACGATGCACTCGTCAAGGTCATCGACATCGACCTCGAGCGTCGTCGTATCTCGCTGTCGCTGAAGCAGGCCAACGAGGATTACAACGCCGAGTTCGATCCGTCCAAGTACGGCATGGCTGACTCGTACGACGAGCAGGGCAACTACATCTTCCCCGAGGGCTTCGATCCCGAGACCAACGAATGGCTCGAGGGCTTCGACAAGCAGCGTGAAGAGTGGGAGAACCGCTACGCCGAGGCTGAGCGTCGCCACAAGATGCACACCGCTCAGATGGAGAAGACCGCTGCAGACGAGGCCGCTGAGGCTGCCACCGCTGCTGCCGGCTACTCCTCGGAGACGGCTGCTGCAGACGACGCCGAGGCTCCGGCTGCTGCCGGCTCCGCTCCGGCCGAGTCCGCTGGCGGATCGCTTGCCAGCGATGCACAGCTCGCCGCACTTCGCGAGAAGCTGTCGGGCAACGCATAAGGATTACCGCTTGATCTGATCAGGCGAGATCTGTGAAGAACCCCGCCCCTGCACGTGCAGGGGCGGGGTTCTTTTCTCTGCCAGGTGTCACTTGCGAGCGAAGAATCAATTCAGTGAGTGAACACAAAAATGACCGGCACCGAAGGGTTGCCGGTCATTTTGTACTTCGTGAAGAGAACTCAGTTTGCGGGAGCAGGCACCCAGTAGGTGGCGGTCGCTTCGGCTGTGCGCTTACGCATCGACGCGAAGCTGTGTCGGCCTTGGCTCACGAGCATCGTGAACCACGTACGACGGTGCTCTGCCAGGGCAAAAGCAACTTCGGGAAACTCTATGCAGTGCACGCCGTTCGGCATTCCGAGGCGGTGCTGACCGTGATGGTCGCGATCTGCTCGCATGGCGTCCACTTTCTCGAGAAGGTGCAGGTACAGGTGCGTTCGCTAGAACATAACCGCACGGTCACCGAAATTGTGGTATTTGAGCCTCGAACGCCCCGGCGTGTTCGATCAGTAGGCGTGTCTGAATCTCTCGGGCGCGGAGATGAGAGACTGTCGAGTGTGTTGAGAGTTGGCCTCACTGGAGGCATCGGAGCCGGTAAGTCGACAGTGTCGAAAATCCTCAGCGAACTGGGAGCCGTCATCGTCGACGCCGACCTGATCGCCCGAGAAGTGGTCGAGCCCGGTACTCCGGGACTTGCCGCTCTGGTCGATGCATTCGGCGACGGGATTCTGTCCGAGGACGGCAGCCTCAACCGACCCGCGCTAGCGTCGTTGGCGTTTGCCGACGACACGTCACGCGGAACTCTCAACGGCATCCTCCACCCACTGATCGGTGCGCGGACGATGGAGCAGATTTCGTCTGCGCCGTCGGATGCGGTGCTCGTTCAAGATATTCCGCTGTTGGTCGAGGGTTCGATGGCGCCGGCATTCAATCTGGTCGTCATCGTTTACGTCGACGAGGAGGAACGAGTTCGGCGCTTGGTGGGCTCGCGCGGCATGCCTGAATCCGACGCTCGTGCGCGCATCGCAGCGCAGGCAAATGACGATCAGCGTCGTGCTGTTGCCGACGTGTGGCTCGACAACAGCGGAGAGCCGGGTTCACTCGACGACGTGGTCCGCGACTTGTGGGCGAATCGACTTGTTCCCTTCGAGAAGAACCTCCGCGAGGGCACGGTAGTGCGCGCACTGCCCGAGCTGACTCCAGCCGACCCGTCGTGGCCGGCGCAGGCCGAACGAATCATCGGCCGGTTGTCGTTGGCGTCCGGTGACCGTGCGCGCCGTATCGATCACATCGGATCGACCGCAGTGCCTGGTCTCGATGCCAAGGACGTGATCGACATTCAGATCACTGTCGAGCACCTCGGCGTTGCCGACGACCTCGCGGAAGATCTGGCCGCTGCCGGGTTCCCCCGGGTCGAGCACATCGTCGCCGACGACCCGAAACCGTCGTACCTCGGTGGCGAGACCGATCCGGCGGTGTGGGCGAAGCGAATTCACGGAAGCGCCGATCCAGGGCGCCGCGCGAACATCCACATTCGGGTGGATGGTTGGCCGGGTCAGCAGTTCGCGATCCTCTTCCGTGACTGGCTTCGCGCCGACGCAGCGGCGCGTGCCGAATATGCCGAACTCAAGGTCAAGGCAGCCGAGAGTGCCGCAGGCATCGACGACTACGCCGCTGCGATCGATGCCTACCTGGGAGTCAAGACGCCGTGGTTCGACGCCGCTTTCCACCGGGCATGGGAGTGGGCCGAGAAATCAGGCTGGTCCCTCTAACCACTCAGCGCCACGTGACCGGCATGCCCACCGAGGTGAGCCAGGCGTCGAGATCGTGACCGTGGGCGGCGATGCCCTCGATAGCGCGGGCCGCGTTCAGCATCGCACGCTCTGACGTCTTCGGGTCGAGAATCCCGGCGGTGTTCGCCTCGAGCAATTCGTCGACGTCGAGCAATTCGACGCTGCGTCCGGTCTGCACGATCAGGTCGAGGTAGTGGTCCTCGGACGTCCAGACCTGGTCGCCGCGGATGAAGTCGCCGATGTCGACATAGAAATCCCAGTCTCGGATGTGTTCCGGGGTGAAGTGCAGGATCGACGCCCGAATTCCGAGTTCGGGAATGATCCAGGACTCCAGGTAGTGAAACCGGGGATGGTCGGCGTGGCGCGCCATGTACAGCCCCCACGGTTCTTCGCGGTAGTGCTCGACCGGGCGAACGAAGCCCTTGGGATCGACGTTGGTGCGAGCTGCGATGTCGAAGGTTTCGACCTTCGGCCGGTGAATGTGGGGACGTTCCTCGCTCATGGTCGAAGAACCTACCGCCGAACTGCATTTTCGGCTGAACGCGGACGAGCGGGCATTGTGTCGGTAGGTGCGCTTACCCTGGTTTCATGGCGTTTGCTTCCGAACATCCCGTGGTCGCGCATTCCGAGTTTCGGCCGGTTGGTGACATCGAGCGCTCAGACGCGCGCTTCGAGGTCGTCAGCCCGTACGAACCGGCAGGCGATCAGCCGGCAGCTATCGCCGAGCTGGAGAAACGGATCAACGAGGGGGAGAAGGACGTAGTCCTCCTCGGTGCGACCGGTACCGGCAAGTCGGCCACGACTGCGTGGTTGATCGAGAAGCTGCAGCGCCCGGCTCTGGTGATGGCTCCGAACAAGACTTTGGCGGCTCAGCTCGCGAACGAGCTTCGGGAAATGCTACCCAACAACGCGGTCGAGTACTTCGTCTCGTACTACGACTACTACCAACCCGAGGCGTACATCGCCCAGACGGACACCTACATCGAGAAGGATTCGTCCGTCAACGACGATGTCGAGCGGCTGCGCCACTCGGCGACGTCCAGCCTTCTGTCACGACGGGACGTGGTCGTGGTGGCATCGGTGTCGTGCATCTACGGCCTCGGTACACCGCAGTCGTACCTCGATCGCTCGATTCAGCTGGACGTCGGTGTGGAGGTGCCGCGGGATGCGTTCCTGCGTCTGCTCGTCGACGTTCAGTACAACCGCAACGACATGGCGTTCACGCGAGGTTCGTTCCGCGTGCGCGGCGACACGGTCGAGATCATTCCGTCGTACGAAGAGCTGGCGGTCCGCATCGAATTCTTCGGTGACGAGATCGAGGCACTGTACTACCTCCATCCACTGACTGGTGACATCGTTCGCCAGGTCGACACGGTTCGTATCTTCCCGGCGACGCACTACGTCGCCGGCCCTGAACGCATGGAGCGTGCCGCCAAGGACATCGAGGCGGAACTCGAAGAGCGACTCGCCGAGCTCGAAGGCAAGGGCAAGCTCCTCGAGGCTCAGCGTCTGCGCATGCGTACGCAGTACGACCTCGAGATGATCAAACAGGTCGGATTCTGCTCCGGCATCGAGAACTACTCGCGCCACATCGACGGCCGTGGCCCTGGAACTGCCCCCGCAACCTTGATCGACTACTTCCCGGAAGATTTCCTTCTGGTCATCGACGAGTCGCACGTGACGGTTCCTCAGATCGGCGCCATGTACGAGGGCGATATGTCGCGCAAGCGAAACCTGGTCGAGTTCGGATTCCGGCTACCGTCGGCAACAGATAACCGCCCTCTGACTTGGGAAGAATTCAGTCAGCGGATCGGTCAGACCGTCTACTTGTCGGCGACACCAGGTAAGTACGAGTTGGGTCAGTCCGGCGGTGAGTTCGTCGAGCAGGTGATCCGCCCGACCGGATTGGTCGATCCCGAGGTCATCGTCAAACCCACCAAGGGACAGATCGACGATCTCGTTCACGAAATCCGCGAGCGAGCGGAACGTGACGAGCGTGTGCTGGTCACGACGTTGACCAAGAAGATGTCGGAAGATCTGACCGATTACCTGCTCGAACTCGGTATTCGCGTCCGCTACCTGCACTCGGATATCGATACGCTCCGGCGAGTCGAGTTGCTCCGTCAGCTCCGCCTGGGGGAGTACGACGTGCTGGTCGGCATCAACCTCCTGCGCGAGGGACTCGACCTTCCCGAGGTGTCGCTGGTCGCGATTCTCGATGCCGACAAAGAAGGTTTCCTACGTAGCTCCACCAGCCTCATTCAGACGATCGGCCGAGCGGCTCGAAATGTATCCGGTCAAGTGCACATGTATGCGGACAAGATCACCGCTTCCATGGCGCAGGCCATCGAGGAAACCGAGCGACGACGCGAGAAGCAGGTCGCCTACAACGAGAAGATGGGCGTCGACCCACAACCTCTACGCAAGAAGATCGCGGACATTCTCGATCAGGTGTACGAGGAGGCAGAGGACACTGCGGCGTCCGTGGACGTCGGTGGTTCGGGTCGCAATGCGACGCGTGGTCGGCGTGCGCAGGGTGAGGCCGGTCGTGCGGTCAGTGCGGGTGTGTACGAGGGGCGCGACACCAAATCGATGCCTCGGGCCGAATTGGCAGATCTGGTCAAGGAACTCACCGATCAGATGATGAACGCTGCACGTGACCTTCAGTTCGAGTTGGCTGGGCGATTGCGAGACGAAATCTCGGATTTGAAGAAGGAGCTTCGAGGAATGGACGCCGCGGGTCTCAAGTAGGTCGCCTCGCGTGCGTTCGTGCTTTCGACCGCTACGGTTTCAGGTATGGATGCACAGACTGCAGGCAAGACCGCGCGGACTCTCGAACTTCTCCATTCCTTGGCGTACTTCGTCCCGGAGACGGAGAAGGAACTTGTCGGCGTCGGGTTGGAGCCTGGCCGAATGGTGTACTTTGCCGGGCGATCAGCTCCGCTCGGCGCTCCACCCGCGACTGTCGTCACGGCCACCTTCTTCAACTTCAATCCTGAATTGATCGCCAGTGTCATCCCACGTGCCTGGGAATTGGCAAGGCCCACAGAGGTTGTCGCCGCGCGGTATCGGGCAATCGACGCGGCGTACGTCCGCCTGTTCGGTGCAGACGTGACAGGATCGGCGGACATGGCCGAGGCCGCCGAACTCGTGTCGATCGCTGCCCAGAACATTCCTGGAGTGGACGGCCGCCCTCTGTACGCGGGTTGGGCGTCGCTCGACTGGCCGGCCGAGCCGCACCTGCGTTTCTGGCACGCGCTGACACTGCTGCGTGAGTATCGCGGTGACGGCCACATTGCGGCCCTTCAGACCGCGGGATTGAACGGCCTGGACGCGTTGATCACGCACACCGCGACGGGAATCGGGTTTCAGCGCAAATTCGCGCAGACTCGTCGCGGATGGTCGCAGGAACAGTGGGACGAGGCCGTCGAGAGTTTGAAGGACCGCGAACTGCTGGATCGTTCGTCCGGTGCGCTGACCGAGGACGGGCAGGACTTGCGTGACGTCGTCGAAGACCTGACGGACGACCTCGCTTTGGCTCCGTGGGATGCGCTGGGTGAGGAGGGTGCCAAGCGGTTGCTGGAATTGGCGACGCCGTGGCGTACCGCCCTGGTCGAGCAGGAAGTATTTCCGGCGGCGCTGTTCGGGCCCCGCTTTGGCAAACTTCGCTGAGTGGTCACCACCGAACAAATGTGTCTGTGACGAAGAATCACGTTCACTGTGGGCTTGTGGCGTGTACTGCAAATAACACTATCCGCGGCACAATCCCGCTAATGTCAGCGCAGCGGTTGTCGAGCGGGCGCAACAGCGTTGCGCCCGGTGCCGGCCGTACCGTCCGTCCCGTAACCATGGAGGAATGAATGAGTGCCTACCGGACCGTTGTCGTAGGAACCGATGGCTCCGAGTCGTCACTGAAGGCAGTCGACAGAGCTGCCGCCATCGCCAGTGGCTCGGACGCTCAGCTCGTCATCGCGTGTGCGTACTACCCGGCTGATCCCAAGGACGTGAGCGCTGCCGCTGATGCGTTGGGTAACGAGGCCTACCAGGTCACCGGTTCCGCTCCGACCTACGAGATCCTTCGCACCGCTCGTGAGCGCGCACATGCCCAGGGGGCAAAGGATGTTGTCGAGCGCGCCGTCGTCGGCGCTCCCGTCGAATCGCTTCTCGCTTTGCTCGACGAGGTGAAGGGCGACTTGCTGGTCGTCGGAAATCGCGGATTGAACACGTTGACCGGGCGTCTACTCGGATCGGTGCCTTCCGATGCCGCTCGCAAGGCGACGTCCGATGTCCTGATCGTGCACACCGTTCGCTGAACTACCGGCAATAGTCGGCCTCGGCCGCATCGACGAACACTTCAGCCAGCTGATCGGCGCTGGGGGGTGTTGTCGATGCGGCCGAGCCGTTTCCGGAGGTGACCATTGGTTCGCTTGCTCCGTTCAGCGATACCGCCCGCAGATTCGCGATGATCATCGCTCGATCCGTTCCGGCCGCGAGCTGCTGGCAGACGCCGTCACCGAGCGCCTGCAACATGTCGTCGGAAAAGGCGGGCGTGACCCCGGTAGACGCAAGCGCCGCCCGCAGCCGATCTGCCTCGTCTACCGGTTTTTCTGTCGGTGCGGCAGCAACAGCAGCGATGTCGTCGCTGCCGGCAGCAGCCGTCGAACTCGAATCATCCTCTGAGCAACCGGCTGTCACCGCCGCAAGCATCCCGATGCTGATCACCACGCGAGCGATCTTGCGGATGGGTGCGGCGGAACTTGCGGGCAGGCCAAGCACGAGGGGTCATTCCTTCAGTCGTCGACACAAATTGGAGTGACACCACCATTCGTGGTGTCACGCACGAACCTACTCCGTGATGCTCACGAATCGAAGGCCAACTCTGCTGCTTCGACGCCGTCGAGAACCGCGGGGAGCGACTCGACGTGAATGATGCCGAGCCTCTGGGTAGCGCGGGTCAATGCGACGTAGAGGTCGTTCATTCCGCGTGGTGACTCGTCGAGAATGTCGGCAGGTTCGACGATCAACACTGTGTCGAACTCGAGTCCCTTGACGTCCTTGACGGACAGGACGCTTACGGTGTCACTCGCAATGCCCGCCAGATCGGCAACGACCTCGGAACCGGCGATCACTGCGGTGATACCGGGATGCGACTCGGACTCGATGCAACGGCGCACGGTCGATTCCAATTCTTCGGCCGTGGTCTTGAGCGCCCACGGCGCGAATCCGCTGTCGCGTACCGACCGGGGCACGGATTGCTCCGGGTCGATCTCGTCGAGCACACGGTGCGCGACATCCATGATCTCCGAGGGAGTTCGGTAGTTGACGGTCAGTTCGGTGAGCTTCCAGCGCTTGGCGACGTAAGGCTCGAGAATCTTCTGCCAGGACGAAGTTCCCGCGGGATCACCGGTCTGAGCTGTATCGCCGACCAACGTCATCCAGCGATTCGGTATGCGCCGCATCAGCATTCGCCACGCCATTTCGGAGAGCTCTTGGGCTTCGTCGACGATCACGTGACCGTAGGTCCAGGTTCGGTCGCCGGCAGCGCGTTCTGCCGTGGTCTGGCGCTGGCCCTGATCGTGGCGTTGGGCGAGTTGGCTGGCGTCGATCAAGTCGTACGCCATCAAGATCTCGGGATCCATCTCGTCTTCGAGATCCTGTGGTGCAGACCCGGTGAGGATGTCGAGGGCGCCCTGGGCGTCGGCGATCTGCGCGCGCCATTCACGTTGTGCGCGTTCGCGTTCGGCGGCGTCGTCGACGCCGAGAATCTCGGCCAGTTCGTCGAGCAGGGGAGCATCGGCCGCACTGAAACCCGGTCCGACGCTCTGCAGAAGCTCGTCGCGTTGGGCGTCGTCGAGTTGCGGCGCTGCCTTGGCCAACCTCGCCGGCGACGTCCACAGTTCCGCGAGGATTTGCTGCGGCGACAATTCGGGCCACAGCTTTCCGATGGCGGACATGATGTCAGGGTCCTCACGCATCTCGTCGCGAATGTCGGCGATGTCGTCCCGACTGAGGAGTGACCCACCGTCGACGAGGTTTCCGCCGATGAGTTCGGCCATCTGCAGTGCCAACGCCTCGATGACTGCTGCCACGAAGATCGGGCGCGCCAGGTTGTGTGGGCGACGCGACGACCGAGCACGCCCGCGCGCCTTCGTGACAGTCTTTCGATCCAGCTTCAAGTCGTACGTGTCGAATCGAAGGGTAATCGGCTTCGACGGAACTTCCTGCCGATCCCGGACGGCGTTCTTGAGCACGTCGAGGATCGCGAGGGAACCCTTGATCTCACCGGCGGCGAGGGAATCCGTACGAGTCGCACGCACTCCGGGGTACAGGTCCCCGATCGTCGAGAGTAGAACTCCGGTCTCACCGAGTGAAGGAAGGACCTGGCTGATGTAGTCGAGGAACGTCGCGTTCGGCCCGATGATGAGAACACCGGCCTTGGCCAGTTGCTGGCGGTAGGTGTAGAGCAAGAAGGCGGCACGGTGAAGGGCGACTGCGGTTTTGCCGGTACCCGGACCGCCCTGGACGACCAAAACGCTCTTGTGCTCGGAGCGGATGATGGCATCCTGCTCACTCTGAATGGTCTCGACGATGTCGTTCATCTGACCCGTACGCGCTGCGTTCAGAGCGTCCAGGAGAGCGCTCTCACCGGCGACGCCGCCGGCTTCGGTCACCACGCCTGCGGCGCGGGCCGCGTCGAGGTCCAGGTATTCGTCGTTGATGCCGGTGACTGTGCGGCTCCGACTGCGAATATGGCGTCGCCGCTTCACGCCCTCAGGTGCCGCGGGCGTCGCCAGATAGAACGGGCGTGCCATCGGAGCTCGCCAGTCGAGGAGCAGCGTTTCGTAGTCGTTGTCGGTGTCCAGGATTCCCAGTCGGCCGACGTAGCGTCGCTCGTCGTCGAAGTCGATGCGTCCGAAACACATTCCGTTCTCGGCTGCGTCGTACTTGGCGAGATCCTCGGTGTACATGGCGTTGAAGGATTCGCGTTCGCTGCGTGCTTGCGGGGTTCCGCCGGTCTCGAGGAGGACCGTGCTCAAGCGAGTTTGGGCATACTTTCGAAGATCGTCGAGACGGGAGTACAACATCGTCACGTACTGCTGCTCGAGCTCTTGCTCGTTCAGTGACGGGTCCGCGTCGGGCAAAGGATCTCCTAGGCTTGATGAGAAATTCAGGCGCTGCAAAAGCGCCAAGACAGTCTAGTTCCCCCAGATGAACTGCCGCATAGATACAGGTCAGGCCACCCGAAGGTGGCCTGACCGTGTCTTTCGGTGCACTCAGTGCGTCAATTCGTCCTTCTTGGCGCGAGCCTTTTCGAGCGCCTTCTCTGCGCGCTCGCGAGCACGCTTACCCAGCACCTCGGTCTGCTCCGACGCCGTTTCGGCCCACTCGTTGCTCTTCTCGAGGGCGAGTTCGGCGAACTCCGAGCTGCGCTTGCTCGCCAGCTCTGCCAGTTCGGCGCTGCGCTCGCGTGCGGTCTCGGCCAGTTCGGAGCCGCGCTTCTGCGCGACTTCGAGGATGTCCGGGCCGCGTTCCTTGGCGACCTCTCCGAATTCCGCGGCTCGCTTGCTCGCGATCTCCGCGAACTCGGAGCTGCGCTCCTTGGCAAGTTCGAGCCAATCCGTGCCGTGTGCCTTCGCGGTTTCGGCAAGTTCGGAACCGCGTTCGGACGCCACCGACAGAGCGTGTTCGACGCGATCGCTCGTGTGATCGGTCTGCGATGCGACCAATGGAAGTGCTGCGGCGATAGACGCCTGGGCCTTCTTCGCGGCGCGGCGGCCACGCCAGCCGAGCGACGGCTTGCCCTCGGTGTCGACGGAGGCGATCATCAGTCCGCCGAGCAAGCTGACGTTCTTGATGAAGTTTGTGCGCTGCATCGCTCGCAGTGACGGATCGGTTTCGTTCCAGAAATCGTGACCGGCAAGCGTGGTCGGTACCAGGCTCCCCGCGAGCACCAACGACGCGAGCCGCGGCGCCTTGCCGGTGGCCAGCAGGGCACCGCCGCCGATCTGGACGGCGGCGTTGATCTTGACGAGTGTTTCCGGATCAGCAGGCACCTTCTGCGTCACTGCTCCTGGCAGCGTCTCGACGGATTTGTCGATCAGCGGTGACGCTTTGGCTGCTCGCTGAGCAGGGTTGCGCAAAGCATCGATTCCCCCGGCGATGAAGATCGTGGAAAGCAGTGGACGAGCAATTCGACGTACCAGCATGTTTCAAGCCTCCCGATGTAGGTTCGTTTTCCACCCTAGCGATCTCACAAGGAATTGGTCCGGTTCGGCGATCCCGGCACGCCTGACCCGGTCGCCGGATTCCTGGTCGCCGAAGCGCGCTGTACTGCGACGATGACTTCTCCACTGATCCGGACACACCGTTCTGAAGTATCCGTTACCGCGTATCCGCATACGGCGTGTTCGAAGGTGTCACAGTATGCGCACCGTTCGAGCACGATGGTGTTGTGACCACCAAGATGACTCAGAACTTCGGCTCGACCCTTCCCACCGGCTGGGGACAGCTGTCAGACGAGGAGAACGAGAGAAACTGGGCGATCTTTCGTGACCGCTTTGGGTTCACGCCCGGCATCGACGCACGATCTTGGCCCGCCATCGCCGAGCCCATCCCGTCCGTGGTCTTCGATTTGGGTGCGGCGCCAGCTGCGACTCCAGGGGCGTGGGCCGCTCGCGTGGATGCGATCAACGCCGAAGCGTTGCGCTGTTTTGTCACCGATTGGAACGACGATCCCAACTTCGTCGTTCTGGATTGGCAGCATCCGGGCTACACCTTCGACGCGGAGGCACACGCTGCTGCGAAGGAGCTTGCGGAGTGGCGTGTCCCGGTCTATCCGAACGGTGACTACTACATATTCAGTCGGGACGACTTCACGGAAGGGACCTTCGGCCATCCGTGGGAACGCACGCTGTGTGTGTTCGGGGAACGGATGGTCGAAGGACTGGGCCGGACTCTGTCGACCTGGCTTCCGCGACTTCGAGTCAACGGTGAACAGGTCGACAGCCAAGTCGGTTAGCGGGGTCCAGTACGGAACAGGTGAAACGTCACCAACCGCGTTCGCGCCACTCCGCCAGGTGCGGGCGCTCGGCGCCGAGCGTCGTGTCCTTGCCATGCCCGGGGTAGACGACGGTCGCGTCGTCGTACCTTCCGAACAGCTTGTTTTCCACGTCGTCGAGCAGAGAAGTGAACTTCTCGGGGTCGGCGGTCTTGCCTACTCCGCCGGGGAAGAGCGAGTCGCCGGTGAAGAGGTGAACCTGTCCGCTCGGTTCGGTGAGAGCCAGCGCGATGGAGCCGGGCGTGTGGCCGGACAGGTGAATGACGTCGAGGCTCAAGTTGCCAACGGTCACCTTGTCGCCGTCTTCGAGGAGCACGTCCGGGGTGACGGGAAGGACCTCTGCGTCGAGGGGGTGCGCGGCGGTCGGCACCTTGGTTGCGGCGTGAACGTCTTCGAGGGCCAACCAGTGATCGCCGTGCTGGTGGGTGGTGACGATGGAATCGAAAACAGGTGCTTCCTGTTCGATGAGCGCGATGATCTTCTCGGCTTCGTTGGCCGCATCGATCAGGAGAGATTTCCCGGTCGTGGAACAGACGACGAGGTAAGTGTTGTTGTCCATTGGGCCGACCGACATCTTCGTGATGACGGCGCCTTCGACTGTGCGCCGCTGAGGGGCAGAATCGGGGGAGACCTGACCGGTGTAGGAGTCGTCGATCACGATGGGCTGATTCGTCATGAAACGCAGGCTACCTTCGAATAGGGGCAGGTAGAGCGATGGGCTCGCCTGGTGAGAAAAACGTGTCGGTGGCTCGGCCTACGATGACGATCGCTCGAGGACTCGCGTTTGCGAGGCCACTCGAGACTTCTCCGGGGGGACGGCCCCGGACGATTGACAATGAAGGGAATTGGTGTGGCGGATCGCCTGATCGTGCGGGGTGCGCGTGAGCACAATCTGCGAGGAGTCGATCTCGACCTCCCGCGAGACAGCCTGATCGTCTTCACCGGGTTGTCGGGCTCCGGCAAGTCCAGCCTCGCGTTCGACACGATCTTCGCCGAAGGTCAGCGCCGCTACGTCGAGTCGCTCTCGGCATACGCGCGTCAGTTCCTCGGTCAGATGGACAAGCCGGATGTGGACTTCATCGAGGGATTGTCTCCTGCGGTGTCGATCGACCAGAAGTCGACCAACCGCAACCCCCGTTCGACGGTGGGCACCATTACCGAGGTCTACGACTACCTCCGACTTCTCTATGCCCGCGCAGGTTCGGCGCACTGCCCGGTGTGTGGTGAGAAGATCGCACGTCAGACGCCCCAGCAGATCGTCGACCAGGTGCTCGAGATGGAGGAGGGCATCAAGTTCCAGGTCCTCGCACCAGTGGTCCGTACTCGTAAGGGCGAGTTCGTCGATCTCTTCGATCAGCTCAACACCCAGGGCTACTCGCGAGTGCGCGTCGACGGTGTCGTCCATTCGCTGGCCGATCCGCCGAAGCTCAAGAAGCAGGAAAAGCACGACATCGAAGTAGTGGTCGACCGATTGCAGGTCAAGGCGAGTTCGAAGCAGCGCCTGACCGACTCGGTCGAGACCGCACTTCGCTTGGCTGAAGGCATCGTGGTCCTCGACTTCGTCGACCGTGAAGAAAATGCACCTGATCGTGAGCGTCGTTTCTCCGAGAAGTTGGCCTGCCCGAATGGCCACGCACTCGCGATCGACGATCTCGAACCGCGCTCGTTCTCCTTCAACTCGCCCTACGGCGCCTGCCCGGAATGCACCGGCCTCGGTATCCGCAAGGAGGTCGACCCGGATCTGGTGGTTCCCGATCCCGACCTGAGTCTCGAAGACGGAGCAATCGCGCCGTGGTCGATGGGCCAGAGTTCGGAGTACTTCGGACGTTTGCTGTCCGGCCTCGGCGACATTCTCGGATTCGACATGAAGACGCCGTGGAACAAGTTGCCGGCGAAGGCCCGTAAAGCAATCCTCGAAGGCAGCGAGGAGCAGGTTCACGTCCGGTACAAGAACCGGTACGGCCGTACCCGTTCTTACTACGCGGAGTTCGAAGGTGTGATGCCGTTCCTGCATCGCCGGCTCGAGCAGACCGAATCGGATCAGATGAAGGAACGGTACGACGGGTACATGCGCGACACCCCGTGCCCGGCGTGTGGTGGTGCTCGCCTGCGCCCGGAAATCCTGTCGGTAACTATCGCGGCTGGGGACTTCGGCAGTAAGTCCATCGCCGAGGTCTGTGAACTGTCGATCTCCGATTGCGCGGACTTCTTGAACAGCCTCACTCTCGGCTCGCGCGAAGAGGCGATTGCGGGTCAGGTCCTCAAGGAAGTTCAGGCACGACTCGGGTTCCTGCTCGACGTCGGCTTGGAATACCTTTCCCTCTCGCGTGCCGCTGGCACGTTGTCCGGTGGCGAGGCCCAGCGAATCCGCTTGGCAACGCAGATCGGTTCCGGACTCGTCGGCGTGCTGTATGTACTCGACGAGCCGTCCATCGGCCTGCATCAGCGTGACAATCGACGACTGATCGAAACCCTGACGCGCTTGCGCGACCTCGGCAACACGCTGATCGTCGTCGAGCACGACGAAGACACGATCCGCACGTCCGACTGGGTAGTCGACATCGGACCGTACGCCGGCGAGCACGGCGGCAAGGTCGTCCACAGCGGGCCATACGAAGAACTGCTGACGTGTGAAGAATCTCTGACCGGCGCCTACCTGTCAGGTCGTAGCTTCATCGAGGTTCCGGCCATTCGTCGACCGGTGGACCGCAAACGCCAGGTCACGGTCGTCGGAGCTCGCGAGCACAATCTCGACGGCATCGACGTGAGTTTCCCGCTGGGTGTTCTCACCGCTGTCACCGGTGTCTCCGGTTCGGGCAAGTCGACGTTGGTCAACGACATTCTCGCGACCGTCATGGCGAACAAGCTCAACGGTGCACGCCAGGTACCTGGGCGTCACACACGAATCAACGGTCTCGATCAGCTGGACAAGCTCGTGCAGGTCGATCAGTCTCCGATCGGCCGGACTCCACGATCGAACGCGGCGACGTACACCGGCGTGTTCGACAAGATCCGAACCCTGTTCGCGGCCACCACGGAAGCGAAAGTCCGCGGTTACCAGCCCGGCCGATTCTCGTTCAACGTCAAGGGCGGACGCTGCGAGGCGTGCTCCGGCGACGGAACGCTGAAGATCGAGATGAACTTCCTGCCGGATGTGTACGTGCCCTGCGAGGTGTGCCACGGCGCCCGGTACAACCGCGAAACGCTCGAGGTCCACTACAAGGGCAAGTCAATCGCCGAGGTACTCGACATGCCTATCGAGGAAGCAGCCGAGTTCTTCCAGCCGGTCACCTCAATTCACCGGTACCTCAAGACGCTGGTCGACGTCGGCCTGGGCTATGTCCGACTGGGTCAGCCGGCTCCGACTCTGTCCGGTGGTGAAGCGCAGCGCGTCAAGCTCGCCGCCGAATTGCAGAAGCGGTCCACCGGTCGCACGGTGTACATCCTCGACGAGCCCACCACGGGTTTGCATTTCGAGGACATCCGCAAGCTCCTGATCGTGATCAACGGTCTGGTGGACAAGGGCAACAGCGTGATCGTGATCGAGCACAATCTCGACGTGATCAAGACGTCGGACTGGGTCGTCGACATGGGACCCGAGGGTGGATCCGGCGGCGGAACCGTTGTGGCGCAAGGTACGCCGGAAGACGTTGCCGCGGTCCCCGAGAGCTACACGGGCAAGTTCCTCAGTGAGGTTCTCACCGCACAGCACGCGCCGGTCAAGGCCAAGCCGATCACCAAGAAGCGTGCGACGAAGGCAGTTGCCGCAAAGAAGGCCGCGCCACGGAAGAAAGCCGCTTCCGTGAGCTAGTAGAATGTGAGCAAGTAGAAATCGGTCAGTGATGCCGGGTCGGAATCGACCCGGCATCACTGCTTTGTCGATCAGGAAGTGCTGGTCTCGAGAATTACGTTGGCGACCTCTTCGGGGCGCGACCACATCGGCCAATGGCCGGTCGGGAGGTCGACGTACGTCACGGGGAGTTTCGCCAGTTCGGCGGCCATCGGATGACCTCCGTCGGCCATCTGGGCGATCACCGCGGAGGGGAACGTGCTGCAAACGACGGTTGACGGCACCTGGTAGCGCTTTTCGTTCGTCAGGACAATCGGCTCACGCGCGGGCCCAGCCGGTTCGGGTACCGCGTTGGCGCGGAACGTCTCCAGAGCTTTCTCGTCGAGTCCTTCGAGGCTGCTGCCGTCCGCTTCGAGCTCTGCCCACGTGGGGAGCGGAATCTCGATGACATCGGAGGCCAGATCCGGTCGCAGCGCTGCGCCGTCGGGCATGGGGCCCGAGTCGACGTAGACGATCCGAGCGACGCGATCCGGGATGCGATCGGTGACGGCGTACCCCACCGGGCCGGCGCCGCTGTGTACGACCAATACCGTGCGCTCGTCGGAGTCCGATACGGCGTCGACGACTGCACGGACGTGAGCGTCGAAGGTGACCGCTGATCGATCTGTGTCTACTGAGTCGAGCCCGGGCAGTGTCAGGCTGGTCACGCGGGTGTCGGAATGTTCGAGGTGGGGGAGTACTGCATCCCAAGCCCATGAACCGAGCCAGAATCCGGGAACAAGAACGATGTGAGTTTTCATGGACTCACAGTGCACCCGGGTTGGTGACAACAGAGTGTCACCAATTATGTCACCGTTTGGTATCGGAATCTGAGACACTGGAGAACGTGAATCGAGCTGCGAGATTGCATGCTCTCGTCGAGGAACTTCGGCGACAGGGCGATCGAGGGACTACGTGCTCCCGATTGTCCGAGGAATTCGGTGTCACCACCCGGACGATCAAGAGGGATATCGAGACGCTGATGATGTCGGGTGCGGCGATCGAAGCGCGCTCAGGTCCCGGAGGTGGATACCGACTCGTGGGTCGCGCCACGCTGCCGCCGGTGAATTTCACTGTTCCGCAGGCAGTTTCGATCGCGTTGGCCTTGACGGCGATGGGTGATGCTCCGTTTGCGCCGGATGGGCGAGCAGCGCTGGCGAAACTGCTCGATGTGATGGACGAGGAGAGTCGTCGCAAGGTCGCCGAGCTCGGTGGCCGCGTGTGGATTCGCGGTGAGGGCGGGGCTCTGACGGATTCGCGCGCGAACCGGCAGGCCGTCGAGCAGGGTCTCGAACAGAGTCGAGTCGTGTCGTTGCACTACGTGGATGGGGACGGTGCGGAGACGGTGCGGGCAGTTGAGCCGCACATTCTGGCGCAGGACCGTGGTCAGTGGTTTCTCATCGGCTGGTGTCGCGAGCGCGACGCCGTGCGGTGGTTTCGACTCGATCGAATGCGTCGGGCCACGCTGACGAACGATCACTTCACACCACGCGATTCGACCGTCTTCGGGCAACCGCCCGAAGACGCTCGGCCTGTTTCTCCCCGTAGGTGAGTGACTCAGTCGATCATGTTGCGGGCTGCGGCAACGGAATCCGTGATCAGTTCGGTCAGGGCGGTCACATCGACGTCGCTCAGCCGTTTGACGTACAGGCAGCCCTTGCCGATTTTGTGCTTGCCGAGGCGAGCGAGCGTGTCGGTGTAGTCGTCGAAGTTCAGCGACAAGTACAACGTGAGCGCGGTGGCCCTGGGGGAGAACCCGATCAGTGGGGTGTCACCTTCGTGGCCACTCGCATATCGGTAGTGCCGTGCCCCGAATCCGATGATGCTCGAGCCCCACATGACAGCAGGCTCGCCGGTTGCGGCCGACAGCAGGGAGATCAGCTCCACGGCGTCGGCGCGTTTGCGGTCGTCGACGCGTGAAATGAATGCGTCGACGTCCTCGGGCGTCGGTTGAGTCTTGTTGGCGGTTGCCAACTCAGTAGACCGGACCGGTGAACTTCTCGCCCGGTCCCTTTCCTGGCTCGTCCGGGTGCGAGGACGCCTCACGGAATGCGCGCTGCAGGGCTTGGAGGCCTTCACGGATGGGTCCGGCATGAGGGCCGAGGTATTCGACCGACGCAGTCACGAGTCCGGCAAGTGCCGTGATGACGCGACGCGCTTCGTCGAGGTCCAGGTAGGGGCTGGAAGACGGATCGGCGTCGGAGAGGCCGAGTTTTTCGGCAGCCGAACTCATCAGCATCACTGCAGCGCGGCTGATGACCTCGACCGCGGGAACTTCGGAGAGTTCGCGGACGTCGGGGTTCGCGCCGTCGGTGTTCTGTTCTGCCTCGAAGTTCTCACTCATGGATGTAAGGATTCCATCAGGCCGTGACGGTGTTGAATCGGGCCTCTCCCGGCAGCACTGGGAGCGGCACCGATTTCTTTCATCTGTGGCGACCTGTTACTCTTGTTGCAACGACCGCCTCCGACTTGTTCGGGGGCAGCAAGTGGAGTCCGACTCCCACCTCTGCACGGCAGGTGAAACTGCAGTTCAGTGGTTCCGGTCACCTGTTATCGGAGATCATTCTTCGTCAGGTTCCTCGCTCAGTCGAGGAGATAGGTTTCGGCGTGAGCTGGATCCTATGTGATCGGTCGACATCGGGCCCCGCGGATGAGCAATCATCACAGCGGGGCTTTTTTGTTGGGGTGCGGGCGGTACGGGCTGCGTGCGGTCATGAAGACCGCACCGTTCAACCTAGGAGGCCCCATCAGCACTGAGACCCGCATCAACGATCGTATCCGCGTTCCCGAGGTTCGTTTGGTCGGACCTGGCGGCGAACAGGTAGGCATCGTGCGTGTTGAAGATGCACTCCGCTTGGCCCTTGAGGCCGACCTCGACCTGGTCGAGGTAGCTCCTGACGCCCGTCCACCGGTCTGCAAGATCATGGACTACGGCAAGTTCAAGTACGAGGCTGCACAGAAGGCACGTGAGTCACGTAAGAACCAGCAGCTGACGGTCATCAAGGAGCAGAAGCTCCGACCCAAGATCGACGACCACGACTACGAGACCAAGAAGCGCAACGTCGTTCGCTTCCTCGAAGCCGGTTCCAAGGTCAAGGTCACGATCATGTTCCGCGGACGTGAGCAGTCACGCCCCGAACTCGGCTACCGCCTTCTGCAGCGTCTGGGAGCAGACGTCGCAGATCTCGGATTCGTCGAAACCTCGGCAAAGCAGGACGGCCGAAACATGACGATGGTCCTGGCACCGCACAAGGGCGCCAAGACTCGTGTCAAGGCGCAGGAGAGCGCTCAGGCGCCAGTGGCTCAGGCTGCTCCGCGTCCGGCTCCGGCCGCACCGGCTTCCAGTGAAGCAGCTCCGGAAGCACCGGCGACCGGCGATGCCGCTCCCGAGGCTCCGGCCAGCTAGTCGATTTCCCAAGATCCACCACGTAACAAGAACTGAGGACTCCATGCCCAAGATGAAGAGCCACAGCGGCGCCTCGAAGCGATTCAAGGTGTCCGGCAGCGGAAAGCTCATGCGCCAGAAGGCCGGCCGTCGCCACCTTCTCGAGCACAAGTCCAGCAGGGTTACCCGTCGTCTCGACGGTGTCGCTGTTGTCAGCCCTGACGACGCTCCGCGCATCAAGCGCATGCTCGGCATCTGAGTCGCCCCCTTACTGACCACCCGGGGCCGTACTTTCAGCCCCTAGATTGACAGGATTTTTCAAGTGGCACGCGTAAAGAGGGCGGTCAACGCCCAGAAGAAGCGTCGTTCAATTCTTGCTGCATCCAGCGGCTACCGTGGACAGCGTTCGCGTCTGTACACCAAGGCCAAGGAGCAGCAGCTCCACTCGCTCACCTACGCGTACCGCGACCGTCGTGCGCGCAAGGGCGAGTTCCGCAAGCTGTGGATCACGCGTATCAACGCTGCAGCTCGTGCAAACGACATCACGTACAACCGCCTCATCCAGGGCCTGCGTCTGGCAGAGGTCGACGTCGACCGCAAGATCCTGGCCGAGCTCGCTGTCTCCGATGCCGAGGCCTTTGCCGGCCTGGTCGCACTCGCGAAGGCCGCTCTGCCGGCTGACGTGAACGCTCCTGCCGGAGAAGCAGCCTGATTCACGCATCACAGCAACGGCCCGTGGACCCGCTCACCGAGCGGACTCCGCGGGTCGTTTCTGCTGTCAAGCTCCTGCGCACAGCAGAACGACGCAAAGCAGGACGTTTCCTCGTCGAGGGCGAGAACTCGGTCACCGAACTGTTGAACGGTGCACTCTCGAATGGCGAGGCCCGCCCGGTACACGACCTCTTCTACACCGAGGACGCAGCCGAGCGCTATCAGCACGTCATCGATCGGGCGCTGACCGCTGGAGTTCGTGTTGCTCGTGTGACCGATCGAGCAATCAAAGCTCTCAGCGATACCGTCACGCCGCCCGGACTCGTTGCCGTCAGCGATCTACTGGACGTACCGCTGAGCGCAGCCGTCCATCAGGAGACCCGCCTGCTCGCAGTGCCGGTCGAGGTCAACGAACCAGGTAACGCGGGCACCGTCATTCGCATCGCCGACGCAGTGGGTGCCGATGCGGCAATCCTCGCCGGCGACAGCGTCGATCCGCATAACGGCAAGGTCGTTCGTTCGTCGGCGGGCAGCCTGTTTCACCTGCCAGTCGTCCGCGATCGAGACACAGTGTCGGTGATCGAGCAGATTCGCGCAGCCGGCATTCAGATTCTCGCGACTGCAGCTGACGGCGAGGTCGATCTCGACGAGGCCGACGAGTTGCTGAGCAAGCCGACGGCCTGGCTGTTCGGTAACGAAGCGCACGGTCTCGATCCGGCGATCGCCGCGCAGGCTGATCATCGGGTCAGGATTCCGATCCATGGCCGCGCCGAAAGCTTGAACCTCGCGACAGCGGCGGCAATTTGCCTGTACGTAAGCGCGCGGGTGCAAAATCGCGCCACCGATCACGGCTGAAAACGCACGCGAAGACCTCACGGAATCCCATTTGCGGAAGCCTGAGACAATACAAGAGCAGAGACAATGCTCGAGCGAGTTCGAAAGCTCGCTCGCAGTACAAGAAGTAAGCAGTACAAGAAGCACGCAGTACGAGAAGTAAACCGAGAAGCGACAGGAGCGTCACAGCCGTGGCCAAAAATGAGGGCGCGACACCGCCGGAGGTCGACGCGAGTGTACTCACCGAAGAGGCGTTGACCGCTGCGGCTGAGAACGCCGAGAAGGCGCTGGCGGACGCCGCTGACCTGGATGCGCTGGCGCACGTCAAGGTGGAGCACCTGGGGGACAAGTCCCCGATCGCCCTCGCTCGCCGCGGACTCGGCAGCCTTCCGGGCAAGGAAAAGGCGGACGCCGGTAAGCGCGTCAACATCTTCCGCACTCGGATCAACAACGCGTACGACGCTCGTCGTGAGGTCCTCCTCGCCGAGCGTGACGCCGCGGTGTTGGTTGCCGAGGCAATCGACGTCACTCTGCCTTCCGATCGTCACCCCGTCGGGGCGCGTCACCCGATCAGCCTGATTTCCGAGCAGGTCGCCGACGTATTCGTCGCGATGGGTTGGGAAGTTGCCGAGGGTCCGGAGGTGGAGACCGAGCACTTCAACTTCGACGCGCTCAACTTCTTGCCGGATCACCCTGCCCGCACGATGCAGGACACCTTCCACCTGGCACCCGAGAACTCGCGCCAGGTGCTGCGTACCCACACCTCGCCGGTGCAGGTCCGCACCATGCTCTCGCGTGAGGTACCGATCTACGTGGTGTGCCCGGGCCGCACGTTCCGCACCGATGAACTCGATGCGACCCACACGCCTGTCTTCTCGCAGGTCGAAGGCCTGGCCGTCGACAAGGGCCTGACCATGGCCAACCTGCGCGGGACTCTCGACGCGTTCGCTCGTGCCCTTTTCGGCCCCGAGACGCGTACCCGTATGCGCCCCAACTACTTCCCGTTCACGGAACCGTCGGCCGAGGTCGATGTCTGGTTCGCGAACAAGAAGGGCGGCGCAGGCTGGGTCGAGTGGGGCGGCTGCGGCATGGTCAACCCGAACGTTCTGCGCGCCAGCGGTATCGATCCCGACGAGTACTCGGGTTTCGCATTCGGCATGGGCCTCGAGCGGACCCTGCAGTTCCGCAACGGTATCCCGGACATGCGCGACATCGTCGAGGGTGACGTGCGTTTCACGCTGCCCTTCGGTGTCGCAGGCTGACCGATCCGGTCCGCGGAACCTTCACAAAGACTTATCGACAAACGAGAGAGCTGAGCAGACGTGCGAGTAGCGCAATCCTGGCTGACCGAGATCCTGCAGCGGGCAAC
Organism: Rhodococcus sp. WY5; assembly: GCF_018588185.1. Classification (NCBI taxonomy): domain Bacteria; kingdom Bacillati; phylum Actinomycetota; class Actinomycetes; order Mycobacteriales; family Nocardiaceae; genus Rhodococcus; species Rhodococcus sp. WY5. The sequence goes on from NZ_JAAMPR010000001.1 coordinate 4,055,672, forward strand.
TCCGGACTGGGAGGTGACCCCGGAAGAGCTGGACGCCGGGTTCGTCCGGGTGGGACTCGAAGTCGAGGAACTCGACACACTCGAGGCGATCGACGGCCCGTTGGTCGTCGGCAAGGTCGTCTCCATCACCGAACTGACCGAGTTCAAGAAGCCGATCCGCTTCTGCCAGGTCGAGGTCGGCGAACCCGAGCCTCGCGGCATCGTCTGTGGCGCGCGTAATTTCAACGAGGGTGACCTCGTCGTCGTTGCGTTGCCCGGCGCGGTGCTGCCCGGCGGATTCGAAATCGCCACTCGCAAGACGTACGGCCAGGTGTCCGACGGCATGATCTGCTCCGTCTCGGAACTCGGTATCGGCAAAGACCATTCGGGCATCTTGGTGCTCGAGCCCGGTACCGCCGAACCCGGCGCGGACGGCAACGAGTTGCTCGGTCTCGGTGACACGATCATCGAACTGAACATCACCCCGGACCGTGGCTACTGCTTCTCGGTCCGCGGTCTCACGCGAGAACTCGCGTGCGGCTTCGATCTCGAATACGCCGATCCCGCTTCGGTTCCCGCTCACCCGGCTGAGGGTGAAGCCTGGCCGGTGCGCCTCGAACCGGAGTCCAAGGCTTCGCGTTTCGTGATGCGGAAGATCACGGGTATCGATCCGCAGGCAGTGAGCCCGTGGTGGCTGCAGCGTCGACTGCTGCTCTCGGGTGTTCGCCCGATCTCGCCGGCAGTCGACGTCACCAACTACGTGATGCTCGAACTCGGTCAGCCTCTGCACGCGTTCGATGCGACCGCAGTGCAGGGCGACCTGGTGGTCCGTCGCGCCAAGGCGGGGGAGAAGCTGACGACGCTCGACGACGTCGAACGCACGCTCGATCCCGAAGACGTTGTCATCGCCGACGATTCCGGAGTCATCTCGCTGGCTGCCGTCATGGGCGGCGCAACCACCGAGGTGGGAACGGCAACGACGGACATCCTCCTCGAAGGAGCTACCTGGGATCCGCTCGCAGTCTTCAAGACGGCGCGCCGGCACAAGCTGCCGAGTGAGGCGAGCAAGCGTTTCGAGCGCGTCGTCGATCCGGCAATTCCGCTCGCGGCCGTCGACCGCGCAGCCGCTCTGCTGGTCGAGATTGCCGGCGGACGGATCGAACCGGTCCTGACCGACGTGGGCGATGTCGCCCCTCGCGCTGCCATTCGCATGGATATCGACCTGCCCGACCGTGTCGCCGGAGTCACGTACCCCAACGGCACCGCAGCTCGCCGCCTCACCCAGGTTGGCTGCAACGTCGAGGTCGGCGTCAGCGAAGAAGGACACGGCCAGTTGGTCGCGACGCCGCCGTCGTGGCGTCCGGACCTGGTGCAGCCTGCGGACCTCGTCGAGGAAGTTCTTCGCCTCGAAGGTCTCGAGCAGATCCCGTCTGTGCTTCCCGCCGCTCCGGCCGGACGTGGGTTGACTCCGTCGCAGCGGCGAAAGCGCACGGTCTCGAAGGCCGTGGCTCACGCCGGTTACGTCGAGGTCCTTCCTCCGGTCTTCCTGCCGACGAACGTCTTCGACGTCTGGGGCCTCGACGCGGATGATCCGCGCCGCAACACCAGCAAGGTCCTCAACCCGCTCGAAGCCGATCGTCCGGAGTTGGCGACCACGCTGCTCCCGGGTCTGCTGGAGATCCTGGCTCGCAACGCTTCTCGCGGTCAGCGTGATCTGTCGCTGTACGGCATCGCGCAGGTCGTCCTGCCGGGCCCCGACACCAAGCCGGTGGATGCATTGCCGGTGGATCGTCGTCCGACGGACGAGCAGATCGCGAACCTGATCGCGTCGTTGCCGGCTCAGCCCGTGCACATCGCTGCAGTGTTGAGTGGTTTGCGTGAGCCGAGCGGCCCCTGGGGTCCTGGCCGTCAGGCCGAGGCTTCGGACACTTTTGCAGCCGTGCGGGTCATTGCAGCTGCAGCAGGCGTCGAGGTGGAACTGCGTGCGGCGCAGTACCTGCCGTGGCATCCCGGCCGTTGCGCCGAGGTTGTCGTTGACGGCAACGTAGTCGGTCATGCGGGCGAACTGCATCCGGCTGTTCTCGAGCGCGCGGGACTGCCCGCGCGCACCTGCGCACTGGAAATCGATCTCGACGCTTTGCCATTGGTCGAGAATCTGCCCGCTCCGCGCATTTCGCCGTTCCCCGCAGTGCTCCAGGACGTGGCAGTTGTTGTCGATCGCGACATTCCGGCAGCCAAGGTGCAGGAAGCTCTGCGTTCCGGCGGCGGTGAGCTTCTCGAAGACATCCGCCTCTTCGACGTCTTCGAGGGCGAGCAGGTCGGTGAAGGCCGCAAGTCGCTCGCGTTCGCATTGCGATTCCGTGGTGTCGACCGGACGCTGACCGAGGACGAGGCCAGTGCCGCGCGCGATGCAGCAGTGGAGGCGGCTTCCAAGGCTGTCGGTGCGCAGATGCGTGGCTGATTTCCTCAACTGATCACAGAGCCCACGACCGTTGCCGGTGGTCGTGGGCTCTGTCGTGTTATCGGCTTTTTGACTGAGGTGAATCGGAAAGCCACACATCTGGCGCAACGGTGTCCGTCCGTCGCCCTTGCTGGTCGAGCACGTGGCCGAGCAGTTTGCGCAAATACAGCACGATGGATCGTTCCGTGACGCAAAGACCCGGAATCTCCTTGCGCAGACGAGTTTCGAATGCATCGAGTTCTGCAGGAGAATGCAGCCACAACTGAACCACCAGGTTGTCGGCGCCGACCACAGCGAAGCAGTTTCGGACTTCCGGCGCTCGGCTCAGCACTCGTCCCGCCGTATCGAGAAGCTCGGGTTCGACGCGGCACCACAAAGTGGCGAGCACGGGAAGCCCGGCCAGCGGCCGCGCGAATTCACACCGCAGCGCCACCAACCCCGAAGACGTGAGCCGGTCGATCTGGCGTTTGCACGCAGCGGGACTGACACCGATCGCGTCGGCCAACTCCTTCATGGGAGTGCGCCCGTCGTAGGCGAGCATCGTGAGAACCTTGCGATCCTGTTCGGAAATGCCGGTCGGCCGAGCGCGCACGGCAGTACGGTTTTCGCTGGTGGTCAGCACACCCTTCTCGGACGGTGCCAGCGCATTGAGTCTCCATCGGCCACCTTCGGTGAACCAGCGTGTGATGATCGAGGTTCGTGTCGCCAGTACACCGTCGATCGTTGCGACGTCTTCCGAGATGAAGCGCGACATCGACGCCAGATCCGCGGTACCGGCTGTGACGAGCAGATCTGCTCTGCCCGTTGATGCTTCGATGGTCACGGCGTGGGCCGAGCGAGTCAGCCGTGCCGCGACGGTGTCGAGAAGAGCAGGTGAGCAATCGATTTCGATGATCGCTGTGACGATGCTGCCCAGCACCTGTGGCCCTGGAGTGACCGTGACCCAGGCCAACGACGATTCGGAGAGTCGATTCCAACGACGGGCGAGAGTCGCGGCGTCGAGTTCGAGTGGTCCGGCCAACGAAAGCCACTTCGATCGCGGTGCGAGCTGGAGCGCATTGATTATCCTCAGATCGATTTCATCTATCCCGCGACCGTTGCCGGTATCTGGTGCGCTCATAACGTCATTATCCGGCATATTTCTGCAAGATTCGGACTATCTGCGACGCTCGACGGATGATCACAGAGGAGAAGTACGCGCTGATCGGAGCGGGCCCGTCTGGATTGGCCGGCGCGCGAAACCTCGATCGGGCCGGGATAGCGTTCGACGGCTTCGAGAGCCACGACAACGTCGGTGGGCTCTGGGACATCGACAATCCGCACAGCACCGTCTACGAGTCGGCGCACCTCATCTCTTCGAAGGGCACCACCGCATTCGCCGAGTTCCCGATGGCGGATTCGGTGGCCGACTACCCGAGCCACGTGGAACTTGCCGATTATTTCCGCGACTACGCCGATACTCACGATCTTCGCAGGCACTTTGCCTTCGGCACTACCGTCGTCGACGTCTCGCCGGTCGATTCGCTGTGGCAGGTCACCACGCGCAGTCGCAGCGGTGAGACAACAGTCGCGCGGTATCGAGGCGTGATCATCGCGAACGGAACGCTGTCGAAGCCGAACATGCCGACTTTCCGGGGCGACTTCACCGGCACGTTGATGCACACGAGCCAGTACCGCAGCGCCGAGATCTTCCGCGGGAAGAAGGTACTGGTCATCGGGGCGGGCAACAGTGGATGCGACATCGCCGTCGATGCCGTCCACCAGGCCGAGTGCGTCGACCTGAGCGTTCGGCGAGGCTACTACTTCGTCCCCAAGTATCTGTTCGGCCGACCCTCGGACACCTTTAATCAGGGAAAGCCGTTGCCGCCGTGGATCAAACAACGCGTCGACACCTTGGTACTCAAGCAGTTCACGGGTGATCCGGTGCGGTTCGGATTTCCGGCACCGGACTACAAGATCTACGAATCGCATCCGGTCGTGAACTCGTTGATCCTGCACCACATCGGGCACGGTGATGTGCACGTGCGCGCCGACGTCGACCGGTTCGAGGGGAAGACGGTGCGGTTTGTCGACGGATCGTCTGCCGACTACGACCTCGTTCTCTGCGCCACGGGGTATCACCTCGACTATCCCTTCATCGCGCGCGAGGACTTGGACTGGTCGGGCGCTGCCCCGGACCTGTTCCTCAACGTCGCGAGTCGCCGCCACGACAATCTCTTTGTTCTCGGCATGGTCGAAGCATCCGGTCTCGGGTGGCAGGGCCGTTTCGAGCAGGCCGAGTTGGTGGCCAAATTGATCACCGCACGTACCGAAGCCCCCGCCGCGGCGCGGGAATTCTCGGCGGCGGCGGCCGGTCCTCCTCCAGATCTGTCCGGGGGATACAAGTACCTGAAGTTGGGACGAATGGCCTACTACGTGAACAAGGACGCCTACCGCTCGGCGATCAAGCGGCACATCGGACTGCTTGATGCCGCTCTGACGAAGGGAGGACAGTGATGCCGATCGACGACGTGGTGCTCAACTTCAACCCGGGATCGTTGATGATCCTCAACGTGGTGCTGGCCACGATCATGCTGGGGATCGCCCTCGACACCTCGGTCGACGACTTTCGTCGTGCGCTCACCAAACCCAAGGCGATGGCGGTGGGTATTGCTGCGCAGTTCCTGCTGTTGCCGGCAGTGACTTTTCTCCTGACGCTGATTCTCTCGCCGGCTCCGTCGGTAGCACTCGGCATGATCCTGGTGGCGTGCTGCCCGCCAGGGAACATCTCGAACGTCCTGACTCACCGGGCGGGCGGCGACGTCGCACTCTCGGTGTCCATGACGGCGGTGTCGAACGTCCTCGCGATCTTCCTCATGCCGCTCAATCTTGCGTTCTGGGGGAGCCGACGCCCGGAGACCGACGCTCTGTTGCAGTCCGTGAACCTGAATGCGCTCGAGATGGTCGCGCAAATCGCCCTGATCATCGGTGTGCCGTTCGTTCTCGGCATCTGGGCGGCACGAAGGTTTCCGGAGATCGCCGCGAAAGCGCAGCCTTGGGTGAAAAACGGTTCGTTGGTGGCGTTGTTGATCTTCATCGTCGCGGGGGTGTCGGGGAATGCGTCGTACTTCGTCGACTACATCGGGGTGGTACTGCTCGCGGTCTTCCTGCACGACACGGTTGCCCTCGCACTGGGATACTTCTGCGGCGCCGTCACCGGGTTGAACGAATACAGCCGTCGCGCCGTCTCTTTCGAGGTCGGCATCCGCAATGCGGGGCTGGGGCTTGGCCTGGTGTTCACGTTCTTCGACGGTCTCGGTGGCATGGCCGTCGTGGCCGGCTGGTGGGGGATCTGGGACATCATCGCCGGGTTGGCTCTGGCGACGATCTGGTCCAAGCGACGCGCCCGAAAGGCGGTACCGGCATGACCGTCGCACTCGTCACGGGCGGAAACGGGTTCCTGGGTACCGCTGTCATCGACGCACTGATCGCGCAGGGCATCACCGTCGTCTGTGTCGACCTCACGGTCAAGGACACGCCGGACGATCGCATCCGCCGCGTCAGGGCGGACGTCTGCGACCCCACAGAATTGGGGCGGGTGTTCGGTCAGTACCGACCGAACGTCGTGATCCACCTTGCGTCCATCGTGAATCCCGGCAAGAACACGACAGCAGAGCAGGAGTACCGCGTCGACGTCGACGGGACACGAAACGTGCTCGCGGCCTGCGTCGAACACGGGGTTGGACGGATCGTCGTGTCTTCGTCCGGAGCGGCGTACGGCTACCACTCCGACAGCCCACCGTGGATCACCGAGGACGTACCTGTCCGAGGCAACGACGAATTCACATACAGTCGCCACAAACGCCTGGTCGAAGAGATGCTCGCCGAATATCGCGTCGAACACCCGGAGTTGGAACAGGTTGTCTTCCGGATCGGCACGATCTTGGGTGAGAGCGTCGACAATCAGATCACCGCGTTGTTCGATCGCCGCAAGCTGCTCAAGGTTGCCGGGAGCGACAGCCCCTTCGTCTTCGTCTGGCACACCGATGTCGCGGGCGCTTTTGCGGAGGCCGTGACCGGAAACCAAGTGGGCATCTTCAATGTCGCGGGCGACGGCTCGTTGACCGTCGACGAGTTGGCTTCCCGGATGGGCAAGAGCACGGTGACGCTTCCTGCATGGTTGTTGCGAGGCGTTCTACGCGTCGGACGGCGATTGGGCGTAACGGAACACGGTCCGGAGCGCGTCGGATTTCTCCAGTACCGACCGGTTCTCGACAATCGGCGGCTCAAGGAACAGTTCGGATACGTCCCCGAATATTCGAGCGAGGAAGCGTTTGCCGCGTATCTCGCGTCACGCTGACCCCTTCGACGGACGGTCGTGGAAGGATCGGAATTGTCCGTCGGCGTTTTCGAGAAGGGACTGACAGTGTCACGAAATGATGGGCCCGAACATGATGGGTCCGAGCACGATGGGTCCGTGCACCAGGTAGTCGAGGCCGCCAGTGCACTCGACGACAAGGACTTCCTCGCGGTCGTCCGCGCAGTGGTCGAGCGTCGTCCGAGCTTGTCGGTCCTTCTTTCCGTGGTGGACACCGCTGCCGCGAGCCTCGAGCCGCACCGTGTAGAGGACGACAACACGATCACGGACGCCGAAGAAGTCGAACTGCCCGACACCGTTGTGGAGGTCGACGAGATTATCGACGTCCCGGTGGTACTTGCGACCGACCCGAGAATTCCCGAACCCGACTACACCGAAGGGGGAGTCCCCACTTTCGACCGTGTTCGGGAGAAGATAGAGGGGCGCTTCGGTACTTCCATAGGTTCGGCCGAATTGGCGCACGAGAGTCCTGCCGGAAAGTCCGTCGACGAGCAGTGGGACGAGCGCCAGAAGGCCGCAAAGGCCAAGCTCGAGGAGATCCGGCGATCCATGGGTAAGTAATTATGCATTCCGATGCACAATGATGCATACTGTGTGACATGACTGAAGGTGGTACGACCGAGAACGCACGCAAGCCGATCAGAGTCGCCGTTGCCGGCGCCAGTGGGTACGCCGGTGGTGAGGTTCTGCGTCTGCTCCTCGGGCACCCCTCCTATGTCGACGGCAGTCTGGTGATCGGTTCGCTGACCGCCGGTGGCAACGCCGGTTCGACGCTCGGTGAGCATCATCCGCACTTGCTCCCACTCTCGTCGCGGGTACTCGAAGAGACCACTGTCGAAATCCTCTCGGGTCACGACGTCGTCTTCCTCGGTCTCCCGCACGGAAATTCGGCTCAGTATGCCAAGTTGCTACCCGAATCGACGGTCATCATCGACTGCGGCGCGGACTTCCGGCTGCAGGATTCCGCAGCCTGGGAGAAGTACTACAAGAGCACTCATGCCGGTACCTGGCCATACGGTCTTCCTGAATTGCCCGGTGCCCGTGAGAAATTGGTAGGCGCAACCCGCATTGCCGTTCCGGGCTGCTACCCGACGGCTGCGAGCCTCGCGCTGGCCCCCGCCGTTGCCGCGGGGATCGTGGAGTCGCACGTGAACGTGGTTGCGGTCAGTGGCACTTCGGGCGCCGGCCGGGCGCCGAAGGCCGATCTGCTGGGTTCCGAGGTCATGGGCTCCGTCCGTGCGTACGGTGTCGGAGGTGTCCACCGCCACACCCCTGAGATCATTCAGAATCTTTCGGCCGCAGGCGGCAAGGACATCAGTGTTTCCTTCACTCCAGTCCTCGCGCCCATGCCGCGCGGCATCCTCGCGACCTGCACGGCAGCCACCACGGCCACCGAAGAGCAAGCGCGTGAAATCTACGAAAAGGCATACAACGACGAGCCGTTCATCCACGTACTGCCTGCCGGAGTCTTCCCGCAGACCGGTGCCGTGATCGGATCCAATGCCGTACAGATCGGGGTCACCGTCGACGCCGACGCCGGTCAGCTCGTTGTCATCTCGGCAATCGACAATCTCACCAAGGGCACCGCCGGTGGCGCGGTGCAATCGATGAATCTCGCCCTTGGCCTACCCGAGACCGCAGGTCTCTCTACCGTGGGAGTAGCTCCGTGAGCACCGACAATCCGCAGCAGATCGACAACGCAACCGAGCCTGACGCGACCGTTGCAGACGTGGTTCACGTCGCCGGGGGACGTCTGCTCCGCACGCAGGGCGTCACCGCACCTGCCGGATTCCGCGGTGCCGGAATTGCTGCCGGTATCAAGAAGAGTGGCAAGTCGGACCTCGCATTGGTGCTCAACGAGGGACCCGATCTGGCCGCTGCCGGCGTCTTCACCCTGAACAAGGTCAAGGCAGCTCCGGTGCTCTGGTCTCAGCAGGTCCTGACGACGGGCAAGCTGCGCGCGGTGGTGCTCAACTCGGGCGGCGCGAACGCCTGCACGGGCGCGGGTGGATTCCAGGATGCACACAAGACTGCCGAGGAAGTTGCTTCGGCACTGAGTAATTGGGGCACCGAGACGGGCGCGATCGAGGTCGCTGTCTGTTCGACCGGACTTATCGGTGACCGCTTGCCCATGGACAAGCTGATCCCCGGTGTCACCGAGGTAGTGCACGAACTGGCCGGCGGAATCTCCGGCGGCACCGACGCGGCATACGCGATCATGACCACCGATACCGTGCCGAAGCAGGCGTCGCTGCACCACGCGAACAAATGGAACGTCGGCGGAATGGCCAAGGGCGCAGGCATGCTCGCGCCTGCGCTGGCCACGATGCTGTGCGTCGTCACGACCGATGCTGTCGCAACGGCCGAGCAGCTCGATATTGCTCTGCGCGCCGCCACCCACCTGAGCTTCGATCGCCTCGACGTCGACGGCGCCACGTCCACCAACGACACAGTGCTCCTGTTGGCCTCCGGCGCCAGCGGTGTCACGCCGACGCAGGACGAACTGAACGCCGCAGTGCTGGCCGTGTGTGATGACCTCGCGGATCAGTTGATGGCAGACGCCGAGGGTGTCACCAAGCGGGTCAAGGTGACGGTTCGCGGCGCGGCGTCCGAGTCCGATGCGTTGATCGGCGCCCGGACCATCGCCCGCGACAGCCTGGTCAAGACAGCGCTTTTCGGTTCCGATCCCAATTGGGGTCGCGTTCTCGCCGCAGTGGGTATCGCTCCCATCGAGCTCGATCCCGATCGAATCAGTGTGTCCTTCAACGGGAGTCCCGTCTGCATCGACGGCGTCGGTGCTCCGGGGGCGCGTGAGGTGGACCTGAGTGGGATCGACATCGAACTCGACATCGATCTGGGAATCGGCAACGAGTCCGTGAGCATTCGCACCACGGACCTCTCGCATGCTTACGTCGAAGAGAACTCGGCGTATTCGTCATGACCGAGACGTATCCCGTGATCAGCGAGCATCAGAAAGCGCATGTCCTTGCCGACGCGCTGCCGTGGCTGCAGCGATTCCGCGACAAGGTGGTCGTGGTCAAGTACGGCGGAAACGCCATGATCGACGAGACGCTCAAAACGGCATTTGCCGCCGACATGGCGTTCCTGCGGACTGTCGGCATCCATCCCGTCGTCGTGCACGGCGGTGGCCCGCAGATCAACGCGATGCTGGCACGCCTTGGCATGAAGGGTGAGTTCCGCGGTGGTTTCCGTGTGACGACGCCCGAGGTGATGGACGTCGTGCGGATGGTGCTTTTCGGTCAGGTCGGCCGTGAACTCGTCGGCTTGATCAACGCGCACGGTCCTTACGCGGTCGGTATCTCCGGTGAAGATGCGCACCTGTTCACCGCTACTCGACGCACTGTTGCGGTCGAGGGGGAGCAGACCGACATCGGGCTGGTCGGGGACGTCACCACCGTGAACCCAGACGCGGTACTCGATCTCATTGCGGCAGGACGTATTCCGGTCGTCTCGACCATCGCACCCGACGCCGACGGTGTCGTCCACAACATCAACGCCGATACCGCTGCTGCAGCACTGGCCGAGGCGATCGGTGCCGAGAAGCTCGTTGTCCTCACCGACGTCGAGGGCCTGTACACCGATTGGCCGGACCGAGCCTCACTGGCCACCGAAATCGACACCGACGCCCTGGCCCAGTTGTTGCCGAGTCTCGACGCCGGCATGGTGCCCAAGATGGAGGCCTGCCTTCGCGCGGTGCGCGGAGGTGTGCCGTCGGCGCACGTGATCGACGGTCGGCTCGAACATTCAGTCCTACTCGAACTTTTCACCGGTGAAGGAATCGGCACGATGGTCGTGCCGGGTTCCTCGGTCGCCGGTCCCCAGCAGGGAGCTATCTCATGAGCACGATCGATCTGCAGCAGCGGTGGTCCGCTTCGCTGATGAACAATTACGGCGTACCCCGGGTTGCTCTCGTCCGCGGTGACGGCGCCGTACTCACCGACGCCGACGGCAAGCAGTACGTCGACTTCCTGGCAGGAATCGCCGTCAACATCCTCGGACACGGACATCCGGCCGTCGTCGAAGCCGTCACTACTCAGTTGTCGACACTCGGCCATGTTTCCAACCTGTACGCCAGCGAGCCGGTCGTCGAGTTGGCGGAGCAGTTGCTCGCTCATCTCGGCAACGTCACCGGGCGCGCGTTCTTCTGCAACTCCGGCACCGAGGCGAACGAGGCTGCCTTCAAGCTCGCTCGCGCCACCGGCCGGAAGAAGATCATCGCAGCCGAAGGCTCCTTCCACGGTCGCACGATGGGGGCACTCGCTCTGACGGGTCAGCCGGCCAAGCGGGCGCCGTTCGAACCGATGCCCGCCGGTGTCGAGTTCGTGCCGTACGGCGACGTCGAGGCACTCGAGCAGGCCGTCGATTCCGACACCGCCGCTGTGTTCCTCGAACCGATCATGGGTGAGGGCGGCGTCGTGGTGCCACCCGAGGGATACCTCGTCGAGGCTCGGCGGATCACCGCCGAGCGCGGTGCACTTCTCGTGCTCGACGAAGTGCAGACCGGCATCGGCCGGACCGGCTGGTTCTACGCCCATCAGGCAGTCGGCATCGTTCCGGACGTCATCACTCTTGCGAAGGGACTCGGTGGCGGAATGCCGATCGGCGCCTGCATCGCGACCGGGGCAACGGCCGAGTTGTTCGGACCGGGTAAGCACGGTACGACGTTCGGTGGCAATCCGGTGTGTGCTGCGGCGGCACTTGCCGTGCTGAAAACCATTGCAGCGGAAGACCTGATCTCACGCGCCGACAGCTTGGGTAAGTCGATCTCGGCGTGCATCGAAGATCTGGGCCATCCGTTGGTCGACTACGTACGGGGATCAGGACTGTTGCTGGGTGTCGTGCTGACCGAGGACGTCGCGCCGGCGGTGGAAAACGCAGCGCGCGAAGCCGGGTACCTTGTGAATGCAGCGCAACCCGGAGTGATCCGGTTGGCGCCGCCGCTCATCCTCACGGACGAGCAGGCCGAAACCTTCGTGGCAGCACTACCTGCCATCTTCGACAGTGCACTATCGGCTGACCAGCCGGGGGAGAAGTGACTACCGTGGTGAAACACTTTCTCAGGGACGACGATCTGACTCCTGCGCAGCAGGCCGAAGTTCTGGAACTCGCTGCGATTCTCAAGAAGGACCCGTTCGCTCGGCGTCCGCTCGAGGGTCCCCGCGGAGTCGGTGTCATCTTCGAGAAGAACTCGACGCGTACACGTTTCTCGTTCGAGATGGGCATCGCACAGATGGGCGGTCACGCTGTCGTCGTCGACGGGCGCAGCACTCAACTCGGTCGTGAAGAGACCTTGGCGGACACCGGACGCGTTCTCTCCCGCTACGTCGACGCCGTCGTGTGGCGCACGTTCGGCCAGAAGCGCCTGGAGCAAATGGCTACGGGCGCAACGATTCCCATCGTCAATGCATTGTCCGACGAATTTCATCCCTGTCAGGTTCTGGCCGATCTGCAAACGCTGATCGAACAGAAGGGTGAGCTCAAGGGGCTGAAGCTGACCTACCTGGGCGACGGCGCCAACAACATGGCTCACTCGCTGATGCTCGGCGGAGTGACCGCAGGCATCGACGTCACCATCGCAAGCCCCGCCGGCTTCGAACCGGCGGACTGGGTCGTGGCAGCAGCACGCAAACGCGCCGAGGAAACCGGCGCGACCATCACCCTGACGCAGGACCCACAGGCCGGCGTCGTCGGTGCCGACGCGTTGGTCACCGATACCTGGACCTCGATGGGTCAGGAGAACGACGGACTCGATCGGGTCGGACCTTTCCGTCCGTTCCAGATCAACAAGGAGCTGCTCGCAAAGGCAGATCCGAAGGCCGTCGTCCTGCACTGCCTGCCCGCGCATCGCGGCGAAGAAGTCACCGACGAGGTTCTCGACGGGCCGCAGAGTGTTGTCTGGGACGAGGCGGAGAACCGTCTGCACGCCCAGAAGGCATTGCTCGTGTGGCTGCTGGAACAGCGAACCCAACTGGACCCGGCGTGAGCGTCGCTCCCACTCGGGCTGGTCGCCAGTCGCGCATCATCGCGCTTCTGGCGGCTCACCCTGTCCGAAGTCAGACGGAGCTGGCGGCCTTGCTCGGTGCCGAGGGCATCGAAGCAACGCAGGCGACGCTCTCGCGTGACCTCGAAGAGCTGGGAGCGGTGAAACTGCGTGCCGCCGACGGCGGCGCCGGTGTTTACGTGGTGCCGGAGGACGGGAACCCGGTACGCGGTGTGGCCGGCGGCACCGACCGCCTCTCACGGCTGTTGGGTGAGTTGTTGGTCTCCACCGATTTCAGCGGCAACATGGCGATCCTCCGGACACCGCCGGGAGCCGCGCACTACCTCGCGAGCGCACTGGATCGGTCCTCGATGCCGGACATCGTGGGCACGATCGCCGGAGATGACACCATCTTCGTAGTGGCCCGGGAACCGCTTTCCGGAGCGGAACTCGCGGCCATGATCGAATCGCTCGCCTGACCCCTTATTCTTTGATAGAGATTTTCAACCGAAGGAGCACAAAAACCATGGCCGATCGCGTCGTACTCGCCTACTCGGGCGGGCTGGACACTTCTGTTGCCATCAGTTGGATCGGTAAGGAGACGGGCGCTGAAGTTGTCGCCGTCGCCATCGATCTGGGGCAGGGTGGCGAGGACATGGAGGTCGTGCGTCAGCGCGCGATCGACTGCGGCGCAGTCGAATCCGTTGTCGTCGACGCCCGCGACGAGTTCGCGGACGAATACTGCCTGCCGACCATCGCGGCCAACGCCCTGTACATGGACCGCTACCCGCTCGTCTCGGCCATCAGCCGTCCGCTGATCGTCAAGCACATCGTCGAAGCTGCACGCTCGCACGGCGGCACCATCGTCTCGCACGGTTGCACCGGTAAGGGCAACGACCAGGTTCGCTTCGAGGTCGGATTCGGCGCCCTCGCACCCGACCTGCAGGTCATCGCACCGGTCCGCGACTACGCCTGGACCCGCGAGAAGGCCATCGCCTTCGCCGAAGAGAACAACATCCCGATCAACGTCTCCAAGAAGTCGCCGTTCTCGATCGACCAGAACGTCTGGGGCCGCGCCGTCGAGACCGGATTCCTCGAGGATCTGTGGAACGCGCCGACGAAGGACGTCTACGACTACACCCAGGACCCGACGGTCAACTGGAACGCACCCGACGAGCTCATCATCAGCTTCGACAAGGGCCGCCCGGTCGCCATCGACGGCCGCCCGGTGTCGGTTCTCGAAGCCATTCAGGAACTGAACAAGCGCGCAGGCGCTCAGGGCGTCGGCCGTCTCGACGTCGTCGAGGACCGTCTCGTGGGCATCAAGAGCCGTGAGATCTACGAAGCTCCCGGCGCCATGGTTCTCATCACCGCGCACCAGGAACTCGAACACGTCACCCTCGAACGCGAACTCGGTCGCTACAAGCGTCAGATGGAGCAGCGTTGGTCCGAGCTGGTCTACGACGGCCTCTGGTTCTCGCCCCTCAAGGACGCACTGGACACGTTCGTCAACAAGACGCAGGAACGCGTCACCGGCGACATTCGTCTCTTCCTGCACGGTGGAGCCATCACCGTCAACGGTCGTCGTAGCCCGGAGTCGCTCTACGACTTCAACCTCGCGACGTACGACGAGGGCGACAGCTTCGACCAGTCCGCATCGAAGGGCTTCGTCGAGATCCACGGTCTGTCGTCGAAGGTCGCCGCGAAGCGCGATCTGGGACTCTGAGCCATGACGGCTCACGGTGACGGAGACGCTCAAAAACACGGCACCAACGAAGGTGCGCTGTGGGGCGGGCGGTTCGAGTCCGGACCGGCCGCTGCCATGGCGGCGCTGAGCAAGTCGACTCACTTCGACTGGGTCCTCGCTCCGTACGACGTGCGGGCGTCGCAGGCGCATGCGCGTGTGCTGAACAAGGCAGGCCTGCTCAGTGAAGCCGACCTCGTGACAATGCTCGACGGTCTCGACCGCCTGGCGGCAGATGTTGCCAGTGGCGCCTTCGGGCCCAGCGAGTCGGACGAGGACGTACACGGCGCACTCGAGCGTGGTCTGATCGAGCGTGTCGGGCCTGAGGTCGGTGGGCGCCTGCGTGCTGGACGTTCGCGAAACGACCAGGTGGCCACGCTGTTCCGCATGTGGCTTCGCGATGCAGTCCGCCGCATCTCCACCGGAGTTCTCGACGTGGTCGACGCATTGGCGACTCAGGCCGGGGCGCATCCGGATGCCGTGATGCCGGGCAAGACGCACCTGCAGGCGGCTCAGCCGGTCCTGTTGGCGCATCACCTGCTCGCTCACGCACATCCACTGTTGCGGGACGTGCAGCGCCTTCGCGACTTCGACGTGCGAGCTGCGGTGTCCCCGTACGGTTCCGGTGCACTGGCCGGTTCCTCACTCGGACTCGATCCCGAAGCGATTGCGGCGGAACTGAAGTTCGACAGCTCGGCCGAGAACTCGATCGACGCAACGGCTTCGCGTGATTTTGCGGCCGAGGCAGCGTTCGTGCTCGCAATGATCGGTGTCGATCTCTCCCGTATGGCGGAAGAGATCATCATCTGGAGCACACCGGAGTTCGGCTACATCACGCTTGCCGACGCGTGGTCGACGGGATCGTCGATCATGCCGCAGAAGAAGAATCCGGATGTCTCGGAACTGACGCGCGGTAAGTCGGGTCGTTTGATCGGCAACCTGACCGGATTGTTGGCGACGCTCAAGGCTCAGCCGCTGGCGTACAACCGCGATCTGCAAGAGGACAAGGAACCGGTTTTCGACTCGGTTGCGCAGCTCGAGATGCTGCTCCCGGCCATCACCGGTCTGGTGCAGACGCTCGAGTTCCACACCGAGCGCATGGCGGAACTAGCTCCGGCAGGGTTCACGTTGGCCACCGACATCGCGGAGTGGATGGTGCGTCAGGGCGTGCCGTTCCGGGTTGCCCACGAGGCTGCCGGAGCGTGCGTGCGTGTCGCCGAAGCACGAGGGGTCGGACTCGAAGATCTCACCGACGAGGAGCTGGCCGGCGTCGACAGCGCGCTGACACCCGCTGTTCGTGAGGTGCTGACAGTCGAGGGTTCCATTGCTTCGCGCAACGCGCGAGGCGGCACTGCGGGGGTGCGGGTTGCCGAGCAGCTGGACGGAGTCAAAGCAGTGGCGCAGTCACTGCGGGAATGGACCCTGTGACCTCGCGGTCACGAGTGTTGTCGCTCTCTTTTCGGCAGTAGTCCTTCGGTCGTACGCGGTCAGGTAGCAGAATTTGCTCCCTGACCGCGTACGCGTATTCATCGTCAGTAGGCTTGTCGCGCGCGGGAAAAATGAGACTGACGTCACATGGTGAGTAACTTGGGAGTGAAATGGTGGGATTGAATTCCAAGTCTGTGCTGGGCCCGATTCGTCGGGTGGTTGCGACAGCACAAAACGGCCTCGAGGTCGTCCGGTTGGGTGGGCTGGAAACGGATGCGACCACGTCGCCGTTCGAGATCGTCGAACGCGTAGCGATGTATCGGCTACGGCGCTACTTCCCGGACAGTGACCCGGAAACCGTCGGCGCACCGATCTTGCTGATCCCGCCGATGATGATGTCGGCGAACGTGTACGACGTGACCCGTGACCAGGGCGCTGTGGGAATTCTGCACGAGATGGGCCTTGATCCCTGGGTCGTCGATTTCGGTTCGCCCGACTCCGAAGAGGGCGGTTGGGATCGTAACCTCGCCGATCACATCATCGCTCTCAGCGACATCGTCGATCACATCCACCGTCACACCGGAAAAGATGTTCACATCTCCGGTTATTCGCAGGGTGGCATGTTCGCCTATCAGGCTGCCGCGTATCGGCGTAGTCGAAACATCGCCAGCGTCATCACCTTCGGCAGTCCGGTCGACACACTCGCCGCGCTACCCTTCGGCATCCCGGCGGGATTGGCAACCAAGGGTGCAGATTTCCTCGCCGATCACGTCTTCAATCGCCTGGCGGTCACCGGGTGGATGGCCCGTACCGGGTTCCAGTTGCTCGATCCCGTGAAGACGCTGAAGATGCGCGTCGACTTTCTGCTTCAACTGCACGACCGGGAGGCGTTGCTTCCGCGGGAGCAGCAACGACGCTTCCTCGCGACCGAGGGTTGGGTCGCGTGGTCGGGGCCCGCGGTAGCCGAACTGCTCAAGCAGTTCATCGTGCACAACCGAATGATGACCGGTGGGTTCGTCATCAAGGATCAATTGGTCTCGCTCGCCGAGATCACCTGCCCCATCCTGGCATTCGTCGGCGAGGTCGACGACATCGGCCAGCCGCAAGCGGTTCGAGGCATCAGTCAAGCCGCTCCGCGGGCGAAGGTCTACGAATCTACCTTGCGTGCAGGCCATTTCGGTTTGGTTGTCGGTTCCACTGCGGCCAATCACACCTGGCCGACCACCGGTGAATTCGTACAGTGGACCGAGACGGGTGGACCCCTCCCGGACCGTATCGCGAACATGGTCTACGGCGCCGACCTCGAAGACCAGACCGGTGTGTCGATCAGCAATCGGATCATCCACACCGTTGCCTCGGTCGCTGAAGTAGGTGCAGGAGTCACCAAGGGAATCAGTGACCTTGCCGCCGGTGCGTTGCGCGGCACTTTCGAATTGTCGGGAGAAGCGGCACGAGCGTTGCCACGTCTGGCTCGACTCAACCAGATTCAGCCGCACACCAAGATCTCGCTGAGCCAGTTGCTGGCGGAGCAGCGTCGAAAGGCGCCGAACGGCGAGTGCTTCCTCTTCGACAATCGCGTGCACACCTATGAAGCGGTCAACGCGCGTATCGACAATGTCGTGCGTGGATTAATCTCCGTGGGAGTGCGTCCGGCAGCGCATGTCGGTGTCCTGATGGAGACCCGCCCCAGCGCACTCGCGGCCATCGCGGCCCTGTCGCGACTTGGTGCCGTCGCGGTCATGCTTCCGCCAGGCTCCGACATAACGGCGGCGGTCAAGCTGGGGTCGGTCGATCGGATCATCACCGATCCGGAAAACGTCGATGCTGCAGTGGTTACCGGTCGGCCGGTACTGGTGCTCGGCGGCGGCGATGCCCGTGGCCTCGAGGTGGATCCGTCACACGACGTGATCGATCTCGAACAAATCGATCCGACGAAGGTCAATCTGCCCGGGTGGTACCGACCGGATCCCGGTGTCGCCCGCGAACTCGCCTTCATCATCTTTGCGGAATCCGGCGGTGTGCTCGAGGCCAAGCAGATCACCAACTACCGGTGGGCACTGTCGGCCTTCGGCACGGCCACGGCGGCAGATCTCGATCGCGGTGACACCGTGTACTGCCTTGCACCACTCCATCATTCGTCGAGTCTGCTCGCGACCATCGGTGGTGCCATGGCCGGTGGCTCACGCATTGCGCTCTCACGTGGACTGAACCCCGCGAGGTTCGTCGAGGAAATCCACCGCTACGGCGTGACGGTCGTGAGTTACACGTGGTCGATGATGCGCGAGATACTCGACGAGGATCTTCTTCTCATCGACGGTAGTCATCCGGTCCGCCTGTTCATCGGTTCGGGCATGCCCCATGGTCTGTGGAAGCGGACAACGGAGGCGTTCGACCCCGCGCAGGTACTCGAGTTCTATGCGTCGACCGAAGGCGACGTGATTCTTGCCAATGTTGCAGGCTCCAAAGTTGGTTCCAAGGGGCGCCCACTGCCGGGTAGTGCGCAGGTGCGGTTGGCGGCATACGACCCGCTGAGTGGTCGGCTCCTCGAGAACGGAAACGGATTTGTCCGTGAGTGCGCCGAAGACGAGGTCGGATTGCTGCTCGGGCGCGCGGGATTCACCGCCGATCTCTCGGGCGGAGCCATGCGAGGTCTCTTCCAAGCCGGCGATTCGTGGATTCCCACCGAAAATCTCTTCCGCCGGGACGCCGACGGCGACTACTGGCTGATCGACCACAAGAACACGGTCATTTCCACGCTCCGCGGTCCCGTGTTCACCCAGCCGATCGTCGACGCGTTGTCGAGTGTGGCGCGGGTGGATCTTGCCGTCGCATACGGAGTCGGTGACGCGCCGCATCAGCTGGCGGTCGCTGCCGTGACATGGCGTCCGGGACGGCAGTTCCGTTCTGCCGAGCTTGCAGAGGCCCTCTCGCGCATCGCTTTCGACGCTCGTCCGGATATCGTGCACGTGGTTGACGAGATCCCGGTGGGTTCGTCGTACCGTCCGAGCTCCACTGCTTTGGCTGCGGCCGGATTGCCGGCGCCGGGGCCACGGACCTGGTTCCTCGATTCCGAGTCGCAGTCGTACAAGCGGCTGACCAAGGCAATTGCCGCGCAGTTGATGCCGACGAGGGTGAGCACCGGAGCACGGTAGCCTGAGGACATTCTGTTTGATCGGTTCGAGAGGACTCACGTGGCTATTGATTCGACGTTGCTCAGCATTTTGGCCTGCCCCCAGGACAAAGGCCCGCTGTTGCTGGTCGGGGACGAGTTGCTCTACAACCCGCGCCTGCGGCGTGCCTACCCGATCGAGAACGGCATTCCCGTTCTGTTGATCGACGAGGCACGCGATGTGGCGGACGACGAGCACGAGAAGTTGCTCGCGCGGGCTGAAGGCTAGATCGGTAATTCACCGGTCAGGTACCGCTGGAGGTTCGGAGCCACCAGCGGTACCAAAGCGTCAAAGCTCAATGATGCGAGTGGTTCGAGTCCGAGCACATATCGCGTGACAAGCAGTCCGGCCATCTGAGAGGCCACCAATTCCGCTCTGATCAAGCCGGTACCAGGTGGTGTGTCCACCCGCGGAATGATGTCGCGCAATACGACATCGAGCAGAAAGCTCTGGATCAGCTGCGATCCGTCGCCGGAAATGGCTGATCGAAAAGCCGCCAGAATCGCCGGCTGATGTTCCGAATCCCATAGCCCGATCACCGCCCGGAGAAGGCTTTCGCCGAGGTTTTCGGTCGGGGAGGTGTGAACCGGTCCCAGTACCTTTGCTGGATCGATCGGTAGCGCGATCGCAGCGGTGAACAACTGCTCCTTGCTCCCGAAATGGTGATGAATCATAGCCGGATCGACGTCAGCGGCCGCAGCTATCGATCGAACGGTTGTTCGTCGAAAACCGTTCTGGGAGAACGCCCGTCGTGCCGAATCGAGGATCTGCGCGCGAGTCTCCGACTTGCCCGGTCGTCGCCCCGAACGAATCGGTGCAGGACTCGTGTCCTTGTCGGTCATGGAGTGCGGCGATCGAGTGTGGCCGCGGCCAGCGAGAGTGCGGCGGCGGCGAAGCCCGCCATGACGGCGAGATCACGCCACATCTGACCCGTCGCGTCGGCATGCATCGACACTTGCTGAAGTGCGTCGACGGCGTAGCTCAAGGGGAGGACGTTGCTGATCCATTCGAGCCAGGTCGGCAATTGGTCGCGCGGTACCAGGAGTCCGCAGAGGAAGAGCTGTGGAACCACAACTACCGGCATGAATTGCACCGCTTGGAACTCGGTCTTCGCGAATGCGCTGGCCAACAGGCCTAGCGCAACGCCCAGTATTGCGCCGAGAACTGCAATGACGATGACCCAGGCAAGACTGCCGGCGATGGTGAGTCCGAGGAATCCGAAAGCAACCGCGCACGCGAGAGCTGCTTGAGCGGCGGCGGAGAGCGAAAATGCCGCCCCGTATCCGGCGAGAAGGTCGAGTTTGCCCATCGGTGTGGTGAGCAGGCGTTCGAGGGTTCCTGAACTGCGTTCGCGCTGCATGGCGATGGATGTGACCAGGAACATCACCACAAACGGCAAGATTCCCAACATCGTGATCGCCACTCGTTGGAAGAGCGAAACCTGGCCGGGTGGCGTCGGGACGTCTTGGTAGAGGAAATAGAGCAGAATCATCAGTAACGACGGGACCAACAAGATCATGGCCACCGTGCGATGGTCCTGGCGGAGCTGAAGCAGAATGCGGACGGTCGTAGCACCGAAGATCCTGATGCTCATGATATTTCGCCTCCGACGGGTGAAGTCCGAATCAGCTCGAGAAAGGCGTCCTCTAGCCGTTCACATCTGGTTTTGGCGCGCAATTCATCGGGTGTGAGTTGAGCGAGGAGATGCCCGTCTCGCATCAGGATCAGTTCAGCGCAGTGGTCGGCCTCATCCATGACGTGGCTGGAGACCAACAGGGTAGTTCCGCTGCGGGCAAGGTCGGCAAATCGTTCCCACAGTTCGACACGAAGCACCGGATCGAGGCCGACGGTCGGTTCGTCGAGGATCAACACATCAGGTGACGCCACCAACGCGCAAGCCAGCGAGACTCGCCCGCGTTGACCACCAGACAGATCGGCGGCGGTCTGGTCGGCGTATCGGCTCAATCCGACGGCGTCGACCGCTGCTGCGACGTCGGCGCCGGACTTGCCGTACAGAGCGCCGAAGTACTGGACGTTTCGAGTGACCGTCAGGTCGCCGTACACGCTGGGGGATTGGGTGACATATCCGACCCGGTGGCGAAGAGCAACGGAACCGGCGAGATCGCCCAGCACTCTGACCTCACCACTTTCGACGATCTGTGTTCCGACAATCGCGCGCATCAGGGTTGTCTTGCCGCAGCCGGACGGGCCGAGCAGTCCGGTGATCGATCCTGCTGATACCTGCAGGTCAAGCGAGTGAAGAACTTCGTGCTTGCCGCGAATGACTCGTAGTCCGCGGATATCTATTGCCGGCGTTGTGGTCACGGTTCGCCTCGTTTCAATAATTCATCACTTGTTGAATTATGCGACTCGGCCGACCGATGAGTCAACGGCGTGGGCACAATCGAAGGGTGAGCATCGAGACCTTGGAAAATGTGGAGAACCCGTTGGAAGCGGGCCTGACAATTCTCGGCTCGACCCTGACCGTCGACGACATCTCGCTGAGGATCGTCGAGGTCGAGGCGTACGGAGGGGAGAAGGACGGGCCATGGCCGGATCCGGCAGCACATTCGTATCGGGGGCAAACGCCGCGAAACAGCGTGATGTTCGGGCGGGCGGGGCGTCTGTACGTCTACCGCAGCTACGGAATGCACTTTTGCATGAACATCTCGTACGGCCCGGATGGTGT